>CAVWRM010000001.1:0-3217500 GCA_963757525.1 uncultured Gemmatimonadales bacterium
ATGGTTGCCACTCTCACGATGAGGGTAGCAGCGATTAGGCAATAGAGGCTATTTCGAAGAGAGAGACAAGGCACCTCTGGGCACACTTTTTTCAGTTGTCCGTAAGTAGTTTTCCGGCATATTGTACTTTCTCAGTTGCTGTTTTCGCTGCTTTCTTATTCGGTTGACTTGCTAGTCAAGGACTTCTGGCTGGAGGTCGCCCAGTGCTCTTCTCTCAGCGCCTGCAAAACACTCCGTGTGCTCAACAAGCCGTCACCGGCATAGATCAAGACGAGTGTGGAAAAGATGGGACATGACTTTTCCGTTTGATGCTCTGGGTTAGCATGCATGCGGCTTCTCTGCTCAGGCTCCTGTGAAACCCATATAATTCAGGAGGCTCAAAGTCCACGGCGGTCCAGTAATGTTTCAAGCTGAACACCATCTCTTCCATGAAGACATGGCCCTTGAAGATCACCCTACTTGTATAGAACAGAACAAAATACGCCAGCAGGCACAACACCAAATGCCCAATAATAGGCATAGCCTTTACTCTGGACACTGATATGCCTCCAGAGTCGCCAACAGATGCTTCACAATGTACGGAAGACTCCGCTCTATCCCATGCCCCTGTGTCCAAGCCCTCAGCAGGCGTGGGGCCAATATCTCGGTGGGACAGACATAACAGGTAAAAGTGAGCTTCCCCATACAGTCGATCATCGCGGCCGGTGCCTATCGGCAGCACTTAGAAACGTCGCAGGTAGGACGTATAGTCTATGTGGAGCGTGGCTGGGTCGAGTGATACCTCCCTTGCGAACGCATCTGTAACTGGCGAAGTGGGAATAGAGCGATTCCACCCATCCGTGAGTGTCCCCTATCCGGACTCCGGCATGTGTCCTAAATACGCCGTCCCCACGCGCGGGCCGCAAAGTGCGGTTGAATACCGAGACCTGTGGCTGTGGTCCCTCTCTTGCCACACACCATGGCGCAGTGGCACAAAGACGCCATCACGCCCCACCGACAGGGTGGGACGAAAGCGTCCCTTCGACGCGCGAGCCTGTTCAATCTCAGCCGATCACGTGCTCCACCTGGCAGACGTGGCGATGCGGCGCCATACCCGTGCGCAGGCTCCCAAGCACCTTGCGTAGGGAGGTGCAGGACCAGGAGACATCGTGATCGTTGTCCAGCATCTTCAATACGTGCTGTTGCGTGTGATCCGTGGCCCAGCAGCCCACACGCTCGGCCAGGGCGGGCGTGGCCAACCTTGCCTCAACGCCCAGCCGCAACTCTTAGCTTGACTTTATCCAATTACGTCGCATAGCAGAGTGCTTCAGAGAAGCGTTCGAACAATGCGCGTGGGATTTTTATCATGTCAGTCTCCTGATGGGACATGGAAAAATGGAGATGATCCCACACGTGCCGCCGCACCAAAGCCAGCGCATCCGAAAAGGTGGGGCGTGTTTTGCGATACCACGCCGTGTTACGCACGCAGGTCGCTCCCTTGTCGATCAGCAGATGGGCGGTCAGTGTGACGATCGCATACAGGCTCAACAGGGCCGGGGTCGTGCGGGCAATGGCGCGCGCATTCCACTGGCGCTGCGTTTCCAGCCCCAGATGCGCTCGTGCTTCTTCAAACGTCACTTCCATGGTCCAGCGACGCACAAACCAAGGCAGTATCTGTTCGGGAGTATGCTCGAGATGCGTCGACAGCAAGGCCTGTGGATCAAACTCCTCCTTGGGGTCTCGGATCAGCACCCAGCGGATGGCAACTGGAGGTTTGCCCGCGTGATACCACACGGCGGTGTCGGTGGTGACCTCGACCTCCCGGGGCCCTTGACCATACCACTGGTCTACGATCACGGAGGTCCAGAGGGTCTTCTCATCCGCCAATACTGCCTCCAGCGTCGGCCGGCGTCGGCCTTTGAGCCGGGGCCGGCCTCGGGTCCCTGGCGGACGTGGGGGTAGCGGATCATAGAGAGCCGCATCGAGACGCAGACGGGTGATGACACTGGCACGGGGCACCGTCTTGACTTTGTCCAGCAGCTCCAGCGCTGCAAAACTGCTATCGGCTACCCAGACGATGGCCCGTCCTGGCAACCAGCGTCCTACGAGGCGGATCATCTGCCCGGCACGCTCTGTCAAGCTCTGATGGCGGCGGCCCCGTTGCTCGTAGAAGCGCTCGGAAGGACAGAGGACCGTCAGAAAGGGCAACGCCCAGACGCGCTCGGCCCAGGCGAGAGGCGTCAGCAGCATACACGCGAGCCAGCGCAGGCCACTGGCTTTGACCATATGCGCGTGTGAGGAGCGCACGGGGTCGCGGTAGATGCCTTTGGCAGTGATCTGCTCACCGCGTCGGCGTTCGATGGTATCATCCAGGCCCAAGACGACGACACCCCGAAAGATGCACACCGCCACCAAAAGCCGGAGTAACAGCCGACTGGCAGTGAGAGGTGACCAGACGGCACGATTCAGCACACGATGATACGTCTGAAAGTCCGACGCGGCGCTGCGTCCCATAATCTGGAGAATGGCCGTCACCGTCCGCTTACCCGGAGCAAGGACAGCACCGGTCAGAAGGACTTTGACGTGTTGCCACACCGGTCGGGAAAAAACGGGGGCAAAAACACCAATAACACTGGTGAAGGTGATCGGCAAGGAAAGCATGGGCATCCTTTCGGCATGAAGAGAACAGGGGGTTTCATCACCGATCAATTTTGACGCAAATCACGATAAATGGACAAAGTCGAGCTTAGAACGTGTCAAAAAAAGTGTTTTGGCCTCGATTCGACGGACCATGAGATGGATCATGGCGACGTAAATCATAGCTTCACTACTTACCGTGAGATATTCGTAGTCTTTGCTCAACCTGCGGTATTTCCCAAACCAGCCGAAGGTCCGTTCGACGACCCATCTTTTGGGTAGAAGCACGAAGCCTTTGGCTTGATCGCAGCGCTTGATGATCTCTAACCGGAGCCGACGGGTAGGGCCGAAGCCTCAACAGCCACGTCGCCAGAGAGCCCGTGTACGCGCTATCGGCCCAAATCAAACGGAGTCCGGCGTAAAGCGATGGCCTACAACGCCCAGGAGCGTGCGAGCCCCATCGCGATCTTGCACATCGGCACTGGTCACGATGACCGTCAACAGGAGCCCTAACACATCGACCAGGATATGGCGCGTGCGGCCTTTGATCCATTTGGCGCCATCGAAGCCTGTCGGGCCACCAGCAATTCCCGGAGACCTATCCAAGCCAGTATTCATAGGGAGTGCCAACTTGTCTTTTCGTAAACCTCCATGTCAGAATGTGGCTCTCAGGTTGACTGTGGACGGATCGAAGCTTTCGCCACCGCACGCGTATGATGCGAGGGCAATGGCATACAGGAACGTCACACGCATATGGCCTCCGCGGTTCATCGAGTGGCGGCGCTTTACCCCACCCTGCCCCGCAGCCGTTCGATCCGCTTCCGCACCTCCGCCACCTGCGGCTGCAGCGGCGGCTCGGCGCGGGCCCACAATTCCACGAACCGCTCGTAGGACGCCAGCGCCTCCCGTGCCTGGCCAGCCTGCTCGTACAGCTCGCCCAGCCGGCGGAGGGTCTGCCCACGCGCCCGGGCGTCTTCGTAAGGCAGGGGATCCGGCGCCTCGAGAAATCGGGTGTAATACACGATGGCCGAGTCGGCGCGGCCCGCCCGATCGTGGGCCTGGCCGAGCAGGGACATCGCGTGCCGCGCGTCAATCGCATAGCGCGCGTCCGCCTCGCGCAGCATCCGCAGGGCATCGTCCCAGCGGTGTTCCGCGAAGGCGACCTGGGCCGTGAAGTACGCCCGGCGACCGGCGGGCTCCTTGGAGGTCGCCGCCAGATCCCGATCGAACCCCTCGAGCGCCCTGCGGGCCAGCGGCGCGTCCGCCAACGACGACGCGAGCCAGCTCACGTCGTCCCAGGGCCGCTCCTCGGCCGGGATCGAGTCAACGTAGCGGGCGAGCCCGCGCTGCATGGCGGCGCGGCCGGCCGCCGCGTCACCCACGAACCATGCGTTGAAGGCTGTGTCGAGGACCAGGGAGAGCCGAATCCCCGCCGTGGGCGCGGCGCGGAGCTCGGCCTCCCCGGCGGACGTGATCCAGCGCAGGCCCTCCGCGGGACGCCCTCGCAGGTAGGCGATCGCTCCCGTACCGCGCGCGGCGCGGGTCGCCTGCCGCACCGTGCGCGACTGGGCGAACACCGCCCCGCCGATGCTGTCGGCGCGATCGACCTGGCCCTTCCCCCACGCCGCATACCACTCGGCCTCCCAGAGATCCCGGCTGTCGGGAAAGCGGCTCCGGAAGGCCGCCACGGTCGAGTCCAGGGCGGCGGGCGGCCGCCCGTTTCTGATCTGGGTGGTGATCAGGTTGGTGAAGGCGCCGCCGAAGGTGTGGGGGAGCGCCACCACCTTCCGATACAGCTGCTCGGCGCGCTCGTCATCGCGCTTCTCGCCGTGCAGCACCGCGGCGTTGTTGAGCGCGCTGGTGCTGGACGAGTCCAGCCGGGCCGCCTCGTCGTAGGCGGCAAGCGCGCGGTCGCGATCAGGCTTGGGGCCGCGGGTGAAGTAGTAGCCCACGGTGAGGAGCCGCTCCTCCTCGCTGAGGCGGTCGCGATGGCGGTACGCCGTGGCGGCGGCGGCGAGCGCGCGGCTCCGGTCGCGGTTCTCGTTGTCCAGCACGACCGCGATCTTGCGCCAGGCCATGGCGAACGCGGTATCGAGGGTGACCGCCTCCTGCAGCAGCGCGAGCCCGCGGTCCGCCTCGCCCGCTTCGTCGGCCAGCGTCGAGCCCTCGACGTATTTCCGGAGCGCGGGGAGCGAGGGCGTCGTCACCCGCTCCAGCTCGGAGCTGGCGCGGATGGCACGGAGCGACTCGCCCGCCTTCTCGCGTACCGAGCGGGACAGGTTGCCGAGCGCGCCGATGAGGCGGTCCTCGTTGTCCGCGGTCTCGCGGAACGTGGCCAGCTCCTGCCCGTCGAGCGCGGCCACCAGCCGGGCGGAGATGACGTAGCTCTGGCCCAACCGCACGACCTCACCGTCGAGCACCGCCTTGGCGCCCTCCCGGGTGGCGATCTCGCGCGCCAGGTCGAACGGCACCACGCTCTCGGCCGGCCGCTGCATCAGGCCGAGGATTTCCCGGACCGAGGCGCGGGTGAGGATCTTGAGACTCTTCGATTGGGCCAGGTCGGTGCGCAGCGCTTCGGCTACGGTAGGACCGAGCGCGGAATCGCCGGCGGGCGAGCGGAAGTCGGCCACGACGACGGTCTCCTGCGCGCCGAAGGCGCCCTTGCCGCGGAGCGACGCCGCCGGTCCGATGCCGAACGCGCGCGATACCATGAACCCGACCACGAGCACGGCAAAGGCGACGACCGCCGCTCCACCCCCGATCCAGGTCCGGCGCCACGATACGTGAGGACTCGCCTTGAGCGCGATGGTGGCGAGGGTGCCTGCCACGGGCGTGCCGCCGCCGGGCGTGCGTTGCGGGGTGGTGGCGAAGGCCCGGTAGGCGGTGCGCTGCACGAACGCGGTGAAGGCGATGACCGGAAGGCCCGCGAGCATGACGCCGAGCGAGCCGGGCAGCACCCAGTTGGGGAGACCGATGACCTGGGTGGCCGCCCAGGCGGTTACGCCCACGGCGGCGGTGGCCCCGGCCCAGAGCGCGAGCGCCTTGCCGACCGGGAAGCGCCCGCCCCGCAGCACGGCCGGCACCGCCACCGCGTCGCCGCTCGACGTGACCGACTCGAGCACCCGCACCAGATCGCGGGCCTGGGCCGGCCGTTCCTCGGGGTCCTTCGCGAGGCACGCCGCGATCAGCTCGGCGAGCGCGGCGGGGATCTCCGGGCGGATGGTGCGAACGTCCTTCGGCGTGTCGGACATGTGCGCCGCGAGGAGGCGGGCGGGCGTGGATCCCTGGAAGGGCGGCCGGCCGGCGACCAGCTCCCAGGCCATGACGCCGAAGGAGTAGATGTCCACCCGGTGGTCGGCGTCGGGATCGGCCGCCGCCTGTTCCGGGGCCATGTAGAGGGGCGTGCCGATCGAGGTGCCGGCCATGGTCAGCGTGGCGGCGCGCTTGCCGCCGTCGGTGCGGGCGGCCGTGATCGCCTTGGCGATGCCGAAGTCGGTGACGGTGGCGCTGCCGGAGGAGAGGAGGACGTTGTCGGGCTTGATGTCGCGGTGCACGATCCCCTGGCCGTGGGCGTAGGCCAGCGCCCGGGCCACGTCGCGGAGGATGCTGATCACCTCTCCGGTGGGGACGGGGCCCTGCTCCAGCCGGCGGCGGAGGCTGTCGCCGTCCACGTACGGCATGCTGAACCAGGGCAGGCCGCCGGCTTCGCCGGCGGTGAGCACCGGGACGACGTGGGGGTGCTGGAGCTGGGCGGCCAGCAGCACCTCGCGGTGGAAGCGATCGAGCGAGATGCCGGCGAGCAGCTCGGGCGCGAGCACCTTGACCACCACGCGGCGGTTGAGCGCCTGCTCCACGGCGAGGTAGGTGCGGGACATGCCGCCGCCGCCCAGCTCTCGCTGAAACACGTACGTCCCGGCCAGCGCCTGCTCCAGCCGGGGGCGCACCTCGTCCATTCGGGCCTCGATGAGGGAATAGCCGGAATATGCGGAAGGGGTGGGGGATTCACCAGCGTCGCGGGTCAGTGCCATGCGTCAGGATGGGGAGCGACGAGCGCGCCGTCGCGGTTCACCGTCCCGACGGTCTCGAGGGGTTGGGCTACTTCAGGTTTTGGCCGATGCGTAAATCAGGGAGGGCTACTAATTCAGGCTACGGCTCGCCCGGGAAGGGGCGGTATTGGAAACACGCGAAGAGGGGGTCGTGTGCGGGGGCAACGTGAGCAGCCGGGGATTCAGGCGGCGCTCCACATCTCAGACAAGACTTCCGCCTGCTCCAGCACGGTCTCGGTTGCCTTCTCCTGCTTGTCCGGTGGATACCCATACTTCCGCAGGATCCGCTTTACCAGCACCCGCAATTGGGCACGCACGTTGTCGCGGATCGTCCAGTCGATCGTGACGTTCTTGCGGACCGTGGCGACCAGCTCACGGGCGATCGTGCGCAGCGTCTCGTCGCCTAGCACCTTTACCGCGCTGTCGTTGGTCTCCAGCGCGTCGTAAAACGCCAGCTCGTCGTCCGAGAGTCCCAAGCTTTCTCCCCTTGCTTCCGCCGCACGCATGTCTTTGGCGAGCTGAATGAGCTCTTCTATGACCTGAGCGGTCTCGATCGCCCGGTTCTGGTACTTGCGCAGCGCCTGCTCGAGTAGATCCGCGAAGGACCGTGCCTGGACGACGTTGTGCCGGGAGCGCGTGCGGATCTCCCCCTTGAGCAGCTTCTGGTGCCTCCTGCCTCGGTGTAGGTCGCGAGCGCCTTCTTCAGCTCGTCGGCGAGGCCCAGGTAGTCCACCACGAGGCCGCCGGGCTTGTCCTTGAAGACGCGGTTCACCCGAGCGATGGCCCAGGCTCTTTACCATGCAGCTCGCCTGTATGCACCTGTACTGCGGGGGGGACAACCCGCTGATATGGCGCGCCGCTCGCTCGAGACGTACGCAGTCGCCAGATGGGTCGATCTCCGGCAGAAAAGCGACCTGAGCTTCACACGGAACGTCGTTGCGCTTAACCAGCTGCGCCACCACCTTGAGCCACTTCTGCGGAGGACGACCATAACCCGGACTCCCGGGGCTACGCCCGCGCCTGCCGCTGGCGTAGCCAGATGGCCCGTATCTCAACCCCGAACCAGCGCATTTCTTTTGTTTCTTGGGAACCTAGGCGCAGGCCAATTGAGAGGTTACCAAGCTGGCTGGCAGCGGAATCTTCTTCAGCACATGACTCTGCAGCCGGATGAAACCGTTGGCGGCGCGTTGGCAGTGAATCCGGAGAAACTGGGCGACCTCTTGCGAGTTGAGGAAGTCACAGAGCTCCTCCAGTCTTTCCGGCTCACTCGGCGTCAAATAGTAGACGGAATGACGGGGTACGATCTGACCCCGGGGGTCAGCTATGAAGCGGGGCGCTGCCGCGATGTCCTTGCAGAGGATCTTCGGTTGAAGAATATCGGGCAGAGGGGGATTCTCGTGGAAGGCGTACCACCGTTTTCTGGCCGCGCAAGTGCGTCCCGCGAGACGGGTGTAGTTCTCCGGAGCCCGGAGGTAGGCGCCGAGGGCGCCCAGCTCGTCTTCTCCGAGAAGAGCGCCGTCACGGGAATAGGGTGTCAACATCGAATGCGACGTACTGAGGGCCATGTCCCGCCCTAGGTCCCTGCCGGCAATCGTGGGATAGGCGAAGGGCCTTAGCACGTCGGGAAGGTCCACATTCCTGATCACGTAGACCTGGTCCGCTCCCGTCGCGACGCCGCAGCTGATCCTTTTGAACGCGTCAGAGAGCACATGCGGCGATTCGGTGGATCGTGCTTCGCTGAAGAGGGGCAACCAGGAACTTCCGTCGGCAGGCAGACGGGCGTCCACAGACACCCCATCCCGGAGAAGTACACGAGTGTGTAGGAACGGCTGAGCGCGCTCGATTGTAGTGATTGCCGGATAGGTGACCAGATGGGCGAAGGTGTCTTCACCAAGGAATTCAATCTCGCGTACCCCGTTTTGGGCGATCAGTTGCCGCAAGCGTCTGGCAGACTGTACGTAGGCGAACTTCTCGGGTGTGACGAAGACGAGGCGACCATTGGACTTGAGCAGGCGAAGCGACTGTTCGAAGAAGAGGCCATAGAGATCAAAACGACCCGTGGCCGTGAGGAATGAGCTTCGGTATGCATCCCGTTCAGCCGTTGACAACCCAATGATCGAAACGTACGGCGGGTTGCCGATGATATAGTCGTACCCGGCATCCATCCCTTGAAGAAAGTCGGCCTGGACCAGCGTAACTCCCGCGGCGGAGCCGAGCCGACTTGCCGCCTCGACGAGGAGCGCGGGATTCGACTCGACACCCACAATGGCCGGCGGCCGAGTACCGGTTAACCGAGCCCAGCGTAGTACTCCCTCAATGAAGGCCCCCGTTCCACATCCAGGATCGAGAAGCCTGGAGCCTTCACATGGCACCCGCCCGTCGAACAGCTTCGCGACCATGTGGTCGACGAGCGATTCAGGTGTGGGAACAAAGCCCTTCAAGAGGCGACTCCGAGTCAAGACGTGAGACTCAAAGATAGCAAAGAAGCAGCGGAGTGTGTCATCGAAAAAAGGCGCAGCAATAGCGGGCGACTCATATCTCGCCCGGTCGAAGCTCCTTGATGGAGGTCAAGTCCTGGCAGGCGCGAAACAGTACCCGGCTCAACTCGATTGGAGCCGGTACCGGAAGAGGCTGGTAGGTGGTAGGGTCATTCTCGCCGAGAGGTCTGAAACAGAAGACGCCAACGGCATCGCTCACAAGGGCCGCTTGCCCGGCCAATCGAATGAGCCGAGCGTGATCGGCATCGTTGATGATTCTGGCGGCGAGGAACACATACGATCTTGGCTTCACCGACCGAAGCCAGGCTGTGAGGTCTCCACTGATACTGGTGGGGCTGACTCCCTTTCCAGCGAGGATTCTCGCGTATTCAGCCTTGAGATCGATCGTCTTGAAACCGATCTCCTTTATGCGCTTGTCAACGTCGGCCGAACCGCCTCTTCCGATTGCCCTTTCTCGTGGGCTCCCAGGGTGCTTTGGCGTGCCCAGGGCCTTGGCCTCGAGGATGAATTCGATCGGTCCGTTACGAGGAAACGTTACGTCGAGGTTATGCCGGGGAATAATCAGGCCCGGGACCCTGCCGCGACTATAGAGTTGGATGCCGGCGCAGTTCTCCAGGATCAGCGCCAGGAGATCATTGAAAAAATCTCCTTTGCCATTCTGCAGGTCGCCCATGTCCGCAATGCCCGAAACGACATTCTGGTCGAAGCCTTCCATTGCCTTGAGGAATAGGCTCTGGATGTCCGGCCAGGACTTTGGCTTCAGCGCAACGGCCTGCTCGTAGGCCGCCTTCAGTGGCGCACAACCCGGCTTGTTGGCGACGGTTAGGCTCGTGGTCCGAGGTCGGGCGGGTTGAGACATAGGCACCAGTTACGGTGTGGAACGGCAGCGAGCCGCAGTCTCTGGCAATGGACAAAGGTAAGCCGGCCAGCTCGCAGCTCAACGGTCCCGGGACCAGCGCAAGACGTTGACGACTGGGTCCACGGCCCGCTGCGCAAGAGGCCTCAGCATTGGTGGGGTAAGCCCCCCTATCGCACAGACACAGTTAAGAGTGGACTTTCGGATGCCCTGACGTTGGTCCCGTTTGTAGGCACTTCCCAGCTAGAGTAAAGCGACTTCCGCGGTCCATTGCTCCTGACGTTTCTGGGTAAACTCCACCGGGGTCAGGTGCCTGAGGGAGCCGTGGGGACGAGCACCTCAGTCAAAGAGACCCCGTCTGATTGCAGGCCAACGGACGAACCATAAATCGCATTTCGCCAAGGTGTAAGCAGAAGCTGTACTCGAAATACCGCGTGGATGCCCGCCCGCGTCAACATGCCGTAGCGCTAAGGAGTCGCGCTCGAACTGCCTACATGCTTCCGGTTAGCTTGTGGTTATTCGAATTGCCGGTCAGAGGCCATTATGTCTTCAAAGAAGCTGCTACTTATCTGGGTAGGGGACGCGGTTCGGCTAGATAATGGATCACCAGTTGATCCACTCCCTCGGCTCCAACATCCCCATCAGCTCGGCTTCAAATGAACCAGCCTCATACACCGGCGCATACTCCCACGCCGCCAGCGGCGGCAGGCTCATCAGCACGCTCTCGATCCGCGCATTCGTCCGGAGCCCGAACACCGTCCCCCGGTCGTGCACCAGGTTGAACTCCACGTACCGACCCCGCCGCACCAGCTGAAACCGGCGTTCCCGCTCTCCATATGGAAGATTCCGGCAGCGGTTCACGACCGGCGCATATGCCTGGCCCAGCGCCCGCCCAACATCCGTGACGAACCCGAGCAGCGGCTCGAACTCGAGGCCGCTCTCGACCGGCCTCAGGTTGTCGAAGAAGATCCCACCTACGCCGCGTCGCTCGTCGCCCCGGTGGGTGTTCACGAAATAGTTGTCGCACCAGATCTTGAACCGGGGATAGAACGCGGGGTTGTGCCGCTCGCACACGGTCTTGAGCGCCACGTGAAAGTGCCGCGCGTCGTCCGGAAACGGATAGTACGGCGTGAGGTCCGTCCCCCCGCCGAACCAGGCGTCCATGACCGCGCCCGAGGCGCCGATCTCGAAGTAGCGGACGTTGAGATGCACGGTCGGGATCATGGGACTCCGAGGATGCACCACCAGGCTCATCCCCGCCGCAAAGAACTCGGACCGGGCCGGCAATGACGCCCGCACGCCGAGCCGCGCCAGCTCGTGCGGCGCGAGCTCGCCCGTCACCACCGAGCGGTTGATGCCCGCCTTCTCGAACGTCGCCCCGTCGGTCATGACACGGGTGACCCCGCCGCCGCCACCAGGCCGCTCCCACCGGTCCTCGACGAACCTGCCGCCACCGTCGAGGCCCTCGAAAAGCATCGTCGCCTCGTCGTGCAGCGTCTCCATCACCCCCGTCATGCGGTCCCGCTGGGTCATCGGGCTCACGGCGCCCTCCACCCCTTCACCGCGTCCACGAAGGCCCGCGCATGCTCCACCGGGACGTTCGGCAGGATGCCATGGCCCAGGTTGGCGACGTGGCCGCGGCCGCCGAACGCCGCGAGCATCGCCAAGGTGCGCCGGCGGATGACGTCCGGCGGCGCGTAGAGCCACGCCGGATCGAGATTGCCCTGGATCGCGACGCCGCGGTCGAGCAGCCGGCGCCTCGCCCGATGCGGCTCCACCTGCCAGTCCACCCCGATGACCTCCGCTCCCGTCACGCTCGCGATCTCCTCCAGCGCCCAGCCGGCGCCCGGCGCAAAGGCGATGACCGGGGCCCCCGCCTCGCGCGCGATCGCCACCGCCTTCGCCAGATACGGCAGCGCGAACTCGCGAAAGTCGCTCGGCGCCAGCGCCGCCGCCCACGAATCGAAGAGCTGCACCGCCTGCGCCCCCGCCCGCACCTGCGCCTTCAGGAAATTCCCCACCCCGCGCGCCAGTCGGTCGAGCAGCGCGTGCGCCTGCTGCGGCTCCTGCGCCAGAAACCCCTTCGCCTGGCTGAACACCTTGGTGCCGGCGCCTTCCACCATATAGCTCATCAGAGTCCATGGCGCGCCCGCGAACCCGATGAGCGGCACCCGTCCACGCCCCTCCTCGCGCCCGTCCAGCTCCTTTCGCGCCAGCGTGATCGCCTCGAGGACGTAGCCCAAATGCTCCTCGGGCACGATGTCCACCAGCCGATCGAAGTCCCCCGGCGCCCGCAGCGGCGCGTCGAACCTTGGCCCGATCCCCTCCTCCACCGTGAGCGACATGCCCATCGCCTGCGGCACCACCAGGATGTCGCTGAAGATGATCGCCGCGTCAACGCCGAGGATGTCCACCGGCTGGAGCGTGACCTCGACCGCCAGCTCTGGCGTCCGCACCATGGTGAGGAAATCGGCCCGCTGGCGCACCGCGCGATACTCGGGCAGATAGCGGCCGGCCTGGCGCATCATCCAGACGGGAGGGCGCTCGACGGGCTCCCGACGACATGCTCGAAGGAACAGAGAGTCGGAGGTCGGAGGTCGGAGGTCGGGCACGGCGACGATGGTTACCGCTTCGGAAAGTCGTTGTTCATGGTCGGGATGCCGTTCTTCGTCATCATGCTCTCGGCGATCGCCTCCACGCAGTCAAGCAGCGCGCCCTCGTTCGTGCCGGTGGCCTCGGCGCTTCCGCTCCAGCCCAGGCTGAGCATTTCCTCGCCCTTGCCGCCTTTCATGGTGGCGCCCTTGGGATACCGCACGATCGACCCGGACAGGCTGCACTTCGTATTGCCGCCTCCGACATCGAGCTTGGAGATCTCCATCCGGACGGTGTAGCCCTTCGCGTTGGGAACCTTGACCGTGGTGAAGCCCGCCGTCTTGTCGAGGATCTTCTTTACCGTCGCCTGCATCTTCGCCTCGGCCTTCGCCGCTGAGGCGCCTGCCTTGGAAGCCTTGAACAGCTTGTTGGCGGGGTCGGAATTGTCGGTGTCTACGAAGATGGGCATGTAGTCCTCCTGGTGAGGGCGGGGTCGCGGGTCGCGGGTCGCGGGTCGCGATCATGATGGTAGCAGAGACTTCACCGCCGTCGCCAGCCCCTTGGCGTCCGGCCTCGCGCTCACCATCGACGGCGGCCATCCCGACGACCGGCACGCCGCCGCCGTCGTCGGCCCCACCGCCAGCAGCAACGGCCGCACGCCGGGCGGACACGCCCGCGCCAGGAGATCCGCCACGCTCGGGCTCGCCACCAGCAGCACCTGGGCCCGTTCCGCCGCCGCCCGCGCCGCCGCCTCGCTCGCGAGCACCGACCGATACACCACCACGTCCTCCACCTCGATGGCCTCGTCTCTCAACCGCGCGGGCAGCTCGTCCCGCCGGAGATCGCCGCAGGGAAAGAGCACCGGGCCCTTCACGCCCTCCTCGATCATCGTCGCCGCGAGCCCCGCCGCGGCGCCCATCCGCGCCGAGCGGCGGCTGGTTGGGACACGGATCTCACCCATGTTCCTTCCGAGCGCGTCGGCCGTCGCCTGGCCGCCGGCCCAGAGCCGCTCGCGCTTCACGAACGCCTCTTCCATCACCTTAAAAGCCACCCGCTCGGCGAAAGCACGTGCAGCCCTCGGCGACGTCACCGCCACCGCGTCGAACTCGTGCAGCCGCTCGAGCGCCCGGTCCACCGGCCGCCAGTCGAGCGGCGGCGCGAACGCCATCAGGGGACACTCCTCCACCGCCACCGGAATCGCCGCGAGCGCCTCCAACAATCCGGGGAAGGTGCCGGCCGAGGAAGTGATGACGACCGTGCCGCGCATCAGGGCTCGGGGACAGCGGGCGCGGACTCGCGTCGCACCGCCGCCAGGATCTCGTCGGCCCCGTCGTCCAGCAGCCGCTCGGCGAGCGCGATGCCCGCCGCCTCCGCCGCCTCGTCGTTCACCGCCGGCGCCGTCTCGATCCCCTCGACCGAGCGCTCGCCGCCGAGCGCGACCACTCGACCATGCAGCCGGAGCGTCCCATCGGAGAGCACCGCGAGCGCCGCAACCGGCACCTGGCACCCGCCCTCCAGCGCGCGGAGAAACGCCCGCTCGGCGAGCGTCGCCATCGCGGCCTCCGCGTCGTGCACCGCCGCGCGCGCCGCCGCGGCCGCCGCCGTGTCGCCCTCGCGGACGGTGACCGCGAGCGCGCCCTGCCCCGGCGCGGGCAGCATCACTTCCGGCGGAAGCCGCTGGCCGATGCGGTCGCCGAGGCCGAGGCGCGTGAGGCCGGCGGAGGCGAGGATAACCGCGGCCCATTCGGAACGCCGGTCGAGGGTCGCGAGTCGCGTGTCGACGTTCCCCCGAAGATCGACGATCTCTATGTCGGGTCGGACGTGAAGGAGCTGTGCGCGGCGGCGGAGGCTGCTCGTCGCGACGATTGCCCGGTGGGCCAGCTCGTCCCAGGTCACGACTCGTGACTCGTGACTCGCGGACTCGCGACCCGACAGCGCATCCGCTAGGATCCTCGCGCGCCGACACCGCCGCGATCACGATGCCCTCGGGCAGCACCGTCGGCAGGTCCTTGAGCGAGTGCACCGCGAGGTCGATCTCACCCGCAAGCAGCGCGTCGTCGATCTGCTTGGTGAAAAACGCCCGCCCCGCGAGCCGCGAGAGCGGGACGTTCTGCACGACGTCGCCCGTCGTCCTGATCTCGACTACCCGAGACTCGCGACCCGCGACTCGCAGCCTTTCTCTCACCCACTCCGTCTGCCACAGGGCGAGCTTGCTGCCGCGGGTGCCGATGCGTAGGGACGCGGGACCGCGGGGACGCGGGGACGCACCGGTCATCCGGTCACCTGCGCCTCGGCAAGGTGAGTCGCCAGACGCTCCGCCGCCGCCTCGCCACCCGCGATCACGTCGCCCACCGCCACCCCCTCGCGGAACGATCCCGCCAGCGCCAGGCCCGGGTTCCGCCTTTCGGCCTCCTCCATGATTTCCTTATAGCGGCTGTAGGTGAGGTCGTACTGCGGGATCGCCTGGCCCCAGAGATGAACGGCGCGGAACGTCGGCTCGCCCTTGGCGCCGAGGAGGAGGCGGAGGTCGTCGAGCACCCGGGCCGTAATCGTCGGGACGTCGGCGTTGGCGAGATCGGGATTGCGGACGCCGCCCACGAATGTGGTCAGCATCACGTGCCCCTCGGGCGCGCGGCCGGGAAACAGCGTCGAGGAGAAGATGCATCCGAGCACGTGCCGCCGCTCCACCTCGGGTACGAGAAAGCCGAAGCCGTCGAGCGGGTGGGTCACATCTTCCCGGCGAAAGCCGAGCGCGATCACCGCGACCGGAGGATGGGTGATGCTGCCGAGTGTCTTGAGCCGGTCGCCGCCGGGGAAGTCGAGTTCGATCTCATCGGCACGATGGGCCGGCGCGGTGAGCACCACGCCGTCGTACAGCTCGGACGCCTGATACGCCGCGGAGATGGTCCATCCCTTCGGCCCCTGCTTCAGACCCGCGACCGGAGACTTCAGACGTATCTCCGCGTGCAGCTCGCGCGCGAGCGCCTGGGGCAGCTGCGCCATCCCCTCGCGAAAGGAGACCAGCGGCGGCGGCGGCTCCGGGTCTCCCGCCTTCTTCCGCTTCTTCTTGGCGAAAAGGCTCCCCCCGAGCGCCTTGAGCACCGAGCCGTGCGCGCGCTCGAGCCCGTAGAGGCGGGGGAGCGCGTGGCGCACGGAGAGCTGCTCGGGGTCGCCCGCGTAGATCCCGGCGACCCAGGGATTGGCGACGTAGTCCACCACCTCCTGGTTGAACCGCCGCCGCACGAACCCCGCGATGCTCTCCTCCATCGGGGACTCGTTCTGCTCCACCAACGGCTCGCCGAACACCGCGAGCTTGGCAGTCTGGGAGAGGAGCCGTGTGGTGAGGATCTCGGACGGCGACGTCGGCAGCGCTACCAGTTTGTTCTTCTTTACCACGAAACGCTTCCGGGCATGAGCGGAAGCCGGAATCACGGAACTCTCCAGGCCAAGGTGGGCCAGGAGCGATTGGACTTCGGGAGTCGGGGTCGCGAGGGAGTTGGGGCCAAGGTCGGCGAGATAGTCGTCCTCACGCCGGGTGAGGATGACGCCGCCGGTGCGGTCGCCGGCCTCGTAGACGACGACCCGGATGCCCCGCTGCTTCAGCCTGTATGCGGTGGTGAGACCGGCCAGTCCCCCACCGACGACGGCTACCGCGGCCATACGGTCGCGAGTCCCGAGTCGAGCGTCGCGAGCCCCATTTCGTCGTGGGCGCACGAGGTGAATGCGGCCTCGAAGGGGGACGGCGCGAAGTACACGCCGGCGTCGAGCATGCCGTGAAAGAAGCTCGCGTAGGCCGAGCGGTCGCATGCCTTCGCCTCAGCGTAGCTGCGTACGGGGTCGGAGGTGAAGAACGGCGTGAACATCGTCCCCACACGCTGCACCGTCACGGCGACCCCCGCCGCGGCCGCGTGGCGCTCGATCACCTCGACCGCGTCAGCGGCCCATCGCTCGGCTCGGCCCCACACGCCGTGATGGGCGAGCGCGTCGAGCGTCGCGAGGCCCGCGGCCATCGCGAGCGGATTCCCCGAAAGCGTGCCCGCCTGGTAGACCGGACCCGAGGGCGCGATCTGTTCCATGAGGTTTCGCCGGCCACCATACGCCGCCGCGGGGAGACCGCCGCCCACGACCTTCCCGAGGATGGTGAGATCGGGCGTGATGTCGTAGAGCACCTGCGCGCCGGCCGGGTGCACCCGCCATCCGGTCATGACCTCGTCGAAGACGAGGAGCGCGCCGTGGCGCGCGGTGATCGTGCGAAGGCCCTCCAGATAGCCGGGCTCGGGCGGAACGACGCCCATGTTGCCGGGCACCGGCTCGACCAGGATCGCCGCGATGTCCTCACCCCGCGCGGCGAAGGTGGCCTCGACCGCGTCGAGGTCGTTGAACGGGGCGACGAGCGTGTCGGCGACGGTAGCCGGCGTCACGCCGGGTGAATCGGGAAGGCCGAGCGTGGCGACGCCGGAGCCGGCGGCGGCGAGCAGCGCGTCGGCGTGGCCGTGGTAGCAGCCGTCGAACTTGACGATGGCGCGCCGGCCGGTGGCCGCGCGGGCCAGCCGCACCGCGCTCATCGCGGCCTCGGTGCCGGACGAGACGAACCGCACCATCTCTATAGAAGGAAAGGTCTCGACCACCCGCCGGGCCAGCCGCACCTCCAGCTCGGTGGGCGCCCCGTAGGTCGTTCCATTCCGCGCCGCCTCGATCACCGCCTCGAGCACGTCGGGGTGGGCGTGACCCAGGATCAGCGGGCCCCAGGAGAGCACGAGGTCGAGGTAGCGGTGGCCGTCCGCGTCGTACAGCCAGGCCCCCTCGCCCTTCGTTATGAAGCGGGGCACACCGCCCACGCCCTTGAACGCGCGCACCGGACTGTTGACTCCGCCCGGGAGATAGCGCTGCGCCTCGGCGAAGAGCTTCTCCGATGCCGGAATGGAGCGGGTGACGCTCACCTGGGTCACCGTCCCGCCTCCTCGGCCAGCCACGAGGCGACGTCCTTGGCGTGGTAGGAGATGATCGCGTCGGCGCCGGCGCGGCGCATGCCGGTGAGCGCCTCCAGCACGATCCTCCGCTCGTCGATCCAGCCGCAGCGCGCCGCCGCCTTCACCATCGAGTACTCGCCGCTCACGTTGTAAGCGACCACCGGGAGCTCGGTCCGCTCGCGCACCGCGCGGATCACGTCCATGTACGCCAGCGCCGGCTTCACGATGATCATGTCGGCGCCCTCGCGCTCGTCGAGCGCCGCCTCGAGGATCCCCTCGCGGACATTGGCCGTGTCCATCTGATACTGCCGCCGGTCTCCAAAGGCGGGCGCGCTCTCGGCCGCCTCGCGGAAGGGACCGTAGAAGGCACTCGCATACTTCACCGCGTAGCTCATGATGGCGCAGTCCAGATAGCCCGCCCCGTCCAGCGCGCTTCGAATGGCGGCCACCATGCCGTCCATCATCCCGCTCGGCCCCACCATGTCGGCCCCGGCGGCGGCATGGCTCACGGACACCCTGCCGAGGACGTCGAGCGTCGCATCGTTGTCCACCGCGCCGTCCCTGACGATGCCGCAGTGGCCGTGGTCGGTGTACTCGCAGCAGCAGACGTCGGTGATGAGTAGGAGATCGGGATGGTTGTGGCGGAGTCGGCGCAACGCCTGCTGCACGATCCCATCGTCCGCGGAGTTCTCCCGCCCGACCGGGTCCTTGGCGGCGGGGATGCCGAAGAGGATGAGGCCGGCGAGGCCGAGGGTCCGGATCCGGTCGGCTTCGCGGTCGAGGGGATCGTCCACCGAGCGGTGGTGGACCCCGGGCATGGAGGGGATCTCACGCTCCACGCCCTTGCCGTGCACGACGAAGATCGGCTGGATCAGGTCGCCGGGGGCGAGGTGGTGTTCCCTGACGAGACGTCGCATCGCCTCGGTGCGCCGGCGGCGGCGAGGCCGGAGAATCGGTTGGTGAGGCACGGTCGTAAGACTATTACGGCACGCCCGTTGCCGCTATGGCACCGTGCCCGCTGGGTCCCACCTCCTGAACCCCAGCCGGGTCGCCCGCGTTACAGAGGGCAGTGAAGAGCCGGACGCACCGGTTTGCGCTCCTGGCAGGTGGCGTGAGACCAAAGGCTTAGCGCCACGGAAGAAACCCAGGACGGGTGCGGTGGCTCACCACGCGGGACGAGGGTGTGTCACGGAAGCAGGGCAGGAAGGTGGGCATTATGAGTAATGCAGGGGCGTTCCGCATGAGGTCTGCGGCCCCTCTCGGGACCGCGGTGCTGCTGCTTGCAGCCGCCGCCTGTGGCGCGCCCAAGCAACCGATACGACCTCCCGTACCAGTCAGCCCGGACATCGCGATCGTCGGCGCCACCCTGTGGGACGGCACCGGCCGAGCTCCGGTACCCAACGCCGTGACGCTCGTGCGCGGGGAGCGGATCGTATGCGCCGGCTCCGCCGGCGAGTGCAGCGTCCCCAAGGGCGCGCGTATCATCGAGGCGCAGGGCCAGTACCTCATTCCGGGTCTCATCGACAGCCACGTCCACCTCCTGTTCCTGGTCGCCGGCAGCGCGAGCGAGCAGATGTCGCTCGACCTGCGCGACTACCTGGCGCAAGGGGTCACCACCGTGCGGGACATGGGGACCAACCCCGCGGCGCTGCTGGCGCGGGTGCACGCGCTCCCCGCCTCGCCCCGCGTGTACGCGATGCAGCTCGTGGCCGGCCGTCGCTTCTTCTTCAACGGCTCCAACGGATTTCGCGCGACCCGCACGTCCCGCGGCATCGAGTATCACCAGCCGCCGGCGATGACGATGCAGTGGATGGGCTGGACGCCGATCATGTACACCAAGGACGTGGATCCCGACTCGGTGGTGCGCGCCGCGCAGGAAGCCGGCGCGATGGGGCTCAAGCTCTACGCCCAGCTCGACAGCATGCAGGTGCGGCAGCTGGTGGCCTCGGCGCACAGGGCCGGAATGCCGGTGTGGGGCCACGCGTGGGTCCAGCCGGCGAACGTGCGGGAGCAGTCGATCGCGGGACAGGACGGCGTGGTGCACGCCGCGGGTCTCGCGGGCGAGCTGTTCACGGCGGAGGACCGCGACACGCTGGTGGACGACGGCGACCTGCAGGCGGCCACCGCCATTGCGGCGACGCGGGAGTCGGCGCACGATCCCAGGATCCTGGCGACGCTCGACACGATGGCGCGGCGGGGCACGATGTTCGAGCCGACGCTCGACGCGACCCGGCACAGCGTCGCCGGGTTCGAGATGAAGCGCCGGCACGTGCCGAGTTTGCAGGAGGAGTACGTGCGGGCGGCGGCGGGCTTCGGGATGGAAGTGACGCGGGAAGCCATCAAGCGGGGCGTGCGGATCAGCGCCGGCAGCGACCACGTCGCCGCGGGCTCCGCCGCCGAGCGGGCGACGCTGTTCGGCGAGCTGCAGCTGTATGTGGACTCGATCGGCATGACGCCCTCGGCGGCGCTGCTCGCGGCCACGCGGGACGCGGCCCGGGCCATCGGCGGCGAGGCCGGCGATCAGGTCGGGACGATCGTGCAGGGGCACTACGCGGACCTGGTGCTGGTGTCGAAGAATCCGCTGGCGGACATCGGCAATCTCGAGTACGTGGAGTGGGTGATGAAGGGCGGGCGGATCTGGCGGCCGGGGCAGCTGCGGAGCGGGATAGCTCTGCGCTGAAGGCTGAAGGCTCAAGGCGCGGCGGCGCGGGATGGCCGCCCGTTTTGCTCGTAGCGTCGCGATACATGGGGATGCGAGGGAGGGGTGGCCTCGGAAGCGCGCGTTGAGGTCGCGCAGACGAGGAGACGCGGCAGTTGGCGGCTCCGAGCGGAGCGACCGTCAGCGCGCGGAGAGGCCGGCCCTCACTCGCATCGCCAGGTACGCTCGCTCATCACCACAGAAGACCGCTCAACGCGCGCCCGTCGCAATCGGCAAGTCCGCCCGCTCCGCCCACTCGGTCCACGACCCGACGTACACCCGCACCCGCGGATACCCGAGCAGGTATCGTAGCGTGAAGTGCACGTGGCTCGCCTCGGTGGTGCTGTTGCAGTAGGCGATGATGCTCTTGTCCGGCGTGATTCCCTGGGCCGCGTACGCCGAGCGGAGCGCCGTCGTGTCCTTCCAGACGTGCCCGAACCCTTCCTGGGTCAGGTCGTCGGCCCAGTAGTGATTGATCGCGCCCGGGATGTGTCCTCGGCGCATCTGGGCGCCGGCCTCTCCCGCGTACTGGTCGGGCGGGCGGGCATCCACCAGGATCGCGTCCTTCGTCTTCAGCGCGCGCTGCACGTCTTCGGGCGACGCCGACTCGGGCGCGAAATTGCCCGTGAACTTCGTCACCGGGATCCGGGGATACGGCTGCACCACCGGCCGCCCCTCGAGCTGCCACTTGAAGAAGCCGCCGTCGAGCACATGGATCCGGGGGTGCCCGAACCCGGCCAGGAGCCATGCCGTGAAGGTGGCGTCGATGTTCCGCGTCTCGCCGGCACTGTAGATCACGACCGGCACGTTGGGGTCGATACCGAGCCGGGAGAAGAGGGCGCTGTACTCCTGGGCCGAGAGCAGACGGGTCGGGATGCCGCCCTCGCTGGCGCGGAGGGTCTCGCTGTTCAGGTACTCGGCGCCGGGCAGGTGGCCCTTGAGATAGGCGAAGACGTCGGTGCGGACGTCGAGGAGCACGAGGCGCTCGTGCATCTGCCAGCGGGCGAGGGAGTCGGTGGAGATGAGGGACGGGTCTTTCGTTCCGTCCTCGTCGAGTCCCATGTACCGCTTCTCCTCCTCCAAATAGATCCTGACCGCGTTTCGCCGCTTGCGCGAGGCGAGCGAGACGGGGCGATTTTCGTCGGCGGGGGGGAGCGCCGCCATCGCGCGCTTCATCGGGATGCCCTTCCCCAGCGCGGCCCGCATGTCGGCCGCGAGGCCGGTGACGTACCGCCGGGTGAGGGTCACCAGGTCCCCTGGTTTCTTCGGGATCGCGCCATGGCCGGGGACGGCCACCCGGGGATGGAGCGAGTCGATCGCGTCGAGCGCCGACAGCAGCGCGCCGGCGCTGCCGTCCACCATCATGGTCACGCCGTCCTCCACCAGGATGTCGCCGGCGAAGAGCACGCGCTCCTTCGGCAGCCACACCATCAGGTCGCCCGCGGTATGGGCGGCGCCGGGATGGGTGATCACGATCGTGCGCCCGCCGAGTCGGAGGGTGTCGGCCCCGGTAACGGGGCGGTCGGGCGTGTCGGCGAACTCGAAGCCGCGCATGGCATCGAGGCCCACCACGCGCACCCAGTCGGCGATGAGGGCATCTTCTCCCCCCTCCGAGGCGAGGGTGCGCCGGTCCGGGTGGGCGATCACCCTGGCGCCCGCGCGCTTGAAGACGATGGCGCCGAAGTGATGGTCGGGATGATGATGGGTCAGAACCAGCCACTTCACCGGTCGGTTCGTGGTCTTCCGGATGGTCTCGAGCAGCCGCTCGCCGTCGCGGGGGCTCGCCAGGGCATCGATCACCACGACGCCTTCGGTGGTGACGATGAACCCGGCGTTGGGGCGGCCCTCGGAGCCGCGGCCGGTGTCGCCCACGACGGCGTAGACATTGGGCGCCAGCTCGCGGACGGGGAACGGCGTGGTGGCGGTGTCAGCGCTCAGCAGCGCGAACAGGGCAAGCACGTCGAGTTCGCTGCTCAGGCGTCACGAGGCTGTGGCGAGGGCGGCCGACAAAAGAACGCAGTCGGCACCCTCGCCCCAGCCTCGCTCCGCTTCGACGTTGCTCCTCTACCACGGCCTAACTGCATCGCCCGCGATCTCCGGAGCTACGACGGCACCGGCTGTGTTCTGCACGACGGCGCCGATGGCCCGAGCGATCACGCCGCCGCGAACGCGATATCCACCGACTTCGTGAACGTCGACCCCTTGCTGTCGGTCCAGGTCATCGTGAGGGGCGCTTCCTTGTCGGCCTTGAGCATGAAGCTCACCACCGGGTCGCGGCTGATCCCCGACGTCCACTCGAAGCGCGCGATCTCCTCGCCCCCGTAGGTCACCGTTACCTGCTTGATGAACCAGGCCGGAATCGGCTTCCCCTCGGCGGTCCGGAAGAACCCCGTGTCCATCGGGTGCGAGATGATCGAGTTCACGATGATCGTCTCGCCCCTGGCGATGTGATCGGGCACCCGGATCCGGGCGTCGCCCACGGCGCTCATCAGCCGCACCCGTTCAGAGTCACGTTGACCCTGGCGTAGTCGGCCCAGACCTCGCCCGTGCTCGTCTCGAGGATCGCCCGGACCCAGGTCGTGCGCTTCATCTTGATGCGGGTCTGAATGGAAACGGCGCCGAGCGCGGGAGTCAGATGGAACGCGGCGAGGTGGGGATCGGGGTTGTAGTCCACGATCAGGTGGACGCCCTTCACGTAGTTGTCCGGCTTCATCGGGAGGTTGCTCTCGATGATCACCGGCACCACCCGCCCGTCCTCCGCCACCACCGGCATGTCGAGCGAGATGCTGCCCTTGTTCCCGCTCCGGATGGGGCGGTCGCCGAACAGGTCCTTCAGGATCCGGGCGATCTCCTCGTTGGGGACCTCGGGGTCGAAGGTCACGAGCCGCGGGCCGAGGGTCGCGAGTCGGTCGGACGCGGACAGGTGTCCTGCGGCGGACAATCCGGCGGCCGCCAGCCCCAACGCGCGGACGAAATTCCGGCGAGTGAAATCCTGCCCGAACGACACGGTTACCTCCTGCGGGACACCAGCTTGTCGAAAGGTCGACCGATTGCGGTCCCCTGTCAAATGGGTGGCGCCGAGCCTTCCGGGCGCCGCGGCGCATCCCTTGCGAGAGACGGTGGCTTCTTTTGCGCGTGGATTGTAACGACCCTGCAACTTGTGTCACCACACCGTCCACACTACTTTAAGCCGTTCGGGCGTAACGTGATGAGTGCACCCCTGACCCGAGAGTCCCGAGGCACCGTGGATACGCAAGAACTCCAGCAAGTCGCGCTCTTCGACAAATGCCGCGACTTCACCAAGGCCAGGGAAGTCCAGGCCGCCGGGCTGTATCCGTACTTCAAGCCGATCTCGGAGTCGGAAGACACCGTGGTCGTCATCGAGGGCCAGAAGCGGATCATGCTGGGCTCCAACAACTATTTGGGGCTGACGCACCACCCCAAGGTGCTCGAGGCCGCATCGCGGGCGCTGCACCGGTACGGCTCGGGGTGTACCGGCAGCCGGTTCCTGAACGGCACGCTCGATCTCCACGAGCAGCTCGAGAGCTCCCTCGCCGAATTCCTCGGCAAGGAAGCGTGTCTCGTCTTTTCGACGGGCTACTCGGCCAACCTGGGGCTCATTTCAGGCCTCGTGGGCCGGGGTGAGGTCGTCTACCTCGACAAGCTCGACCACGCCTCGATCGTGGATGGCGCCAAGCTGTCCTACGGCGACACCGAGCGCTTCAATCACGGCGACCTCGGGAACCTCGAGCGCCGGCTGGAGCGGAACGGCGGCACCCGCGGCTCGATGATCGTGGTGGACGGCGTGTACTCGATGGAAGGCAACATCGCCGACGTGCCGAACCTGGTACGGATCGGCCGGAAGTACGGCTCCGCCCTGGCGCTCGACGACGCCCACGCCCTCGGCGTGCTCGGCCCCAACGGCGACGGCACCGCGGCCCACTTCGGCCTGACCGACGAAGTGGACATCATCGCGGGCACGTTCTCCAAGTCGCTGGCCTCGATCGGCGGATTCGTGACGGCGAGCGAGAGCGTGATCCACTACCTCAAGCACAACTGCCGGCCGCTCATCTTCACCGCGTCGCTTCCGCCCGCCAATACGGCGGGGGTGCTGGCCGCGCTCGAGGTGCTGCAGCGCGAGCCCGAGCGGCGCGACCAGCTCTGGGCCAACACCCGCCGGCTGCACGCGGGCTTCCGGAGCCTGGGCTTCGACATCGGGCCGACGGAGACGCCGATCATACCGGTGCTGATCGGGCCGCTGGAGAAGACCTTCCTCATGTGGCGGAAGCTGTTCGACGCGGGCGTGTTCACCAATCCGGTGGCGCCGCCGGCCGTGCCGCCCACGCAGTGCCGTCTCCGGACCAGCCTCATGGCGACGCACACGTTCGATCAGATCGACTTCGCGGTCGAGCAGTTCGGCCGGATAGGGCGGGAACTGGGGGTCATCTGAGCGAGCCGCCGGCAGTCAGGGCGGCCCGCGACAGGCGAGATCTCAAACGGTTCATCGACCTCCCCTATCGGCTCCACGCGCGGGACCCTCTCTGGGTCCCGCCGTTGCGTGGGGACGTCGCCACTCTGCTCTCCCGGACCAAGAACCCCTTCTTCGAGCATGCGGAGGCGGAGTACTTCCTCGCATGGCGGAACGGCGAGGTGGTCGGGCGCGTCGCCGCCATCAGCAACCGGCTTCACAACGAGACCCACCACGACAGGGTGGGCTTCTTCGGCTTCTTCGAGTGCATCGACGACCAGGCCGTCGCCAACGCGCTCCTCGACGCCGCGGCCGCGTGGTGCCGGAGCAAGGGCCACGACGTGCTCCGGGGGCCGGCCTCCTTCTCGGTGAACGACGAGTGCGGCCTCCTGGTGGACGGGTTCGACTCACCGCCCACCCTCATGATGCCGCACAACCCGCGCTACTACGTCCCTCTCCTCGAGCGCGCCGGCTTCGACAAGGCCAAGGACCTGCTCGTGTACGAGGGCGGAAGCGAGACGGAGTACTACCCCGTGCCCGAGCGGCTGGCCCGCGGCACCGAGCTGATCCGGCAGCGCCAGGGGGTGACGCTCCGCCCGCTCAACATGAAGGACTTCAAGGGCGATGTGGAGCGCATCAAGGAGCTCTACAACATCGGGTGGGAGAACAACTGGGGATTCATCCCGATGACGGAGCACGAGATCGACCATCTCGCGGAGCAGTTCAAGCCGGTGGTGATCCCGGACATCGTGCCGTTCGCGGAGAAGGACGGCAAGGTCATCGGGTTCGGCATCGTCCTGCCCGATCTGAATCAGGTGTTCCGCTCCAACCGGCAGGGCTACCTGCTGCCGGTGTTGCCGCGGCTGCTCTGGGCGCTCAAGACCGGGAAGTTTCGCCGCGCCCGCATCCTGCTGCTCGGCATCGCGCCCGAGTACCGGGGCAAGGGCGTCGACGCGATGCTATATCACTGGATCTGGACCAAGTGCGGCGCGCTCGGTATCACCTGGGGCGAGGCGGGCTGGATCCTGGAAGACAATCCCGCGATGAACGCGGGCCTCGAGAAGATGACCTTCCACGTCTACAAGACCTACCGGCTGTACGACCGCACGATATGAAGTCGCTGGTCACCGGGGCGACCGGGTTCGTCGGCAGCCACCTGACCGAGGCCCTGCGCCGGCGGGGCGACGAGGTGACCGTGCTGGCGCGGTCCGCCAGGAAGGCGGAGGCGCTCCGCGCGCTCGGCGTCCGCATCATCGCCGGCGATCTCGACGACCGGGCCGCGCTCGCCAAGGCGGTCGAGGGGCAGGACGTGGTCTATCACGTGGCGGGCGTGATCGCGGCGCTCGACGAGGACGCGTTCATGGCCGCCAATCGTGAGGGCACGCGGCACATGGTGGAGGCCGCCCTCGCCGCGGGCGGGCCGAGGTTCGTGCACGTGTCGTCGATGGCGGCGGGCGGGCCCTCGCCGCGCGGCAAGCCGCTCCAGGGAGACGAGCCGCCCAATCCGGTCACCGCCTACGGGCGCAGCAAGCTCGCCGCGGAAGAGGTGGTGAAGGCGAGCGCGCTGCCCTGGACGATCGTGCGGCCGCCGATGGTCTACGGCCCGCGCGATCACGAGGTGCTCAAGGTATTTCGCATCGCCCGGTTCGGCTTCGCGCCGGTGTTCGGCGACGGGAGCCAGGAGCTGAGCGCGGTCCACGGCGCCGACCTGGCCGAGGCGCTGATCGCGGCAAGTCGCTCGCCCGCGACGCTTCGGAAGATCTACTACGGCAGCCATCCCGACGTCTTCACCAGCGTGCGCTTCGTGCGGAGCGTTGCCGGCGCGATGGGACGACCGGTGGCCGTGGTGAAAGTACCGCTCAAGGTGGGCCGCGGACTCCTCGCCGTCACGGAGACCGCCGCGCGTCTCGCCCGCCAGGCCACGATCCTCACGACCGACAAGGCGAACGAGTTCTTCCAGCCCGCCTGGACCGGCGATCCCGCGCCGTTCACACGGGACAGCGGGTGGCGGGCCGAGCGAGACCTCGCGACGGGTCTGGCGGACACCTGGCACTGGTATCGGAGCGCGGGCTGGGTGTAGGAGCGAAAGGGCGAAAGGGCGAAAGGAGGGAACGGCGGAACGACGGAACGGGGGGACGGCGATCGTCGAGCGACTGCTTCCGGTCGATCGGTTGCTGCTTGGGTATCTCGCGATCGTTACGATCGTCGCCGTGGTGCGGGCGCCGCGCGAGCCGGGCTGCTGGTGGCTGCTCCCGGCGCACGCGCTCTTCGTGCTGCTCGTCTTCCTCATACGCCGCCGGCCGCTCGGTCCGGTTGGCCGAGTCATCGCCGAGGCGTATCCGCTGCTGCTGCTGGTGGGACTCTACGGCGAGATCGGGATCCTGAACGGCCGGAGCGTGACGGTCCACGACGTCGCGATCCAGCGGCTCGAGGCCGCCGTCTTCGGATCGCAGGTGAGCATGGAGTGGTGGCGGGCGATGCCGAGCCGGTTCTGGTCGGCCGTACTGCACGCGGCGTACTACTCGTACTACCTGATCGTCACGGTCCCCGCGGTCGTGTTCCTCTGGCGGGGCCAGATAGCCTCCGCGCGGCGGTTCGTCTTCGCCGTGATGGCCACGTTCGTCACCTGCTATCTCTTCTTCATATTCTATCCTGTGGCCGGGCCGTACTACCTGTTCCCCCGCCCCGATCCCTGGTTCACCGACAACGCGCCGGCGAGGCTGGTATATGCGACGCTCGCGGCCGGCAGCTCCTACGGCGCGGCGTTCCCCAGCTCACACGTCGCCGCCGCCGTGGGGGCGATGGTCGCCTCGTGGCGCGGCAGCCGCCGGCTCGGGCTGGTGCTCCTGGTGCCGACCGTGCTGCTCACGGTGGGCGTGGTGTACTGCCAGATGCACTACGCGGTGGACGCGGTCGCGGGGGTGCTGGTGGGAGGGGGCGTCGGGTGGGTGAACAGCCGCTGAAGGCTGAAGGCTGAAGACTGAAGAAACATCGGACCAGCCTTGAGCCTTTGGCCTTCAGCCTTGAGCCGCTTTACTGAACCGTAACCTTCCCCTTCATCCCGAGCGCGAGGTGGGGGAGACAATAGAACTTGTACTCGCCCGTGGGCGCGCCGTTGAAGGAAATGGTGTACTTGGCGTCCTGCTCGGTGAGCAGCGGACCCTGCAACGGGGCCATCTGATCGGGCATGGCCGACTTGAGCACCGACTCGGCGCCCTTCGGAATGCTGTCAGTCCAGAACGACACATTGTGCGGGCCGCCGGACTTGTTGTGGAAGGTGATCGTCTCGCCGGCCTTGATCGTCAGATCGGAAGGCTCGTACTCGTACTTGGACCCGTTGAGCACCATGTTCACGTCGTGATTCGCGCCCCCGCCGGCGGGGGCCGCCTCGGCCGCTGGAGCCGGGCCGGTGCCGATCGTATCGGGCCCGCCCGCGCCCGCCTCCCCCGCCTTCTTCTCGCCGCCGCAGGCCGCCAACATGATGGCCAGCCCTGCCACCATCGAAGTCACACGCATCGCCTTCTTCGCCTCCAAGGATAGGATGCAGACTTTGTGAAGCCTTTCACAAGTCCACAAAACATATAGTCCGGAGCGGCAAAAGGAAGTGGGACGAATTAGCTTCAGCGACCATGCCGTCTGCCGTCCCTCCGTGCCGCTCGCTGGGCGCGCAGTGCCGCTCGCTCCGAGTGACGCTCCGCGTCGGTGAATTCGAGGAAGGAATAACCTCGCTCGATCACGAGGCAACCTGGCTCCTCGGCCACACCGGGAAGATCACCTTTCATGAGCTGTGGGACGCGGAGAACGATCTCTACGTCGAAGCCACGCTCCACCTCCCCTGCCGTTACCTCGAGCTGGCCGATGGGCAAGCCCATTGTCGCGCGCACGGATTCAGCGGGCGGGCGCCGCGCGCCCCAGCGGTAACCGACCAGCCGCTCCAGCTCGGCGGGGACCGGTTCGTGGTGGTGCACCGCGCGACGAACGCCGTCCGCACGCTGCCCTTCCCCCCCCGGTCGCTCCCGGTCCTCGAGCGGTCCTCGAACGGCGCGGCCGACGAGAACCCCTGCGCCACCGCCCGGTGCCGCACGGCCGACAATACGATGAAGGCGGCCTGCTGCCGGGACCTCCAGATCGAGATCATGTGTACCCGGCGCCAGAAGCGGCTCGAAGCCCTGGTGCGATCCCGGCGCTCGCCGTATCTCTGCAAGGTCGACCGGGAAGGCGACTACTCGATCGAAGCCGAGATGATCTCGGCGTGCGGATACCTGGGGGAGGACGGGGTGGCCTGTACCCTGCATGGGAGACAGCGGGCGGACGGACGGCCGGCCAAGCCGGACCTGTGCAGCGAGTGGCCCCCGAAGAACCAGGGCCTCCATCCAGGGTGCGTTTTTAAACGCCGCCGGCGCTCCCGGGCCCGGAAACCGGCCCAGGGGCCGCAAGTGTGCAATAATGGCGAAGTTGGCCGTCATCAACTCGGACCCGTCAGGGGGACTGAGTGACGGACGATCTGGAACATCTTTACCAGACGACTTACACCGCCGTGGTGCGCTTCCTGTACCGGAAGGTATGGGACGCGGAGCGCGCGGAAGACCTGGCGCAGGAGGTGTTCGTCCGGGCGCTGTCGCACCGGCCGGACAAGCCCCGGGCGTGGGTCTTTGCCGTGGCGGCCAATCTGGCCCGCGACGAGGCCCGGGCGGCGGTGCGCCGGCGCCGGCACCTGACGCTGCTCAAGGGCGATCCGATCGCCATGCCGGCGGTCACCATGGCGGCGGACGACACGGTGGAGCGCGACGAGCAGATGGCGTCGGTGCAGGAGGCGCTCAACACGCTGACGCCGCGCGACCGCGAGATCCTGCTGTTGTGGGACGCCGGGCTCAGCTATCCCGAGATCGCCGCCCAGACCGGGCTCGCGGTCGGGGCGGTCGGCACGACGCTGGCGCGGGCGCGCCGGCGGCTGGTGGATGCGCACGACAGGCAACATGCGGATACGGGGACCGATGCGGCACATTCCTGAAGACGAGCTGCACGCCTACCTGGACCAGGCGCTGAGCCGGAGCCAGTGCGTCGAGATCGAAAGCCATCTCGCCGCCTGCCCCTCCTGCCAGGCGCTGCGTGACGGGATCGCCGCCCTGCGCGACCGCACGACGGCGCTGCTCGCCCGGCTGGCCCCGTCCCGGAGCATCGCGCCCTCGTACGAGAGCCTGCGCCGTCGGGCCGACGTGGTCGTCTCCGCCCGGCGCCGCCGCATGCGCGCGGTGGCGTGGGCCGCGAGCCTGGTGGTCGCGGTGGGACTGGGCTACGGCGCGAGCACCCTGCTCCGTCCCCACCAGCCGACTGCCGCGGTGGCCGACCGGACGCCCGCAATCGCCGCCGTCCCTGCTCCCGTCCCCACGACTCCAGCGCCCGAGGCCACCGTGGCCCACGCGCCGAAGCCGTCGGATCGCGCCGCCCCGCCGGTCCGCACCTACACGCCGGTGCGCCACGAGTCCCCCACCCCCACCCCCACCCCCACCCCCTCGCAGGAGCGCTCCCCGGTCCGCGTGGCCAGCGCCGCGCTCAGCGCCCCCGATTCCACCCTGGCGCGCCGGGAGTCGGTCCTCGCGGTGCTCAATCCCGTCCCCGCGGTCGAGCTGAGCAAGCTCGATTCGCCACGCGCCTCGGGCGAGGAGTTCGGCGGGATGTGGCGGACGCTGTCGTGGGACGGGGCGCAGGCTGAAGCCGGCAAGCCGTTGCCGCACATCGACGGGCTGCCCGTGATGCAGGTGCAGGTGCAGAAGGCGGAGGGCGCGCGCCCGCTGATGGTGGTGGCGCAGCAGCTTTCCTCCGGGCAGGTGATCCGGACCATCGAGGGGTCGGCGAGCGACGTGTCCCAGCTCCTCGCCCGCCGGCAGGCCGGCGACGTCGACTCGGTGCAGCTCCGCGGTGACTCGGTGCGCGGGGGCGACACGATCAACGCCGATCACGCGATGGCGATGCAGCTGGGCGACCGGATGCTGGCGATCACCGGAGACGTGCCGGCCGACAGCCTGCGGGCGATGATCCGGCGGATGAATGCGGAGATGAGGAGTAAGTAGGGCGCGGGTCACGAGTCACGAGTCACGAGTCACGAGTCACGAGTCACGAGCTGCTCCGAAAATACCAACGACCCTCCGATTTGCTCATCGGAGGGTCGTTTCTTACGGAATGGCTCGCGACCCGCGACCCGCGACCTACCTCGGCCTCTCCCGCCGCTCCACCAGCTCCGGCGTCACGTAATCCTCCGGCCCAGTCTCGTGCTCGTACTCGGCCTCGACGAGGGCATGGCTTCGCTCCCGGCTCAGCGTGAGCTCCGCCAGTCTCGGAGAGATCATCGGGAACGTACGGGCGAAGAGGGCGTAGGCCAGCAGGTAGAGCCCGATGAAGAGCAGCGTGGGGCCGATCTCGGGCGAACCGATGACGGGGCCCGGCAGCGGCGTAACCGAGGGCAGCACCAGCAGGTACCGCTCGAGCCAGAGCGCCGTCAGGCTGATCGTCGCGAAGAAGCCGAGCACCGGCCTGACCTTCTTGGGGGCGACGCCGAGCAGGCCGAAGAACGGAATGATGAACATCCCGATCAGCACCGTGGCGCCGATCGGCAGCCAGCGACCCCAGAGGCGGGAGAAGACGAAGCCCGTCTCTTCCGGCATGTTCCCATACCAGATCACCAGGAACTGGGCCCACATGAGGTAGGTCCAGAAGACGGTGAAGCCGAAGCAGAGCTTGCCGAGGTCGTGGCGCTGCTTGGGCGAGACGAGGTCGCTCACGCCGAGGTGCGCGCCGCCGTACATCATCATCAGGGCGAGCAGCATGTGCGCGCCGAGATACGAGCCCATGAAATAGAAGGCGCCGAACAGGTTCGAGAACCAGTGGGGCTGGAGCGCCATGATGCCGTCGAATGCCACCAGGGTCATCGCGATCGCGTAGACGACGGCGTAGATGGGGGCGTAGTGGCGGAGCCGCTCGTACTGGCTCTGCGCCGCCTGGGCGCTGCCGTCGTAGTCGCGGCTCCAGCGGTCGAACAGCGCCCGCCGCGCCCCGGTCACCGCGTCGCGCGCGTCGAAGAGGTCGGGGACGAGGTCGGCCCGGATGAGCCGCCAGCCGGCATACATCAGCACGAGCAGCCCGATCGCCAGCCGGGCGAACATGAAGTCGTGCGAGAGCCACACGACCTTGCTGTGCTGCATCCCCTCCAGCTCCGCGTTCATGGGGCCGTAGATGGCGCCGTAGCCCGTGGTGAAGATCAGCAGCAGCCCGACGAACGACACCGCCAGGAACGCGGACGAGGCGCCGGCGAACCGCGAGATCATGCCGGCCCATTTCGCGTTGGTGATCTTGAGCACCGCCACGAAGGCGATGCTGCCCGCCGAGAGGCCCGTGAAGTAGAGCCAGTTGACGTGGAAGAGCTGCCAGGCCCGGTCGCTCTCGCCCGAGCTGAGCGCCTGGATGAAGAGGATCAGGCCCAGGATGGTGAGGCCGCCGCCGAGGCCGAGGAACAGCGGGTATCTGCCGAGGACGGAGTGCCGCACCAGGCGGTTGTGCAGGACGGAGCTCATTGGGGGCGCGCTCCGGTGGACCCCAGCGCGCTGGGCCCCGGAGGAATGGGCGCCGCGGCCGCCGCCGGTTCCTGCGGCGCCGGCGACTGGGCCTGGAGCTTCCGGACGTGGTTCACGATCGCCCACCGGTCGAGGGGAAGGTAGACCTTGTCGCCATAGCGGGGCATGACGCCCCGGCCGTAGCGGATGATGCTGTAGATGTACCCGTCGGAATACGCCCGGGCCCGCGACGTGAGCAGCGACGGCGCGCCGATCTTGGCGGAGACGGGGCCCTTGGCGTCACCGGCGGCGCCGTGGCAGACGGCGCAGAAGGTGTCGAAGAGCGTGTCGCCCACGGCGGCGACGTCGCGCGGAATCTGGGGCACCGCGGGTCCCGGCTTCCACGGCGTGCCGTTGCCGCCCGCGGCGTACGGATTCTGCAGCGCGTTTGCCGTCGTGGTCTTGCCCGTGATCCATTCATTCGACCAGTCGGGCTCGGAGCCGGTGATCGGCACGGTGCCTTCGGGCGTATAGCGCGGCACGTGCGAGGTCTGGTACGGGTGCACGTAGCGCACCTCGATCATGTGATCGAACCACGGAATGACGTGCCAGAGGTCGTCGGGCGAGGGGATCTTGTTGTACCACACGTCGCAGCCGCCGCAGAGCAGCGCGAGGAGCGCCAGCGCCGCCCTAGGCCGCTTCATGCCGCACCTCCACCGCGCCCGCCGACCGCAGCAGATCCTCGGTCGGCTTCACCTGCTCGGGACGGGTCGGCACGAAGACGCCGATCATGTCGTCGGAGAACCGGGGATCGAAGGCGACCCCGCGCCTGCCGAACAGCACGGAGAACAGCGCCACCGCCGTGACCGTGCTGAGCGCGCCCAGCAGGATCGTGAGCTCGAAGGCGATGACGACGTAGGGCGGGATCGAGGCGATCGTCTTGCCGCCCACCAGCGTCGGCCAGTCGTACGACATCCAGATCGTCATCCCGAAGCCCGCCGCGCAGCCGGTCAGGCCACCGACGAGCGTGAACAGCCGCACCGGGCTCACCCGGTGCTCCAGCGCCTCCTCGATCTCGTGATTGGGCGAGGCGGTATAGACCACAAGGTCGCGGTGGCCGCGGGCGCGGAGCGCGCGGATGGCGTCGGCGGCGGAGTCCAGGTGCGCGAACGCCGCGAGCACGCCGGGAACCGGGCGGGACTTCTTCATGAGAGCCATCAGTGATGCCCTCCCCCGCCACCACGCCTCCTCGGCATCGGGATCATCTCCTTGATCTCCTGCACCGCCACGATCGGGAAGTTCTTGGCGAAGAGCAGGAACCACATGCTGAACCAGCCGAACGATCCGGCCAGGATGCCCCAGTCGGCCCAGGTGGGGTTGAGCATGTCCCAGGCCCAGGGGACGAAGTCGTTGCTCAGCGACGAGACGATGATCACGTAGCGCTCGAACCACATCCCGATGTTGACGAAGATCGAGATGACGAACAGCGCGGTGAGATTGGTGCGGATCTTGTGGAACCAGAGCAGCTGGGAGACGAACGGGTTGCAGATGATCATCGTCCAGCCGGCCCACCACATCGGGCCGAAGGCCCGGCGGAAGAAGGTGGTCTGCTCGAAGATGTTGCCGCTGTACCAGGCGATGAAGTACTCCATGCCGTAGGCGTAGAACAGAATCGACCCGGTGAGGAGCGTGAGCTTGGCCAGGTTGTCGAAGTGGTACGCGGTGATCATGTGCTCGATCTTGAGCGCCTTCCGGAGCGGGATCACCAGCGTGAGCACCATGCCGAGGCCGGAGTAGATGGCGCCGGCGACGAAGTAGGGCGCGAAGATCGTCCCGTGCCAGCCCGGCACCAGGGCCGAGGCGAAGTCCCAGCTCACCACCGAGTGCACCGAGAGCACCAGCGGCGTCGCCAGGGCGGCCAGGTACAGATAGGCCCGGTTGTAGTGGCGCCACTGGTTATCGGTGCCGCGCCATCCGGCCGACGTGAGCGCGTACACCGCCCGTCTCCATCCCGTCGCCTTGTCCCGGACCGCGGCGACGTCGGGGATGAGGCCGAAGACGAGGAAGGTGGTGCTCACCGTGAGGTACGTCGAGATGGCGAAGACGTCCCACAGCAGCGGCGACTTGAAGTTGGGCCAGAGGTAGCGCTGGTTCGGATACGGCAGCAGCCAGTAGAAGATCCACTGCCGGCCGATGTGGATGATCGGGAAGAGACCGGCGGTCATGACGGCGAACACCGTCATCGCCTCGGTGGAGCGGTATACCGCCGTCCGCCAGGGCGACCGGAACAGAAACAGGATGGCCGAGATGAGCGTGCCCGCGTGTCCGATGCCGATCCAGAACACGAAGGTGGTGATGTACACGCTCCAGAAGATCGGCGGAGTGTAGCCGGCGTGGCCGAGGCCGTCCTTCACCAGAATCGCGAAGGTGGTGAGACCCACCAGGAACAGGCCGATGGCCGAGAAGAGCAGCAGCAGGTAGCCGCGGCTGGGAGGTCCCAGCGTGCCGACGACGTCGCGGGTGACGTCGGCATGGGTCTGGGTCAGCACCAGCTCGGGCCCCGTCGAGGGCACGTGCGCGTGGGTGGGCCGGGCGGCGGTGGCCATCGTCAGCCCTCCGCCGGCAGGGTGACTTTGGCGAGATAGGTGATCGCCGAGCGCACGTTGAGCTCCTCGAGCACGCTATAGCCGCGATGATTCTGTTTGGCGGCCATCACCCGGCTCTTGGGGTCCTTGATGTTGCCGAAGACGATGGCGTCGGAAGGACAGGCCTGGGCGCAGGCGGTGGTGAACTCACCGTCAGCCAGGGGCCGGTCTTCCAGCCGCGCCTGGTTCTGCGCGCCGCGGATGCGCTGGATGCAGAAGGTGCACTTCTCCATCACGCCGCGCGCCCGGACCACCACGTCGGGATTGAGCTGGAGGTTGAGCGGCTCGGGCCAGGCCATGTCGTTGTACTTGTACCAGTTGAAGTACCGCACCTTGTAGGGGCAGTTGTTGGCGCAGTAGCGAGTGCCGACACACCGGTTGTACACCTGGCCGTTGAGGCCGTCGGCGGTGTGATACGCGGCGTACACCGGGCAGACCGGCTCGCACGGGGCGTTGGCGCAGTGCTGGCAGAGCATGGGAACGAAGCGGGCCGACACCGGCGCGCCGGGCGTCTCGCCGCCTTCCCAGTAGCGCTCGATCCGCATCCAGGTCAGCTCGCGCCCGCGCAGCACCTCGCCCTCGCCGACCGTGGGGATGTTGTTCTCCGCGTAGCAGGCGGTGACGCACGCCTGGCATCCGGTGCAGCGCGACAGGTCGATCGCCATGCCCCACTGCGGGTGCTCGTTGGCATAGTCGCCGAACTGGGTGAGGCGGTGCTGGTTCTCGCTCCATCCCTTGAGGGCCGGGACCTCGCGCTCCGAGAACTTCTCGTGCTCGGGATGGCCCTCCTCGAAGTAGGCCTCCTTGACCGTCAGGCCCTTCCTGGCGGCCTCCAGCGGCATCGCCTCGGCGATCCCGCGGCCGAGCTGGCGCGGCACGCCGGCCACCGATGCGAGCTTCCGGTAGCGGCCGGTCTTCTCGAGCGTCACCCGGGCCGAGAGGTAGGGGACGAAGTCGCCCGCCGGCGCGCCGAGGAGGTCGAGCGCGTTGGTGCCGCGGCCCTCGGCGAAGCTGCCGTAGGCGGTGTGGCCGAGCCCGAGCGGGATGGCCACGACGCCCGGATGAAGACCCAGGTAGACGAAGGCGGGCAGCTCGACGCTGCCGTGCGCCGACGTCACCTTGAGGATCTCGCCGTCGCGAACGTCCAGGCTGGCCGCGGTGGCGGAGGAGATCTCGACCCAGGAGTGCCAGCTGATCTTGGTGACAGGATCGGCGTTCTCGAGCAGCCAGGGCTTGTTGGCGCCGCGGCCGTCGTAGAGCAGCGCGTGCGGATAAGTCGCGAGCACGAAGTCGCCCTTCCCGTCGAAGGCCGGCGGCGTGTACCGGGCGGAGGCGTCGGGAGCGAGCGCAACCGCGGCGGGCGCGGCGGCAGGGGCCGCCTGCGAGGCCTGGAACGAGCCACCGTGCTGCAGCGCCGTGCGCCAGAAGCTCTCCGCGTCCTGGGCGCCCTGCGTGGCGCCGAGCGCGCCCCAGCGGGCCTGGAGATGCGCCTTGTAGCTGGGCGCGTTGAACCTGGCGAGCGCGCCGCCGGCCTTCTGCGACACCTTGAGCAGCACGTCGCCGGCGGCCATGGTGTCGAACACCGGCTCCATCACCGGCTGCATGAGTCCCCGCACGCCCGCCCGGGGCGCGGCGTCGTCCCACCGCTCGAGTGCGTGATGCTGGGGCAGGATCAGGTCGCAGAGGGAGGCGGTCTCGTCGAAAAACATCGAGGTCGAGACCTTGAACGGCACCTTCCGGAGCTTGTCCGCGAACCCGCTCGCCTTGGGCAGGGCGTACACGGGGTTGGCGTCGTGGACGAGCAGCACGCCGACCTGGCCGGCTTCCATCGCGGCGGCCAGCTCCGCGAGCGCCGCATAGCCGTCGGTGGCGCCGAGGTCGGCGCCGAAGTCGACGGTCCGGCCGATGTTGCCGGCCACATGATTGAGGATGTTGACGGCGGCGCAGAGCTCGGTGGCGCCGGCGTGCTGCGCGGCGATGCCGCCCGCGACGGCGAGGCTCGGCTGGGCCGCGGCGAACTCCTTCGCGATCCGCTCGATGCGCTCGGCGGGAATGCCGGTCTCCTTGGATGCGCTGGCCGGGGTGTGCCCCTCGAGCGCCGCGGCGATGCCGCCCTGCCCGGTGCCCCGCTCCGCGGCGATGACCGAGGCCATCGCGAGCGCGAGCGCCGTCTCGGTTCCGGGCGCGACGGCGAGCCATTCGTCGGCGTTGAGGCCCGTGAGATCCATGCGCGGAGAGGCGTAGACCATCTTGGCGACCTCGCCGCCGGAGAAACCGTGCGACTCGGCGAACCCGCGCTGATGCTCGATCGGCGCGAGCCAGGTGTCGAGAAAGTCGGCCCCGAACGAGAGGATGTACTTCGCCTTGCCGAAGTCGTAGGCCGGGAGCTTGTCCACGCCGAAGACGCGCTTGTTGGCGGCGCGGAGCGGCTCGTGACCGAACGGCTCCCAGCGCACCAGCCGGCCGCCGAGCGCGGTGGTCCACTCGGCGAGCAGATCGGAGAAGGTGCCGGCGCCCGCGCCCGAGATCACCGCGAGCTTGCCGCCGGTCACCTTGCCCGCGAGCCGCCCGATCGCGTCATCCCAGGTGATCGCCTTGAACGTCCCGTCGGGGCCGCGAAGCATCGGGCTCCTCACCCGGCCGGGGTTGTACAGTCCCTGGAGCGCCGCCTGTCCGCGGGAGCAGAGCTTGCCCTTGTTCACCGGGTGCTCGGGGTTGCCCTCGAGCTTGACCGCGCGGCCCTCGCGGGTCCGCACGTGGACGCCGCAGCCGGTAGGACACTCGGTGCAGGTACTCGCGTACCAGGTGGGCACGCCCGGGATCTGGTCCTCCGACTGCACCAGGTAGGGCACCAGCCGCTCGACCCGGTCGGTGGAGCAGCCGCTTACCGCGAGCGCCCCGCCCCCCGCGCTCAGCACGGTGAGGAATCGGCGGCGGTCTATGGACGGAGTTTCGTCTGACATTCTTACTCCGGTCGATTGGTCACGAGTCGCGGGTCACGAGTCGCGGGTCACGAGTCGCGCCCCGTAACCCTGTGACTCGCAGCTCGTGACTCGCGACTAGTAATGACATACCGTGCAATCCCGCGAGACTTTCCGCTCGATGTGACAGGTCACGCAAAATCCCATGTGGTCCACGGTGTTGACCTTGAACACCTGGGGCATGCGCTGCACCTCGCCGTGGCAGGTGGCGCAGGCATTGGGTCCCAGCGCCTTGATGTGACGCATATGGGGGAAGTGCGCGTGCCGCGGCAGGTAGTGCACCCGTACCCACTCCATCGGCTTCTTGTCGGTCCACGCCTGGCGCACCTTCTTGATCTCCACCTGCGCCGTGCTGTCCTTGCCGCCGATCGCGAGGTGGCAGCCCATGCAGGTCTGCACCGCGGGGATGCCCGGCTCGCTCGAGACGGCGACGGAGTAGTGGCAATACTGGCACGGGATCTTGAACTGGCCGGCGTGAATGTCGTGGCGGAAGAAGATCGGCTGGCGCGGACCTGGCAGCGCGCCCGTGTCGACCACCACGGGCGTGAACGTCGAGTCGACGACCGCCCGGATGGCCTGGGCCGGTGCCGGCGGCGGGTTCCCGCCGAGCAGGAGCAGCGCCACGAGTCCGCTGGCGCACACGGCACCAAGCACGATGGCCAACGTACGCATGGTCGATCTCACGCTATGGGAGAGAGGCGCCGGCGAAGGACCGGTGCCGCTGCCGGAAGCAGTTCAAGTCTTCGTGAAATCATTCACTTGCCGTCAAAGCCGCCAAAGTATAGTCCCTGCTTCGGGTCACACACAACCCGACGCGAAGTCATAATCCGAGCGATTTGGTCGGCTTGGTTTCAGTCATCGTCGAGTGCCCGGCGGGGCCGCGCCCGTGGCGAGCGCTGCGGACGGGGCCGCTCGGCCAGCCACTCGGCCTTGCGACCGACGAGGCGGAGGAACGCGTCGATGGTGCGGCGGTCATCGAGCTCGAGCCAGCACCACCTCACGGGACCGGTGCGCTGGCCTTCGTCGATGGCGCGCACGAGGACGCTCGCGACCTTGGTGCCCTGGCGCACCCGATCCTCCTCGCTGTCGCTCAGCGTGAAGGTCGCCGAGATCTGCGTGCCGACGATGTGGACCCAGCAGAGCTTGCGGTTGCCGACGCCGTACTCCCAGGCCCAGCGCCAGCTCTCGCCCATGAAGCGCACGCTCTCGGCGACCCCCGCGAGCTCGAGGAGCCCGGTGCGGAGGACCCGGAAGCGCTCGGCGACGGCCGGCGGCAGGTCGCGCAACGGTGCGGCCGGCGCCGGCTCCACCTCGGGGTCGGCATACGGGTTGGCGCTCCAGTAGCCGCTCGAGCGTCCCCGGCTCATCCGGCGCGGGTCCGCTCGAGGTAGCGCACCACCTCGATGCCCATGGCACGGATGAGGGACGCCTCGCGGCCGTCGAGCTCCGCGCGGTTGACGATCTCGCGAAAGGAGCGCATCACGCTCTCGGTCCTCCGGGTCTTGAAGAAGTCGATGGCCCACAGGGCCCTCTGCCAGTCGCCGAAGAGCTCCTCGAGCTGTCCGGCGGTGGCGGGCTCGGTGGCCTTGCGCGGGCGCTTCAAGGGCAGCGCGTCGCCGCCCGCCGCGTTCCAGCATTCGTAGGCCATGATGGCCACCGCCTGCGCCAGGTTGAGCGAGGGATGACGCGGGTCGGTGGCGATCGTGATCACGAGACCGCAGAGATCGAGCTCGGCGTTGGTGAGGCCGCTGTCTTCGCGGCCCGCCACGAGCGCGACCGGCCCGTCATTCGCGGCGGCGAGCAGCTCCGCCGCGGCCTCGCGGGGCCGGAGGGTCCGGCGTTTGGCGGCGCGCTCGCGGCCGGTCAGCACCGCGACGAGCACGCAGTCGGCCACGGCATCGGCAAGAGTGGGCCGGATCTCGATCCGCTCGACGAACTCCGCGGTATTGTGGGCGATTCCCTCGATCCGCCAGGGATCGAACACTTCCGGGTCTACCAGGCGCATCCGCTCGATCCCGAAATTCCTGGCGATGCGGACGGCGCTGGCGATGTTCACGATGTCCTGGGGGTTGACCAGGACCAGGACCGGTCCAGACACAGCTGAAGGCTGAAGGCCGAAGGCCGAAGACTGAAGCGGCTCCGAAGCAATTCGGCCTTCAGCCTTGAGCCTTCAGCCTTTAGCCGTCCCCCAGGAAGCTCGTATCGAACCGCTTGGCCTTGAGCGCCGCCGCGACGCCCTGCTTCTCGACGGCCTTCATGTAGGCCTCCTTGGGCTCCACCGCCTTCGCCTCCACCAGCTCCATCAACGCGTCGTTGAGCGTGACCATGCCGGTCCGGCGGTTGGTCTGCATCACCGACGGGATCTGGAACGTCTTCCCCTCCCGAATCAGGTTCGAGACCGCGGGAATGGAGAGCAGCACCTCGCGCGCGGCTACCCGGCCGCCACCGACCTTCTTGCAGAGGGTCTGGGCGATGACGCCGCGCAGCGACTCGGAGAGCATCACCCGCACCTGCGCCTGCCGGTCGGCCGGGAACTGATCGATGATGCGGTCGATGGTGGACGCGGCGGTGGTGGTGTGGAGGGTGCCGAAGACCAGATGGCCGGTCTCCGCGGTCTCGATCGCGATCGAGACCGTCTCCAGGTCGCGCATCTCGCCCACCAGGATGATGTCGGGGTCTTCCCGGAGCGCGGCGCGCAGCGCGTGCTTGAACGACCGGGTGTGGAGCCCCACCTGCCGCTGCGTGACCAGACACTTCTTGCTCTGGTGCACGAACTCGATCGGGTCTTCGATCGTGATGATGTGGTCGCTGCGGGTCCGGTTGATGAGGTCCACCAGCGCGGCGAGCGTGGTGCTCTTGCCCGATCCGGTGGGGCCGGTGACCACGACGAGACCCTTGGTGAGATAGCAGAGGTTCTGCACCTCGCGGCTCAGTCCCATCTCGTCCGCGGTGCGCACCGTGGTCGGGATGACACGGAACACGCCCATCGGCCCGTGGCGGTCGCGGCCCGCGTTGCAGCGGAAGCGGGCGAGTCCCTCGATCTCGTGGGCGTAGTCCACGTCGCCCGCCTCGCGGTACTCGGCCACGTCGCGGGGCGGCATGATGCTCTGGAGCATCGCCTCGAGCCGCTCGCCGGCGAGCGGCGGACGGTCCTCCGGGGTGAGCTCGCCGTCACGCCGCAGCATGGGCGGGGCGCCGCTCCGGAGGTGCAGATCGGACGCCCCGGCCTCGACCAGCAGGCGGAGCAGCTCTTCCATCTCGGCGCGGGCGGCCGCGACTTCCGACGTCGTGCGGCCGGGGGGGGCGGCGGCGGCGGCGCCCCGCGACGGGCGGACCGTCGCGACGGAACCGCCGGCGCCGGGCCCCACCTCCACCCGCACCTCACCGCTCGGCGATTGATAGTTGAACTCCATCGGAGCCTGGCCGCCCAGCCGGCTCGCGTCGGCCCCGGCGATCTCGCGCAGGAGTCCCACGATCTGCGGGTCGCTGAGCGGCTCCTTGGTCACCGCGCGACTGCCGCCGTTGGCCACGAGCGACGCCGGCTGTCCCACCGCCAGGCGCAGCCCCTCGGCGCGCTGTTCGTGCATCACTTCGATCAAACGGTCGAGTCGAGCCACGGATGTCTCGGAAGTATCAGTCGAAGGGGCGGATCTGGCGGACGTGGGCCTTGTTCAGGTACCAGGTCACTTCATCCCCCCAGAGCGCGAAGAAGTTGCCGGGGCCGTTCACGAAGTCGAGCGCGCGGGCCCGATTGATCGGCAGCTCGAAGGTGGCGCGCCCGCGGAACTCCGCCCCGCCGTGCATGATGACCTCGAGCGAGACCAGCCGAGCCGCCGAGATCCGGTCGGGATCGGAGAGCGGAACCTGATCGTGGCAGGAGACGACGGCGACCTGGGCCTTGGGGACGAACCGCACATCACCGTCATCCAGGGTCAGCGCAAAGAACATCTCCGGGCGATTGAGCATTTCGAGCGGCGTCTCCGGCCCGGGGGGAAACGTGTCCCTCGCGAGGACATGGAGGTCGCCCTGGACGACCAGTCCTTCGGCCATCGTCGCCTCGGCGGCGACCCGGTTGGTTCTTCCCCAGTCGCTCATCGGCTCGACGGTGCGGGACGAGCAAAAACTGACCGGGGCGGCCCGGAGCGGCAAGTGGCCGTCATCCGCGAATCTCCACGCCTGCCTGCCTCTCGTTCAGGCGAATGGGGTCGAGATAATCGGCCCCCTCACCCAGCTGGTCGCGCGCGGCAGCGAGGAGCCGATGGGTGAGCCCGACGACCGGCCCATCCACGCCGGTCTCCTCGAGCAGCTCCTCGGCGATGCCGACGTCCTTGACCAGCAGGGACAGCCGGAAGGTCCTGGGCCAGGTCCGCGTGAGTACCCGGTCGGGGACGAGTGACTCGGATACGAACGACCGCCCGCTCGAGCCGTTGATCACGCCCAGTGCCGTGCGGGGATCGACCCCTGCCTTGACCAGCGCCGCGAGCCCTTCCCCCACCGCCAGAATGTTGAGCCCGAGTAGGACCTGGTTGACCGCCTTGACGGCATCACCGGCCCCGACCGGGCCCACGTGATCGATGCGGCTCCCGAATGCCGAGAGGATCGGCCGGGCGCGCGCGAACGTGTCGGCGTCGGCGCCCACCATTACCGTGAGGGTGCCGGCCTCCGCGCCGTTGGTCCCGCCGCTCACCGGCGCATCGGCGAACGCGACGCCGCGCTCCGCCAGCCGCGCGGCAATCCGGCGCGAGCCCGCCGGGTCGCCGGAGGTGCAGTCGATGAGCAGCGAGCCGGGCCGCAACCCGGCGAGGAGTCCCGCCGGGCCATCGAGCAGCGACTCGACGTCTGCCGAAGTCGGGAGACAGGTGACCACCGCGTCGGCCGCCGCCGCAGCCTCGCGGGGCGTCGCCGCCGCCGTGCACCGGTGCGCGGCCGCGAATTCCCGGGCGCGCGCTGCCGTCCGGTTCCAGACGCTGAGCGGCCCCGGGCGGGCAAGATGCGCGGCCATCGGCGCGCCGATGGCGCCGAGACCGAGAAAGGCGAGTGGCGGACTCAGGGTGCAAGCCCCCGACCGAGCCGCATTGAGGGGCCGTGCGGGCACGGATAGAATTCGTTGGTCAGAAATTCCTCTTCGCGATCGTCCGGATACGGGCGAAGATACCAAGGGACCCCATGGCGGCGCGAATCGTTCACGTCGACCTCGACGCCTTCTTCGTGGAGGTCTGCCGCCAGCGGTACCCGGAGCTCCGAGACGTGGAGCTGCTGGTGGTGGGCGGACCCCGCGATGGGCGCGGCGTGGTACAGAGTGCCTCGTACGGCGCCCGCCGGTTCGGCATCCGGTCCGGCATGCCGGTGGCCCAGGCCGTCCGGCTCTGTCCCGAGGCCACCTTCTTCCAGGGCTCCTTCGCTCATTATCGCGACGCCTCACGGGACGTCCGCCGGGTGCTCGGGCGCTTCTCGCCCACGGTCGCCATGGCGTCCCTCGACGAGGCCTATCTCGACTTCGCCGGCACCGAGCGGCTGTTCCCGGTGTCGCTGCTTCCGATAGCGGAGCAGCTCCGCGACGAGGTACGGCAGGAAACCGGTCTCGCCTGCAGCGTGGGCATCGGACCCAACCGGATGGTGGCCAAGATCGCGTCCGACTGTGCCAAGCCACGCGGGCTGATGGAAGTGCGGGCGGGATGGCAGGAGGGATTCCTCGCGGGGCTGCCGCTGAGCGCGCTTCCGGGCGTCGGGCCCAAGACCGCGGCTCGATGGGTCGAGCTGGGTCTGGAAGACGTGTGGCAGGTCCAGCAGATGAGCGAGACGGCGCTGGAGCGCGTGATCGGGCCGGAGGCGCGGGCCTTGAAGCGCCGGGCTCACGGCCACGGAGGCAGCACGCTCGGCGGCGACCGGATGGCCAAGTCGGTGAGCCGGGAGACGACGCTCTCGCGCGACCTGCGGGATCCGGAGACCCTCGAGGCGACGCTCGCGCTGCTGACGGCCCGCGTCGCCGGCCAGCTCCGGGAAGAGCATCTCGTGGCGCGCACCGTGACGCTCAAGCTCAGGCACGACGACTTCCGCACCGTCACCCGCAGTCGCACGCTCGAAATCGCGACCGATCTCGACGCCGAGCTGTACGAGGCGGCGCGCGATCTCTTCCGGGCGGCGTTCGAGGAGGTGCGCCGGCGCAACCGGGGCGTGCGGCTCATCGGGATCAGCGCCACCGGGCTGGGCCCGTCGGCGGAAGTCGATCTCTTCGAGCCACCCAGGCGCGAGCGGCTGCGCCATCTCTCGGCGGCCGTGGACGAGGTGCGGGAGCGCTACGGATTCTCGGCGGTCACCCCGGGAAGCGTGCTGCGCGCGCGGCGCCGGCCGCGCGAGGAGTGATCAGGGCGCCGGAGGCCGTCCACCTCGCAGATCCGTGTCCTCGAAGCGCAGGCCCACCGTGCCGTCCACCGACACCACCTTCGGCCCCAGGTCCCTGAACGCCGCCGTGCCGCCCGACGATCCCCTCACCTGCACCGTGCTGTTCTGGTAGAGCCGGTAGTACCCGATGAAGACGCGCTCGGCCCCCGGCCGCACCGCACACTCGCAATCCATCGCCCCCTGCAGACCCGCGTTCACCAGCACGCGCAGCGGCTGGGCGGTGGCGTTGGTGATGAGCGGCGCGAAATAGTCGGCCTGGCCCGGCCGCGTGGTGGCCTCGGCGCGCACGGTGCCGCGCGGACTGGTGGCGACGCTCGACCCGCGGATGGCCTCGCCCATCGGCGCGCTGTCGGCCGAGAGCGGGCGCACCAGCTCCCACTCCGCGACGATGGTTCGCCCGAAGGCGCCGGACAGACGCGCCGTGCCGCCCGGCGGCACCGTGACCGTCGCCCCGCCGCTCTGCGCCACACGCACCGGGGCGGCGAGCCGATTGGTGAACGCCAGACGCGGCTTGAGCAGGAGGTAGGCCGCGCCACCGGCCCCCAGCAGCAGGAGCAGGACGATCAGAAAGAGTGGAAGCAGGTTGGGGGGCGGCGCCTGTCTCGCCGCGACCTCGGCGGCCGGCGGGGGCGAGAGCGAGGGCGGGGGCGGGGGCGGGGGCGGCTCCGAATGCGCGGGCTCGGGAGGAGCGGGCTGATCTGGAGTCGTCACGCGTGTCTCCTGGGTCGAGGGGCTGACGCGGCTGCTACCGGGAGCGAAAGTCCTCGGGACGGACGGTGATGCTTACCGCGCCGCTCAGCTCGTCGGTCCGGTCGCCGAAGGCATCGAAGCGGGCGGTGGCGCCGCGGTTGTCCCGGACGCGGATCACGCTCCGCGGCGAGAACGGATAGTAACCCAACCGGAGCGAATCGCCGGGTGAGATGGTGCATCGGCAGTCGGTGGTGTCCCGGTCGCCCACGACCGTCACGCTGAGCGGCCTGCGGGTGCGATTGACCACCGTCGGGGCGTAGCGCAGGCTGTCGCCCAAGCCCGCGTCCACGACTCGGCGCAGCTCACCCACCACCGCGTCCGCCGCGATCGTGCCCTCCAGCTCCGACCCCAGCAGACGTCCGGCGAATGCGGGCTGCACCATCGCCCAATGGGCATCGAGCGGCCGGCCTTCCTCCACCGGGAGCCGCATCGTATCACCGGGCGCCAGCGTCCGGTCGGTGTCGCCCATCGAGAACGCGATCGGCTGGGCCAGCCGGTTCTCGAGCACCAGCGCCGCGCTGAGCGGGGCGGGCTTGAGAAACGCGGTATCGGCGGGAGGCCGGGGCGGCTCCGGCGTCGGCCGCATCGCCACCCACGAGGTGCCCGCGACGGCCAGTACCGCGCCCACGACGGTGAGCTCGCGGCGCCAGCGCCGGCGGCCCGCCGCCGGGAGGTCGCGAGTGGCGCGCATCTCCTCGCCCCGCTGCCGCTGCTCCTCGGTGAGTCCGCGGGCGCGAATGGCGTCGAGCACGGCCCGGGCGCTCGGCAACCGGTCATCGGCGCGCTTGGCGAGACACGCCACGATGATGTCCGAGAGCCACGGCGGCACCCGATCCCGCTCCAGCGAGGCCACCGGCACCGGCTCGTGCAGGTGCCGGCTCACGATCTCCTCCGAGGTATCACCCTGAAAGGGCGGCGCGCCGGTCAGCATCTGGAACAGCACGATGCCCATGCCGTAGACGTCGGTGCGCCCGTCGACGCTGCCCTTTCCGGTGGCCTGCTCGGGACTCATGTAGAGCGGCGTACCGACGATGAAGCCCGACTGGGTGTGATGCGACGGGGTATCCACCCACTTGACGATCCCGAAATCCACCAGCAGCGGTCGTCCCGTGGCCGCTTCGATGAGAATGTTGTCCGGCTTGACGTCCCGGTGCACCAGACCGTGCCGGTGCGCGTGCTCGAGCGTTTCGAGAATCGGCTCGGCGATGGCCAGTGCGCGAGCAACCGGCAGGGGCCCGTCGTCCCGCAGGATGTCGGTGAGAGCCCGGCCGTCGAGGTACGGCATGACGTAAAACGTCAGTCCATGCGCCTCGCCCACGAAATGGATCGGCAGGGTGTTGGGGTGATTGAGCCGGGCGATCGCGCGGGCTTCCTGCTTGAAGCGCGACAGGGCGCCCGGACTCCACGGGAGATCGGCCCGGAGGACCTTTACCGCCAGCCGGCGCTGGAGGTCGGTATCGATGACCTCGTACACCTCGGCGAATCCGCCGCGGCCGATCAGGCGGACCACCAGGTAGCCAGGACCGAGGGCGCGGCCGATTCGGGAGATCTCGACGGATTCGGGGGACCGGCGGGGGGCGGGGAGATCGTGGCCGGGAAGCAGAGCGAGACTGCCGGGGCCGCAGGTGGGGCAGTCGGTGCTCCCCTCGGGGAGCGGCGCATGGCAGGACGAGCAGACCAGGAGCGGCAGACCGCCTCCGTGAGGGCGACGATGACGAGTGAACAGTAATTCGCCGGCGGCGGACGCGCGCGGGGTGGCGGGGCGGCGGGGCGGCACGCCCGTCGTCGGCTGATTCATGCGGATCATGCGTAAATTACCATACAGATGTGCCAATTTGAATGGTAAATGAATATTCCGGCATCCCTAACGTGCATATTCTGCACACTTCGCTTGACACTCATGCAACGCGACTGCATATATACGGCGTTCCGTCGTTCGTCGCGCCGGCCTCGGGCCGCGCTCACCCCTTCATCCAGGAACTCCACATGCACGGACGCGCCCGCGCAGGGACCGCCGTTCTCGCCACGGTCGGTGCCCTCGTCCTGCCGGCGGCCCTCGCCGCCCAGGCAGCCTCGCCAGCCCCGACTCTCGAGGACGTGGCCAAATCGGCCGGCGACAACGCGGTGGCGATCAATTTCGTGTGGATGCTCCTGGCAGGATTCCTGGTGATGTTCATGCAGGCCGGGTTCGCCATGGTCGAGACCGGCTTCACCCGCGCCAAGAATGCCGGGCACACGATCACCATGAACTTCATGGTCTATGGGATCGCCATGCTGGCGTATTGGGCGGTGGGATTCGCCTTGCAGGCCGGCGGCGTGGGCGCGCTGGGGACCCTCGGCGGGGACGGGCTCACGCACGAGGTGGCCATCACCCTGTTCGGGAAGTCCTTCGGCCTCTTCGGGGCCTCGGGCTTCTTCCTGACGGGGGTAGCCTACACCGCGCCGGTGTTCGCCTATTTCCTCTTCCAGATGGTGTTCATGGATACCGCGGCGACGATTCCTACCGGCGCGCTCGCCGAGCGGTGGAAGTTCTCGGCGTTCGCGGTCTTCAGCATCTTCGTCGGCGCGCTCATCTATCCCATCTACGGCAACTGGGTCTGGGGTGGCGGCTGGCTCTCCCAGCTGGGCAACAACTTCGGCCTGGGCCACGGGCACGTGGATTTCGCAGGCAGCTCCGTGGTGCACATGACGGGCGGCGTGATGGCGCTGGTCACCTGCAAGCTCCTCGGCGCCCGGCGCGGAAAGTTCAACGCCGACGGCACGGTCAACGCGATCCCCGGCCACAACATCCCGATGGCCATGGTGGGGACGTTCATCCTGATGTTCGGCTGGTTCGGCTTCAACGCCGGCTCGACGCTGTCGGGCACCGACCTGCGGATCGGCGTGATCGCCACGAACACCATGCTGGCCGGCGCCGCGGGCAGCGCCGCCGCGATGCTCTACATGTGGCGGCGCTATGGCAAGCCCGACCCCTCGATGATCGCCAACGGGGCGCTCGCCGGTCTCGTGGCCATCACCGCGCCGTGCGCGTTCGTCACCGCGCCGTCCGCGGTCCTGATCGGCGGGGTCGCCGGCGTGCTGGTGTGCTGGTCGGTGTTCTACTTCGAGCGGGCGCTCAAGATGGATGATCCGGTGGGCGCTATCTCGGTGCACGGCGTGAACGGCCTCTGGGGCATCCTCGCGCTGGGCCTGCTGGCGGATGGAACCTACGGGGACGGGTTCAACGGCGTGACGGGGCCGGTCACCGGCCTCTTCTACGGCGACGCCGGGCAGTTCGTCGCCCAGGTCATCGGCGGGGTGGCGAACATCGTGGGCGTGGGGGTCCTGACGCTCGTCGCCTGGCAAATTACCGCGCTGATCACCGGCGGGCATCGCGTGACGGCCGAGATCGAGGAGCTGGGTCTCGACATACCCGAGATGGGCGCCCACGCCTATCCCGATACGGCGGACCTCGCCGGCGCGGTCGTGCTCACCGGCCCCGGCGCCACCTCGACCGCGAGCATCGCGGCGTAGCCGGCTCACGGTCTCCCCTTTCACCGGCGCGGGGCGGGCGGCCAGCCGTCCGGCCCGCGCCGCCATCTTGTCACCCGCTTCAGGAGCGATTCCGATGAAGCTGATCACCTGCATCATCCGTCCGGAGAGGCTGACGGAGGTCAAGACCGCCCTCTTCCGGGCCGGCGTTACGGGCATCACGATCACGCGCGTGAGCGGACACGGCGGGGAGCGGGAGTTGGTCGAGCAGTATCGGGCCTCGAGCCTCGTGCTCGAGTTCCGCGAGAAGGTGAAGGTCGAGATGGTGTGCTCGGAGCCGTTCGTCCAGCCGACGATCGACGCGATTCTTCGCGCCGCGCGCACCGGCCAGGTCGGCGACGGCAAGATCTTCGTCCAGCCCATCGAGTCGGTCGTCCGCATCCGGACCGGCGAGCGCGACAACGCCGCGCTGACCCCGATCACGGCGGACGCGGTGCAGCGGCACGCCATCGAGGCGGCGCACGCCTGACCGCTGACCCGGTCGCGTCGCTGGCGCTCGTGCTCGCCGCGGCGGCGCTCGGCGGGCACCTGGCCGAGCGCGTCGGCCAGCCCGCGGTGCTCGGTGAGCTGGTGGCGGGGATGCTCCTGGGAAATCTCGAATTCCTGGGGTGGGCGTGGCCGCGCGAGATCGCGGCGAGCCCGCTGATCGAAGGGTTCGCCGGGCTCGGCGTCATCCTCCTGCTCTTCGAGGTCGGGCTCGAATCCTCCCTGGCCGACATGCGCCGGGTCGGCGGACGCGCACTGCTCGTCGCCGTCCTCGGCGTCATCGCGCCCTGGATCCTCGGCGGGGCCGTCGGTGCCATCGCCCTGCCCGGCCGCAGCCCCTACGTCTACCTCTTCCTCGGCGCGACCCTCACGGCCACCAGCGTCGGAATCACCGCGCGGGTGCTCCGCGACCTCGGGCGGAGCCGCTCGACCGAGGCGCGGATCATTCTCGGAGCCGCAGTCATCGACGATGTACTCGGGCTGGTCATCCTTGCGGTGGTCGCCGGGCTGATCCGCTCGGCCAACGCGGGGTCGGACACGTCGGCCGCCGATCTCGGATGGATTCTGGCGAAGGCGGCGGGGTTTCTCGCGACCGTCCTGTGGCTCGGATCGGCGCTCTCGCCTCGCGTGTTCGCCGCCGCAGCGAGGCTCCGCGGCTCCGGCACGATGCTGACCGCGGCACTGGTACCCTGCTTCGCCCTCGCGGGTCTGGCCGGAGCCGTCGGGCTCGCGCCGATCGTCGGCGCCTATGCGGCCGGGCTGGTGCTCGAGCAGTCCCATTACGAGCTCTTCACGGCGCGAGGCCAACCGCCACTCGCGGACTTGCTGCGCCCGCTGACCGGGCTCTTCGTGCCCGTGTTCTTCGTGCTGATGGGAATGCGGGTCGACCTCGGCGCCCTCACCCGCCCCGGCATCCCGGCCCTCGCGGCGCTGATCACCGCGGCGGCGATTCTCGGCAAGCAGGCCTGCGCCCTCGGCGGCCTCGGCGCCCCGGTCGACCGCCTCTCCATCGGCATCGGCATGATCCCGCGCGGCGAGGTCGGCCTGATTTTCGCCAACCTGGGCCTCGGACTCCAGGTGGGGGGCACGCCGGTCGTGGACTCGACGATCTTCGCCACCGTGGTCGTCATGGTGATGGTGACGACCCTGATCACGCCTCCCCTGCTGGCCTGGAGCTTTCAGCGCCCGGGTCCGGCAGGCCGTCCCCCTTACTGAATGCCAAGCCTTGCACATTATGCACATTTTTGGAGTCAGTTTAGCCGATTGAACAGGATAAACAGCACTTTGATGGCATCTTGCTGCATTTTGAGCACCGTTTGCTTGACACGCGGTAGACCGGCGGATAAGTTCATCCCCACGCACGCCAACCACCACCTCTTCGACCAGTGTGAGATCGCCATGGCCACGACCGCTCGCCCCAGACCCGCCGGCCGGACCTCCCCGTCCGGAGAAGTCGGCAAGGTCCTCGACCTGATCAAGAAGCGAAACATCCAGGTCGTGGATGTGAAGTTCTGCGATCTGCCGGGCACGTGGCAGCACTTTTCGATCCCCGCGGCGTCGCTCGACGAGGACACCATCCGCGAGGGGCTGGGATTCGACGGCTCGTCGATTCGTGGCTTCCAGGCCATCAACGAGAGCGACATGCTCCTGCTGCCCGATGTGTCCACCGCGTTCGTGGACCCCGTGCTCCAGGTGCCCACGCTCTCGCTGACCTGCGACATCTACGACCCGATCACGCTGGAGCCGTACACGCGCGACCCGCGCTTCGTCGCGTTCAAGGCCGAGGAGTATCTCAAGACCAGCGGCATCGCCACGACGTCGTGCTGGGGACCCGAGGCCGAGTTCTTCATCTTCAACTCGGTGCGGTTCGACCAGAACGCCTTCGAGGGGTATTACCACGTCGACGCGGAGGAGGGGATCTGGAACTCCGGGCGCAACGGTGGTGCGCCCAACCTGGGCCACCGCCCCCGGCACAAGGAGGGGTACTTCCCCGTGCCGCCGGTCGATCGGCTGCAGGACGTGCGCTCGAAGATCATGCTCGCGCTGATCGAGGCGGGCGTGCCGGTGGAGGTGCAGCACCACGAGGTCGGCACGGCGGGTCAGGCGGAGATCGACATCCGGTTCGGCACGCTGGTGCAGACCGCCGACCGGCTGCTTCTCTACAAGTACATCGTCAAGAACGTCTGCCATAACCTGGGGTATACGGCCACGTTCATGCCCAAGCCGCTCTTCGGGGACAACGGATCGGGCATGCACTGTCACCAGTCCCTCTGGGACGGCGAGAGCCCGCTGTTCTTCGACCAGGACGGCTACGCGCTGATCTCGGAGATGGCGCGGTATTACATCGGCGGCCTCATCGCCCACGCGCCGGCGCTGCTGGCCATCTGCGCGCCAACGACGAACAGCTACCGCCGTCTGGTGCCCGGGTTCGAGGCCCCGGTCAACCTCATGTACTCGGCGCGGAACCGGTCGGCCATCTGCCGGATCCCCATGTACTCGGCGAGCCCCAAGTCGAAGCGGGTGGAGTTCCGGGCCCCCGATCCGAGCGCCAACCCGTATCTCGCGTTCGCGGCCATGCTGATGGCGGGTCTCGACGGCATCAAGCGGAAGATCGAGCCGCCCGCGCCGATCGACGAAGACCTCTACGAGATCCACGACGAGCGCAAGCAGCAGATCAAGCAGGTGCCCGGCACCCTCGCCGAGGCGGTCGCCGCGCTCGAGCAGGACCATGCGTTCCTGCTCGAGGGCGACGTCTTCACGCCGGACGTGATCGACACCTGGATCGCGATGAAGCGGAGCAAGGACATCGCACCGGTGGCGCTCAGGCCGCATCCGTACGAGTTCTTTCTGTATTACGACAGCTGAAGGCTGAAGGCTGAGGGCTGAAGGCTGAGGGCCTTTAGCCTTCAGCCTTTAGCCGTCTTACATTCCCCCCATGTTCCCCCCGCTCCGAAGCTCCGCGATCACCGCCGGCGTGCAGCGGGCGCCCAACCGCGCCATGCTTCGCGCCGTCGGGTTCGGTGACGGCGACTTCGGCAAGCCCATCATCGGGATCGCCAACGGCTACAGCACCATCACGCCCTGCAACGCCGGGCTCGACGTGCTGGCCCGGCGGGCCGAGCGAGCGGTGCGGGACGCGGGGGCGATGCCCCAGATCTTCGGTACCATCACGGTCAGCGACGGGATCTCGATGGGCACGGAAGGGATGAAATACTCGCTCGTGTCGCGCGAGGTGATCGCCGACTCGATCGAGACGGCCTGCGGCGCGGAGTCCATGGACGGGGTCGTGGCGGTGGGCGGCTGCGACAAGAACATGCCGGGGGCGATGATCGCCTTCGCCCGCATGAACATCCCCGCGATTTTCATCTACGGCGGCACCATCAAGCCGGGGCACCTGCACGGCCGGGACCTGACGGTGGTGAGCGCCTTCGAAGCGGTCGGCCAGTTCAGCGCCGGGAAGATCGGCGAAGCGGAGCTGCTCGAGGTCGAGCGGCACGCGTGCCCGGGCAAGGGGTCGTGCGGCGGGATGTTCACCGCGAACACCATGTCGTCGGTGTTCGAGGCGATGGGGATGAGCCTCCCCTATTCCTCCACCATGGCGGCGGAGGACGACGAGAAGGCGGAGAGCGCGGCCCAGTCGGGGCAGGCGCTGGTCGACGCGGTCGGCCGCGGCCTGCGGCCGAGGGAGATCCTCACGCGCCAAGCGTTCGAGAATGGCATCAGCGTGGTGATGGCGCTGGGCGGCTCGACCAACGCGGTCCTCCATCTCCTCGCCATCGCCCACGCCGCCGGGGTATCGCTCACGCTCGACGACTTCGAGTCGATCCGGGTGCGAGTCCCGGTGCTCTGCGATCTGAAACCGTCGGGGCGCTACGTCGCCACCGATCTTCACCGGGCCGGCGGTGTGCCGCAGGTGATGAAGATGCTGCTGGTGAACGGGCGCCTCCACGGCGCCGCGCTCACCATCACCGGCCGGACGATCGCGGAGGTGCTTCACGAGGTGCCGGAGGGGCCGCGGACCGATCAGGACGTGATCCGCCCGTGGAGCACGCCGCTGTACCCGCAGGGGCATCTGGCGGTGCTCCGCGGCAACCTCGCGCCGGAAGGCTCGGTCGCCAAGATCACCGGCGTCGCCTCGCCGCGCATGACCGGTCCCGCCCGGGTGTACGACTCGGAGGAGGCCTGCCTCGAGGCGATCCTCGCCGGCGGCATCGAGCCGGGCAATGTGCTGGTGATCCGCTACGAGGGCCCTCGCGGGGGGCCCGGGATGCGGGAGATGCTCGCGCCCACGTCCGCCATCATCGGGGCGGGCCTGGGCGACTCGGTGGGACTCATCACCGACGGCCGTTTCTCCGGCGGAACCTACGGGCTGGTCGTGGGCCACGTCGCGCCGGAAGCCGCGGAGGGCGGGCCCATCGCCCTGATCGAAGAGGGTGACCTGATCACCATCGACGCGGAGCAGCGGGTGCTCGAGGTGGACGTCTGCCAGGACGAGATGGCCCGACGCCGCGCCGAATGGAGGGCACCGTCACCCCGGTACACGACCGGCGTGCTGCACAAGTACGCGCGGCTCGTGTCGAGCGCGAGCCTGGGGGCCGTCACCGACCTCTGATCACTGCTGCACGAACACCGCGGCCTGTTCACTGTTGGCCGCCTGCATGTCCACGGACGCGGTGAAAGTCTCTGTATCGGGATCATAGATCTCGGTACTGGCAAGCACCTCGCCGTTCTCGTCTTGGCCACCGCCGATCATGACTCGGCCGTCGTTCTCATTCAGCACCGCGAAGTGCAGCATCCGCGTCGTCGTCATGTCGTCGATCTGGGTGAACTGATCCGTCGCGGGATCGAACAGCTCGGCCACGGCGGTCGGCTGGATCGTCCCGCCATCGCCTCCCAGGACCAGCACCTTTCCATCGAGCAGCTTCACGGCCTTGTGGCCGAGGCCGTGTACCGCGTTCATGGAGCCGATCGGGCTGAAGCTGTCGAGCGACGGGTCGTAGACCTCCGCGCTGCTCAGGTGATTGCCGCCCAGAACGAGCACGCGGCCGTCGTTCAGCGTGATGGCGCTGTGATTGAACCGCGCCACGCCCATGTCGGGTCCGGGCGCAAAGGTCCCGGACACCGGATCGAAGATTTCCGTCGTCTTGCTGTCGATCGTAGCGGGTCCCGGACCGTCGGGGACGAGGCCACCGGTGATCAGCACCCGCCCATCCGGAAGCACCGCCGCCGCGTGCCGTCCCCGTGCGGTCCCCATGGACCCGGTCGCGGCAAACGACTGGGTGGACTCCGTGAAGATTTCGGCGGAGCTCAGGACGGCATCACCATCGAAGCCGCCGGCGAGGAGAGCCCTCGAGTCGGAGAGCGGCGTGATCGTGTGGTAGATCCGAGCCGCGGTCATCTCGAGCTCGGCAGCCTGGTTGGCGGCGGGGTCGTAAAGCACGGCCCGCCGGCTGGCGTTCGCGCTCGTCGCGTCCAGGTATCCTCCGGCGAAGAGGACACTGGTGGTGATCGGAGCCGACCTCGAGGCGCCGGCAGCGTTCATGCCCGGAGCTCCGGCCATCGAGTTTCCGGAGGAACCGGCGAATGCGACGCTGCCGGGTACCGGTGGAACGTTGATGTCATCGGGCAGAAGGTGCAACTGGAATAGTTGCCACTCAACAACGCCGACGAAGAGGAGGCCGTCGCCCGGGCGAGTGAGATTCTGCCTCAGACCGACGCTTTGCCGAAGCAACCCATTCGGATCAACTGTCGTGAAGAGCACACCGCTCTCACCCGGTCCCAGCGGCGGCTCCGACGAAGCGGAGGTCACCGTCACCGCCGCCGCGCCACTCACGCTCTCACTGGTGGCCGTCACGTTGGCCGAGCCCTCCGCCACCCCGCTCACCAGCCCGTTGCCGTCCACCGTCGCGAAGTCGGTTGCGTCACTCGACCAGGTCACGGCCCTGCCGCTCAGCGTGTTGCCATCCGCGTCCTTCAAGGTCGCCGAGAGCTGCAAGGCTTCACCTACCTGAACCGAGCCGGGATTCGGCGCCACGGTCACGGTAGCTACCGGTGTCGGGGATCCGGTCGAGTCCCCGCCTCCGCAGCCCGGCGCGGCAATCCAGGAGAGCGCCAGGCATACCAGGAACAGCGAGCTACGCGGGGCCCGGATGGAGCTGCGCATGGGACATGCCCTCCTCGAGCATGGGCCGGGGGACGCGCGTCCGCGCACCCGGCCGGATCACTGGCCAGTTCTTCCATTCACGGGATGTTCGGGCGACGCGGTCGAGATTACCGCCTGAGCAGAACCATGTAGCGCGGAGTGAGCGAGGGCAAGAGCGACTAGATTGGGCTCCATGCCGGTCCCGGACCTGCCCGCGACTGCCGACACCACTACCTTGCGCGCCCGCGGACATGCGCGCGGCAGCGATGCGGCCGGCCCGATCGCGGTCGGCGCGCTGGTGCTCTACGCCATCCTTACCGCCCTCGTCGTGACCGGCTCCACCCTCACATTCGACACCAGCCTGATGCTGAGCCTGGGCGCCGAGCGCCGCCCCTGGCTCTCGCCGCTGATGTATCTGGCCAGCATCATCGGCGGCGGCCCGGTGGCCATCCCCGCCGCCCTCGTGTTCGTCTGGCTGCTCTGGCGCCGGCGGCGCAGGGAGGACGCGCGGGCCTACGCCGTCATCGCGCTCAGCGGCTGGGCCCTTTACGGCCTCGCCAAGCTCTCCATCGCGCGGGCGCGCCCGCACGTCATTCCCTACCTGTATCACGGCGCGGGCTGGTACTCCTATCCCTCCGGCCACAGCACCCTCGCGCCGATCGTCTTCGGACTCGCCGCGGTGCTATGGAGCGCAAAGTGGCGGTCGGAGGGAAGACGACGGACGCTCATCATCGCGGCGAGCGCGCTGGCCGGCGTCATCGCGTTCTCCCGGGTCTACATCGGAGTCCACTACCCCAGCGACGTCGCGGGCGGCCTGCTGCTCGGCGTCGCGTGGAGCGCGTTCTGGTACTGGTGGTGGGGAACGGCCCTCGGGAAGGAGCCGGCGGCCTAAGACGTGGGCCCGCCGGCGACAGGCTCGACGGCGCCGCCCCAGAGCACCAGCCGGGCGACTTCCTCGCCGATGTCCCGGGTGCCGACCGTCTGCTCGCCGGGGCACGCGATGTCGGGGGTGCGGGCGCCGGCGGCCAGCACGGCCGAGAGGGCCTGCTCGATGGCGGCGGCGGCCTCGGGCAGCGCCAGTCCGTGGCGGAGCAGCATCGCCGCCGAGGCGATAGCGCCGATGGGATTCGCGATCCCCCGGCCGGCAATGTCTGGCGCGGACCCGTGGACCGGTTCGAAGAGTCCGGGGCCGTCACCGATGGAGCCCGAGGGAAGCAGCCCCAGGGATCCGGTCAACACCGCGGCCTCGTCGCTCAGGATGTCGCCGAAGAGGTTTTCGGTGAGCAGCACATCGATGGCCGCGGGCTGGGCGACGAGGCGCATGGCCGCGAAGTCCACGTACAAGTGCTCCACCCGCACGTCGGGGTATTCGCCGGCCACCCGGGTGACCGTCTCCCTCCACAGCTGCGATACCTCCAGCACGTTCGCCTTGTCCACCGACGTCACATGTCCGCGGCGGGTCCGAGCCGCGTCGAACGCCACACGGGCCACCCGCTCGATCTCGGGGACGGTGTAGCGCATGGTGTTCGCGGCTTCGGTGGCCGAGCGGGCGCGCGGCTCGCCGTAGTAGAGTCCGCCGAGGAGCTCGCGCACGATCAGCAGGTCCACGCCCTCGAGCCGGTCGGGCCGGAGCGGAGAGGCGTGGCGGAGCGATGGATGCACGGTCACGGGACGGAGATTGGCGTAGGCCCGGAGCAGCTTTCGAAGGGCAAGAAGACCGGCTTCGGGGCGTCGCTTCCCCTCGGCGGCCGCGAGCGACGGATGCCCCACGGCCCCGAGGAGGACCGCGTCGGCGTCCACCACGGCGTCCCTGGTGCCCTGGGGCAGGGAGTCGCCCGCCGCCTCCACACCCGCCGCCCCGATGGGGTGCTCGGCCATGTCCACGGTGCAGCCGAAGAGGTCGGCCGCGGCGCGCAGCACGCGCACCGCCTCCGCCGTCACTTCGGGGCCGATGCCGTCGCCCGGCAGCACGGCAACGCTGAAATGCTTCACGACGCCCTCCGCCGGCGCTCGTATACGGCGATGCGGTCCTCCTGCAGCAGCGTCCTTCCGATCTCGTCGAGACCCTGCAGCAGCATCTCTCTCCGGTAATCGTCCACCGTGAAGGCGACGTCGAAGCCTCGGTCGTCTGAGACTCGCCGCCGCTCGAGATCCACGGTCAGCTCGTATCCCTCCGGCGCCGCGGCTGACCGTGCGAACAGCTCGTTGACCTCACCCTCGGCGAGCGCGACGGGCAGCAGGCCGTTCTGAAAGCAATTGCCGCAGAAGATGTCGGCGAACGACGGCGCGATGATGCTCCGGAAGCCGTAGTCCGCGAGTGCCCAGGGGGCGTGCTCTCGTGACGAGCCACATCCGAAGTTGCGTCCCGCGAGGAGAACCGTCGCGCCGGCCGCGGACGGCGCGTTGAGCTCGAAAGCCGGATCGGGCGAACCGTCGGCGAGGTACCGCCAATCGTAGAACAGACACGGTCCGAATCCCGTGCGCTCGATACGCTTCAGAAACTGCTTGGGGATGATCTGATCGGTATCGACGTTGGCTCTCGGCAGCGCCGCGACGCGACCGGTGTGGACGGAGAAGGGCTGCATATGACTCCGAATAAATATTCTGCGAAACGGATACCATCATGTGATACTTTAGCTCAGCTGAACGCGGAAAGCTGAACGCTAACAACGATTTACACAATGTAGCTCAAGTCATGTTTCTCCTGCATATCGTGATACATGGGGTGTATATTCGCGGCCTCAGCCCCGCATATAGCCGCGGACGTCCACCAGACGCCCTTCGACCGCGGCCGCCACCGCCATCACGGGACTGAGCAGATGGGTTCGGCCTCCCCTGCCCTGTCGCCCCTCGAAATTCCGGTTCGACGTCGATGCGCACCGCTCGCCTGGACCGAGGATGTCTTCGTTCATGCCGAGGCACATGGAGCACCCGGGGTTTCTCCACTCGAAGCCTGCTTCAGTGAAGATCCGGTCGAGTCCTTCCCGCTCCGCTTCGAGCTTCACCTGGCGCGAGCCGGGCACGACCATGGCGCGCACGCCCGACGCCACGCGGCGGCCGCGCGCGAGACCGGCCGCTTCGCGCAGGTCTTCGATCCGCGCATTGGTGCAGGAGCCGAGGAACACGCGATCGACCTTGAGGCCCTCGAGCGGCGTGCCCGGCTGCAGTCCCATGTACTCGAGGGCGCGGCGGTAGGACTGCCGATCCGATTCGGAAGGCGCATCGGCGGGATCGGGGACGCGCTCGGTGATCTCGGCGGTCATGCCGGGGCTGGTGCCCCAGGTGACCTGGGGACCGAGTGCCGACGCGTCGATGTGGATGCGATGATCGAACACGGCGCCGGGATCGGTGTGGAGCCCGCGCCACCCTTCGACGGCCCGGGCCCACATGTCGCCCTTGGGCGCGCGAGGACGCGCCCGGAGATACTCGAAGGTGGTCTCGTCGGACGCTACCATGCCGGCCCGGGCCCCCGCTTCGATGGACATGTTGCACACCGTCATCCGGCCCTCCATGGACAGGGCCCGGATCGCCTCCCCGGCATACTCGACCGCATGGCCCGTCGCGCCGGCGGTGCCGATCCGGCGAATGAGCGCGAGCACCATGTCCTTGGCGGTCACCCCGCGGGCGAGCCGGCCGTCGAAGCGGACCTCCATGGTGCGCGGCTTCGTCTGGACGATGCATTGGGTGGCGAGGACGTGCTCCACCTCGCTGGTCCCGATGCCGAAGGCGAGGGCCCCGAGGGCGCCGTGGGTGGAGGTGTGGGAGTCGCCGCAGACGATGATCATCCCCGGCCGGGTGATGCCCAGCTCGGGGCCGATCACGTGGACGATTCCCTGCTCGGCGGAGTCGAGATCGAAGAGCTCGATCCCGAACTCGCGGGCGTTGTGCACCAGGGCGGCCACCTGCCTGGCGCTGATCTCGTCGGCGATGGGAAGGCGGCGGTCGCCGGTGGGGACATTGTGGTCCATCGTCGCCACCGTCAGCTCGGGGCGGCGCACCCGCCGCCCGGCGAGCCGCAGCCCCTCGAAGGCCTGGGGCGAGGTGACCTCGTGCACCAGATGGAGGTCGACGTACAGGAGCGCGGGGCCGCCCGGGGCCTGGGCGACCACATGGGCGTCCCACACCTTCTCGAAGAGCGTCCGAGCCGTCACGAGACGGTGGCCGGCTTGCGTGGCGCGGTCGCGGGCCGGGATTCCGCCGGACGAGCCGCCGCGGCGGCTTTGGCCTCCTCGGACCAGGGCATCATCGCCCGGAGCCTGGTGCCCACCCGTTCGATCTCGTGGTTCCGGTCCTGCTGGCGCATGTGCTCGAAGTTGGGCCGTCCGGCGCGGTTCTCCGCCAGCCATTCCCTGGCGAAGCTCCCGTCCTGGATGGCATCGAGGATCCGCCGCATCTCCGCCCGCGTCTCCTCGGTCACCAGGCGCGGTCCTCGGGTGTAGTCGCCGTACTCGGCCGTGTCGCTGATGGAGTACCGCATGAACTGCATCCCGCCCCGGTACATGAGGTCGACGATGAGCTTGAGCTCGTGCAGGCACTCGAAGTACGCCATCTCCGGCCGGTACCCCGCGGCGACCAGCGTCTCGAAGCCGGCCTTGACCAGCGCGGTGGCTCCTCCGCAGAGCACCGCCTGCTCGCCGAAGAGATCGGTCTCGGTCTCTTCCCGAAACGAGGTCTCGATCACACCGGCGCGAGTGCAGCCGATGCCCGAGGCATAGGCGAGGGCGTTGGCCAGCGACTGACCGCTCGCGTCCTGATGCACGGCCACGAGCCCCGGCACGCCGCGCCCGGCCTCGAACTCGCTCCGCACCAGGTGCCCCGGCGACTTGGGGGCGACCATCGTGACGTCCACGCCGGCGGGCGGCACGATCTCGCCGAAGTGAATGTTGAACCCATGGGCGAACATGAGCGTCTTGCCCGGGGTGAGTCCGTGGCGGACGCCTCCCTCGTAGATGTCCCGTCCATCCTGGTCGGGCGTGAGCATCATGATCACATCCGCGGCGCTCGCCGCCTCGGCAACCGGGCGGACGTCGAGTCCCGCGGCCGTGGCGCGGCTCCAGGATCCGCCGCCCGGACGCAGTCCCACGATCACGGTGGCGCCGCTGTCGCGCAGGTTGAGGGCGTGAGCATGCCCCTGGCTCCCGTACCCGATGATGGCGAAGGTACGGCCATTGAGCCGGGCGCGGTCGGCGTCGGCGTCGTAGTAGATGCGAAGTTCACTGGTCATAGGAGTTCCATGTTGAGGTCGCGGGTCACGGGTCACGGCGCGGCCGTGCTTACGACGGACGCCTCGCGACCCGCGACTCCCATCGCGACGGCCCCGCTGCGGGCGATCTCGATGATCTCGAAGGATTCGAGGGCGCGAATGCCGGAGAGCACGAACGCCTCGGTGCCGGTCAGCTCCACGATGATGCAGTCCCCCGAGTCGTCCACCACCGTCGCGTGGTAGAGCTGGACGACGTCGAGGAGCTCGCCGTACCGATCGGGATGGCTCCGGATGCGGATCAGGGCGATCTCCCGGGCCACGCTCTCGCCCACGGTATAGGCCGCGGCCTCGCGCACGCCGACGATCTTCTCGAGATGTTGCACCGCCCGCTCCGCGGTCGCTTCGTCTGCATTGACCATGATGGTAAGCCTCGATACGCCGGGCGCGGCCGTCGGTCCCACCGCGATGCTCCGCACCGGCAGGTTCCGCCGGCGGACGAGGCCGACGGCCCGGGTGAACGTGATAAGGTCGTCCTCGAGGAGGACGGTGACGATCTGCACGGCGCTCATGCCGTGACCAGCCGGGTCGTGACGCCGGTCGCAGGCGCCGCCGGCTCCTCGCTCTCGATCGGCTCGGAGAGCGACGCGCCCGGCGGAATCATCGGGAAGACGTTGGCTTCCTGCTCGATGACGAACTCCACGAGCGCCGGACCCGGGCGCGCCATCGCCGAGCCGAGCACCTCGGCCACCTGCTCGGCGGACTCCACGCGCCAGCCGGGAATGCCGTACGCCTCGGCGAGACGCACGTAGTCGGGGCTCCAGATCGGCGTGGCCGAATACCGGCGGCCGTGAAAGAACTGCTGCCACTGCCGGACCATCCCGAGATAGCCGTTGTTGAAGACGGCCATCTTCACCGGGATGCCTGCCTGCACCATCGTGGCGATCTCCTGCATGTTCATCTGGAATCCACCGTCGCCCGAGATCGCCCAGACCGGCTCGTCGGGGCGCGCGAGCGCGACGCCCATCGCCGCGGGCACCGCGAACCCCATCGTGCCGAGGCCGCCGGAGGTGATGTGGGTGTTGGGGCGCTGGTAGGGGAAGAGCTTGGCGACCCACATCTGGTGCTGGCCGACGTCGGAGACGATCGTGCAGCGGCCGCCCGTCGTCTCGCCGATCGCGGCGAGGATCCCTTCGGGCGTGAGACCGCCCCGGAAGGCCTCCACCCGGGGACGGACGAACCCCGCGATCTCCGCCCGCCACTCCTCGCATGCGCGGGCCGGCACCAGGTCGAGCAGCGACCGCAGCACCGACTTCGCGTCGCCCACGATCCCGACCTCCACCGGCACGTTCTTGCCGATCTCCGAGGGATCCAGCTCGATGTGCACGATCCTGGCCCCGCGGGCAAACGCCGCGAGGTTGCCGGTGACGCGATCGTCGAACCGGAGCCCGACCCCGATGATGAGGTCGGCCTGCTGGATGGCGCGGTTGACGTGCACCTCGCCGTGCATGCCGGGCATCCCGAGGTGGAGCGGATGCGACTCGGGGAAGGCGCTGATGCCGAGCAGCGTGGTGATGACGGGAATGCCGGCCTGCTCCGCCAGCGCGCGAAGCTCATCGTAGGCATCGCTCAGGATGATCCCGTGCCCCGCCATGATGAGGGGGCGGCGCGACTCGGCGATGAGGCGGACCGCGTCATCCAGGGAGGATGACGGAACGCCGGAACGCCGGAACGCCGGAACGTTCCGCCCTTCCGACGTCCCAGGCCACTCCGCCTTTTCGTTCTGCACGTCCTTCGGAATGTCGAGCAGCACCGGACCACGCCGGCCTTCCATCGCGACGGCGAACGCCTCGTGCACCGCGTCGGCGATCTCCTCCACGTCCTCGACCAGACGGCTGTGCTTGGTGATCGGCTGCGTGATCCCGATGATGTCGGTCTCCTGGAACGCATCGCGGCCGATCATCGGGCGCGGGACCTGTCCCGTGATCGCGACGACGGGCGTGTTGTCCATGTGCGCCGTCGCGAGGCCGGTCACGAGATTGGTGGCGCCCGGACCGGACGTCGCCACGCACACGCCGGCGCGTCCCGAGGCACGGGCATAGCCGTCGGCCGCATGGGCGGCGGCCTGCTCGTGGCGCACCAACACGTGGCGCAGCCCGGGAAACTCCGGCAGCGCGTGGTAGAAAGGCATGATGGCGCCGCCCGGATACCCGAAGAGGACGTCCACGCCCTCCTCGAGGAGCGCCCGGCAGAGGATCTGGGATCCGGTCCAGCTCTCGGTTGCAGTCATAGTCACCGGTTCATTGTCACGGGCTGCGGGTCACTGGTCACGGATACGACTCGCGACTGGGAGCCCGCGACGACTTACACTCCCCACAGGTACGTCGAGTTCAGACTGGTCGACTCGAGCTGATCGGCGTGGTGCGCCTTGTTGAGGGCGTGAACCAGCGCGCGGGCGCTCGCCTCGACGATATCGGTGGAGGCTCCGTTCCCCGACAGCGATTTGCCGTCCACCTTGGCCTGGAGAAATACCTGCCCGACGCTGTCGCGGCCCGGCGTGAGCGACCGAAGCTGAAGGCTCAGGACCTCGATCGACCGGCCGAGGATCTCGCTGATGGCGGTGAACGCGGACGAGATCGGGCCGTCGCCGGTTCCGCGCGCACTCCGCTCACCGCTCCAGGGGCCCGTCATGCGGACTTCGGCCGTCGGCGTGACACTGCCGCAGACCACCCGGAGGTGGGTGAGCTGGTATTCCTCGGGCGCGTCGTGGAAGCTTTCGTGAACCAGCGCCAGGAGATCCTCGTCGAGGATCTCGCGCTTGCGGTCGGCGAGGGCGCTGAACTGCCGGTACACCTCGGCGAGCTGTGTGTCGGTCAGCTCGTAGCCCAGCTCGCAGAACCGGCGCTCGAGCGCGTGCCGCCCGCTGTGCTTGCCCAGGACGAGGGTCGAGCGCGGAATACCGACCATCTCGGGCCGGATGATCTCATAGGTCAGGCCGTTCTGCAGCATCCCGTGCTGATGGATGCCGGCTTCGTGGGCGAAGGCGTTGCGGCCCACGATGGCCTTGTTGGGCTGGGGGAAGACCCCGGTGAGATAGGACAGCAGCTGACTGGTGCGGAAGATTTCGCGGGTGTCCACGTTGCAGCGATACGGGAGGGCGGCCCCGCGCACCTGGCACGCCATCACGATCTCTTCCAGCGCGGCGTTGCCTGCCCGCTCACCGATGCCGTTCACCGTGCACTCCACCTGGCCCGCGCCGGCATCGATGGCGGCCAGGGTGTTCGCGACGGCCAGCCCGAGGTCGTCGTGGCAATGGGCGCTCAGGATCACGCGGTCGGCGCCGGGAACCCGCCGGAGGACATCGCGGAACATCGTCCCGTACTCGGCCGGGGTGGCGTAGCCCACCGTATCCGGCAGGTTCACCGTGCGGGCCCCCTCGGCGATCGCGAGCTCGACGATCCGACAGAGGAAATCGGGGTCCGAGCGGCTGGCGTCCTCCGCCGAGAACTCGACGTCGTCGGTGTACTGCCGAGCCTGCCGGATGGCGGCGCGGGCCCGCTCGAGCACCTCGTCGCGCGTGGTCTTGAGCTTGTCACGGATGTGCAGGTCGGACGTGGAGATGAAGACGTGGAGCCTGCCCCGCGCGGCCGGCCGGATCGCCTCGCCGGCCAGCTCGATGTCCCGCTCGTGGCACCGCGCCAGGGCGGCGACCACCGGGCGCGTGAGTTCCGCGGCGATCTCCCGGACGCTCCGATAGTCTCCCTCGGAGGCCGCGGGGAACCCCGCCTCCATGACGTCCACGCCGAGCGCATCGAGCTGCCGAGCGAGGCGGAGCTTCTCCTCAGGGGTCAGACTGTTGCCGGGGGCCTGCTCGCCGTCGCGCAGGGTGGTGTCGAAGATGACCACATCCTTGGTGCTCATACGATTCCAGTGGCTGGTCGAAGGGTGGAAAACGAAGAGCGCCGCGGTCGGAGGGACCGCGGCGCCCGGTGCATTCTGTCGAGACGGTGGTGCTATCTCACCTTGCTCGGTCCGGCACGCCGCGGATCCCCTGGCTCACCAGGAAGGCTGGTAAGCAGGAGGCCAATAACGACGAGGAGGGCGAGAGTGCCGAGCATCCTGAGAGGCTACCTACCGGTCTGGAGTCTGTCAAGTGGGATCCCCGCGCTGGTAGTCGGCCAGGACCGCACGGCCCAGTTCAGAGGCCCGGAGGCTATCTTGCCATAGAGATCGTCCCCTCGCTCAGTCGCCATCGTCTCCTCGCTGCCTGCCACTCCCGGTCGTCTCCGGGTCCAAGGTCCACAATGAGCACTTGGCGCCCGACTGCTTTCAGCGGCCGGCATATTGTCGTTGCCGATGAAGACGCGGTCATGGTCGACTTCGTGATACGCACGCTGCGAGCGGACGGTCACGCGGTGTTCCACGCCTACGACGCGCTCTCCGCCAGCCAGCTGGCGCTCGGTCTCGCCTTCTGCGACCTGGTGATCACCAATACCAAGGTCGTCGGTGCCGACAGCATCGAGGTGATTCAGTATCTGCGGAGCCGGATGCCCGCGCTGCCGATCCTGTATATCGCCAACCTGGGACGGTCGTCCCCGAAGACGGAGAACCTGCTGCCTCCCGACGTGCCCATTCTTCGTGAGCCGTTCACCAAGGAGGACCTGCGGAAGATGGTCACGGCAATTCTGGATGGGGAGCCGGGGGAAGCCGGCGATGGTCGGGGTGAGGATTCTCGATCCGGGAGGGCCCCCGCTTGACGAATTCAGCGCGGTGCATAATAATACAGGCATGAACGCCGTGCGAATCGTCCCGGTTACCACGCTCGCTAATCTCGTCCGCTTCAGGGGAGCAGCCGGGTAGCACGAGCGTGAACGTGCAAACTCCGGCCCGCTCCCGAGATGGAGCGGGCCTTTTTCGTGCCCCACACCGGCCTCTCCGGCCGGTCGGGCTCACCCCGCAGGAGGCACCATGGCCGCCAATGGGCAGCGGATCCACCCGGCCGGTTCCCGTCGTCCCGATCCCCACGCGGCGTCGCCGGTTTCGGCGGCGCTCGATCCCTCTCGCGAGCACGATGCGTGTGGCGTCGGCCTCGTGGCCTGCGCCTCGGGCACCCGGTCGCACGATGTCGTGTCGATGGCCCTCGAAGCCGTGGCCCGGGTGGCCCACCGCGGCGCCGCCTCGACCGACAACTCCGGTGACGGCGCGGGACTCCTGACGCAGATCCCGCATCGCCTCTTCTACCGTGACGCCTACCGGCTGGGGCTGCACCTCCAGCCCGGACTGCCCTTCGGCGTCGGCGCCTTCTTCCTGCCGCGCGAGCCCGAGGCACTCGGGGAATCCGTGCGGCTGATCGAGCGGGTGCTCGCGGACGACGGCATTCCCTTCCTCGGCTGGCGCGACGTGCCGACCCAGCCTGCGGCGCTCGGTCCGACGGCGCGCGCCTCGTGCCCGGTGATCCGGCAGGTGCTGGTGGGGCGGCCGGCGCTCGCGGGCGACGAGGAAGCATGGGAGCGCGCGCTCTACCTCGCGCGACGGGAGCTGGAGCGACAGGCGGAGGAGCGAAATCTCCCAGGCTTCTACGTCTGCTCGCTCTCCTGCCGCACGATCGTCTACAAAGCCCTCCTCACCGGGACCCAGCTCCCCGCCTTCTTCACCGACTTCCGCTACCCGGAATACGAGAGCGCGATCGCGGTCTTTCACCAGCGGTACTCGACCAACACGCTGCCGAGCTGGCCGCTGGCCCAACCGTTCCGACTGCTCGCGCACAACGGCGAGATCAACACCCTCTGGGGCAACCGGAACGCGATGACGATGCGGCAGCCGATGCTCTCGTCCCCGCTGTGGGGCGCGAGGATCGAGCGGCTGCGGGACGTGATCTGGGCCGAGGGGAGCGATTCGGCGAGCCTCGACAACGCGATGGAGCTGCTCGTGCGCTCCGGCCGCGAGCCGATCCACGCGTCGATGATGATGATTCCCCAGGCGTGGGAGAAGTACCCGGACCTCGATCCGGCGATCAAGGCGTTCTACGAGTACCACCAGTGCGTGCTCGAGCCGTGGGACGGGCCGGCGGCACTCGCGTTCACCGACGGCGTCATCGCAGGCGCGGCGGTGGACCGGAACGGGCTCCGGCCGTGCCGGTACAAGGTGCGCCGCGACGGGCTGGTCGTGGCCGGCTCCGAGGTGGGGCTCGTGGATCTCGATCCCCGCGACGTGGTGGAGTGCGGCAAGGTGGGGCCCGGCGAGGTGCTCGTGGTCGATACCCGTCGTGGCGAAGTGATCAGGAATCTCGACGCCAAGCGCGAAGTGGCCAGCCGCAAGCCCTATGCCCGGTGGGTGGCGCGCTACATGGCGACACTCGTGCCCGATCCGGCACGGGTGCCCCCGGTGCAGAGGGGCGACGACCTGGCGCGCTCGCAGCGGGCCTTCGGATACGGGTTCGAGGATCTGCGGCTGGTGCTCGAGCCCATGGGCTCGGCCGGGGCCGACCCGGTCTGGAGCATGGGTGACGACACGCCGATTCCCCCGCTCTCGGCGGTCCCCCAAAGCCTGTACGCCTACTTCCGGCAGCGGTTCGCCCAGGTCACCAATCCGCCGATCGATTCCCTGCGCGAGACGATGGTCATGTCACTGCGCATGCATCTCGGCCGGCGCGGCTCACCGCTGCTCGAGCGGGCCAGCTACGCCCGGATGCTTCGCCTGGAGCACCCGATTCTGCTGGCCGAGGAGATGGCGGCGCTCCGGAACGTGGCCGGGTTCTCCACGGTCACCCTCGATGCCGTGTGGGATGCATCCAAAGGCGTCGATGGCCTGCGCCCGGCACTCACGGCGCTGCGCCGCGCCGCCGAGCGCGCGGCCCGGCGCGGTGCCCGCATCCTCGTGATCAGCGATCGGACCTCCGACCGGCGGCACGCCCCGATCCCGATGCTGCTCGCCATGGGAGCGGTGCGGCAGCATCTGGTGCATACGGGGTTGCGGGCGCGGGTGGGCCTCGTCGCCGAGGTTGGGGACGCGTTCGATATCCACCACTTCGCCACGCTCATCGGCTACGGCGCGGAGGCGGTCCATCCCTGGCTCGCCCTGGCCAGCATCGACGGGCTGTTCTCCGACGAGAGCCAGGCGCAGCAGCGGCGGAAAGGGCGTAACGGCGAAACGGCGGAACCGCCCCCGCCCCCGCCCCCGCCCGCCGAGGCGCGCGCCGGCTATCGCGCCGCGGCGGAGAAGGGTCTCCTCAAGATCCTGTCCAAAATGGGCATCTCGACGCTCTCGTCCTACTGCGGGGCACAGATCTTCGAGGTGCTCGGTCTGGGGCACGAGGTGATGGACACCTGCTTCCAGGGCACGGCGTCGCCCATCGGAGGAATCGGGTTCGAGGAGATCGCGGAGGACGTGCTCGCACACCATCGCGCGGCCTATCCGGAGGAGACGGCGGCGGCCGGCTCACTGCCCGATCACGGGCGGGTGCGATTCCGGAAGGAGGGGGAAGACCACGGCTGGGCTCCGCCGGTCGTGGTGGCGCTGCAGCAGGCGGTGAAGGCCGCCGGCTCGGAGGCGTACGGCGGGTTTCTGGTGAAGCACGGCGCCCGCCGCCCCGCCGGCCCGCGCGACTTGCTCGAGGTGCGCCGCGGCGACGCGATTCCGATCGGGGAGGTCGAGCCGGCGGAGTCGATTCGCAGGCGATTCATCTCCTCGGCCATGTCGCTCGGTGCGCTGTCGCCGGAAGCGCACGCGACCCTCTCAGTAGCGATGAACCGGATGGGGGCCCGGTCCAATTCCGGTGAGGGCGGCGAAGACCCGCGGCATTATCACGGCTTCGAGAACGGCGACCGGGCCGACAATCGGATCAAGCAGGTGGCCTCCGCCCGCTTCGGCGTGACCACGGAGTACCTGACGCGCGCGGAAGAGCTGGAGATCAAGATCGTACAGGGCGCCAAGCCGGGCGAAGGCGGCCAGCTGCCGTCGCACAAGGTCACCGAGCTGATCGCGCGACTGCGGCACGCGGTCCCCGATATTCAGCTCATCTCCCCGCCGCCGCACCACGACATCTACTCGATCGAGGACCTGGCGCAGCTCATCCACGATCTCAAGACGGTGAACCCGCGCGCGCGAGTCGGGGTGAAGCTGGTGGCGGAAGCGGGAGTCGGCACGGTGGCCGCCGGGGTGGCGAAGGCCTATGCCGACTACGTCCTGATCGCGGGCCACAACGGCGGCACCGGCGCGTCACCACTCAGCTCCATCAAGCACGCCGGCTCCCCCTGGGAACTCGGGCTCGCGGAGGCGCAGACGGTCCTGGTCCGCAACGGCCTCAGGCACCGGATCGAAGTGCGCACCGACGGAGGACTCAGGACCGGACGCGACGTGGTGATCGCCGCGCTGCTCGGCGCCGAAAGCTACGGCTTCGGCACGGCGCCGCTGGTCGCGATGGGCTGCGCCATGGCCCGGCAGTGCCACGTCAACACCTGCCCCACCGGCATCGCCACGCAACGGGAGGACCTGCGGACGAAGTTCAAGGGGACACCCGAACAGGTGATCCGGTATTTCACCCTCCTCGCCGACGAGGTGCGCGAGATCCTCGCCGTCATGGGCGCGCGCACGCTCGACGAGATCATCGGCCGCAACGACCTGCTCGAGCGGGTGGAGCGGCCGGACGTGCCGCGGGCGCAGATGCTCGATCTGTCGGTGCTCATGGCCCCGGCCGACGAGCACGGCCGTCCGCGACCGCCCGCCCGGCCCTTGCGAAGAACCGAAGAGCGGAACGACCGCCCCGGAGTGACGTCCCTGGACGACGAAATCCTGACGGACTTCGGGCCCTATCTCGAGAGCGCGCTCCCGTTCTCGGGCAGCTACCCGATCTACAACCATCATCTCGCGGTGGGCGCGCGTGTCGCCGGAGCGATCGCCGAGCGCCACGGCGATGCGGGCATGCCGCCGGGCTCGGTGCGGCTTCGCTTCACCGGCACGGCGGGCCAGAGCTTCGGGGCCTTCACCTGCCGGGGCATGCACCTCGAGCTGGAGGGAGAGGCCAACGATTACGTCGGCAAAGGACTGAGCGGCGGCGAGATCACGATCAGGCCCTTTCGCCGCGCGGCGTACGCCGATGTGTCGCACCAACACCTCATCATCGGCAACACCATCCTCTATGGCGCGACCGGCGGCAAGCTGTTCGCCGCGGGCCAGGCCGGTGACCGCTTCGCGGTGCGGAACTCCGGAGCGATCGCGGTGATCGAGGGCGCCGGCAACCACTGCTGCGAGTACATGACCGGCGGGATCGTCGTGGTGCTCGGGCGCGCCGGTCGAAACTTCGGCGCCGGGATGTCGAACGGTGTGGCCTACGTTCTCGACGAGGCCGGCACCCTCGAGAGCCGGATCAACCCGGACATGGTTCAGGTGGAGCCCCTCGACGAGCAGGATTGTGAGGTGCTCCAGCGCCTGCTGCGAGAGCACGAGGAAAAGACGGTGAGCCCCCGGGCACGCACGATTCTGGTGCAGTGGGCGGATTACCGGACCCTGTTCCGGAAGGTCGCGCCGATCGGCGCGTTCGGCCTTGTCGCCGCGGCGCGCGAGTCCTATCTCGGGGCGCCGGTGGAGCAGGAGCTGGAGCTGGCGAGGAGGACGGCATAACGTCGCCCTTGCGAGGCGTGTGCGTTGCCCCTAACTTGCTGTTCAGCAAGCAAGGAGGCCATTGGGCTAAGCGCCCTGGCCTTCACGGCGCCAACCACAACGGGTATCGCATCTTATGGGAACCGACCGCGAGCGGAACCCGGCCAGGAGCCGCGCCGCCATCCTCGATGCTGCGGAGCGGCTCTTCGCCGAGCAGGGATTCGTGGCGACCAGCCTCGGCGCCGTCGGGGCGGCCGCCGGCGTCTCCCGGGCCACACCCGGATACTTCTTCGGGTCCAAGGCGGAGCTCTATCAGGCCGTGCTCGACCGCTGCTTCGCGGAGGTGCGTGAGGCGGTCCGGGCGGGCCGAGCCCGCGCGCTCTCGACCAGCCGGAGTGGGGACGAGATCCTGGCCGGCGCCGTCTCCGACTATTTCGACTTCCTTGCCGCTCGCCCCAATTTCGTTCGCCTGATCGAACGCGAAGCGCTGAGCGGCAACGGCCTGCTGATCGGCGGCGAGCACCTTTCCGCCGGCCAGGAGGCGCTCGCCGCGATCAGCGAGGAGCTGGGCCTCGACGACGCGCCCGCGGGCGATGCCGCGCAGCTCCTCCTCAGCGTGATCGCCCTGTGCTGGTTCCCGCTGGTCCACGCCCGCACCGTCGCGCCGGCCGTGGGCGTGGCGTTCGAGCAGCCGGATGACTTCGAGCGTCGCAAGCGCCACGTCGTGGACCTGGTGGTCCATGGCGTCCGGGGACTCGCGTCACCGGCCACTGCCCCTCTCACCAGGCCTGTCAGCCATGACTGATCTTCTCACGCCCCCACCCCCCGTCACGCCCCCGCGCACCGGGCTCGCCACCGAGCAGGAGGCCCGTGAGGTGGCCGAGGCGGCCCGCGAGAAGGAGTGGGAGGCGCCGAGCTTCGTCCGCGAGTTGTTCGAGGGCTCGTTCCGCTTCGGCCTGGTCCACCCCTTCCCCCGGATGAGCCCCGCCGACATCGAAGCGGCGCGCCCATTCATGGAGGGGCTGGAGCGCTTTCTCCGCGAGCGGGTGGACAGCGATCTCATCGACCGGCAGGGGAAGATCCCCGAGGCGGTCATTCAGGGACTCCGGGACCTCGGCGCCTTCGGCATCAAGATCCCGAAGGAGTATGGCGGGCTCGGTCTGAGCCAGACGGCGTACACCCACGCGATCGGCCTGGTGACGAGCGTGGACGGCAATCTCACCGCCCTGCTCTCGGCCGCGCAGTCCATCGGCGTGCCTCAGCCGCTCAAGATCTTCGGAACCCCCGAGCAGAAGCGGAAGTATCTCCCCCGTCTGGCCAAGGGCGCGGTCAGCGCCTTCGCGTTGACCGAGTCCAACGTCGGCTCCGACCCGGCGGCGATGAGCACATCGGCCGTGCTCTCGCCCGACGGTAAGGAATACATCCTGAATGGCGAAAAGCTCTGGTGCACCAACGGCACGATCGCCGAGCTGATGGTGGTGATGGCCCGCACCGGTCCCAAGAAGATCACCGCGTTCATCGTCGAGACCGCGTGGCCCGGCGTGGAGGTCGTGCAGCGACTCCACTTCATGGGCCTGAAGGCCATCGAGAACGGGATCATCCGATTCACCAACGTGCGGGTCCCCGCCGAGAACGTGCTGTGGGGCGAGGGCAAGGGCCTCAAGCTCGCGCTGATCACCCTCAACACGGGACGCCTCACCCTCCCGGCTTCGGCCGTGGCGGGTGTGAAGCGCTGCCTGGAGATTTCGCGGCGCTGGGCGTCCGAGCGGGTGCAGTGGGGCCAGGCCGTCGGCCGGCACGACGCGATCGCGCAGAAGATCGGACGGATGGCGGCGGATCTCTTCGCGATGGAGGCGGTGGCCGATCTCGCCTCGCTGATGGCCGACCGCGGCGACGCCGATATCCGGCTGGAAGCCGCGATGGCCAAGATGTGGAACACCGAGACAGGGTGGCGGATCGTGGACGATACGCTCCAGATCAAGGGCGGTCGCGGCTACGAAACCGCGGACAGCCTGCGGAGCCGCGGCGAGCGTCCCGATCCGGTGGAGCGGATGATGCGGGACTTCCGCATCAACCTCATCTTCGAGGGCTCGAGCGAGATCATGCGGTTGTTCATCGCGCGCGAAGCCGTCGACACCCACCTCAAGGTGGCGGGCGCACTCATCGACCCCAAGACGTCCACCGGCGACAAGCTCCGAGCGCTCGCGCGCGCGGCCGCATTCTACGCCACGTGGTATCCGCGGCTCTGGTTCGGGCTCAAAGGCCGCTTCGGGTACGGCGAGCTGGGACCGCTGGCGACGCACGTCCGGTTCGTGGACCGCAGCAGCCGGAGACTGTCGCGCACCCTGTTCCACTGCATGGTCCGCTTCGGTCCCAAGCTCGAGAAGCGCCAGGCGGTCCTGGGCCGGCTGGTGGAAATCGGGGCCGAGCTGCTTGCGATCAGCGCGGCATGCAGCCGGGCCCACGCGATGGTCACGGACCAGCCCGAGAACCGGGGCCCGATCGAGCTGGCCGATCTCTTCAGCCGTCACGCGCGCCGCCGGGTCGACGAGCGCTTCTCGGCGGTGTTCGACAACGATGACGTCGCCACCTATCGGACCGCGCAGAACGTCCTGGCCGGCACCCACAGCTGGCTCGAATCCGGGATGGTCCGCCACGACCCGCCGCTTGACAATAGTTCGGCAGTTCGATAACCATTTTACTAATGACGACTGGTCGATCCGCGCGCGAGGCCCTGCGGCCTGAGCAATTCGAACTGATTGCGAAGGCGCTCGCTGATCCCCGCCGGGTCGCCCTGCTGGAAGCCATCGCGAGCGAGAAGTGTTGCGGCTGCTCCAGCCTCCGAAGCAAATTCCCGGTCTCGAAGGCCACGATCTCGCACCACATCAAGGAACTGGTGCGAGCCGGGCTGGTGATCGCGCAGCGACAGGGACAGTATCTTCAGTGCCGCGTGCGCCGGGATGTCCTCGAGGCGTACACGAGCTCGCTGCTTCGGCGCGTCGGCTCGGGGCAGGACCGGGCGTCATAGAGCGGCCGAACGCAGAACCGCATCGGGCGGGATTTTTTTTGTAACAAGAGTTCGATGATTGTCTAACTGTTGTACTGAGCCGCACTTGAGCCGTCGGAATGCGGCCACGAGCGCAAATCGGAGGCGTGCATGTCGAGTCACTGGGGCCGCAACCTGATCCTCGCCGGTTCCACCATCGCATGGGGCGCGTGCCGCGCCGATCCGCCACCACCTCCTCCGCCGCCCGCCGTCACCGTCGCGACGGTGCCCGAGCGGGACGTGAAGGAGTGGGACGAGTTCACCGGACGCCTCGAGGCCGTGGACGCGGTGGAGATCCGGCCCCGCGTCTCCGGGTACATCAAGCGCGTCACCTTCGCCGAGGGGAAGGAAGTCCGGAAGGGCGAGGTGCTGTTCGAGATCGATGCCCGACCCTACGAGGCCGACCTGGAACGCGCGGCGGCCGAGCTCGAGCAGGCCAAGACCGGCGCCGCGCTGGCGGTGCGTGAGGTCGAACGGGCGAAGAAGCTGGTCGACGTGCAGGCGATCTCGCGCGAAGAGTTCGACAGCCGGGTCAGCGCGGAGTCGCAGGGCGTGGCGCAGATTCGGGCCGCCGAGGCGGCGGTGGCGACCGCGAAGCTCAATCTCGAGTGGACCCGGGTGCGCTCCCCGATCGCAGGCCGCGTGAGCAACGCCCAGGTGACACCCGGGAACCTGGTCCAGGCGGGTCCACCGACGGCGACGCTCCTCACGACGGTGGTCTCCCTCGATCCCATCTACTGCTACTTCGAGGGCGACGAGCAGACCTATCTCAGGTATTCGCTTCTGGCCAAGAGCGGCGCCCGACCGAGCTCACGCGACGTTCGCAATCCGGTCTACATCGGTCTGGCCAACGAGGACGGTCTCTTCCCGCACAAGGGGTACGTCGACTTCGTGGACAACCAGCTCAATCCGGAGACGGGCACCATTCGGGCGCGCGCGGTCTTCTCCAACAAGGAGCGACAGTTCACTCCGGGCCTCTTCGCCCGCGTCAAGCTCGTGGGCAGTGGCACGTACCGCGCCACCCTGGTGCAGGATCGCGCGGTCGGCACCGATCAGGACAAGAAGTTCGTTCTCGTCCTCAAGCCGGACACCACCGTGGAATACCGGACGGTCGAGGTGGGCCGGGCGGTGGAGGGCCTCCGCATCATCAAGTCGGGCGTCAAGGAAGGCGAGCTGGTGGTCACCAATGGGCTGCAGCGAATCCGGCCCGGGATGAAGGTCACCCCGAAGACCGAGCCCATGGCCCCCGACTCCCTGCTCGAGCAGCTGGGGAGTTGAGTCATGCACTTCTCACGCTTCTTCATCGACCGGCCGATCTTCGCGGGCGTGCTTTCCATCGTGGTGTTCATCGCGGGGCTGATCGCGATGCTGAGTCTGCCGATCAGCGAGTACCCGGAGGTGGTCCCGCCGTCGGTCGTGGTGCGGGCCATCTATCCCGGCGCCAATCCCCGGGTGCTCTCCGAAGCCGTGGCGACGCCGCTCGAGGAGCAGATCAACGGCGTGGAGAACATGCTGTACATGTCCTCCACGGCCACGTCGGACGGCGTGCTGACGCTCACCGTGACGTTCCGCGTCGGCACCGACGTCGATCTGGCTCAGGTGCAGGTGCAGAACCGCGTGAGCCAGGCGTTGCCCCGCCTGCCGGAGGAGGTACGCCAGCTCGGGGTGACCACCGTGAAGAGCTCGCCCAACTTCATCATGGTCGTGCACCTGGTGTCGCCGGACAACCGGTACGATGCCGTATATCTCAGGAATTACGGGCTCCTGCAGATCAAGGACGTCATCGGCCGCATTCCCGGCGTCGGCCAGGTTCAGGTCTTCGGCGGCGGTGACTACGCCATGCGGGTGTGGCTGGATCCGGGCAAGGTGGCGTCGCGCGGTCTCACCGCCGGCGATGTCGTGCAGGCGATCCGGGAGCAGAACGTCCAGGTCGCCGGTGGCGCGGTCGGGGCCCCGCCGATGCCGGCGCCGGTGGACTATCAGCTCAGCGTCAATGCGCGGGGCCGCCTGGTCGACGAGAAGGAATTCGGTGAGATCATCCTCAAGACGGGCGCGAACGGCGAGACCACCCGGCTCCGTGACGTGGCCCGGCTCGAGCTCGCCGCCGGCGACTACGCGCTCCGGTCGCTGCTCAACAACAAGGACGCGGTCGGCATCGGCATCTTCCAGGCGCCGGGGTCGAACGCGCTGCAGCTCTCGACCACCGTCCGCCAGACGATGGAGAGACTGAAGAAGAACTTCCCGCAGGGCGTCGAGTACCGGATCGTGTACGACCCGACCATCAACGTCCGGGACGGCATCCGCGAAGTGGTGAAGACGCTGTTCGAGGCGATCCTGCTGGTGGTGCTGGTGGTGGTGTTGTTCCTCCAGACGTGGCGCGCGTCGATCATTCCGCTGGTCGCGGTACCGATCTCGATCGTCGGCACGTTCGCCGTCCTGCTCGGGTTCGGGTTCTCCATCAACACGCTCTCGCTCTTCGGGCTGGTGCTGGCCATCGGCATCGTGGTGGACGACGCCATCGTCGTCGTCGAGAACGTCGAGCGCAACATCGAGGCCGGCCTCTCGCCCCGCGACGCGTCGTACCGGGCCATGGAGGAGGTCAGCGGTCCGATCATCGCGATCGGCCTGGTCCTGTGCGCCGTGTTCGTGCCGGTGGCGTTCCTGAGCGGCCTCACGGGCGAGTTCTATCGCCAGTTCGCGCTGACGATCGCGTTCTCCACCGTCATCTCCGCCGTGAACTCGCTCACGCTGAGCCCCGCGCTCAGCGCCATCCTGCTCAAGTCCCGCGAGGCGCAGCCGGACCGGTTGACTCGAGTGCTCGATCGCGCGCTCGGTTGGCTCTTCCGGCCCTTCAACCGGGTATTCAAGCGGGGCTCGGAGCGCTACGGTAACGCGGTCGCGAGCATCATCCGGCGCGGCGGCATCGCGCTCGCCGTGTACGCCGGGCTGGTCGGTCTCACCCTCCTCGGGTTCGCCAAGGTGCCGCACGGGTTCGTCCCCACCCAGGACAAACAGTACCTCGTCGCCTTCGCGCAGCTGCCCGACGCGGCCACGCTCGATCGTACCGAGAAGGTGATCCGCCGGATGTCCGACATCGGCCTGAAGCAGCCCGGCGTGGACAACGCGGTGCAGTTCCCCGGGCTCTCCATCAACGGGTTCGTCAACGCGCCGAACGCCGGGATCGTCTTCTTCCCGCTCAAACCCTTCGACGAGCGTCGTGGCAAAGAGGAGTACGGACTCAACATCGCCGGCGCGCTCAACGGCAAGTTCTCCGCGATCCAGGACGCGTTCGTCGCCGTCTTCCCGCCGCCACCGGTCAACGGACTCGGTCAGGTCGGCGGATTCAAGCTGGAGCTGGAGGATCGGGCGGGCCTGGGCGAGACCGCACTGAACGACGCCACCCAGGCCCTGATCGGGAAGGCGTATCAGACGCCGGAGCTGGCCGGGGTCTTCACCGGTTACCGGATCAACGTACCCCAGCTCGAGGTGGAGGTAGACCGGGAGAAAGTGAAGCAGGAAGGCATCTCGCTCACCGACCTGTTCCAGACCATGCAAGTGTATCTCGGTTCGGTCTACGCCAACGATTTCAACCGGTTCGGCCGCACCTATCAGGTCAAGGTGCAGGCCGACGCGCAGTACCGAGCCACCGCCGAGAACATCACCCAGCTGAAGGTGCGAAACGCGCAGGGCGATATGGTCCCGCTGGGGTCCGTGCTGCGGGTGAGGCCGTCGCACGGCCCCGATCAGGGCTTGCGATACAACGGGTATCCCGCCGCCGACATCAACGGTGGACCGGCTCCGGGCTACAGCTCCGGCCAGGCCGAGGCCGCCATCGAGCGGATCGCCCGGGAGGTGCTGCCCAACGGCATCGGCTACGAGTGGACCGATCTCAGCTACCAGCAGCGGCTCTCGGGCAACACCGCGGTCTTCATCTTCCCGCTGTGCGTGCTGCTCGCGTTCCTGGTGCTCGCGGCGCAGTACGAAAGCTGGTCCCTGCCGCTCGCCGTGATCCTGATCGTGCCGATGTGCCTGCTCTGCGCCATTACCGGCGTGTGGCTGACCAAAGGCGACAACAACATCTTCACCCAGATCGGGTTTCTGGTGCTGATGGGACTCGCGTGCAAGAACGCGATTCTGATCGTGGAGTTCGCCCGCGAGCTCCACTTGCGCGGCCGCTCGCCGGTCGAGGCGGCGCTGGAGGCCTGCCGGATCCGGCTTCGACCCATTCTCATGACGTCGTTCGCCTTCATCATGGGTGTGCTGCCGCTGGTGTTCTCGAGCGGCGCCGGGGCAGAGATGCGGCACGCGATGGGCGTGGCCGTCTTCTCCGGCATGCTCGGCGTCACCTTCTTCGGCCTCGTTCTCACCCCGGTGTTCTACGTGACGATTCAAAAGGTAGCCGAACGGTTCGGCGCGGCACGCCAGCCCGCCACCGCAGAGGAGCGCTCTCATGCGTAGGGTTTCGATCGTCTTCCTGGCTCTCGGTGTCGCCGCGTGCGCGTCGAGTCCTTCGTACCGTCGTCCCGACATCCCGGTGCCTCAGGCATTTCGGGAACGGCTCGACTCGACCGCCGCGACCCCCACGCGCGGGGATACGGCGCACGCCGCCCCGCGGGGGGTCGACTCGGCACGGGTCGACTCCGTGCCGCAGGCGGTACCGGCGCCCGAGACGACGATTCCCCGCACCGAGTTCTGGCGCGACCTGCGCGATAGCACCCTCGACCGACTCATCGGCGAGGTCGCGACCGCCAACCTCGATGTCCGCAGCGCCCTCTCGCGCGTGCGCGGCGCGCGCGCGGTGCGATCCGAGGCGGCGCTCGATCTGGCGCCGGTGGTCACCGTGGGGGGATCGTACACGCGCCAGCGGATCGCGGGCGCGACATTTCCGATCGGCTCCGGCATCTTCCCCGACCAGGACATCTGGGACGGCGGGTTCGACGCATCGTGGGAGCTCGATCTGTTCGGCCGGCTCCGCAAGACCCTGCAGGCCCAGGGCGCGGCGGTCGACGTGGCTCGCGCCGACCTGCGGAACGTCCACGTTTCCCTGACCGCCGAGCTCGCCCGCTCGTACTTCGAGCTGCGGGGCGCGCAGGAGCAACTCGCCGTGGCCCAGCGGAACGCCGAGAACCAGCGGAACACGTTCGAGGTGACGCGCCAGCGGCTCGAGGCCGGCCGCGGCACCGCCTTCGACACGGAGCGGGCCCAATCCCAGCTGAGCCTCACACTCTCGTCGATTCCCCCGCTCGAGGCCCGGGTGGCGGACGCGCAGTACCGCATCGCGGTTCTGGTGGGCCGCCCCCCGGCCGTCGTCGCGACCGAGCTCAAGGTCGCCACAGTGCTGCCGGAGCTACCGGATCTGGTGGAGGTCGGGTCGCCCGACTCGGTGGTGCGCCGGCGTCCCGACGTCGCCGTCGCGGAGCGGCAGCTCGCCGCGGAGCGGGCGTTCGTCGGCGCGGCCAAGGCCGACTACCTCCCGCGATTCTTCGTCGGAGGCGCGGCCGGATTCACGGCGACGACGTTCGACTCGCTGGGCGACCACGGGACGTTCCGCTACGCGGTGGGCCCGTCGTTCTCGTGGCCCGCGCTCAACCTGGGACGGATCAAGACGCGGGTCGATGCCGCGAGCGCCAGGCGCGACGAGGCCGAGGCGCAGTACAACCAGACGGTGCTGCTCGCCCTCCAGGATGTGGAGACCTCCCTCTCCCGCTACCGGACGGCGCGCGCGCGCGTGCAGCGAATCCAGGACGCCGCGACCGCGAGCGCGCGCGCCGCCGAGCTGGCGCGCTTGCGCTTCACCGGCGGCGTGGCCGATTTTCTCCAGGTGCTCGATGCCGAGCGCACGCAGCTCGACGCGGAGAGTCAGCTGGTCCAGGGCCGCACGGACGCGGCGACGGCCTACGCGGCACTCTACAAGGCGCTCGGCGGCGGGCCGCTCCCCGCTGTGGGAAACAGCGAGTAGCGGCCGAAAGTAGATTCCCTGTTTTCCGGGAGACGAGCGAGCCATGGCGATCGCCGAAGGCAGGACGATTCCGTTTACCGGGCCGGAGGCGATCGACGCCGCGGCGCTGGAGACCTTCCCTTACGGGGGCCCCGATCAGGACATCGTGACCGAGACCCGCGAGTTCAGCCCCGTCTGTCCGTACAGCGGGCTGCCGGACTTCGCGACGCTGCGAATCACCTACGTGCCGTCGGACCGCTGCGTGGAGCTCAAGAGCCTCAAGTACTACATCACGAGCTTCCGGAGCGTCGGCATTTTCCAGGAGCACGCCACCGCGCGCATTGCCGAGGACCTGTTCCGCCTGCTCGAGCCGAAGCGGCTCGAGGTGACCACGATTTACAACACACGGGGCGGGTTCGACACGACATGTACGGTACGGCGGAACGGCGGAACGTGAGACGTTGAACGTTCCCCCGTACCGTCTTACCGCCTGACTGCCAACCCCGCCGACGGCTTCGTCGGCACCGACTCCGGCTCGCTCCTGGGACCGCGGGGCAGCAGCTCGGGAAGGTTGGCCAGCTCCACCGCCGTCACCGCCATCACCGCGGCCGCCTGTTTCAGGTCAGGCTCGACCGCCTTGTCGAAGGTGTCGGTCTCCGAATGGTGGGTATGGTTGTACCCCCGCACCTGCTGATCGAAGTTGAATCCCGGCACGCCATAGGGAAGGAACGAGAGGTGGTCGGTCCCCATCTTCGAGGCCGACCGGATACTGTCCGCCCCGAGCGAGGCGACCGGCGCCAGGAGCTCGGCCCAGAGGTACTCGACATCGCTTCGCCCCTGGAGCGCCTGCCCGGTGATGGCTCCGGTGCCGTTGTCGAGCACCAGCACCGCCTGGATGCTGTCGGCGTCGGCGGCGTGCGCCTTGGCATAGGCCCGCGATCCAAGCAATCCCTCCTCCTCACCGCTGAACAGAATGAAGCGAATGGTCCGTTTGGGCTTGACCCCGGACTGGGCGATGACGCGCGCCGCCTCGAGCACCGCCATGGAGCCGGTGCCGTTGTCGGTGGTGCCGGTGCCGAGGTCCCAGCTGTCGAGGTGGGCCCCCAGGATCACGACTTCTCCGGGCCGCTCCGTGCCCTTCAGCTCGGCCACGGTGTTCCACTGCTGTACCGGAGACTTACCCATGGTATTGCGGACGCTCGCTTCGATCCGCGGCTTCTCGCCCGCGCGAATCAGGCGCTCGAGCAGGGTATAGTCTTCGTGGGAGACGACGAGGTTGGGGAGCGGCGAGATCCGGTTCGGTGAACCGCTCATCGTCATCAGGCCGTGCTCCTTGGCCCCGTCCACGAGGGTGCCGAGCGCGCCGGCGGACTTGAGGATGTAGGGCAGATCCAGGGCGAACTGTCGGCGGGCACGGACCGCCGCCTCGGAGGTGTCGGCGCTGAGCTGCCGCCGCTGGTTCATCTGGTCGAGGAACCGGGCGCTGTCGGCGGCGGTCATCGCGGGCCCGTCGGGGTTCCAGACCGGCGCCGAGGGCCGAGGGAGCACCCAGGCGCCGCCTACCCTGCTCTTGTAGGCGGCGAGGCTGTCGGGGGAGCCGAGATCGGCGATCACCACCGGCCCGGCGACCGGCCGGCCGTCGGTGCCCGCGGTCCACGCCCAGCTATGGGCGGTGACCGCCCGCTCGAACGGCGCGAGTATCCGCATCGTCGCCGTGCCACGGGTCCAGGTCACGCCGAACGTATACGGCTCCAGGGTGGCCTCGAGACCGTAGGCCCTGAACCGCTCGGCGGCCCAGTCGTTGGCCTTGCGCATGGCGGGAGAGCCCGAGAGCCGGGGACCGATGACATCGGAGAGATGCTGAAGGTTGGCCATCACCTCCGAGTGATCCATCGCCTGGGCGATGAGGGCGCCGGCACCGGTGGTGTCCACGGGCATCTGGGCGACGGCGGGGAGCGGAGACATCAGGAGGAGGACTGCGAGGACGAGTCTCATGGCAATGGTCCGGTGAGGCGGTTTACGGTGACGCCGGCGGCGGGTGGCGAATCCCGCCCGCGCCGCGTTATACTCGCACAGCAGCGAGGATGACGCGCTTTTCGCCCTTCGAAGGAGCCGGCCCGTGGCCAAAGATACCCTGACCATCACCGACAATCGCACCGGGAAGACGTACGACGTGCCGGTGAGCGAAGGAACCGTTCGGGCGGTGGATCTCAGGCAGATCAAGGTGACGGACGACGAGTTCGGCCTCATGACGTACGATCCCGCGTTCATGAACACGGCCGCCTGCCGGAGCGCCATCACCTTCATCGACGGCGATAAGGGCATCCTGCGGTATCGCGGGTATCCGATCGAGGAGCTGGCCGACCGCTCCACGTTCCTCGAGGTGGCCTACCTGCTCTGCGAGGGCGAGCTACCCAATCGGCAGCAGCTCGACGCGTGGAACGAGCAGATCAAGTATCACACGTACGTCCATACCAACATCACGAAGTTCCTCGAGGGCTTCCGGTACGACGCCCATCCCATGGGCATGCTGCTGGGCGTGGTCGGGGCGCTCTCGACCTTCTACCCCGACGCCAAGGATATCCACGACCCGGCCAACCGGTACCTGCAGCGGCTCCGCCTACTGGCCAAGGCCCCCACCATCGCGGCGTTCGCGTTCCGCCACTCGCGGGGGTTGCCGTTCGTCTTTCCGGACAACGACCTAGATTATATCGGCAACTTCGTCAACATGACGTTCAGCATCGGGGGCCGCCACCGGCCCAACAAGGTGCTGCAGCGCGCGCTGGAGATCCTGCTCATCCTCCACGCCGACCACGAGCAGAACTGCTCCACCAGCGCGGTTCGGGCGGTCGGCTCGTCGCACGTGGACCCCTTCTCCGCCATTTCCGCGGGGATCGCGGCACTCTACGGGCCGCTGCACGGCGGGGCCAACGAGGCCGTGCTCCTGATGCTCGACGAGATCGCCGACAAGAAGAACATCCCCAAGTTCATCGAAGAGGTGAAAGCCGGTCGCGGCCGCCTCATGGGGTTCGGCCACCGGGTGTACAAGTCCTACGACCCGCGGGCCAAGCTCATCAAGCGGGTGGCCGACGATGTCTTTGGGGAGACCGGGCTCAACCCGAAGCTCGAGATCGCGCTCGAGCTGGAGCGGATCGCGCTCGAGGACGAATACTTCATCAAGCGAAAGCTCTACCCCAACGTCGACTTCTACTCGGGCCTGATCTACCAGGCGATGGGCTATCCCACGGAGTACTTCACGGTGCTCTTCGCGCTCGGGCGGATGCCCGGCTGGCTGGCGCAGTGGGAAGAGATGCTCCTGGACAAGGATCAGAAGATCGCTCGCCCCCGGCAGATCTACATCGGGCGGGACGAGCGCCCCTTCGTGCCTCTCGACAAGCGCTGAGGCATTCATGACCGATCAGCTTGACACGCTGCTGTCCGAGCAACGGCGGTTTCCGGCACCGCCGGAGTTCGCCGGGCAAGCCAATGGAACGCGGGACCTCTACGAAGCGGCCGCCCGCGACCGGGAGGCGTTCTGGGCCGACCAGGCCCGCGCGCTCGACTGGATCCGCCCGTGGGACCGGGTGCTCGAATGGACCCTACCCCACGCCAAGTGGTTCGTCGGCGGCACGCTCAACGCCTCGGCCAACTGTCTCGATCGCCATCTGAGCGGACCCACCCGCAACAAGGCCGCGCTGATCTGGGAGGGCGAGCCTGGCGACCGCCGCGTGCTCACCTATTGGGATCTCGCGCGGGAGGTTCGGCGCTGCGCCAGCGCACTCAAGGGCCTCGGCGTCCGGAAGGGCGACCGGGTGGCGATCTACCTGCCCATGGTGCCCGAGGCCGTGATCGCCATGCTCGCCTGCGCCCGGATCGGCGCGGTCCACTCGGTCATCTTCGGCGGCTTCTCCGCGGAATCGGTGCGCGACCGGGTGAACGACGCGCAGGCCCGGGTGATCATCACGTCGGATGGCGGGTATCGCCGCGGACAGGTGGTGCCGCTCAAGCGCCTGGCCGACCAGGCGATGGCCGAGACGCCGTCGGTGGAGCACTGCGTGGTGGTGCGGCGGCGGCCGGGAGGCGACGGCGACGAATCATTCGCCGAGATGCGCGAGGGCCGCGACCACTGGTGGCACAGCCTCCTGGCGTCGGCGTCGCCGCACTGCGATCCCGAGCCCATGGACGCGGAAGACCTCCTGTTCATCCTGTATACCTCGGGGACCACCGGAAAGCCCAAGGGTATCGTCCATACGACGGGGGGATACCTCACCCAGGTTTCGGCGACGTCGAAATACGTCTTCGATCTCAAGCCCGAGGACGTATTCTGGTGCACCGCCGACGTGGGCTGGGTCACGGGTCACTCCTATGTCGTCTACGGGCCGCTGGCCAACGCGGCGACGGTGGTGCTCTACGAAGGCGCGCCCGACTGGCCCGCACGCGACCGCTTCTGGGAGATCGTCGAGCGCTACGGCGTCACCATCCTGTATACCGCGCCGACCGCCATCCGCGCGTTTATGAAGTGGGGCACCGAGCATCCCGCCCGGCACGACCTGGCCACGCTTCGCCTGCTCGGCACGGTGGGTGAGCCGATCAACCCGGAGGCGTGGATCTGGTATCACACCCACATCGGGGGCGGACGGTGCCCCATCGTGGACACGTGGTGGCAAACCGAGACCGGGGGGATCATGATCACTCCGCTCCCGGGGATTACCACGACCAAGCCCGGGTCTGCCACGGTGCCGTTCCCGGGCGTCGTGGCGGAGCTGGTCGACGGAGCGGGCGCGGTGCTGCCCCGCGGCGGGGGGTTCCTGACCCTGAACGCGCCCTGGCCGGGCATGCTCCGGACCATCTACGGCGACGACGCGCGCTACCGGGAGACGTACTGGTCGCGCTTCCCCGGTCGCTATTTCGCCGGCGATGGCGCGAAGCTCGACGAGGACGGCTACTGGTGGATCCTCGGGCGGGTGGACGACGTGCTCAACGTCGCCGGACACCGGATCGGTACGATGGAGGTGGAAAGCGCGCTGGTCGAGCATCCGGCGGTGGCGGAAGCCGCCGTCGTCGGCAGGGCGCACGAGCTCAAGGGCCAGGCGCTCGCGGCGTTCGTGACGCTCAAGGATGGCCATGCCGCAACCGCCGGCCTCAAGGACGACCTCAAAGCCCACGTGGCGACCAAGATCGGAGCGATCGCGCGGCCCGACGACGTGTTCTTCTCCGCCGACCTCCCCAAGACCCGAAGCGGGAAGATCATGCGACGCCTGCTCAAGGACATCGCGGAGGGGCGTGCGCTGGGCGACACGACGACGCTCGCCGATCCAAATGTCGTGAACAAGCTCAAGGAGATGTACGAGAACCAGGAAGCTTAGCGGTTCGCGCCGGTCGCGTCCCGACCGCCGCCTCGCCATTGCGACGCCGTAGCCCGTCTACCGCACAATGAGGAGGCCCGGAGATGACCCCGTCGAGAGCGTGGCCGGACCGACTGCACCGAATCGGATGGCTCGCGGTATGGGTCGCCGCGGCGTGTACCGACAGCACCCAGCCCGTCGAGCTCACCCCCAACGCCACCTCGGTCGCCGTCGATGCCGACTCGGGGTCCCTCTTTCGCACCCTCAAGGTCGCGCTCTCCAGCCCGGCCGGCGTTCAAGTCGACTACTGGACCGAGGGCTCGCCCCGGTTGCGCGTCACCCAGCCGTCGGTCGAGGCGAGCCATTCGGTGTTCCTGCCAGGACTGCGCGCGGGCTCGACCTACGAGTATGAGGTCCGGTCGTTCACGCGAGGGCTCGCGTTGACCCCACCGTTTCAGGGACAACTCGTCACCGACACCCTGCCGTCCGACGTCGCCGGCCTCCGGCTCACCGCCGTCGGCGCTCCCACCCAACGACTGACGATGCTGGAGGTGCGTGGAACGCCGTTCACCGGCTACGCGATCGTGGACCGGGACCTGAACATCGTCTGGTTCCGCCGCGGAATCGGGCAATCCTTCACCCGCCGTTCGAACGGCAACTTCGTGCTGCTGGATCGGAATCCGGGTCTCACGGAGGTGCGCCCCGATCTGACCGTGGTCGACCAGCTTCCGTCCACGGCGGAGCGGCTCATGCATCACGACGTAATCACCACCCCGGCCAACACCCTACTCTTCCTGGCGCAGGATGCGTTCGAGTTCGACGGCGAGACGTGGGTGGGAGACGCGATCTGGGAATGGAGCCCCGAGGCGGGAACCGTCGAGCGACGGTGGGCGGCGAGGGATTTCCTTTCTCCCATGCGGGACCTCGGACCCAAGTCGGTCCCGGGGGACTGGCTGCACGCCAATTCGCTCAGCCTGGGTCCCAGGGGCAACGTGCTCATCTCGCTGCCGGCGCTGAATCAGATCATCTCGATCGCGCCGGATTTCCGGTCGCTGGAATGGCGGCTCGGCGGGCCGAACGCCACGATCGTGCCCGACGCCGAGAGCGAGTTCTGGTTCGAGCACACGGCCGCCGAGGTCTCGACGGACCGGATACTGATGTTCGACAACGGACGGGACCGGCCCGCGGGCCTGTTCAGCCGCGCGCTCGAGCTGCAGCTCGATCGGAGCCGGGGAACGGCGATCACCGCCTGGCAGTTCCGGCCCAAGCCCGATATCTATGCGCCCGTCATCGGGTCGGCGCGGCGGCTGCCCAATGGGCATACGGTGATCGACTTCGGGACCGGGCCCGGCGTCCTCGGCTCGTCCGGCCCGGTATCGGTGTACGACGTGTCCGCCACCAGCCGGGTAGCCTGGAGGCTCGTCGTCGACGAGGAGAACCTGCTGAACTACCGTGCGACACCGCTGCAGGAGATCGCCGGGGAGACCGTCGTTCCCGCGCGCTACTAAGGCGGGAGTGGCGACCGGCCGGCCCGCCAGGCCACGACGTCGCTATCCGACCGGCAGATCCTCGCCTTCCAGGTAGGTGTATCCCTCGAGACCGGCGACGAAATCGGCGATGAAGCCGTTGGCCTCCTGCCGGGTCAGGCCGGTGGCGTTGCCCACCTTGCGCCGGAACGTCGCCAGCAGATCGGATCCATGGAACTGCACGTAGTTGAGGACTTCGGTCACCGTGTCCCCGTGCACCAGGTCGGTGATCTCGTAGCCCTGCTCCGTCAGTCGCACATGGACCGCATTGGTGTCGCCGAACAGGTTGTGCAGGTCGCCCAGGATCTCCTGGTACGCCCCCGTGAGGAAGATGCCCAGAATGTAGGGCTCGCCCTCGCGCACGGCGTGCAGCTCGAGCGACGGCTTGCCCTTGCGCCCCCCGGCGAAGCGGTCGATGACGCCGTCGCTGTCGCAGGTGACGTCCTGCAGCGTGCCCCGCCGGTTGGGGACCTCGTCGAGCCGGTGAATCGGCATGATGGGGAAGAGCTGGTCGATCGCCCAGTTGTCGGGCAGGGACTGGAAGACCGAGAAGTTGCAGAAGTACCGGTCCACCAGCTCGCCCTCGATGTGTGAAGCGATCTCCGGATAGCTGGCCTTGTCCTCTCCGATCGCGTGCTGGAGCGCGTTGAGCGTGGCCAGATAGAGCTGATCGGCGTCGGCCTTGTCGCGGAGGGAGAAGACTCCGCTCGCGAACAGCTCGCGGGCACGCTCCTTCGCGAAGACCACGTCGTGAAAGACCTCGTCGATCCGGTCCGGGATGATCGCCTCCAGGTTCTCTCTCATCTCCACCAGCAGCTGGGGCGGCTCCTTGCGCAAGGGCGGCGACACCGGCTCGGCCTGCGACTCCACGTCGATCACGTTGATCAGCAACAGCGCGTGGTGGGCGGTAAGCGCGCGGCCCGACTCCGAGATGAGGTGGGGCGTGGGAATCCCCTCCGCCCGGCACACGCTCCCGATGGTGTACACCACGTCGTTGGCGTACTCCCGCATCGAGTAGTTCATGCTCGCGGGGCGGGTGGACCGCGATCCATCATAGTCCACCCCGAGTCCCCCCCCGACGTCCACATGCGTCAGATCGAACCCCATGTTCCTGAGCTCGGCGTAGTAGCGGCCGATCTCCTCGAGGCCCGCCTTCACGTATCGGATATCGGTGACCTGACTGCCGAGATGGAAGTGCACCAGCTTGAGGATGTCCTTGCGGCCGAGGCGCTCGAGCTGGTCAAGGAGCTTCATCAGCTCCACGGCGCCGAGCCCGAACTTGGAGCGCTCTCCACCACTCTTCGCCCACCGGCCCGACCCTTCGGTGGCCAGCTTGATCCGTACCCCGGCCGTGGGTTCCACCTGCATCTCGTCGGCCACCTTGAGCAACACCTCGAGCTCGGTGAGCTGCTCCAGCACGATCATCACCGTGTGCCCGAGCTTCTGGCCCATGAGCGCGAGCCGCATGAACTCCTCGTCCTTGTAGCCGTTGCAGACGATGAGATGGTCGGGCCGCTCGGTGAGCCCAAGAATGGCCTGGAGCTCGGGCTTGCTGCCGCACTCGAGGCCGACCCCGTGCGGTGCGCCGAACTCGACGATCTCCTGCACCACATGACGCTGCTGGTTCACCTTGATGGGATAGACGGTGGTGTAGGTACCCTCGTAGCCCGACTCCTTGATGGCGCTCCCGAAATCCGCCGCGAGCGCGTGAATCCGCGAGCGGAGGATATCGGAGAAGCGCAGCAGCAACGGCAGGCCGACGCCCTGCGCGTGCAGGTCCATCGCGAGGTGGTAGAGATCGAGGCCGCGCTTGCGGTTGGCGCCGGGATGCACGGTGACGTGCCCCGCAGGGCTGATCCGGAAGTAGCCCTGTCCCCACCCGCTCATGTTGTAGAGCTTCTCGGCGTCCTTGATGGTCCAGGCAGGCTGGGCAACGGTGGTGGCGATCGGAGTGCTCCGGGCAAAGGACGAAGTGGTAACTGTAATTCCATCGTAGCGGCCACGCCACACAGGCCCGCAGGTCCTACAGATGCAGCGGGTGGCAGTTCGAGTAACCGGTTGGCTCGCAGATTAGTGCCCGGTGGGTGCAAAGGCAGTGCCACTGGTTGCACGAGGCACGAAGCTCGCGTTCCCACCCCTTCGCAGGACACGGGGTCAGGCATCACGCAATTGCACCACGGAGAATCGAGGCCTTCCATGATCATCGCCGTGCGGCGGCTTTCCCAGGAGACCCGCCTCCAACTCGAGATTCACTACGCCAAGGCGTTCGAGGCCCTGGCCGAGACCTATTGCATTCAGGCTGTGGAGTTCGTGCGCCGGCTGCGGACGCGGTTGCCGATCGAGGAATCGCTGGAGCGCTTCTTCCGGGAAGTCGGTGTGCCGGACGCCATGGCGGAGACGGTCCGGGCGCGCGCGCTGATCACGCTCGGGCCTCTGGCAGCCAGCGTGCGGGAAACCGAGACCCGCACCGGGTCGGCCTGGACGACGCTGCTCCCCGACCAGCTGGTGGAGACCATTCGCCGGCACGCCTACGGATCCGAGGACATCAACCTGGACTGCCGGATGGCGGCGTCCGTGTCCTGCGAGGCGGTCGCCGCGACCCACCTCGCGATGGCGCTCGGTGCCGTCGGCGTCCTCGAGGGCGCGTTTACACCGGATGAGGCGATCATGCACTACATCCGGTACTTCAACCTGCCGTCCGTGGAGGCGCAGATCATCCTGCGCCGTGCGCTGGCCCAGCTCGCCCCCCGCGAGGATTACTTGCCGAACACGTTGTTCGAGCGGTCGGCGTCGGGCAGCGCGTGGCGCGGGTCCACCGTGACCCTCCGTACCGGCTTGGCGCTCCGCACCCGATAGGCGAACCGGGGTCCCAGGTTCCACATCTCCACCGGCAGGGAAATCCTGTCGGTGGAGCCGTCATCGTAGACCAGGTCCATCTCCAGCGGGAGCGTCATGCTCCCGCGATTGGAGAGGTACACCTTCTGACCGCTGTCGGCGATTGCAATGGAATCGACGGCCTGGTCCAGCCGCGCCGTCGTGTAGATCCAGTCCCGCCAGAACCAGTCGAGGTCCATCCCCGAGACGTCCCGCATGAGCCGGAAGAAATCGGCGGGCGTGGGGTGCCTGTAGGCCCAGGTCCGGATGTACTCCCGGAACGCGCGGTCGAACCGCTCCTTCCCCAGCACCTCGTAGCGGAGCGTCTGCATCATGAGGGCGGGCTTCTGGTACCCGGTCCAGAACAGATCCTTGGATTCGACGGGACGGAGGATCAGCGGCTGCTCCTGCCCCGGCTTCGCGTGGTCGGCGTAGAGATGGAGGGGATGGACCTCGATCGAGTCGCCGTAGGGTGTACCCGAGAAGTACCTCGCCGCGTTGGCGAGGTCGATGAAGGTGTTGAAGCCCTCGTCCATCCATGGGTACAGCCGCTCGTTGGAGCCCACGATCATAGGCATCCACTGGTGCCCCAGCTCGTGTGCCAGGACCCACTGCCGGTCCTCGCGGGCCGGACTCCGGGGGCAGAAGGTGATCATGGGATACTCCATGCCCTCGATCGGCCCTTCGATGCTCGTGATATGGGGGTAGGGGTACGGATACCACTGCTCGCTGTAGTACTCGAGGCCGGCGCGCACCATCCTGTTCGCCTCTTCCCACTCCGGGGCCGATGGACGGTAGAGGGTGTGGACCATGGTCCCCCGGTAGCCGCTGGCGTCCCACCGGAAATCGGGCGAGGCGCCAAAGGCGAAGTCGCGCACGCTGTCCGCGGTGAAATGCCAGGTGAGCTGGCCCGCCGTGGCCGGACGGGTCCGCTCGGGGTGGCCGGCCTCCTCCGCGGTCACGATCGCCACGGGCTCGGCGGAGCCCTTCGCCCTGGTCAGCCGAGCCCGTTGCGAGGCGGTCAGCACCTGCTCGGGATTGCGGAGGACGCCCGTGGCGCCGACGAGGTATGAGGCCGGGACGGTGATCGTGACGTCGAAGCTTCCGTACTCCAGGTAGAACTCCCCGCCGCCGATATACGGCTCGTGGTTCCAGCCCCGGACATCGTCATACACGACCATTCGCGGATACCACTGACCCATTTCGTAGAGCGTTCCGTCGCGCCCCATCCGGCCGGCGCCGTAATCGGGCACCCGGAAGCGCCAGACGATCGTGATGTCCACGGACGTGCCTGGCGCCAGCGGACGGGCGAGATCGAGCCGCATGGTCGTCCCGTAGAGCGCCGGCGTCACCGCCTTCAGGCCGACGCGGACGCTCTCCAGCTCGATCCCGCCCTGGAAGCCCTTGCAGGAGAAGTCGAACGTGGAGCCGAGGAACACGAGCGGCGGCTGGTCGAGCTTCTCGGTGATGCTGGTAGGCCCGCAGATGTTCTGCTCGAGAAAGAGCCACAGATAGGGCAGGGGATCGGGCGACCGGTTCACATAGTGAATGGTCTCCCGGCCGTGCAGCTCCTGCTTTTCCGGGTCGAGTGTGGCGCGGATGCGGTAATCGGCCCGCTGCTGCCAGTACCGGGCCCCCGGCCGGCCGGCGCCGGTGCGCAGCAGGTTGGGAGCGGGCAGCGCGAGATCGCGGAAGGGAGACACCGTGACGGCGCCGGAGCCGCGCACGGCCGCCGGCGATTGGGCGAGGGCTGGGCCGGCGGCGAGCACCACCGACGTGAGGAGCAGCGCGGCGAGTGGGCCGAACATCGGGGCTCCGAATCGAGGAAGGTGGCGACCAACATACGTCGGCGGTCGAGGGCGGCAAGCCGAAGGCTGGCATATTCTCCCGTGGGCAATCATTCTACACCGGGAATTCTCCCAGAGGAGCCATCATGTCCATCCGAGCTTTCCGCGGCGGTCTGATTCTCCTGGTCGCCCTCGCCTGCCGGGAGCAGCGATCGTCCGGGTCGGCCAGCACCGAGTCGGCCGCGGCACCAGGGGCCGCGCCTTCCCCCAACGTCGTGACCTATATCGCCCGGGACTACGGTTTCGAAGGCCCGGCCCAGATTCCGGCGGGCGTGACGATGTTCCGGCTGGATAACCAGGGGAAGGAGCTGCACCACCTGGTCATCGTCCGGCTCGACAGCGGGCGCACGTACGACAGCCTCCTCGCCGCGATGCGGAAGCCGGGGCCCCCACCGGCGTGGATGCACTTCATGGGTGGACCCAACGCCACCGATCCGGGTACGACGTCCAACGCGACCCACCGTCTCGCCGAGGGCCACTACGCGATCGTGTGCTTCATTCCCAGCGCCGACGGGGTGCCGCACATGGCCAAGGGAATGACCGCTCCGCTCGAAGTCGTGGCGGCCTCGGGGCCGGCGGCGCGTGACCTGCCGGCCGACGTGACGATCAAGCTGACCGACTACGCGTTCAACCTGTCGAAGCCGCTCGTCGCGGGCAGCCAGATGATCCAGGTCGAGAACGGCGGACATCAGGCACACGAACTGGTGCTGGCGCGTCTGGCGCCGGGCAAGACCATCAAGGACATCGAGCGCTGGGAAAAGGGGGGCGAAAAGGGAGTACCACCTGTCGGCGCCCTCGGCGGAATTGCGCCGATGGACGTGGGCGAGGTCGGGCAGTTCACCGTGGAGCTCACCCCCGGAGACTATGCGCTGATCTGTTTCGTACCGGATGCCAAGGACGGGAAGGCACACCTGATCCACGGGATGGTGAAGGCCATCACGGTGAGCTGAGCCGCTGCCGGCCCCTCCCCACGTTGTCGAGCGTTCCAGCCGTCTCCCCGTTTCGGCGGAGGCGGCGTACGCGTGGCACGGAATGCCCGGCGCCCTGGAGCGGCTGACGCCACCGTGGGAGCGGGTGGAGGTCATCGAGCCGGGGGCCGGGATTGCCGACGGTTCGCGGACCATTCTCCGGGTGCGCGTGGCCCGCATTCCGATCCGGTGGGTCGCCCGCCACCGCGATGTCATCCCCGGACGCCAGTTCGTCGACGAGCAGGAACGGGGCCCGTTCACTCGCTGGACGCACACCCACCGGTTCGAGCCCATCGATGCCGAGTCGTGCACGCTCACGGACCGCATCGAATACGTCACGCCGCTGGGCCCGGCCACGCCGGGGCTGATCAAGCGCCGGCTCGAGCGCCTCCTCGCCTACCGACACGAGATCATCCGCGCCGATCTCGCCGCCCAGGCCCGGGCCGTGGAACGCACCCCACTCAAGCTCGCCGTCAGTGGCGCTACCGGCATGCTGGGCCAGGCGCTGACCCCCTTTCTCCGGACCTGGGGCCACGACGTCCGCCGCATTACCCGCCATGCCGAGCGCCCGGGCGACGTGGAGTGGAGCTACGTGGCCGGGCGCATCGAGGCGGTGAAGCTCGACGGTCTCGACGCGATCATCCATCTGGCCGGCGAGAAGATCGGCACGCTCTGGACCGAGGGCCGGAAGCGGCGGATCTGGGAGAGCCGGGCCATCGGCACCCGGTTTCTGTGCGAAACGCTGGCCAGGCTCCAGCGCCCACCCCGGGTTCTGGTGTGCGCCTCGGGAATCGGGATCTACGGCGACCGGGGTGACGAGACTCTCACGGAGGAGAGCCCCCTCCCTCCCCATCACACCGACTTCCTGGCCGATGTGGCCTCGGATTGGGAAACCGCCACCGAGCCGGCGCGGCGGGCCGGCATCCGCGTCGTCCATCTCCGGTTTGCGCCGATTCTCACTCCTGCCGGGGGGACCCTGGCCGCGATGCTGGTCCCCTTCCGGCTTGGCCTCGGCGGACGGATCGGCACGGGCCGCCAGTGGATGAGCTGGGTCGGGATCGATGACGCTGTCGGAGCCATCCACCACGCCCTCGTCACGGAGTCCTTGAGCGGGCCCGTCAACGTCACCGCTCCCCACCCACGCACCAACCAGGAGTTCACCGCGGCGCTCGGGAAGGTTCTCCACCGGCCCGCGGCCGTGCCCGTTCCCATCGGCGCCATCCGGCTGCTGCTGGGCGAGATGGGGGACGTGGCGCTGCTCTCGAGCGCTCGCGCCGTCCCGGCCCGGCTCCTCGACTCCGGCTACGGCTTCCGGCACCCCCATCTGCCGGGAGCGCTGCGATTTCTGCTGGGAGCGGCCAGCGAGTAACTTTCCCCCATGACGAAACGCAGGGCGGTCGTGCTGCTGAGCGGGGGCATGGATTCGGCCACCACGGCCGCGATCGCGCGGGGGCTCGGGTTCGAGATCTTCGCCCTGAGCGTGCGCTACGGCCAGCGCCACGTGGTCGAGCTCGAAGCCGCCCGCCGAGTCGCGGCGCATCTCGGCGTAAGCCGCCACGTGGTGATCGACATCGACCTCCGCGCCTTCGGCGGGTCGGCACTGACCGGCGACCTCGACGTGCCCAAGGACACGCCGCTGGCGAACATCGGTACTGCCATTCCCGCCACCTACGTCCCGGCGCGCAATACGATCTTCCTGTCGCTGGCGCTGGCCTGGGCGGAGACGCTGGGCGCGAGCGACATCTTCATCGGGGCCAACGCCCTGGACTACAGCGGGTACCCTGACTGCAGGCCGGAATACATCGAGGCGTTCCAGCGGATGGCCAATCTCGCCACCCGGGCCGGGGTGGAGGGCGGACCGGGCCTGACCATCCACACGCCCCTCATTCGGCTGTCCAAGCGGGAGATCGTCGCTCAGGGCCTGGCGCTCGGCATCGACTACGGCCTGACGTCCACCTGCTACGATCCGTCGCCGGACGGGGCCGCATGCGGCCGCTGCGAGGCATGCCTGCTTCGTCTCAAGGGGTTCGAGGAGGCCGGCATCGCGGACCCGGCCCCTTACCAGGCGAGGGCGGGGTGACCTATGCGGTGAAGGAGATCTTCTACACCCTCCAGGGTGAGGGCGCGAACACCGGACGCCCCGCCGTATTCTGCCGGTTTGCCGGGTGCAACCTCTGGAGCGGACGGGAGCAGGACCGCGACGGGGCCACCTGCCGGTTCTGCGACACCGAGTTCGTCGGCACCGATGGCCCCGGTGGGGGAAAGTTCGAGACGGCCGACGATCTGGCGCGCGCCGTGGCTTCGGCCTGGCCGGAAGATGGCGGGCCCGCCCGGCCGCTCGTGGTGTGCACCGGCGGCGAACCGTTGCTGCAGCTCGACCCACCTCTGCTCGCGGCCCTTCACCGTGCGGGATTCGAGGTGGCGGTCGAGACCAACGGGACGATCGAGCCGCCCGAGGGCATCGACTGGCTGTGCGTGAGTCCGAAGGCCTCGGCCGGGCTCGTCATTCACTCGGGCGACGAGCTCAAGCTCGTGTATCCCCAGGAAGGCGGAGAGCCCGATCGATTCGAGGGGCTCGAATTCGACCACTTCTTCCTCCAGCCCATGGACGGCCTTCATCGCGAGGCGAACACGCGGGCCGCGCTCCGGTATTGTCTCGATCATCCACGCTGGCGACTGAGCCTGCAGACGCATAAGCTTCTCGGCATTCCCTGATCCCCTCTTCCGGGACTCCATGCACGGCTATTCCGACCGCATCAACCACGCGTTCGCCTTTGCCGCCAAGTACTACGTCGCCGTCGCCCCGGCGGGCGCGGGCATGGATTATCTGGCCCATCCCGCCAATGTGGCGATCATTCTGGCCCGGTACGGGTGCGAGCAGCTGACGATCGTCGCCGGCATTCTGCACCACGTGCTGGAAGAGACCCCGCCGGAGCGCTGGCCCATCATGGAGCACAAGATCTCCGACAAGTTCGGGCCGGTGGTACTCGCGGTGGCCAAGGATGCGCTGGAGCCCAAGTACGACCGCTGGGGCTCGGAGAGACCGTGGCAGGCCCGGAAGCAGGAGTACCTGAGCCAGCTCGCCACCGCCGAGCCGCGGGCGCTCGACATCTGCATCGCGGACGAGATCCACGCCTGCGGCTCCACGGGCACGGCGCTCCGGCGCCTCGGCGTCGAGTATTTGCGCGCGGTCTCCCGTGCCGGGTCGGAGCAGACCATCTGGTGGTACCGGTCGATGTTGGAGATCGTCTCCGCTCGGTCGGACTGGCCCCGCCGGGAGATGCTGAGCGAGCTGCGGCAGATGAGCGCCAATCTGGTGCGGAGTCTTCGGGAAAACGAGGAGGGGTTGTTGTGAGTCGTTTCGTGCTGGCCGCGGCCCTGTTCGCGTCGATCGGGTGTGTGGGCGGCGCCGGCAAACCGATTCCGCTCAATCCCGTGCGCTTTCTACTGATCAACGACGTCTACGTGGCCGATACGATGGCGGACGGCCAGGGCGGCCTCGCCAGGGTGGCCACCGTGCGCGATCGGCTGGCCGCACAGGGACCGGTCATCTTCGTTCTGGCCGGCGATCTGCTCAGCCCGAGTCTCCTCAGCAAGTACTTCAACGGGCGCCAGATGGTCGAGGCGCTGGATTCGGCCCGGCTGGACTACGCCACCTTCGGCAACCACGAGTTCGAGCTGCCGGTGGACACGCTCGAGGCCCGCATCGCCGAATCGCGTTTCAAGTGGATCTCCAGCAACTGCACCCGCGCCGACGGGACGCCGTTCGCGAAGGTGATCCCGTGGGACACGGTGCGCGTGTCGGGGTACAAGGTGGGCCTCTTCGGTCTCACGCTGGTGGGGCCGTACCGGAAGCAGGTTCGCTGCACCAGCCCCGATAGCGCGGCTCACCAGGCCATCGACACGCTCGCCGCCCAGGGCGCCGAGCTCATCGTCGCCATCACGCATCAGACCATCGAGAGCGACCGGGATCTCCTGCTGCGGGAGCCGCGCCTCGATCTCATCCTCGGGGGCCACGAGCACGAGGCCCACGATTCCGTCGTCTCGGGGCGGCACGTGGTGAAGGCCGACGCCAACTCGCGGACCGCGCAGTTCGTGACGCTCTGGGGCGGCAAGGACCACTGGCGTCAGGCAGTGGGCCTGGTTCACATCGACAACCGGCTGCCCGATGACAGCCTGGTGGCTCCGGTGGTGCGCAAGTGGCAGGACACGTTGCGGGCCCGGCTGGGTCCCGAGCGCACGCTGGGGACCACGACCGTGCCGATCGACGCCCGCGACGTGATCGGGCGAAACCAGGAGTCCGTACTCGGGGACCTGGTGACCGACGCGATCCGCGCCGGCACGCACACCGACGTGGCGATGCTGAACGCGGGCACACTCCGGCTCGACGACGTGATCAGGCCGGGCCCCATCACCAACTATCAGCTCGAATCGATCTTTCTCTTCTCGGATGAGACCCGAGTCATCTCGTTCAAGCTGACGGGCGCGAGACTCCGGGAGGTTCTGGAGCACGGCGTTGCGGACGGGTCGCTCGGGAAGGGGCCATTCCTGCAGGTCTCCGGAATCTCCTTCACCTACAGTCCGTCAGCGCCGTCGGGTTCCCGGATCGTGGGAGATGTGAGCCGGCAAACCGGCGGTGCGATCCGCCCTACCGACTCGCTCGCGGTGGCCTTCCCGGTGTATCCCGCCTGTGAGGGTGGAGACGGTTACGACGTGCCGGAAGCGAAGGCCGGGTGTGACGCGCGGGGCGATGCGCCGAGAGCCGCGGACCTCCTGATGACGTACATCAGCGATTCGCTCCACGGGAACGTCGTGACCCCACCCGACGGGCGCATCAGAAAGTCCACAAACACAAATCCCGGCTGAGCCTTCGCTCGCCGGGACCGGCGCCTCGCACTTTTGATCACCCAGGTTGCAAGGCCGGAAACCCTGGGGCCCTTTCGGGCTATGTCGTTCTATAGCTGGGGTTAAGCTAAGCAGCAGGACCCACTAGCCACAAGTCTTTGTTACAAGCTGTTACACATTTCCAGCCCTGCCGCTCAAGTATCGGCAGGTGTGACACCGATATTAATGCGTTCCGGGCGCACGAAGTTCCCGCTGGCGCTCCCTGGAAGGGCTAGCTCCCCTCAACTCCCCGGTATTGGTATTATTTGCCATGGCGTTAACCCCTTCGAGCGCCCTCCTCACCCTGCCCAGTGCATTCGCGGCCGCATGCCGGCTGTCCCGGACGGAGGGAGAGCTCTTCGAGCGCTGCCGGGTCGCCCTGGTCCGGCGGTTCCAGAGCGAGCTCATCTGGTTCTCCCTGGTCTCCCCCACCGAAAGCATGCCCCGGGTCGGCCCCGCCGAGGGCTTCGACGGTGCCGTGGAGGTAGCCCGGCTGGGCAGCGGAGAGACCGAGGTGTTCATTCATGCCGACGAGTCGGTGGCCGGCGACATGCGCGCCGTCGCCATGCCGCTGGCCCTCGGACTCAGCGTGGTCCTGGAGCTGCGGAGCATCCTGCTCGAGCGGCAGGCCACCCTCGATGACGCCGTCTTCCAGCTCCGGGCGCTCCGTCAGGTGGCGCGGCTGCTCTCGTCGGTGCACTCCACGGAAGAGACCGAACAGCTCATTCTCGACTTCATGGCCGAAGTCTTCTTCGCGTGGTGGGCGTGCCTGTACCGGCCCGAGGGAAGCTTCTACAGCCCCAAGGTGTTCCGCTCGCTCAACGACCGGCTCCGCCCGGCTCCGATCGACCGGAAAGCGTTCGATCAGGCGCTCCCGGCCGGCAGCGCATCCACCGGGACGGAAGACGTCCAGGTCGCCTCGCTGATGGGCCCCGGGGCCGAGCTGGTGGTTCCCCTCGATGCCGGCTCCGAACGCATGGCGGTGCTCGTGCTCGGCTCCCGGATCAGCGACAAGCTATACGGCCGAGCGGAGCTCGAGCTGGCGGGCACGCTCTCCTTCGCGGCGGCCATCGCGCTCAAGAACTCGGAGCTGGTGGAACAGCTCCACAGCGCCGCCACCACCGATGAGCTCACCGGACTCTACAATCGTCGCGCGCTCGAGGAGCGTCTGGCCGCCGAGATCTCGCGAAGCCTGCGCCATCAGCTCCACACGAGCGTGTTGCTCCTCGACCTCGACCGGTTCAAGGCGGTGAACGACACCATGGGTCACGCGGCCGGTGACCGGCTCCTGATCCAGGTGGCGAAGATTCTCAAGCAGCAGTGCCGGGCGCTGGACGTCGTGGGGCGGCTCGGCGGCGACGAGTTCCTCGTGATCCTGCCGATGACCAAGCCGGCGGAGGCGCAGGTGTTCGTGGGCCGGGTCCAGGCCAGCCTCCGAGACATGGAAAAGACCAGTCCCGAGTTCGGCCCCTGCACGCTCAGCATGGGCATCGCCGAGTCACCCCGGCACGGCACGACGGTCAGCAGCGTACTCGCCGCGGCCGATACCGCGCTGTACAAGGCCAAGCGGGCCGGACGAAACGCCGTCGAGGTGGCGGACAGCTAGACCCACATGCCCCACGATCAGTTCACGCTTCTGGGCGATGCCGTCTGGCTCGACTTCGTCAATACCGCCAGGGGCCGCGTCGACGATCCTCCCGACCTGCTGCCGGACCTCGACGCATGGGAACGGTGGGCGCTGACCCGGAAGCTGAATCCCGGATCGGATCGGGTCGATTTCCCCACCATCCGCAGGCTGCGGGACCAGCTCGATTCGCTCGCCGAGGCGCTCCACGCCGGCCTTCCCGCGCCGGGCGGGGCCATCGCCGCGATGAACGAGCTGCTGAGCCACCGCTCGGGCTCACAGCAGCTGGTTCGCGTGAGCGGACGCTGGCGGCTCCAGTTCGCCCCGGCCCGCGCGATCAATGCGGTCGAGGCCATCGCCCGATCGGCCGCGGGCACGCTCGCTCATCAATACACCCACGTCCGCCGCTGCGCCGGGTCGCACTGCAACCTCTTCTTCACCGATGATTCCCCTACCGGCAGCCGGCGCTGGTGTGACGCGACCGTGTGCGGGCGCGAGGCGAACGTCGAGCGGCGACGGGGGATTCTGCGCTGACGGTCTCCGAGTCCGTCCTCGCTTTCGATCGAACCCAGGCGGCCCTCGGCCATCGATACCGTCTCGAGCGTATCGTCGCCGCCTCGGAGGCCCGGGTATTGTTCGAGGCCTTCGACGAGCGCTTCAAGCGCCGGGTGAGCCTGCGGGTCAATTTCTATACCGACGAGCCGACGCGCGCCTGGTTTCTCAGGGAAGGCGAGGCGCTGGGGCAGCTCGACCATCCGGCGATCCGGCACGTGTACGACACGGGCATTGTCGGGGACCTCGCGTTTCGAGTCGGGAGCTGGATCGAGGGCGAGGGACTGGCGGAGGCGGTCGAGCGTGGGCCCCGGCTGATCCCCGGTGTCATCGCCTTGGCGCGCGACATCCTGGGCGCGCTCGAGCATGCGCACCTTCAGGGCATCATCGTCCGCCGGATCGTGCCGGCCACGGTGCTCGTGGGGCCGACCGGGCGGGCCACCGTGACCGACCTCCGCTTCAGCAGCTACACCCTGCCCGCCATCCCGCCGGGCGAGCGGCCCACCGGCGCCAACTTCATGGCCCCCGAGATCAGGGGCGGCGCCGCCGGCGACCCCACCTGCGACGTGTATACGGCCGCGTCCCTGCTCTACTACGCGGTGACGGCGCAGGAGCCACCGCTCGATCCCCGTGATGTCCACCGCCCCACCGAGTTGCGCCCCACCTGTCCGAGAGTGCTCGAGCGGATGATCCTCCGCGGTCTTCAGAGCGTGGCGGAAGACCGGTATCTCACGGCGAGCGAGATGCTGGAGGACCTGGCATCGGACGTCGGAACCTTCGAAACGCGGGGGGTCGCGGTCAGTCAAGGTCCCCTGACCCAGGCCGAAGACCGGGCGCGATGGGAAAAGCGGCTGCGGCGAGCTCTGGGCGACGACTACGAGCTTCTGGCACTCCTCGGCGCGGGCGGGTTTGGACGGGTGTACCGGGTGCGCGATCTCCACCTCGAGCGGGAGGTGGCCCTCAAGGTGCTGCACCCGGCCCTCACGCAGGACCCGGAAGTCGTGGAGCGATTCCGTCGCGAGGCGCAGCTCGCGGCCCGGCTCAGCCATCCGAACATCGTCAACATCTACGATATCGCCGGACGGTCGGGCCTCCTGTGGTACACCATGGAGCTGATCGACGGGCCCAGCCTCGCGCAGATGGTGGAGCGCGGTGGCCCGCTTCCGCTGGACAAGATTCTGCGGATTCTGCGCGAGGCCCTGTCCGCGCTGGCCCACGCCCACGGCTCCGGGCTGATCCACCGGGACATCAAGCCCGAGAACATGCTCATCGCGCCGGACGGCAGTCTGCAGATCACCGACTTCGGCCTGGCGCTCGCGATTCGGGGAAAGTTCGGTGGGGCAACGAGTCAGAGCGGGACACCGCAGTTCGCCAGTCCCGAGCAGCTTTTGGGGGAGCGGGTGGACCAGCGGTCTGACCTCTACAGCCTTGCGGCTGTGGCGTACTTCGCGCTCATCGGCACCCCTCCCTTCCCCGGGCGGACGGCCGAGCAGATCCTCGCAAAGCAAACCACGAATCAACTTCCGACCTCGCTCGGGCTCCGAAACGACGTGCCCGACGCACTGGAAAAGGTGCTGGATCGTGCACTGAGCTCCGATGTGGAGGCACGGTATCCCTCCGCGGCAGAGTTCCTGCAGGCGGTAAATCGAGCGGCCGGAGAGATCGAGTCGCAGGGGCCGGAGGCGGGCCCGCTGGAACCGGTAGCCGACTGGGCTCGCGCGGCCGCCCGTTGGCTTCGCGGCTCCCCCCTTGACTAAATAGGGGCTCGGCGCAGATTTGTCGTCGCGATTTATCCCATCAGGAGCACGAACCCAGCGTATTCGGGACTCGAGACCCGGGTGACCTCGCAACGGGTCTTTCATTTTTTATGACGCGGGACTGGCCTGCGATCATAAAAACTCGGCTGTCCGGACTTTGCCGGGCGCCGACGCAGTCAATCAACATGGAGTAGAAGATGGCTCGCACCCTCGGCACGGTGAAGTGGTTCAACGACGCAAAAGGCTTTGGTTTCATCACTCCGGAGAATGGGGACAAGGACTGCTTTGTCCACCACACCGCCATCAAGGCGGAGGGCTTCCGCAGCCTCTCCGAGGGTGACCGGGTGGAATTCGACATCGTGCAGGGTGCAAAGGGGCCTGCCGCAGAAAACGTCACCAAGGTGAAGTAGGCTGAAGGCTGAAGGCTAAAAGCTGAAGGCCAAGAAAAGGATCAGGGGTGCCCGCCGAGTTTCCGGCAAGCACCCCTGATCTTTTGGCACTCGGCCTTCAGCCTTCAGCTTTCAGCCTCTAGCCTTTCGCTGCTTCACTTGTGCCGATAGATCACCCGCCCCCGAGTCAAATCGTAGGGCGAGAGCACCACGCTGACGCGGTCGCCCTCGAGCACCCGGATCTTGAACTTGCTCATCTTGCCGGCGGCATAGGCCAGAATCTCGTGACCGTTCTCCAGAAGCACCCGATAGTTCCTATCGGGCAGGACCTCGGTCACCACGCCTTCCATCTCGATGCCTTCTTCTTTCGCCATCCAGGCTCCTCATCGCGTCGCCTCGGCCCGGGCGCGGACGCCCCGGATCGGTCGGCGTGGAATCTTGCCCCGGGAAGCGCCGGGGGCAAGTCGAATCACGACCCGAGCTTGTCGCGGAGGCGCCCGATGTGCTCCTCGACGAGCGTCACCAGCTCGCCGATGAGGCGGACGTCAAAGCTGAGCTTGGCGCCCGCGGCGGCATAGATGTCGGGCAGGCCCCGAACCGCGCCCAGGGCCAGCGCGCGCCGGTATTGGGTGACCGCTTCAGCAGGGTCGCGAAGGCTGTTCCGCCACACCTGCAGCGCGCCGATCTGGGCGATGCCGTACTCGATGTAGTAGAAGGGATAGAGGAAGATATGGAGCTGGCGGTACCACCGGGCAATGCGCTCCGTCTCCAGACCTGACCAGTCCACGCCGCGCTCGAAGCGGGAGCGGATGCGGAGCCATGCCTCGTCGCGGGCGGCGGCGTCGTCGCCCTGTCCACTGGTGTAGATCCAGGACTGAAACGCATCGACCGACGCGATGTGGGCCAGGCTGAGCAGAATGTCCTCCAGATGCTCCAGCCACGCGCGCAGGTGATCCTCCTCGGAGAAGTAGCCGACCGGCCTGGCGAGGTGGGACGCGGCCAGCAGCTCCATCGACATCGAGGCCAGCTCCGCCGCCTCCGAGCCCGGGTGCCGCTGCCAGATGAGCGGCTGCGCGTGCGCGGCGAACGCGTGAAACGCATGGCCGGCCTCGTGGAGCAACGTCATGACATCGTCCACCAGACCGACGGCGTTCATGAAGATGAACGGCCGCCCGCGATAGTGGAGCGTCTCGCAATATCCTCCCGGGGCCTTGCCCTTGCGGCTCTCGAGATCGAGGAGCCGCTCTTCCCTCATCATGTCGAATTGGCCACCGAGCTGCCGGTCGACGCCCGAGAAGACCCGGCTCGCGACGCGGACGAACTCGTCGGCGGTCTCGAACGGGCGCAACGGCGCGTCCCGCCCGGGATCGACGGCCAGATCCCAGGGCCGCAACGCGCCGACACCGAGCCGCGTCCGGCGATGCTCGAGCATGCGAGCGACCGCCGGAGTCGCGGTCTGCTCGATGGCCTCGTGGAACCGCTCGCAATCGTCCGGCGTGTAGTCGAAGCGAAACTTCGCGGGGAAGATGTAGTCGCGGAAATTGGCGAACCCTGCGTTGCGCGCCGCCTGCTGCCGGAGGGCGTACATCCGGTCGAACAATCCGGCCAGCGCGCCCCGCTCCTCGATATACGGCTGGGTGGCGGCGCGGTAGGCACGCTCGCGCACCGTCCGATCGGGACTCTTGAGGAACGGCTGGAGCTGAGGCAGGGGCCGCTCTTCGCCGTCCCACTCCGCGGTCATGGAGCCGGTGATGCGCTGATACCGGGCCGCGAGCTCTTCCAGTGCGGCGAAGATCGGCACGTTGGTGTCGCGGAAGATCTCGATGGCCGTGCGGAACCGCCTGAGGGTGGTGGCGAGTGACGGCGTCGAGTACCCCGACGCCACCAGCCGGCGGGCGAGCTCGACGCTCCGCTCCTCCATTTTCGGCATGATCTCGGTGGAGAACCGCAGGTGGTCGGCCTCTTTCTGCCCGTCGGACGTGTCGATGGTATACGCGATCATCGCCTGCGCCGCGGCCTCGGTGACCAGCTCCTCCAGCGTGGACCATGCCTGCAGCCAGGCTTCGATGGTCCCCTCCTCCAGGGGATGCGCCGCCAACTCGTCGAAATAGGAGGCGACGTCCTCCCATTTCGCCCGGGAAAACGCGGCGGGCGACACGGGCAGCATCAACGTGGTCACGGCAGCTCCTGCGGTTATCGAGGTGAGGGACAGGGTGTGAGATATAACGCGGGCGGGCGGTAAGGCGGTAGGGCGAAATGGCGTTCCGCCCTACCGCCGTTCCGCCCTGTAATAGAGATACGCGAGCGACAGCGCCACCAGGGCGAGGATGAAAACCGACCCGACCCGATAGAGGGCGTCCAGGGACGACATATCGAAGAGGACCACCTTCAGCACGGCGAGGCCCGCGACCAGCAGGCCGGCGACGCGCGCAGGCTTGAGGGACCAGCGAAACCCCGTCACCACCAGCGCAGCCGCGAAGGCGAGCCACCAGGCACTGACCGCGAGGCTCGAGGCGAGCTGCGCGGTTTCGGCCGTCAGCGATTCGAGCAGGAAATACCGGCGGATCTCGCCGGTGACGCCGAACAGCGCCATGGCACCCGCCACGACCCAGAGTCCCCCTTTCACCAGGCGAGCCTCCTCCCCGGCTGGCCGGGCGCGCCACAGCCCGGCTGCGAGGACGACCGTCGCCGCGATCGAGCCCCAGAGCGCCCGCGCCCAGGGGCCGATGAACGCCGCGTCGCCGGCTCGGCGCCCGGCCATCGCCTCGCCGAGGAGGTGCTCGAGAGCGGCACCGAGGGTGAGCAGGGCATACCAGCGACCGTCGGCGCGATGAAGTCGATGATCCAGTGTCGCCCACACGAGGGCCAGGCCGAGGAGGATCCAGACCTGGGGTGGCCCTTCCCAGTGCTGCGACACCGCGACGCCGGCGGCTGCCGCTCCTACCGCGGCGAAGTGCGGAAGCACGCGGAGATAGCCCGCGAGGAGATACGGGACCGCCACCAGGAGGGCGGCAAGCCCGGGAGCGTCGTGAACCGCGGCCGGGTCCACGGCCCCGACCGCCCACGCGAGCAGCAATGGCGTCACGAAGAAGTAGAGCGCCTCACCAAACGACCAGCCGCTTTCGCCCGCCGCTCCCGTGGTCGAGGGTGTCGGTTCGAGCCGGATCGGCAGGACCCTCGGGTGCCGGAATCCGTGCCACCAGACCGGCGCCGCGAGGACGATGCCGGCCGCGAGGGTGGCCCAGTGCTGCGCGATACGATCGTTCGCCGCGGCCAAGAGCCACCAGCCGCCGGAGAAGGTGAGCAGCCGCGTCTCCCACCAGCGCTCGCGAAGTCCGAGGTAGAGGCCGGCCGTGCCACCTATCACGCCATAGACGAGGACCGCCCACGGCACCGCCCGCTCCGCCGCGCCGGCGGTCCCCACCCCGAAATAGCTCGCGGCCACCACCAGCATGGTCAGCCGCCATTGGCGGCGCGCCGCCACGAGTCCGAGACCCGCGGCCATGCTGGCGAGGTAGAGAAGCAGGAGGTTGGAATTGGCCCGGCTTTCTCCCAGCAGCACCGGGGCGAAAAGGGCGCCGAGCGCCGCCGCGGTCCCGAGCGCCTCGACGTCGACGGCGTAGGCGATCATCGCGAGTGCCACCGAGACCATCGCCAGCCCGACGATGCCGGTCGCCGAGGGCAGGACGGCGTAGAGCTTGGCGGCCGCCCACACGCTGAGATAGATGATCCCCGCACCCGCGCCGATGAGCGCGGCGCCGTACGTCCGGTACCGTCCATGGAGCCGCCAACCGATGGCGCCGACGACGACACCGGCGCCGACGCCACCCGCGCAGCGCATGACCGGAGTGATCCAGTTGCGGTCGAAGGACAGCTTGAGCAGGTACCCCGCGGCGGCGAGCAGCGCGGCGACCCCGATGCCGAGGAAGACGCGCTGGCCGATCCAGGTCTCTGAGAGAGACGGCAAGGACGGCGAAGACGGCGGAGACGGAGAAGGGCCGGGGTGGGAGGCCGGTGGAGCCGGCGGAGACATCGGCGGCGCCGAGGTCTTCGGAGTGCCGACGCCGCCGTCCTGTTTCGCGGCCATCCGACGCACCAGCGTCTCGAGCACGGCCAGCCGTTGCTCCAGCCGGTCGATCCGGTCCTCGGTGCTCATGGCACGCCCGCTCCTTTCGGTGCTGCGGGTCGGATCGGACTTCAGCGCTCGGCGGGGAGCCGCAGGGCCATCAGGCCCACGAGCGCGACATACCCTCCGGCGATATAGAACGGCCAGCCGTGGCCCAGTCGCTGAAAGGCCGCGGTGGCCAGCAAGGGGGCCACCACCCGGGCGATGCCGGCGAAGGTCTGCGCGACGCCCATGGTGGTGCCGAGCTCGCCCGGGTCCGAGTGCCGCGACATGAGCGACGTCGTCGCGGGAAAGAGCAGAGCCGTCCCGATCGGGACCAGGGGAATCACCACCGCCAGCAGTGGCAGGGTGGGTGGGGCGGGGTACGCCAGCAGCCCGGCGATCAGCAGCAGCGTTCCGATCCGCATCGCCCAGCCTTCGCCGATGCGATCCACGATCGGGCCGAGCAGGACACTCCGCATGACGAACGACAGGACGCCGACATAGAGAAATACATAGCCGATGGTCTTCTCGTCGAGGCCGAACTTGGCTCCCAGGAACAGCGCCATCACCGAGGTCATGGATGCGAAGGCGAGCATGCCGACGGCGTAGATCCAGAGAAAGCGGGAGACCGGCTCCAACGGATGCCTGACGACGGTCCACGCGGGATGCCATAACGGCCGCCGCGGCCTCGGTGGTCCCTCAGGCTCCTTCCGCGACTCGGGAAGCCATCTCCAGGCGAAGAAGACGTTGATCAGGCATAAGGCCGCGGCCAGCAGCCCGGGCGCCGACCGGCCGAGGTGGGCGGCGGCCGAGCCGAGCACGGGGCCCACGATCACGCCGGCCGAGGTGGCGGCGGAGAGCCAGCCGAGCGCGCGGGCGCGGTCCTTGGGCTCGACCGTATCGGCCACGTAGGCCTGCGCCACACCCGTCGTGCCGCCACCCGCCCCCTGCACGATCCGCGAGGCGAACAGCAGCCAGACCGTCTCGGCGAAACCGAACACGACGTAGGCGATCGCCGATGCCGACAGGCCGATCAGGAGCGCGGGACGCCGGCCGTACCGGTCGGACACCCTGCCCCAGAGCGGAGCGGACAGAAGCTGCGCGATGGAGAACGACGCGATCATCGCGCCGATGGTCTCCGGCGACGCGTTCAGCTTGAGGGCGTAGAACGGGAGCAGCGGGAGCACGATCATGAAGCCGATCATGTCCACGAAGTTCACCGCGATGAGTACCGACAACCGGCGGAGCTGTGCCCGCGACCCGCTCGGTAGCGTGCCGGTCACCCCGCACTGCCCCGGTTGGCCCCGAGAGCGAACACCACCGCGCTGACCAGCATCAGCACCACCCCATACGCTGCGGCCACCCCCACGTCGGCCTGACGGAGGCTCGACAGGATCTCGAGGGACACCGGTCTCGTGTCGTAGGTGTAGAGCATGATCGAGGTGACGAAGTCTCCGAAGGCGGTGACGAAGGCCAGCGTGGCGCCCGCCAGCATGGCCGGCCGCAGCAGCGGCAGGGTGACACGCCGGAGCGTCCGGCCCCGACTCGCACCAAGAGACGCGGCCGCCTCGTCGAGCGAAGGATCGAGCCCGCGAAACCCGGTCAGGACCGCGCGGCTCGTAATCGGCAGATTCCGTACGAGATACGCGAGCGGAAGGATCCAGACCGTCCCCACCAGAATGAACCGTCCGGCCCAGGGCTCGCGGACGCTGAAGGCCGTCGCGATCGCGATGGCGAAGACCGTGCCCGGAACGGCCCAGGGCAGCGCGAGAAGCGCCTCGATCCATCGCCCCCCTCTCACCCGCTGCCGCACGCTCAGGATCCCGGCCGCCACCGCGATGCCCACCGAGGCCACGGTGGCCACCGACGCGAGCCACAGGCTATTGACCAGAGGGCGGGCTCGGACCGGGTCCTGCAGCAGCGTGACGTAGTTCTCCAGGGTATACACCGGCGGCAGCGGCTCGACCGTCCAGGTGCCGATCGGCACGAAGGAGACCAGCACGAGCGTGAGGTGGGGGAGCAGGAGAACGGCCGTCAGCGTCCAGGCGAGCACCGTCACGCCGAGGCGAACACCGCGGCTCCTCAGCACGATGGGGGCCGGCGCGACCCCCTTCCGGCCGGACGCGGGAGCGTCCGGCGCGTGGGTGCCCCGGAACAGTGCCAGGGCCGCCAGCGCGAGCAGCGTGAGCGCGATCGTCTCGACCATCGCCAGCTCGTTGTCGCCGTTGAGCCTGGTGGCGACGATCTGGGTCGTCATCACCCGGAATCCGCCGCCGAAGATGTACGGCGCGGTGAACGACCCGAGCGAGGTCATGAACGTGAGCAGCGCGGCCGCGACGATAGCGGGAGAGAGATGGGGCAGCACGACTGTGCGGAGCGTTCGCCAGCGCCCGGCGCCCAGACTCGCGGCCGCCTCGAGCAGCGAGGCATCGAGCGCCGCGAGCGAGGCGCGGGCAAAGAGGTAGAAGTACACGTACATCGAATAGGCGTGCACCAGGAGCACCGCGCCGGCTCCCTCGAGACGCCAGGGAGGCTCCTGCATCCCGGACAGTCGCTGAACCAGAAGCGACACGAATCCGGTCTCGCCGTAGAGGAAGAGAAAAGCCAGAACGCCGACCAGAGGCGGCAGGACCGCGGGCAGCGCGGCGAGGGCACCCAGGATCCGCGCGCCGGGGAAGTCGTAGCGGGCGAAGAGCACGGCCAGCGGAAGGCCGAGCGCGGCCGCGAGCACCACGCTCGCGATCGAGACCCAGAGACTGCCCCAGAGCGCGCGCCATTCGGTGGAGCGCTCGAGAAAGAGCCGGACGAATTGCAGCGTCCAGCCGGACTGCTCCCGAAGGCCCTCGAGCAGCACGAGGAGAATCGGATAGACGACGAGCCACACCAGCACCAGCAGCAGGCCCGCCGCCAGCCAGCGGTCGCGGCGCCGGGCGATCACGTCGCGCCGACCTGAAAGAGCTGCATCGCTCCACCCGCCCGCCTGCTCGGCACCACCCCGACCCGTTCGCCGGCGCGCGCCGCGGAGGCCGGCGCGGCGATCTCGATGAGGCCGCCATGCTCGGTGCGCAGCGCGAACAGCGCCTCCGGTCCGACGAACCGGCGACCCGTGACCGTCGCGGGAACGGCGTGCGGTCCCGGTGGCGCGAGCCGCAGCGATTGAGGACGCAGCAGCATCACGGCGGGCCCCGGCCGCAGCAGCGGCCGCGCCGGCGCCGGGTCGATCTCCCATTCCACCCCTTCGACCCGCACCCGGATGACCGCGCCGACGCTCAGGACACTGCATTCGAGCGTGCTGGACCGGCCGACGAACCCCCCGACGAAAAGATTGGCCGGCGCGCCGTACAGCTCGTCGGGCGTGCCCACCTGCTCGAGCCGGCCCGCGCGCATCACCGCCACCCGGTCACCGAGCTCGAAGGCTTCCTCCTGTTCGTGGGTCACGAGCAGGGTCGTGATGCCCACCCGCCGGATCAGCTCGCGAATCTCCTTGCGCGTGCGCTCCCGGAGCGTCGGGTCGAGATTGCTGAGCGGCTCGTCCAGCAACAACACCCTCGGCTCCGGCGCGAGGGCCCGCGCCAGCGCGACCCGCTGCTGCTGCCCGCCTGACAGCTGACCTACCCGCCGGCGCTCGAAGCCGGCAAGGTCCACCAGCTCGAGCGCGAGCGCGGTGCGGCGCCGCACGTCCTCGTCCGCCAGCCCGGTGGACTCCAGGCCGAACGCCACGTTTTTCCCGACGTCGAGATGGGGAAACAGCGCGTAGTGCTGGAATACCATGCCGAAGTGGCGGGCCACCGGGTCGACCCGGGTGACGTCTTCGCCATCTACCACGATGCGTCCGGCATCCGGCGTCTCGAACCCGGCGAGCAGCCGGAGCGTGGTGGTCTTGCCGCTGCCGCTCGGGCCGAGCAGGGCAAGCATCTCACCACGGGCGAGGGACAACGAGACGCCGTCGACCGCGAGGGTCGCATCGAATCGCTTGACGAGCCCCTCGACCTGGAGGAAGGCCCTCACGGACCGGGCTCGTGTCCGGTGCCTCGGACGTGGCGGTCCCAGTAGCTCATCCACGCCGCTCCATTCGAGGCCAGCAGACCCCAGTCCATCGGCGACACCACCATCTCGCGCTCGACCTCCGCGACCCACCCCGGCATGCGCGGCTCCGGCAGGTCGCGCCGGGCCGGCAGGCGGAAGACGCGCTTCGCGGCGAGGAGCTGTCCCTCCTCGCCGCCCACGAAGTCGATGAACGCCTTGGCCTCCCGGGGATGACGGCTGCCGCGAACCAGACCGATCGCGTCGTCGATCACGACGGTGCCGCTGCGGGGAAAGACGTAATCGAACGGCATGCCCTTGGAGCGGCTGATGAGAATGTCGGGAAGATCCCACAGCGTGACCAGACCTTCGCCGCGGGCCAGACGCTCGTCGAGAATCGCGGGGTTGAGCGCATACGCCTTCGTCTGCCCGTCGAGCCGGCGAAGCCAGGCCATGCCTCGCGAGGTATCACCCGTGGCCTTGATGCTCCGGATCAGGATCAGTCCCCAGATCGCGCGCATCGTGCCGCTGGCCATGGGGTCCCGGATCAGCACCTTGCCGCGCCACCGCCTGGCAAGCACCTCGTCCCAGTCCCCCGGGGCGTCGGCGCGTGCCACGAGGCGGCTGTTGAACGCGATCACCGCCGGCGTGCGATAGACCGGATAGTACAGATCACCGGGACCGATTCCGTCGGGGCCTACGTGGCCGGCCCAAGTCGGCCGGTATGGTGCCAGCACCGAATCGCGGACGCCGCGATCGAAAATCGTGGTGGGCCCGCCGAACCAGACATCGGCCTGCGGGTTCACGCGCTCGAATCGCAGCCGGTCGAGGATCTCCTGCGACCCCATGTCGAGCCACCGGACGTCGATCCCCGGATGCTCCGCTTCGAAGGCGTGCTCGAGCAGGGTGAGCTGGTCGCGGCCGTGGGGGGAATAGAGAACGAGCGGGGTGCGGCCGTCGCCGCTGCATCCCAGGATCACCACCGAGGCGCAGAGGACCCACAGGGTCGCCAGTCGCGGGTCGCGAGTCTTGTGACTCGTCTCTCGCGACTCGTGACTCTCTGCGTCTCCGCGGTGAACGTCTTGGAGCAGCATCAACGGCCGGCCGGTTCGGCCAGCGCCAGGAGGTTGGCGAAGAGCCGGAACGCTCCCGGCACCCCGGCCGGCAGCTGCCGGAAAAAGCTGAGACCGGTGTAGACGTACTGGCCCTTTCCCACACGAGCCACGAGGAGGCCGCCTTCGAGCGGTGTCTCCCCTGGATCGTGGGTCGCGATGACGGGATGGTACGCGGGCGCCCAGGTGTGGGCGAAATACAGTCCGCGTTCCTGCACCCACCCGTCCCAGTCCGAGGCCCCGAGATGGTTGGGCCCGACAAGGAGCGGCTCGTCGTGGGAAAGAGCGGTCACCGGCGCCGTCTCGTCGGTGACCCGATCGTGGGGATCGGCCAGGGTCAACGGGTAGGGAGCGTACCCGCCGACGAAATACGGCCGCTGCTGGTACTGCACCAGCACCAGTCCGCCGCGCCGGGCAAACGCGAGGAGCCGCGCGCTGTTCTCCACCAGGGCCGAGTCGGTCTCGTACGCGCGCGGCCCCACCACGATCGCCTGATACCGGTCGAGGTCGCCGTGGTCGAGCGTCGGGCCGTCGAGCACCGTGATCGGTAGCCCGACGCCTCGGAGCGCCTCGGGCACCCTGTCCGAGGCGCCGCGTACGTAGCCGATGTTGCGCAAGGCCGGGAGCCGCACGGTCGCGGGTCGCACGATCCCCGTGGCCGGACGCAAGTAGGAGCGCGGCCGGATGTGGGGGTAATCCACGGTCACCACGCCCACGTCGTATCGCCGGCCCGCCGCATCCAACGCCACCGCCCTCAGCGTGACAGGGGCCGCGGGAAGCGCAGCCGGCTGGCGCACGCTGAACGTGAACGCCTCGTGATCGTTCTCGCGGGTGAAGCGGAACGGCTGCGGCGGTATCGTGGGCCACCCCGGGGGAACCTCGATCGCCACCGTGCCGCTCGTCGTGTCCCGCGCGCGGTTGGTGAGCGTAACGTCATATCGGTGTACGCCGGGCATGCCCACGGGCCAGACCTCGGTGCCGGGGTCGAGTCGCACCTCGATGCGTGGCGCCACCGTGAGGGGACGCCGCACCTCTCCCCGACCCTGATCGTCGTACCGCAGGCTCACCTCCCGCGCCAGCTGGAAGGCGCCGTCGACGTCGAATCTCGCCTGCAGCACGGGCGGCTCGAACGGTGTGCCACGAACAACCGGTGGGGCGTGGCTCCAGTCGTAGATCGCCGGCTCGTCGTGGAGGAGCGCGAAGTACGGGGCCGTCAGCGGCGCGCCCGCCGCGATGCGAAGCGAGACCTCCCGCGAGACGAGCGCACCCGGGGCGACCGTGAAGCGCAGTGGCGCCGGACGGGCGGCGGCGACCCCGTCGGCCGCGACGACCGTCGCGGTCACGCTCCGCGGCCTCGTCCCCGCGTTCGCGCATTCGAGCGTCAGGCGCACCGTCTGGCCCGGGACGACCCGGTCGTCGTCACTGCGCGCGTCGCACACCACGCCGGAGGTCGCGGCCAGCGCCGCTTCACGATGCGCCCGCTGCCCAGGCAGCTCCGCACCCGTCGGGAGCAGCGTATCCACGCCCGAGAACAGACTCTCCCCTCCCCGCCCGCTCCGGTCGCTCAGTAAGGCCAGCCGGACCGTCGAAGGACCGATCTGCTGCAGACGCCCCATATCCTGGGACCGGTGGAGACTGCGCCCCGCCATCGCGAGCTGGTGAAACGACAGGCCTACCGTCGAGTCCAGCGTGCCCCCCGGGATCCGCAACGTCGTGGCGGCCGTATCGAACCAGGTGCTCCGGTAGAGCTTGACCGGCGTCCACGGCGCGAGACCCTCCTCCCGAGCCAACTCCGGGAAGCGGGAGCTGTCGCCCGCGATGCGAAACGCTTCCTGGGCCGCCCAGCCCGCCGCCTGGTGCTGGCCGTGCCCGTCTTTGGGAGTTCCGCTGAAGATGGAGACGATGATCTGGGGCCGGAGCCGGCGGACGACCCGCACGACATCCTTGAGGATCGTGTCGCGGGGCCAATGGGTCCACGTCTCGTCCTGGGTCTTGGAAAAGCCGAAGTCGTATGCCCGAGTGAAAAACTGGCCCGCCCCGTCCAGCCGGCGGGCCGCGAGGAGCTCCTCGGTCCGCAGGAGTCCGAGGGCCATGCCGAGCTCGGGACCGATCAGGTTCTGTCCGCCCTCCCCCCGATTGAGCGACAGATAGTTCGCCTCCGCACCCATCCCGCGCACCAGCACGGTGAGCAGCTCGGTGTCCTCGTCGTCCGGATGGGCGCCGATCACGAGCACGCGCTTCTGATGGCCGAGCATGCGGAGCTCGCGGTCACGCGCGACGAGCCCGCCGCTGGACGGCGGCTCGAGCTGCGCCCGGAGAGGGAGGCAGGGGATGGAGGTGGCGATCAGAACTGCGGACGCGAGACGGAGCGAGCGACGACGCAACAGACCCGGCCGTGATGGGTGAAGCGAGGAACCTAAACCGATCACGGCCGTTCTGCGCCAGCGCTCAGTTCAGCGGCGCGGCACCGAGTGGCGTCTCGCGGATCGACGTCCTGAGATCGGGATGGCGGACCCAGAGGTAGAGACCCATGCTCACCGCGGCCAGCGTGTTGGCCGAGACCATGGCCCAGAAAGGGAAGAGCTCCTTGGTGACGTCCGAGAACACCAGCAGCAGGCCGTAGAAGAGCACCTCGAACACGAGGAACACCGGCAGGAACGCATACCGGACGACGGAATTCTCGGTCGCCCAGTGGGTCATCGCCACGAGACCCATCCCCAGCAGGCAGAAGACAATGAAATGAACCGCCGTGTAGATCAGGATCGCGCCGAAGACGATCGAATGGGTATCCGGCGAATCGTTCCCGAAGAGCACGACCTGTCCGAGCAGGCTCGGGGTGAGGAAGGGATGGCCGGCGATCGTGTCGAGCACGAGGAACCAGAGGGCGACTGCGAGTCCGCCGATGATGCCGACATCGGTGCCCTCGCCGACCACCGAATGGCGGTTGTCAGGCATGAGAGCCTCCCCGCGCGAAGCGGAGATGAGAAGCACTCCAGGTCAGAGCATGGAACGAGCGGACCGCGGGAGCGCACGGGCACGGGCACGGGCCTGTTGCACGTTGTGGCCCTCCGCCCCTGCGCGCAAGGGCGCGCGCCGGCTACGGGTCAGCGCACCTGATTGGCGGACGCGCCATCGGGCGGATGGGGTGGGCCCGGAGCCTCCGCTTCGCGTAGCCGGTGCTTGAGGCTGGGATGGCGCCGCCAGAGGTATCCCAGCATCACGATTCCGGCCATCAGCGCCCCGGCGACCACCGACCAACGCAACGATGGATCACCGGCGAAGGAGGGAGCCGAGAACAGTATCGAATAGACGTAGCCGAGCGCCACCACCATCGCGATGAACAAGCCTGTGCGCCAGGTCGGATGTCGTATGGCGGCGTGAATGGCCCAGACCAGGGCCATGCCCGCAAGGATGAACCCGAAGACGTGCAGCACCAGATACGCGGCCACCGGCCCGGCGCCGACGGCGGCGCTCTGGGCCGCGGTATCGCCCTCGAAGACGATTCGGCCGAGGACGTTCGGCGTGTGCAGGATCTGACCCTGCATGGCGTCGCTGCCCAGATACCAGGCCGCCAGCGCCGCGGCGCCGAGCAGCCCCACCACCACGCCTTCCCGAACCGTCGAATGCTCCTGGGCGTTCATCATGGCTTCCCGGTTGAGTCTGGAACGCTCGTCAGCCGGTAAGGTGGAGAATCGCGATGACGATGGATGTGTCGTCGGTCACCTGGACTCGCCGGGCGGGAAGGAGTGCCGGGCCTGGCAGGCGGGGCAGGGACAGACCTCGAGCAGGTGACGAAACGTGTAGATCCCGGTGGCGTGGCCGTCGCTCCACTGCACCCGAAGCCCGTAAGTCCCGACGAGCGCCAGTGACACCGGCCGCACGGCGGAGTCCACCGTGGCGGGGTCGAGCAGCGGGCGGCCACTCATCTCCTCCATGCACGCGGCGCAGGGGCAGGCCAGCCGCAGCGCTCGAGCGGGATAAAACCCTTCGTGTCCGGCGCGGTCCCACTCGATGCGAATGCCGTCGTCCTGGCGGTTGATCGCATGGGGAACGGGGAGGGGATTCGACGTGGTCATGCTCGTAACTTAGCGGTTATACTTCCGATCGAACGCCAACCCTCTACCGCCACGGCCCATGCCCACCGACTCCACCAATCCCTTCGGCGCCAAGACGACCCTCCGGATCGGCGGCGACACCGCCGTCGTCTACCGGCTGCCGGAGCTGGCCCGCCAGGGCCTCGCCGACCTCGACCAGCTTCCTTTTTCCATCCGGGTGCTGCTCGAGAACGCCCTGCGCCATGCCGGCCGTGGCTTCGTGACCGACGACCACGTCCGCGGTCTCGCGGCGTGGAGTCCCGCCAGCGGGGCGCGAAACGAGGTCCCGTTCATGCCGGCGCGGGTCGTGCTGCAGGACTTCACCGGCGTGCCCTGCGTGGTGGACCTCGCCGCCATGCGCGACGCCATGGCCCGCATGGGGGGGGACCCGGATCGGATCAATCCCGTCGTGCCCTGCGACCTGGTCATCGACCACTCGGTGCAGGTGGACTACTTCGGCAGCGGCAGGGCGTTCAAGCTCAACGTGGAGCTCGAGCTGGAGCGGAACGTGGAGCGGTATCAGCTGCTCAAGTTCGCCCAGCGGGCGTTCCGGAATTTCCGTGTCGTCCCTCCGGGCACCGGCATCGTGCACCAGGTCAACCTCGAGTACCTCGCGCCAGTAGTGCAGCTCCGGGAGCAGTTCGGCTACCTCACGGCCTACCCCGATACCCTCGTCGGCACCGATTCGCACACCACGATGATCAACGGGCTCGGCGTGCTGGGCTGGGGCGTGGGGGGCATCGAAGCCGAAGCGGTCATGCTGGGTCAGCCCTACTTCATGCTCATCCCCGAGGTCATCGGGATGCGATTGACCGGCGAGCTTCCGGTGGGCACCACGGCCACCGATCTGGTGCTCCAGGTAACCCAGATGCTGCGGAAGAAGGGCGTCGTCGACAAGTTCGTGGAGTTCTTCGGGCCGGGGCTTTCGGGACTCGGCCTGGCCGACCGGGCGACGATCGCCAACATGGCCCCGGAATACGGCGCCACGATTGGTTTCTTCCCGGTCGACGCCGAGACCCTGCGGTACCTCGAGCGCACCGGCAGAGGGAAGGACGTCGTGGAGCGGGTCGAGCGCTATTGCAAGGAGCAGCAGCTCTTCCGGACCGATGCCACGCCCGATCCCAGGTTCACGTCGACCGTCGACCTGGATCTCACGACCGTCAGCCCGTCGCTGGCGGGGCCCAAGCGCCCGCAGGATCTGGTTCCGCTCTCGTCCCTCAAGCGGAATTTCGTGGTCAATCTGCCGGCGCTCATGAGCGCCGGGGTGCCCGCGGAGCGGAAGGAGCTGGCCCAGGCCGCGTACTCGCGATGGATGGGAGAGGGTGGCGCCAGCGTGACCATCGGCGAGGGCGGCGCGGAAGAGCACCTGCCCCAGATCGACCCCGATGCGCCGCCGATCGTCTTCGGCAAGCTCGGTGAGGAGGAGTTCAGCCTCCACGACGGCGCGGTCGTCATCGCGGCGATCACGAGCTGCACCAACACGTCCAACCCGTCGGTCATGATCGGCGCGGGGCTCCTCGCCAAGAAAGCCGTCGAGCTCGGCCTCGCCACCAGGTCATGGGTCAAGACGAGTCTCGCGCCGGGCTCCAGGGTAGTGACCGATTACCTCGAGGGGTCCGGCCTGATGCCCTACCTCGAGCAGCTCCGGTTCCACACCGTGGGATACGGCTGCACCACCTGCATCGGCAACAGCGGGCCGCTGCCGGAGCCGGTCGCGCAGCTCATCGACGAGCACGCGCTCGTCACGGCGGCGGTCCTGAGCGGCAACCGGAACTTCGAGGCGAGGGTGCACCCCCAGGTGCGGGCGAATTACCTGGCCTCCCCGATGCTGGTCGTCGCGTTCGCCCTCGCGGGGCGCGTGGACATCGATCTCACCCGTGAGCCGCTCGGCAAGGGGAAGAACGGGCGGCCGGTCTATCTGAAGGACATCTGGCCGACGCCGGCGGAAGTCCGCGATACCATGAACGCGTCGCTCAAGCCCTCGATGTTCCAATCCCGCTACGCGTCGGTGTTCGAGGGCGACGAGGTGTGGCAACGGCTGTCGGTACCGGAGGGCAACCGCTACGCCTGGAATGCGAACAGCACTTACGTCGCCGAGCCGCCCTTCTTCCAGAACCTCGGCGCCGAGCCCGGTCCACTCGAGGACATCGCCGGGGCCCGGGTGCTCGCGGTGCTCGGGGACTCCGTCACCACCGACCACATCTCACCCGCCGGCTCGATTCCCAAGACCGGGCCCGCGGCGCGATACCTCGTGGAGCACGGCGTGGCCCAGCCGGACTGGAACACGTTTGGCGCCCGCCGGGGGCACCACGAGGTGATGATGCGCGGGACCTTCGGCAACGTCCGGATCAAGAACGTGCTGACCCCCGAGAAAGAGGGGAACTGGACGGTCCACCTGCCCACGGACGAAGTAATGTCCATCTACGACGCGTCCGAGCGCTACCGGGCGTCCGGCACGCCGCTCATCGTGCTCTCCGGCAAGGAGTATGGCACGGGATCGAGCCGCGACTGGGCGGCCAAGGGACCCGCGTTACAGGGCGTCAAGGCCGTGATCGCCGAGAGCTACGAGCGGATTCATCGGAGCAATCTCGTCGGCATGGGAGTCCTCCCGCTGGCGTACCGGCCGGGGGAAAATCGGGAAACGCTCGGATTGACGGGGAGAGAGACGTTCTCGATCTCGGGGATCGCGGCCGGGCTCACTCCCGGTGGGACGGTCACGGTGACCGCCCGCGACGAGGCGGGCAAGGAGAAGGTGTTTCAGGCCGTCGTCCGCCTGAATTCGGCGGTGGAGCTCGACTACTACCGGCACGGCGGGATCCTGCAGCGGGTGCTCCGGCAGTTCGTGGCGGGCGGGCAGGCGGGCCGGCGGCCAGGCGGACGGTAAACGAACACGTGGCCGGTTCAGTCCGATCGCCGGCGGCGGCCTGTCCGCGCGTCCGGCTGTCGGCCCGTCCGCCGCTCCGGCAACAGTCGACCAAGCAGGGAGAACGGGAAGTACACCAGGTCCCGCACCGGGGCCACGGTCGTGATGGCCCGGAGCGGATGCGGCATCTGCTCCCGCATTTCCTCCATCAGCGCCGCCAGCACCACCCGCCGTTTCGCCACCGTCCGCTCGGTCACACCCAGAATGCGGTGAATCGCGTACAGTCCCACCAGCACGGTCGCCACGAATAGAAAATCCAGGCCTCGGAGGTCCAGCGGCCGAAGCGCGAGTCCCTGGCCCCCGCCCAGCGTCGAGGTCCATGCCACCGTGACCGATAGTCGCTGGGTCTCGAGCCAATCCGCAGACAGGCCCGCGATCAGCGGGGCGAGCGACGACGCCGCGCCGACGATGAGCGCGTTGGTGGCGAGGTAGCCGGCGGCGGCTCCGCGAGGCGCCAGCTCCATGGCCACCGTGCCCGAGGCCAGGTTGATTCCCGCGGTGGTGAGACCACCGACGATGTGGATGGCCGCCAGGCCGACGAGGCCGATCCATGGCGTCTGGGTCAGGCCCACCAGCGGCCAGCCGGCCACACTGAGGAGGAACCCGGCACAGCTCACCCGAAGCACGTTGAGCGTGGAGAATCGGTCGGCCATCACGCCCCAGGCCCGCAGGAACAATGCGGACGTCGCCTGGGACAGCACCGCGTAGGCGATCACCGCGGCCATCGGGAGCTGCAGACGGCGCAACAGGTACACGGTGAAGAAGGGGGTCGACAGATTGATGGCGAAGGTCCAGGTGGCGAGAAACGCCACCAGGGCGCGGAACTCCCGATGCTGGAGCGGCGCCCGGACGATATCGGCCCAGGGCCGATGCGTGGCGGGCGGCATGACCGGCTCGGGAATCCGGCTCAGGAAGTAGAGTCCGAGGATCGCGGCGGCAACGCCGGCCCCCATCACGATCACGTAGCCGCCGACCGCCGAGTCGAGACGGACCCCCAGCTGATCCACCGCGAGTGCCCCGAGCAGACTCAAGCCGGCGCCGGTGGCCGTCGCCGTCGCCATGCGGCGGGCGAAGGCGCGCGTCCGGACCTCCTCCGGCAGGAAATCGCGGATCCAGGGATTCCATGCCGCGCCCGAGATGGTGCCCAGGGCCGTCGCCATGATAAGGAGGCCGAACATGGCGGGAACCCTGAGTGGGCCGGGTACCGCCCAGGGAAGGACGAGCACGCCGAGCCAGGCCACGCGGGCAAACGAGGCCGCCGTCAGACAGATGGCCTTTCGCATCCGCCACCGCTCGATCAGGGCAACGGTCGGGAGTTGAAGGATCTGAGTGGCGGGGCCGAGCGCGGAGAGGAGGCCGACGCCGGCGTTGGAGGCCCCCATGAGGAGCGCGAAGCCGACCAGGAGGGGTCCGTTCAGCAGGGAGTCCCGCACCTGCGAGCATACCCCATCTCCCTGAAAAGCGCGCAGGCCTCGCCGCAAGGCTTCATCGTCGATGTGGGAGACTGGACGCCAGAATGCCATACGAGTCACGGGGTCGCGGGTCGCGGGTCGCAAAAAAAGATCCTCCGGAACCGCAACCGGAGGATCGCCAGTGCTGGGAGTGAGCCCGAGTCCCGCGACTCGCAGCCCGGATTTCCTACGCCACGAGGTCTCTGAGCCGGTCTCCCGTTTCACCCTCACGCAGCCGGAGCAAGGCCCGGTCGCGCAGTTGGCGGATCCGCTCGCGCGTCACGCCCATCATCCGGCCGATCTCCTCGAGCGTCCGGCTGTTGCCGTCGTCGAGTCCGAAATAGAGCCGCAGGACCTTGGCATCCCGAGGGGGCAGCGCCGCCAACGCCGCCTCGATGTCCCGAGTCTGGCTGTTGGCCATCGTGCTCATGTCCGTGCTTTCCTGCTCCCCGCTGGTGAACCGCTCGATCCGCTCGTTGCCCTCGCCATCCCGGGTGGGGTGGTCGAGACGAACCGCCTCGGAATTGAGCGCGCTCAGCGAGCGGACCGCCTCCACCGTGAGGCCCGTCGCGCGGGCCAGCTCTTCGGTGGTGGGCATGCGACCCAGCCTGTCCTTCAGGAGGGTCGTAGTCCGGCCGAGGCGGCTCAGATCGGCGGTGCGGTTGAGCGGAACCCGGACAGGCCGACCGTGCCGAGCAATAGCCGCCTGAACCGCCTGGCGAATCCACCAGACGGCATAGGAGATGAACTTGACCCCCCGGTCCGGATCGAACTTCCGGGCGGCGGTCATGAGCCCCAGGTTGCCCTCGCCGATCAGGTCGACGAGTGGAACGCCACGATTCTGGAACTTTTTGGCCACCGAGACGACAAAGCGAACATTGTGGCGGGCGAGCCGTTCCTGCGCGGCCACGTTGCCCTTGAACGCCTTCCTCGCCAACTCCATCTCCTCTTCGCGATTGAGGAGCGGAACCCTGCTGATTTCATCGAGATACAGATCCAGACTCTCACGGCCTTCATCGATTGCACGAGCGATCTGCGCCGGTCGCACCGGGCGACGCTTGCCACGTGCCTTAATCGTCACGCTAGAGGCCTCCTGAGGACTCCCGCCCTCGCACATACCAATGCCGAAGTGGTCGTCTGCCGACTGAAATTAAGACGGGCGAATATATCATCTAAGATACGAAAAATCAACACCTTAGATAAAGCGTGACAGGATGGTTAGTTGCAGCGATGGCACAGAGATGGCACGGCTGGCAGCGGTTGCCGCTCGTTGAGAGGAACGTCTCGATGAGAATCAGTATCGATATGCCATACAGAGTCGCGACATCATCAAGCCACCAGCCCGCTCACCCGCCGAGTGCCCGACCCCCATCACCCTCCGGCCTGATCCAGCATGGTCCGGATCCGCTGGGTCAGGATCTGGGGCATCAACGGCTTCTGGACGATCGGCGTGTCGGTCTGGAGCAGTCCCCGCCTTCGGACCTCCTCATCAGTGAACCCCGACATGTACATGACCCGGAGCGCGGGAGCCACCACCGCCAGCCTCGTTCCTAGCTCCTGTCCGCCCATCTCGGGCATGGCAACGTCAGTCAGGACGAGCGCGATCGGTTTGGTGCGACCTTCGACCGCGGTCAACGCCTCCCGACCGTTCTGCGCCTCCAGCACCGAGTAGCCCTCAGCCACCAGGAGGCGGACGATCATTTCCCGGACGCTGTGATCGTCCTCCACCACCAGAATGGTCTCCTCCGATTTCCTCGGTGCCGCCAACGGACGCTCGGCCACGGCGGGAACCTCGGCTTCGTCGGCCGGGAGGTATACCTGAAAGACCGTGCCGATGCCCGGCTCACTGTACACCCAGACATACCCGTCGGATTGCTTGATGATGCCGTACACGGTGGACAGCCCGAGTCCCGTCCCCTGCCCGACCGGCTTGGTCGTGAAGAACGGGTCGAAGATCTTTTCCTGCAGCTCTTTGGGAATGCCGTGCCCAGTGTCCGAGAGACGCATGTACACGTAGTGGCCCATCCGGATCTCGATGCCCGGCCGGCCCGCGGCATAGCGGTCGTTGAGGTCCGCGTAGCCGGTCTGGATGGTCAGCGTCCCTCCGCCCACCATCGCGTCTCCCGCATTGAGGGCCAGATTGAGGAGCACCTGCTCCAGCTGTCCACGATCGGCCCGGGTCCGCGGGATACCGGCCTCGAGCTGGAGCGCGAGAACGCTGCGCTCGCCCAGCACCCGGCGGAGCACCGGCTCGAAGTCGGCGATCACCGTGTTCAGGTCGACGATCTGGGGACGAAGGATCTGCTGGCGGCTGAACGCGAGCAGCTGGGCGGTGACCGCGGCGGAGCGCTCGGCGGCCTGCTGGATCAATTCGGAGTCGGCCCGGGCGGCGGGAGGGAGATCCTGGCGTCGGAGCAGAAAATCTACGGCGCCCAGGACCACGGACATCTGGTTGTTCACCTCGTGGGCGACGCCACCCGCCAGCCGTCCCACCGACTCGATACGCTCGACCTGGCGCAGCCGCTCTTCGACGGCCTTCCGCTCGGTGATATCCCGGGTGAAGCAGCGCGTGTGCACGAACTGATCGCCTTCCCGATAGCCGCTGCAATCGATCAGCACGTTCCGAATGCTGCCGTCCCTGCAGCGGACCCTGGCCTCCCGGTTCAGGACCGCCTCTCCCGCGCGGACCCGTCGAAGGACGTCCTCCATGACCTCACGATCGACGTGGAACTCGGCGGCATGACGGCCGACATATTCCGAGGCGTCGTAGCCGAGAATCTCCAGTTCCGCACGGTTGACCCGCTGAATGATGCCGTCGGGCCCGGCCCAATGGAGTCCGACCGTCGCGTTCTCGAAGAACTCACGGACTTCCCGCTCGCTCCTCGCCAGCTCGACCATCGCGTCGGCCGCTTCCTGCGCCGATTGCTCGGCCTCCGCGGCCATGTCCCCCGCCTTGACGGCCTCGTCCTCCGCCCGCAGCCGCTCCTCGTCGGCCCGCTTCGCCTCGCCCTGCGCCCGGGCGGCCGCCAGCTCGGCCTCGTGCCGCAGCCGCTCGATCTCCGCGGTGGCGCGGGTCCGTGTGTCATGGTCGGTGATGATCGTGATCGCGCCGATCGCGCAGAGGAGCACCGCCAGTCCCAGCCCGGCCGTGATGACGTTGCTGCTCCGCTGAACGCCGGCCCGCTGGTCCTGCAATCGCTCCTCCAGCAGCATCCGCTCCTGGTCCGTCATCCGGTGCAGGAGCCGGCGCGCCTGCTCCATGAGGAACTTGCCCTTCGCCTGGCCCACCACGATGGCCCCGGCCGAGAGCCCGCCCTGGGTGGCACTGTCGAGCGCCTCCTGAATCACGGCAAGCCGGGCGGGAATGACCTGATCCAGGGTATCGAGGATCGCCCGCTGCAGTGGATTGTCGCGGACCAGCCTGCGAACGTCGGAGAGCCGGGTGGGAATCACGTCCCGCACCGCGAAGTACGGCTCCAGGTACTCCGCCTTCCCGGTCAGGAGATAGCCGCGCTGTCCGCTCTCCGCCGCGTTCAGGTCGGCGCTGAGGTTCTCGAGGGCGAGGAGAACATGATTGGTATGGGTGACCCAGCCGGACCGGCTGGAGAGCTCGCTGAGACTGAGATAGGCGATCCCGGCGAACAGCAGCGCGATCGCGGTGACCGCGAAGAGGCCGATGCTGAACTTCCTGGTGGTGGAGATCGCCATGATCGAAGGGTAACTATTGGGCCGACGGCGCGCCTCTCGTCGGTCAGTGCATGCCGCTGCCGCCGGCGAGCTGCTTCACCAGCTCGCCGATGACGTGCTTGGCGTCGCCGAACAGCATCCAGGTCTTGTCGGAAAAATACAACTCGTTGTCGATCCCCGCGAAGCCGGGATTCTTGCTGCGCTTGATGGCGAAGACCGTCCGCGCCTTGTCGGCCTCGATGATCGGCATGCCGTAGATCGGGCTGCTCTTGTCGGTCCGGGCCGCGGGGTTCACCACGTCGTTGGCACCCACCACCAGGGCGACGTCGGTCTGGGGCATGTCGGGATTGATCTCGTCCATTTCCACCAGGTCGGTGTAGGGAATGTCGGCCTCGGCCAGCAGCACGTTCATGTGCCCCGGCATGCGGCCGGCCACCGGATGGATGGCGAACTTGACCCCGATCCCCCGCTTCTTCAACTGGTCGTACAGCTCCCGCACCTTGTGCTGGGCCTGGGCCACGGCCATGCCGTAGCCCGGAATGATCACCACCGAGTTGGCCTGCTCCAGCACCTGCGCGCCGCCCTCGATGGTCTCGGACTTGTAGATCTTCTGTTCCCCTCCCGCCTTCACCTGTTGCACCTGGCCGAACGCCCCGAACAGGACGTTGGCGAACGACCGGTTCATCGCCTTGCACATGATGATGGCGAGAATGAGACCGCTCGAGCCGTCGAGCGCGCCGGCCGTGATCAGCAGCTTGTTGTCGAGCACGAACCCCATCGCGACGGCCGACAGCCCGGCATAGGAGTTGAGGATCGCGATGACGGTCGGCATGTCGGCGCCGCCGATGGGGATGATCAGCAGTACGCCGAAGAGCAGCGCGAGGGCGATGATGGCCGGAAACGCGTAGGGCGCCCACGACGCGGTCGGTTGCAGGACGAGCGCGACGCCGAGCACCGCCGCAATCAGCAGGAGGGCGGCGTTGCTGACGTTCTGGAGCGGGTAGGTCACCGGCCGCTGCGGGATCCACTTCACCTCCTGCAGCTTGCCGGCCGCCATCAGGCTGCCGGTGAACGTCAGGAAGCCGAGGATGATCTCGGCGATGATCGCCACCATGCGGAAGGCGGTGAGGTTCTCGGGGCCCTCGGACAGCCACAGATAGTACTTGGCCGTGCCCACCAGGCCGGCGGCCAGTCCGCCGAAGGCGTGCGACAGGGCGGTGCGCTGGGGCACCGCCGTCAGCGGAACCAGGGACAACGGTACGCCGACCACGAATCCGGCGGCGATGGCGATGACGATCCATCCGTGGTGCACCACCTCGGGCTCCGCCCAGGTGGCGGCCACCGCCAACACCATGCCGGCCACGCCCGCGAACACGCCGCGCCGGGCCGTGGCCGGCGCGTTCATCCAGTGCAGCGCGAAGACGAACAGCGCCGTGGCGATGATGTAGGACAGCGGAACGATGTCGCGGATCATGCCCGCCCATCCGTTCTCGCCGGCCCCACCGCGTTATCCTCCGCCGGCTTCCGGTCGGTCTTGAACATCTTGAGCATGCGGTCGGTAATCAGGAACCCGCTCACGATGTTCGTCATCGAGGCGAAGAGCGCGATCCCCCCGAGCAGCCGGATCGTCGGCGGATAGTCCGCGCCGGTGACGATGATCGAGCCGACCACGGCGATGGCCGAGATGGCGTTGGTGATCGACATGAGCGGAGTGTGCAGCAGCCGCGACACCCGGCGGATCACGCCCAGCCCGATGAAGGAGGCGAGCACGAAGACGAAGAGCTGGCTCCAGAAATCGGCCGGTTGCGCCGCGGCGGCCGGGTCGATGGGAGTCATGCGTCCTCCTTGGCGAGCGCGTCACGGGTCCGGGCGTGCCGGACTTCGCCGGCGTGGGTCACGAGGGCTCCCTGCTGGATGTCGTCGTTCAGGTCCAGCTGGAAACTGCCGTCCTTGGTGAAGGCCTGCAGAAACGCGGTGAGATTGCGGGAGAACAGGAGGCTCGCGTGGAACGGCATCGAGGCGGGCAGGTTGAGCGGCGCCAGGATGGTCACGCCATCGGTGGTGACGGTCTCCCCCGGCCGCGACAGCTCGCAGTTCCCGCCGCCGTCGGCCGCCAGGTCGACGATCACCGCACCGGGGTGCATCGGGCGCACCATCTCGGCGGCGATGAGCTTCGGCGCGAACACGCCGCCGATGAGCGCGGTGGTGACCACCACGTCCGCCTGGGCGACCTGGGCGCCGAGGATCTCACGCTGGCGCGCCCGGTCCTCGTCCGACAACTCCTTGGCGTAGCCTCCGCCGGCCTGGGCGCTCTCCTTGAGCTCGATCCCGACGTACCTGCCTCCGACGCTCTCGATCTGCTCCTTCACCTCGGGCCGGACATCGGTAGCGGTGACGTGGGCGCCCAACCGCTTGGCGGTCGCGATGGCCTGCAGCCCCGCGACCCCCGCCCCGATGACGAACACCTTGGCGGGCGGGACCATGCCCGCGGCCGTCATGAACATCGGGAAGTACCGGTTGAGGACCGAGGCCGCGAGGAGCACGCCCTTGTAGCCGGCGATGTTGGCCATCGAGCTGAGGGTGTCCATGGATTGCGCGCGCGTCGTGCGGGGGATCGCGTCGGTGGCGAAGGCCGTCACGTTCCGCGCGGCGAGCGCGCGCACCGCCGCGAGATTGCGCAGCGGCATGAGCGATCCGAGATACACCGAGCCGGGCCGCATCCACGCGACCTCGTCGCGGCCACCGTCGAGCGAGGGGGCGCCGATTCTGAGGACCACGTCCGCCGCGCCCAGCACTGCGGCGGCATCGGACTCGATCGCGGCGCCGGCGTCGCGATATGCCGCGTCGGGGTAACCGGCGGCCTCGCCCGCTCCCGACTCCAGAGCGATGTCGTAGCCGGCCTGCTTGAGCTTCTTGCAGGACTCGGGCACCAGGGCGACACGTCGCTCACCAGGGACGGTCTCCTTGGGCACTCCGATGCGCATCGAGACTCCACGAAGGAGAGAACTGGAGACAATCGGCCACAAAGTTTACCCGGGCCGGGGCATCCGGCCAGTCCGGATGGCGTTCTGGGGCGACTTGCGATCGTAACATGATCCGGCCAGACCTGCTTCCCCGGTCGCCTCGTGTGACGTTTGGCTGATGATCATTGCCGTGCCTGCCGTGCGAAGCGCCTCACCCGAGCCAAGCTCGAGTGAGGCGCAGAGATTCCAGGGGAACGCACCGGGCACGATTGGGTGAGCTCCCCCCCCCCCGACGGCCGGATCAATCGCCGGTGGAGTTGTTCCGTCTCCGGTACGCCATCATGGCGATGCCGGCACAGATGAAGAGCGCCGGCACGACCATGATCACCATGGCGGTCAGCATGGCATGGACCGATGGGGGCATGGGACCCATCATGGCCCGCGGCGCTCACCGGCAGCCGGCTGGGGCCTCACGGACGAAGCGCCAGCAGGCGATGGGCATCGGTCCAGAACTGATTCATCATCAGCAGGACGAAGAGCAGGCCCGGGATGAGGCTCCAGAAGAGGAGCGGGCGCTCGTACCTGAGGTGCATGAAGTACATCAAGCCGAGCGCGGCCTCCAGGATGGCCAACACGAGCAGGCGGGCGACCAGGACTCCCGACCACGGACGGAAGTACGTCATGGCGACTTCGACCGCCACGATGATGAGCAGGCCTATCCACACCAGGAGGTAGATTCGCATGCCGGGGCCGGACGTCGATTCCGTCGCAGTCATCTCCTTGCCTTTCAATGGGCGCCGCTAGCGGGCGTTCATGAGATAGACCAGCGGGAAGACGAACATCCACACCAGGTCGACGAAATGCCAGTAGAGTCCCGTCGTCTCTACATGGCCGACCCCGAGCCGTCCTCGGCGGAAGCCGACCGCAACCACCAGGAGGGCGATGACCCCGCAGATCACGTGCAGCAGGTGGAGTCCGGTGATGCCGAAGAAGGTGGCTCCGAAGAGCGGCGGCCCACCGGTCGGGTTGGCCGACGGGCTCCATCCGTCGGCGATGAGGCCGAACCACTCCCGCAGGTGAAGAGCCGCGAACACCGCGCCGAGCGCCGCCGTGACGACGATCCACCGCACGCTCTCCCGGCGCCGGCCACCCCCGGCCTCGGCGGCGCGCACGGCGGCCAGCATCGTGAGGCTGCTGGTGAGCAGCACCGCCGTCATGACCATCGCGTTGAGAATCGTCGGGAAGAACGCGAACGGTCGGACCCATTTCGGACTGCCCACCCGAAGGTAGCCGTACCCGAAGAGCAGCACGGAGAAGGTGGCGGCGTCGGCGACGATGAACAGCCACATCACGAGCTTCTTGGACTCGATCCTGAAGGGCGAGTCTTCCACCATCAAGCTATGCCCCATGGCGAGGGCTCCCTCCGGTTTGGTCACGACACCTCCAGCGGGTGCCTACAGTCGGAATGCGAGGAGCAGGAGCAGGTAGAGCCAGAGGACGCCCATGAAATGCCAGTAGAGCGACACCGCGTCGAGCGCCGCGGCGGTGCTCTGGCCCGGGGTGGCCCGCACCCGGTGGATCATGTAGCCGAGCGCGACGCCGCCGCCCAGGAGGTGAAGCCCGTGCAGCGCCGTCAGGACGTAGAAGAACGCGCTATTGGGGTTGGTGGCCAGGAAGAGTCCCTGGCCGGCGAGCTGGCGCCAGGCGACGACCTGGCCGGCGATAAAGAGCAGGCCCAGGCCGAGCGTGGCCCCGAGCCAGGTGAGGCCGGAGGCGTCGGCGAAGGGACCCCCGGCCCAGAGCCTCCTCAGCTCCCGGCGTCCCAGCTCGAGCGTGCCGCTGCTGGCCAGGAGCACCAGGGTATTGAGGTAGAGCAGCCGGGGGAGCACGAGATGGTGCCAGTCGGGCGCGGCGCCCTGGCGGACCACCAGGGCGCTCGTGTACGCCCCGAAGGACATCACGATGGCCGCAATGCCGATCCAGACCCCGGTCCGGGCGGGCGTGGCGGGCCGGCCGAGACTGTGGGCGGTCATCTCAGGACGATCCGAGCGCGGGCGCCTGCATCACGTAGTCGCCGGCGGGGCCCGGCGTCCCGTACTCGTTGGGGCCATTGGCCACCACCGGGTGCCGGCCCGCGAAGTTGTCGAACGGCGGGGGCGAGGTGGTAGACCACTCCAGCGACGTCGCCTCCCAGGGGTTGTCCGGGGCCTTGGCCCCGCGGAAGCGGCTCCAGAACAGGTTGTAGAAGAAGATGAGCTGGGCGGCGCCGGTGAAGAGGGCCGCGATCGTGATGAACCGATGCAGCGGAAGCGAGCCCTTCATGTAGTCGTCGGTGAACGCGGAGTATCGCCGCACGTTGCCGGCCAGGCCCAGGTAGTGCATCGGCATGAAGGTGCAGTACACACCAATGAACGTGAGCGTGAAGTGGATCTTGCCGAGCGTCTCGTTCATCATCCGGCCGTACATCTTGGGGAACCAGAAATAGGTCCCGGCGAAGATGCCGAACATGGCCGCGACGCCCATGACGAAATGGAAGTGGCCCACCACGAAGTAGGTGCCGTGCAGGTAGGTGTCGATGGATGGCTGGGCCAGGAAGAACCCGCTGATGCCGCCGCTCACGAACACCGAGATGAAGCCGAGGCAGAACAGCGCCGGCGTCGTGAAGCGCAGGCGGGCGCCGTACAGCGTGCCGATCCAGAGGAGCGTGACGATGGTGGCCGGAATCGTGATGATGAGGGTGGGCACCGAGAAGAGCGTGGCGGATACCGGGTTCATCCCGCTCAGGAACATGTGATGCCCCCACACGGTGTAGCTCAGGAAGGCGATGGCGATCATGCAGCCGATGACCACCCGGGGACCGAGCAGCGGCTTGCGGGCGAACACCGGCAGGATGTGGGAGACGATGCCGAACCCCGGCAGGATGGCGATGTACACCTCGGGATGTCCGAAGAACCAGAACAGGTGCTGCCACAGGAGGGGGGAGCCGCCCTCGTGCGGCTGCAGGCGGTCGCTCACGACCAGTCCGCCCGGAATGAAGAAGCTGGTGCCGGCCACGTGATCGAGGATGAGGAGGACGCAGGCCGGCAGCAGCACCGAGAAGGCGATGAGCCCGATGACCGAGGTGATGAACCAGGCCCAGGTCGAGAAGGGCAGGCGCGCGAGCGTCATGCCCCTGGTCCGGAGGTCGAGGGTGGTCGCGATGAAGTTCAGCGAGCCGAGGAGCTGACCGATGCAGAACAGACCGATCGAGACGGCCCACAGCAGCTGCCCGGTGCCCTGCCCCGGACCCGCGTCCTTGCCCAGCGCGCTGAGCGGCGCGTAGGCGGTCCACCCCGACAACGGCGGGCCCGACGGGACGAAGAACGCGGCGATGAGCACCAGGAAGGCCACGCAGGTGACCCAGAAGGACATCATGTTGAACCGCGGGAACGCCATGTCTTCCGCCCCGACCTGGATCGGCAGGACGAAGTTGCCGAAGCCGGCGAAGGGCGCGGTGGTGAGCACGAAGAACACCATGATCGTGCCGTGCATGGTCATGAGCGAGAGGTACAGCTCCGGCGTCATCACCCCGCCGGCGGCGCCGTTCGGCGCGATCTTGGCCAGACCGGGGATCTCGGCCGTCGGGAAGCCCAGGTGGATCCGCATGAGCCAGGAGAGCACCATGCCGGTGACCACCGCGACGAGGGCGAGATCGAGGTACTGACGCCCGATGACCTTGTGGTCGAGGCTGAAGACGTACTTTCGGAGAAATCCCGTCGGCGGCGCGTGCTTCAGGACCGCGATCTTGTCCGTCGTTTCTCGATGATAGCCGACGGGTGGCGCCGGTGTGTCACGCATGAGCCTGGCCTCTGAAGGGGAGGGCGACGACCTGCTGGACGGAGGGTCGACCGGTACGGCCGCCTACTGCAGACCCTCCTGCTCGTGCATCCACTGATCGAACCGGTCTTGCGGCATGACCTCCAGATAGGCCCGCATGTTGTAGTGGCCCAGCCCGCAGAGCTGGGTGCACACGATTTCCTTCTTCACCACCTTGGTCGCGGTGAACTGCAGCGGGATGACCAGGCCGGGGACGAAATCCTGCTGGATCCGGAGCTCGGGGACGTAGAAGGCGTGGCCCACGTCCTTGGCGTGCAGGGTGAGGAGCACCGGCCGGTTGACCGGCACGACGAGCGAGGCGGAGACGATGTCGTCGCGGGCGGTGGTATCGTTGGCCGGATCGAGACCGAAGAAGTTGTTGTTCCCGTCGTCGATCAGTTCCGGATGGACCGCGCCGAACGTGGTGTCCGCTCCGGCGTACCGGAAATAGTAGGCGAACTGCTCGGCCTGGACGTCGATCCGGAGCGCCTTCGGATCGGGTGGCGAGAGGAAGATGCCGGCCCAGACCCGGGTGCCCACCAGGGTGAGCACCAGGATCTCGGCGCCCACCAGCACGCTCGCGATCACTACCATGGGGATGGCGCCGCCGGGGAAGATTCGGATCGGCCGGCCGTCCCCCCGGTCTCCGTAGCGCCAGGCGAAGGTGGCCAGCACCAGCTGGGCGGCGACGAACAGGATGCCCGAAGCGATCATCGTCTCCGCCATCTGGTGATCGATGCCCACACCCAGCACCGACACGTCGGCCGGCATCCACCAGGTTCGGGACACGAAGATCGCGCCCGAGACGATCGTGATCACGCCCAGAATGGCGGCGAACAGTTTGCCCACGGCCGTGCCTCCCGGAATCAGTAGGGCAGCGCCTTGAAGACGAAATTGGCGGTCGCGGGCTTGCCCTCAGCCACCGTCACCTCCTGGCTCTGCTTGCCGAACTTTTCGTGCCAGGCCGTCACGGTATACTTGCCCGGCGGCAACCCCTTGATGCTGAACTTCCCGTCATTACCCGTCAACGCGTAATGGGACGTGCTGAGCACCGCAAAATAGCCGTGCATCCAGGGGTGAACGTTGCACTTCACGGCGATGAACTCGGGCTTGGCGTACGACGTCTTGATGGGAGGAGCGCCGGGCGGCTGGGACTTGTTCCACTCGGGATTCAGCTTCGCCAGCGGGTGAATATTGTGGGAGGTCTGATCGTTGTTGTAGATCTCCAACGGCTGGCCCACCTGAAGGGCGGCGACATGGGGGAGATACTCGCATCCCTTCTGATCGTACCGGACGGTTTCCGTTGAGGCCGTTGAGCCTTGATCCCCGCCCGAGACGTACACCACCACCCACTCGACGGTGTTGCCGGGCCCGGTCACGACGTTTTCCGTCATCACCGGGGTGGGGTGTTGCTTGGCGCAGGAGGGTTCTTTCGCCATGTCAATCGGCCGCATCTTCGGCGGCGTGCCGGTGAACGTCACGGTGCCGTCCACGCTGCCGGGGCTGTTGGTGTGGTGGCCCAGCGCCGCGGTGGCGGAGACCGCCACCACCATCAGGCCGAGTGAAGCGAGAGACTTGACTGGCATCGAGCGACCGTTCTTCGAGAGAGTGATCATCGGGAATTACTCCGCGCCCTGGTCCGGACCGATCGGCTTGAGCTCCTTCGCGTGTTCGGGAAGCCACGCCTGCCACATGGTCAACTCGGGCGATGGGGGAGGCTGGAGGGTCCTGAGGAAGTGGACCAGGTCCCAGGCATCCTCCGGCTTGATGTTGTCGGAGAAGGACGGCATCGGCGTGCCATCGATGCCGGTCATGAAGATGCGGTAGAGATCCTCGTTGGTCGCGCCGCACTTGAAGCGCGAGCCGCTGGCGAAATTGTACGGCCGGATCGGGTTGTCCTTGCTATCGGTGAGCGTGGAAGCCGAGGGACCGTCGCCGTGACCGGCGGGGCCGTGGCACTTCCAGCACTCCAGCTTCTGGAAGAGCTCGCGACCGTGGAGCTCGCTCTCCACCGTCGCCGGCGGTTCCGGGGGAACGGCGATCGGGGTGCCCGCCCCCTGCGCCCGCCAGCGGGGGGAGAAGGTCTTGACGTACGCCACGAGGTCCACCCGTGTCTGACGGGTGAGCGGCAGCCAGGACGGCATGTTGGAATGCACGAACCCCCGCGAGACCGAGTGGTACAGGTCTTCGTCGGTCGGGAGCGTCCCGGTCGGCGTCGATCGGCACTTGAAGACGGCGGCGGTGAAATCCCGGGGCTTGGGGTCGATCCACTGCGCGTTCTCCCCGTTCCCGTCGCCATCCGGACCGTGGCACCCGATGCAATAACGACGATAGTCGTGCTTCCCGGCCGCCGCGTTCCCGTGTAGCGAGCCGACCTGAGTGTCTTGTGCCGCGACGTGGCCCGGGCCGGTCACCAGCAGGAGAAGGCCCAGGCTCGAGGCGAACACCGCCGATGGAGTTCTCGTCCTCACAGAGGCCTCCTCTCAGAAGTCGAAGTCGAGTGCAAGGAGCACACTGGTGCTGTGGACCGGCGTGTCGGGCGAGAGAGGGTCGAGTCCGACTCCGTCCCCGCTCAAGGGAACGGTGCCGACCGTCTTGGTAAAGGACAGCTCACCGAGCATGGCGAGCCCGGCCCGGCTGAACATGATCGGATACCAGCGATAGCCGAACGTGAACGCATCGATGTTGCCGAGCGTCTTGGGGATCGCCGGGTCGGCTTGGTGCGACATCCGGATGATCTCGTTGCGCTGGGTGAGGATCAGCTGGGGGCTGATGTAGTAATGCGTCTCGAGCAACCCGCTGTTCCAGGTGGCGTTCCGGGTTCCACCCGCGAGGTCCTTGTCGTCGGAGCCATGCATGAAGAGCGGCAGAAATTCGAGTCGCCCGAGGAAGAAGTCGCCCACCGCCCCGAAGCGGTAGAACGTCCGGTTCTCGGTGCCGGTCCCGGGTATCGGCTCGCCTCCGCTGGTCTCGAAGACGGTGGGCCGCCGGCCGACATAGCCGTAGAGACCGATCCGCTCCACGCCGAGGCGGCCGGCATCGAACCCCTGACTCAGGGTAAAGGTCCCGTCGTAGCTCTTGCCCGAGGGCAGGCCCGGCACCCCATCGGAGCCGGCGAGCACGGCGACGCTGACCCGCGAGTAGCTGTTCGGCGAATGGCCCAGCCATTCCGCGCCGATCTGGTTATCACCCAACCCGAAGTCGGTCCCGTCGCCCGCCGGCACGAAGTGATAGCTCTGGTAGAAGGTGCCGTTGCCGGAGAGCATGACCGACCGCTTCTCGGAGAGCATGTTGTCCAGCTCGAACTTGCCGAACTTCAGGTTGACCCACGGCGATTTGGCCAAATTGTCGAAGCGGACGAATGCGGCTTCGATCCCCACGCCCTCGCCATCCTCGACGGTGGGCACGAATCCGAACGTGATGTCCTTGTAGAGCGTCCCGAGCATGAGGAGATCGGCGCCCGAGATATCGAAGCCCGACTGGGTGATGGTCCGCTCTGCGGTCCCGCTGGTCGGGTCGCCGGGCACCGCGTCGACCGGCTGATTGGTCGTGCGCTCGAGGCGCCATTGCGGTGTGGTGCGGACCGCGAATGGGATGTAGGACGGGTTGACCCAGATGGGAGAGTCGCGGTCGTTGCCGATCTGGTAGCCGTTGTCCTTGAACCGCTGACCGAAGGCGTTCAGCTCGGGCCAGGCGGTGTGACACGCGGAACAGGGCAGGCCGTACTTTCTCGCGAACGCGGGAATGCCGGCAGACTTGTGGGCGCCCAGGGCAAACCGGCTGGAGCCCGGCAGAACCCCGCCTCGCGCCGCGACGTACGCCTCATACGACAGCGGCGGCGGGCCTCCGGTCAGAGCAGGTGCCGGGGAGTCGTCGTGTCCGGTGCCAGGAACCATGGCCGCCGCACTCGACGCCAGCGCCGTGCACAGACAACCAATTCCGGCCAACAGTGCACTCCGCCGGGCCCACCTGTCCCCGCTCCTGCGCTTCACAGGCCAGCCGGTCATGTCGCCTCCCGGGTCAGATGTACGGGATGATGGACAACGGGCCAACGCATGTCATGTATATGGATACTTCGGGGTATGGCAGCGATGCGGGATGTAGCGGAAGGGGACGCAGGGTGACCTCGACGGAGGCTCCTGTTCACTGCTGGCCGACCGGCCGCAGTCGCCATGGCGAATCCCGGCGCGGCGGATGAGGACAACCCTGCTGGTGTCCGTATGAAGCGCCTTGCTGAAGGAGTAACGCAGGGGACTTAACGGCCTCAGGCTTGGCTGTCAAGGCTCGTGCCCGTCGATCCGGAGAGCGGGCCGTGTGACCGCCGTCGGCGAGAATGCCGATCAGAACTTGATCTTCGGCAGCTTGATATCGGGAACGGCACTCCCGCTGAGACGCACGAGCTGCCCCTGAAGCTGCCGCTCCACCTCGTCGAGACCCTTTCGCTCCGATGCCAGCCGCCCGGTGGCCTCCGATTGCAGCGCGGCCACCCGCTGTTTGACGGGCCCGACCTTCTCCTCGACGATGCTGTCCACCTTGGCCCTGGCCTTCGCCTCCACCTTCGCGACCTCCTCGCCCACCACCGCCTGGAGCCGCTCGGCGATCGCGCGGTCGAGATTGGAAGACACCGAGAGCCGGGGTGCCTGGACGGTGCCCCCGACGTCGGCGGTGAGGTTCAAGGACTTGAGGCCCGAGACCACCCGCCATACGGTCTGTTGGAGCGTGTTCCCACCCGCGGCCGCGCTGTCGAGCGACCAGGTCACCGCGTCGGACGCGATGTTCCAGTGGCCACGGAGCTGCTCCCCGCGCAGCGCGAAGGTGAGGTTGGCGGCGCCCACGCCTGGCGTGAGACGGAATGGCAGCCCCGGAATGTCGAAGGCGGGGAGCCTGACGCCGCGCAGCCGTGCCGATACCGAATCGCGCGGCGTGGCGCCCACATGATCCACCAGCGCCCCCACATCGATCCCCGCGATCGCCGAGCCGGCGGCGCTGCGGCTGGCCGAGACCAGCATGGGCTTGCCGTACAGAGCAGGCGCGGAGGTCAGACCCTGGACCTTGGCCCGGTACGCGCCCTCCAGCGGGCCGACGGACGTGTCTACGGTGAAATCGATCTGGCCGAGCTGGAGCAGGAACGTCGGCCACTCGTGCTCCTTGGGGAACATGATGTCGGTGCCGTCCATCCGGAGACGCTTGGGGCCGGCGTTCTCCCGCGGCAGCAATCCGGGGGGCATGTAGTGCCGGGCCAGCTCCGCCCAGTAGAGCGCCTGCTGGAAACGGTCGATGCTCACCTTTCCGAAGAACGCGTTGCCGATATCCGGCGCCGAGAGGCTCGGCAGCTTGAGGAGAGACCGGGCGAAGGCGTAGTCCTTCTTCCGGGCCTCGTCGAGCTGCTGAACGCCGCTGCCGAGCAGCTGGACCCCCTGCCCCGCCTGCCGTTCGAGATCCTCGATCTGCTTCCTGGTCTGGCCCACGCGATCGAGCGTCTGCTTGACCGATTGGATCGCCTGCCGGGTGCCGTCGATGCCCAGCTTCCGGGGGTCCGCGCCCTGGAGCCGGGCCGCGAGCGCCCGCGCCGAGTCGATCGTGCCGTCCACGTCGACGGCCTTGAGTCCCTGTTGCAGTGCCTGCCGGGTCGAGTCGGTCCGCGCCGCGAGGCTCTGCGCCGCCTGCACCGAGACCAGCTGTGACGGGTTCAGCACCAGCTGCTTCACCGTGTCGATAGGTGTGAGCTGCAGGAGCGGCACGTCGAACTGGTTGGCCCATTCGCGTACCGCGCGCAGCGTCGTCTGGGCGAATCCCCTGCCTTTCACCCGTCGCGCCGGCTTGTCCCGGGTCGTCCCGAATCGCATGCCGTTGAGCGCGAAGTTCTCGATCACGAGCTTCTTCTCGGTCAGCGCTTCGGGATTGAGCTTGACCAGGATCCGCGCGGCCTCGACCAGGTTCCGCGTGGAATCGAACGGATCGGCTACCTGCAGCCGCTCGAGGCGCACCGACGTCTCGCGCGGGAGGAGGTCGAGATGGCCGATGTCCACCTCGGTTCCGAGCAGCTCGGTGCCCGCCTCCTCCGACGTGCTTCGCGCCAGCGGCTCGGCGAAGACGGCGAGGAGCACCCCGATGATCAGGAGCAGGAGGAGGAGGGGCCCGATGGCCTTCCAGCGAAAGATCTTCACGGTCATCGGTCAGTTCGGCCGGAACAGCTTGTAGACGTTGTACGCCTTCGACGCCGTGACCGCCTGGTAGAAGCGGGAGCGGCGGACCCGCTCGCCAAGCGTCGCGCGATAGCGGGCGACGCCGTAGCGCGCGCCGAAGAAGATCGGCACCACCAGCACCAGCCACGCGACGACGCTCCCCAGCACCACCGTATTGTTGAAGTTGGTGTAGGGAACGAGGGGCACGTTGTACATCGAGGTCCACAGCCCCCGCAGTGACGGCGCGACGAGCAGGATTCGGCCGATGCCGTCGAAGATCGGATCGAGGATGAATCCGAGCGGAACGAACAGCGCCCACCCGAGCATGCCGCCGGCGAAGGACACGTTGAGCAGCACGATCGCGGCGAAGATGAGGAGGTTGTGGACGTTGACGAGGGGCGTCAGCCCCAGCGCGCTCCCGAGCGCGATCCCCGCCGCCACCTGCCCCGGGGTGCCCTCCGAGTGCAGGGTCTTGATGATGGACTGGAGGAGCTTCAGGAGCGCGAGCATGGAGGAAAGCTGAAGGCTCAAGGCTCAAGGCTCAAGGCTCTGATATTCCTTCAGCCTTCAGCCTTCAGCCTTCAGCCTTTAGCTTCCAACATGCCCCGATCACGCCGACCCCCTCACGTACACAAGTTCGGCGGTGCATCGCTGGCCGAGTCCGCCGCCGTCCGCCACGCCGTCGACATCATCCGCCGCCATCGCCCCGAGCCCACGGTCGTCGTGGTCTCCGCGATGGCCGGCACGACGGACGCGCTGCTGGCTGTGGCCGAGCAGGCGGGAGCCGGCGATTCGCGCACGGTGGCGTCGCTCATCGCGCGCCTGCGCAGCCGCCACGCCGAAGCCGCCCGCGCCCTGCTGCCCGCCGGGCGGGGTCGCACCGAGGTGCTGGCCCATATCGCCGAGGCCTTCGACGAGCTGGAGGGCCTGGCCCAGGGGCTCCGTGTGCTCCGCGAGCTGACGCCGCGCACCACCGACTATCTGGTTTCCCGGGGCGAGCGGCTGAGCGCGCGTCTCGTCGCGGGGGCGCTCGAGGCGAACGGCATCAGGGCCCGCTACGTCGACGCGGTCGACGTGATCCACACCGACAACGCATTCGGCCGCGCCGCGCCCGACTATCCCCGCTCGGACCGCGCGGCCCAGCGAGTCCTCCTCCCGCTGCTGGCGCGCGGGACCGTGCCGGTGCTGCCGGGCTTCATCGGCGCGACGCCGGACGGCGAGATCGCCACGCTGGGCCGCGGCGGCACCGACCTCACGGCGACGCTGGTGGCCCGCGCCCTCGGCGCATCGAAGGTCTCCCTCTGGAAGGACGTGCCCGGGCTGCTCACGGCCGATCCACGGATCGTGCCCGACGCCCGCGTCATTCCGCAGCTCCACTCGCGCGAAGCGGCGGAGCTCGCCTATTACGGAGCCAAGGTGCTCCACCCGCGCGCCCTCATTCCGCTCGCGGGTAGGCGCATTCCGATTTTCGTCCGTCCCTTCGGCGATCCCTCCTCGCCCGGCACCGAGGTGTCGGATCGGGTGGCGCGAGCCCGTTTCCCCGTCAAGGCGCTCACGGCCGCCATGGGCCAGGCGCTGATCACCGTCACCGGTAACGGGATGCTCGGCGTTCCGGGCATCGCGGCCCGCACGTTCGACGCGCTCCACGCCAGGCACATCTCCGTCTCCCTCATCTCCCAGGCCTCCTCGGAGCATTCCATCTGCTTCAGCGTGCCCGACGCCGCGGCAGCCGACGCCAGGGAGAGCCTCGAACGGGAGTTCCGCTCGGAGATCGCGCGCGGAGAGATCGATGGCGTGGAGATGGCGGCGGACATGGCCACGATCGCCGTGGTGGGGCTCGGCATGCACGGCACCCCCGGCATCGCCGCCGGCGTCTTCTCGGCGCTCGCCGCCGGCCGCATCAACGTCGTGGCGATCGCGCAGGGCTCCTCGGAGCTCAACATCTCCGTCGTGGTGGACGCGGCGCAGGCGGGCGAGGCGCTGCGGCGGATTCACGCGGCATTCCAGCTCTCCCGGATCGCCGGCGGCGCCGTCATTCAGCCCGAGCGCATGGAGGTGATCCTCCTCGGCTTCGGTCAGATCGGGCGCACGCTCGCCGGTCTCATCGGCGGCGTCCGGCGGCCCGCCCTCTCGCTCCGCGTGGCCGGCGTGGTGGACCGGTCCGGTTTCGTGTTCGATCCCCAGGGGCTGAGCGCCAGGCGGCTCGCGGCGCTCGGGCGGGAGAAGCGGCGCGGCCGCAGGCTCAGCGATCTGCCGAAAGGGCGGGCGGCCACCGCCGAGGAAGCCGTGGCCCACATGGCGGGCTACGCCCTGACCCGGCCCGTGCTGGTGGACCTTACGGCGGACGACACCGCCGCCGCACTCGAGCTGGCGCTCACCCACGGGATGGATCTCGTGCTGGCCAACAAGCTCCCGCTCGCCGGACGGCGGGGAGTCAGCGAGTCGCTGTGGCAGACGGCCCGTGCGCGGGGCCGGCGCATTCTTCACGAGGCCACCGTGGGCGCGGGTCTCCCGATCATCGACACCTTCCACAAGCTCACCGAGTCGGGCGACCGGGTCGACCGGATCGAGGGGCTGCTCTCCGGGACACTGGGTTACGTCCTGAGCGAAGTCGGCGCCGGCACGCCGTTCTCGCGCGCGGTACGCTCCGCGATGAGCCGCGGCTACACGGAGCCCGACCCGCGCGAGGATCTGTCGGGCATGGATGTCGGGCGGAAGGCGCTCATTCTCGGCCGGCTGCTCGGCTACACCGGCGAGCTGTCGCGCGCGTCGGTGGAGTCGCTCGTCCCCACGTGGGCCCGGTCGCTCTCGCTCAAGGAGTTTCTGCAGCGACTTCCGGAGCTCGATGCCGCGTGGGCGCGCCGAGTCCGCCAGGCAGCCGCGCAAGGAACCGTGCTCCGCTACGTGGCCACCGTGACACCGGCCAGGATTGCCGTCGGGCTGCGCCCCGTCCCCGCGTCGAGCCCGCTGGCGGGTATCAAGGGGTCGGCCAACCAACTCGTGTTCACCACCGCGCGCTATCGCACCAATCCCCTCGTGATCACCGGCCCCGGCGCGGGCGCGGAGGTGACCGCGGCCGGCGTGCTGAACGACATTCTCCGCCTGGCCGGCGCATGACGTCGGCCGCGGCCGTCACCGCGTTCGCACCAGGCGGGGTCGGGAACGTCGGGCCGGGGCTCGATATCGTCGGCCTCGCGGTTGCCGGCGCGGGCGACGAAGTGCGCGCCGAGTGGACCGACCGTCCGGGATTGACGGTGATCGACCCCGGGCATCCGAGCCTGCCGACGGATCCGAAGCGTCACGCCGCGGCGCTCGCCGGTCAGGCGGTTGTCACCGCCGCCGGCGCCAACCTCACGGGCACGCGGGGCATCACCCTTCGCGTACGCAAAGGCCTGCCGCTCTGCGGCGGCCAGGGCGGCAGCGCCGCATCGGCCGTAGCCGGCGGGGTCGCGGTCAACGCGCTGCTCGGCAACCCGCTGTCGCGAGAGGCGCTGCTCGACGCCTGTCTCGTCGCGGAAGAAGCCGTCGCGGGCCGTCATCTCGACAACATCGCGCCCGCCCTGCTCGGCGGCATCGTGCTGATCCGCTCGATGGACCCGATCGACGTGATCCAGCTGCCGGTTCCGGAGGATCTGGTGGTGGTCCTGGTCCGGCCGGATCAGGAGCTGCGGACCTCCGAAGCCCGCTCGGTGTTGCCCCGGGAGATCGCGCGCGGCGTGGCGCTGCACCAGGCCGCCCAGGTGGCCGCCATGGTCGCGGCGCTCGCGAGCGGAGACTATCCGCTCCTGGGACGGTCGATCGACGACCGCATCGCCGAGCCGGCACGGGCACGGCTGTTGCCCGGTTTCACCGAGGCGAAGGCCGCCGCGCTCGCGGCCGGTGCGTACGGCAGCTCGATCTCGGGCAGCGGGCCCACGACGTTCGCGCTGGCGCGGGGCGAGCGCGACGCCGAACGCATCGCCAGGGCGATGGTCGCGGCCTATACGAGCTGCGGCCGGCGGAGCGAGGCGAGAATCGGGAAGGTCGACCGGCAAGGGGCCCGTGTGGTACCACCGGGGGAGACGCGATGAGGTTCGAGACCGACCGTCCGTCGAGCTGGCAGGCGTGCATTGCCTGCGGCAACGAGATCCCGGAGCTCGACCCGCGCTCGAGATGCCCCCTGTGCGGCGGGCTGCTCGAGGTGCGGCACCGGGCGCCCGACCTTACCCGTGAGGAGCTCCTCGAGCGCTTCACCGAGCGCCGGGGCCAGCGCTCGGGCGCTACGGCCTCGGGCGTGTGGCGCTTCCGGGAGGTCGTGCTTCCCGCCGCCACCGAGGTGGTGTCACATCCGGAGGGCAACACGCCCCTGCTGCACCGGCCCGCCCTCGACCAGTGGACGGGGATGGACCACCTCCTGCTCAAGCACGAAGGCCACAATCCGACGGGCTCGTTCAAGGATCGGGGAATGACGGTGGGCGTGACACAGGCATGCCGGGTGGGCGCCACCGCGGTCGCGTGCGCATCCACCGGCAACACGTCGGCGTCGCTCGCGGCCTACGCGTCCCAGGCCGCGATTCCCGCACTCGTCTTCGTGCCAAAGGACGCCGTCGCCATGGGCAAGCTGAGTCAGTCACTCGCCTATGGCGCGCGGACGCTCCTGGTCCGCGGCGACTTCGACGCCTGTCTTCGCCTCGTCGAGGATGCGAGCGCCCGCCTCGGCGTCTATCTGCTCAACTCGATCAATCCCTACCGGCTCGAAGGGCAGAAGACGATCGTGCTCGAGCTGCTTCAGCAGCTGTACTGGGACGCGCCGGACTGGATCGTGCTGCCCGCAGGCAACCTGGGAAATACAGCCGCGTTCGGGAAGGCACTCCACGAGGCCCATGCCTGGGGCTTGATCTCGCGGATGCCACGGCTGGCCGCGGTACAGGCCGAGGGAGCGGCGCCGTTCTTCCGGAGCTTCGAAGAGGATTTCGCCACGCGCCACACGGTGAAGGCGGAGACGGTGGCGACGGCGATCCGGATCGGCAATCCGGCGTCGTACGACCGCGCCGTGCTGGCGATCCGGGAAACGAGCGGGGTCGTGCTCGCCGTGTCCGATCAGGATCTGATGGAGGCGAAGGCGGCGGTCGACGGCTGCGGCGTGGGGTGCGAGCCGGCGAGCGCAGCCGCGGTAGCCGGCCTGCGCGCGCTGGTTCGCCGCGGAACGGTGCAGCCGACGGAGCGGGTGGTGGTGGTGCTGACGGGGCACGTGCTCAAGGACCCCGGAGCGCTGCTGCAGTATCACCGCGACACGGAGCCCGCGCCGCCCCACGCGAACCGGCCGATCGAGATCGAGCCGGATGTGCGGGAAGTGGAGAGAGCGCTGAAGGCCATCGGCTGAAGGCCATCGGCTGAAGGCGAAAGGCTGAAGGCTAATGGCTCTCTCGCGGTGAAAGAGCCCTCAGTTTTTCAGCCTTCAGCCTTGAGCCTTCAGCCGTTTTTCTTCACCACCTTCCAGATCTTCCCGTTCTGATCCGCGCTGATGTACAGCCCGCCGTCCGTTCCCACCGCCAGACCGCTCGCACGCAGCTCGGTCGGACCGCCCGCTCCAGCGGCGAAGGTCTCGTACTGCCCCGAAGACTTCCCCCCTGCGAACGGCTGGAACACGACGCGGTAGCCCGCCTGGGGCAGCGGCGCCCGGTTCCAGGATCCGTGGAACGCCACGAAGAGTCCGTTCTTGTACTTCTCGCCGAACGTGTCCGACGGGTAGAAGGCGAGGGCCAGAGGCGCCCAGTGCGCGGGGAATGCGATCGTGGGGTCCTTGGCCCTGGAGCAGCGGCCCACCTCTTTACCGTCGCCGCCGTACTCGGGTGCCAGCACCTTGGCCTTGTTCTCGATGCTGTAGTAGCAGTAGGGCCAGCCGAAATCATCGCCCTGATGCACCTCCACCAGCTCCTCGGCGGGATTCTCCGCGTTGCGCTGTGCGCTGAACCCCCAACTGTCCCCCAGCTGGTCGCGCCCGTGGATCGCGGCGAACAGCGCGCCGGTGCCGGGCTGAATGGTGGTCGCGAGCGGGTTCCGCATACCCGTCGCGTACCGGGTGCCCGACGCGAAGGTCTGCCCGGCCTTGCCGGCCGAGTAATACCAGATGCCGGCGTGCCGCTCGAGCTCGGTGCAGGGATCGATCCCCGGCGACTTGGCCGCGCGGTCGCGCTTCTGGCAGCTGTTCGTGGCGGAGCCGATGCTCACGAACATGGAGTCTCCACCGCCGAAGACGATGCTCTTCTTCCCGTGGTTGCCCTCGTGGGGCAGCTCGGAGACGATCGTCTCCGGCTTGCCTTCGGGCTCGAGCTTCCCGGGCGTGAGCCGCCAGCGGATGATCCGGTCGTCGAGCGCGAGATACAGATATCCCTCGTGCACGGCCACGTCGTTGCCGCCACGCGGGCCGAAGCTCTCGCGCTCGTCCGGCTTTCCATCGCCGTCGCGGTCGCGATAGGCGCGGACGCCCCCCCCCAGGCCACTCCCCGCGATGGCGGCGTAGAGGGCCCCGTCGGGAGCCACCGCCATCTGCCTCACCGGCCCTGCGTCGTCGTCGACGACGATGGCGCAGAATTCCTTCGGCAGCGTGAGCCCGCCGTTATTGGTGCCACATGCCGGCGGCGCGGGCGGAAGCAAGTGGAACGCGGCCAGGCCCGCGGGAGCGATCAGGGCGAGAGCGAACGGAGTCCAAGGACGGTGACGAGACATGGCGGCGACCGGTTCGAGAGGCGGACAAGCGGAGCGCGAGCCCCGCACAGACCTCGAGGAAGATAGGCCGGTCGCGCCCTCTCCGGGGCGTTTCCCGAGGGAAAACCGGCGTTTCCCTATTGTAAATTCGCGCCGTCCGTGTACTGTTTGTCTCGGTAGTTTCGCCGGTATCGAGGCACGAACGGTACCTCACATCCCAACTGGGAGACGCGCGATGGCCGCCAAGAAAAAGACCGCCAAACGGAAATCCGCCAAGAAGAGCGCCAAGAAGGCCGTGAAGAGGACCGCGAAGAAGGCCGCGAAGAAGTCCGGCAAGAAGCGCACGCCGAGCGCGGCGTTCATGAAGCCGGTGCGGCCCGACAGCGCCCTGTCCGCCGTCGTCGGCTCGAATCCGTTGCCGCGCACCGAGCTCACCAAGAAGCTCTGGGCGTACATCAAGCGGCACGGTCTCCAGGACAGCAAGAATCGCCGCGCCATCAACGCCGACGAAAACCTCCGCCCCGTTTTCGGCGGCAGGTCGCAGGTCTCCATGTTCGACATGACCAAGCTGGTCAACAAGCACGTCAGCTGATCCCTCCCCTTACGAACCGAGGGCGCTCCCGCTGGGGCGCCCTTTTCGTTTGACGCTCCTTTCGCCCTTTCGCCCTTTCGGCCGCTATATTCCCCGCCCTATGGCCGGCGAATACATTTTCACGATGCGCGACCTGCGGAAGGTCGTGCCTCCCTCCCGCGAGATCCTCAAGGGCATTCACCTCGCCTTCTATCCCGGCGCCAAGATCGGCGTCCTGGGTGCCAACGGCGCGGGGAAATCCTCCCTGCTCCGCATCATGGCCGGCGTGGATCACGACTTCCTCGGGGAGGCGCGTCCGCTCCCGGGCACCCGGGTCGGATATCTGCCGCAGGAGCCCCACCTCGACCCGTCCAAGGATGTGCGTGGCAACGTCGAGGTCGCCGTCTCGGAACAGCGTGGCCTGCTCACCCAGTTCGAGGAGCTGAGCGCCAGGTTCGCCGAGCCGATGGAGGACGACGAGATGACCCGGCTCCTGGAAAAGCAGGGCAACCTCCAGGAGCGGATCGACGCGCTCGGCCTGTGGGAGCTCGACCACAGGATCGACATGGCGATGGACGCGCTCCGGCTGCCGCCGGGCGATGCCGACGTGAGCACGCTGTCGGGCGGCGAGCGGCGGCGGGTGGCGCTCTGCCGCGTGCTGCTCGAGCAGCCCGACATGCTCCTGCTCGACGAGCCCACCAACCACCTCGACGCCGAGAGCGTGTGGTGGCTGGAGCGCTACCTCGCCGAATTTCCCGGCACGGTGGTCGCGGTCACCCACGATCGGTACTTCCTCGATAACGTGGCCGGCTGGATCCTCGAGCTGTATCAGGGTGCCGGCATTCCGTGGGAAGGCAACTACTCGTCGTGGCTCGACCAGAAGCAGCGCCGGCTGGCACAGGAGGAGAAGCAAGCCTCCGCTCGGCAGAAGACGCTCCAGCGCGAGCTCGAGTGGGTGCGGATGGCCCCCCGGGCGCGGCAGGCGAAGAGCAAGGCCCGCATCACCCGCTACGAGGAGCTGCGCCAGGAGGCCGAGCGGCAGACCGAGGGGACCGCCGAGATCGTCATCCCGGTGCCCGATCGCCTGGGCGACGAGGTGGTGATCGCACGCGACGTGGCCAAGGGATACGGTGACCGCCTGCTGTTCGAGAACCTCGAGTTCTCGCTCCCGCGCGGCGGCATCGTCGGCGTGATCGGACCCAACGGTGCGGGCAAGACGACGCTCTTCCGCATGATCGCGGGCCAGGAGACGCCCGACGCCGGCACGCTCACCGTCGGCTCGACGGTCCGGATCGCGTATGTCGACCAGTCGCGCGAGTCGCTGGACGCGGACCGCACCGTCTACGAAGAGATCTCCGGCGGCGAGGACCAGCTCCAGTTCGGCAAGCGCACCGTCAACGCGCGCGCCTATTGCGCGGGATTCAACTTCCGCGGCGCGGACCAGCAGAAGAAGGTGGGAACGCTCTCCGGCGGCGAGCGCAACCGGGTCCATCTCGCCAAGCTGCTCAAGAGCGGCGGCAATCTCCTGCTGCTCGACGAGCCGACCAACGATCTCGACGTCGACACGCTGCGCGCGCTCGAGGAGGCGCTGGTGGGCTTTCCCGGCTGCGCCGTGGTGATCAGCCACGATCGCTGGTTCCTCGACCGTATCGCGACGCACATCCTGGCGTTCGAGGGGAACAGCGAGGTGGTGTGGTTCGAGGGGAACTACCAGGAGTACGCCGCCGACTACAAGCGCCGCAAGGGCGTATCGGCCGACCAGCCGCATCGCATCCGCTACAAGAAGCTGGTGCATTAGGGGCGGAAACGGCGGAAGGGCTGAACGGAGAACGCGAGGCGGCCGGCCGGCAATGCGATGGGGCAGACCGGCGGCGCGAGGCGGCAGCCGAAAACGTGATCCGTCAGGCCGGGATGCGATCGGACGCGACTGGAGAGCGATCCGGCGGGGCTGGACTAGATCCGAAGATCCGCAGTTCCACACCTTTCCGTCTTTCCGTCGGTCAAGCCTTCCGTCTATACTTGGAGCCCATGAGCCACCCGAACACCCGCATTCCCTATCTTCCCGCCCGCATCGAAGGCCTCTCCGCGCTCGCGATGAACCTCTGGTGGAGCTGGAGCCGGGAGGCGCGGGGACTCTTTCGCAGCATCGACGAATCCCTCTGGCACCAGACCCGGCACAACCCGCTGGAGCTGCTCTGCCGGGTGGACCCGGCCCGCATCGCCGCCTGCGCCAGCGACAGCGATTTCCTCCGGCGTTACGACGACGTGGTGGGCCAGATGGGCCACGACATCTCCAGCAGCGACACCTGGTTCGCTCAGACCCACCCGGAGCTCAACGGACGCCCCGTCGCGTACTTCTGCGCCGAATTCGGGCTCCACAACTCCGTGCCCATCTATTCGGGCGGCCTCGGCGTGCTCGCCGGCGACCACTGCAAGTCGTCGAGCGACCTGGGTGTGCCGCTGGTGGGCGTCGGGCTCTTCTATCTGAAGGGGTACTTCGACCAGCGGCTGCGGATGGACGGCTGGCAGCAGGACAGCGACGAGGAGTTCGACATCAGCCTCACGCCCCTCGTCCCCGTCGCGGGCCGGCAGGAGGATTACCTCGCCACCGTCGAGACATCGGGCCGGCCCGTGCATGTCCGGGCCTGGAAGATCATGGTGGGCCGCGCGCCGATCTACCTCCTCGACACCAACCTCGATGTCAACCACCCCGACGATCGCGGACTCATGAACAAGCTCTACGCCGGCGGTCCCGACCTGCGCGTGCGGCAGGAATGGATCCTGGGTGTGGGCGGCGTGCGTGTCCTGCGGGCGCTGGGCATCGAGCCCGCTGTCTGGCATGCCAACGAGGGGCACGCCGCGTTCATGCTGGTGGAGCGGCTCCGGGAGTGCGTGGCCAACGGGATGAGCTACGCCGACGCAGTGCACGAGGTGCGCGGCCGCAGCGTGTTCACCACCCACACGCCGGTGCCGGCCGGCCACGACGCCTTCGCGGCGGAGCTGCTCGAGAGTGTCGCGGGACCGGTGTGGAAGGAGCTGGGGATCGACCGCAAGGCCTTCTTCGCCCTGGGCGCCCATCCCGAGCTGCCTGGCCAGTTCCACATGACCGTGACGGCCATGCGGCTCTCCAAGCACCTCAACGGCGTATCGCGGCGCCACGGCCAAGTGTCCCGCAATCTTTGGCGCGAGCTCTGGCCGGGACGGCCCTGGGAGACGGTGCCCATCGGCCACGTCACCAATGGCGTCCATCTCGCCACCTGGATGGCCAGTCCCATCATGGGGCTGCTCGACGCCCATCTGGGCCCGGACTGGGGCAACCGTCTCGACGATCCCGTCCTCTGGGATCAGGTTCTGACGCTGGACCACGCCACGCTCTGGGATGCCCACAATCGTCTCAAGCTCGTGCTGGGCAACTTCATCCGGGAAGACGCGCGACGGCGCTTCGCCACCCAGCTCAAGGAAGCGGCCCAGGTGGTGGGCGCCGGCACCCTGCTCGATCCGACCGCGCTCACGATCGGATTCGCCCGGCGGTTCGCGACCTACAAGCGGGCCAACCTCGTGTTCCGGGATCTAGAGCGGCTGCGCCGCCTTCTGGTGGATCCCCGTCGGCCGGTGCAAATCATCTTCGCGGGTAAGGCCCACCCCGCCGACAGCCCGGGCAAGGAAGTGCTGCAGAGTGTCTATCACTTCACCCGCGACCCCGAATTCGAAGGCCGGGTGGCCTTCCTCGAGGACTACGACATGCATCTGGCGCACCTGCTGGTGCAGGGCGTGGACCTCTGGGTGAACCTGCCGAGGGTCCCGCTCGAGGCGTCGGGCACCAGCGGCATGAAGGCGGCGCTGAACGGTGTCCCGCAGCTCGGCACCCTCGACGGCTGGTGGCAGGAAGGGTACGATGGGCTCGGCGGGTGGGGGATCTCCCCCGCCGGCGAGACCGAGGATGCCGATGCCGCCGACGCCACCCAATTCTACCGGCTCCTCGAGGAGCAGGTGATACCTCTCTATTACACACGCAACTCGGCCGGCATTCCGCTGGGCTGGGTGGAAAAGATGCGGCACGCGCTTCGCCTCGCGGGCCGCCGCTTCACCGGCCGCCGGATGGTCGAGAATTACGTGCAGGACCATTACGCGCCTGCCATGCGTGGGGACTATTCCGGTGACGATCCACCTACCGCATGACGTAGCCGAACCCGCCGTTCACCAGCCGGCGCTCGCCGCCCCGAGCGGCCAGCCCGTGACCATCGTGCACATCACGGCCGAGTACTATCCCTACGCCCGAACCGGTGGACTCGCCGAAGCGGTGAACGGACTCGCCACCTTCCAGAAGGCCGCCGGCCTCGACGTGGCGGTGATCCTGCCGCTCTACCGGACCGTGCGCGACCACGATCCCGATCTCGAGCCGGTGGGGCCGCCCTTCCTGGTGCCCGTGGGGCCACGCAACGAGGAAGCGCGGGTGTTCCGGGTGGCCGGCAAGCCGAGGGGACCCCAGGTGTACTTCATCGAGCATCGGGAGTTCTTCAACCGCGCCGGCATCTACGGCGAGAACGCCGCGGACTACAGCGACAACTTCCGCCGGTTCGCCTTTTTCGCGCTCGCCTCCCTGACGGCGCTGCCCCGGCTCGTGACCGGGCCGGTGCTGATCCACACCCATGACTGGCACACGGCGCTCGTGCCGGTGTACCTGCGCACCGCGTTCGGGAGCGAGCGATTCGCCCGCACGGCCTCGACCGTTCTCTCGGTGCACAATCCCGGCTATCAGGGGCATTTCGGGCCCGAGGTAGTGCCGGAGATCGGGCTGCCCTGGGCGGTGTACAACTGGCATCAGCTCGAGTGGTACGGGAAGGTCAACTTCCTCAAGGGCGGCCTCGTCTTCACCGACTACATCACCACGGTGAGCCCGACGCAGGCGAGAGAGCTGTGCACGCCCGGCGGCGGGTTCGGCCTGCACGACGTCTTCACCGAGCTCGGCGACCGCCTGGTGGGTATCCTCAACGGCATCGACGGGCATCTCTGGGATCCCGCCGCCGATCCCCAGATCACCGCGACCTATAACGGGGACGATCTCGAAGGGAAGAAGCGGTGCAAGGCCGCCCTGCAGCGGTCGTTCGGCCTGCCCCAGCGCCGGCGCACCCCGCTGTTCGGGATGACGGGGCGGCTGGTGACCCAGAAGGGCCTCGATCTGATCCTCGACGCGCGCGGGCTCCTGTCCTCCGGCGCCCAGTTCGTGTTCCTGGGCACCGGCGAGCATCGCTACGAGCAGGCGCTCGCGGACCTCGCCTCGGCGGCGCCCGACAGCATCGCCGTGCAGCTCGACTTCACCGACCGGCTGGAGCACCGGCTCATCGCGGGCGCCGACATCTTCCTGATGCCGTCGCTGTACGAGCCCTGCGGGCTGACGCAGATGCGAGCGCAACGCTACGGCTCCCCGCCCCTGGTGCGGAACGTCGGCGGGCTATCCGATACGGTGAACGACGGCGTGACCGGGTTCAGCTTCGACGCGTACACCCCGGCCGCGTTCGAGGAAGCGGGCTTGCGGGCGACGACGCTCTATCGCGACAGCGCCCGGTGGACCGCGATGATGCGACGCGGCATGGGGCGGGACTTCAGCTGGGAGCGATCGGTCGGTACCTATCTCGACGTGTACCGCCGGGCGCTGGCGCGGTCGGGCGCCGGCAGGTGACGCGAGCGCCAGTGGATTTCGTCCTCGCGCTGCACAGCCACCTTCCCTACGTCCTCAATCATGGCCGCTGGCCCCATGGCAGCGACTGGCTGTGCGAGGCCACGCTCGATACCTACCTGCCGCTGCTCGAGGCGCTACAGCACCTCGCGGCGGAGTCGGTGCCGGCGCCGGTCACCGTCGGGATCACGCCGGTGCTCGCCAATCAGCTCGCGAGCGGGGAATTCGTCCGGGAGATGGAGTCCTACTTCGACCAGCGTCTGACCACCTGCGCCGAAGCTCCCGCCTCGCTGGCCGTCACCGGCGACAGCCATCTGCTTCCGCTGGTGGAGTTCTGGCGCGACCGGTTGCTCCGGCTTCGCCGCCGCTTCCATGAGGCCGGCGGCGATCTGGTCGGGGCCTTCCGCTCCCTCGAGGCGGCCGGCCGGCTCGAGATCATCGGCTCCGCCGCGACGCACGGATTCCTTCCCCTGCTCGCGCGTGATGAGAGCATCCGGCTCCAGCTCGCGGTCGGAACCGCGGAGCATCGGAGGCTCTTCGGGCGCGCCCCCGTCGGCTGCTGGCTGCCGGAGTGCGCGTACCGTCCGAGGGGCCCGTGGGACCCGTGGCCCACCGCGCCCCGGTCCGGGTTGCGACGGGGCATCGAGGAGCACCTGGCCGATGCCGGATTTCATTTCTTCTTCGTGGATGCCCACCTGGCCGACGCGGGCCGGCCGCTCGGCGTCTCCGGCGACCCCGGCGGCGACCCCGCCGTGCGCGATACGATGGAGCACATCCAGCCCGAGCCGTCGCGGCGGTCGCCGTACCAGGCGTACCGCGTGGCGCAAACCCGTGGCTCCGCCGACATGGCTGCGTTCGTCCGCGATCCGCGTGCGTCGATGCAGGTGTGGAGCCGCTTCGAAGGGTATCCGGGCGACGAGGCGTATCTCGAGTTTCACAAGATGCGCTGGCCCGGGGGGCTCAAGCTCTGGAAAGTGACCGGCGCGGGCGTCGACCTCGGTGCCAAGGCGAAGTACGACCCGGCGGCCGCCTTTGATCGGGCAAGACACCACGCCGAGCATTTCGCGGGCGTCCTGACCGCCATCGCGGCGTCGGAGCCGCGTTCACGCGGCACGGTGGTCGTCGCGCCCTTCGACACCGAGCTCTTCGGGCACTGGTGGTTCGAAGGCCCGGAGTTTCTGGGGGCGATGTTTCGCGCGCTGACCGGCTGCCAGGACCGGATCCGGCCGGCGACCGGCTCGCGTCACCTCGCGCAGCATCCGCCGCGCACCGGGCTCAAGCTCCCGCAGGGATCGTGGGGAGCCAACGGCGATTTCACCATGTGGCTCAACGACCGGACGGCCTGGACCTGGGAGCGGCTCTGGCCGCTCGAAGCCTCCTTCTGGGATGTGGCACCTCGCGCCCTCGCCACTCCCGGGGCCAGACCGGTGCTGGAGCAGGCCACCCGCGAGCTGCTCCTGGCGCAATCCTCGGACTGGCAGTTCATCATCTCCACCGGAGCCGCCGCCGACTACGCCGAACGGCGCTTTCGTGAGCACTGCGCCGATGCCGAGGCGCTCGTTGCCGCCCTGACCGACGGCGGAGGCGATGCGCTCGGACCCGCCCAGCGCCGGGCCGAGGTGCTGGCCCAACGCGATCATCTGTTCCCCGATGTGATTCCGGCGGTCGCTGCCGCCCTCGGCGGCTCGCGCTCTCTCGCGCTGGGCTGACGATGGCCGCGATCCGCTTCGTCTTCGGCCTCCACCTCCACCAACCGGTCGGCAATTTCGACCACGTGTTCGCCCAGCACGTCGAGGACGTCTACCGGCCACTGCTCGATACCCTCGCCGATCGGGAGTTCCTGCCGGTCGTGCTCCACATGTCGGGCCCGCTCCTCGAATGGCTCGAACAGCACGAGTCGTCCTATCTCGATCGGCTGGGTCGACTGGTGGCGGACGGCAAGATCGAGATGCTGCTCGCTGGGTTCTACGAGCCGGTGCTGGCCGCGCTCGGCCGCCGCGACCGGGTGGAGCAGATCCACTGGCTGCGCGACGCCCTCCGGTCACGGTTCGGCGTGGAGGCGGTGGGGCTTTGGCTCACCGAGCGGGTCTGGGAGCCGGATCTGGCGGCCGACCTGTCGCATGCCGGAGTCCGCTACGCGCTCGTGGACGACCGTCACTTCCTCGCCACCGGCTTCCTCACCGAGCAGCTCCACGCGCCGTTCTGGACCGAGAGCGATGGCAAGCGCGTGGCCCTGTTCCCCATCGACGAGCGGCTGCGGTACCTGATCCCCTTCCGGCCGCCGGAGGAGACCGCGGACTATCTGCGCGGCCTGCGCCACGCCGGCAGCGAGCTCGCCGTGTTGGCCGACGACGGCGAGAAATTCGGCGGTTGGCCCGGCACCAAGGACTGGGTATACGGGCAGGGTTGGCTCGACCGGTTTATCGCGACGGTCGGGCGGCTGGTGGAGGGTGGAGAGGCTCGCCTGAGCCGGCTCGACGAGGCGTTAGAGGCGGTCCCCAGCGGCGGCGTCGCGTACCTGCCCACCTGCTCGTATCGGGAGATGGAAGGATGGTCCCTGCCGCCCGACGCCGCGATCCGGCTCGCCCACCTGGAGCGCGATCTCGGCGAGGCGCGCATTGCCGGCCCCGACGGCGCGCTGATTCGCGGGGCGCACTGGCGGAACTTCTTCGTCAAGTATTCGGAATCGAACCGGATGCACAAGAAGATGATGGCCCTGTCGACGCTGACCCGGGACCGGGGCGATCCAGCCGAGGTGCGGCGGATGATCGGGCGGGCCCAGTGCAACGACGCCTACTGGCATGGCGTGTTCGGCGGACTCTACCTCCCCCATCTGCGCGATGCGGTGTGGCGCAACCTCGCCGCGGCGGAGGGCACGTTGCGCCGGGGTGAAGCGCTCGCCTGGGAGCGGGTGGATATCGACGGCGACGGTCACGAGGAGATCTGGATTCATTCCGGCAGCTTCTCCGCCATCGTGAGTCCGTATCGCGGCGGAGCCATCGAGGAGTACACCCTCTTCGGCCGGGGGATCAATTTCGCCAACGTGCTGACCCGCCGGCGCGAGGCCTACCACGACTTCGCGCTGGAGCGACAGGCCGCGCTGCATGGCCAGGGCAACGGGGGGACCGCCAGCATCCACGACATCGAGACCAGCATCCGGCTCGACGAGCGCCCGCCGCTCGACGCCGAGGACCGTGCGCTCTCGAACGAGCGCGTCCTCCCGAAAGGGGTGGGATTCGAGGATTACGCCCGGGGCGCCTACTGGCCGGTGCTCTCGTGGGCTCGGCGCAGCTGCTGCGCCTGCTCCGTTACGAAGCGGAGGCACGGACTGGAGCTGAGCTGCACGGTGGGCGAAGGGCGGGAGGGGCTGACGAAACGCATCCGCTTCGAGGCCGACGGCCGCATTACCATGAGCTACGCGTGGGACCGCGGTCTCTCCGACCCGGAGGACAGCTTTGCCCCGGAGCTCTCGCTGGCCGGCGAGCTCGAGCTCCGGTATGCCACGCCACCCGACGAATGGCGCTTTCCGATCGAGACCGTCGCCAAGTCCGAGCGCGGGCTCGACCGCACCCGCCAGGGCGAATCCGTTACCCCGCGCTGGCCGGTGCGACTCGGGAAGGCGACCGTGGAGATCCTGCCCGGAGGCTGACCTCTCGAGCGACCTCAGCTCTGACTTCGAACCGCCGGGCGGCCCGGCGCAAGTTTCCCATCGCTCCGACCTTTCACGTACGAGTAGATCTCCTGGATCTTGTCCATTCCGAGCCCGAGCGAGCACCACGCCGGCATGCCCTTGGCGGGACGACCGGAGCAGACGGTGCTGACGAACAGCTCCTTGGTATTGATGGCGCCGTCGGGCTTGAGCGACATGATGAGATGGGGCGCGATCGTGGTGCCGGTGACGTCTTCGCCGTGGCAGCGGGCGCAGTTCAGGTTGAACTGCTTCCAGCCGTCATAGACCTCCTGAGATACGGTATCGCGGGGAGGTTGATGGTACTGGTCCCGGAGGGGCGCATCCGCGGCGGCCGTTTGCGTGGCGGCCGTTTGCGTGGCGGCCGTTTGCGTGGCGGCCGTGTCGGCGGCAGGCTTGGAAGAACTCGGCGCGGATGCCTTCTTCGGCTTGGCCGGCGCGGCCCTCTGCGTCCTGGCGCTGTCCGCCTTCATCCCCGCGCTGTCCGCCTTCATCCCGGTGTCGGCCTTCGCAGCGGTGTCCCGCGCCGCCGTGTCGATCGGAGCCGGCGCGGCGGACGGCGTTGTCGTGTCCGCTGCGGCGCCGGCGGCCACGTCCTTCCGCTGGCCGCCTCCGCAGCCCGCCAAGGCGACCAATGACGCCAATGCGACCAGTCGTACGACTCCCCCTGCAGTGGCCACCCTTCTGCACGCCGTCGCGTCCATGAGATCGTCCTTTCGTAGTATGAGGCGGAGGCTCGACCCGCATGGATCGGCCTCCACACGGACCGACGAAACATCGGATGCAGTGTGGTCACGGCGTCGTGACTTGCGTCACGGAGCCACTGTCATGCGCCGGACCCGCCGTTATCATTCACCCCCATGACCGACCCCGCCGCGACCAGCGTCACCCTCGGCCTCGTTCAGCATCGCTGCGTCGAGGACCCCGGCGAGAACATGCGCAAGGCCATCCATGGGATCCGCACGGCGGCCAAGAAGGGCGCGCAGATCGTCTGCCTGCAGGAGCTCTTCCGCAGCCGGTACTTCTGCCAGACCGAAGACCACCGGCACTTCGCCCTCGCCGAGCCGATCCCCGGTCCCTCCACCGGTGCGCTCGCCCCGCTGGCCGAGGAACTGGGCGTCGTGATCGTGGCCTCCCTCTTCGAGAAGCGGGCGGAGGGGCTGTATCACAACACGGCGGCGATCATCGATGCCGACGGCAGCTACCTCGGCAAGTATCGCAAGATGCACATCCCGGACGATCCGCTCTACTACGAGAAGTTTTACTTCACGCCGGGGGACCTGGGATTCAGGAGCTGGGACACCCGGTTCGGCCGGATCGGCGTCCTGGTGTGCTGGGACCAGTGGTACCCCGAGGCGGCGCGGCTCACGGCGATGGGCGGGGCGCAGATCCTGTTCTACCCTACCGCCATCGGCTGGCTCCCGGCCGAGAAGCACGAGCACGGCGCCCAGCAGCAGGCGGCATGGGAGACCATGCAGCGCAGCCACGCCATCGCCAACGGCGTGTACGTCTGCGCGGTCAACCGGGTCGGCCATGAGGGCGACCCCAGCAGCGGGATCGAGTTTTGGGGCGGCAGCTTCGTGTCCGATCCCGGCGGCCGGATTCTGGTGAAGGGAGGCCAGGACGAGGAGGTTCTGGTCGCCTCCTGCGATCTCGCCAAGGTCGACGTGAGCCGCACCCACTGGCCGTTCCTGCGCGACCGCCGGATCGACGCGTACGGCGACCTGACGAGACGGTACCTGGACTGACAGGTGAAGAGGTGAAGAGGTGAAGGGCGAGGAGGGTGAAGGGTCTCTCCTGCCCGCCGATCTGGGTTTCCGTATGCCCGCCGAGTGGGAGCCGCACCGCGGAACCTGGCTCAGCTGGCCCCACAAAGAGGCCTCCTGGCCCGGCAAGTTCGAGCCGGTGCCGGCCATCTTCGCCCGTCTGGCCCGCCATCTCGCCGAGCATGAAGAGGTCCACATCAACGTGGCCGGCCCCCTCCTGGAAGCCGAGGCTCTCCGCGCGCTCGACTCGGCCGGCGCCGACCGCCAACGGATCTTCTTCCACCACAACCCCACCGACGACGCATGGTGTCGCGACCACGGGCCCATCTTCGTCCAGCGCGACGCCGGCAGGCGGGAGCAGATCATTCTCGACTGGGGCTACAACGCCTGGGGGGGCAAGTATCCGCCGTTCGACTTGGACGATGTCGTGCCCACCCGCATCGGCGCCGAGCTCGGCCTGCCGGTTCGCCGACCAGGAATCATTCTCGAGGGCGGCTCCATCGAGGTGAACGGGCGGGGCACCCTCCTCACGACCGAAGCCTGCCTGCTCAACCCCAACCGCAACCCACAACTCGATCGCAACGGCATCGAGGAGTATCTCCGAGCCTACCTCGGCGTCTCGAACATCCTGTGGCTGGGAGACGGCATCGCGGGTGACGATACCGACGGCCACGTCGACGATCTGACCCGGTTCGTAAGTCACGACACGGTCGTCACCGTCGTCGAGGACGATCCCTCGGATGAAAACTACGAGCCGCTCCAGGAGAACCTGGAGCGGCTTCGGGGAATGACCGATCAGGATGGACATCCGCTTCGGGTCGTGACCCTACCGATGCCTCGGCCGCTGTACCAGGAAGACCAGCGGCTGCCCGCGAGCTACGCCAACTTCTACATCGCAAACGGCGTGGTGATGCTCCCGACGTACGATGAGGAGCGGGACGCCGAGGCGGCGGCCACGCTCCAATCGGTGTTTCCCGACCGCCGGGTGATCGGCATCGACTGCACCGACCTGGTCTGGGGCCTCGGCGCGTTCCACTGCGTCACACAGCAGTGGCCCGCGTGACTCAGGATTTCTTCCAGGTCCCCACCAGCGCGGCCCTGCGGCCGCCGCAGCTATCCATGCCGATGCCGGCGACGTGCAGCTCGTCGTCCTTCCGGCTCACCGCGTAACGCGCATCGGCCGTCTGGCAGGCGCTGCCGGCCGTATCGGCCGGGAAGATGAGCGTGTCGCCCTTGAACTGCGCGCGCCCTTTCATGTCCACCGAGTCCGGCCAACGGGGAGACGGCAGCATCAGCTCCACGCCGCCGTTCGACGCGAGGTTCATCTCGACCGTTCCCTCGCCGTAGAGATCCCGTTTCCAGGTGCCGGCGTATTTCGCGCCTTCTCCTCCGCATCCCGCCAGCGGGAGCAGCATGGCCAGCAGCGCGAACAGGCGAAGGTGAGAAGCGGGGATGGGACGATGAATCATGTCGGTGTCCTCCGTTGATGAGTCGATGGAGCGACGGGGCTACGGGTCGCAGGTCACGAGTCAAGGCATATGGCACATGTCGCGTCACAGCTCGCGACTCGCGACCCGTGCCAATCGAACCACCATCGAAAGCGGATACCACATAATGGAAGGCGGGCCCCCGGTGCGCCAGTGGGGACCCGCCTTCTCGTTGTCTCACATGCACTTACTACCTTGGCAGCGTCTCCGCGGTGGGAATCGGCAGGGTGGAGAAGACCACGTCCGGCGGGTCTCCGCCCGGCCGGTCGATCGGCAGGGTGTTGAGCCTGGCGTAGTGCCGCGCATCGATCCACCGGTGGCCGCCCTCGAACAGCAGCGAATACACCTTGTTGTAGAGCAACTCCGTCAGGGCGGCATCGGGGGTGCCGAACGCACCGAGCGCGGGGAGGTTGCCCGACCGCGTCCGCACCGTGTTGATGTCGGTGAGCGCCGACCCCAGGTCGCTGAGCCCGATGTTCGCCTCGGCGCGGAGGAGAAGCAGCTCCTCGTTCTTGATGATCGGGATCGGCGTTGCCGGCGTGGGATAGCGAACCCAGCCGAGCGCGGAGGTCAGCCCGTTCGAGCTCTGAGACTGCCGGGGAACCGTCTTGTCGAGGAACCGCTGATCGGGCGTCACGCCGTCGGTCTGGAGCTGTGCCCCGCTCTGGATCGAGGGGTGTACGAAGTTCTCGCCGTTCTGCGGATCGATGGAGAGCGAGTTGGCGAAGTCGCCGGCGCCGGTTCCATAACTCATGTACACGCCGCGCTGCAGGTCGCCCGCCGGATCGACGAAGGACGCTGCCAGCGCGGTGAGCGCGTCGGCGAACTGGTTCTGGTACACCGCCACTCGGGCCCGCAGCGCCCGGTTGAACTGGGCGAAGGTCGCCGGGGTATCGAATCCGGCGAATCCCGGCGGCAGCGAGAACGGAAATGCCGCGCCCCCTGCGGCCAGCTCGGCCTGAGCGTCGTCCAACAGCTGGACGACCCGGGCGAACGCGGCTGCGTTGCTCACGAACGGCGCGGGGGCGGCCGTGACGTCGGTGCCGACGTCGATCGGGATAGAGTCTTCCGTGTGCGTGTCGAGAATCATCAGGAAGTCGAGCGCCTGGATGGTCTTCACATACCCCGACGTCGCGCTCTGCTCCTCTCCCGTCAGCGCCTGCGCGGTCGAGAGCACGGCGAGCAGGTTATTTCCCGCCCGGATGGAATTGAATTCTTCGGCCCAGTGATCGCCACCGAAGGCGCCGCCGCCGGGATCGAGCGGACCTGTCAGCAGCTCGCCGGTGAAGCGCGGGTCCGAGCCGTCGAATCGGTACGCTTCCCGCCCGAGGATCCCCAGATCGAGGGCGAAATCGGCGAACTCCTGGCGGAGTGAGACCAGCATCCCGTTGGCGGTCGACGACACTTGCGACCGGCTCGGGTTCTCCCCGATCTGATCGGGGCTGTTGGGATTGGTGCTCAGGTCGAAGCTGCAGGCCCCCGTGCCGAGAGCGGCGAGCAGGAGCAGCGCGTGCGTCTGTCTCATGGTCGTCCTCATGGTCAGAAGCCCAGGTCAACGGAGAAGTAGAAGCTGCGCGTGGGCGGGAACGGGGCGACGTCGATGTTCCGGACGATCGCCTGGTTGCCGAAGTTGCTCACCTCGGGATCGAGCCCGCGATACCCGGTGAAGCGCAACAGGTTCCGGCCGGACACCGCCAGCCGCGCGTACCGCACCGACGAGCCGAACAGCCCTCGGGTGACGTTCTCGGGAAGGTTATACGCCAGGGTGACCTCGCGGAGCTTCAGATAGGAGGCGTCCTGCACGTAGGTCTTGGTGAGCCCGCTGCCGAAATCGATCTGCCGCTGGCGACCGGCCGTCTCGTAGTCGATGCTGTTCTGACCCGCATCGTACAGGAATTCGGTCAGGTTGATCACGTCGCCGCCTTGCTTCCAGTCCCACAGGAATCCGAGGCTCAGCCGGTGATACTGCAGGTCGCTGGAGAACGACATCTGGAAGTCCGGTGCGGCGTCACCCACCTTGCCCTCGGTCCCGATGATCTGGGTGGCCGAGCTGTCCTGCTCGATCTGGAACGTGCCGAGCGAGGTGCCGAAGCCGCCCGTCTGGAACGTCGGCACGGTAAGCCTGGAGACCTTGCTGACGTTCTTGGAGAAGGTCGTCGTGAAGATCCAGTTGACGTTTCGGTTCTGCACCGGGGTGATCGCGAGCGATGCCTCCACGCCGCGGTTCCGGAGCTTGCTGTCGGAGCTGAAAATGCGGGTCCCCTGACCCGAGCTCGGCGCCAGGGTCTGCTCGAGCAGCAGGTTGCTGATGGTGCGCTGGTAGACCGAGACGCTGAACAGCGATCGGCCACCGGCCAGCGTTGCGTCGAACCCGGTCTCGAACTCGGTCTGCGTCTCCGGGCGGATCAGGGGATCGCCGGCGCGCGGTCCGGGGAAGGTGCCGAATATCCCACCGATGGTTCCGGTGGTGTCCGGCGAGAACTTGGTGCCGAAGAGCGGCTGGTTTCCGGTCTGGCCGAACGCGCCCCGAAGCTTCAGCTCGTCCAGGCCGCCGAAGGGCTTGATGATCCGGTACGAGGCCGCCGCCTTGGGATAGAAGAAGAACTTGTCGGTATTCCCGTTGGTGCTGCTCCGGTCGGCCCGGATGCCGGCGGTGAGGAGCAGCCGGCGGTTCATGAGCAACAGCTCCTCCTGGCCGTAGAGGCCCAGGTCGCGCGCGGGCCGAACATCCTGAAAGACGGTCTGGCTCGTCGCCTGGTCGGGATTCTCCTGACCTTCGAGAAGCGACCGGGCCAGAATCGAGGTCGCGTTCAGGTTGCGGTCCTCGTACTGCACGCCGGTCGATAAGGTGTTCTGGAAGCTGTTCGACTCCGGGGTGTACGTGTAGTTCGCGTTGACCGCGAGGTTGAGGTTCAGGTTGGACGCCTTCCCCAGAACGACAGTGCCCGGCTGGCCATCGTTCGGCTCGTACTCGAGCCCGGGCGGTGAGACGAAGTCGTTGTCCTGCTCGAAGTAGTCCGCACCGCCGATGGCGATCACCTGGAACGAGTTGCGGGCGTTCGTGAGAAGGTTCATCCGGGCGGTCAAGGTCCCGAGCGCCCGCCAGGTGTCTTCGTCGTTCTTCAGGAACTGGAAGGTCTGGAGCGGATTGCTGCGCTCGAACGGGTTCTGTGGAAAGTCCGATGGGACCAGCGAGTCGCCCGTCTGGGTGGGCTGGAGGTCTACGAAATTCGGGGTGAACGGGAAGACCAGGTACGGGCTGGTTCCGGAGTTGTCGTTGTTGGAGAGCCCGCGCTTGGAGTCGCTGTGAATCACGTTCGTGTTGGCGCTCAGGTGGATCCAGCTCGACAGCTCCTGGTCCACGTTCACCCGCATCGCCTGCTTCTTGTACCCGGTGTTGGTCGCGATCCCCGGCTCGTTCTTGACCAGGCCCGAGATATAGTACTTGGTCTGGTCGGTGCCGCCGCTGACGCTCGCGTCGGTCTCGCTGGCGAGCGCGTGGCGCCCGTACAGCTCGTCCTCGAAGTCGAAGGTCTGCCCCTGGTTGAAGAGCGAGGTCACCAGCGCCGTGTCCGTGAAGACGGCGAGGGCGTCGCCCAGGGTGGCGAAGGTCCGCTGGCCCAGCGAGTGGGCCTTCGACGACACGCCGAAGCGCTGGGTGATATTGAACTGCGGCTTCCCGGTCTGGCCATGCTTGGTCGTGATGATGATCACGCCGTTGGTGGCCTTGGACCCGTAGATGGCCGCCGCCGACCCGCCCTTCAGCACCTCGATCCGCTCGATGTCCTCGGGATTGAGGTCGGCGATGCGGTTGACGGCGTTGTCCTGGTTGCGGGGATTGCCGCCCGCCTGCGCCGCCGTGACAGCGTTGGCACCGTTGGGAATGGCGTCGTCGCTCACCGCGACGCCGTCCACCACCCAGAGCGGGTCGACCCCGGCATTGATCGTCGAGACGCCCCGCAGGTTGACCTGAATGCCACCGCCCGGCGCGCCGGAATTGGCCTGAATCAGGGCCCCCGGGATCTTGCCCTGAAGGGCGCTCTCGAGGGTGCCCGTAGGCGCCCGGGTCAATTCGTCGGCATTGACCGTCGCGACCGCGTTGGGAAGGTTGGTCTTCTCGATGCCGGTGGACTGGCCGGTGACGACCACTTCCTCGAGGTGGAACGGGTCGGGCTCGAGCGCCACGTCCGCCGTCGCCTGATTGGCCGCGACCGTGTCGGTCGCGCCCTTGTAGCCGATCGCCCGGAACACCAGGACGGCATCGCCCTCGGGGACGTTGAGCGAGTACCGCCCGTCGCCCGCGGTCTGGGCGGTGATGCGCGTTCCCGTGACCGCGATCGTCACCTCGGAGACGCCGGCTCCTGTTTGAGTGTTGGTGACCTGGCCATTGATCTGGCGGACCTGTGCCGATACGCTCGGCACGCCCAGCAGACCAAGGGCGAGAACGAGGTAAAGCCCGAACTCACGCTTTGCCATGGCGCCTCCGGGACATCGCGGGATGTAGCAGGAAGTTGCACTACACTGTCACTGACGTATCGAAAGCGCAAGTTGGCACAGACACGACAGGGGATTACGACTTCACGAGTCGGAGATCGCCTGTCTGGAGCCCTGCCGTTTCTGAAACAGGGTTCCAGATGCAACGACCGCGAGACAGGCATCCGTACGAAGATGGTACAGCCAGTGATTCACGTCGGGCGCGTCCAGCAGCGTCAGGTCGGCGATTTTTCCTGGCTCGACCGACCCGATCGAGGCCTCGAGACCCACGGCCCGCGCCGCATAGAGCGTCGCACCCTTGAGGGCCTCGCTCGGGGTCATTCGCTGCATGGTGCACGCGAGCGTCAGCGCGACGGGCAGATGATAGCTCGGCGCCGAGCCCGGGTTGAAGTCCGTGGCCACCGCCACGGCCACGCCGGCGTCGATGAATTTCCGAGCGGGCATCGGTGACTGCCCGAGGTAGAGCGAGGCCAGCGGCAGGCTCACGGCCACGACGCCCGCCCGCGACATGGCGGCGATCCCGGCGTCGGATGCGAACTCCAGATGATCGGCCGACGCCGCTCGGACCTCCGCCGCCAGTTCCGCGCCTCCGCCCGAGGTGAGCTGGTCGGCGTGCAGCTTGGGAACGAGGCCCGCGGCCGTGCCCGCCGCAAAGATTCGCCGCGCCTCGGCCACGCTGAACGCGGAGGCCTCGACGAACACGTCGCAGAAGCGCGCGAGGCCGGCCGCTCCAACCTCGGGTATCACGTCCTCGATCAGCAGACTGATGTAGCCGTCGCGATCGTGCCGGAACTCCGCGGGAATCGTGTGGGCGCCCAGAAACGTCGGAACCAGTCGCACCGGCTGGCTGCCGCCGAGGGCGCGATACACCCGGAGCAGCTTGAGCTCGTTGTCCCGGTCGAGCCCGTAGCCGCTCTTGCATTCGGCGGTTGTGACGCCCAGCGCGAGCATCTCTCGAAGAAAGCCGGCCGCCCGCCGGGTGAGGGTGGCCTCACTGGCCTCGCGGGTCAGCCCCACCGTGCGGGCGATGCCACCGCCGGCCTTCGCGATCTCGAGGTAAGTCCGGCCCTGGAGACGCTGCTCGAATTCGTCGGCACGCCAGCCGGCGAAGGCGAGATGCGTGTGGCAATCCACGAGCCCCGGCACGACGAGCAGGCCCCCCGCATCGATCGCCTCGGCGCCTCGATACTCGGCCGGCAGATCTCGCTCGGCGCCTACCCAACGGATCGTGTCGCCTTCCCAGGCCACCGCGGCATCCGTGATGGGATGCACGTCACCCTGACCGCCCTCCGCTCTGCAGGTGGCCAGCTGGCCGATGTTGCGGAGGAGGATCACTTGGAGGACGCAGGGACGCCGGGACGCAGAGGCGCGGGGCCAACTCGGGGGCCGCCACGCTTCACCATTGGTTACGCTCCGTGTCCCTCATCGGCGTCCTCCACTGCGTCGCGGCGCCTTTGCGTCCCTGCGTCCCTATTCAATCATCGGCAGATCGACCCCCCGCTCCCGCGCGGTCTCGATCGCGATCTCGTAGCCCGCGTCCGCGTGTCGCATCACGCCGGTGCCGGGGTCGGCGGTCAGCACCCGCTCCAGGCGGCGATCGGCGGCGTCGGTACCGTCGGCCACCGCGACCATGCCGGCATGAATGGAGTAGCCGATGCCGACGCCGCCGCCGTGATGCAGCGACACCCAGCTGGCGCCGCAGGCCGTATTGAGGAGCGCATTGAGCAACGGCCAGTCGGCGATCGCGTCCGAGCCGTCCTTCATCGCCTCGGTCTCGCGGTTGGGGGAGGCCACCGAGCCGGTGTCGAGATGGTCGCGGCCGATCACGATGGGGGCCCGTACCTTTCCCTTGCGCACGAGCCAGTTGAACCGCAGCCCCATCTCCGATCGTTCGCCGTACTCGAGCCAGCAGATGCGGGCGGGCAGCCCCTGAAAGTGCACCCGCTGCTGGGCCTGCCTGATCCAGCGCGCCAGGGACTCCTTGCGCGGGAAGGTCTCCAGAACCGCGCGATCGGTCTCGGCAATGTCCGCCGGATCGCCGGAGAGCGCGGCCCAGCGGAAAGGCCCGGCTCCCCGGCAGAAGAGCGGCCGGATGAACTCGGGAACGAAGCCCGGGATCGTGAACGCCTCCCGCACCCCGCGGCGGTCGGCCACCTGGCCGCGAAGATTGTTGCCGTAGTCGAAGGTGACCGCTCCCTTGCGCTGGAGCTCCAGCATGGCTCGAATGTGCGCCACCATGGAGTCGAGCACCCTCGATTCGTATCCCGCGGGATCGGTCTGCCGGAGGGTCGCGGCGGTCTCGAGCGTCTGGCCCACGGGTATGTAACCCACCAGGAGGTCATGCGCCGACGTCTGGTCGGTCAGCACGTCGGGCACGATCCCGCGCCGGGCGAGCTCGGGCAGCACCTCGGCGATGTTCCCCACGAGTCCCACCGATAGCGCCTCGCGACGGGTCCGGGCGGCTCCGAGCAGCCGGAGCGCCGCGTCCAGGTCGTGCTCGAGCCGGTCGCAGTATCCCGTGTCCACCCGCCGCCGGATACGGGATTCGTCCACGTCCACGCCCAGAAACGCGGCACCGTTCATCGTGGCCGCGAGCGGCTGGGCCCCGCCCATTCCCCCAAGACCGCCGGTCACCACGAGCCGTCCCTCCAGCGTGCCGCCGAAATGCTGCCGCGCGCATTCCGCGAACGTCTCGTATGTTCCCTGAAGAATCCCCTGGGTGCCGATGTAGATCCACGAGCCGGCGGTCATCTGGCCGTACATCGTGAGCCCCAGGGCATCGAGCCGCCGGAACTCATCCCACGTGGCCCACCGGGGCACCAGGTGGGCGTTGGCGATGAGGACCCGGGGCGCCTCGTCGTGGGTCCGGAATACCCCGACCGGCTTACCGCTCTGCACCAGCAGCGTCTCGTCGTTCTCGAGGCGCCGCAAGGTGGCGACGATCCGCTCGTAGCACGCCCAGTTCCGCGCTGCCTTGCCGCCACCCCCGTAAACGATGAGCTCTTCCGGCCGCTCGGCGACCGCCGGATCGAGGTTGTTCATCAGCATCCGAAGGGCCGCCTCCTGGTGCCAGCCCTTGCAGGACAGGGCGGTGCCGGTGGGGGCGGTAATGGGGGTGGGGGGGGCGCCAGGGGTCATGGGTAAAGGGGTCGCGGGTCGCGGGCTACGCGGGCTACGGGCTACGGGCTACGGGCTACGGGCTACGGGCTACGGGCCTTAAGGTACAGCATTTGACCCTCGGCTCGCGACTCGTGACGCGCGACTCGTGACCCACGGCGCGTTCCAACCTTTTGCCCCATCGCGGCATCCAATCCCTCGCGATGACACCATCTGCCCCTGGAGTGGCGACGCTGCGGCAAGAGCAAACCGGACGAGCCGATGCGGATGCAGTGGACGCGGCGCTGGCCGCCAGCGGGGACGCGAGTGCGTTCGAGCGGCTCTACCGCACGCATGTGGGGCGGATTCACACCCTGGTGCGGCGCATGCTGGACGACCAGGAGGCCGACGAAGTGGCCCAGGACGTGTTCGTGAGGGCCTGGCAGAAGCTGGGGACGTTTCGAGGCGAGGCGGCATTCGGGACCTGGCTTCACCGGCTGGCCATCAACGTGATCCTGGGCCGGCGCGAGCGGCTCGGCATTCATCGCAAGCGCTATCACGCCGACGATGCGCTGCTGGAGACGGTGGCGGGCCGTCGCGCGCAGATCGAGATCAGCATGGATTTCGAGGCCGCCATCGAGCGGCTTCCCCATGGGGCGCGCCAGGTCTTCGTGCTGCACGACGTCGAGGGATACCGGCACGAGGAGATCGCGAACATGCTGGGCTTGGCCGAAGGGACGTCCAAATCGCAGCTGCATCGCGCCCGGATGGCGCTGCGCCGGCACCTCGAGCGCTGAGGAGGATGAAGGAACCATGAGCGACCAGTGGACCGACCGGCTCTCCGCCTATCTCGACGGCGAACTGCCGCAGGACGAGCGCGCCGGACTCGATGCCCACCTGCGCCAGTGCGCCGAGTGTACCGCCACCCTGATCGAGCTCAAGCGGGTCACGGTGCGGGCCCGGGCCCTGACGGATCGCGAGCCGGTCACCGACCTGTGGCCCGGTATCGCCGCGGGGATCGGCGCCACGACGCCGCCGTCCGGTCTGCCCGCGATGCGCCGTCCCGGACGGCGGTGGAGCTTCAGCATCCCGGAGCTGGCCGCGGCCGGGGTCGCCCTCATGGTCCTGTCGGGCGGCGCAGCGTGGTGGCTCCACCCGGGTACCGCGCCGGCGCCGGTGACGACGCTGCCGGCACCGACTCAGTCGGTCACGCCCGTCAGCGTATCTGCCCGCCCCGGCCCCGGCGGGTACGATCGGGCCGTATCCGATCTCGAGCACGTGCTCGCGGAGGGTCGCGGCCGGCTCGATACCGCCACGGTGCGGGTCATCGAGCGCAATCTCGCGGCCATCGACACCGCCATCACGCAGGCCCAGCGCGCCGTCGCCGCCGATTCGGCCAACGTCTACCTGAACTCCCATCTCGCCGAAACCCGGCGGCTCAAGCTCGAGCTGCTGCGCCAGGCGGCGAATCTCGTCACCTCGGTGAGCTGAAAGGAATTCACGGTGTTGCCCATTCTCGTCCCCAGCCTGCTGTCCGCCCTGGTCCTGGCGGCGCCGATCGACACGACCGTCACGGCCGACCGCGGCCAGCGGCTCGAGGTCAACACGTTCGGTGGCGAGATCACCGTGAAGACCTGGGCCCGCAACGCGGTCCGCCTCCAGGCCGACCCGGTCTCGCGAACCGAGGTGACGATCACGAAGGCCGCCTCCACGATCACGGTTCGCACGGAAGGCCGCCGCGGTCCGTCCTCGGCCGTCGACATCAAGCTCACCGTCCCCGTGTGGATGGCGCTGGACCTCTCGGGCGTGTACACCGACGTCACGGTGGAGGGCGTCCGAGCCGCGATCGCCGTCGAAACGGTACAGGGCGACGTCGAGGTCACGGGCGGCGAGGGGCTGGTGACGCTCAGCTCGGTGCAGGGCTCGGTCACCTTGCGGGGGGCCAGGGGACGCATCGAGGTGCACTCGGTGAACCAGGACGTGCGCGTATCCAACACCACCGGTGAGATCAAGGCCGAGTCGGTGAACGGCGAGATCGAGCTGGACAAGGTGGATGCGACCACGCTCGATGCCGGTACGGTCAACGGCGACGTGGCCTACGATGGACCGATCCACGACGGAGGCCGCTACTCGCTCTCGAGCCACAACGGCGATATCACCATCGCCATGGCGCCGACCGCGAACGCGTCGGTAGCCGTATCCACCTTCAGCGGCGAGTTCGAGTCGGATTTTCCGGTGACGCTCACCCAGGGCGGAAGGGGGAAGCGATTCAACTTCACCGTCGGCAAGGGCGGCGCCCAGGTCCAGCTCGAGTCGTTCCAGGGCACCATCCGCCTCGTGCGCCCGGGGAGGGCGGCCTCGCGGCGCGGCCACGACGACGAGGATCACGGCAAGGACCACGACGAGTAGCCGCTCTACTGCAGCCGCAGCTCCAGTCCGTCCACGCTGGCACCATCGGGCGATGCCGGCATCGTAAAGGAGATCGGCTCACCCGAGAGTCCGAGACGGCCCAGCGCGTCGGCATCGACGGACAGCTCGTAGTCACCGGGCTTCACACCGATCAGGTAGAAGTCTCCATCCGAGAACGTGACCAGGATCTTCGCGTCACTCGCCCCCTTGCGCCGCAGCACCAGTTTCACGCCCGCCACCGGCGCCTCGCCGTCGGGAGTTGTCCGCGTCAGCCGCCCCTCGATGACGCCACCGGGAACGACCGGAATGTCCAGCGTCCGGAACCGATTGGGCTCGGTCTCGAGCCTGACGGAGCCGTACGCCGGGACCCAGAGCGGCGATGCGAGCGACGCGCTGTCGATCGTCACGAGCACGGGCTCGAACGACGGGAGGTCCCAGACGCGATAACGCCCCGCGGAGTCGGAGAGCGCCGAGGTGAACCCGGCCTGGACCCGCACGTCGGGGAGCAACGGCTCGCCGGCCTGGCGCCGCCCGTCCCCGTTCTCATCGAGAAACACCCGTCCGCTCACACCGGCGCGCTCGAGCGACGGACCCGTCGAGAAGCCCATCCGACGGCTGGCCGGGTCGTACAATACCGAGCCCTGGACGAACTGGCTGGCGACGGCGGGGCCGTGCAGGGGCGCACTGACGCTGGTGGTCGCCTGGACCGAGGGGAGACGGGTGGACACGAACAGCGACAGCGTCGTGCCGAGACCGCGCACCCAGCCTGCGCCCGTTTCGAGGCTGATCACGTTACCGATCTGGCGCGAGAAATACCCGGCCATGCTCGTCGTCCCGCCCCGGGTATCGACTTCCCAGGCCGCCCGTCCCGACATCTGCCCGAATATCGGCCCCAGCTCCGGGAATTGCAGCGCGAACACATTGAGCGAGACGAAAGACTGCGTGGTGGCGTTCCCGCCGGGCTCATCGAGCCGGGTGATGCGGAGCGCGGGCAACAGGTGCAGGCGGTTGGTATAGAGGGATACGCCGAACCGGCCGCTGGTCACGTCACCGCCAGTGGCGGTAATTCGATCGACGCTCGCCTCGAGGAAGAGATCCTCCCGTCGGCGGATCGGGCGCGCCATGAGGTTGGTGGTCCACTGCGTCAGCCGGCCCTGCGAGGTGAGGATCGGCTGGACCGGACTGGTGGCGAACCGATCGAACTCGGTGCTCACCCGGAACCCGGTCGAAGGCTCGTATCGGGCGACGCCGCGCACCACCGCCGAGGCGACGCCCTCGAATTCAAGGGCCCAGGCGTTCCCGAGTGCGCCGGCCACGCCGACGTACGGATGGAACAGCGACGGCAGGGAATCGCGCCAGAACTGGTCCATGCCACCTCGCACGGTCCATCGCGGCGTGACGCCATACCGAAGATCCAGATTGCCGTTCGCGCGGCAGATGATGTTTCGGCACCCGCCGAGCGAGAGCCCGTACTCGAAGCGGCGGGCGGGAATCACGTCGCTGACCACCCGGTACGTCTGATTGAACTGCCGCACTTCGCCGAACGGGCCGTAGGCGATGAAGTCGACCGGGTTCTCGCCGTATTCCACCGGCACGTCGAGCGAAAAGCGGCCGAGGGCATTGACGGAGTCGATCGCGATCAGGCGGCCGCCGCGGTACGCCTCGATCTGCCAGCCGGGGCCGAGCCCGCCCTGGAACGGGATGTCTCCGAAGAACGAGGGACGCAGGAACGGCGAGTTCGAGGCCGAGAACCCGCGCACCGATCTGGGGCGCGGACCGGTCGAGAGTCCGTCACCCAGACGGAGCTGGGTCAGGCGCGGATCCGCGCGCCACACGCCGGTCCACGACGCATCGACCCGGACATCGCCGTCCCGCGGCACCCCGGCGTTGGCGACGCTCGCCTCGAGGGATCCGCCCATGAGGTTGAGCCCGAGACCAGCCGAGTATGCGCCGCCCAGGAGATCCTGGCTGGGGGCGAGTAGCGAGTAGTCGAGGACCACTCCGTCCCACCTCGGCCGATCGCTGGCCAGGGCGAGATCCGGGGTCTGGGCGTCGAGCGCGGCCCGGAACGCGGCACGGGCCTTCTCCCGCGCCAGCCGCCGCCCGAGCGGAAGACTATCCGCGTCCGTCAGGGTGACGCTCAGGTCGCTCCAGTTGATGGTGAGGGTCGTGCGCAGGAGGGCGGATAGCACCCGGGTGCTGAGGTACTGGTCGCCCGACTTGATCACGCGGTCGCCGGAGGCCAGGGTGATCGGAGGCCCGTCCCCGGCGATCATCGTGCTCCCAGGATCGATCGCCACGCGATGGGGCCCGGGCTGCAGCATCAGCTCGACGCCGCCTCCGGGCAGAGGGCGTGTCGCGATCTCCGCGAGATCGGTGACCTGGCTGAGCGGAAGCAGCGCCTCGTTGCCCGAGCGGAAGGCCGGCACGGTGCGGGACACGTAGCGTCCCAGCGAGAGCTCGATGATGACGGGATCGGGAGCGCGGGCGGTGGTGTCGGCCGGGGTCTGTGCCTCGAGGCCCGTCGAGGCGAAGACCACCGCCACCACCAGTGTGGCCGTGGGCCGGCGCAGCGGGCTCACGGCAGACGGACCTCGAGCGAATCGCGAATCGCCGGGGTCGCCAGCACCAGCTCGGGGGCGAGATCCTCCCGCTGCGCCGCGACATCGAGCTTGAGCCGGTACCGGCCGGCCGGGAGCCCCGCCACCGGCAGCGGGGCGGTGAGCCGCGGCTCCATGTCGTAGTACACCGCCAGCGGGCTGCTCAACGACGTGACCACGCGGCCGGTGGAGTCCACGAGCGCGCCACGCAGAGTGCCGAGGAAGGCGGCATTCCCGGTCCGGTCGAGACGGAGGCGCACGGCCAGCGAGTCGTGCTCGACGGCCGCCGCGAGCCCCGACGTCCTCACGCCCGTGGCCACCTTGCCCTTCCGGTACTGGAGTGGGATGATCGTGCGAATCTCGAGCGCGAGCGATACCCGCACGCCCGAGCTGTCGGACGTTCCGCTCACCGGGACCGTGCCGCCTTTGGCGCTGATGATGAGCCGGGCCCAGTACTCGCCGTCCTGGAGATTGGCCGGCGGGCGGGCGAGCAGCCGGACCGTCTGGCGTTGCTTGGGACCGAGCAGCACGCGCTTGGGGAACGCATCGATCCACTTGGCGGCCGAAGGATAGTCCGGCTCAGGCTGGTCCACCGTCCGGAGCTCGAAGGCCCCGGTTGAATCGGTGACGGGGTAGCCGAAAAACGTGGAGAGGGCCACCTCGACCGGCTCGTCCCCCGGATTGTACAGCGTCAGCGAGCCGCTCCGGGTCCGGTGATCCATGATCACGGCGTGCGGCGCCACCAGCACGCCCTGCGCCTCGAGGGCGGACGGCGCGATCAGGGTCGCGAGGAGGATGGACCGGAGCAGCTCTGGTTTCACAAGACCGTCACTGTGAGCGTGATCGTATTGGTGTAGGCGCCGAGTGCCTGATTCGCGGCCGGGGACACCGTGCCGCCGATATACACGTTGATCGTGTTGCTCGTCACGATCGTGAATGTCTGCGTGCTGTTCGGATTGAACGTGACCGGCACGCTGGTCGCCCCGGTCCCCTGAGCGATCGCGTCCGTGGTCCCGAAGCTGATCGGCAACTTGCCGCCCGACGGCCCATTGAGTCGGTTCGGCAGCGTGAAGCTGAGCCGGACGACGTTGCCGATCGCCGTGACGAAGCGGAACTGTCCGCTCTTGACCGGGTCGTTGGGGACCACGTGCGATGCGATTCCCCGGATCACCGGGCCGAAGCCGAGGTCACGAACGCCGGTGACCGTGATCTGTGCGGCGGCGGGCGACGCGGTGGCCAGCAGCGCGCACGCGGCGGCGAGTGAAGACAGTCTCATCTGAGTTTCTCCCGGGGAGCCGGTCACGAGTGCGCCGGTCGAGGGGCAAGATACCACCCCCGACCGGCGCGACCCTGCCCTGGACGGGAGGCCTGCCTAGCTCAGAGGTAAGCGACCTGCATCGTGACCGTGCCGGTGTACGACCCGGCCGCCTGGGCCGCCCCCGGCGATACGGTTCCACCGACCCACACCCAGAGGTTGGCGCCACCCGACGGCACCGTCGTCGCCGACCCGCTCGGCGTGAACGTGGTCGCGGACGCCGCGGTCGCCGAGGTGTTGTTGAACCCGCCGGACCACGAGCCGATCGGAAGGTTGTTGCCCGAGGAGGTGAGGTTGGTCGGCAGGGTGAAGGTGAGCGCGACCGAAGTCGCCGCGGCCTTGGTCACCGTGAAGAGGCCGGCGCCGCCGTCGGTGATCGCCACCGTCTTGTTGACGCCGGGGGTCACGTTGCCGAACGCGAGGGGGTTCGTGCCGGTGACATTGATCGCCGTCAGCACGGTTGCAGTGGCCTGGATGTTGGCGCTCTGGGCCTGCAGCGAAGCGGCGCCGAGACTTAAGGTCACGGCGGTTACTGCCGAGAATAGTGTTGCGGTGCGCATTGCCTCTCTCCCCGATCGTTGAAGTGGATAGGTCCCGCTTCGCGTGGTGCAGGGGAGTTCGCGCTCCCCGTCGGTCGGCGGGGAGGGGCAATGCGCATGCCAGCGATTGCTGCCGTATTGAATATCGACGGTCAGTCAGAACCTTCGACTGGACATCTCGTTGCGGGGCAATCAGGAGAGGGGCTCGGAATATCGACCGGATTTTTGACGATTTTCCTCTGCCTAGCGAAGGCCGTGGAAACGCGTAACTTAGGGCGGCACCAGATGTTTCCAGCCAACCGGGTACCCCGCATGCATCGCTATCCGACAGCCCAGCGCTGGTCCCCCTCAGAGCGCCGCTCAGGCGTGCCGAGGTTGGTCCAACTGTCCGGAACGCTGACGGTGCTCGGCGTCGTAGGCTGGCTGAGGCCCACCACGATTGCCGCCCAGGGAATTGGCACGATGCAAGTGACCGCAGAGGTCGTGCGGGCCGAACCGGCATGGTCCGGTCTCATCGGGGCCCAGCAGGCGGCGCATAGTCTCGCGGTGGATCAGGCGTCTCACCGGGTGATCGATCTTGGCCTGTCCCGCATCAATGTCGATGCGCCGGAGGATCTCCCGCTGCCCGCTGCGGCCCAGGCTGCCAACCTCGACTCGCGACCGGTCGCTGTGGTCATCCAGTACCTGCGCAACTAGGCAGCCATCTACCCCGGCTACTTGACGTCCATCAGCTCCACATCGAAGACGAGCACCGCGTTCGGGGGAATGTCCGGCGGGGCGCCGGCGGCACCGTAGCCCAGATCGGGGGGAATCACGAGCTTCCGGCGGCCGCCGACACGCATCCCCGCTACTCCCTCATCCCAGCCGGCGATCACCTGCTGCGCGCCGATCGTGAAGGTGAACGGCTCCCCGTGGTCGCGGCTGCTGTCGAACTTCTTCCCATCGGTGAGCCACCCCGTGTAATGCACGGTCGCGGTTCGCCCTGGGGAGGCCTCGTCGCCCTGGCCCTTGGTGACGTCCGCATACCGAAGCCCCGACGATGTTCGAGTGAGCGCCGTGGTATCGATGCCCAGGTCGGCGCTGAATCCGCCGGCCGGCGACGCCCGCTCCCCACGAGGTCCGCACGCGGAGAGCACGAGGAGCATGGCGAGACCGCAGAGTGATCGCATGGTAAGCCTCGGTGAAGGGATGGTCGGTGGCCTGGAACGACAAGGCCGACCCGAAGGTCGGCCAAGCCTCATCGGGACGGCGGGATTTGAACCCGCGACCCCTGCAACCCCATTGCAGTGCGCTACCGGACTGCGCCACGTCCCGGACGTCGAGGAGCGGAATTCTACCCCGTGGCTCCGGCCTGGGGAAGGGCCGATTTCCGCTGTCGACCTCGCTCTCCAGGGTGTCGGGGGTGCGGCGGCAGGCGGGTGGCATGGCGCACCGCAGGTTCGGCCCGGCATTTGCTATTACTCCGGGTACGTGGCCCGCTTGGGCGACACCGGAGGAGAGCGAGATGAGCCAGAACGATGGGCGACCCTGGGAGGATGATGGTGATCTTCCGTGGGATACGCCGGACGAAGGAGGATGGGAGCCCGCCGACACCGAGGCTTGGCGCGGCGACATCCACCTCGACGACTGGCCGGAAAATCTGGCCGGCCCGGAATACTGGTTGTACAAGAAAGATCAGACGGACGAGTAGTCCGTCGATCTCGCCTTCCGGGAAGGCCGGCATGCCGCCGGCCTTTCTACAGTTCTTCTCCCAACTCGCGACACAGGGCCGGACTCGGCCGGCTGCCCTCCCGAAGTGAACCGACCGACTTGCCGAACACCACCAGGCCGACGCCGGTCAGGATAGCCGCGCCACCCACCAGCGTTCCCCATTGCAGCCGTTCGCCCAGCAGAACCACGCCGAGCAGTACGGCGATCAGCGGGGTGACCAGGGGAATCAGTAACACGCGGGTCACCTGGATGTGCCGGATGAGCCAGTAATACGCCAGGAACGCCACGACCGATCCCACGACCGCCAGATAGACGAGCGACAGCACCGCACTCGCGGTCCAGTGATAGCCGAGCGGACTTCCCTCGAGCAGCACACCGCCCAGGAGCAGCGGAACGCAGCCCGTCGCCATCTGCACCCCCGCGAGCATCGCGGGCTCGATGTGGCGGCCCTTCGCCTTGACCAGGACGCTGCCCTGGGCGCCGGCCAGCGATGCGACGATGATCGCGACGCTGCCCCAGAACGCATGGGTCCCGTTGCCGCCGAGCTCGGCGGAGCAGACGACGGCCACGCCGGCAATGCCCAGGAGAACACCCGCAATCTTGGCCGCTGTCAGCTGCTCCCCGGCCACATAGCGGTGAGCCAGCGGCAACCCGAAAAGCGGAATCGTGGCGTTGAGGAGCGCGGCGAGGCCCGACGCGAGATACTGCTCCCCCCAGAACACCAGCGCGTAGTTCGCCGTGATGTTGAGGAATCCGGTCCACGCCAGCAATCCCCAGTCGGCCGCGGTGCGGGGAAAGCGAAGGCGCTGCGCCGCGATGATCCCCAAGAGGAGTGCGGCCGCAATCACGAACCGGATGCCGGCGAACGTGATCGGCGGAAGATCCCGGAGCCCGACCTTGATCGCGAGCCACGTGGAGCCCCAAATGAGGCATAGACCCACCCAGGCCCCCACGGGCAGCCACTTTCCAGCCACCGACGCGACACCAGGCCCGGAGCGCGGGGGCTCAAGATCGACTTGGGACGCCGGAGATGGGTGGCGGGCGGTCATGGTGACACCTCTGTGACAATAGCCGATTCCGTGCTGAATCGTGGCAATAATACTATTGACACAATAATTGTCAAATTGCAGATTGATGCTATGACAATATGGTCCCCGGTCATCCAGCCCGACGCCGAGCCCAAGTACCTCGCGCTCGTCGATGCCCTCGCCCACGACATTCAAGCCGGCCTCCTCCGACCCGGCGACCGCCTCCCCACCCATCGCCAGCTCGCAGACGATCTCGGGCTCGCGCTCGGAACCGTGAGCCGGGCCTACGGCCAGGCGGAGCGGCGGGGGTTGGTCAGTGGTGAAGTCGGCCGGGGAACGTTCGTCCGGCGCGAAGCCGGCGTCGTCGGGCCGATCGCCGAAGACGAGGACCCCGCCCTCATCGACCTCACGAGAAGCCGGCTGTCGCGCGCTCCCGACGATCAGGTGTTGCGCACCGCGGTCGAAGCTCTCGCCCGGAGGCCCGATCTCGGCCTCCTGGTGGATCTCTACCAGCCGGCCGCGGGCATGGCCCGTCATCGCGAGGCCGGCGCAGCCTGGGTGGCGCGCGCGGGGCTCGAGTCCGACGCGGCCCGAGTGGTCGTGACGAGTGGCGCGCAGCACGGCGCGGCGATGGTCCTGACCTCGCTGACGCGCCCCGGGGATGTGGTGCTCACCGAGCCGATGACCTACACTGGCGTCAAGGCGATCGCGAGCCTGCTCCACCTGCAGTTGCAGCCGTTGGCCGCCGACGCCGATGGCGTGGTGCCGGATGCGCTCGAGGCCGCGTGCCGTGGGGGGACGCCCCGCGCGCTCTACTGTATGCCCACCTTGCAGAATCCCACCGGCAGGACGATGCCGCTCGCCCGGCGGCGGGAGCTGGTCGAGGTGGCGTCGAAGCACGGCGTCGCGCTGGTAGAAGACGATGTCTACGGATTTCTGCCCGAGTCGCCCCTTCCCCCCCTCGCCGCCCTCGACCCCACGCTCGCCTACTACGTCACCAGCACCAGCAAGAGTCTCGTTCCGGGGCTTCGGGTCGGTTACGTCGTCGCGCCGGCGGCGAAGGTCGAGCGTGTCGCCGGCATCATTCGCGCGAGCACGTGGCTCACGTCGCCCCTGCTCGCGGAGATCACGACGCTCTGGATCGAGGATGGAGGCGCGGACGACCTGGTGGCATGGAAGCGGGTCGAGACCGCCGAGCGCCAGGCACTGACCCGGCGGGTTCTGGCGCCCTGGCTCAGACCTCCACCAACGGACGGCATCAATTTCTGGCTGCCTCTACCCGAGCCTTGGCGTACGGAGGAGTTCGTGGCGCAGGCGCGCAATCGCGGCGTAATCGTGAGTCCGTCGGAGGAGTTCGTGGTGGGACGCGAGAGCGCGCCGCATGCCGTCCGTCTCTCACTCGGACCGGGCGGAGGTCGCGGACGCCTGGAGGAGGGGCTGGAGCGTCTCGCGGCCATCCTGCGCGACGGGCCCGGTCCGAGCCTGATGGTCTACTGACGGATCTCGCGAAGCCGGGCGGCCAGCAGACCCGCGTCAGAAGCCGAATCCGGCCCTCAGGTAGAATCCGGTGCGCTCCTCGCCCCGCGCGAGCGCCATGCTGATCGTGTTCGCCCGGCCGAGGAAGGCGAACCAGATACCGCCGCCCGCCGCGCCGTGCCACTTGTCACTCGACTCCCCCTCGAGATACACACGACCAACGTCGCCCAGACCGAAGAACCCGAAGTCTCCCGGCAGCAGCAGGAAGAACCTGGTGACGAACAGCCGCAGCTCGGCGCCGGCATACACCGCGGCGTCACCGGCGTACCGGTTCTCCCGTCCCAGCCGCACGGTCGAATTGCCGCCGATGAAGGCCGACTCCTGATAGGGGTAGGTGCCCCAGACCTGCTTGCCGCCGACGCGAAGCGCCAGCGTCGGATCCATCGGCAGCGACGCGGCGCTGAGGTAGGTGGCCGCCTCGCCGTGGACCTCCCCGAAGTTCGACTCGACATCCCACAGCTCGGGGAAATAGCTGCCACCCGCGGTCAGGAGCACCCCTCGAGTTGCGGCATGCTCTCGATCGCGCGTGTCGAACTGGAGGTCGGCCCCCACTGAGGTGGAGCCGAACTCGCCCGAGCCGTAGGGGCGCGCCAGCGTGATGAACCGATTCTGATCGAAGTGGGTGTCCGAGTACCGCACACGCGGACCGGCCGAGAACGACAGGTAACGGCTCAGCGGAAGCTCTACCGACGGCGCGAGCCGATAGTCCGTCTGATTGACCCGGAAGAATTCCGACGGTCCGGCCGCGCTGGTCTCGTTGCCGAACCCGTGGAACCGCACGACGTCGATGCCCGAGGCGCCCGCAAGCAGCCGGAGAGTGAGCGGCGAGTTGACACGGTGCCACTCGCCCGTGAAGTCGGCCCGCACGGTCGACGCGCCGGTGGCGTAGCCGCCGCGGAGGCGGTAACGATGCGCGAACGGATCTTTCCGGAAGCCATAGCGCGTGTACGACAGCCCACCGCCCAGGAACAGACCGACGTCGGGTCCGCTCCCGACCCACATCAGCGACAGCCACCGGTTGCCCCAATCGCGCTGGGCCGTGTCGCGAGGAGCGTAGGGTTTGCGGCTGACATTGACGTGGCGCCCCGGCAGGACGCTGTCCCCATCGCCCTTGGGGTAGAAGTCGACCGCGCCGCCGCGCGCGGAGTCGGCGACGACGTCTTCCCCCCCGCCGCCGATGATCCGCAGTCTCGGCCCGCCCGATTCCCCGCGAATCACGACGCGGTCGTCGCCGTCATGGAGATACAGACGAATCTCGGACGTCTCGCGGCTGTCGAAGACCCGCCGCAGGTACGGCTGCTCCGGCTCACTGGTGGCCGCCATCGTGACCTCGGTCAGCCCCCCATCGCGGCGCTCCACGACGATGGTCTCCGGCTTATCGGTGGCCTGCAGGTCCACCTCGCCGGCGAGGTGCCGGTAGTACGCCCTGGCCGCGTCGGGCAGATGGTCCCGGCGCGACTTGAGGGCGCTCGCGAGCCGGGTGGAATCGACCGGGCGATACTCGGCCGGCAGATGCCCGACAGCGGACTCGATGGCACTGTCGGTCAGCCGGGACTTCAGCGTGGTGGCGATCGAGTCCCAGACGGGCCACTCGACGCCGACGAGGAAATGGCGATCGATGTCCCGGCCGTTCCACGTGAGGCCGAGCATACCGGGATACCCGGGGCCGAACTTTACCAGCTGCGGGGCCGTGCCTCGAGCGACGATGAGTAGCAGACCGTCGTACTTCGCGAAGGCCTGGTCGCGGTCGCGCGGGATCGGCACCCATCGCGTGGGCTTCCCCTTCCCGAACCTGGCCCAGCGCCACTGATCGCGGTGGCGGTCCCAGTCGCCGAGAAAGACGTCCACCAGGCGCGCGCTGAGATAGGCCGGGGTATCGACCAGGTCGGACGGGCCCTTCCGCATTTCCTTCTCGAGCTTGTCGGTGCCGATGACTTCGGATGCTCCGGCGAACGCGCTGTCGGTGTCGTCACCACCCTCGGGCCGCTCCTCCAGCAGGCCGAGCATCCCGCCGAACTCCGCCTCGTAGGTTCCCAGACGCCGGCTGTGCTTCGGCATCACGTTGAGGCGCGGCTCCGAGTGGAGAACGCCCACGCTCTCCAGCAGCGGGGCGACGACGAACGGCGCCCCCGGATGACCGGCGCTGATCTGATCCTGCACGACGTCGGCCACGACAGTGCCGCGGAGCTCGGGAGGAAGGATGGCTGACGGATTCTTGTCCACCGAGCGGAACGCGTACTCGCGTCCGTCCTCACCCTTGAATCGCAGGGACTTGGTCTGTTGACCGCCGCCCTTCTTGGTAGGGTGAAGGCCACCGGCCACGGTGTCGAGGTCGAGGACGGCGACCTCGAGCGGCGTCGTCCACAGATCGCGGTAATGGCTGCCGAGAAACAGCCGATGGAGCCAGCCGGCCCGATAGCGCGCCCCCGCCGCGACCTTGACGCTGTCGGTCGCGTCCGATGCCGATGGAGTGTCCTGTCCGGAGTTCCCGACCTGGCCGCGAGCGGTCCCGGGCCAGGCGAGCAACAGCAGTCCGAGCGTCCAGAGGACCGAGCCGTGCGCGCGACAACCGGCGATGCGATTCACGATTGGACATCCTCCCGAGTGAGAGGGAAGATACGCCTGTCCATCGGAGTCGCCACCGCGCCCTCGGCGCGCCCGCGCTACATTGCGTCGTCCTCGTTCGGTCACTCGCACCCGGAGCCGTTCGATGCTCGCTGGCTCGCGCGATCCGTTTGTCTCCCGTTCCTAGCCGGCGGCGGCACGGGGCGGCGCTCGCGCTGCTCTGCCTGGCCGCCGCCTGCACGCCGGCCCTGCAGCGGGCGACGCCGGTCCCCGCCGCTCCGGCCCGTGAAGACCGGCTGGAGCTGTCGCTCTTCCTCATCGGCGATGCGGGCGGACCGGAGTACGACAAGGAGCCCGTGCTGCAGGAGCTGATGCGGCAGTCCGACTCGCTCCAGAATGTCAAGCGGTTCGTCGTGTTCCTCGGCGACAATGTCTACCCCAAGGGCATCCCCTCCGCCGACGATCCGGCACGCAAGGACGCCGAACAGCGGCTCGCCGCTCAGATCGCGGCCATACGGCGCGGCGGAGCCAAGGGCATTCTGGTCCCCGGCAACCACGACTGGGAGCGGCAGGGCAAGGATGGCTGGAACGCCATCCGGCGGCAGGACACTCTCGCGACGACCTTCGGCGGCGGGGACGTGATGCTCCTCCCGGGCGGCGGCTGCCCCGGGCCGGAGGTCCTGGATGTCACCCCTCATGTCCGCATCATCGCGCTCGACACCGAGTGGTGGGTTCACAACGACGTAAAGCCTTATGGCGATACTTCGCCCTGCCCCACCAAGACGTATGAGGAGGTCATCGACTCCCTTCGCGGCGCATTGAGAGACCGGGGCGACCGGCACGCGATCGTGGTGACGCATCACCCCATTCGGACCGGCGGCGTGCACGGCGGGGCCTTTCACTGGACCGACCACGTGTTTCCCTTGCGGGCCATCGAGTCGTGGCTGTGGATCCCGCTGCCCGTCATCGGATCGCTCTACCCGCTTTCCCGGAAACTCGGCATCTCGAACCAGGACATCAACGGGAAGAAGTACAAGGCGATGCGGCGGGCGTTCGAGGAGGTATTCCAGCAGTATCCGCCGCTGGTTTACGCGTCGGGCCACGACCACGATCTGCAGGTGCTACGGGGCGGCCGGCGTGCCCTGTCGAACCCGAAGTATCTGCTGGTCAGCGGTGCCGGCTTCGTCGGTCACGAGAGCCTGGTCCACGCCAAGGAGGGCTCGCTGTTCGAGCGCGAAGCGGCCGGCTTCATGCGCCTGGACATCACCGACGACGGCCGGGTCCGGCTCTCCGTGACCACCGTCAAGCCCGAAGCGAGCCGGCGCCTCGGCGAAAGCAACGAGGTGTATTCGCTCTGGCTGACATTGGAGAGCGGATTGTGATCCGAGGGGCCTAGCGGAGAGGATCGTACGTCGTGATGGTGCCCCGCTTGCCCGCGCCTTCGTCCGCCACGAGCAGGGAGCGCGCCCGGGTGATCGCCAGACCCTCGGCCTGCGGATGCAGCTTTCTCCGCAGCCTGGCGATCCTCACCAGCTCGCCGGCCGGAGTCAGCTCCACGATCGCGGCCTCCCGGGCGGCCAGCACCAGGAGGTGGCCGGTTCCCGCGTCGATGGCCAGATCGGAAGGATGAAATCCCTTCTCCTTGAGTGCGCTCGTGATCGGACTCAGCCCGATGAGGAGCGCCGGCCTGGGAAAAAGCGTCCGCCGATCGATCGACCATCGGTAAATGGCCAGCCGATGCCGGAGCTGACTCGTCCTCGCCTCCTTGCAGGCGAGCAGCAAACTGGGATTCGAGGCGTCGTAGGCCACCCCTTCGATCTCGCAGAGCTTGCCCAGACCGGTGGAGTAGGTCACGAATTCAACCTGGTGGCGATCCGTCCCTGGTTTCCCGGCGTAGAGGACACCATCACTCGTCACCAGAAAGATGCGGTCTCCGACGACCGCGATCCCCTCGAAGTCCCCGCGCACCGCGGGTTCCCCGAAGCTGAAGCGCCGGATGATCCGTTGGCCGTCCGGGTCGACCTCGAAGATCTCGGCCCGCTCGTCGCCGTGGGCGAAGAGCCGCCCCGCCGAGTCGACCGCGAGCCCGCTGATCTCCGTCAGTTGGTGGGGCAGCTCCCACCGGTCGGCCGGCGGACGCGAGAGGTCGTACCGGGAGAGCACGCCATCCGGGGGCCCTGACCCCGGCGCAAACGTGACCGAGGCGACCGTGAACAGCACGGCGGCGATCGGGGTCCCAGTGATGGGCAGCGCGCGGAAGACGGAAGGCACCCCGACAATCTCGCACCGGCGCCCCTTCGGCGGGAGCGGCCCCCCTTCGCGATGGCGGACCAGAGGGTTCCTGCAGATGGCGATTTGCGGAGCTGGTCGAAGAATGCCCGATCACCGAGCCGACGGGCCGCACGGACACGTCGGAAGCGGATGCCGTGTCACGAGTTCAGGTGGATTCACGTTCGGCCCGGTTTGTGCAGATACGATACACCGTTCCGCGGCATTTTCCAGCACCCTTTAGCCCGCCAGCAATGCATCGACGGATTCTCCTATGCAGTGCGATTGCCGGACTCTCCGCTTGCGCTAGCAATCTGCCCCCCGCCCCGGCCGTCGTGCCGGAAGCGGCCGTCATCGATACGACGATACCACCGTTCGATATCTCGGTTCTGACCGAGGACACCGCCACGGCCGACGCCCTGGTCCTGAACGATCTGGCCGCGACCTCGCCAGACGAGAGGGTGGTGCCGGCTTTCGACGGGGAGCGGGTCCGGTGGGACATCGACGTCCGCACCTACGCGTCACACCCCCGAGTTCAGTATTATCTGGGGTACTTCGACGGCGTGGCTCGTTCACGGATGGCGATCTTCCTCGAACGGGGTGCCCGTTACGAGCCGATGATTCGCCGCCGCTTCGTGGCCGAGGGCCTTCCTGGCGACCTCGGCTACCTGGCGCTGATCGAAAGCGGATACTCGAACGAGGCGGTCAGCCGCGCGTACGCCGTCGGGATGTGGCAGTTCATGCGTGGCACCGGCCAGGGGTACGGCCTTCGGGTGGACTCCTGGGTGGATGAGCGCCGGGATCCGGTCAAGGCCACCGACGCCGCCGCCCGCCATCTGAAGGATCTGCGCGACCGGTTCGGCAGCCTGTACCTGGCCGCTGCGGCCTACAATGCGGGCGCCGGCAAGGTGTCGCGCAGCCTCGGGCGGCTCCAGTGGGACACAGCGGCCGAGCCCCTCGCCGAGGCTGCGGTGGCCGATTCCGAGGCAGTCGCGGAGGACAGCAGCCTGGCGGGGGCCGACAGCACGGCTGAGCAGTCCGAGGAGGACGTCCCGGCCGATCCGAACGTCATCACCAGCGACGCCGCCTTCTTCCGTCTGGCGTCGGCTGACCTACTTGCAAGCGAGACGCAGGATTACGTCCCCAAGCTCATCGCCTCGGCCCTCATCGCCAAGGCGCCGGGGCGCTACGGCTTCGAGGCTCCCCTATCCGAGCCATTCGCTTACGATTCTATCGTGGTGACCGACGTGACCGGGCTGGACGTGATCGCCAGGCTGGCGGACACGGGCCTGCCGGAGATCCGGGACCTCAACCCCCAGTATCTCCGCTTGGCCACCCCCCCCAAGTCGACCTCGGTCATCCGGCTGCCCCCCGGCACCGGCGAGACGGTGGCGGAGGGATATGAGCGTTTGCGGCCGTCGCAGCGGGTCCGGTATATCACCCATCGGGTTTCCCGGTCCGAGCGGCTGACTGCTATAGCGGCACTCTACCACCTGCCGGTGGCGGACATCCGCTCGGCCAACCCGCGGGTAACGGGCTCGCGCCCGCGAAACGGTACCGTGCTCGTGATTCCCGCCGTCGCGGCTCCCTCGGCGCTCGCGATGCGGGCGACAGGGGCGGTGGGCACGTCTCATGCACAGAGGTCGAACCGAGGGAGGATTCACCGCGTCCACCGGGGTGAGACGCTGACGTCGATCGCCAAGCACTATCGGGTCTCGATCCGGGCATTGACCCGGGCCAACTCGCTGGCGAGCCGGGACAATCTTCGAGCCGGAATGCAGCTCCGCATCCCGAGCTGAGTCTTCAACCTTCACACGGAATCCAGGAACCGTCACGTGCCCGCAGACACCGGTAGCGCACCGACAGCCATCACGACTCCACCGACCCCGGTATCGGGTCGCGCCGCTCTGGCCGTGCTGGGCTCGATGGTCTTCCTGATCATCGCGCTCACGATTCTGCTGGTACAGACGACCTGGGTACATCCGGTGAACGCCGCGGACCTGCCGCCCGCGGTCTATCATAGCGAGCTGGGGAGCCGCTGAACTCGTGCGTGGCCGCACCGTTGTCCTGACCCTCGCGCTCGTGACCGGGAGCCTCCCCTCGGCCGCGACAGTCGCCACCGCGGGCGCGGAGGTCTCCGCGCTCCGCGAGTCGACTACCGTGGTCCAGGATACGTTGCGGGCGCGCACCATCGCCGCGGTCTCGAGGGCGCGCCGCGCGGGGATTCTCGCCGGGTCGCTGGTGTCAGGATACCTGTCGCTGCGGGGGCTCCCACCGATCGCCGGCGCCTTCGCCGTCACCGACACGGGTCTCGTCTTCTACGCCGCGAACCGCGCCTTCACCTCGACCTTTCCGCTGGTCGGGCCGCTGCGAGAGACCGGCGGAAAGAAGTGGCGGGCCTCGGCCGTTTCCATTGCCTACGTCCACAAGCAGCCGGGACGAACCACCTATCTCATCCGGGTCGACAACGGCCTGTTCGAGACCGACGCGCCGGGCCCACTGCTCGATGTCGCGCAGCACCCCGCATGGCTCGACAGCCTCGGCTCGCGGGAATGGACCGTCGAGACACCCCTGGCCAAGCCGGAGAACCGGAGGGCCATGAGCGCCCTTATCCGGACTCTCGCCGCCAGCCGGTACGCCGATACGCTCTACTCCCTGTTCGGCCGCCCGCGCGCGGCTATCGGGGTCGTGGGGGAGCGTGGACGGGCGGCAGGCCGGCTTGGTGAGTACGTCGCCTCGCGGGATTCCCTCGCGCTCGATCCGTCGCGGATGAGTACCCAGGACCAGCTCCGTCACGCCCTGGCCCACGAGCTGGCTCACCGGTGGCAGGCGCGGGCGCCGGCGCAGATGGCCACGCTCTGGCAGGGCACAGCGCCGATCCCCGATCCCCGGCGGTACGGCTACGGCAGCGTATCGGAGCACCAGGCCGAGGCTGTCGCCTTCGCCATTCACTTCCTGCAGATCACCGCAGCGGTCAAGCCGACAGCCGATCAGACCGGCCTGCTCGAGCATTACGAGGTGCTCGTGCCCGGCACCACGATGATGGTTCGGTACCTCGCACTCCAGCCGATCTACGCGCGGCATCCTCTCCGTCGTCTGCTGACCACCGGCAAGACCTAACGCACCATTGGCGTCCGTCTCCAATGACGCCATAACACGAGCGCGGCCGCCGGCATCAGCCCAGCCCAGAGGACCGCGTTCGCGTTGACCCATACCAGATGCGCGAAATCCGACGCATCCGGTCCGACGTAAGCCCCGACCAGCCAGGCTACCGACGTGCACACCGCGAGGAGCGCGGACTGCTGCCAGGTGCGCGCGACGAGCACGGCCGGAAGGACGTCATAGAACGGTCCCGTGATCGGCACGATCGACAGCGCCAGGACCAGCCGCGCGTCCGGATCCCTCCAATAGAACAGCAGGAGCAGCATGAGCCATCCCCCCGGATGCACGAGAAGGGGGCGGAAGTGCTGCGATGTGGAGAGGGCGTCACGCCATTTGAGCGGCCACCTGGGGTCGAGCATCAGGGACAGGACGAGCACGATGAGGCAGCCCGCGATCAGCGTCAGGGCCGCACGACGGCTCCGGCTGCCGGCGAGCATGGCGGTGCCGAGCGTCGGCTTCGCGGCGGCGACGAAGCCCAGCGCCGGGAGCAGCATGGCACTCGTCAGGAGGGGTGACCACTGGGCGCTGCGGCATGCGATGACGAACGGGATGCCAAGGAACGTGGGCCACAGCTCCGGGCGATGTTTCCCGAATGCGTATCCCAGCAGGCCGGCCGTGGCCGTCACGAACAGCAGTCTGGCCGGATCGAGCGGCAGCGGCGCGAGCGGCAGCGCGATGACCGCCACGGTGAGTGGGTAAAACAGGCGGAAGGCGTTCCCGTGCTCAGGCCCCACCAGCGCATACGGGTCCCGGCCATGAAGAATCGATCGCGCCGAAAACCAGGCTTGATCGATATCGGGGCCGGGAGTCCAGAGGGGGGAGCCCCAGAATGTGCGAACGGCGATGAACGCGCCGAGAAGGGCCGCCAGGACGGCGTAGAGCCACGGCCGCCGTGGCTGCGCGGACAACCAAACGGCGAACGACAAGGCTCGGATGACGTGTCTGGCGTGAGGAGTGCGGCCGAGATCGGAAGAGCCACTGGTCGGATTTGAACCGACGACCGCTCGATTACGAATCGAGTGCTCTACCCCTGAGCTACAGTGGCGGGTGCGGTAACGATGCGGGGGCGCACTGCGGTGCGCCCCCGACGGCTCATGCCCTGGCGCGGATTCGAACCGCGACGCCTTTCGGCACTACCCCCTCAAGATAGCGTGTCTACCAGTTTCACCACCAGGGCTGGCCGGGCAAAATAGCGTCCCGTCCGGCACCGGGTCAACCGCGTTAGAATACCCTCGTCGTCGTGAAGGGACTCCCCGAAACACCCGCGCCATTGATGGTAATCGTCAGATGGTACGTGCCCGTGGCGGGCGGCGCGAAGGTCGCGCTGTAGCTGCCGTCGCCGTTGTCCACGACACTGACCCCACCTCCCTCGTACGAGATGGCAACGGCATCCCCGCCGTGACCGAGCAGGTTCCCGTTCGCATCCCTTGCGGTCACCGCGATCCCAGCCGAGAAGAAGAACGTCTGCGGCACATTCGCCGTGGTCTGCGACCCATCCGCCGGGCCGGGGCTCACGGTGCTCGTGAACGGACTGCCGGGCACGTCGGTCCCACTCACCTGCACCCGAACCTGGTCGCTGCCGGTCTGCCGCGGCGTGTACCGGAACACGTAGCCGCCACCGCCCGTCTCGGTGACCGGACCGCTCGCGTTGTTCGCGCCGCCTACCGTGACGGCGATGGCTCCGGGGGCACCCGTGACCGGATTGCCCGACGCGTCGCGCAGGGTGATGCTGACGTCGGTAGCTTGACCGGCGGTGCCGGCGCCCACCTGGGCGCTGCTGTTCGCGGCCACCGGGGCGCCCGCATTGACCCGCACCGTCGCGTTCTCGCCGGCCGCCGTTCCTCCCACCGTGGCGGACACCACGTGGTCGCCGGTCGAAGTCGAGCTGAACCGCCCCGTCGCGATCCCCTGCGCGTTGGTCGGTCCCGACGGTTGTACGATCACGTTGCCCGAGCCGGTCGCGCTGATCACGACCGGAACGTTGTGCAGCGGATTGTTGAACTGGTCCACGGCCTTCACCGTGATCGTGCTGAACACGCTCCCCGTGCTGGCGTTGATGGCTGTCGGCGACGCCGTGACGGTGCTCTTGGCGGGACTGAGCGGGCCGGGCTCCGCGTTCGCGTGGAACACGACGGGATTGCCGCTCACGCCGCTGGTTCCGATCCGGGCTTCGAGGGTGTTCTCCCCCGTCGTCTTCCCGAGCGTCCAGGCTCCGACTGCGGCCACGCCATTGGAGCCGGTGATCGGATTCTCTCCGGTGACCGTGCCGCCGCCCTTGGTGACGACGAAATTGACCGGCACGCCGGCCACGGGATTCCCCGTCCCGTCCTTCACGAGGACCGTTGGGGCCACCGGCACCGCGGTGGCCACGGTGCCTGTCTGTCCGTCACCCGTCACGAGCTCCATCGAAGCCGGCGCGCCCACACCCAGCGCGATCGGCGAGCTGATGGCCGAGGCGAATCCGTCGGCGGCGAAGATCAACGTCCGCAATCCGGCCGATCCGCTGATGACGAGATCGCTGAACCTCACGAGGCCATCGCCGTTGCTCGTGGCCGTCGTCGTGCCGCCCAGCGAGCCGCCGCCGCTGGAGATCTGCACGGTCACCGAGACCTTGCCGCGCGCGATCGGGTTGCCGTCGGGATCGCTGAGCTGAAGCACCGGCTGGGGGTCGAGTGGGCTGCCGGATGTCGCGATGGCCCCCGGCTCGGTGACGAACGCCAGCTGCGCCGCAAGGCCGGTGGTCAAAAAGACGGCCGGATCGCCGGCGAATCCGGTGACGGTCGCCTGGGTGGTGTATGTGCCCGGCTGCAGGCCAAGCGTGCGCATCGTGCCGGCGCGCCCGGAGTTGTCGGTGGTGGAGGTGGCGGGATCGACCGAGCCGCCGTTGTCGGGCGTCCAGGTGACCCCGGCGCCCGGCACCGGATTGTCGAAGCGGTCGGTCACGCGAATCACCAGTGAGTCGGGCAGGGCCTGGCCCACGGTACCGTTCTGCCGGTCGCCGCGAACAATGATCAGATTGGCGGGCTGGCCCTCGTTGGGGAGCACCAGGTCATCCCCGCCGCATCCGATCAGCGCGAGCATGGAGAGCAAGACAAGCCTGCGCACGCCGCCTCCGATCGTCCTGCCGATCGTTCGAGTTATTCGCCGTTCACGTCGAAGGGGTTGCTCGTGACCTGACCCAGGTCGGGCCGGGAGGGCACCGTCGCCGTCAGAACGTAGCCCGTCCCGCTCTCCTTCACCCTCAGCTTGTCGAATACCGCCACGCCGTCGTCCGCCTTCTCGTTCTCATGGTCCAGCTTGCCGCTCTCGGGCGTGAGCGACAGGCGGACGCTGGCACCGGCCAGCGCCACGACGTTGCCGCTCTGATCGACGATGGCCACTTCCACTGCCGGCTCGATATCCCGGTTGGCCACCTGCGGGCTGGCGGGTTGGACCTGGAACACCAGGTGATCCGCCGAGGCTGTCGCGGTGGCGGTGAATATCGCAGGGCTGCCGTTGAGGCCGGTGGCGCGCGCCTCGAGCGTGTTGCCGCCCGGATCGCCCAGCACCCAACTTCCCACCGTTGCGAGGCCCGCCGAGTTCGTGGTCTGGGAGGCGCCGGTGACGCTGCCGTTGCCGCCGGTCACCACGAAGGTCACGCCGAACCCGGCGATGGGCTGTCCCGCGTCGTTGGTCACCTTCACCGACGGCCGCACCGACACGGGCGAGCCCGCCTGCGCCGTCTGCCCGTCTCCCGCGACGATGGTCAGCGTCGTCGCGGGTGCCAGCGTGACCACCACTTCGGCGGTCTGGTCGACGTTCACCCTACCGTTCACCGTGGCACGAACAGTCTTGCTGCCAGGCACCGTCGACGACAGCGTGCCGGTGGCGATGCCGTCGGCACCAGTGGCACCGCTCGGCTGGGTCAGCGTGTTGCCGTTTTTCGGGGTCGCATCGAGCCGCACCGTCGCCCCCGCCACCGGCGCGCCCGTGCCGTCACGCACCGTGACCGTGATCGTCGACGTCCCCGTGATGGCTTCGATCGAGGTCGGTGACGCGGTGACGGTCGAGTTCGCATCGCTCGGGCCCGTCCCCCCGCCACCGCCCCCGCCACCCTTGGCCGTGGCGGTGAAGGTGACCACACCCACGCCCGACACCACGGCATTCACCGTGTTGGTGGCGCCCGCGCGCGAACCGAGGGTGAAGACGGCCGACGCCACCCCGCTCGCGTCCGTATCGCCGCTGGGGGCGATGCTGCCCCCGCCCTGCCCGATGACCCAGCTCACGGCCATGCCGGGGATCGGATTCCAGTCCGCATCCGAGAGCCGCACAACGAGGGGGTTGGGCAGCGCCGCCCCCGCGTCCGCAGTCTGGTTGTTCCCCGACACCAGAACCAGACTGGACGCATTGCCCGCCGTGGCGGTCTGGGTAAATGACACCGGCGAGCCGTCCAGTCCATCCACTGACGCGGTGGCTCCCTGGGTCCCGGCGGTCGGCCCGAGCGTCCGGAATGTGGCAGCCTGTCCGTCGGCCCCGGTTTCCACGGTCGCCGGATCCACGCTGCCGTCCGAGGCGTCCCACCTGACCTCGATACCGGGAACCGGGTTGCCAAACGCATCCGTGACGATCACCACGAGCGGCGCGGGCACCGCGGCGCCGGCCGCGGCGCTCTGATTGTCCCCCGACACGCCGGCCAGCGTTCGAGCCGCTCCAGGGCCCGCCGTCGCGGAGAATTGCTCGGTGAGCGCGGGGAGCTCGGAGACGACTGCCGTCGCGGTCTGAACTCCCGTGGAACTGCCGAGCGTCCAACTCGACTCGGCGCGTCCATCCGAATCAGTGGTAACCGTATCCGGGGAGACGCTCCCGCCGGTGGAGGCTTCGAACGCCACGCGGAGCCCCGGAATCGGGCTGCCCTCGCGATCGGTCACGCGCACGGCGATGGGGTCGGACAGTTCCGTCCCCGCCATCCCCGTCTGATCGGCGCCGCCGACCGCGGTGATGGACGATGGATCGGTCTCGTTGGGCAGCACAAGGTCGCCGCCACCACACGCCGATAGCATGAGTGCCCAGGCGTGGAAGAAGCGCCAGTTGTAGAGGAATGCCCGCCGAACCGGTCTCGGCGGCCGGAGTTCTCGTGGCATCGTGCGTGGTACGGTAACCCGGCGGGAGGGTCAGCGATAGGGTGCGGATCACAGTGTGAGCGACCGCTCACACTGTGGCGCAAGAGGTGTCAATTATTGCACTTAGTTGATGTCGAACGACGAACTCGTGGGCGACGAGGTCCCGCTGGCCGACGCGGTCAGGCTATAGGCGGCGTTGAGGAGGTTAACCGTCTGATCCACGCTGAGATCCGAGAACGTGGCGACCCCACTCACTGTCGCGACATCAGCGGTACCACCCAGCGTGGCCATCGCCCCGGCCGGTACGTTCAGGTTGAGATGCACAGTCGCCGACGCGGGGTTCCCGAAGGCGTCGCTGGCCGTCACGGTGACCGCAGGGGTAATCGTGGCCCCTGAGGCCGCGTCTGACGGCTGCTGGCCGAAGGCCAGGGTCGTCGCGCTGCCCGCCTGCACCGTGACGGTGGCGGTCGCCGAGATCGTCACCCCGCCGGTGCCGGTGACCGTGGCGCTGATGACGTGGTCGCCGGCCTGGGTGCCGGTGTAGGTGGAGGTGGTCACCCCGCTCGCGTTGGTCGTCGGCGCCGTCGGACTGAAGGCGTTCGTGCCGCCGCCGGTTGCCGAGAAGTTGATCGTCCTCCCCGAGATCGGATTGTCGAACGCGTCGCGCACGGTCACCGTGATCGTGCTGCCCGAGCCACCCGCGGTGATCGTCGTCGGGCCGGCGCTGACGTCCGAATGGCTTGCGCTCGGTGAACCGGCGGTGGCGGACGCGGTGAACGTCACCGGATTGCCGGAGATACCGGACCCGCTGACCGTGGCCGTCAGCGTGTTGTTGTTGGACCCGGCGGCGGTGCCCAGCGTCCACGACCCCACCGTCGCGATACCGGATGCGTTCGTGGTCGGGGTCGCCCCGGTCACGCTTCCCCCTCCGCTGCCAATGGCGAACGTCACCTGGACCCCCGCCAACGGATTGTTGCCGGCGTCGCGCACGACCACTGCAGGGGGGGTGGATACCGAGGTGCCGGCCGCCCCAGTCTGATTGTTCCCGGCCTGGACCGCGACGCTGGCCGGCGCGCCCGCGGTTACCGAGACGACGGCATTGTCGGCGACCGTCTGGCCGCCGTTGATCGTGGCCGTGATCGTGTGGTTGCCGAGTCCGGTCGAGGTGAAGGTACCGGTGGTCTCCCCGTTGGCGTCCGTCGTCATGGTAGGCTGACCGAGCGTGTTTCCGCTGCCGCTCGCCAACAGACTCACGGTGACGCCGGAGACCGGGTTCCCGCCGGCGTCCTTGATCGTCACCGTGATGTTCGAGGTCTCTCCTACCGCGATGCTTCCTGGGCTCGCTTCCACGCTGGACTCGGCCGCGCTCGGCGCGCCGGCGCTGAGGACGATCGGATCGGAGAAGGCATCCGCGAGGGTTCCGCTGCTGAAGCGGAGGGTGTAGCTCCCCACCGGACCCGTGATGTTCAGGTTGGTGTAGGTAGCCTGTCCGGTGGCATTGGTTTGCCGGTTCCGTGCTCCGTTGAGATTTCCTTCCGTATTGACCAGGACCGCCGAGATCAAGCGGCCTGCCGGCCCGACGTTGTTCCCCGCCGCATCCTGCACCTGCACCACCGGCTGTTGCGTGAACTGCACCCCGTTCACTGCGGTGGCGCTCGGCTGCGTGATCACGACGATCTTGGCCGCCGCACCCGCGGTGGCCGTACTGTTGAACGTCACCGGCGAGCCGTTCAGACCATCGACGGTCGCGGTCGTGGTGTACGCCCCGATGGCCGTACCCAGCGTCCTCGTGACCTGGGCGATCCCCTGCGCGTTGGTGACCGAAGCGGGCGCGGAGACCGACCCGCCGCCGTTGGCCGTCCAGGTGACCGGCACGTTCTCGACCGGGTTGTTGTTGGTGTCGGTGACCTTCACCGCGAGCGGGTTAGCCAGCGCCTGGCCGGCGGCGCCCGACTGGTTGTCGCCGCTCTGGAGCGCGACCTTGGTCGGCACATCGGACGACCCGGTGGCCGTAAAGGACACCGGTGTCAGGCCGGAGAACACCGCGGTCAGCGCATTCGATCCGGCGGTGGAGCCGAGTGTCCACCGGGTGGTGGCGAAGCCGTTCGGGTCGGTGGTCGCATTGCCGGGATTGACGGTGCCGCCGCCGGTCGAGACGACCCACGCGATGGCCCGCCCGCCCACCCCGTTGCCATCGGCATCGGTGAGCCTCACCACCAGGCTTTCGGCGAGCTCGAAGCCGGCCGGTGCGGTCTGGTTGTTGCCGGAGACCTCGGCCAGCGTGGTCGGATTGGATGGGACCGCAGTGTGGGCGAATGTGACCGGCGAACCGGCCAGCCCGTCAGCCGACGCCTGCGCGGATTGCTGTCCCGCCGTGGGACCCAGCACACGCGCGGTCGCGGCGCGACCGTCGGCGCCGGTGACGACCGTTTCCGGACTCACCGTGCCCCCGCCGACCGCCGTCCACTGAATCGTGATGCCTTGAACGGGATTGTTGCTCGCGTCGCTCACCCGAACGACGAGCGAGTCGGCAAGCGCGGAATTGACCGGCGCGGTCTGGTCGTCGCCGCCCAGCGCGGCGATGAGCGAGCCCGATCCGGCGACTGCGGTACCTTCGAACGCTTGGACCAGATCATCCGGCAGACCATCGCCAACGACCTGCGCCTGCACGTGCTGGGTCCCCGCGTTGGGCCCCAGGGTCCAGGTGGCCGAGGCCCGGCCGTCGGAGCCGGTCTGAACGCTGCCCGCAGACACCTGGCCACCGCCGTCCACGATGGTGTAGCTGACCGCCTGATTGGCGACCGGGCGTCCCAGCTCGTCCGTCACCTTCACCACGAGAGGAAGCGGGAGCTCCGTGCCGACGATGCCGGCCTGCCCGTCGCCCGTGATCTTCTCGATTTTCGTGGGAGTGGCGTCGCCGGGCAGCGTGAGCTTGTCGCCCCCGCAGCCGGCGATGCCGGCCATCAGGGCGAAAGCGGCGATCGAGACGAGCCTGCGCTGAAAACGGGTCACTGAGCCTGCTGGTTCAGCAGTTTACATGCCGGGGCGCGCCGAGTCGCCAATTGGCTAACGCCTTATGGAGAAATAGCTTGCTCGGACAGGAGCGGGGCTGTTGCGATCGAGCAACAACTTAAACCGCACAGAGCTTCGCTGGAAGTGGACGGCTGGGGACCACGGGGCGGGGAAAACCTATGGCGTGATGAGGAAACCCGCGCTCGTCTCGGTGACGCCGCCGAGGGTAGCCACCAGGTGATAGGGAAGTAGCGCGGCGGCATCCACGCTGAGACCGGAGAACGTGGCGGTGCCACCGGTGGCCGCTACCGAAAGGGTCCCGTGCAGCGTTCCCGTTCCGAAGAGCGGCGGATCGAGAGACATCACCACGGTCCCGCTCGCTGGATTGCCGAACTGGTCTTCGACCGAGACGACCACCGCGGGCGTGATGGTCTGATTGACCTGGGAACTGCTCGGCTGGACGCTGAACGCGATACTCGAGGCCGAGCCGGGTTGCACCGTGACCGTCACATTGTCGCTGATCGCCGTACCATTGATCGTGGCGGTGATGACGTGTGCGCCGGATTGAGTCGAAGTAAAGGTCGCAGTGGTCACGCCGCTTCCGTTGGTGGACCCCACCGAGCCGAAGTTGTTGCCCCCACCGGTCGCATCGAGCTGGACCGACGCCCCGGAGACGGGATTTCCTCCGGCATCGCGAGCGGTGATGGTGATCGTCGCCGGCGCGCCGCCGGCGGTGATCTGATCCGCGGAGGACCTCACCGATGACTGGCTCGCGCTGACAGGACCGGAGGTGACCGTGACGATGGCGTTGTCGGTGACCGTCACGCCGTTGATCCGCGCGGTGATGGTGTGCTGGCCCAGGCCGGTGGCCGAGAAGGTGGCGGTGGCGACGCCGCTCGAGTTGGTCGACCCCGGGTTCCCGAGGCTGTTGCCGCTGCCCGTGGCCTGCAGCTCGACGCTCGCCCCCTGGACGGGATTGCCGCCCGCGTCGCGCGCGGTGACCGTGACGGTCGACTGGCCCGTGCCCGCGGGGACCTGATCGGGGTTGGCGTTCACGCTGGACTGGCCGGCGCTCACCGGCCCGGTGGTCAGCGTAATGGTGCCCGACGTGACCGTAGTCAGCGTGCCGCTGCTGAACCGGATGGTATAGCTCCCGACCGGTCCGGTGATGCTCAGATTTGTGAACGCAGCCCGGCCGCTGCCGTCCGTTTCCCGAGTGACGTCGCCGCCGAGCTGCGCCCCGCCGGGGCCGCTCGCCAGTGCGGCGGTGATCACTCTTCCCGCCGGTCCCACGTTGTTACCCTGATCGTCCTGCACCTGGACCACTGGTTGGGGAGCCAGCTGGGCGCCGTTCTGGACGTTGTCGTCGGGCTGGGTCGCGATCACGATCCTGGACGCCTCACCCACCGTCACGGTGACCGTGGCGTTGTCCGTGACGGCGGTGCCGTTGATGGTCGCGGTGATCGTGTGAGGACCGAGCTCGGTGGACGAGAACGTGCTCGTGGCGACACCGTTCGCATTGGTCGAGCCAGGTGCGGTGAGCGTACCCCCGCCGGTCACGTTCAGCGTTACGCTCGCCCCGGCGACCGGGTTGCTCGCCGCGTCGCGGGCCGTCACCGTTACCGTCGAGGACCCGCCGGCGGGGATCTGATTCGGACTCGCGTCGACCCTCGACTCACTCGGACTCACCGGTCCGGCCGCCACCGTGACGACCGGGTGGTCGCCGATCTCCACGCCGCTAACTGTCGCCGTGATGGTGTGCGGGCCGGTGCCGGTCGAGGAGAAGGTGGCCGTGGCGACACCGTTCGGGCCGGTCGACCCGGGGTTCCCGAGATTGTTGCCGCTGCCCGTCGCCTGAAGCTGGACGTTGGCCCCCTGAATGGGATTGCCGCCCGCATCGCGTGCGGTGACAGTGATGGTCGCCTGGCCAGTTCCTGCGGCGATCTGGTCGGGACTGGCACTCACCGATGACCGCGTCCTGCTCACAGCGCCCGCCGTGACCGAGACCGCGCCCGACACTGCAGCGGTGAGCGACCCGCTGCTGAACCGGATCGTGTACGACCCGACGGGTCCCGTGATTCCGAGTCCGGCGAACGTGGCACGGCCGCTCGCATCGGTCTGCCGGGTCGGGTCGCCGGTCAGTGAGGCCCCGCTCGGGCCGGTAGCGATCGAAGCCGTGACACCACGCCCCGCAGGACCGACGTTGTTTCCCTGCGCGTCCTGCACCTGCACCGCCGGCTGCGTGGGCAGCGGGTCGCCGCTCCTGACGGGCGTGCCCGGCTGGGTGACGATTACGATCTTCGCCGCCTGACCCGGGGAGGCAGTGCTCGTGAACGACACCGGCGAACCGGTCAGCCCGGCCACCGCGGCGGTGGTCGTGTAGGTGCCGGGGGTGGCTCCGAGCGTGCGCGCCATCTGCGCGAGACCCTGCGCGTTGGTGCCCGACGCCCCCGACGCCACCGATCCGCCTCCCACGGCGGCCCAGGACACCGACACGTTCTCGACGGGATTGTCGTTGGCGTCCGTGACCTTCACTACGAGAGGAGCCGGCAGCGGCTGACCGACGACTCCCGCTTGGCTGTTGCCGCTCACCAGGGTGAGCTTCGCCGGTATGTCGGCCGACGCGGTGGCGGAGAACGGAACCGGCGGGAGACCGGAGAACACGGCGTTCAGGCCATTCGCGCCGGCGACCGTTCCGAGCGTCCATCGGGTGCGCGCGAAGCCATTGGGGTCGGTCGTGCTGTTGACGGGTGTCGCGGTGCCTCCGCCGCTGGCGACTACCCACGTCACCGGCCGGCCGCCTATGCCGTTGCCATCGGTGTCGGTGAGCTGCACGACGAGATCCTGGGCGACTTCGAATCCCGCCGGGGCGGTCTGGTCGTCACCAGAGACCTTGACGAGCGCGGCGGGCGCCGAGGCGAGCCCGGTGTGAACGAACGTGACCGGAGAGCCGGTGAGGCCCTCTGCCGCGGCCTCGGCCGTCTGCTGGCCGGCGCCGGGGCCCAGAACCCGTTCGGCCGCGGCCTCCCCGTTGTCGCCCGTGACCACAGTCTCGGGGCTGATCGTGCCGCCAGCCTGCACCGACCATCCTACCGTCACGCCCGACACGGGATTCCCTTCCGCGTCGGTCGCGCGGACCACCAACGACTCCGGAAGCACCGAGTTGACCGCTGCGCTCTGGTCGTCCCCGCTCACGGCCACCAGCAGCGACCCCGATCCCGCGACGGCGGTGGCGTTGAACGAAACGACCAGGTCGTCGGGCGCGCCGCCGCCTACGGCCCTGGCCTCGACCTCCTGGCTGCCCGCGGCCGGCCCGAGCGTCCAGGAGGCCGTCGCTCGACCACCGATGTCGGTCTGCGCAGTGGCGGGGTCCAGCTCGCCGCCGCCGCTCTGCACGCTGAAGTCGACCCGCTGGCCCACCACGGGCCGGCCGATATCGTCAGTAACCTTGACCACGAGTGGCTGGCCGAGCGCGCGGCCGGCGATGCCGGCCTGGCCGTCGCCGGTGATGACGTCGATATGAGCGGGTTGGGCGTCGCCGGGAAGGGTGAGATCGGCGCCCCCGCACGCCGACAGCAGGGCCGCGAGGGCGGATGCGATGAGAGCTGCGCAGCGGCTTCGCAGAAGGGCCACCTGAGAATCAAAAACCTCAGCCGACCGCTCTCCGGACGAACGGATACATCGGGGCGGATCGGCTGAGGTCAGTCCATGTCGTTGGTGCCGGCGATGTCAGAAGTTTCCGGCCCAACTTAATGCCGTCAGCGGCCCGACTGGAAGAGCACCCCGAGCCCGAAGTTGATGAGCCGCTCGCGATAGCGGTCGCCACCCCGGCCGCTGTACGTGTGCCCCACGAGATCGAGGGCTGGATTGAGGTACACGGTTCTCCCGACCTTGATCTCCCAGCCGGCGCCGAGCAGCCCCGCGAAACCGGTGTCGCCCACGCCGAACCCGTCGTCGAAGTCCACTTCGTTGCGTCCGATGCCGAGGCCGCCCTTCAGGTACAGCCCCGACGTGGTGACCGGATAGAGCTGGCCGATGAAGAGGAGGCTGGTGAGCGTCTCGGTACTCCCGCCCTGGTCGTTGATCCAGGCCAGCGCCTCGCCACCGAGGCGGAGATACGGGCTCACGGTGCCGCCGAGCCGCACGGAGACAGTGGGCTGGTAATCGTCGGTCACGTAGCCGGTGCCGTCGCGGAGGTCGTACGACTCGCCCCCGGCGCCCACCCCGATCGCCCCCCAGAAACCGCGCCGGCCGCCTTCGTGCACCTCGACCAGCCCGCGTGGAGGATGCTGGGCCTCAGCCACTGCCGGAGCGCATACCAGGGCGGCCAGCATCGGCAGCCACTTCGAGAGATTCCGCATCGGTCTCCTCGCCGCGGTTATGTTGTGGTCTTCGACCGAGAAGGTCCCCCGGCGCAAAGCAAACTCCGGACCGCGCCGGCATCCGAAGGCATCCGCTTGAGCCGTCGCCGGTTAGCCAGAGCGTGCCAGCACGCCTCGAGGCTGCACCGTCCTCGTCCCGGTACACCCATGTCCCCGATCCGGCGTCGCGTCTTCATGGCACTGTGTCTCGTCGCGGCGGCGGGCTTCGTCCGGCTCGGCTTCTGGCAGCTGCATCGCCTCGCCGAGCGGCGCGCCGCCAACCGGGCACTGCTCGCCGCGCGGGCCGCACCCGTGGTGTCCCTGATCGGCCCGTCGCTCGCGTCGGCGGCGGCGCTCGTCGATCATCGCGTATCGGCGGCCGGCCGATACGACCACACGCACGACATCGTTCTACGAGGTGGGGCCTTCGAGGGTGTTCCCGGGGTATACATCGCGACCCCGCTGCGGCTGTCCGGGAGCGATACGGCGGTCATGGTGGAACGCGGGTTCGTCCCGGCACCCGACGCCGCGACGGCGGATCCTGGAACCTTCGCGGAGCCGGGAGATCTGAGGGTAACCGGTCTTGCGAGGCCACTCGGATCCGGCGGGGGGAAGCCGCTGACGAGGGACGGGAGAACCACCTGGGCGCGTCTTGATCTGGCCGCCCTTCGAGACAGCCTGCCCTACCCCATCCTGAACATCTCGATCCGGCAGACCCCCGACCCGTCGCTGCCGAGATTTCCCCGGCGGCTCGATCCGCCGGCGGTGGACGAGGGGCCCCACATGAGCTATGCCCTGCAGTGGTTCTTCTTCGCGACCCTCGCCGTCGCCTTCGCGTTTCTGGTGATCGGCCGGAAAGCGCCGATCAGGAGGTAGGCCGCAAGGCCCCGTCCATCTCCTCGATGGTCTTGGTCGACGGCTGACGCGTCTTCTGCAGCCGCGCCGCCACGCCCTCGGCCTGGTGAAGGGCCCGCAGGAGGTTCTGGCCCGCCACCTTCTTGAGATCGGCGTCGCTCCACCCCCGGCGGATGAGCTCGGCGAATACCTTGGGAAAGTCGGAGACGTCCTCCAGGCCTTCGGGCAGCTCCGTGGTGCCGTCGAAGTCGCTGCCGATCCCCACGTGATCGATTCCCGCCACGTCACGCACGTGCTCGATGTGGTCGGCCACCTGGGCGATCGTCGCCTGGGGCGGTTCGTGGGATGCCCTCCACTCGTCACGCAGCCGCCTTCGTTCCGTGGAGTCCGTCGTGGTCGAATCGATGGACTTGGCGGCCGCCTCGGCCGCCCTCTCCCACATCATCACGTCGTTGGAGACGAACCCGCCCACGAAGGTGACCATCACCACGCCGCCGTTCTTGGGCAGCCGGGCGAGAATGGAATCGGGAACGTTGCGCGGATGGTCCACCAGGGCCCGGGCCGACGAGTGGGAGAAGATCACCGGGGCCTCGGAGACGTCGAGCGCGTCGCTCATCGTGCCCGGTGAGACGTGGGACAGGTCCACCAGCATGCCCAGGCGGTTCATCTCCCGGACCACTTCCTTCCCGAACTCGGTCAGGCCTCCGTGACGCGCGCTGTCGAGCGCGGCGTCGGCCCAATCGAGGGTGACGTTGTGGGTCAGCGTCATGTACCTCGCGCCGAGGGCGTAGTACGAGCGCAGGGCGCCGAGAGAGTTCTCGATGGCCTGCCCGCCTTCCATGCCGAGCAGCGAGGCGATCCGCTTCTTCTTGAAGTCTCGCTCGATGTCGTCGGCGGTGAGCGCCAGGGCCAGCCGGTCGGGATAGCTCGCGATCATCCGACGCGCAATGTCGAACTGCTCGAGCTGGATCCTGGCGTAGCCGCTGTCCTTGTGCTCGCCCGGGATGTAGATCGACCAGAACTGGGCGGCCACCTCGCCTTCCTTGAGCCGGGCCAGGTCGGTCTGTCCCGGCGTCGTAGTGCGGAGATCGTACGCCTTCACGTCCCGGGGCGCGGTCTTGGACTCCCGGATCTCCCAGGGAAGATCGTTGTGGCCGTCGATGAGCGGCGTGGAGCCGAGCAGCTTCCGCGCATGCTCCAGCGCGGCATCGGGGGCGGCGCCCGAGTTCTGCGCGGCAGCCGGATGGGCGAAGGACATGAGCAGGAGAAGGAGAAGAGGGGGAACGAACGAGCGCACCGGGAAGACCACGTCAGACCTTTCGATGAATGTTGACCAACTCCGGCCGTGTGACGAACTCGGGGCAGATCGTGCGATCGTATTCGTAGGGGCCTCCGGTTTCGGCGTCGGTCCAGGGGAAGCCCCGGCAGACGGATGGATAGTAGGACTCGGCGTGAATGAGGCAGACATTGTCGCGAAGCAACACGCAGCGGCCGCCACGCACCCGAGTGCGCCACTCCCCCCACCTGGTGCGGTAGGCCACGCTCTCGCCGTGGACCCGGATGAGCGCGAGCGCTTCCTCGTCGCTCAGGGTGACACCGTAGGCACAGCACGCGGAGTGATGAGGGCACGGGTAGCACGGCAGCGCTGGAAACTCGTGCATGGGGGGAAGTTAGTCCTTGGCCCCCGAGGATGGCAGGGCCGGATGAAGCAGCAGCGTGACGATCTCGCGTCCGGCCGCCGGGAAGCGAACGGTGCGGCCGTCACGTTCCACCGTCATCGGCTCGGCCGCGGATTCATCGGCTCGGACGCGCGACGCGTCGGCCAGCAGGAACGAAGCGCGGCAGGCCCCGGTCACCTCCGTGTGGCGAGCGTTGAAGCAGCGCAAGACGACTCCACGTCCATCCTCCGCCGGCTTGAGCGCGGAGAAGACGAGACCCTCGCCTTCCAGCACCCAGTCGCCGGGCTCGAGGCGAAGCGGCGTAGCCTGCCGGAGCCACACGGCCCGCGGCGGCAGGAAGAGATCCTCCCACATCGCCTCGAGCTCGGCGCCGTCGGCGGCCGCAGGGACCGGACACAGGGCGAGCTGCAGGCGGTTCTCGCCCTGGCTCTGCGCGCCGGGCGTCGGCGCAGGCCATCCGGCATGACCCGGACGGCTGGCCAGATCGGCGCGGGAGAGCGCGCCCACGGCACGGAGAACGGTGACGAGCACGTCTCCGGCATCGGTGAGCTCGTACTCGAAGAACCCGGGCGCGACAACCGCCAGACCGCCCCGCCCCGCCGCGCACGCGACGAAGCGTTGCGCCGGCGCCGTGGCCACCGGCCGTTCGCGCGGATATCGCCGCGGGTCGGCGCGGGGAACGCCGCGCTCCACGCAACCGAAGGCCGATCCGACGACCGCGGGAACTCCCTCGACACCGGTGGGCAGACGCACGCGGAGTCGGTGGTCCGTGGCGCGATTGGCGACCTCGATGGTGACGCGGAGCGCGCGCGAGCCGTCGTGCAGCGACAGCACGGTCCTCGTCTCGACCGTTCCAGTCGGCAGCCGCATGCGGCCGATGGCTTCGATGGCCGCCACCAGCGGCCCACTCGCCAGCACCCGTGCTCGCGCCGGGCTCGTGAACGTCCGGGTCCGGTCACCCCGTGGGGCGGCATAGGTATAGGTGTCGCCCACGTCGCCGTTCGACTCGAAGCGAAGGAGTCGCTCGAAGCGATTCCCCGACGTCCGGTCCACCAGGATCACCCGGCCATCCCGCGCCAGCCTCGCCTCGACCAGGCCGTTATCCAGCCGATTGCCTCGGGCGCGGGCCCGCCCGCGCGGCCTCGGCGCCGCGCCGTGCGCAACGCCGAAGGATGCGAGCCCGAAGCCCGCGAGGTCGGGCACCCGGAGGGCCACGCGCACCACCTCGACTTCGTCCTGATCGGGATAGTGCCTGGCCGAATCCATGCGCTCGTGGGCCCGTCCTCTTCCCAGAATCTGGACCGGCAGCGGGCCGCGCGCCCCGATCAGCGCCGGTGTGCCGAATCCCCTTCCGCGGCGCGGCTCGCGCGAGCTCGGCGGCCCCACGAGGACGTCGCCGAGGAAGCCCGTCACGTCGGCGACGAGCACACCTCCCCGCCGTCTGGGCGCGCCGTTCCACACGACGAGCGCCGGCGAGGCTCGCGCCGGGTCTTCCCGCGCGCGGTCGGGATCGTTACTGGTGAGCGCGTCGAGCGCGAGCCGGGACACCTCGCGGGCCATGTGCTCGGCATCGTCGATCCGCGCGGCGACACGGCCGGTCACCGCGTCGGAGGTACAGCCGCCGATGGAATCGTGGAACTGGGCCCGAAGCAGCGTTCGCCAGGCCGACGCGAGGACGGCGTTGGGGGGTGCCGCTCGGCTCGCGGCGGCGAGCGCCGCGAGTGGCTCCGCGGTGCGCGCGAGCCAGAGCTCCGCCTCGGCGTGGCGACGCTTCAGCTCGGCACGGGTGCCGTGGACGCCCTGCAGCGTCCAGGTGTAGCCGTACGACCATCGCAGCTCTCCGCGCACGGCCGGCACGCCGGCGGACGCAGCGGCCGCACACTCGAGAAGCTCGTCGAGGCGCGAGATCCGCACGTCGGCCTCCGGCTCGAGCTCCGCGAGGAGGTCGCGAAGGCGACAGAGATCGGGATGGACGGCGTGGTGATCGGCCCCAACGAACACGGCCACATGGGGAGAGGCCGCACGAGCAACCAGCTCGTCGCGGAGCGGCGCCCACGCCGCGGAGAGCATCCGCGCGTCCGCGCGGAGGTCCATGCCCACCTCGTACCCCTGCCGCGGCAGATGGTAGAGGAGGACGGAGCGCCCGTCGGGTCCGTACCAGCGAAACAGGTCGCGCTCGAGTCCCGGCTCTCCGCCCAGACCCCGCCAGAGGACGCCGGACGCGATGCCGAACTCGCGGGCGATCGTGGGCCAGCTCTCGGGATGGCCGAATGCGTCGGGCGAGTACAGGACGTCCGACCGCCCGCCGAGCCGGGCCGCGTCGGCGGCTCCCGCAAGGAGGTTGCGCACCAGGGACTCACCCGAGGGAATGAGCTCGTCGGCGAGGACATACCAGGGTCCGACCTGCAGCCGTCCCTCGCGGACGAGACGGCTCACGGTCTGGGCCATGTCGGGCCGCACGCGCAGGTAGTCCTCGACCAGCACCGTCTGGCCGTCGAGCAGGAAGCTCCTGATACACGGCTCCGCCTGGAGCCGGGCGATCAGGTCGTCGAGAGCGGGAACCAGCCGCGCGACGAACCCCGCCCGCGGGAGGTACCACTCACGATCCCAGTGTGTATGGGGGATGAGGTGAAAAGTGCGACGCGCCACTCAACGATAGGGGCCGGGCCGGACGGCCCAGAAGGCGATCCTGAGCATGATCAGGATGGCGGCGCCGTAACCGACGTACGTCCAGTTGATCGTGTCCGTGAATCGGGAGACGTCGCCGGCGAGTGAGCGGAGCGCCGTCCCCCCAACGAGGATCGCGTATTCCACCATGGAGCTAGTGTACGGCCCGGGTCGGGTGCCGTCAATCCGAGCGGGAGCCGGTCCGAAGCAGGGGCCGGCTCACCGCTCGAAATCGTTCCAAATCAAGCAGTTCCGTGATAGACCTGCGGGGTACTGCCATCCAGCCCTCCGGCGACATCGTGAGCTCGACGACATCGGCGCCGGGCCCGAACCAGCGGGCGCTGGGCTCCACGTCGGAGGGATAGATGAAGCCCGGCAGGCCGGCCGCGGCGATGGCCGCCTGCGATCCGAGCCCGGACTCCGGCATCGTGCCGGCCCAGAGCGCGACCCCCGCCTCCCGCGCGATCCGGTAGACCCGGCAGGTTTCCGTCAGTCCGCCGATTCGGTGCACTTTGAGGTTCCACACCTTGGGTCCATCCAGATCCACGATCTGTCTCGCCGCCCGTGCGTCGCGAAGGGTTTCGTCGAGGCACACGGGCGTCGTGAGTGTGCGGCTCAGGCGGGCATGCCCCACCAACTCGTCGGGCGGCAGCGGCTGCTCGATGTAGAGCAGTCCTGCCTCATCCAACGAGCGCAGCGACGCCTCGTGCTCCGGCCATTCGTAGGCGCCGTTGGCGTCCACGGTGAGCGGCACACCGCTGCCCGCCATCACGGACACGGCGGCTGCGACGGGAACCGTGTCCCAGCCGGGCGCGACCTTGATCTTGACCCGGCGATATCCCTTGCCCATCGCGTCCTCGATCATTCGGCACAGCGTGCCGGGCGAGCGGTCGGCGGGAATGCCGAGCGCGACGCCGCAGGGCAGCGACGGGGCGCCTTCGACGCCGAGCCGCTCCGCGAGCAACGCGCCGAGTCCGAGATCGCGGCGGCAGGCCTCGAGGTCCCAGAGCGCGGTGTCGAGGGCCGCCCGGGCGAACGGGTTGCCGCGCACGCCGTGCCGGAGGATGGCGTCGGCCTCCTCGGGCGATGGCAGCTCCCGACCCGCAAGCCGCGGAATCAGCACCTCCGCCAGCAGGTGCCGGGCCCCGGCGAGGGTCTCCTCGGAGTAGAACGGCAGCTCGAACGGCGGCGACTCGCCGTATCCCACGTGCCCCTCCCCGTCGTGGAGCGCCACGACGAGCGACCGACGCTCCCGCATGGTGCCCCCCGAGATGGCGAACGGCTCGAGGAGCGGGAGGGTGAGGTCATACAGCTCGATGGACGCGATCCTCATGCGCGTCTCGCCGTCGCCTGCGCGGTGATGTCGAGGTAATGGAGCTCGCCGTCCCGGCGCTCCAGCAGCCCCTCGGCCTCGAGCCCAAGCATGCCCGCGACGAGGCCCTGGGTCGGATGGAAAATCAGCGCGTGGAGCGCCCGCTGGGTCCGGGAACCCGCCGTCGCGGGATATTCACGCAGCGGGAGCTGGAAGAAGGTGTGGAGCTGGACCGACTCGCAGCCGACGCCGGCGTATTCCAGGAGCATGGTGCCAGAGCAGATGTTGCCGGTGCCGGAGAGCTGGGGAAGATCGGTGGTCGGCGAGCGGGAGGCGAGCACGCGAAGGTTGCGGTCGCTCAGGTCGTAGCCACCGTACGCGACGCGCGCCTCCGGGTCCCAGAGGCGGTTGAAGCACACCAAGGAATCGGCGCCCGATGCGACGCGGAGCATCTCGAGCTGGAATGCTTCGTCGAACCGGGCGTTCATGAGCTTCATGCCGAGCCGCACCGGGGCCTGCGCTCCGGCCCGAATGCGATCCGGCACCTCACGAAGCCACCGGAGGATCTGCGCCCGCTCGTCCGCCAGCCGGTCGCCCGCAAGCGTCGGTGAGAAGTCCTTCTCCAGCGGCAGGGGCTGCCCGCCCCATGCTTCGGCAACGCGTCCGACGGTGTGCCGATATTCGCCGTCGCGAAAATCCTCGTCGAGGCGGGGCAGGTGCAGCTTGACGGACGGCACCACGAGCATGCCACCGGCCGTCAGCTGGCTGCCCGTGCGCACCAGGGCGAGATACTCCTCGAACGTGCGATCCCAGCCCCGACCCTTCCAGGTGGTGGTCCATCCAGACTTCCCGGCGGCCGAGACCCGGGTGCCCACCTGCATCTTCGTTTCGTGGACGGCCCATGCGCCCATCGAGCGGGCGCCCCCGGCATCCTCGCCGATCACCGTCTTGAGAACGACGAAGGCGAGCCCGGAGGCCCGGTCGGTCTCGAGCTGATCCTGGTTGAGCGAAAGCTGCCCCGATCCCTTGCCGATCGGGTGCGGGAGGGAATACCCGAGGTAGCGTGCCGTCAGATCGACGCCGTAGGAGTCGCGCACGTGGCCCGCGATGTCCGGCGGCATCTGGCGCTTGAAGCGCTCGAAATCATGCTCCAGGCGACCGGACATGTCCCACCATGCGTTCGACGGCATGACGCTCCGCCTGCGGAAGTGCCGGCCCCCACGGATCGTCGCAGGACCCGGCGGGAATCGCGCCCTCGGCCGCCGCGGCCCAGAGCATCCTGCGGATATATCCCTCCATGGGGTCCACGAACGTCACCTGGGAGAAGCGGTCGCAGAGCTCCGACCACCGCATGAACCCGCTCCAGTCGGCCGCCGCGTAGGCGCGAAGGAGCCGAGACTGGAGATCGGTGAGCGCGGCGCCCATGCCGACGAGGGCGGCTCTGGCGCCCAGCATGAGCGAGTAGCCGAGAAAGCGATCTTCGCCGGTGATGAGGATCTTGCCCGGATGGCTTCGCATCACGTTGGCGATCCGCTGGAAGGTCATCACGGAGTCGAGCGTCGCGACCTTGATGCCGACCACACCCGGAAGATCCAGAATCGCATGCAGGGTGGCATCGTCGTAGGCCACGCCGCCGGCCGCCTCGTAGAGGTAGAAGGCGATGGCCGGCAGCTCCCGGCTGAGCCGCGCATGATAGGCGACCGGATCGTCGCGCTGGGGAAACACGAGGATGGCGTCGGCGCGGCCGCGGCGGGCTTCGATGGCGGTCGTGATATCCTGCACACCCGCCACGATGACCTGTCCCGGCAGCTCCTCGCGCCACGTCTCCAGCACCAGGTGCCGCTGCTCGGCAGACAGGTGGGGGCCGCGGCCGGTATGGGCCCACACGGCCACACCAGCCACGGGCTGCCCGCCCATCCATTGCGCGTAGCGGCGCTGGGCCTCCGCGTCGATCTCCGAGCCCTGAAACGGAACCGGAACCGCGGGAACCAGTCCCCACTCGAGTCGTTCGGCAACCGCTGGATTCATCTCACTTACCACGCCAATCCACGATGATGCTCCCGAAGGTAGCGTTGCTCGTCGATGATCATCCTGAGCGGAATGCCCACGCTCAGATGCACCGCGATCTCCTTTTCGACGATCCTGACGACGACCCCGTTGACCCTGACCTCTCCCCGCTGTTGAAATTGAAGGGAGCCGGCGACGGAGTTGCCGAGCTGCCAGCTCTCTCCCTCCACCATCCTAAACCGCAGCCCCTGCTCCGAGACATCCACGACCTCGTGCTCCACGCTCCCCGCGATGAGGCTGGGCCGCGCCGCGGTCGGATACGCGATCCGGTAATGCTCCCGCGGATGGGGCCAGTCCATCAGGCCGAACGCGAACCCTGGAGTGCCTCGGCATTGCCGGATTCGATCGCCGCCTTCTGCTCGGCGGTCAGCTCCAGCAGGTCGAGCTTGGCGTCGGCGTTCTCCGGTATCCGGAGCGGCTGTCCGGTCCCCAGCACGAACCGGTCGACCCCGACGGTGCGCAGCAGAATCTGGAGGTGATCCTCTGGCGGTCCCCAGATCCAGCAGATGTCCCACCAGAGCCGGGCCGCCTCCTCCGGCGTGGACCCGAAGTGCACTTCCTCGATGAACGGCCTGTCGGCGTGGGTAATGAGCAGTCGAAGCCGGGGATCGGTCCTGATCAGCGTGCGCACCGCCGCTGGTGGCAGCTCGCCCGCCCGGTCGTTCGGATGGCGCTGCCGGCCGTCCTCGAGGCGCACCGATAAGACCAGAGGCAACCCCGTCACGGCGCAGGCCGCTCCGAGCGCACGGATGCCCTGCCCAAACGGATCGAGGCCATGGAACGTCGGATCGCAGCGGACCGCGGGCACGCCGGCCGCGCGCGCCGTCTCCACCGCTGCGCGCCACCCGGGGATGCCGGGGTGCACGGCCGGCACCGGCCTGAGCCGCGGATAGCGGGTGCAGGTATCGAGCAACCAGCCGTTGCCGGCGGCGGGATCGCGCCAGAAGACGCCGGGCAGGTGCGTCACCCAGGCCTGATCGATGCCAAGCCGATCCATCGCGGCGAGCACCGCTTCGGGCGAGGTACCCGGCACGCGGCGAAAGGGATAGGCGCCCAGGAAGGCGTTGGTGTCGATACGCATCAGTCAGCCGGAAACGCGCCGGAGGGGAAGATGCGGACCGCGTTGCCCCACCGGACCAGGTCGAGCTGCGGGGGGGCGAGGAGCTGCTCGAGATGGCGCAGCTTGGCCCAGCCCGTCTCCATGGTGAGATCGCAGCCCCACAGGAGCCGCTGCACGCCGACGGCGTCGATGCAGGCCTCGAGCATCCCGCCGTCCAGGCCGCTCCCGGAGAGATCGACCATCACATTCGTCACGCCGCGGATGGCGGGCAGGCTCTGCAGCCAGTCGCCGCCGCCGCCGATGTGCGCGAGCAGGAAATGCACCCCCGGATGGCGCCTGGCCAGCTCGCCCAGCTCCCACGCGTCCGACGCCTCCTGCCCGCTGTACTCACCGCGCCGGCTCTGCCAGACGTGGTGCAGCACGGGAACCGCGCGCTCGGCGGCCATCCGGCAGATCGGATCGAGGAGCGCATCATTGGCCCGGCGACTCGCCGCAAGCTTGATCCCGATCATCCCGGCGTCGAGGCATCGGGCGATCTCGGCCAGTGCCTCATCTGTGTAGTTGGGATTGACGGTGACATAGGCGCGGACGCGGGCCTGGTGCTGCCGCTGCAGCGCGAGCATCGCGTCGTTGCCGTAGCGCAGGTCGGCCAAGGAGGGGAAATAGGTGGGCGACGTGAAACCCCAACTGCCGAGGATCGACGCGATATGGGTGGTGATACCGATCCGCTCGCCGGCGCGCAGCCGGCTGGCATTGCGCTCCCGCCAATCACTTCGCGGAGTGCGGTCGTGCAGGAAGTGCGCGTGGACGTCGATCAACACGTCGTCATTCCCCCCGCGACAGGGAGGACAGGGATTCGTCGAGGACACCGAGGGTCCAGTCGATCTCGACCTCGTCGTGCGCCAGCGAGACGAAGTTATAAGCGGACCGCTTGAAGAGGAGTCCGCGCCGGGCGGCGGCTCGCGCGAGCCGTCCGGAGTCGACTGGATCCCGGAACTCCAGCAGCGTCATCTCCGGAACGCCCGCCGCGCGGGCAAGGAGGCCCTGGTGCCGGTCGGCGAGACTCTGCAATCCCGAGAGCAGCCGGCCTCCGACGCGCGCGAGATGCGCCGGCACCTTCTGCTCCATTACCACTCTGACCGTGGCGAGTCCCGCGGCGAGCGCCACCCATTCGGTGGCGAGCGTGGAGGACATCCAGGTGCGGCCGACCCCCGCCATCGCCGTCTCGCGGCCCCCGACGGCGGCGAGGGGAAACCCGTTGGCCATCGCTTTGGCGAGGACCAGGAGGTCGGGGTCCAGGCCGTAGCGCTCGGTGGCCCCGCCGACGGCGAGACGGCAGACGGTCTTGATCTCGTCGATCACCAGCAGGGCGCCCACGCGCCTGGTCTCCTCGCGCAGCGCGCCGAGCCACTCCGCACCCGGCTCGCGCAGAATGACCGGCTCGAAGACCACCGCGGCCAGCCGGTCACCGGCACGCCGGATCCGCTCCCGCGCCGCCTGCGGATCGTCGAACGGGATGACGTCGTACAAGGCTCGCGTGGCCGCCGGCACGCCGGATCCATCGGCCCGCTGACACCAGTCGAGCCAGCCGTGATAGCCGCAGCCGAGGATCAGGTCCCGCCCCGTCGTCACGCGCGCAAGCCGTACGGCGGCCGCCATCGCCTCGGCGCCGGTCTTGAAGAATCGGACCCGCTCGACCGGCTCGATGAGCCGCGCCAGCTCCGCCGCGAGCGTCTCCTCCATGACCGGTGGCAGGGAACCCACGCCGCCGTCACGCACCGCGGCGACCACGGCCTCGGTGACGACCGGGTGCCCGTAGCCGAGCGCCACCGAGCCCAGGCCCATGATGAAGTCCAGATATTCGCGGCCCCGATCGTCCCACACCCGGCAGCCCGCCGACCGCACCATGTGCGACGGCAGCTCCGCATCGTCGGCATCGAACAGCGCCCGCGGACGCTTGCTCGCCGTGGAGGTGAAGCCCTCGACGAACCCCATCTAATGCAGCTCCACCACGCCGAAGCGCGAGGCCGGCTGCCGGTCGCCGCGGAGATAGATCCAGCCTCCGCCGCCGGTCCACACGAGCTGGCCCGCCCGGCGCTCCCGGTCGGCGGACATTTCGTTCACCGCGAGGTCGAGCTCGATTTCGTCCCGGGGCCGGCCCGACCACCCGGGCAGCGCGATCGCGAGCGTCATCGCGTAACCGGTCTCGGTGCGCTCCCACGAGCCCCCGACCATGGACGGCGCGCCGCTGCAGCCGTCGGTCACGTGAACCCGGACCCCACCTTCCTCGTCGCCCGGTACGACGAGAAAGCCGTACACTGGGCCGTCGGCCTCGGGGCGGACGTACACCTGCACGCCGTCGCTGTGGAGATCGTCGGGGTCGTTGTCCAGCCGGAGCGCCGGTGCGTCGCCGGGCCGATAGACGACGTCGGATTTGACGACGTCCACACCGAGGTAGAGCGCATCGGTGTCCCAGTTGAGAAATGCGGTCGCCGAGAACTCGTCGGGCCCCGCGTATGCCTCCTCGCTGCGCCGGTACTGATCTTCGTGATCGAGGAGGATCGGCTCGGAGGTGTCGAAGTCCTCCAACGATCCGCCGAGCGCCGGAGGCTGACTCGCATGCACGGCCACCGCGCGCAGCGGCGTCGGCCTGGTGGAGTCGATCAGCGGTTTCGTCTCCACCGGCTGCCGCCGCGCACCGGAGAGACGGCGGGCCTCGCCCCGCTCGGTCACGTCCCAGCCCTCACCGGTGGGGAGATGATGGTCGGTGCCGGACGCGGTCTCCACCGTCATGCCGGGACCATTGGCGGCCACCGAGCGGATGGGGACAGCGCCATTGGAAGTGTCGAGCACGGCCACGAGCCGCGCGTTGCGCGCCCGCACCCGGGCGACGAAGAACATCGGCCGCTCGCCGGTGCCGGGGAGACCCGGACCCTTGGCGCGGAGGAGATCGCCCTCGAAGAGCAGGTGGAGGGCGAGCGACTCCGACCCGTCACGGACCTGGATGCGCACCGGCCCGTCGCCCCGATTCACCAGGCGCTCGACGTCGCTCACGAACTCGTCGTCCAGCGCATCCGCGACCCAGCTTCCCGCCGAGGACACCGTCGCCTCGCCCGCGGGGTGCCACGACAGCTCGACGACGTGATCCACCGAGCCGGCGAGTTCGGTGATGTCGAGCACATACGACGGACCCGCGATGAGCGTGCGGCTCAACTCGCCGAAGATGCCCCGGGTCCACGCCCACGACCCCTGCACGTCGAACGCCCCGCACCATGCATCCCGCGCCGGCTGATTGACGCCATCGAGTCTCGGCGCGTTGTGGGCGAGCGTGGAACGGTACCAGAAGAGGTCGCGGCTCACGTACGAGCCCGTGCCGGGATCCGCGAGCCAATGGCGGCCATCGGCATGAAGCGTGAGGTGGAGACGGTCGGGGTGTCCGTGCCCGCCGCCGTACAACCCGCACTCGAGGCTCGCATATCTCCGGCCCTGCCGCAGGATCGGCAGCCCCTGGGAATCGAGCAGCGTGGAGCCGGGCTCCCACGGGGGGGTCGACGGGATCGCCGGGGCCATCTCGAGGAGGGCCCACCAGGAGAGGTCGGCCCGGGAGCGCGGTGTGGCAGGTGGCTGGAGTCCGGCCTCGTGGAGATAGGAGTCGAAGGTCGCGGCCTTCGGCGCGGGAGCGCGGTAGAGCTCGGTGAGCCATCCCCACAGCGGAGACGATGCGTCGCCCAGCCGCGCGAGTCCGATCTCCCAGAGCTCGAGATACATCGGCTGGGCCAGCGACTGGCCGAATCGGGAATCCTTCCGCGCCGGAAACGTGAGATCGGGCAGCGCGGTCACCGCGGGAGCGCGGAGCGCCGCCGCCAGGCGGTCGGCCAGACGCGCATCCGCCAGGAGATCCGCACCCGCCGTCCGAGCCCATCCCAGCGCGAGCAGCTCACCACGCAGCGCGAACAGATGGTAGTTCTCGCCTTCATACCACATTCCGTCGTCGCCGAACCCGCGAAGCAGCTGCGCGATGATGCCGGTCTGTCCCTCGACCACGCCGGCGCCCAGCTCCTCGTCCTCGAACCACACGGCGATCGCGGCGAGCGCGGCGTTGTGCCAAACCTGCCGGTTGGAGAATCCTTCGTCGAATTCGCCGATCAGGTTGGCCGCCTCGTCGGCCACGGAGTTGACGGCCTCGGCGCCGGCCTCGTCGAGCAGCCCGGCGTCACGCAGGAGCACCGCGGCGGAGAGATAGTTGGTGAGCCAGATCGACTCGAGGTAGGTCGAGAAGAAGAGCCGGCTGGGCCCGAGCACATTGTCGCGGTTGGGGAACTCGAGATACCGAAGGCCATACTCCGTCAGGATCCCGGCGGACGCTCGCGCGGCGGCCTGGTTCCCGGTAAGCGTCGCGAGCGTGGCGAGGGTCGCCGCCTGCTCCCCGAGCCAGAGATGCTGAAACCGCGCCCAGGCGCGATCGTGGCGTTCGCCGCGGTGGGAGCGGCCGCACAACGCGCAGAGATGCTCGGATTCACTCCAAGGATCGAACTCCAGCGGCACGCCGTGCTCGGGACAGGTGCCCCCGTCCATCGAGAGCAGCGCCTTGGCCCGCGGCACGGCGGGCCGATGCCCCATGACCCGCGCTGCCCTTTCGGCCAGGCTTCGCGCGAGCGCGGCGAGCTCGCCGGACCGGGGCAGGAGGGACCGTCGCTCGTCCAGCTCGGCGGCGGTCAGCACGGCCGCACCCCTTCCATCGCCCAGCGCACCGGCAACACGCGCATGCCGAGCTCGTGCGCGGCGGCGACGGCAGGCCGGGGATCGGGACCGGTGAGGAAGAACATGCAGCCGCCGGCGCCCGAGCCGGCCGCCTTGCCGCCCAACACGCCGGCGGCCCGCATCTTCGCCTCGAGCCGGCTCATCGTGGGCGTGCACATCGCCGCGTCGAGCGCCTGCTGGCACCGCCAATTCTCGCTCAGCAGCTCGCCGACGGCGTCGAGCTCGCCCGCCTCGAGCGCCTCGCCCATGCGCTCGGCGACGTCGCGCAGCGTGCCCAGCGCGCGGGCGACCTTGGCGTCGCCGTGCTCGTACGCTCGCATCACGCGGGTGATGGTGCCGCCGGAGAAGCGCGACGCGCCGGTGTAGCAGAGGACCGTCCGCCGCTCCAACTCGCTCGCGAACTCGGGATCGAGCCGGAGTGGCATCACCTCCGCGGCAGGATCGTGAAACCGAAGGCGGAGAAATCCGCCGAACGTAGCGGCGAACTGGTCCTGCCTGCCGCCGGCGATCTCCGCCTCGACCGCCTCCAGCCGGCAGGCGAGATCCGCGATCTCGCGCTCGCCGGGTGATTCACCGCGCGCCGACGCGAGCGCCGCGACGAGCGCGACGTCGAGCGCGCCGGAGCTGCCGAGCCCCGAGCCGGGCGGCGCGTCGGAGTCGGTCTGCACCGTGCAGCCGCCGACCGGAAGCATGCGGACGCCGGCGGAGAGGAGAGCCAGCGGCCCGGCGCGCTCGAGCTTCGAGTGGTCGGCCACCTCGGCCCGCTCGCCGAGGTCGAGGGCGACGAGGCGCAACCCTGCCGACCCGGGGGCCACTTCGGCGCGGGCATAGAGTCCGATCGCGGCCGCCACGACCGTCCCACCCTCCCGCGACGAGAACGGCGGGACGTCGGTCCAGCCTCCGGCGAAGTCGAGCCGCACCGGCGCGGCCGCACGGGCGGCCCGAGGCGCGGTCATCGTGATACCCACCAGTCGTGGACCGTCGGCAGCTCGCCTCGAAGATCCATCCTCACCCCCCGCACCCTTCGATTCACCCCCTGGAGTCCGCGCGCATGATAGAGAAAGGCCACCGGCACCGAGTCGGCGAAGAATTGCTGCGCCGCCGCGGCGCCGGCCGGCGCCGTCATGCCGGCGAGTTGTGCGAGTGGTCCAAGATATCCGAGCCCGGCATCACCGGGGATCCCGAGGACCGCCGCGTCGAAGTCGTGGGCCGGCCCGTACACTCTCGCGAGGAAGGCGGACAGCTCGAGCTGGCGAATGACCACCTTGAACCCGGCCCGCCCGAGCTGCGCCTGCACCATCTGCTCTAGCGCCGCCTCGCCGCTGCCGACCGTGAGCAGCTCGAATTGCGGCACGATCCTCTCGCGCAGGCCCGCGGGTCGCGGCGACGCTCCGCCGCCCGGCCCGGCCACCGGAAGATAGCCGGGCACATCGGGTGGAACCGGGCCCCGCGCCGGGGTCCCGAACCCATAGAGGTAGCCTTCCACGATTTCCTTCCGGTCGAGCCCGCGGTCGACGGCGCGGCGCACGTCCAAATCGTCGAACGGCCGGCTGCGGGTGTTGAGAACGATCCCGTAGGTCTGAAGCAGCGGGTAAGTCACCACCGCGAGCCGGCGATCGCGCTCCACGAAACTGGCGTGCGCCGGCTGGATCCCCGCCATGTCGAGCTCGCCCGCGGTGAGGGCGGCGAGCTTGGTGGTCGGCTCGTCCACGACCACCACGATGAAACGATCGAGCCTGGGCGGCCCGCCGAGCGATGCGGGGAACTCGCGGTTGGCAGCGAAGACCCAGCGGCGGTTGGGCTCGTGGCCGACGAACCGGAAGGGGCCGTTCCCGACCGGCGCCGTATTCCAGGCCGCCTCGCGAAGGCGGGCATGGGCGACGGTATCCAGCAGATGCGACGGCAGGATGGCGAGGTCGGTCAGCACGTCGGGAAAGGTGGAGGGTGCGGAGGAGAACCGGAGCGTGACCGTGGAGTCGTCGGCCACCGCCACGGAGTCGAGCGTCGCCAGATCGACCCCGCGAGGGTAGCCGGTGGCGGCATCGCGCGCGGCGTCGAGCGTCCACTTGACGTCCCGCGCGGTCGTCGGAACACCGTCGTGCCAGCGGACGGCCGGATCGAGGTGCAGCGTCAGTCTCCTCCCCTCCGCCGACCACTCCCAGCGGCGCGCCAGGTACGGCTGCGGCGCGAGCGCCGAGTCGTAGCGTGCCAGGGTCGTGAGCAGGACGTAGCGCTGGACCTGCCGCGCCAGAGGATGCAGCGTGAGCAGCGGGTTGATGCTCTGGAGATCGGCACCCGAGGCGAAGAGCACGGTGGAGCCGCGGCGGTCCGCCGAGGGCTGGCAGGAGACGAGGAGCAGCGAGAGGGCGAACAGGGGAAAGGGCGAAAGGGCCAAAAGGCGAAAAGGCGAAAAGGCGAAAGGGCGAAAGGGCAAAAGGGCGAAACGGCCGGCCGGGGGGCGGAGGCAATACGCGGGCACCGCGAAAAGGTATCATTACACCCATGCTTCCGCTCGCCCGCCGCGCGCTCTCCGCCTTCGGCGTCGTTGCCGGCGTCGTGACGCTGATGTTCTTCCTGCTGCGACTCGCCCCCGGCGACCCCGCGCTGCTTCTGGTCGGCCCCGCCGCGACGCCGGCGCAGCTCGCCGCCCAGCGCCAGGCGATGGGCCTCGATCGCCCCCTTCCCGTTCAGTACGCGGCCTGGGTGAGCCGCTTCGTCCGCGGCGACTGGGGCACCAGCATCGCGACCGGACGGCCGGTGCGCGACATGATCGCCCGCGCATGGCCGGCGACCGTGCGACTCGTCGGCATTTCCCTCGTCCTGAGCTACCTCGCCGGCATCGTCATCGGCGCGGTGCAGGCCGTGCGTGGAGGGGGGGTGGATACCGCGCTGTCGGTCCTGAGCGTCACGCTCTTCGCCCTGCCCGGCTACTGGTTCGGGCTCATGCTGGTGATGCTCTTCACCTACCGGCTCCGCGTACTGCCGGCCTTCGGCTCGGCGGGGTTCGACGCCGACTTCCTCACCGGATGGGACCGCGCGGCCGACCAGCTTCGCCACCTCGCGCTCCCGCTCACCACCCTCACGCTCGTCGGGCTCGGCGGCACCGCGCGGTTCGTGCGCGGCGCCATGCTCGACGTGGCCGGCGAGCCCTACGTCGCCATCGCGCGAGCCAAGGGCCTGACGGAGATCCGGATCACCATACGGCACATGCTTCGTAACGCGCTCATTCCCGTCGTCACGCTGCTCGGACTCTCGCTCCCCACGCTCTTCTCGGGCGCCGTGTTTGTCGAGGCCGTCTTCGCCTGGCCGGGTGTGGGACGGATCCTGGTGGAAGGCGTGCAGGCGCGCGACTACCCCGTCGTCATGGCGGCGACCGCGGTCAGCGCGATCCTGGTCGTGCTGGGCAATCTCCTCGCCGAAGCGCTCACGGCGTGGGTGGACCCGAGGGTGCGGTGAGCGACGGCCGCCGGCTCTTCGACGATCCCCGCGCCCGGCTGGGGGCGGCGGTGCTGGGCATCGCGGCACTCGCGGCTGTCGCCGCGCCGCTCCTTGCCGGCGACCCGTACATCCAGCGCGACATCGTCGCCACCCGCTTTCTCGCCCCGCTCGCCGTGGATCACCACGGCGGCTTCCACCTGTTCGGCACCGACCGGTTCGGCCGCGACGTCTGGGCCCGGCTGCTGGTGGGTGCTCGCGTGTCGCTCGGGGTCGGGGTGCTGGCGACGCTGATCTCGATCGCGCTCGGTGTCGCCGTGGGTGCGTCCGCGGGGTTCTGGCGGGGATGGATCGGGGCCGGGCTGCTCGGGCTCACCGACTTCGCGCTGGCCCTGCCCCGGGTCGTGCTGCTGCTCCTGCTCGCCTCGCTCTGGCAGCCGAGCGCGGCGCTCGTAGTCCTGGTGCTGGGGTTCACCGGGTGGATGCCGATCGCGAGACTGGTCTACGGTGAAGTGCGGGCGCTCGCGGTGCGGCCGTTCGTGGAGAGCGCGGTGGGTCTGGGCGCCCCGGGGCTGCGGGTGCTGCTCCGCCACATCCTCCCCAACGCGCTCACGCCGGTGACGGTGGCGGCGGCGCTGGGTCTGGGCAACGCGATCCTGCTCGAGGCGGGACTGTCCTTCCTGGGGCTCGGCGTACAGCCACCGGAGCCGTCGTGGGGCAACCTGATCGCGTCGGGCCGGGACACGCTCGTGAACGCGCCGTGGGTGGCGGCGGCGCCGGGCGTGGCACTGGTGCTGGTGGTGGTGGCCGCGACGCTACTGGGCGACGCGGTACGCGACCGGCTGGCGCCGGGCGGACGTCGGGCCTAGTGGCCGGTCCATTTGGACGTGCCGGCGACCTCGTCGATCCGCTTCTCCAGGGAGGAGAGTGTCGCCGGGGCGTGGCTGCAGCCGTGGTCGTGCTGGACCTGCTTCGACCGGTTGCCGTCGTCCACCGACGTGATCGCACTCGGCAGATCGGTGGCGTAGGGACCGCACGCCGGCGCGCCCGAAACGTAGCGCTCGTCGAATCCGAAGTACCCGCCCCGATCGAGCTCGGTCAGCAGGCTCTCCACCGCCGCGGGTGCGATGCGGGTCGAGTCGACGCCCGAATCGGTCACGAAGCGCTTGCCCTCGTAGCGCACCAGCCCTGATCGCGTGATGGACACGTTATACACCGGGCACCGCCCATAGCACGGCGTCCGCTCGAGGGTGACCGCCGCGGTGGCCTCGTTCGGGGCCGGCGAGGGGGAGGGGAACGAGCTATGACATGCCGCCAGAGCGGCCGCCACGAGCGTGGTCCTGAGCGGTGTCTTCATCGGGACGGCACCGGCACACGCAGCTCGCTGCTCCGCACGCCGTTGGAGAAGCCTACCGACAGCTCGTGGTAGGTCGCCGGCAACTCGATCCGACCTCCGCGCGCGAACGAAATGATCTGCCCGGTGCCGCCATCGCGCACCAGCAGCATGGGATGCCTGGCGGCATCCCACTGCAGCGCGACGCGGCCCCCGCCAGTGCGGGTAACGGACAGCGGCACGCGGTCCCCCGCCTGGGGCAGGCCGCCGGTGCGGTAGGTGATCGCCTCGCGTCCGCGGCCCGCAACCCGGATGGTGGAGAGCCGTGAGGTGCGCTCGCCCGACAGCGGGATGGCGAAGCTGAAGAGCTGACCCTGCCGCGGGTCGTCCGCGACATCGGCCGGCGTGAAGGGTAGCGAGAAGATCCGGGACCCGTCGGCCGCGCGTCCTTCGACCACGTACTCCCCGCCCTTGGCGGGCAAGTGCGGCCGGGTGACGACCTCGAACGCCGGCTCGAGCACCAGCCGGCCATTCTCGATGCGTCCCCAGACGAGCAGGCATGACTGCATGGCCTGGGAGAGCGCCGAAGAAACATCGGGGTTGGCGGTCCGGTAATTGAGGACAGCGGTGTAGGTGTAGTCGCTGATCCACTCGGGGTTGCAGTAGCCCATGAGATCCTTGTACGTGGGCGGCTTGAGCGTCGCCGTGGCGACGTCGAGGCCGTAGGCGCCGATGGCGCCGTCGGTCTGCGGGAAGTTCGCGTCGGGGTTGGCCGCTCCGCCGCACGGCGCGTGCTGGCGTCCCCAGTTGTGACCCCACTCGTGGGCCGCGACCGCCGCGCCGCTGGGCAGCTTGTCCCAGCCCACCGCGACCTGGCCCCCCACCCAGCCGATGCCGGCCACGCCGCTGCTGTAGGTCGGGTTGATCACTCCGTAATAGTACCGGCTGCTGCCGTCCGCGTTCCGCAGGGTGGTCAGCTCGCTCAGGATGGCGCCCCACGCGCCGTTGGTATTGTTCGCGTCCACCGCGGGCTGACCCGTGGTGAACTGGGTGTGGAGATCGGCGTCATAGGCGGAGAGCGGATGCATTTTCATCGCCTCGGTCAGGAACTGATCCTTGTTCCCGCTCGTCACGTCGCCGAGGCGGCCGTTAACGCTCTGGAGCACGGGCACGAAACGCACGCTGAAGGACGACGCGGTGCGCACGTCCATCGCGAGCGGCGTGGCCGACAGGGGGAAGTGGTTGTCGCCCTCGTTGGCCTCGGCCACGACGTTCGTCGGATCGACATCGGCCAGGATCGAGAGGTTGGGCTGGATGAGCGCCTTGGGTACCGCGACGTTCCACGACTTGGTGAGGCTGCTCTCGTCGGAGGAGAGCGGCGTGGTGAGCCCCGGCGCCGTGATCGTCATCGTCTGGGTGAGCAGGCCGTTGTTGTAGAAGCGCACGCGGACGCTCGGCGTGGCGACGTTACTCTGGTTGGCGGTGACGAAGACGCGGAGGTAACCGTCCCGTCCCTGTACCAGCGGTACCGCGCCCGCGTAGGTCTGCACGCTCTGCGTGAGGTACATCCCATCGATCTTGAGGTTCAGCGCCCCGGGGATCACCACTGAGTAGCTCACGCCGGCGGAGGCCACCGACCCGCTCGTGACCGCGACGGTCTGGCTCGGCGGGTTCGGACTGTAGTCGCTGCCGCCGGAGGAGACCGAATTGGCGGTGATGCTGTAGCTGCCGGCTGGCAGATCGTTGAAGGTGCGGGTGGCCGTGATCGTCTGGGAAAACCCGCCCGGTCCCGTGACAGTGATATCGGCCGAGGCGCCCGAAGGAAGTCCGTCGACCGTCACCGTGAGCCCGCTGACGACCGTGGCGTAGGCGACGGCGGCGGCGGCGGGCGTGTCGCCCTCGTTCACGGTGACCGCCTGGGCCGTCGGCGTGGGCGCATAAGCCGACCCACCGAAGGTGACGATGGACGCGCTCAGCGTGTACGAGCCAGGCGTCAGGTTCGACAGCGTTTCGGTGCCGGTGACGCTCCGGGAGAACGCGCCGGGGCCGGTGACGGCGACGGCCGCCGAGGCGCCGCCCGGAAGCCCGGAGACCGCGACCGCGAGACTGCCGGTGACCGGACCGGTTGGACCACCGCCGCCACCCCCACATGCAAGCAGGAAAGTTCCGAGCAGGAGAGGCAGCGGTCGAAACCACGAGCCGGGGTGCATCATGGCGGGTCCGGAGCTGGAGGTGGCTCCCCGATAATGGGGGGCAGTCAAAAGTCTGGTGTTCTGCACTGGCGCCGCGCCACGCCGAGCAGAGCGCCGGATCGTGCCGGATCTGCGCTGACTCCAGTAACTGCTTTCCTGGCCGACCCTTAGTCAAGAGGGTCGAGAACAGATGCCTGGCCGGCAGGCGTGGGGTATCGGGCATCAGGGCGCAACACCCGCGCCAGCGTCATGGGCGGAAATCGAGCATGAAAAAAGGGGTCGCGAGTGCGACCCCTTGCATCATGGGTGGCAACGTCTCTTTCAGGGGCGGAGCGACGTTCGGGCGAACGCGCGAGCGGCGTGCAGGTGCATGACGAGATGGTGGCCGTCAGACCGCGCCCACGGCAGCAGGTTGAGGTACCCGGCCAGGTTGGTGACGATCCCGAACATGAGCACGTTGGGCACGAAGTCACCCATCTGGACGGTGCCGGCAAACTGCAGCGCGGTGAGGAAGATCAGCATGCCGATGACGTTGCTCAGACCGCCGGCCGCGGAGATAATCGACGCCCGCCACGCGCCCTCGCCCCACTCGAAGCGCCACCGGCCCGACACGATGTCGCGATAGCCGATGGCATTGGCGTCCTCGTCGAGCAGCGTGATGCCGCCGAGGAACGGCAGCGCGCAGACATGAACGTGCCGACCATCCACCGTGCCACGCCAGACTGTGGGTCCGGCGCCCAGGCGAATACCCCAAATACGCACGCCGACCATCTCGGCTGCTGCAGCATGGCCGAGCTCGTGGAACAGGAGCGCGACCCAGCAGGCGATCAGGGCGGCCAGTGATGTCATCGCGTATGAGAGCATCGGCGGTTCCTCTCCATCGGAGAAGGCCTCGTGACAATAGAATCTACGAGGACCTGTGACAGGAAGCGAGTTGGGACTCGCGCGCCGTAGTGCAAGCGCCACGCCGCCTCCACTCTAACTATCGGCGCGGCACGATTTAAAGATGAGCCGGAGGGCCGGATCGGGCCGTGATGGGGTCAGGTCGACAGATGTGAAGGAGATCACAAAGATCGGTAAGTCGTTGTGCGACGGTTTCCACCCGGAACCCCGGACCGCCGATCGGAGTGGAGAGGGTGCGAGAGGAGTGGTGCCGCCGCCACGGAGGTAGCCGCCGGGCTTTCACCGCGATTGTCGCCGCGCCAGCCGGCGATCACATCACAGGTGAAGTTGCGGGGTGCGGCAAGCACCGCATCACAAGGGGTGTAGCCCCAGGCCCTGGCGCCTCGCCGGGTGGCTTCCCCCCTATTTCGATCGCTTGGCCCGACCTCCAGGCCCCGGGCGCTTACCGCCGCGCGCCGCCCGCTTGTACAACCCCCTCAGCTCATCCTTGGCACGCTCAAGGCGCCGGCGTTGCGTCGCCGAGAGCGATTTGCCCGCCCGATTGACGTAGAAGGTGAGCATCGACATCGCGGACCTGTAGGGGTCAGCCTTGCGCCGCCGACTGCGATCCGCCGACCGCTTGAGCGAGCGGGCGATGCTTCGGGGATCCGTTCGAGTGAAGACACCCGGGTCGAGATCGAGCGCGTCGCTGCGCTCGGTTACACGCTGGGACCAGCGCTTTTTCGCCACCATACACACCTCGCATTGGGCTATCACGTCGCAAGATGGCGGCCGGCGGAGCCGTGTGTTGTGACGCGCCTTACCAGGTTCGCCGGGGCGGTCTCGTAAAACACCGGCCTGCCAGTGAGTCTGGCCAACGTGCCGAACTCCAGCATCAGCGTCCCGATCTCGGCGGGATTGCTCAGGGGATCGCGGGTCGCGCCCGTGCGCAGGTTCACGTATCGGAAGGGCATCCCGGTGGGAGACCGGAAGGCAGGGAGCAGACGGTCGCCGAGATCGGCGGCCAGATGCAGGAAGCGCGGGTCACCATCCATCTGGTAGGCAGCGAGCAGGCCGCCGAGCAGACGGATGGTGACCTCGAACACCTGCACGGAGATGTCCTGGTCGAACGAGAGCCGCTCCAGGATCAGGCGCTTCGCGTCCGCGGCATCGGCATGGAGACCCATCAACAGCATGGTGTCGTACGCATCCACGGGGGTCATGAGGAGCGGGACGCCGTACCAGTCGCGCGGCTTCCGGCTCAGCGGGTCGAGGTCGTCATGCCCCCAGGCGTACTCCCGGTAACCGTGCCAGGCGTGCTGGAACGCGGCGCGCACCTGCTCGGCCGTCGGTGGGGGCGTCGGCCGCTCATGCCCTCCACCGCGGCACCCGGTGGCGGCCAGGGGCGTCACCGCGAACACTGCGACCAGCGCCAGCCGACCCAGGCCGCCTACACCGATGGTTGGCCGATCATGCGCTACCGCGACTCCGACGCCTGACAGCTCGGGACCATGCTGAACTCGGCCGTTTGCGCAGGTGTGCCGCTCGCCTGGCTCCGCTCAGGGCAATCATCCGTGGACGTGCCATCGCGGCAGGCCGCCGCGCAGGGAAGAATCACGAGAAGCGCTGCGATAAGACGGGTCATGATCGTGTGCCTCCTCTGCGCGACTCGCGCGTTAGGATCAACCACATTCGGCCGTCAAGCAACGAGACTCGGCCATTCGATATCAAGGCGACGCCAAGAGACGCACCGTCAACGCTCCAGCATGAGCGGTCCCGACCCCCCGAGGAACCTGTCGTACCGCATGGGCCCGATCGCCTGATAGACAGTCCCATCGCCGGCCACCGTCACCGCTCCGCGCTCCCCTTCCACCGCCTTCTCGAGCGTGACCCGAGCTGGCGGAGCCGCTCCACCGGCACTAGGCGGGTAGACCACCGCCCCGTCGGAGGTCCACACCTGTACGGCTCCGGTATCGTCAGCGGCGAGGGTCCGCATCGCGGCCAGCGGGGTCTCGAGGGCCGGATTTTCCCCTTTGCGCAGCACCTCGATCACCCGCACCGGCTCGGCATCGCCTCCGGCCCCGGGCGCGAATATCGTGACCGTCGCGTAGGCGCCGAAGACGTTGAGCGCGTAGAGCGTGTCGCCTGGACCGATCGCGAGCGCGATCGGACGGCGGAGCAGCGTCGAGGGGCCCCCCAGTATGCGCACTGCCGAGTCGGCTCGTTGGCCTCGCCCGTGGCGGACCAGCACCTGACCGCTCGTCGTCTCGTTGGAGGCGGCCACATAGAGGTCTCCGCGGTCGTCGCTCACGATATCCGACGGCGGCAGTAACGTTACGTCCGGGGCCACGATCGTGCGTACCGGCTGGTCCTCGCCCCGGGCACCGGCGGCATAGACCCGGATCGCGCCTCCGCCCCCACGCCGCTGCCCATTGGTTATATACAGCTCGCCGTTTCCGTCCACGGCGATGCCTCTCGGCCGCGTGAGGCGCGTGTGGAGGCCGGCGATCGTTCTCACGGGTGCGACGTCCCCGCTCACGCCCGGATCGTACACCCTGACGATCGCCGAGTCGCCCACCGCCAGGTAGAGCCGGCCCAGGCGGTCCAGCGCCATCGCGGTCACCGACCTGATTCCGGTATGCGGCCCGGCGATGGCCCGCACTGGGGAAGCGCCTCCGGCATAACCGGGCGCAAGCACCTTCACTGTGTCGCCGGCCAGCGCGTACAGCGTGTCGTGGCGGTCGAGGGCGAACATCGCCGGCACGTTTCGGAAAAAGGACCGCGATGGCACGGTCGAGTCGGCCGGGGCGAACACAGCCAGGCTTCTTGGGGAATCGAACTCTCCTCCGGACCCGACGAACAGGGAGTCGTGGCTATCGAGCAGGACGCTTGTGGGCGCTCCCATGCGGCCGTAAACCCGGCTGTCGGTGAAGCGGCGCGCCGGCGCCGCATCACCTGAGGCCGATGGGAGGTACATGGTGACCGACGCGCTATTCGCCACGTACAGCCGATCCTTCCCATCAAGCGCCAGGCTGACGGGATCGTTCAGCCCGGTGCGCTCGCCGCCGATCTGCCGCGACGGCGCGACGTCACCGGCGGCACCCGGCGCGAAGACCCGAACGGCATCCGGGTCCAGGGCCGCCCGGGCCCATGGGGCAGTGGATTGCGTGAAGCCCGCGAATGTCCGGGCCATACCCCGCTTCATCGCGAATGGGCCATCCTGCGAGTTCAGCACATACACGAACCCGCGGCGATCGAGCCCGATTGCGGCCGGCCGGAAGAGCCCGGTGCCAGGCCCGGCGATCATGCGCAGCGGCTCGGCGTCGCCGTCGGCGTCCGCGTCGAAGACCGCGACGGACCCCTCGTCGATGACGTCGTTCCCGCGGGAGCCGAGGTAGAGGGCGCCCTCCCGGTCCACGTGCATCGTCGATGGATGTCCGAGCCAGGTGGACTGGACGTGGAGTACCCGGATGGGCGCGATGTCGCCACCGGCCGACGAGTCGTAGACGGTGACCCATCGCTGCCAGCGACCGGCGGCGGAATCCTGCCGGAGGTCCTCGGGCGCCTGGTTCAGCACGAACAGCTCGCCGTTCGGACCCAGCGCCATGGCCATCGGGGAGCAGAGTCCCGTAGTCGAACCGGTGATGATCCGGAAGGGGTGCCGGACGCTGTCGGTCGGCGTGTTGTAGTAGCGCACGACGGCGGAGCGACTCGCCGGGGAGAAACTACTCGCCTCGCGCTGGCACGCCTCGTAGCGCGTCAGTGCGAGATAGGCCGTGTCGGGCGAGGCCGGCGAATCGAATTGCACGGGCGTCCGCGACGGGGCAGCGGCACAGTCATCGAGCAGGGCGGAGATCGCCACCGCGAGGAGGATGAGCGGCCGCGTCATCGTTGCCTGCACTCCCCGACATGAGTGATGGCACCCAGGTTCGCCACGTACAGGCGGCGTTTTCGGTCCAGCGCGACGGTGACGGGAAACATGAGCCGTGTTCGAGGTCCCCCGATTCTCCGGCTGGGGGCGACGTCGCCGGTGGCGCCCGGCGTGAAAACCCTGATCAGCGACGAATCCCGGTCCACTACGTACAGCCAGCCCCGGTCGTCCAGCGCGATGTCGGTCGCCCGGTGTATGCCGGTGCGGGGGCCGGCGATCCGGCGCACTTCAGGCTGGCGCGCCGAATACCCGGGCGGATAGACCATCACGGTGTCGCCCTTCAGGACGTACATCGAGTCGAACCCGTCGAGGATGAAGCGCTCCGGGCTGCGCGTTAGCGTGTAACCACGACTGGGCGTTCTCGGCTCGGTTCGAAAGATCAATCGGGCCGGGACCGATGCCTCGGTGGCCCCAGGTGCGAATACGGCGAGCAACGCGATGGACCTGACGTAGAGGGAATCGAGCCGCCCGAAGGTCAGTCGGTGCGGCCAGTGTCCTTCGCCGCCCATAAGACCCCCGGCCAGGGTACGAATCGGGGTCGCGTCGCCCGCCGCTCCGGGACTGTAGACCGTGATCCCGGGCTCGGGCGCCCGCGACGATCGCCCCCCGTTCCCCACGTACACGCGGTCCATGCGATCGATGGCGAGGCCGATAGGCCACTCGAGACCGGTGTGAGGGCCGGCGATGATCCGCTCCGGCGCGACATCGCCATCGGCATCGGGAGCGAACACCCGGACGGTGTCGTCCTCCCCGAGGTTCGGCGCGTTCGTCACATACAGATTCCCGCGACTGTCCACCACCATCACATCGGGCCACCACATCCTGGTGCACGGACCGCGGATCACCCTCAGCGGCTCGGTGTCTCCATCGGCGTCGGCCTCGAACACCGCGATGGAGCCGAGCCGGTCGGACTGTCCGACGGCATGGCGAGCGGCGAAGAGGCTCAGTACCGTTGGCGCGAGAACGACTCCGAGGACCGCGCATTGTTTCATAACGAGGCTCAATTCCGGAACAGTCGCCGCCGGTCGTGGCTACCTGACACCGACCATCTCCATCGACGTGGGGTGTATCCCCAGATACACCGTACCGTCCTCGCCGACCGTCACCGCCGCCGCGTTTCCCACGGCCCCGGGCTCGAGAGTAACCCGCGTCCCGGTTTCACTGGAGCCAGGTCGAAAAACAAGGCCCGCACTCATGCTCCAGACCTGCACCGCGCCCGCCGAATCCACCATGAGGTCCCGGAAGCCGCTCACCGTGGCCCGGAATCCAGGAACTCTCAGATTCCGAACGACGTCGATCGCCCGCACCGGCGCGGTCTCGCCGGAGGCGCCGGGAGGATACACCGTGACCGTCGCGTTGACGCTCATCAGCCCGGGTATCCATCCCTGATTCACGTCACCGAAGGCATTGAGCGCGTACAGCGTGTCGCCACGACCGAACGCCAGCGCGATCGGATTGCGAAGCAGGGTCGAAGGGCCGATCAGCATGCGCCTCGTGACGAGGCGGCCCCCGACCTCGAGAACCACGATTTGTCCACCCGTCTTCTCGTCACCGGCGGCCAGGTACAGGTCCCCGTTACCGTCGAACGCGAGTCCGGACGGCGCCGGGAGCCTGATCTCCGGAGCTGTGAATGTGTCGACCGGCTCGTCCTCGCCTTGCGCTTCGGCGGCGTAGACCCGGATGGCACCCTTGCCGCCGGCCGTGCTTCGGCGCTGGCCATTGGTCACGTACAGACGGTCGTCCCGGTCCACCGCAATGCCGAGGGGCTCCATCAGCCCCGTGCGGTACCCGGCGATGGTGCGGACCGGCTCCTGATTGCCGCTCGCGCCGGGCGCATACACCCTGATGAGGGACGAATCCCCGACCGCCAGGTAGAGGTAGCCGCGACCGTCGAGCGCCATGGCCGTCACCGAACGAATCCCGGTTTCCGGCCCGCCAAGCGTACGCACGGGAGCGCCGGCGCCCGCGTAGCTTGGCGGAAACACTTTCACCGAGTCGCCCGCCAGCGTGTACAGGGAGTCGTGCCGATCGAGCGCGAACAACGACGGCGCGTTCCGGAAGAAGGAGCGTGACGGCCCCGTGGTATCGGCCAGCGCGAACACGGTAAGGCTGATCTCGGACCGCACGTACAGCGAGTCGTGACTGCCGATCGCGACGCGCCTGGGCCGAACCATGCCGTAGTAATCCCGAATGTCGATGAACCGGCGCACCGGTTCCGCATCACCGGTCGCGGACGGGTCGTACACGGTGACGGAATACCGATCCGGCGTTGGGCCTTGATTCGCCACGAATAGGCGGTCGCGTCGATCAACGGCCAAACCCATGGGTTGGCTGAGCCCCGTGCGGTCGCCGGCGATCAGCCGGAATGGCTCGACGTCACCGCCGGCCCCCGGCGCGAAGACCCGTACCGTGGGCTGAGCCCGCACGTCGGGGCGCTGTCCCGCGCGAACGAGCCGGCGTTCCATCTCCCGCCATTCGGTCGGCAAGTCGCCCTTCACGTTCATCGTATATACGTAGCCGCGGCCGTCGATCGCGAGCGCGGCAGGCCGGCGAAGTCCCGTGGTGGGGCCGGCGATGACGCGAACCGGTCTCGCGTCCCCGTCGGCCCCGGGTTCGAAGACAGCGATGGAGCCCTCGTCGATGATGTCGCCCGCTCGGGAGCCGAGGTAGAGATTGCCGTTCCGGTCCACGACCATCGTGGACACGGAGCCCAGCCAACTGGGCTGGACGTCAAGCACGCGCAGCGGCGGCACGTCTCCGCCAGCCGCCGAGTCGTAGACCGTGACCCACGTCTGCCACCGGCCCCCGGAGGAGTCCCGCCACTCGTTGTCGGGCGCTCGGTTCAGCACGAACAGCTCGCCGGTCGGTCCCACCGCGATGGCGGCAGGCAGACAGAGTGCGGTACTCGGACCGGCAACGACGCGGAAGGAGTGACGGACGCTGTCGTCGGACGTGGCGTAGTATCGAACGACGGCGGAGCGACCCGCCTGGGAAACAAGGCCGTCCTCTTTCTGGCACCCGGCGTACCGGGTCTTCGCGAGATAGCCGGTGTCGGCCGGTTGGCGCGACGCCGCCGGCGCCGGCACGCCGGGCGGGGCGGCCGCGCACCCATCGAGTACCGTAAGCAGGGTCAGGGCGACCAGACAGCGGTGCGGCGTCATCTGACTTGCAGGATGGTGCCGTCCCCACCCCAGTTCGCGACATACAGGCGCCGTCGCCGGTCGAATGCGACACCCACCGGCAGCCGAAGCCGCGTGCTCGGCCCGCCGATTCGCCGCGTCGGCGCGACATCACCGGTGGCGCCCGGCGGGAAGGCCTTGATGAGGGACGAATCGCGGTCGACGACGTAGAGCCAGCCGCGATCGTCCAGCGCGATATCATTTGCCTTGTGTATGCCGGTGCGAGGTCCCGTGATGCGGCGGACCGCGGGCTCGACCGCGGTGTAACCCGGCGGATACACCAGGACCGTGTCGCCCGACAGGACGTACATGGAGTCGTACCGGTCGAGCGCGAATCGCTCGGGACTGTGGGGCATGCTCGAAGAACCGCACGAATCGGCCGGCGCCGCCGGCTCACGCTGAAAGATGAGTCGAGCCGGCACGGAGGCGCCGGTGGCCGCGGGCGCGAAGACGGCGAGAAACACCGCGGTCCTGACGTACAAGGAATCGCGACGACCGAAAGTGAGGCGATGCGGGTCGTAGCCTTCCGGGTCGACCAGCCCTCCGGCGAGCGTGCGGATCGGGGATGCGTCTCCCGACGCGCGGACATCATAGACCGTGATGGTATTCTCCTGCCAGCGGGTCGTGTGTCCGCTGTTTCCGACGTACAGTCGGTTGCTGCCATCGAGCGCGAGCGCGGAGGGCCGCCGAAGACCGGTATGCGGGCCGGCGATGACGCGCGCGGGCGCGACGTCACCGGTGGCATCAGGGGGGAAGACTCGGACGGTGTCGTCGTCACCGCGGCTCTGACCGCTGGTGACATACAGACTGCCGCCGCCATCCACCACCATGATCTGGGGGAGATGCACGCCGGTGGCAGGTCCGCCGATCACGCGTACCGGCTCGGCGTCCCCATCGGCCTCGGCATCGAACACCGCGATGTGACCCTCATTGCTCGGCGTGCCCACGTCGAGCTGACACGCGGCGGGCCGCGCGGCGGCGAGACTCACGAGGATGGTCGCGAGACACGAGGGGAGCCCGGCGGGTAGTCTCGTAGTCGCCTCCCTAGTGCGGATTGGTCGCCCAGACGCTGAGCTCGGGGATCATTCCGCGGTCGTCCATTTCCAGCATCGCCGCCACGGCATGCGCGATCTCCGGCGGGTGGAGCTTCGACGGGCTGTCCTGCTGCGCCCGACCGACCCGGGCGGCGAACTCGGTGATCACCTCGCTCGGATTGCACAGCATGACGCGGATGTCATGGCTACGGAGCTCGGCGCGCCACGATTCGGTGAGGGCCCGGAGAGCGAATTTCGTGGATGCGTAGGCGCTACTCCCCGGGCCGGCGCGGAGTCCCGAGGTGGAGCCGATGTTCACGATGTTGCCGTTCTTCCGCGCCACGAAGTGGCGGGCCGACTCGCGGGCGACGAGGGTGGCGCCGAGGATGTTGACGTCCCACACGCTCCGCATCTGGTCGGCCGTGATCTCGAGGAGCGGGGCGAAGGCGCCGATCCCGGCGTTGTTGACGAGAACATTGTAGTCGCCGAGCGCCCTGATCGTTTCGGCGACGATTCGGACGACGTCGGCCTCGACGCTTACGTCCCCGGGGACGGCCGTGGCGCCGATCTCTTTCGCCGCCTGGCGTAGCCTGTCCTCGTGGCGGGCACAGATGGCGACCTTGGCCCCGCGCTCGACCAGCACGCGGGCGATGTCGCGGCCGATGCCGGCGCTGCCGCCCGTGATCAGGGCCCTCGCGGCGCTCAGGTTCATTGGGGCTTCCTCTCCGTGATGAGAACCGGCTGGACGGTGGACAGAAGAAATCTGCTGCCGCCGTCCGGGGCGGTCGAGAGGGGCGGAACAAGGCCCCCCCCCGGCGCCTTCCGTCACGGAGATGACGCATCTCTCGGGTGGGCATTGGGCGAAGTGTCCGATACCAAAGGAGATGTCGGCCGGGAGGGCGGTCGCACATGCGGCACGGCTGACGGCGATCGCGCGTCCTACTGCTTGACCCAGACCTCGGTGGACTCACCAACCTGCTGCCCACCGACCGAGGACGAGAAGTCGCTCAAGACCGTGATCGTCTTGCCGTCCGGTGACAGTGTAGACCGGGAACTCCCGAAGGGCTTTCCGTTCATCTTCACGACGCCGACGACGTGGTGGTCGTCCACCCACGTGATCGCCATCGTCTCGCCGGTGGGCTTCCCGCCCATCAGCACCGGCGCGTCGCTGCCGTCGAACGGCGACGCAACCGTGAGCACCATGGGCGTACCGCTCATGGCGAACCGATAAGTCAGGCGTCGGCCTTTCTTGCCGCAGCAGGCCTCGACGGTCATCGCCATGCGGGGCGAGGGCCCGGATGCGTCCTTGACCCACGTGCCGACGCCGATCTGTGCGGACAGGGTGGGCGCACCGCCGAGCGAGAGGACCAACGCGACGAGGGAGACGAGCGGCTTTGGTAGCGTATTCGTCATGGCAGCCTCCGGGACGGGGTGCGGGACAAGTGAAATGTGCAGCCCCGGTCGGTGACGGTCGAGAGGGAGGCGCGTGCCGCACGAGCGGTGCGGGTGACGTCGATCACTGAACGTGTTGCGCTGATGCCTCACGATGGGAGAGGGTCTGGACACGTCTGCCGCAGTTCGGTCGCGCAGGAACCACTCACTGATTTGGAATGAGGAGATCCGCCATGCTCGAAGCCAAAGACGCCGTCGCCACCATCCCCGTCCGGGACGTGAAGGCGGCGAAGAAATTTTACGAGGGTACCCTGGGCCTCGAGCCGCTGGACGAGACCATGCCCGAGGCACCGGTCTACCGTAGCGGGGGCTCACGCATCCTGGTGTACCAATCCCAGTACGCCGGCACCAACAAAGCCACTGCCGCAACCTGGGGCGTGGGTGACGATATCGAGAAGATCGTCCCGGAGTTGAAGGCGAAAGGGGTTTCGTTCGAGCACTACGACATGCCGGGACTGACCCTGAAGGGCGATGTGCACGTTGGGGAGGGCATGAAGGCGGCGTGGTTCATGGACCCGGACGGCAACATCCTGGCGCTGGTGAGCGGCAAGACCTGAGCTGAACTCCTGAGCACATACTGTAGAAAGCGGTCCTGGATCCGAGTCCAGGACCGCTCTGTACATCCCGCACATGCGCCGCGTAGGAATCGAACCTACAACCTAGTGATTAAGAGTCACTTGCTCTGCCAATTGAGCTAGCGGCGCCAAACCGTATAGCCCCAAGGGGAGTCGAACCCCTCTCTGGACCTTGAAAGGGTCCCGTCCTAACCGATAGACGATGGGGCCGGGGGCCGGCTGCCCTGTCCTGCCAGTAGCGCTAACGGGATTCGAACCCGTGTTTGGGCCTTGAGAGGGCCCCGTCCTAGTCCCCTAGACGATAGCGCCGAACAGCGGCTCAAGGCTGAACAGCCGCTGAAGGCGAAAGGCGGCTCCGCTGAATGGGCCCACCGTTGTCCCAGACCTTTGGCCTTCAGCCTTGAGCTTTTAGCCGCTCCTCACAGGCCCGGCAGGACTCGAACCTGCAACCCCCGGTTTTGGAGACCGGTGCTCTACCACTTGAGCTACGGACCTCTGCACCAGCCCCCCGGCCCGACGAGCCGCCGACTTGACCGGGGACCTACCAGGGGTGGCTGACGGGAATCGAACCCGCAACCTCCGGAGCCACAGTCCGGCGCTCTAACCGATTGAGCTACAACCACCACGAACGGCTGCTGCCGTATTCCGAGGGGCTGAAACTATCGTCTCCGGCGGCGCCGGGTCAAGCCCAGAAACGCCCCGCCAGCCCCTCGGTCTCGGGCGAGAGTGTTACCGATTTGCCGTCGAGCGTCGCGACAGGCACCACGCCGCGAACCGCGTTGGCCACGAACGGAGAAAGGGCCGCCACCTCGTCGGTCGTCGCCTTCCGCTCCTCGATCTCGCCGACCAGCTCGGTGAGCCGGGCCCGAGCCACCCCGGGCAGCACCCCCAGCTCGAGCGACGGCGCGCAGAGACGGCCTCCGTCCCACCAGAAGATGCTCCAGATGGCCGTCTCCGCCACCTGGCCGGCCGTCGTCAGCAGCAGCCCATCGTCCGCGCCGGCTTCCTTGGCCTCGGCCAGCGCGCGGTCGAACCGCTCCCGGTCCACCACCTTATGGGGATAGGCGCGGTGCACGACCTTCGACGTCACCAGCCGCACCGGCGCCATGCTTCCCACCGGCCGCTCCCCGACGACCGGCCCACGCTTACTGACCAACAAACGATGCACCCGGTCGGATCCCCCCTCCGGCGTCGGCAGCTCGGGCGGCAGCGGGACGCCGAGTGCGCGGCAACTCGTCGCCAGCCGCCGCAGATGGAGATACCAGAGGGGCGCGACCCCGTTCCGGATCCGAATCGTCTCGATCAGCGTCGTCATGCCCCGACCTCCTCCCGGAGCGCGCCCGTGCCCGCTCCCGCGCGTGTGTCCACCAGCGCCTTCGCCGTCGTCGCGCCGAGGATCATGGCACCGCCCGCGAGCGCCCAGGGGCCCGGACGCTCACCCTGAAAGACCCAGGCCCAGAGCGGATTGAGCGCCGGCTCGATCAGCAGGATCAGCGACGCCTCGAGCGCGGGAATCGCCGTGAGCGCCGACGTCACGAACAGGTAGGCGACGGCGATCTGGAACACGCCGAGGTAGGCGATGAGACTCCAGTCCGCCAGGCCGTGCGATCCGAACGGCAGCGCCATCGGCAGCGACAGCAGAAAGGCGAAGAGGTTGCCCACCGCGACCGCCGCGATGGCCGAGCCGTGGCGGCCCTGTCCCGCTCCCATCCAGCGAAGCCCGCAGACGGTGAGCGCCCAGAAGACGCCGCTCGCCAGCGCGACGACATTGCCGCGCACCGGATCGGGCGCCGTCGCCACCGGTTGGTCCACGCCGATGAAGAAGAGCGCGAGACCCAGGCCGAGCACCGCCATGAAGCCGACATCCTTCGCCCGCACGGGCTCCCTCAGCAGCCATGGGCTCAGGATGAGCAGATAGAGCGGCGCGGTGGACTGGAGATAGATGGTGTTGGCCGCGGTGGTGAGCCGGTTGGCCAGCACGAAAAGCGTGAGACACGTGGCATAGGCCACGCCCACGACCGCGACGCGGGGGCTCCATCCCCGCCGCGCTTCCCGACTCAGCAGGAGGATGGCCACCGCCGCGACGCCCGAGCGGAGGCCGGCGATCTGCCACCCCGTGAAGTCGGCGGCCTTGATGGCCGCGCCGCCGGTCGAGAAGAGGACCGCGGCCGCGATGAGCTGAAGGCGGGCGATCGTGCGCGAGGGCATGGCCCAAGATAATCGTCCCTCGCTGTCCCCCGGCTCAGCCGCGCCGGGATCGATGCCGCCGGCGCCGCTGCTCCTTGTCCGGTGCGACCTGCGCGTAGCTCAGCAGGGCGACGAACAATACGCCGCCGATCGCGTTTCCGATCACGGCGGGCACCACGAACCCGCCGAGCGCTGCTCCCCAGGACGTGCCCCCCGACGCCGCGAGGTAGGATGCCTCCACCCAGCCCGCGATCGAGTGCCGAAAATGCAGCGCGGAGATCGGTGCGGTGCAGAGCCAGATGAGCGCCACCTGCGCGCCGGTCGACCGGGTGGCGGCGAGCAGCCAGCCCAGCAGGGCGATCAGCCAGCCGGCGAACACCGCGCCATACAGGACGTGGCCGAAGTCACCGCTGACCGCGCGTTCCGCGATCTGGCGCAGGGAATCGTGCAGGGACGGCTCGACGATCGGCGTCCTCGCCACCGCGGCGCCGAATACGAAGGCGCCGGCCATGTTCCCCGCGAGCAGCAGGCCCCACATGCGCAGCAGGGCCTCGAGCGTAGGGCGGTCGCGTCGCTCGAGTAGCGGCAGGACCGGCTCGAGCGTGTTCTCGGTGAAGAGCTCGCTTCGCGAGATGATCACAAAAATGAAGCCGAGCGGATAGGCCGCCGCCCCGGCGGCGATACGGTATTGCTGCGAGACCAGGCTCGCGAGAAAGCCGCTGCCGAGGAAGCTGAACCCGATGACGAGCCCGGAGGCGAGCGCGGACCATAGCAGGGCCGGCGCGGTCCGCTTCAGCCCCTCCCGACCGGGGGCGAGGATGTTGTCGTGGATCTCGAGCGCGGTGAGACGCGTGCCCTTCTCCGGGCTCGCCGCTTCGTCCCCCCCTCCATGAGGCCTGCGTTGCCGCGTCATGTCTCTCCCGGGACACCGATGTCGTCGCCCACGACATCCTCCACGTACAGCAGCTTGACCGCGACCATCGTCGCGCCGAGGACCGGCACCGCCACGAGCAGGCCGAGGAAGCCGAACACGGAGGCCATGATGGCCTGGCTCAGGATCGTGAGGACCGGCGGCAGCGCGAGCGAGTCCTTCATCAGGAGGGGGATCAGCAGGTGACCCTCCGACTGCTGGATCACGGTGAACACCAGGGCGACCCAGAGCGCCTTCTGGGGGCTGTCGAGCAGGCCCATCGCGATCGCGGGGACCGCCGCCGCGATCGGACCCACGAACGGAATGAACTCGAGCAGTCCGGCGATGATGCCCAGCGCGATCGCCCCGCGGATGCCGAGCAGCGCCAGCGCACCGGCCGTGACGAGGCCGATCACGACCATCGCGATCAGCTGAGTGAGGAGCCACCGCCGCATGGAGAACGCCATCGCGCTCAGCACTTCGCCGGCCCGTTTGCGGTGCCGGTGGGGAAAGAGGTGCATCAGCCCGCGATGGTAGAGATCGGGATCCACCGCCACGAACAGGGTGATGAAGATGACGAGCACGAAGCCGGCCATCGCGGTCAGCGTGGACGAGAAGACGGTGAAGAAGGCCTTGCCGATCGAGGACGGAGAGGTCGGCAGGGACGGCGACGTCGCGGACGTCTCGTTCTCGGAGGCGGCCGTCCTTTCCGGCTTTGCCGTCCTCCCCACCGTGTCCGCCTTCGCCGTGGTATCGGCCAGCATGTCGCTCACCCCGCCGGCCTTCGCCGCCACCCAGCTCCGCACCTTGCCTACGACCTCGGGGACCTGCTGCTGCACGTCGCGCACCTGACTCGCCACCTGTGGCGCGGCGAGGGTCCCCAGACCAGCGATGGAAGCGAGCACCAGCAGGAGGATCACAGGGGCGGCGACGGCGCGCGGCACCCGAAGCTTGCGCTCCGCGAGACCGGCCGCGGCGGCCAGAGTGAGGCCGAACAGCACGCCGACGAAGGCGAGGAAGATGATGTCCTGGGCAACCCAGAGCAGCCTGAGGGCGAGATAGACGCCGGCGACGAGCCCGGTAACCCTCAGGATGTCGCGGCCGCGCCAAGCGGAGCTTGCGCCGTTTCGAGGCATCCCTTAATAGTGCCTCCTGCCGGCACCAGCGTCGGTGATACGACTCACCCGGAGCATCCTTTGACGGCCGGCCGTTTTCTTCGTTACGCCTCGCTCGGACTCCTCCCGCTCGCGCTCGTCCTCTCCCGCGCCGACATTCCGCCCTCGGGCGTGTTCGTGACGGCAGGCCTCGCCATCATACCGCTCGCCGATTGGATCCGGCGGGCCACCGAGCAGCTGGCGCGGGCCGTGGGGGCGGCCGTGGGCGGCCTGCTCAACGTGACGTTCGGAAATGCGGCCGAGCTTATTCTCGCCCTCTTCGTGCTGAGAACGGGCAATGCCGCGGTGGTCAAGGCGACCATCACCGGTTCCATCATCGGGAACGGTCTCCTGGGTCTCGGCCTCGCCATACTGGTGGGCGGCTGGGGCCGCGACAAACAGGTCTTCAAGCGCGAGCGCGCGTCGCTCCTGGCCAGCCTGTTGATTCTGTCGGTGGTGGCGCTCCTGATTCCGGCGCTGTTCGATTATACCGAGCGCACCGTGCGCGGGGTGACCTATCCCGACTGGCTGGATGAGCGTCTGAGTCTCGGCGTCGCGGTGGTGCTCATCCTGGCGTATGCCGCCAATCTCGTTTACACGCTGGTCACGCACAGAGATGTCTTCGGGGGGCGCGATGACGGGGATCAGGCGGGGCAGCCGCACGATGGGGAGCGCTGGCCGGTGTGGCAGGCGCTGCTTGTCCTGCTCGGCGCGACGGCCGCCGTGTCGCTCGCGGCCGAGCTGATCTCCGATGCCCTGCAGGGAGCCTCACAGCAGCTCGGCCTGACGCCGTTCTTTCTCGGTGTCGTCGTTCTGCCGCTGGTCGGCAACGCGGCGGAGTACGTCGCCGCCATCTACTTCGCCCGGCGGGACCGGATGGATCTCGTCATGAGCATCGCCGTCGGCTCCAGCATCCAGATCGCCCTGCTCACCGCCCCTGTGCTGGTCCTGGTTTCGTTCGCCCTCGGCACGCCGATGAATCTGGTCTTCTCCAATCCCCTGGAGCTGATCGCCATCGCGGCAGTGGCGTTCGGCATCGGCGCCATCGCACAAGACGGCGAGACCAACTGGTTCGAGGGCGTGCTGCTCCTCGCGCTCTACGCGCTGCTGGGCCTCGCTTTCCTGTTCGTCCGGTAGAGGGCGTCAGCGCAGGGTATAGAGATAGGCGGCGATATTCCGCGCCTGGCCCTCGGTGACGCCCAGGTTGGGCATGGCCGTACCCGGCTCGATGGCCTGCGGTACCTCGATCCAGCGGATGAGGAAGTCGGTGGTGTTGGCAACCTCGCCGGCGATGTAGGTGCGCTGGGCGAAATTCGTGAGCGGCGGGCCGACCATCCCTGCGGCGCCCGGGATGCCCGGAATCACGTGACAGGAGCCGCAACCGTAATTGCGGATGAGGCGCTTGCCGGTCTCCGCATCGCCGCCGGCAACGGTCCTGACCGGGGTCGGGCCGTGACAGCCGGCCAGCAGCAGCGCGCAGGCCAGGACCAAACGATCATTGTCACGCATCAGTCTCCTCCACGGTGGCATCGAGGCCGGCATCACCATCGGGATCACCCGCATGGCGGCACGAGGAACAGCGGCAGCGTGTTCATGATGATGCCGAACAGGAACACCGTGCTCAGCAGCATGCCCGCCATCGCCATGAAGCGGGTCCTGCCTTCGCCCACCTCGAGCAGCGCCTCCCGCTCGCCATGATGCTCTTTCCGGGTGCGCCGCCAGGTTCTCCAGGCGGTGGCGCCCGCGGCGGCGGCGACTCCAGCGGCGATGATGCTCGAGAGCAGCACCAGCCCCCACAGCGACCCGGCAACCGGCGAGGCGAGCGGCTCCGATTTGGGGAAGCACGAGTGGGAGACGAGCGCCGTGTTGATCACGACCTGCAGGCTCCAGAGGGCCGGCGCGCCGAAGAGGCCGAACCACAGCGCCGCGGCCGGAACGCCCCCCGCCGAGGGCGCGGGCGCAGGCGTGCTCGTCGCGGAGGTCTTCGTCATCGCATCACCCCAGGCGAGGGGAGAGGTACAGCGAGGTGAACACGGCCAGCCACACGATGTCCACGAAGTGCCAGTACCAGGAGACATTCGTCACCGCGAGATGTCGGTCCGCCGAAAAATGGCCGAGGAGCGCCCGCAGGGACACGAACAGGATCATGAGCAGGCCGACGGCCACGTGCGCGCCGTGGAACCCCGTGATGGTATAGAACAGGGAGCCGTACGCGCCGGTCTGGGGCGAGAAGGATTTTCCCTTGTACTCCACGAGCTGGATCGCGAGGAATACGATGCCGAGCGCGAGGGTGACCAGCAGTCCGATCCGGAGTCGGCCCTGTTTTCCCGCCCGAATGCCCGACTCCGCCCACCACATCGTACCGCTGCTGGCCAGGAGGAGGAGCGTGTTGGGCAGCGCGAGCCGCAGCTCGGGCACCCCGGACGGCGGCCAGGGACCCCTCGCCATCGAGCCGAGATAGAAATAGCTGAACAGGAGGTAGACGAAGAGGGATGCCTCGGTCACGATCACGAGGATCATTCCCCAGGCGCCGGTCGCCTCCGGAGCGCCGGCATCCACGGGCAGCCTCCTGGGGATCGCGGTGGCGGTCATGGGGACGCCTCGGGCGCCGGATGCGCCGGCCAGAGCCAGCCGGCCGTGAATGCGATGGTGAGCGCGCCGCCCACCATCGCGAGCCACCACACGCTGGCCAGCAGACCGTAGAACACCGCCAGCAGCGAGAGTGCCAGGAGCAGTGGATACACCGAGTCCCCGGGCATCGTGAGGATCTCGTTGGGCTCGGCATCGAGCGGGCTCACGCCCAGCGTCTCGCGGCCATCCGCGAGCACCGGCCCCTCGTCGAGACGGCTGCGGCCGCCCGGCTCATCGAGGCGGTCCTCCCAGAGTGGATGCCGCGTCGCCACCGTCGGCAGGACGGCGAAATTGTAGGCCGGCGGCGGTGACGAGACGGACCACTCGAGCGTGGAAGCATCCCACGGGTTGGGGCCCGCGGGGGCGCCGCGCCGGAGGCTCCAGACCACGTTCACCAGGAACAGCAGCACGCCGACGGCGAAGAGATAGCTGCCGATGGTGGTCACCAGATTCACCGTATCCCAGCCGAGCCCGGCCGGGTACGTGTAGATCCGCCGCGGCATCCCGAGCAGCCCCGCGATATGCATCGGGAAGAAGCCGAGGTTGAAGCCGACGAACATGGTCCAGAAGTTCCATCGGCCGAGCCGCTCGCTCAGCAGGCGGCCCGTCATCTTGGGCAGCCAGAAATAGAAGCCGGCGATGACCGGGAAGACGTTGATCCCGACCAGCACGTAATGCAGATGGGCCACGACGAAGTAGGTATCGGTGACCTGCCAGTCGAACGGCACCGCCGCCGTGACGACGCCGGAGACGCCGCCGAGCACGAAGAGCACAATGAAGCCGGCGGCGAAGAGGAACGGCGTGCGGATGACCGGTCGCCCGTGCCAGATGGTCGCGAGCCAGGCGAAGACCGCCACGGCGCTCGGGATCGAGATCACCATGCTGGCCGCGCTGAAGAAGTCTGCCGAGAGCGCCGGTATGCCGGTGCTGAACATGTGATGGACCCACACGCCGAAACCGAGAATCCCCGTCGCGACGGTCGCCAGCGCGACGTAGGTATACCCCACGAGCGGGCGGCGGCAGAAGGTGGGGATCAGATCGGACATGATCCCCATCGCCGGCAGCACGATGATGTAGACCCAGGGATGGCCGAAGATCCAGAACAGGTGTTGCCAGAGCAGCGGATGGCCGCCGGTGGAGGCATCGAAGAAGTGCATGCCGAACCGGCGGTCGAAGTACAGCATGATGCAGGCGGCGGTGAGCGCCGGCAGCGCGAACAGGACCGCGAAGGAGGTGGTCAGCGTCCCCCAGACGAAGATCGGGAGCCGGTTGATGGACATGCCTGGCGCGCGCAGCCGGAAGACCGTCACGATGAAGTTGATCGCGCCGACCGTCGTCGAGATCGTGAGGAGGACCAGGCCGAGCGCGTAGAAGTCCATGTTGAGACCGGGGGAGTAGCTGCCGCCGGTCATGGGGGCATAGGCGAACCATCCGCGGTCGGGCGACTGGCCGATCAGGAAGCTCGAATAGAGGAACACGCCGGCCGCGAGGAAGGTCCAGTAGCTGAACGCGTTCAGCCGGGGAAACGCCATATCGCGCGAGCCCAGGACGAGCGGCCAGATGTAGTTGCTGAATCCCGAGAGGATCGGCGACGCGTACAGGAAGATCATCGTGATACCGTGCATGCTAAACAACTGGTTGTACGCCTCGGGGGTCAGCAGATGCAGGTCGGGGCCGGCCAGCTGCGCCCGCATGGCCGCCGCCTCGAGGCCCCCCAGCAGGAGAAACACAAAGGCGGTCACCAGATAGCGCTTGCCGATCTTCTTGTGATCCACGGTGCCGAGCACCCCGAACAGAGTGGGCGGCGTTTCCCAGATCTGCAGCAGCTTCTCGTGCAGCGAGGCGGCGGGCATCGGCGGAGCTACGGTGGCCACGGATCTTCCCCTAATGCAGGCTCTGGAGGAACGCGACCACCGTGAGCAGCTCGGATGGTCGCAAGGGAACGACCGGCATCAGCGCCCCGGGCTTGATCGCCTGCGGATTGGCGACCCACCCCGCCAGGTTGCCCCGGGTGTTGGGCACACTTCCCGCCGCGATAGTGCGGCGGCCCGCCACATGGGTCAGGTCGGGGCCGAGCCGGCCGCCGGCACGCGTGCCGCGCACCGCGTGGCACAGCGCGCATCCCGAGCTCGCGAAGACCCGCGCGCCGGCGGCGGCGTCGGAATCGGGCGGGGCCGCCGCGGGCTCCAGCTGGCGGTCCAGCCATCGGCTGAATTCACCCGGAGGCTCAGCCACGATCGCCATCGCCATCTTCGAGTGCTGGAGTCCGCAGTACTCTCCGCATTGGCCGCGGTAGACGCCCGCGCTATCAGCCTCGAGCCAGGTCAGGTTCCGCTGGCCGGGAATGAGGTCGGTCTTCCCACCGAGCTGCGGGATCCAGAAGCTGTGAATCACGTCCCCCGTCGTGAGCTCGAAGCGGACCGGCTGCCCGACTGGGATATGGATTTCGTTGGCAGTGATCGCGATCCGGCTGGGCGACCGGTCGAGGTACTGCACTTCCCACCACCACCGATGGGCAGTGACCTGGATGGTGACCGCGGGTGGCGAGGCCGGCGCGGCCACGGCGGCCTGGGTCAGCATGCTGAAGACGAAGATGGCAACCAGGATCACGGCCGGCGCCACGATGCCGCCGATCACGATCCACCGCAGGCCGCCGCCCGTCCGCATCGGCGGCGCCGGCTCCGCCGTCCGCCGGCGCCACGTCCCCAGCAGGACGAGCCCCGTCACGACGAGCGTCACCAGCGAGGCGACGACGACGAGCACCCAGCCGAGGGCCGCCTCCCGGCTCCCGGCGAAGCCGTGAAAGCCGAGCACAGTCGGGCCGGACCACCACGCGGTGCTCAGGCGGCCTCCTTTCCCCCGATCGCCGACCTGGTCGTCCGGGTCGGTGTCGGGGGCTTCTCCGGCTCCTGCGCCGTTCCGAACGTGCGGAGATAGGCGATGATTCGCCATATCTGGTCCTCGGGAATGCGCCCGCCCCACGCCGGCATGCCGTTGGGCCGTCCTTCGCTGATCGTGGAGAAGAGGTCGGCGTCGGTCGAGCCGTAGATCCACACGGTATCGCGCAGGTTCGGACCCATGCCCCCACCGGCATACCCGCTGTGGCACCCGGAGCAGTTGAAGGCATTGAACAGCTGCCGGCCCTGCTGAATGGCGCCGGCGTTGCCCGTATACGGGTCGCGGCGCCCACCGATCAGCGCCGCCGCATCGATGCCGGGGGCCACTCCCGCCGCGGGTGGCCGTCGGGGCGCCACGGCGGCGACGCGGGCGGTGCCCTCCTCGACTGTGCGGGGACTACGGCGGCACCCGGCACCCGACAGCGCCATCATCAGCATCGCCACGAGGGGTACCGTTCTCATGTCCGCTCCTTCTGTACCAGAGGTACGCCATAGCGACGGAGAATGTCCCCGATGTCCGATCGTCTCGTTCGGAGCACGGCATCGATCTGTGCCGCCAGCGCGGAGTCGCCGCGCCGCACGCCCGCGGCGATGGCAAACGTGAACGGCGACAGAAGCGAATCCGCCCCGGGGGCCACCGGCGTGATATCGAGAGGCGTGGACGCCCGGCGGCCGAAGTAGCCGGCGAACGGTCCCCAGACGATGGCCACGTCCACCTCGCCCTTGGCGACGGCATCGACGAGCGCAGCGGGAGGATTCGGCTTCGAGTAGTCGCCGTAGATGCTGTAGCCCACGACGTTCCGGACGACCCCTCGGCGCGCCAGCGCCTGCGCTGGGGGCGTGTTGTGATAGTCGTCGCCGATGAAGTGGATGCCGATCCGGAGCGCTCGGAGGCGGGGATCGTCGAGCGACCGGGGGCTGAGCCCATCGCCGCGACGGGTGAGGAAGACGTAGGTGGAGGCATAGTAGGCCCGCGTCGTCCGCACCATGTCGTCGCCGGCAGGGATGCCCATTACCACGTCGCAACGACCGGCACCCAGGGTATTGCGGAGGAAGCCGCGCCGTTGCGCCCACCAGGTGTACGTCAGGGACTCGTGCAGGTCGTTCGCCACCAGCGACGCGATCCGATTCTCGAATCCCTGCTCCCGGCGGTTCGAGAAAGGAAGATTGTTGGGGTCGGCGCAGACCCGGAGCAGGCGCGGCGAGGGCGCCGCCCCCGTCAGCAGCAGGCCCGCGGCCGCAAGCCCTATCAGCGGGTTAGGGAAGCGCGAAGACATAGAGCATGCCGCCCTGCGCGGTGTAGTCGCCGAGATCCTTCATGGCATTGGCAAAGCCGAGCGCACCGGTGGGATCGTCCGGCGAAAGCCCGAAGATCACCGCCCCCGACCAGCCTCCGACGCCCGCATAGACGGCGACGTACTGCTTGCCGTCGGGTCCGGTGTAGGTGATGAAATTCCCGATGTGTCCCGAGCCGCTCTTGAATTTCCACAACACGGCGCCGTTCGTCGCATCCACCGCCTTGACCCAGCCGTCCATCGTGCCGTAGAACACCACGTCTCCCGCGGTGGCCAGCGCGCCGGTCCAGATGGGGAAACGCTCCTTGATGCCCCAGACCTTCTTTCCAGCGGCCGCATCCCACGCGATGAACTCCCCGCGGTTTCCGCCGGGCCCGGGATACATCATCACCTCGGCGCCGACGTACGGCGTCCCGGCGATGTAGCTCGTGTGGACCCCCTTGTAGTCCATGCAGAGATTCGTCGTCGGGCTGTAGAAGAGATGGGTCCGCGGGGAGAAGGCGGCGGGCTGTTGATCGCGTCCACCGGTGGAGGAGGGACAGATGTCCGTGGTATTGACGCCTTCCTTGGTCCGCTTCTCCGGAACCTCCCTGGGCCGGCCGGTCGTGAGGTCGATACCGGTCGCCCAGTTGGTGTACTGGTACGGCTGCGCCAGGAGCACGCGTCCGGTGGCGCGGTCCATCGTGTAGGCGAAGCCGTTCCGGTCGAAGTGCAACAGGACCTTCCGGACCTGACCGTCGATCGGAAGGTCGACCGGAATGCTCTCGTTGACCGCGTCGTAATCCCACCGATCGTGCGGCGTGAGCTGGTAGGCCCACTTCGCCATGCCGGTATCGGGGTCCCGGGCGAAAATGGTCATGGACCACTTGTTGTCGCCCGGCCGCATGTCGGGATTCCACACTCCCGGATTGGCGGTGCCGTAGAAGATGAGGTGGAGCCCGGGATCGTAGGTCACCCAGCCCCACGTGGTCCCCCCGCCGATCTTCCACTGGTCGGGCGTCCAGGTGGAGACGCCAAGGTCCTTGCCCTGGTCGCCCGGGTATACCGCCTTGAAGTCGGGCCCGATGAGCACGTCCTTGTCGGGACCGGTGCTGTAGGCCTTCCAGACCTGCTTTCCGGTGCCGAGGTCCAGCGCCACCAGGCGACCGCGCACGCCAAGCTCGGCGCCGCTCACGCCGGTGATGACCTTGTCGCCGACGATGAGCGGCGCCATGGTGTTGGTCTCGCCCAGATTGATGTCACCCGTCTTGACCGACCAGACGACTTTGCCGCTCTTGGCGTCGAGGGCGATCGTATGGTTGTCGAGCGTGTTGAACACGATCTTGCCGTCGCCGTACGAGGCGCCGCGGTTGACGATGTCGCAGCAGGCCTCGCCCTGGGAGGCTGGGTCGGGGTTCGGCTTGTAGATCCACTTGGCTGGACCGCTGGGATTCGCGAGGTCGAGCGCATACACGATGTTGGGAAATGGCGTCACCAGATACATCGTGCTGCCCACCACCAGCGGCTGTCCCTCGTGGCCATGCAGCACTCCGGTCGAGAAGGTCCACGCCACCTTGAGATCCTTCACGTTCCGCGTCGTGATCTGCGTAAGCGGGCTGTAGCGGGTGCCCGCGTAGTCGCGTCCCGGCAGCCTCCATTCCCCAGGCTGGTCGGCGCCGGGCTGCGGAAAGGCGGCCGAATCGGCGGCGCGAGGCGCGGCGGTCGCGGACCGGGGGGTGTGACCGTCGTCGGCGCGCGCGCCCGAGCAGGCCTGCGTGAGCCCCGCGGCGATCGTGACCGCGAGCGCGGCCGGCCAGTATCTAGTCACTGCGGTGTCCTCCGTGCATCCGGACGAGCGAGTCGGCGTCCGCCGTCGCGGTGCCACTCGTCGAGCCGGGCGGGATCATCGCCGCGTGGGTGACGTGTCCCCCGGGCCAGGGCTCGCCTCGGGTCTGGCTGATCGCCCACACGTACGCGGCGATGGAGCGAGTCTCCGCCGGCGACAGGTTGGACTTGCCGCCGCGAGGCGGCATGGCGATGGGAGAGCGAGTAACGGGGTCGGGAATGCCCGCGGCGATGAGCGAATCGATGGGACGCCATTCCATCGGGACGAAGTGCAGGCCTGTCGTCAAAGCGGAGCCGGCCGCCGGCAATCCGGTCGCGTCCGCGCCGTGGCAGGCGAAGCAGTTCCCCTTTCCGTGGAAGAGAGTGTCGCCCGACCGGACCAGATCGAGCGTCAGTCCCGGTGGCAGCGCCGGAAGGGTCGGCGGCTGCCCTTCTTCGTTGGTACTCGCGCCGGTCGGCACACTGGCCGAGTCGCGCTCCTGCGCGGCCACCCGCGTGGATACGACGAGGCTGAGGAGCCAGAGCGCTCGCACGGACCGCTTCACGGGGATCTCCCACTGTCCGCACCTGGCTTCGCCCCGGAATCGAGCGCGAACGCGAGCAGCTCGTCGCCCCGCGGCGCATTGATCTGATAGTTGCCGCCGGCGGCGACGGCCACGAACTGCCGGCCCCCGACGCTGTAGCTGATCGGGGGCGCGTTTACCCCCGCCTTGGCGTGATAGGCCCAGACCTCTTTCCCGCTCCCCGCGTCGAACGCGAGAACCCGCTTGTCCTTGGTCCCCGTGAAGACGAGACCGCCGGCGGTCGCGAGGGCGCCGCCGATCATCGGGTCGGGCACCCGATTCTGCCAGGCGATCTTCCCCGTGGAGAGATCGACCGCGGAGAACAACCCGTACTGAGGCTCGCCGTTGCCGTAGAAGGCGCCGCTCAGCCAGAAGGCGGGCGCCCGCCGCGGCTCGGGCTTGGTCTTGTACAGCATCGGCTGATGCAGGCCGAGCACGTACAGATAGCCGGTCCTGGGACTGTACGCGGCGGGCGACCACTCGGACCCCCCATTGGCGCCCGGCAGCATGCGAACGCCTTCGCGGGTGGGTTTGGCGAAGAGGTTCTGCTGGGGCACGAACGGGTCGGACCGGCGGATCGGCTTGCCTGTCCTTCGATCGAGGACGTACACCCAGCCCGTCTTGCCGGCCTGCGCCACTGCGGGCACCGGGGCTCCGTCCTTCCCCGGCACGTCCACCAGCACGACCGGACTGGCCGCATCGAGGTCCCAGGTATCGTGCGGCAGCTCCTGGAAGTACCAGGCGAGCTTCCCCGTCTGCAGATGCACCGCGACGACGCAGTCGGTGTACAGGTTGTCACCGGGACGAACCGAACCGTCGAGATCGGGGGACGGATTGCCCACCGTGAAGATGACGAGCCCGAGATCACGATCGATCGCGGGGGCTTGCCACACCGATCCCCCACCCGTCTTCCACGCGTCCGGGTATTGCGCGCTGTCGCTCTTTTCCTTCGCGATGTCCCGATGGAGGTCGATGCCGAAGGGGTCGGTGGCGCTCCACGTGCCCCACCAGCCGCCGTCCGCCGGACTCGGAATGGTGTAGAACCTCCACACCAGCCTGCCGGTCTGCGCGTCGTACGCAGTCAGATGCCCGCGGATTCCAAACTCCGCCCCGCTGACGCCGACGATGATCTTGCCGCCCGCCGCGACGGGGGCGCCGTCGATCGCATAGGCCTGCTCGTTGTCCGCCACCCGGACCCGCCAAACCGGCCTGCCCGTGCGGGCGTCGAGCGCGACGAGGCGCGCGTCGAGCGTGCCCGTATACACCTTGCCGCCATAGACGGCCACGCCCCGATTGGCGGGGCCGCAACAGTGGACGGTCGTCGACAGCGCTTCCGCATGCTCCCAGAGCTTCCGTCCGGTCGCCGCGTCGAGCGCGACGACGTGATTGAGCGGGGTGGAGAAATACATCACGCCGTCCAGCACGACGGGGCTCGCCTGGAAGGCATGGGGGATCCCGGTCTTGTAGCGCCAGGCGAGGGTGAGTCCCGAGATGTTGGCCGGGTTCAGGCGGGCGAGTGGGGAGAAGCGTTGATTGGTCTGATCGCGCCCGTAGGAAGGCCAGCCGGCCGAGTCCTTCATCGCGGCGAGGAGCGCGGCGTCCGACTCCACGGTATGCGCGGCCCCGAGCGAAGCCCGGCTGGTCTCGTGGCCCTGGCAGCCCGTTCCGGCGACAAGGACGAGCGCCGATAATCGTGCGAAGCGGATGATCCGGGCAAGGGCAGTCGACATCAGACCACGGGCGAGAGGACGACGAAAAAGAAATATGGGAACCCATAGAAATTTCAGTGTTCCCATTCTTCCCTTCTTCTCGGCTCGATGCCGTGACCCGGGTCACCCGTCCACGGTCACCTCGGTAACGTAGACCTCCTCACGCACCGGGCGGAACCCGCGCTGGAGATAGTTCGGCAGCGCCGCGGGATGATCCAGCGTGCAGGTGTGCAGCCAGACCCGCGAGGCGCCCGAGGACCACGCGTGCCGTACCGCCTGGTCGAGCAGGTATTTCCCCCATCCGCGGCCGAAGAACTCCGGCAGCAGTCCGAAGTAGGCGATCTCGACCCCGGCGTCGTCGTGGCGGCGCAGCTCGAAATATCCCGCCGGCGCCGCCTCCCGGGTCATGAGCCAGAGCGACACGCCGGGGCTCGCGAGGTAGCGGCGGATCATCTCGTCGGACCAGGTGAGCCGGTCGCGCCAGTGAAAGGCGCGCCCCACCTCGGCATACAGGTAGCGAAAGAACGAGGCGGGGCACTCGCCGACCCGTTCGATGCGCGGGGCCGGCTCGGGAACGACGACGGGCCGGAGTTGCTCCGGTGACGTCATCTCCAGATAGGTACGGGTGACCTGAACGGGCGGCATCGGAAGATTGTAGCCCTAGCCCGCAAGCTCCGGCAGTCCTCGGAAGAGATCGAGCGCGGCGGGATTGGCGAGCGCCTCGACGTTGGCCACCGCGCGGCCATGGATCACTTCCCGCACGGCGAGCTCGGTGATCTTGCCGCTGATGGTCCGGGGAATATCGGCCACCTGAACAATCTTCCGGGGCACGTGGTGCGGGCTCGCCTGCCCGCGGATGCGCCGGCGGATCCGGTCCCGGAGCGGCTCGTCCAGTGTAACACCCTCGCGCAGCCTGACGAACAGCACGAGCCGCACGTCGCCCTCCCACTCCTGCCCCACGACGAGACTCTCGACCACTTCGGGGAGCTGCTCGACCTGGCGATAGATCTCGGCGGTACCGATCCGGACGCCGCCGGGATTGAGCGTCGCATCGCTCCGGCCCAGGATGACCAGCCCGTCATGCGGGGTGAGGCGGGCCCAGTCGCCGTGGCGCCACACGCCGGGGAAGTGCTCGAAGTAGGCGGCCCGGTACCTGGCGCCGTCGGGATCGTCCCAGAACGCCACCGGCATGCTCGGGAAGGGACGGGTACATACCAGCTCGCCGTCCCGCTCCCGGACGGGTTCCCCGCTCTCGTCGAACACGTCCACCGCCATGCCGAGTCCGCGGGTCTGCAGCTCGCCGCGCCAGACCGGCGCGATGGGATTGCCGAGCGCGAAGCAGGAGATGATGTCGGTGCCGCCGCTGATGCTGGCGAGGTGAAGGTCCTGCTTGATGGAGCGGTAGACGTAGTCGTAGCCGTGGGCCGCGAGCGGACTGCCGGTGGAGAGGATCGCGCGCAAGGCCCCGAGATCGTGGGTCCGTGCCGGCACCAGCCCTTCCTTCTCGGCGAGCGCCAGGTACTTGGCGCTGGTGCCGAAGACCGTCACCCCTTCGGCCGCGGTCATGTCCCAGAGGATCGGAGCCGGGGCGAGCGGCGCGCCATCGTAGAGCACCACGGTCGCCCCCACGGCGAGACTCGACACCAGCCAGTTCCACATCATCCAGCCGCAGGTGGTGAAGTAGAAGACCCGGTCGTCGCGGGTGAGATCGGTGTGCAGGACCAGCTCCTTCAGGTGCTGCAGCAGGGTGCCGCCCGCCCCGTGCACCATGCACTTGGGAAGCCCCGTGGTGCCGGACGAATACATGATGTAGACGGGGTGGTCGAAGGGGAAACGGCGGAACGGCGGAACGGCGGAAGGACGGAATGCCCAATCCTTCCACATCACCGCGCCCTGGATCCCGGAGATCTCCGGACGATCGGACAGGTATGGAACCACCACCACCCGCTCGATCTCGGGAATCCTGGTCCGAACCTCGCGTACCCGGCCAAGTGAATCGATCGGCTTGCCCGAATACAGGTAACCGTCGGCGCAGAAGAGGACGCGCGGCCGGATCTGCCCGAAACGGTCGAGCACGCCGTTGACCCCGAAGTCGGGGGAGCACGAGGTCCAGGTGGCGCCCACGGCGGTCGTCGCGAGCATCGCGATGATCGTCTCGGGGAGGTTCGGCAGAAAGCCGGCGACCCGGTCACCCACGTCGATGCCGTGGCGCCGGAGCGACGTGGCGACCCCGGCGACCTCGGCGCACAACTGCCGGTAGCTGAGGGTCCGCTGGCGGCCGCGCTCGTTCCAGAAGACGATCGCCGGACGGTCGTCGTCGTAGCGAAGAAGATTCTCGGCGAAGTTGAGGCGAGCGCCGGTGAACCATCGGGGCCCGAGGGTGCGATCGGGCGGCGCCATGCGGTCGAGGCCGACCACCACCTCGTCCCAGGCCCCGCGCCCGCCGCGCTCCTCGGCGACCACGCCGCAGAAGTCCCAGACCTCGGGCCAGAAGGCGTCGGGGCGCGAGACGGACCACTGGTACAGGGATGGGAAGTCGGCGACGGAGGGGTGGCGCTCCCGCACCCGCGCGATGAACCGGGTGAGGTTGGCCCGGTCGATCCGTTCCGGGCTGGGGGTCCAGATCGGTGCGCCGGTCAGGTCGTCGGCGGATTGAACTGCGCGTGCTGCGCGTCGAGCCACGACTTGTGGTACTGCGGGTCCTCGATCGCGAGCGCCGGCTTGGCCACTCTGAGCGGTCGAAAGCTGTCCATCATGACCGCCAGCTCCTCGGTGTACTTGGCCCCGATGCTCGCCTCCGCCCGCCCCGGATGCGGGCCGTGGGGGATGCCGTCGGGGTGGTGCGTGATGCTCCCGAACTCGATGCCCTTCCGGCTCATGAATTCGCTCGAGGCATAGTACAGCACCTCGTCGGAATCCACGTTGCTGTGGTTGTACGGCGCCGGCACCGCCTCGGGATGGAAGTCGTATGGGCGGGGACAGAAGCTGCACACGACGAACCCGTCCCCCTGAAACGTCTGATGAACCGGCGGCGGCTGATGCACCCGGCCCACGATGGGCTCGAAGTCGTGGATGTTGAAGGCCCAGGGATAGAAGTACCCGTCCCATCCCACCACGTCGAGCGGGTGGTGGTCGAGCACGATCTCGTTCAGGCCGTCGTACTGCTTCACCAGGATCGGGAAGTCGCCGCGCTCGTCGTGGGTCCGGAGCATCGCGGGCCGGCGGATGTCGCGCTCGCTGTAGGGCGCGCCCTCGATGAGCTGGCCGAACTCGTTGCGGTAGCGCTTGGGCCAGCGCACGTGTCCCCGGCTTTCCATCACCAGGAGCTTGGCGGCCTCGCCGCCAAGATCGAGACGCCAGCGGTGCAGGATGCCGCGGTGGATCACCAGGTAGTCACCGGGGCCATACGGCAGATCGCCGAAGACGGTCTCGAGAGTGCCGGTGCCCTTGCTCACGTAGACCAGCTCGTCGGCCTGCGCGTTGCGGTAGAAGTGCGCGTCATTCTCATCCGGCTCGACGTACAGCATCGCGATGTCCTGATTGAACAGGAGCGGCACCCGATCGAGCGTCGGGCTTCCGCCCTTCTTCACCTGCGAGGTGCGGAAGTGGCGATGCCGAAGCGTCTGGTCCGGATCGGCCTCGTATTTGGTCTCCCGCAGGCGCCGCACCGACTTGACGGTGGTGGGCGGATGGGTGTGATAAAGGAGCGACGAGGTGCCGGTGAAGCCCTCGTGGCCCATCAGCTCCTCGGCGTACAGTCCGCCATCGGGACGCCGGAAGGCGATGTGCCGCTTTCTCGGGATCTGCCCCAGGGTGTGGTAGATGGGCATTACAGATTTCCCCTCAGCGCCTGCTCGCGCTCGATGGCCTCGAACAACGCCTTGAAGTTCCCCTTGCCGAAGCTGCGGGCGCCCTTGCGCTGAATGATCTCGTAGAACAGGGTCGGCCGGTCTTCCACCGGCTTGCTGAAGATCTGGAGCAGGTAGCCCTCGTCGTCGCGGTCCACCAGGATCCCCAGATCCTTCAGCGGTCCCAGATCCTCGTCGATCTTGCCCACCCGGTCGAGCAGCGTGTCGTAGTACGTCGTCGGCACCTGGAGAAACTCCACCCCGCGGCTCCGCAGTGCGGTGACCGTCCGGACGATGTCGTTCGTGGCGATCGCGAGGTGCTGAACTCCGGGACCCCGATAGAACTCGAGGTACTCGTCGATCTGCGACTTCTTCCGGCCCTGCGCCGGCTCGTTGATCGGGAACTTGATCCGGTCGTTACCGCTGGCGACGACCTTCGACATCAGCGAGGAATACTCGGTCGAGATGTCCTTGTCGTCGAAGGAGATCAGATTGCGGAATCCCATCACCTCCTGATAGAAGCTCACCCACCGGTTCATCGCGCCGAGCTCGACGTTGCCGACGCAGTGATCCACGTACTGCAGGCCGACCGGCTCCGGCTTGAACGGGCTCTGCATCCGGCGGAAGCCGGGCATGAAGTCGCCACGATAATTCTTCCGCTCCACCAGGCTGTGGATGGTCTCGCCATAGGTCTCGATCCCGGCGATCACCACTTCGCCCTGCTCGTCGCGCAGCACCGTCGGCTCCTGGGTGGGGCGGGCGCCCCTCTCGACCGCGAGCCGGAACGCTTCTCGGGTGTCGTCGACCCAGAGGGCGATGTCCCGCACCCCGTCGCCGTGATGGTGAACGTGGGCGGCGATGGGGGAGTCGGGGGTGAGGGGCGTCGTGAGGAGGAAGCGGACCTTGCCCTGCTGGAGGAGATAGCTCGCCCTGTCGCGGGTACCGGTCTCGGGCCCCCGGTATGCCAGAAGCTCGAAGCCGAACGCCGCGCGATAGTAGTGGCTGGCCTGCTTCGCGTTGCCGACGTAGAACTCGATGAAGTCGGTGCCGTTGATGGGGAACGTGTCGGTGGCGGTGTCCGTCGCGGCCAGCGTCTCGGTTGGCATGTCGTCTCCTCGCCCGGCTGGAAAGTCCTTCAGAAAGGTACCAGACCAGGGACCCTCCCGCCACGTCGATCCATGGATCGGCAAGGGCCAGTTCCGTAGATTGCTCTGCTCCTGCCAGATCAAGAGTTTGAACGACCAGGAACCGGCGTGAGAACCGCCTCCGGCTGGCACGGCGCGTGCAAGCCCGGCGACACCAGGCATCTTTCGTGGAATGGTCGTTCGTCACCGCTTCGATCCGCCGAGTCGCCGATCTTGCTTCAACAGTTGCCCGAAGTTACTACCTGTCTTAGAGTTGGCTGCAACGAAGACGGAGATTCGGGCATCGGAATCTGAAGGCGGCGAGACGCCCGGAGCGACGAACTGACCAGGCCGCGCGTGCGCGAACCGGGACACTTCTGCAGGAGATCATGACGGCCGATCTCGCCCAGCTCTTCCAGCAGTACTATGCGCCACTGGTCCGGATGCTCTATCGCCGGACCGGAGACCGTGATCGTGCCGAAGATCTGGCCCAGGAGACGTTCGCTCGGGCCGTCTCGGCGCCACCGAACAATCCGAGGCCCTGGCTGTTCGCCGTGGCCCTGAACCTGGTCCGGGAAGATGGGCGGCGATCGGTGACGAGAGGCCGGCGGCTCGAGCTGCTTCGCTCGGAGACCGAGCAGGAGGCGGCAGGCCCGGATGTCGAGTTCGAGCGGCGGGAAGCTTCGGCCCGGGTGCGCGCCGCTCTGGCGACCCTCAATGACCGCGATCGCGAAGTGTTGCTCCTCAAGGCCGAGGGGTTTGATTACGAAGAGATCGCCGCCACGCTTGGCCTCGCCAAGGGCGCGATCGGCACCACGCTCGCGAGGGCCCGGCGAAGACTGGTCGAGGCGTACCGGGCGCAGGAACGGGGGAAGCATGTCGCATCTTGACGAGGGTACACTGCACGCCTTGCTCGATGGCGAGCTGGCCAGTTCCGAGATGATGGAGATCGAGGCCCATCTCGACGGCTGCAGTGCCTGCAGCGCGCGCCTGCGCGCCGCGCGGGAATTCCTCGAGGAGGCCGATCGTCTCGTGGGCAGCGTGCAGTTCGGCCGTTTCGCCGCGGCGGCGACTCCCGCCGCTGCCGGTGCCGCTCCCCAGCGCCAGGAGAAAGTGGCCGCGGCCGCGCCGCTCCCCCATCCCCGGCCGCAGACCCCGCCCCCGCCCCCGTCGCAGCCCTCTCCGCCGCCCCGTGAGCATCACCGGTGGGAGGAGCCCGAAGAGCCGGTGCTGCTGATACCGGACAACCCCGAGGCTTCGCCGCTCCTCAGCCGGTGGCCCCGAGTGCTCGGCTGGGCCGCCGCACTCACATTTACCGTCAGCGCGGGATTCCTGATCAACAACCTCGCGCGCGAAACGGGGAGCTCGGCCCCTGCCGCTCCTGCCGCAGCCGGAACGGTGGCGACGGTGAGCCAGCAGGAGCTCGACCCCGGGTCGCGCGCCACGCCGGGAACCCGGAGCGATTCTTCGGTCGTCGCACCCACGGCCCTGGCCGACGCGAAGGCCGCTTCGGCGCCGTCACCCGCCGATAAGCCGCCGGCCGCCAAGGCCGCGACGCCGGTCAAGGCGGAGCAGCCCAAGAGCGGGATGGCGAAAGACACGGCGAAAGCCACTGGCCAGGGGGCGATACTCGCTCGGGCGCCGGCGAAAACGAAAGCGGCGAACGAGAAGAGCGTGAGCGACGAAGACTCCGCGGACGCGGCCGAAGAAGCGGCGACGCGGGCCGCGGAGCAGGATGCGATCCGAGCCCAGGCGGCCCGCGCGCTCAGCCAGCTCGACCGTGAGCGGCGGGTGCAGCGCGCCAACGCCGCGACCGCGCAGCTCGACCGCGTCGAGGCCTCACGCGTCGCGCCGGTCGCGGCCCCGCCGCCCCCACCGACCCCGGAGCAGAAGTCCCAGATCTATCTGCGCATCGGGCTCGATGAAGCCAGCCGCCAGCTCGGGGGACCGGTCCACGTGATCGAGGGTATGAGCCCCCTCTTCATGGGCCTCGCGCCTGGGCGGGTCACGCCGGGTGCGGATACGACCCGGCCGGTGGTGCGGGTCGTGTACCAGGACCCCCAGGGCCGTCTCATCATGCTCGACCAGCAGCGCAACCGACCCGGCCAGCCGGCCGCTCCGCCGGCCACCGGAAGCTGGACCCTCGGCGATCTGATGATGAGGCTGTCGGGCGAGGCGCCGCCCGAAGTCCTGCGCTCGCTCCGCGGGCGGGTGCGCTGACGGCGACTAGATCGCGGCCCGGTGGTCGAGGCGCGTGCGCGCCAGCCGCAGCAGGTGGTCGCTACTGAACGGCTTATCGAGGAAGTAATCGAGGTCCCGCCGCACCCCGCGGCGCGCGACCTCGCCCTCGGCATACCCCGACATATAGATCACTTCCAAATCCGGTCGTGTGCGGGCCAGCTCTGTGGCCAGGTCTCCGCCGCTCATCGCCGGCATCACCACGTCCGTGATCAGCAGATGGATAGGCCCGTCGTGACGGTCAGCGACACCGATGGCCTCCCGGCCGTCGCCCGCCTCCAGCACACGATAGCCCACCCTGGATAGCGTCCGCCGGACCATCTCCCTGACCGCGTCCTCGTCCTCGACCACCAGGACCGTCTCGGTCCCGGTCGGCGCCGTGACCGCCAGCGCCGGCGTCTCGTCGGCCGTCAGCAGCGGGAGATAGATCTTGACCGTGTGGCCGGCGCCGGGCTCGCTGGTGACCCGGACCATGCCACCGCTCTGACGCACGATGCTGTTCACCACGCGCAGACCCAATTCGTCACCAGCCCGCCGGTCGAGGGGGCGCGGGCTCCGCTCGGTCTCGATCTCGTTCCCCGTATCGCTGATGGCGAGCACCGCGTACTCGCCCGACACCAGGTGCCGCCCCGCCGGGAAGCCGCCCAGATACCGCTCCGAGGTCTCGATCGTCATCGTCCCACCGAACGGCATGGCCTCCCGGGCGGCCAGAATGAGGCTGATGACCACCTGCTCCAGCCGCACGGGATCGATCCGCACCGCGCCCAGTCCGTCGGCCAGGCTCGTGTTGACCTCGACGTCGTCGCCCGCCAGCCGTTGAATCAACCCGTCCATTCCCACCATCACCGCGTTGACGTCGACCGGGCGCGGCTGAAACGGCTGCCGGCCGCAAAAGGCGAGCAGCTGGCGGGCGAGGAGGGTGCCGCGGTCGGCGGCCTGCAGAATGCGCTCGACGCCCTGCCGTCGTGGATCGCCGGCCGGGAGGTCGCGGGCCAGCAGCTCGCCGAAGCCGCGAATGGACGTCAGGACATTGTTGAAGTCGTGCGCCACGCCGATACCGAGCCTTCCGACCACGTCCATCCGCTGGGCTTGGCGGAGCTGATCCTCGACCCGGCGGACCGATGCCAGCGCCCTGGTGCGCTCGCTCACGTCCGTCGCCACGACGAGCCGCCCACGCCGCCCGTCCAGATCCACCTCGTGAGACATGAGCTCCATCTCGACGATCGTGCCGTCCTTGCGCTGGTGATGGGCCAACGCGACCCCGCGGCGCGAGTCCCCCCGCTCGAGCGGCATGATGGGCGTGGTCTCGTCGGCCGGAGGGACCAGGTCCATGATCGTCATCTGGGAGAGCTCGTCCGCCGTATAGCCATACTGCCTGAGGGTGGCCTCATTGACCGAGAGGAACCGCAGGGTGTCGGGGTCGAAGACCCACATTGGCTGCGGGTGCTCCGCGAAGAGCACGTCGAAGCGGCGAGCGGCGCCCGCGGCCTCTCCGTGCAGCATCGCGTTGGCCAGGGCGAGGGCGATCCGGTCGGCCAGCTCCTGGGCCAACTCCACATCCTCGGCGGTCGGGGTCCGGCCCGACTCGGCGAGCACCAGCGTGAGAACCCCAGCGGGCGCCTCGCGCACCGTGATGGGGACCCTGATGGCGAACCTGGGCGCGAGGGCCCGCATGAGCTTGGTCCGCTCGGACTCCGACTCATGCTCGTCGAGCGACCCCCTGCCGATGGGAATCACATCGGCGCGCTCCGGTACTCCGAAGGGCAGGCCGTCCAGCTCACCGAGCGCGCGCACCGCCAGCTCGCGAGAGACATCTCGATGCACGCCGGCGACGAACCGGAAGCGGCCTGAAGGCGCGGCCAGATGCACCGTGCACCAGTCGGCCATGGTGGGCACCAGGAGGCGGAGCATCCGCCCGGCCGTAGCCTCGTAGTCGAGCGAGGAGGCGAGGACGGTGCTCGCGTGCTCGAGCAGCGAGAGCCGGCGGCGGATCCTGTCGGCCTCATCGTGGGTCAATTCCCGCGCCTGGGCCGATTCCTCGACACGCCCGATCCGGGAGACCGCGAACGCCGCGATCCAGGCCGCGGCGGCCGTCGAGACCAGCCCCGCGAAGCCCTCCGGGTCGTAGACGAGGAAGCCGACCCGGTCGGAGAAGAAATGGATCGCGTAGACCGTGGTGATCAGCGCGCTGACCGAGGCCGGGCGGATGCCCCCGACAATGGCCGCATACACCACCGTCAGGATCATCACGGGAAACGGGGTCTGGATGACGAGGCCGGAGCGCGCGAGAACGTCGAACAGGATGGTAGCGGCGAGAGTGAGGAGCGGGCCTCGCACGCTGGCCGAGATCTCGGGCGGACGGAGGCGGAGGCGCATCACACTGGTCCGCCGCGAGGCGTTCGTTACATCGGAGGAATGCGACATCCCGCTCAGACCCATCAACCCATCCCGGTACGCTAGTGAGGGCCCAACCTCGATCCTATGTCAAATGTCGGGTTTTCCGGCCTCAGAGGCTGTGACATTCCCCACAGTCGCCGCGGGAGTGCCGCTTCCCGCCGTCTTGCGACCCTTTTGGACGGACGGTAAGCTATTCCCGACCTCAGAACAGTCGGTCCCTCGCTCCATCGCCCCGGGCAGTCACCCGGACATCCCGTGTGCGCGGCACCTCGAGTGCCGGGAAAGTGAGATCACCCGTGATCTTGTCCCGTCCGAACAGCCTCAACTACCTCCTCATCCTTGCCGCGCTCGTGGCGGCGCCGGCCGCATTGCACGCCCAGGCGCAGGCCACCACGGGCGTCATCCGTGGGGTCGTCTCGGACTCGAACGGCGGGCCCCTGGCGGGCGCGACCGTGTCCTTCATCAACACCGAGACCAACGCGACCCGGTCGCTGACCACGAACGACCGGGGCGTCTTCGTGGCTACGCTGCTTCGGGTGGGCACCTACAACGTGACGGCGCGTGCCCTCGGATTCCAAGCCTCGCAGCGCAACGGCGTCGCCCTGCGACTGGGCGAGACGGTAGACCTCCCGTTCGCGCTGGCGCCGCAGGCGGTACAGCTCGAAGAAGTCACGGCCACCGCGCAGGAGCCGGTGGTGGACGTGTCGAAATCGGAGGGCTCGACCCGGCTGGGCGTCGCGGCGGTGGAAGGGCTCCCGAACAACGGCCGCAACATCTTCAACTACACGACGCTCACGCCCAACGTCGCGATCGTGCAGGGCCCCGACGGGGATGAGATCAGCGTCGGCGGCCAGAAGGGGATCCACAACAACGTCTCGGTGGACGGCGCCGACTTCAACAACCCCTTCTTCGGGGAGCAGCGCGGCGGGCAGCGGCCGGCGTTCACGTTCAACCTCGACGCGGTCCAGGATTTCGTGGTGGTGGCCGACGGGGCGAACGCCGAGTTCGGGCGATCGAGCGGCGGGTTCATCAACGTCATCACCAAGTCGGGCACCAACACGTTCCACGGCTCGGCCCACTACTTCGGGAAATACGACGGGCTGTCGGCCGACTTCAACCACACGTTTCCGGGCGGCGCCACCACCGGCTTCAGCCCCGACTTCCGCCAGCATCAGTTCGGCGGCACCATCGGCGGCCCCCTGGTGAAGGACAAGGCATTCTTCTTCCTCGCCTACGACCAGCAGGTGTACGACGAGACGAAGCAGCAGAACCGACTGGGCCAGATCGACCCGGCGCTCCTCGCCTTCACCGACACGGCCTTCGGCGGCGCCCTCCAGGGAGATTTTGGCTCGATCGCGCGTACGAACGACGCCAACGCCTTCCTCGGCAAGCTGGACTTCCGGCTGAGCCCGAAGCACAACGCGACCCTCAAATACAACTTTACCTACTCCAAGCAGCAGAACGGCACGTTCGACGTGGACTCGTGGGGCCGGAGCGCGAACGCCCTGGAGAAGGACTACTCCCACGCGGTCAACGGCAGCCTGTCGTCACTGTTCTCCTCGTCGCTGTCCAACGAGTTCCGGTTCCAGTGGGCTCGCGAGGCGCGGCCCCGTCCCTACGACGGACCGATCAACCCCACCACGGGCCGGCCGTTCCCCGACACGGACATCGATTTCGGAGGCCAATACCGGATCGGCATGCCGTTCTTCATCCCGGTCCAGGACCACGACGTGCGCTTCCAGGTGCTGGACAATGTCTCGCTGGTGAAGGGCAACCATCTCTTCAAGTTCGGGGGGGAGTGGAACCGCACGGCGACGACCCAGACCTTCATCGGTTTCGGCAACGGCCGTATCGCGTTCGGCTCGGTGCAGGGATTCCTGAACTACGTGGCCAACGGCAATGGGTACGTGGAATGCTCCGACGGCTCGAGCAACACCACCGGTGCCTGCCCCTCGGGTACCACGATCACGGGTCCAGTCGTGCTGTACCTGCAACAGGCCGGCGTCCCCCCGCTCACGCTCGAGGAGTCGGGGACGCAGACCATCACTCAGCACGACATCGCCCTCTTCCTGCAGGACAGCTGGAAGCCGCAACCGAACCTGACCTTGAACTACGGGCTGCGCTGGGAGGCCCAGGTCGAGCCGGATCTGATCACGCCGATCGACCAGCTCTTCTACGCGCCCTTCATCGGCCAGACGGTGACCAACTCGGTGGGCACGTTCGAATTCCCGGGTGACGGCACCATCCCGTCGGACTACAGCATGTTCCAGCCCCGATTCGGGGTGGCCTGGGACGTGAAGGGCGACGCGAAGAACGTCGTGCGGGCCAACGCCGGGCTGTACTACGCGCGCATCCCCGGCCTCAATCTGGCGAGCAGCCGGAGCACCGACGGGTCGCGCGGCCAGTCGCTGTTCCGGAACAGCAGCCTCACCGGCATACTGGGCGCGCCGCCCAACTACGGCGAGCTGCTGCCGAGCCCGACCGGTGGACCCTTCGATCCGGACGTGTTCGTCTTCGACAAGGACTTCCAGAACCCGCGCACATTCAGCGCGACGGTGGCCTTCGAGCGGGAGCTCGTCCCGGGGCTTGCCGGGTCGGTCAGCTACACTCACGCGCGGACCGACCACCTCACCCGGTTCTTCAACGCGAACGATGCGGTCTTCGACAGCCCGTGGCGCACCGGGCTCGCGGGGGGCAACGGCATCGGCAACCTGACCGTGATCCAGAGCACCGCCAAATCGCGCTACAACGGCGTCACGGCCGAGCTCCGGCGGAGCCTCGATCCGCACCTGCAATTCCAGATCAACTACACGCTCTCGTTCGACAAGTCGGATGACGACAACGAGCGCGACCCGTTCACCTTCCGGTACGCCCAGGCCGACTCGCTGCAGAAGGAGTACGGGTACAGCGATCGCGACCAGCGGCACCGCTTCAACGCGTGGCTGCTGGCGGTGCTACCCGGCGACATCTACCTGAACAACCGGGTCAGCGCGTACTCGGCGCAGCCGGTCTCGGAGAGCTGCATCAACAACCAGCCGTCGGGCCAGCGGGCCGTCGCGGGCGACCCGGCCAACGACCGGATCTGCGACGACGGGCACATTCTCCAGCGGAACACCATCAGGAAGGACAACGCCTACTTCTCGTGGGACATCCGGGCGTCGAAGCCCTTCAATCTCGGGCCGCAGGGGACGTTCGAGGTGATCGTCGAGGTGTTCAACGTGACCAACAGCGACAACTTCCTGGACCCCTCGACCGCCGGCGTATTTCTCAACTTCGACGGCACGCTCAAGAGCGGCATCGGCAATCCGCGGCAGTTCCAGGTGGGAGGGCGGTGGTTGTTCTAGAAAGCGGCTGAAGACACAGCGGCTGAAGGCTCAACGCTGAAGGCTGCCCCGCTCACATGACGACCCTCCGGTCCTGGCGATCGGAGGGTCGCGTCATATGCGAAGCAGCCTTGAGCCTTCAGAACGTCAGCGCGATCAGGATGCCGAGCGCCCGGTTCTTCACGTTCGTGTCATCGAGGACCGACCGGAGGCCCGCCGTGTACCGGGCCTCCAGCGCGAGTGCGGAGCCGGACCCCGGCCAGCGAATCTCCACCCCTCCGCCGGCGACCGCTCCGACGTCCAGAGTCCGGAACAGCGAAAACTGGTCGCGGCCGCAGGTCGAGCGGCTGGCCTGATCGCCCACGATGAACTGGACGTCACACCCGATCTGGAGCGCCGGCGCGGGCCCGGCGAACAGGAGCGGCCGGAAGCGCCCGCGGCTGAGCACCAGCTTGGCGAGCATCGGCAGCTCGAGGTAGGCGAGCTCGATGTCGAGGAGCGCGGTGCCGGTGAGGGTCCGTCCGCCCTTCAGCGAGAAGAGCAGCTCGGGACGGAAGTACAGATGTCGGGTGAGAGGGGCGAGGATGTAGACGCCGGTAAGGCTGCCTTGCCGGCTCCGCACCTGCTCCGCCTCCGGTCCGCGGAGGTCGGTGCGGGAGTACCCGACCATCGCGCCGACCGACGGTGGGGGACGGCGCCGGACCGTCGCCGCCGAGTCGGTCTGGGCGAGGAGAGGGACGGAAAGGACGGAGAGGGCGGAAAGGACGCAGAGGCGTCGCACCCGCAACGATCGCGGCATGGGTTTCCCTCGCCGCGATCGCGGCTGCTACGGCTTGCCGGTCGGCTCCCTGGGCGTGAGCTCGGCGCGGTGCGCCTGCACCGCCTCCAGAACGAACGGGGTGAGGCCCTCGAGCGGCCCCTGATCCAGGTGCCGCAGGAACTCGGAGCGCATCCGGGGGTCCCAATACCGGCGGATGTGCTGCGCGGTGCTGGCCAGCGCCTCCGCGCGATTGGGATAGGCGTCGTAGAACTGGCCGATCTGGTTGGCCATCTCGACCATGTGCTCGACGTTCATGGGGTCACATCGCTTCGCGCTGGCGCGCGTCCAGCAGCGCGAGCTGCTGCTCGGTAAACCGCTTGTGGCGGTCCTGCCACGCCGAGGAGTGGAATACCGGCATCACCTGGACGGCGGTGACCTTGTACTCCGGGCAGTTGGTGGCCCAGTCGGAGTTCTCGGTGGTGATGACGTTGGCCCCCGACTCCGGGTGATGGAACGTGGTGTACACCACTCCCGGCTGCACCCGCTCGGTGACCTGCGCCCGCTGGGTCGTCTCGCCCGCCCGGCTGACGATGCCCACCCAGTCGCCGTCCTTGATGCCACGCTCCTCCGCGTCGTGCGGATGGATCTCCAGCCGGTCTTCGTCGTGCCAGTCGACGTTGGCGGTGCGGCGGGTCTGGGCGCCGACATTGTACTGCGACAGGATGCGGCCGGTGGTGAGGATGAGCGGATACTTCCGGTTCACCTTCTCCTCGGTGGGCACGTACTTGGTGAGGAGGAACCGGCCCTTGCCCCGCACGAACGTATCGCGGTGCATCACCGGGGTGCCGTCGGGGGCCTCGTCGTTGCACGGCCACTGGATACTGCCCATGCGGTCGATCTTCTCGTAGCTGATCCCGGTGAAGGTCGGCGTGAGGCGGGCGATCTCGTCCATGATCTCGGATGGATGCGAGTAGGGCATGGGATACCCGAGCGCGTTGCTGAGCGCGCAGGTGATCTCCCAGTCTTCCATGCCGCCCATCGGCTCCATGACCTTGCGCACGGGCGACACCCGCCGCTCGGCGTTGGTGAAGGTGCCGTTCTTCTCCAGGAAGGAGCTGCCCGGGAGGAACACGTGGGCGAACTTGGCGGTCTCATTGAGAAAGAGATCCTGCACCACGATGCATTCCATGGCCGTCAGGGCGGCCGTGACATGCTGGGTGTTGGGATCGGACTGGGCGATGTCCTCCCCCTCGAGATACAGCCCCTTGAAGCTGCCGTCGAGCGCGGCGTCGAACATGTTGGGGATCCGGAGGCCGGGCTCGGGATCGAGCGTCACGCCGTAGGCGGCCTCGAACTCGCCGCGGACGACATCGTCGAGCACATGGCGATAGGCCGGGAACTCGTGGGGGAACGACCCCATGTCGCAGGACCCCTGCACGTTGTTCTGGCCCCGCAGCGGATTCACGCCCACGCCCTCGCGCCCGAGATTGCCCGTCGCCATCGCCAGGTTGGCGATCCCGGCGACCGCGGTAGAGCCCTGGCTGTGCTCGGTGACGCCGAGCCCGTAGTAAATGGCCCCATTGCCGCCGGTGGCGTACAACCGGGCTGCGCCGCGGACGTCGGCGGCGGGCACGCCGGTGATCGACTCGCTGGCCTCGGGCGAATGCTCGGGCCGGCTCACGAACTCCTTCCACATCTCCCAGCTGTCCACCTCGCACCGGGCCAGGGCGAACTGCTCATCGGCGAGCCCTTCGGTGACCACCACGTGGGCGAGCGCGTTGATGAGCGCGACGTTGGTCCCGGGCATGAGCTTGAGGTGGAACCGCGCCTCGACGTGCGGCGCGCGCACCAGGTCGATCCGGCGGGGATCGACGACGATGAGCTTGGCGCCTTCGCGGAGCCGGCGCTTCATCTGGGACGCGAAAACCGGATGGCCGTCGGTGGGGTTGGCGCCGATCACCATGACCACGTCGGTCTCGAGAATCGAATCGAAGTCCTGAGTGCCGGCCGACTCGCCCATGGTGGACTTGAGACCGAACCCGGTGGGCGAGTGACAGACCCGGGCGCAGGTGTCGATGTTGTTGTTGCCGAAGGCCGCGCGCACGAGCTTCTGCATCAGGTAGGTCTCTTCGTTGGTGCAGCGCGACGAGGAGATGGCGCCGACGGCCCCGCGGCCATACTGGCCCTGGATGCGCTTGAATTCGCTCGCGGCATGGCCGATCGCCTCGTCCCAGCTGACTTCCCGCCATGGGTCGGTGATCTGCTTGCGGATCATCGGCTTGGTGATGCGGTCCTTGTGGGTGGTGTAGCCCCAGGCGAAGCGGCCCTTCACGCACGAATGCCCGTGATTGGCGTGGCCGTTCTTGTACGGCGTCATCCGCACCACCTGGTCGCCCTTGACCTCCGCCTCGAACGCGCAGCCCACGCCGCAATAGGCGCAGGTGGTGATGACGCTGCGGTCGGGCGTGCCATGCTCGATGACCGAATTGTCCATCAGCGTGGCCGTCGGGCACGCCTGGACGCAGGCGCCGCAGGAGACGCACTCCGACGCCATGAACGGCTCCAGCTGGCCGGGCGAGACGACGGAGTCGAATCCGCGGCCGTCGATGGTCAGCGCGAAGGTTCCCTGCACTTCCTCACACGCGCGCACGCAACGGGAGCAGACGATGCACTTGCTGGGGTCGAAGGTGAAATACGGGTTGGACGTGTCCTTCTCGGCCTTGAGGTGGTTCTTGCCCTCGAAGCCGTAGCGCACCTCGCGCAGGCCGACGGCGCCGGCCATGTCCTGCAGCTCGCAGTCACCGTTGGCCGAGCAGGTGAGACAGTCGAGCGGATGGTCGGAGATGTAGAGCTCCATGACGCCGCGCCGGAGGTCGGCGAGCCTGGGCGTCTGGGTGCGGACCTTCATGCCGTTGTCGACGAGAGTGGTGCACGAGGCCGGGAAGCCTTTGCGGCCTTCGATCTCGACCAGACAGAGCCGGCAGGAGCCGAACGCCTCGAGGTTGTCGGTGGCGCAGAGCTTCGGGATGCCGACACCCAACTCCGCCGCCGCACGCATCACCGAGGTGCCTTCGGGCACCGAGACCGGAACCCCGTCGATGGTCAGGGTGACGGTACGCCCGGAGACCCGTGCCGGTGTCCCGTAATCGATGTCGGAGATAGCGGTCATGATCAGGTCCTCGTCACCCGGCCGCCGTGGCGAGCTCCGCCGCCGGCAGTCCGAAGTCTTCAGGGAAATACTGGATGGCACTCAGTACCGGGAACGGCGCCATCCCGCCCAGGGCACACAACGAGCCGGCGAGCATGGTGTCGCACAGATCCTTAAGCAGCGCAGTGCTCGCCGCGGCCTCGGCCGGGTCGCGCGCTGTTCGGGCCGCGATGACCCGGTCCATCACCTCGACCCCGCGGATGGAGCCGATCCGGCACGGGGTACACTTGCCGCATGATTCGATGGCGCAGAACTCCATGGCGTATCGCGCCATGATCGCCATGTCCACCGTATCGTCGAAGGCCACGATGCCGCCGTGACCGACCATGGCCCCCTTGGCGGCGAATGCCTCGTAGTCGAGCGGCAGATCGAACTGCGACTCCGGAATGAAGGCGCCCAGCGGTCCACCCACCTGCACCGTCCGGATCGGCCGGCCGCTCAGGCTGCCCCCTCCATAATCATAGAGCAGCTCCCGCAAGGTGACGCCGAATGCTCGCTCCACCAGGCCACCGTGCCTGATGTTGCCGGCGAGCTGGATGGGCAGTGTGCCGCGCGACCGGCCCATGCCATAGTCCCGATAGAACTCGGCGCCCTTGTCGAGCACGATCGGCACCGAGGCGAAGGAGATCACGTTGTTGATGACCGTCGGCTTGCCGAACAGACCGGCGATCGCGGGCAGCGGAGGCTTGAAGCGCACCATGCCGCGCTTGCCCTCGAGACTCTCGAGCATCGCCGTCTCTTCGCCGCAGATGTAGGCGCCGGCGCCCACCCGTACCTCGAGGTCGAATGCGTGCCTCGAGCCGAGCACGGAGGCGCCGAGGAAGCCGCGGGCGTACGCCGCCGCGATGGCCTCGTTGAGCGCCCGCAGCGCGTGCGGGTATTCGGAGCGCAGGTAGATGTAGCCACGGGTGGCGCCCACGGCCAGGCCCGCGATGGTCATGCCCTCGACCAGGACCAGTGGATCGCCCTCCATCACCATCCGGTCGGAGAACGTGCCGCTGTCACCCTCGTCGGCGTTACAGACCACGTACTTCTGATCCGCCGGGGTGTCGAGCACCGTCTTCCACTTGATGCCGGTCGGGAACGCGGCGCCGCCGCGACCCCGAAGCCCCGACTGGGTAACGGCTTCGACCATGTCGGCCGGCGCCATCTCGAGCGCCCGGCGCAGGCCGCGGTAGCCGTCGTGCGCCTCGTAAGACTCGACCGAGACGGGATCGATGATGCCGACCCGGGCGAACGTGAGACGCTCCTGCTTGGCCAGGTAGGGGATCTCCTCCGGCTTCCCCAGAAAGAGGGCGTGCTGACGGCCTTCGAGGAAACCGGCCTGGAGTAGGCCTGGGATATCGTCGGGCTTGACCGGCCCATAGGCCACGCGTCCGGCCGGAGTTTCTACCTCGATGAAGGGCTCGAGCCAATAGAGGCCCCTCGATCCGTTCCGCACGAGCTGTACCTGGGCCCCCCGCATCAGCGCCTCGGCCGCGATCCGGCGGGCCACCTGTTCCGCGCCGACGGAAACGGCACCGGCATCCCGCGGGACGTACACGCGCGTCATGGCGAGGTCCCCAGGGAATCGAGCATGGCGTCGAGCTGCTGGGCGGTGACCCGCCCGTACAGATGACGATCCACCATGACCGCCGGTGACAGGGCGCAGTTACCCAGACAGTAGATGGGCTCGATGGTGATGGCTCCATCCTCGGTCGTTCCGTGTATGTCCACTCCCAACCGGCCGCACGCGTGCGCCAGCAACGCTTCGGCGCCGACCGATTGGCAGGACTCCGCCCGACACACGTGGACCAGGTGCCGCCCGGCGGGCCCGGTGCGAAAATCATGGTAAAACGAGACGACGCCATGCACTTCGGCGCGGGAGAGGTTGAGCGAATCGGCGATGACCGGGACGGACTCAGGGGGGATGTAGCCGACCTCCTCCTGAATGGCATGGAGGATCGGGAGGAGTCCCCCAGGCATGTCCCGCATCCTGGCAAGGATCGGGTCCACGGCATCGAGCCAGTTCGCTCGATCGGTCATGGATGCGCTCTCGGATTTCGACAGTTCACCGGCCGCCTCGCTCGAGGATACCTCGGTAACCTCGCCGCTGATGCAACCCACCGCCAATTCACCACTTATATTACCTGATAGACGGGATCTATCAAAGCACCATCCCCACCCGCATATACTAACTTAAACGGGCGCGCCGGGATGAATACCTACAGGAGACGCGGGATGACGGACCCCAGAGGGACCATGAGGTCGCGGGTCGCGGCTATGCCGAGTCTGGACTCGTGACCCACGACTCGAGCCTCTCCGGCGACCCCATGGGGTTGTACCGGCTGGGGTATGCCGGCTCGCTGCTGGAGCATCGGACGATCCGGTGGGACGGGGGCACCCGGACCGAGCAGTCGGAGCGGATTGTCGAAGAGACCCCGGTCGCAATCGTCTATAACGGCATCCCGCACGTGGTGATGATGGCCACGCCGGCCGATCTCGAGGACTTCGCCCTCGGCTTCAGTCTCACTGAGGAGCTGATCCAGTCCCCCGCCGATCTGGAGCACATCGAGGTCGTCCGCTACAGCCGGGGCGTCGAGATTCAGGCGAGGGTCGCCGAGCGGTGCGCCGCCGTCATCACCGAGCGGACACGCCGGCTGACGGGGCGGACCGGGTGCGGCATCTGCGGCTCGGACGGCGTCGACGCCGTGCTCAAGCAAATCCATCCGGTATCGGGCGGCGCTCCCGTCTCCGTCGATGCCATCCAGACCGCACTCGATGGTCTGGCCGCCAATCAGCCACTCAACTCCGCCACCGGCGCGGTGCATGCCGCCGGATGGGCTCATGCCGACGGATCGCTGGAGCTGATGCGGGAGGACGTGGGGCGGCACAATGCGCTCGACAAGCTCGTCGGCGCGGCGGTCCGTGCGGCGGTCGACCCCTCGCGCGGATTCGTGGTGGTGACGAGCCGAGCCAGTTTCGAGATGGTCCAAAAGGCCACCGTGCTCGGCGCGCCATTGCTGGCGGCGATCTCGGGGCCGACCGGCCTCGCGGTGCGGGTGGCGGAGCAGGCTGGTCTCACGCTCGTGGGATTCGCGCGGCGCGGCCGGGCGACGGTTTACACCCATCCTCAGCGGGTGGCCGCGGGCTCCGGATGACCGGTCGCCGCCGACCAGTCGAGTCCCGCGAGGCTGTCCACCAGCGCCACGACGGTCGGAATCGGCGGATCCCGGTCGGGAAGCACGAGCCCGACGGTGTGGCCCACGATCGGGCCTTCGAGCGGGACTGCTGCCAAGCCCGGGGCGCCCGACAGCATGGCCTGAAAGCCATCCGGCAGCACGCTCGACCAGTATCCCGCCCGAACCAGCGAACACAGCGTGAACACCGAGTTCGTCTCGAGGGCGGGGGTGACGGAGGCGCCGGCCTCGGCGAAGAGCGCATTGATGATCCGCCGGTTCTGCATGTCGGGCGTCATGAGGCAGAGCGGGAGCGTCGCCACCTCGCGCCAGGTAACGCTGGCCCGCCGGGCGAGTGGCCCGTCGGTCGGCGTCAGCAGCACGTACCGTTCGTGATAGAGTGGCACGGGGCGGACGTGGGCCAGCGGCTCGTTGTCGAGATAGGTGATGCCCGCGTCGAGACGAAAGTCATCGAGACCGCTCTGGATCTCGATCGACGAGAGTGAGACGACGGTGAGGGTGACGCCGGGATGACGCCGGCTGAGCGGCGCGGCGAGGACTGGAACGGCGGGGAGCGCCGCCGGGATGACGCCGAGACGAAGCCGGCCGACGAGTCCCCCGCGCAGGCGACTCGCCTCCTGCTCGAGGCTCTCGGCGTCCGCGGTGATGCGCTGCGCCCAGGCGAGGACGCGCTCGCCTTCGGGCGTCAGGCCCTCGAATCGTTTCCCCCGCTGCACCACGAGCAGGCCGAGCTGCTCCTCGAGCTGCTTGATGCCGGCAGAGAGCGTCGGCTGCGTCACGCCGCATGCCGCCGCCGCCCGGGCGAAGTGACGCTCCCGGGCCAGGATCGTGAGGTACTGGAGGTGTCTGAGGAGCATATGATTCGCCGCAATTCTACCGGTTGCTCCGGCGCCCGGCAACGTGTTGCGCCTCACCGCGAGCACCGGCGCGACCTTCAAACTTCGGGACACGTTCGATGAGTATGGCTTGGATTCCCTCACCGGCTCGGGCTCGGAGCCCGTCCGACTAGCGAGGTCCAACCTTGACGGATGATGCCCAGTCGGGCCCAGGAGTCGTGCCGCCCGGCGTCGATACGTTTTCCCTGCTCGCCGCGGGGTTCTTCCCGACCCATGCGCCGAGGCCCACGGGGTCAGCGCCGGCACCGGCGATGCGCTCGGCGATCGACCGCTGTTGCGGGGAGACCGAGACGGGGAGTCCGGCTGCGCTGCTGGCTCAGACCCCGATCGAGACCGCGCCGGTCACCATGCGTCACCCGTCGCACTCGGCCGCCGGCCTCCCTGCCATCGCCAACACGTTCAAGGTCGCGCTCCCTCGTTTGGGCGTCCGCGACACCGTGCGGGTGTTTCTCACCGTGAACCAGAAGGACGGGTTCGACTGCCAGAGCTGTGCCTGGCCGTCGCCGGACGGTCAGCGTCATCGGTTCGAGTTCTGCGAGAGCGGCGCCAAAGCGATGGCGGACGAAGGGTCGCGTCACCGCATCGGGGCCGACTTCTTCGCCCAGTGGCCCATCGACGCTCTGGCGGAGCAGTCCGACCACCGGCTCAATGCCCAGGGCCGCCTCACTGTGCCCATGCTCCGGCGTGAGGGCTGCGCGCACTACGAGCCGATCGGCTGGGACGAGGCCTTCGACCTGATCGGGCGGGAGCTCCGCGCGCTGAGAAACCCCGACGGGGCCGCGTTCTACACGTCGGGGCGCGCGAGCAACGAGGCCGCGTTTCTCTGGCAGCTCTTCGCGAGACAGTTCGGCACGAACAACCTCCCCGACTGCTCGAACATGTGCCATGAGTCGTCGGGCACCGCGCTGGTGGAGAGTCTGGGCATCGGGAAGGGGTCGGTGACACTCGAGGATTTCGAGCACACCGATCTCATCGTGATCGTGGGACAGAATCCGGGGACCAACCATCCGCGGATGTTGACCTCGCTCGAGCATGCCAAGAAGCGCGGCGCGAAGATTCTCGCGATCAACCCGCTGGCCGAGCCGGGCCTGCTTCGGTTTACCGACCCGAATCCCGATGAGTACTCCAATCCCGTGAGCTTCGCGGCGCACCTGCTGGGACCGGGCGTCCCACTCGCGGACCTGCACCTTCCCGTCCGCATCAACGGGGACATCGCGCTCTTCAAAGGGCTCATGAAGGTGATGCTCGCCGAAGAAGAGAAGTCGGGGAACGTGCTCGACCACGAGTTCATCAGCGCCCATACCGACGGTTTCGCCGAGTTGTACGCCGACCTCGAAGGCACCTCGTGGCAGGAGGTGGTGGACGGGTGCGGGATCATCCGGGAGGACATCGAGCGGGCGGGCCGGATGGTCGCCGGGTCCGAGCGGATGATCTGCTGCTGGGCGATGGGCCTGACCCAGCACCGCGATGCGGTGGCCACCATCCGGATGCTGGTCAATCTTCTACTCCTGGGCGGACACATCGGCCGACCCGGCGCCGGCACGTGCTGCGTGCGCGGCCATTCCAACGTCCAGGGCGACAGGACCATGGGCATCTGGGAGCGACCGACCGGGCCCTTCCTCGACTGCCTGCAGCGCGAGTTCGGCTTCGCGCCGCCGCGGAAGGCCGGGCATGACACGGTGGATACGATTGCCGCGATGCACGACGGCGAGGTGGAGGTGTTCATCGCGTTGGGCGGCAACTTCCTCTCGGCCGCGCCGGATACGGTCTGCACGGCCGAAGCGCTGCGCCGCTGTGGTCTCACGGTCCACATCGCCACCAAGCTCAACCGGTCTCACCTGGTAACGGGGCGCCAGGCGCTGTTGCTCCCGTGCCTGGGACGGTCCGAGGTCGATCCGGGCGGATTTCTCACCGTCGAAGACGCGATGGGAGTCATCAGCTCGTCGAAGGGAGTGCTCGCGCCGGCGTCCTCCTCACTCCGAAGCGAGGCCGCGATCGTCGCGGGGATCGCGAAGGCGACGCTGGCGGAACGGAGCGCGATCGATTGGGAGGGTCTCGCGGAAGACTATGGCAGGGTCCGCGACCACATCTCACGGGTCGTGCCCGGATTCCAGGACTTCAACACCAGGATCGCGCAGGGGCCGTTCTATCTCCCCAATCCGACACGCGAGCGCCGTTTCGTCACCTCCTCGGGCAAGGCGCACTTCGCCGTCGCCCCCATCTCCGAGCACGACCTCGGCCCCGACCGGTTCATCCTGATGACGATCCGGAGCCACGATCAGTTCAACACGACGATATACGGCATGCACGACCGGTACCGCGGGGTCCACGGCGGCCGGCGGGTGCTCTTCATCAATCCGGAGGATGCGGAGGAGCGAGGCTGGAGCGCGGGCCAACGGGTGGACATCACCAGCCATTTCGGCGAGGAACGGCGGGTGGCGCGGTCGTTTCAACTGGTTCCGTTCGCGATTCCCCGGCGGTGCCTTGCTGCCTACTTCCCGGAAGCCAACGTGCTGGTCCCGGTCGGGAGCGTCGCGGAGGAGAGCAACACACCGACGTCCAAGTCCATCCACGTGAGCCTGAGCGTGTCGGCGGAGCGCGTGGTGGCCTAGGCCTACGGCCCCACCGGCGCCGAACCGGACCGTGGGCGCAGCGTATAGCGGATGGCGCGCAGCAAATCGTCAGGGGCGAACGGCTTGCGCAGAACGGGGATGTTGCGCAGGAGCTCGTTGTCGACGTCGGCGTCGGGCCGCCCGGTGATGATCAGGATGCGCTGGGCCGGGTAATCGGCCCTGACCCGCCGAATCAGGGTGGTGCCGTCCCATCTCGGCATCACCATGTCCACCACCAGCAGGGCAAAGGGCCCATTGCCCTCTTCCAGAAGCCCCCACGCCTCGAGGCCGTCGCTGGCCATCACGACCACGAAACCTTCGCATTCGAGGGACCGTTCGATCATAGCCCGCAGGGCGGGCTCGTCATCTACTACCAGAATGACCGGTTTCAGGGCGATCCCTTCGGTCGGGGATACAAACGGCGAGCCTAAAACGTCGTGACGGAGACCCTCCGGGCGCTGCGACCTGCGTCACAGTCCCGGGTGGGCAGGCGGACGGGGGGCTGGATCATGGCACGGCAGCCGCCGTCCAGCGCGTCTCGACGAAGAAGTTCTCGTCGATGCGGAACGCACCCGGATCTGCGAGCGGCAGCGCCGCCGTTTGCCAGGTGGTGGTCGGGTTGAGGCGCACCGCGCTGTCGGGCGCGACATAGACCCGGATGGGCATGGCGAAGGTCGGCACGACGTCGGCCCAGCGATACGTGAGCGATCGGCCGTTCAGCCGGTATTCGAAAACCGGAAGCCTGGTGGTGGTGAGGTACTGGTCGAAGATGGGATGCAGATCGGTTCCGGCCCTCGCGCTGATGTAGTCCTCGACCTGTGTTCCCGTGACGATCCGGTGGCGGAACTCGGTATTGAGACCGCGCAGGATCGACCGCCACGTCGAGTCGTTGTCGATGACCTGGCGGATGGTGTGCAGCATGTTGCCGCCCTTGTAGTACATGTCGCCGGACCCTTCGGTGTTCACTCCATAGGGTCCCACGATCGGCTTGTCGTTCTTGAGCAGTTTTCGGGTGCCTCGCTGATACTCCGCGCCGGCCTTCTTGCCAAACTGACACTCCGTGAAGAGCGATTCCGAGTAGTTGGCGAAGCTCTCATGCACCCACATGTCGGCGATATCCGCGGTCGTAATACTGTTACCGAACCACTCGTGGGCGCTCTCGTGCACCAGGATGAAGTCCCACGTGAGGCCCCACCCGGTTCCCGACAGATCCGTGCCCTTGTACCCGTTCCGGTATCCGTTGCCGTAGGCGATGGCGCTCTGGTGCTCCATCCCGAGATGCGGCGACTCGACGAGCCGGTACCCGTCGTGGTACCAGGGATACGGTCCGAACCAGTGCTCGAAGCAGGCGAGCATCGGCTTGGTCTGCTGCCACTGGGCTCGGGCTGCCTCGAGATGGTCCGCCATCGGCCAGAAATCGAGGGTGAGGGGTCCGGCTTCACCCTCGTACGCATCGGTGAAATGGGCGTAGCGTCCCACCGACGCGGCCACGTCGTAGTTGTTGATGGGATCGGCGACGAACCACTCCCACGTGACCCAGCCGTCGGGCTGCCGATCGATGCCGCGCAGCCGCCCATTGGCCACGGCCTGCAACGAATCGGGGACCGTCAACGCGATCCGCTGGCTGTCCGGTTCGTCGGCCTGGGTGTCCTTGGTGGGCCACCAGACGCTGGCGCCCAATCCCTGACATGCGGTGGCGATCCAGGGATGCCCTTCCGCGTCGGTGGACCAGATGAGGCCGCCGTCCCACGGCGGCTTGACCGCTACGCGCGGCTTGCCGTGATACCAGATCTTGACCGTGCCGGTGGCGCCACGTTTCTGCCCGGCGGTTGCGAGGAAGAAAGCGTTCCCCTCGCGGCGGAGCCCGACGCGTTTGCCGTTCTGCACGGCGCTGTCGATCACCAGAGGCTCCTGGAGATCGACCTGCATCTCACGCGCCTTTCCGGTGACCCGATATGTGATGCCGTTCCAGCCCCGAATGGTGCTGTCGGAGGGATCGAGCCGCACGTGAAGGTCGTAGAAGGTGACGTCCCACCACGCGCGCTCGGGCGTGATGCTGCCGCGCACGGTGTCGGCACGGGTGAAGACCTGCTGAGCCGACGCCACGCCGGGAACGGCGGCGGTCGGGAACAGACCGAAGGCGAGCACACAATAAAGAACGGAGCGGGACATGCCGGGAATCGTACCTTCGGGTGGGGAATAGGACCAGAGAGGAGTCGCTCGGCCACGGCGCGAGGGATTCTCGGGAGCTGGATGCGACGTTCGGCGGGCCGGAGGCATCATCCACAGGGCGTGTGCTGGCCAACCTCAATTGCTCGGTTCACAGGAGACGGTATGGGACGACGCCAGGCTCGACGCTCTCGTCAGCGTGATGAACAAGACCAGCGGTGACAAGAAGGTTCAGACGATGGCCGCGGTGATCAACGAGCTCGTGGCACAGCGAAAGGCGATGCGGACCCACATGCACGAGATGATGGAATCGGGAGGAATGCGGCGGCGGGGCGGCCATATGATGCATGATCGGAAGCAGCACGCCGACTCGGCCGCCGCGAAGCCCGCTGCGCCGGACACGTCAGGCCAGACCCAGTAGCATCAATGACTGATCGGCTCTTCACGATATTCTGGAGCTGCCTCACGATGCGTCGTGAAAGATGATCCCAACCGTGAAACGCGCGCCGCGGTGGAGCCGGCTCATCCCGTGACGCATGGTCACACGGTAGACTCCCCGCGCGCCTTGCACCGGCCGGTGATGGACCGGGAAGATCACGATGTCGCCCTGACTCAGGCTCACGACTTCGGCACGGGACTGCATTCGGGGGCGCTGTTCGGTGAGAACGAACTCGCCGCCGGCGAAGTCGCGGCCCGGCTCCGAGAGCAGGACAGTCACCTGAAGCGGGAAGACGTAGTCCCCGTACAGGTCCTGGTGCAGGCAATTGTAGTTCCGTCAGCTCGGAGGAGTACCGCATCTCGATCCCCAGCGCCTCGTTCCATCGGTTCGCGATGGCCGCCAGCCGTGGATAGAGCGTGGCGCGGAGCTCCTCGATGATTCCCGGTAGCGGATACGCGAAGTACTTGTACTCGCCGCGGCCGAACCCGTGTGCGGCCATGACCACCCGGCTTCGGAACGGCTGGTCCGTCGAATAGAGGGCCGCGAGCGACTCGCACTCCTCGGGCGAGAGCACGGCCGACGCGACCGCCGCACCGTGTCATCTCCCTTTACCTCGCTGTGCGGATTGTATCCCCTCTCGCCGCCCGTCGCACTCCGGTTCTTGCGGTCGAATCCGGCCGGTGTGCCGCTCCCGACACACTCGCAGGGCTGAAGGAATCCTCACCGGATCTTCACGTCGGCCACACCCGGGACCGAGCTAGGTTTATCGACCTCCACCTCGAGTCCTCGCGTGACCGCTATTGGCGCTACTCCCCGCAAGCCTCCAAGTCCGCTCCCACTCGCCGGCCCGATGGTGAACTCGCCCCCCTTCCGGCTTCCGGGCGAGCACTTCGTGGCGGCCCTCCTGTGGCTCGGGGTGGGTGCCTTGGGACTGATGCTGGTCGCCCCGGAGCTGGCACGGGGGAACTTCCTCGATCCGCGCGTCCTTGCCACCACGCACGCCTTCACGCTCGGCGTGATCACCACGTCGATCTTCGGTGCGCTCTACCAATTGGTTCCGGCCACGATGGGAGTGTCGGTCCGCAGCGTGCGAATGGGCCACGCGGCCTTCGCCGCGCTCCAGCTGGGCATCGCGCTCTTGACGAGCGGGTTCTGGTTCTGGCGCGGCTGGGTGCAAGGCCTCGGTTGGATCGCGCTGGCGGTTGCGATGGGGGCGCTCGCCTGGAACCTCACATCGCGGCGGCGACAGGCATTGAGAGGGCGGATGATCGGCCGATATGTCGCTGGGGGCCACACGGCGCTGGGCACGGCGATGCTTCTCGCCGCGGCCCGCATCGGCGAGCCGATCGGGTGGTGGCACGTCGATCGCCTCGGAATCATCGCGAGCCACTTCCATCTCGCCGCCCTCGGGTTCGCGACCTTCACCGCGGTCGGCGTTGGGAGCCGGATCCTTCCCATGTTCCTCGGCTCCACCGGCCATCCGGAGTGGCCGTTGCGCTGGATCGGGCCGGTGGGCGGGGTCGGAATGTCCACGTTTCTCTTCGGCAAGCTCGGTGCGGAGTCGGTGCTCGCCGTCACCGGAGCGCTCCTGATGGCGGCCGCCGTCGTTCTCTACCTCTTTCTGGTGCTCAGCTACTTCACCCGGCGGGCGGAACGCCGACTGGACCCCGCGCTCTCTCACGTCGCCCTGGCGTTCGTCATGCTCGCGGTCACGGCCGTCGCGGGGGTCGCCCTCCTCGCAACACCCGGATTTCACCCGCGTGGATGGGCCGCGTATGGGTTGCTCGGGATCCTGGGCTGGCTCGTGCTGTTCATCATCGGCATCTACTACCGAATCGTACCTGCCCTCACCTGGATGCATCTCTTCGGCGGGGGCCGGGGCCGAACCGATCTTGCTAGCGCCGCCGACCTGATCAAGCCAGCCTGGGCGTGGAGCTCTCTGGTGTGCCTCGCAGCAGGGCTGGTCGTCATTGTGCCGGCCGTAACGCTGGGGGCCGCGGAAGCCGTGCAGGGCGGGGCAGCGCTGTTCGCGCTCGGTGTCGTCGGAGTGTACGCGCAGGTCATCAGGGTCCTGGCACGCGCTCGAATCCCCACCAGTCATGTGAGATCCGTCGGCCCCGGCTAAGGATGGAAGCCATACCCGAACCCATCTTCATGGGGGACGGAATCAACGGTGGTAACCTACCCGGCACGGGAGGGTGCTGCTGGGCGGCGCCCGTCAGGACGCCGCCTCCCGCTCCAGCAGCTCGCGCTTCCGGTCGACCCCCCAGCGATAACCAGAGAGGCCCCCATCCGTCCGGATGACCCGATGGCAGGGGATCGCCACCGCGAGATGGTTCGCGGCGCACGCCTGGGCCACGGCGCGAACCGACGACGGCGAGCCGATCTTCCTGGCGATGTCCGTGTAGCTCGCGGTGGAGCCCGGTGGGATCTCGCGCAGGGCCTGCCATACCCGTTGCTGAAACGCGGTCCCTCGTACATCGAGGGGCAGATCGAGCCCCAGGGCCGGCGCCTCGACGAAGCCGACCACGCGCGCGACCACCCGCTCGAACTCCGGGTCGCCACCGATCAACCTCGCCCGCGGAAAGCGATCCTGGATCTCCCGGGCCAGCGTCTCGGGATCATCGCCCAGCATGATGGCGCACACCCCCCGATCGCTCTTCGCGACGAGGATGGAACCGAGTGTGCATTCCCCTATGGCAAATCGGATCTCGGCGTTGGCCCCGCCGGCCCGATAACTGGTCGGGGTCATGCCCAGGACCTCCGGCGCCTCGCCGTAGAACCGGCTGTTGGAGTTGTACCCCGAATCGTAGATCGCCCTGGTCACGGTGTCGCTCTTGTCGAGCGCGCTGCGCACACGCCTGCCGCGATGGGCGACGGCGTACTGCCGCGGCGTGAGGCCGGTGAGCGCCTTGAAGATCCGATGGAAGTGATACGGGCTCAGCCCGGTCCGATCGGCCAGCGTCTCGAGGGTCGGCACTGCCGGAGAGGTCTCGATGAGGCGGCAGGCCAGCGTCACCCTGGCGGCGTGCTGCTCGGCCAGAGACGGCTGATCGGGCTTGCAGCGCTTGCAGGGCCGGAACCCGGCTCGCTCCGCATCCTCGCGGGACCGGTGAAACCGGATGTGCTCGGGGCGGGCTCGCCGTGCCCCGCAGGACGGGCGGCAGTAGACGCCCGTCGTGCTGACGGAGTAGAAGAATTCGCCGTCCGCCGAGGGCGAGCGACTGACGATCGAGGCCCAGCGCGGGTCGTCCATCGTGGCGCCGGCCAGACTCATCGTGCGTGCTGACGTGCTCATGCGCTTTCCTTTCCTGCGTTTTGCTGTCATACGGCATCCATCCGTCGCGTCACGAGCGTAAGTCTACCGGAAGGCAGTCGGCGCCGCACTCCGGTTCTTGCGATCGAATTCGGGTTCCCGCTTGGAAAGCTAGAGGGGAGCGGGCAGGAGGGGCCATGCATGCTCAGGGGCATGGGAACGGCGGCCTCCGGCACGGAAGCGGCGAGCGGCGCGTAGCTGATCGGCCGAACCGGATTCAGGTGACCTGGCAGGAGATAAGCACCATCGACTGTGCGGGGCGCCCATTCCGCGACCCCGGGCGAAAGCGAAGGCTCGAGACGTGGCTCACGACATCATTGGCCACGATGGCACCGTATGCCGAGGCTTCGGTCGGAAGACTCCGATCGACTCTCGCGCCCGCGCTGACGGTATAGATGTGAGGAACGAAGCCCGTGTGCACGTCCGGACGGCCGGGAGCCTGTACGACTCGCATCGACGCCCGATCGATCCGGCCGATGGTATCGACGATGAATGCCACAGCGACGGCCAGCGTATCCCGGTGGCGGTGCCCGGGACGCGGCCGTCGCAGCTCGGGGCACGCTCGCTCGGGTCGCCGCGAAGCTCCGCGGCTCTCGCTGGGCCGTGATCGGCGTGTGGAGCCGGGTCCCGAAGCCTGGGCCCCGATGCGCCCGCCTCGACCGCCCTCACCAAACCATCCGACTCCGCAAAAGGCGGAGTAGGCCCGAGCTCTGAGATTGCTATCGTGGCGGCGGGGCCGGGCTCCCGCAGGACGCTGAACCTGGCCGGTTCCAGACGCGGCGCCGGAGGAATATCCGGGTGTCGCGACCGCGCGCGGGTGGCCATATCGTCGTTCGATGATGGGGGTGCCGCGGGTTTGAACCCGACGAGCGCGACGGGCACGGTGACCGTCGGGCTGGTGGGAGCGGATGGCGTCGGCGTCGCGACCCATCGTCCGTCACCGGCGAGAGCGACGGCGACGAGCCCGCCGTGAATTCCCAGGCTGATCGCGATGGTCCCGATGAAGGGCGCGCGCGGCGCGCGCGGCACAAGCCGAATCGGTGAGAGGGGAAGTGGCGGCAGGCCCATGCGACCACCCGTTCAGGGGCACAGACTGCCACGGATGATACCTATCGGGCGGGATCGGGCGCAGTGGTCCAGGACGCCTGGGAAGGGAGAACGAGAAACCCGCCGGCATAGGAGCACCGGCGGGTGAGTTGGACCGAATGGGCCTGGGTAGAGTTGAACTACCGACCTCACGCTTATCAGGCGTGCGCTCTAACCACCTGAGCTACAGGCCCCTCGAGCGGGGACGGGAGAATACCCATCCATCCGCGCCGGCGCAACCCGACCGACGCGGACGCCATCGTCAGCGGTCTTCATCCTCCTCGAAGTCCTCGAATTCCTCCAACTCCTCGTCGTCGAACTCCTCCTCGTCGTCGAGGTCGTCGTCGTCGTCCAAGTCCTCGTCATCATCCTCGTCGTCGAAGGTGAACCCGTCGTCTTCGAACTCATCCTCGTCCTCATCGAACTTCCGACGCAGGGTCGTGCCTTCCACCGACGTCTCCCAGGCCAACATGATGTCCTCCGCCATCGCGAGATTGTACCGGCCTTCAGGACGCGTCCGCCACCCGGGCGGCCCGGGCGGCCTTCTTGCGGTCGTTCGCCGTGAGGACCCGTTTCCGCAGCCGGATCGTTCTGGGCGTGACCTCGATCAGCTCGTCTTCCTCGATGTACTCGAGCGCATATTCGAGCGTGATTTGGCGGGGCGGCTCGAGTATGACGTTCTCATCCGACGCCGTCGTCCGCATGTTGGTGAGCTTCTTTTCCTTCGTCACGTTGACGTCCATGTCTCCCGGCCGGGAGCTCTCGCCCGCGATCATGCCCTCGTAGACCAGATCGCCGGGCGTGACGAACATCTGGGCCCGCTCCTGCAGGTTCCCGAGCGCGAACGCCACCACCGAGCCTTCGCGATCGGCCACGAGCACGCCGCGTTTGCGCCCCGCCAGCGGCCCCGCCCACGGACCGTAGTCGAGAAACCGGTGGTGCATGACGCCGGTGCCCCGGGTGTCGGTCAGAAACTCCGACCGATAGCCGAAGAGACCGCGGGCGGGGATGCTGAACGTCAGCCGGACCATGCCCTGCCCCGGATTCCGCATCTCGGTCATCTCGCTGCGCCGGGGTCCCAGCTTCTCCATCACGACGCCCATGTAATCCTCGGGCACGTCGATCGTCAATTCCTCGTAGGGCTCGAGCCGCTCGCCGTCATCGCCAGTTCGGGTGATGACCCGGGGCCGGGACACCTGGAATTCGAACCCCTCGCGCCGCATGGTCTCCATCAGGATGCCGAGGTGCAGCTCGCCGCGGCCGGAGACGCTGTGGGTATCGGGGCTGTCGGTCTCCTCGACCCTGAGGGCGACGTTGCGCTCGAGCTCGCGGAACAGCCGGTCGCGCAGCTGCCGGCTGGTGACGTACTTGCCCTCACGGCCGGCGAATGGGCTGTTGTTGACGATGAAGTCCACCGAGATGGTCGGCTCTTCCACGGCGATGCCGGCCAGCCGCTCCGGCGAATCCACCGCCGTGAACGTCTTCCCGATCTCGATGGTCTCGAAGCCGGAGAGCGCGACGATGTCTCCGGCCGCGGCGGACTCGACCTCGACCCGATTGAGACCGTCGAAGGTGTACAGCCTGGTGACCTTGTTGCGCTCGAATCCCTCTTCGGGAACGAGGCCGGGCTCCCCCAGCGGCAGCAGCGCCACCTGGTCGCCGACCCGCACCTGTCCCCGCTCGATCCGCCCGATGGCGATGCGCCCCAGAAAGCTCGAGAAGTCGAGGGTCGACACCAGCATCTGGAAGGGGCCGGCCGGGTCGCCCTTGGGCTCGGGGACGTGGTCGAGGATGGCCTGAAACAGCGGCGTCAGATCCTTGCCCGGGTGCTCCAGCTCCACGGTGGCGGTGCCGGCCCGGCTCGAGGTATAAAGGAATGGCGCGTCGAGCTGCTCGTGGGTGGCCTCGAGGTCGATGAAGAGCCCGAGGACCTCGTCGTGTACCCGGAGCGGCTCCGCGTCGGCCCGGTCGATCTTGTTGATCGCGACGATGGGCCGGAGCCCGAGGGCCAGCGCTTTCCGGGTGACGAACCGGGTCTGCGGCATCGGCCCTTCGGCGGCATCGACGAGGATGAGGACACCATCGACCATCCGAAGGATCCGCTCGACCTCACCCCCGAAATCGGCATGGCCGGGGGTGTCGACGATGTTGATCTTGACCCCGTGCCACCGGACCGCGGTGTTCTTGGCCAGAATGGTGATGCCGCGCTCTCGCTCCAGCGGGTTGGAGTCCATCACGCGCTCTTCGACCTGCTGGTTGGCGCGGAACGCGCCGGCCTGCCGGAGCATCTGGTCGACCAGCGTGGTCTTGCCGTGGTCGACGTGTGCGATGATGGCCAGATTCCGGATCAACAGCCTTCCTTACCCCGACGGGAGACAACGTTTTATGCCCGAACCCCGGGCCTCAGCGGCGCATATATAGACTAGGCCGTCCCGGCCCGCAAGAACCAGTTTGGGGCTACGGGCTACGAGCGACGAGCTGCGGGCAGGGAGAGAATGACTGGGATCGTAAATGTCGCTGGTTGTTGCGCATAGCTCGTGGCTGCAGCCAGCAGCCTCTAGCCGTGCCGATGTCCATGGTGGGAATGACCGCCGCCATCCGTCTGTGCCGTCTCCCTGGCTTCCTCGCATTCGTCGGTCATTTCGAGCTGAATCGTGACGTGGGCGATACCCAGCTCCGAGAGCTCGTTTCGAATGCCGTCCAGAACGCCCGGATGGGCCTCGAGATCCGGGACGATGGCATGCCCGCTCATGGCCACCACGCCGCTAACGACCGTCCAGACGTGAAGATCGTGAACGCCCGCCACTCCGGCCACCCCGAGCATCCGCCGCTGGACCTCGCGCAGGGACACACTGCGGGGAACCGAGTCGAGCAGAATGTCGGTGCTCTCGCGCACCAGTCGCCACCCACCCACGAGGATCAGGAGAGACAGCAGCACGGACGCGATCGGGTCGGCCTGGGTCCACCCGGTAGCCCGAACGACCACCGCGGCGGCCAGTGCGCCCGCCGAGCCGAGCGCGTCACCCATGACATGCAGGTAGGCGCCGCGGGCATTGAGACTGCCTTCGCGCGATGAGTGCAACAGGGTGAGGCTCACGATGTTGACGACCAGTCCGGCCGCCGCCACCGTTAGAAACAGCCCGGCTCGAATGGGCTCCGGCTGCTCGATGCGGTGGAACGCCTCGACCACCACCCAGCCGGCGATGCCGAAGAGCGCGGCCCCGTTCACGAGGGCCGCGAGGATTTCCCATCGCAGATAGCCGTAGGTCTTGTTGTCGTCGGCGGGACGTTGGGCGATCCAGGCACTGGCCAGCGAGAGGCCCAGCGCGCCGACGTCGGTGAGCATGTGGCCCGCGTCGGCCAGCAGGGCCAGGGACCCGCTCAACCACCCGCCGACCACCTCGAGCACCATGAAGGTGCCGGTGAGGCCCAGGACGGCCCAGAGCCGGGGTACCGGAGTGACCGGTCCCCGTCTCAAATGGGCGCAGTCGCCTGGACGTGTGGCCATGAGTGAAGTCTAGGGCGTCGCGGGTCGCCGGTCACGGGTCGCGAGTCCTGGCCCTGACCGCCTCCGCGTGGCCGAACAGGCCTTCCGCCTCGGCGAGCGCGACGATCGCTTCGGCGTCCGCGGCAAGGCGCGCCCTGGTGTACCGGATGACGCTGGTGCGCTTGATGAAGTCGTAGACGCCGAGCGGCGAGGCGAATCGCGCGGTGCCGCCGGTGGGCAGCACGTGGCTCGGACCGGCGATATAGTCACCCACCGGTTCGGGTGTATCGTCGCCCAGAAAGATGGCGCCGGCGTGGCGCACCGAGGCGGCGATCCGCTCCGCCGCCTCCGCCACCACCTCCAGATGCTCGGGCGCCCGGCGGTTGGCCACCTCGATCGCGTCCCGCATCTCGGGGACGTGCACGAGGACCCCGTTCCGGGACAGGGACTCGCGCGCGATCTCGGCTCTCGGGGCGCGAGCCAGCGCTTCCTCCAACGCCGCCGGAAGCGCGTCCGCCAGACCCGCGTCGGTGGTGACGCACCAGCACACGGCGTCCTGGTCGTGCTCCGCCTGCGCGATGAGGTCGGCCGCGACGCGGCCAGGGCGCGCCGTCGCGTCGGCGATGATCAGCACTTCAGTGGGCCCGGCGATCATGTCGATGCCCACGTCGCCCACCACCTGGCGTTTGGCCTCCGCGACCCACCGGTTGCCGGGACCGACGATCTTGTCCACCCGCGGGATGGTGTGCGTACCGTAGGCGAGCGCGGCGACGGCCTGCGCTCCCCCCACCCGGAAGATCCTCGTGATGCCGGAAAGCGCGCAGGCAGCGAGCACCGCATCGGTGACGCCGGCCGGTGGCACCACCGCGATGATCTCCTGCACGCCGGCCACCAGGGCGGGCACGGCGTTCATGATGACCGAGGACGGATACGACGCCTTGCCGCCGGGCACGTAGAGCCCGACCCGGTCGAGTGCCGTGACCCGGGTGCCGATGAGACTCCCGTCGGACTGGGTCAGGTGGAAGCCCGGCTCGCGCTGGTGCTCGTGAAAGGCCCTGACCCGGTCGACTGCTTTCGTCAGCGCCGCGCTCAGGGCAGGCTGAATGCGACCGAGCGCCGCCTGCCAGAGTCCCGAGTCGAGCGACCAGGAGGAGGGATCGAGGTCGATCCCGTCGAACCGGAGCGTATACTCCCGCACCGCCGCGTCGCCCCGCTCACGCACGCCATCGAGAATACCGGCCACCGTGTCGCGCGTCGCCGGATCGCCGGCCGTGCGCCGGGCGAACAGTGCGTCGAGCGCCTCGAATGGAGGCGCGGACAACCGGCGGATCACCGCGTACCCTCGCGGTAAAACCTTTCCGGTATTAGAGTTATATCGTATGGAACCGGCAGAGTCGCCCCCTATCCTCGTCGGCCTGGCTGCGGTCGTCGTCTTGGTGCTCGCCAATGCCTTCTTCGTCGCCGCCGAGTTCGCCCTCGTCGGGGCGCGTCGCACGAGACTCGACGAGATGGCCCGGGCGGGGGATGGCAAAGCTAGGCTGGCACGGCGCGCGGTTCAATCGCTCGACCGCTACATCTCCGCCACACAACTGGGCATCACCCTGGCGTCGCTGGGCCTCGGCTGGATCGGTGAGCCGGCCCTGGCGGGGTTGATCGTCGGAGGCTTCAGCTGGCTTCCCCCCACCTTCGCCACTATCGCGACGCATGGCGTGGCCTCGGCCATCGCGTTCATGATCATCACCATCCTGCATATCATCCTCGGCGAGCTGGTGCCCAAGGCGCTGGCCCTGATCTATCCCGAAGTAATCAGCGGCTGGGTCGCGGCGCCGCTCATGGGCTTCGCCTGGGTCATGCACTGGCCCATCGCGCTCCTCAACGGGTCCGCCAACCGGCTCCTCCGGGTCGTCCGCATCACCCGGGGGACCGGCGAGCACGAGCGGCTGCACTCTCCCGAGGAAATCCGGCTGCTCGTGGAACAGAGCGAGGAAGGTGGCAGCCTGCTCAAACAGGACGCCCGCCTGCTCGAGGGGGTCTTCGAGTTCAGCGAGAAGACCGCGCAGGAGGTGATGACTCCTCGCACCCAGATGGTCGCGCTCGATGCCGATCTCTCGGTGGAGGCGGCGGCGGACGAGGTCGCGGTGGCGCGCAGGTCGCGCTACCCGGTATACACCGAGAGCCTCGACGAGATCGTGGGCGTGGTCCACGCCAAGGACATTCTCACCGCCCTCCGCTCGAAGCCGGGGCAGACGGTGCGCAGCATCATGCGGCCGCCGCTGTTCGTTCCGGGCACCCGCGAGGTCGAGGACGTGCTGGCCGACATGAAACGGCTCAAGACCCACCTCGCGGTAGTGCTCGACGAGTACGGAGGCACCGCCGGGCTGGTCACGATGGAGGACCTGCTCGAGGAGATCGTCGGCCCGATCTACGACGAGTACGATCCGCAGGACAAGCCGGCCCAGGCCGACGGCGCCGCGCGGCTGGACGGGGCGATGCCGATCAGTGATTTCAACGCCGACTTCGACGCCACACTCGACGACACCGACTACACGACACTCGGCGGATACGTCTTCGGCCAGCTGGGGCGTCTGCCCCGCTCCGGCGACCGGGTGACGGTGGGACCCCACGTCCTGGAGGTCGTGGAAATGGACGGGCGACGGGTGAAGACGTTGCGGCTTCACCAGACGGAGCCCGCCGCGCCGCAGGCCAATCCCGCTCCAAAGGCCTGATCGATGACCCAGCGGGCAGTGGCCGCGCTACCACCGGGCGCGCTCGACCTCACCGGCGAGGCCGTTCGGCGTCGCCGCGCGCTCCAGCGGGTTGCGCTCGAGACACTGGAGCAGGCGGGATATCAGGAGCTGCTGCCTCCCACCTTCGAGTACGAGGATACCTTCGTTCGGGCCGGTGGCGCGGGCGTGGCCGAGCGTCTCGTCAGGTTTCCCGACCGGGATGGCCGGATCCTGTCGCTTCGCTACGACTTCACCGCCAGCCTGGCCCGCGTGGCCGCCACGACTTTCGCGGCGAGCGATGGCGCCCTCCGTCTCAGCTACTCCGGGAACGTCTTTCGGCAGGAGCCCGAGCGTGGAGGCCGGCCCCGTGAGATCCTTCAGGTCGGCGCGGAGCTGCTGGGACAGGGCGATCTCGCCGCGGACGTGGAGATCGTGCGTCTCACGGTCGCGCTGGTAGGAAGAGCGGGTCTCACCGACTTCCAGGTCAACGTCGGTCACGCCGGCGTCCTCGCGCCCGGTCTCGACTCCCTGGACGATCCGCTCCGGGCGGACGTCCGCCGGTGGATCGACCGGAAGGACCGTGGCAACCTCGGCCGCGCACTCGGCGATAGGTCGGGGGACGCGAAGACGCTCGCGACGCTGCCGTTCATCATTGGGCGGCGCGAGGCGCTGGAGGGCGCGTTGCGGGAGGCACCCGAGGCCGCACGCGAGAGTCTCGTGCATCTGCTCGCGCTCGACAAGGCGCTGACCCCGCGCGAGCGCGGACACGTGGTGTACGATCTCGGCGAGGTGCGGGGACTGGAGTACTACACCGGCATCCATTTCGAGCTGTTCGTGGCCGGAGCAGGACGGGCGGCGGGCGCGGGCGGACGTTACGACGAGCTGATGCGCCAGTTCGGCCGGCCGATGCCCGCCGTGGGCGTCTCGATCGACCTCGATACGGTCGCCGAGGTGGCGCCATGAGCCGCCTGCGGGTGGCATTGGCCAAGGGACGCCTGTACCACCCCTCGGTCGATCGTTTCCGCCGGGCCGGCGCCGAGCCGGCGAGCGACGCGGGCCGCCGGCTGCTGATTCCCTCGAGCGACCCCTGCATCGAGTTTCTCGTCGTGAAGCCCGCGGACGTTCCCGTGTACGTCGAATCGGGCGCCGCGGATCTGGGCGTCACCGGCACCGATGTGCTCCGCGAGACCGGGGCGGACGTGCTCGAGCCACTGGAGTTGGGGTTCGGGTTCTGCCGGCTGGTGGTGGCGTCGCCTTCGCAGGCACCCTACCCCGATCTGCCGGGCGGGATCACGGCCCGGGTAGCAACCAAGTACCCGCGGCTGGCACAGGCCCACTTCGCGGCCAAGGGGCGCCCCGTGGACATCATCCAGGTGAACGGCTCCGTCGAAGTGGCGCCGCTGCTCAACCTGTCTCACTGGATCGTGGATCTGGTGGACACTGGAAATACGCTGCGAGCCAATGACCTGCGGGAACGGGAGACGGTTCTCCGGTGCGGGGCGGTGCTGGTGGCGAATCGGGCGTCGCAGAAGCTGAAGCTGGATGCATACCTGGGGTTGATGGAGAGGCTGGAGAGGACGTAAGGCGGAACGACGGAGGGGTGGAGGCACGGAGGGACGGAACGACCGAGATTCGGAAAACCACGCGCAGCTCGACTTGTCGTTCAACGTTCCGCCGTTCCGTCGTCCCGCCGTTCCGTACTTTTCCCCGCCAGCCTCACCGCCAGCTCCAGCGCCGCCCGCATGCTCGACGGATCCGCCCGGCCCATCCCGGCGATGTCGAGTGCGGTCCCGTGATCGGGCGACGTCCTGGGAAACGGCAATCCCAGCGTGACGTTCACGGCCCGGCCGAACGACGCCACCTTGATGGCTGTCATCCCCACATCGTGATAGGGCGCCAGCACGGCGTCGAACTCGCCTCGCAGCGCGCGGACGAAGACCGTATCGGCCGGGAGCGGGCCGGCGGCGCCGAGCGCATGGGCCGCGGGGCCGAGCACCCGCTGCTCCTCGTCGCCGAACAGCCCCTGCTCGCCGGCGTGGGGGTTTACGGCGCACACGGCGAGCCGCGGCGACTCAATCCCCCACCAGTCCCTCAAGGCCCGCTCGGTGACCCGGCCGGTCCTGACCACACGATCCTGCGTGAGCAGGGCGGGGACATCGCGAAACGGCACATGGGTCGTGACCAGCACCACGCGCAGCTCCTCGGAAGCGAGCATCATCGCCACGTCCAGGTCGCCCGCCAGGTGGGCGAGCCATTCGGTGTGGCCCGGATAGGGAAATCCCGCGAGATGCAGCGCGTGCTTGTGGGCCGGCGCGGTCACGATGGCGTCGACCGCTCCCTCGAGCGCGAGCCTGACGGCGGCCTCGACCCCATGGCCGGCGATACGGCCGGCGCGAATCACGCGATGCCGGTCGTCGGGCTTGTCGCCGCTGCCGAGCTCCCAGGTCCCGACCACGATTTTGTTGGATGCGGCAAGGCCGTCGAGCTGATCCTCGGCGCCGATCACGGTGATCGTCGCGTCGAGCGGCGGATCGAGGGCGCGCCTGGTGATCTCGGGGCCGATGCCGCGCGGGTCGCCGAGCGTGACGGCGATGCGTGGGGTGGGAGACATGCCTGCGGTGCTACGACCTCACGTCCACGTACGTGGACTCGCGCAGCCGATCGATGTACCGGCGAATGGCCAATTGCTGCCCCAGCTGCTCGCGGATCCGGTCTTTCACATCCTCGAGTCGGATGTCACCCTGAGGCCGCCGACCCATGACCTGCACGATGACGAATTGCTCGCGACCGCCGTTGCCGGGAACGCTGAAGACCGGGGTCACCGATCCGGAGTCGGCATCGCCGATGACTTTCGCGTAGTTCTCCGGCAGCTTGTCGGCCGGCACGTTCTCGGCCTGTTTCTCCGCCGACGGGTCGTGATAGAGCCGCTGCAGGGAATCGAACGAGGCTCCGGCGAGCAACCGGCTGTGAATGGAATCCGCGCGAGCGCGGGCCGCTTGCACATGCGCCGAGTCGATCTCGGGAATGATCAGGATGTGACGGGCCTGCACCTCGCCGGGCTGGACCCGTTCGACCTGGATCAGGTGGAACCCGAACGGCGATTCGACCGGATCGGACACCACACCCGGCTTGAGACTGAAGGCGACGCGCTCGAACTCCGGCACCATCACGCCGCGACGGAACCAGTTGAGGGAGCCGCCCTGGTCCTTCGAGCCGGGATCCTGCGAGAATCGCTTGGCCGCCGTGGCGAAGTCCGCCCCGCGGCGCAGCTCCAGGAGAATCGAATCGGCCTTGGCCCGGGCCACCGCCTTGGCCGCCGGCGAGGCCTGGGGAGTGACGACGATCTGGCGGAACGAGACCGTCGCGGGCCGGGAGCCGAGATTCCCCTTCTGGTCGTCGAAGTAGGCCCGCATCTCCTGCTCGGTGGGCGGGACCGGCTTGAGCTTCCCCTCGCCGCGCAGCTTCTCGATCAGCCGGTTCTGAAACGCGGCCCGCCGCTGCTGGTCGGTGAGCCACCGGCGGTACTCTTCCGGCGTGACGAATCCGGCCTTCTTGAGCTCGGAGCGATAGTCCACTTCCGACCCGAAATTGCCTCGCACCTTGCGGACCTGCTGATCGACCCCGTCGGCGATCTCCTGGTCGGTCACCTTGATGGTGGTATCGCGCTGCGCCTGCTGCACCAGGATCTCTTCATCGATGATCGATTGCACAACCTGCGTCCGGAGCGCCTGGAGCGCCTTGGGGTCGCTCGGCAATTGCTCGCCCTGGGACCGCGAGAAGATCTCCTCGTCGACTTGTGACGCCAGAATCGGCCGATTGCCGACCACGGCCATCACCCGGTCGATCACGATGGTGGAGTCACCGAGTATCCGTCTGGCGGGCGCCGGGCCCGCGCCGTCGGCGAGGCTGTCGGGCCGCGTCGTATCCGCCGGCGCGATCGTGGCGGCAGCCGCGGTCGTGTCGGTGGCCGGCTTCACGGAGTCCACCGGCTGGATCGAGTCGGTCTGCTGGGCACACAGGCCGGCTCGCACCGCTGGTGAGAGCACCATCAGCGCGATGAAGAGAACCGGAAGGCACGCCCGGAGTCGCATGGTTGCTTGGCCGGTTACTGTTTGGTCGCCGGTTGCTCGGCGGCCTCGCCAGCCGCGGGCGGGGGGGCCGATTCTCCCGGCGCCGCGCCGGGCGGAGCGCCTCCGTTCATCCTCGGGATCGGCGGCCCGCCCGGCGCCCGCTGCATCGGTCCCTCGGCCGGCGACGTGCTGTCCTTGGCGGCCTTCTTGGCGACTGCGATCTCGGTGGCTCGGCTCACGCCCGCCGCATACACCTTGTAGGGTGAGCGCTCGCGGAGGATGGTGGCAAGCGCGGAGGGCAGCGGCCGGAGCCGGGTCTTCCCGCTGACGAGGTCATCGAAATACCGGTCCACCTTGAGATTGGCCACCCGCAGCCGATCGCCCACGGCGACGGAGCTGTCGACCGTGCGCTCGAAACCCATCGTGGCCGAAAGGGTATCGAGGTTGGCGCGATACTCGGTCGTGATGCTCTGCCACTCCTCACCGGTCAATCCGATCCCGGCGGAATCCGCCTGCCGAAGCAGCAGGACGTTCTGGGAGAGAATCCGGGCGAATCGGTTCATCATCGCATCGTTGGCCGTCTTGAGCTGAGCCGAATACTGTGGGGGCAGGGCCCGCACCCAGCGGACATAGTCGCCCACCGTCAGGGCGCCACCCTTGAAATGCGCGAGCACCTTCTTGGAGTTGCGGGCGTCCTCCGGCGCCAACGCCGCCGCGCGCATTTCCGCGGGGGCGCTCGACGCGATGTCCAGATCGTTCTGGATCGCGAGGCTGTCCATGTAAATGGAGTCGAGGCGCGCTCCGGCCCGGCCGGCGACATACTGCGAGACCCGCTCGCGCACGTCCGCGAGCACCGGTCGCTTGATGATGTGATACCCGTAGTCGGTCTGCACGATGCCGCTTACCTGTCCCGGCTCGAGCTTCCATCCGGCGCTGTCGAACGGAACCACGAAACGTCCGTGGGGAGACGGGGGCAGGTAGCCGCTGTCGGCCTTGGAGCCCGGGTCTTGCGACAGCTGCATCGCGAGCGTGCCGAAGCTGGCGCCGCCGCGGATCTTCTTGAGCGCGCCTTCGGCCTTCGCGTAGGCGGCCTTCCGGACCGCCGAATCCGAGTTGGGCTTGACCCCGAACAGGATGTGCTGCAGCACGCGCACGTCGGTGGTGTTGTAGACGCTGTCCACGGCAGCTGGCGGCACCGTTCCGCGGCGGGCCATCAGCGTATCGTGCCAGTGGCTCCCCTTGAGCTCGAAGATCTCGGGCCACAGGGCAGCCGCGATGCTGGCCGAGTCGGTGGGCAGTTGGCCCCGCGCGGCGGCCTGCCCGAACAGGGTGTAGTCCACCCAGGCGTTGGCCACGAAGTCCACCGTCTCCCGATTGATCCGAACCCCCTTCTTGGGGGAGGCGACGATCTCGGCGAGGCGATTCGCGGACAGCTCCTGACCTCCCGCCTCCGCCGCCACATCGGCATGAGCCGAGAACAGGTCGCGAAAATTCGAGCAGCCGGCGGAACCCAGGCCGATGATGGAGAAGAGAACGAGCCGTCGAGCCGGGGTTACGGGACGTCGCATGAATACTCCGGAATCCGGGAGGTGATTAGGCGGCCACACCACGCAGCGCGCGCACCAGCGCGGGCACGAGCCGCTCCCCGCCGAGGCGCGTCAGCCGCAGCGAGAGCGGAACCGTCCGCCGGACATCGGCGGCGAGCTGCACATCGTCGAGCGCGGTCGTCAGGCCGGCGAGCCGCGGCGCGGTGCCCGCCCGGAACGTCAGCCGGGCCTCGTCGCCACGAACCAGGACGTGCTGAAGACCCAGCGCGGCACCGAGCACGCGCAGGCGGGCCATATCGAGCAGCATTTCCGCCTCGACCGGCAGTGGGCCGAAGCGTTCGCGCAGTTCATCCCGCAGCCCATCAATGTCGCCAGACGAAGTAGCCCGCGCCAGTCGCCGATACAGGTCGAGCTTCGCGTCGTCGTCCGGAACGAAGCCGTCGGGCAGATGCGCCGGACGGTCGAGCACGACGTCGGGCGGGGCGGGCTGCTCCACGGCGCCCTGCCCCTGGAGCGACCGCACCGTCTCCTCCAGCCAGCGCATGTAGAGATCGAATCCCACCGCCTGCGCGTGGCCCGACTGCTCCGCCCCCAGCAGGTTGCCGGCGCCGCGGATCTCGAGATCCTTGAGCGCGATCCGGTAGCCGGCGCCGAGCTCCGTGTGATGCTCGAGCACCTTGAGCCGCTCCTCCGCGTCCGGGTCGATCGTGTCCGGCACCAGCAGATAGCAGTAGGCCCGGCGGTGGCTTCGTCCGACGCGGCCGCGAAGCTGGTAGAGCTGGGCCAGACCGAACCGGTGGGCGTCCTGCACGACCATGGTGTTGGCGTTGGCGACGTCCAGGCCCGACTCGACGATCATCGTGCTCACCAGGATGTCCACTTCGCCGGCGACGAAGCGCTGCATGACCGTCTCGAGCTGCTCCGCGGCCATCTGCCCGTGAGCCACGCCGACGCGCGCCCTGGGCGCGAGTGCGCGAACCCGCGCGGCGATCGTATCGATCGTCTCGATCCGGTTGTGGACCATGAAGACCTGGCCCCCGCGGTCGATCTCGCGGGCGAACGCCTCGTCCAGCAAGGCGTCGTCCCAGGGCTCGACGAAGGTGAGGATCGCCGAGCGGTCGCGAGGCGCCGTCTCGATCAGGGTGAGATCACGCAGTCCGGCGAGCGAGAGATGCAGCGTGCGGGGGATCGGCGTGGCGGTGAGCGTGAGGACGTCCACCGACAGGCGCAGCGCCTTGAGTCGTTCCTTGTGCTTGACGCCGAACCGGTGTTCCTCGTCCACGACGAGCAGACCAAGGTCGCGGAACTGGACGTCCCTGGAGAGCAGCCGGTGGGTGCCGATCACGATGTCGGTGGCGCCGGACGCCAGTTGCTCGAGCGCGGCCTTCTGCTCCTTCGCGGTGCGGAAGCGGGACAGGACTTCGATCTTGACCGGGAAATCGGCGAGACGCTCGACGAAGGTACGCCCATGCTGCTCCGCCAGAATCGTCGTGGGCACGAGCAAGGCAACCTGCTTGCCTCCCTGGACCGCCTTGAACGCGGCCCTCACCGCGATCTCGGTCTTGCCGTAGCCGACGTCTCCCACCAGCAGGCGATCCATCGGCCGGGGCCGCTCCATGTCGGCCTTGACCTCCGCCGTCGCCTTCCGCTGGTCCGGCGTGTCCTCGTAGAGGAAACTGGACTCCAGCTCACGCTGCCACCGCGTATCGGGAGGAAATGCATATCCCCCGCTGACGGCGCGACGCGCGTACAGGTCGAGCAGCTCCCCCGCCATCTGCCGGATCGCCGTGCGCGTCTTTTCCCGGACCCGCTGCCAGCTCGACCCGCCAAGCCGATGCAGTCGCGGCGGCGGGCGGTCGCCGTCCTCGCCGGCGGCACGATAGCGCTCCAGTTGGTCGAGCCGGTACAACGGCACGTTGAGCCGGTCGCCACCTTCGTACTCCACGATGGCGACCTCGAGCGTGGATTCGCCGGCCGTGATCGTGTCGATCCCGCGGTAGATCCCGATGCCGTGATCGAGATGGACCACGTAGTCGCCGACCGTGAGCGTGCCGGTCGCCACCGATGGGGCGGCCTGGCGGTAGCGCCGAGCCCGGCGGAGACGGCGGGCACGCCGGAAGATCTCGTGGTCGGTCAGCACCCGGAGCGAGGGCATGACGAATCCGCCATCGAGCGCCCCGATCGCCAGCGTCGCGCGGCCCTGTCCGCGCGAGCCATCCTCCAGCAGCTCGTCGAGGCGCTCGAGCTGACCCTCGTTGTCGCAGAGGATGAGTGTCGGTGGCGGACTGGCGAGCAGCACCCGCAGGCGGTTCAGATCGCGATCGACCTTGTCCGGGGGAAAGAAGCCGAGCTGGAGATCCACCCGCTCGTCGCGCAGGATCAGGCGGGGAAAGCCTCCGAGCCGGCCGGCCCAGGCCTCCGGCGGCACCAGAATCGCGTCCCGGTTGGGCACTTCTTCTCCCAATCGGCGCGCGACGTCGAGGTGATGCTCGGCTTCGCTCCACGCGCGGCGCACCTCGTCGAGGTCGGGACCCGACGCTTCCTCGAGGATGATGGTATCGGAGGGGAGCAGGTCGAGCAGGGTCACCCGCGTGGCCGGCCCTTCGACCTCTGCCGTTGCCTTCACGGCGTCGGTGCTCACGGGCAGGATGGTCACCTCGTCCAGCTCCTGGAGCGACCGTTGCGTGGTGAGATCGAACCCACGCAACGACGAGATATCGTCGCCCCACCATTCCAGCCGCGCCGGCACCGCCATCCCGAAGCCGTACACATCCAGGATGCCACCCCGGGCGCTGAATTCCGCCACCTCGGTGACGGTGGGAACCCGGCGGTACCCCATCCGCTCGAGGGTGCGTGCGACGTCGGCCGGCGGCCGGCGCTCGCCGGGCGCGAGACGTAGCCGAAGTGCCTGGAGCGCGGCCGGCACGAGCGTCCGTTCCGCCGTGGCCCGAGCCGTCGTCACCAGAATCCGCAGCCGTCCCTGGAACAGCGCTTCGATCGTCTCGGCCCGCTCCCCGGCGATCTCGTAGTGCGGCTCCTCCTCCCCTAGCGCCTCACGCTGCGGATAGAGCGCCACGCTCTGATCGGTGAGATGAGCCAGGTCGGTGAGCCATCGTTCCGCGTCGCCGGGAGTCGGAGCCACGACCGCGAGAAGCCGTTGGGGAAAACGTCCGGCCAGCCACGCCGCGAGCACCGCGCCGCTCGAGCCCGGCAACCCTCCGAGCCGGAGCACCGCGTCGCGTCCAGGCAACCGTCCAGCCAGCTCCTGGACGCCCGGCGACCGTTCGAATGCCTCGAGGACCGTGGGGAGACTCATGTCTCCGACCGCCGCCGTCCGCTTGCCAGGAGCATTTCCGCGAGACCCAGGAGCAATGCGAGCCACAGCAGCGGCCCTCGAAGGTCGCCTCGGGCCGCCGCCGAGAACGAGGCCATCCCGGCATCACCGATGGGAAGGACTCTCGCATCGCGCCAGAGTCGCCTGACCTGGGCATCGGGCGCGCGCGCAAGCATGGACTCGCGGGGGTCGGTGTTCGCGGTGAGCGCGCCGACGGTGTCTTCGCCGGTGAGCAGATAGTAGACCCCGGGATCGAGCGGACGGAACAGTCCCCCGCCCTCCACCCGCCATTCGCGCTCGCCCTGTCGTACTCCGGTCACGATGTCGGGCAGCTCGACCGGCTCGCCGGGCGTGCCGGCCGCGAGGGCCACTTCGCCACGCGACAGACGGTTGAGTAGCGCGTCCATGAACGGCATGAAACCCGCCGACACGGGCAGATCCGTCCAGGCGGGGTCGAGCAGACTACCGAGCAGTACGACGTTACCGCTCCGCACCACCCACGGCCCGCCGGCGGCGGTCACCAGCACGCCGGTCCGCCCGCTCCCGGTCGAGCGCAGCTGATAACGTCGCAGTACGCGAGTCCGCCCGATGAGGGAGCTGCTGTCGGTCGTGACCGCCGAGGGGATCAGATCCCCGTAGCTCCAGGAGACGCCTCGGGCGGCCAGCGCCCGATTGAGCGCGCCGACAGACGCCGGGTCTTCCGGGGGCGTCACGATCGAGTTGCCGCCGGTGAGCCGTCCGATCGTCACCTCGCGGCCGCGCGCAATCCGCCGATTGGTCTCCAGCACTTCGCAGGCAGCCGCCACGTAGCGGCTCGCCGATTCCCAGTCCACCCGGGCCACCGGCGCGACCCGTACCACGCCGAGCCGCCGGTCGTCCACTCGCAGCTCATCGGGATCGAGCTCGGCGGTGACCGTCCACCATCCAGGATGTGCGAGCGCCGGCGGAAACACCGTGGGCGCCCCGACGGACGCGAGCACCTGGCGCGCGGGCCGGTCGCCGAGACGGGCCGTCACTGCCACCGGCGCGCCGGAGTCACCCACGAGCGACACCGTGATCCTTCCTCCGTCCGTGGACCACGGCTGCGGCCCGGTCTCCACGGCTCCGATGCCGACGTTTCTGGGAGGAGGGTCCTCCGGTCGCCCCACCACGAGAGGCACCGTCACAGCGGCCGGCGAGACGGCGGTCGCCTGCAGATCGCTGAGCAGCACGACCTCACCCGGCTTCGAATCGGTGGCGAGCACCTCGCCCGCCAGCGCAATGGATGCCCCGAGGTCCAGCCGGTTGGGCGCGACCGACAGGGCATCGACCTGGCGCCGCAACGTTTCGGGCGTTCCGCGCCGGGGCACCCCGTCCGCCGCCACGAGCCACAGAGCATCACTCGGCGTCGCCCTGGACAGCACCGTCCGAGCGGCATCCTGGAGTCCGGCGAGGCGGCTCGTCCCCGCCACCAGAGCGCCGCTACTCGGCGAGTTGTCGAGAATGAGGACGAGGGCGCTCGGGGCGTGGCTCGGCAGACCGCTGCGGGGCACGGTAGGGCCGGCGGCGGCCAGCACCAGCGCGGCGATCAGGGCCGTCCGCACGAACAGGAGGAGGAGATTCTGGAGCTTGAGTCTGCGGAGGTGTTCCTGCGTCGTCGCGATGAGATAACGGACGGCGGGAAACACGACTGTCGGCGGCTCCCTGCGGGCGAGCAGGTGCAGGAGGACGGGAATCGCCGCGGCAGCAAGCCCAACCAGGGCCCACGGATGAAGAAACTCGATCATGCCGCCCGGGAAGACGTGGAAAGCGCCTCGCGCAGCACGATGCCGTAGGGCGTATCGGTGGTGACGCGATGGTAGGCGATACCGTGCCGGCGGCAGGCGAGCCGCCATTCCACGACCACCGACTGAACGGTCTTCCGGTACGCCGCCGCCCAGTCACGCGGCCGGAGGACCACGGCCGCCCGGCTCTCGGGGTCCTCGAATCGGGCTTCCACGGGGCCCGCGAGGGTCACTTCGCCGGGATCCATGATATGGAGAACCATGACCTGATGGCCGCGGTGGCGGAGGAAGCGAAGGGCCTTGAGCGCGAGGGTGGAGTCGAGGAGGAGGTCGGAGACGAAAACGACGAGCCCGCGCCGCCGGAGCTGCTGTACCACGCGCCGAAGCGCCGGCTCGGCGGCCGTGCCGGCACCGGGTGACAGGTCCGCAAGGGTCTCAAGCAGCTGCCGCCAGTGGCTCAGTCGGGCCCGTGGCGGGAGCACCGCGCGGACTTCGTCGTCGAAGGTGATGAGACCGGTGGCGTCCCGCTGCCGGAGGAGCACGAGGGAGAGCGCGGCGATCAGCCGCTGGGCGTAGGCCAGCTTCGGAAGGACGCTGGCGGGAGACCCGGTCCACGCCATGGACCGGCTCGTGTCGCAGACGACCATCGCCCGGAGGTTGGTCTCTTCCTCATATTGCTTCACGTACAGCCGATCGTTCCTTCCGAGGATCTTCCAGTCCACGTGGCGAAGATCGTCGCCTGGTTGGTACATCCGGTGCTCGGCGAATTCCACGGAGAAGCCGCGGCGGGGAGAGCGGTGCAGACCGGCGAGGAACCCCTCGACCACTCCTTCGGTGATAACTTCGATGCCCCCCAGCTTCGAGACCTCATAGGGATCGAGCAGATCGAGCCGGGGGCGGCCGGCCGATATCGATGGCGGTGGCATAAAGCGGGCAACGTATCCGGCCGGCGGGGGGAAAGCAACGCGTCGCTCCCGGCACCGAAAAGAGGACACCCGGCGGGCCTGATGTCACCCCGGAATGACAGTTCCAGGAGGCCGGGCCCGTCGGTCCGGACCGCAAGGGTTTACTCCGGCGCATCTTAGGCCGATACCTGAGGATGGCACACCGTCTGCTCAATCTGGACGGACTCCGCCCGAAGGCCCTGGAGGCGTCATGATGTTCGCGCTGTGGTGGATGCTGTCCGCCACGCCCCCGTCGGTTCCAATAGACTCGCACCGACCCCCGGTCCAGCCTCACCGCGGCACCGAGGGCCGGGTCACACTGTGGACCGACCGGGAGGACCCCTACCCCAGGGGGGCCGGAGCCAGGGTCTTCCTCAGCGTAGACGAGCCGTCGTACGTGACAGTGTTCCGCGTCGATACCGACGGCCGGATCGAGGTGCTTTTCCCCCGGCATCCGTGGGGCGAGAATTTCGTGCGGGACCGTGAGGGCCTCGAGGTCAGCGGCCGCCGGGACGGCCACAGCTTCGTCGTGGACGATTATCCCGGCATCGGCTACCTCTTCGCGGTCGCGTCGCCGGACCCGCTGGATTTCAGGGAGCTGACCCGCGGCGACTACTGGGATTACCGGCTGATCGACGGCGGACGGATCCAGGGCGACCCCTACGTGACGCTCACGGATCTCGCCGCGAGAATGGCTCCGGAGGGTGACTACGACTACGACGTGGTCCCCTATTACGTTGAGCGGCACTACGAGTACCCGCGGTTCGTGTGCTATGACTGCCACGCATACGCGAGCTACTCGGACTGGGACCCCTATCGGACATCGTGCAGTCGCTTCCGGATGGTGGTCCGGGATGACCCGCGCTACTACCCGTATCGCTACGGCGGCGGCAGAAACGTCGTGCCCGACCGCCCCATCCATCCGGGTCCGCGTTACGTCTTCCGCGACGCCGAGCCGGGGAGCACCTACATCACGCGGGTGCCGAGCGGGGGACGCGAAGGAGGCCGCCGTCGCAACCTCGGGGAGGACGACCGGGGGCGAACCAGCGAAGACGTCGGCGGGCAGGGCTCGATCCCGGCCCCCAACATCTCCTCGCTCCGCCGGCCCGGCCGCACCCAGGCCGCGCCCGAATTGTCCCCCGCACGCCCCCTGATCGAGGAACGTCGGCGGGATCAGCAGGGCCGGCGGGACCGGGAAGACAGCGGTGACGCCGCGGTCCCGGAGGGCCTCAAGGCGGCTCCAGCTCCGCAGAGCACCGGGGAGCCCGAGCTGAGGCGCAGGCGTCCGTGACGAATCCACGCTTCATCCAATGGGAATTCCCGGCATGCGCCTTTCAACGCTCGCGCTCCTGCTCGCCGCCACGCCCCTCGCCGCCCAAACCAGCGCCCCGTTAGCTCAAGCCGCCGCGACCATCACGCCGGCGGATGTCGCACGGCGGATCGGCATCATCGCGGACGATTCGATGATGGGCCGCGATACGCCCAGCCGCGGGCTCGAGCTCACCGCCAAGTACATCGCCGACCAGTTCAAGAGCTTCGGGCTCCGTCCAGGCGGCGACTCGGGAACCTGGTTCCAACGCTACTCGATCACCCGCCGGCGGCTCGATCTGGCCGGCTCGCGGCTGATCCTCAAGGCGGGCACCGCGGTGGATACTGCTTCCCTCGATCGGAGTGCGCGGCTGGTCTCGGGTCCCGTGCCACCGAAGGCGATCTCGGGGCCCGCGGTCGTCGTAGGCGGCGCCGTGTCGCCGGACGATGTATCCCGGCTCGCCGTCAAGGATCAGATCGTGCTGTATCCCATCGACTTCACGAAAGCCTCCCCAGGAAACTCCACCAAGGTGATCCGCGCGCTCCGGCTGGCGGGAAGTCGCGCGGTGGTCATTCTCTCGAACATGGATTCGGCGTCGTTCGCCGGGCGGATTCCGCGCAGATCGGCCGAACGGAGCGGTGCCGAGGTCGACCGGCCGATCCCCCCGGTGATCGAGGTCGAGGGGCGCGTGGTGAGCCGGGCGCTTCGGGTGGCCGGCATGGACCCGTCGGGGAGACCATCCGCCGATTATCACAGGCTGCCCGGGCTCGAGATCACGATCGCACTGGCCGATTCGGTGATCAGCTCGACGACTGCCCCCAATACGGTGGGCATCCTCGAGGGCAGTGACCCCAGGCTCAAGAACGAGTACCTCGTCTTCTCCGCCCACATGGACCACATAGGCATCACACCGGGCCAGCGCGACAGCATCAACAACGGCGCGGATGACGACGGATCCGGCACCGCAGGCGTGGTGGAGCTGGCCGAAGCGTTCAGCCGCGCCGGCGTCCGCCCCAAGCGGTCCATCATTTTTCTGACGGTGAGCGGCGAGGAGAAGGGCCTGTGGGGAAGCCGGTACTTCAGCGAGCATCCTTCCGTGCCGATCGACCAGGTCGTGGCCGACATCAACATCGACATGATCGGGCGGAACTGGCCCGACACCATCGTGGCCATCGGGAAGGAGCACTCCGATCTCGGCGCGACGCTCGAGCGGGTCAATGCGGCGCATCGCGAGCTGCGGATGACGGCGATCGACGACCAGTGGCCCGAGGAGCGATTCTACTTCCGGTCCGACCACTACAACTTCGCCCGCAAAGGCGTGCCCATCCTGTTCTTCTTCAACGGGGTACACCCTGACTACCACCAGGTCACCGATTCGCCGGACAAGATCAACAGCGAGAAGGAGTCCAGGATCCTCAAGTTGCTCTTCTATCTGGGCCAGGACATCGCCAACGCGCCCAGACGTCCGGCCTGGAAGCCCGAGAGCTACCGGGAGATCGTGGAGACCGGGGAATGAGTGGAACGCTCGCGGACTTCGACGGCTTTCGGGCCCGGATGAACGAGCTGATCCTGGGCTCCGGCAATCTCACGATCAACCGGTTCTTCTCGCTGGATCGGACGACCTACGAGCCGGGAGCGCTGGGGACGAGGACGAAGGAAATGCTCGGGCTGGTGTCGTCGCTGGTGCTCCGGTGCGACGACTGCGTCACGTATCACGTGGTACGGTGCCACGCGGAGGGCGTCACGAGGGAGGAGTTCCTCGAGATCTTCGCCGTCGGCCTGGTCGTCGGCGGCAGCATCGTCATTCCCCACCTTCGGCGGGCGATGGGGCGGCTGGAGGAGCTCGCCGCACGAGGAGAACTCCCGCGAGGATGAACACCGCGCCCACTCCCTGAAGGGGGCGGAGCTGCTCACCAAGCAGGAGGGCGGCGCCGACCACTCCCACGAGCGGCGTGATGCACATATAGATGACCGTCCGGCTGGGTCCCACCTGCTGCACACTGCGATTCCAGATCAGGTACGACAGGACGAGGGACAAGAGGGTCGCGTAGGCCAGCGCGCCCCACCCGATCGGCCCGATCGCGTCCCATTTCATCCCCATCAGGTCGGGCACCGCCACCAGCAGCAGTCCCGGCGCACCGACGACCGTCGTCACCGCGGTGACACGCAAGGGAGTGATGCCGGGAGGCAGGGTGCGCAGGCCGAGCGTGTACCCCGCCCAGCAGAAGACCGCGCCCACCGTCACGAGGTCGCCCGTCAACTCACCCTCGCCGAGACCCACGCCCCGGGCCGCGATCACCAGCACCACGCCGGTAGTGGCGATGAGCACGCCACCGATCACACGGGGCCGTGCCGGTTCCAGCCCCAGCCCTGCGGCCAGGAGCGCGACCAGCGAGGGCATCGACGCCAGAATCAGTGCGCTGTTGGAGGCGGTGGTGCGGTCGAGCCCCAGGATGAAGCCGATCTGGTAGAGGGTGTTACCGACGAATCCGAGGACGATCAGCCGGGCCAGGGCGCCGCGGGGCAAGGGGGCCTCACCTTCGATGGACCGCACCAGGGGCCAGAGCAGCACGCTCGCGATCGCGAAGCGAATGGCGGTAAACGCCAGGGGCGGAAACTCCGCGAACGCGGCCTTGGTGACGCTGAAGTTGAGACCCCAGATGAGGCACACGAGAAGCATGCCGAGGTCGAGGATGGGCGGAGAGGAGGGAAATGACGGGGAGGACGGAAAGGTTGGTGGGCGTGGAGGCTTCCTGGGCACGTGGGGAAGACTAACACCCCGCGCCAGCCCGCCTTCCGCCTTTTCGGCCTTCCGTCCTTTCCGTCGTTCCGTCCTTCCGCCGTTCCGTCCTTATATTCTCCCCATGTCCCAGTCCCGAATTCGCAACTTCTGCATCGTCGCCCACATCGATCACGGCAAGTCCACCCTGGCCGACCGCCTGATCGAGGCGACCGGCGCGGTGGAGAAGCGCCAGATGCGCGAGCAGCTTCTGGACACGATGGACCTGGAGCGCGAGCGGGGCATCACGATCAAGCTGAACGCGGTCCGGATGAGCTACACCAGCCGGAGCGGAGCGAGCTTCGAGCTCAATCTCATCGATACCCCGGGCCACGTCGATTTCACCTACGAGGTCTCCCGCTCGCTCGCGGCGTGCGAGGGGGCCATCCTCGTGGTAGACGCGTCGCAAGGCGTGCAGGCCCAGACCCTCAGCAACCTGTTTCTCGCGATGGATGCGGGGCTCGAGATCATCCCGGTCCTCAACAAGATCGACCTGCCGGGTGCCGAGCCGGAGAAGCGCGCCACCGAGATCATGGATCTGATCGGCGCGAAGCGAGAGGAGATTCTGGCCGTCTCGGCCAAGGACGGCACCGGCATTCCGGACCTGCTCGAGGCCGTCGTGGCGCGCGTTCCGCCGCCTCGGGGCCGGGAGGACGCGCCGCTTCGCGCCTTGATCTTCGATTCGTACTACGACCGGTACCGGGGGGCCGTACCGAGCGTCCGCGTGGTGGACGGGACCGTTCGTGAGGGGATGGAAATCGCGTTCGGCTCCCATCCCGACGACATCTACCATGTGGACGAGGTCGGCTACCTCCGGCTGGGACAGCACCCCGCGTCCGAGCTCGAGGCAGGCGAGGTCGGCTACGTCGTCGCGAGTCTCCGCGGGGTGCGCGACGCTCGTGTCGGCGACACGGTGCTCGACGCCCATGACCGGGCCCCCGAGCTGCTGCCCGGGTACCGCGACGTCAAGTCGATGGTGTTCGCCGGGATCTATCCGACCGACTCGGACCAGTACGAGGGGCTCCGCGACGCGCTGGAGAAGCTCGTGCTCAACGACGCGAGCCTTCATTACGAGCCCGAGTCGTCCACCGCGCTCGGATTCGGGTTCCGCTGCGGCTTCCTCGGCCTGCTGCACATGGAGATCGTGCAGGAGCGGCTGGAGCGCGAGTTCGATCTGAGCCTGATCACCACGGTGCCGACGGTGGAGTATCACGTCTACCGCACCGACGGCGAGATGCTGCTGCTCGAGAACCCGAGCAACCTCCCCGATCCGGCCGGCATCGACCGGATCGACGAGCCGTACGTCAAGGCACGGATCATGGCCCCGGCCGACTACATCGGCGGCATCATGAAGCTGGGCCAGGAGCGGCGCGGCGTCTACAACGGCATGCACTACATCGACACCACGCGGGTGGAGTTCGACTTCGAGTTTCCGCTGGGAGAGATCGTGCTGGACTTCTACGACAAGCTCAAGTCGCTGTCGCGCGGCTATGCCTCGCTCGACTACGAGATGGCGGGCTATCGGGAGTCGGACCTCGTAAGGCTCGACATGCTCATCAATGGCGACCCGATCGATGCCTTCAGCGTCATCATCCACCGCGACAAGGCCACGGAGTACGGCCGCAAGGTGGCGGAGAAGCTGAAGGAGCTGATCCCCCGGCAGCTGTACCAGGTGGCCATTCAGGCCGCGATCGGCAACAAGGTCATCGCGCGGGAGACCATCTCGGCGTTCCGCAAGGACGTGCTGGCCAAGTGCTACGGCGGAGACATCACCCGCAAGCGCAAGCTTCTCGAGAAGCAGAAGGAAGGGAAGAAGCGCATGAAGCAGATCGGCGCGGTGGAGATCCCGCAGGAGGCATTCCTGGCGGTGCTGCAGGTCGAATGACGGAACAAGGGAAGGACGGAACGGCGGGCCGTTCCGCCACACTCGTGATCCAGACCGCGTTCCTGGGCGACGTCGTGCTGACGACGCCGCTGCTGACGGCGCTGGCCGAGCGCTTCGGACCGGTCGACGTCGTCACGACGCCGGCCGCAGGGGTGCTGCTCGAGGGGCACCCCGCGGTCGCTGAGGTTGTACGGTACGACAAGCGCGGCGCCGACGCGGGGCTCGTGGGTCTGTGGAGGCTGGCGCGCCGCCTGCGCCGTCGCCGGTACGCCCGCGCCTACCTTCCGCACCGCTCGATCCGATCCTCGGCGCTGGCACTCCTCTCGGGTGCGTCCGAGCGCACGGGGTTCGCGGATGGCGCCGGCGCGGTTACATATACCAGCCGGGTAGCACGTCCGCGGGGCGGCCATGAGATCGCCCGGCTGCTCGCGCTCGCGGGCGAGCCGGCGGTTCCCGCGGCACACCCGACGCTCGGGCTGAGCACGGCCGATCGCGAAGCGGCGGCCGGGTGGATGCGCGACCGTGCCATCGCGCCGGGCTTCGTCGCGATGGCCCCCGGGTCGATCTGGGGCACCAAGCGCTGGCCGGGTTACCGGGAGCTCGCCGCGGCAATCGACCACCCGATCGTGGTCGTCGGGGGCGCGGAGGACGCTCGGCTCGCCGAGGAGATCACGCGCGAAGCGGAAGGCCGCGCGTGGAGCGCCGCCGGAAATCTCGGTCTTCGGGCCTGCGCCGCCCTGCTGGAACACGCGTCGGTTCTCGTCACGAACGACTCCGCACCGCTGCACCTGGCCGCGGCGGTCGGCACACCGGTCGTCGCGGTCTTCGGGCCCACCATCCCCGAGCAGGGCTTCGGACCAAGAGGGCCGCGCGACACCGTCGTTCAGCTCGCGGGCCTCGCCTGCCGCCCCTGCGGCTCGCACGGACCACAGGTCTGTCCGCTGGGACATCATCGGTGCATGGTCGAGCTTTCGGTGGCGCGGGTGGCAGCCGCGGTCAGCGGCATCACCGGGGTGGAGGCGCGGCGTGCGATTCGTACTGGGGATTGACATCGGCGGCACCAACCTGGTGGTCGGCAGCGTCGCCGAGGACGGCAGCGCCCTCCACGCCCTGGGCACGGCGCCCACCCAGGCCGAAAGCGGCGCGACCGCGGTAGTCGATCGCCTCGTCGACCTGGCGCAGCGGACGATCGCCCAGACCAGGCGCGAGGTGCCGGGCGCCGAGATCGCCGGTGTGGGCGTCGGCGCGCCGGGCCCGCTCGACACCAAGAGCGGGGTCGTGCTGCTCACGCCGAACCTCGGCTGGGTCAACATGCCGCTCCGCCAGATCATCCACGAGCGGCTCGGGCTGCAGGCGGCCCTGGACAATGACGCCAACTGCGCCGTGCTGGGCGAGTGGTGGGTCGGTGCGGCGCGGGGCGCGCGGCACGCCATCGGAATCACGATCGGCACCGGCATCGGTGGCGGGCTGGTGCTCGACGGACGGTTGTACCACGGCGCGTCCGACGTCGCTGGAGAGATCGGCCATGCGACGATCGACACCGAGGGGCGGCGCTGCAAGTGCGGCAATTACGGCTGCCTCGAGGCCTACGCGTCGGGCCCCAACATCGCCGTGCGGGCGGTCGAGGCCCTGCAGGCCGGCGCCGACAGCCTCCTCTCGAAAAAAGTCGGCGGCGAGCTGTCCATGATCACGGCGCAGACCGTGTACGAGGCGGCTCAGGAGGGCGACGAGCTGGCTCTCGAGGTCGTGAACGACACCGCCAAATTCCTGGGCGCGGGCATCGCAAACCTGCTCAATGTCTTCAATCCGGAAGTGGTCGTGGTCTGCGGCGGCGTGACGCTCGCCGGCGACCACCTGTTCGTGCCGCTCCGACGCGAGGTGGCCCGCCGGGCGTTCAAGCCCGCGGTGCAGGCGTGCCGCATCGTGCCGGGCGAGCTGATCAACACCGCCGGAGTCTACGGTGCCGCCAGGGTGTTCCTCGACCAGACGGGGGCGGGTGCCTAAGGTCGGGATCATCGGGTCCCTGGTGTGGGACCTCATTTACGGCCGGGACCCGCTCGTGCCGCCGCTGCAGGAATGGGGCGGCATCGCCTATGCGCTGGCCGGGCTGGACGCGAGCCTGCCCGCCGACTGGGAGATCGTCCCGCTCATCAAGGTCGGGCGCGACCTGGCGCCGCAGGCCGCCGACCTTCTGCGCGGGCTCGAGCGACTGACGCCCGGAGGCCGGTGCATCGAAGTGCCCACGCCGAACAACCGCGTGGTGCTCCACTACGACTCGTCGGAGCGCCGCTGCGAGCGGATGTCCGGCGGGGTCCCGGGGTGGACCTGGCCCGAGCTGGGGCCGATGGTGCGCGACCTCGATGCGATCTACCTGAACTTCATCTCGGGATTCGAGTTGGGTCTCGGCACGGCCCAGGCGCTGCGCCGTGGCTTTGCCGGCCCGATCTACGCCGACCTCCACAGCCTGTTCCTGGGCATGCAGCAGGATGGAATGCGCGTGCTCCAGCCGCTGGCCGACGCGCCGGCGTGGTTCGCGTGCTTCGACAGCGTGCAGCTCAACGAGGACGAGATGCGGCAGTTGTCTCCCGATCCCCTGTCATTGTCCGCCCAGGCGCTCGCCGGCGGCGTCGGGCTGCTGGTGGTGACCCTGGGGGCCCGCGGGGCGGCGTACGTCGCCGCACCGGATGGTCCGGACGCCTTGCCGAGAACCGCGCTCATTCAGGCCGCCCAGGTCGAGGCCCTCGATCCCACGGGCTGCGGCGACGTCTTCGGGGCCGCGGCGTTCGCCCGCCTGCTCGCCGGCGATCCCGTCGAGGCGGCGCTGCGTCACGCCTCCGCCATGGCCGGGCGCAACGCCGCGCTCCGGGGAGCCGGCGGACTCTCCCGGCACCTGCGCGGCGAGCTCCTCGTTCCGTGACCCGCGTCATCGAGATCCCCGCGCATCTCGACGACCGCTCGTTCGAGCAGTTCGCCGCGGGCTTCGGGAGCTGGCCGCCGGAGGAAAAGCTGCTGTTCGATGCCCGCGCGGCGCAGTGGGCATCGCCGTACGGGCTGATCGGCATGCTCACGGCCGGCCAGGCGCTGGCGGAGGCCCGGCGGGAGCGCCCGCTCTTCGCGGTGCCGACGAGCGCCGACGTCAAGTCGTACTGGTCGCGGATCGGCTTCTTCCGATATGCGGCCGAGCTCTTCGAGCTTCACGGCAAGGTGCCCAAGGCCGCCGCGTCCGGACCCTCGGACGCGCTGCTCGACGTCACGCCCGTCCGGGCGATGGAAGACGTGCACGAGGCGGTCAATCGGATCTCCGACACGGCGTCTCGCATTCTCCGCGCGGAGCTCGGCCTCGAGCGCACGGCCAGCGGCCGATTCAGTATGGCGCTTTCGGAGGCATGTCAGAATATTGTGGAGCACGCCGGGACCGGTGGCTGGGTCGCCGCCCAGACGTATACATTCAGACGCCGGCTCGGCCGCCGCGTCGCGGTAATCGCCGTGAGCGACGCCGGCATCGGATTCCGGCGGTCGCTCGAGAGCACGCACGCCAAGCGGTTCGGCGAGCGGTGGGGTGATGGCGCGGCGCTCGAAGCGGCGCTGATCCAGAACGTGAGCCGATTTCGCGACCCCGGTCGGGGACAAGGCTTCCGGCAGATCAAGCCGTTTCTCGACAAGTGGGAGGGCAAGATCTCGATCCGCAGCGGCACGGCGCGGCTCGCGATCGTGCCGGCGTGGGATGAAGACGTTCCCCTGAGCGAACACCTTTCGTTTTTCCCCGGAGCCCAGGTGCAGATCACGATCCCGGCGCCAGAAGCCGAGCCGCGATGATTGAAACCATCCGGATCGGCCACCTTCTGCGCGAGACGGCCGCGACGCCCTATCGGAATCTGATCACGCGTCCCACCGGGGCCGCGGTCAGGGATCGCATCGAGGCCGCCCTCGCCGAATCCGATTGCGGCACCGCGTTCCTCGACTTCTCCGACATCGAGCTCCTCGATTTCAGCTGCGCCGACGAAGTCGTGGCCAAGCTGCTGCTGGCCGACGCGGAGCGGCGCGGGCGCGTCCTCGTGCTCCTGAATCTCCGGGAAGACCAGCACGAGGCCATCGAGCAAGTGCTCATTCACCACGGCCTGGCTCTGGTGACCGTTGGGTCCGCCGACGGCGAGGCCACGCCACAGCTCATCGGCTGGGTCACCGCCGACGACCGGGCGGCCTTCGGATGTCTCTGCGAGCGCGGTCCGCTCCGCCCATTCCAGCTGGCCCGGTCGCTCGGCTGGAGCGACGGGCGGACCCGAGACGCGCTTTTTGCCCTCCTGACTCACCGGCTCGTGCGCGCGGAGGGAGAGCTGTACTTCCCGATCACCATCGCATGACGGCCCGCCGCCTCGGCCCGTCCAGCATCGCGGTTCACGGCATCACCCACGCCCGGGCCAACGGGGCGCCGGTCGCTCCCCCTCTCCTCCAGAGCACCACGTTCGTCAATCCGGTCGACTCCGACGACGAGGTGCTCTACAGCCGGTACGGCAACAATCCGACCCAGGTGACGCTGGCGCGGAAGTACGCCCTGCTCGAGGGGGCGGAAGAGGCCGTGTTCCTGTCCAGCGGCATGGGCGCGACGGCGCTCGCCCACCTGGCCGTGCTGCGGCCCGGCGACCATCTCATCAGCAGCACGTGGATCTACGGCGGCACCCAGTCGCTCTTCGACGAGCAGCTGGGACGCTTCGGCATCGAGATCACCTACGTGCATCCGGACAAGCCTCGGGGCTGGCGCAAGTCGGTGCGGAAGTCCACCCGCGCCATCTTCGTCGAGACACCGACCAACCCGCTGGCGAGGGTGCTCGATCTGGGGCCCGTGGCCCAGGTGGCCCGCGAGTTCGGTCTGGCGCTGCTGGTGGACGCCACCTTCGCGAGTCCGATCAACTTCCGTCCGCTCGAGCATGGCGCGGACGTCGCGATCACCAGCGCCACCAAATACCTCAACGGGCACACCGACGTCATCGCCGGCGCGGTGGCCGGCTCGGCGTCGATCGTGGACGAGGTCATCAGGCTGATGCGGCTCTGGGGGCAGTCGATCGACCCGCACGCGGCGTGGCTCGTGGATCGGGGCATGCGGACCCTCGCGCTCCGCATGGAGCGGCACAACGCCAACGGTATGGAGGTCGCGCGCTGGGCCGAGGGCCATCCGGCGTTCGCCAAGGTCCACTATCCGGGTCTGCAGAGTCATCCGGACCACGACCTGGCCCGAGAGGTGCTGCACGGCTTCGGCGGCATCGTGGGACTCGAGCTCAAGGGCGGCGCCGGGGCCGCGACGCGGATGCTGCGGCGGCTCAAGCTCGTCACCCACGCGCCCAGTCTCGGCGGCGTCGAGACGCTGGTCTCGGAGCCCCGGCACACCTCGCACAAGAAACTCTCCCCCGAGGGCCGCGCCGCGCTCGGATTCCCGGACGGGTTCCTTCGCCTCAGTTGCGGGGTCGAGGACGCCCGGGATATCATCGCGGATCTGGAGCAGGCGGTTAAAGGCTGAAGGCTGAAGGCTGAAAGCTGAAGGGCGGTAGCGTTCAGCCTTGAGCCTTTAGCCTTTAGCCGCTCTTCAGCCTTGAGCCGCTCTCCTGCTATTTTCCCCCCGTGATCCGACTCTCCCACGTCTACAAGTCCTATCCCAACGGCGCGCTGGCCCTGAAGGACGTGTCCTTCCGGGTGAACCGCGGCGAGTTCGTGTTTCTCACCGGCCACTCCGGGGCCGGCAAATCCACCATCATGAAGCTGCTCTTCGCCGAACAGAAGCCGTCGAGCGGGGAGGCGCGCGTGTCGGGCTACAACGTCAGCACCCTCAAGGTCGATGAGATCCCCAAGCTGCGCCGCCGGCTCGGCGTCGTGTTCCAGGATTTTCGCCTGCTGGAGGACCGGACGGCGGTGGAGAACGTTGCCTTCGCCCTCGAGGTGACCGGAGCTCGCCGGGATACCATCGCCGCCCGGGTGACGCGGGTACTCACCCAGGTAGGGCTCGCCGCCAAGAGCCAGGCCTATCCCCGTGAGCTCTCCGGCGGCGAGCAGCAACGCGTGGCCATCGCCCGGGCGCTGGTGAACGACCCGGCGATCCTGGTGGCCGACGAGCCGACCGGCAACCTCGACGAGCGCGCCACCCGGGGCGTGTTTCAGCTGCTGCGCGACATCAACTCCGGCGGCACCGTGATCGTGATGGCCACGCACGACCTCGATCTCGTCCGCCAGACCTCCTATCGCACCATCGAGCTCCGCGACGGCGGCGTGGTCTACGACAGCCTGGTGGACGATGCCGAGCAGGCGGAGGCGGGGGCCGCCGAATGAGGCTGCTCACGCGCGAAGCCCTGCTCTCGTTCCGGCGGGCCCCCCTGCTCTCCGCCCTGTCCATCACCACGATCGCGTTCTCCCTTTTCACTCTCGGGCTCTTCGGCCTCGTCGCCATCAATCTGCGGGAAGCGCTGCGCGGTCTGGAGGAACGGGTCGAGATCGTCGCCTTCGTCCTCCGAGGCACGCCGGCCGAGACGATCACCCTGGCGACCCAGGACATCGCTGCCTTTCCCGAGGTGCGGGAAGTCAACTTCATCACCGAGGCTCAGGCCCTGGAGCGAGCCCGGACCGAGCTGGTGGAGTTCAAAGACGCGTACCGGGACCTCCAGGTGAATCCCCTCCCGGCTTCGATCGAGGTGCGCCTCAAAGAGGGGTCGCGGGACGCGGCCACGGTGGAGAGCGTCGCCCAGCGGCTCCGCGGCTTCGGCTTCGTCGACGACGTTCGATTCGGAAAGGAATGGGTCCAGAAGCTCGATCACCTGCGGAACGTCACCGGCGTGGTCGGCCTCGTGATCGGCCTCGCCTTCGCCGGCGTGGCGGTGGTGATCATCGGCGTGACCATCCGCCTGACGTTGCTGCAGCGGGCGCGTGAGATCTCCATCATGCGGCTCGTCGGGGCTACCAACTGGTTCATCCGGGGCCCCTTCCTGCTCGAGGGCGCCCTCAAGGGCCTGCTCGGCGGCCTCATGTCGCTCGGCCTCTGTTACGCGGGGTACATCCTCCTTCGCGACCAGAGCGGCGGCACCTTCGCGGGCCTGATCTTCTTCCGCCCCGAGCATCTCCTGTTCATCGTGCTGTTCGGCGTCCTCCTCGGCCTCGCGGGAAGCCTGGTGAGTGTCGGACGGCACTTGCGGCATGTTTGACGGAAGCACGGAACGGCGGAAGGGCGGAAGGTCGGACAGATCAAGCCGACCCACGTGCGCTCGGTTCATCATGTCGGTCCGCCGTTCCGCCGTTCCGTCGTTCCGCCTCGTGGTCGCTCTCGCAATCTTCCCCGCCATTCTTCACGCTCAGGACACCACGATCGAGGCCAGCAAGCGCCGGCTCGAGGAGATCCGGCGGGAGCGCGACCAGCTGCAGGAGCAGCAGCAGCGGCTGCAGGGACAGGTGCATGACGTCAACGACGAGCTCAGCAACCTCGAGCGGCAGCGCGTGTCCACCCAGCGCATCGTGAACGAGATCGAGCACCAGATCGGCGGGCTCGCCTCGCAGCTCGACCGGTCGACCGCCGAGATGATCCTGGCCGAGGACAACCTGGCCGACCGCCGCGCCGTACTGCAGCGGCGCCTGGTGGACATCTACAAGCGCGGGCCGCTCTACACCTACCAGGCCCTCTTCGCCGCCGAGTCGTTCGGCGACCTCCTGAGCCGGTATAAGTACCTCTACCTCACCAGCCGGCAGGACCGGGCCCTGGTGCTGGACGTCGAGAACCTCCGCAACCGGGTCGTCGGCGAGCGGAAGAAGATCCTCAACGTCCGCGATCAGCTGGCGCGGACCCGCGAGGAGCGGGAGGCGGAGTACTCCAAGTACAGCGATCTCGCCAAGCAGCGCGAGCGTCGGCTCGAGACCCTCCAGCGCTCGGCGCGCAGTACGGAGCGGCGCCTGGGCGTCCTGCAGAAGGACGAGTCCAGGCTCAACGGGCTGCTGGCCGCGCTCGAGCGGGCCCGCCGCGAGGAAGCCGCGCGCGGAGGCGGCGGCGCGACGCCGCTCCCGGGCTCGATCACCACGGCCGATCTGGGCAAGCTCGACTGGCCCGTCGAAGGCACCATCGTCTACCGGTTCGGGCGGGACACCCTGCCGAGCGGGGGGATCATTCGATGGAACGGCGTCGGGATCGCCGCGCCGATCGGCACCCCGGTCAAGGCCGTCGAAGCGGGCAAGGTCCGCCTGGTCGGCCAGTTCGGGACCTACGGCCTCACGATCGTCCTGGAGCACGGCAACGGCTATTACTCGGTGTACTCGCACCTGCAAAGCGCGGCCGTGAAGCTGGGAAGCACGGTGACGAAGGGTGACGTGATCGGAGCGGTGGGAGGCGAGAACTCGGATTACGGGCCGCACCTGCACTTCGAGATCCGGGGCGAGAATCAGGTGGCGCTCGATCCGACGACTTGGCTGCGGAAGCGTTAGCGCCCGGTCTACTCCGCGCAGCCGATACGCTCTCCCGACTGCAGCCTGCCCCGGGCGAGCGCCGCCTCGACCAGGGCGAAGAGGTCATCGGCCTGGGTCACGGCGGGATGGGGATACGACGCGATGCCGGCGCTGAACACCGGACGCACGCCGCTCTCGAGCGGGAGCGCGGCAATGCGCTCCTGCACCCGCAGCACCGAGCGATGGGCGCCGTCGGCCGCCGTTTCGGGCAGGACGATCGCGAACTCCTCCCCCCCGTAACGCACGATGAAATCGGGAAGCCGAAGCTCCCGGCGCAACCGGGCGCCCACCTCCCGCCGGAACGGCTCCGCCGTCTCGTTCGCCGTGCCGCCGTTGCTCCCGTGCCCGGGCTGGACATCGAGCAGCACCAGGCTGAAGCTGAGCGAGTATCGCCGGGCGCGCTCGAATTCCTCCTGCAGCCGGCGATCGAGTCCGCTTCCGGTGGCGGCCTCGCTGCGAGTGGCCGAGGGCGACCCAAGCGCGCCGTCGAGCGCCTGCGCGGCGACCTGGGCGAGGCTCGAGGCCAGCTCGATCTGGGCGGGACTGAGTGCAGGCTGGGACTCGCGGCGCCGGAGGAGCAGGACAGCGGGGACGGTGTCGTCGCGCACCACCGGAAGCGCCAGCGCCGCCGGCTGCACGCCGTGACCGTTTCCCTTGCCGGGCACGGCCACCGGGCGGCGCGTGCGGACGGCCTCGGTGATTTCCGGATGGGCGGCGAGATCGAGCCTGCCGGGGTCGGACGAGCGGGCGTCGGCATCGGCCAGAATGCGGCCCTGCGCATCACCCGGCGAGGTGATGACGAAAGCGCACTGCGCCAGCGAGAAGGCCCGCGCCAGCCGGCGCACGAGCGCGACCACGATCTCATCCGGTTGCAGCATCGTCCGCGCCTCGGCCACCAGATCCCGGAGCGCCTCACGAATCTCCGTCTCGTACGGCGTGCGGCGCGGCGCCTGGCGGTCGCGGATCCGCGCCGCCAGACGGCCGCACAGCTCGGGCAGATGAACCGGCGCGGCCAGCGCGTCGTCGGCGCCGAGCCCGAGCGCGGCAGCGGGCGCATCGGGATCCTGCGCCGAGAAGATCACGATGCGCGGCGGCTCGACGCCCCCGGTCTCGAGCAGTCCGGCGAGGCGCCGGTCGCGGGCATCGGGAAGTGTGATGAGAATGGCGTCGGGAGGGAGCAGCGTAGGATGACCGGAATCTTCAGTGACCTGGAAGCCTGCCCTGGTGAGCGCACGCTCCAACCCGCTTGGACGCGCCGATGCGTCACCGGCGAGATGCACGCGGGCACGCCCGGGCGGCGCGAGCGGCGCGCCGTGGCTCACGGGTACTCGACGTGACGAGGCATCAGACTGCCAGATCCGACCTGCTCGGAGCCCACGTCTCCACCCAGGGCGGTGTGGCGACGGCGCCCGCGCGAGGCACGGCGATTGGTGCCACGGCGATCCAGGTATTCACCAAGACCCCCAGCCAGTGGCGGGAGACCTCTGTCACCGCCGACATCCAGGCCGCCTTTCGCCGGGAGGTCGATCGGTGCGGAATTGCATGTATAGTGGCGCATGACTCTTACCTAATCAACCTCGCCACCCCCGACGCGACCCTCCTGGCGCGCTCGGAGGCTTCGTTCCGCGCCGAGCTCGAGCGATGCACGGCACTCGGCATCCCCTTCGTCGTCTCCCATCCGGGCAACTTCATCGACGATCGCGAGCAGGGGCTGCGGCGGAATGCGGACGCGTACACCCGGTGCCTGCGCGCCGTGCCGGGCAACGTCATGGTCCTGCTCGAGACCACGGCCGGCACGGGCACCGCCCTCGGCAGCACCTTCGACGAGCTTGCCGAGCTGCGTGCCCGTATGGCCGAGCCGGTACGCCACCGCGTGGCGTTTTGCGCCGACACCTGTCACCTCTATTCGTCGGGGCATGACCTCGTCGCCGATTACGACGGGGTGTGGCGCCGCTGGGATCGCGTGATCGGCCGGGACATGCTCCGGTGCCTGCACCTCAACGACTCGAAAACCCCATTCGCCTCGCGCCGGGATCGCCACGAGCTGATCGCCGAAGGCTCGCTCGGCGCCGAGCCGTTCCGACGGATCATGCGGGACCCGCGCTTCGCCGGCGTGCCCAAGCTGATCGAGACGCCGAAAGGCGAGGTCGAGTTTACCCTGGACCGTCGCATGATGCGACGTCTCCGCGCGTACGCGAGGTCCTCGCGGCCGCGTTGACCGCCACCCGGCCGGCGCTCATCTTCCACCGATGCGACGCCATCTGATTCTCCTCACGCTGCTCCTTGGTGGAGCGGCACCGGGATTGTGCGCCCAAACCGAGTACTATGCGCGGGCCGGCGCCGTCGGCGCCAGCAATCTCCTGCGCGACGTGATCTTCACCGAGCTGACGCTGCGCCAGTCGATCGCCCCGATGCTCGCGGTGGGAGCGTCGCTTCCCATCGGCCCCCGCGGCTACCGGGCCAACGTCGAGGGCACGTTCGCAAGCGGGAAGTATCATCGCCGCCAGAACGACGTCTCGGACAACATCGGCACGCTCCGGACCGCCAGCCTCATGCTCGGCCTCGACGGCCCGATCGTGCCGGCACTCCGCTGGCGATTGGGCCTCGGGGGAATTCAGTACCTGCCGGCCGACGACGAGGGAATCTTCCTCACCGGCGGGACATTACGGCTTCTGGCGGGAGCGGGCGCGGATTACCGGCGCCCGGTGGCAGCCAGGTGGGACCTGCTGACGTCGGTCCGCGTGGATTTTCACCGCTTCACCACCGAGACGCTCGAATCGCGCGGCTTCTCGCAGACACAAGGCGTGACCCGCATCTCGCTTTCCGTCGGCCTGTCCGGAGGTCTTCGATGACGACGCGGGCGTGGTGGACCGCAGCCGCCGTCGCGGCGCTCTCGCTCGCCTGCGGCGACATCGGCTCGCCGGCCCGGGACGACTTGTACGAGTGGCGGCTGGAGGCGCCGTCGCCGTCGGGAGACGGGGTGGATACCATCTCCTTCCACTGGCCGGCAGACCGGCTGCCGGTGCGCGTGTGGGTCGAGCCGACTGACCCATTGCCCGACGACGTTTCCGGGGCCATCACGGCCTGGCGGGACGTCTTTCTCTACGGGGAATACGACGCGACGGTCGTGGCCGACTCGAGCGGGGCCGATGTGATCGTCCGCTCCGGCCCTCCCCCCGGACCCGTGCTGTCCGTTACACGCCTCCAGGCCAACCTGGCGCCCCAATGTGCCGGGGCCACCGATGTGAGCGTGAGCGACGACCACACCCAGTTGCGCCTGCCCATCAGGGTCTACATCAACCCGGAAGCCGCCACCGGGTCCCCGGGTCTGGACGAGTGCCTGGCGCTCACGACGATCCACGAGATGGGGCATAGCCTGGGGATCTTTCGCCATTCGCCTAACCCCTCTGATATCATGTACTTCAACCCCTCGGTGGCGGCGCCCAGCCCCAGCGATCGGAGCACCGCCGAGGTCCTGTACCACTTCCCGTCCTCGCTCGAGGCTGCAGGCCCCTGAGCGCCTGCTCGCGGAGTTGCCGACGGCCCGGAACCTGCCGATAATTCCCCCGCCGGAGCGCGGCCGGTCCAACGGCCGCCGAGTCCTCTGCCGCGCGGCAACGCGCCACTGGAGCGTATGAGCACCGAGACGAGCGCCTTACCTCGGGAGAGTCTCACTCTCGTCGAGCATGGGTTATTTCCCATCCGCATTCACGCCAATCTCACTCCGCCCGCGTTGATCGAGCATGCCCTCCGAAGAGGAGAAGGACATCTCACCGATCATGGGGCGTTCGTAAGCAACACGACACCCCACACCGGGCGCTCGCCGAAGGACAAGTTCGTCATCGAGGAGCCCGGCACGGCAGATCGGATCTGGTGGGAGAAGACCCCGCGGCTCGAGCCCGCCGGGTTCGAGCGCCTGCACGACGACGTCCGGGGCTATCTCGACGCGCGCGAGGTGTTCGTCCAGGATCTCTTCGGCGGCGCAGACCCCGCCTACCGGCTGCCGGTGCGATTCATCACGCCCAACGCGTGGCATGCGCTGTTCGTCCGTAACATGTTCATCCGCGCCCTGCCCGCCGAGCTGGCCCATTTCCGTCCCGGCTTCACCGTCCTGCACGCCCCGGATTTCCAGGCCGACCCGGAGCGGCACGGCACCCGCTCGGGCACTTTCATCGTCATTCACTTCGGGAAGAAGCTCGTCCTCATCGGGGGGACCCGGTACGCGGGCGAGATGAAGAAGTCGATCTTCACGGCGCTCAACTATCTCATGCCCCGGTCGAACGTGATGCCGATGCACTGCTCGGCGAACGTGGGGGCGGCGGGTGATACCGCCGTGTTCTTCGGCCTCTCGGGGACGGGCAAGACGACCCTTTCGGCCGATCCGAGCCGCCGGCTCATCGGCGATGACGAGCACGGCTGGAGCGACCGCGGCGTCTTCAACTTCGAGGGGGGGTGTTACGCCAAGGTCATCCGGCTCCGCCCCGAGGGCGAGCCCGAGATCTACGCCGCGTCACAGATGTTCGGGACGGTGCTCGAGAACGTGGTCGTCGATCCGGTCAGTCGCGCGGTGCATTTCGACAGCGATCATCTCACCGAGAACACCCGCTCCTGCTACCCGATCCACTACATCCCCAACCACCTTCCGGGCGGCGCCGGCGGCCACCCCAAGAACATCGTCTTCCTCACGGCCGACGCGTTCGGCGTCATGCCGCCGATCGCGCGTCTGACCGCCGACCAGGCCATGTACCACTTCCTGTCGGGGTACACGGCCAAGGTCGCGGGCACCGAGCGTGGCGTCACCGAGCCCTCCGCCACGTTTTCGGCCTGCTTCGGCGCGCCGTTCCTTCCGCTCCATCCGGGCGTCTACGCCAAGATGCTCGGCGAGCGGATCGAGCGGCACCGGGCGACGGTGTGGATGGTCAATACCGGCTGGACCGGCGGCGCGTACGGCGTCGGCAGCCGGATGAAGCTCGGCCACACCCGGGCGATGGTCCGCGCGGCGCTCTCTGGCGCGCTCGATCACGTCGGCTTCACCAGGGATCCGGTGTTCGGGTTCGAGGTGCCGGTGTCGGTGCCCGATGTGCCGGTGGAGGTGCTCACGCCTCGCAAGACCTGGGCGGATCCGAATGCGTATGACGCCCAGGCCCGCAAGCTCGTCGCGATGTTCCGCGAGAACTTCGAGCAGTTCCGGGGCGAGGCGCCGGCGAGCGCCGCGGCGGCGGGTCCCCTCGTGTGATCCGGGGCGACCCACCCGATCTCGAGGTCATTCGCGATCCACTCTGGGACAACATACGCCTCGACCGGCCGGCGTTGCAGGCACTGGACACGCCGCCGGTCCAGCGCCTCCGCTACATCCGCCAGGTCGGTCACGCCTTCCTCGTCTATCCCGGCGCCACCCACACCAGATTCGAGCACGCCCTCGGGGCCTATCATCTGACCCGCCGCGCGCTGGCCACGCTGGCGGAGTACGGCGAGCTCGACCGGGTCCCCGAAGCGGACTGTCTCGCGGTCCGAATGGCGGCACTCCTCCACGACATCGGCCACTATCCCTTTTCTCACGCGCTGGAGGAAGCCGGCTTCCCCTCGCACGAATCCCTGGGCGTGGCGAAATTGGGGAGGGCGGAGTTGGGCGAGGTGCTGCGGAGCATCGGCGGACCGGACTTCGCCGGCACGCTCGGGGCCCTGATCACCGGACGGAGCGACAGTCCGCTCCAGGGGCTCATCTCGGGCTCGCTCGACCTCGACAAGATCGACTATCTGAGCCGGGATGCGCGGATGTGCGGGGTGCCGTACGGGACGGTGGACGTCGACCGGCTGCTCGCTACGCTGACCCTGCTCGAGACGTCGCCGGGACGCTACGAGGTCGGCGTGCAGGAGAAGGGCGTCAGCGCGCTCGAGTCCCTGCTCTTCGCCAAGTACCAGATGTATCGGAACGTGTACTGGCACCACGCCGTTCGGTCGGCGACGTGCATGTTCAAGCGGGCGGTGCGCGTCGCCGTGGCGCAGGAGACGGTCGGCCTGGAGGCTCTGGCCGAGGCCACCGACGACGGGCTGATGGAGCTCATGGTGTCACGCGGCGCCAATGCGCTGGCCGCCGCCGTCCGGACCCGGCGGCTGTACAAGCGCGCGCTGGACCTGCCGGCGAGCGACGTGCCCGGCGACGCCCAGCCCTGGATCGCCGAGGACCCTGATCTGCTCGAGCAGGTGGAGGACACGCTCGCGCGCCAGGTTGGCCTGGCGGCGGGCGAGCTGCTCCTCGATTTTCCCGCGCGCCCGTCGATGCTCGCCGTGGACCTGCCGCTTCGAACCCGCGCCGGCACCACCGAGCGTCTCACTGACGAGGGTCGCGCCGGGCATCTCGGCCTGCCGAGAGTGGCGGACGAGCTCTATCGCAGCGCACGCCGACTGCGGGTCTTCGTGGCCGCGTCGCCCAGCCGCCCGCTGAACGGTATTCTGGATCTGCTGGCCCTTCCCGCGGCCGACGTCGCGCGGCGCGTCGAGGAGGAAGCTTCCCTGGTATGAGGATTTCGCACATGGTGAGCCGTCGCTCGTTCCTGCTCCAGGCTGCCGGCATCGCGGCGGCCGTCGCGACGGCGCGCCGCGCGATGGCCGCGGGCGCCGGCGCTGCACCGACCCCCATCACCGTCTACAAGAGCAGCACATGCGGGTGCTGCGCGAAATGGGTGGACCACCTCCGCGCCAACGGATTCGACCCCCGCGTCCACGACGAGGAGGACATGAACGCGATCAAGGACGAGATGGGCGTTCCGGAGAACGTTCGCTCGTGCCACACGGCCCTGGTCGGCAAATACCTGATCGAGGGTCACGTTCCCGCCGACGACATCCATCGCGTCCTCGCGGACCATCCTGCCGTGGCCGGCCTCGCGGTGCCGGGGATGCCGTCCAGCACTCCGGGCATGGCGGTGCCGGGCGCTCCGGTCGAGCCGTACGAGGTCGTGTCGTTCACCAGCGCCGGCGCCACCTCGGTGTACGCCCGCCATTAGCGCCGAGGCCTCCGTCGTCCCCTACCGGCCGGCATACCGGACGGACTTCGAGCGTCTCAACCGGGACTGGATCGAGCAGCACTTCGTGATGGAGGAGGCCGACCGGGAGGTCTTCGCCGATCCGGAAGGCGCCATCCTGCGGGGCGGCGGCGAGATTTTCTTCGTCGTGGAGGGCGAGGAGGTGCTGGGCACCTGCGCCCTCATTTCCCACGAGGCGGGCGTGTTCGAGATCGCGAAAATGGCGGTGAGTCCGGCGGCGCGGGGGCGGGGCTACGGCGATCTGCTCATGGAGGCGGCGGTGGAGTTCGCGCGGCGGGCCGGGGCCATCAGGGTCATCATCGTGTCCAACACCGTCCTCGGGCCGGCCATCCGGCTGTACGAGAAACACGGGTTCGTGCGGGTGCCGCTCGACGAGCACGAGCGGTTCGCGCGGGCCAATATTCGGTTGGAAAGACAGCTAACAGCTGAAAGCTGAAAGCGAAAAGCTGAAAGCGGTTCGTCTCGCTCTCAGCTTTCAGCTTTAGCTCTTAGCTCTTAGCTGTCCTCAGCCGCGCTGGCGCCCACCGTCGGATGTTCCCCGGTGTTGCCGACCGAGTCGATCCGGATCACGATCGCCGTGATGTTGTCGAGTCCGCCGCGCCGGTTGGCTTCGGTGACCATACGGTCGACCCAGCCCTGCGGGCCGCCCTCCGCGGCGAGAATGCGGGTGAGCTGCTCGTCCTCCAGCATTCCGGTCAAGCCATCGGATGCCAGCAGCAGCACGTCCCCCTGCTCGAGCGAGCCGAAGTAGATGTCGGGCACGACGTCGACGCTCGCGCCGACACAGCGGGTAATGACGTTGCTGTAGGGGTGGACCCGGGCCTGGTCCGGGGTCAGCAGTCCCGCATCCACCTGCTCCTGGACGTAGGAGTGGTCCTTGGTGAGCTGCTCCAACTGACCGCCGCGGAGGAGATACGCCCGGCTGTCGCCCACCTGACCGATGAGGTAGCGCCCGGGCAAGAGCACCAGCACGGTGGCGGTGGTGCCCATTCCGCGCTTGTCCTGTTCCGAGATGGTCCGCTCGAAGATGGCGTCGTTAGCCGCGCGGATGGCCCCGCGCACCCGCTCGCCGGCCTGCTCGTCCGACACGCCTCGCAGCGAGCCGATCTGGTGAGAGGTGATCCGGACCGCCATCTCGCTCGCGACTTCACCGGCCGCGTGCCCCCCCATGCCGTCGGCCACGATGAAGATTCCCCGGTCGGCGAGCATGAGATAGTTGTCTTCGTTGCCGGATCGGACGATGCCGACGTCAGTGCGCGCCGCACAGGTGAAATGCACGAGACCGGTCCGCTAGCGAAGGAGGAGGTAGGCGAGGGCGGCGACCACGACCACCACCACTCCGATCAGCCAGGTCGGAGGACCGTCCGGCCGGGGGGCTGGGGGGCGGAGGGGACGGCGGGAGGACTCCTGCGGCGTGCTCTCGGGGGCCGGCGCCGAGGGCACGTCCACGGCCCCAACGACGCGGGTGCCCGGCGCGGGCTTGCTGACCGGCTGGTCGAACGGCTCCCACAGCACCGCCACTTCACCGAATCGCACCGTGGTCCCCGGGCTCAGCGGCACCTCACCGGCAACACGCTCGTTCTCGACGAACGTGCCATTGGTGGAGCCGACGTCGCTCAGCATCCATACCCCGTCCCGCCGCTGCAGCTTGGCGTGGCTGGTGCTCACGCTCGGGTCGGCCAGCACCACGTCGTTGAAGTCGGCCCTCCCGATATTGACGATCGGCACCTTGACGGGCAAGCGCTTGCCCTTGAACGTGCCGTTGCGAATGAGGAGCGAGGCGAGCGGCGCCACCGTGGGGGCCGTCGGCGTGACCGCCGACTTGAGCTCGGACGACGGCAGTCCATGCATCGTGTCCGACAGCCGTGCGCCGGCGCCGGTCGGCGGGCGCACGGGCGTGGCCATGGGGACGCTCCGAGGCGGTCTCGGTCCGGGAAGCGGGGCCGCGTCGGCATAGAAGCGGAATTCGTCGTGGCCGATCCGGATGACATCGGCACGGGCCAGCAGGTGCCGCCGGCCGACCCTCTCCCCGTTCACGTAGGTGCCGTTGATGCTCACGTCCATCAGGACATAGCCCTCGGGCGTGGCCTGGATTTCGGCGTGCCGCCGGGAGACGTCGCTCCCGCTCACCACGACGTCGGATCCCGCGTCGCGCCCGAACACGAGCGGGTTGACACCGACCTCGTACTCGCGGCCGTCGGTCAGGCACACGATGCGACCCCCGGTGGGCGCGGCGGGGACATCGGAGGCGGTGCGGGGCAGCGGCACGAGATCGGCGAACGCGCCGCTGTCGAAGAGCTGGGTGTGGCCGGAGCGGCGGGGATCGACGGCGAGAATCTCGTGACGCCCGATCTGGATCTTGTCGCCATGCAGCACCGGGGTCGGGTCGGAGCCGAGCTTGACGCCGTTGACGAGCAGCTCGGCTTCGGGCGAGGCGGTGCGGATGGCGGCCGCGCCTTGCGGGGTTCCCTGCAGCACCGCGTGCCGGGGCCGTACCCCCTCTCCTTCGAGGAGAATGGCGCAGTCCGGTGCCGACCCGATGAAGGTTTCACCGGTTGCCACCGGAACACGAACGCCACCGATTTCGAGATGCATCATCGGCCAATTCCCAGGCAGGAGGGCGGTCGCCGACAAACGTATCTCCCGGCTCGTAAGCAGGCAAGCAGCCAAATCTTACGCAATCTTCCGCTGCTCCTGTCCACGCAGTTGAAGCTGATACAGCCGCTGGTAGATCCCCTCCGCGGCGAGCAGCGCGCGATGGCTGCCGCGCTCCCGGATCTCGCCATGATGCAGAACCAGGATCTCATCGGCGTGGAGAATCGTGCTCAGGCGATGGGCGACGACGAGGCTGGTGCGGCCCGACATCAGCTCGCCGATCGCCCGCTGGATCTGCGCCTCCGCCTCCGCGTCCACCGAGCTCGTCGCCTCGTCGAGCACCAGGATCCTGGGGTCGAGAGCCAGCGCCCGAGCAAAGCTCAAGAGCTGCCGCTCACCCACGCTCAGACTGCGGCCTCGCTCACCGAGCTCGTGCGCGTAGCCTGACGGCAGCCGTTCGATGAACCGATCCGCTCCCACCCGGCGCGCGGCCTCGCGGGCGGCCTTGGGCGTGACCGGCGCGTCGAGCGTGAGATTGTGCAGGATGTCGCCGGTGAAGAGAAACAGATCCTGCTGCACGAACCCGATGATCGCGCGCAGGTCACCCGTCGAGAGCTCTCGGATATCCACGCCATCCACCGTGATGCGGCCCCGATCGGGATCGTAGAATCGAAGCAGGAGATTCACGATCGTCGTCTTGCCGGCGCCGGTATGGCCCACCAGCGCGATCGTCTGGCCCGGCAGCGCCTCGAACGAGATGTCGCGCAGAACCCAGGGGCCGTCGGCGCTGTAACGGAACCACACGCTCTCGAAGCGTACCGCCCCCCGCACCGGATGCGGCAGCTTCGTGGGCACGGCCGGCTCGCGGACGAGGACGGGCTCGTCGAGCAGGGAGAAGACCCGTTCCGACGACGCCATCGCGCTCTGGAGCAGGTTGAACTTCTCGGAGAGGTCCTGAAGGGGCTGGAAGAATCGGCGGGTATACTGGATGAACGCGGCCAGCACGCCCAAGGTCAGCGTCCCCTCGAGCGTCCGGAGACCGCCGTACCAGAGGAGCAGCGCCATCGCCACCGCCGTGAGCACCTCCACGACGGGGAAAAACACCGCGTAGATCGTGATGGATCGTAGGTGGGCGCTCAGATGGTCCCGATTGAGCTCGGCGAACCGCCGGGCCGAGCTCGCTTCTCTCCCGAAGAGCTGGACCACGCGCATCCCCGAGAGCCGCTCCTGGAGATACGAATTGAGGCGGGCGAGGCGAACCCGGATGTCCCGGAAGGCATCCCGCACGCGCCTACGGAAGACCCTGGCCGTGAGCCAGACGAGCGGAATCACCGCGAACGTCACCAGCGCGAGGCGCCAGTCGATCGCCAGCATCATCCCCATGATGGCGATCAGCGTAAACGCGTCCCCGAAGATGGTCACCACACCCGAGGAGAACAGCTCATTCAGCGTCTCCACGTCGGAGGTCACCCGGGTCATCAGGCGGCCCACCGGATTGCGGTCGAAGTAGGTCACGCTGAGCCGCTGGAGATGCCCGAAGATCTCCATGCGGAGATCGTACATCACGCGCTGCCCGATGAACGTCGTCAGGAGCGCCCCGCCGTACTCCACCACGAACTCGAGCAGCATCGTCGCCAGATACATCGTAGCCAGGAGGCCGAGGAGGTCGAGATCGCGGTGGGGAATGGCGACGTCGAGGGCGTGCTCGGTGAGCCGGGGCCCGACCAATGCCAGCGCGGACTGGCCCAGCAGGAGCACCAGGGCGATGACGATGAGCCAGCGGTAGGGACGGATGTATCGGAGCAGCCGGCGAAGGAGCGCGACGTCGTAGCCGGGGGGTGGGGCCTCGGAATCCTCCTGCATCGCACTCATGGCGTCATGCCGCGGGCTCGGCCAGGGCGTCCTGGTCCACCGCTCTGAGGCCGCGGCGGACCCAGCTCGAGAAGACAAGGAAGCCGAAGCCAAGCGTGAAATACGTCAGGATGAGCCGCCAGACCAGGATGTAGATCGGTGTCAGCCCCCTCGGCACGTACGACGACATCACCGCGGCCGACAGCACCTCGCCTACGCCGGACGCTCCCGGCGTCGGGGCGAAGTACAGCAGAAACATCACCAGGGTCTGGATGAGGAGGATGTCGACGAAGTTCGCGTGCAGTCCGAGCGCCCGAAGCGCCACGTAACCCGCCAGCAGTTTGTTGGCGTGCGACGGGGCCGACAGGATCGTCGCCCAGAAGAGCGAGAGCCACCCTCTCGGGCTGTTGAAGGCGATCACGCTCTTGTGCATCTCGTCGATGCCCTCCCGCAGATGCTCCAGCCGGTCGGCCACGCGGCGGCTGCGGCGGCCCACCGACTCGGCGATCCGATGAATGAGATCGCGCACGAGCCGCGGGAAGAACATGACGAACGCCATGAGCACGCCGATGCCCGCCACGACCGTCAGGCTGCCCTGAAAGAGATCGTACAGCGAGAGGCCAAGGACGTTCCCCCGCTGGCCCAGGGACCGGCCCGCCCCGAACAGCAGGGCCAGGGGCCCGGCGATGGCGAAGAACATGATGGTGGCGACGAAGCTCATGAAGGTCGAGGTCACCGCCACCGGCAACGGCACGCCGAAGCGCCGCATGGTGTACATCGTCATCGGGCCGGCGCCGGAGTTGAGGGGCGTGATGTATCCCGCCCAGGCCCCCATCCCGCCTGCCAGGAACATCCCCTTGAGCGAAGGCTTCGGGTGGACGTGACGCGCCACCACCCAGAGCCTCAGCCCGCCGCCGAGCCAGTCCAACGACGCGAGGCACATGCCGAGCAGCACCCACCCCCAATTCACCCGGCTCACGCCCTTGAGGAAGGCCTGGAAGTCGTTGCCGTAAATCAGGGTGATCCCGAAGCCGGCCAGGGAGGCCAGGACGGAGAACTCGAATCCGCGGAGGAGGAACTTCGGCGTGAGCAAGCGGGACATGAGCCCGTAAGTTAAGGGGAGGACGGAAGGGGGGGAACGGAGGAACGGCGGCACGCCCACGCTGTCGCTTCCATATTCCTTCCGTTCCGCCGTTCCGCCGTTCCGCCGTTCCGCCATTCCGCCATTCCGCCATTCCGCCGCCTTTCGGTTATCCTTCGGCCAGCATGTCCGACGCCGTCATCCGCATCGTCAACGCCCGACAGCACAATCTCAAGGGCATCACCGTCGAGCTGCCGCATCGGGCGCTCATCGTGATCACCGGGCCGTCCGGCTCGGGGAAGAGCTCGCTCGCGTTCGATACCATCTACGCCGAAGGCCAGCGCCGCTACATCGAGTCCCTCTCCACCTACGCCAAGCAATTCCTCGATCGGATGCCGAAGCCCCTGGTGGACCACCTGGAGGGCCTGGCCCCGTCGGTCGCCATCGAGCAGCGAAATCCCACCGTCTCGAGCCGGTCCACCGTCGGCACGGCCACCGAGGTCTATGACCACCTGCGCCTGCTCTGGGCCCGGGTCGGCCGGAGCTTTTGTCGCGTTTGCGGCGCACCGGTGCGCAAGGACACCCCGCAGTCGGCCGCGGACGACATCGTGGCCGCTGGGCCCGGCCGGCTTCAGGTCTGCTTTCCGCTTCCTCCGGTCGCCCGTCTCACCCACGACGCGGTCGTCGAGAACCTCTCCGCGCTGGGGTTCGTGCGCGTGCTGGCCGACGGCGTGCCCCACCGGCTCGACGAGCTGCCGAAAAAGCTCGACCTGACCCGGGTCGAGGAGCTGCTGGTGGTGGTGGATCGGCTGCAGGCGGCCCCCGAGATGATCGGCCGGATCGCCGAAGCGGTGGCCACGGCTTTCCAGGAGGGGGAGGGCATCGCCGTCGCGCTGGGCGAGACCGGGCGCCTCAGGTTCACCCGCCACCCGGCCTGCAGCGCCTGCGACACGCCCGCGGCCATGGTGACGCCGGCACTCTTCTCCTTCAATAACCCGCGCGGCGCCTGCTCCACCTGCAACGGCTTCGGCGCGACGCTGGAGTACGACGAGTCCCTCATCATTCCCGATCCCGAGCTCAGCCTGGCCGGGGGCGCCATCGATCCGTGGACCAAGCCTCGGTATGAGACCCGACGGAGGCTTCTGCTGCAGTTCGCCCAGTCGATCGGCGCCGATCCCCGCCGGCCATGGTCGAGGCTCAAGGCGGCACACCGGCGCGACCTGCTCCATGGCAGGAAGGGACGCTACGTCGGCATCTTCCCATTCCTCAAGGGCTTGGAGGAGAAGCGCTACAAGCAGTACATCAGGGTCTTTCTTCGCCAGTATCAGCTGGCCCACACCTGCCCCGCCTGCGAAGGCACGCGTCTGAACCCGGACGCGCTCGCGGTGCGAGTGGCCGGAGAGAACATCGCGGCCGTGGCCGCCCGCCCGGTCGAGGCGATCCACACCTGGGTGCGCGACCTGTCGCTGCCGCCCTTCGAGCGTGAGATCGCCCAGCTGGTGCTCGACCAGCTCGAGGCGCGGCTCGACTTCCTCCTCGACGTCGGTCTCGGCTATCTCACGCTCGAGCGCCAGACCCGCACGCTGTCCGGCGGCGAGGCCCAGCGCATCGCCCTGGCCAATGCGCTGGGGTCGCGACTGGTGGACACGCTCTATGTGCTCGACGAGCCCTCGATCGGGCTCCATCCACGCGACACGGACCGGTTGCTCGCCTTGCTGCGGCGGCTGCGCGACGCCGGGAATACGGTGCTCGTCGTCGAGCACGACCTCAGCACCATCCGCCAGGCCGATTTCATGCTCGAGCTGGGTCCGGGCTCGGCGAGAAGGGCGGCCATGTGGTCCACGCCGGCCCGATCACCGCGCTGAGCGACTCGCTCACCAGTCACTACCTGAGCGGCGAAAAGCGCATCGCCGTCCCCAGCGCCCGCCGGCCGGCGGGGCCGCAGTGGCTCAAGGTTCGCGGGGCGACACTCCACAACCTGCACGATGTGGACGTCGACATTCCGCTCGGCACCCTCACCGCCGTGACCGGCGTCTCCGGCTCCGGCAAGAGCACGCTGCTCTACGACGTGATCTATCGCAATCTCGAGAGCCGTCTTCGAGGCGGGCACTCGGCCAAGAGTCACCTCGGCGAGCAGGTGGGCCGGGTCGCGTCGCTCACGGGCTGGGAGTTCCTGCGCGACGTACTGCTGGTGGACCAGTCGCCGATCGGGCGGTCACCCCGGTCCAACCCGATCACCTACATCAAGGGCTTCGACGACATTCGCGAGCTGTTCGCCGCGCAGCCGCTCGCGCGCCGGCGCCGCTACTCGCCCACCACGTTCTCCTTCAACGTGCCGGGCGGCCGGTGCGACGCCTGCGAGGGAGCCGGCCATGTCCAGGTGGAGATGGTCTTCATGGCCGACGTGTTCGTCCCCTGCGAAGTGTGCGGCGGCTCGCGCTACCGCCGCGAGGTGCTCGACGTCCAGATCCAGGGCCACTCCATCCACGACGTGCTGCAGTGGACGGTCGACGAGGCCATCACCCGATTCCGCCATCAGGCCAGGCTGGGCACCTCGCTCTGGCATCTCCAGCAGGTGGGGCTGGGCTACCTCCGCCTCGGGCAGCCCGCGACCACCCTCTCGGGTGGCGAGGCGCAACGATTGAAGATCGCGCGCGAGCTGGCCCAGGCGGGCAAGCGCGAAGGCCGCAAGCTCTACATTCTCGACGAGCCCACGACGGGCCTGCATCTGGACGACGTGCGGGTCCTGATTCAGGTGCTCGACCGGTTGGTGGATGCCGGGCATACCGTTGTCGTGATCGAGCACCATCTGGATGTCATCAAGCGCGCCGACTGGATCGTGGACCTCGGGCCCGAGGCCGGCGACGGCGGCGGCCGTCTCGTCGCCCAGGGCCCCCCGGAGGAGGTCTCCGCGTCCGCGATCTCCCACACCGGCAGATATCTCCGGCCGCTGCTGGCTCCCGCCCTGGCCCCCGCGCTCGCGGGGTGATCACTGCCGGGCACGCCGATGCACTCACCGACACGGCTTACGCCCGGTAGGCCGCGTCCTGGATCTCCCGCCACACCGCCTCGACGTGCTCGCGGCTCGTCGTCCGCTGTCCCACCACGACACGGATCACATACCGACCGTCCAGCCGCGTGTGCGTCAGATGGAAGCGTCGCCCGGCGTTGACCCGTTCCAGTACCTGCTGGTTGATCCGGTCGATCTCCTCGGCGGTCTTCCCGGCCGGCCGGTAGCGCAGACAGACCAGGCTGAACGGAACGGGCGCCATCAGCTCGAAATCGTCTCGCCCGGTCACCCAATCCGCCAGTTGCCGCGCCAGCGCCACATGGTTGCGAACCATTGCCCGAAGCCCCTCCACGCCGTAACTCCGAATCACGAACCAGAGCTTGAGCGCCCGAAAGCGGCGCCCGAGCTGAATGCCCCAGTCGCGATAGTTCACGACGTCGGGGTCGTGCGTCGTCCGCAAGTATTCGGGTGAGGCCTGGAATGTCCGGAACAACGCGTCGGTATCACGGACGAAGTAGGCCGTGCAGTCGAAGTTCGTCAGCATCCATTTGTGGGGATTGAAGACGAAACTGTCGGCCTGGTCGATCCCGGCGAAGTGCCCTCTGAGCTCGGGCACGAGGGCCGCGGCCCCGGCGAACGCGGCATCGACGTGCAGCCAGACACCGTGCCGCCGGCAGGTCTCGGCGATGGCAGGCACCGGATCCACCGCGGTCGAAGAGGTGGTCCCGATCGACGCAACCACACAGGCAGGCCTGAGTCCCGCCGCCCGGTCGGCCGTGATAGCGCCTTCCAGCTCCGCCGGAACGAGGGCGAACGTAGCATCGGTGGGGATGTGGCGCAGATTGTCGAGCCCGAACCCGGCGAGTTTCACCGCCTTGTCCACCGACGAGTGCGCCTCTCGCGATGCGTACACGGTGAGTCCCGGGCCGTTCCCCGCGAGCCCGCGCGTTCCGGCCGCGTATGCCGTCGCCCGCTCCCGTGCCGTGAGGAGCGCGACGAGGGTCGCGGTCGAGGCCGTGTCCTGAATGACCCCGGTGAATGATTCCGGGAGGCCGAGCATCTGTCGCACCCAATCCATCACGAGCTGTTCCAGCTCGGTCGCCGCCGGCGATGTCGCCCAGGACATGCACTGCGCGCCCATCGTCGCGGTCAACATCTCGCCGAGAACGGAGACGGGACTGGTATTGCCGGGGAAGTAGGCCATCCAGCCCGGGTGATTCCAGTGAGTCATGCCGGGTACGACAAGACGCTGAAAATCGGAGAAAAGCCGGTCGAAGGGCTCCGGGTCGTTCGGCGGCGCGGCGGGAAGCTGGCGGCGGATGTCGCCGGGGCTGACCGCGGGGGTGATCGGCAGCCGGCCGACATCCCGGATGTAGTCGGCCATCCAGTCCACCAGCGCGTGGGCATGTCGGCGAAATTCATCGGGTTCCATGCGCGGAAGGGAACGCTCGGCTGGCTGCGGCGTCAAGGCGAGCGGTTATCTTTGGACCATGGCCACTCGTGCTCCCAGGCTTCGCGGCCTCGACTATGACCCCGCGCTGGCCTGCCGGCATCTCCGGGCGGTCGAACCCAGGCTCGATGACCTCATGGCCCGCGCCGGTCCGTTCACGCTTCAGCCGGTTCCTACCCAGAGCCTCTTCGCCGCGCTGGCCGAGTCCATCGTCTATCAGCAGTTGTCCGGCCGGGCCGCCGAGACCATTCTCGGCCGCATGGTGGCGCTCTATCATCCGAAAAGATTCCCCGGGCCGAGCGATATCGCGGAGACGCCGGTCGAGCTGCTTCGTGGTGCCGGCCTTTCAGCGGCCAAGGCGGCGGCTCTCCGGGATCTCGCGGCGCGCACGATGGACGGCACGGTCCCCTCGATGGCGCTGGCCCGACGGATGGACGATGATACGCTGATCGAGCGTCTCACCGTGGTTCGGGGGGTCGGGCGCTGGACAGTGGAGATGTTGCTGTTGTTTCGGCTCGGGCGACCCGACGTTCTGCCTGTTACCGACCTCGGCGTGCGAAAAGGCTACGCGCGCACCTTCCGGACTCGCGGCCTGCCGACGCCGGAGGCTATGACCCGGCGAGCGGAGCGATGGCGGCCCTATCGCAGCGTGGCGAGCTGGTACCTGTGGCGAGCGATAGACATGTAGGTGAATGACGAGGAAGGAGACCAGGCGATGAACGACATCTCCGAGCCAGTGCGGTCCCACGAGCCGGATCTGAGCACGATCGAAATGGTGTGCGAGCGCCTGGGAGAGCTGGGACTTCCGGTGGGACCCGACACGGCCCGCGAGCTGGTGCGCGCGATTCTCCAGATGGAATCGCCGCGGGTAGAGGCCCAGGTAAGGGATGCGCTCGAGACGTCCCTGGAGACGATCCGGATCGCCGCCCAGTCGGCCAAGGGGATTCTCGCGGCAACCGAGCGGATCTCCGCGCCCGCGCCGGCTACCCCCCCAAAGCCGGTTCTCGACCGGCCCTACCGCAAGACGCCTGCGCAAGGGTCGCGCGGCGTGGGGCCCCGGACGCCTCCGCCACCCAGGCGAAAGCCCGGAGAACAGTCGGGTGAGCGGCGCCTGCCGCCGTCACCTCCACCCCCGCCGCCTCCGACCCCTCGCCCGCGCGATGAATTCGAGGGAGACGAGGATCGCCCCGTTTTCCGGCGCCCCCGAGGCCGTTAGAACTCGCGCTTCTTCATCTCTTTGAAGAGCCGGCGCGTCTCGCCGTCCTCTTCGTCGGGGCGCTGTCTGAGCGTCGGATCGTATCTGGTGGCCCGTTCGCTCTTGGGAACCACGACCTTGGCGGCGTTCTTCTTTGCCAGCGCGGCGATCCGCTGATCTTCCCGCTTGGACATGCAGGCTCCTGCCGTGTGATGGAGGTCAGCGGAAATTAATCCCATTCGCACGAGAGGGGTGCTGCCAGGCACCCCTCTCGTGTACTCCGTATGTTCGTGGCTGAATCGTCAAGGCTCCCGAGGAGGGACTCGAACCCCCGACCCGGTGATTAACAGTCACCTGCTCTACCAGCTGAGCTACTCGGGAAGGATGCGACCAATAGCCAGGCTCCGGCTCGAATGCTCGAATTGGCCGCAGGCTCGGCGGAAAGCTATCGTGGGGTGTGAAGGCGGGCAACTGTGCGCACTCATGCGTTTATCATACCGGCGCTAGGGCCGTCCATCCCGGCCCGGGCAGACAGCGTGCTCAGCCGAATGAAGGATGGTGCCGGCTACGGGGTACTATGGCGGAGACGTCCATGTTCCCCCAGGTTGACCGGGTGAGCCGCCTGAGTGCAAGCAACTTCATGCGAGTGAGTGTTTGCTCGTCAAATGCCTACTCTATCGGATAAAGCCATGCCATCTTGTAACCTAAGTGATTGTTGAAAAAGATGTTACATGACCATGGCCCAGGGCAGCCATTGCGGTCCCTAGCTTGCTTGGTATGCCGCTGCCTCCGCTGAAGGGCCATCTTGAGGCCCGAAGTAGCCTCGCGGCGGGCCGGAAGACAGGCAATCTGCCCCAGTCGGTTCTGATCTCCGGACCGCAGGGTGTTGGTAAACAGCGACTGGCATTGTGGTTAGCACAATTGCTCCTGTGCGAGCGGGTTGCCGTCGAGCCCTGCGCCAGTTGCCGGTCGTGTCGCCTGGTTCTGGACTTGGCGCACCCCGATCTCCACTGGTTTGTGCCCATTATCCGGCCCAAGGCCGGGGAACCGGGCAAACAAGTGGAGGAGGCGGCCGAAGCGCTTGCGACGGTCATGGCCGATCGGCGGCGACAGCCGCTCTATGGGCCGCCCGACGGGATGACGATCCACCCGATAGCGAGTGTGCGCCTGCTCCAGCGACAGGCTTCGCTGAGCGCGGTCGAAGGCGGCTGGCGAGTATTTATCATCGGAGACGCCGAGCGGCTCGTCCCCCAGGAGGCGAGCCAGGAAGCGGCGAACGCGATGCTGAAGCTTCTCGAAGAGCCTCCGGTCAGGAGCCTCTTCGTGTTGACGACGGCGGATCCTCGGCAGCTGTTGCCGACGATGCGCTCCAGAACCTCGCCGGTGCGGCTGCATCGGCTGAGCGACGACGACGTCCGCGCGTTTCTCGAGGACGAGCTGCCCGGCAAACCGACCCCGGCACAGCTCGACGCCCGAGTGCGCGCCGCCCAGGGGTCGATCGGCCGGGCTGTGATGGCCGAGAGCGACGAGTTGGGCAGCGCCTACAAGGCCGCGGCCCAGTTGATCGAAGCGGTGGCCGCCGGCCGTGGGCCCGCGCTCGAGCGCGCGCTCAAGCAGACGCCGTTCTCGGCGCGCGGAGAGTTCACGGCCATGCTCGATGCCCTCTCCGATACGCTGGGGGAGGCGGCACGCACTGCGCTCGGTCAGCCGACGGGCCGGCATCTGCCCGACGCGCTCAAGGCACATCGGGACCCCGCGCGGCTGCTGCGGGCGCTCGAGCGGGTGAGTGAGGCGCGCGAGGCGGCGTGGGGAAACGTCAATCCACAGCTCCTGCTCGCGGTGCTGACCGGAGAGCTGGTGGAGGACCTGTGAAGCTGAGTCACCTCGATCCATCCGGGCGGGCACGAATGGTGGACGTGGGCGCCAAGCCCGACAGTGAGCGGACGGCGGTGGCGGAGGGGTCGGTGCGAATGTCGGCCGAGGCGTACGACCTGGTGGCGAAACAGGCCGTTGCCAAGGGCGACGTGCTGGCGGTGGCCGAAGTCGCCGGCGTCATGGGAGCGAAGCGGACCGGGGAGCTGATCCCGCTCTGCCATCCGCTAGGCCTCGATGTTGTTACGGTGGAGGCAGTTCTGGTGCCGGAGCTCCCCGGCGTGCGGGTCGTGGCCACCGCCAAGGTGACCGGACGCACAGGGGTGGAGATGGAGGCGCTCACCGCGGTATCGGTGGCGTGTCTGACAGTTTACGACATGGTCAAGGCCGTCGACCGGGCCATGACAATTCAGGATGTACGCCTGTTGAGCAAGACCGGTGGTACTCGAGGAGACTGGCGCCGCGCCGGGTCCTGAGGCGGCAGACGCATTCTCATAGATGGAGGTTGGCCCATGAAGCGACCGACCGACAAGTACAACGAGACGTCCGGGCGAGGCGACCCGCCGGCTCCTGACCCGAGGCGTGATCGTCTTCGCCGCGGTGGGAGTGGTGGCGTCGCTGGCGGGGTGGACCCGGCGGGTCAACGCCGGCGACACGGTACGTCTACCCGACGTGCGTCTGATCGTGAGCCGCCTGGGAAGTCTCGGCCAGCAGCTCGACGCGGCGAACGGCGAGGTGGCGCTCGCCAGGCTTCAGCTCGACCGGGCCAACGCGATCCTGGCGAACTCGGCCAAATACCAGATCCCGGCCGACCTCGCCGGCGCCATCTACGATATCGCGCTGGCTGAGGGGATCGACCCGGCTCTGGGTTATCAGCTGGTGAAGATCGAGAGCAACTTCAAGGCGGATGCACGGAGCAGCGCGGGCGCCTTGGGCTATACCCAGGTGCAGCCCGCCACCGCGAGATATTACGAGCCGTCCGTAACGGAGAAGGAGTTGTTTCAGCGCGACGTGAACCTGCGGATCGGCTTCCGCTTCCTCAGCGATCTGCTGCAGCGCTTCGACCGCGACACGCACCTGGCCCTGCTGGCCTACAATCGCGGCCCGACCAAGGTCACCCAGATCCTGGCCCGCGGCGGCGATCCGGCCAACGGCTATTCGGCCGCGGTACTTGATGGCTACACTCCGCCGAGGACGACGGAGCCCGGCTGGCGCTAACCGGGAATCTTGAGTGAGGAGCCGGCTCGAATTCGATCCCGCTCCGATAGACCGTTCGCATTCCTGAGGGCCTGGACCGAAACGCCGTACTGTTTCGCCAGGCCCGACAGCGTTTCACCCCGCCGCACCACGTGCACCCGTCCTTCAGCCGGAGGCGCCCCAGTCGGCGTCCTCGGGGCAGCTGAAGGCTTGCTGCCGCCCAGGGGCGCGACCCGCAGCCTCTGTCCAGTCCGAATCTTCTCCGACGGTCCCAGGAGGTTCCACGCCCGCAGCTGGCTCACGGCCACGTCGTATTCCGCCGCCAGGCCCGATAGCGTCTCGCCACGCCGCACCAGGTGGAATCCCGAGGACGTGCTCGAGGCGGGCGAGGGGGTGTCCGACACGCGGCGTGCAACCGAGGCCGACAGCGCCCCGCTGGTGGGAACCACGATGATCGTGCCAAGCCGGAGCACCCGGCCGCGCACGCGGGGATTGGCGTCGGTGAGGAGCCGCAGGCTCACGTGGTAGCGGCTCGCGATGGCGCCCATGGTGTCGCCACGTTTGACGACGTGCTCGACGAAGGTGACCCGCTTGGAGGCCGGCAGCTCGGCGTACGCGGCGAGGGTGACGGGGCCGCGCCCGGCCGGAATCCGGACGACGGACGGAACGTTGGGTGGAGTCGCAAGCCGGAGGTACTGCGGGTTCATCTCCCGAATGGCCGCGACCGTCGTATCGGCCAGTCGGGCGATCACATCGAGCCCCGTCATGTTGGGCACGACGATCGAGTCGTAGGCGGTGGGTTGGGCATCCCCGGGATCGAAGCCGTATTTCTGCGGCTCCTTGGCGATGAGCGCCGCCGCGATCAGCTTGGGCACATAGTCCTTGGTTTCGCGCCGCAGCAGCTTCGTGTCGTACAGTCGGAAAAAGGTCGCGTCCGTGTTCACCGAGTCGGCGTCGTCATCCGGCAGCCGGCCCAATCCGCGCGAGACTTTGCCCGCCCCGGCGTTGTACGCCGCGGCGGCGAGGTAGAGCGAGCCGAACCTCGCGTTCAGGTCACGCAGGTGCCTGGCCGCGGCATCGGTAGCACGGTACGGATCGCGCCGCTCGTCCACCCAGGAGTCGACCCGCAATCCGTACAGCTTGGCTGTCCCCTTCATGAACTGCCACATGCCGACGGCCCGGGCCCGGCTCGTCGCGGCGTTGGAGAAGCCGCTCTCGATCAAGGCCAGATACACGAGGTCGCCGGGAAGCCCTTCCTTTTGCAGGCGATCCCGGATCATGGGCTCATAACGAGGCATTCGCGTGAGCCAGATCCCGAAGCGCTCGTGCGCGGGCCCTCGGAAGAAATCGAGGTAGTACTGAACCCGGTTATGGCTGTTGAAATTGGCGACGTCGATGTCCCAGGTGACCGCGCCCGCGATTGACTTGGCTCCGCCAGCCGCGTCGGCGCCGAGCACGTCCTCCCGAACGGCGTCGTCGCTCTCGTCGGTTGACGGGGCGGCCTCGGCCAGGGCCTCCAGCACCCGGGCGTCGGCGGCGGAGTCCGCCGCGATCCGCCGCTCCGCGATCAGCTCCTCCCTGGGCACAGTCGTGTCCATGGCCGGCGCCGGCGGGAGCTCGGCGATGTCCGGGGCTGGCGTTGACGTGCGAGGGTTTGATTTTGATGCGGCGCTGGACGCCTGCGGGGAAGGAGTGGTCTCGGGCGGCTTGCCCCCGCCTCCACAGGCGACCAGGCACAGGGCGAATGCGATGAGAGGCAGGGAGCGGCGCATCAGTCGGTCCTTCGGGTATCGTTCGGGATCAGGCCGTCAGATGCGGCATGGCACGGGCTCCGGCAGGCAAACCGCGGGAGCATGGGCGAACTGAGGCACGGGGGCCGGCCCTCAGCGCATGAAGAGTCGGTTGCCAAGGATGCGATTTGTCGCGTTGAGTACCGCCAGGGCTGCGCCGCGCGCGGCGTCGTTCTCCGTCAGGTACGAGCCGACCACGCGGTGACCGCCTTCGTCGCCCTGGGTCGCGAGAGATACGATGATTACGGTGGAGTCGAAGGCGCGGACCGCTTTGACACCGAGCAGCTCGAATCCCACCGCGCCTTGGACCGCCTCGGTCAGCGCGTGCACACACGCCTCCGCGGCGCACCGCAACTCCCCGGCCTGAGAGCAGAGCCCCTCGCTCTCGCCGGTGAACTGCTCGGACTCCTTCCACGTCAGTCCCACCCGGGCGCGGCAACGCCCGTTGGGCAATCGATCCAGTACGAACTCGGCGAAGCGCAGCCGCTCGCTGAGCGGGTTGGGCGGTGCCATGACTGTCCTTACGGGAAGGCCGAGTGCCGAGAAAATGCGCCCTCGAAAAGGGGCAAGCCCCATGCCAATGGGGTGTTATGCAGGCTCGAAATGGACCTCCAACTGACTGGCGGGCTCGGCGGGTTGGCGGACGACGTCCACCTCGAGGTGAGGGTAGCCACCCTCGTCCAGATCCACGCCAATCACCAGCATCATCCCCTCGGCCATCTCGATTCGGAGCTGGCGCCGGTCGGATCGGAGGGTGGCCCCCGTGACCGAATGGCCTCGCAACACCGTCAGGCTGTCGGCGATGCGTCGCAGATCGTGGAGTGACACTGGTCGAACTGGCGGGCGGGTGCGGCTCACTCGGCAGCTCCGCGCAAGACGAAAAAAGGGCGGGCCGCGCCGGCGGCGCGTCCGGCGGTCTCAGCCCCTGACGAGGGTCTGGAACCGACTCCGGAGCTCCCGGGTGACAGGTCCGGGAGAGCCATCCCCGATGATCCGCCCATCGACCTGCCGGATCCCGACGAGCTCCGCGGCGGTGCCGGTAAAGAACGCCTCGTCAGCCGTGTAGACGTCGTAGCGGTTCAGCATGGACTCCGCCACGTCGTATCCGGCCGCGGTCGCGAGCTCCATGATGACGTCTCGGGTCACGCCCTTGAGGATGCCGGCGTACGGGGGCGGCGTCCGGATATGGCCCTTCTTGACCACGAAGATGTTCTGCCCCGAGCCTTCCGCCACGCTGCCCTGGCTGTCGAGCATCAGGACTTCATCCGCGCCAGCCTGCACCCCTTCGATCTTGGCCAGAATGTGCGGGAGATAGTTGAGGGACTTGACCCGGGGTGACAGGGACTCGCGATGGGGAATGGGCGTTCCCGCGGTGACCACCGTGAGCCCGGTTTCGTACACCTCTTCGGGCCAGAGCTTGATGGTGTCGACGATGATGATGACCGACGCGCGGGGGCACTTGCGGGCGTCGAGCCCGAGGTCGCCCACGCCACGGGTGATGATGTGGCGGATATACGCCTCGGAAATCTTCGAGCGGGCGACGGCCTCTTCGGTGGTGGCCGCCATCTCGTCGAGCGACATCGGCACGGTCAGCCAGATGGCCTTGGCGGAGTCGTAGAGGCGCTCGAGGTGCTCGCGCAGACGGAAGATGCGGCCGCCGTAGACCCGGATGCCTTCGAAGACACCGTCGCCGTAGAGGAGACCATGATCGTACACCGAGACCGTGGCCGTATCCCGATCGTACCACTTGCCATCGAGCCAGATCGTGGGCACGCCAACTCCGGACGGGGGGGGCTGCCTGGACGGCTGTAGTGTGGTTGCCATTCCGAGAATGTACAGCCCCAATCAGCCGTGGGCTATGGGGTCGCGCGCATCGAGAACGGCTCGCGCGAGGCGGGCCAACTCGTCGGCGGTGAACGGCTTCTCGAGAAATGGATGGCCCCGCGACTGGGCGGTGCGGCGCATGGATTCCGAGCTCGTGTAGCCGGTCATGAACAGCACCGGCACACCGGGCAGGACGGTCGCGAGCTCGCGCGAGAGCCCCAATCCGTCGAGTCGGGGAAGCGCGAGGTCGGTGATCACCAGATCCACCGGCGCGCCCCCGTTTTTCACGATGGCCAGCGCATCAACCCCGTCGGCGGCCTCCACGACCACATAGCCCTCGGCGTCCAGCGCGCGGACCGCCATCTGGCGGACCTCGGGCTGGTCCTCCACCACCAGGATCGTCTCGTGTCCAGGCCGATCCCGGGCTTGGAACACCGGCGCGGCCGAACTCACCGGCTCACCCGTGACGGGAAGATAGATGTCGAACGTGGTGCCCTGACCGGGGACGCTTTGAGCGGCGATGTATCCACCGCTCTGCCGGACGATGCCATACACCGTGGATAGGCCGAGGCCGGTCCCTTTCCCGGTGCCCTTGGTGGTGAAGAACGGCTCGAACACCCGTTCCAGGGTGGACTCGTCCATTCCCGTCCCGACGTCGGTCACGGCCATCTGGACGTAATTCCCCGCCCGTACCGTCGGTTCATGCGGGAATCGCGGATCGGCGTCGCCCAGCTCCACGCGCGACGTGCGAATCGAGAGACGTCCGCCACTGGGCATCGCATCGGCGGCGTTGAGTGCCAGGTTGAGCATCACCTGTTCCAGCTGTCGGCGGTCGGCGCGCACGCGTCCCGCGTCCGGAGCCAGGTCGAAGACGAGCTCGTACCTCTCACCCATCGTCCGCTTGAGGACGGAGCGGAACTCTTCGACGACCGCACTGATGTCCACCACCTCGGGGCGCAGAATCTGGCGCCGTCCGAAGGCGAGCAGCTGGGCTGTAATCCCCGCGGATCGCTGGGCCGCGTCTCGCATGACTTCGACATCGACGCGGACCGGCGCGGGTACGTCGTCGCGCCGCAGGATGAAGTCCGCCGCCCCAAGGACGACGGTCATCTGATTGTTGACCTCGTGGGCCACGCCGCCGGCGAGCTGCCCGATGCTCTCCAGGCGCTGCAGCGAGCGGACTGCCTCTTCCGCCCGGAGCCGGCCCCGAAGCGCCTCCTTCGCCTCCTCGGCGTGCTGCTCCGCCTCGGCCGCTGCCTCCTGCGCTTTCGCGGCCTCGTCCTCGGCGCGCTCGCGCTCACCGTCCGCACGCGCCGCGGCGGCGGCAGCCTCCCTCGCATGTTCCTCCACCCGCCGGAACGCCCGCAACCTCGTTTCGCCGAGCCAGCCCGTCGCTATTCCGATCACGGCAAACAGGGTGCCTCCAGCCGCGAACAAGGACCTGGCCATGTCGAGCTCCCGCTCGGACGGCGAGAGGACGTAATACACGATGGCAATGCTCAGGACGAGGGCGAGGATGGTCGGACCGAAGCCGCCATACCAGGCGCTGATGAACAGCGCGAGGAAGAAGGTGATGAAGAGGAAGCGTTGATCGAAGATGGAGACCACGGCGAGACGCAGGATGGCGGCGAACGCGACGGCGGCGATGGCGGCGCCATACCGGGCGAGGCCGTCCAATTGGGACGGTCGCTCGGTGAAGGGCGAGATGACTGATAGACGACCAGCCGGCCTACTCACGGCGACCTCGAGGCGGATCTGAGACCACAGGACCCCGCCGGAGTGCCGGCCGGGGGACGCTCCCAAAATATCCGGGATGTCCCCTGACGGAAGCCTCTACTGAACGACGATCTCCAGCCTCGGTGCCCAGGTCGCGCCCGACTCCCGGGCCCGGTAGTCGGCCCCGTTGGTGGAGGCCGACTCGAGTGCGAACGACACCGTCCCGTCGCCCGTGATCTGGCTCTTCACATCGAGCTCGTACCAGGTATTCACCACTACGCTGCCGATCGTGCCGAGGATGGTGGCGTTATAGGCCGGGGCATTGGACCACCTGATCGTCGACTCGCTCCACGTGGTGGACGGGACCCGATGGAGACGGCCGCCCACATCGGAGGGGTCGACGGCGTAGAGCCGGAGCTTGGCGCTCACGACGGTCCTGGATCCGATCCCGGTCACGGGGAACTTGAGATAGGTGCGGGCGGCGGGCGACGCGTCGACCAGGAGGGTGGTCGCCTTCCCGAAGTTGCGGGTCGGGGAGTTCTTGAAGATGTACGCGTCGGCGCTCGCCGCGATGGTGAGCGTGGTCTGTGCCGGCGGGGGCGGCGGCGGGGGCGGCGGGGGCGGCGGCGACACGGTAATGCAGGCCGCGCTGCCGGCATCGGCGAGGGTCTCGCCTGGGATGGGAACGAATTGCCAGTCGTAACTCGCGGCGTGCAGCGTGAGCTTGAGGACTCCCAGTGACGAGGCTCGCAGCTGGCTGTTGGCGCGGATGGTGGAAAACCCGTTCTTCTCCTTCCCACCCGTCCCCACCACGAACGATCGGATGCCGCGCGTCTCCTCCAGTCCACCCGTGGCGTTCTGAGGCGCGAACCGCTCGTAGTCGTGATCGTGCCCGGAGAGCACCAGGTCGGCGCGATAGTCGTACAGCGCCTGCCAGAGCGGTTGCATGAACGTATTGTTGCCGCTGCTGCCGGAGCTGAATCGCGGATGGTGCCAGTAGGCCAGCGTGCAGGCCTGGGTGTTGGCCGCGAGGTCGGCGCGGAGCCATTGCTCCTGCGGCGAGCCGGTAGTGCAGCCGCCGATGAAGCTGCAGTTGCTGTTGAGCACGATCAGATGCCAGCCGCCGATGTCGTAGCTGTAGTACCCCCTGGAGCGGTCGCCTGCCCTCCCGGATTGCACCCCGACGCCGTTGAAGTAGTCGAAGTATCCGGCCGCGCCGGCGGTTTGATACTCATGGTTGCCCGGGGCCGGCCACGTGATCGCCTTGTGGACGCCCCAGGTCGACTGGAAATAGGTATTGAAGTCGGCGAGGGTCGCGTTCTCGTATTGGATGTCACCCAGCAGGAGGACCGCCGCCGGTGCGATCGGTCCCACCAGGGCGGCGGTCGCGGCGTATTTGCAGGGGGCGCTCGTGGACGTGCCCGTTCCACATACGAGATCGCCGGCGGCGACGATGACCGGATCGGTGGGCTCGACCGCGGCGTTGGGAACCGGCGTCTGGACCTGGGGCGGGTTGGCTTCGGTCGGCTCGTCGGTCCGCGTACAGCTGGACACGACGGCCAGCGACATCACGATCACGAGCGACAGCGTGAGCTTGACCGCGGGAGCACCGGCTCGGCGTAAGCGCATACCACATCCTGGGGGGAGGGATGGGCGCAATTGTAACGCGCGCGGGAGAGTCGAGCCAGATGCGAGGGACGTACTGCAAGAAATTGCAGTGGCGAGGTGGATGAGGGCGGTGGGACTCGAACCCACGACCTAGGGATTAAAAGTCCCTTGCTCTACCAACTGAGCTACGCCCCCGTCGCCGGGAAGCATACCCACGACGCCCGCCGGACGACAGACGGACCCGGATCGCTATATTCTTGTCCATGCTCCGAACGACAACCGGTATCCTGTGCCTCGTGCTCGGGCTGAGTGGGCGGCTGGCCGCGCAAGCCGACCGCTGGCAGGTGGGGCTCGACAATGACCAGTACGTGTGGGACGTCCAGCTCGTGAGACTCGACGGCGACTCGCTCGTCGTGAAGCAATCGGACTCGCTGGTCGGCGTGCCGGTCGCGCGCATCAACGAGATCCGGCTGATTCGGAAGACCGAAGTTGACCTGGGCGGGGGCGCTGCAGGCGCGATGAACGCCCTCGTCGGCGGGGACGACGAGATCTACAACCTGGCGCCAATGGAGTTCGACGAACGGCTCCGCACCATTCAGAAGATCCTGCTCTACCACCCTACTCCGTAGCGACTCAGCTCTTCGCCCGTCCCAGCCGCTCCACGGCGTCTTCGATCGCCGCGCGGGCCGCCGCCTTCCTGACCGTCGGGAGCGCCGCCTGTAGCAGCGCGACCGCGTCGTCCCGATCCAACTGGTCCTCCGCCGCCTCGATCGCCCAGCCCCGCACCCACCCGCGATCGTCGTCGAGGGCGGACGCCCAGGCGGCAAGCGCGGTAGAGTCGCCGCGGGCGCCGAGGAGCACGAGCGCGATCGCGGGAGCAGGCTGATCGCCGACCCGCCGCGCGATGGCGGCAATGAGGCCCGAATCGGCCCGCGGCAGCGCGGCCGCGATCGCGGCATTCTGGATCACGTCACGATAGGAGGGCGTCTCGAGGCCCCGCATGATCTGCTCCCGGGCCCGGCCCGGATCGCGGCGCGCGAGGGCGGTGAGGGCCGCCGCCCGGGTCTGGTAGCTCCGGTCACGCAGCCAGGTGTCCTCGAGCAGCTTCACCACCCGTTCGTCAGCCAGCGCCCCGAGCGCGCTCGCGGCCGACTTCCGGACCGTGGCCGAAGAATCTCGGATCGCCGTCTCCAGCGGGCCAAGCGCAACGGATGGGGGAAAGTTCCCGAGGGCGGCGGCCGCATGCGCCCGCACGAGCGGGTAGTCCGCCTGGCGGGCGGCGCGCCCGAGCGCCGTCGCCGCCACCGTGTCGGCGCGCCGGCCGCGCAGCTGGTCGATGGCCCACGACCGATTCCAGAGATTGTGTTCCCGCTCGAGCTGGGTCGCGAGCCAGGCCGTCGGCTGTGGGAAGTCCAGCGACTTGACCACGGCATTGTCGGCATCGAAGACGACCATCGTCGGGGCGGACCGGAGCCGGTCGATCCGGATGGTCTCCTCCCGGCGGTCGATGTTCGCGCGCACGAGCGTATCGCCGCCGGCGGTGCCGACGCGGACCACGACCGGCGCGCGGAACGCGAGCGGGGTCTCGAAGCGAAGCCCGGTGCTGTCGGCCGTGGCCGTATCGGTCTGGGTCTGCCGCACGGTAAGCGTCAGACTCCCGGCCGCGGAGTCATAGGCTGACGTGATGGAGAAGGCGGGAAAGCCCGCGCGATAGATCCACTGCGACCAGAACCACCCCAGGCTCTCCCCCGTCGCGCCGAGCACGGCCTGGCGCAGGTCGTCGCTGGTGGCGTTCCCGTAAGCATGATCCTTCAAGTAGCGCTGCATCGACGCCCAGAATCGCCGGGGGCCGAGCTGCGTCTTCAGCATCGAGAGGACGAGCGCACCCTTGGGATAGACGACGTTCGAGTTCCACGCGGCGAGCGGCATGCGCCGCCGCCGGTCGGCGGTGATGTAGTCCCGGTACTCCGAGAGGTAATAGTCCTCCTCGGCGCGCTCGCCGAGCTTGGTGGCCCAGTACTGGCCGGGCATGAACTCCGCGAAGCCCTCGTTGAGCCAGTAGTTGGCCCAGTTCTCCGTGGTCACCAGATCACCGAACCACTGGTGGGCGGTCTCGTGGGGAATCAGCGCCCACTGGTACCAGGGCCGATCGAGGTAGGCCAGCGAGTCGGGGAGCCAGTCCACCAGGGTCGTAGCCGACACGTTCTCCATGCCACCGATGAAATCGGCGACGGTGGTCTGGGCGTACTTGTTCCACGGGTACGGGACGCCGGTGAGACTGGAATAGGTCTCCAGCAGATCGGGCGTGAACCCGAAGAGCCGGCGCGCCTTGGATCGGTCTTCCTGGTACACGTAGTAGTCGATCGGTTTGCCCCGCCACCGGTCGGATACCCTGGCGAATGGCGCGACTGCGAGTGAGATGAGGTAGGTCGAAGCCGGTTTTTCCTGAGCCCAGTGCGTCGTGCGCTGACCGCCGGCCAGCCGGTCACTGACCATCCGGCCGTTCGAGACCACCGTGAACCGACTCGGCACCGTCGCGATCAGCTCCCACGTCGCCTTGTCGGCAGGGCCACCCCACGTGGGCAGCCAGCGGGGATTTCCGTCGGTGCCGCCGCCGCTATACACCTGCTGCGGCCGGTGCGGGCGCCCCGGCTCCTCCTCGAAGAAGTACAGGCCACGTCCCTGCTTGATGCGGCCGCGGTAGCTCACGGTAAACCGGACCGTGTCGCCATCGGACACCGAGCGTGGAAGCCGCACCACGAGCGAGTCACCCGGCCGCGCAAAGGCGAGTGGTGCGCACGAGCGTTCGCGACGTCGGCACTCGGGGGACACCGTCCGGACCTCGAGCTGGCGGTCCATGTCCAGGATCACCGAGTCGAGCGCCGGTCGGAGCGACACGAGCGTCGTGGTGACCCGGCCGTCGAACGTCGTCGAATCCCAGTCGAAGTTCCGGACCTCGATACGCTGGTGCACCAGATCGTAGTCGTGCGACGGGGTGTAGTAGCCGTTGGTGACGCGCTCGGCATTCGACTGAGCAGCGACGGAGGGATGGAAGGGCGGTAAGACGGAAAGGGCGTAAACGACGGAGAGGACCGAAAGAATAGGACCGACAAAGCGAGTAGAGAGGACGGGGCTGTTCACCTGAGAATTGTCACGGATTGAGGCCGGGAGTTCAAGTCAGGTCTCTTCACGCTCTCGCCGCCAGTCGGTCCTCTATGGCCGCAATTACTCCATGGTCACGTCGATCAGCATCGTGAGGGGTAGCTCGCCATGTTCCCCATCGCGAAAACTCATGGAGTCACCACGAGTCGGATGGGCCTGCTTCCGACCTGATTCGACAGATGGAGATCAAGTTCGCGAGCCGAGGAGCTGACCTCCGCGCGGCCACCCCGGGCGAAAGCGAGAACATCACCGGATGATGCATCGCGGATCATGACCATCGGTGATGCCCCAGCATCCCATTCGACGAGAACTCGGTTGCCCGACCGACGGGCGCGAGCCGTCTGTACGGCGGCGTCTGGGAGCTCGGCAGTGGTGGCGGAGAGTGAAGCTACCCCACTCGGACCGCTGAGCTGAAGGGTCGACAGCTGGCTCGCGCTGGATGGGCTCAGCGGCACGGCGAAAGCGAAGTGACGGGCGTCGCGGGGGCTGTCGGCGACGGGTGTCGCGTCGAACGCGATCGAAAACACACGGCGACCCCCCGCTGCGAGACCGTCTACCCGGAAGGGTCCTGGCTTGGTTGGCAAGACGGGCCGCGTCTCGATGAAGAAGGCCGGCTCCAGGACGACGCGGCCGTTCTCAATGCGCCCCCACACCAGAAGTGCCGGCCCACGAGGGGCCATCGAGGCGACTTCGGTTGCCGGCTGGTTGGCCTCACGATACGCCAAGACGCCGGTGTAGGTGTAATCGCTCACCCACGGAGTCGAGCAATATCCCATGATGTCCGGACGGGAGGTCGGGATCAGTGCTTCCGTCTCCAGATCGAAGCCGAATACGCCGATCGTTCCTCCGACATATGGATAGGCCGGATCCGGTCCCCCCGGTCCGCCGCACGGCGCATGACGGCGTCCCCAATTGTGGCCCAGTTCGTGGGCAGTGGTCTTTCCGCCGAGACTTGCGTTGTCCCAGCCGATCGCGGCGGGCAGCCCGATATAGCCGAGGCCGACGATGCCGGACGAGTAGCCGGTTCGAAGTACGCCGTAATAGGAACGGGCACTTCCCTCGGCCACCCGCAGGGCATACAGCTCGCTGAGCGTCGTCGACCAGGCCCCATTTTCATCGTTCGGTTGGAGCGGACCGAGACTGCTCGTGAACACACCGTGCAGATCGGCGTCGATCGCCGGCAGGGGATACATGCCTGACGTCTCCACCAGGAATCGGCCTAACGTGGTCGATGTGACATCGCCCGTGAGGCCACCCGGCCCGACCTGAACCGGTACGACACGGAGCGCCAAGGCCGAAGCGTGGCGAACCTGAAGCGTCTTTGGGGCGCCGCTGAGGGGGAACATATTGTCGGTTTCGTCCGACTCAGCGATCTGCCCGTCCGGATCGACTTCCGCGAGCAGGGCAAGACCCGGCTTGATCAGATTACCGGGGATGCGGACGTTCCAGGACGTCGTTAGCGGGGACTCTTGAAGAAAGGTCGGAGTCGACGAGGCAGGTGCGGCAATGCGAAGGGTCGAGACCTGGACGCCGTCTTGATAGAGGCGGACCCGCACTTCGGGAGCAAGAGTATTCTGCCCGCTCGCGACAACGAACACCCGAAGGTGGCCGGCGCGTCCCTCGACCAGGGGCACCGTCGCGTCCGGTCTCTGGGTAGCCTGAGTCAGATAACTGCCATCGATCCTCAGGTTGATCACTCCGCCGGCGCGGCTGTAGGTAATTGTGAGGCTCAGCGCAGCCCCGGCGGCAACTGTGATGGTCTGCTGCGATAGAGACGGCCGGTAGGTATCGGCACCGACTGTGACCTCCGCAGCGCTGACCGCATAGTCGCCCGGAACGAGATCAGGAAGGGTCGTCGAACTGGTGACCGGCGCGTGGTAATCGTTCGGCCCGGTCACCGCTACCGCCGCGGAAACCCCGCCCGGGAGACCAGTCACGCTGAGGCTCAGAACACCGGTAGTCGCGGCGCAGGTCACCTGAAATGTCACTGGTGTTGTGGCATTGCCGGACACGGCCGCAGTCTGCGGATTTTCCCCCTGCACCTGGCAATTCTCCGCAACATTGTCCAGTTGCACGGTGTGCGGCCCGGGGACGAGACCGGCGCGAGTAACCGTGCCGTTCGGCGGAACCTCCTTCCCCGCGCCCCCGTCCACTCTGGCGACATAGCCATCCGGGTCGATCGATCCACCAGTCGTCACGGTCGTCGTCGCGATCGTTCCGGTCGCTGGAACACAGGCCACCCCGAAGGTCGTCGCCAGCGGCCCGCCGGCGGGAACCGTGACACTTCGGGGATTGTCCGCCGAGGTACAGTTGGGGGCCAAGCCGCTTAGTGTGACCGTGTGTAGTCCGGCGGCCACGCTCGCGATGCTGATGGTCGCGTTCGCCCCTACCGGTTGTGGCACACCATTATCGACGCTGATCGTGTAACCATCGGGGTCGGGGTCGTCACCGGTCGTGGCAGTGGTGATTCGGAGTGATCCCGTGCTCGGAGGCGGAGTGGTACAAACGACGCTAAAGGTGAGAACAACCACTTCAGTCCCCGAGACCGTCGCGCTCCGTGGGTTCGGCCCGCTCACGGCGCAATTGCCCGCAACCCCGGACACCCCGACCAGACGCGTGCCCACCAGGACCCCGGTAAGCAAAGCATTGCCATTGGTCGGGATGGTAGTGGGTGGACCATCGTCAACACTCACCAGGTACCCATCGGGATCGGGAGATGGACCGGTCGTCGTCGTCGATACCTGCAGAGTGCCCGTTTCAGGCTGCCGAGACGAGCAGTCAAAACTGAAGCTCACCTCCACCGTGTCACCGCCGATCAAGGTGAGGCGGATGAACGTGGATGTGCGAGCAACACAGTTCGCGGCAACGCCGAGAATCTCCACGATACGAGAGCCCGCGGGAACCTCGTCGACCACGACGGAGGTGTTTGAACCGATCTCGTGGGCGTCACCGTCCACGACGAGCACATAGCCGTCCACGTCCTGATCTGGCCCCGTGGTCGTGGTAACGACCCGGACGGCTCCGTTGAATGGCCGGCACTCGATAGAGAAGGGGACTTCCGTTTGTCTGTCGGAGCTTACCTGGACGGCGCGCGGATTCTCCCCCAGCACGGTGCAGTTCGGAGCGACACCGGTCAAGGTGACGATGTGGGATCCAACGGATAGCGACGCGATGCCGAGCTCGTCCCCGGTCCCAATGGGTCGCTCGGTCCCATTGTCGACGGCCACAAAATACCCGTCTGCGTCCTGGTCCACACCCGACGTCGTCGTGGTGACGTGAAGCGACGGCACTTCAATTCCGGTGCCGCCGTCGCCACCACATCCGATCCACCAGACCAGCGCCGATGACGCCGCAACACGGCGTATCCACACGGAAGGCATGCGCGTCGGGCTGATCATGAGTCCCTCGCATCGACACGAGAATCGCGAATCAGGCGATAGAGCCGCAACTCGCGGAGTGGAAGGTCGCGGTCGCTGCGGGCACAAGGTTTCTTCGAGGTTTGGGATATGTTACCGCGCGCTGGGAGGCCCAGCTAGGTTCCTCGACGGCAGCGCGAGAGTGGGTGCAGATCTTTGCACCAGTACAGCTGCGGTGGGATCACCTGTGAGGCGCGAGTTTACAGCGGCAGCTGGATCTGGGCGAGCGGCGCGAAGGTCAGCCGGTGGTGGCGCGTGGGCCCGTGAATCGAGAGGCCGACCTGGTGCTCGGGCGTACCGTACCCGACGTTGGTCTCCCACCCGTAGCCGGGATAGCGGCCGGCGAGACGGTGCATGAGCCGGTCGCGGACGGTCTTCGCCAGGATCGCGGCCGCGGCCACGGATTGGCACTTGGCGTCGCCGTCCACCAGAGCGTCGTGCGGATAGCCCACCTCGGGGAGGGGCAGGCCATCGATGACGATCCGGTAGGGGCGCGCGACCAGATCCGGCCGGCGGCGGAGCAGACCACAAATGGCGCGGCGCATCGCGACGGCGGTAGCCACCCGGATATTGAGGATGTCGATTTCGCGGGACGAGGCCGCGCCCACGGCGAAGGCGAGTGCCTGGGAGCGGATCTTGAGGGCGAGCTTGGCGCGCACCGCCGCCGGGAGAATCTTGCTGTCGCGGAGACCGCGTACCGCGCGGCACCCCGGGGGAAGCACGACGGCCGCGGCGACCACCGGTCCCGCCAGTGGGCCGCGGCCCGCTTCATCGACGCCGACGAGGAGCGACGCCCCGGCCCACGCCACCCGTTCCCACGTGAGCGAAGGGGGCTTGGGCACCGGCTCAGCCCTCGCGCTTCTCCCGAATGCGAGCGGCCTTGCCGCTCAGGGCGCGCAGGTAGTACAGCTTGGCGCGGCGGACCTTGCCGCGGCGCACCAGCTCCACCGACGCGATCGTGGGGCTGTGAATGGGGAAGAGGCGCTCGACGCCCACACCCGCCGAGATCTTCCGGACGGTGAAGTTCTCGTTGATGCCGCCGCCCCGCTTGGCGATGACGATCCCTTCGAACGCCTGGAGGCGCTCCTTGTCGCCCTCGCGAACCCGAACCATCACCCGGACCGTGTCTCCCGGATCGAACGCAGGAATGTCCGTGCGCATGCCCTCACGGGCCACCTCTGCCAATCGCTCCATCGCCGTATCCTCCAGGTGGTGAACGTAAGACGTTAGACGTTGAACGTTCAACGTCCCCCGTACTTCTCCCACAGGTCCGGCCGCCGCTCGCGCGTGACGCGCTCCGCTTCGCGCTGCCGCCACGCCGCGATCTCCGCATGGTTGCCCGAGCGCAGGACCTCGGGCACGGTGAGCGAGCGGTACTCGGGCGGCCGGGTATAGCTCGGCGGGCTCAGGAGACCCTCGTAGTGCGAGTCCGAGCTGGCCGACTCGTGATCGCCCAGCGCGCCCGGCAACAGCCGCACCACCGCATCGATGACGCACAGCGCGGCGGCCTCGCCGCCCGACAGGACGTAATCGCCGATCGACAGCTCATCGGTGGCCAGCGCGTCCGCCACCCGCTGGTCCACGTCCTTATAATGCCCGCACAGCAGCGTCAGCCTGGGCTCGAGCGAGAACCGCACCGCCTCGTCGTGCCCGAACAGGCGCCCGCGCGCGGAGAGCAGCACCACCGGCCCCGTGGGTCCCAGGCTCTCGACCGCCTCGAAGAAGGGCTCGGGCCTGAGTACCATGCCGGCGCCGCCGCCGTACGCGTAGTCGTCGACCGTGGCGTGACGGTCGTGGGTGAAGGTCCGGAGCTGCACCAGATTGAACCGCACCAGTCCCGCCGCCGCCGCTCGTCCCGGGATGCTCGCCGCCACGAACGGCGCGATGACCTCGGGAAAGAGCGTGACGACGTCGATCGTCAGCATCTTACTCCACCAACCCCTCGGGCGGCGTGACCACCAGCCTCCGCCCCTCCCGATCCACCTCCCGCACGAACTCCTTCCGGTACGGCAGCAGGAATTCCCGTTTGGGTCCCTGCACTTCGATCATCAGACCGGCCGGCAACTCGTAGACCGCGCTGACGAGGCCGAGTGGCGTCTCGTCGGGTAGACGGACGGCGAATCCTGCCAGATCGTGGATGTAGACTTCGTCGCCTTCGGGCGGCTTCAGCTCCGCTTCCGGTACGGCCACCAACAGCCCGCGCCACGGATCGAGAGCATCACGCCCGTCCGCTCCCACGAACTTGATTAGCCATTCACGGTGGTACGACCGGCTCCGCTCGATCTCGAGCGGGCCCGCCACCACCTCTCCCTCCAGTCGCACCAGCCACACGGCGCGTCCCGGCGCGAACACGGCATCGGGCTCACCAGTCAGCGGGAAGAGAGTGCAGTCGCCCTTCAATCCATGCGGCTTGCGCAGCCGCCCCACAACGAGGCGGCGGGTGTCGGGTCGCATGGCTCGGGTCACGGGTCACGGGTCACGAGCCGAACGCCCGGCCTGCGACCTACGACTCGCGACTCGAGACCGCCGCAAACACCCCGATCTGCTTGAGCAGGGACTGGACCGTGTCGGACGGCGTCGCACCGCGCGCAATCCAGTCGCGGGCCTTGCCGGCGTCCACCTGCACCTTGTCCGCCGGGGTGGCCCCTTTGGGATTGTAGGTGCCGATGATCTCGATGAAGCGCCCGTCGCGGGGCGCTTCCTGGTCCGCGATCACGATGCGGTACAGGGGCACCTTCTTCCGGCCGACGCGGCGGAGACGAATGCGAGTAGCCATGTACGTTCCTGAGTCTGCGGGTTAACCGGGGAACCCGCCGCGCCCGAAGGGCAGCTTCAGACCGGCGCCTCCGGTCTTCCCCGCGATCTTCATGAACTTCTGCATCTGCTTGAACTGCGACAGCAGCGTATTCACTTCCTGGACCGAGCGGCCCGATCCCTTGGCGATCCGGAGCTTCCGGTTGCCGTTCAGCAGATCCGGATTGGTCCGTTCCTTCGGCGTCATCGAGAGCACGATGGCCTCGACGTGCTTGAGCTTCTTGTCGTCGACCTTCGCCGCCTGCAGCATGGCCGGGTTCACCCCCGGCAGCATGCCGAGCACGTTCTTGAGCGGACCCATCTTCTGCATCTGCCGCATGGCGCCGAGAAAGTCCTGAAGGTCGAGACCCTTCTTCGACGTGACCTTCTTGGCGAGGCGTTCGGCCTCTTTCTCGTCGACGGTGACCTGCGCCTTTTCCACCAGCGAGAGGATGTCGCCCTGCTGGAGGATCCGGCCGGCGAGGCGGTCGGGATGGAACGGCTCGAGCGCCTCGAGCTTTTCGCCCACGCCGATGAACTTGATCGGCGCGTGGGTGATGCCGTAGATCGAGAGCGCCGCGCCGCCGCGCGCGTCGCCGTCCATCTTGGTCAGGATCACGCCGGTGATCCCGAGCGCGTCGTGAAACCCCTTGGCGATCCGGACGGCGTCCTGTCCCGTCATGCCGTCGGCGACGAGCAGAATCTCGTGCGGCGTCACGGCCGCCTTGAGGCGCCGCAGCTCGTTCATCATCTCGTCGTCGATCTGGAGCCGGCCCGCGGTGTCGACGATGACGGTCCGTCCGCGCGCCTTGCCCGCTTCGACCAGGCCCTGCTTGACGATTTTCACGACGTCGGTGGACGCCGTATCGCCGTACACTCCCACCTCCACCTGCCGGCCGAGTGTCTGGAGCTGCTCCACCGCGGCCGGGCGGTACACGTCGGCCGCGACGAGGTAGGGCGCCTTCTGCTCGAGCTTGAGCCGTCGCGCGAGCTTGCCCGCCGTGGTGGTCTTGCCCGAGCCCTGCAGGCCCACGAGCAGGATGATCGTGGGCGGCACGCTGGCGTGCGCGATCGGCGCCTGCTTTTCGCCCAGCAGCACGACCAGCTCGTCGTAGACGATCTTCACGAGCTGGTGGCCGGGGCGGACCTCCTTCAACGCCGCCACGCCGACGGCCTTGGCCTGCACCCGCTCGAGAAATTCGCGGGTCAGATCGAAGCTGACGTCGGCCTCGAGCAGGATGCGGCGAATCTCGCGGAGGCCTTCCCGGACTGCCTCTTCCGTCAGAACACCGCGCCCGGTGAGCTTCTGGAGCGTGGCGTTGAGCTGGGCGGAAAGGTCGTCGAACATAAGCCCGTAAGCATAGTTGAGAGGCGGAGTTCGGGCAAGCGGACGGGCGGTCTGCCTGTCCGCCTGTCCGCCTGTCCGCTGTACCTTTCCCCCATGACCCTTCCGGAAGCCCGACTTCCCGCCCCGCCAATCCAGGACGAGGAGCTCAAGCGCGCCCGCCTGGAGCAGATGAAGCGGCGGGCCACGGGTCTGCTTCTCGTCATGACCGCGGTATTCATCGCGGCGCGGCTGGTGGAGCCGGCGCATCCCTGGCTCGGATACATCCGCGCCACCGCCGAGGCCGCAATGGTGGGCGGCGTCGCCGACTGGTTCGCCATCACCGCCCTCTTCCGTCACCCCCTCGGCATCCCGATCCCGCACACCGCCATCATTCCCCAGCGGAAGGACCGGATCGGCCGGAGCCTCGGCAACTTCGTCCAGCACAACTTCCTCTCAAACGAGGTCCTGGGCGCCAAGCTGCGCGCCGCGGAGCTGAGCCGTCGCGCCGCGGAGTGGCTGAGCCGGCCGGAAAACGGCCAGGCGGTGGCCCGCCATGCCGCGGCCGCGCTCCAGAACGCCAGCGCCGTGATGCGGGACGAAGATGTCCACGCCTTCCTCGACCGCACCGTCATCGAGCCTGTCCGGCGCCGCCCCATCGCCCCAGTGCTCGCCCGGGGCCTCGAGATCCTCACGATCGACGACCGGCATCAGCAGCTCCTCGACCGGGTCGTCCGCGGCGTCTCCGGATTGGTGACCGCCAACGAGGAGCTGATTCGCCAGCGCATTCGCGAGGAGAGCCCCTGGTGGGTACCGGACTTCGTGGACGACCGGGTGCACGAGAAGGTGCTCACCGCGATCGAGCGAACCCTCCGGGAGGTGACCGAGGACCCCGAGCACCCCCTGCGGCGGCAATTCGACGAGCTGCTGCTCGACTGGATCGTGCGTCTGCAGCAGTCGCCGGAGGTGATGGAACGGGCGGAGAATGTCAAACAGCAGCTGCTCGACAGTCCGACGAGCCGGGAGCTGAGCGCCTCGCTGTGGGAGGCCCTGAAGCGCGCGCTCGACCGGCAGTCCGCGGTCGCGGGAGACGGCAGGCCGGGCGGCCTGGCGCGCGGCCTCAGCGCGCTGGCCCAGGCGGCCCTCGACGATCGGGCCCTGCTGGAGAAGATCGACGGGTGGCTGGTGGAGGCGGTGCTCAAGGTCGTCGATCAGCATCGCCACGAGGTGGGACAGCTCATCGCCGGCACGGTGAGCCGGTGGGACCCGGATGAGACCTCACGCCGCATCGAGCTGCAGGTCGGGCGCGACCTCCAGTTCGTCCGCATCAACGGCACGCTGGTGGGCGGGCTGGTGGGGCTGATCCTGTATGCGGTGAGTGAGGCGATGAGATAGACGCAGGGACGCAGGGACGGAAGTTCAGGGCAGTCCGCACCACCGGAGGTGCATTGCGAGCTCCGGGTTATGGCATCCTCTGCCTCCCTCCGTCCCCATGTCCCTGCGTCCTTTCCATCATCGGCAGACTCTTCCACCCGTCCCACCCGGTCGGCGCCAGCACGTAGCGCATGGCCGGACGGGAGCCGACCTCCAGGCTGTCGAGCGTCGCCCGGTAGCCCTTCCGCCCGGTGCGCTGCAGCGCCGCCCCCGAGCCCCGCAGGAATCGGTCGCGCGAGCGGGCGTCGTCCCACACGACCCACCAGACCAGCGCCGGGCCGTCGCGCGTGTCGTACACGCGGAAGCGGTCGCCGCCCCAGCCGATGGGCATCACGGTCTGCACTTCGTCCGAGCCGGAGAGCACGGCGATCAGGACGCGAATCTCGCTCTCTCCGAGCACGTCCTCGTAGAGCCCCTTCCGCCCGCCGAGCGTCACGGTCACCGGCTCGTCGCCCTGCTCGTAGCGCTCGGGATGCAGAATCTGCTCGGTGGACACCGGCATCCGAGGTCCGTACGGGAGGGTATCGGCATGCCGGGACGTCGCCCACCAGTGCATGAACTCGGCCCCATCGAGATAGGGGAAAATGAGCGCCTGGCGGATCAGCAATGGTGATCGCGCGAAGACCGGCATCGTCCCTTGCTGCTGTTGCACCTGATCTCGGTACATGTCCCAGAATTGCGGGTTTCGCGCGATGTTCTGCCCGGGCGCCAGCACCTCGATGGATGCCAGGGTGGCTTGGCCCTCGAGGATCGCCTGCGCGGCGGAGAGCCGGTCGTTGTTGACGGTGGCCTTGAGAATCGAGTCCACCCGGAGATGCTGTCCCTGGAGCGCGTGCACCATCTCGTGGGCGAGCAGGAGACGGAGCTGGGAGCGGTCGGCGCCCTCGACGCCGAAGAAGGTCGTCGAATCGGGATCGTAGAATCCGGCCACCTGCTCGGAATAGACGTCGAGCAGGAGCGGCCGCAGCTCCAGCGTGTCGGGGAGAAGGCCGAAGAGACGGTATGCCGCCTGGAGCCCGCGCAGGCGCGTCGGCGTGAGCTCCTCGTCCAGCTTGTTCACCAGATAGGCGTGCACCTGCTCGCGCGTCCGCAGGGCGGAGCGTGGCGTCGACCGGAATCGCAGACCCACCGCGCGCTCCACCGGAACCCTGAGACTGTCCACGAGACGGGCGAGATCGGTGTCGCCCACTCCCTGCGGCGGCGTCCCCCGGCAGGCGGCGAGCAGGAGGACGGCGAGCGTGAACAGCGGGGCGGATCCCATGCGCGCTACAGACCGATGAGTGAGGAGTACGAGGCGACCCAGTCCGCGAGCCAGGGACGGGCGTTGGTCACCGCGATGACGGCGGCCGCGATCGCGAGGGAAACACCGAAGGGGATGTATCCCTCCCGCTTGAGCTGGTCCCGCGACTTGAACTCGGAGTCGGTCGCCGCTCCCGCCGGAGCGGGCGCCACCGGCTGCTCGGGCGCGCCTTTGCGGGAACCCTTCCCGAGAGCGAGGGTGATCAGGTGCAACAGGACGCCGATGCAGGACCCCAGGAACAGCGTCGCGCATACCGACTCCCAACCGAGGAAGGCGCCGACCATGGCCATCATCGCGACGTCACCGCCACCCATGGCGTCCCGGCCGGCGATGAAGCCGCCGATGGCTCCGATGAGGTACAGTATGCCGGCGCCGAAGATCATGCCTTGCAGCGATGCCACCAGGCCGGCCGGGCCAAAGCCGAGGCCGAAGAGGAGACCGATCGCCATACCGCCGTAGGTGAACTCGTGCGGGATGATGTACTCGCGCGCATCGGTCATCGCGATTCCCAGCAGCAGCGTCACGAACGTCGCGTACGCGAGTCCGGTCCAGTCGACGCCGTAGCGCCAGAAGAACCAGGCCCAGACCACCGCCGTGGCCAGCTCGACCAGCGGATACTGGATGGAGATGGGAAGGGAGCAACCGCGACACCGTCCGCGGAGAATGATCCACGAGAGGACCGGAATGTTCTCGTACCAGGCGAGACCCCGGCCACACCGCGGACAGCGCGACGCCGGCCGCACGACCGACTGCTTCGGCTCCACGCCCCAGCGGAGGATACAGACATTGAGGAAGCTGCCGATGCACGCACCGAAGAGGCCGGCGAACGCGACGAAGATGAGGGGCATGCCCGAGCCGGTCAGCTCAATCGGCACGTGAGACCTCGTGAAGGAGAATACCGGCGGCAACGGCCACATTCAGGGATTCGACGCCCGACGCCAGCGGCACCGCGACTCGCCGCCGCGCGGCGGCCGTGACCCGGTCGCTCGTGCCCGCGCCCTCGTTGCCCATGACGAGCGCGATGGGAGGACGCCGGTGGCGAGGTTCCATCTGGGCCCGCACGATCGGATCGCCGTCGGCGGCCGTGATCCAGACCTCGACGCCCCCCTCGGCGGCCCAATCGAGGAAATCGCCCGGTGATGCCTCCACCGCCGGCAGTCGGAACAGCGCGCCCATGCTGCCTCGCACCACTTTGGGGTTGGTCAGCTCGGCCGTGCCGGTGAGCGCCAGAAGTCCGGCGGCGCCGAGGCCGAGCGCGGTGCGGAGCATCGTGCCGACGTTGCCCGGGTCCTGCACGCCATCGAGGACGAGCGCCACCGACCCCCGATCCATGCGCAGGTCGGCGAGGGTCCAGGCGCGCGGCTCGATGACGGCGACGATGCCCTGCGGCTGGGTGGTGTCCGCGAGATCCTCGAGCTCCGCGTCCGACACGTCCACGAGGGATACGCCTGCCCGCGCCAGGGTCGTCTTGAGCGCCTTCCCTCTCGGAGTACCTTCGAGGGCCGGGGAGACCACGGCTCCTTGGATGACCACCCTGGCGGCCATCGCCTCCTCGAGGAGCCTGACGCCCTCCGCCAGCGCCAGCCCGCGGCGCTCGCGGCCCCGGCGCCGCTGGAGGTCACGAATGGTCGTCAGCAGGGAGCGGGCCACGAGGAAACTCACCGAATGAGAATCGCCCTTACCATCGCGGGGTCGGACTCCGGCGGCGGTGCCGGCATCCAGGCCGACCTGAAGACCTTCCAGCAGTTCGGCGTCTTCGGAACGTCGGTCATCGTGGCGCTTACGGCGCAAAACACCCTCGGCGTTCGAGCGGTCGAGCCAGTGCCCGAGGCCATGGTGGCCGCCCAGCTCGCCGCGTTGGCCGAGGACCTGCCGCCGGCTGCCCTCAAGACCGGAATGCTCGCCGAGGCCTCGCTGGTTCGCCTGGTGGCCAGGGCGATTCGCGAGTACGGTTGGGGACCACTGGTCGTGGACCCCGTCATGGTCTCGACCTCCGGCCATCGGTTACTCAGCGAGGAAGCCGAGTCCGTCGTCAGGACGGCCCTGCTGCCGCTCGCCGCGGTGGTGACCCCCAACCTCGATGAAGCCGCGATCCTCACCGGGCATCCGGCTCACGATATCGCCGGCATGGAGCGAGCCGGCCAGGCGCTGCTCGAGGACGGCGCGGCCGCCGCGCTCATCAAGGGCGGCCACCTCGAAGGCGACGAGCTGACCGATGTCCTGGTGACGCCAAAGGGCGTGACCTGCTTCCGCCGCGCCCGGATCGAAACGACCTCCACCCACGGCACCGGGTGTACCCTGTCAGCCGGCATCACGGCGGGGCTCGCCCTCGGCCGCGGCCTCGAGACCGCCGTGGCCGATGCGCTCGATTACGTCCACCGCGCCATCGAGGCGGCGCCCGGGCTCGGTGGTGGACACGGCCCGCTCGATCACCGGGTCACAGCTCCGCAACCACGCCGGTGATGATCGTGCCGAGCTCGCCGGCGACGCGGCGGGCCGTCTCCATGACCTCGAGATGGTTGAGCTTGGCGGCCTGAATCCCCGCCGCCGGATTCGTCACGGCGGAGAAGGCGAGACAGCGGACTCCCCGCGCTCTCGCGGCGATCACCTCGACGACGGTCGACATTCCCACCGCATCGGCTCCCAGCCGCTCCAGCATCCTGATCTCCGACGGCGTTTCGTAGCTCGGCCCCAGCAGCTGCACGTACACGCCTTCCGTGAGCGGCACGTGTTCCCGGAGCGCCACCCGGCGGGCCAGCGCCCGCAGCTCGGGGTCGTAGGGGTCGGACATGTCGGGGAAACGCTCTTCCCCCGGCAGCACCGTGCCGGTCAGCGGGTTTCGCCCGCTGAGATTGATATGGTCGGCGATGAGCATCACACTGCCCGCGGCGAAGCTGCGCCGTATGCCGCCGGCGGCGTTCGTCAGGATGAGTGTGCCGATGCCGAGCGCGGCGAACGTCCGGACGGCCAGAGCGGCCGTCTCCGGCGGATGGCCCTCATATAGATGAAAGCGGCCGCTCTGGAAGAGGACGGTCTTTCCCGCGAGCGCGCCGATGACCAGCTCCCCGGCGTGTCCCATGACGGTCGGGACCGGAAAATGGGGGATCTCGCGATAGGGCACCCGGGTCGCGTCGGTGGCCTGCTCGGCGAATGATCCGAGCCCGGAGCCGAGCACGATGGCGACGGTGGGTTGCCGGCCGCTCAGCCGCTTGCGTATCGCCGCCGCGGCCTCCTCGACTTCGACGGACCGGACATTCGGGGTCGCGCTCACTGGATCAGCATTCCCGCGATGGTGGCCGAAAGGAAATTGGCGAGGGTGCCGGCCAACATGGCCCGGAGTCCGAGCCGCGCAAGCTCGTGTTTGCGATCGGGGATCAGGGCGCCGATCCCGCCGAGCTGGATGCCGATGGAGCTGAAGTTGGCGAAACCCGCCAGCGCGAACGACGCAATCGTGAACGAGCGGGGATCGAGCGAGTCCCTGAGCGGGCCGAGCTGCGAGTAGGCGATGAACTCGTTCAGCACCATCCGGGTGCCGAGCAGCCCGCCGATCGTGCCGCTGTCGTGCCACGGCACCCCCATGACCCAGGCGATGGGCCGGAAGATCCATCCGAGGACGGTCTGCAGATTGGGGGGGAACCAGGCCAGGTATCCGTGAATCAGCTCGAACCCGCCGTTGAGCAGCGCGACCAGCGCGACGAACGCGACGAGCATCGCGATGACGTTGAGCATGAGGTTCAGCCCTTCGCCCGTGCCGCGCGCGGCCGCGTCGAGCACGTTCACGTCGGTCTTGGGCATGTCGAGCTTCATCTTCCCGTACGTCTCCGGCACCTCCGTCTCGGGCTCGAACAGCTTCGCCATCATGACGGTGCCGGGCGCGGTCATGATGACGGCGGTCAGCAGGTGCCGGGCCTCCACGCCGAACGCGATGTAGGCCACCATGATCGAGCCCGAGATGTGGGCCATCCCCGACGTCATGACGGTCATGAGCTCCGACCGGGTCATCCGGGGAAGGAACGGCCGGATGGTGAGCGGAGCCTCCGTCTGTCCCATGAAGATGGACGCCGCGACGTTGAGGCTCTCGGCCCCGCTCGCACCCAGCACCTTGCTCATCACGACCGCGAAGGCGCGGACGACGACCTGCATGACGCCGAGGTAGTAGAGGATGGCGAAGAGGGCGGAGACGAAGATGATGGCCGGCAGAATCTGAAACGCGAAGATCACGCCGAGATTCGGAATGAGAGATGTCCCGGCCGGCTTGCCGAGCTCGCCGAAGACGAAGGACGATCCGATATAGGAGTAGTTCAGGATGCCGGTGACGAACGCGCCCAGCCACCGAAACGCCGCCTGGCCGGCCGGGATGCGGAGCACGAAGATGGCGAAGAGCACCTGGAGACCGAGCCCCCAACCGACCACCGACCAGCGAATGCTGCGGCGGTCGCGCGAGAGCAGCACGCCGATCGCGAGAATGACCGCGATGCCGATGAGTCCCGTCAGCCGGGCCGGGTTCACCGGAGGTCCGCGAGCTCGAGGCGGACATCCTCCAGGAGCGCCTGGCGCTCCGGCCATGGCAGAAAGGCACCGGCGAATCCATTGAGGATCATCGCGTCGACCTCCTCTCGGGTGAACCCGAGCTCGGTGTGGGCCCGCCAGTACTCGTCGCTCAGATTGACGCCGCACATGAGCCAGCCGTCGGTACAGAGAGTCACCGCGAGCCCGGCGTCGAAGTAATCGCGGACCGGATGCTCGGCGGCGCGCCGCACCGCGCGCGTCTGGACGTTGCTGGTGATGTTGATCTCGATGAGGATGCGCCGGTCGCGGACGTAGTCCTGCAGCCGCGGATCCTCGAACAGGCGCGTCCCGTGGCCGATGCGGTCGGCGTGACACGCGTGCAGCGCCTCGGCGATGGACTCGGCGCCGGCCGCCTCACCCGCGTGCACGGTGATGCCGAGCAGGCCGTCCGCGGCCAGGTCGAACGCGGCGCGATGCACGGCGGGAGGACGCCCCGCCTCGCCGCCCGCCAGATCGAAGGCGACCACGCCCCGGTCGCGAAAGGCCACCGATGCGCGGGCGATCTCGAGCGAGACGCCGGGATCGTAGTGGCGGAGCGAGCAGTTGATCACCCGCGCGATCACTCCGAAGTCGCGCTCGCCCCGGCGGAGCCCGCGCAGCTCGGCGTCGAGCGCCTCATCCATGGTGAGACCCTGGCGCGTGCTGAGCCGGGGGCAATACCGGACCTCGAGATATCGGACCCGGTCCCGGGCCGCGTCCTCCACCATCTCGTACGCGACACGCTCGATGGCCTCGGGCGTCTGGAGCAGCGGGATCGTGTACTCGAAGCGGGTGAGATAGTCCTCGAGGCTCGCGGCGTCCTCCACCACCATGAACCGGCGCAGGGCGTCGGGATCGGAGGTCGGCAGCTCGAAGCGGCACTGCCGCGCCAGCTCGACCATCGTCTCCGGTCGAAGCGAGCTGTCCAGGTGGGTGTGAAGCTCCGCCTTGGGCAGGCGGGCCACCAGCTCACGCGTCAGCATCGCCACTCCCGGCTCCCCGCCTGGCCCGCACGATCACCCGCAGAATCGAGCCCGCGGCGAGCCGCTGGTCGGGCCCCATCTCGATGCCGCGCGCATCGGTGACGATCGCCGAGCCGGCGGCGACCCGCTCGGCCAGGGCCGGGTCGTGCGAGCGAAGCGCGGCGTCCACATCGGACCCCGCCGCGATATCCACCGAGGCGCCGTTGATGAAGACGCGAAGCGGTGAAGTCATCGGCGGGTGGAGACGAAACCGGCGGTGGCGCCGACCTCGATGGGTTGGGGGAGCTTGCGCAGAAACGCGGCGTCGGCCTCGACGTCGATCATGCCGCCGCGCACCGATGGCCGGCCCTTCAGCACGTCGTATCCCCCCGCGCCGCCGGCCGTCGCGGCGTCGGTGGCGATCGTGTATTCCTCGGACGGCTTGAGATTCCGTCGGCCCTGCAGCTTGACCTCGGCGATCCGCTTGCCCGCCGGCTTCTTCGGGTCGTACCGCACCTGCGCGCCGGCGATCTGGGCGGACGGGGCGCCCGAAGCGAGGGCGTGCTCGAGTGCCGCGCGTAGCTGCAGGCCGGTGACGGTGACGCTGACGATGTCCTCCCGACCCCGCTCCACGGCCGTCAGCCTCCCATACGTCACCGCGCCCGCGGGGAGGTCGGCTTCGATCGCCTCGTTCCGCACCAGCCCCACATCCGCCCGAACCGCGTTCCGCCTCGCCTCCGCCAGCAGACCACCCAACGCAAACTGTTGCCCCTCGCGCCGGAGCGGAAGCTTGAGCTGGGCGAACGGCCGTGCATCGAGCGAATCGGTCCGCCGACGGTAGAACTGGAGCGCGGCGAGAAGCGCCTGGTCTCTGGGGCTCCCCGAGTCGGTCGGCTCGATCCTCGGACGTGCTTCGTAGCCGCCTGCGGAGGTCCTGACCAGATCCGCGACGGCGACCGACGTGCCGTGCGCCCCGGCCTGCATGATCGGGATGCCCGCGACGCGGCTCGTGGCCGCCTCGTCTCCGTGCCCGGCGATGATGAGATCCACGCCGCTTCGGCCGAGCTGTTCCGCGAGCCGGACGACCTCACCCGTACACACGGACGCATCGCACGTGAGGCCCGCATGGGCCAGGAGAATGGTGTAGGCCGGCTTCTTGGCCTTCACTTCCTCGAGGACATCGTGCAGCGAAAGCTCCCCTTCGCCGAAGCGAAGTCCGCGGGTCCGATCCGGGGGGAGCAGTGTTTTCGTGTCCGCGGTGACATAGCCGATCACCGCGATCGGCGCCTCGCCGACCCGAACGATGCGGTACGGGCTGAGCCACTCGGGCCTCCGGCCCGTCGCCGAGTCGACCACGTTGGCCGCGAGCCACGGATACCCGGCCTCCCTCATGCGCTGCTTGAGCGTGTCGGGGCCCCAGTCGAAATCGTGGTCGCTGAGCGCGGCGGCGGTGAACCGCATCGTCCTGAGAACCTGGACTTCGGCGCGGCCTTCGGTCTCCCCGGCGAGCGCGGAGCCCTGCATCGCATCGCCCGCATCGAACCGGAGCGAAGGGCAGCCGCACGCATCGGCGAGGCTATCCATGGTGACCGCGGTGCCGGCCGCGCCACGCAGCATGTCGGCATGCAGGTCGGCGCTGGCGAGGATACGGAGCACGATCGTATCCCGGGGGCTCTCCGCGAGCGGAGCCGGCGCGATGCCATACAGCTTTCGCACCTCCGAGGCGTAGACCTCGGGCACGATCCGCCACTCGGCCGCGGCGTAGTCCCTGGGGTCGATCGGACCGCGCGCCCGCACCTCTTCCATCAACAGCTCCGGAATGCTCTCCGCGTTGTCGTACACCACGGGCGCGCTCCGCACCATGTCGTAGCCACCGGCCCCGCTCTGGCGATAGCTGTTGATCGCCATGGTGAAGGTGTCGGTCGCCGCTACCGGGCGGCCACGCACAGTCAGGCCCTGGATCCGCTCGCCGATCGGCCGGCGCAGATCGATGTCGTAACCGGCGCCGCCCACGATGTCGTAGTCGTAGGACGGGATCGAGTCGTTGATCGATACCCGGCCGGCCGCATCCACCTTGAAGTACCGGGCGCTCCATTCGAGATACGCCTTGAGCTGCGCCCCGGTGAGGGTGACGGCCCTGAGGGTGTTTTCATAGGGGTAGAGCGCGAGGATCTGCCCGATCCGGATGCTGTCGGCATCGAAGCCGGCGCGCAGATCGAACGCGGAGGTGACCGAGAGATCGGCGTGGGCACGGCGGCGCTGGACTTGGTTCACGAAGTTGATGATGGGCGTGGCCTGTGCACGGGCGGCAGCCGCCCGCATCGGGCCCGTCGCCACCCCCAGCGCAGTCCGTACCCACACCGATACCGACTCGTCGGCGGCGGCCAGGCGCTGTGCCAGGAGCGCGGATGGAGCCGTGCTGGCCGTCGGCACCAGGTCCGCGGAGATGCGGCGCACCTTCCAGGGCCCGTCGTCGTCACGGGCGAGGCTCACATGCACCACCGACACGCTGGCGCCGAACGGACGGGGCTGCACGAAGTGCACGCCCCCGATGACGGAATCGCGCATCTCGCGGTGCGAGTGTCCGACCACCACGAGGTCCGGCCGCACGCGGAGGCCGGCCAGGCGCGCGGCGACGTTTTCGCCGCCGACACTCGAGTCGTCGTACGACGAGGGACCGTCCATCCCGCTATGGATGAGCACCACCGACAGATCGGCGTCGCGCCGCACCGCCTCGAGTGTGCTCGCCGCGACCCGTTCGATGGGGGCGACCCGGATCCGGCCGCGCACCTGCGCCCGGTCCCACACCATGACCCCGGGCGTGGTGAAGCCCGCGATGCCGACCCGCACACCCTGGCGGCGCACGACGCGATAGGCGGGAAGCAGCAGGGTGTCGCCCGGGAGGTCGAAGACGTTGGCGCTCACATAGGCAAAGCGCGCGTCGCCCAGCGCTCGGCGGAAGAGCGGTACGCCCCAGTCGAAGTCGTGGTTGCCCGGAGTGGCGGCGTCGTACCCGGTCAGGTTCATCGCTTCCACGACGGGATGCGGCTCCCGCGGGGCCACCCGCGCGAAGTAGGTGGCGAACGGATCACCCTGGATGAGATCACCGGCGTCCACCAGGATCACCTGGCCCGGGTATCGCGCGCGGAGGGAATCGACGATGCGCGCCACGCGCGCGACGCCGTTGGGCGCCGGCGCGCCGGTCACGTAGTCGCGCCCCGTCACGTGTCCGTGCACGTCGGTGGTGGCGACGAGCACGACATGGGCGGTGTCCTGGACCGGAATGGCGGCGAGAGCGGCAGCGATGATCAGGGAAATCATCGCCGTGCAATATACTCGCGGCTCCCGTCAGACTCGCGACTGCCGGTCGAAGCCCTTGCGCATATTCGCCTGGCGGTATATTCGTTGACGCGAATATGACCACCGGCTCGGCCACTGCCCTCCTCCTGACCGTCGCGGAGCCCACCCGGCTCCGCATCCTGAACTGCCTGGCGGCGGCGCCCCTGTTCGTCTCCGATCTCCAGGCCGTCCTCGACCTCCCGCAGCCCACGGTCTCGCGGCACCTCCAGGTGCTTCGCCGGGCCGATCTCGTGCGGGACACCCCCATCGCCCAGTTCGTCCTGTACCGCCTGCGCCGCGACCCCGGCGCCCTCGGCCGATTGCTCTCGAACATCCTCGACGCCGTCGTGCATGACGACGTCGAAATGCGGGCGGAGCGTGATCGCGCGGCGGACCGGAGCCGCTCGCATACCCGCACCCGGGTCCTGGAACCGGGCGGAGACCGGCCGCCCAACCGTCAGAAGAGGCCGTCATGACCCATCGCATCCTCGTCGTGGACGACGAGCCCGATATCACCGCCCTCGTGGCCTACCACCTCGCCAAGGCCGGCTTTCGCGTGTCGACCGCCGGCAACGGCCCTGACGCGCTCAAGGCGGCGCGGGAGGAGCGGCCCGACATCGTCATCCTCGACCTCATGCTGCCCGGCGTCTCCGGCTACGATGTGCTGGCCGAGATGCGGCGCCGGGACGAGACGAAGGACGTCGGGGTCATCCTCCTCACGGCCCGCCGCGAAGAGACCGATCGGATCCGGGGCCTCTCGCTGGGCGCCGACGACTATCTGACCAAGCCCTTCTCGCCCCAGGAGCTCTCGCTGCGGGTCGCGGGACTGCTTCGGCGTCTCGCCTCGCCCCCGGTCACCGCCGGCTCCACCCTGGCGGCCGGTCCCATCTCGATCGACCGCTCGGCCCACCGCGCGAGCGTGGGCGGGCAGGAGCTGAGTCTCACCGCCACCGAATACAAGCTGCTGCTCACGCTGGTGGAGCGGCGCGGCCGGGTGCAGACACGCCCGCAGCTCCTCGAGACCGTGTGGGAAGCGCAGCCCGACATCCAGACCCGCACGGTGGACATGCACGTCCAGCGCCTGCGGACCAAGCTGGGCGACGCCGGCAAGCTCATCGAGACCGTGCGCGGCTTCGGGTATCGGTTCAAGGGAACCGAGCGGGGGGTGCGCGCGCGGTGAACTTCGGGAGGCGGCTGGTCGCCGGCACGCTGCTCGTCCTTCTCCTCGCCATGGCGGTCCTGGTCTGGTCGGCCGAGCGCTCCCTGCGGCGCGACCTCGAGGGCGACATCGCCCGCACCCTCGAGAGCGAGGCCGGCCTCATCCGCGAGGCGCTCCCGGCCGACTCGCTGGCCTGGCCCGAAGCGGTCCAGCGGCTTTCCCGGCAGAACAACCACCGCATCACGCTCATCGATGCGTCCGGCCGGGTCCGGGCCGACAGCGATTTTCCGCCGGGTCCGTTGCCCCCGATCGCGAACCACGCCGGCCGGCCGGAGGTACGTGCCGCGCTGAGTGGCGGGGTCGGTGTCGCGACACGCGGCAGCGAGACCGTCGGGCGGGACCTGCTCTACGTCGCGGTCCCCGGCGGGCCGGCCGTGATCCGGGTGGCGGCCGACCTGAGCCAGGTGGACGACATCGTCGGCCGCGGGCAGCACGCGGTGGCCGGCGCCGCGTTTCTGGCGCTTGCGGTGGGAGCCATCTTCGCCTTCTTCGCCGGCCGCTCCATCGCCCAGCCGCTCACGACCATCACGGCGGCCGCGCGCGCCATCGCCGCGGGCGCGCCTCCCCGGTTCCCCCGCTCCGGCATCCCCGACATCGACGCCCTTGTGCAGGCCCTGCGACAGATGCACCGCCAGCTGGCGGACCGGTTCGACGAGCTTCGGCGCGAGCAGGCGGAATCGGCGGCGCTGGTGGAGGCGATGATCGAGGGCGTGGTCGCGGCCGACGCGCGCGGCCGCATCGTGACGGCCAATCCGGCCGCCCGCCGGATCCTGGGCTACGAGCCCGCCGAGCCCCTCCCCGATCTCGCCGAGCTGTTCCGCAACAAGGCGGCGCGTGAGGTCGTCGACGCCGTCCTCGGCGGCGAAGCGGTACAGGACCGCGAGCTGGAGATGGACGACCGCGCGGTGCTCATCAACGCCAGGGCGCTGCCCGCCGGCGGCGCCGTGCTGGTGCTTCACGATCTCACGGAGATGCGGCGGCTGGAGGCCGTGCGCCGCGACTTCGTCGCCAACGTGTCGCACGAGCTCAAGACGCCGCTCACCTCGATCTCGGGGTACGCCGAGACCCTGATGACGGACCATCCGGGCCCCGAGACCACGAGGAAGTTTCTCGGACGCATTCTCGCCAACGCGCGGCGGATGCAGGGGCTGGTGGACGATCTGCTCGATCTGTCACGCATCGAGGCCGGGCGCTGGCAGCCGGCCCGCAGCGCGCTCGACCTCGAGGGGGTGGCGCGCGAGGCGTGGGCTGCGCTGGCGGTGCGCTCGGAGGCGCAGCACGCCGCGTTCCTGGTCGACCTCGCGCCGGACGCCAGGACCGTCTGCGCCGACCTCGACGCGTTCCGCCAGATCCTCACCAACCTCTTCGACAACTCGCTCCGCTACATCGCGAAGGGCGGCCAGATCGCGTGCGTGAGCCGCCGGGAGGATGGCGGCATCGCGGTGATGGTGCGCGACAACGGCGTCGGCATCACCCGGGAGCATCTGCCCCGCATCTTCGAGCGCTTCTACCGGGCCGATACGGCGCGATCTCGCGACGAAGGCGGAACGGGACTCGGTCTCGCGATCGTAAAGCACATGGTCGAGGCCCACGGAGGCCGGGTGTCGGCGGAGAGCGTGCGCGGCTCGGGGACGATCGTGACGTGCTGGTTTCCGGACGCGGTGTGAGCGCTGGAAGCGCATCAATCGCGGGCGACCTGCACGACCTCCCACTGGGCCGAGTCGCCGGCGGCGCGCTGGAGGACGGAGCCCAGGCCGGCGTACAGGTAGGCGGCGCCGAAGCGCTCCCGCAGCGCGGCAAAGCCCGGTTCGCCCGTACAGTGCCCGGGAGCGACTTGCCGGACATGCCACCCATCGTGCAGGGCCGTGGTGAGACGCGCGATCGTGCTGTCGGGCGCCGTGACCCAATGCAGCCCGCCCACGATGAGCGCCACATCGGGTGTCACGGCCGACGCCGCCTGCAGAATCGTCTCGATGCCGGGGTGGGAGCAGCCGACGAGGAGCAGCGTGCCGGTGGGAGTGCGGATCACGAGCGACAGTTCGCGCAGCTCGAGCGTGCCGGGGGTCCGGGAGACGGTCGCGATGAGGTGGATGCCGGGCGCGACTTCCGTGAGCGTATCGACGAGGATGAAGTGCGCATCCGGCCAGGCCGCTCCGAAGCGGAGTTCCGCGGGGGGCGCGCCCTTGAAGTAGCGCATGGCGCTGGGCAGGGCGGTGTCGGCTCGATAGAAACTCGAGGGCAGGGACGAGCCGAACACGCCGAAGTTCTCGCGTGGGGCGTAGATCCGCACCCGCGGATTGACGCGCAGCAGATAGTTGAGTCCGGCGATGTGGTCACCGTGCCGGTGCGAGATGACGGCGAAGTCGAGACGTCGCAGATCGACGTGCAGTGCGCGCACGTTCCGCGCAAAGATGCCCGCGTCATCGCCGGCATCGAAGAGGATGAGGCGGCCCCCGTACTCTATCAGAGCCGCAAAGCCCCAGTCTGCCGTGAGGCCCGGGGCCCCACCGAACGCGTCATAAAGAATCGTGACGCGGGCTGGCGGCGTGGGCGAGGGGGATGGTGCCCCGTACAGAGGCGGGACGAACGTGAGGAGGCCGAGCAGCAAGCGCACGTAGGATCGCATGGACCCTCCGGAGTGGGGAAACCGCTTGGCAAACGATGGTAGCCAGCCGGACTCGCCGACTTCGAATCGGAGAGGGTTGCAGGCCGCTCCGTTCTACTGCTTCTTGGCTGGTCCAGCCGCCCGGGGCGGCGCGGCGATACCGCTGAACATGTCCACCACGTAGCGCCAGGTGCCGTCGGCGCCCCTCCGCAGGACTTCCGTGTACTTCACCGTCTCCGAGGCGCCACCCAGCTTGAAGCTCGCCGTCCCGACCACGTACGCCAGGTCTCCGACCCCATACGCTATAGTCGGGGTGAGCACGAACTCGCTCGCCCCCTCGGCGACGAGACCCGCAATGACCGAATGCACCGCGGCCCCCTCCAGGATCGGAGAGTCGGGGGGCATCAGCTTGGCGTCGGCCGCATAGACCGCGAACACCGCCGCCGTATCCTTGGCATTCATGCCTGCGGCGAAGGCGGCGTCGACCGCCTTTACGGTATCGAGCTGCGCCGCCGAGAGTGCCGCGGGCGCGCCGGAAACGGCGGTAGCCGGCGTTTCGGACCTCCGGGAGCAGGCAACAGCGACCAGGCTTAGCCCAACGAGGAAAGACAGGCGCACGAGGACAGCTCCGGTGTGAGGGGTAACGGGGTTTCTTCCGGCCGGGGGGGACTCTCACCAGGAGGGCGAACGCCGCTCGACCTGGTTCACCTCATGCCCGGGCTCACTTGTTGATCGCTTGCATCAGCCGATAGTGCAGCTGCACGGTGTGACCGTTGAGTTTCCCTACGTCCAATAACGCCATCTTGTAGTCGGCGTCAACGTCTCTCAGCAGAGGCAACCCCGCACCGAAGAGCACCGGTTCCACGACCAGATACAGCTCGCTCACCAATCCTGACCTCACAAACTCGCTCACCGTTTGCGTCCCGCCAATAATGACGGCTTCATGGTGGCCTCTTGCCTCGAGCATCCTTACAATCTCGTGCGGCGTCTCATCCGTAAATACCACGTTGGGCTGTGACGGTGTCGCCGCGGTATCATGCGTGAGTACGATCAGCGTTCCTTCGCCTGTGAGTGGCAGGTGATCCGGACTCAGGATCTCGTAGGTTGTTCTCCCCATGACTACGGCTTGCATTCGCTGACAGATACTCAGGAAGCCTTGTCCATACTCCTGCGACAACCAATCGGGGACGTTCGCTCCGTTGGAGATCATCCCATTGATGGACGACGCGAGATAAATGCTGATGTTCATTGGGCCCGCCTGGGTCCGTGTCGGTTTCCAGATTCCCATCCGCCACTTCTCAACTTGCGCTCGCGCTAGGCCGGGCGCGCGTCCATGCCGAAGTCGGCTTCGATGCGGTCGTACCACGCCGCGTCGTCGAGCGCCCCAAGCCCGACCCACGCCTCGTCGCTCATCGCCCGACGCCAGCCCAGGAACGGGGCGGCGTCCGGTCCCACCGGGTGCCGCAGCTGTGCGGTCGCCCCGATGGCGATGTCGAGGATCTTGTCGGCCACCAGCGAGGGCGGTGCCGGCGTCTTGAGTGCGGTTGCGAAGAAGGAGGCGATCCGGCGTTGCTGCGAATAGGGTGACGGCGCGCGCGCGGTGCCGATGCTGTGGGCCATCGCGGTGTCAATGATTCCGGGCTCGACGATCGCGACGCGCACGTTGAACGGCTTGACCTCTTGCGCCAGACATTCGCTCAGCGCTTCCAGCGCGAATTTGGAGGCCGTGTACGCCGCCATCGGTGCCACGGCGATGTGTCCCGCGACGGAGGCGACGTTGATGATGCAGCCACTGCGCCGCGCACGCATCGCCGGAAGGACGGCCTGGGTGCATCGAATGACGCCGAAATAGTTGGTTTCCATGACGGCGCGGAACTCCGCCAACGGCAACTCTTCGACGGACCCCATGCGCTCGATGCCGGCGTTGTTGACGAGGACGTCGATCGGCCCGAGATCCCGGTTAATCCGTGCCACTCCGTCGCGAACCGAGGCATCGGCATCCACGTCCATGGGGAATACCGTGATCGGGAGATGCTCTCGCTCGGCGGCCTCGCCTAGTGCGGGCGCTCCGCTCGGGTTACGCATGGTGGCCGCCACCTGATGTCCCGCGCGGCCAAACGCAAGCGCGGTGGCCATGCCGATACCGGTGCTGGTGCCGGTGATGAGAACAACACCCATGTGGTCTGCTCCGAAGAGGAAGGTTCCAATAACATACGCTCCCGCAGGTCCGCGGGTGATCTCATCCACCGGCGCCGCCGCCGCCCGCATTGTGAGCGTGGCCACCGGCATGCGCATCAGCGGCAAGCGCGGCTAGACGTCTCCCCGCCCTTCCCCCGGGTACGGCTGCGTCTGCCGATACTCAAGAATGCGCGATCGCCACCAATCAGGTCACGACGCATGTCCCGAGTTCCGGAGCCGCGCAGTCGTTACCGCCGCGCGGGTTCCATCGTGATAGGCGGGCGTAGGATCGGGCGGCGTGAGAGCGGGGGTCGGCGCTTTACGAGAGCGTTACAGTCCGCCGGCACTTTCGTGACCGGGCTTCGGCCAATTAGGGCGCGAACGGACGGGCGTTTTCCCTCTAGCGGAAAGGGCAGGCATGCGCAGCGAGACTCGGCGTTCCCTGGTGGGCCTCTCGGTGTTCCTCGGCGCCGGCGTCGGTAGCCTGAGCGCGCAGACCACCTACCCCAACGTCAAGTTGGCCGGCCGGCTCCAGGAGCAGTTCTACTACTTCGACAACAAGGATTACGCCGCCGCTCTGGGCCCCCAGAGCAACTTCTTCACTCGGCGCGCCCGCATCGAGGCGAAGGGGAACATCACCGAGAACGTGAGCGTGTTCATTCAGCCCTCGTTCGAAGGCGGCCGCAATCTCTCGAACGTCTCGACGACGTGTACGTCCACCGCGGTCCCCGACGGCGGCGGCACCCCCGTCATCACCTGCCGGACGACGGGACGGAGCGGCATCCGCCTGCGCGACGCATGGATGGACGTGCGGCTCGCGAAGGAAGGGGCCCCGGGAACCTTCTACCTCCGAGTCGGACAGGAGAAGCGACCCTTCAGCCGGTATGAGCTCACCTCCTCCAATAATCTGCCGTCCATCGAGCGTGGCGGCGGCCAGGGTCTGCTGGCGCAGGCGTCCAACGACCTGTTCACCGCCAGCGGCTTCATGTCTCACGACGTGGGCGCCAGGCTGCGGTACGAGTACAAGATCAACGACGTGCAGCTCGTGACCGCGACCTTCGGGGCATACAATGGCCAGGGTGAGAGTGTGAACGATGTGAACAACAAGAAGAGCTTCGGCGCCCGTGCCACCGCGGCGGTCACCCCCAAGCTCGACATCGGGGCCAACTGGTTCTCGCACGACGCCATCGTCACCGTCGGAGGTGCGCCGGATTCCGCGTTCAGCAACACGGCCTGGGGGGTCGACGCCCAGTGGGGCAAGCCGGGCGACGAAGGACTCTACGTCGTCGGCGAGTATCTGCGTGGCAAAGACGCGACCGAGGCCAAGAACACCATCCAGGGCATCCAGGCGGTGGCCGCGTACAACATCCGGATGAAGAGCCCGACGTCGTGGCTCTATGCCGTGGAGCCGGCGTTCCGGATCGACTTCGCCGACCCCAACACCGACGTGGATGACAACCGGGTCACCACCCTGAGCGCGGTGATCGGCTTCTACCTGTCGAGCAAGGCCCAGCTCCGCGTCGCCTACGAGCATCAGAGCTTCCAGGCGACAGGTGCTCCGAGCATCAGTGGCGTTCGCAGCGCCCTGACCGTGAATTTCTAGCACGAAACGACCAGGAGAGGAGCAAGCGATGCACTCGATGTTCCGCGGACTTTCCGGCATGCTGGTTGGCATGCTGCTCACCACCGGTCCTGCCGCCGGCCAGAGCCTGACCGGGGCCGGCGCGACATTTCCGAACCCGATCTACACCAAGTGGTTCGACGCGTACAACAAGAAGACCGGCGTCCAGATCAATTATCAGTCGATCGGCTCGGGGGGCGGCATTCGCCAGTTTACGGAGGGGACGGTCGATTTCGGGGCGACGGACGGCCCCATGAACGAGAGCCAGATCGCGGCGGTGAACGGCAACGTGGTGCACATACCCACCGTGCTCGGCGCCGTGGTCGTCACCTACAATCTGCCCTCGCTGGGAGACACGAAGCTCAAGCTGGACGGTGAGGCGCTCACCGAGATCTTCATGGGCCGGCTGACCAAGTGGAACGACAAGAAGCTCGCCGCGCTCAATCCCGGCGTGAAGCTGCCCGACCAGGATATCATCGTCGTCCACCGCTCCGACGGGTCGGGGACGACCTACGTGTTCACCGACTTCCTGAACAAGTTCTCCCGGGAGTGGAAGGACAAGGTCGGATACGCCACCTCGGTCAACTGGCCCGTGGGTCTCGGCGGCAAGGGCAACGAGGGCGTCACGCAGCAGGTCAAGCAGGTCGAGGGTGCGCTGGGGTACGTCGAGCTGATCTACGCCATCTCGAACAACCTGCCCTACATGCAGATCAAGAACTCGGCAGGCAGCTTTGTGGAGCCCTCGCTCGAGTCGGTGACGGCGGCGGCGGCCAGCGCCAAGCTCGGCAAGGACACCGATTTCCGGGTATCCATCACCAACCCGCCCGGCGCGGGCTCATATCCCATCTCGTCGTTCACCTGGCTTCTCGTGAAAAAGGACACCAAGGATCCGGCCAAGGCGAAGCTGGTGAAGGATTTCCTGACCTGGATGATCACGCCGGAGGCCCAGAAGATGGCGTCCGAGCTGCACTACTCGCCGCTGCCGGCGGAGGTCGTGTCGCTGATCCAGGCACGGTTGCCGACGCTCAAGGCTGGCGGCAAGGCGATTGCCTCGAATTGAAGTACATTGCGCTCGCTGCCTTCGGTCGGTCTCGACCTCTCCCAGGAGCGGCGATGCGCAAGTGGATGACCGTGACCTGCGCCGTGCTTGCCATCCTGACGGCGTGCTCGGCGCAGGACGGCAGATCCGGCGGCGGCTCCGCCGCCACGCGCTCCACCGGCGCGTCTCTCACGGGCGCCGGCGCCACCTTCCCGAACCCGCTCTACACCAAATGGTTCGACGCCTACGCGAAGGAGACGGGCGTCCGGATCAACTACCAGCCCATCGGCTCGGGCGGCGGCATTCGGCAGTTCACCGAAGGCACCGTGGACTTCGGCGCCACCGACGGTCCGATGAACGACTCGCAGATCGCGGCCGTCAATGGCAACGTCGCCCACGTCCCCACCGTGCTCGGTGCGGTCGTCGTCACCTATAATCTCGGCTCCGTGACGACGCCGTTGCGCTTCGACGGGACCGTGGTGGCCGACATCTTCCTGGGCCGGATTACCCGCTGGAGCGACCGCCGGATCGCGGCACTGAATCCCGGCGTCGCGCTCCCGGCACAGGACATTCTGGTCGTGCACAGGTCGGATGGGTCGGGGACCACCTACGTCTTCACCGATTATCTGTCGAAGATCTCGCCCGAGTGGAAGAAACGAGTGGGCAACGCGACGTCGGTGGGATGGCCGACCGGTCTCGGGGCCAAGGGCAACGAAGGCGTCACCCAGCAGGTGAAGCAGTCCGAGGGGTCGATCGGGTATATCGAGCTGGCGTATGCCCTCGCCAACGGGCTGCCCACGGCACGCATGCGGAACTCGGCCGGGACCTTCGTGGAGGCGTCACTCAAAGGCGTCACCGCGGCCGCCGCGAGCGCCAAGCTGGACAGCACGACGGATTTCAGGGTCTCCATTACCAATGCCGGCGGCTCCGACACGTATCCGATCAGCTCGTTCACCTGGCTGCTGATCCATCGCGAGGCGAAGGACACCGTCAAGGAGCGCGAGATCCACGCCTTCGTGCGCTGGATGCTCGAGCCCGCGGCACAGCGGATGGCCGCGGATCTGAACTACGCCCCGCTCCCGGTGCCCGTCATCGAGCTGGTTCAACGGAAGCTCCCGCTCCCGTGACACATCCGTTACAAAGCCGTGACTCGCCGCCCGGGGCCGGGCGGTAGACTCTCGCAATGGCCACCGCGACCCAGCCAGGCGCGCTCCCTCGCGCGACGCCGGCCCAGCCGCCGCTCGAACGGACCAGCTACGGCGACCGGATCTTCAAGCTCACGCTCGCCACCGGAGCCGTGACGATCCCGGTCCTGCTCGCCTTCCTGGTGTTCCAACTCTGGACGGGTGCCCAGCTCGCCATCGGCAAGTTCGGCCTTCACTTCATCTCGAACAGCACCTGGGACCCGGTCGCGGAGGAGTTCGGCGCCTTTCCGCTGATCTTCGGGACGTTGCTGTCCTCGGTGATCGCGCTCCTCATCGCCGTGCCGCTGTCCCTGGGGGTGGCGATCTACCTGACGGAGTTCGCCCCCAAAGCCATCCGGCAGCCCGTCGCGTTTCTCATCAGCCTTCTCGCGGCGATCCCCAGCGTCGTCTACGGTCTCTGGGGCATCTTCGTCCTGATCCCGATCCTTCGAAAGAGCGTGTTTCCGCTCCTCCGCGACGGGCTCGGGTTCCTGCCGTTCTTCCAGGGTCCCATCTACGGCCCGTCGATGCTGGCGGCCTCCATCATTCTCGCGATCATGGTCATGCCGTACGTGATGTCGGTGTCGCGCGAGGTGCTGCTGGCGGTGCCCAACACCCAGCGCGAGGCATCGCTCGCGCTGGGCGCGACGCGGTGGGAGGCCGTGATCACGACCGTCGTGCCCTACGCCCGCTCCGGCATCCTCGGCGCGGTCATCCTCGGGCTCGGTCGCGCGCTGGGCGAGACCATGGCCGTGACGATGCTGATCGGCAATCGGCACGAGATCGCGGCCTCGCTTTTCGCTCCGGGCTACACCATGGCCGCGGCCATCGCCAACGAGTTCACCGAAGCGGTGGGGGACATGCACCTCTCCGCCCTCGCCTATGTCGCGTTCCTGCTCTTCGTCGTGACGGTGCTCGTCAATGCCGGCGCCCGGCTGCTCATCTGGCGTGTCGCGAAGGGATCGGGCGTGGGGAGCAAGGCGCTGTGAGCCGGAGGCCTTGACCCGATGAACCGCCGAGTCCTTCGCCGCGGCCTCAGCAATCTGATGGTCGGCCTCATGATCGGGGCGGTCATCGTGGCGCTGCTGCCACTCTTCTTCATCCTGATCGATCTGGTGATCCAGGGGGCTGGCAGCCTTTCCCCGGCGTTCTTCACCAAGACGCCGGCGCCGGCGGGCGAGTACGGCGGCGGCGTGGTTCACGCCATCGTGGGCACGCTGCTCATCGTCGGCGTCGCGTGCCTGATCGGCCTGCCGGTGGGCATCGCCGCGGGCATCTTCTGCGCCGAGTATCCCACCAGCCGCCTCACCTGGCTTACCCGCTTCGTGGCCGACGTGCTCAACGGCACGCCGTCGATCGTGGTCGGCGTCTTCGCCTGGGCCTGGATCGTCGCCAAGCAGAAGCACTTCTCGGCGCTGGCGGGCAGCGCCGCGCTCGCGATGCTGATGATCCCGATGGTGCTCCGGACCACCGAGGAGATGATCAAGCTGGTGCCGAACTCGCTGCGCGAGGCCGCGCTCGCGCTGGGCTATCCGCGCTGGCGCACGAGTCTCTCGATCGTGGTACGGACTACGCTGCCCGGGATCGTGACCGGCAGCCTGCTGGCCGTGGCCAGAATCGCCGGCGAGACGGCGCCGCTGCTCTTCACCGCGCTCGGCAGCCAGTACCTGAGCTTCAACCTCAATCAGCCCATGGCGGCGTTGCCGCTCACCGTGTTCACCTACGCCACGGGACCCTACGAGGAATGGCACCAGAACGCCTGGGCCGCCGCCCTAGTCCTCATCCTCGTCGTGCTCGTCCTGAGCGTCGGAGCCCGGCTCGCCATCCGACGGAGGTTCGAGCTCAATGGCTGAGTCCACGATGAGCGCGCCCACCCAGCCGGTCGTCCGCGATGCTCCGGTGCCCGAGCCGGAGAAGGACGCCCAGGTGGAGACCGACAAGCTCACCGCGATGTACGGCAAGTTCACCGCGGTGAAGGGCGTGTCGTTGTCCTTCGAGGCCCGCCACGTGCACGCGCTGATCGGCCCCTCGGGATGCGGCAAGTCCACCTTCCTGAGAACGATCAACCGGATGCACGAGTTGTCCGACCACGGCTGGATCACCGGCAGGATCCTGCTGAACGGCGAGGACATCTACGCGCCACGGGTGAACGCGATGCAGTTGCGCCGCCGGATCGGCATGGTGTTCCAGCGGCCCACGCCGTTTCCGACGATGTCCATCTTCGACAACGTGGCCGCCGGGTTGCGGGTGCAGGGAAGACTCGCCAGGTCGGACCTCGATGCCATCGTGGAGCGCTCCCTCAGGCAGGCAGCGCTCTGGGACGAGGTGAAGGACCGGCTCGGCGCCAGCGCCATGGCGCTCTCGGGCGGACAGCAGCAGCGGCTGTGCCTGGCCCGGACCATCGCGCCATCGCCCGAGGTGGTCCTGCTCGACGAGCCGACCGCGTCCCTCGATCCGCAGGGCACGCAGCGGATCGAGGAGCTGCTGTTCGAGCTCAAGCAGGACTTCACGATCATCATCGTGACCCACAACATGCAGCAGGCCGCCCGGGTGTCGGACACCACGACCTTCTTCTACCTGGGCACCATGGTCGAGACCGGCCCGACGCGGCAGATTTTCACCGCGCCGCGCAACGAGCAGACCGAGGCCTATATCACCGGGAGATTCGGATGACCGCCGCCGCCCGCGTCCAACCGGGATTCGTCCCGACCCCACGTGCGACCCTGGCCCCGCGGCCCCCGGCACCGTCCGGCGCGCGCAGCGGCTCACCCGCGGTCGACGTCAAGGCCTTCGGGTTCTCCTATGGAGAGCGCCGGATCCTCACGAATCTCAACTTCTCCATCGAGCGGAAGTCGGTCACGGCGATCATCGGCCCGTCGGGGTGCGGCAAGTCGACGTTTCTCCGGTCGATCAATCGCCTGAACGATCTGATCCCCAGCGCGCGTCACGAGGGCGACATCCTGGTCGAGGGCAGCTCGGTCTTCGGGGGCGGCACCGACCTGGTGGCTCTCCGCCAGCGGGTGGGCATGGTGTTCCAGCGGCCCAATCCGTTTCCCAAATCGATCTTCGACAACGTGGCGTACGGTCCGGCGCTCAATCGTCTGGTCACCCGGCGAGATCTGCCCGACCTGGTGGAGCGGTGCCTCCGGCAGGCCGCCCTGTGGGACGAGGTCAAGGACCGGCTGGACGAATCGGGCGCGGGCCTGTCCGGCGGCCAGCAGCAGCGGCTCTGCATCGCGCGCGCCCTCGGCAACCAGCCCGAGGTGCTCCTCATGGACGAGCCCTGCTCGGCGCTCGATCCCATCGCGACGCAGAAAGTCGAAGAGCTGATCTTCGAGCTGAAGAAGCACTACACGATCGTCATCGTCACCCACAACATGCAGCAGGCGGCGCGGGTCTCCGACTTCACCGGGTTCTTCGACCGGGGCGAGCTCATCGAGTTCGGCGAGACGGAGCGGATCTTCACGTCGCCCGCCCACGAGCGCACGGAAGCCTATATTACGGGGAGATTCGGATGAGCCTCGACGTCCATCGTCACTTTCACGACGAGCTGAGCCACGTCAAGGTTCGCCTCCTCACGATGTCGGGCGAGGCGGAGGCGGCCCTCGGTCTGGCGGTCGAAGCCCTGCTCGAGCGGGATGGCGAGAAGGCCGGCCGCGTCATCGTGGGCGACCGCGTCATCGACAGCATGGAGGTCGAGATCGAGGAGCAGTGCATCAACCTCCTCGCGCTCCAGCAGCCGATGGCCCGCGACCTCCGGATGCTCACCTCGGCGCTCAAGATCGCCAACGACCTCGAGCGGGTGGGCGACCATGCGGTCAACATCGCCCAGTCCGCCGAGCGGCTCGCCCAGGCCAGGCCCATCGCCCCCGAGCCGGAGATCGTCGAAATGGCCCGGCTGGCCCGGGATATGCTGTCCGACGCCCTCGAGGCCTTCATCCGCGGCGATGCCGCCGCGGGCCGCGAGGTCTGTTTGCGGGATGACAAGGTCGACGCGCTGCACAGTTCGGTCTTCCGGATCCTCCTCACCCATATGATGGAAGATCCGCACATGATCGGCGTCGGCATGGAGCTCTTTCTCGTGAGCCGCAACCTGGAGCGGGTCGCCGATCTGGCCACCAACATCGGAGAGGACGTGGTCTTTCTGGTGGAAGGCAAGTCGATCAAGCATCACGCCGAGGACCGGGGCGAGGCCCGGGCCTCGGGAACCTACTCCGCGTCGGGGACGTGACCGCTCGTCCTGCGCGCGCCGTTTCCTCGTCCTCCGGCTCGGCGTCCCCCCAGGGAGCCCGCGAGCGCATTGCCGCCATCGACGTGGGCTCCAATTCCGTTCGCCTTCTGGTCGCGGAGTACGATCCCGCCTCCGGCCTCTCCGTCATCGATGAGCTGAAGGACCAGCCGCGCCTCGCGGCAGGCCTCGCCGCGACGGGCTCCTTGAGCGAGGAGGCAATCGCGCGCGCGATGCAGTCGCTGGCCAGAATGCGGGAGGTGTGCCAGCGCCGCGGCGTCCGCCGGATCGCCGCCGTCGCCACTGCCGCGGTGCGCGAGGCCGAGAACGGAAAATGGTTCGTCCGCCGGGTCCGGAAGGAGCTGGACATTCCGCTTCGGATCATCGACGCGGAGACCGAGGCCGCGCTGTCCTACCGTTCCGTGGCGCACCACTTCCGCCTGGCCGGCGAGCGTGCCCTCGTGGCCGACATCGGCGGCGGTAGTCTGGAACTGATCGGCGCGGTGGACGGCCTGGTCGAGCTGTCGCTGTCCCTGCCGCTCGGCGCCGTCCGTCTCACCGAGCTTCACCTGCCGGGTCGCCACTCGCCGCGGAAGGAGGTCGAGCGCCTCCGCGAGCACGTCGCCAAGCAGCTCAAGCGCAGCATCTCGAGCCGTGCCTGGGCCGCCGCCACCCTCATCGGCAGCGGCGGCACGTTCACCAGCCTCGGCCGGATGGTGCAGGCGCGCCGCGGTCAATCGCCGGGCGACTCGGTCCACGGCGTCTCCGTCAACGCGGCCGAGGTGGAACAGCTCATCGACTGGCTGGCGAGCCTCACACCGGAGGAGCGCAAGCAGGTCCCTGGTCTGAGTCCCGAGCGGGCCGACATCATCCTGGCTGGGTTGGCGGTGACGGCGGAACTGCTCGATCGGGTCCGAGGCCGGAGCATCACGGTCAGCGCGTTCGGGCTCCGGGAAGGACTGCTGCTCGACATGTCGGGCGCGAAGGAAACGAGCGCGCCCGACCCACTGCGGCTGTTCCGCGAGTTCGCCGAGCGCTGCCAGTGCGACCGGAAGCACGTCGAGCAGGTCCGGACCCTCGCGCTGCAGCTCTTCGACCAGCTCGGCGAAGAGTTGGGCTGCCAGGCCGAGGAGCGGCTGCTGCTCGAGGCCGCCGGCCTCTTACACGACGTCGGCCAGCTCGTCAGCTACCGGAAGCATCACAAGCACAGCTACGAGCTCATCACCCACGCCGAGCGGCTCGGCCTCCCGGCGCGGGAGCGGGGACTCGTCGCGCTGGTGAGCCGCTATCACCGGAAGACCGGCCCTCGTCGGAAGCACGCGGAGTTCGCGGCGCTGCCACCTGCCGATCAGGCCATCGTTCGCCGGCTGAGCGCGCTCCTTCGCGTCGCCGACGGACTCGACCGGGGCCATACGGCGGCGGTGGACGGCCTCACCACGGAGCTGACCGACGAATCGGTGACGATCCGGATTACGCCGCGGAAGGCCAAAGCCGATCTCGGTCTCGAGTGCTGGGGTGCGTCGCGGAAGGCGGATGTGCTGGCGAGGCTGCTCGAGCGGGACGTGGTGATCAGCGCCGAAGAGGCGTAAGAAAACCACCCCTGGCGAATCGGCGTCTGGCGCTGGCGCGCCCCACCCTGAATGTTACTCCCCGTACGGCACCCAGATGTTCTTCACCTGGGTCGCCTCCTCCAGAAACTCCTCGCCCTCGCCCCGAAGCGGATCGGCCCAGTCACGGCTGTGGCCGTGGTCTACCCACGTCCGCTTCATGTTGCCGGCCGAGAGACGCTCGACTTCGGCGGACCCTTCCGCGGAGCCGAAGTACCAGATCCCATCCACATCGTCGTGCGCGGCGAGCACCGGGGCAAGCTCGTCGCGCAGGCCGGTGACGATGTTCACGACGCCCCCCGGGACATCGGACGTGTCGAGCACCTGGTACAGCTCGACGGCCGGCAGCGGAGCCCGGCTCGAGGGAACAGCCACGACCGTGTTCCCCATCGCGATGCCGGGGAGCACAACGGAGAGGAAACCCAGCAGCGGGTGGCTGTCAGGGCAGAGCAGGCCGAGCACGCCGATGGGCTCGGGCATCGCCAGCGTCACGTTGCGAAAGGGCGTATGGTGCACGAGGCCGTCGTACTTGTCGGCCCAGGCGGCATAGGCGTAGATCCGCTCGATGGAAAGCGCCACCTCACGGGCCGATGCCGCGTCGCTTCCCGACGCCGCCAGCACGCGGGTGAAGTCGTCGGCACGGGCCGCGAGATTCTCCGCGATGTAGTAGAGGACCTGCGCGCGGTTGTGCGCCGTGGCCCGGGCCCAGCCCGCGGCCTTGTGCGCCGCCTCGACCGCGTTCCGGATGTCCTTCCGGTTCCCGTGTCCCACCTCCCCGATCCGGCGTCCGCCGGTATCGAGCGCGGGCAGGCTGTAGCCCGAGTCGGGCCGCGCCTGCTTGCCGCCGATGTAGAGCTTGGGGGTGCGGTCGATGGGCGGAAGGGCGGAACGGCGGTAGGGCGGTACGTCAGTTCCGCCGGACGCGACAGCCTTTCGGCCGTTCCGACGTTTCGCCGTTCCGCCGTTCCGCCGCCTCGCCGTTGCGCCCCATTTCACATACTCCCTCAGCCCCTCACGCCCGCCCTCACGTCCGAACCCGCTCTCCCGGTACCCGCCGAAGCCGCTGGCCGCGTCGAAGACGTTGGTACAGTTGATCCAGACCGTCCCGGCCTTGAGCTGGGGAGCGACGTCGAGCGCGAGGTTGATGTTCTCGGTCCAGAGACTGGCCGCCAGGCCGTAGCGCGTGTTGTTGGCCAGCTCGACCGCCTCGACCGGTGTGCGGAACGTCATGAGTACCACGACCGGGCCGAAGATCTCGACCTGCGCGATGGTGGCGGCGGGCGATACCTCGGTGAAGAGCGTCGGCGGGAAGAACCATCCGTCGCGGGGGCAGCTCCAGGACGGCTGCCAGAGCGCGGCGCCCTCTTCCTCGCCCTGGCGCACCAATCCCTGGATCTTCTCGAGCTGTACCGGCGCGATGATGGCGCCCATGTCCACCGCCTTGTCGAGCGGCTCGCCCACTCTGAGCGTCTCCATTCTCGCCTTGAGCTTGGCGACCAGCTTGGGCGCCACGCCTTCCTGCGCGAGGATCCTCGAGCCGGCGCAGCAGACCTGCCCCTGGTTGAACCAGATCGCGTCCACCACGCCCTCGACGACGCTGTCGATGTCGGCATCGGAGAACACGATGAACGGGGACTTCCCGCCCAGCTCCAGGGACAGCTTCTTGCCGCTGCCCGCGGTGGCCGTCCGGATGATCCGCCCGACGTCGGTCGAGCCCGTAAAAGCGATCTTGTCCACGTCCTCGTGCGAGACGAGCGCCTCACCGGTGCGGCCATCGCCAGTGATGATGTTGACGACGCCGGCAGGCAGGCCGATCTCCTCGCACAGCTCGGCGAACCGCAACGCGGTGATGGACGTAAACTCCGCGGGCTTGAGCACGACCGTGTTTCCCATCGCCAGCGCCGGCGCGATCTTCCATGCCAGCATCAGCAGCGGAAAGTTCCACGGGATGATCTGGCCGATGACGCCCACCGGCACCCGGTCGGGCAGCTCGCGCGCCATGAGCTGCGCCCAGCCCGCGTGATAGTAGAAGTGCCGCGCCACCAGCGGGATGTCGATGTCACGCGACTCCCGGATCGGCTTTCCATTATCAAGGGACTCGAGGACCGAGAAGAGACGGCTGTGCTTCTGGATCTGGCGGGCGATGGCATACAGGTGACGGGCTCGCGCGTGCCCACCGAGCGACCACCATTCGGGCTGGGCGGCGCGGGCTGCTCTCACCGCGCGATCCACGTCGGCCGCCGAGGCCTGGGTGAGTTGTGCGAGCGGCTTGCCGGTCGCGGGGTTGAGCGTCTCGAAGGTCTCGTCCCCGCCCTCGGTCCATCGGCCGCCGATGAAGAGACCGAACCGCCGCCGGTGTTGCTCGAGCCACGCCTCCGCCGGCGCCACTGACTCGGGCGCGGGCCCGTAGGCCATCGACTGGAAGATGTCAGGGATCGAGGCCATCAGGCTCGCGTCTCCTACGTCGTGGGATGCCTGTGGGCCGCCGAGTACCGTCCGGTGACGAAGTGCTCGAGCTGGCGCTCGATGTCGGTCAGCAATGCGCTGGCCCCGAACCGGAACAGGTTGGGACGGAGCCACCGATCGCCCAGCTCGTCCTTGATGAGGGCCAGCCAGTCGAGCGCCTCGCGGGCGGAGCGGATCCCGCCCGCTGGCTTGAGTCCCACGAGCTGACCGGTCCGCTCGCGGTACTCGCGGATGGCGCGGGCCATCACGAGGCCGACCGGAAGCGTCGCGTTCACCGCCTCTTTGCCGGTCGACGTCTTGATGAAGTCGGCGCCGGCCATCATGCAGACCATGCTCGCGCGGGCGACGGTGCGAAGGGTCCCGAGCTCACCAGTCGCGAGAATCGTCTTGATGTGGGCGTCGCCGCAGGCTTCGCGCATGGCCCGAACCTCGTCGTAGAGCGCCCGCCAGTTCTCGCCCAAGGCGTGGGCCCTGGTAATCACGACGTCGATCTCCTCCGCGCCCTCGGCCACCGACGCGCGGATCTCCGCGAGTCGCTGCGGGAACGGAGAGAGGCCCGCCGGAAATCCGGTCGAGACCGCCGCGACCGGAATGCCCGAGCCCTCGAGCGCCGCCACGGCGGTCGGCACGAAGTGGTGGTAGACGCACACCGCGGCGGCCCGGATCGGCAGCTGCGAGGCGCCCATCGCGTCGAGGAGATCGCTCCGCACCGGGCGGCGAGCCTTGGCGCAGAGCCGGCGCACCCGGTCCGGCGTGTCGTCGCCCGACAAGGTGGTGAGATCTACCAGCGTCACCGCCCGAAGCAGCCATGCCGCCTGCCACTGCTTCTTGACCGTGCGACGCGTCCGCAGCGTCGCCGCGCGGCGCTCGACCGCGCTCCGGTTGACCCGCACCTCCTCGACCCAGTCGAGCTCGAGCGGCATGCCCGGATTGCGCGGCGCCACGGGCACGTCGAGGGGTGCCGAAGTCGAGAGCGAGAGCGTGGTGGGCTTGGGAGACTCGGCCATGGTCAAAAACTACCGCCGAAAGCGCATCGCTGATAGCCGACCGCTCAGAGCTCCCGATGGCCCCAGCCCGCCATCGAGCGGGACAAGGCCAGATGCTGCGCGACCAGCTTCGGGTCTTTGAAAAAGTGCACCAGGACCGCCCCGGCGACGAATCCTCCCACATGGGCCGCGAACGCGACGCCACCTTCGCCGGAGGCGAGACCCCCACCCAGAAGCTGGAGCAGAAACCAATACCCCAGCATGAGATACGCCGGCACGACGATCCTGGTTACGATGACGACCAGCACGACCAACATGTGGACCCGCACCCTGGGATACAGGATCACGTACGCGCCCATCACGCCGCTGATCGCCCCGGACGCCCCGACCATCGGCACGATACTGGAAGGGTTCATCAAGGTCTGTGTGGCCGCTGCCGCAAGACCCGCCAGCAGGTAGAACACCAAATACCGCCCCCGCCCCATGCTGTCTTCGACATTATTTCCGAAGAGCCAGAGAAACCACATGTTGCCGATCAGGTGCAGCCAGCCGCCGTGCAGGAACATCGAAGACAACGGGGCGTACCAGGTCTGCTCGGCGCCGAGGACGCAGACGGTGTTCGGGCTGAGCCGGAGCGACGCGCCCTCCTGCACCCGGCCCAGGAACTCGGCCGGAATGAGACCCAGCTCGCAGACCGAGCGGGACAGGCCCGGCTCGCTCCCCATGCCCTGCACGAAAATCCAGACGGCGGCGTTCAGGGCGATCAGGAGAATCGTGACGACGGGAGTGGCGAGGGTGGGGTTGTCGTCGCGGTAGGGAAACATGTTTCGAATATACGGTCGAAAGTCGAGGGTCCAGGGTCACGAGTCTCGGGTCGCCAGCTTGGGACATCCCACCGCAACTGTCACTTCAGGACCCGCGACTCGCGACTCGCGACGAAAATCTGCCAAATCGGCAGTTTCGGTCGGTACGACACTTGCTCTTCCCTAAATGATCACGTGCGAAGTGGCAGATTGACCAGCACTTCGGCGCTTAGACCCCAACGGAGTAAACATGGCATCCAAGATTATCGGTATCGACCTGGGAACCACCAACTCGGTGGTGGCGGTCATGGAGGGCGGCGACCCCGTCGTCATCCCCAACGCGGAGGGCGGGCGCACCACGCCGTCGGTCGTCGCCTTCACCAAGGACGCGGAGCGGCTGGTGGGTCAGGTGGCCAAGCGCCAGGCGGTCACCAACCCCAAGCAGACCATCTTCTCGATCAAGCGGTTCATGGGACGCCGCCTCGAGGAGGTCAAGGAAGAGGCCTCGCGGGTCCCCTACAAAGTCACCTCCGGCCCCAACGGCATGGCCGCGGTCGAGATCGCCGGCAAGGCGTACACGCCTCCCGAGATCTCGGCCATGATCCTGCAGAAAATGAAGCAGACCGCGGAGGACTACCTCGGCCAGTCGGTGGACAAGGCCGTCATCACGGTCCCCGCCTACTTCAACGACGCCCAGCGGCAGGCCACCAAGGACGCCGGGAAGATCGCAGGCCTCGACGTGCTCCGCATCATCAATGAGCCGACCGCGGCGGCGCTGGCGTACGGACTGGACAAGAAGAAGGAAGAGAAGGTCGCGGTGTTCGACCTTGGCGGCGGCACCTACGACATCTCCGTTCTCGAGCTCGCCGAGGGTGTGTTCGAGGTGAAGAGCACCAACGGCGATACCCACCTTGGCGGCGATGACTTCGATCAGCGGCTGATCGACTGGCTGGTCGTCGAGTTCAAGAAGGACCAGGGCATCGACCTCTCCAAGGACCCCATGGCCCTGCAGCGCCTCAAGGAGGCCGCCGAGAAGGCCAAGATGGAGCTGTCGAGCACCAACCAGACGGACATCAATCTCCCGTTCATCACGGCCGACCAGTCGGGGCCCAAGCATCTGAACATCACCCTGACGCGGGCCAAGTTCGAGCAGCTGGTGGACGACCTGGTTCAGCGGACCATTCCGCCCATGAAGCAGGCGCTCAAGGACGCCGGACTCGACCCGAAGCAGATCGACGAGGTCATTCTCGTCGGCGGCCAGACCCGCATGCCGAAGGTGCAGGAGATCGTGAAGGAGTTCTTCGGCAAGGAGCCCCACAAGGGGGTCAACCCGGATGAGGTGGTGGCCATCGGCGCGGCCATTCAGGGCGGCGTGCTCGGCGGCGAGGTGAAGGATGTCCTTCTGCTCGACGTCACCCCGCTGTCGCTCGGCATCGAGACGCTGGGCGGCGTGACCACCGTGCTGATCGGCCGGAACACGACCATCCCCACCAAGAAGTCCGAGGTGTTCTCCACGGCGGAGGACAACCAGACCACCGTGGAGATTCACGTGCTCCAGGGCGAGCGCCAGATGGCGGTCGACAACCGGACCATCGGCAAGTTCCAGCTCACCGGCATTCCGCCCGCACCCCGGGGCATGCCTCAGGTCGAGGTCACCTTCGACATCGACGCCAATGGCATCCTCCACGTCTCGGCCAAGGACAAGGCCACGGGCAAGGAGCAGAAGATCCGGATCGAGGCATCGAGCGGCCTGAACGACGCGGAGATCGATCGGATGGTCAAGGCGGCGGAGGCGCACGCGCAGGAGGACAAGAGCCGTCGCGAGCAGATCGAGGCCCGCAACCAGTTGGACACTCTGGTGTACCGGGTGGAGAAGGACAGCAAGGAGTGGGTCGACAAGCTCCCGGCCGACGCCAAGTCGAAGCTCGACGCGGCGCTCGAGACCGCCAAGCAGGCGCTCCGTACCGGTGAGGCGGAGGGTATCCGCAGCGCCCTCAACGAACTGAACACGGCCTATTCGGCCGCCGGGGCGTCGCTGTATCAGGCCACCCAAAGCCAGCAGGGTACCCCCGGAGCCGAGGCCCCGGGCGCAGAGGAGCCCGGAAAGGGCCCGGAGGACGTGGTCGAGGCCGACTACGAGATCGTGGACGACAAAAAGTAATACACGAACGGCTGGCGCTGGGGCGGACCGCTCAATGGCCGCCCCGCGTCATCGTGTTCCCAGGACGGCGATGCCGGGACGTGCGCGATTATTGTTTTTCGAACAGATGCGCCGGGAACGGGCTGCCCCGAGGTTCTTTGCTGCCGCCCGCGGGGGCGCCGCAGTCAAAACGCCCCGACGCCTTCAGCTTCCCACCGGTGCTCGTAGTCAGCACCGCCTCGAACGTGCCTACGATGCGGGTCTCGGTGCGCAGGGCCACGACGATCGTCCCTGATCCTCCCGTAATCTGAACCCGGTCGCGTCCGTCCCCGTAGTCCAGATGGCCGGATGCGTCGCCAATCGCAAGGGAACCGGTCGAGCCAGGCCCCGCTATCGGAACCGGACCATCAAGGCCGTACCCGACGAAGAACGACCGCACCCCGAGCAGATCGATGGACGCCTGGGGTCCTCCCGGCAGCTGCGCCGCGATGAAGAGCGTCCCAACCATATCCCCGCGGTCTCTCACCTGATCGGCGGCAAAGGTCAGCGCCCCCGTGAACACCACCGACCCGACATACAATTCCCCGGTCCCATAGAAGCTGGGCGGTCCCTCGTTGACCGCGATGCTCACGACGTGCGTCTCCGCCTCGAACGCCCCGGCTGCGGCCATTCGTTCGAACTTCTGGATTTGGGGCTCCATGATCCTCATCGCCATGGTCTTGCCGGCTCCGTCGCGCATGTCCTCGAGCTGCTGCTTGGCCTTGGCCAGATCCTTCCGCGCTTTCTCCATTTCCTTTCGGTCCTTCGCGCTCATCCCGGCCGCGAACCCGGTCAGTCGCATTACCTGGTGGTACGACACGTACAGACGACCCATCTGGCGATAGTCCAGATCAAGCTTTTCGATGGTGATCGGGGTGGTCGTGTTCTTCTGCGTGACCTGGCCTTCCATCTTGAGCCGAAGGGGCACGTAGTGCTCGGTGTCGAGCCAGAGGCTGGCCTTCTCGAGCCGGTACTCCCCGCCGCCCTTGGGCTGTTCGAGGGGAATGTCGAACAGGTCGTCAGCCACGATCAGGAACGCCTCGCGCCCCGCGTCGGTACGTTCCGTTCCAATCAACCGGGCACGGCGGGCAAACTCGGCCATGTCATCTATCGCTGTCTTCGCATCCGCCGTGCCGTCGTTCTCCTGGTAGGAGGCCCCCATGCGGAGCATCGCGGACATCTGGCTGGTCATCGGCGTGATGTCGATCGGCGGCATGCCGTGTCCACCGGCGGCGAAGGCCTTTCCCAGGAGATCGTAACCCTTGGCCAGGCCGGTGGCCATCTCGGGGCCTGGGGGCGGGAAACCGGCCTGTGTCATCACTCGGCGCTCGTACTCGGTTTGCGGCACGAGACGAAAGGCGGGCTGCCCGCCGATCTCGATCCTCTCGTAATACATCGGTGTCTGCAGTCCCCCGGCCGGATCGACCGCCATTGTGATCGTGTAGTTGTCTACCTCGGCCCATCGCGCGACCTGCATGGCACGGGCCTTCTCGAGAATGTTCTGGGCATCCTGTGTCGGGGCGAGGGTCGATGCGACGGACTGCGGAGCCGAGGCGGCGGGCAACGTAAACGGGAACACCCAAGGGACAGCTACGGTGACGAGCGCCGAGATCGACGCATGGCGTTTCATACCAGACCTCCCAAATACACGGCGTCGGAACCGGATGGTTGGTCCCTGTTCGAGGCGAGGCCCAGGACCGACAGTCCTCCCGCCTGAGGGAACGCAGTCGGGGCCCGAAATCCGCCATGGCTGAGGTGACCTACCTCTTCGCGCTCGGTCTCAAGGTCCGCCCGGCGCGCCGGCCCCTTCCTGCTGGGAGCCCGTGCGCGTGAGCTCGAGCTTCCCCTCGCTCAAGACGTCCATCAGCGACCGGTCCGTCGCCGTAGCTCGCGGCACATACGTCACGGCACTCAGGCTTGGGGATTGATGGGGGAACAGGATGGCTCGCGGCGTGGTATCGACGTCGATCTCCACGATCACGGAGAGCAGGCTCCGCGATAGTCTCCATAGCCGATCAGCGCCCCGGTGTCGTCCCACACGAATGTTCCCAGGGGAGGGTTGTCGGTGTCGAAACCTGCGATCGCGATCGTGCGTCGGCCGCTTCCAGTTGCGAGCCAGCCCGCCGGTTGCCTGGTCTCGGCCCCGGATCATCCCGGAGACGACGTACTAGGTTCGCTCGTGGCCATCTACGATCGCATTGAGAGTGCCAAGCGTTCCGTCGGCGGGCGGTTGGAAGTCGAGGAGACGGCGGCCGTTTGGGGCCTGCTAGCGGCCGGAATCTTTTCGTGGGACCCGCCGCACGAGCTCACGGCAAGCAGCGGAACCAAGAGAACTGTCTCGGGCCTGAGTTCGGATGCAAGCATTGGAATCCCCGGGGAGGAAGGAGCCGTTCGGCTTCTTCAACGGCCCGGGCGCGGAACCCCCGCCGTGTCCTGGCCCCGGGCGCCCGCTGGCCGGAGGATGTTCCTGAAGAGCTGTGCCCGCTCCGGTCAGCCCCGCGACCGCCTCGAGGCATTCTGCACGATGGGTCTCGAGCATGCCCTCGGCGGTGCGGAGTCGCTCCCCTACAGAGGCTAGGGCTTTGCGAGCCTGGTCGAGCTCCCCCAGCTCCGTGTATGCTCTTCCCAGCCGGCAGTCTGCCACGATGGCGGCCGGGTGATTGGCCGGGACGCGACCGCGCAGCACGGTAACAGCCGTGGCGGCGGAGCGGACGGCGGCGGAGAATGCCCGGGTGCGGAGCTGGATTTCGGCCCGTGTGAGGATCGGGAACGCCACGATATACGAGCCGGCCGGAAGCGTTCGACGGTAGATCGACTCGACTGATAGGTGTACCGCTCAGCCTCGGAAAAACGTCCTGGTACAGGAGCGCTGCGCCGAGGTTTTGCAGCGCATCCGCGACGCTTGCATGGTTGTCGCCGCCGTGTAGCGCCGGTGGCTCGCGAGTACCTCGCGGAGACAGCTTCTGCATCGGCATAGTCCCTGGTGCGCATGAACAGCACGCCAGGTCATTACGGACCTCCAAGGTATAGGCGTGATCCGGGCCCATGCGGCGCTGAGGATGCCGAGCGCTCTCTCGAAGAGTCCGGCGGCTTCAGCAGTCTGGTTCCTCGCTCCCAGGGTTTTCGCCAAGTTATGGAAGGCGGCTGCGGTCTCCGGGTCATCGCCACCTTTCTGGCGTTCGGTTCGAACGAGTGCCTCTCGGGCCGCGGCCTCGGACTCGTCCAGGCGTTCCACTTCCCGATAGTAATCCGACAGCTGACGGAGGGCGACGTGGAGATCGCCCCCGCTGTCACGGAGCACCTGCACAGCCTCCTCGAGCAGGGTCACTGCCTCGGTGAGGGGCCCGGTCTGCCAGTAGCTCACTGCGAGGTCGCGGAGGGCCCGGCTCAGCCGGGCCGGATCGAGGGGGTCCCGGGCGCGCTCCAGCGCTAGTCTGTGGGTCAGCACCCTTCGGGCCGAATCGCGGAGGTTGAGACCGTCCAGGCTGGTCCCGAGCCGGCCGAGATCATCCGAGAGCTCCTCCGTTCGCTCGGCGCCGGGCCGGGTTCGCAGCGCCACCGCCTCCTCGAGCATCGCCCGGGCGTCGCCCAGCTGGTCCAAGCTGAGCAAGACGCCACCAATGGTCGAGAGCAGGGCCGCGCGGAGCGACGGCTGGTCGGAAAGCTCCTGCTGAACCCGAGTAGCGCCGAGCTGAAGCGCCTCCAGTACCGTAATGTTCCGCCCGCGGGCGGAGTCGGCCGGCGCCCATGGGTCCGGGCTCCGAAAGAGATCCACGAAGAAGCCCTGGGTTTCGCGAGCGCGGCGCAGCGCAGCCGCGGCGAGGTCACGCTCCCCCACGAGCCTCCGGTTCTGCCGAGCGAGGACCCCGATGAATGTCGCGACCGCGAGCACCACCGCGAACAGCCCCGGGAGAAAGGCCGGATGACGCCCCAGGAACTTGCGCACCCGGTACCCGGCGGACTCGGGGTGCGCCACGATCGGACGACCAGCCAGATGTCGCCGCAAGTCCGCCGCGAACTGGTCCACCGACGCATAGCGTTGCGCCGGCTCGGCACGCAGCGCCTTCCCTACGATGATGTCGAGATCGCCCGCCATTGTCCGGGCCAGGCGCGCGGGTGTGGTTCCGCGTGCCGCGGCTCGTTCCGCCGGAGCCGGTGCGCCGTTCACCGCGAGGAGTGCGGCGCGACTCGGCCGCTCGAATTCGCCGTGCTCCTCCGTGCGCGGGGGGCGGAGGCCGGTCAGCAACTCCCGCAGGAGGAGGCCGAGCTGATAGACGTCGGTGGCCGTCGTGATCGGCTCGCCGCGCACCTGCTCGGGACTGGCATACTCGGGCGTCAGCACCCGGGTCCCGGCTTCCGTGTGCGGGCCCTCGGCATCGAGCAGCCGGGCGATGCCGAAATCCAGCAGCCGCACCCGCCCGTCCCGATCCACCAGAATGTTGGACGGCTTGATGTCGCGGTGGACCACCAACTGGCGGTGCGCCGCGCTCACTGCCTCGGCGACGCCAAGCACCAGATCCAGCCGGCGTCGCAGCCCAAGCCGGCGCCCGTCGGCCCAGGCGGTGAGCGGGTCCCCCTCGACCAGCTCCATGACCAGGTAGGGACGGCCGTCCGGGGTAGATCCGCCGTCGAGAAGCCGGGCGATGTTGGGATGGCTGAGCGAAGAGAGGATCTGGCGTTCGGTGAGGAAGCGGCGGATCAGGTCTTCGGTGTCGAGCCCCCGCCGGAGCACCTTGAGCGCCACCCGCTGGCTATACACCCCGTCCGAGCGCTCCGCCTCGTACACCGTCGCCATCCCGCCCCGCCCCCGCCGGCGACCCACCACGTACCGCCCCACCGCCGTACCCGGCTCGAAGTCGGGCTCGACCGCCTCCTGCGGTTCCGTGCCGAACGCGGATACGACCACATCCCGGGGCGGTGCGGTCGCTCCCCTTTGGTCGGTGGTGATCCGGTCGAGCAGTCGAAGGAGGAGTTCACGAAGGGGAGGATCATCGCGGGTGGCGCGGATGATGGTGGCGGTACGTTCCTCGGAGGGTAGGTCGAGAGCGGCATCCAACAGTGCGTCGACTTCGGCCCAGCGACGCCAGAGGAGATCGTCAGCCCGAGTCATCGCTCGATACATGCTCCAAGAGGTATGCCTTGGCGCGGGTCCATTCCCGCTCGACCGTCCGAACCGATGCCTGGAGGACCTGAGCTACTTCGGATACGGTCAACCCTCCGAAGAAGCGCAACTCGACCACCCGCGCCATCCGCGGATGCCGCTCGGCCAGCTGCTCGATCGCCTCATCCACCCCCAGGACATCCGCCGATCCGTCCATGACGCCAACCGTCGTCTCCTCGAGCGGGATGCAAACTGCCTGCCCCCCACGTCGCTCGGCGTGGATGCGCCGGGCGTGATCGACCAGGATATGCCGCATCGCCCGCGATGTGAACGCGTAGAAATGCGCTCGACTTTCCCAGCTTCCCCCTCCCGACCGGCCAACCTGAGGTACACCTCGTGCACCAGTGCCGTCGTCGCCAGAGTGTCTGTGCGGCCACTCGCCAAGAGGCGGCGGTGTGCGATGACGCGCAGATCGTCGTAGGCGAGCGACATCAACTGAGGAAAGGCGTCGGGATCGCCCTGGCTCCAGCGATTGAGCAGGGCGGTGATCGGTCCGTGATCTGGAGACATGCGCGCCGGGGACGGAGGGCCGGGAACTCCAATCTGGCGAAGATATCGCTGATCCGATCCCCCGCAACCCGAACCGCCGCCCGGCGCCTGGCTATGGCTGCATCAACACACGGAGCAGCAACGGCTTGGTGGCGTACGCCTCAGCCCCTTTCCCTCGGCGGGCACCATGGCGAGGAGGACGGCATCCTGGACTCTGAGGTGCCGGCCGAATTGCTGGGCGACGAACCGACTGAAATCCTGGCCCTCTTCCGGAAGAATCCGCGAGGCCTGCAGGGCGGGTAGCTCGGCGAGAGGCGGCGCCAGCAGCCCGATCCCCTCGCTGGCGCAAGGGTTGCCGCACGTCCTGCTGTATTTCCAGTGCCCCTTCCCGTCGCCGCGGCACCAGTCGATGCAGCAGACCGCAGTCCTCCCACCGATGCTGCTCTCGAAGAGACTTCCCCGGCATGGAGAATGGAGCCGAGCGGCCGATGCCGGTGACTCGTCCGTTCCGGATGATCACGGTGGCGAGCTGCAGCTGGCTGTTATCTCCTACCGCACCGTCGATCTGGAACATCAGGGGGATATCCATTTTGCCGTGCATTGCGAAGGCATGATCGGCGTCCTTTCCGAGCTGCAGGTTCAATACCGGCAAGTTGCCTGGCACGAACAGCTGACTCGTTGCCTTCGAGAGGCTTTGCTGCTGGGCGGGCAGTGCGACAGCCGCCATCGTCAACGACCCGCCGATCAGAAGTACCCGAGCCGCGATGGTGCATCCGCTGCGCTGCATGATGCTCCTCCCTCTTGCGTGGACTTGATGGTGATGGAAATTCGCGCCCCGCGCGAGCATCGCTGGCAAGCGACGCGTTCCAGCGTCAGCCGCTGGCTCCGAACACCTGAACGCAGCGGGCGGCCCGAACCCGCCATCCGCCGTGCGGCGCTCGCCCCGGAGGATGGTGGCACCCCCACGAATGACTCGCACGGCAGGCAATGATCGGACGAGACGAATGGCGGGGTCGGAGCGGCGTTCGCGTTCACACGATGGTGGGAGGGGGCCGCGATTTCAGATCGGACCGGGGACCGCCGAGCCATCACACCAAGGAGGCATGTCATGCGCTGGAACCCATCTGTCACGCGCTCCGCGGCCGGGCTCGCCATGATATCCCTCGTCATGCCGCCAACCGCGCACGCTCAGATCCTGAGGAAGGCAAAGGAAACCGTCCGGCGGGCAGCCGAGGCGGAGACGTTGTCCCAGCTGGACCGCGTCGTGCGGGACAAGGTCCAATGCGTGTTCGACGATCTCGAGTGCATCCGCAAGGCGCAGGCCTCGGGGAGCGGTGCGGTACTGACCGACGATGGTGGGAAGGTCCTCGTTGATGAGAACGGCGACCCCGTGATCGATCCAGCGAAGGGTGCCGAGATCGCCGGGCAGTCCGACGCCGGCGTGAAGCCGGGCGAGGGTGCCTGGGTCAATTACGACTTCCAGCCTGGTGACGAGATATTGCTTTACGAGGATTTCACCGGGGATAAGGTGGGAGATTTCCCCCGGCGGTTCGACCTGATTCAAGGCGCCTTCGAACTGGTCGAGTGGCGAGGGGGTCGCTACCTCCGGGCCACCTCCGGGGGCATTTTCGCCATTCCCCTGCCGACCATGCTACCCGCGCGATTCACTGTCGAGTACGCGGTCAACCTTCAGCACGGCAACGCCTACGTGCGGCTCATGCCCGGCCGGGCCTATTACGGTCCCGGGCGGAACTACCAGGGCTCGGTGCCCTCGGTAGAGCTGACCCAAGCGGGGATTCGCCCGCTTGCAGGCGCCGGACCCCTGGCGATGGCCAAGATCGACGCCGGCACAGCGCGTGATGGGGTCATCCCGGTCAGGATCATGGCCGATGGCGATCACATGAAGATGTATCTCGGCGACAAGCGAGTGGCGAACGTTCCCAACGCGGTGTTCCCCCGCTCGGACACCCTGTTTCTCGCCGTGTCCTCGGCGTCGGAGCAACACCCGATCCTGATCGGGCCGCTTCGGATCGCCGCCGGTGGTCGCGACCTCTACGACCATCTTGCCCAGGAGGGGCGCGTCGCAACCCACGGCATCCTTTTCGCAACCAATAGTGATCGGATCCGGCCGGAATCGACCCCCACTCTCGACGAAATCGCCAGCATGCTCCGGGATCATCCCGACTTGCGGCTTCGCATCGAAGGCCACACGGATGCGGACGGCGAGGAGGCCTATAACCACGATCTGTCCGAGCGGCGTGCGACGTCGGTCATGCACTACTTGATCGAGCACTACGGGGTCCAAGTGACGCGTCTCGAGACCGCCGGCCTCGGTGAGTCGCACCCTGTAGCCGACAACGCGACGCCTGAGGGCAGGCAGCAGAACCGACGAGTCGAGTTGGTGCGACTGGCGGCGGGAGAGGACGGAACTCCGACCACCCGGCAGCCGTAGACCCTGCGCACCACAGGAACTCCTACTCCTGCCACACTCCTGCCAGATCGGCGGGGTTGTGGGGATCGCCACGACGACGTCTGCTCCCGTACAACCGTCGCCCGTGGCACGCCGTTCGCACTTCTCCGTCCAAATGTCGGCCCTTGCTCGAAACAGTCCGCTGGCAACGGGTGTAGTATTATTCATCGCTACGGAAGCTTCGTCCCTACGTCCTTTCGAAAGACCCGCCGATGTCCGCTCGTTCGTTGAACTGGCTCAAGTTCGGGGGCCTCGTCGCCCTGGCCTTCGCGCTGGGACTGCTGTTCGCCGGCCTGCTGGATCTGCCCAATCGGTCCTCCGCGCAGGAGCAGGCCCGGACGACACCCGCCATCGCGCCGGTGGCCGCCCCCTCCATCCCCGCCGCGCGGCCCCTCCAGGATCTGAGCGAGGCGTTCGCCGCGGTGGCCGAGCACGTAAAGCCGAGCGTGGTCTACATCCGCTCCCAGCGGACCGAACACGCGACGCAGCAACGAGTTCCCCCGGGTATGGAGCGTTTCTTCCCCCGTTTCCGCCAGCAGCCCGAGATCGAACAGGGCAGCGGATCCGGCTTCATCATCTCCCAGGACGGCTACATCCTCACCAACAACCACGTCGTGGAGGGTGCGGAACAGGTCACGGTCAGGCTCCTCGACCGGCGTGAGTTCAAGGCCAAGGTGATCGGCACCGACCCGAATACCGACGTGGCCGTCGTGAAGATCGACGCGAAGAATCTGCCGCCCGTGGCGCTCGGCAACAGCGATGATGCCCGGGTCGGGGAATGGGTACTGGCCATCGGCAACCCGCTGGGCGAAGGGCTCACCTTCACGGTGACGTCGGGCATCGTCAGCGCCAAAGGTCGGGCGCTCAACGGCCTGCCGGGCCGGGGCCAGGGCAGCATTCAGGACTTCATCCAGACCGACGCGGCCATCAATCCGGGCAATTCGGGCGGACCGCTCGTGAGCGTGCGGGGCGAGGTGATCGGGATCAACTCCGCCATCGCCAGCGAAACGGGCTTCTACTCAGGCTACGGTTTCGCCATCCCGATCAACCTGGTTCGCACCGTCATGAACCAGCTGATCGAGACCGGCGCCGTGCATCGCGCTGCGCTCGGCGTGCAGATCGACAACGTTTCCCTCAACGACGCGGCGTATGTCGGTCTTCCCGAGATCCGCGGCGTGGTGGTGAAGGACATTCCCACCGACGACTCGCCGGCCAAGGCCGCCGGCATCGAGCCGGGCGATATCATCGTGGCGGTGGACGGCAAGCCGGTCGAATACGTCGGCCAGTTGCAGCAGGTCATCGGCTTCCGGAAGCCGGGCGACGTGGTCAAGGTGGAAGTGGCTCGCAAGGGCGGCGTCCACAAGACATTCAACGTCAAGCTCCAGCCGCTCAATGACACGCCGCAGGTGGCGTCGGCCGACGGCGACAATACCGATCGGGCCAACGACGCGTCGGGAGCGGCCATGGGCCGGCTCGGCATCAGTGTGGAGCCGGTGACGCCGCAGATCGTCCAGCAGCTCCAGCTTCCCTCGGACGTGCGCGGCCTGATCGTCACCGACGTGACGCCCGGCGGACCGGCCTGGGACGTCCTGGTCGATGACCCGCAGCGCGGTGGCCCCGACATCATTCTGTCGGTAGAGGGCAAGGCGGTGAAGACCGAAGGCGACCTCCGCAAAGCACTGCAGGCCGAAAAGCCCGGCGGCATCGTCACGCTCCGAATCTTCAATCCGCGGACCCAGAGCCGTCGTGTGGAACGCGTGAAGCTGGGAGACACCGGGAAATAAGCCCGCGGGGCGCGATGCAGATTCGAACCGCGGAAGGGGTCGGCCATGCCGACCCCTTCTTGTATATTGCGGTCCGGACGACCTCGGAGGGGATCGCTTCGCATGGGACGACAGATCATTCTGGCTCTCGCGGTCGGCGCAGGGGCCGCGCTGGGCGGATGTGGAGGAGAGGACCATTCGGGTGCCGTGGGAGCGAGCACGGCCGCGGCGAACTCGGCGGTCGCCGACAAGCTGGCGCGGTACACGCCCGTAAGGCTCACCACCGACCTGTCGAAGCTGACCCCCAAGGAGCGCCGGATGCTGCCGCTCCTGATCGATGCCGCCCGAACGATGGATACCATTTTCTGGCGGCAGTTCTATCCCGCCCGTGATTCTCTGCTGGGCGCCGTCTCCGATTCGTCGCTCCGCCGGCTCATCGTGATCAACGCCGGCCCCTGGGATCGGCTCGACGGGGACGCGCCATTCGTGGCCGGCATCGGCCCGAGGCCTCCGGGTGCCGAGTTCTATCCGCACGACATGTCGAAGGAGCAGTTCGAAGAGGCCGCCTCCGGTAAGCGCGGGTCCGCACTCCGCAGCCTCTACACCGTGGTCCGCCGCGACTCGACCGGGGGACTTGCAGCCGTCCCGTACCACGAGGCGTATGCCGACCAGGTGACGCTCGCGGCCGCAAAGCTCCGGTCGGCGGCGGCCGAGGCGGAAGATCCCGGGCTGCGGCGGTTCCTGGATCTGAGGGCTCGCGCCCTCGAGACCGACGAGTACACCGCGAGCGACCTCGCGTGGCTCGACATGAAGAACAACACCGTGGACATCGTCATCGGGCCCATCGAGACCTACAGCGACCATCTCTTCGGCTACAAGGCGGCCGCCGAATCCTACGTTCTGGTCAAGGACAAGGAGTGGAGCGCGCGTCTCGCCCGATACGCCGGTCTGCTCCCGGCACTCCAACGCGGGCTCCCGGTGGATGCGGCCTATAAGCGGGAACGGCCCGGGTCCGACTCCGACCTCAATGCCTACGACGCGGTGTACTACGCGGGCGAGGCCAATCAGGGCGGCAAGACCATCGCCATCAATCTGCCGAACGACGAGCAGGTGCAGCTCCGGAAGGGCACGCGCCGACTGCAGCTCAAGAACGTGGTCCGGGCCAAGTTCGACCGGATTCTGTCCCCCATCGCCGACGAGATGATCGCCCCCGCGCAACGACGGAACGTCACCTTCGACGCCTTCTTCGCGAACGTGATGTTCCACGAGGTCGCCCACGGCCTGGGGATCAAGCGCACCCTGCGAGGAAACCACGGCGTCCGGGAGTCGCTCAAGGATCAGGCGAGCGCGATCGAGGAGGGCAAGGCCGACATCCTGGGTCTTTACCTGGCGACACGCCTGCTGCAGAGCGGCGACCTCACCGGCACGACGATCGAGGATCACTACGTCACCTTTCTCGCGAGCATCCTGCGGTCCGTCCGCTTCGGCGCCGGTGACGCCCACGGCCGGGCCAACGCCGCCCAGATCTCCTTCTTCGCGGACAACGGAGCTTTCACCCGCGACTCGTCCACGGGACGATACGCCGTGAATGTTCCCCGGATGCGGAGCGCGGTGGACTCCCTGGCCGCGCGGCTACTCCGCTTCCAGGGCGACGGCGATTACGAGGGCGCCAAGCGATTCATGGCCGAGCGCATGCAGTTGACTCCGACCCTCGAGGACGACCTGCGGCGGCTGGAGGCCAAGAAGATCCCGGTAGACATCGTGTTCGAGCAGGGCGTCGACGTTCTCGGCCTGGAGCCATAGCATGTCGGAATGGGAGCAGGACGACCAGGAGATCGTGATTCCCAAGCGCCACCCGCTGCTCAAGCTGCTGGTGGTGACGATGGTGACCGCGATCGTGGTCGTGGGGCTGTGGCTCCTGGTGGGCCGGATGCTGACGGTCGCCCCAACGCTCGTGGCGCCGGTCAAGGATGTCCATTCCGACGTGAGCGGCGTGGGGGACTCGCTCGACGTGATCGTCACCTGGTCATTCGCCGACACCGCCGGCGCCCCCGATCCCGACTCGGCCCGCGTCGAGGTGGGGCTCGAGGGCACCGATCCGACGGTCGTGCTGCTGCCGTCGCGCCGATTCTCGGATACGCTCCGCATCGCGGCACCGCCGAGCGGGAGCACCGGGAAGGGCCACACGTGCGTATCGGGGGTCTATCGGAGCCGGCTGTCCGGCGAGAGCTGCACTCCCTGGGAGTTCGTCCGACCTACCGCCGAGACCGCGCCGGCCAAGCCATCGACCGCCGATTCGAGTCAGAAAAAGGTCTCCCGGCCCGCGACCACTGGAAAGGCGCGGGCCATCCTGCGACTGGTCGTTCGGCCGGCCGGCCGGCAGGTCGATCCCGACCTGGGGGGCAAGTGCGCCACGTGGCAGCGGAACAATCCGGGCCAGACGGTCTGGATCGCGGTCAATGAGACCGCGGTACCCGATTGCACGGGCCCGAACGGCAAACCGACGGTCGCCCAGTTCTGCGCGTTCGCCGTGCTCGAGGACGGCGAAAGGGTCAAGACCGAGAACTCGATCAACAATCCCTACTGCGAGACGCTGTTCCAGGCCTGGGTGCGGGAGCGGATTTCCTGAGCTATCTTGGAGCCATGACTGGCCCGAGGCAGGCTTCCACCCCGCTGCGGCGGATCGTGATCGCCTGGATCGCGATGTGCTTCGCGATCAGCGCGCTCGGACTGGGCGCCCGTCACGGATGTTCCAGCGCCCCCGCCGAGCCGCTCGCCCACCACCATGACGGCGGCAACGGGTCCGCGCCGCCGATGGCGCAGTGCGATTGTGTCGGCCACGCCTGCTGCTACGCGCCGGCCGCGCCGCCGGCTCCCGGACTCCTCGTCGCGATCGTCCTCGGGACGCCGGCAACCTACGTGGCGTCCCCATCGTCGCTGCCGCGCCCCAATGCGCCGCATTCCCTTCCCTACGCCACCGCTCCGCCGCTCCTAGCCGCCTGACCACCGTCGTTCGCCTCGTTCGCAACATCGGACTGACCTGAATGGAGGGCTCGCCCACCGGGCGAGTCGACAGTCATGGCGCCATCGAAGATCGCTCGCCGGGCGGCGTGCGCACTCGCGCTCGCGCTCCCGGTGGTCACGGCCGATGCGGGGGCCCAGGATTCGAGCCCCGCTCAACGGCGTGACAGCACCAGGGTCACCGTGCTCGCACCGGTCACGGTCACGGCGACGCGCGAGCGCGCCGTGGCGCCGCCGGTCACGACGGCCGACGTCTCGCCCGAGGCGCTCCGCCGGACGCCGGCGGCCACATCCTACGACCTCGTGCGCCGCGCCGCCGGCATCGAGGTCCACGAGCAGGGGCAGGGGCCGGGCTTCGCGTCGGATGCGGTGATCCGCGGATTCACGTCGGACCACTCGTCGGACGTGCTGCTGATCGTGGATGGGGTGCCGATCAATCTCCCGGTGCACGGTCACGTCGAAGGCTACGCCGATTGGAGCGTCCTCTCGCCCGCGGCCGTCAGCTCGCTGCGGGTAATCCATGGGCCCGCGAGCCCGCTGTACGGAGACTTCTCCCTCGGTGGCGTGGTCGAGGTCGTCACGGCCGCCGACGCATCGGCCGCCACCGGGGGCATCAGCGGCTCGAGCCAGGGCGAGGCGGGCGGGTGGATCCGCACCGGCCGTCGCGCGGAAAACGGCGGATTCCTGTTCGCCGCCGATGGCAGGCGCGACCAGGGATGGCGCGACAACTCGGCGTATTGGCTCGGCAACGGTCTGATCCGTGGATGGCGACGCGTCGGAGCCGGCCGGGTGGAAGGCGGCCTCGCGGCGTACGGGTCGACCTGGGACTCCCCCGGATTCGTGCCGGTCGCCCGGTACAACGCCGGCGATCTCGAGTCGGCCACGGATGCGACCGACGGCGGCCATGGCGAGCGCTTCATTCTCAATGGGCGCTACGGGCTCCCGCTGAGCGAGAGTACCAGCATCGACCTCTCCGGATGGGGTCAGCTCGCCCGGTCCACCGTCTTCCTCAACATTCCCGAAGACGGCCAGGTGCGTCAGACCGAGGAACGGGATCGTCGAACCGCCGCCGGTGGGCAGGTCCAGCTCACCCACCACACCCTGGCGGGCGAGTTGAGCGGGGGCTTGACCCTGCGCTCGGATTGGGCCGCGTACGACCTATTCCAGACGGTCGCACGGAACCGGGAGGACGCGGAACAGGCAGATGACGGGCGTTACCTGGCCGGCGGCGCTTTCTCGCGATGGCGTGGTCTCGTCCTGAGCCGATTCGTCTATGACTTGGGCGCGAGGCTCGACGCCATTCGGTACCGGAGTCTCGACCGGGTGGCCGGCACCTCGTGGCGCCATGCAACGGACTGGATCGTCAGCCCGAAGATCGGGGTTCGTTATCTGGCGAGCAGCCACGTGGCCCTGCTCGCCTCGATGAGCCGGGGCTTCCGCGGCGCGGTCGGCGTCATCGGCGATCCGAGCCGTCCTCTCGTCACAGGCTGGGCCAAGGAGATCGGCGCGACGTATGACGACACCCGGCTCCACGTGCAGGGCGCGCTCTTCCAGACCGACGTGAGCGACGAACGGATCCTCGACCCGGTGACCCGCGAGTTGTCCACCGCGGGCCGGAGCCGGCGGCGCGGCGCCTCGATCGAGACTCGCCTCAAGGTGGGCGGGACCATGACACTCATCGCAGAAGCCACGTACAACGACGCCCAGGTCACCGACATCGCCGATGACGCCGATCTCAATCTCTCGTTGTCCTCGGCGGTGTTGCCCGGCGGCGCGCCGCTCAAGCCCAGCTTCCATGACGTGCCGCTGTCTCCGGGTGACGACGTGCCCGGCGTATCGGAATACTTCGGTCGCCTCGGCGTCGAGCGCGCGTTTGGAAGCCTGATGGGCGCCCGCGCGCTTTGGCGGTTCACCGGTCCCTACACCCCGATCGGTGAGCCGGGCATACACACCCAAGCGTATGGCGTCGTCGATGCGGGCATCTCGTTCTCCCTGCGCGGCGGCGGGCCCATGGTCGATCTCGATCTGCTGAACGTGCTGGACACGAAATATCCCGAGCTCCGGGCCTCGGGATTCATCAATCCCGGCGCGCCGAGAACGCTGCGCCTGGCACTGCGCTTCGCGGAACCGAGCTGACCGGCGTTCCACCCACCAGTCCCTCAACGTGAGGTTACAGCATATGCGTGCGAATCTGCTTCGTCTCTCGCCTGCGCTCCTGGGCGGCCTGCTCGTGATCACGGCGTGCAGTGACAACGAGGCTCCGCCGGAAGAGAGCCATACGCCGGCCTCGGCGGCGCTGGTGGTGGACGGCAATCCGGTCGCCGAAGGCGATCCGGTCGTTCTCGTCGCGGGCTCGACCGTGCCGGTCGAGGTCAAGTTCTATCACGATGACGGCGACGAGATCACGGGCATCGAAGGCGAGCATTTCGCGACGCTCACGTTCACGCCCTCGACACTCGCCGGGTCGGTGGACGTGCCGAACCAGCATTTTCACAAATTGGTGACCGCCGGATCGGACATCGGCACGGGCTCGGTAATGGTCGGTTATGGGCACGACGAGGCTGCGGACGAGCTCACCTTCGGTCCCTTCACCGTGACGGTCGTGATTACGGGGCAGTAGATCGGCGGGCCGGCCCGGCGGGAAGCTGCCGGGCCTATATTCGTCGGGTCGCGAACGTGGCGGAACTGGCAGACGCGCAGGACTTAGGATCCTGTCCCGCAAGGGGTCCGGGTTCGACTCCCGGCGTTCGCATCGGGCTCACCCCTCGGCCGCGCTCGCCGCCCCGGGCCTAGGTCCGCTTCAGCGTCAGCAATCGCACCGCGTCGACGACGAGCTGCGGATCGTCCAGCTTGTGGAGAAGCGGGACGCCACGCTGCTCGAGAGGCACGTGCACCGAGCTGTCGCTGGCCGCGCCGGTCAGGAAGATCACGCGTCGCTGGAGGTGGGGAACCAGGGCGACGAGCTGGTCGTAGAACTCGATGCCGTTGAGCTCGGGCATGAGGAAGTCGCTCACGACGGCGTCGATGGTATGGTCACCGGCGATCGTCTCGAGCGCCACCCGTCCGGATGCCGCCTCCCTGACCTCGAATCCGCCCCGCTCCAGCAGCTTGCGCAGCGAGCTGCGGACGGATGCTTCGTCGTCTACGACCAGGACTTTGGCCATGCGCTCCACGTGATCGGATGTCCCGCGGGGGGATGGTGCCCCGAGGCGTGATCAAAATTGACCCTGAGGACGCCACAAGGGTAGATTTCCCCGACTATGAGTCCGATTACCGTCGAGAAGACCGCCGAGGATCCCGCCACCAAATCACTGCGTGTCACGGTTCCGGTCGACCGGATCCAGCAGGCGGAGGCCAAGGCGGTGAAGTACTATTCCCAGCGGGCCAGGCTGCCTGGATTTCGTCAGGGCAAGGCCCCCGAGGCGGTGGTGCGGAAGCGGTTCGGTGACGCCATCCGCCAATCGATCCTCGAGGAAGTCATCCGGGAAAGCTGGGAGACGGCCAAGACCAGCGAGTCGCTCAAGCCGATCACCGATCCGTCCATCCGCAATCTCAAGTTCGAAGTCGGGAGCCCCATCGAGTTCGATCTCCTCGTCGAGGTGCGGCCGGAGATCACGCTGCAGCGCACGGGCGGTTTCCGGGTCACCAGAACGGTGGCGGCCGTTCCGGACAGCGCGGTGGACGAGCAGCTCGCTCGTCTTCAGGAGCAGAAGGCGGCATGGATCCCCGTCGAGGGAGCCCAGCCGTCGCCCGGGCAGATGGTGCGGGTCGAAGTCGCCCCCATCGAAGACGGCAAGACCGGCGAGTCGCAGCCCTATGATCTGGTCCTGGGCCAGAACCAGGCGATTCCCGATCTCGAGGAGCGGATCATGAGCCTGCTCCCCGGCCAGAGCGCCGAATCGGAGGTGAAGTTCCCCGACGACCACCCCGACGAGTCACGCCGGGGCGAGACGCGGAAGGTCCGGGTGACGCTGCACGACGTGAAACGCCAAGAGCTGCCCACGCTGGACGACGCGTTCGCCCGCGAGGTGGGAGATTTCGAGGGGCTCGAGGCCCTGCGGGGCGCCGTCCGGCACGACCTGGAGCGCGAGGCCACCCGCGAGGCCGACGCCCAGGTGCGCCAGGCGCTGATCCATCAGATCATCGAGGCCAACAGCGTGCCCGCCCCGGAGTCGCTGGTACACCGCCTGATGCACGGCTACGCCGAGATCTACCGGATCCCTCCGGAGCAGATGGAGCAGTTCGAGCAGCAGTTCCATCCCGTCGCGGAGGCGCAGGTGCGCCGCGATCTGGTGCTCGATGCGGTCGTCGAGGCCAACAACCTGCGGGCCACGGAATCCGAGCTCGACGAGCGGATTGGCAAGCTGGCCGAGGCCCGCGGCGTCCCGGCGGGCGAGCTGTACGGCTCGCTGCAGAAGGCCAACCGTCTCCCCGAGCTCGAGCGGTCCATCACCGAAGACAAGGCGTTCGCCCATCTCCTCCAGCAGTCCACAGTCGACGAGGCGCGGTCCTGACGATGGCCACTCTCTATCCTCCGTACATCATCGAGCGCTCCAGCCGGGGCGAGCGGACCTACGACATCTTCTCGCGGTTGCTGATGGACCGCATCGTGTTCATGGGGGCGCCGATCAACGACGACGTCGCCAACATCATCATCGCCCAGCTGCTGTTTCTCGAGGCCGACAACCCCGACAAGGACATCTACCTCTACATCAACTCCCCGGGCGGAGTGGTGTCGGCGGGCATGGCCATCTACGACACGATGCAGCATCTCCGGGCGCCGGTGAACACCATCTGCATGGGGATGGCGGCGTCGATGGGGTCCTTTCTCCTCGCGGCGGGGACCAAGGGCAAGCGCAGCGCCCTGCCTCACTCCCGCATCATGATCCACCAGCCGTCGGGTGGCGCCCAGGGCACCGCGGCGGACATCGAGATCCAGGCCCGCGAGATCCTCTATCTGCGGTCGAAGATGAACGCCCTCTACGCGCAGCACACCGGCCAGCCCATCGAGACGATCGAGCGGGACATGGACCGCGACCGCTTCATGAGCGCCGACGAGGCGCAGGCATACGGGCTGATCGACAGCGTCTTCTCGCCGAGAGCCGCTATCGTCCCGACGGACGGCAAGAAGGAGACTTGACGCCCGGGGTGCCGGGATTCACCTTTCCGGACACCCCCTCACCTCATTGCGACGTGGCTCCATGTCCAACGACAAGCACCTCCGCTGCTCCTTTTGCGGCAAATCCAAGGACTCCGTCCGGAAGTTCATCTCCGGGCCCTCGGTCTACATCTGCAACGAGTGTATCACGCTCTGCAATGAGATCCTGGCGGAAGACGAGGAGCGCGAGGTTGCGGACAGCATCACCCAGGTTCCCACGCCCGCGGAGATCAAGGACGTCCTCGATCAGTACGTGATCGGCCAGGAGCGGGCCAAGCGCACCCTGGCCGTCGCCGTCTACAATCATTACAAGCGCATCAACGCCTCGAACGGCCGGGATACCGACGTCGAGCTCGACAAGTCGAACATCCTGCTCCTGGGCCCCACCGGCGTCGGCAAGACCCTCCTCGCGCAAACCCTGGCCCGCATTCTCGACGTCCCGTTCACCATCGCCGACGCCACTACCCTGACCGAAGCCGGCTACGTCGGCGAGGACGTCGAAAACATCCTGGTCCGCCTGCTCCAGGCGGGCGAGTTCAACGTGGCGGAGTGCGAGCGAGGCATCGTCTACATCGACGAGATCGACAAGATCGCGCGGAAGTCCGAGAACCCCAGCATCACCCGCGACGTGTCGGGCGAGGGCGTGCAGCAGGCCCTGCTCAAGATCCTGGAGGGCACCATCGCCTCGGTGCCGCCGCAGGGGGGCCGCAAGCACCCGCAGCAGGAATACATCCAGATCAACACGAAGGACATCCTGTTCATCTGCGGCGGGGCGTTCGACGGGCTGGAGAAGATCATCGAGGCGCGGACGGGCCGGCAGCAGATCGGGTTCAGCGCCACCGCCAAGGCCCAGGCCGACGCGATGGACAACCGCAACCCCTACGCCGAGGTCGAGCCCGACGACCTGCTGCGCTTCGGGCTCATCCCCGAGCTGGTCGGGCGGCTCCCCGTCGTGGTGTCGCTCGAGGCCCTCGACGAAGACGCGCTCATGCGCATCCTGGTCGAGCCCAAGAACGCGCTCACCAAGCAGTACAAGAAGCTCTTCGAGCTCGAGGACGTGGGCCTCACCTTCGACGCCGAGTCACTCCGGGCCGTGGCCCAGAAGGCCCTCAAACGGGGCACCGGCGCGCGCGGGCTCAGGTCCATCCTCGAGACCATGATGACGGACATCATGTACGACCTGCCCAACCGCGACGACGTCCGCGAGATCGTGATCACCAAAGAGGCGATCGTGGAAGGGACCTCGCCGCTCATCGTCACCGAGCGGGCCCGCACCAAGCGCGAGGCCTGAGGCTCGGCTCCCGCCGCCGCTTCTCCGTCGTGCCACAACCCCGCTTCCATCAGGTTTCGCGCGCGTCCATCGTGCAGGAAGTTCGTGTGGCCGTTGACCACCGCCGTGAGGCCGATGCCCCACAACGGGGCCGTTCTCCACTCGCTTCAGACCGCTGTAGGCGGCCGCGGCCTGCTGGAGGGCACGAGGGCACGGGGGCTCTGGCTTGGCATAATTGAGAATGAGAATCAACTGCTTTGATTCACTGCCAGAATATTCCCCATTCGCTTGCCCGTCAAGCACCCCACCACCACATTTCCCCCATGCGCTCCTCCGGCCGCCTCGCACCCTCCGCATCCCGCGAGGCCGCCCGCGAGCACCTCGACGCCCCCGTCGAGTTCGTCGGCTCCTTTCCCGATCCCAAGGTCGCGCTCGACCCGCCCGGCCCCGAAATGGCGCTCGTGGGCCGCTCGAACGTAGGAAAATCCAGCCTGCTCAACGCAATCACCGGCCGGCCCGGGCTGGCCCGCGTGAGCGGCACGCCCGGCAAGACCACCCTGCTCAACGTCTATCGCCTGCCGGGCTGGTACCTGGTCGATCTGCCGGGCTACGGGTTCGCCCGCGCGAGCAAGGCCGCACGCGACGGCTATCGCCGGCTCGTGAACGGCTACCTCCGCGAGCGCCCGAGGCTCGCCGGCGTGATCTGGCTGCTCGACATCCGCCACGAGCCGTCGGCCGACGATCTCGAAATGCAGCAGCTGCTCATCGCCGGCGAGCGGCCCGCGCTCATCGCGCTCACCAAGGCCGATAAGCTGAGCCGGCAGGCCGCGATCGGCCGAGCCCGGGCGATCGGCGAGCAGCTGGCCGTGGCCCAGGACCAGATCCAGATCACCAGCTCGCGCACCGGACTCGGCATTCCGGATCTCGCCGCGAGCATTCGTGCCGTCGTCGAGGAGGGTGAATGAGGGGCGTGCCGTTCGGCGTGTGTCTGCTGGGAGCGCTCGCCGCAAGCGCGGTGCAGGCGCAGGACCCGGGCTCCCGGCTCCCGCCGCCGGGATACGGCTCCCTGACGCAGAACGATCTCTCGCTCCGCCTGCGGACCGAGGACCTCGAGGTTCGCTTCGTTCCGCTCGACCCGCGGGTGACGGTGCTGCTGGGCCGGGACTCCTGGGAGTCGCTCCGCTCGCTGGTCGACTCGCGGCGCCCCTCGATCGATTCCGTGGCCCGCGCCTCCGGCATCAGCCGGCCGGGACTCGCGCTGGTGACGTTCTTCGCTCAGCGAGCCAACGCGCGGTTCGATCCGCAGACCCTGACGCTCGTGACCCGCAATCGCGTCTTCAAGCCGCTCGGCATCGTACCGTTCAGCGCCCGCTTCTCGGCGCAGCAGCTGGACGTCCGCGAGCAGGTGAGCGCGATCTATCTGTTCGAGGAAGACCTGCCGGTGAACGATTCGTTCGCCATCTCGTACGCCGGGCTCACGTCCGAAGACTGGGAGCGCCGCCAGCCGACGCTCGACCGCGAACGGGCCCGCGTGGCCAGCCGGTCTCGGGCCAGCGCGCGCGATACGACGACGGCGCCGAGCGCCGATTCGGCGCCCTGATCAGGGTCAGGCCCGGTAGGAGCGCAGCACGCCCGGGGCCGCCACCCCGGAGACCAGCATCGCCGTGGAGAGAGCGTCGGCCTCGATGCCGGTCCGCGCCACCACCGTCACCTGGGTTTCCCCGGACGCCGGCCACCCCGTCGCGCAGTCCATCACGTGCCCCCGCACTGCCCGCCCGTAGCGTATCACCGAGACCTGATTGGATGACGTCGCGATGGCCTGGTCGTGGATGCGGGTCGTCGTCATCACCGAATCCGACCGGCGCGGATCGGCGATGCCCACCGACCAGCCGCGCTCGCCGGGAGGCGCCCCAAGCGCGAAGGCATCGCCGCTCACATCGAGGTAGGCCCGGCGGATCCCGAAGCGGCGCAGGACGGTCATGGCCCGATCCAACCCGTAGCCGACCCCGATGCCGCCCAGGTCGAGCTTCGTCGCCCTTGCCGGCAGCGTCACCCGCGCCCCCTCGACCACGACGACGGCCGCCCGCACCGCCTCGCGCGCCTCCTCGATCTCCTTCCGGCTCGGCTCGGCCGCCCTCGTGGCGTGGAAACCCCAGGCGCGCATGAGTGGCTCGACGGCGGGGTTGAATGCGCCCCGGGTCTCCCGCTCGACGCGGACCCCGGCGCCAAGGACGACGGCGAGATCTTCCCCGACCCGGAGGGCTCCCCGGCCGGCGCGACGGTTCACTTCGGCGAGATCGCTCGCATCGTCGAAGAGCGACAGCGCGGCCTCGACCCGGCGGAGCTCGGCGAAGGCCCGCTGCGCCGCCTCGTAGCCCGCGGCCTCGTCCGCGACGAAGAGCCGCAGGTGGACCGCCTGCCCCATCGCCCAGGACCAGCGCTCCACCAGCCGCCCGCCATCGAGACCCGGGCCCATCGGCATCGGAAGGCCCACGAGACCGGCGCCCAGGGCGCCGACGAATGCGCGGCGATTCATGGCGTCGCGGCACCCCCGATGCTCGTCAGCTCCCGGAGCACGAAGTAGGACTGGACGTAGAACGTGCCGGCCATGATCCCGCTGGAGAGGGAGAGGAGCCAGCTGAAGCGGGCATCGACGTACCGCATGAGCCACATCGACGCAAACGAGATCAGCAGGGCCAGGAACGGCTCCACGATCAGCCGCCGCCGCCACACCGGTGAGGGCCGCTCGCACAGGGCGAGGGCGAGACCGCTGAAGGCGAAGATCGCTGCCATCGACAGCAGGTGAGTGTGGGTGATGGTGAGCATCTCGGCGTAGGTCTTGGGAAACTGCATCGCCGCCTCGGTGGCGGTCGAATCCGATCCGCGGTAATGCTCGGCGACGCCCCCCGGCGTCATGCCCGTCGTGTGGTGAATGAACAGCAGCGACGTGGTGTAACCCACCACCTGGACGACGGTGAGCCACAAGACGAGCGCCCGCACCGGAGAGGAAATCCGCCGCCAGGAGACCGGCGAATCGATCATTTCAGCGTCCCGGCCGCGCGCCACTGCGCCAGCTGGGCCAGCGCCAGCCGCACGCCCCGCGTCACCGAGTTGGAGCTGATCGTCGCCCCGGAGATGTTCCGGATGTCCTTGCCCACCTGGAGCGGGTCGGTTGCCGTCTTGCCCCGGAATTGCTTGCGCCATGCCTCGTTCGCGACCTCGCCGCCCTGCGGTTCCCGATAGACGAGGATGTCGATGTCGCGCGTGGCGCCGGTCGAGTCCACCGCGACCAGGTACGTGATCGGGCGCTCCTTTCCCCTCACGTTCCGCACCTCGGCAAAGCCGAGCAACGCGTCGCCCCTGGAGACGCGGAGAACATCCACGCTGTCCACCCGGATGGTATCCGCCTTCACCCCCTCGCCGTAGATCCGGCGGATGGACTCCGACACCTTCGCCGGCGGCGCGGACTGGGCCGCGAGTGCCGGCGGGAGCGTCAGCAGGATGCCTGCGATCATCACCCTAGAACTGATACCCCACCCCCAGGTCGAAGAGCTGGTCCTGCCCGGCGCCCGCCTTGTTCCGCCGGACCTGATAGTCGCCCTTGAACACGACGTTGTAGAGCGGTTTGTAAGTCAGGCCGAAGGTCGTGATGCGGCGCGCGAGCGCGTCGTCCCGGGTGACGTTGTCGGGCACGCCTGCCTGGGTATTGTACCGCTCGTGGCGCACAAAGGCGTCGAGCCGCTGCGTGGTGGTGGGCGCGAGGGCGGAGAGGACGTTGTACGCGCCCTCGAAATAGCCACCGGCGATGCGGCTCCCGACTTGCCCGCCGAAGGCGGTGTTGATCGCATCGGCATCGGCGATGCTGATATTGGCCACGACACCGCGGAAACTGAAGGGGCCGGTCTCATATCGCGCGTCGGCGGAGACGAGGGCGACGGCATTGTCGAAGCTGCCGCTGCCGAGCGCGGGGTCCTGATTGGCGCTGCCGCCGTACCAGAACGATCCGCCCACACGCAACCCGGGGCGCGCCCATTCCAGACGCCCGGCGACCGACGGATTCGCGAAGCTCGCCTCCCGTCCTTCCTGGCGCCCCTCACGGATCCCTTCCTCGGCGGAGAATCCGCTCGCGAGGAGGCCGTTGAGGAGGTACACCCGGTAGCTGAGACCGGAGCTGCCCGGCAACGACCCCACCAGACCGACACCGATGTCCCGCCACGTCGTCGGAATCACGTCATGATCGAACGCCGGCCGCTCGACGCCGTTGAAGGTCGGCGGTTCGTGGGTCTCGTTGAGAATTCCGATCGGAGGCAGCACGAGTCCGGCCCGAATGGTCGCGGCCGGCGACAGCATGTAGTCGAGATAAACCTGCTCGAGTGCGACCTCGCCGCCCGGCTCCCCGCCTTCCACCTTGGTATCCTCCACCTCCAGCTCGGAGCGAAAGGCCAGCCGGTCATTGAACTGGTGGGAGAGAAAGAGCACGAATCGCGCGACGTTGACGACCGCGGGCGTATTGGGGCCGCTGGCATTCTGAAAATGCACCTCCCCATATCCGCCTATGGTGGTTCCCTCTTCGTCTTGTTCTTCGGCCTGCTGGGCGGCGAGGGGGGCGAAGGGGGCGAAGGGGGCGGCGGTAGTGACGGCCAGAATCAGGAGCGCGGTGGATACGGCGGGGCGCATATGACCTCAAACTAAATGAGAATGATTTTCAATAACAATCACTACCAGACTATTCCCCATTCCCACTGGTGTCAACCCGGTACCCCGGCCATCATTTCAACACCGCATCCTGATTCAACATCGTGACCGTGCTCCGAGGCTCCCCATGGCGTACCTGCCGCTCCGCACCGTGTCCGTCTCCGACGCCGCCGACCGGGCATACGAGGACTGGCTGGCGGACGTGGAGTCGAGGCTCGGGGCCCCGGATGCCGACTGGCATCGCATCACGCGCGACATTCTGTTCGAGCTCTGGTTCCCCGGGCTCCGCGACTACGACACCCTGGTCAGCGACCCCAAGACCCCGGCCGCCAGCCGCGCCGTCCTCCTCGCGCTCGACCCGCGCAACGTCACGCTCGAGCCCGAGTACTACGCGGACGTGGACCCGGAGCGTTACGCGAGGCTCAAGCCGCTGCACTGGCTCTGGCAGAGCTTCGACCGTACGCCGCTCGGCGCGGGCAACGTGCACCTCGGCGTTTGCTTCCGGCGGATCCTGGCCCAGCATCTGTTCAAGCGCTGCGGTCGGAACTTCAAGTGCTTTCACTTCGTGGAGTTTTCCTACGGGTACAACCTCGAGGTGGGAGACGACTGCGTGGTGCACCGTCACGTCCTGCTCGACGACCGCGGCGGCATCACGCTCGGGGATCGGGTGAGCATCTCCGACTACGCCAACATCTACAGCCATACGCACAGCATCGTGGACCAGAAGGACGTGACGAACGCGCGAACCGTGCTGGAGGACGACGTCAGGATCACCTATCACGCCACCGTGCTCGCGGGTGTCCGCGTCGGACGCAACGGGATGGTGGGCGCGAGCGCCGTCGCCACCAAGAATGTCCGCCCCTACCATGTCAACGTGGGCATTCCCGCCAAGTCGATCCGGATCAAGCCCAACGCTCCCCCCGAGACCTACGTCGCGGAGCGGATCAGCCGTCACGATTCCTCGGAGTCCTGACCCTGTCCCGCACATTCGACCGCTGGTATCTCTCCCCGTCGGTCCTCACGGCCTGCGGACTGATCGAGATCGCGCTGATCGCGCTCGCGCGCGGCGGGCTACCTCCATGGGGTGTCATCGGCGCGGGCGCTTCCGGCCTCGCGATCGGCGTCATGGCCGTGTGGCGCGAGCGTTGGGACCTGCCGCTGCACGCGCTCGGAGCCACGCTCCTCGTGGTCACGGCGTGGCTGGCGATGCCGGGTGTCTGGTGGGTGGGCGGACTCGCGTCGGCGGCGGTCGCGCTGAGCTTCGCACTGGCCATGATCCGGACACGGAGGCGGGCGCGTGAGGCCGACAGCCGGTCGGAGCAGCTCGCGACTCAGCTCGACCGCCGGATCAGCGAGCTCTTCTCCCTGCAGGAGCTGAGCTACGTCCTCTCGGAGTCGATCCAGCTCGACCGGATCGTCGATCAGGTCGCCCGCTATGCGGCCCGATTCCTCCAGACGGACGGCGCGATCGTCGTGCTGGCCGATGATGAGCTCGGCCTGCGTCTCCGGGTCAGTGGCGCCACCGGCACGCTCAAGCCCCTGCTCGGCAGGGTCGGCGAGGAGCCGGACAGCGTGCTGGTCCGGGCGGCGATCTCGCGTGAGCGGATCGAGGTGGCCCAGGGCGGCGACAGCGCGAGCGTGGACTTACTCAGCGACATCAAGGTGCGTTCGGCGGCCGTGGCTCCGCTGCGTTCGCAGGGGATCACGATGGGGGCGCTGGCGGTGGCCGACCGGCGCGGGGGGCCCTTTACCACCGAGGACCTCTGGCTGCTTTCGACGGTTGCGACCAACGCGTCGGTGGTGCTCGCCAACAGCCGGCTCTACGAGATCGTGCGTCGCAGCAAGGACGAGTGGGAGACCGCGTTCAACGCACTCACCGAGGGCATCGCGGTGGTGGGACCGGACGGCGCCTTGCTCCGGGCCAACCGCGCCCTGGCCGCGCTCGGAGGCACGACGGAGACGGCGCTCGTGGCCCAGAACTTCTGCCAGGCCATCTTCGGCGGCGACGAGATGGTTTCGGGCCTGATCGCCGCAACGCTCCGCGGGGAACGTACCGCGCCGCTGGTGGTGCGCATCGAGCGCACCGGCCGCGTGCTGCGCTTGACCGCCGCGCCCATCGCCGAGCGCGCCGAGCCGGGTCCGGTGGTGATCCTGGTAGAGGACGTGACGGAGCAGCGCAACCTCGAGGCCCAGGTCATCCAGAACGACAAGATGGCCTCCATCGGCCAGCTCGTCTCGGGCGTGGCCCACGAGCTGAATAACCCCCTGACGTCCATCGCCGGGCTCTCGGAGCTGCTGCTGGAGCGGGAGCCGGGGCGGGAGATGCCGCGGGAGCATCTGCGGGTGATCCACGAACAGGCGGAGCGGGCCGGGCGGATCGTCCGGAATCTGCTGACGTTCGCCAGGAAGGGCGTGCCCGAGAAGACGGCGGTGGACCTGAACGACGTCGCCGCCCGGACGGCGCTCCTGATCGTGTACGAGCTGCAGCTGCATGGAATCGAGCTCGATTCCGCGCTCAGCCCCGAGCCGATCGTCGTCCTCGGCGACCGCTACGAGCTGCAGCAGGTGCTGCTCAATCTCGTGAACAACGCGGTCCAGGCGGTGAGCAGCCTCGAGCCCGGCCACCCGCGACGGATCTCGGTGCTCACCTCGCGCGCCGATGGGCAGGCGGTGCTCGCGGTGCGCGATACGGGGCCCGGCGTCCCCTCGCACCTGGCGTCCTTCCTCTTCACGCCCTTCTTCACCACCAAGGGCCCCGGCGAAGGGACCGGCCTGGGGCTCTCGCTCAGCTACGGGCTGGTCAAGTCGCACGGTGGCGTCCTGACGTACGAGACGTTGCCGGAGGGCGGGGCGGAATTCCGGATCACGCTGCCGTTTTTCGAGTCCGACGCGGGTGAGGATTCCGCATCGCCGGCGCGGCCGGCGGCCCTCGCGACACCGGCGGCACCCGCGTCGCGGATCGCGAGCCGGCGCATTCTCCTCGTCCACGCCGATCCCGCGGCCCACAAGCTCGTGGGCGCGCTTTTCGGCCCCGCCGGCCACAACATCGAAACGAGCCGGTCGGGGGAGCAGGGGCTGCGTGCGGTGGAGGGGGGAACCTTCGACCTCATCATCGCCGACGCGCGCATCACGACGCGGGCGAGCGGGCTGTTCGTGGAGGCGATCACCGCCGCGTGGCCCGGCATCGAAGATCGTCTCATCATCGCCGATCAACCCCTCAACCCGCGCGACCTCCACGCGCGCGCCTCGCAGATCTTTGCTAGTAGCCCGCCGCACTCGCAGGCTTCCACGGCAGCACGCTGATCCTCCCGCGGACCTTGGCCGCCGCCTGGCCGGCGTCGGCGGTGGCCCAGAAGTTTCCCCCGGCGATCAGGTCGGGCGCGACGATGTAGGCCACGCCGGCTCGAAGGAACACGTTGCCGGTGACCTCCGTGCCGTGGCCGGCCGCGTCGATCACGAGGGCCTCCTCGACGCCGTCGATGACATTGCCGCGCACCTTCCCCCCGGTGACGCCCTTCAGCACGATGCCCTGGCGCACGCCGCTGATGATGTTGTCGTCGATCCGGTAGCCGCGGCCCGGCGGCGCCGAGGTGTCGCCCGAGGCCACTTCGATCCCCGCCTCTCCGCCGAGGAGCACGTTCTGCTCCAGCGAGTTGTCGGCGCCCTGCGAGGCGGCAATGGCGGCCTCCCGCGATCCGATCACGGTGTTCGCTCGCGCAGTCGTCGCGCTCACCCGGACCAGCCGGAACCCGGCGCCCGAGCTGTCGGCCCGGTTCTCGAGGAAGGTCGTGCCCCAGGTCTGTCTGGCCAGGAATCCGCTCTCGCGCGACAGGGACGCATCGTTGCGGTAGAACAGGTTGCCGATGGACGGCCGGGTAAGGGGCGGGCCCCCGGCGAGGATCACGCCTGTGCTCGAGCCGCTGAGATCGTTGTCGCTGAACGTGTTCGAGTCGCTGCCCTCGCGCACGAGCACCGCCGCGGCCCCGCAGCCGGCGCCGTTCTCGCACCGGCGGACGCGGGCGACCGTATTGCGCTCGATGGTGTTGTGGGACGAGTGCCAGAGATGGATGCCCCATCCCGAGTTGCCCGACAGATCGCTCTCGGCCACATAGGTGCCCCGAGCGTCGATCAGCCCGATGCCGTTCTGCGCGCCGGTCGCGGTGATCCCGGTGACGGTCGCGTTCTCGGTGCCCTGCAGGATGATGCCCCCGCCGTACATATCGATCGGCTCGAGATGCACGGCGTCGAGCCGGTCGTTGGTGTCGGCTCGCTCGGTCGTGGAGCCGAGGGGCTGCGCCCGGCTGCCGGAGAGATCGATCCCGCTCACACGGTGCCCCCGCCCGCCCTGCATCCGGAGCCCGAAGCGGTAGCCCCGCACCGTCCCGCCGACGATCGACACGGCGTCCACGCCCCGGCTGACCACGCCGATCCCCACGTAGCGTCCCGGAATCGAATCACCGCTCTCGAGTGTCACGCCCGTGAGATCGATCCGCGTGCCCGACGCCGCCGCGATGATCACCCCGCGCTCGGTGGGGTCGGCGATGCGGTATCGGCCGGGGCAGACGCGGACCTCCCCCTGAACCTGCGTTCCGGCGCGAGAGGGTCGAAGACACGGGGCATCCGCGACCGACCGTCCCGCGGGAGACAGGGGGACCAGCCACGCCAGGATCGGGAGCGCGCGTACGACGTTCATGGGCGAACCGGATAGCCGCGCGAGCGAAGAAAGGCCCGCGCCTCGGGAAGCGACGAGCCTTGGAAGTGGAAGATCGTGGCCGCCAGCACCCCGTGCGCCCCAGCCTCGAATGCCTCGGCCAGGTGTTCCAGATTTCCGGCGCCGCCCGACGCGATCACGGGAATGGACACCGCGGCCGACGCCGTCCGAAGGAGGGGGAGATCGTACCCCTGCTGGGTGCCGTCGCGATCCATGGAGGTAAGGAGTATCTCACCGGCCCCGAGGGACTCGAGTCGGCGAACCCAGGCGACGGCTTCGAGCGGGGTCTCCTCGCGCCCACCGCTGACCATCACCATCAGGTGCCCGTTGATGCGCTTGGCATCGACCGCCGCCACCACGCACTGGGAGCCGAAGCTCTCGGCCAGCCGCGAAACGAGAGCCGGATCACGGACGGCGGCGGTGTTGACTGCCACCTTGTCCGCTCCCGCCCTGAGCGCCGCACCGGCATCGGCTACCGAGCGGATTCCTCCCCCGACGGTGAAGGGAATGAAGATCGATTCGGCCACCCGTCCGACCATGTCCAGCGTGGTCTGCCTCGCCTGGGGACTCGCCGAGATGTCGAGGAACACCAGCTCGTCGGCGCCGTCCTGGTCGTAGCGTGCCGCCTGCTCGGTGGGATCTCCGGCATCCCGCAGCGATTCGAAGTGCACGCCCTTGACCACTCGTCCGTCCGCGACGTCGAGACAGGGGATGATGCGGCGGGCTAGCATAAGAGCAGGACGTCCTCCACCGCTCCCGCATCGCCGCGGCCGAACAGGATGACGATGTCGTCGACGGCGCGCCGCTCGCGGGGCCAGGTGAATCGCGATCGGGCGGACGCCGGATCGAGCCACTGGTACTGGTCGTGCTCCGCTCCGATCCGGACCGTGGCGACCGCCGGCACGAACGCCGCGAATACCGGCACCAGCGCCACTTCATCGAGACGGTGCTGATAGAAGGACTCGACCCGGCTCAGGTTGTAGAGCCGGGCGGGCGCGAGACCCGTCTCTTCCGACATCTCGCGCCTCGCCGCCGCCGCGGGGTTCTCCCCGTCTTCGATGTGGCCGTGCACCGCTTCCCACGATCCCGGGCATCGGCCTCCCGCCGCACGACGCAGCAGCAGGAACTCGAGCTGGTCACCCGACCCGCGAATCACGTAGAGATCCACCAGGGCGACTCGCACCGACGTCATGGGCACCACCTGACGAAGGCGTCGAGCAGCTCGATGCCCGCGCGCTGCGATTTCTCCGGGTGGAACTGCGCGCCGACGACGTTTCCCCTGCCCACCAGCGTGGGAAACCGGCGCTCGTATTCACCCGTCCCCAGGATCGCTTCCTCGGGGACGGCCGTCGGGTGATAGCTGTGCACGTGGTAGAAATAGGATGCCTCACCGTTGTCGAGCCGGCGGAGCATGGGATGCTCGCGGCCGGCCTCCGTCAGGTCTACCCTGGCCCACCCGACGTGCGGCACCGGCAAGCCGGTCGCGAATCTGGCTACACGGCCCGGTATGATGCCGAGTCCCCTCGCGTCGGGAGCCTCGTCGCTTTCCCCGAAGAAGAGCTGGAGACCGAGACAGATGCCCATCACCGGACGTCCCGCCGTCGCGACGTCGCGGATGGCCGCGCCGAGCCCCGACGTTTCCAGCGTGCGCGAGGCCTGTCCGAAGTGGCCGACGCCCGGCACGATGACCCGGTCGGCGCGCCGGACGGCGCCGGGGTCGGCCGTGAGCGTGCCCTCGTGACCCCCGGCGCCGAGCGCGCGCACGACGCTCTTGAGATTGTTGACGCCGTAGTCCACCACCGCGATCATAGCGCGCCCTTGGTGGACGGCACGCCGGTGACACGCGGGTCGAGCACAGTAGCCGCATCGAGCGCGCGGGCGAACGCCTTGAACGCGGCCTCGACGATATGATGCGGATTGTCGCCGCGGACCAGATCGAGATGGGCCGTGAGGCCCGCGTTGAGCACGAGGGCCCGGAAGAACTCGGGTGTGAGGAATACGTCGTAGTCGCCCAGCATCTGCCACTTGGCGATCTCGATGTTGTACGACAGATACGGCCGTCCGGACACGTCCACCACCGCGCGCACCAACGCTTCATCGAGCGGCACGAGCGCGTCGCCATAGCGCCGGATGCCCGCGCGGTCGCCCAGCGCACGGGTGATCGCGAGCCCGAGCGCGATCCCGGTGTCCTCCACCGTGTGGTGTCCGTCCACGTGCAGATCGCCCTGGGCCTCGACGGTCAGGTCGAGCAGGGCGTGGCGGGCGAGCGCCTCGAGCATGTGATCGAGAAACCCGATGCCGGTACGTACCTGCGACCGTCCACTCCCGTCGAGATCGACCCGGACGTGCAGATCGGTCTCCTTGGTGGTCCGGCGAATCTCGCCCACGCGTGCGGCCGCCGCCTGACGCTCACCCAAGAATCCGCTCCAGTGCCGCCGCCGTGGCGTCCATGTCTTCCGGGGTTCCGATGGAGATCCGCAGGCAATCCGCCAGCTCGGGTGTTCCCGACACGTCCCGCACGAGGATGCCGTCCTCGTTCAGGAGCCGCCGAAACACGTCCTGCGCGGACAACCGCTCGCACCGGATCAGGACGAAGTTGGCCGCGCTGGGGAACAGCGTCAGACCCGCGAGTCCGCGCACGCGTCGAATGAATCGTTCCCGAGTCTCGATGATCTCCGTGGTGCGGACCGCGAGCAGGCCCTCATGCCGAAGCACCGCGGCCGCGGTCGCCAGGGTCACGATGTTCACGTTGTACGGGAGCTTGCCCTTGGCGATCTCCCGGGCGATCGCCGGGTGCGCGAGCGCGAGTCCGAAGCGGAGACCCGCCGTGCCCAGGGCCTTGGAGAAGGTCCGGAGAACGACGAGGCGCGAGGTGTGCGCGAGCAACGGGATGGCGGATGGGCCGCCGAACTCCTGGTATGCCTCATCGCAGATCACGAGCGCGCCGGTGCGGGCCAGGACACGCTCCACCGCGCCGTCCGGCAGCGCCGACCCGGTCGGGTTGTTGGGCGAATTGAGGACCACCACCCTGGCCCGCTCGCGCGCCGCCGTCTCGATCACCGCGCCGACGTCGAACTCGAAGTCGGGTCCGAGCGGCACCGGCCGGTATCGCCCGCCGAGCACGTTGGTGAGAAGGCGATAGAGCGAGAAGGTGGGCGATGGCGCGACCACGACGTCGCCCGCGCCAAGCGTCACCGACAGCGTAGCCTGGATGAGCTCGTTGGATCCGTTGCCCACCAGCGTCCCGTCCTGGCGCCAGCCGTACCGAGCCGCCAGACGCTCCAGGAGCGCCGGCGGAGCGAACTCGGGGTAGCGCTGCCATGATGCGGCGGACGCCTCGGCGAGAACCTCCTGCTTCACGACCGCCGGAAGATCGTAGGGGCTCTCGTTCTGATTCAGCTTGCGCTGGGCCTTCGGGGCGCTCAGGGTATACGCCGCCTGGGCTCGGACCGACGGCTTGATCAGCGCCAGTCCCTCCGCCGGGTCGGGACCGACGGCCGCCGGTCCGGGCGTATCGGGTGCGATCGGGCGGGCGGGCGGAGGGGGAGAGGGGGGAGTGAGCGGAGCGCTCACGCGCGGTGGCGGCCGAGGACCGCCTCGAGTCGTGCCGAGAGCGCGCGGGCACGGAACGGCTTGGTGATGAAGTCGTCCGCGCCGAGCTCGAACACCCGCACTTCGTTGTCTTCGTCGCCCTTGGCGGTGAGTACCATGACCGGGATGTGCCGCGTGGCCGGCCGGGACCTGAGCTGCTGCAACACACCATAGCCATCGAGGCCGGGCAGGTTCAGGTCGAGGATGATCACGTCGGGCGCCTGGCGGTCCACCTCATCCAGTGCCGCCACCCCGTCCCGGGCCTCCGCGACCGTGTAGCCCTCGCGCTCGAGCAGGTCTTTCATCACCCGGCGGAGCGCGTCTTCGTCCTCGACCAGGAGGACGCAGGTCCCGATGCCGCGCGCCGGGGCCGAGGGCTCGTCGACCAACTCCATGTCCCTCATGAAGTCGAGCGACGCCGGCGCGGACCCGTGCGCGCCCGGTGCCGCTTGTGGCGGAGGACTCGGAGGAATCTCCGGTGACGGGACCGCGCGGCTCGTGCGGCCAGGCAGGCCCGGGGCGCGGGCCGGGCTGGCGGCCGCCGGCGCGGGTGGCGGATCGGTGACCCGGAGCAGCTCCTCGACGGTGGTTTCGCCCGCGAGCACGTGACTGAGCCCGCTGTCCCACAGTGAGTGCATGCCGGCGGCCTGCGCCGCCAGGGTGAGCTTGTCTGCCGTGGTGCCCAGTCCCACCAGATGCTCCAGCTCCGGGTTCATGGTCAGCACCTCGACGATGCTGAACCGTCCACGATAGCCCGTCATGGTACACTCGGTGCACCCGACGGCCTTCACCAGTTTGCTGCTCGCCGGGATGAAGGGCGCGGCCCGCTCGGGAATCGGATCGGTGGCCGGAGCCTTGCACGCGGGACAGATGCGACGCATGAGACGCTGCGCCACGACGCCGCGCAGGGCGGAGGCAATCTTGTACGACTCCGTGCCCATGTCGACCAGACGAGTGACCGCGTTGGGCGCGTCGTTGGTGTGGAGCGTGCTGAGCACCAAGTGGCCGGTCAAGGATGCCTGCACGGCGATCTGGGCCGTCTCCTGATCGCGGATCTCGCCGACAAGCACGACGTCAGGGTCCTGCCGGAGAATGGAGCGCAGGGCGGACGCGAAGGTGAGCCCGGCCTTCTCGTTGACCTGCACCTGGACGATGTTTTCGCCCAGCCGGTACTCCACCGGATCTTCCACCGTGATGATGTTGACGCCCTCGCTCTGGACCAGCCGGATGGCCGAGTAGAGCGTGGTCGTCTTGCCCGAGCCGGTGGGCCCGGTGACCAGGATGATTCCCTCCTTGTTCGCCAGCAGATTCTTGACCGCGCGTCGCTCGTCCTCGTTCATGCCGAGCGATTCGAGGGTCAGCACCGTGGCGCGCTGGCTCAGGACGCGGATGACGACCTTCTCCCCGAGCGAAGCGGGCAGGGTGGACACCCGCAGATCGATGGGCTCGCCGTTCACCGAGACGCGCGCCCGGCCGTCCTGGGGCCGGAGCCGGTCGGCGATGTCCAGCCCCGACATGATCTTGATACGGGAGATGAGGGGCAGCCCGGCGTTGCGCGGGATTTTCATGACCTGGCGCAGAACGCCGTCGATCCGGTAGCGCACCACGACGCCGCCCTCGATGGGCTCGACGTGGATATCGCTCGCCCGGCTGGACACGCCGTCGGCCAGCATCATGTCCACCAGACGGATGATGGGCCGCTGGCTCGCCTCCTCGGCGCTGGCGACCTCGATCTCCTCGTCCTTGATCTCCTTGACGTCGAAGTCCCCGCCGATACCCTCGAGCAGCCGATTGACGACATCACCCTGCCGGTACATCTCATCGAGCCGCTCGCGGATCTTGGACGGCGGGCCGAGCAGCATTCGGACCTCTCGCCCCGTGGCGAAGGCCAGCATCTTCTCGGCGTCGATATCGAAGGGATTGGCCGTGGCGACTTCGAGGAACGAGTCGGTCTGGCGGACGGGAACCACGTTGAAGCGCCGGGCCACCTGCTCGGGCACGGATTGGGACAGCTTGGGGTCGGCCCGGGAGAGGTCGGCGGCCGGAATCCGGAACCGGGCGGCGAGGGCGCCCAGGATCTGATCATCGCCGAGCAGCTTGCGCTGGACGAGGGTTTCCCAGAGCGAGGCCGGGGCCGGACTCGCTTCCTGCCGGAGGGCCGCGATCGTCTGATCCGGCAGCAACGGCTCGATGGTGTGGACCAGCCACTCGTCGGTGAACTGCATGAATGGGCTCGATTGGGAAGATAAGGACCCTAGAGGAGGCCCCACCAGTCCCGGTTCACGTCGACCGTTACCCCGAAACGCCCATCCCGTAAGCCGATACCGGCCTCGATACGGATGAGTCGCATGAACCATTCGAGGGCCAGTCCGGCCACCGGCCGCACGCCGTCGGTCGAGCCCCACGGCAGTCCAGGCAGGGGCCGCGACGTGTACCCGGCGCTCAGGAAAGGAGCCACCGTCATGCGCGATCCGGTCGAGGCGAACGAGCCGAGGGGGATGGACGGGACCGGGACCTGGAATCGCCACTCGATGTGTGCCAGACCCGCCGTTCGCCCCCCATAGGCCCGAAACGGCTCGGCAACCAGAGTACCCCTCCCACCCATGACGAAGCTCCGGTAGGCGGGAAGCTCATCGGTGCCGATCCCCAGATACGTGCGAGAAAGAAGCTCGCTGCTGCCCAGCGTCACGAGCCAGCGTCCCTCCGCGGTGACGCGGAGGTAGTCCCGCGCCCCCTCGCCGCCCTCGAGGGAGAGGCGGCCCTGCAGGTCCCGCTGGACGGCCACCCCGCCGCTACCGCGCTCGAGGTCGAGCCGCAGGACCCGGTCGGTTCCCGATCCCAGCGGAGGATTGGGACGGTACGTGCCGTCGGCGGGCGACGCGCTCACCCCGACCGATCGGCTTTCCTCGATGCCCGCCGCCAGTCCGAGCGTGGTTCGCCCGCTCAATCGGTGGCGGACCCCGAGGGTGAACGAGTTGAGAAGGACATAATCGCCGTGATCGTCGCCTCCTTCCTGCGCCAGCATCGAATTCACCACCGGAGCGATGACCGGAACGTCGCTGACGTCACGAATGCGCCGCGTACCATCCAGCGTCCATTGGGTGGCCCCCTGGCCCACGGTCAGGCTCACTGCCCCGGTGACCCTCCCGTCCGAGGTCCCGTACCCGATCGAGGGCCGCAGTCGCACCCGGCTCCCGCTGATGCCGATCGCGGCGCCCGCGCCGGCGGCGAGTCCCTGAACCCGGTTCACCTTCACGATGTCGCTGACGGACCCGGCGGCGAGGCGCTTGGAGGCGAGCCCCCCCAACGCGCGCGAGCCGGCGATGCGCTCGACCTCCACCCGGAGGGCATCCATGTCCTGCTCGCTGAGGGGCTGGGCCACACCGGCGATGGCCTGGTCGAGCGGCTCGGCCCAGGTCGAGTCGGAAGGCCGGGGCGCGAGGAGGCCGCCGATCGGCACGCCGGCGAACACGCGGTCGGGAATCCTCTGGTTCAGGTCGTACCCGTCGATCTCCCATCGGCCCCGGATGATGCCGCGCACGGGGAAGTCGAGCCAGGTGGATCGCCGCCTGATCTCCACTTCCTGCCGGTAGGGAAGCCAGTACCGGTTCTCGTACAGGGCGTTCTCGAGCACGATGCTGATGTCCTCGAGCTGCCGGTCGAGATACGCGGCGGGTGTGAAGCTGAACCGGAACCGGACCAGCTCGGCGGTAGCGGCGTCGAGATAGAGCGTGCCCACCACCAGCGGCTGCTTGAAGGTGCGGGGACGCACCCGCACCTCGCGCACGATCGTCTGGCCCTTCGCCGACCGGATGGCAAGCGAGTCGCCCAGCGCGTAGTCGTAGGCATCAAGTCCCGCGGGCGACAGCGGATGCATCGCGTCCCGGACCTCGTCGCCTTCGCCGATGCGGATGACGTCCCCGAAATTGTTGGTGACGATTCCGAGATGGTCGCGATGATAGTGAATGTCGGTGGGGAGAAACGACCCGTCGCGCCAGCCGAGTATGACCTGCTTGCTCCGATCGGGTGCCTGCCAATACACTTCCACGTCCAGCTCATCGGCCTTCACGAGGCGAGGCGGCTCGGTCAGGCCTTCACCCACCTGCGCCAGGAAGAACACGAATCCGTGGGCCCGGGTCCGATAGCTCGCGAGCGACGAGTCGGCTTCCGAGGCTTCGCGGCGATCCACGGCCCTCCGGACCAGCGCCAGCGCGGCGGCGGAGTTCCAGGTTTGCGCGATGGCGGGAGAGAGCGGCGCGCCCGACAGGAACAGCGCCATCAGCGCACCAAACCAACCCCTCACCGCGCGACCTCATCTTTGACTGGGGACGACGACAGACCGATGACGGGAATATCCCGGCGGCGTCCGGGCCGGGCAAGCTGGGTCGTTCTCGCCGCCATCGCGTGCGGTGGTCGCGCGACCGATCCCGGGAAGGCCCAGGTCGGGCCGCAAGCGGTGCGCATCGTCCCCTTCGCCCGAGCCATCGTGCTGGAGACATCCGGCCCGCCGGTGGCCGATACCTCGGTCACCTTCACGACCGGCCTCCCTCGTACCATCGTCATCCGCCATGGGTCGCCGGGAGACCTCGTCTTCGCCGAGTTGGTCTTTCCGCCGGCCGCATTCGCCGACAGCGGACGCCCGGTGCAGGTTGACCTCAAGCCTCGGCCCGGACTCTACGGCATGGATATTCGAATCAGCCTCCCGCTCAAGGCACGGGCCTCCCTCGTGTTCAAGTACCCCCGCTATTTCCAGGAGCCGGCCAAGGCCAGGTCGACGTACCGCGGGCACGTCGCCTTCGAGCAGGCGCTGGCTATCGGCCAGTGGGTGCCCGGCGGCCAGCTCGCCCTGCTGCCGTCGACCCGCCCCGCGTCGGACAACCTGAGCGCCGGGATTTCCGCGGGCGGAACCTACTTCGTGGCGGCGGCCCAGTGAGCGAGGGGTTCCCGGCGTTCGTGGAGCGGGCGCGGTCGGGCGCCGGCATGGTGCCGGTCACGAGACAGGTCGTGCTCGACGGCGACACGCCGGTGACGGCGTTCGCGAAGCTTCATCGCGGCTCCTACGGGTTTCTGCTCGAGTCGCTCGAGGGCGGCGAGCGCTGGGCGCGATACACCTTCCTCGCCACCGATCCCCGCGAAGTCTACCGTTATGACGGGCGACGGTGCTCCCGATGGACGCCGGCCACGGGCTGGGAGACCGTCGAGCGCGACGTCGCTCCACTCGAGCATCTCGGACGGATGCTCAAGCGGCGGCCGCCCGTGGCCGTCGAAGGGCTGCCCCGATTCACCGGGGGCGCCGTGGGCTATCTCGGCTACGACATCGTGCGTACGATCGAGTCGCTTCCCGACGCGCCGAAGGACGACCGCGAGCTGCCCGATGCGGTGCTCATGGTGGTCGATACGCTCCTCGTGCTGGACAACCTGTTCAACCGGGCCACGGTGATCGCCAATGTCGAGGTGCCGGCGGACGCGCATCCGGATGAGCTGCGCCGTCTCTATCGGGCGGCGGAGACCACCATCGAGGAATGGCTGGCCCGCTTGGCTCAGCCGGGAACGGTGCGCCCGTTGACGCTGGTCGACCGGCCCTCGCTTCCCACCGCCGCGTCCCCATACGCCGACGGACGCTTCCAGGACGACGTGCGCCGCATCAAGGATTACATCGCGGCGGGGGACACGTTCCAGACCGTGCTCTCCCGCCGGCTCGAGGTGCCGGCGCCCGATCCCTTCCTCACCTACCGCTATCTGCGCGCGCTCAATCCCGCGCCCTATCTCTATTTTCTCCACTGCGACGACCTCCACATCATCGGGAGCTCGCCCGAGATCCTGATCCGGGTGGAGGACGGCGAGGTCACACTCCGGCCGATCGCGGGCACCCGCCCGCGCGGCGGTACCGCCGAAGAGGACGCGGCCTTTGCCGCGGAGCTCGCGGCCGACCCGAAGGAGCGGGCCGAGCACCTGATGCTGGTGGATCTCGGGCGCAACGACGTGGGCCGGGTCGCGCAGTTCGGCAGCGTCCGGCTCACCGCCTTCATGGAGATCGAGCGCTACTCGCACGTGATGCACCTCGTGAGCGAGGTGCGAGGGATGCTGCGACCGGAGCTCGACGCGGTTGACGCCCTGGGCGCCTCGTTCCCCGCGGGCACGGTCTCGGGTGCGCCCAAGGTGCGGGCGATGCAGATTATCGATGAGCTGGAACCGGTGCGGCGCGGACCTTATGCCGGCGCCGTCGGCTACATCGGATGGGGTGCGCGGACCCTCGACACCGCCATCACGATCCGCACCTGCGTGATGCGTGGTGGCCGGGCGTGGATCCAGGCCGGCGCGGGCATCGTCGCGGATTCCGATCCGATCATGGAATGGAAGGAAACCGAGGCCAAGGCGAGGGCGGTCCTCCTTGCGCTGGCCCTGGCCGGAGAGACCCTCGGGTAGGCATGCGCGCATATCGGCTGGTGAGCGAGAGCGGAGACCAGAGCTTCGAGCTGCCCCTGGGCAAGCGGCTCGTGGTGGGGCGCGGCCTGTCGAGCGACATCGCGCTCTACGACCCGACCATCTCCCGCCGTCATGCGGAGCTGACCGCCCAGGCCGACTGGGTCCAGATCAAGGATCTCGGCAGCTCCAACGGCACCTTCATCAACGGCGCCAGGATCACCGACAGTCGGCTGGGGCCGGAGGACGCCGTCACCTTCGGCCGCCTCATGTTCCACCTCAAGGCGCCACCCGCCGCGGTCGCCGCGGAGACCGGCGCGGCGCCGGGTATGATCGTGCGGCAGGTGGCGGTCACGGGCGGAGCGCCCGCCGGAGTCACCAGTCGTGACGGCCCCTCGTCGGCCAGCCTGCTCAGGGTCGATGCCGAATCGGCCGAGGCGCGTCAGGCGCTGAAGCTCTCCATGCTGCTGGACGTCTCCCAGAAACTGTCCGGCGAGTTCGACCTCGACCGCCTCCTCCGCAGCGTCGTGGACATGACGTTCGAGATCATGAACGTGGATCGCGTCACCATTCTCCTTCGCGATGAGACCACCGGCGAGCCGGTGCCCACCATCTCGCGGACCAGGCAGGGGGACACTCAGCCGCAACCGGTGCCCCGGTCGATCGCGGACAAGGTGGTGCAGGAAGGGGTGGCGGTGGTATCGCACAATGCCCCCGCCGATTCGCGGTTCAAGGGACAGTCGATCCGGATGCAGAGCGTGCGGAGCGCCATGTGCTCGCCGCTCATGGCGTCGGCCGACCGGGTGCTGGGATTGCTCTACGTCGACAACCTGACCACCGCGAACACGTTCTCGGACGAAGATCTCCAGTTCCTGGTCGCCTTCAGCGGCATCGCGGCGATCGGCATCAAGAACAGCCGCTACGCCGAGCAGGTCCGGCGCGAGGCGATGGTCCGCTCGAACTTCGAGCGGTACTTCGCGCCGAACGTCGCGGCCGAGATCGCCCAGCAGGCCGGCACGGTCAAGGTCGGCGGCGAGCGTCGAGCCACCACGGTGCTGTTCAGCGACATCCGCGGCTTCACCGCCATGGCCGAATCCATGGGCCCCGATGCCATCGCCCGCCTGCTGAGCGAGTATTTCACGGACATGGTGGACGTGATCTTCGACTACGGGGGCACGCTCGACAAGTTCATGGGCGACGCCATCATGGCCCTGTGGGGCGCGCCGCTCGCCCATGCCGATGACGCCGACCAGGCGCTCCGCGCGGCAATGGAGATGCAGCAGGCCGTGGCCCGGCTCAATCAGCGCTGGGCCGCCGAGGGTCGCCCCGCCATCCGCGTCGGCATCGGCATCAACCACGGCGAGGTGTTCGCGGGCAACATCGGGAGTCACCGGCGCCTCGACTACACCGTCATCGGCGACGCGGTGAACGTCGCGGCGCGGCTCTGCGCCGAGGCCGGGCCGGGTGAGATTCTCGTGTCGGAGTCGCTGCTCCGTGCGGTGCGAGACCTGGTGGATTCCGAGTTTCTGCCGGAAATGGCCCTGCGGGGAAAGACCCAGATGGTGCAGGTGTATCGCGTTCGCTCGGTCGGCACCCCGGATCAGCGCACTTCGCTGACCTCGGCCGTTCCCGCGCGCCCGTCGAACCGGTAGGGATGGCCGGCCGCCGCGAGGAGGTCCAGCACCAGCCGGATCGGTAACCCCATCACACTGAAGAAGTCGCCGTCGATCTTCTCGACCAGGGCGGCGCCATAGCCCTGAATGCCGTACGCGCCCGCCTTGTCCATCGGCTCGCCGGTCGCGACGTACGCTTCCAGCATGGCATCGTCCATCCGGCGAAACGTCACGTTGGTCACGTCCGTGGCCTGATGGAGCTTCGCGTCGGCGGCCAGGGCCACGGAGGTCACCACCTGGTGGGTTCGTCCCTGCAGTTTCCGCAGCATGTCGAGAGCCTCGGCCGCGCTCACCGGCTTCTCGAGCACCTGGTCGCGGACGACGACGGTGGTGTCGGCGCCGAGCACCAGCGCTCCGGGGACGCTCAGCGCTTTCTCCCGGGCGAGCCGCTCCACGTAATCGATGGGCGTCTCGACGGGGCGGCGGATCTCGGGGATGTTGGGAGGAACCACTTCGATGCCGATGCCCAGCATCTCGAGCAGCTGCCTGCGCCGGGGTGAGGACGAGGCGAGGACCAGCGTCTCCGAGGTCATGCGTTGCGCTCCAGGATCAGCGTCACCGGGCCATCATTGTGGATCTCGACCAGCATATCGGCGCCGAACTGCCCCGCCGCTACCTCGAGCCCGAGCCCCCGGAGCGCCTCCAGAAATCGGTCGTACAGCGGCACGGCGACCTCTGGCCTCGCCGCGTCGATGAAGGAAGGCCGCCGCCCCTTCTCCGCGTCGCCGTAGAGCGTGAACTGGGAGATCACCAGGACGGCGCCCCCACATTCGCGTAACCCCCGGTTCATCTTCCCCGCGTCATCCGGGAAAAGCCGAAGGTCGGCCACCTTGGCCGCCATCCAATCTACCTGGGCCTCCGTATCGGCATGGGTGAAGCCGACCAGCAGGCAGAACCCCCGGCCGATTGCGCCCGCGACGGCGCCATCGATGCTGACCGACGCCCTGGAAACACGCTGCAACACGAGCTTCACGCCCGACTCTCCCGGCTGTTCACACGGCGGCACCGAAGCATGGAGTATATTGCTGGACGTATGATATCGAGATCCTCGAAACAGCCACGGCTACCTCACCGCCCCGACCCCTCCGCCTGGCCCGATGACCGCCTGACCGTCGCGTGGCTGGGCCACGCCACCGTCCTGCTCAACATGCTCGGGACGTGGGTGCTGACCGACCCCGCGCTCGAGACGCGTATCGGCATCGGCTGCGGATTCGCGAAGGTCGGACCCCGGCGGCTGGTGCACCCAGCGCTCAGGGCGAAGGAGATTCCCAGGACCGACCTGCTGCTGCTGTCTCACGCACACATGGACCACACCGACCTGGGCACGCTGCGCCGGCTGCCTCGCGACGTGCCGACCATCGTGCAGCGCGGTAATCGCGATCTCGTGCGACGGTTCACCCGGGTAGAGGAGTTGGATTGGGGTCAACGCACCGAGGCGGCCGGTGCGCGGATCGAATCGGTCGAGGTGCGTCACTGGGGCGCCCGCCTGATGGCCGACCGCCACCGCGGATACGGCGGATATCTCCTCGAGCGTGCCGGGCGCACCGTCTTCTTCGCCGGCGATACCGCCTACACCGACAAGCTGGCCATGTTGCGCGACCGCGCCGTAGACCTGGCCATTCTTCCGATCGGCGCGTACGACCCGTGGATCGCGAATCACGCCTCGCCCGAAGAAGCCTGGCGCATGTTCCGGTCCATCGGGGCCGAGTACGTCCTGCCCATTCATCACTCGACCTTCCGCTTGAGCCGGGAGCCGGTCGACGAGCCGCTGCGGCGATTGCTGGCCGCCGCGGGCAGCGACCGATGGCGGGTGGTGTGCCGGGAAATCGGCGAGACCTGGACGCACCCGACGGGCGGTGCGAACCGGGCGGCCTGAGCTGGGAGGGCCGCGGTACTACCGTCCCACCACGAGGAAGACCCCAAACAGACCACCGCAGGCCGGAGGCGGCCGCTTGGGGGCGCGCCCCACGGGCGCGGGAGCAGGATGTGAGGTCATCGGGATGCCGACGGTCCCGCCTTCGTAGGTGCCCGAGACCTTGGGCTCACCCCAGAGATCGCAGACGCTCCGCACTTCGTAGGCCTGGCCCGCGGTGAGTACCGTGGAGAGGTCCACGGGGACGCTGGGCGCGTTGGCCCAATTGTAGATCACGACGTGTCCGCGGCCTGGCTCGTACACGTTCGGTCGGACGAAGATCCGGTCGCCGCTCGTGGGCTTGGCGCTGAAGCCGTAGCTCACGGCCTCATTCTGGGTGGTGCTGGTCCACTTGTTGAGCAGCAGCCCCGGTGTCCCGACGAAGGTCCCGGTGACGGTCACGCTGCCATTGCCCGGCCCGTCGGCTCTGCCCAGGATCACCGACGCGTAACCGTCCGGCTTGTAACTCCGGTGGTTGGTCACCGTCAGAACGGGAATGCTGACCCCGCCGACGATCACGTCCGACGAGTTGAACGCCCCGATCCCGTGTCCGCCGAAGGTCACGTTGCCGTCGAGTACCAGGCCGGAGAGCTCGCCCGACGTCGACGAGAAGCCGTGCATCCCGTAGGCCCAATTATTGAAGACCACGTTATCGGTGAGGCGCATCGTGCCCGTGCGATTATTGAAGTAGATGCCGTGGTCGAGGTTGTCGGTGGTGCCGTTGTTGTAGACGATGTTCCCGTAGGCCGTGCCGCCCTGGGTGTTCCACCAGAGTCCGATTCCCGAGTGTCCCGCGTCGTGCACCACGTTATTGATGAGCTTCGAGCCCACCCCGTACGTGTCGATACCGAGCTTTGCGTTGTCGGGCGGGCCCGCGACCTCGAAGCCCCAGAGAGTGACCCCCGACCCGAACACCACGACATTTCCGAGCGTCACCCGCTCGCCCGGGCACGCCCGGAACACCCGCTCGGTGGCCTCGATGACGGACTGGCCGGGGTAACTCCCGCCTTTGACCCAGATGGTGTCGCCAAAGCGCCCGATGTTTCCGGCGATCGCCGCACTCCACTGGGCGGCGTTGGTGACCTGAGGGAGAACGCACGCGCTGGCCGGCGAAGGCGACGGGTTGCTGCAGTCGACCACGAAGTCCACCTCCGCCGTGGAGCCCGGTTGGACCTGGGCCGTCCGTTGGCCCTGTCCATCGACGGTGCAGTTGCCAGCGACGTCCGCCAGCGCCAGCACGTGCGCCCCCGGCGGGACCCCAGACAGGGTCGTATCGGCGTTGAGCCCCACCGGACCGGCTGCCGAATTGTCCAGCAGCAGCCGGTAGCCGTCCGGATCGGGGGAGGCGCCGATCGTGGTGATGGTCATGTGGATGGACCCGGAGGTCCCCGGACCGGCTATATCCGCGGAGCTGCCGCAGGCGAGACAGAGCATGAGCAGCGGAGTCACGGCACGCACTGGGGGAAGGTGGATCGCTAGTGCCTGTCGCAGCATGCGCCGGTCGCGTAGGAGAAGGCTCTCAAGTTACCTGAGCGCCGCCTCAGCCGTTAGGGCTGTCATGCGACACTGCGTATCGTTCCGATCTGGAAACGGTGAAGCCGAGGCCGATGTCCGGCGCGCGGCGTTATCGGTTCGCCGGCACCGCCAGAATCGACACTCGACTTCGGAGACTGTCGTGGGGGTCTGGCTGAGCGCTTACTCGACCGTCACCGACTTGGCCAGATTCCTCGGCTGGTCCACGTTGCACCCTCGGGCCACCGCCACGTAGTACGAGAGCAGCTGCAGCGGGATGCTCGTGAGAATGGGCGTGAGCATGTCGAGCGTCTCGGGAATGACGAACGTGGCGTCGGCCAGCCGCTCGATCTCGGAGTCGCCCGCGTTGATGAGCGCGATGACCTTGCCGCCGCGCGCCTTCACCTCTTCGATGTTCGACACGATCTTCGAGTGCACCGCGTCCTTGGGGGCGATGAACACCACCGGCATGTTCTCGTCGATGAGCGCGATGGGCCCGTGCTTCATCTCCGCCGCCGGATATCCCTCGGCGTGGATGTACGAGATTTCCTTGAGCTTGAGCGCGCCCTCGAGCGCCACCGGGAAGTTGACGCCCCGGCCGAGGTAGAGCGCGTTGTTGGCGGTCCCGAGGAACCGCTCGGCGAGCAGCTCGATCTCCTCGGCCCGCTCGAGGATCGAGGGGATCTGATCGGGCAGCTGGCGCAGGGCATGAATGAACTGGCGCCCCTGGAGGATGCTCAGGTTGCGCAGCCGGGCCACGCGCAAAGTCACCAGTGCAAGCGCCGCCACCTGGCTGGTGAAGGCCTTGGTGCTCGCGACGCCGACTTCCGGTCCGGCGTGCAGGTAGATGCCGCCATCGACCTCCCGCGCGATCGTCGAGCCGACCACGTTGACCAGGCCGATCGTCCGGGCGCCGCGGCGCTTGGCCTCGCGGATGGCCGCGAGCGTATCGGCGGTTTCGCCCGACTGCGAGATACCGATGACCAGCGTGCGCTGGTCCACCACCGGGTTTCGGTACCGGAACTCGGAGGCGTACTCGACCTCGACCGGCACCCGGGCCATCTCTTCCAGCATATACTCGCCGATGAGGGCGGCGTGCCAGGAGGTACCGCAGGCCGTAATGATGACGCGCTCGAGTCCCTTGAGCTGCTCATCGCTCAGGTTGAGACCGCTGACCCGCGCGGTGCCCTCGTCGTCCAGCAGGTGACCCCGCAGCGTGTTGCAGAGGCTCTCGGGCTGCTCGCAGATCTCCTTCAGCATGAAATGCGGGTAGCCGTTCCGCTCGACCATCGCCAGGTCCCAGTCGATCTGGTTCACCGGCTTGCTGATGCGGGTCGTCTCGAGATTGCGGACCCGGTAGCCGTCCCGGGTCAGCACCACGATCTCGCCGTCTTCCAGGTACACGACCGAGCGGGTGTACTGCAGCAGCGGTGAGGCATCGGACGCCACGAAGAACTCGTTCTCGCCCACGCCCACGAGCAGCGGGCTCCCCTTCCGGGCCGCCACCAGCACGCCGGGCTCGTCGGACGAGATCAGCGCCAGGCCGTACGCGCCGTCCACATCGCGGAGCGCCGAGGCGAGCGCCTCTTCGAGGTTGCCCTCGTAGAACTCACCGACCAGATGGGCCAGGACCTCGGTGTCGGTCTCGGACTTGAAGGTGTGACCCCGTCCCTCGAGCGCTTTCCTGATGGCGTTCGAGTTCTCGATGATGCCGTTGTGGATCACGGCGATTCGGCCGGACTGGTCGGTATGGGGATGGGCATTGGTCGATGTCGGAGCGCCGTGCGTGGCCCAGCGGGTGTGCCCGATGCCGAGCGTGCCGGACGGCATACGGTTCTCGAGCTCCGACTCCAGCGCCGAAAGCTTACCAGCCGCCTTCATGATTTTGAGGCCGGAGCCGTTCACCACGGCAATACCGGACGAGTCGTACCCCCGGTACTCCAGGCGCCGCAGCCCCTCGATCAACAGTTCCGCCGCCTGCCGGGGTCCGATATAGCCTACGATGCCGCACATCGCGCCATGAACCTCAGTGCAAGAGTTCTCTCGCCGCGTCGACCAGTCGCTCGGCGTCGTTCAGAGTCGGTGCTTCGGCGATCAGCCGGACGATGGGCTCGGTCCCGGACGGACGAACGTGAAGCCAGCGATCCTTCCACGAGAGCCGCAACCCGTCCCGCTCGTCCGCCTCCGCGTCCTGGAATTTCATTCGAAGCCGATCGTACATCGGCCGAAGCTCGGAACCGCGGGGACCCTTCGCCTTGACGATGCTATACCGGGGCGAGTCTGCCACAAGTGCCGACACTGTTACCCCAGTCGTGGCAAGGAGATGCAAGATCAGGGCCACCCCGAGGGGCGCATCTCGCCCGATGTGCAGGGCCGGGAACATGACGCCCCCGTTCCCTTCGCCGCCGATCACCGCGCCCTCGTCCCTGATGGCCCTGGCCACGTTGGCCTCGCCTACCGGCGCGCGCACGAATCGCGCGCCGGCATTCCTCGCGGCATCCTCAACAACCAGACTGGTCGAGAGGTTCGCGACCACCGTCGGGGGTTTTGCCTTGGTGTCCCCCTGACCCACGGTGCTGCGTCGATCCAACACTGCGCGGATAGCGAATGCCAGGGTGTAGTCCTCACCGATCGGCTGCCCGGCTTCGTCGACCAGCGCCAGCCGGTCGACATCGGGATCCACCGCCAACCCGACCACCGCTCCCGATTGGCGAACCAGTCGGCCGAGATCGCCGAGGTTTTCCGGGACGGGTTCCGGCGGCCTGGGAAACACGCCGTCGGCCTCGAGATTGATGCCCGACATCCGGCACCCCAGCCGCTCGAGGAGTGGCGGGATGGCGGTGGCCCCGGCACCCCGCACGCAGTCCAAGGCAACATGGAACCGGCGCCGCCTGATGGCGGTGACATCGATCATAGACAGGGCGAGGATCGCATCGAGATGGCGCGCGATCGCTTCGCGATCCTCCCGCACCTGCCCCAAACCGTTCCACCCCTGTCGCGGAGGGCCCTGCTCCGCCAGCGCACGGACCCGTGAGCCCGAGACCGCGTCGAGGAAGATGCCGTCCGGTCCGACGAACTTGAGCGCGTTCCATTCGATCGGGTTGTGGCTGGCCGTGAGGATCAGCCCACCGCCAGCCCGGTGATGTTCCACTGCCATCTGCACCGTGGGCGTGGGCACGACCCCCACCTCGATAGGGTCCACGCCGACCGACATGAGCCCGGCGACCGCCGCGCGCGTGAACATCGGACCGCTGGTACGAGCGTCGCGTCCGATGACCACCGATGATCTGCCACCCTCGGCCCTCGACTCGCGCACCCACGAGCCGAAGGCGGCGGCATGACGGGCGACGAGCTCGGGTGTGAGGTCCGTGCCGACGAGACCCCGCATCCCCGAGACGCTGATCATGAGAGTATCGGACATGGTGAGTGGGCGCGCGTGAGTTTCTAGATGGAAAGTGGCAGGAGCGATACGTCGCTGAAGGCGCGAGAGAACGCGTCCACCACGGCCGGATCGAAATGCTGGCCGGCGCAGCGTTGCAGCTCCTCGACGGCATCCGCCGGCGTGCGCGAAGGCCGGTAGGCGCGATTGGTCGTCATGGCATCGAAGGCGTCGACCACCGCAACGATGCGCGCCTCGGCGGGAATGCCGTCGCCCGTGAGATTGTCGGGGAAACCATGCCCGTCCAATCGCTCGTGGTGGGATCGGACGATGCCGAGCACGATCGGAGATTCCGCCAGGAACGGCGCCAGAATGCGCTCGCCGAGCGCCGTGTGTCCCTTGATGTGTTCGAACTCATCCGGACTCAGCGGGCCGGGCTTGTTGAGCACCGCTTCGCGGGTGCCGATTTTCCCGATGTCGTGCAGTTCCCCGCCGAGGCGGATGTGTTCCAGGCGGCCGCCCGTGTATCCCAGCTGCACCGCGGTCTTCACGGCGTAGCGCGCTACGCGCGCCGAGTGGCCGCTGGTGTAGGCGTCCTTGGCCTCGAGGGCGTGCACCAGCATCTGCACGCCATTGATGAGCGACTGCTTGTTCAGCCGGTCCAGCTCCCGGACCCGGGTCTCGAGGTTGGCCTGGTAGAAGCGGTTCTTGAGCACCAATTCGCGCTTCTCCAGCGCCTTGTCGACCCGGGCCCAGACCTCCTCCACCATCACCGGCTTGTTGAGATAATCCAGCGCGCCGAGACGCAGGCATTCCACCGCCGTGGACACATCCGACACGCCGGTGAGCATGAGCACGGCCATGTCGGGGTAGAGCCGGAGCGCCTGCTTCAGGAACTCGATCCCGTCCATCCCCGGCATGTGAATGTCGGAGATGCACAGCGGGACTTCGCCGTGGTCTCGCAGCCGCGCCAGCGCTTCGGCCCCGGAGGGGACCTGCACCACCGCCAGACCATGCGTCTCGATGACGCGCGCAAGACTGTCTCGCACGCCGTCGTCGTCGTCGACGATCATGCAACGCGCGGTGATGCCTTCGATTTGGGCTGTCGTCACGTCCCGAAGGTAACCGCGCCGCCCCCCCCTCTTCAACCGAACCGTTCGCGCCATTACGCTTCTGCGATCCCCTTCTTGCTCGGCGCGGATGACCCGAATCCTGCCCCACGATCACGACCATCAATTTGCGACGCGCTCGGTGCATGCCGGGCAGATTGTCGAGCCCCTGGCCGGGGCCGTGATGACCCCCATCTATCAGACCAGCACGTACGTGCAGTCCGCGCTCGGCAAGCACAAGGGCTACGAGTATGCCCGGACGCAGAACCCCACGCGCGAAGCGCTGGAGCGGAACGTGGCGAGCCTCGAGGGGGGGACGCACGGCTTCGCCTTCGGATCGGGTCTGGCGTCGCTGGATGCGGTGCTCAAGCTGCTCCGCACCGGCGATCATGTCGTGTGCGGGGACAACGTGTACGGCGGCACCCATCGGCTGATGGAACGGGTGTACACCGAGTTCGGCGTGCGCTTCAGCTTCGTCGACATGCGGGAGATCGAGAACGTCGAGCGCGCGCTCACGTCGGCCACCCGCCTGATCTATTGCGAGACGCCCACCAATCCCATGATGAATCTGGTGGATCTCGCCGCCGTCGGCGATCTGACCCAGGCCCGCGGCTACCTCTACGTCGTCGACAATACCTTCGCCACGCCCTTCTTCCAGCGACCGCTCGAATCGGGTGCCGATATCGTCCTGCATTCCACGACGAAATACCTGAACGGGCACAGCGACATGGTGGGCGGGCTGCTCGTGACCGCCCGTGACGACCTGGCCGAGCGACTCGGCTTCCTCCAGAACGCCGCCGGCGGTGTCCCCGGACCGATGGACTGCTGGCTCGCGCTACGCGGCATCAAGACGCTGCCCCTTCGCATGCGGCAGCACGACACGAACGGCCGGACGGTGGCCGGCTGGCTGACCCGTCGGGCCGAGGTGCAGAAGGTCTACTATCCCGGGCTGCCCTCGCACCCCCAGCACGAGCTGGCCTGCAGGCAGATGAGCGGGTTCGGCGGGATGATCTCCTTCGATCTGGGCGACCCCGCGCTCGCACGGCGGTTCGTGGAGCGGACCCGGATCTTCGTGCTGGCCGAGTCACTCGGCGGGGTCGAGAGCCTGGTCGGCCATCCGGCCACGATGACCCATGCCTCCGTTCCTCCCGCCATGCGCCAGGCGTTGGGGCTGACCGACAGCCTCGTGCGACTGAGCTGCGGGGTTGAGGATCCCGAGGACCTCCTGGCAGACCTCGATCAAGCACTCTCCGCGGCCGTCGCAAAGTGAAACAAGATGAACGGATCACCGTAGGTGGTCTGTCACCAACCTCGAGCGAACCATGACCACCTCACTCCCGTCCAAGCGACCCCGGCAGGCCTTCCCCCAGATCGCGGCGGTGTCCTGGGAACACCCGGCCGACCGGGCCGCCCTTCAGGCCCTGCGGGCGGTTCCGGGGGTCGATGAAGTCATCCGAAAAGTGCTGGGCTTCATCGGCGGGGAGCGCGGCGTGCGACTGCTCTTCCAGGGCAATGCCGTCCGGATCGGGCCGAGCCAGTTTCCCAAGCTTTGGCACCTCCATAACGAGGTGGTGACGACCTTCGACTGGCCCACCGTGCCCGAGCTGTACGTGTCGCAGACCCCGTTCTTCAACGCGGGCGCCTACGGCATCGACAACCCATTCATCGTGATTCATACCGCCGCGATCGAGCTGCTCGATGACGATGAGTTGCGGGTGCTGCTGTCGCACGAGCTGGGGCACGTCATGAGCGGCCACGCGCTCTACCGCACCATCGCGGCCATCCTCGCGCTCATCAGTCTCGGCGCGCTCCCGGTGCTCGCGGGACTGGCGGTGCTGCCCATCCGGCTGGCATTCCTCGAATGGTCCCGCAAATCCGAGCTGTCCGCCGACCGGGCCGGACTCCTGGGAGGGCAGGACGTCACGGCCGCGCAGAGCCTCGACATGAAGATGGCGGGGGGAGGACGGGGCGCCGGATTCGCGGCGGAGCTCAACGTCAACGCCTTCATGGAGCAGGCGCACGAATACGCGGCCTCGGGCGAGGGCCTCGACATCGTGTACAAGGTCCTCAGCACCCTGGCGCTCACGCATCCGATGCACACGGTGCGCGCGGCGGAGCTGCAGCGGTGGGTGGCCTCGGGCGACTACGACCGCATCGTGCGCGGCGAGTACGTCCGTCGTGGTCCGGAAGCCACCGGGAGGCGGCTCAGGGACGACATGAGCGCGGCGGGCGACTATTACGCCGCCGAGGCGCGGGAGATCGCCACCCAGGTGGCCGACGCCGCCAAGCGTGCGGCCGAGCGGGCCCGGGAGGCCTTCCGGAACGCGCAGAAGCAGTCGTGAGAATTCTCGTCGTCGGCGGTGGAGGGAGAGAGCACGCGCTCTGTTGGGCCCTCCGCCGCGAGCACCCCGGCGCCGATCTCTCCTGTGCGCCGGGCAATCCAGGCACCGCCGAGCTCGCCACCAACCTGCCGATCGAGGCCGCCGACGTCGATCGCCTTGCCGACGCGGCGGACATGTACGGGATCGATCTCACGGTGATCGGTCCCGAGACTCCGCTGGCCCTCGGCCTGGCCGATCGCCTGAGGGCCGAAGGCCGAGCCGTGTTCGGTCCCGGCCGCGCGGCCGCGCAGCTCGAAGCCTCCAAGGCGTTCGCCAAGGAGGTCATGGCCGCGGCCGGGGTACCCACCGCTGCGAGCTCGACCTTTCAGGAGCTCGAGCCCGCCTTGAGCTACCTCGACCGCCAGGCCGAGCCGCTCGTCGTGAAGGCGTCGGGTCTCGCCGCGGGCAAGGGCGCGGTGGTCTGCGCCACCCGCAGTGAAGCGGCCAGGACGGTCCGCGCGATGCTCGGCGAAGGGAAGTTCGGCGACGCCGGCAGCACGGTGATCATCGAATCGTTCCTCCAGGGCGAGGAGATCTCCGTTCTCGCAGTGACGGACGGACGCGACTTCACCATTCTGCCGGTCTCCCAGGACCACAAGCGTCTGCTCGAGGGCGACACCGGGCCGAACACCGGCGGCATGGGAGCCTATAGCCCGGTCTCGCTAGCCACCCCCTCGCTGATGACCCGCGTCGAGCGTGAAGTGCTCGTGCCGACCCTGGAGGAGATGGAGCGCAGGAGGACGCCCTTTCGAGGCGTGCTGTACGCCGGCCTCATGGTAGACGACTCGGGCATCCCCTGGGTGGTCGAGTTCAACTGCCGGCTCGGCGATCCGGAGACCCAGGTGGTTCTCCCGCTCGTGACCGAGGGGCTCACCGATTGTCTGTGGCGGGTGGCGCGGGGCGAGGGCGTGTCCCCGATCCGGTATGACGCGTCCGCCGCCTCGGTGACGACCGTGCTCGCCTCGAGCGGCTATCCCGACAGCCCCAGACGCGGCGCCGCGATCACCATGCCGTCCAGTCTTCCGGCCGGCGTGACCGTTTTCCAGGCGGGGACCGCCCGCGGACCGGACGGCACCCTGCGGGCCAATGGCGGTCGCGTCCTCACCGTCACCGCGGTCGCGCGAAGCTTCGCCGACGCGCAGCGGATGAGCCGCGAGGCGGCCGACGCGATCGCCTTCGAGGGCAAGGTGTTCCGCCGCGACATCGGATGGCGGGAGGCCGAACGGGCACGCGTGTAGCTTTCGGCCGATGCCGGAGCTTCCCGAAGTCGAGACCATCGTTCGCGACATCCGCCCCTCCCTTCTCGGCCGCCGATTCGAGCGGGCCGAGCTCAGTCACGACGACGTGCTCCGTGGCGTCACCCGCCGCCGGCTGATTCACCGGCTCCGCGGGGCGACGGTGCACGACGTCTTTCGTCGGGCCAAGCACGCCGTCATCGATCTCGATTCGCATCGGCTCGTCGTCCAGCCCGGGATGACCGGCTCTCTCGTCGTCCATCACGAGCCGATCCCGCGTGAGGCGGCACGCTACGCGGTCCTTCGCGTGATGCTCGACAACGGCCGCGAGCTCGTCTACGACGACGTGCGCCGCCTCGGCACGATCCTCCTGCTCGATCGGAACGGATGGGAGACGTATACCTCGGCGATCGGTCGGGAGCCGCTGGAGCGGGGGTTCACGCCACGGGCGCTCGGCGAGACGCTCCGCGGGTCGCGACAGGCGATCAAGAAGGTGATCATGGATCAGGGCCACTTGGCGGGCGTCGGCAACATTTACGCGCAGGAAGCGCTGTTCGCCGCCGGCATCGATCCCTCGAAGCCGGCGAACCGGTTGACGGCGGACGATCACGCGCGTCTCCACCGGCACATCCGCCGGATTCTGCAGGCTGCCATCGCATCCAAAGGGAGCACGGTCCGGGATTACCGCACCGGAACGGGCCTGCCCGGGAATTTTCAGCTGGAGCTGCTCGTGTACGAGCGGGAGGGCGAGCCGTGCGTGCGGTGCGGCACCCGGCTCGTCGGCACGCATGAGATCGACGGGCGGATCACGGTGTTCTGTTACCGGTGCCAGCGATGAGTCGGCGGGCCCAACGCGCGGCTTCGCTTCCCGCCACCGATCTGGGCGAGCTGCGCCATCGGGTTCGCGCCCTGACCGAGAACCGACCGGCGGTCTATCGAATGCTCGACGCCACCGGCCGCATCCTTTACGTCGGCAAGGCCAAGCGCCTTCGCACCCGGTTGCTCTGCTACTTCCGGGCCGCCTATCCCGATGACAAGGCGGCGCGGATTCTTCATGCGGCCTCGCAGATCACCTGGGATTACGTGCCGAGCGAGTTCGCCGCGTATCTGAGTGAGCTTCGCCAGATCAGGAAGTACCGACCGCACTTCAACCACCGCGGCAATCTCACCCGTCGTTCCATCCTCATCAAGATCTCGAGTGAGCCGGCACCGCGCGTGTTCGCCGGCTCGGCCGCCACGCATGAGGACGCGGGCTGCTACGGCCCGTTTCGGTCCCGGGCTCGAACCGTGGGGGCAGTGCGCGCGCTCAACGATCTGCTCGGCCTCCGGGACTGCGCCGCCAAGCTGCCCATGATATTCGCCGGCCAGGGCGACCTCTTCGACGCGCCGAGAACCGCTGGATGTCTGCGCTACGAGTTCGGCCATTGCACAGGCCCGTGCGCGGGCTTCGTGGCGGAGCTGGCGTATCGCCGGCGCGTAGAGACGGCCGCGGCGTTCCTCGAAGGACGGACGCTGCAGCCGCTCGACCGGGTGATTCGTTCCATGCAGGAGGCGTCTGACGCCGGACGCTACGAGCTGGCCGCCCGGTGGCGCGAGCGCTTCGAGCAGCTCGAATGGCTGGTGGCCGCCACCAGCCGGGCCCGCACCGCGCGCGATCTCCTGACCTTCGTCTATCGCGACCCCGGCGATTACTGCGACGACCGCGCCTACGTCATCAGACAAGGAGTCGTGCAGGCCGGCTTTCCCTATCCCTCGACCCCGATCGAGCGCGAGGCCTTCCGGGCGGTCGTGGCGGCGGAAGCGGCTCGGCCCGACGCGCCGACCGGGCCCCTGCCGCTCGATTCCATCGACGAGATCCTCCTCCTCACCGCCTGGTTCCGCGCCCATCCCGAAGCGCTCCGGCGGACGACCCCCTACTCCGAGTGGACCGCGGAGACGATGTAATCAGAAGCGGACACTCGGATCGTCGGGTCCGCCGTCACAATTTCCAAGCTCATACACACCAACACATTCCCCGCGCTGCAACGTCTGGCATCTTCCCTGCCTGTACCCTGGCCTGGTGCGCGGCCCCGCGCGAAGGACAAACCATGGAGCAGGAGGTTCCAATGATGAAGCAGATCATGCTGGCCGGTGCGCTTACCGGTCTTTGCGTCGCCGCACCGCTGCACGCTCAGCAGGGCGCGACCGGTTCGTTCAGCATCACTCCCTATGCCGGATACATGAAGTTCGGAAACTTCGCGAATGGGCCCCTCGGCACCAGTCTCAGAAATGCGGGAGCGGCCATCTATGGGGCGGAGCTGGGACTCGGACTGGCACCGTCCGTCGCGTTGGTTGGGAACATCGGATACTCGCAGCCGAATCTCGAAGTCGGGGCTCCCATCATCGGCGGCTTTTCCGTCGGCCAGGGCTCCGTGCTCCTCTATGACGCCGGTCTCCGGCTTCGCGTACCCACCGGGGGTGCTCTGCCATTCAGCCCGTTCGTGCAGGCCGGCGCCGGGGCGATCCGCCAGTCGGTGAGCGTGAGCCCGGTGAGCACCCACGCCACCAACTTCGCGTACAACGTCGGCGCCGGCGCCGACGTCGCGATCGCCCCGCGCGTCGGGCTGCAGCTCATGGCGAAGGACTACATCGGCAAGTTTGATGCGAAGGAGGCCACCGGCATCAACGTCGCGACCAAGACGACCCACAACTGGGCCGTGAGCGCGGGGCTGCGATTGGGGTTCTAAGAGAGACGCAGGACGCAGGGACGCAGGCTACATGCCTCCTGCGTCTCTGCGTCTTTCCGTCTTTCCGCCCTACTTCACCATCTCCCGCAAGTCGCCGATCTGCTGCCGCACGAATCCGCGCGCGAACAGCACCAGCGACCCGATATACACCGCCGCGCCTATTACCGTCATGACGAGCACGAACAGCGCGCGGTTCGGCACCCCGTCTCCGATGAGCCGGGCGATGACGACCAGCGAGCCCGCCATGATGAGCGCCATGAGCAGACCGGGCGCGATCGCGGCGATTACGGGACGGTACCCGAGCCCGCTGTGACGCTTGAAGGCCTCCATCTGGACCGGCAGGGTGAGGTAGGCCCGGAGGACGTAAGCCCACGCCATGGCGGTGAGGCCGAACGGCGCGGCGGCGAGCGACAGGATCACGGTGAGGGCCACCTGCAGCGCCGCGAGGCGCGCCAGGGTCGCTGACTGACCCAGGGCGGCGAGGCCCGGTGCGGCAAACCGATTGAGGGTGAACGGCACCGCGAGCAGTCCCAGGATTTGGGCGATCGAGGCGCTCCCGGTCCATCGATCGCCGAAGACGAGCGGCACCGCGGCCGGCGCGAGCACCGCGAATCCGATGATCGCGGGAAACGCAATGGCGCCGCTGACGCTGATGAGCCGCAGGTACGCCTTGCGGAACTGCGGCAGATTGTCCTGAAGCCGAGCGAGCGCCGGCAGCGAGACCTGCGCGAACGGCAGAATCGCGGCCTGGGCGATGAGGTCGACCGTTCGCCACGCGGTCCGGTACACGCCGACCGCGGCGGGGCCGATCACGCGGCCGATGACGACGTCCTGCACGCGAACCAGCGCGACGTTGAGGATCTGGGTACCGGTCATGCTGGCGCTCAGGCCGGCCATCTGCCGGAGCATCGCGCCCGAATAGCGCCGGCCCGGGAGCCACGGATACGCCTGCCATGCCATCCCCATTCCGGCCACCTCTGACACCGCCCGCTGGACCACGAGACTCCAGGCGCCCCACCCCTGCCATGCTGCCGCGAGCGCCGCCGCGCCGCCGACCACGCCGCTGACCACCGAGCGCGACGCGAGCGACCGATGTCCGAATTCCCGAAGCCGCATCGCCATGTGGGTGGCCCCCGCGGCCGTGATGGGCAGGACCCACCCAAGCGCGGTCAGCAGGGGGGCGACTTCCGGCGCGCCGAACGCGCGCGCGAGGGGATGGGCCACCAGCGTGATGACCGTCGCGACCGTACAGGAGAGCGCGAGCGACGCCCAGAAAACCGTGTCCGCCATCTCGGGTGAGACCTGCTTGGCCCGCGTCAGCGTGTCGATGAGGCCGCTCGTAGGCAGGACCCTCCCGACCTCGGCGAAGGCGACGGCAAGCGCGTACACGCCGAACGCCGCGGGACCCAGCTTCCGCGCGAGGACGGCGAACACCACGAACGACATCAGGTAGTCGGAGCCCGTGCGGACGAGGGTCCACATGATGGAGTGCGCCGTCATCCGCTTGAGATCGACGGTGGAGTCCGGCGGCTCGGGAGGGCCGATCGTCTCCGTGCCGCCGCCCGTGCCGTCGAGCGGCTCGTCGAACTCGCTCAGGGAGGGATCCGGAGTGGGCCCGGACGTGCGAGCTCGCTCCGTCATTGCCGGGTCCCGCGGCGGCGGGGGGGGTCGGTCGTGAGCATCGTCACACCGCCATCGGACCTGAGGAGCCACATTGGAGACACACTCCCACCAGGGCGAGACGGGTGACCGACGGCGCACGCAGCGACAGGCCGAACGAGCGGCGATGCATCATCGTGACGGGCTTCCCCCGGAGCGGAACGAGCTGGGTGGCGAAGTGCCTCTCGTTCGCTCCCGGGTTCACCTACTATCGGGAGCCCGACAACTATCATCACGTCCGCGGCGCCGAGAAGCGGTTCACCTATCTCTATCTCACCGGCGAGCACGACGACCCCGCGTACCGCTCGCTCATGACCCGCGCATGCGCCGGCCTGGTGGCCACCGCCTTCACCATGCGGCACGACCCCGGACCGATCCTGGGCCCGCTGCGGGGGCCGGGGAGGGCTCTGGGTGAGCGGTATCCGTGGCTGTTCCGCCGCCAGCCCCACGTGCTGCTGAAGCTCGTGTTCGCGAACCTCAATCTGGCCTGGCTGAGCAGCAACTTCCCGGAGGCGCGCCAGGTATGCGTGCTGCGGCATCCGTGCGGCCAGTTCGACAGCTGGCAACGGCTCGGATGGGAGCCGCGGCCGCAACGGCTGCTCGAGAACCGCCGCCTGGTGGCCGATCATCTCGAGCCTTTCGCGGATCTCATCCGCGCCGCGGGCACGTTCTGGGAGCGCGCGGGCGCATTGTGGGGCGCCACGATGTACGTCATTCGCCGGCAGACAGCCACGGACCCGCGCCGGACGATCCTCGCGTACGAGTGGCTCTGCCGGGACCCGTTGGGGGGATATCGGGAGTTGTATGGTCGCCTCGGACTCGAGTGGACATCGAAGGCCGAGCGATTCATTCAGGAGTCGGATCGCGCCGGCGACGACCGGACCTATTCGATAGCCCGCCCGACGGCGGAGCAGATCGACAAGTGGCGAGCACGGATCAAGCCCGAAGACGTCGAGGCGTGTCGCGCGTTCGTGGAGCCGTTCGGGCTCCCGTATTACCCCGGGTTCGGTCCCGTCGTGCGCACCATCAGTGGAGAGGAGCCCGCCGGCACTCGTAGATCACCGCAGCCGACCGGGTAAGGCCCATCGGCGCCAGGTCACCCTTGGCCACCACCTCTCCGACCCTCGTCACCTGCACCTCGAACCCAGCCTCACGAAGGCGATCGACATAGTCGGGGCCGTACCGCCGCACGTGATCGTGCTGGCCGAACAGTCGCTCCCGCTCCGCGGGATCGGTGACGGCAGGGTCTTCCACCGTCCTATCCACCGTCACCGGAACGAGGAGCACCGCCCATCCCCCGACCTTGAGGACGCGACGCAGCTCGGACATAGCGCGCCGATCGTCCGGGATGTGCTCGAGCACGTGACTGCAGTAGATCACGTCGAACGACTCGTCGCAATGGTGAATGTCGGTGATGTCCATCCGCTCCATCGCCCGCGGATCGAGCAGATCGGCGGTCAGATAGCCGCGCCCGAGCCGCCGCCGGAGGCGGTCTTCGAAGCACCGCTCCGGCGCGACGTGCAGCACCCGCTTGGGACGACCATCGAACAGATCGGTCCGGCTGGTGAGGTAGATCCACACGAACCGATGCCGCTCGAGCGCCCCGCATTGGGGACACTCCGCGTCTTCCCGCGGAACGAGCCCATAGGTCCGGAAGCGCCGTGATGAGCGGCAGCAGACCGGACACCAGCGGCGCGTGCCGCTGTACCACGCACCAAAGAGTGCCTCGCGGGCGTTGAGCAGCGGCCGCATCATGCCTCGCGGCAGCACTCGGGTCACTCGACTCATCGGGGGCTCACCCTCCCTCCGCGCGCCACGGCTCGGTACAGTGACATCGTCCGGCGTGCGATCGCCGGCCATTCGAGCTGCCCGAGCGGCGGCCTCGAGGTCGGTGGCCGGAGAGCGACTCGCTGGAGCGCATCCCTCAGCACCGCGGGCGTGAGGTCCCCCTGGTAGGTATGGACCCAGTCCCCGCCGACCAGCGCCTGCAACTCCCCCATGGCGCCAAGCGCCGGTACCAGGACCGGCCGGTCGAACGACAGCGCCAGCACAGCGCTTCCCGAATTGGTGATCTCACGGAATGGGAGCACCACCAGGTCGGCGGCGCGGAGATAGTGCTGGACGTCGGCCTCCGGGACATGCCGTAGCGCGAGACGTACCCGCGAATCATCGCCCGCGGCCGCGCGAATCTCCGCCGCCAGCTCGGCGGTCTGGGCCGCGCCGCCGACCAGCAACACGAGGTCGCCGCCGGGAAGGGCGCGGACCGTTCGTATCAGGCGGGGAACGTTCTTGTACTCGCGGACCCTCCCGATGAATGTGATCACGCGCGCCGAGTCGGGAATCGCCAGCGCGGCGCGAGCCTCCTCCCGCCCGACGGTGTCGGGGTACGCGGCGCGAAAGTGCCCGTGCGTGACGACCGCATGGGGCAGCGCGGCGAGCGAGGGGTGGCGCGCCTCTACCGCGTGGCGGCCCGCGTGGCTCAGGTGGATGACGGCATCGACCCGGCTCACGAACCGGGACCAGAACCATCGTTCGAGTCTCGGACGCCGCGACTCGTGCGGCTCGGCATTGTGAGCGGTCCAGACGACGGCCGCCCCATGCCGCCGCGCGGCGCTCAGGATCGCGAGCGCCACACCCGCCCGGGCCGCGCTGCCGAGCCAGGAGCCGGCGTTGAGCGCCTTATCCGGCCAGTGTGCATGGAGGACGTCGTACCCTCCCCTCACCGCCCGTGCGGGCGTGAACTCTCGCACCCGCGCCCCGAGTCGCTCGAGATGCGAGTACAAGAGCCAGGTGTAGGGGTTCTGGAGGCGCGCCGCAGGGCCCGGCCACGCCAGTACCCGAAGCTCGGCGACCGGCGACCGCGCGGACACCTCGTCGTCGATGACCGGCGCAGCCCCTGCGAGCGACGCGATGGTCACCCGGCGGCCCGCTCCAGCTCGGCCAGGAGCTTCCGGGCGCTCTCGTCCCATGAGAATCGACGCGCGCGCGTCTGTCCGCGCGCGCGAAGAGAGGCGACCAGGTCGGGCGTCCTGACGATCCGGAGCATCGCGGCGCCGAGCCCCTCGACGTCGTCGGGATCCACGATGAGCGCGGCGTCGCCTACCACCTCCGGGCACGCGGGCGCGCTCGAGGTAATCACGGGGCAGCCGCACGCCATGGCTTCGACGAGCGGGATGCCGAAGCTCTCGTAGTAGGAAGGAAAGACGAGCGCCGCGGCCATGGAGTACACGGCGGGCATATCGTCCTGGTCGATGAGTCCCGGGATGATGACGGACCGCTCGTCGAGACCGAATCGCTCGCGCAGGACCTCCGGCGTGAGCCGATCCTTCACGCCCGCGCCGAGGATGACCATCGGCGGACACTCCGGCTCGAGCGCCCGGACTCGCGCCAGCGCCGCCAGCGCACCCTCGACATTCTTCCGCGGACAGAGCTCCTGGCCGGCGTACTCGATCCGGGCATAGCCCTTCACCACCATGACGAAGAAATCCCGACCGGGCAACCCGTATTGCGCCCGAACCCGGGAAAGGACGATGCCGTCGGTGACGCGGGTGAAGCGGTCATCCGCGGCGGCGTACACGGTGGCCATCTTGTCGCGCGGTACGTGGGCGAGCGTTTCCAGCTCCTCGGCGAGACTGTCGGAGTTGGTGAGCACTCGCGTCGCGCGGCGGCAAAAGACCGGAATGCTCATCGTGTTGTAGACCCGATTGATCCGGTCCCCCAGCGTGGGATAGTACTCCGGGAACGTCCAATACTCGGTGCCCCGTTGCTGCACCACCGATGGGCACGGTGCGAGGACCGGAATGCTGAACTTGTGATGGAAAAGGACGTCCAGACGCGCTCGGCTCGCGGCGGCCGGCATGGCGACCTGGTCCCAGAGCAGACGCCCCGGAGCGTGGACGACCACTTCCTGCACGTTGGGCAAGTGCGCGTAGCGCCCGAGCTGGTCCCGTGTGGAGAAGAACAGCACGTATTCGTTCCGCCGGTCGAGCCGCAGCAAAGCGTCCAGCAGTTGCCGGATGTATACCCCTGCCCCGTCGTACTCCTTTACCCCCCGCAACATGATGCCGATCCGGATGGGCGGGCGCCGCGGCTGGGCCTCGTTCGTCTGCGTGCCGGCCCCTGCGGGCTCGGTCGTCATCGTGACCGGCATGTGGCTCAATGTGTTCCTCGTCATGGTTTCGACCGCCGTGCCTCGGCGAGCCGGGCCGCATACGGACTGTGCGGCTTACGATAGACCGGCGGGCAGTTCCACGGAGTGACCAGAGTCACAGCAGGCGGAGCCGTAGCCTGCGCAAGATGTGGCATGATTATCGACACTGATCTTGGCCAGGTGCTCGTCACAGGCGCCGCGGGCTTTACCGGGCTGGCGCTCGCCCGCTCATTGCGGCGCTGGGGCTATCCCGTCCGCGCGCTGGTTCGAAACCCGAGTGGCCGGAAGGCGCTCGACAACACCGGCATCGACGTGGTCGAGGGGGACATCCGGGATGCCGAGACTCGACGGCGGGCGTTGTCGGACGTGCGGACCGTCTTCCATCTCGCGGCCGTCTTCCGCAAGGCTGGTGCTCCCGAGTCCGAATATCGGGACGTACACGTTACCGCCACCCGCAAGTTGATCGAAGAGAGCGCCGCGGTGGGGGTCAATCGGTTCGTACATTGCAGTACGGTGGGAGTACATGGGGACGTGGACCACATCAGTCCCGTCGGAGAGGACGCGCCCATGGCGCCGGGCGACATCTACCAGCTGACCAAGTTGGAAGGCGAGGTGACGGCGCGGGAGACAGCCGCACGGGAGGGCGTGCCGCTCACCGTGATCCGTCCCGGTCCCATTTACGGACCGGGAGACCGGCGGCTCCTCAAGCTGTTCGGGGGCGTCGCGCGGCAACACTTTCTTCTCCTGGGCGACGGCACGCCCCGCTTTCAGATGGTCTACATCGACGACCTCGTGGAGGGGTTCCGGCTGGCAGCGGAATCACCGCAGGCCGCCGGGCGCACGTACATCATCACGGGCGACGAAGGCCCGACGCTCAACGAGCTGGTGGAGGAGATTGCCGACGTCGCAAGGGTGCCGGCGCCGAGGCTCAGGCTGCCGGTGTGGCCTTTCTGGCTGGCCGGCGCCATCTGCGAGGCCATCTGCATTCCGTTCGGCATCGAGCCGCCGATCTTCCGCCGGCGGGTGAGGTTCTTCACCAACAACCGCTGGTTCGACATTTCACGCGCGCGGGACGAGCTCGGATTCACTCCCCATGTGCGCCTGCGCGACGGAATCCGCCGCACCCTCGATTCGTACCGCCATCTGGGCTGGATCTGAGGACGTCGGCTGAAGGCTTCAAGGCTGAGGGCCTTGAGCCTTCAGCCTTCAGCTTTCAGCGTTTAGCCGAGTTCCACCAGCCGCCCCCTCGGCGGTATGCCGGGCTCCAGCTCGAGAATGCCGACGGATGCGGGAAGATTGAACCGGCGCGGCCCCGCTCCCCCGGGGTTCATCACCGTCACGACCACATCCACCAGCGTCAGCACCGGACGATGGGTGTGACCGAACACGATGATCTCGGCGTCGGGAAACGCCGCGTGCAAGCTCTCCGGGTCGGGCGTGCCGAGCTGATCGCCGTGAGTGACGACGATGGTGAAGCCATCGAGCTCGACGGTCGCCACCGGCGGGAGCCGGCCGCGTAGCTCCCACCCGTCCGTGTTGCCGTACACGGCGGTAGTCGGCGCGATCGTCTCCAGCTCCTCGAGCAGTGCCGGGGGGCCGATGTCCCCGGCATGGAGAATGTGGTCGACGGCGCGAAACACGTCGAACACCGCCGGCCGCAGCTGCCCATGGGTATCGGAGATGACGCCGAGGCGCACGACCGCGGCCTCAGCCCGAATCGCCCGTCCAGCGCCGGCCGATCTCGATGTCGATCGCGAGATGGTCGAGGATTCGCTGTACGATGAAGTCCACCAGCTCGGCGATCCGGGTGGGACGATGATAGAAGCCCGGCGCGGCGGGGATGACGAGGGCGCCCGCCTCGGTCACGGACACGAGGTTGCGGAGGTGCACCAGGGACAGCGGTGTTTCGCGGGGCACCAGAATGAGGCGCCGCCGTTCCTTGAGCGTTACGTCCGCAGCCCGTTCGACCAGCGAGCGGCTCGTGCCGGCCGCGATCGCCGCGACGGTTCCCATGGAGCAGGGACAGACGACCATTCCGCCCGTGCGCCGTGACCCGCTCGCCGGCAGCGCCCCCCGGTCGTCGTCGGGGAACACGGTGACCGACGACCAGTCGCCGCCGGTGGCGCGTTGCAGCTCCTCGAGAGACTGGATGCCGCACTCGTCCCGCATGAGGCGCATGCCGTGGCTCGACGGGATGAGCCACACCGGCACGCGATTGCGGGCGAGCGTCTCGAGCAGCCGGAGCCCGTAGGGGGCGCCGGAAGCGCCGGTCAGCGCCAGCACGATGGGCCTGGACGCTGCCGAGGTCGCCGTCACCCGAGCGTCCTGTCCACCAAGGCGAATGCGAAGACGGTCACCGACATGACCCCGTTCATCGTGAAGAAGGCCGCGTCGAGGCGGGTCAGATCACCCGGACGCACGAGCCGATGCTCGTAGAGCAGGATGCCGGCCGCCACCACGAGGCCCGCGAAGTACCAGGGGCCGAAGCCCGCGCCGAGGCCGAAGACCGCCAGCGCCGGAATCGTCACGCCGTGGAGAAGCCTGGCCAGCAGGATGGCATGACTCTCCCCGAGCCGGACGACCGCGCTCCGCAATCCGTGCGCGCGGTCGAAGCCGGCATCCGGAAGGGCGTAGAAGATGTCGAAACCCGCGACCCACGTCGCAACGGCGAGGCTGACCGCGAGCAGCATCCAGGCGGGCCGGCTCCAGTGGCCGGTGACCGCGAGATAGCCGCCGACCGGCGCGATGGCCAGGCTCATGCCGAGCCAGAGATGGGGCCACCAGGTGAAGCGCTTGGAGAGGCTGTAGGTGAGCACCCAGCCGAGCGCGATCGGACTGAGCACCGCGCACAGCGGATTGAGCAGCATCGAGCAGAGCACGAACAGCGCCGCGGCGATAGCTCCCGACGTCCACGCCTGGCCCGGCGTGAGCGCTCCCCGGGGCAGCTCCCGGTTCATGGTGCGTGGATTGCGGGCGTCGAACCGGAGATCGGCGATCCGATTGAACGCCATGGCGGCCCAGCGGGCGGCCGAGAACGCGACGATCACGAGCCCTACCATCCGGGCAGTCACCGCGGCGACGCGCGAGGCCGCGAGCACCCCGAGCAACGCGAACGGCAGCGCGAACAGGGTGTGGGGGAGCTTCACGAGGTTGACGTAGCGGACGAGGAGCGACTCGCCGGCGAACGTCTGGCCCTCTCGTCGGGAAACGGCGGAAGGGCGAAAGGGCGGAAGGTCACGGGAGTCGCTCATGGAGTCGTTCCGCCGTTCCGCCGTTCCGCCGGCGCCAGCCTGATGCCGAGAGACGTCCACATCGCGTCCACCCGCTCCTTCGTCTCCTGATCCATGACGATCGGGTCCGGCCATTCGCGGTCGAACCCCTCCTCCTTCCACTTCCGGGTCGCGTCGATACCCATCTTGCTGCCGTAGGTGAACCCGCGGCTCGCGTGATCCAGCACGTCCACCGGTCCCATGGTGAACCGCACGTCCCGCTCGGGGTCGATGTTGTTGAGGGCCACCCACCACGCCTCGTCGGGATCACGGACGTTGACGTGTTTGTCCACCACCACGAGCACCTTCGCCAGCGACATCAGCCCCTGACCCCAGAGCGCGTTCATCACCTTGTAGGCCTGCCCCGGATATTGCTTGTCGATCGCGACGAAAACGAGGTTGTGGAAGATGCCTGCCGCCGGCATGTGGTAGTCCACGATCTCGGGCACGGTCAGCTTGAGCAGCGGCAGGAAGATCCGCTCGGTGGCGTGGCCGAGATAAAAATCCTCCATCGGCGGGCGCCCCACGAGCGTCGCGGGGTAGATCGGGTCGCGGCGGGTCGTGACGGCGGTGACGTGCACCTGCGGGTAATAGTCGGCGAGCGAATAGAAGCCGGTGTGATCGCCGAAGGGACCCTCGAGCACCAGCGGCTCCGCCGGATCGATGTACCCCTCGAGCACCAGCTCCGCCTCCGACGGCACCTCGAGGTCGCAGGTGACGGCCTTGGACAGCTCCACTGGCGAGCGCCGCAGAAACCCCGCGAACAGGAACTCGTCGATCGTTGGCGGCAGCGGGGCGCTGGCGGAGTAGACGCTGGCCGGATCGCCCCCCACGGCGATGACCACCGGCATCCGTTTCTTCCTCGCGGCCATCTCGCGCCAATGCGCGGCGCCCACTTTGTGCCGTTGCCAGTGCATGGCCAGTGTGTCGCGCCCCAGAATCTGGATCCGGTACATCCCCACGTTCCGGATGCCGCGGGCGGGATCCGACGTGATCACCATCGGGAGCGTGATGTATCGGCCGCCGTCGCGGGGCCACGTAGTGAGAAAGGGAATCTGATCGAGATTCACCGCGTCGCCCCGGAGGATCACCTCCTGGCAGGCGGGCCGTCCCTTCACCCTGGGCGGAAATTTCCCCATCTCCGCGAGCTTCGGCAGCAGCGACAGTTTGCCGAGCAGTCCGGAGGGTACCTTGAGCTCCAGCATCTCGGCGATCCGGTCGCCGACGGCGTCGAGCTTCGCCACACCGAGCGCGAGACACATGCGGCGCATCGACCCAAAGAGGTTGATCGCCACGGGAAGCGCGCTCCGGGTTCCGTCCTCGAGCACCACGTGCTCGAAGAGCAGCGCCGGACCGCCGCCGGGACTCTTCATGCACCGGTCGGCGATCTCGGCGATGTCGAGCCGGGCGCGTACGGGGTGGGCGATCCGGGTGAGCTCGCCGATGGCGTCGATCTCGGCGATGAACTCCCGCAGGTTATCCAGAGCCATGGTCGCCGTTCCGCCGTTCCGCCGTTCCGCCCTTGGTCCCGACGTGCATCGCGCAGACGCCGCCCAGGAAGAGCGTGTAGGAGACGTCGCGAAAGCCGCTCGCGACCAGCCGCGCCGCGAAGTCGTCGGGTGACGGGAACGACTGGGTCGACTCTGGTAACCACTTATAGGCGGTCGTATGTTTGGAAATCCGGCGCCCGATCCACGGCAGCACCCGGCGGAAGTACACCTGGTAGATCCGGCGAAAATGTCGTTGCGGTGGCAGCGTCATCTCGAGGATCACCAGCCTGGCTCCCGGTCGCAGCACACGCGCGGCCTCGGTCAAGCCCGCATCGAGGTCCACCAGGTTTCGGACTCCCCATCCTACCATGGCGCCGTCGAACGTCGCGGCGGCGAAGGGCAGCTCGAGGGCATCGGCCGTCACCGGCTCCAGTCGCGGGGCCTTCGATCGTCCCAGACTCAGCATCCGGCGCACGAAATCGGCTCCGACGATCCGCCCGCGAAACCCCGGGCGCGTGGCCAGGGTCGCCCCGAAATCGAGCGTCCCCGCGCAGAGGTCGAGATAGATTCCGTCCGGTACCCGCTCCCAGTTCAGCCGCCCGACCGCATATCGCCGCCAGCGCTGATCGAACCGCAGGCTGATGATGTGATTCAGGCGATCGTAGGTGGGAGCGATGGCGGTGAAGACTTCGCGGACGTACGCCCGCTTTTCCGGACCGCCGGCGACCGGTAACTCACGATCCGAGGCTAACATAGGCGCTCAATGTAGTCCGGCGGTGAGACCGTTGGCAAGGCGGCGCACCCGTGGCTAGCACGCCCGAATGGGCGACGCTGACCGATCAGCAGGTGGTGCTGCTCGCCCGGGGAGGGCGGGAATCCGCCTACCGCGAGCTGATTCGCCGGTACGAGCGGCCCATCTTCGCGTTGCTCTTCCGGATGGTGCGCGACCGCGAGCTGGCGGAGGATCTGTCGCAGGAGACCTTCGTCAAGGCGCTCAATGCCATCGACTCCTACCGCCCCGAGTTCAAGTTCTCCTCCTGGATCTTCAAGATCGCGAACAACGCCGCCATCGATCACCTGCGCCGCCGCGAGCTCGACACGCTGTCGCTCGACGGCTCGCCCCACGCGGAGACGCCGGAAGCGATGCAGGCCACCGCCCTTCAGATCGGGGCCCGCCAGGAGTCCCCGTTGGACGCGGTCGAGGCCAAGGAGCTCGGCGGCGAGATAGAGGCCGCCATCGGCCGGCTTCGGCCCGAGTATCGCTCGTGCATCCTGCTCCGCCATGTTGAGGGCAGGGCCTACGAAGAAATCGCCGAAATGCTGAATCTCCCGCTGGGTACCGTGAAGACCTATATCCACCGGGCCCGTAACGAGCTACGACTCGCGCTGGCCCACCTGAAGGAATGAAACCTTCGTTCCATCTCGACCGTAGGAGGGTCCACTTATGAGCCCCGTTCCCGGGCCGCATCTTTCGGCCGACGATCTCGACGCGTGGCTGGCGGGTACGCTGGCCCAGCACGGGCTCGACCATCTCGATCACTGTACGGAGTGCCGGGAGCGTGTCGAGGCCGAGCGGGAGATCGTGGCCCTGCTGGAAACGCTGCCCCTCATCAGCCCCGCACCCGGCTTCGCCGACCGGGTCATGCAATCGGTGGCGTTACCTGATCCGTTCGCCCTCCGCTCGCTCGATGCCATCCGGCACCGCGTGCTGGCCACGCGGAGGACGGCGGCGCTGGCCGCAACCATCGCCATCCTGCTCGTGGGGTCGATGACGGCGAGCATCGTCTGGAGTCTCAACCACCAACAGACCCTGGCCACGTTGGGGTCCTGGCTCACTTCGGAGGCCTGGCAGGCCGGGTGGGTGGCGCTGCTCGGGGCGGCTTCCACCATCATCGAGCAACCCTGGTACACGGCGTTGCGCGGCTCGCTCGATCACCCGGCCCGGTGGGCCGCGCTCTCGGCATTCGCCTCACTCGCGTACGTGCTCGGCGTCGTGGCTCTGCGACGTCTCCTGGCGCTCCCGGCGCCGCGGGTGGCCCATGTCAACCCGTAACCGCGTCGGGGCACTGCTCCTGCTGGTCGCCGTGTCCGCGCCGGGTTCCGCCGCGGCCCGGACGCCGCTCGACCCCAACGAGTCTCCCACCTCGGCGCTGGTGCATGATCTCTGGCGGATCGTCACCGACGTATCCACCATGGCTCGGCAGCCCATCCAGGGGCAGCAGCCAAGCCCCACGCCGCAGGCCCTCGCGCCCGCCGCGGACGGCGTGCCTCCCGTCGATCTCAGCGATCTCAGCAAGCCCTCGGAGATCGAAGCTCGACTCCGTTCCGCGCTCCGTCCCAGCGATGGCGCCATGCGGATCACGGTGTCGGGCGGCACCGCACGGCTCGGCAACTTCTCCATCGGCACCGGTCAGGAGATGCGGGGCCATCTGCTCGTCGTGCGGGGCGATGCGGATGTCTACGGGCAGCTGCTGGGCAATCTCATCACCGTCGACGGCAACGTGATCGTGCACGAAGGCGGTCTCGTCTCCGGGGACATCCTGACGCTGGGCGGGTCGGTGCGCGCCGACAAGGGTGAGATCTCGGGCGAAGCCCGGGAGCTTCGGACCGCCTCGGTGCTGGCACCCACCGCCGCGCGGGCCGCGCCGGAAGAAGCCGGAGCGGTGGTGACCGCGCTTCGTCGGGGGGCGGGCGTCTTCGGCGTGTTTCTCACGCTCTTCGCGCTCGGTTTCGGGCTCGTCATGTTCGGCCGACCCAATCTCGAGATCGTCTCCGACACCGTCTCGCACTCGTTCGGGCGCTCGTTTCTCACCGGGCTGCTGGGGCAGATCCTGCTGCTGCCGACGTTCGGGATGCTCGTCGTGGGCCTGATCCTCAGCGTCGCGGGTATTCTGCTGCTTCCGTTTGCCGTCGCCGTGTACGCGCTCCTGGTGGTGGTCGGTGTGGTCGGGGGGTATTTGGCGGTGGCGCATGCGATGGGAGAGACCTACGTCCGCCGCCGGATGGCGCTGGGCGTCATGGCGGGCTCGCCCAACAGCTATCGCTATCTGATCATCGGCCTCGGCTCGCTGGCCGTCTTCTGGCTCGCCTGGGCCGTCTTCGGCTGGGTTCCCGTCGCCGGCAACCTGATTCGCGCCGTTGCCGTGCTCGTCACCTGGCTCCTCGGAACCGCGGGATTCGGCGCGGCGCTCCTCAGTCGGGCGGGCATCCGCGAGAACTTCGCGGGACGATTGCTCCCGCCGGAAGCGCTGACCGACGAGTACCTCTGGGCCACCCCGCAGTTCGGCGTGCAGGCGGCTCGCCGGCCCGGATCCCGGACGCCTACCCGGGGGCTCTGACGTGCGCGCGGTCCTGTTCGCTTCGGCCCTCGCGCTCTGCGCCGGTCATCTGGCCGCGCAGGACCTGCGATCCTTTACCACGTTCCGCCAGTGGCACGGCGAGACCCGCCTCGACGCACGGCTCGAGTACGCCGCAGGCGTACTCCGGGTCGCGGCGGGACGCCCCGACGACCTCTACCGCATGGATGCCTCGTACGACGAGGACCGTTACCTGCCGGTCAGTGACTTCGAGGCCTCCCGGGACGCGGTGACGCTCGGGCTCGCTTCGGCCGGCCGCGGGGGCATCCGCGCTGTATCCCGCGAGCGTCAAGCACAGAACGCCGCCATCGCCTTCTCGCCTCGGGCCGACCTGGCGCTCGACGTCGAGCTCGGCGCCGTGGATGGCGACCTCGATCTCGGTGGTCTCCGGGTGAGCGCCCTGAGGCTCTCCGCCGGCGCGAGCCGAGCCAGCGTCCGCTTCTCCAAGCCGAACGGCATCCGGTGCCGCGTCGCCGAGCTCAAGGCGGGCGCGGCCGAGCTGTCGGTATCGGGGCTCGGCAACAGCCGGTGCGACCGGATCGGCTTCGAGGGCGGCATGGGGAAGGTCACCCTCGATTTCGGCGGAACCTGGACGACGAGCTCCAGGGTGTCGGTGGACATGGCACTCGGCGAGGTCACCCTCCGATTGCCCCGCCACGTCGGGGTCAGCGTCACGCTCGACAAGTTCCTGAGCAGCTTCGACCCCGCGGGCTTCGAGCGCCGTGGCACCAGCTATCGGTCGCCCGGCTACGACCAGGCGGAACGCCACCTCGACATCGACATCTCGACCGCCGCGGGCGCGGTAAAGGTGGAATGGCTACATTAGGCGCATGTCGCCGCTCGAGACCCTCGGCTTCGCCCTCGGCACATCGTTCGCCTCCGGACTCAACCTGTATGCCACGGTCGCGGCGGCCGGGCTCTTCGATCGCTTCGGCCTGATTCATCTCCCCAACCAGCTCCAGATCCTCGCCAATCCCGTCGTCGTCGCCGTCGCCCTCGGCCTGTTCGTCATCGAGTTCATTGCGGACAAGATCCCGTACGTAGACAGCGTCTGGGACGCGATCCACACTTTCATCCGCCCGCCGGCGGCCGCGTTTCTCTCTTACAGTGCGTTCGCTGGCGGAGTGCCTGAGGAGTGGCGCGTGGGTGCCGCGTTGCTGGCCGGCGGCGTGGCGCTCACCTCGCACAGCGCCAAGGCGACGACCCGTGCGGCGGTGAATACGAGCCCGGAGCCGCTCAGCAACTGGGCGCTGAGCCTCACCGAGGACTCCATCGCCGTCTTCCTCGCGTGGATGGCGGCGGCCCATCCCATCATCACGGCGGGGATCGTCGTCGCCCTCGTGATCCTCGCGCTCGTGCTGATCCGAAAGCTGTTCCGATTCTTCCGGCAGGCGGTTGGCCGGCTGTCCGGAAGGCAGCCGTTAGCCGAGCCGGGCCCGAACCCGCCCGCCCACGCCCACCCCCAGGCGCCGCGCGGCTGAGCCGCCGCGCACCGCCACCTCGATTTCTCCACCCGAGCCCAGGTAGGCCAGCACTCCGCCTGTCGGAACGTCTCCGAACGTGCGGCGCAGCCGTCCCAGATCGAGCCCTTCGACCTCGATCGTGGCGTACGCCGGGACCAGCTCGGGTGTGAGGTTGGTGATCAGGCTGCCGAACCGATCCACATAGACGATCTCCCCCACGACCGACTTGCCCTCGTAATGTGGCTCGACGTAGGCCAGCGTAACCGGCATGCCCGCCAGCGGCGGGCCGAGGGCGGCGAGCGAGCGCCCCGCGGCGAGCGCGGCCGCGGCCGGGGCAAAGACGTCTCGGCCGTGAAAGGTGGGCGACGCCTCTGGGTGGAGTCGGGAGGGTGACGATCTCAACCTGCGAATCGCGAAAGACCCGAGTGAAGATGCCGTTGTCGGGACCGACGAAGGCGTGATCGCGCACTCGAAGCGCCACCGAGTGCCGCGAGGTCCCGACCCCGGGGTCCACCACCGCGACGTGCACGGTGCCGGCGGGGAACCGATGCCAGCTCCGGCCCAGGAGGTACGCCCCGGCGCGGATGTCACCCGGAGACACGGAGTGGGTCACGTCTACCAGAGTGGCCGAGGGTGTGAGACTGAGGATCACTCCTTTGACTTCGGCCACGTAGGAGTCGGCGGTGCCGAAGTCGGTCAGGAGCGTGACGAGAGCCATGGTCCCGGGGGACTACCCCCGGAGAATCGGAAGGGGGATGCCCGGAAGGGCGGCCTTCTGCTGCAGGATCTCCGCGATCGAACGGAGCGTAACGGCCGCGGCGCTCTCGGGCTCCGCGATCAGGATGGGCTTGCCCGCGTCGGCCAGCTCGGCCAGACGCGGCTGCAGCGGCACCGAGCCAAGCAGGGGCGCGCCGATCTCGGCGGCGAGCCGGCCGCCGCCACCCGAGGAGAAGAGCTCGAGTCGCCGCCCTGTCTCGGGATCGACGAACGCGCTCATGTTCTCGACCACGCCCAGCACGGGAACACCCACCCGCTCGAACATCTTGGCGCCACGGAGGGCGTCGCCCACGGCGACTTCCTGCGGGGTCGTCACGATGACGGCGCCCGCCACGTGGGTGGCCTGGACCAGCGAGAGCTGCGCGTCACCGGTGCCCGGCGGCAGATCAACGATCAGGTAATCCAGCCTGCCCCAGTTCACATCCCGCAGAAACTGCTGGACCACCTTCATGATGATGGGGCCGCGCCAGATGGCAGGGGCGTCGCGCTCCACCAGCAGCCCGAGCGACATGAGCTGGATGCCATGGGCCCGGAGCGGTTGAATCTTGCCGCCGATCACGGGCGGTTTCTCCGACACGCCGAACATCCGGGGGATGTTGGGCCCGTAGATGTCGGCGTCCATGACGGCCACGCGGTGGCCCGCCTGTGCGAGCGCGATGGCGATGTTGGCGGCGACGGTGGATTTGCCGACCCCTCCCTTGCCCGAGGAGACGGCGATGATCCGCCCGAGATTCGCGTCCTCCGAAGGACCCGGCTGCTGCGGTGGCGAGATGGGAACGGACCCGGTGGGCGGCCCGTGCGTGACCTTGGCGGGGCCCGACGGATTACTGACGGCGATGCGGATGCCTTCCCGCCGTACGCCCTCCACTGCCTGCACGGCGCTGCGCGCCTGCCGCACCAGGTTGGCCGGGTCCTCGGAGCCGAGCAGGAAGGTGAAGCTCACATCACCCTCGGGCGTGACGGAAAGATCGCGGATCATGCCGCCCGACAGGATGTCGTTCTCGAGACGCGGATTGTGGATCGCCGCCAGTGCCGCGGTGACCCTGGCCTCCAGAGATTCGGCCACTAGACGGCCTCCACATGCTTGACCTCGGGGACCATCTCGCGCAGGCGCACCTCGATGCCCTGCTTGAGCGTCACCGTCGACGCGGCGCACCCGTGGCACGTGCCCCCGAGGCGCAGCAGGAGCACGCCCTCGTGCTCGTCGAAGTCCACGATCTCCACGTGGCCCCGGTGAGACGCGATATAGGGGCGAAGCGTGTCGAGTGTCCGTTCGATGCGATCGATGGTGTCCATGGTTCTCCGCGCCTAATTCCTACTGGCTTACTCGGAAATATAGAACCACGCCGGAGACGGTCAACATCCGTTACCGGCCGTTGGAGCCGGTCCGGCCGAGATAGTCACGAGCCGCGGCCAGGACGGTGGCCTGCACCTCCGGAAGCGACCCGGCCAGCGCGATTCCCGCGGCCTTGGTGTGGCCGCCGCCGCCGAAGCGGTTGGCGAACGCCGCCACGTCGACGTTGCCCACGGAGCGCAGAGACACCTTGACCCGGCCCTGGCTCATCTCCCGGAACAGCAGCGCCATCCGGATCCCTTCGATGGAGCGGGGGTATTCGACCACCCCGTCGAGGTCGTCGGTGGAGACGCCGTGGCGCTCGAGGGCGCCCGGGGGAACCGTCACCCAGGCGAGCCCCCACTCGGGCTCCACCACGAGCGTCTGGAGCGCCTCGGCGAGCAGTCGGGGCCGCCCTTCCGGGGCCCGGGCATACACCTCCAGATAAATCTCTTCAGGATCGATGCCGGCCTCGAGCAGCTCCGCCGCGATGCGGAGCGAGCGGGGCCGCGTGTTGCTGAACCGGAACCCGCCCGTATCGGTGACGATGGCGACATAGAGGCCGCGGGCGGCCTGCTGCGTGACCGGCCACCCGTTCGCGTGGGCGATCTCGAAGACCAGCTCGCCCGTCGCGGCCGCACCCGCGTCGATGTAGCGGGGACCTTCCGGCAGCACTCCGGCGCTCACGTGATGGTCGATGCAGGCGGCGGGCACGCCCCGCTCTCGTACCGTCTCCCCCAGCATGCCGAGCCGGCCGATGTCGGAGATGTCGAGCACGGTGATGAGATCGGCGCGCCGGAGCTCCTTGATGGCCTCGGAGGTCCGGTCGATTCCGGGAAGATCGTCGAACAGAAACGAGAAGCGGGGCGGAGTGGGCGTCGGGTTGGTGATGACGACGTCCACGCCGTGGACCAGGAGCAGGTGAGCAAGCCCGGCCTCGCTGCCGAGCCCGTCACCGTCGGGATTGACGTGCGTCGTGAGACAGACCCGCCGGCCGGGCACGAATGCCGAAGCAAAGGCCCGGGCGGCGGCGATACGGTCGGGTGAGAGGGCGAACGGCATGGGGCTAAACTAACCCCCTACCGTCCCGCTGCGGCCGCCTGTACCCGCGAGTGTCGGCGCCCGTACAGGAAATAGATCGCGAGACCCAGGAGCATCCAGATGATGAGACGGGCCCAGGTGTCCACCGGCAGCCCGGCCATCAGGTAGCCGCACGCCAGGATGCCGGCGACCGGCACGAAGGGCACGAGCGGCGTCCGGAACGGCCGCGGGATGGCCGGGTCGGTATAGCGCAGCACGAGGACGCCGGCGCAGACGATCGCGAAGGCGAGAAGGGTCCCGATGGATACCAGCTCGCCGAGGAGCCCGATGGGCAGCAGGCCCGCGAAGGCCATGGCCGCCGCGCCGGTCAGCAGGCTGGCGACGTAGGGGGTGCGGAACTTCGGGTGGACCTTGCTGAACACCGGCGGGAGCAGCCCGTCCTTGGCCATCGAATAGAAGATGCGCGGCTGGCCCAGGAGCATGACGAGAATGACCGACGAGAGGCCGGCGATGGCGCCGATCTTCACCACCGGGCGGAGCCACGCCAGCCCGGGACCCGCGGCGTTGATGCCGACGGCGATCGGATCGGGAACGTTGAGATTGGTGTACTTGACGATGCCCGTGAGGACCAGGGCGACCGCGATGTAGAGCACGGTGCAGATGGCGAGGGAGCCGAGAATGCCGATCGGCATGTCGCGCTGGGGGTTCTTGGTCTCCTGGGCGGCGGTCGATACCGCGTCGAACCCGATGTAGGCGAAGAAGATCACGCCGGCGCCCCGCACGATGCCGTCCCAGCCGAACTTGCCCGGGCCCTCCTGTGGCGGGATGAAGGGAACCCAGTTCTCCTTGTTGATGTACGCCAGGCCGAAGCCGATGAACAGGAAGACCACGATGAGCTTGATGACGACGACGATATCGTTGAACCCCGCCGATTCGCTGATCCCGATGATGAGCAGGACCGTGATCACCGCGACGATGAACATCGCGGGCACGTTGAGCACGGCACCGGTGCTCGACCACCCCTCGGTAAACAGGCGCCAGACATTGAGGCCCGCGTCGGTCTGCACGGCGTGGGTGTAGGGGGCGGAGGTGTACTGCGCCGGGATGACGATGCCGAAGTCCTTGAGGAACGACACCACGTATCCGGACCATCCGACGGCCACGGTGGAGGCGGCGAAGAGATACTCGAGGATGAGGTCCCACCCGATGATCCAGGCGAACAGCTCGCCCAGCGTGGCGTAGCCGTAGGTATAGGCCGACCCTGCGATCGGGATCATCGCCGCGAACTCGGCGTAACAGAGGCCGGCGAAGGCGCAGGCGGTCCCTGCCAGGATGAACGAGTAGACGATGCCCGGGCCCGCATAGGCCGCCGCGGCCTGACCCGTCAGGACGAAGATGCCCGCGCCGATGATGGCGCCGATGCCGAGGGCCACGAGATTGATCGGCCCGAGGGCGCGCTTGAGGCTCTGGTCCGAGGCGACTTCCGCCTGGAGCGCAGAAAGGTCCTTGCGACGGAAAAGGCTCATGGGACTCTCATCGGCTGAGGTGGGCGGGAGGGATCCAGACGACCTACGAACGACACACCCGGGCGGATTCGGGCCCCGGTGACAACCGCTTACGCGCTGTAGTTGGGGGCTTCCCGCGTGATGGTGACGTCGTGCGGGTGCGACTCGCGGAGACCGGCGGACGTGATCTGAATCATCTCGACGTCGCAGCGGAGCTGGCCGATGCTGGCCACGCCGCAGTAGCCCATCCCGCTCCGCAGTCCCCCGACCATCTGGTACAGCACATCGGTCACCGGGCCCTTGTAGGGCACGCGACCCTCGATGCCCTCGGGCACCAGCTTGGCGGGGGCCATCTCGCCTTCCTGGAAGTACCGGTCGGCCGATCCATCCTGCATGGCCGAGAGGCTGCCCATGCCACGGATCATCTTGAAGCGTCGCCCCTCGGCGAGGACCGACTCGCCGGGGCTCTCTTCGGTGCCCGCGAGCATTGAGCCCATCATGACGCAGGACGCGCCGGCGGCGAGCGCCTTCACGACGTCGCCGGAGTACTTGATGCCGCCGTCCGCGATGATCGGGATCTCGCCGGCGCCACGGAGCGCGTCCACGATCGCGGTGACCTGGGGAACACCGACGCCCGTAACGACGCGTGTGGTGCAGATGCTGCCCGGGCCGATGCCGACCTTGATCGCGTCCACGCCGCGCTGCACCAGCTCCTTGGCGCCCGACTCCGTGGCGACGTTGCCGGCCACCATCTGGACGTCGGGGAAGCTCTCCCGCAGCTGCGACACGGTCCGGAGCACGCCTTCGCTATGGCCGTGCGCCGAGTCCACCACAAGCACGTCCACCCCGGCATCGACCAAGCCGCGTGCGCGGACCGTCGCGTCGGAGCCGCCACCCACCGCCGCCGCCACTCGGAGCCGGCCGTGCTGATCCTTGTTGGCGTTGGGATGCTCGCGCCGCTTGAAGATGTCCTTGACCGTGATGAGCCCCTTGAGCACGCCCTGGGGGTCCACCACCGGCAGCTTCTCGATCCGGTGGCTCGCGAGGATCCGCTCCGCGTCGTCGAGGCTGGTGCCCACCGGCGCGGTGACCAGCTTCTCCTTGGTCATCGCCTCGCGGATCGGTTGATCGAGGTTGCGCTCGAACTGGAGGTCGCGGTTGGTGATGATGCCGATGAGGCGGCCCTGCCCGTCCACGATCGGCACACCCGAAATCCTGAACCGCCGCATGAGGGAGTAGGCCTCGCGGAGCGGCCGGTCGGGACCGAGGGTGATCGGATTGAGAATCATCCCGCTCTCGCTCCGCTTCACCTTGTCCACCTCGGCTGCCTGCCGCTCCGGGGTCATGTTCTTGTGAAGCACACCGATGCCGCCGGCCCGGGCCATGGCGATGGCCATCTCCGCCTCGGTGACGGTGTCCATGGCGGCGGAAACGAGCGGAATGTTGAGGGGGATGCTGCGGGTGAAACTCGTGAGCGTCGAAACTTCGCGGGGATGGACCGCGGAGTATCGCGGAACCAGAAGCACGTCGTCGAACGTGAGGCCGGGTTTGGGGCGGATCACGGTCATACGAGCGGGCGCCGTGTGGGTATATCCATCTCGAAGTGTAGGAAGCCGTGCATCCAGGGTCAAGCCGCCGGGGATGCCGGGAGTCGTCTCCACAGGAGGTAGACGGGGATGCCGATGGCCACGATCGCGAGGCCGCAACCGGTATACAGCGGCCGCTGGACCAAAAGAATGATCATGATGGCGGCCACCGCGAGCATGTAAAGCGCGGGCAGCGCCGGATAGCCGAACGCCTTGACCGGCCGGGGCAGGTCGGGACGGAGGCGGCGCAAGCGGAACAGCGCGAGGGTGGTGAGGAAGTAGAACACCAGCGCGGCGAAGATGACGTAGTCGAGCAGCTGGTTGTACGTGCCGCTGATGCAGAGAATGCTCGCCCACACCGCCTGGAGCACCAGCGCGAGCACGGGCGTCCGGAACTCGGGATGAAGGGTACCGACTTTCTGAAAGAAGAGACGGTCGCGCGCCATGGCGTAGTACACGCGGGGGCCGGACAGGATGAGCCCGTTGTTGCAGCCGAAGGTCGAGAGCAGGATCGCCACCGCCATCACCGTCGCCGCGCCCGAGCCCAGGACGACCTCGATCGCCGCCGTGCCCACCCGGTCCTGCGCGGCGTACTGGAGACCGCGCGAGAGCACGTTGGCGCCGTTGGGGTCGCCAGAGAACGGGAGGACGTTGAGGTACGCCACGTTCGCCAGGATGTAGAGCAGGCTCACCGTTCCGGTCCCGATGGCCAGCGCCCGCGGCAGATTGCGGGTGGGGTTCTGCACTTCGGCGGCGGCGAACGTCACGTTGTTCCACGCGTCGCTCGAGAACAGCGAGCCCACCATGGCGGCGCCGATCACCGGAATGACCGCGAGCGACCAGTCACCGGTTCCCCACAGATTCGAGAAGTTGGCGGCGGCGATGTCGGGCTGTCGCCAGAACGTGAGGCCGAACAGCACCAGCACCGCCAGGGCGCCGATCTTGGCGACGCTGAACACGGTCTGGATGGCCGCGCCGAGCGTGACGCCCCGGATATTGATGGCGGTGAGCACGAGGACCGAGAGGATGGCAACGAGCCGCTGCGGCGAGAGGCCGAGTTGGATGGCGTCGGACGCGCCGGGCAGGCGAATGCTGCCGAGCGAGAGAAAGACGTCGGGGGACAGGCCCGGGACGAGGACGCTCAGGAATCGCGCAAACGCCACCGCCACCGCCGCGATAGTACCGGTCTGGATCACGGCGAACAGCGTCCAGCCATACAGGAAGCCGGCCAGCGGCGAGAGCCCCTCTCGCAGAAACACGTACTGGCCGCCGGCCTTCGGCATCATCGCGGCCAGCTCCGAATAGGCCAGAGCGCCCGTCACCGTCATCGCGCCGGTCACGATCCAGACCAGCAGCAGCGCGCCGGGCCCCCACGTCCCCACCTGCCTGCCGATGTCGGCGGACACGATGAAGATGCCCGAGCCGATCATCGAGCCGACGACGAGCGAGATGGCCGCCAGCGGGCCGATCCCGCGAATGAACTCGGAGGACGCAGCGGTCGCGGGAGGCGCTTGGGTCGGCGCGGCCATAGACCCTCGAGGTGTGGGAAGCGGCCCTACGGGAAATGCTGCCGGATCAAACGGCCTTGTCCGACTCCGGCTTGAGGGGTTCGGGCGCCGTCGGCGGCTTCGGCGCGGAGGCGGTTTCCGCCGCGCGAACCGCCTCGTCCACCACGGCCTGACCCGCTGCGGCAAGTCCCTTCATCACCTTGGCCGCGCTGTCCATGATGCCCATCGTGCCGCTGATGGCCTGAACTGGAATCTTGCCCGCCCGCATGGTGTCTTCGACCGTCTCGGCGATCTTGGAGAAGATCCCGCCCGGCCGGGAGCGCTCGGCATACTTGCTGTCGAGGAATTCGATGTAGTCCAGTATCTCGTAGCCCCGCTCATCGCTCAGCGCCTCGAGCAAGCGGGCGATCCGCTGCTTCAGCAGGTCGTTCATCGCGCCTCCTACTTCCCTTCCATCCCCGAGACGACGGAGACCAGTTCCGCCACGGGCGTATTCAAATAGCGGGTCCGCGCGGCCCGGATGGTCACCCGAAGCACCAGCTCACGGAGCGGCGGGAGTGCCCTGAACTCGGCGACGCGCTCCGCCGGGATGGTGACGTAGACGAAGCCAAGTTCGGGCAACGGTCCGCGAGTGAGAAGGTAGGGCTGCCCCGACGACATCTCGGTCCGCAGCTCATCCGCGCTCTGCACCGCAATGAGCTGCACCCGCCACTGGACGGTCCGGCCGACGTATCGGTCGGGCGACGCCCGAACCTCCTCCGCCGTCACTCCCTCCTCCACCCCGGCGTCGCTCGCCCTGACGTCATCGTCCCTCACCCACCCGTCGAGCTGGACCTTTACCCAGCCGGACGCCCGGGCCACGATCCGGGCGGGAACGCCGCTCTGCACCATCGCGAGCGTCGCGCCATCGGGCCCCGCAGCGAGCCGCGCCTGCTTCGCCAGCACCATCGGCTCCCCCGCTGGGGTGTTCTTGGGCTGGGCGGCCGCAACGGCCGGCGTGGTCGCCTTGGCCGGCACCGCCGGAGACTGGCCCTGCAGCGCGGCCTCTGGCTTCGCCGGCTTGGAGGGGGCGGGCGTCTGCTTCGTCTCGACCGCGCGCCGCGGCACCCAGCCGGCCCGGCGGACGCGGGTCCACTTGCCCTTCACCGACAATTTTTCCAGCAGGGTGCCTTCCCGCATGCGGCCGAGGATGGGCCCATTCGGTGAGCGGCGGAGATTTTCACCGTCGTCGGACGTGACCACGAGATCGTACCCATCCCGCCGGGTAGGCGAGGTGGACGATGTGAACACCCATCCCTCCACCGTCGCCTCCCGCCAGCTTCCTCTTATCTCCCCGGTTTCGACCGGGGCGCCCGCGGGGAGGGAGACGAGCGGCGCGCCCTCCGGCTCACGGTGAAGCTCGGCAGGGGCCGCCAACGCGTCTTCCTGCTGCGCAGCCAGGGGGGTCGCGAGCAGAAAGCAGGCGGCGAGGCAGGCTGGAAGCCGGAGCAGCCCCGGACTAGATTGCGGCGCGTAACTCACAGTCCGGCATTGTAGAACACGCGGAGAGCCATGTCAAACGGTATGCCCGGGAGCCGGGTCGTCCTCGTGGTTCTGGACGGCTGGGGCTACCGGCCCGAACGCGATGGTAACGCGATCGAGCTGGCCAATACCCCGGTCTGGCACCGGCTCTGGAGCGGCTATCCGCGTACCCTGCTCGACGCCAGCGGGCTGGCCGTCGGCCTCCCGGAAGGCCAGATGGGCAACAGCGAAGTCGGCCATCTGAACCTCGGGGCCGGCCGGGTCGTCCCGCAGGACCTCGTCCGTATTTCCCAGAGCATCCAGTCCGGCGAGTTCTACCAGCTCCCACCCCTCGTGGAGCTCTGCGCCAGGCTGCGCGCCTCGGGTGGCACCCTTCACCTCGTGGGCCTGCTCGGCCCCGGCGGAGTCCACGCCCTCGACCGCCACCTGCTGGCCTGCGTCGAGCTGGGCATCCGGCACCGGGTCCCGGCCATCGCGATCCACGGCTTCCTCGACGGCCGCGACTCCGCTCCGACCCTCGGCGCGGAGGTCGTCCGCACGCTCCTGCAGGACATGCGGCGCATAGCCGGCAGCAAGGTGGACGTCGCCTCGCTCACCGGTCGTTACTTCGGCATGGACCGGGACCGGCGGTGGGACCGCACCAAGGTGGCGTACGACGCCATGGTGCACGGCGTGGGACTGGCGGTGGAAAATCCCGTGATCGGGGTGCAGGGGGCCTACCAGCGGGGCGAGACCGACGAATTCATCCGCCCCCTGGTCCATCACCGCAACGGCGTGCCGGTCGCGACCATGCATGAGGGCGACGGGGCGCTGTTCTTCAACTACCGCAGCGACCGGATGCGGCAGATCGTCGCCGCGCTCGCGCTGGAGGACTTCGACGAGTTCGATCTCGGGCGGCGTCCCCAGCTCGCCTGCACCACGATGACGCAGTACGATCAGACGTTTCCGGTACCGCAGGCGTTTCCGCCCTTCAGCCTGGCGCGGATCCTGGCCGAGGTCCTCGCCGAGCACGGGAAGCGCCAGTTCCGGACGGCGGAGACGGAGAAGTATCCCCATGTCACCTACTTCTTCAACGGCGGCCACGAGCCGCCCTACCCCGGGGAGGAGCGATGCCTGATCCCCTCGCAGCGGGTGGCCACGTACGATCTGGCTCCCGAAATGAGCGCCGAGGGGATCACCGAGGCGCTCTGTCGCTGCATCACCACGGGATCGCACGACTTCGTGCTGTGTAACTACGCCAACGCCGACATGGTGGGCCACACCGGCGTCCTGCCCGCCGTCATCCGCGCCGTGGAGACGGTGGACCGCTGCCTCGAGCGCGTGCTCGCGAGTGCGGACCGAGCCGGCTGTCGCGTCCTCATCACGGCCGATCACGGCAACTGCGAGATGATGATCGATCCGACCACTGGCGGCGTGCATACCGCCCACACGACCAATCCGGTTCCGATCGTCGCGGTGGGGACGGGCGCGAAGACGCTGCGAGCCGGCGGCTCGCTTCGCGACGTCGCGCCCACCGTCCTTTCCCTGCTCGGCCTCGAGCTGCCGGCCGAGATGACCGGCCGGGACCTGGTGGAGACCCGATGAAGGCCTTGGGCCAGATCGTCGCGCTCGCCCTCCTCGTCGCCCCCGCCGCCGGGGCGCAGGTGGGACACGCGCCGGGTCACTCGCCGTACAGCGAGATCCGGAAGGGCCACTCGCTGACCCTCGTGTTCGGTCATCTGGGAGGCGAAGGCGGCCGCTTCGGGATCGCGCCGCACAGCGGTAACTCCTACGGTCTCCGCTACGACCTCCGGGCCGGCAGCGCGGTGCAACTGGGTGTCGGGTTCGCACGCGCCGATCTCGAGCGCCTCATCGTGGACCCGTTCGTCACCCTCGCCAATCGTACCTCCGGTCCGGTCGATCAGACGGTCAGCTTTGCCGAGGTCAACATCCTGCTGAATCTCACCGGCGGAAAGTCGTGGCACCGCATTGCTCCCTTCATCGGCAGCGGGCTCGGCCTGACCTTTCCAAGCGGTACTCCGGAGGACACGAGCGGGTTCAAGTTCGGGAAACGCTTTTACATCGCTCCCGGGATCGGGACGCGGATCTTTCTCACGCACAGCCTGCATCTGCGTGCCGAGGCCCGGGCCACGTTCTGGAAGGTCAAGTATCCGCCGTCGTTCGAGCAGGAGCCCGTGGAAGAGCCGGGCACCACCGACGCACCCAACGCCGTAATCCCGGATGGCCGGATCTCCGAGTGGACCGCCACTCCATGGCTCCAGATCGGGCTCGGCTACAACTTTTCTCCCTGAGTCATGGCGGTCTCCCTCACGCGCGTCGTCTCGTTCCGCGCCACGCATCGCCTCCACCGGGCCGACTGGTCGGAGCAGCGGAACCGCGAGGCGTTCGGCCCGCTCGCGGCGGCGCCCGGCCATGCCCACGACTATCAGTGCGCGGTGACGGTCACCGGCCCGATCAGCGCTCCGATGGCGATGGTGCTCGACCTTCCGCTGCTGGACCGGATCCTCGAGGACGAAGTCGTGAGGGCTTTCGACGGCAAGAGCTTCAATCGCGACGTCCCCGCCTTCGCGGACGGGCTGACCATTCCCACCTGCGAAGCGATCGCGTCGCTGGTCTACGCCCGGATCGCCGCGCGGCTCCCCGCCGGCGTGGTGCTCGAGCGGGTCCGCATTCTCGAGGATCCGACGCTGTATGCCGACTGCACGAGCACGTCCTGAGCCTGTGTGCCGGGAGACCGTGACCGCCGTCTCCCCGGTCTACGCGAGGGCGAACGCTGGTGTCCCTGGCGTCTGACGATCGCCGGATCGCGGAACTGGTTCGGGCCGCCCGGCGTATTGCCGTGGTGGGGCTGAGCCCCAGGCCCGAGCGTCCCAGTCATGGCGTCGCCCGGTACCTCCAGCGCGCGGGATATACGGTCATCCCGGTGCACCCGGCCGGCGGTATCATCCTGGGTGAGCCGGTCTACCCCGACCTGATCGCGGCCCGGGCCGTGGGTCCGATCGATCTGGTCAACGTGTTCAGGCGCTCCGAGTTCATCCCCGAGCTGCTTCCCGCCATCCTCGGGGTGCGGCCTTCACTCGTCTGGCTTCAGCAAGGGGTGCGGCACGAGGAAGCGGCCCGACGGCTCGAACGGGAAGGCATCGCGGTCGTGATGGACCAGTGTCTGGCGGTGTACCACACACTCCTGGGGGTCTGATGGGGTTCCGATCGTCCACCGTGGTCGCGCTGCTCGTTGCCACGGCGGCGCCCGCGGCGGCGCAGAAGACGGGCGACCAGGCCAGGCTCATCTTCACGGTTTCGGGCGGCTACCTGCAGGGGAGACGGCTCTGGAGCGTCGACCGCCAGCCGATTCAGGACCTGCCGCTCGAGGATATCATTGCGCTCAATCGCAGCATCAAGTCCACCCTCATCGCGAGCGCGTCGGCGTCATACTTCCCCAAGTCCACCGTCGGCCTCACCGGCGAGACGTTCCTGATGGGTCTCGGGTTCGACGACGCGTGCCGGATCCAGGAGCCGGCCCAGTCGATCCGGAACACCGAGGTCTGCTCCAGCATCGACCGAACCGAGCAGTCGGCCGCCGCGGTCGCGGTGTCGGGCGGCGCCATCGTCCGGATCGCCAGCCGCGAGATCATTTCCCCGTTCGCCCGGGCCAGCGCCGGTTTTCTCGTGACCAACCAGAGCTCGGTGCGCGTCGAAGGCGCCAGCCAGTCCAACTTCGGCGCCATCACCGTCGTGTACGCCGAAGAGAACAAGACGCGCGTGCGGCCGGCCTTCGCGCTCGGCGTGGGCGCCACGTTCGCGATGGGCCGGGGGTACGCCCTCCGGTGGGAGGTGCGGGACAACCTCGTGGGACTCGTCAGCGTCACGGGACCGACCGCCGGCGTCCTCGAGACGCCGCCGCACGAGACGGTGTACAAGCATCTCTTCAGCGTCCACATCGGGCTGGACGTCGTGCTCGAGCGCGCGCGGGGGAGACGCTACTGACCCGGGGGGCGATCGTGGCCGGCGGCGACGCGGTCCGGTTCGACCGGCGGCCCAAAGGGCTCGAGACGGTGGGGGGAGAACGGGTCCTCGATCGGCTCGTGGAGGTGATGACGGCGGCGCTCGGTGCGCCGCCGTTGCTCGTTGCGAACAGCCCCGACGCGCCGGCGTGGCGGCCCGACCTCCGGGTCGTGAAGGATCTCCGACCGGGAACCGGTGCCCTGGGCGGCATCCACACCGCCGTGATCGAGGCGCCGGCCCCGGTGGTATGCGTCGCCTGGGACATGCCGTTCGTGCCTCCCGGACTGATCGAGGCCCTCGCCCGCAGGCTCGAGGGGCACGATGCCGCGCTCCCCGAGAGCGAGGGGCCACGAAACCTCGAGCCGCTGTGTGCCGCCTACGGCCCAGGATGCCGTCGGCCGATCGAAGACAGTCTCGATGCCGGCGACCTTCGCGCCATCGGCTTCCACCCGCGCATCACCGTCGGTATCCTACCTCTCGCGGTGGTGCGCCGATTCGGCGATCCCGCGACCCTGTTCTTCAACATCAATACCGCGGACGACCTGGCGAGAGCGAACGAGCTGTGGCGACGACACGGATCATCTCCATAGTCGGGCGAAAGAACGCGGGCAAGACGACGCTCGCGGTGGCGCTCGCCATGGAGCTCACCCGCCGCGGCCATCGCGTGATGAGCATCAAGCACACCCACCATACGGTCGAGACCGACCGGCCGGGCACCGACAGCTGGCGCCACTATCATGAGGGCCGCGCCGAGCGGGTACTGCTGGCGACCCCCGACCAGCGGGTGCTGTTCGAGCGGGTCACCGGCGAGGCCGATCCGCTCGCGCTCGCGCGGGAGCACCTCGGCGGCGCCGACATCGTGCTGGCCGAAGGCTTCAGGCACACCACGCTCCCCAAGATCGAAGTGTTCCGCCCGGCCGTCTCGGACACGCCGCTCTATCAGGCCGACGCGCAGGAGGCGGCGCTGTGGGCCGCCATCGTGACGGACGACTACGGCTTCGAGGCGCCCTGCATGGTGATCCGCTTCCAGGACACGATGTGGCTCCAACTGCTCGCCACGCTCGCCTGGGAGCGGGCGATCGACGTTCCGGCGTGAGCGGCCCCATCGCCGCGGCGGACGCGGCGCGCCGCATCCTCACCGAGATCCCCCGCCAACCGTCGCTCCGCATCCCGCTCGACGACGCGCTCGGCAGCGTGCTCGCCGAAGACGTGGTCAGCCCGCTGGACATTCCCGCGTGGGCCAATTCCGCGATGGACGGATACGCGGCCCGGGCGGAGGATGTCCGCGACGCGGCGGAGGACAGGCCCGTCCGGCTCCGCGTGGTGGAGCGGGTACCCGCCGGGAGCTTTCCCGCCCGTTCGATCGGTCCCGGCGAATGCGCCCGCGTCTTCACCGGCGCGCCGGTACCGGCCGGGGTCGACTCAGTGATCCGGCAGGAGGACACCGACGGCGGCGACGATACCGTCACGATCGTCAACGACCGGGACGCGCGCGCCAACATCCGGGTGGCGGGCGAGGACATCCGGAAAGGCACGATGGTGCTGCCAGAAGGCACGACGCTCGAGGCGGCGCAGCTCGGCGTGCTGGCGTCCATGGCGGTGGCGCATCCGCTCGTGTACCGCCGACCGCGGGTGGCGATTCTCGCGAGCGGTGACGAGATCGCCGACGTCGATCAGCCGGAAGAGATCCTGAGCGGGCGAAAGATCGCGAGCAGCAATACCCACACGCTGCTGGCCATGGTCCGCCGGGCCGGCGGCGAGCCCGACTATCTCGGCATCGCGAGGGACACGCCGGAGAGCCTGCGGGAGCATCTCGGCAGAGCGCTCGATTGCGACCTTCTGGTCACAACAGCGGGCATAAGCGTAGGCGAGCACGACTTCGTGCGGACCGTGCTCGACGAGCTGGGGGCCCGGCAGCGGTTCTGGAGGCTGCGGATTCGGCCCGGCGCGCCCGTCGGGTTCGGCCTGGTCGGCTCAATGCCGTGGATCGGCTTGCCGGGAAACCCGGTCAGCACGATGGTCACGTTCGAGCTCTTCGCGCGCCCGGCCATCCGGCGGATGTCGGGACACGCCCTTCCCTACCGCATCGCGGTGCCTGCGCGCCTCACCGAGCCGATCTCGCTGAAGCCGAGGCTCCAGCATTTCCTGAGGGCCGTGGTGACCCAGGGTGCGCATGGTCTTCAGGCGAGACTCACAGGGCCTCAGGGTTCGGGGATCCTGATGTCCATGGCGCTCGCCAATGCCCTGCTGGTGATTCCGGAGGGGCAGTTCGAGACACCGGCCGGGGCGACGGTCCAGGCGATTCGGCTGGACGAGCCGACCCATCAGGCGGAGCCGGCGTTCTGAAGGGACGTCCTGCCGCGCGTCCTCCAGTTGAGATCCGGGTGAGATCGCGATGAGACCTCGCGGGTAGTGTAGGTCCGGCTCACGGCCCACACTCCCACTGAGAGGATACGACAATGCGCGCGATCTCACGGTCCACCCGGCTTGCCACGTTCGGAATCACCCTCCTTACCCTGGCGGCGGCGGCCTGCGGCAGCGATGGGGACAGCACCGACCGCGGCAGCTACAGCGCCGCCGGCAGCTCGATCGACTTCACGTCGACCCACGACCCGGAGCGGCTGTTCGACGGGACGCTGAGCGCCAACCAGGTCACCGCCAACAGCCAGTTCGGCGGTATCCCCTTCGAGATCAAGCTGTCGAGGTAGCTGACGGGGCCGGCCCGTTGCCACGACGGGCCTGCCCCTCTAGATTTCGCCCTGCAGAAGGGGAGTAGCTCATCCGCCACGCGGCGGACGCCCGGATCGTCAAGACTGTCCGCCTCGGCGGGCACGGTCCGGCAGGAAACGGGGAAACCCGCGTCAGAGCGAGACCTTCGTCCAACGCGCGGAAGCGCGGAGCGGACGGGGTCTCGCTCTTTTTCGTTGGGCCCCGGAGGGGGCGGCGCCAGATCGCCCAGGGAGACACCGATGAACAACGTGAAGACCATGGTCCTCATGGCGGGTTTGATGGGCCTGTTCCTCCTGGCCGGCCAGCTGCTCGGCGGCTCGCAGGGACTCGTCCTCGCGCTCGTCCTCGGCAGCGCGTTCAACCTCATCATGTACTTCTTCTCCGATCGCATGGTGCTCCGGATGTACGGGGCCCGGGTCGTGACGGAAGAGCAGGCCCCGGCGCTCTATCGCATGGTGGACCAGCTGCGCCAGCGCGCGGGCCTTCCCATGCCGCTGGTGGCGGTGGCGGCGCACGACCAGCCCAACGCGTTCGCCACCGGGCGCAATCCCGAGCACGCGGTCGTGGCGGTCACCACGGGCATCCTCAAGTACATGCCCCAGGAGGAGCTCGAGGGCGTGATCGCGCACGAGCTGGCGCACGTCAAGAACCGCGACATGCTGCTTACCACCATCGCCGCGGGCATCGCGGGCGCGATCAGTAACATTCCCTACCTGCTGATGTTCGGAGGCGGACGTGACGGCGACGAGGGCGGCCATCCGTTGGCCCAGCTCGGGCTGCTGCTACTCGCCCCGATCGGCGCGATGCTGATTCAATTCGCCGTCTCGCGGCAGCGCGAGTACGAGGCCGATCGGGTCGGCGCGGAGATCCTCGGCCGTCCGCTCCCGCTGGCCAACGCGCTTCGCAGGCTCGATGCCCTGGCGCACCGGATCCCCATGGAGGTCGCGCCCGCCGCGGCCCCGCTCGCGCAGGTGAATCCCTTCTCCGCGGGGGGAGCGGGGTTCCGCAAGCTGTTCAGCACCCACCCGCCGACCGAGGAGCGCGTCGCGAGGCTCGAGGCCATGGCCGCGGGCCGCTGAGTGGGCCACCACAGCCTGACGGTCTGGCTCGGCTTCACCGCCGTGGTCGTGGCGCTCATGGTGCTCGACCTGGGCGTCCTCAACCGTCGGTCCCATGTCCTGTCCACCAAGGAGGCGGTGAGCTGGAGTGGCGGGCTCATCGCCCTCGCGCTGTTGTTCGGGGGATTTCTCTGGTGGAGGGAGGGACATCAGCATGCCCTGGAGTATTACACGGGCTACCTGATCGAGCTGTCGCTCAGCGTCGACAATCTCTTCGTCTTCATCCTCATTTTCAGCTACTTCAGCGTACCCGCGGCGGCCCAGCCGAAGGTGCTCAAGTGGGGCATCCTCGGTGCGATCGTGATGCGGCTCGTCATGATCGCGACCGGCGCGCTGCTGTTCCGGCAGTTCGAGTGGATCGTGTACGTGTTCGGCGGCATCCTCGTGCTCACCGGCATCCGGATGCTGACGGGCAGGGAGGAGCGGATCCAGCCGGAGAAGAATCCGGTGGTTCGTCTCGCGCGGAAGGTGCTCCCGTTTACCAGCGGCTACAACGGCGCGGACTTTTTCTGCCGCAACAGCCGGGGCAAGCTCCTGGCCACGCCGCTCATCCTGGTCCTCATCCTCATCGAGTGGTCCGATCTCGTCTTCGCCATCGACAGCATCCCGGCCATCTTCTCGGTGACCCGGGACCCCTTTCTCGTCTACAGCTCCAACGTCTTCGCTATCCTCGGCCTCCGCGCGATGTTCTTCGTCCTGGCCGGCATCATGGATCGCTTCGTCTACCTCAAGCCGGGCGTCGCGCTGATCCTGATCCTCGTCGGGTTGAAGATGGTCCTGGAGTTCTGGCTGCACCTGCCGATCTATGCGTCGCTCGGGGGGATTCTCGTGATTCTGGGCGGCGCCATCATCCTGTCGCTTTGGCATAGCGCCCGCGAAGCCCGCGCCACCGCCTGACAGGCGGGCGGGTTGCACCCGAGACCGGCGCAGGCATCTTCCACAGCCATGGCCAGGACCTCGCTGCTCTCGCGCCTGGGGCTCGATCGACCCGAGCTCCGGGCCTGGGCGATGTACGACTGGGCCGCGTCAGCGATGCAGACGACGGTCATGGTCGCCGTCTTCCCCATCTACTTCGTCAAGGTGGCGGGAGCCGGACTGCACCTGGGCGAGAGCGGCGCGACCCAGCGACTCGCCACCGTCAATACCATCGCGCTCGTCGTCATCGCGCTGGTCTCGCCGGTGCTGGGCGCCGTGTCCGATTTCGGGGGCACCAAGAAGCGCTGGACCGCCATCTTCATGCTCCTGGGCGCCCTGGCCGTGGCCGGATTGTTCTTCGTGGAGCGCGGTGACCTCGACTTCGCATCGGTCCTCTTCGCGCTCGCGCTGATCGGCGTGGCAGGGAGCTTCGTCTTCTACGAATCCCTGCTCCCGCACATCGCACAGCCCCATGAGATCGATCGGGTCTCGACCGCCGGCTACGCCATGGGCTACGTCGGCGGCGGGATCCTGCTCGCGCTCAATCTCGCCTGGATCCAGAAACCCGCCTGGTTCGGGCTGCCCTCCGGACCCGACCTCTCCGGCTCGCAGGCGACGCTTCCCGCCCGCCTGGCCTTCCTTTCCGTCGCCGTGTGGTGGCTGGTCTTCTCGCTCCCGCTCTTCCGGCGCGTGCCGGAGCCGGCCCCGCGACTCGAAACGGATGAGTGGCGCGGGGAGAATCCGGTGCGGGCCGCGTTCCTCCGGCTGGGGGAAACCTTCAGGGAGCTCAAGGGCTACCGACAGGCATTCCTCATGCTGCTCGCCTTCCTGGTCTACAACGACGGCATCCAGACCATCATCAAGATGGCGACCGCTTACGGGACCGAGATCGGCATCGGTCAGGGTGCCCTGATCGCGGCGATCCTGCTGGTGCAGTTCGTCGGCATCCCGTTTTCCTTTCTCTTCGGCATCCTGGCGGGGCGGATCGGCGCCAAGCGCGCGCTCTTCCTCGGCCTTCTGGTCTACACGGCCATCAGCATCCTGGGCTATTTCATGAAGACCGCCACGCACTTCTTCGTGCTGGCGGGACTGGTGGGCATGGTGCAGGGCGGCACCCAGGCGCTCAGCCGGTCGCTGTTCGCCTCCATGGTTCCGCGCCACAAATCCGGCGAGTTCTTCGGATTCTTCAGCGTGTTCGAGAAGTTCGCGGGCATCTTCGGGCCGCTCATCTTCGCCGGCACGATCGCCGCGACCGGCTCGAGCCGCAACGCCATTCTGTCGGTCATCGCGTTCTTTGCGGTGGGCGCCGTCATTCTCGCCTTCGTCGATCTGGACGAGGGGCGGCGCGCCGCCGCCGCCGGCGATGCTGCCGCGGCCCCACTTGCCGCGGGCGGACCCGCCTCCTAAGTTGCCTCCTGACCTTTCGGTATCCGAGGCGATCACGGTGACCACCCGCTGCGCGGCCGCGATGACCACGAAGAAGCGCACCCCTCTCCGCGGGGGCGGGCCTCGGTCGGCGTAGAGTAGTCCGGACAACATTCGACCTGGAGCCCCGCCGCGCGTACCGCCGGCGGGGTTTTCGTTCATGGACCCACTCGAGCTCACCCGGGCCCTCGTCGCCCTCGACACCCCGACGGGGTGTGAGTGCCCTGCCACCGATTTCCTCGAGGGCACGTTGTGCCGAATCGGGTACCGGACCCTCCGGCAGGAGGTCTCGCCGGGACGGGACAACCTCTATGCCTTCCGCGAGACGCCCGAGCTGGTCTTCGCCACCCACCTCGACACCGTCCCGCCCTACGTACCGCTGTCCGAGGATGACGAGGCGATTCGGGGACGGGGAAGCTGCGACGCCAAGGGTCTCGCCGCGGCGATAATCGCGGCGGCGGAGCGGCTCGCCGCCAGGGGCGAGCGGCGCATCGGCCTGCTCTTTCTGGTGGGCGAAGAAAACGGCTCGGACGGCGCCCGGGCGGCGGCCGATTTCGGCCCCCGCGGCCGGTTTCTGGTGAATGGAGAGCCGACCGAGAATCGCCTCTCCGTCGGACAGAAGGGCTCGCTGCGGGTGGACCTCCGGGCGACCGGCCGCGCGGCGCACTCCGCGTATCCCGACGAGGGGGCCAGCGCGATCGCGGCGCTGCTCGACACGATCGAGCGCATCCGGCGGCTGCCACTTCCGAGCGACCCGTTGCTCGGGCCGTCCACCCTCAACGTCGGCCTCATCGAAGGCGGCATCGCCCCCAACGTGCTCGCCCCGGGCGCGTCGGCGCAGATACTCATCCGGACGGTCGAGCCGGCCGAGAGTCTCAAGTCGGCCATCCTGGGTCTGGCCGCTCCGGGCGTGACGATCGGGTTTCCCGTCGAGATCCCCTTCCACAAGGCCGGCGCGACGCCCGAAGGCTGGGAGACGACCGTCGTGAGCTACACGAGCGATCTGCCCTTTCTGCGCACCTGGGGCGAGTGCTATCAGCTTGGTCCCGGTTCCATCCGGGTCGCGCACACCGACGGCGAGTTCATTCGCAAGGCCGATCTCCTCCGCGGTGTGGACCTCTACGTCCGGCTCGCCGATACCCTCCTCGCCCGCGAGGCACGATGACCGCGAAGATCCCCGTCACCATACTGGGTGCGACCGGCACCGTCGGCCAGAAGTTCGTGCGGCTCCTGGCGGATCACCCCTGGTTCGAGATCGCCGCCCTCGCGGCCTCCTCGGCGAGCGCGGGCAAGCGCTACGGCGATGTGGTCCGCTGGCGTGAGACCGTGAGCCTGCCCGACCGCATCGCGTCGCTCACGATCCGCCCGTGCGAGCCGCCGCTCCAGGGGCCGATCGTCTTTTCGGCCCTCGACGCGGACGTCGCCGGCCCGATCGAGCAGGCCTTCGCGGCGGCCGGCGCGCACGTCGTGACCAACGCGCGGACCCACCGGATGGACCCCGATGTGCCGCTGCTCGTCCCCGAGGTCAACGCCGATCACCTGCGGCTGATCGATCGGCAGCGGGAGACCCGGGGATGGACGGGGGCCGTTCTCACCAATCCCAACTGCTCCACCGCGGCGCTCGTCATGGCGCTGGCGCCGCTTCATCAGGCGTTCACCGTCGAGAAACTCTTCGTCTCCACGATGCAGGCCGTGTCGGGCGCCGGCTACCCGGGCGTGCCGTCGCTCGACATCGTCGGCAATGTCGTGCCGTTCATCAGCGGCGAGGAGGAAAAGATCGACCGCGAGAGTCGGAAGATCCTTGGGACGTTGGGCGACTCCGGCGTGACACCGGCGGCCTTCGGAGTGAGCGCGCACACCAACCGGGTCGCGGTGATCGATGGACATCTCGAGACCGTGTCGGTCGGTTTTGCGCGACGGGTCAGTGTGGACGACGCGCTCGCGGCGCTCGGCGGATTCCGGGCGTCGCCCTGCGTGGCGGAGCTGCCCTCGACGCCGAACCCGCCCGTCGAGGTCGATCTCCGCGCCGACCGGCCGCAGCCGAGACTCGACCTCGAGCGTGGCAGGGGAATGGCCGTGACGGTAGGCCGGGTGCGTCCCTGTCCCATCCTCGATCTTCGGATGGTGGTGCTGGGCCACAACACCGTTCGCGGCGCGGCGGGGCAGGCGGTGCAGATCGCGGAGCTTCTCGTGGCCGACGGGCGGGTGGACCGGCCGGGATGATCGTCGCGAAATTCGGCGGCACGTCGGTGGCCGACGCAGCCGCCATTCGCCGGCTGATCGAGGTCATCCGCGCCCGCCGCGACGACCAGCCCGTCGTCGTCGTTTCCGCCCTGGCCGGGGTCACCGATGTGCTGCTGGCGATCGCGCCGCTCGTCGAGTCGGGCAATGGTGCCGCGGTGGACGCGGCCGTGCTCGCGCTCGTCGCGCGCCACGCCGAGACGGCCCGCGAGCTGCCCGGCTCGGAGCAGGCCCTCGAGCAGATCCGGATGGACGCGACGGCGCTCGGCCGCGAGCTCACGCGAGGTCTCGGGAAGCGGATGATGCCGGCCGAGCTCGACGCCCTGGCCGGCCGTGGCGAGCTCTGGAGCTCGCGGCTCATCGCGGCGGCAATGGTGGGCGCCGGACTCGACGCCGTCTGGGTGGACATCAGGCCCATCATGGTCACCGACGACCGGTTCACCCGGGCGGCGCCCGACATTTCGGGGATGACGGAGCGGGCGGAGGCGCAGCTGGCGCCGCTCGCCATCGCTGGGCGGCTGGTCGTCACCCAGGGGTTCCTGGGCGCCACCCTCGACGGCCGCCCCACCACGCTCGGCCGCGGCGGCTCGGACTTCACCGCCGCCCTCCTTGGCGCGGCGCTCGCTGTGGACCGAGTCGAGATCTGGACCGACGTCAATGGACTCATGACCGCCGACCCCCGGATCGTCCCCTCGGCCCGAACGCTCGCCGCCGCGAGTTACGAGGAGGCGGCCGAGCTGGCGACGTTCGGCGCCAAGGTGCTGCACCCGGCCACGGCGCAGCCGCTCGTGCGCGCGGGGATTCCCATCGTCGTCCTCAACTCCACGAAACCCGAAGACCCAGGGACGCTCATCGAGCCCGAGGCGGAGCTGGAGCGAATGGGCGATTCGCCGGTCCGGTCGATCTCTTTCAAGCGCGGTATCACGGTGGTCAACATCCGGGCGCCCCGCATGCTCGGCGCTTATGGCTTTCTTCGCGCGATGTTCGAGGTGTTCGAGCGGCACGAGGTAGTGGTGGATGTGCTCGCGAGCAGCGAGGTGAGCGTCTCGCTCACCGTGGAGGACCGGTCCCGCATCGACGTGGTGGTGGGCGAGCTGTCGGAGCTGGGCGAGGTGTGGGTCGAGGAAGGGCGGGCCATCGTCGCGATCGTCGGGATCGGCCTCAAGCACACCCCGGGGCTGGCGGCCCGGCTCTTCAAGGCGGTGCAGCCTGCCAATGTCGAGGTGATCTCGCAGGGCGCGTCGGCGATCAACATGACGTTCGTGGTGAGGGAGCAGGACGGGCCTGGTGTCGTTCAGCGCCTGCACCAGGAGTTCTTCGGGTCGGGGAGCGCCACATGAGAATCGTGGTCGTGGGCGCGGGGAAGATGGGCCGGGCGGTGGCCGCGCTGGCCGAAGGCAGGGGCCACACGATCCACTCGGTCATCGGCGCCGCGGAGAACGCCGGCGGGTGCGGCTTGACCCGCGAGCGACTTACGGGAGCCGATGTCGCCATCGAGTTCACCGAGCCCGGGGCCGTCGTCCCCAATCTGGAGCGCCTGATCGAGGCCGGCATGCCGACGGTCACCGGCACCACCGGCTGGCAGGGGGAGCTCCCCAGGATCTCTGTGCTCGTTGAGCGTGCACATGGCGCGCTGCTGCACGCCTCCAACTTCTCGGTCGGCGTCCACCTCTTTCTCCGGACCGCCACCGAACTCGCCCGGCGATTCGCCGGCCGCGCCGAGTTCGATGCGTTCATGCTGGAAGAGCACCACGCGGCCAAGCACGATGCCCCATCCGGCACGGCCCGCGCACTGGCGGCCGCGCTCGCACGGGGCGACCCGTCGCGCTCGTTTCCCATCACGTCGATCAGAGCAGGCGCCATTCCCGGAAATCATCTCGTGACCTACGAGGGTCCCTTCGAGAGCATCTCCTTCCGCCACGAGGCGCGGAGTCGCGACGGCTTCGCCGCGGGCGCGCTGGCCGCCGCGGAGTGGTTACCGGGACATCCGGGCGTTCATACGTTCGAGGAGATGTTGTTCGGGGCCGGCGAATGAATCGCCTTCGGGGGTGCGGCACCGCACTCGTCACCCCGTTCACGGAAGGCGGCGAGCTGGATCTCGACGCGCTCCGAGGCCTGGTCGAGTGGCAGATCGCCGAGGGAATCGATCTGCTCGTTCCCTGCGGCTCGACCGGCGAGGCGCAGACCCTCGACGACCGCGAGCGCGAGCAGGTCGTCGCCACCGTGGTGGAGACCGCCGCCGGGCGAGTCCCGGTGATGGCGGGCGCCACCAGCAACGACACCGTCCGCGCCGTGGCCGAGTCCCTCCGAATGTGCCGCGGGGGCGCGGACTACATTCTCACGGCCACCCCCTATTACAACAAGCCGACGCAGGAAGGCCTCTACCGCCACTTCAGCGCCATCGCCGACGCGTCGACCAGGCCGGTGTGTCTGTACAACGTCCCCGGCCGCACCGCCGTGAACCTGTCCGCCGCGACGACGCTCCGCCTCAGCGAGCACCCGAACGTCGTGGGCATCAAGGAGGCCAGCGCGGACCTGCATCAGATGATGGAGATCCTCCGTGGCCGCCCCGAGCGGTTCTCGCTGCTCTCCGGCGACGACTGGCTCGCGCTTCCGATCATCGCCCTCGGCGGCGACGGGCTCATCTCGGTTACCTCGAATGAAGCTCCCGCCGCGATGACGGAGCTGATTCGCCTCGCGCTGGCGGGCGACCTCGAGCAGGCCCGCCAGGCACATCTGCGACTCCTGCCGCTCATGGACGCCAACTTCCTCGAGACCAATCCCGCCCCGGTGAAGGCCGGGCTCGCCCTGATGGGCAGAATCCGCGACGCGCTGCGGTTGCCTCTCGTCACCGCGAGCGCCGGCACGCGCGCCGCGCTCACCGCAGCGATGGAGGCCGCCGGTGTCGCCGGCCTCTGACCCGGGTGCGCTCCGCGCGGCCATCGTGCGCTACGCCGGCGGCGTACCCGCGGGCGAGGAGGACGCAGCCCGTGCGGCATTCGTCGCGCTCAAGGTCGCGCTCAATGCCGGCACCGTCCGATCCGCTGAGCGCGGCGCCGACGGCGTCTGGCGCGCCAACGCCTGGGTCAAGTCCGGCCTCCTCCTCGGCTTCCGGCTCGGCACGCTCGCGCCCGCCGCAACCGGCGGCCCCTTCCCATTCTACGACAAGGACACGTACGGGCTCAGGCCGGTGGGAGTCGACGACGGCATCCGCATCGTCCCCGGGGGATCCTCGATCCGGGATGGCTGTTACGTCGCACGGGGCGTGATCTGCGTCCCGCCGATGTGGATCAACGCCGGCGCCTGGGTGGACGAGGGCACCCTGGTGGACAGTCACGCGCTCGTCGGGAGCTGCGCTCAGATCGGGAAGCGCGTACACCTGTCGGCCGCGGCACAAATCGGCGGGGTGCTCGAGCCGGCCGGGGCGCTGCCGGTGATCGTTGAGGACGACGTGCTGGTCGGCGGCAATTGTGGGGTGTACGAGGGGACGATCGTGCGGGAGCGGGCGGTGCTGGCTCCGGGAACGATCCTGACCGGCGGGACGGCCGTCTTCGACCTGGTGCACGACCGGGTGTACCGGAAGGACGGCGACACACCGCTCGAGATCCCGGCGGGCGCCGTCGTGGTTCCCGGCACCCGCCCGGTCCGCAGCGGGTCGGGGCACGAGGCCGGCATCGCGCTCTACACGCCGGTCATCGTCAAGTATCGGGATGAGAAGACCGACACCGCGGTGCGGCTGGAGGAGCTGCTGCGCTGATGATCACCCACACTCACTATCTCTGGTTCGAGACCGGGAAGCGCCAGGAAATCATCGACATCACCGATCGGGTCGAGGCCGAGGTGCGCAAGAGCGGCGTGAAGGAAGGCTTCGTCCTCGTCTCCGCCATGCACATCTCGGCCTCGGTCTTCGTGAACGATCACGAGTCCGGTCTGTGGCAGGACATTCTCAAATGGCTGGAGGGGACCATCGCACCGTGGGACCCGCCGCGCTACCGGCACAATGAGACGGGCGAGGACAACGCCGCGGCGCACCTGCGCAGCCTGACGATCGGCCACGAGGTGATCGTACCGATTACCGCGGGCAAGCTCGACTTCGGCCCCTGGCAGCGGGTGTTCTACGGGGAGTGGGACGGTCAGCGGCGCAAGCGGGTGATCATCAAGGTCATGGGAGAGTGAAGGTCGCCTTGGCGGGGGTGCCCGGCACCTCCGCCACGACGGTACGCTTGCCCGGTTTCCCGCCCGGCGTGAACTGCACGCGAGCCTGGCCCTTGGCGTCGGTCGAGACGCGTACGGGGCTCACGGTCCCGCTCGAGCTGGTGAACCGCATGGTCCGCTCGACCACGGGGTTGCCGTACTCGTCGGTCACCGTCACCGCCAGAGTCACCTGTCTCGGGGCGGACTTCCCGGAGGCCAGCGCCGACTGGATCGACAACAGCTCGACCTTGGCGGCATCGCGGCTCCGTGCCCGAGCGGTGATTTCCATGGCCGACCTCGATCCCTCCAGCCTTACCGCCAGCCGCTGCTGTCCCGCGGTCTTCCCCAGGGTCCAGCGCACCGCGGCCTGACCGGCCGAATCGGTCCGCACCGCACTGTCGGCGACGCTGCCCGACTTGGGCGAGATCAGGACTCGCGCATCGGCGGCGGGGTTTCCCAGGCGGTCGAGCGCCTGGATCACGAGGACCTTTGGGAGCGCGGTCCCCGCGGACCCGACCTGCGCGTCGCCCGCCCGGATGGCGATCGTCGCCGCCGCCCCCGCCCGACCCATCGCGCGGGCCGTGAAGATCGGCACCGCCCGGGGATTACCCACCTGGACCTGGATCCGCTGGCGGCCGGACCTGGGGCCTAGAGTCCACCACGCGCGTGCCTCGCCCAGCGAGTCGGTCCGGGTGGCACGAGCCGACACTTTCCCGCCGTCGGGCGTGCTCCACGCGATCGGCACGTCGGCGAGCGCGGCACCGGTCGAATCCGTCACCCGTACCACCACCGGCTCGCTCAGCGTGTCCCCCACTGATCCGGCCAGGTTCTCGCTCACGAGCACGATCCTGGTGCGCCCAGGCAACGGATCAGCCTCGGAGGTGAGCACGGGGACGACGCTCACGCCTTCGGTCGAGATGGCCAGATGCTGGCGTCCGGGCGCGTCGCCCAGCGTCCACAGGGTCTGCACTGTCCCACGTGCGTCCGACGTGTCTACCGCCGGGACGCAGGTGCCTTCGCCGTCCTGAATCCGGAACTCCACTCTGACACCCGACACGGGCCTTCCGCTTCGCGATACCACCTGGGCGGTCACGGGGGTGGCGAGCGGATGCCCAGCCGGGGCGCGCTGGTCTTCACCCCCCGTGACGGTCACCGACGCGGGCACCGCCTGAACCTGGACCCGCAGTCCGGCCTGCAGGTCGCCGTGCACCGCGGTGAGCGTCGCAACGCCCGGCGTCATCCCCAGGGCCTCGCTGGTGCTATCTACCGAGACGATTGCGCCGTCCGACGTGCGCCACGCGACCGCCGCGCCGGCGATCGGCGAGCCGCCCGCGTCCACGACCTCGGCGTGCGGCCTGCCTCGCTCACCCTCCGGGATCCAGAGCAGGCTGTCGCCGATCCGGATGCCCACCGGCGTCTGCCGCACGGTGATCCGGGAGCGGGCGACGACCTTGTCCACGCTGGCGACGATCGTGGTGATTCCTGGACCCCGGGCCACCACTGTCCCGCCCTGGTCCACCGTGGCGATCGTCTCGTCGGTGCTGGTCCATACCGGCGCGATGCTCGTCATCGTGGCTCCGCGCTCGTCCGTGGCGGTGGCCGCGAGATGCACCGAGTCGCCGAGGAAGGTCGCGGTGTCGGCGGACGGCGTCAGCCCGGCCCAATGCGCCTCGGAGCCGGTGTGAAGGAGGGCCTTCTTCGGAGAGTGGACGAACTCCTTGAGCGAGTTGGTGGAGCTCAGAATGGAAACCAGCGCCGCGCCCGCGGAGAGGGTGCCGGCGCCGAGCTTCACCACCTTCATGACCCACCCGGGCTTGGCCGCGGCCGCGCCCGTTCTCGGGCTGGGCATCGGTCAGCGCATCCGGTCACACAGCGGGATGCCCTCTTCCCCCGCCATCTCGTGGTCGCCGTCGGTGCTCGGAGGGTCGACGCCGTCCACGCTGCCGACGAAGATCACGCAGCTCCGTCCGGGCTGCTGCCGGTGCATGGCGCGAGCCTGCCAGCCCGTCGGTCCGGCGGCGAGAATCTGGACCTGAACGCCAGTCTCGGACTTGAAGCCCAAGGCGTCCGTACCGCTCGAGTAGGTCTTCTGCGTCTGGAAGTAACGCACCTGGGCGGCCGAAACAGCCCGGAGGGCACTCTTGAGCACCGACGCAGACGTGGCCTGCCACCCCGCCGCGGTGCTGGTCTGGGCCGCGACGGGCATGGGCACGGCGCTCGCAACGAGCAACGCGAGCGCGCAATGACACAGTGTCCGACGAGGACTCATCCCTTCCTCCTCGCAGAAGTGGATGCCGATGGCGGGCGGTCGGGCAGCGATCGATGAGCCAGGAGATCGGTCCCCGCCCACCGCCCACTGCCAGCCGCCCGCCGCGAACGCCGGTCGACGAGAGGTCAAAAGCCGGACCATTCCGGAGTGACGACACCCGCACACTGCCCGCAGGAAGCGAACACCGTTCAGCTAGTTGTCGGCCGATGGATCGGATTCCGTGAGCCGCGCGGTCAACTGTCACGGCGCCATGCGGCTCGGTCTCATGCAATCCGTTGCTCTGCGCGGGCGTGGAGGACGTGATGCCGGGAAAGGGCCGGGGGGCGGCGAGATGGAGACCGGAGGAGGGTGGCGTGACTCGCGCCGCGTTCCTTGCGATTCGAGGGAGACGGGCGGGAGGCGTTCCACCTACATCAGGCGGTACTTGGGACCGCTGCCTCCTTCCCGGGGAGTCCAGCGCGGGCCCAGAACATCGGTCGCCTTGCAGTCAACGCAGTTGGGAGGGTTGACCCGCAGCTCGTCGCCCACCCGCTCGTACACGCCGGCCGGGCACATGTGGGCGTAGAAGTCGGCGACGTCGGGCGGTACATCGGTGCCGACGAGGAGGTGCGAAGGGATGGTATCGCGCGTCGCGTTACCCGACTTGAACACCGCATCCAGCTTGCCGAACGTCAACTGGCCGTCGGGTGTGAACGGCCGACCGCCGCCGGCCCGGCGGGGCGTGGCCGCGTCCTCCGGCATCTCGATCCTGCCGCCGGGAAAACGCCCCCCGGTAATCGTCATGAGTCCCGCCTTGACGCCACCGAGCCAGAATCCGTCCTTGAACGCCAGCCTCATGTTGCGGGTACGGTGCATGTCCGAGACGACGTAGCTGCCGTCGATCTGGCGATCGTAGGCCGACAGCGCGGCTGCGGTCACGTCGCCGGTCTTGAGAGCCGCGAACGCGGTGCGCGCCGCGTACATGCCCGACTGCATGGCGTAATGGATGCCCTTGAGCGACGGGACATCCACGAACCCGACGGTGTCGCCCACCAGCATGACGCCGTCGCCGCTCCGGCGATCCGGCAGCGCGTAGTAGCCGCCCTCGGGGATGGTCTTGGCACCCCACTCCAGGAGCTGCCCGCCCTCGAGCTGGGACTTGAACAGCGGGTGGAGCTTGAGTCGCTGGAGCAGCTCGTGCACGTCGAGCGAGGCCTCGTGGTAGTCGAGACCGACGACGAGGCCGAGCGCCACCTGGCTGGAGCCGAGGGGATACATGAAGCTGCCGCCGAAGGCGTCGGTGGGAAGCGGCCAGCCGAGCGTATGGATCACACGATCGAGCGGGCGCGGCGTCTCCCACAGTTCCTTGACGCCGAGCGCGAAGAGCTGCGGATTGGCCGACCGCACGCGCTGCCATTCACGCCACGCCTGCCCCAGCGTGCCCCGCGTCCCTTCGGCGACGATCGTGATCTTGGCGGTGAGATCGGTCGGCTCGGCGTAATCGGCGGTGCGACTCCCGCCTCGTTCGAGTCCCGACCCCGTGGTGCGCACCCCGCGGACGCCGGACCCCTCCACCAGCAGCGAGTCTACCGGGAACCCCGCGAACAGGTTCACGCCCAGCTCCTCGGCGCGCTCGCCGAGCCACCGCACCATCTCGCAGAGGGAGGCGGTATGGTAGCCGGCGTTGTGCATCGTGGGCGGCGTGGGGATTCGCTGCGCCCTGCCCTCCGTGAGCAGGTAGACGGCCTCTCCCGTCACCGCCTGGCGGAACGGCAGCGCGTCGGGCGACAGGTCGGGGAACAATTCGCGGAAGGCGCGCGGATTCACGACGGCGCCCGAGAGGCTGTGCTCGCCGAGGCTGCCTGCCTTTTCGAGCACACCGATGGCGAGGTCGCCCATGCTGCCGCCGTTCTCCTGGTCGCGCTTCATCAAACGCGCCAGCTCGATCGCGCACGAGAGGCCCGCCGGTCCGGCCCCCACGATCAGCACGTCCATCTCGATCGCTTCGGCGCCCGGCGGGTCGTGGAGGATGACGCGATCGAGCGGAAGCGGTGGTTGATGGCGACTGGGAAGAATCGAAGACACGAGCGGCTGCTCCTCGCAGGTCAGGGGTCGCGACGCGGCGGAAACACGGTGTCGGCCGGAGCGCCTAGCGGTCGAACCCGAACAGTGCCGCGTCCTCGCTGCCGCGCTCGAGAAAGAGGTCGAGCAGGATGCCGGCGGCGATCCAGCTGAAGGTAATTCCGTTTCCACCGTAGCCGAGCGCGAGGTATCCGTGGGGGAATTGCCGGGTCGTGCCGATGTAGGGGAGCCCGTCCTTCGTCTCCCCGAATGTCCCGGCCCAACGCCAGTCGACGCCGAAGACGGTGTCCGGGAGAATGCCCCGGAGCTGCTCCTCGAGCTTTCGGGTGCGCCGCTCGAGCAGTTTCGCGCGCTTGTGGGACGTGGCAAACGGGGTGTCGGCGCCGCCCGCGAGGACCCGGCCGTCCGAGGTCATGCGCGCGTAGAAATAGGGGCGCGCGGTCTCCCAGATGAGACAGCGCTCATCGTCCCACACCTTCGAGCGCTCGAGCGGGTCGGTGGCGATGGCGTAGGTACTGAGCAGGCGGGTGATGGACCGGTCGAGGAATGCGGGCGTCTCGTACCCCGTGGCGAACACTGCCCTGCGTGCCGCGACCCGGTGGCCGTCAGCGGTGGCAACCTCGACGCCGTCCCGGTTGCTCCCATACTTCACGACCGGGGTCCGATCGTACACCTCGAGGCCCGCCTCGTGCGCCTCGGCCAGCAGCTTGTGGGTGAGTCGGTAGGCGTCAACCTCGCCGGCGACGGGTGACAGGAGCGCGGCGGCCCTCTTGAACGGAAATCGCTCGCGGATGTCCCGCTCACCGAGATAGTCCACCTCGATGCCGGCCGACCGGCGGGCCAGCCGCTCTCGCTCGAGCACCCGGCGGTCGCGTCGCCGGCTGGCAAGATACAGGCTCCGGGCCGACCTCCAGCCGCAACCGTCGCCGCCCCCCGTCGCGAGGGCCTCGATGCCGCGCACGGCCTCCAGACACAGCCGATAAGTCCGCACCGCACGGTCGGCGCCGACCAGCTCGATCAGGTCCACGAGATGGGTATCGATCTCGTACTGGATCAGCGCAGTGGTCGCGGCGGTGCTTCCGTGCGCGATCTCGTCGGCCTCCAGCAGCACCGTGTGGATGCCCGCCAGCGCGAACCGGTTGGCCGTCAACGCACCGGTGATTCCGCCCCCGATCACCACCACATCGCTGCGCCGGTCTTGACGGAGTGGCGGATACGACGCCGGCAGGCCGTCATGGATCGGCCAGAAAGGCGAGCCGCTCGTGAGATCCATGGATGCGGATCCCCGCTAGGCTTTCGGCGCGGCCCGCCCGCGCACCACCAGATACGCCGGATAACTGAGCGCGAGGAGCCCGATGGACCAGAGACTGTTGCGCGTGTCACCCACGACCTGGCCTCCAAGGAACGCAATCGACCCCGCCAGCGCGATCCCGGTGGTCCAGGGAAAACCCCACGCCCGATACGGTCTCGGCGTGTCGGGCTCGCGGCGCCGGAGCACGAACACGGAGATGAAGGAAAGGGTGTAGTTGGCGACGAAGAAGAATGCGATGAGGGCGAGCGCGGTATCGAACGTGTTGGTGGCGATGAAGGCCAGCGCCACCGCGGTGCTCACGACGGTCGACACCGTTGGCGTCCCGCCCTCGTTGACCCTCCCGACGGCCGCCGGCATGAGCCCGTCGCGGGACATCGCGAAGATCACCCGCGGCGCCATGAGCTGACACGCGCTCACCGCGCCGAGTGCGGATACGATCATGATCGTGCGAATGACGACATCGCCGGAGGGGCCGAAGACGGCGCTGGCGGCGGTCCCGGCGACGAAGGGGTCGCCGGCCATGCGCGAGATCGGCAGCACGTAGAGGATCGCGAGGTTGATCAGCAGGTAGATCACGATGACGAACACCACGCCTCCCGCCATCGCGCGCGGGATGTCGCGACCGGGGTCCTTCACCTCGCCGCTGAAGTAAACCACTCCGTTCCAGCCGTCGTAGGTGTAGATCACGCCCTGCAGCGCGAGGATGAGCGCGGTGGCGAACGCGGCCCCGGTCGGCGCCGCCGGGGACGCCCCACCCGACGCGCGCGAGCCGAAGGTGAAGCAGGCCACGACGAGCACCGCGAGTGCGGTCGCCTTGAGCAGGCTGAGGAGCTGCTGGCCCCGATCGCCCCACTGGATACCGCGCCAATAGAGCACCGCGAAAGCGAACACCACTGTGGCGGCCACCGCCGGCCCACGGCCATGGGCGGCGGGCACCAGAACGCCGAGATACTCGCCGATCACCATCGCCATCAAAGCGGCCGAACCCGCCGTCGAGATCCAGTCACTCCATCCGACGACGAACCCCGCGTACCCGCCGAGCGCATGCCGGACGAACACGTACTGGCCACCCGACTTGGGGATCATCGCACCAAGCTCGGCTAACGAGATGGCGCCGAGGAGGGCGTAGAGGCCACCGAGGATCCAGACTCCGAGGAAGAGACCGGGTGTGGGAAGCAGCGCGGCGATGTTGCCGGGAGTGCGGAGGATGCCGACGCCGATGGTGTTGCCGATGATGACGGCCACGCCGAAGGTCGCGCCGAGCACACGAAGGAGCTGGCCGGCCCGGCGAGGCGGGACGGCTATGTCCGATACGGCCAGGTGACCCTCACGAGGGTTGGGGGCTGCCCACTACCTTACAGCCCTATGACCCGTCCCACCATCCCCGGCTTCCGTCCCGTTCCGTTCACCGGCGTCATCTACGTGATGGCGGAGGCCGCCCGTCGCGGATTCCGCTACGGGCACCCGGAGTGGTGCAACCTGGGGCAGGGGCAGCCCGAGACCGGCCCGCTCCCCGGGGCCCCGCCCCGCGTACATCAGGTGGAGATCGGGGTGGACGACCAGGAGTACGCGCCGGTGCCTGGCATCTGGGAGCTGCGGCGGGCGGTGGCCGAGCTGTACAACGAGCTGTATCGCCAGGGCCAGCGCTCGCAGTACACCGAGAAGAACGTCTGCATCTGCGGCGGCGGCCGCGCGTCACTCACCCGCGCCGTGGCCGCGCTCGGCGAGATCAACCTCGGCCACTTCCTCCCCGACTACACGGCGTACGAAGAGCTGCTCGACATCTTCAAGCTCTTCACCTCGATCCCGATCGCGCTGGAAGGATCGAGCGGCTATCACTTCGGGCTCGACGACCTCGAGCGCGAGATCACGGGACGCGGCCTGTCCGCGCTGCTGCTGTCCAATCCCTGCAACCCGACCGGCAAGGTGATCCAGGGCGCAGAGCTGGAGGGATGGGTCGGGTTGGCCCGCGAGCTTCGCTGCACGCTCCTGATCGACGAGTTCTACTCCCACTACATCTGGGGCGACGGCGGCCAGGACATGGTCTCGGCCGCTCGCTACGTGGACGACGTGGACGCGGACCCCATCGTGCTGTTCGACGGGCTCACCAAGAACTGGCGTTACCCCGGATGGCGGACGACGTGGATCGTAGGACCGAGGCAGGTGATCGAGGCCGTGTCGAGCAGCGGGTCGTTTCTCGATGGCGGCGGCAGCAAGCCGCTCCAACGCTCGGCGGTGCCGCTGCTCTCGCGCCAGGTCGCCTGCGCCGAGACGGCGGCGATCCGTGCGGCGTTCCTCGGGAAGCGGCGGATTCTCGGTGAAGGGCTGATCGCGGCCGGCGTGCGCTTCGACCTGGAGCCGCAGGGCACGTTCTACTGGTGGGGCGACGTGTCCGCGCTGCCGCCGTCGATCAACACCGGCATGACGTTCTTCCGGGCGGCGCTCGAGCACAAGGTGATCTGCGTGCCGGGCGAGTTCTTCGATGTCAATCCCGGGAAGCGCCGCAGCGGTCGTCCCTCCCGGTTCCGGAACTACGTGCGGTTCTCGTTCGGGCCGGAGGAGCGGGCGGTGGTGGAGGGAATGAGCCGGCTCCGGGTGATGGTGGAGGAAGCGACGGCCCGGTAATCCCGACAGGGCAGTCGGCCCCCTCCGAGCCTCCTCCTTCCTGACAGCGATCCTGTCCCGTCAGCGATAGTCGTCCCGCGGCGGATGAAACACGTCGAGGACCGCGCAGGCAGTGATCGCCCGTGCGGAATGGCGCTCATGCGGGGCGATATAGAGCATCTGGCCGGGTCGCAGGGTGTGAGTCTGGCCTGACACCGTCAGCTCGAATGCGCCGCTCAGCAGCAGGGTCCACTGCTCGTGCGGGTGGGAGTGATCGGGGATGACGGCGCCGGGGGCGATGTCCACTCGGCCCTGAGTGACCTGGTCCGAGTGGAAGTAGCGGCCCAGGTAACCTGGGGCGACCTCGCGCGGGGTCGCGGTTCCGAAATCAAGGAATCTCATGGAGCTCCACTCGGGGGCGCTTGCCGGCTGCGGGTCAGCCTGCGACGCCTCTTTGACTGGACGCAAGCGCAGCTCGCATTGTTTCCATATCGAGGAACGGCAGCGACACATGCTCATGGGTCACCAGCCATTGGCCGCTCGTCTTCCGGAGACCCATGGTCACCCGCACCCAGTAGTCGGTTCTCTCTCCGGTCGTCCTCGTATACCTGACATGGCCCACGTAATGGCAGAAAGCGACGTCCCCGCTGATCGAGAGACGCCTATCGGGTATCTCGTAGTCGATCGGCCCCTGCACCGAGGCGAACCACGCCTCGAAGTTCTTCTTGTAGGCGTCTATGCCCCGGGTTTGCAGAGGCATGAGGTCGAACACGATGATGTCCGGTGCATAATGGGCCATCAAGGCGTTGAGGTCCTTGGCGCGAAGCGCTTCCAGCCACTCATCGATACGCTCGCGGATCTGGGCGTCGTCCTTGGTCGGGGTCGTGGTTGCCGGCATGATGATCTCCCCTCCTGAATGCACTCTTCCCCGCGATCGCGGCGAAGCGGTGTTCCCATGAAATCTCCGGTGGTCCATCGGAACGATCAAGGGGTACGAGGGTGGGGCTGCAGGTTACGTGCAGTGACGTAGAAGTCCTCATCCACGATCACGGCGGCGCCCGTCGGCGAAGGCACCTGGAGATGCTGCCACGCCTCCGTCGGCCGGATCCACCGCCGACCCCGGCCCGGGATCTGGACCCGCACCGGCATCGCGAACCCCTGCACCACCCCGGCCCAGCGATAGCGCAGAGTCCCTCGCTCCACCCGATACTCCAGCGCCGGCACCGTGGCGGTCGTGAGGTACTGGGCGAAGACCCGGCGCAGATCCAGCCCCGACTCGCGGCCGACGTACTCCTCGATCTCGTCGCCCGTGACCGTCCTGTGGCGGAAGGTCCTGGTGAGCCCGCGCAGGATCGTGCGCCACCTGGCATCGTCGTCCACCAGCTGCCGGATCGTGTGCAGGACGTTGGCGCCCTTCATGTACATGTCGGAGTTGTACCACCCGGCGACGCCGCGGGGGCCGACGATTGGGCCTGTGTTCCGGATAGCCTTGCGAAGCCCGATGAGGTAAGCGGCACCGGCGGTGGGACCGTGCCGGCACTCGACGTAGAGGCCCTCCGCGTAGGTGGCGAAGGACTCGTGGATCCAGAGATCACCCGGCTCGCGCGTCGAGACGCTGTTGCCGAACCACTCGTGGGCGCTCTCGTGGATGACGATGTAGTCCCAATCGAGCCCCAGCCCCGTGCCCGACAGGTCGCGACCGCGGTAGCCCGGAAGGAACTGGTTGCCGTACGCGATGCCGCTCTGGTGCTCCATTCCCAGGTACGGCGTCTCGACGAGCTTATAGCCGTCGGCGTACCACGGGTACGGGCCGAACCAGCCCTCGAAGCAGGCCAGCATGGGGGTGGCCTGGGCCCACTGAATCTTCGCGGTATCGAGATGGGCGGCGAGCGGCCAGAAATCCAGCGTCAGCCGCCCGGCCTCCCCCTGAACGGTGTCGGCAAAGTGGCCGTACCTTCCCGCGTTCACGGCGACGCCATACGAATTGATCGGCTCGGTGACGAACCACTCGAAGGTGGTCGTGCCATCGGCGTTGTGGATCGTTCGACGCAGGCGGCCGTTCGAGACCTCCATCAACGGGTCGGGCACCGTGATCGCGATCCGCTGGCTGTCAGGCTCATCGCCCAGATAATCCTTGAGCGGCCACCAGATGCTGGCGCCCGGCAGCTCGTCCGAGGTCGCGAACCAGGGGGCGCCGAGGCTGTCGCGCGACCAGATGACGCCGGCGCCGCGCGCGGGCCGCCCGCGACCGGGCTGACCGTGGTAGAAGGCGGTCACCGTGTGGGTGTCGCCCTGGGTCAGCCGGGTCGGAAGCGTCACGAACCACGCATCGGCCTCGCGGCGGGTCTCGAGCCGGCTTCCCTCGTCCATCACGCTGTCGAGCGACAATGGGGCCTGGAGATCGAGCTGCATCGTCTGCCCGGGGTGGCGAACGCGGAACGTGATGCCGTTCCATCCGGCAAAGCCGCTGTCGGCGGGGTTCACGCGAACGTGAAGGTCGTAGAACGCGACGTCCCACCACGAGCGATTGGGACTGTCGGCGCCGCGCACGCTGTCGGCATGGGTGGGGATGTCGGCGTCGCGGCCCTGGGCGAGCGCGATCTGGGGCGCCAACAGCAGGAGCGCGATCAGCCAGACGACGACACCGGCCAGAGGGATGGACAGCGCAACGATCGGAATCAGTGGCTGGGGGTCCAGTGGCACCATCACAGTCGTAGCCCCTCTCGCCGCAACCGATGCACCAGCGCCGGCAAGTTCGGGATGACGACGATGCAGAACTGGAGGCTTTGCCGGACCATCACGAAGGTCCTTCGGTGGTCGCGCTCGATGCGGTACCTGGTGGCCAGCAGGTCGGCGACGCGTGTTCTCTGGCATCTGTGGCCTGAATGGAGGTTGTGAAAGATGCTCGGGAACGCCTCGGGCGGCCAGCAGACCGTGAGTGACCTCGGCGTGAAGGGGCAGACGACCTGAGCGGTCGAGCCGGACACACGGATGGCCTCATACCTGGCTGGCCGCGCGGCCGATATGACAGGAGAGGATGGCGACCACCGCACCCGCGATCCCCGCGACTCCGTGAATGTCCCGCTGAAGGAACAGGGCCGTGAAACAGACGCCGGCCAGGGCCGAGAACAATGCAGCCGGCGGTCCCCTGCGAGACCAGAGACCCGTAGCGCATACACCGCCGGCCAGGCCAAAGGTGAGGATGGAATTGCCCCCGCCGGCAGGTTGCCAGGAGAGCGCGACCGCCTGCGCCACTCCCACCGACGCTGCAGCGACGACGGCCCAGCGCAGCCGGCCGAGCAGCCGCTCCGCCAGGGTGCCTATGATGAGCAAGCCCGCGATGTTGAAGACTGCGCCGGCCCGGCCGCCGTCCTGAACAAGGAGCGAGGTCATCAGGCGCCACGGCTGAGCCGCGACGAGCGGAGCGTCGCGCATGAGCGCCGGCAGCAGACCGGGAGCGGCCGCAAGCTGGACGACCGTGACCGCGGCAATCACGAGAGCACATGCGAGTGTCAGGAACGGTGGCGGATGCAGCATACGGGCGCCGCTCGCGCGTAGCGCGGCAAGACCACCCAGCGCGGCCGCCGAGAGAGCGACCGAAAGGAGAGAAGCCGTCAAGTGCACGGCCGACCTCCTCGGTGGCTGCGGCTGACGCACGGTCCCTGCCCCGTCTCGAGCGGGTGCCACATGCCGTCGCCGCCACCTCTCCGAACAGTGTCCTCTGCCGAACCCTGGCGCTCGAGGCCGGGTCCCCCGATGATCCCGGTTTCCCTCCTCCAGCGCGTATAGAGAAGGACGTAACGACGGAGGGGCGCCGTGAACCGGATGATGCAAGCTTGGCGAATGTTGGTTCTGTGGGCCACACTCCTGGGCCCGCCTGGCGAGGCCCTCGCCCAGCGACAGGTCGATCACAACGCATTCCTGGACATCCTGCCCGCCCTCCGCGGCGCGCCGGCGCCGGCGTGGCTGGCACCCGGCACCCGGATCAGTTACTTCAGCTCCGCCGCGTCGATCGCCGCCGAGCGCACGAAGCTGGTCGAGGACCCTCAGGGCAACTGGGTCGTAACGGGCTCGGGCAAGCGCTACCGGGAGGAGGACATCTCCGGCGCCGGGAAGGGGAATGCCGGGTACACCGTAGTGAATGTGGTGTACCTCGATGAATCGGTCGCCGTGCTCGATCTCAAGATCTACTCCATCAATCCGACCGCCGGCGGGGGCGCGACCATCGGGCTGTTCATGGGCGTGGTCGGACTGCCCGGCGCCGGCAGCGACTTCTGGCTGCACCCCAAAGTGCTGGCTGGAGCGCCAGGCATCCGGCTCGGCGACGAGCTGAAGGTCTTGCGCATGGGCTATGCGCTCGGCCGGCGCCAGCACCAGGTGGTGCGGTTCCAGGGAAAATCCTCGTCCTGGAGCTTTGACGACCAGACCGGACTCCTCCTCCGATCCACCATCTCGGCCGAAACGACCGTCCTGGTCCCGCCACCGGGAACGGAAGGACCGATCACGCAGCGCGCCGGTGGGTCCCTCATCTCACAGAATACGCTCATGGATGTGCGGACGCCCGCCATCCCCTGGGCCAAACTCCCGCCACCGGCGTGGGTCGCGCAGGCGCGCCGGCTTCGCTACGAGGGAAGCTGGGCCATGCAGGTGCCGGGAGCGCCGACGATCCCGATTCCCATGCGCGTGGTTTTCGAGCGGAGCCAGTTCGGACCGCGGTGGGCGCGGTACGACCAGCACGTCGCGCTCTCCGGGGGGCCGGGGCTGCCTCCGATCGAGCATCACTGGAGCCGGGCGTTCGGCAGCGCGCAGATCGGCGGGCTCTGGGTGCCTCCGGCGGGGTTGGCGGCACTGCGGGCAGGGCAGGTGCTCGATCGCGATCCCGTCACCCACGAGGTGGCGACCGTGACCGGTGATGAGGGCGGCAACGTGTGCATCACGGAGAGCAACGAGCTTCAGCGTATCGATTATCTGTATGATCGACGGGACGGCCGGCTGGTCGGTGTCCGCCAGCTGAATGGAGTACTGAACTCGGTGACGGAGCTGCGGCTCACGGGCATGGAGTGACAGGCGATCGTCTCTAGTACACCCCTGGCACGAACCGCTTGGTGCGGCCGCGGTAGTCCGTGTAGGCCGGCCCAAACACCGCGGCCAGCAGCCGCTCTTCCGTCCGCCCCCGCAGATCGCTGCCGATGACCATGAGCCCGAACCCGATCCAGACGGGCAGCGTCGGGTCCCAGATGGCGGACCCCAATGCGAGCAGATTCAGGCCCAGATAGATGGGGTGGCGCACGAGGCGGAAGGGACCACCGGTTGCGAGCTGATGGCTCGCGTCGACTTTGGCCCGGAATCGCCACGACGCGAACCACACGCGAGCCCACCACATGAGCGCGGCGCCGGCGGCGATGATGATGGCGCCGGCGAGGCGCTGGCCGTGAAACCAGAACGGCACCCGGTTGGGAATGATCGTATTCCCCAGGCCGAAGTACATGACGCCGAAGGCGAGAAAGTGAATCGCGAGCACCGCGCGGGAGTACGGGGCCGTGGCCTCACGCTCGGTCGGCGGCGGAGACGACTGGGTCGTGGTGGATGCCTGCCGTTTCACGAACAGGCCCGCCACGCCGAAGCTGGTCCAGACGGCGCCGTGTGCCGCGTACAACAGGAAATCCCGGTTCAGCATGGTGATTTTACACGCAGACCGCCGTGGCCTTCATTTATATCGTCGGGCTCCATACGGGCCTTCCTCCGCCCCCGCGCGGGTTGAGAATCCGCCCCTTCCCACTTTGCTTCCGGAATGACCGATCGGATGGCCGCGCCTCGCTTGTACTCATCGTCCGCGGCGGTGCTCGTCGTGAGCGCCCTGCTGTCTGCGTGCTCCACCGGCGCCCCCCGGTCACCGGGTCCCGAGTCCCCTGCGACTTCGTCAGCCCCATCGGCCCAGCCGCTCCCCCATGATACGGCTCTCACGACCACCGCGCGTAACCGGTTCATCGCCCCGAAGGGCTGGAGTGTCGGGGTGCGCGGTCCGGCCACGATCGTCACGCCTCCGGAGGCCGGCTCGGCCATTGCGCTCGTGGACGTCCGGGCGCCGAGCGCGGACTCCGCGGTGGCTCTGGCGTGGCAGGCCTACGAGCCGGGCGCCGACTGGCCGCTCAAGGTCGTAAACCAGAGCCCCGACGAGGACGGCTGGACCGACCGCGCCACCTACATCTACCAGGCCTCCCCCAACGAGAAGCGAGATGTCGCTGCGGGGGTCCAACGCGCCAACGGGGTCTGGACGGTCGCCATCTACAATATGGCCTCGGCCGTCGGCGAAAAGCGTCTCAGCCAGGTAGCCCTCATTTTCGGCGAGCTGCTCCCCAAAGGATACCAGCGCGAGACCTTTGCTGGCCGCACGGCGCACAAGCTCGACAAGCGGCGGCTGGCTGCCCTGAAAGCGTTCGTCGAGGGCGCCATGGCGCGTACCCGTGTGCCCGGCGTCGCCATCGGCCTGATCGAGGATGGCAAAGTGGTCTTTGCCGGGGGCTTCGGCGTCCGGGACCTCGGCGGGCCCCAGCCGGTGGATGCCGGCACGCTCTTCATGGTGGCGTCCAACACCAAGGCGCTGACGACGCTCATGCTCGCAAAGCTCGTCGATGCCGGCAAGCTGTCGTGGGACACGCGGGTCACCGACGTGCTGCCCTCGTTCCGGCTGGGCGACTCCGCCACCACCGCGCAGGTGAGAGTCAAGCATCTGATCTGCGCCTGCACCGGGCTCCCTCGCCAGGATCTCGAGTGGCTGTTCCAGTACGGAGATATGACGCCCGACAGCGCGCTCGCCACGCTCGCCACCATGCAGCCCACCAGCAGGTTCGGGGAGATGTTCCAGTACTCCAATCCCCTCGCCGCCGCGGGCGGGTTCGTCGGCGGACACGTCGCGTACCCCCGGCTGGCACTCGGCGCGGCCTACGACAGCGCCATGCGGGTGATGGTATTCAAGCCCCTGGGCATGGAAGCCACCACGTTCGATTACGCCACCGCGCTCGGCGGCAACCACGCGATGCCGCACGCTCAGGACGTGCGCGGCGAGGTGAAGCCCGCGCTCATGAAGGTGAACTACTCGATCATCCCCATGCGGCCGGCCGGTGCGGCGTGGAGCGACGTGCGAGACATGCTCGCCTACATCGCCATGGAACTTGCGGACGGGAAGCTGCCGGATGGGCGGCGGTACATCTCACCCGACGTGCTGCTGCAGCGCCGCGTCGGGCAGGTGCCGATCGGGAAGACCGCGACCTACGGCATGGGGCTGATCGTGGACACCACCTACGGCGTGAAGGTCGTCCACCACGGCGGCGACATGATCGGCTTCCACAGTGACATGATGTGGCTCCCCGAACAGGAGGTGGGCGCCGTGGTGCTCACGAACGGCGACCCAGGCTGGATCATTCGCGGCCAGTTCCAGCGCAAGCTCCTGGAGGTGCTGTTCGACGGGCGGCCAGAGGCGGACGCCCAGGCCGCGGCACAAGCGAAGACGTACTACGAGCAGCTCGCCGCCGAGCGCAAGCTGCTGACGGTGCCGGCCGACACCGCGGAGGCCGGGAAGCTCGCGCGGAACTACCGCAGCGATGCCCTGGGCGGCATCACCGTCGAGACGGCGGGAGACTCCACGGTGTTCGACTTCGGCGAATGGCGGAGCGAAGTGGCATCCCGCCGGAACCCCGATGGCACGTTCTCGTTCATCACCGTGACGCCGGGCGTGTTCGGCTTCGAGTTCGTGGTCGGGAGCGGCGCACAGCGCACCCTGACCATCCGGGACGCACAGCATGAGTATGTCTTCAGAGAGACCGGGACCGGGGCGTCGCCCGATTCCGGGCCTACCGGGCGCCGCGAGCCTTCTTGATCTCGTCCGTCAGCTTCGGCACGATCTCGAACAGGTCGCCCACGATGCCGTAGTCCGCCACCTTGAAGATCGGCGCGTCCTTGTCCTTGTTGATCGCGACGATCGTCTTGGCCGTGCGCATGCCGGCCAGATGCTGGATCGCGCCGCTGATCCCGACCGCGATGTAGAGATCGGGGCTCACGAGCCGCCCGGTCTGGCCGATCTGATCGGTGGAGGGACGCCAGCCATCGTCGGTGACGGCGCGCGTGGCCCCGACCGCGGCATTGCCGATCGCCGCCGCGAGGTCCTCCACCAGCTTGAAGTTCTCCGCCGCCCTCAGTCCCCGTCCACCACTCACGATCACGGGGGCCTCGCCGAGATCGAGCTTGGCGGAGCCGCCGGGGGTGAGCTCCGTGACGACCACGCGCGCCGACGCCGGGTCCATCGCCGGCGCCGCCGATTCGACCCGGGCCGGTTTGGCCGATTGGGCCGGCGTGATCGCGCCGGGACGAAGCGAGACGATCGCCGGACTCCCGGTGAGTCGCAGGGTCACGATGATCTTGCCCGTGTAACCGGGATGGGTGGCGACGATGGCGTCAGCCGCCAGGTCGAACGACGTCACATCGGAGGCCAGGCCCGCGCCGAGCTTCGCCGCGACCCGCGGGGCGAGGTCCCGACCCTCGGCCGACGCGGGAAAGAATGCCGCGCGATAGCCACCCGACGTGATCCGCTCGGCGGCCGTCGCGGCGTAGACCTCGGGGCTGTATCGCTCGAGCGCCGCGTGCTCCACGACGAAAACGGCGTCCGCGCCGTAGCGGCCGAGGTCGGCCGCGCGCGCGGACACGCCGGGGGCGCCGATGAGCAGCGCGTGCACCTCCCCGCCGCCCGAGACGTCGGCCGCCTTCCGCGCGGCCGTCACGGCCTCGAACGCCACCTTGCGGAGATCCCCACCTCGCGACTCGGCGAACGCCAGGTACGTGGCGGCCATCAGAGCACCTTCGCTTCGTCGTGGAGCAGCCGGACCAGCTCGGGCACGGCGTCGGCTCCCTCGCCGACGATCCGGCCCGGGGGACGATCCGGGGGGAGCGCGATGCTCTCGATCACGAGCCGCGTCTCGCCCAGCTGCGCGGGCTTGGTCTCGAGCGGCTTCTTCTTGGCCGCCATGATTCCCTTGAGCGATGCGAGCCGGGGGCGGGCGATGCCTTCATCGATGGTGAGCACGGCGGGGAGGGGAAAGGTCACCGTCTCCGTCGCGCCCTCCAGGTCGCGCCGGGCGAGGCCCTTCTTGCCGGCGATCTCCAGATGAGAGATGGAGGTGACGCAGGGAAGATCGAGCAGCTCCGCCGTCATCGGGCCGACGGTGCCGCTCGCGGTGTCGGTAGCCATGCGCCCGAACAGGATCAGGTCGTAGCCGCCAGCCTTGAGCTCCGTCGCGAGGGCCCGCGCGATGGCGAGGCCGTCGACCGGCACGGCGTCGGTCTTGAGCTGGACGGCCCGCGCGGCGCCCATGGCCAGCGCCTTTCGGAGCATCTCCTGCGCGCTGTCGGGCCCCAGGGTCACGACGATCACCTCGCCGGGCCCCTGCTTCTCCACGAGCTGCAGGGCCACTTCGAGGGCGTAGCCGTCGAAATCGCCCATCTCGAACTTGAGACCGCTCTGGTCGAGGGACTTTCCATCCGCTGCGATGGAGAAGCGCATCTCCATGTCCGGCACACGCTTGATGCATACCGCGATCTTCACTACCTACTCCGGGATGAGTCCGGGCAAAAGGTAGTCAGGCAGGGAGGGCACTGGAAGGACGTCGAGGCGTCCCCACGTCAGCCTTACTCTCCGCCCGTCCGCCCGCCCAGCGTCGTCCTCACCACCAGCCGAAATGCGCGCCGGGAGTTGGGCGTGAGGAACCGCTCGACCGTGAGCCCGTCCGGATTCCCCTGATTGATGTTGAACGTGCCGAAGATCGCGCTCTCGTTCTGCAAGACGTTCGTGAGGATGCCGTTGATCTCCCACCGGCCGAACTCGACCCCGATGCGCGCGTCGGCCACGAAGTAGCCGTCGAGCGGGTCGGTGACGTTGGCCTCGTCGCCCCGAAGGAACTGCTTGCCGATGTAGCGGCCGTCGGCACCCACCGAGACGTACTCGCCCACCTTCACCAGGCCGCCGAACTTGATCTGGTGATCGGGCACCAGCGGGAAGCGCTTGCCCGGCGTAACCTCGTTCTCCGTCGGGAACGGGTTGATGACGGCATCCTTCGGATCATCCGGCGGCTCCTCGCCCGCCGAGCGGATGGTGAAAACGTCGGCGTCGCTCTGGAAGGTGGCCCGGGTGTACGCGTAGTTGGCGTAGATCGAGTGGCCGGCCGGGAACTTGTAGGCCGCGGCCAGCTCGACACCGACGCGCCGTGTCTTGTCGAGGTTCACGAAGAAGCCGTCGATGGTGCTGCCGACCGGCTCATCCTCGTCGCCGAACGGGGTGAGGAAAATGTCGTTCTTGACGCTCGTGTAGTACGCCGAGCCGGAGAGCGAGAAGTGGCCCGACGCGTAGCGGAACCCGCCCTCCACGGTGCTTGCCGTGACCGGATCGAGCGGGGGATCGTCGCCGAGCGCGAAGGGCAGCGGGCATGCGGTCTCGGGATCGGCGCAGGCGTTCTCGATCACGGCCGGCGCGCGGAAGGCCTGTCCCCATGAGGCGAACACCGAGGCGCCCGGCGCCACCTCGACGCTCGCTCCGACCCGTGGATTGAGGCGCTTGTAGGTGCCCGAGGTGTCGAGCGACGAGTCGAGCCGATTCTCGAAGGGAATCCGCACGTAGTCGTACCGCGCGCCGGCCGAGAGGGTCACCTTGCCGATGATGAGGTCGGCGGCGCCGAACGGCGCGATGTCCCAGAGCGGGCTCCGCGCCTGGGTGGTGAGGTCACGCTCGCCGCCGAACTTCGAGTTGTCCTGGAAGATGTCGATGTCGACCCTGGTCACCTCCCCATCCACACCGCCGCGCAGGTTGAGCGACGTCCGATCGTTGATGATCGTGGTCCAGCGATAGTCGGCGGTATACCCGAAGCTCGTGTTGTAGCTGATGCCGAACGCGTCGGGGTCCTCTTCCTGATTGGCATTGAACCGCTCGGCGCGGTGACGCCGGAAGTAGGCTGTCGCCGAGGCGCGGCCCAGCCCGAATTGCTTGTAGGCCTGCACCGATCCCTGATAGGCCCAGAGCTTCTCGTAGTCACCCGCGCTCAGGTTGGAATCGGCGCTCGTGGCGAAGATCGACTCCGGCAGTGATCCCGCCGTCTCCGCGCTGTCGCGCGAGTAGAAGCCCTGGAAGCGGATGCCGCTCGTCTCACCGAGTTTCCCGAGGTTGAAGAACCCCTGATACCCCTCAGCGCCGGTCACGTCGCGCCAGCCACCTTCCCGGTTGTAGTCGCCGCCGACGTACCAGTCCGTCCCTCCGCGGGACAACCCGGAGACATGGGCTTCGCCCCGCGCCGCGCCGAAGCTGCCGCCCGAGAGCTCCACCGTGCCCGAGGTGGGACCGGTGCCGCGTGCGGTCACGAGGTTGATCGCCCCGCCGAGCGCATTCCGTCCGAGCAGCGAGCCATTGCCCGACAGGATCTCGATCCGGTTGATGTGATCCATCGGCAGCAGGTCGAAGTTGACCTGCGAGGCCTCCGGCTCGTTCATCCGGACACCGTCGAGGAAGACGGCGACACCCTGCGGCAAGCCCACGACCGGCGAGGAATAGAAGCCGCGGCTTGAGAGGTTGAGCTTGTAGCCGCTACCGAGGTCGTCGTAGGTCGAGAAGCCGGCGACACTCTTCACGGCGTCCGAGAGGACTCTCGGCTCATAGGCATCCACTTCACCGGCGCTGAGCGTCGTGACCCGGGCGGGCACGCCCGAGCCGATCGTCGGGCCGGCTGCCGGAGAGATGCTGCCCACCACTTCGATGGGCGGAAGCTCGTGGGCGGTGGAGTCCACCCGAGTCGTATCGGGTTGCTGGGCGGCGAGCCGGGCCGCACCCAGCACGAATGCGGCAGCTGCGAGCGGACTCGTGAGTCTCATCGGGCGTCCTCGATCAGGGGGCGAAGCGGGAGCGGTCAGCGAAGCAGGAAGGCGTCGGGCGGCGATCCTCGTCCCGGACGGCGCTCATAGATGGCCGCCATCACGATACGGTCGGGCGGGACGCCGATCACCAGGAGGGCATCATCGTCGGGGCCGCCGCCGTCGAAATCGAGACAGCAGTGCTCGCGGGTCACCAGCCCGGCGGGAGCGGCATACTGCATGCTGAGATCGCCGCCGCGATCCAGCCGGATCACATCGCCAGGCGAGTAGCTGTGAGAGCGGTCGCGATCCTCGTAGAGCTGCAGGCGGTGGACCTTGGCATCGCGTTGTGCCCGTACCAGCACGCCGTCGTCGCTGTCGCCGCCGCCATCGAGATCGAAGCAGCACCGGTCGATGACCACCTCCGAGGGGGAACCGATCGCGAGCCAGGTGCCGGCGGCCAGAACGAGCGAGGCCGCCACCGCGGCGACCGCCGGGCGGCGGCGCCATGACGACACGGCACCCTTCGACCGTTCGCCACGGCGCAACCGTCCCAACAGCTCGGGCCCCAGCGATGCCCTCGGCTCGAAGCGCACGCTTCGGAGACTGCGGTCGAGCTCCTCGAGTTCGGGGGGCGGGGTCTCGTCCTTCACGGGCGCAGCTCCTTCCGGAGCCGGCCGAGCACACGCCAGAGACGGGTGCGAACGTTTCCCTCGCTGATGCCGAGGACGTGTGCCATCTCCGCGGTGTCGAGGCCGCTACCGTACCGAAGGCCAATGAGCTCCCGGTCGGCCACCCGGAGCGTGGCCACCGCGTCGAGAAGCCGGCCGACCTCTTCCTCTCTCATGAGGCGCTCCTCGGGAGAGGGCGCCTCGTAGACCAGATCGTGCATGGAGCCGATGGCGACGTACTGGCGAAGGCGGGCTCTCCGCCTCCAGTCGCCCAGGGCGTTCCGGGCGACCGTGAGAATCCAGGCCTTCGCGGTCCCCCGTTCCGGATCGTACCGATCGGCGGCACGGACCACCTTGAGAAAGGTCTCGGCGGTCAGGTCCTCGGCGACGTCGGGCAAGGGAACGTGGAAACGGAAGTAGTTGTAGACGGCCGTACCGTAGGCCTCAAACCATTCGCGGCAAAGAGCTTCCGCCCCCGTCGCGGGGCCGGTTTCGGTGTACTGCTCGGGGCTGTCTACGGGGGAAGGGCGGCTCACGCTATGTAGATACGCGCGAGATGCTGGCTTGTCACGGCCAGCGCCACGACCCGAACCCAGAAGAGGAAGATGAAAACGCGCGGGCAGGGTGGGTGTCACAGGAGGGCGAAAGGATGCCAATTGGAGGTTGGCGACCTCACAGGCTTTCGCCCTTTCGCCCTCCCTTAGAAGGCCGCCAGCCCCGTCACCGCCTGGCCCACGATCAGCGAGTGCATGTCGTGAGTGCCCTCGTACGTATACACCGACTCGAGGTTGGCCATGTGGCGCATCGAGTGGTATTCGGCGAGGATGCCGTTGGCGCCGAGGAGGCGGCGCGCTTCCCGGGCGCAGTCGCACGCCATGCTGACGTTGTTCCGCTTGCAGAGCGACACTTGCTCCGGCTTGAGAGCGCCGGCGTCCTTGATGCGGCCGAGCTGCAGCGTCATGAACTGCGCCTTGGTGATCTCGGTGAGCATGTCCACCAGCCGCACCTGTTGGATCTGGGTGCCGGCGATCGGCTTGTCGAACATCACCCGCTGCTGGCCATAGCGCAGTGCCTCGTCGTAACACGCCATCGCCGCGCCGATCGCGCCCCACGAGATCCCGTACCGTGCCTGGGTGAGGCACATGAGCGGGCTCTTGAGACCGCCCGATTTGGGCAAGATGGCATCCTTCGGCAGGTGCACGTCAGCCAGATGGATCTCGCTGGTGTCGCTGGCGCGAAGGGAGAGCTTCCCCTTCTGGTCCTTGGCGGCGTAGCCCTTCGTGTTGGTCGGGACGATGAACCCGCGGATCGACTTGGTGTCGTCGATCTTGCCGGTCTTGGCCCAGATAATGGAGACCGTGGCCTGGGAGCCGTTGGTGATCCACATCTTCACGCCGTTCAGCACCCAGCCGTCCTTGGTCTCCTTGGCCGTCGTGATCATCCCTCCCGGGTTGGAGCCGAAGTCGGGCTCGGTGAGACCGAAGCAGCCGATCTCCTGTCCCGAGGCGAGCCGGGGCAGCCAGTGCTTCTTCTGCTCGTCCGATCCGAAGGCGTAAATCGGATACATCACCAGCGCGCCCTGAACCGACGCGAAGCTCCGGATCCCGCTGTCGCCCCGCTCCAGCTCCTGCATGATCAGGCCGTAGGCGACGTTGTTGAGGCCCGCGCAGCCGTATTCCTCGGGGAGGTTGGCGCCGAACAGGCCGAGATCGGCCATCCCCGGGATGAGCTGCTTCGGGAATCTGCCATCCACGTAGGCCTCGCCGATGACGGGCAGAAGCTGCTCGTCCACCCAGGCCCGGACGGTATCGCGGACGGCCCGCTCTTCCTCGGAGAGCAGCGTATCCAGGCCCAGGAAATCGACGCCGGTGAACTGCGATGAGGAGACTGCCGTGGCCATGAAGCCCTCGCTGGAGGTACGGGTTGAGGCCGGTAAGATAGCCGGGGAAGTGCCCGTCCGGCAGACGTTTGCGTCACCCGGGTGACCTTTCTCACCGCAGGCGAAGTGGGCAATCGCTATGTTGGATGCGCTCCTACAACGACGAGGCAAGCGTATGTCTCTGTTCACGTTACAGAAGCGTATCGTGGTCCTTGGAGTTGTGCTGGCGTGCGGGTTCCTCCCCTCGGGCGCGAGCGCGCAAGGCAAGCCCGGCCATGTGATCGTCTACCTCGACCCCATGACGACCGCCAACGTCGGCGGCACGGTCAACCTGTCCCCTAAAGGTCAGGCGACCAACTTCGAGGTGACCCTCAACCCGGGCGAGCCAACCGACGACCCCGATGAGTACAAGGTTCGAGTGGTGCAGGGTAGCTGCTCGACCCCGGGCCGGGTGGTCGAGGACCTCGACAACGTCCGAGCAAACGGAAAAGCGAAGATGGAAGACGGGAACGTGCGGTTATCGGACGTGCGAAGGGGTAACCACGTGATTCAGGTGGCCGGGAAGCACGAGGTGGTCGCTTGCGGGATGATTCCGGCGGCAGGAGGATAAGCCCTACCTCCCGAACGTATCGCAATCCTCCGGCCGGCCGCTCTCGAATCCGCGCCTGAACCAGCTCGCGCGCTGTGCGGCCGAGCCGTGCGTGAATGACTCGGGATGGACGCCCATGCCGCTCGCGGCCTGAATCCGGTCGTCGCCGACGGCCGCGGCGGCATTGAGTCCCTCCTCCACATCCCCCTCCTCCAGGATCTTCCGTTCCTGCGTGGAGTGTCCCCAGACGCCGGCGTAACAGTCCGCCTGCAGCTCCATCTTGACCGACAGGTCGTTGGCCGCGTCGGGGTTCCGCTGCTGGGCGCGCCGCACCTCGGCCTCGGTACCGACGAGGCGCTGCACGTGATGGCCAATCTCGTGGGCGATCACGTACGCCTGGGCGAAGTCGCCGGCCGCGCCGAAGCGGTCGCGCAGCTCGTCGTAGAAGCCGAGGTCGATGTAGACCCGGTTGTCGCCGGGGCAGTAGAATGGTCCGGCGGCGGCCTGTCCCACGCCGCACGCGGTCTGCGTGGCGTCGCGGAAGAGCACGAGCTTGGCCCGCTCGTACTTGTCGCCCAGAATCCGGGTCCAGGTGTCCTGCGTGTCATTGAGAACGAAGGTGACGAACTGCTGGCGCTCGTCCTCCTCGGGCGTGGTCGGCACCGGTCCGCTGGCGGACGCGCTCGGGTCGTCGGCGGCCGTTCCGCCCGCGACGAGCGAGAGAAAGTCTCGCTTGAAGACCAGGCTCAGGATCAACAGCACCACCAACCCGCCCGCGCCGATCTGCATGCCACCGCCGAACCGACCACCCTGCCCCCGGCGGTCTTCGACGTCGGCCGACGAACCTCCTCGTGTCCAGCGCATGGCACCTCCTCGTTGCCCCCAATCTACATCGCCTGGCGGCTCACGCCTCTCCGCGAGCGGGGCAGCACGCCGACGTCTCGCGCTTTCGCCCGGAAAGTGGGACCATGATCCACCCTGAGCCCCGTCTCCGCCTGCCACTGGTGCACCATCTCGTGGAGCATCGTGTGCTCGACTTCGGTCCACGGATGCCCCGTGAGGTGCCGCCGGCTGATGGCGATCTCGAGAGGCCGCCCCGTCCGGAGGTCCACGCTCACCTCGCCGAGCCGACTGCGCATCCGGCTGGATATGCGGATGGGCAGCTCGCCGAGCACGCCGCCGAAGTGCTCCGCATTGAGGCGCTGATGGAGCTGGGTCAGACGGTGGACCAGCAGGAGGTCCCCGGGACGGGGGCGGTCGCGCCGGGGTGACGCGGGCCTGGGCGGGGCGTACTCCTCAACCGGAAACGTCAAGAACTCTTTCTCGGCGAGCCGGCGGAGCGCGCGTGGCACCGAAGGGCTGAGGAAGCGAAGGATGGCGCGGAGCACGCGGTCTGGTGCCATGGCATACCCCCGGTGGAGCCGCAGCACTCGGCGGCTGAGGCTGACCATGACCGCCCGGTTGCTGTGCGTGCGAACCCGGTCGACGTGGCGGAGGCCCAACAGGGAAAGCCGCCGCGCGAGGACGTCGTCCATCTAGGTGGGGTCCTCGCCGCCGGCCATCGAGACCGCGACGGCCACGCGCGCCTTCCGGGCAAACGAGGCGATATCCGACTTGACGAAACGCCGGCCACTCGACTCCCAGCGATAGTGCTGTACGTGCACGGCCGTGGGATCGACGCGGACGAGATTGAACACGGATGGCCGGCCCTTGCGGGTCCGGAAGCTGTGGGTGCTCGCCGTACTGACCGCGAGCGTGCCCTTCACCTGCCCCGCGCCTTCCTGGTGGTCGTGCCCGCAGAGAATGACGTCCGCGCCGGTCTTGAGGAGCCGGCGGTGGGCCGACCGCCAGCTCGCGAGGCCCATGCGGCGCGAGATGCCGCCTGCCAGCACATTGTGGTGCAGTGCCAGCACTTTCACGACGCCGGCCGGCGCGTCGTCGAAGATGGCCTTGACCCGCCGCGTCTCGGATGCAGGCAGGTGACCCTTCACCGCGAGGTCGTTGAGGTTCCAGGTCAGCGAGCCGAACGCGATGCCGTACGCGCTGAGCGCGCCCGCGACCACGGCGCCGGGCACCTCGAGCACCGGTGTCAGCGGCTCGAAGTAGCTGGAATACTTGGCGTACTTGACCCGCCGTCCCAGCACGCCGAACGGACTCTTCCACCACTCGATATCATGGTTGCCGGGTATGACCAGGAGCGGAAGCTTCGCATTGAGACGCTGGAGAAAGAAATGCGCGGCCTGGAACTCGCCGTGCCGCGCGCGCTGGGTCAGGTCGCCCGAGACCACGACCGCGGAGGCGCCGAGGGTGGGTATCAACTCCTCGAGCGCCTCCATCTGGGCGAGATCGGCGTAACCGCCGAAGTGGAGGTCGGAGATATGAACGATGCCGACCGGCGGGCCGCTCATATCACCAGACGGCGCGGATCCGGTAGGTAAGCACCGCCTCGCCCCGGGCGGGCACACGGACCCGGAACCGGGTCACCGTCGATGACACCTTCTCGGCGGGCACCGAGCTGCTCAGCACACTCCATTCCCCCGCCCGCTGCTCCCGCACCTGTACCGTCACGGCGCTGTCTCCCGCGTTGGTGATATTCACCCGGTAGTCGGCGGTGGCGAGTGTGCGCCAGCCCGCCTTGGAGCTGTCACGCCTCGTAACGTACGTAGTCTGCACCCGCCGCGCCTTGAGATCGAATGCGTTGCCGGCGGACAGCCGGAGATCCTCGCCGGCGGGGGTATGATCCGTGGAGGCCTCGCCCACGAGCTGCAGACGTCCCCCGCTGTCGGCCTGGAAAAGTCGCGCGACACCGCCCGGCAGCGGCCGGTCGCCGAATTCCGTCTTTATCGGCCGCTTGAGCGTGTAGAACACCTCGACCGGCGCCTCGGCCTCGTCGCCCTGCTGGGGGAGAATGCCCCAGTACGGCACGAGTCCCCGCACGACGTAGCTCCGCTCGTAATTCACCTGCGCGGGATCGAACAGCGACACCGACGTGGTGAGGCCGGGAAGCAGGGTGCTCCTGCCGGGGAGCGAGTACAGATGAAACTCGCCCACCCGCTGCTCGGAGACGTCGGCCCCGGCCATCGCCGCTTCGGCCACGGCCCGCGCCTTGAACATCGGCATGGGAGCTTGGGGCCCCTGGCCGGCTCGTCCGACCGCACCCGCCAACAACTGCACCTGCGCGTCTTCCGCACGGAGCGACTGCGATCCCAGCACGGCCGCGCCGGTGACTCGGGCGGTGGATCCGCCGAGCACGATCTGGTAGCTCGCCTCCCAGGAGGCGCCGCCGGTGAAGTAACCAAGCCGGAGCTGGTCCTGCGCGCGGGTGCTGGAGAGGTCGAGACCGGCGGTGGGGTCGGCTACCACCACGTCGCCAGGATAGAGCGCCGCGCCCGGCGGAGTGAAGGTGACCCGCCCGTCGGGAAGCTGAAGCCGAAGCGGATCCACGCCGAGGACGAGCGCGCTCAGGGTGTCCTTGGACTCGGGGAGCCGGTAGACGATGCGCTTTCCGACCGACCGCCGAAGCGCGCTCACTTCGTCCACGGCACCGTCGTATCGGAGGCCTCTGATCGTGACGGCCGAGTCGAGAGAGAACACCGAGGCCGGATCGAGCGCACCGATCGCCACCTTCTGGGTGGAGTTGCCCCTGGGTACGCTCACGGGGAGCGACCGGCGGACGAGCACGCGTCCGTCGTTGTAGATGGTAAGGGATGTCTGGGCGAACAACCTGGGCGTCGGCCAGACGGGCAGCAACGCCATGCCGAGGATCACCGAGCCAAGCGACCTGAAGATCCACCTTCCGCCGTTCCGCCGTTCCACCGTTCCACCGGTATTCATTTCAGCATCTCCATGGCGATGCGGCTCACGATGCGCCGCACGATGATGTAAGTCGCGACGACCGCCACCGCGCCGTAGAATCGCGCGGTTGGGTCGTTCGGCAAACGAAGGGCGACGTACGCCGCCGTCAGCGTCGTCGCCGCCAGGGAGATGCGATTCGCCAGCCGGGAGGCACGCCCCTTCTTCTCGGCCAGGCACTGGGGGCACAGCTCACCCCATGGCAGCCCGCGCACCCGGCGTTGGCACTTGGCGCAGGGGACCTCAGGCAACCCGCCGGGCGACAGCACGCCCGAACTCCTCGGTGGACGCCGTACCGCCGAGGTCGCGGGTCCGGACGCTGTCCTTGACGATGGTCTCCACGATGGCCTGGCGGAGCCGCTCGGCGCGGTCGAGCTCGCCCAGGTGGTCGAGCATCATCGCCGCCGCGAGCATTTGGGCCGAAGGGTTGGCGATCCCCTTGCCCGCGATGTCGGGCGCGCTCCCGTGCACCGCCTCGAAGATGGCCGCCCTGGTACCGATGTTGGCGCCCGGCGCGAGCCCGAGTCCGCCCACGAGCCCCGAGACCTCGTCGCTCAGGATGTCGCCGAACATGTTGGTGGTCACCATGACGTCGAACTGCTCGGGCCGCATCACGAGCTGCATCGCGGTGTTGTCCACGATCATGTCGTTCGACTCGACCCGCCCGGCGAACTCCTGGGCCACGGCGCGCCCCACCTCGAGGAACAGGCCGCTCACCATCTTGAGGATGTTCGCCTTGTGCACGATCGTCACCTTCTTGCGCCCGTGCTTGAGCGCGTACTCGAACGCATAGCGGAGGATCCGCTCGCAGCCCCTCCGCGTCACGATGGCCATGGACTCGCCCACGGCGCGGGGGTCGTCGCCGATCTGCACGAAGTGCTCGACCCCGATATACAGCCCCTCGAGGTTCTCCCGCACCAGCACGATGTCCACGTTCTCGAACCGGCCGCCGGGGACGATGGTCTTGGCGGGGCGGATGTTGGCGAAGAGCTCGAACTCCTTGCGAAGCCCGACGTTCACCGAGCGGAAGCCGGTGCCCACCGGGGTGGTGAGGGGACCCTTGAGCGCGACGGCGTTCTTGCGAATGCTGTCGACGGTGGCGTCGGGTAGCGGCGTGCCGGTGGCGTCCACGGCCGCCATGCCGGCCAGCTCTTCGTCCCAGTTGAAGCGGAGTCCGCTGGCCTCGAGCACCTTGACGGTCTGCGCGGTGATCTCGGGCCCGATGCCGTCGCCCGGGATCAGCGTGACGTCGTAGGTCACGGTCCCATGGCGGTCGGCAGCGCGGCAGCGAGCGCGGCATCGAGCGCGACGCGCGGCGTGGCTCCGCTTCCCATCGCCTGGGCCCGCCAGAGCACCTTGCCCGAGCGCACGTCCGCCAGGGTGAGACTCAGGTCGGCCTTGACCGTGTGGACGCTGTCGAGGGTGAAGCCGAGCGCGGCGGGAATCATGACGAGGCGGCCGTTGGTGAGTGCGACGAGGCTGCGGAGATTCGAGCGCAGCGGGTCGGGGATGACCCGCAGTCCGGGGTTTCGCATGATCGCCTGCCCCATCTGGTCCGGATCGCCCACCAGCCCCGGCGCGCGCCGCGCCTGCTTCCGGAGCTTGGGGGGGAGCACCCAGGTCACCTCGGGCGCGCGGCCCTCGAACGCGTCACCGATCAGCGAGTCGGCCCAGAGCAGCGTAGCCCGGCGGTCGTGATAGGGCGCGTAGAGGGAATCGGCGGTGAGGACGGGGTCGGCGGCAACGAGGGTGATGGGAATGACGGCGACGGTCTGGCCGGCGAGGGTCCCGGTGGGAACCGGGGCGACCGGCATCTGCACGGCCCGTGCCCCTGTCTTGGCCTCCGGTGCGGGTGCGGCCGCCGGCTGCTGCGCCGACGCGCCGCAAGCGAGGATGATCGGTGTGAGGACGACGAGTGAAGCGCGTGTCACGGCGGGAAAATAACCGCACAACTACTCCAACGACAAACCTCCATCCACCACGATCGTCTGCCCGGTGATGTGCCGGGCCGACTCGGAGCAGAGAAACGAGATCACGTGCGCCACATCCTCGGGCTCCGCCACCCGGCCGAGGATCGAGCTCTTCTGGGCCCGCTCGATCACTTCTGACGGCAGCATGGCCATCCGCTCGGTGCGGATGAACCCCGGCGCGATGGCGTTGACGTTGACGTTGGCGGGGCCCAGCTCGACGGCGGCGGCACGGGTGAGTCCCAGGAGAGCGGCCTTGCTGGCGGCGTAATTGGCCACCCCGAACCCCGGCCGCTCCGCCTGATGAGCGCTCACGCTCACGATCTTGCCATAATGCTGCGACCGGAAGATGGGCGCGACGGCGCGCATACAATTGAAGGCGCCGGTGACGTTGGTCTCGAGCACCTCGTTCCAGGCGGTCTCGCTCAACCGCCACAACGCACCGTCGCTCGCGATGCCGGCGTTATTGATGAGGAAGTGGACCCCGCCCAGCTTCTGCTTTGTCTCCTCGACGAACCGCTCGACCGCGGCCCGGTCGCGGACGTCGCACCGCGCCGCGAATACCGCCACACCCATCGCGGTCAGCGCCGTCTCGGTCAATAACGCCTGCTCGGTGACGTCCCGGCCCGGCATGTTCACGAAGCAGAACGCAACGTGGCAGCCGAGCTTGCCGAACTCCATGGCGATGGCCCGGCCGAGTCCCGTCGCCCCGCCCGTGACGATCACGACCTTGCCGCGCCACCCCTTCCGAATCGGCTGTGGCTGCGGTTCTTCGAGAATGGCCCCGGAGCCCTCGATCGCCTCGAACTCCCATGACGGGCGATGGCCGAAACCAAAGGATGGCAATGGCATGGACTCCGAAAGTACGGCCCGGCCGGAGCGGCGGCAAGCACCGGCCACCGCCCCCTCAATCCCTTGCCGTACTCGCCGTCTTTTGCCGTCCTTACCGCCCGTTCTTACTTTTCTTCCATGCTCTCCAGAATCGCCTGGGCCCTCGTCGCCCTGGCCGGCGCCGTCGCCTGGGCGGCCCTGGCGCTCCATCGCGGCGAGACCATCAACGCCGCCTGGCTGGTCCTGGCGGCGGTCGGTACCTACCTCATCGCCTTCCGTTTCTACAGCCGCTTCCTCGCCGACAAGGTGATGGGTCTCAACGACCGAAGGGCGACCCCCGCCGAGCGGCTGGCCAACGGCCGCGACTTCGTGGCGACGCCCCGGTGGGTGCTCTTCGGCCACCACTTCGCCGCGATCGCGGGGGCCGGACCCCTGGTCGGGCCGGTGCTCGCCGCCCAGTTCGGCTATCTGCCCAGCACCATCTGGATCGTCTTCGGGGTAGTGCTCGCCGGGGCCGTTCAGGACTTCGTGATCCTGTTCGCTTCCATGCGGCGCGACGGCAAGTCGCTCGGCCAGATGGCCAAGGAAGAGACCGGTCCGTTCGTGGGCATCCTGGCGATGGCGGCCATTCTCGCCATCATGGTGATCCTGCTCGCCGTGCTGGCCCTCGTCGTGGTGAACGCGCTGAAGGACAGCCCGTGGGGCGTCTTCACCATTCTCTGCACCATCCCGATCGCCGTCCTCATGGGCTTCTGGATGAAGGTCTGGCGGCCCGGCAGGACCATCGAGGCGTCGCTCGGCGGCGTGGCGCTGCTGCTGCTGGCACTCGTGGGCGGACGCTACGTCGCCGAATCGGCGACGCTGGCGCCCTACTTCACGTATTCCGGCCTGACGATCGCGTTCGGACTCATCGGCTATGGCTTCATCGCGAGCGTGCTGCCCGTCTGGATGCTGCTCTGCCCACGCGACTATCTGTCCACCTTCATGAAGGTCGGCACCATCCTGCTGCTCGCGCTCGGCATCGTGCTGGTGATGCCGGCGCTCCAGATGCCGCCGCTCACCCGGTTCGTGGACGGCACCGGCCCGGTCTTCGCGGGCAAGGTCTTCCCGTTCGCCTTCATCACCGTCGCCTGCGGTGCCATCAGCGGGTTTCACGCACTCGTCGCGTCGGGCACCACGCCCAAGATGCTGGTGCGGGAGGGCGATGCCCGGCTGATCGGCTACGGCGGGATGCTCATGGAGTCGTTCGTCGCGGTCATGGCTCTCTGCGCGGCGGCCCTGCTCGATCCCGGTATCTACTTCGCCATCAACGCCCCGCTCACGACGCTCGGCGGGAACGCCCAGGCCGCGGCGGAGGCGATCCGCGGCTGGGGCTTCACCGTGACGCCCGAGGCCATCACCGCGCTCGCGGCCGAGGTCGGGGAAAAGACCCTCCTCGGACGCGCAGGAGGCGCGCCGAGCCTGGCCGTGGGAATGGCGCACATCCTGAGCGGCGTGTTCGGGCGGGGAATGATGGCGCTCTGGTATCACTTCGCCATCATGTTCGAGGCGCTCTTCATTCTGACCACGCTCGACACCGGCTCGCGCGTGGGCCGCTTCATGCTGCAGGAGCTGGCCGGCCACGTCTGGATGCCGCTCGGCCGCACGTCGTGGTATCCGAGCACGCTGCTCGCGTCCGGACTGATCGCGGGCGCGTGGGGCTACTTCCTGGTTCAGGGTGTGCTCGACCCACTCGGCGGGATCAACTCGCTGTGGCCGCTGTTCGGCATCAGCAACCAGCTGCTCGCGGGGGTGGCGCTCTGCGTCGGCACCACCATCATCATCAAGAGCGGCAAGGCGCGCTACGCCTGGGTAACGCTGCTTCCGCTTGCCTGGGTGCTGCTGGTGACGCTCACGGCGGGTTGGCAGAAGATCTTCGCCGCCGATCCGCGTCTCGGGTTCCTCTCACACCGGAGCCAGGTCGCATCCCAGATCGCCAGCGGCGCGATGGAAGCGGCCCGTGGCGCGCGGCTCATGTTCAACGACGGCCTCGACGCCACGGTCACCGCCGTGTTCATGATCGCCACGGTGCTGCTGCTCGTCGCGTCGGCCCGGGAGTGGATCCTGGTCCTTACGCGCCGGAAACCGGCCATGGCTCAGGAGAGCCCGTTCGTGGAGACCGCGTATGCGCGATAGGCTCGAGACCCTGCTTCGCATCGTGCGGCGCATCGCCGGCATGCCCGATTACCGGGCGTACGTCGAGCACCTCGAGCGCTGCCACCCCGGCGAGCGCATCCCCACCGAGCGGGAGTTCTACGAGACATATCTCGAGAGCCGCTACGGAGACGGGCCGACGCGGTGTTGTTGAGAAGACGTCGTTCCGTCCTCAGTGCAGCTCCCTCACCCACTCCGTGAGCCACTTTCCCGTGCGGGAGATGACCGACGAGCTGTCGTTGGCGAGGAAGTCGTAGCCTCCGCGCGCCAGCGCGGGGTCCGCATACACTCCGCGCGCGCGCGCCTCGTCCCGCGCCTCCAGCAGCGCCTGGAGACTCCCCCGGGTGCCGATCCAGAGCAGGGCGTCGGAGGCTCGGATCCCCATGCGTGGGGGAATTCCAAAGCTGTCCGGTGCCGCATACACGCGCTTCATCAGCGGCACGAGGGTCGTGTCGGTGAAATACGAGAGTAGTGTGAGATAGCGGACCTTGAACTCGGTGTCCGGAGCCGCGAGGAAGCGGGCCGACACCGAATCGGCAGCCCCTGCGCCGAGGCGCCCCAGCACCCAGGCGTCGCCGTGGTCGTAGTCGCGCGTCGGGATCCGGGCGAGGATGTCCGCGAGCACGGCCGAATCTCCTCGCGCCGCCCGGCGCCGCTCGAGGATGACGGCATTGAGCGAGGGCACCACGTCTTCGGCCCTGAGCCCGGGATTCCGAGGGAAGGGTGGCCCTTCGGCTGCCTGGATCCGACGCTCGAGGTTTGCCGCGCTGTCGGCGTAGGCCCTGCTCCGGAGCTCGGCGAGCCGGGTGAGGGCGATGAGCCCGCTGTTCCAATCACCGGTTCCCTCGATTGCCGCGCTCATCGTGCGCCACAGGACCGCGGGGCGGCTGATGCGCTGGATGGCGGCGACCGAATCGGCCGCCTTGCTCCCGTCGCGCAGGGCCTCGTGCAGCTCCGAATAGGTGGCGCGGTGGGGGTCGCCGACCCGGATCTGGATCTGGGCGGTGGCCGCAGCCGGCGCGAGCCCGAGCAAAACGATCACGGCCATCAGGGCCTGGTTGAAGGTCATCGCTGGAAGGTAGTGGGAAAGCGGCGTGGCTATCCGTAGCGCTCGAGCGCGAGGTTTACGATGCGCTCGATGAGGCGGGGAAAATCGAGACCCATGGCGCGGGCCGCCATGGCGAATTCGCCGTGGCGCTCGAGGTAGCAGCTCGCGTTCACCTCGAGAACGTAGATGTCGCCCGTCTCGGTGAGCCGGAGATCCACCCGGCCGTAGTCGCGCACCCGAAGCGCACGATACGCGTTCACGGCCACCTTCTGGAGCCGGGCCCTGAGCTCGTCGGGAAGGGTGGCAAGCACCGACTTGGTTCCCTTGTACTCCTTGCTCCGCTCGTCCCACTTGGCCTTGCTGTCCATCACCTTGGGCACGCCTTCGGGAAAGCCCGTGAAGTCGATCTCGATCGGCGGCAGCGCCTTGGCCTGGACGTTGCCCAGGACGCCCACGTAGAACTCCCGCCCGTCGATGAACTCCTCGGCCAGCGCCGAGTCCTTGAGCTCCTTCCGGATGTGGGCGACCCGCTCCATGAGCGCCACCGCGTCGTGCACCAGCGACTTGCCCGCGATGCCGAGCGAGGCGTCCGACCGGAGGGGCTTCACGAACAAGGGCATTCGGAGGTTGCCGCCCGTCTCGAACGACTGCTCCCGCGAGAACACCAGGAACCGGGGATACAGGATCTCCTCGAATGCCAGGAGCTTCTTGGTGAGCCCCTTGTCCTGGCTGAGATACAGCTCGCCGGGCCCGCTGCCGGTATGGCGGAGACCGAGCAGGTCGAGGAGACCGGTGACGGGGATGTCGCCGAAGACGTTGTCCCCGAACATCTCCATCAGGTTGAAGACGAGGTCGGGTTTGCGGCGGGAGAGTCCGCTGATGAGCCGCTTGACATCGCCGTGGACGCCGAGCACGGAGACGCGGTGGCCGAGCCCCCGGAGGGTCCGCGCGACCTGGGGGACGACGGGGTCGTACTCTTTCGAGTTTTCGTCTTCGCTGTCGAGGTAGGTCAGAACGGTGATCTTCATGCGCGCACCTCCTCCGACCCCGCGCTAATCGGCCAGATCCATGCCCCAACGGGCGAGCGAGACCGGCAATCCGCCGTACCTCAGCAGTGTGTCGTGGAATCGGGCGAGCGAGAAACCGGCGCCGACCTGCTCGCGATACGACTCGCGCAGGCGGAGGATTTCCCGCCGCCCGACCGCGTAGCAGAGCTGGTAGGTGGGCCACGCGCAGTACCGGCGCACTTCCGCCTCGGCGCTCGACCGCTCGATCGGCAGGTGCTTCACCATGTACTCGACGGCCTCGTGCGGGCTCATCCCCCGCGTGTGGAGGCCGACGTCGAGCACGATCCGCACCGCGCGCCACAGGAGATTCACCAGCCGGAAGACCCGCTCGCCGAAGCTTCCGTAGAAGCCCGCCTCCTCCATCATCTCCTCGCAGTAGAGAGCCCAGCCTTCGACCATCACCGGCGTCCACAGGTGGCGGCGGACTTCGGAGCGGAGGAGCTGCGCCGTCACCAGCTGCAGGTGGTGACCGGGATAGGCCTCGTGCGCCACCATCGCCGCGATCGCGTGGCGGCCGTGGCCCCGCACCTGCTGCGCGTACGCCTCCGGCGAGAGCGATGGATCGGGCCGGGTTACGTAGAAGCGTCCGTGGCGCTGGCCGAGGAAGATGGGCGGCGGCTCGTACGCGGCGAACGGCACGAGCGAGACGAGAAACTCCGGCGTGGGGACCACGTCCACCGGCCGGACCGGCACCGAGATCAACCCCCGCTCCTCGAGGAATCGGCGGGCCCGCTCCAGCTCGCCCCGATACACATCGAGCACGTCGCCGGGAGGGGCCTCCCCGCGGAGGCGGTCCACCAGCTCGCGCCAGGGCGTGTTCCCCGCCTCGGCGGCCAGCGCGGCGAGCTGCGCCTCGGTCTCCTCCTGCAGATGCAACCCGTACCGCCACAGCTCGGGCGCACCGGCCACGAGCGCGTGCTCGTGGTGGAGCCGCCGGCTGAACTGCACCTCGCCGATCGCGAACGACATCGGGTCGGGGTTCGGCTCGATCTCGTCCCGCAGCGCGGTGCCGAACTGCTTGAGCGCTTCGAGCGCCTTCGCGCCCGCGGCCTGGAGTCGCTCCCGGAACTCCGGTTCCTGCTCTCCGGTCTGGGCGATGACCTGGATCAGGAGCTGCCCGCCGCCTCCCAGCATGATGAGCGCCTGATCCAGAAATACGGATGGCGGCTCGTCGATCGTGCGCTGCGCTGTGTCGAGAAACGCGGGCACCGCCTCGAGGCGCTCCACCACGGCCGCGGCGCTTCCCGGGGGCGCGTCGGCGCTCCGGGCCAGCACGGCGTAGTGCGCCTGGAAGAGATGGTTGAGCCAGTAACTCGGGTTCCGGACGTGGGGTCGCTCGTGCTCCCAGCGGTGGCCGACGCTCCGAAGCTCCCCCAGCAGCCCGGTGCGGTCGATCTCGTCCTGCAGGTCGGTGACGTCGAGCTCCTCCGCGGCGGACGTCAGCGCGCGCGTCGCGACGAGATGGGCTCGGACGGTCTCCTGATCGAAGCTTCCCAGCCGCCCGTCGTGCGACACCAGCCCCGCGCCGCTGGCGGCGGCCGGGTCGAAGTGGTACTTGAGGTCCAGATAGGACCGGCAGAGATCGTCGACGGTGGTCATGAGGGCCTGACGGATACCTCGGAATGGTCGCCCATCGTGGCGCTGCCGGTGAAGCCGTCCACCACCACGGCCTCGCCGAGCATCGCGCCATCGAGGTGCACGTTGCGGAGCGAGCTGTCGGGGCCGACGATCGTGTTGGCCAGCGTGCTGCCGACGATTCTGGTGCCCCGCTCGATCGACACGTTGGGTCCGATGGTGCTCCGCTCGATGGTGACCCCGTCCTCGATGTAGACCGGGTCCTTGATCGTGACACCCGGGAAGTTCACCCGCCGCGCCGCGCCCTTGCTGAGCAGCGTCTCATTGGTCTCGAGCAGGGTGTCGAGCTTGCCGCAGTCGTACCACCCGCCCACTTCGGCGGTGAGAATCCGCTTGCCGTGCTCGATCATCCACTGGAACGCGTCGGTAAGAAAGAATTCGCCCTGGTTCTTGGGGGAGGCCAGGACGTGATCGATGCCCTGCCACAGACTGTCCACGGCGCGGATGTAGTAGAGGCCGATATTGGCGAGCTTGGACACCGGCGTCTTGGGCTTCTCGACGATGCGGGTCATGTAGCCCTGCGCGTCGGTGACGACGACGCCGAAGCGCTGGTAGTCCTCCACTTCCTTGGCCCAGATGATTCCGTCGGCGTCGGCGCGGTTGATGAGCGTGAGATCGGCCTCGAATACCGTGTCGACGAAGATGATGAGGACCGGCTCGCGCACGAAGGGACGCGCCAGGTTCACCGCGCCGGCCGTCCCGTCCTGGACCTTCTGCTCGATGTAACGCGAGGGGATGGGATAGCGAGCGCGCGCGTACGCCTCCACTTGCTCCTTCAGGTGGCCGGTGATGAAGATCAGCTCGGTGACGTCGAGACCCTGGAGCCGGTCCATCACCCAGTCCATCACCGGGCGCCCCGCGACCTTGAGCAACGGCTTCGGGACCCGGTGGGTGTGCGGCCTGAGTCTCGTCCCCTTGCCGGCGAGCGGGATGATCACTTGCATGTCAGACTCTCCCGTAGCGGTCTTCGATGCGGACGAGGTCGTCCAGGTCGGCGGTGGAGGCCTCGAGCACGTCGGTGTCCACCACGGCTTCGATCTGGTGGATGAGCGTGGGCGGGATGTGCACCGATTCTCCGGCCTTCATGCTGCGCTCGACGAGCTCCGAGTCGGGCCGGGTGCGGAGGATCAGCTCCCCCGTCAGCACGTGCATCGTCTCGTCCTTCCGATTGTGGTACTGCAGGCTCAGGATGTGACCGGCCTTGACGTGGAGAATCTTGCCGACGTAGCGATCAGTGCGGGCCCAGACCAGTTCGTGCCCCCATGGCTTGTCCACTTTGTATGGCACTTCGGGCACGGGTCCTCCCTCGAGTCCGGCGAGCGCGATGGAAGTCGTGGCGAAATATAGGCTAACGAGGCACGAGGGGCAGTCGTCATCATTACCTTTCCGGGTGTTCGCGGCCCGAGCAGTCCAAAGCATGAGAGGTTCGCCATTACGTCCGCTCCACCATTCCGGCGTTTGTCCCGCCTGTTTCAGCGCGGCGGCGAAGCTCGCGACGAGTTGCTCGCGGGTCCCATCCGCGGCGAACTGCTCGGCATCGAGGATCTGGTCGATCGCGCCCGGCACATCGCCGCCGGCCAGCGGCTCCGCCGCCGCGATCACCGCGGCCGGCGCCGCCCCGCCCTCCTCACCCGCCTCGACGGCACCCGGCTGATCCTCGATCACGCCCACGCGCGGCTCGCCGCCGCCGCGGACGAGGACATCGACGTCGGTCCGGCGGGCGACTGGCTGCTCGACAATTTCCACGTCATCCAGGAGCACATCCGCGAGGTGCGGGAGAGCCTCCCCCGCGGCTATTACCGGGAGCTGCCGGAGCTCGCCAAGGGCGGCCTGGCCGGATACCCCCGGGTGTACGAGCTCGCGATCACGCTGATCTCGCATACCGAAGGCCGGATCGACCTGGAGAATGTGGATCTGTTCGTCGAGGCGTTCCAGCGGGTGGCGCCGCTCTCGATCGGCGAGCTCTGGGCCATCCCGGCCATGCTGCGCCTCGGACTCATCGAGAACGTCCGCCGCATGGCGCTCCGCACCGTCCATCGCCTCGGCGAGGTCGAGCTGGCCGACGTCTGGGCCCGGCGCATCCTCGCCGCGAGCGGGGAAGGCAGCGGCAGGCTGGGCCAGACGCTCGACGGGTTCGTGAGCAACCCGCCCTCTCTCTCGCCGGTTTTCGTCTCCCGCTTCCTGCATCAGCTCAGGCTCACCACCGGCGCGTTCCCGCCGCTCATGTGGCTCGAGCGCTGGATCGCCGAGGAGGCGCTCAACGCCGAAGACGCGTCGGCCCGCTCCGCCCAGCGGCTGGCGCTGACCCACATCACGATGGCCAACAGCATCACCAGTCTCCGCGCCATCGCGCTCCGCGACTGGCGGGCGTTCGTCGAGCGGCAGAGCGTCATGGAGTCGGTGCTGCGGGAAGACCCGTCGGGCCACTACGACCAGATGACGTTCGGCACGCGCGATCGGTATCGCCACGCGGTGGAGCGCATCGCGAAACGCACCGGGCTGCACGAGGATGCCGTGGCGGGACGGGCCATCGACCTCGCCCGGCGCCCGACCGAGGGCGACGACGACGCACGGCGCAGCCACGTCGGGTACTACCTCGTGGGCGAGGGCGTGGCCGAGCTGGAGCGCGCCGTGGATTACCGCCCGACGGCCACCGAGGCCCTGTATCGCGCGGTCCTCCGCCATCCCAACCTGGTCCTGGTCGGCGGCATCATCGCCGGCACGGTCACCGCGCTGGCCCTGCTCTTCTGGCTGGCCGGCCCCGAGGCGCGACAGGCGTGGCCGCTGGTGCTGCTGCTCGCCCTGATCCCGGCCAACGACATCGCCGTCAGCACGGTCAACCAGCTCGTCACCGCGTTCCTCCCGCCGCGCCTCCTCGCCAAGCTCGATTTCAGCCGGCACGGCGTGCCCGCCGAGTATCGCACGGCCGTCGTCGTCCCGACCCTGTTCGGGAGCGTCGAGGCGGTTCGCGAGGCGCTCGACAATCTCGAAGTGCAGTTCCTCGCCAATCGGGAGGCCCATCTCCACTTCGCGGTGCTGAGCGACTTCACCGACTCGCGCACCGAGACCCGGGACACCGACGCGGCCATCGTCGACGAGGCGCTGACCGGCATCCGCCGGCTCAACGAGCGCTACGCCCCCGGCTCCAACGACGCGTTCTATCTCTTCCACCGGCCCCGGCGCTGGAATCCCCGGCAAGGTGTCTGGATGGGCTGGGAGCGCAAGCGCGGCAAGCTGGCGGAGTTCAACCGGTTCGTGCGGGGTGGCAGTGAGCAGGCCTTTTCGGTCATCGAAGGCGAGGTCGAGCCGCTCCGGCGGGTGCGCTACGTCATCACGCTCGACGCCGACACCGTGCTCCCGCCCGACGCCGCGCCACTCCTGGTCGGCACGCTGGCGCATCCGCTCAACCGCGCGGTGCACGACCCGTCCGACGGCCGGGTGATCCGGGGCTACGGCATCCTCCAGCCTCGTGTGGGCGTCACCCTGCCGAGCGCCAACCGGTCGCTCTTCGCGGCGATCCACTCGGGCCATCCCGGGGTGGATCCCTACACGACCGCGGTCTCGGACGTGTATCAGGACCTCTATGGCGAGGGCAGCTTCACCGGCAAGGGGATCTACGACGTCGAGGCGTTCGAGCGCGCCACCGCGGGCCGCTTCCCCGAGAACATGCTGCTCTCGCACGACCTGATCGAAGGCAGCTACGCGCGGGCGGGACTCGCCACCGACGTGATGGTCTACGACGACTACCCGACGCGCTATCTCACCTATACCCGGCGCAAGCACCGCTGGATCCGGGGCGACTGGCAGCTTCTCGACTGGCTCAGCCGCCGGGTGCCGGGTCCCGACGGGCCCGAGCGCAACCGGCTGCCGCTACTCTCGAGGTGGAAGCTGCTGGACAATCTGCGCCGCAGCACGGTGGAGATCGCGCAGCTCGCCTTCCTGGCCGCGGGCTGGACCGTGCTGCCGGGCTCACCGCTTCGCTGGACCGTGCTCGGTCTGCTGGCCATCGCCGCGCCCTGGATCGTGTCCATCCTGCTCGCGGCCCTCCGACCGCCGCTCGACAAGTCGTGGCGAGCCTACTACGGGACCGTGGGACAGGACGCGATGACGAGCCTGCAGCAGGTCGCGCTGGCGGTCGCCTTCCTGCCGCACCAGGCCTGGGTCTCGGCCGATGCGATCGGGCGCACGCTGTACCGGCTCTTCGTCACCCGGCGCAACCTGCTCGAGTGGCAGACCGCGTCGCAGACCGAGTCGAGCACCGGCGCGGCGAGCGCATGGACCACCATGTGGCCCGCGGTCGGGCTCGCGGCCGTGATCCTCGCCGCCGTCGTGTGGGCCGGCTCGTCGCTGCCCCACGACGGAACCTTCACCGCCTTCTTTCTCGCGGTCCTGCCGCTCGTCGCGCTCTGGTGCGTATCGCCCACCATCGCCAACGCGCTCAGCGCCCCCGCCGTGCGCCGCGAGCGCCGGATTCCCGGTGCCCGCCGCGCCGACGCGATGCGGTACGCGCTGCTCCACTGGAACTACTTCGACCGCCACGTCGGCGCCGACACGAGCTACCTCGTGCCCGACAACCTCCAGGAGGATCCCGAGACGGTGGTGGCGATGCGCACCTCGCCGACCAACATCGGCCTCCAGCTCCTGGCCATCGCGAGCGCGTGCGACCTCGGCTTCATCACGGTCCCCGACATGACGTCGAGGCTGGAGCTGGTGCTCAGGACCCTCGAGCGCCTGCGCCGGTTCCGGGGACACTTCTACAACTGGTACGATCTCACCAATCTCGCGGTGCTCGAGCCCGCGTACATCAGCACGGTGGACAGCGGCAATCTCGCCGGCCACCTCATTGCGATGCGCCAGGCGTGCCTCGAGATCCGCGACCGCCTCCAGGGCGGCGAATGCGTCTGGCGCGCGCTCGATACCGGCCTCGCCCTCGCGAGTGACCGGCTGGGCGATCATCCCGCGGCACGGGCCCATCTGCGCGAGGCTCGCGCGGCGGTCACCGCGGCCGGGACGACCGGCACACCCGGCTCGGCGGAGGCGATCCTCGGGCCGCTGCAGCGCTTGCGCGCGGCCCTCGGCGACGAGGCGGCCTCGACGCTCGAGTGGGTGGATTGGTGCATTCGCCTCCTGGGCGAGCACGGCGCGGTGGATCCCCGGCCGCCGGCTGTGACCGAGCTCGGCGCCCGGCTGGAGGCGATCGCCGAGCGGGCCTACGCGTACGCGATGGAGATGGACTTCCGGTTCCTGTTCGACGAGAGCCGGAAGCTGTTCGCGATCGGATACCAGCAGAGCTCCCATGCGCTCGACCCTTCCTACTACGACCTGCTGGCCTCCGAGGCGCGCCTCGCCAGTTTCGTGGCCGTGGCCAAGGGCGATGTGCTCCTCGAGCACTGGTTCCGCCTGGGCCGCACCTTGACCCACGCGTCCGGCGAGACGGCCCTGGTCTCGTGGAGCGGCAGCATGTTCGAGTACCTGATGCCGTCGCTGGTGATGCAGTCGTACCCGTTCACCCTGCTGGATCAGACCTACAACGCCGCCGTGCGCCGGCACATCGCGCACGGCGCCGAGCACGGTGTGCCCTGGGGCGTGAGCGAGAGCGCCTACAACCTGCGCGACCGCGAGCTGACCTATCAGTACCGTGCGTTCGGCGTGCCCGATCTCGCGCTCAAGCGCGGGCTCGGCCGCGACCTCGTCATCGCGCCGTATGCCTCGGCGCTCGCCGTTCTGGTCGAGCCGCAGCGCGCGCTCGCCAACCTGGAGATGCTGGAGCAGCGCGGCGCGCTCGGCCCCTACGGTTTTCGCGACGCGCTCGACTACACCCGTCCGCAACCGGGCCAGACGTTCGCGGTGGTGGGCACCTACATGGCGCACCACATCGGGATGGGTCTCATCGCCCTCGCGAGCAGCCTGCAGGGCCAGTCGTGGCAGCGCCGGTTCCATGCCGATCCCGTCGTCCGGTCCGCCGAGCTGCTGCTGCACGAGCGGTTGCCGCGCCGGCTCGTGTTCCAGGAACCGCAGAGCGCCCGGGCCGACGAGGCCCTTCCCGACCCCGAGATCGAGCGGCCCGCGGTGCGCGATGTCGCGGCCGTCGACACGCCCCAGCCCCGCGTCGCGCTGCTTGGCCATCTGCCCTACACGATCATGGTGACCCACGCCGGTGGCGGGTACAGCCGCTTCGAAGAGCTGGCCGTCACCCGCTGGAGGGCGGATGGGACGCGCGACAGCACCGGACAGTTCTGCTACGTGAAGGACGTGACGGATGGCCGGATCTGGTCCGCCGCGCACCAGCCGGTCTGCGCCAAGGCCGACCGCTACCGCGCGCTCCTCGCCACCGACCGCGTCACCTTCGAGCGGGTCGACGGTGAGGTCGAGACCCGGACCGAGATCGCCGTGGTTCCCGCCGACGCGGCCGAAGTGCGGCGCGTGACGGTCACCAATACGGGCGACACGATGCGCGAGATCGAGGTGACGAGCTACGGGGAGATCGTGCTCGCCCCGCCCGACGCCGACCGGGCCCACCCCGCGTTCGCCAATCTCTTCGTCGAGACCGAGTGGCACGAATGGTGTACCGCGATCACCGCCACCCGCCGCCCCCGCTCGGCTGCGGAGCAGCACCTCTGGTGCGTGCACGTCGCGTCCACCGAGAAGGAGCGGGTGGGGGGCGTGAGCTGCGAGACCGACCGGGCCCGGTTCGTGGGCCGGGGCCGCGCGACCCGGAACCCCGCGGCGCTGGAGACCGAGTGTGACGGGGCCCTGAGCGGCACCACCGGCGCCGTCCTCGATCCCATCTTCGCGTTGCGGGCCCGGGTGCGCCTCCGTCCGGGCCAGTCCACCACCGTCGCGTTCACCACGCTGGTCGCGGCCACCCGCGAGCGCGCGTTCGAGCTGGCCGGACGGTACCACGACCCCCACGCGGCGCAGCGCGCGATGGACCTCGCCTGGACCGCGACCCAGGTGGAGCTGCGCGAGCTCAACCTCACGCCGGCCGACGCCGCCGCGTTCCAGGAGCTGGCCGGCCATCTCTTCTTCTTCTCCCATCCCTCGCTGCGCGCGTCGCCCGAAGACCTTCGAAGAAATCGGGGGACGCGCGCCCATCTCTGGTCCAACGGTGTCTCCGGCGACTGGCCCATCGTGCTGGCGACCATCGACTCGCAGGAGGGGCTCCCCACGCTGCGCCAGCTCCTCGCCGCGCATCGCTACTGGCGGCGCCGGGGAATGATGGTGGACGTCGTGGTGCTGAACGCTCGGCACACGAGCTACCTGCAGGAGCTGCACGACCAGATCCTCGCCGCCGCCTACTCCGTCGAAGGCGCCGGCGCGCTCGACCAGCCCGGCGGCGTGTTCATCCGCCGGCGCGACATCCTCGACGAGGACAGCTACCTGATGCTCCGGGCGACCGCGCGGGTCCACATCCCCTGCGACGGCCGCTCCATCGGACGGCTGCTTGCCGCCATCGAGACGCCGCCCGGCGACGGCGAAGAGGATGAAGAGGAGACTTCCCCGCCGATTCCGTCGCGCCTGTGGGAGCGCCGCGTGGTGGAGCGCCCGCCTGACGAGACCCTGGTTACGCCCGAGCCGCTCGAGCTGTCGCAGGACAACAGCTACGGCGGCCTCTCGCCCGAAGGCGATTACCTGATCCGCGTCCGGGGCGACCACGTCCCGCCCGCGCCCTGGGTCAACGTGATCGCGAACCCGCGCGGGGGCTTCATCGTGAGCGAGCGCGGCACCGGCTTCACCTGGGCCGAGAACAGCTATTTCCTTCGGATCACCCCGTGGCACAACGATCCGGTGAGCGATCCCGCCACGGAGACCATCTATATCCGCGACGACGACACCGGCCGGCACTGGAGCGCCACGCCGGCGCCGGTGGGTCACGACGCCGCCTTCACCGTGCGGCACGCGCCGGGCCGCACCAGCTTCGCTCACGAGTACGCCGGCATCTTCGCGGAGCTGACACTCGGCGTGGCGCCCGAGGACCCTGTCCGCATCTCGATCCTCCGCCTCACCAACCGCGACCGGCGCCGGCGCCGCCTCACCCTCACCGCATACGCCGAATGGGTGCTCGGCGTGCAGCGGGAGCACACGCAGCATCAGGTGCGCACCAGCTATGAGGCGCAGAGCGAGGCGATCTTCGCGCGGAACTCCTTCGATCCCGAATACGCGGGCGCCGTCGCTTTCCAGACGATTACCGAGCGGACGAGTGGCTTCACGGCGGACCGGCGCGAGTTCCTCGGCCGGAACGGCACGGCGGCGGATCCCGCCGGCCTCCGGGTGGTGCGGCTGCTCGGCACCACGGGCGGCGGCATCGACCCGTGCGCCGCGCAGCAGTGGAAGATGGAAATGGAGCCCGGCGAGACCCGCGAGATCGCCGTCATTCTGGGCGCCTGCCGAGGCGACGACGAGGCGAGACGCATCGTCGCGGAGCTGCGCGACGTCGGCCGGGCCCGCGACGCGATCGACCGGTCGGTGGCGGCGTGGGCCACGCGGCTGTCCGCCGTCACCGTTCGCACGCCCGATCCGACGTTCGACGTCATCGTCAACCGCTGGTCGCTCTATCAGGCGCTGGCCTGCCGCATGTGGGCCCGCTCGGCGCTGTACCAGAGCGGCGGCGCCTACGGCTTCCGCGACCAGCTTCAGGACGTCATGGCGTTCGTGTACGCCGAGCCCGGCGTCGCGCGTGAGCACATCATCCGGTCGGCGGCGCGCCAGTTTCCCGAGGGCGACGTCCAGCACTGGTGGCATCCGCAGAGCGGCCGCGGCGTGCGCACCAGGTTCTCCGACGACCTCGCCTGGCTCCCGTACGTGGTGGACCACTACGTGCGCGTCACCGGTGATCGCTCGGTGCTCGACGAAGAGGCGCCGTTCCTCACCATGCGCGCGCTCGAGCCGCACGAGCACGAGGTCTACGATCTGCCCGGCATATCCGCCCAGCGCGCCTCGGTCTACGAGCACTGTCTCCGGGCGCTGCGCAAGGCGTGCACCACCGGGGTGCACGGCCTGCCGCTCATCGGCATTGGAGACTGGAACGATGGCATGAACCGGGTGGGGGTGGAGGGCAAAGGCGAGAGCGTGTGGCTCGCGTGGTTCCTGATCCACACGCTCCGTCTCTTTGCCGCCCATGCCGACCACCGGGGCGACGGCGCCACGGCGGCCGATTTCCGGAGCAGGGCGGAAGCGTACGCCACGGCCGTCGAGGCCGGCGCGTGGGATGGCGCGTGGTATCGCCGGGCCTACTTCGACGACGGCACGCCGCTCGGCACCGCATCAGGACAGGAATGCCGGATCGACTCCATCGCCCAGTCGTGGAGCGTCATCTCCGGCGCCGGTGATCCCGAGCGGCAGCGACTCTCGATGCGCTCGCTCGAGGAGCACCTGGTGCGGGAGGACGCTCGCCTCCTCATGCTCCTGACCCCGCCGTTCGACGTTGCGCCCCTCGACCCCGGCTACATCAAGGGGTATCTGCCGGGCGTGCGCGAGAACGGCGCGCAGTACACTCACGCCGGACTCTGGGTGGTGCTCGCCACGACGCTCCGCCGCTTCGGTGACCGGGCCTTCCAGCTCTTCCAGATGATCAACCCGCTCACCCACGGGGCCACCCGCGATCAGATCGACGTGTATAAGGTCGAGCCCTACGTCGTCGCCGCCGACGTCTACACCGCCTCCGGCCACGTCGGGCGCGGCGGCTGGACCTGGTACACCGGCTCCGCAAGCTGGATGTACCGCATCGGGCTGGAGGCGATCCTCGGCTTTCGGAAGGAAGGGTCGATCCTCACTATCGACCCCTGCGTGCCGATGGACTGGCGGGAGTTCCACATCGAGTACCGGCACGGCCGGAGCCGCTACGCGATCGTGGTGCTCAATCCCGACGCGGTGGAGGGCGGCGTCCTGGAAACGACGCTGGACGGGCGCGCGTTGCCGTCATCCACCATCGACCTGGTGGACGACGGCCGGGACCATCTGGTGGAGATGCGGCGCATCGCGCCCCGGCCGATCAGAGCGCGGGCTGGAAGCTGAACACCCAGCGGAACGCGAGCCGGTCGTCGTCCGGTGAGCGGTCCTGGGCGAGCTCGGGCCGGTTCACGAAGAGGGGCAGGTCGAACCGGGTGACGAACCGCGTGTCGCCGATCCGGTGCTCCGCACGAAGGCCCACGCCGCCGTCGGCGACGAAGCGGAGACGCTCGCCGGTGGCCGCCTGCGCCGATCCCCCGATCTCGTGGCCGAGGTCGCCGAACGCCGCCAGCGCAATGCGGCTGAAGAGCTTCGCCTTGGGTCGGCTGACGAGCGTCCGCTCCAGCTCGAGGTTGAGCGCGACCATCGCGGCGGTGGAAACGCGCGGATCGAAGCCGCGGAGACCGGCCCCGCCGGGCTGCTGGTAGCGGAAGTCGTCGCCGACGAGCAGCGCGCCACGCGAGCGCAGAAACGGGTTCGGGAGCTGCTCCAGCGGGTCGGCGCCCTGGAGATAGATCTGCCGCTGCTTCGCGGCCTCGTTGTCGCCCGCGCCGACTCCCGCGAAAAACCTGGCCCCGAATCCCAATCGCCGGCCGATCGGGCGCTTGGCCGTTCCCTCGACGGTGCCGTGGAAATAGAAGGGATCGAGGTCCGTGCGGCCACTCGCGGCGAGGCCGGCGCGGTTGTAGGCCAGCCCGCCGCCCAGTGACGAGCGTGCCGCCAGCTGCCAGGGCCCGCTCATGAGGCTCACGCCGTGGGTGATCGCCAGCTCCACCGTCCCCACGTTTTCGTAGTACCCCGGATCGAGATACGCGAAGTCTCGCGGCTGCACCCATTCGAGCGAGATGCCTCGCGTCCATGTGGGCCCGAAGGTGAGGTGATCCCGCCAGGTCCTCTCGACGTCGAGGCGCCCGCCGTAGCGGCCCTCGACGCTGAACGCCTCGAGCGTCTCCGACACGTTGGGCGAGCGGAACCGTACCGGGTTCCGGATCCGGACGAAGAAGTCGGCGTCTTTCGTATCGATGTCGGAACCCCAGCCGGTGCCGTAGCTCGTCTGCCAGACATTCTGCTCGAAGCGACCGAAGTAATCGCTTCGCGACCGCAGCCCCAGCGTCACGCCACCCGCGTCATTGTACCAGACGGTGGGCTGGTAGCCGAGGGTCAGGACGTCGCGCCGGCTCCGGGTGCTGAAGTAGCGGTGGAAGTACACGTCGGTGCCGGGGAGCGGCACGAATAGTTGGGCCCACGTGAACCGGGCCCACCGCCGGTTGTTGAGCATGTTCCAGTCGTGCGACCGCACCCGCGGGTCGATGCGCACCTCACGCGGCCGCGTGCGGGTACCGATCTCGACCCACTCCCGGGTGGCGAGGCCGTCGGTCCGCGTGAGGGCCGTGTCCCCGTCGGCGATCACCGCGACGTCCACCGGGATCTGCCCCGGCGCCTTCCGTTTCACTTCGATCCGCGTCACCCACCCCGTTCCGACCGAGTCCCGGCGCACCTTCACCCGTCCCACCGCGTAATCGTACAAAACGGTGGTGTGGAGGAATTGGGCGAAGAGCTGGGACAGATCGAGACCCGATACCTCCTCGGCCACCGCGCGGAACGCCGCCTCGTCCACGTGCTTGTACTTCCAGCGCTGGTAGAACGTCTGCAGGATCCGGTGCAGCGTCTCGTCGCCGACGATGTCGCGGAGCTGGTGGAAGAACAGCTCACCCCGCGAGTAGATCGCGATGTTGTACGAGGTGAAGTCGCGGTATTTCTCCGCCACGAGGCTCGGCGGCTCGGACAGTCCGTCGAGATCGAGTGACAGCATCTGCGCCTCGTCGCCCGCATACGTGCTCGGCTTGCCGGCCATCTCCCAGAACCAGGTGGTCTGGAAGCTGGTGAAGCCCTCGTCGAGCCACCCCTCCCGCCACTCGTTGTTGGCCAGCAGGCCCATCGTGTAGTTGTGCCCCAGCTCGTGCACGATCAGCCCCTGGTCCGCCGAGCCGTCGTGGATCATCATCGGGAACTCGGTACCGCCACCCTCGATGCGGTGCACGTTGGTGATCTGCGGCCATCCGAACGGGCCGTAGAGCTGGTCCAGCCAGGCGAGCGCCGTCCGGGTGCGCTCTACGGCGACGCCCTTTCCCCAGGATTCCTCGTCGCCCGGCTGGTAGAGCACGTGCACCGCCACGTTTCCGAAGCGCCCGCCCTCGTACCGGTAGTCGGGATTGAGCGACATCGCGAAGTGGTGCACCCGGTCGGCGTACCATCGGATCCGCTTGCGACCCGGCTCGGCACCGTCGCAAGCGTCGGCCGCGGGAGTAGAGGCCCCGTAGTAGTCGCGCTGATAGTCGACCGGCCGGGTGGGGTTCCGGTTGGCCTTCTCCCACCCCGGGTCGCCGCACACCGGCACGCCCGTCGCGCCAACCACCTCGTCCGCGGGCACGTCGAGATCCACGAGGAAGCTGCCGAACTCGCCGTAGAACTCGCCGGCTGGATAGAGCGGGTGCTCCTCCCATCCGTAACGGTCGTACACCACCACCTTGGGGTACCACTGGGCGAAGTCGAACCGGCGCCCGGCCCGCCCCTGCCGCCGCGGCACCGTCGAGGGACGCGCATCCCATTCCATCGCCACCGTCATCGAGTCGCCCGGCGCCAGCGGAGCCGGCAGCTCGAACCGCGCGATCGTGCTGTCGGGGGCGAAGGGGTACATGGCTTCGACCGCCTGGCCCATGATCCGGACCCGCCGAACGTGATTGTAGGCGAAATCGGGGTCGCGCAGATCGTTGAACCGGCGCTGGCCCTCGGCCGAATCCGCATCGGCCCAGCGCGAGCCGGGACGGAATGCGTTGAGATAGAGGTGAAGGGAGAAGGTGCGAAGCGTGTCGGGCGAGTGGTTCGTGTACCGCACCGTCTCGGCGCCGCTCAGCACGCCGTTCGGCTCGTCGAGCCGCGCGGTGATCTCGTACGCCACGTGTTGCTGCCAGTACGGCGTGCGGGGATCGGAACTGGACGACGGAGCGGCGACCTGTTGAAGCGCGAGGAGGACCGGCAGGATCACGGACGACTCGGGGAATGGAAGGTGGCCGGAACGCTTGGGCCGGAAACATAGGGGCGGCCCGAGCGATCCGGCACCGCCGCGCATGCCCGGGGTGAGGTCGTTCGCCCCGGGCGCCTCTACCATACGGCCGATCCGGCGGGAGGTGTCGCCCGCCGGTGGGAGATCACATGGCCGAAGCGCTCACGTCGGTACGCATCCATCTGCTCTGGGGCACCCACCGGCGCCGTCCCTGGCTCGATCCCGAGTGGCGGCCCCGTCTTTTCGCCCGCGTCAGCGCCCTTGCCGATCGGCACGCCGCCCGCGTCGTCTGCGCCGGCGGCACCCGCGACCACATCCATCTATATCTCGACCACCCGCCGTCCATCTCCCTGGCGGAGCTGGTCCACCTCATCAAGGCCGGCACATCGCGCTGGATCCACGCCTCGTATCCCCACCGTCGCGAGTTCAGGTGGCAGAGCGGGTACGCGGCATTCAGCGTCACACCGCGAGAAGACGGAGCATTGCAGGCCTACATACGGGAGCAGGAGGTGCACCACCGCGATCGCGCGTTCTACACGGAGTACGTGGCACTGCTCGAGGGGCATGGGGTGCCATACGATATCCACCGGCTCATGGACTGACTTAACGGCGCAGCCCGCCTTCCGTCTCCCTCTGGCACGCAAGTCATCCCATCAGGCACAGGTTGGAGGCATCGCATGAAGGGCACGCATATGCGCGTCGGCACGGTCGTCACGCTCACCGTCCTGTTCATAGCCGGGGCCGCTCGCCTCGACGCGCAGGCCGCCGAGTCGTCGATGGCGCATCCGCACATGAACTTTACCGCGGCCCGACCCGGCACCCCCGACGACTCCGTCCGCGCGCTCGCCGTGGTGGACAAGCTCCGGTCCGCCATCACCCCATTCCAGACGCTCGAAGACGCTCAAAGGGCAGGCTATCGCTCTCGGCGCGACACCGAGATGGTCAAGGGCGGACAGCTCCTCCACGTGGCCAAATGGCCCAAGCGGCCCGGACAGGCCCAGGCGTTCGATCCGGCGGCACCACAGGCGCTCCTTTATCGCAGAGGCCGCGATGGTCAGTTCCACCTGGCCGGGGGCATGTTCGTGGCACCGCCCGGTGCCAGTCTCGACGACCTCGACGCGATGATTCCGTTGAGCGTGGCCCACTGGCACCAGCACACCAACAACTGCATCACGGGTAACCGGAGGTCGTTCAAGCTGGTCCCGCGGGCCACTACCATGGAGGCGTGCCAGCAGGTGGGGGGCCGGTTCCGCGCGGAGTCGCGGTACATGGTTCATGTCATGACCGACACGGGCAGCGACCTTGCCATGGCCTTTCCACAGGGGCGTGACGCAATGGGGGCGATGGATATGGGCGCCGGACATGAACATTGAGCACAATCGTGGAAATGTGGATATGTTGAGCGGTCATTCGTCACACAGGAACGAGACCGCCCCGCGCCCGCCGAAGTCAGCGAAGCGAATGGGTACGGACGCGGAAGGGCCGGGGAGCTCCCCGGCCCTTGGTGTATTCAGGACTCAGCGCGCTGGCTCGACCCGGCAAAGACAGTAAACGAAGGCCTGGACCCTCCCGGCCGGCGTGTGATGGTCCTCCTCCACGCTGTCGAGCAGCCGGAACCCCTGCCCGAACTCCTCGTGCATCGATGCGGGGCTGTACCGGACGACGTCGAGTCCGCTGCACTCCTCCGGGCCTTCGAGACTGAAGCTGGCCACGATGAGGTGGCCGCCGGGTCGCACGGCGCGGCGGGCCTGGGCTACGTAGTGTTCACGGTCGATCGGATTGGTGAGGAAATGGAAGACCGCCCGATCGTGCCACACGCCGAAGGCGGCATCGCGTAGCGGGGCGTCGAGCACGTCGGCCACCAGCCAGAACGCCCGCGACGCCCTTTCACCGAGGCGCCGGCCCGCGAGCGCAAGGGCCGCGGGGGCGACGTCGAGCACGGTCACCGACTCGTAGCGGCTGTCGAGCAGGCCGTCCACCAGGGTGGAGGCGCCGCCGCCGACGTCGATCACCGGCGTGGTGCGGTCGGGCGCAACCCGGCGGATCAGAGCGAGGGAGAGCCGGGCCTCTGGCTGGTACCAGCTCATTTCGGTGGGAGACCTGGCGCGGTAGAGTCGGTCCCACTGCTCTTTGGTGTCCATGGGCCCTCGTCGAGACGCGATGCCTGAAATATGCTGCGTAGGAACCCGGGAGGGGAACGATGGGATCGAGAGTGAAGAACAATCCGCCCAGAAGACGGGGGCCGAAGCCGGAGACGTTGGTGCCGCCTGCGGCTTGGATCCGCCATGGCCCGAAGCCATTGTCGAAATCGAAGGACGGCTGGCCGAAGGGCGGAGGTGGCAAGAAGAAGGGCCGGGGAAAGTAGACCCGGTCCGTTTACTTCACGATGGTGATCTCCGCTCGATTGGATCGAATGGTCGTGTCGATCGTCAGCGTTGGTCCACTGACCATCGGCGCGCCCACGATCGTGTAGGTGCCGGGCCCCCGAAGATCGTAGTGCCAATCCTTCAGGTCGAGCCACTCGTTGCCTTCAAAGTCACGGAGGATCTCTGTTTCTCCCGGTCCGAGAATCCTGGGACACCCGTAACAAGGAGTAGTCAGCAAACTCGGCTGCCAGAGAGTCAGCGCTACGGCGTGCCCGGCTGCGTCGTATACGCGAAGTTCTGTCCGGTATTTCGGGTGCACGTCGAAGTAGCGAACCTCGTGATCCGACTGATTGGTCAGCGTCAGTCGAACCTCTACGGGGTTCCCGGCCTGAAATGTCGCCCGGCGAGCCTCGATGTTCAGATGGATGTCCCGGGCGCTGTAGACCGGGTGGGGCCAGTACTTTCCCCAAGTGGCCCAGAAGTCCCGGGCCATCGCGGCTTCGATCTCGCGCTGCTTCTCCGCCGGGAAGGTGTCCAGCCGGGGCAGCGGGTCGCCGATTTTCACGTTGATCTGCGCACCGGCGCTCGACGCGCCTGCAAGGATCATCCATGCCACGACCAGCGCCCGACCACTCATACCAGTGAGACGATGGTCGGCTCGCGGCGCGCACCTACGAGTCGCGAGAGGCCCCCGCGTGATGATCCTGCCGCTGGAACTTCAGGAAGGCATGGATGGCGGCAATCGCCTCGGGATCCTCGGTCCTGATCCGGAGCGCCGCGCCCCGCGGGAGGGACTCCACACTGTACTCCAGGGCTGCCCGCTTTGCGGCCATGACCGCCGTCCCGGGCACGTCCCGGGCGTGGACGAAGCCGGGAAGACGAAAATCCCCCGCCGAAAATCGCCGCGCGATCATCGCCATGTGCCGGCGCACCTGCTCGGCGCCCGCAGTGTCGGCTTCGTTTCGCTGCAGCTCGATCCGGCCGCCGTCCGGCAGGGGGGTGAAGAGGTGGGTGGACGTGTACTGGTTCACGCCCATCGCGACCGCGCCCCGAGACTGGACGCCGGCAAAGCCCGAGTCCCCGCCTGCCGCGGCAGGGCGGCTCTCGGTGCGGCACGCCAAACATGTGATGAGACCGGCCAATGGGAGGAGGGATCGTGTCACAGAACCTCTGAGAACGGGATGCCGAATCTTACGCACGCTTCCCTGGCGTGGTTTCCGGCCGACACTCGTTGTGCGTCGGTGGCGGGGGCGGGGAGAAGCCGTTACATTGAAGTGAGAAGTTCCTTCCGTCCTGCCACACCCGGCATGTCCGTCCGGGACCCAAGGCTCACAGGTGTCCCCCAATTCGCACCTCCACGGAGGGGCGCATATCGTTTGCGCTGACTGCAAACGCGAGGTCCTGGACCTGATCGTGCAGACCCTGCGAGAACAAGATCACTGTGTATTCCAGGCCTACGACGGGCTGGCTGCGCTGGAACTCTGCCTGCACCTTCGCACCGTCAATCTCCTGATCACGAACACCAGCATGCCGGGATTGAACGGCCCCACGCTTATCCGCCAGGTTCGCGAACAGCTTCCCACCCTTCCCATTCTGTATATCAAGAACTCCGACGATGGGTCGGGACCTCCAACAGGCTTGCCGCCTGACGTGCCGACCCTCCGAGAGCCATTTACCGCCGAACAACTGCTGGCGGCGGTACAGCTGCTCTTGCAAAGAGACTAACGCAAGGGGCCAGGGCTTTCCCTGGATAGGAGGTACGGGCTGCCGCGGGATTCCCCCAGCACGAGAGCTGTGCGTCAAGTACATACTCCTGCCAATAGTTTGACAACCACATCATCCATTGACTATTAGTAGGTTACAAATAGATTATAGCTACCAAGCGTAAACGGAACCCATATGCTTCAGACACCACCACCGCCCCTCGATGCCACCTCCCGACGCATCCTCCAGATCCTCGCGACCGACGGCCGAGCCAGCTACCAGGCCATCGCCGATGACGTCGGCCTCTCCCGGCCCGCGGTCATGGAACGGGTGAAGCGCCTCGAGGAGAGCGGGCACATTCTGGGCTACGCCGCCACGCTCGATCGGGCCAAGCTGGGGTATCCGGTCACCGCCTTCATCGCGGTCCGGTATCCGGCCAACGTCGCCTCCGGTGATGCGGGACTTCAGAGCCTCGCCGACAATCCCAGCGTCCTCGAGTGCCACCACGTCGCCGGCGAGGACTGCTACATCCTCAAGGTCGCCGCCCCCTCGCTCGGCGATCTGGAGCGGGTAGTCCGGCAGTTGAGCGGCACGAGCCATCCGGTGAGCACTCGCACCACCATCGTACTGTCATCGGTGTTCGAGAAGCCCGGCATCGCGCCGGGCGGTGAGGAGGACTGACATGGGCGGCCTTCGGGGACGCGCCCTCATCGCGTACCTCCTCGTCTGCCTGGTGTGGGGGTCCACCTACCTCTTCATCCGGATCGGCGTCGCCGACCTGCCGCCGTTCCTGTTCGCGGGCGTCCGATTCCTGATCGCCGGCCTCCTGCTCGGCGCCACCATGCTCCTGATGGGCGACACGCTGCCCGCCAGCCGGGGCGACTGGACCACGCTCGCCATCACCGGCGTCCTGTTCCTGATGGGCGCCAACGCGATCGTCGTGTGGGCCGAGCAGACCGTACCGTCGGGACCCGCCAGCGTGTATGTGGCCGCGGTGCTCCTGTGGACCGCGTTCTTCGACTCGCTCGTGCCGGGTGGCAAGACCCGCTTCACCTGGCAGCTTGCGCTCGGCCTGCTGCTCGGTCTCGCGGGTATCTGCCTCCTCGCGGGCGTGCGCCCCGGTGAGCTGATTCCCGACGACATGGCGGGCCCTCTCGCCCTGCTTTTCGCGAGCGCGTCGTGGGCCGCGGGCTCGGTCCTCTGGAAGCGCCGCCCCACCAGCACGTCGCCCTACGTCTCGGCGTCGGTACAGATGGTGATCGGCGGCGGGCTGATCGTCCTCCTGGGCCTGGCCCTCGGCGAGGCACCTCGGTGGCAGTTCACGCCAAAGAGTTTCGGCGCGCTGGTCTACCTGATCCTCATCGGGTCCATCATCGGCTACACCGCCTTCGGCTACGCGCTGCGATACGCCTCGGCGACGGTGGTCGGCACCTACGCGTATGTGAACCCGGTGGTAGCAGTCATTCTCGGATGGCTCGTGCTCCACGAGCAGGTCACCCCGCGCATGCTCGCGGCCATGGCGATGATCCTGGGCGCGGTGGTCTGGATCCAGCTCACCTCGGGCAGGCACAAGGTGGCGGCCGGCAACACGGGGGAACACCCAGTGACCATCACCGGCGAGACGGGGGCCGGGTCGCGCCGCAGGGTGGCGGGCGCGTGAGCGACTCGGCGCCGTCGGGGCGCGCGTTCGCGAGCGAAGCCGAGGTGCTCGATCTGGTCCGTGAGTTCGAAGCGTGCACTTTGCCGAGGGCGCGATGGGACCATCGCGCCCACCTCACGGTCGCGCTCTGGTATGCCACGAGACTCGGGCCGGATGAGGCGCTCGACACGGTTCGCCGCAATATCCACCGGCTCAACGCGGCATGCGGGGTGGAGAGCACGCCGACGAGCGCCTATCACGAGACCATCACGAGATTCTACATGCGCGTGGTGCGGCACTTCGGGGAGCAGGAGCCGGATGGAGACTGGGCGACGCGGGCCAATCGGCTGTTCCAGCGGTACGGCAAGCGGAAGCTGGCGCTGCGGCACTACAGCGAAGGCCGCCTGATGTCGCCGGCGGCACGCATGGGCTGGGTGGAGCCGGACCTGTGGCCGCTGCCCTAGGAGGGGGTCAGCAGCGTCCGCCTCAGCTTCGTCATCCGGCGCCGCACCGACCCGTCGTGGACCCGCTCCCCCACCCGTACGATCGCGCCGCCCAGGATCGCCGGATCTTCCGAGAACGTCGCGATGACCTGCTTCCCGAGCTGCTTGGCGAGCAGAGTCTGGATCGACCGCTGGAGCGCCTCGTCGGCGGGGCGGGCGAGCGTCACGCCAGCCCGCACGCGGTTGAGCTTGATGTCCACCAGTCCGTGGTACTCGTCGGCGATCGCGCCGAAGAACTGCTGGCGCCCGCGCTTCACGACTGCCTGCAGGAAGAGCACGAACTCCTTCGGAGCCTTGGGCAGCGCCGCGCCGATGATGCGGGCCTTCTCCCGCTTGGGCACCCGGGGCGACATCAGGGCGTCCTGCACCTGCGGCGCGCCCTCGATCGCGCCCGCGACGGCGTCGATGAGCTGGGCGAACGCCTCGGTCTGCCCGCTCAGCTCACCGAGATCGAACAGCGTCTCGGCGTAGTTCCGGGCGATGGTCGTCGCGCTCAATGCGCCGATTCCAGTGTGGCGAGGTAGTCGGTCACGAGCTTCCGGTCGGTCTCGCTGCCGAGGCGCTCGCCGATGAGCTTCGACGCGGCGGCGAGCGACAGATCCACGGCTTCGCGGCGCAGGTCCGCGATGGCCCGGTCCCGCTCGGTCGTGATCTCCCGGCGCGCGCGCGCCAGCATCTCCGTCTGCTCCTGCTTCGTCTTCTCGAGCGCCAGCGTCCGCTCCTTGTCGGCCGCGGTCCGCGCCTCGGCCAGGGCCGCGCTGGCCTGGGTCCGCGCCTCGCCGAGCAGCTGCTTGTGCTCCGCCAGCAGCGCCGCCGACTCGGCCCGGTTCCGCTCGGCCTCGGCCAGCTGCTCTTCCAGCGCCTTCTCCCTGGCCTCCACGGCGCCGAGAATCGCCGGCCAGGCGAATCTCCTGAGGATCAGCAGCAGCAGCGCGAAGACGACCAGGGTCCAGAACATGAGCCCGCCCTCGACCGTGAGCGGACCGGACGCGTGCTCTTCCTGGAGTAGAAGGCTCAGATGCAGCATGGTGGCTCCGAGTAGCAGCGTAAGGCTGAAAGCTGAAGGCTGAAGGCCAAACGCCTTTCGCCTTCAGCCGTGAGCCGCAGTTCAAAAATTGATCTTCCCCTGGATCAGGAACGCGATGACCGCCACGAAGAGCGCGACGCCTTCGACCAGCGCGGCGGCGATGATCATGGCCGTCTGAATCCGGGCCGTGGCATCCGGCTGACGGGCGATGCCCTCGGTGGCACGGCCGCCGATCTGGCCGATGCCGATGCCGGCGCCCACCACCGCGAGACCCGCGGCGAGACCCGCGCCGATGAGACCGTACCCCTTGTCCGCGCCGGCCGCGGCCGCTTCCTGAATCAGAGCGAGCATGTGCAGCATGTGGTGCTCCGTTGTCGAGCGGAAGATGGAAGTCGGTTCGCTCGCCACGGGCCGGCCGCTTCTTCCGGAGCGACCCCACCGCGGTGGCCCGCCGGCGTCCTCGACGCGGGTCGAAGACAGCGGGCATTCGTCCGCCGCCCGGCGGACTACTGGTCCGGCCCCGCTCGAGCGGGAGGAGCCGGAATTGAGGCTCAAGGATGTAAGCTTTAGCCTTTAGCCTTTAGCCTTTAGCCTTTAGCCGCTGTTCTAATGCTCCGCCCTCATCAATCCAATGAACACGCTCGTGAGCAGCGTGAACACGAACGCCTGCAGGAATGCGACGAACAGCTCCAGCACCATCACGCCCGTCGCCAGCACGGACGCGCCGAGCCCCACCGAGTAGCTCTGGAACAGGAAGGTGAGCCCGATGAGCGCCAGCACCAGCACGTGGCCCGACGTCATGTTGGCGAACAGTCGCACCGCCAGCGCGAACGGCTTGGCCAGCTTGCCGATGAGCTCGATGGGCGTCATGACCACGAGCAGTACCACCTTGAGGATGGCGCCGCCTACGCCGCCCGGCAGGCCGTCCGGCAGGTAGAAAATCGTGTGCAGGTAGCCCCTGGGACCGAGCGCACGCATCCCGGTGATCTCGATGACGAAGAATGCCATGACGGCGAGCGCGGCGGTGACGGCGATGTTGCCGGTGGCGGTGGATCCCCAGGGCAGAAGACCCAGCAGGTTCATCGCGAGGATGAAGAAGAAGAGCGTCAGGAGATAGGGGACGTAGCCCTCGCCGTGGGGACCGACGTTGGGCAGGACCACTTCTTGTCGGATCCAGAGCGCGGTGGCCTCCATGGCCCCTGCGAACCCCTTGGCCGGTTTCCCCTGCGCCTGCGCCCGCGCGATGGAGCGGGCACTCGTCACGAAGACGACGGCCACGATCGTGGCAGCCAGCAGCATGAACACCAGGTGTTTGGTGGGCGACAGGTCGAGCGTGAGCCCGCCGATGTGCAGTGGCGCGAAGCGGGGCAGCTCCGCCTCTCCGAGAAACGGCAACTCGATCGTGTGCGAGTTCCCCAGATGGTGAATGATGTCGACTTCGTGGCCGCCCTTGGGAGGCGCCTGCGCCGCGAGCGCGGACGCCGGACCGGTGAGCAGCAACGCCGCGAGGGCGATCGAATGACCGAAGCGGATCATGAATCGTGTTCCCGCGAGTGTGCCATCAGGGCCGTGATCCCTTCCACGAACAGCAGGGCCACCAGCACCGCCACCATCGAGCCGAGCATCGGGCCGGCGCGGACGCCGAGCGCGGGAACCACGATCAGTCCCGCGATCGCCAGCACCGTGAGCCGCACCAGCATCCCGAGTCCCCATATCGGAAGGAACCTCTCGGTGCCGATGGCTCGGAGCGCCCACCATCCGAGAGGCGCCTGCAGCACCAGCCCCACCAGCGAGCCCCAGCCCACCTCGGCGCGGATGTCGGCGGCCACCGTCGCCGTCGCCCCGGCCGCCGCCGCGGCGACCGCGGCGACCCCCGCCAGGTATCGGCCGGCCTGTCTCACCCGCTTCCGTCCCCCCCGCCGTCCTTCCGGTTGAGGCTCCGGACCAGCGAGTAGAGCGTGCCGCCGAACCCCAGAAACGCCCCGACGATGGTCAGGATGCCGCCGGTGCCCAGCTTCTTGTCGGCCCACTGGCCGATGAGGACGAACACCACCACGCTCACGGCGAGCTGGACGCCCAGGCCGGCGTACCGCATCGGCCCGGAGCCCTTGCCGGAGCTCGGCTCGGGGGTGCTCACGCGGCTAACCTATCGGCTTGTGAAAAATTTCGCAAGCGCGAAGAAACGCCACTGCAGTAACATCCGAGGTAGGGTCGTCGTATCTTCCTCATTCCCCTGCTCCCTGGGCCCCGATGACGGCAACGCAACCCGCGCAGCACGACGACGTTCAACAGCTTCAACGGCTCCTCGATGCCGTCACCCGGCTCAGGACCCAGGTGGCCCGGCGGATCGTGGGCCAGGAAGAGGTGGTCGAGGGCATTCTGACCTCGATCCTGGCCGGCGGGCACGCCCTCCTGATCGGGGTCCCGGGGCTCGCCAAGACCCTGATGGTCTCCACCATCTCCGAGGCGCTCGACCTCTCCTTCAACCGGATCCAGTTTACCCCCGATCTCATGCCGACCGACATTACCGGCACCGAGATCATCGAGGAAGACCTGACCACCGGGCGGCGCGCCTTCCGCTTCGTCCAGGGACCCATCTTCGCCAATGTCGTGCTGGCCGACGAGATCAACCGCACGCCACCCAAGACCCAGGCGGCCCTGCTCCAGGCGATGCAGGAGCACGAGGTCACGGCCGGCGGTACCACCTACCGGCTGCCCGATCCGTTCTTCGTCCTCGCCACCCAGAACCCGATCGAGCAGGAGGGCACCTACCCGTTGCCCGAGGCCCAGCTCGACCGCTTCATGCTGGAGCTCAGGGTGGGCTACCCGAGCCGCAGCGAGGAAGAGGCGATCGTCGAGCAGACGACGGGAGCGACGCGCGGCGCGCTGCAGCCGGTGCTCGACGCCGGATCGCTGCTGGCGATGCAGGCGCTGGTGCGCCGCATTCCCGTCTCCCGTGGCCTCATTCGCGCGGCGGTGACGCTGGCACGGATGACCCGGCCGCCCGATCCCCAGGCGCCGCCCTTCATTAAGGAATATGTGGACTGGGGCGCCGGACCGCGCGCCTCGCAGTATCTCGTCCTCGGCGCCAAGGCGCGGGCGGCGATCGCCGGCCGGCCGATGGCCGACCTCGACGACGTAAGGGCCGTGGCGCCCTCGGTGCTCCGGCACCGCATGGTCACCAACTTCGCCGCGGAGGCGGCCGACCGGACCGCGGACGATCTGGTGAAGGAGCTGGTCGGGGGCCAGGGGTGGCTGGGCGGGTGATCCATCGCCGGCGCGACGTCGATCCTGCCCAAGGGACGAAGAAATACCCTAAAGCGACGTTCGCCGATCCCATCAACAAGAAGTACCCGATCGACACACCCGGCCGGATCAAGGCGGCGTGGGCCTACATCCACCAGCCGAAGAACGCCGCGAAGTACGCTCAGGCGGAAGCCCGCACCATCAAGAGCAGGATCCGCCGGGCCGCCAAGGCGAAGCGGGTGGCGCTGCCCGATCCGGACGAGTTCATCGAGCTGATGGCGAGAGTGCGGAAGAAGAAGGCGAGACAGCGCACATGAGAAAGCCCGGCCACCGGCCGGGCTTCCGTTATCCTGGACCTCCGCCCGTTCAAATGACCGGCTCGAGCAGCGCGTCGAACACCGACAGTGACCCATCGTAGAACAGGAGAATGGCCCGAAGCGCCGCCATCTGCGCCGCCGTCAGCTCGGTGCCGTTGGCGCCGGTGATGGCCGGTTCGCCCGAGCCGATGGTGATCGTCGCGAACACCTCGCCGTTGACCCGCACCGAGAACGATCCGCCGTTCTGGTCGTACGTGCCGGAGATCCGCACGTCGCCGTTCCGCCCCGACACCGTGAAGTCGAGCGTCACCGCCACGTCCTGCGGCGAGAGATTGGCGAAGGTTGCGGTGTACGTCACCGAGAAGTTGCGCGACGGCACGGTGAGCGACAGGTCGAGCGTGAGCACCATCCCGTTGGGGCTCTGGGCGACGGTGTTCTGCAGCTGGTAGTTCGCGCGGGTGGTGCCGTTGAAGGCGAAGCCCGAGACTGCCAGGGTGCCGGAGCCCTGGGTGCCGGTGCCCGTGACCGTGTAATCCAGGTACGTCACGCCGCCGGAGACGACCTGTACCCGGGTGCCCTTGGTAGGGCCCACGCCGACGTCGGTGACGTTCACGAAGCCCACCTCGGTGAGCGGATCGGCCGGATCGCCGGTCACCGGATTCACTGCGTAGAGCAGGAACCGGACGCCGTTGGACGGTGCGCCGGATACGTCGGAGGCGACGTACGCCTGGGTCTCCAGGTCCCACACGAATGTGGTGCCGAGGACCTCGGACGGAATCGAGGCGACCGACGCGCTGAGGCCGTTGCCCCGGGGCAGCAGCCTCGCGATCGAGGCGGCGTACGACTTCGCCGTATTCGGGCGCAGCAACGCGATCGCGGGAGACGCCACTGCCGGGGCGGCGCCGCCCAGCACCTGGGCCATGGCGCTGCCGCTTGCGTCGAAGCTCGCGGCGGCCGGCGAGTCGAAGGCCGACTGGGCCGCGGTCAGGTCGGCCGACGTGCCGTCGGGATTGAACTCGGACGGACCGCTGTCATTGGAGCAGGCGCCCGCGCCCAGCGCGAGGGCCATCAGAGCTGCCATAGCGAGAGAACGGCTGGCGGAATGCGTGATGCGCATCTGGAACGCCTCAGTACCGGGGATCGGAAGGGTACGCGGGAAACTCTGACGGCAGTTGGAGTTGGCTGACCGGCCCTGCCGCGGGTCCCCCGAAGGGAGCCGAAATGAGGGCCGGAGTACGCCACGGGGCAACCCTCGTGCCCGGCGGAAGCGTTCCCCGTTTTCGCCTTTTCGCCGGGCCGTTCGAGCGTCCCGGGATTGGCGGTCATCAGGGGCCTCCAGGCTGTTAGCTGCGCCGCCGATCGAACTCCGTCAAGTATCTACCTTGCCGTCTCTCCGCCTCCCCGCGTCCCTGCGTCGTTGCGTCTCTCCAGTCACCATCATTCCTGCCCCTGCAGAAAGGGCCGCCATCCCCGCCGTCAGCAGCGCAACCAGCCGGAACGTCTCCACGAACGCTTCGTCGACGGCGCCCCGTAACACTTCTCGATCTTTCTCCGGCACGTCCTTCGGAATCGTCGCCCCCGCGAGCTTGTCTCGCTCCGTATCCAGCACTCTCCGCACGTCGGCCGGTACCCGCGCCGCGTCGAGCCGCGCGTCGAGCGCCCGGTCGAACCGCGCCGCCGCGACCAGTCCGAACACCGCGACCGCGAGGAGGCCCGCTGTCCGCGATACCGCGTTATTGATTCCGGACGCGAGTCCCGAGTGCTCCGACGGCACCGCGCCCATCACCGTGGTCGTGAGCGGCGCGACGGCGATCCCCATCCCAATCCCGAGCACGACGATTCCCGGGAAGAACGTCGTCCAGTACGGGCCACCCGTGCCCGGGACCGCCATCAGCGCGTAGCCCGCCGCGGCCACGAGCGGGCCGACCACGAGCATCGGGCGCGCGCCGTACCGGCTCACCAGCCCGCCGGACCAGGGCGAGAGGATGAACATCAGAACGATGAACGGCAGAAACGCCCCGCCCGCCGCGGTGGCGGAGTAGTGGTGGACCTGGATCATCACGAACGGCAGGAAGAACATCGCCCCGCCGATCGCGGAGTAGAGGAAGAGGGTGAGGACGTTGGCGGCGCTGAAGTCGCGCGACCGGAAGATCGACAGCGGAAGCATCGGGCTCGCGGCGGTCTTCTCCCGCCACACGAATCCGATGAGCAGCGCCACCGACGCGGCGATCGCAATGGCGACGCTGGTCCAGTCGGGCTCGAGGTGCGTCGCCCCGATCAGCCCGTACACCAGCGCGCCGAGCCCGGCGGTCACGAGCGCGGTGCCGGCCCAGTCGAGCCGTTCCCGCTCGCCCGGCGTGCGGCTCTCGGGCACTCGCGCAAGCGAGATCGCGATCGTGGCGGCGGCGAGGGGGAGGTTGATCCAGAACACCCAGCGCCACGACGCCGCTTCGATCAGCCATCCGCCCGCCACCGGGCCGATCCCCGCCGCCGCGGCCGACCACGCCGACCAGGTCCCGATCGCCCGCCCTCGGCGCTCCTCGGGGACGGTCGCCGTGATGAGCGCGAGACTCCCCGGCACCAGCATCGCGGCGCCGACGCCCTGCACCGCCCGGGACCCGATGAGGAAGTGCACGCTCGGCGCGAGGCCGCACGCGACGGACGCGAGGGCAAAGAGGGCGGTACCGAGCACGAAGACGATTCGCCGGCCCAGCCGGTCGCCCAGCGCTCCGCCGATGAGAAGGAGAGTGGAGAGAAACAGCGAGTAGCCTTCGACCACCCACTGCACGTCGGTGACGGTGGCGCCGAGCGTGGCCTGAAGCGCGGGGAGCGCCAGGTTGACGACGCTCCCGTCGACGAACGCCATGCTCGAGCCCAGGATGCTGGCGGCCAGCACCCACGTCTCCGCCGACCGGTCAGTCCGAGCGCTTTTCAGTCGGCATCCCACCTAGCTTCCACGCCACCCAGCCGCCTGCCAGCGCCTGCGCCTTGTTCCATCCGGCCCTGCGTAGCTCTCGCGCCACACGGGCGCTTGTGGCTTCGTCCTTTCACGCACAGTACAGCACGAGCGTCGAGTGGTGCGACAACCCGATCTCGCGCGCGATCCGCACGGCGTCGTCCGGCGGCATCCTGATCGAGCCCCTGGCCTTGAGATCGTCCTCCCGATAGCTCCGCTCGGTACGGACGTCGAGGACCTCGATCGGCGCGCCGGCGGCAATTAGCCGCTTCACCTCGTCGAGGGTGATCTTCTCGGCCACCGGGGCCTCGGCGGTGTCCGACTCCAAGACGCCGATCCGCGGCGGCCGCCCGGCGCGCGGCGCGACGGCGGAAGCCGCACGTTCCGCCCCATGCGTCCCTGCGTCAATGCGTCCCTGCGTCTTCGTTCTCAGATACAGTGCTATCCCACCCCCATGAATCACCACGGAGAGCAGCACGACGAGACACGTCACCGCGAACAGGTCCTTCGAGCCCACAAACCCGGCGAACACCGGCAGCAGCACCAGCAGCAGCGAGCTGAGTCCCCGGGGCCCGAAGAACGCGATGACCCGCCGGTCTTGCGCGTTCACGCCGGCGAGCGCGAGTACCGGCAGCAGCACGATGGTGCGCACCACCAGCGCGATCCCGGCGAAGAGCAGCGTCGCCGGTTTGGCGATCTCGATGCCCGACCAGATCAGCGACGCGCCGAACGCCACGAACGTGAGCAGCAGGAACATCTCGGCCGACGCCTCGCCATAGTCGAGGAAGCAGTCGCACAGCTCCACGTCGAGCGCCGCCACCGTCAGCCCCGCGGCGAACGCCGCCAGGAACCCGCTCCCGCCGACCGCCTCGGCGGCGGCGAAGGCGGTGAACGCCACACCCAGGGCATACAGCGACTCGTAGTCCCGCCGCACGCCCACCCGCTTTCGCACCTGGTCGAGCAGGGTGATCGCGACGTAGCCCGCCCCCACGCCGAGCGCGGGCCCGAGCAGGAAGAGTCCGACGAGGTGGCTGCCGAGGCCCGGGCCGTTGTCGTGGAGGCCGAGCGCGAGCATGGCGAGCACGACGATGGGGAGAAGGATCACGTCGTTCATCCCGCTCTCGAGCCGGAGCGCGAGCCGGGCGGAGGGGGGGAGCGACGAATGACGCACGAGAGTGCGGAGCAGCACGGGGTCGGTGGAGGCAAGCGCGGCGCCCAGAATGGCGGCGGCGGGGATCGAAAGGTCGAGCAGCCACCAGCCGGCGAGGCCGACGAGGAAGGCGGGCAGCAGCGTGCCCGGTCCCAGAATCCAGAGGGCCAGCCGGTGCTGCTGCTTCAGCTCGCCCGTGTCGATCCCGATGGCGTCGCTGAAGAGAACGAGCACGAGCCCGAGCGTGGCGATGGCCTCGAGCGCGGGCGACTCGAGGGTGAGATTTATCAGTCCCAGGCCGGAGGGGCCGAGGGCGACACCGACGAGGAGGAAGATGACGACCTGGGGAAGGCCGGTGCGCTCCACCACGCCCGAGAGCAGGGACGAGATCAGGATCACGATCCCGATCATGGCCAGCACGGCGGGGAGCGACTCGAGGCTCATGGGCGAAGTATGTGGCGGCACCGGCATGGTCCGCCAGCGGCGCGTCAGGCCCGCCGCCGCTCCAGCGCTCCGGTCCACGCCGCGGTCGTGCCCCCGATCGCCATCAGGGCGCTGAGATCGAGCCAGTGCGGGTGCGGCCCGGCGGGATGCACGGCCGGCAGCACGAGCCAGTAGGTATCGAGGTAGTGCATGACGAGCAGCCAGGCCGTCACCGCCACGAGGAATCGCCCGTCGCGCTTCGTCCGATGAAAGAGCAGCACCAGCAACGGCAGGGCGAACTGGCCCAGCAGCACGACGAGCGCGAGCAGCCCCCATCCGCCCCGTGAACGCGGCAGGTACCACGCGACTTCCCTCGGCACGTCCGCGATCCAGATGATGAAGTACTGGGAGTAGGCGATGTACGCCCAGAAGACGGCGAAGGTGAGGAGCAGCGCGCCGAGCGCGTACGCCTGCGGCTCCGCGACCTCCCAGGCGTCTGTCGCCTCGTGCGATCGCAGGACGGACACGAGGGTCACGAGCGCCAGCGCGGCCAGAAATCCGCCCGCGAACCAGTACACGCCGAACGCGGTGGAGGTCCACGCCGGATCGAGCGACATGAGCCAGTCGAATGCCGCGAACGTGAGCGACAGTCCGAGCAGGGGCAGCGCCGCGGCCGAGAGGGCGCACTCCCTGGCTTCGGGCCGGCGACCGGGGAGGGCGGAGTCGGCTCGCGCCCACGCGCGGAGCACGAGGCTCGTCCCGATCCAGATCGCGAAATAGAGAATGCCCCGTCCCGTGAATGCCGCCGGGTTGAGCCATGCCGAGTTCGCCGGGCGTGGCGCGTGCACCCAGGGATACAGCCGGCCGAGACCGGACAGCAGGATCAGAAAGAACAACCCGAACAGCGGCAATGTCCCGGCGACATCGAGCGTGAGCGGTCGCAGCGGATCGAACCACCGCGCGCCCGAGAGATTGGCGATCGCCACGAGCAGCAGCGCCCCGAGGGCGATGCTGAGGACGGCGGCGTAGGCGGTGAGCCACGAGGCGTACGCCTGACGCGGGTCCACCGCGAGTCCGATCCCCATGAGCCCAAGCCCCGCGAGCCCGATGACCGGCGCCGGTCGCCACCTGGGAATCCCGCCGCCCGCGACCGTGACGGTCATCGGGCCCACCCGGGACCGGCGGAGTCGGCGGCGCGAAGCGCCGCAGCCCGCGCCGAGTCGGAGCGCTCCGCCGAATCCGCCGGCGTGCGATGGCGCAGGCTGATGACGTAGGCCACGACCGCCCATCGGTCGGCCGCCGACAGCTCCGAGGCGTAGCCGGGCATCCGGCCGAAGCCGGCGCTCGCGACGCGATATACCATGTCCGCGGGCAGTTCCGAGGCAGCGCCCTCCCGCAACGAGGGCGGCCGCGGCGGCAACCAGTTCTCGGCGACGATGCTGCCGCCGAAGCCCCCCGCGCCATGGCAGGCCGCGCAGAAGATCAGGAACCGCGAGCGGCCCCGCGCCAGCGATGCCGCGGACGCCGGTGCCCCCACGGTATCGCCGGAATCCTCCCGCGCGATCGCGCCGGCCGGCGCGGCCTGCATGACCGCGCCGTTGGGGAAGGCCGTGCTGGCCTCGTAGGGATCGGCCCGTGGCTGGTCGTACATCCGCTGCAGCGCGCGGTCCACCGTGGTCTGCCCCTGGCTGCATGCAGTGAAGATGAGAAGCCAGAGCACCGCCAGCCGTCTCCCGCGGCTCACGGCGCCCCCGGAATCTGGATCACCCTGAGGCTGCCGGCCGACGCCAGCTCGGCGCGGGTACGATCGGCGTCGTAGTTGGGATCATCCGCCCCGATCGCGAGCCAGTACCGGTCGGACGACGCGCGCTCGAAGTCGGGTGCCTCGAACACCGGGTGCCACAGCTCGGGCAGCCCGAGCCGCAGCAGCACGCCAGCGAACGCCACCAGCGCCGCACCGAGCACCGCGGCCTCGAAGGTCGCCGGGATGAAGGCCGGCACGGCGTGCAGCGGCCGTCCCCCGACCTGGACGGGAAACGCGCGCACGTCGGCATACCACTGCACGGCGTAGCCGAGCGCGGCGCCGATCGCGCCGCCGGCGAACACCAGCCGGCCGAGCGGTCCGCGATCCGGCCGCAGCCGACCCTCCACGGCGGAAAGAGGGATGGGAGAGTAGGTCTCGATCGCGCGGTAGCCCCGCGCGTGCAGCGACTCCACCGCGCGGACAAGCGCGTCGGGCGAGTCCAGCTCCGCGAGCAACCCCTCCCGGAACGTCATGCTCACGCCTCCGCCGCGGCCGGCCCGTGGCGCAACCCGCGGATTTCGTGCAGCGAGATGAACGGCACGAGCCTGACGAAGAGGAGAAACAGGAACGCGAAAAAGCAGAGGCTGCCCCCGAGGATGGTGAGATCCACCCAGGTGGGCCGGTAGGCGTGCCAGGCCGCGGGCAGGAAGTCGCGGCTCAGCGACGCCACGATGATGATGAACCGTTCCAGCCACATCCCGGCCAGGATCGCGAGCGACGCGCCGAGGAGCACGGGAGTGCTGGTGCGGAGCCGGGACGACCAGAAGAGCTGCGGTGTGAGCACGTTGGCGGCCAGCATGAGCCAGAACAGCCAGGCGTACGGTCCCAGCGGGCGGGCCACGAGCAGGGCGTAGCGCTCCTGCAGGTCGCCACTGTACCAGGCGATGAACGCCTCGACGATGTAGGCGTACGCCATGAGCCAGCCCATCGCGAGCAGCAGCTTCGCCATCACGTCGAGGTGTCGCGGGGTGATCAGGTCCTCGAGTCGGTACACCCGGCGCAGCGGGATCACCAGCAGCAGGACCATGGCGAAACCGGAGTAGATCGCGCCGACCACGAAGTAGGGCGGAAAGATCGTCGAGTGCCAGCCTGGCAACTGGCTGATGGCGAAGTCGAGGCTCACGATGCTGTGCACCGAGATCACGAGCGGCGTGGCGAGGCCGGCCAGCAGCAGGTAGGCCACCCGGTACTCCCGCCACTGGCGGTCGCTGCCGCGCCAGCCGAGCGCGAAAACGCCGTAGATCCGGCGACGGAGCCGTCCGACGAGACCGTCGCGCGCGGCCGCCAGGTCCGGCACCAGTCCCAGATACCAGAACAGCAGCGATACCGTGAAGTAAGTCCCCACCGCCGCGGCGTCCCAGGGCAGCGCGCTCCGGAACTGGGGCCACACGCCGAAGCGCGTGGGATAGGGCAGGAGCCAGTAGGCGAACCACGGCCGGCCGAGGTGAAGGACCGGGAACAGCGCGGCGTTCGTCAGCGCGAACAGTGTCATCGCCTCGGCCACGCGGTTGACCGAGGCGCGCCATCGCTGGCGCAGCAGCAGCAGGAAGGCCGAGATGAAGGTGCCCGCATGTCCGATGCCGATCCACCACACGAAATTGATGATGGCGAAGGCCCAGGCGACGGGGATGTTGTTTCCCCAGACCCCGATCCCGAGAGCGACCGTGTATCCGATCGCGCCGAAGAACCCGAGCGTGCCGAGGCCCGTGAGCAGCACCAGGACGCCCCAGCCTCGTGGCGCGCCGGTCAGCGGCGCCAGGAGCCGCGCGGTGAGCGTCCGGTCGTCCGCGGTCACCGCGGACCGGCCAGCGACGGATTGGGATTGGAGACCCGGGCCAGGTAGCGCACCCTGGGCTCGGTGCCCAGTTCATGCAGCACCGCGTAGGCGCGCGGATGGTCGCGGAGCCGTCGCACCTCGCTGCCGGCCTCGGTGAGCGAGCCGAAGACGATCGCGCCGGTGGGGCAGGCCTGCTGGCACGCGGTCCGGACCGCGCCCGGCCCGAGCGGATGGTCCTCCACCCGCGCGGCGATCTCCGCCTCGCGGATCCGCTGCACGCAGAACGTGCACTTCTCCATCACGCCGCGGGCCCGCACCGTCACATCGGGGTTCTTCGCCAGCCGCTCGGTCTCGCTCACCTCGGCGTTGTAATCGAACCAGTTGAACCGCCGCACCTTGTAGGGGCAGTTGTTGGAGCAGAACCGGGTGCCGACGCAGCGGTTGTACACCATCTCGTTGAGGCCGTCGGGGCTGTGCACGGTGGCGGCCACCGGACAGACGTACTCGCAGGGCGCCTTCTCGCAGTGCTGGCACAGCATCGGCTGCGACAACGTCACCGGGTCGTCCCGGGTCCCGGTGTGATAGTGATCGAGTCGGAGCCAGTGCATCTCCCGGCTCCGGAGCACGCCGTCCCGTCCCACCACCGGCACATTGTTCTCCGCCTGGCAGGCGACGACGCAGGCGCTGCACCCGGTGCAGGCGGCGAGATCGATGGTCATCGCCCACTGGGGCAGCTCCGCTTCCCGCTCCGGCTGGTACAGCGAAAGCGGGCGGCCCCGCTGGTCGGGGGCCACGACCGGCGTCCGCCTCAGCTCCTCGAGCGTCGTCGCGAGCGCGATGGGACGGCCTTCCATCCGCCAGTGCGACTGGGTGACGGCGAGCTCGGTCCGCCCTTCGAGCGCGTGGACCGACACCGCCGGCAGCACGAATGGATGGTCCCGGCTGCGGAGGACGTATCCGTTGGCGCCGACGCCCGCGGCGACCCGCTCCGCGCCGTCGCCCGACGCGGCAGCACGGCCGTAGCCGAGCGCGATGGTGACCGCCTCGTCGGCGTGCCCCGGGACGACCAGGGCGGGAATGGCGATGTCGCGTCCCTCCGCGCTCACCCGCAGCATCCGCCCCGACTCGACACCGAGCCGCTCCGCGGTGTCCGGGCTCAGCAGCGCGGCGTTGCCCCAGGTGAGCGTGGTGACGGGATCGGGCAGCTCCTGCAGCCAGGCATTGTTGCCGAAGCGACCGTCGTGCACGGCCGGGCTCGGCACGAGCGAGAGCGAGAGCGTTGCCCCCGGAGCCGGCACGAGACGAGCCAGCTCGGCGAGGATCCACCGCGCCTCCCTGGCCGCCTTCACCGAGACGCTCGGGAACGCGGTTCCGGCCACCACGCCGCGGCGTAGCGCGTCGTTCCACTCCTCGTCGCCCCGGCCCCCCGTCCGCGCCGCCCACGCATGCCGAAGCAGCCGGTATGCATCCGGGTCCTCGCCGGCGAGCGCCGCAAGGACCTCCGCCGGCGCGTGCCCGCCGAACAGCGGCGCCACCAGAGGCTGGACCGGCGAGAGGGTGCCGTCCCAGGCGCGGGCGTCGCCCCAGGACTCCAGGTAGTGTTGCGCCGGCACGAACCAGCGGCAGAGCCGAGCGGTCTCATCGCGGTGGAGTCCGAGATAGCAGGAGTCGCGCACCCGGCCCACCAAGGGACCGAACTTCAGGTCGGCCGGCGCGGTGTAGGCTGGGTTGCCCTCGAGGATGCCGAGCCACGACACGTCGCCCGCGCGGATCGCCTCCGCCAGCGCGGGGAGGCCGGTGCCGGCATCCGGCGGAGGGATGGGCGGCTCGACATAGCGGACCGTCCGTCCGGCGTTGCCCAGCGCCACGTTGAGCAGATGCGCGGCCGCGTGCACGGCCTCGGGCTGGCGCACCCCGGCCACGATGGCGCAGCGTCCCGGGTGCGCACGGAGGTCGCCCGCCACCGCCTCGACCCAGGCGTCATGCGGTTCGGGCGCGCGCGCGAGAGTCGGCTCGGGACCGGCGCCGGGCAGCACCCGCGCGGCGAGCGCGGCCGCGATGACCGGGATCTCGTCCGGCCGAACGCGGAGCCGGTGGTCCGCGACGCCGCCGGTGATGCTCGGCGCGGTCTCCGCCACATAGAGCCGGCTCATGCCGTCGGAAGCCGCATCCACCTTCCGTCGCTTCGCGAAGCCGTGCGCGTACCGCAGTCCGAACGGCCCCGGCCCCAGAAAATCCGCGTCGAGCGACAGCACCACCTCGGCCGCCCCGAAGTCGTACACCGCATGAAGCGCGCGGCCTAGTGCGGCCGCCGCGCCGGTCCGGGCGGAGTCGCTGGCGAGCGGGGCGTACCAGTGGACCCGGGCGTCGGGATACCGGTCGCGCATCCGGGTCACCAGCGCGTGCAGGAACGGTGAGGCGGTCGGCTCGAGCAGGAGGTGCAGCCCGGCGCCGCGCGCGCCGGCGACCCGCCGGATCCGCGACGGCTCCAGCTCGGCCAGCAAACCCGCCCACGCCGCGCGCCTGTCGCCCCGGCGCACCGAGCGGGCCCGCTGCGGATCGTACAGCCCGAGGAGCGAGGCCTGCTCGAAGATTCCGGCGGCGCCGAGGCTCGCGGGGTGATCGGGGTTGCCTTCGATCTTGGTGGGGCGTCCCGTGTGGCTCTCGACCAGCAGCCCGGTGGCGTAGCCGTCGAGCGTCATGCTGGTGGCGTAGTGGCGAGCCTCGGTGGGATGCGGTTCCGGCGGAGGGGCGACGTAGGGGAGGATCGGCCGGCTCGGCCGCCGCACGCAGCCGCCGAGCCCGGCCAGGGCCATGCTCGCGCCGAGGAGGCGGACGAACTCGCGGCGGTCGAGATCGCCGGAGCCCTCGGTCAGCTCATCCCAGTAGCGCTCGCGCTCGTCGCTCAGCACGGCGTCATCGGTGGCAGGCGGTACAGGTGGTGAGCTGGCGAAGCCGCGGCGGTGAGAGCGGCGCGGGCCGCCCGCGGTTCGGCGCGGCGCGCCATCCCATCGCGGTGATCGCCTCGACCGGCCGGCGCCGCGGCTCCGGGGCCCGGTGGCAGTCCACGCACCAGCTCATCGTGAGCGGCGCCGCCTGGCGCACCGTCGCCATCCGGTCCACCCTGCCGTGGCAGGTCTCGCACCCCACGCCGCCGGCGGCGTGGACGGCATGGTTGAAGAACACGAAATCGGGCAGACGGTGGACGCGCCGCCAGGGTATCGGGCGGCCCGAGGCGAGGCTGCGGCGGACGGCTTGGAACTGGGGGGCAGAGAGCCAGAGATCGCTGTGGCATGGAAGACAGGTCCGGGTTGCGGGAAGGCCCGCCGCCGCCCCGAGGTCGGCCGTGGCGTGGCAGTACCGGCAGTCGATCCGGAGTCCGGCGACGTGGATCCGGTGATCGAACGGCACCGGCTGAGGAGGGCTCCGTCCCTGCCCGGTCACGAGCGGCGTGCGCACCCAGATCATGAGCGCGAGCGGTGCCGCGACCGCGGCGGCGAGCGCGGTGCCGAGCGCCCATCGCGCGATGGGAGTGCTTCGAGGTGGAAAGAGCGCGGCCATTCCGTTTCATCATACCCTTCGTCACCCCGTGAGAACGTGACCGCAGTCACCCGGGACTGGCGGGCTGCGGCGCCGGGCAGGTAACCTGGGACGGACATGGCCGCCAACGAGCCTTTTGCCACCGCCCTGCTGCTCGCCACCTGCGGGGTCCTGCTCGGCGCAAGCGTGCTGCTGAGCCGGGCGTCGCAGCGGATCGGCGTGCCCATCGCGCTCCTCTTCCTGCTGGTGGGAATGCTGGCGGGGGGCGAGGGCATCGGCAGGATCGCGTTCGCCGACTACGGTTTCGCCTTCCGGCTCGGATCCATCGCGCTGGCGCTGATCCTGTTCGACGGCGGGCTCAACACGCCGCTCCGGGAAGTGAAAGGCGCGTGGGCGCCGGCGGGGCTGCTGGCGACGGCGGGGGTGGCCCTCACCGGCGCGTTCATGGCGGCGCTGGCCCGGCTCTTCGGCCTCTCCTGGCCCGAGGCGCTCCTGCTCGGCGCGGTGGTCTCCTCCACCGACGCGGCGTCCGTGTTCGCGGTACTCCGGGGCAGCGGGCTCTCACTCAAGCGCCGCGTGGGGGTGACGCTCGAGCTGGAGTCGGGGCTCAACGACTCGATGGCGGTGATCCTGACGACGGCGCTGGCGCACAACCTCCTCCATCCCGGGGGGATGGAGGGATGGCGCCTCGGGGTGGACGTGGTGGGGCAGCTCGCGATCGGCGCGGCGGCGGGCTGGGCGATCGGCATCGGGGGGCGACACGTCCTCAACCGGCTGACGCTGGTGAGCGGAGGGCTCTATCCCGCGTTCACGCTGGCTCTGGCGCTCCTGGCGTACGGCGCGGCGACGCTGCTGGGCGGCAGCGGGTTCCTCTCGGTGTATCTCGCGGGGCTGATGTTGGGCAATGGGCCGCTGCCCTTTCGGCCGGCGCTGCTCCGGGTGCACGACGCGCTGGCCTGGCTGGCGCAGATCGGAATGTTCCTGGTGCTGGGGCTGCTGGTGTTCCCGTCGCGGCTCGAGCCCGTGGCGGCGCCGGGGCTCGGTCTGGCGCTCCTGCTGACGGTAGTGGTGCGGCCGCTGGTGGCGGCGGTGTGCCTCCTGCCGTTCCGCTACCCGGGGAAGGAGATCCTCTATATAGGATGGGTGGGGCTCCGGGGCGCGGTGCCGGTGGTGCTGGCGACGTTCCCCGTGCTGCTGGCGGCACCGGGGGCGGAGCGGCTCTTTCACCTCGTCTTCTTCATCGTGGTGGCCAACGCGCTGGTGCCGGGGGCGACGGTATCGTGGGTGACCCGGAGACTGGGGCTTCAAGCGTCGCAGGCGCCGGCGGCGCAGGCGGTGCTGGCGATCGAGTCGCGGCTGCCGCTCAGTGGCGAGCTATTGTCGTTCTACGTGGACGAAGCGCTGGTGGTGGCGGGGATGCCGCTCGACGAGCTGGACTTTCCGGAGGGGTCATCGGTCATGCTGGTGGTGCGGGGCGACCGGCTGGTTCCGGCCAAGGGGGGCACGGTGCTACAGCCCGGGGACCACGTGTACATCGTGGCGCAGCGGGAGGACCGGGGGCTGATTCAGCTCATGTTCGGGCGGCCGGAGGAGGAGTAGACGCGACGCACATCACCGCGCGAGGTCGACGCGGGTGGAACATTCCCTCGGCATCGCCCGGGCCCGCCGGGCGCTTACGTTCCCTTACGACCGTTGGAGCATTCTATGTCGATGGACAGCCTGCAGGCCCTCTTCGAGAACGAGCTGAAGGACGTCTACAACGCGGAAAAGCAACTGGTGACCGCCCTGCCCCGCATCGCCAAGGCCACCACCTCCCCGCAGCTCCGCGAAGCGATCAGCAAGCACCTTCGGGAAACCGAGGGCCACGTCACCCGTCTGGAGCAGATCTTCAAGGGGCTCGACCTTCCGGTCCGGGGCAAGAAGTGCAAGGGCATGGAGGGCCTCATCGCGGAGGGGAAAGAGATCCTGGAGGAGGACGGCGAGGGCGAGGTGATCGACGCCGCCCTCATTTCGGCCGCCCAGCGGGTGGAGCATTACGAGATCGCGGCCTACGGGTGCCTGATTACGTACGCCGAGACGCTGGGACATGACCGGGCCGCGGGCCTGCTCAAGCAGACCTTGTCGGAGGAAGAGGCGGCGGACCAGAAGCTGACCGAGTTGGCGGAGGGCGGAATCAACCAGGCCGCGGCTGCGGTAGGCGCCGGATCGGAAGACGAGGAGTAGCAGGCGAAGGGGGCCGGGGGTCGAGCCCCCGGCCCCGATCAGGGAAGATCGTCGCGTCTGGAGCGGCCCTCGGGGGCCGATTCGGGCCGGGTCGAGTCTCCGCGGAAGTCGAAGTGCTCGGGAGGGAGAATCCGCGCGGTGGCGATGATTCCAGGGCTCGAGTTGCGGATCAGCCAGGCCAGCATGCGATCGGCCAGGACGGCGGCCGAATCCCACTGGCCTGCGGTAATGGCCGGATAGAGGTGCGCGAACTCCGGCCGGAGCCGGGCTTCCCGGCCTGCGTAGTCAGTCACGCTCGTTTTTCCCTTCAGCCGCTCTAACAGCTCGATCTGTTTCCCGCCGCTGTTTCGTTGAAGTAAGCCGTCGTCGAGATGCTAAGCATACGCTCGGCGCGCCGCGGCATCAATCGCATGCCATCGAGAGACTCGCCCCTTGGGGTGGGCGAATCGCGCCAGCCGGCCTAGGGGGCAGGGAGGTATTCCGGGTCCAGGATCCCGATACCGGCGTGCGGTAGACTCGTGTTGTTCATGATCTTGAGGGGAGAGCGCGGCGATGAGCGAGGAAGGATCAGGTCATGGAGATATGCCGACCCGGTCGAACCGGTGCGGCGTCATCTGGGAGTAGCGGCGGTTCTTCACCTTGTACCAGATGGTGTCGGGGCCATACGGATCGTCAAGGCATTTGGCGACGATCCCCTCGAAGTCCATCAGCTTGACGACCTGGAAGAGGTCCCGGCCGCATTCGGTGCTGCCGAAGATATGGGACACCAGGGGGCTCGTGTCGCCGATCAGGGTGGCGAGCTGGGAGCGGCGCTCCCGTAGCGGCAGCGGCCGCACATCGGTGCCGTCGAGCCACAGGAGGTCGAAGGCGGCGTAGTGCAGCTCGCCCCGACCGGACATGAGGTGGATGAAGTTGACGCGGCCCTCCTCGTCCAGAGCGACGACCTCGCCGTCGAGGATGGCGCTGTCCACGTTCAGCCTGGTCCTGATGGCCCTGGCGAGCGAGGCGAACCGTTTAAGCGGACGGCCGCGCTTGGACGAGAACTCGGCGGTGGCACCGTCAATGCAAAGTATTGCACGAAATCCGTCGAACTTGGGCTCGAAGAGCCAGTCCGGGTCGTCGAACGGATGGGTCCGGGAGACGGGGATGACCGGGGCGATGCTGGGGAGCGCCGAGACGTGCGGAGGCATGGCACCCAAGGTACGCGGGATTTTGAACTCGGTAAGATGGGGTACGGCATGGCGGCCGGGCTGACGCTTTTCGATCATTACAGATCGTCAACCACCCAAACCGTTGTAAGGAAAAGTTGTTGACGGTCTATTGATCGCGGCGCATACTCTGAATTCCTCCCCCGTCGAGTCGAGCTGCATGGAAGCTCCACGGTTCTTGCGCTGCCTCGGTCTGCCTGCCCTGTTCTCGCCGAGCGGGGAGCCGATACGCTTTCGCACGAAGAAGCACATCGCGCTGCTCGTCTATCTGGCTGTCGAGGGCCGGCGGTTCCATCATCGTGAGCATCTGGCCGACTTGCTCTGGCCCGGGGTCAGAGGGCAAGAGGCTCGTCACTCGCTCGCCACGGCGCTTTCCGTCCTGCGCCCCCGCATGGGGAATGGAGCGCTCCAGACCACCAGGGAGCAGGTGACGCTCACGCCAGGGCACCTCTCGCTCGACCTCGATCGTCTCCTCGGCGGTGACGTGCTCGGGTCCGAGGTCACTTCGCCTCTCGACGTCGCCAACTTCCTCGACGGGTTCGACATCCCTGACGCCAGCGAGTTCGCGATCTGGAAGGATCGGCAACAGGCACGCCTTCTTCCCGCCATCAAGGACGCTCTCGTCCTGCTGATCGACCGGTGCCGTCGGACCGGCGACACCCGCCAGATCGAGCAGCTGGCCGATCGCATGCTCGCGCTCGACGAGCTGAGCGAGGATGCCATCCGCGCCAAGATGGAATCGCGCGCCTTCGCGGGTGACCGGGTTGGAGCGCTCAAGATCTTCGAAGAGTGGAAGACGAGGCTGGCTGACGAATTGGGGGCCACTCCCTCCGAGCTTCTCGAAGGAATGGCGATGCGCCTGAGAAGGCGTGGGTGGGAGCGCACTCCGATCGCGGAGATTCCATCTGTGCCCAGCGACCAGTTGAAGGCGCGGCCGTTCGTGGGGCGCACCGCGGAATACCGGGTGCTCTACGAGGCGTGGGAACGACTCCGCACGGGACTGCCCGCCCATTCCTTCGTGCTTGGCGACTCGGGCGTCGGGAAGAGCACGTTGGTCATGCGGCTGACTGCGGCGGCGGCTCTGGAGGGCGCCGTGATCACCCGCGTCCAGTCGTACGACCTGGAGCGGGACATCCCCTACTCGACGCTTGGTGGCCTGGTGCACGGATTGCTCGACCGGCCGGGTGTCTCGGCGACACCGCCGGAGGCGCTCGCGGAGATCGCGCGAACGGTGCCCGCGGTCCGACGGCGGTTTCCCGGCCTGCCGGAGATACCCGACAGCCAGGGAGAGACTGCGAGAATACGCCTGACTGAAGCGTTTCATCAGATGCTGACGACGATTGTCGACGAGCACCCGGTCATCCTGGTGGTCGACGACCTCCATTTGGCGGACGATGCGAGCCTCGCGGTGCTGCATCTCGTGATGCGCCGTGCGAAGGGGCAGATGATCATGGTGGTGATGGTAGCTCGTCCCGGCGAGCTGACCAACTCCCCCCAGGCCGCACGCTTGCGTGAAAGCGCCGAGACATTGGGTATCCGTGAGATCGAGCTCACGCCGCTCAGTCCGGAAGACAGCGCCGACCTGTTGGCGGCGCTCGTGCCGCCCGAACATCCACAGCCGGGGTCGTCAGCCAAGCGCGCGCTGCTCAGGGCCGCCGGGGGGTTCCCGATGGTCCTTGAGCTACTGACGCAGGACTGGCAGGCACACGGCGACCAGTCCCTCGCGCTTGCCGTCGACGCGATGACGTCGGATCTCGAGAGCGGGACGGGTCCCACCGCGGCGTATCACCACATCATGGCGCGCCTCGTTCGCACCCTGGATCATCAGACGCAGAACGTATTGAGCCTCGCGGCCGTGCTCGGACACCGCCTCAACGATTTGACCATGTACGGGTTGCTGGACATGTCCTTCGGACAGACGATGGCAGGGCTGAGTGAGCTCACATCGCGCCGAGTCTTACGGGACGGGAGCGGCGGGCTCGAGTTCGTGAACGAGTTGATTCGGGCGAGCGCTTACACGGGGGTGCCGTCTTCGCTGAGGCGCGCGCTCCACTCGAGCGTCGTGGACCGCCTGCTGAGCGCCGAGCACTACCGCGATGCCGCCTCCGGGCTGGAGATCGCTTGGCATTGCATCCGCGCGGGCAGGGACCAGGAAGCGACGCCGTATTTGCTGAGCGGCGCGCGGGCGGCCATACGGAAGGGGGCACCGGATGTTGCGGAGCATGCGTTGGCCAGCGCCTTGCCGGGTCTGAAGGAGCCGGAGGCGACGGAGGCTCGCTTTCTCCTCGTGGAGGTGTTGCAGGAGCAGGGACGCTGGCTGGAATCATTAGACATGCTGGGCACGCTCCCTCCAGTTCAGAAAGCTGGAAGAAAAGACGAGATACTCCTTTTTACTGCAATGGCAAACTATCACATCAGTACATCTACAGCGCGTGTCATCTTTGAGAGGCTGGACGAACTGATTCATATCATAGACGGAGACGCCCCGCTCCACATAAAGGCGCGCGTAGCCCGAGTGACGGCGCTGCTGCTTAGTGCGTTCGGCAATCGCGAAGCCTGTAGAACCTTCCTGGATCTGGTCAATGAGATCTCGGAAGATGGTCTTGACCCGGACAGTATTGCACATATAACCCTTGCGCGAGCTCTTCTGTACCATGAAGCAGGACTAAGAACCGAAAGCATGTCAATTGCAGAGGTGGGGTTGGCAAGGCTGCGCGAACTGGGGGTTGCGAATGCCGTAATGGGGCAACTTCAAGCAGGGCTCGGAAGCATCAACGCTAGAAGGGGCTTTTACGAAACCGCCATCCAACATCATGAAACAGCATTCAAGATGGCCACGCGCCTCGGGAACGACACGATGACGCGCATCATTGCGGGCAACATCGCACTCTGTTTCTTCCGGTTGGGTCGATATGACAAGCAAAGTTCATGGCTTGACCGCGCACCCCGTGTCAAGGACGGGGACTTCTCCGGTTTCATCGAGGTACAAATATCCTATCAGAAAGCTGCTATGCATTTCTATTACGGCCGGAGAGAGCAGGCCCAACATGTTATTGACTCCATGGAAGCGAGGTTAACACCGACGCTTGCGCCATGGATGCTCCAGGCCTGGCACTTCTACAAAGCTGATCTAATGTGGATGGCCGGTAGACCTGCAGAAGCACTTAAGCAAGCAAGCGAGGAACTCCAACAGAATTCATATCGCCTATTGTCGAGCTCCTTCGCTGGAGCTTTTGCCCGTTGGGCTGTTCTGACGAGACATCAGACGGGAAATTGGGAGAGGACTCAACAGATCTTAGAGCAGATGGTTTCCCAAGTTGAGGACTATGACGCCCTCGATCAAGCGGAGATTCTGGCTGCGATGAGAACTGCGTATTCTGAGGGTGGGTCAGCTCGGTCATCTCTCGACGAGCGACTTGCGGACAAACTTCAAGCTTTACCGGACGCCACGCGAAACTATCTAGGGATGTTCTTCGAGAACCTGACGGCTACGCTCGGCGTGCCTTCCACAGCGACGCCGTAGGCCAAGTTAGTTTCTTGGAGTTAGGAGCCGTAAGTGGTATTTCAAGGTTGGTTTGCGGACCGGCAATGATTCGTCGGATTGCCAGTGAGGACACTGCGACGTCAACAATATCGGGGTCGAATTGCTGGCCCCTGTACTTCTGCAATTCAGCAATCACTACATCTAACCCCAGCCGCTTTCGATAGGGCCTGTCAGTGGTCATTGCGTCGACCGTATCTGAAATCAGGATAATTCTGGCACCGACAGGAATCTGTTTGCCAGCCAACCCGAAAGGGTAGCCCTGGCCATCCCACCTCTCGTGGTGATGCCGCACGCAATCCTCAATGTACCCCCTGAACTTCGAGATAACACCGACGAGTTCAGCGCTCTTCGTAGAATGGGTCTGCATCAGAATCGTCTCTTCGGGCGTCAGGCGACTCTCTTTCCGAAGGAGGGGCGCGAACTCCTCATGAATCTTTCCAACGTCATGAAGTAGCGCAGCCGTTTCTACCTGTTCGATTTCTTTGGCGGAAAGGCCCAGCTCAGCAGCGAGCGCGCGTGAAAGCGCACGAACGCGAAGTGAGTGACCAGAGGTGTAGGGGTCACGAGCTTCGATTGCTTTCACCATTAACTGGAGAAGCTCTTCTCCACTATCCTGCAGTTGATGATAGAGACCATACACGTGCCGGACAGCTACGACGGGGATGACTACTCCGATCAGTCCGATTGGACCAAATCCCAGCTTGCGTTGTGTCGTGGTGTATAACCACGCCAAGAGAAGAGAAATAAGACTCGCCCCGATGTCATATCCGAGCACCCCGCGAGTATTCAAGTTCCATACTTCCCGGAACGACCGTTCAGTGCTTATCGAAACCACTAAACTCACTAAGACCGAATTGAGGACGAAGTAGGAGGCCGCAAAGAGGAAGAAAAGCCCCAGATCGGTCTGCACTGTCTCCGAAGATAGCCTGACACCTTGTGTCAGATAGCTAGGCGGCAGGTTACCACCTAGGGTGGTATAGAGGAGAGCGGCAGCAACGAGAGCGATTGTTCGTTGCGAGATATTGAAGATCAGCTTTATCGGCTTACTTCCGCGGGCGAGCTCTCCAAGCAACGTTGATGCTGCGGTAATCCCACCGCCCCAGAACGGACCGAACAGCAGACCCGCCGCAAGGTGCATTATGAACGAAGTTGACCCGTTTGCTTCAACTCTGAGTTGCGTATGTAGGGTTTCGAGCGCAAAAGCAACGACGAGGAAACTTCCAACCGCCCACCATCCGGGAAAGGGAAAGGCGTCAAATGATGCGCCAGCTGCAAGAGCCAGAGCAGTTAATGTCACCGACGCGACGAACAAACGTGTTCGACCTTCCCGTGTCATCATCCGTGTGTAAGGGGAGGAACCCCGGCCTCAATGCAATCACTAGCTCCAGTTCTGCCCTTCAGGGCGGCCGAACAGGCCAGCAATCACATTCGCAATCGTTTGGATCAAGCTGATCTTCAACATGAGCGTCACCCCCGTAAGAGAACACAGAACCATCGGGAAGTGGCAGACCTCGCTACGGCCCACCAGACGCTCCGCTCAATCAGTTGTTCCGCTAGTCTCCGCTATTCCCTACAGAGACCGGGATCCCCGTCCTTTTCTCCCTTTCCTGAGTTGGGTTTGGTCCACATCGAACCCCACCCTGCGCACACCCCCCTGACTGCCCGGACGCGCCGCAGGGCCGCGCCCCTGGGTCCATTATCGGCTATTCATCCCGGATCGTTCAGCCCGGCCGCCGCGCCTCGGTCCACCGGTTGGTGGCATCCAGCACCGCGAACACCGCCGCCCGCTCCGCGCTTTCCTTGATCTCCGACGTCCCCGTCATCAGGATCGTCTCCCGCCCGCCCAACCCCTGCACCGCCACGAACGCGAACTGCCGATCGAACGCCTCCACGATCTTGGCTCCCTCCAGCGCCACCGACGACTCCGTCAGCAGCCGGTCGAGCACCAGGATGGACGCCCGCGCCGCCCCCTCCACACGGCTCCTCGGGGTGTCGCTCGCCTCCTCCTCCGCTGTCTCCGTCTGGCCCCGGTAGCTCAGCGTCACCTGGATCATGATCCGGTGGGGACGGTTGCCGGGCGCCACCTGGAGGTTCTCGAACAGCAGCGCCCGCTGCAGCGCGCGGTCACGCACCGCGTCCCGCTCCAGCGCCTCGATCGGCCGGACCTCCGCCGTCTGGGCCACGCTGATCTTCCTATGATCCACCTTCAAACCGAGTTGCGCCAGAAGGGCGCTCTCGATATTCCGCACCAGCTGCTTGGGCGCCAACCCGGCCTGGGCCAGCACGTGCACCTCGCTCACCTCTCCCAGCGGGGTGGTCACCACCCGCGCCGAGAGGATGCCCTCGAGGCTGGTGAGCAGGTTCTCCGCCCGGCGGACGCCCCAGGGATCGGGAACGCCTTCCGGCGGCGTAGGACGTCCGGCCGTGCCGGCCGAAGCGTTGGGCTGACGGGATCCAAATCCGGTCAATTGGTTATCCTTCCTATCCCTTCACCAGCGGTGCACAGGGGGTTGTCACGCGACGGCGTTCCTTCCCGCGGCCTTCGCGCGATACAAGGCGCGGTCGGCCGCGACCAGCAGATCGCCCTCCGAGGGCGACGAGGGGTCGAACTCCGCCAGCCCGATGCTCACCGTCACCAGCGCCGGCGGATACCCCATCCGCAATCCCACCCCCTCGATCCCCGCCCGGAGCGCTTCGGCCACGCGCGCGCCTCCCTCCAGATCGGTACGGGTGAGAATCACCACGAACTCGTCTCCGCCGTACCGCGCCGCCACGTCCGACGCACGCACCGCGTTCCGTATCTCGTCGGCCACCGCCCGGAGAATCTCGTTCCCCGCCTCGTGGCCGTATTGATCGTTCACTTCCTTGAATCGGTCGAGGTCCAGGAACAGCACCGCGAACCCCTCGTTGCTCCGCTTGCCCCGCTCCATCTCGAACGCGAGCCGGTCGCGCAGCACCCGGTAGGTCGAGAGCCCCGTCATCGGATCCACCGCCGCCGCCCGCTGCGCCTCGTCCGCCCGGCGCTCCTGGTAGGGACCGCACTGGCGCATCGAGGCCCGGCCCAGAGCCGCCGCCTCGGCGAACCGCCGGCAGGTCTCGAACCCGCAGGCGCGGCAGTCCCACGGCCGGCCGTTGGGCCCCTTGCCGATCGCGTCGAGAATCCCCTCGACCACGTCGGGATCGGCCTGCACCCGGCGCTGCTTGATCTCGAACGCCGCACCCACGCTCGCCACCACGGTGCGGTCCAGCACCGACGTCCGGCTCCTCGGCGCCTCCACACTGCGGAGCAGCTCGCGCCGCCAGTACAACTGCTCCTGCGGGCCCGAGAGCGGGTGGTCCAGCGCCCCCTCGTTCGAGAGGATATCCACGAAGCCGAGGTCGAGACGGTCCACACTGACGGCACGGGCAACGGCCTTGAGCGCGTCGAGGCCCCGGATCTTCCGGAACCGCCGGCTCGACTGCCGCGCCTCTTCCAGCAGCGCCAGGGGCAGCCCGCCCGCCGCGCTGAGATGGCGCCGCCGCTCCTCCGGCACCCGCTGGAACAGCGTCGGCTGCTGGAGGACAGACACTCCCCGGATCTGGAACAGCTGCTCCAGATCGCCGAAGGTGATGGCCGCGTCGAGGTCGTGACTGTTGACCGGGGGACAGGTGCCCGCGAAGGCGATCTTGAGCCCGGCGCCGTGCTGGGCTCGCAGGTATCGGGCCTCCGCGACCGCCGGGAGCGTCACCGGCGCAAGGTAGGGGACCAGCTCGGGATACTGGGACCGGACTGTCTCCACCACGACCGGATCAGTGGACCGGATGAGGGTGCCCCAGGGCTCGTTCTCCCAGAGCTTAAGGTACTCCGCCGCAACGAGTTCGTCGCCGATTACGCCGCGGGTGACCGCCCGGAAGCCGGCGGCGTAGCAGGCGTTGATGAGCTGCTCGGGCGTGGCCGGGAAGAAGTGGGCGACCGACTCCGGGCTCAGGATCAGCACGCCCTCGGCCGTCGCCGCGATGGCAAGGGCGCGGCCGATCTCGCCATTTACCTTGACCGCCCCGTGGGGGCAGGCCGGCACGCACTGCCCGCAGCGGATGCACGAGTCATCCACCACCTGCAGCAGGAGCGGCTCGTCGCCGGCCACCGCGACCGCATCGGTCGGGCACACCCGGACGCAGGCCAAGCACGCGACACAAAGTTCGGCGTCGATGACGAAGTTCAAGGGACCGGGCCGCGAAATGTTAGGATGGAGACTCTACTGCAATTTGACGGCCGGTTGATACCCTGTCAATAGGTAAACGGCTGCAAAGTTATGATACAGTAGAACTTAGGACGCCCGAACCAGTTCTGTCCCGCGTGGCTAAATCATTCCAGGTGATAGGCTTTGATTTTCCGGTACAGCGTCCGCTCCCCGATGCCTAAAACTTCGGCAGCTCTGCGACGGTTGCCGCGGTACTCCCGCAACGCCGCCTCGATGGCGGCCTTCTCCACGTCCGCCATCGACATCCCGCTCCGATACACGATCGCCCCCTCGCCGTCCCGCTCTCCCTCCGGCAGCACGTCGGCGACAGTCGCATGATCAGACAGGTCAATGACTTGCACGCGCTGGGGATGCTGATCCAGCCGGCGGCGCAGCTCCTCCACCTGGAGCTTGAGCTCCACCAGGCTCCGAAGGATAAACTCCAACTCCTGCCCGCCCTCGCGTCCGACCGCCAGCCCCCCTACCCGCACCGGGAGGAGGCTCCCCGCCCCGTCCAGGATGTCGACCGGAATGTCCGAGGCCCGGATTTCCGCCCCATGGGCCAGGACCACCATGGATTCGATCAGGTTCCGGAGCTGCCGCACGTTGCCCGGCCAGTGCGCGTTCACCAGCCGCTCCATCGCCTCCGGCGTGATACCCCGGAACGACCGGTCGTGCTGCTTGGCCAACTCCCGCACGAACCGGCGGACGAGCAGCGGGATGTCCTCCCGCCGCTCGCGGAGCGGAGGGAGGTAGATGTTGAGGACGTTGAGCCGGTAGTAGAGGTCGTCCCGGAACTCGCCGAGGGCGACGGCATCCTTGAGCGAGCGGTTGGTGGCGGCGACGACGCGCACGTCCACTTTGATCGGCTGGGTGCCGCCCACCCGGAAAAACGTCCGGCTCTCCAGCACCCTCAGCAGCTTCACCTGAGTGGCCGCCGGGATCTCGCCGATCTCGTCGAGGAAGATGGTGCCGCTGTCGGCCAGCTCGAACCGTCCGAGCCGGCGCTCCGCCGCGCCGGTGAAGGAGCCCTTCTCGTGGCCAAACAGCTCCGACTCGAGCAGCGTGTCGGGCAGCGCGGCGCAGTTGACCGCGATGAACGGCTTGCCCCGCCGGGGCGAGAGGTCGTGGATAGCCTTCGCCACGAGCTCTTTTCCGGTGCCGCTCTCGCCCTGGACCAGCACCGTGCTCGACACCGGCGCCATCTGCTCGATCTTCACCAGCACTTCCTGGATCGCCGCGCTCTCGCCGATGATGCCGGTGCGCTCCTGCAGCCGGCGCCGCTCGATGAGCCGCCGCGCGGTGGCCACCGCGTCGTCCGGCGCGACGGGCTTCCGGATCGCCTCGGTGACGCCGAGCCGCTCGACCCGCTCCGCCCGCTCGGAATCCGTGGGCTCGAGCAGCGCCAGCGTCGAGATCTCCCCGTCCCTCGCGAGCGCCGCCAACTGCTCGGCGTGCGGCTCGTGCACCGCCCCGGTGAGGATCACGAGGTCGGGGCTCTCCCGCCGCACCGTGCCGCGGGCATCGTCGAGCGAGGAGAACATCGCGGTGGAATACCCGGCGGCCTCGAAGGCGGCGTTGAGCCGCACGGCGGTCTCCAGGTCGTCCATCGTGATCAGGATCTGTGAGCTCATATGGGGAATAAAGATAAGACGCAGGGGACGCGGAGACGCAGGGGACCCAAGGAGGCAGGGAGGCGTCGTCCTTGACATCCGCTTGATCCCTGGGCGGTAACTCCGGGCGCAATGAAACGCGATGGCATCACCCGAATGGAGCCTCGCCATGCGCCGTCCGAGATTCGCGCTCGCCGTAGTGATCGTCGCCGCCGCGCTCTCCGCCTGCGGCGAGGAGACCGCGCCACCGGGCGGGCCCGAGTCTGCCCCGGAGATCGCACCGGCTGCCGCCGCCACGCCGGCCGCCGCGCTCGAGTTCTCCCAGGTCAGCACCTACGACGACCACACCTGCGGCCTCGGCACGGACGGCGTGGCCTGGTGCTGGGGCGACAACCAGTTCGGCGAGCTGGGCGACGGCACCACCAATCAGCACGAGTCCCCGGTCGCGGTCGCCGGCGGACACACGTTCACCGCGGTGACGGCCGGATCCGTCGCGAGCTGCGGTGTGGCCACCGACCATCGCGCCTGGTGCTGGGGTCTGATCGTCGGCGACGGCACCACCGTGCGGCGGCAAACCCCGGTGCTGGTGCATGGCGGACTCAAGTTCTTCACGATGGTCGCGGGTGAGTTCCACACCTGTGGCGTCACCTATCCCGACCGCCGCGCCGTCTGCTGGGGCGACAACCAGTTCGGCCAGCTCGGCGACGGAACCACCACGGAGCGGTTCGCGCCGGTGCTGGTGACCGGCGGGCTGCGGTTCCGCGAGGTGACCGTGGGAAGATTCCACACCTGCGCGGTGACCACGTCCAGCGTGGCGTACTGCTGGGGATCGGACGCGAACGGCCAGCTCGGAGACGGCTCGACGCTCGTCACGCGGGTGACGCCGGTGCGGGTCAAGACGGACCTCACGTTCCGGCAGATCGATGCCGGACCGGACCACACCTGCGCCGTCTCCACCGCGCACCGGGCTTACTGCTGGGGGCTCGGCACGTTCGGCCGGATCGGCGACGGCGGGACCAATCGACGCTACGTGCCGAAGGCAGTGGCCGGCGGCCTCACGGTCGACCGGGTGAGCGCTGGCGGCGCCCACACCTGCGCCGAGACCTCGTCGAACGTCGCGTACTGCTGGGGATACAATGGATGGGGCGAGCTGGGCGACGGCACGACCAGGCAACGCCCGAGGCCCGTGACGGTGTCCGGAGGACTGCACTTCAGCCAACTCAGTGCCGGCGCGTACTATACCTGCGGGATTTCGGCGGGCGCGGCGTACTGCTGGGGCGAGAATTCGTACGGCCAGCTCGGGAATGGGGAGACGAGCTTTGCGCCGGACCCGATGCCGGGGAAGGTTGGCGGTGCGTCGTGAGAGGGTGGACGCTCACCACCTTGCCGTCTTCGCCGTCATTCCCACCACCCGACCATCTGCTCCATACCCATCCGCCGGTCTTCCCCCGGCACGCGCTCCGAGGCCGGCGATCCGCGGAACACGAAGTGCTTCTCGTCGAGCACGCGCGCCGGGAGGGAACGCCGCGGGTAACCGAGGCGGGACTGGTTCACCACCACGCACCGCACGGCCGCGGCAGGATGCCACTCGTTCGGGGGAAGGGCCGGGTAGAGCCGGGCGAATTCCGGCCGCAGCTTAGCCTCTCGATAGCGCTTGGATCGATGGCGGAACGCGGTGAGAAACGAACGAGGAAAAGTCATGCAGACCTCCGGATCCTGGGAAAGGCATCCGGTACCGATTCAGAAGTGCAGTGTGGCGGTCGAGTGCTCCCATGTTACGCCACGGGCGTCGAAGAGGGAAGCCCTAATGCCCAGTCCGCACTCCGCGCACCAGATCCACGGCGTGCGCGACGATATCGTCGAGCACCGCGAGCCCGTCTTTCACGCCACCCGGGCTGCCCGGCAGGTTCACGATCAGCGTGCGGGCCCGCACCCCAGCAGTCCCGCGCGACAGCGCCGCCTTGTGGAACCGCGGATACGCGGTCATCCGCAGCGCCTCGGCGATCCCCGCTGCTTCCTTCTCGATGACCGCGCGGGTCGCCTCGGGGGTCACGTCACGCGGCGAAAGCCCGGTGCCGCCGGTCGTGAGGATCAGATCGGCCCGGTCGCCGTCGGCCCACTCGGCCAGCATCGCCGCGATCTTCCCCGTCTCATCCGCCACGATCCCCCGTTCCGCCACCTCGTGCCCCCGCTCCTTCGCCCAGGCCGCGATCGCGTCGCCCGAGGTGTCGTCACCCCGCACGCGGGTGTCGGAGATCGTCAGGATGGCGAGTCTCATGCCGTCATTTTCTTCACCGATCCCTGCTTATAGAACGGCCTCCCCACCACCGTCGCCGGGATCCGCTCGCCTCGGCACTCCACCTCGAACTTGGTTCCCACCTTGGCGCCGGCCGCGGGCAGGTAGGTCGTGCCGATGCCCTTGCCGAGCGACGGGCTCATGGTGCCGCTCCGCACGATGTCCACGTCGCGGTTCTCATGGTAGACCGGATATCCATGCCGCGGAAAGCCGCGGCCATCCAGCTCGAAGCCCACCAGCTTGCGGGTGACGCCGCGCAGCTTCTGCGACCGGAGCGCCTGGTCACCGGTGAAGGGCGCGCCCTTGTCGAGCTTCACGATCCAGCCGAGCCCGGCCTCGAGCGGCGTGATGGTGCCGTCGATGTCGTTGCCGTAGAGCGCGTAGCCCATCTCGAGCCGGAGCGAGTCGCGGGCGCCGAGCCCGATAGGGGCGGCGCCGGCGCCGGTGATGGCATCCCAGAGGGCCACGGTGTCCCGCTCGCGGCAATACAGCTCGAACCCGTCCTCACCGGTGTAGCCGGTGCGGGAGATGAAGCACTGCGCGCCGGCGATGGCGCCGGTGGTGAACCGGTAGTAGCCGACCGTGGAGAGCGGCACCCCGGTGAGCGGCTGAAGCATTGCTTCGGTGCCCGGCCCCTGCACGGCGAGGAGTCCCACCTCGTCGCTGATGTCCTTGAGCCGGACGTTGGCTCCGCCCTTGCGATCGACGATCTGCTCCCACGCATTGGCCCGGTTCGACGCGTTGACGACGATCATCATCTTGTCGTCGAACCGGTAGACGGTGCAGTCGTCCACGAAGGTTCCCTCGGGCGTGAGGATCGCGGAGTACTGGACCTGCCCCGCCTCGAGCGCGGCGACGTCGTTGCAGGTGACCCGGTTGACGAACGCGTTCCGGTCGGGGCCCGTGATCTCGAACTCGCCCATGTGGCAGACGTCGAAGATGCCGACGCCGGTGCGCACCGCGCGGTGCTCCGCCAGGATGCCGCCGGGATACTGCACCGGCATCTCCCACCCGGCGAACGGGACCATCTTGCCCCAGAGCTTGAGGTGGGTCTGGTAGAGCGGGGTGCGGCGGAGGCCGGGGTTGGTATCGGTCATGTGGGTCTCGGGTCGCGAGTCACGGGTCACGGGTCGCGGGTCACGCGACCTCTGACCCCATGAGCACCGCCATCAGCGCCTTCTGCACGTGCAACCGGTTCTCCGCCTCGTCCCACACACGCGACTGCGGCCCCTCGATCACCTCGTCGGCCACTTCTTCACCCCGGTGGGCGGGGAGACAATGGAGAAAGATGGCGCCGGGGTCGGCCAGGCGCATCAGCTTCTGGTCCACGATGTAGCCGGCGAACGCCTTGGCCCGGATCGCCTGCTCCTCCTCCTGGCCCATGGAGGCCCAGACGTCGGTGTTCACGACGTGCGCGCCCTTCACCGCCTCGCGCGGGTCTTGGGTGAGCATGACCGTGGTGCTTCCGCGGCTCCGCTGCAGGATCTCGTCGTTCGGCTCGTAGCCTTTGGGGCAGGCCAGGCGCAGCTCGAAGCCCAGCGTGGCGGCGGCGTTGAGCCAGCTGTTGGCCATGTTGTTCCCGTCGCCCACCCACGCGATGACCTTCTCGTCCCAGCCGCCGATGCTTTCGCGCACCGTGAGCAGGTCGGCCAGCACCTGGCAGGGGTGGAGCAGGTCGGTGAGCCCATTGATCACCGGCACCGACGCGTAGCGCGCCAGCTCCTCGACATCGCCGTGATCGAACGTGCGGATCATGATGCCGTCGAGGTAGCGCGAGAGCACCCGCGCGGTGTCACGGATCGGCTCGCCCCGGCCGAGCTGGATGTCGCGCGAAGAGAGGAAGAGCCCATGGCCGCCGAGTTGGTAGGCGCCCACCTCGAACGACACGCGGGTGCGCGTGCTGCTCTTGGCGAAGATCATCCCTAGCGTTTTGCCGGCGAGCGGTTTCTCCCGATAGGCGCCCGATTTCATCGCCAGGGCCAGGTCGAACAGCGAGGTCAGCCCGGGTGGCGCGAGATCGGGGATGGCCAGGAAATGTCGGAGAGTCGGCAAGGTCAGAGGTCGAAGGTCGGAGGTCCGAGGTCAGGGACGCGGGGGGATTGTAGTCTGAGGGAGACGGGCGAGCAACGCCTCGAATCCGCGGTCGCCGCGGAGCCCGGCGAGCCGCGGATCCAGCCTCGCGTAGATGGCCCACGGCGCGCGCTCCGCCATCGCTCGCCGGAGAGCCGCGACCGCCCCGGCCCGCTTGTCCGACGCGACCGCCGCGATCGCGAGCGCGTAAGGCGACACGTACGTCTCCCTCGCGACCCGGGCCAGCGAGTCGTACGCGACCGAATCCGCCGCCGGCGCCGCACGCCACGCGACCCGGCCGTCGGCCGCGACGGCCGATGCGTCCAGCGCCTGCGCCCGTCCGATCGCAAGATTGGCGACGCTGTCCTGCCCCGCGAGGAAATACTGCCAGCCGAGGTGGGCCCGGAGTACCGGATCGAGCGGGCTCAGGTCCACGGCCCGGCGGGCGGCGGCAAGCGCGCCGGCCTGCATGCCCATGGCGAGCAGGCGGTGCGCCTCCCAATCCCACGCTTCCGGCAGGTTGGGATTGATCGCGATCGCCCGCTCGAGATCGGCCGCGGCCCGAGCGGGGTCGCGGTCGTACAGCAGCCCGATCACCGCCCGCGCGAGCCACGCCTCGGCGAGGGTGCTGTCGAGCGTGATGGCCCGCTCCGCGGCGCGACGGGCGGGCGGGATCACGTCCTCCGGCGGCGAGAGCTCCGCGACATAGTCGCACAGGTACGCCGCCGCCGCGCCCGCCCACGCCGGCGCATACGATGAATCGAGCGAGACGGCCCGCTCGAAGCCCGCCGCGGCATACTCGCCGGCGCCCGGCTCGCGGCGCCGCAGGCGATAGCGAGCCTCGAGATAGGCGTCGTGCGCGTCGGGGGCGGCCTGGAGCGCGGGCGGGACGGGCGGCCGGGGAACGGCGTCTCGGAGCTTGAGCGCGCCGATGATGGCGGTGACGATGTCGCGCTCGACGCCGTAGAGATTCGTCTCGCTGCGCTCGTACGCCTCCGACCAGATGTCGAACCCGCCGTCCACACTCACGAGGTGGGTCGAGAGGTGGAGCCGGTCGGTCACCGGACGGATGGTGCCGAAGAGGACCACGCCCACGCGCAGCCGCCGCCCGATCGTCACCGGGTCCTCGCCCGCGAGCGCCGCGGCCGATCGCTCGCCGGCCACGCGGAGACCGGGAATCCGTCCGAGCACGCCGGTGATGTCCCCGCCGATGCCGGCGGCCAGGTAGTCGTAGGCCGAGTCCGGGCTCGCGTTCATGAACGGGATGACCGCGATCGCGCGTGGGGTGGCCGCGGGCCGGGGCCGGCGAGGCGGAGGCGCGGTGCCGCGGAGCCAGAGCGTGACCACGAGCAGGAGCCCGACGGCGGCGCCGAAGACACGCCAGCGTACGGGCAGGGTGAAGCGGGCGCCGCTCACGTCGGGGCGCGCTTGACGGGGTCAGTCTCCGGGCGCATATGGAGGAGAAGCTGAAAGCTGAAAGCTGAAAGCTGAAAGCTCGATAGTGAAAGCACGCACTCAGTCTCACATGGAGAGTCACATGGCCAAGGACACACCGCGGGCAGCCAGAATCGAGTCGATCACGGTGAAGGTGACGACCGCCGATGGACGCTCGCACGAGATACAAGTCGATCCCGAGGAGCATGACTCCATTTTCTGGAGCCCCGACGCCATCGACAAGTTCGCCCTACCATACTACGTCACCACCCGGAGCCCGGACCAGGCGGCCGCCATCCGCCGCCAGGTGGACGCACAGGTCGGCGCGAGCGGCCAGCTGCTGGCCGCGCACAAGCGCCTGTGCACGGTTCGGATCGCGGACCTCACCAAGAGCAATCCGGACTTTGCCGATTAGCGGGTCGCGCCGGCGGGCCGCTCCGCGACGAGGCCCTGGAATCGAGCGTCGCCCCAGAGCGGCTCGAATTCGGGGTCTCGTTTGATGAACGCCTTCGCCTCGGGCGACGCCTTGAGATAGCGCCCGATCAGGCGGACCGCATCGTCATTGTCGCCCAGCCGAGCCCGTGCGCCCGCCTCGTAGAAGTCGAGTTGGGAATCGCCGGAATCGCTCTTCCGAGCCGCCCGAATAGTCCTCCGCGCGCTGTCGGTCAACCCGGCCCGCGCGAGCACAGCCGCCATCATCATCCGCCAGCGCGGCTTGAACACCGGGCGCGCGCTGGGCGGCACCAGCGTGTCGAGCTGCCCCACCAATCGCCATCCCCTGGCGACATCCGGCGTCGTCGGTCCCGGCATGTAGAGCTGGGTGAGCTGGCAGAAGGAGAAGAGCCACTCCTCGGGGAACCGGGTGAAGCCCTGGCTGCACCAGTGCGCGGCCCGCTCCCACTGCCGCATCAGCAATGACGTGAGATAGAGTCGGAACACGACGGTCTGCGCATCGGACAGGAAGGCGTCGGCATCGTAGGCACGGCGCGCGGCGAGGTTCGCCTCCTCGAACGCGCCACGGTCAACCAGCAGGGCGCTCAGCACGGCCCAGGCGAACGCCTGCGACGGGTTCCCCGGGACGGCGGCGGCGCGGAGATCGCGCTCGGCCTGGTCGACCTCCTTGCGGTCTGCCCGCCCATTGTACTGCCAGTCAATGAGCCGGAGCCACCCGCGGATGGCCAGCGCCGGTGGGTAGTCGGGCTTCCGGCCGAGCACCTCCTCCACCTGGCGCAACCCTACCGGCACCCAGCGCTTCACCGTCCGCCCGCCGGTCGTGTCGTCGGGGTCGATCCGGTCGGTGGTGATCCAGGCGCGGAGCACCCGAGGGTCGAGCCACTCGGCGTCGCGCTCGATCGCGAGCACGAGCAGCGAGTCGGCCGCGTCGAGGGTACGCTGGGCCGTGCGCGAGTCAGCGGCGTGGAACAGCGTCCTGGCATCGTCCCGGAGCTGCTGGGCTCTCCATACCAGCACCCACGCGCCGGCGTCGCGCGTCCCGGAGCGCAGATCGCGAAGCTGGATCTCCTGGCCCAGCCGTTCCCGCAGCACGAGCGCCACCTGCTCGGCCAGCCGCCCGCGCACCGCGAGCACGTCGCCCGACGCAGGCTCGATCTGCTTGCTGTCGAGCTGGCGGCCGGTCTCGGGATCGATGAGTCGCACGGTTACCCGCGGGTGCGCCACCGAGCCACCGACCGTCCCCGCCACCAGCGTGCCGACACCAAGCGCATCGCCGATGCTGTCGAGGTGGACGGCGCGTCCGCGGTAGGGGCGCACGCCGTTGGCGCTGATGACGCTGAGCGCCCGCACGTTGCCCAGACGGTCGATCAGGTCTTCGGTGAGGCCGTTGGCGACGGAGCGGAGCGTGCTGTCCGCGCCTTCGGTATCGAAGTACAGCACGGCGAGATGGGTCGGGTCCGGCGCCGCCGCGGCGCCCTGCTCCGACCGCGAAGGCCGCGACACCGAGGTGACCTCGTCGCGGTGCCGCAGCACGAACGCGCCCGCCACGGCGGCGACGGCGAGGAGGCCGGCCCACACCCACTTGCCGATAGGCCGGTCCACCGCCGCGAGCGACGCGGTGACCGCGTGGGGTGAGAGCGCCGCCGCGAAGTCTGACGCCGTCGCGAATCGGTGGTCCCTGTTCTTGGCCATCGCCCGCTCGACCACGGTCTGCGCCCAGGGGGGCAGGTCGGGCCGCACGGTGAGGAGCGACGGCACCGGCTCCTTCAGGTGCTTCGCGGCGATGATCTGGGCGGTGGGCCCGGAGAACGGCGGCTCGCCCGACAGCATCTCGTAGAGCAGGCAGCCCAGGCTGTAGATGTCGGTGCGGGTGTCGAGCGAGCGGCTGCCGGCCGCCTGCTCCGGGCTCATGTAGGCCGGCGTGCCCAGGACGAGGCGGGAGGTGCTGCTGTCCTCGGTGCCTGTGCTCGCGGCGACGCTCAGCGCCTTGGCGATCCCGAAGTCCGCTACCGTGGCGTGGCCGGCGCCGAAGAGGATGTTCTCCGGCTTGATGTCGCGGTGGATGATACCCTCGCCGTGGGCATAGGCCAGCGCGTCGGCGATCTCGCGGGCGACGTGGAGCGCGTCGTCGAGGGGCAGGCGCCCTTCCCGGCGGATCCGCTCGCGGAGCGTGTCGCCCGAGACGTAGGGCATGATGTAGTAGAGGAACCCGCCGGCGTTGCCGGAGTCGTGCACCGACAGGATGTTGGGATGGGTGAGCCGGGCGGCGATCCGGATCTCGCGGAGGAACTGCGAGGCGCCGAGCGCCTCGGTGACGTCGGGCCGGAGCACCTTGAGCGCGACGGAGCGGCCGTGCTTGAGGTCCTGGGCCAGCCACACCGTCGCGGTGCCGCCCCGGCCAAGCTCGCGCTCAAGCGTGTACTGCCCCTGCAGAGCGGTGCGAAGCCGCTCTTCCGCCGATACCATGACCACGCGTCTCCGGTGACTGAGCCGGAAAGTTAGGGCGGCGGACCCGTGGCGGCCAAGGAGGGGAGGGGAGGTCTCACGGTCTCGTGACCTTGATGGTGTCTGCGTTGGAGCAGACCCGGCCGAGGTCTCGCGGCCTGGTCAGGCGGCGAGTCGTGTCCTGCGGCGCCGGTGCGACCGGGGCAGCCCCGATCGAGTAGGTCGCATGGAGACTCACCGTCCGCGCCGCCAACGTGGACCAGAGGGTGTCGCCGCCCCGATTCAACCACAGGGTGTCTCCGGTGTCGGTGAACACCACCACATTGCAGTCCGAGCACGGCGGCTCTCCACCGCACGCGGCCAGGACCGCCAGAAGCAACCACGGCGTCTTCATTCCGCCCTCCCTTGTAATCGTGAACTTCGAGACCGCGCGAACGAATCGACCAATCCCCGCAGGGCAAGATGGGTATAGGGAGTCCGGGTGGGATCGCGAATCAGATCGAACATCGCCGCGGCCGAATCGGGCCGTCCGGCTCGGGCATAGGCATCCGCCAGCACCCACCGCGCCGCCATGTTGGAGACCTGGTCCGGCGTACCGCCGTCCAACTCAGTGGGCACGCCCGGGCCGAGGGTCCGGATCGCCTCACGCCAGCGGCCCTGGGCCGACTCGATCGACGCGCGGAGGAGGCGGGGACCGAGGCCGAGTCGGCGAAGGTCCACCGGCGGCCGGCGCTCAAGCCGGGCGAGCCGGTCGTCCGCGGTGCTCGTATCCCCCGCCGCGGCGGCCCACAATCCGCCGGCGAGGAGCCCGCCCGATGAGGTGTCGGCACCGAGCCAGGCCGGCATCGGTCCCGGTGACACACCTCTCGCCGTCGCGAGCAGGACCACCGCCTGGGCGAACCAGCGGCGGTACTGCCCCTCGGACGCGCCGGCCGCCGTGCGCAATTGCCGATCGGCCTCGGTGACCGCTCCCCTCGCCGCGAGCGCGCCAGCCATCATGGTGATCGCCGGCGGCTCGAGCCATGACGGCGTGCCCGGCGCGGAGACGGTGCGCGCCGCCAGACTCTCCGCCGTGGCCCAGCGTCCCGCGGCGGTCGCAATCAGCTCGCCGGCGTACACTCCGAAGTATCCCGTCAGCTTCGCGGCCGTCGTCTCGGCGTCGGCCAGCCGGCCCAGCGCCAGCAGCGTCACCGTCTGATTGAAGACCTGCACCTGTGCCTGCGAGGGGCCGAACGGCTGCAGGGCCGCGGCCAGCGAGAATTCCGCCAGAGCCTCGTTGTATCGCCCGCTCGAGTAGAGGTAGGTGGCCCGGTTGTTGTGGGCGCTGATCGAGCGTGGCGAGACCTCGAGATAGAGGTCGTACCACCGGATCGCGGCATCCATGTCGTAGTCCAAGGCGTAGGCGGACTCGCCCTGCAGCCAGTACCGTTGCGCGTCGGTGAGCCGCCCGGGCCGGCGCAACGCCTCCGCAACCGCCATCCCGGCGGAGTCGAGATCGCGCATGGAGACGTAGTTGAGCCCGATCGTGGCCCACGCCATCGCGAATCCGGTGTCGAGCGCCAGGGCGTCGCGGAGCAGTCGGTTGCCGGCCGGGAGATCCCCTTTCTCGCTCAGGTCCACGCCCTCGACGAACTTGCGATACGCGGGAAAGGACGGGGTCGCGACCCGTGTCAGCGGTTTATTGGCCCGAATGTCCTTGTCCCGCTCCCCCAATCCGAGGCGGATACGCCTCGCGATCTTCTCGACGGACTGGATGATGTCCTGATCGGTCGCCGCCTCGGTCTCCGCCATCAGGGTGCGCCCGCTGTCAGCGTCGGTGACCCTGAGGACGATCGAATAGCGCCCCTTGCCTACCGGGAACACGCTTCCGCTCAGGACGGTGCGTACCGCGCTCCGCACGGCGAGCTCCCGCGCCCGCTCGGGAGTGAGGCGCGCCGAATCCGAGAGGCCCGCCTCGGCCATCGCCGACGCGAGCTGCTGCCGCGGCATCGGCACGACCACGCGCGACTGGTCCAGCTCGGCGGTGACCAGCTCCCGCACCGCGGTCGCAAGCGTGTGGTCGTCGGGCGGGCCCTCGAAGTCCGACACCACGATCCAGCTCGTCCCCGGCGCATCCACCCCGGCGTGCCAGCCCAGCCTCCGGCCGAGCACCAGCGCGCCGGCGAGCAGGACGAGGCCGAGGGCCGCGGCGCCCCACCACATCGCCCGGCGACGCGGCGCCCGAGCATCGTCCGGTGCAGCGGGCGCCGCGCCCGCCTCCGCCAGCGCCCTCGCGAACTCGCCCACGCTGGCGAACCGGTCGGCCGGCACTTTCGCGAGCGCCGTCTCCACCGCCCGCTCGACGGACAGCGAGACCGTGGGGCGGACCACCCGCAACGACGGGGGCGGCTCCTGCCGGTGGCGGGCGAGGATGTTCTGCGCGCTGCGCCCGGTGAACGGCGGCTCGCCGGCCAGCATCTCGTAGAGCACGCAGCCGAGCGCGTAGATGTCGGAGCGGCGGTCCGCGGTGCCGTCTCCCGCGCCCTGTTCCGGGCTCATGTATTCCGGGGTGCCGATCGCGATGCCGCTCCCCGTGAGCGACTCGGGGTCGGCCACCGAGATCGCCTTCGCGATGCCGAAATCGGCGACCACGGCGTGCTCGCCGCTCAGCAGGATGTTGGCCGGCTTGATGTCGCGATGGACGATGTCGTGCTCGTGCGCGTAGCTCAACGCGTCGGCGATCTCACGCGTGACCCGCAGCGCGAGGGGGATCGGGAGCTGCTTGTCGCGCCGGATCAGCTCGCGCAACGTCTCGCCCGCCACGTACGGCATGACGTAGTAGACGAAGCCGCCGGCCGCTCCCGAGTCGTAGATCGGGAGAATGTGGGGGTGCTGGAGCCTGGCTTCGATCTGGATCTCGCGGAGGAAGCGCTCGGTGCCCACGGCAGCCGCGAGATCCGGCCGGAGCACCTTGATCGCTACGTCACGGTCGTGCTGCAGATCGCGAGCGCGGTAGACATAGGCCATGCCGCCACGCCCGATCTCTCGATCGAGCGCGTACCGGCCCGCCAGCGCGGACCGCAAGCGCTCGAGCTGGTCCATGACGGTCGCGCCCACGCGCTAGAATACGGCGCGGGGCGGGAAGCGGCTAGAGGATGTATCGCCGCAAGTCGTCGTCCGCCACGATCTTGGACAACCGTTCCCGGACGTCCTCCGCGTCGAAGACGATGTGCTTGGTGGCGTGATCGGGCAGCTCGAAGAGCACCTCCTCGAGCAGCGTCGACATCACCGTGTGGAGCCGGCGGGCGCCGATGTTCTCCATCCGGTCGTTGGCGACGAACGCCACCCGCGCGACCTCGGCGATCCCGGCCGGCGTGAACTCCAACTCCGCTCCCTCCGCCGCCACCAGCGCCTGATACTGCTTGGTGAGGGCATTCTCCGGCTCGGTCATGATCCGGATGAAGTCCTGCTCGGTGAGCGGCTGCAGCTCGACCCGGATGGGAAAGCGACCCTGCAGCTCGGGGATCAGGTCGGACGGCTTGGAGACGTGGAACGCGCCCGCGGCGATGAAGAGGATGTGGTCGCTCCGCACGTAGCCGTAGCGGGTCTGGACCGTGGAGCCCTCGACGATCGGAAGCAGGTCGCGCTGCACGCCCTCGCGGGAGACGTCGGGCCCGCCGGCCTGACCCCGCTCGCCCGCGATCTTGTCGATCTCATCGATGAAGATGATGCCGTGGTTCTCCACCCGGTCGAGCGCCTCGTTCACGACGTCGTCCATGTCCACCAGCTTCTTCAGCTCCTCGTCCACCAGGATCCGCCGCGCCTCCGGGACCCGGACGCTGCGGCGCTTCTTCCGCTTGGGCAGCATCTCCTGGAGCATCTCGGTGAAGTTGATGTCCGGCCCCTCCATGCCCTGGGGCGGCTGCATGAACTCCATCATGGGGAAGCTCTGGGGGACGACCTCGATCTCGACCTCGCGGTCGTCGAGCCGCCCGTCGGCGAGCATCTCGCGTAGCTTCTCCCGCGAGCGGTTGCGCCGCTCGTCCTCCACCGCCACCCCCTTCTCCTCCCGCGCCTGACCTCCGGATCCGACCACGAAGACCGACGGCCCATCCGCGGAGCCGCCAGCCTGCCCGCCCGCCCGCCGGTCCGCCGGGGCGGGGGGCGGCGCGGCAGGCAGCAGCAAATCGAGCAGCCGCTCGTCGGCCCGCCGCTCCGCCTGCGGGTACACCTCGTCCTCCCGCTCGGTGCGCACCATGTTGATCGACGCATCCACCAGGTCCCGCACCATGGACTCGGCGTCCCGTCCGACGTAGCCCACCTCGGTGAACTTGGACGCCTCCACCTTGATGAACGGCGCGCCGGAGAGTCGGGCCAGCCGCCGGGCGACCTCGGTTTTCCCGACGCCGGTGGGACCGATCATGATGATGTTGTAGGGCGTGATCTCGTCCCGGATGTCGTCGGGCGCCTGGGCCCGGCGCCAGCGGTTGCGGACCGCGATGGCGACGGCTTTCTTGGCCGATGCCTGGCCCACGATGTAGCGGTCCAGCTCCGCCACGATCTGGCGCGGCGGCATCTCCTCGAGCCAGGGAATCGGCGCGGGCAGCTCGGTCGGTTCGGTCGGGGGTGTGGCTATATCAGTCATAAGGTCGAAAGGCGAAAAGGCGAGAAGGAAACACCCCTTCAGTCTTCACGCTCACTTCTCTCCAGGTAACTCCAGGATCGTGATGTTGCGGTTGGTGAAGACACAGATGTCCGCGGCGATCTCGAGCGCGCGCTGCACGATGTCGCGGGCGGAGAGGCCTGCGACGGGGAGCAGCGCGCGCGCGGCCGCGAGGGCGTAGTTCCCGCCCGAGCCGACGGAGGCGATCCCGTCGTCGGGCTCGATCAACTCACCGGCCCCGCTGAGGAGAAAGGAATGCTCCAGCGCCGCGACCACGAGCAGCGCCTCCAGCCGGCGAAGGATCCGGTCACTCCGCCAGTCCTTGGCCAGCTCCACGGCCGCCCGCTGGAGATTGCCGGGGTAGCGGTCGAGCTTCTCCTCGAACTTCTCATAGAGGGTGAGCGCGTCGGCCACCGACCCGGCGAATCCCGCGAGCACCTTGCCGCCCTTGAGCGCGCGGACCTTGGTCGAGTGCGCCTTGACCACGGTCTCGCCGATCGTGACCTGCCCGTCGCCGCCGAGCGCGACTCGGCCGTCCTTCCGGACGGCGAGGATGGTGGTGCCGTGAAACGTCATTCATGCCCTCGGATGCGCCTGATTGTACACTTTCTTGAGCCGTTCCACGCTCGTATGCGTGTACACCTGCGTGGTGCTGAGCGAGGCGTGGCCCAGCAGCTCCTGCACCGCCCGGAGATCGGCGCCCGCGTCGAGCATGTGCGTCGCGAAGGTGTGCCGCAGCGAGTGCACCCGCAACCCATCCGCGCCGATGCCGTCGAACATCGCGTGCACGATCTGCTGCACGCCCCGCGGCGAGAGCCGCCGGCCGGTGCGGCTCACGAACACCGCCCGCCGGTCGGCCTTGGGCCGCGCCGGCATGGCCTCCCGCAGGTGAAGATAGCGTCGCAGCGCGAGCACCGCCCGCGACCCGACCGGCACGATCCGCTCCTTGCGGCCCTTGCCCCGCACCTTGGCCTGGTCCGACAGCAGGTCGAGGTCCTGGAGGCTCATGCCGCTCAGCTCCGACAGGCGGATGCCGGTCGAGTAGAACAGCTCGAGGATCGCGAGATCCCGCGTCGGCCCGAACTCGTCGCCACTCGCCCGCGACTCGGCCCACTCGAACAGCCGGTCGGTCTGGCGCCGGTCGAGGTAGGTCGGTAACCGCTTGTCGAGCTTGGGGACCCGGGCGGATCGGGCGGCGGCGCTCGTCACGCCGTGGTGCTCCTGGAGGTACCGGTAGAAGCTCCGGACCGCCGAGAGTGCCCTCGCGGCCGAGCGCTTGGCGAGGCCCTTCCGCTGCAGCTCGCCGAGGAAGCCCCGGAACCCCAGCCGGTCCACCGTCGTCCACGACCATCCCGCGCCGTAGTGCCGGTCGCAGAAGTCGGTGAACGCGCCGAGATCGCGGCCGTACGCCTTGACCGTGTGGGGCGACTGCCCGCGCTCTTTCTCGAGATGGGTCAGGAACTCGGTGACCTCGATGCGAGCTTCGGTCATTATCGGAGCCCTAATTGACCACAGAGACACAGTAGAGTGAACCGGTCACAGCACACCGGAGACCCATCCCGTGAAATCCGCCTGCGCCCGCTCCACCAGCAGCTCCTTCTTCCGGTCTTTCGGCACCTTACCGCCTTTTCGCCCTGTCGCCCCTTCGCCTTCCAGCGGCTCCAGCAGCCCGAAGTTCGCGTTCATGGGCTGGAAGTGCTTCGGGTCGGCGTCGCGAAGATACCGGTACAGCCCGCCGAGCATCGTGGTCGGGGGCGGAATCACCGCATCACGACCCTCGAGCCGGCGCGCCAGGTTGATCCCCGCGAGCAGCCCGGTGCCGAGCGACTCGGTATAGCCCTCGACACCGGTGAGCTGGCCCGCGAAGAAGAGCCGGTCGTCGTCTCGGGCCGTGAGCGCGTGGCCCAGCGTCGCGGGGCTGTTCACGTACGCGTTCCGGTGGATGCTCCCGAACCGCAGGAACTCCGCGCACTCGAGCCCCGGGATCATCCGGAACACCCGCTGTTGCTCGGGGATCCTGAGCCGGGTCTGGAACCCCACCAGGTTCCACATCTGTCCCGCGCGGTCCTCCCGGCGGAGCTGCACCACCGCGTGCGGCTCGCGGCCGGTGCGGGGATCGGGCAACCCCACCGGCTTCATCGGCCCGAACCGGAGCGTCTCCCGTCCCCGCCGCGCCATCTCCTCGACCGGCAGGCATCCCTCGAAGTACGGCACCTGGTCGAAGTCGTGGCCCTGGTGCTGGTCGGCCTCCACGAGCGCGTCGAGGAAGGTCTCGTAGCCGGCCGCGTCGAGCGGCGCGTTGAGGTAATCGTCGCCCCCGCCTTTGCCGTAGCGCGAGAGGGCGTAGAGCCGCGAATGCTCAAGCGAATCGCTGGAGACGACCGGAGCGATCGCGTCGTAGAAGGCGAGCGCCGCGGCGCCGAGCCGGGCGGTGATCGCGCCGGCCAGCCGCTCCGAGGTGAGCGGCCCGGTGGCGATCACCCCTGGCGAGGACAGCGCGGTGACGTCCTCCCGGACCAGCTCGATGTTGGGATGCGAGGTGACCCGCCGGTGGACTTCCCGGGAGAAGAGCTCGCGGTCCACGGCGAGGGCCGCGCCCCCCGGCACGCTCGCGACATCGGCGCAGGGAAGCAGGAGACTGCCGAGCGCGCGCAGCTCGGCCTTGAGCAGCCCGTGCGCGTTGGTGAGCTCGATGGACTTGAAGGTGTTGCTGCAGACCAGCTCGCCCAGCCGGTCGGTGCGGTGGGCCGGCGTGGTGACCACCGGCCGCATTTCGTACAGCGTCACCCGAACGCCGCGCTCGGCGAGGGCCCAGGCAGCCTCCGAGCCGGCGAGACCGCCGCCGACGACGGTGGCGTTCACGCCAGCGCCACCTCCTCGGGCTCGGCGACGACCAGCTTGTGGCCGCACTTGAGGCAGGTCCGGCTCTCGCCCTCCGCCTTGCTGATCTTCTTCTCCATGCCGACCCAGCCGCAATTGGGGCAGGTGTCGGGCACCGGGCGGTTCCAGGTGGAGAAGTCGCAGGCCGGGTACCGTACGCAGCCCCAGAACGACTTGCCGCGCTTGGTGCGCCGCTCGGCGAGGTCGCCCTCGAGACACTTGGGGCACTTCATCCCGAGCGGGATGGCGCGGGTGCCCTTGCACGCCGGGTAGGTGGTGCAGGCGAGGAACTCCCCGAAGCGCCCGGTCTTGATGACCATGGGCGAGCCGCAGAGGTGGCACTTCTCGTCGGTGGGCCGGTCGGGCGCGCGCCCCTTCTTCAGCGACTTCACGTAATCGCACGTCTTCTTGTAGTTGACGCACGCGAGATAGGGCCCGAACCGTCCCGTCTTGAGCTCGATGGCCGAGCCGCACTTGGGGCAGCGCTCCTTGGCCAGATCTTCGGGCTTGAGGCCGTGTGCCTCGGCGACGAGCGCGTTCAGGTCCACCGAGTCGAGCGCCTTGGTGAACGGACCGTAGAAGTCGTTGAGCACCCGCCGCCAGCCCAGCTCGCCCTCCTCGATCCGGTCGAGCTCGTTCTCCATTTCCGAGGTGAACTCGACGTTGAAGATCTCGGGGAACTTGGCCACCATGATCTTCTCCACCAGCTCGCCCAGCTCGGTGGGGAAGAAGCGGCGCTGCTCCACCTTCACGTACTCCCGGGCGCTCAGCGTCGAGATGATCGCGCTGTAGGTGGAGGGCCGGCCGATGCCCAGCCGCTCCAGCTCCTTGACCAGGCTGGCCTCGGAGTAGCGCGGCGGCGGCTCGGTGAAGTGCTGCGATGGCGTGATCTCCCTGACTTCCACCCGCTCGCCCACTTCGAGCGGCGGAATGGGCGGCAGATCGTCCATCGTCTTGCCCTCTTCCTTCTCCCGCCCTTCCATATAGAGCGTGTGGTATCCGTCGAAGACCAGCACCGAGCCGGTGGCCCGGAAGAGATACTCGCCAAGGTCGAAGTCCACGATCGTCATGTCGTAGACGGCCGGCGTCATCTGCGAGGCGACGAACCGCTGCCAGATGAGCTGGTAGAGCCGGTACTGGTCGGGCTCCAGGTACTGCTGCACGTGCTCGGGGCGACGGGTGACGTCGGTGGGCCGTATGGCCTCGTGGGCGTCCTGCACCCGCGCGTTCTTCTTCGAGCTGTACCCGTTGGGCTTCTCGGGCAGGTACTTCTTCGAGTAGTTCTTCCCGATGAAGTCGCGCACCGACGCGATGGCCGCGTCGGACACCCGCACCGAGTCGGTCCGCATGTAGGTGATGAGACCCACCGGACCATCCTCGCCCACGTCCCGGCCCTCGTAGAGGTCCTGCGCGGCGCGCATGGTGCGTCGCGAGGAAAAGCCGAGCTTCTTGGCCGCTTCCTGCTGCAGCGTGCTGGTGGTGAACGGGGCGGCCGGGTTCTTCCGGCGCTGCCTCTTCTCGACCTTGGTGACCTCGAAGGGTAGCGTCCGCACCGCGTCCACCACCCGCTGCGCCTCATCCGCGGAGTGCAGCTGGGGCTTGTGCCCGCCCACCTTCGCGAGCGCCGCCTCGAACGTCTGGCCCGACTTGGCGCAGAGCGCCTCGATGCTCCAGTACTCCTGAGGCACGAACGCGCGGATCTCGCGCTCCCTCTCCACGATCATTCTGAGGGCGACGGTCTGCACCCGGCCGGCCGAGAGGCCGGTCTTGATGCTGCGCCAGAGTATGGGGCTCGCCTTGTAGCCCACCAGGCGGTCGAGGATCCGCCGGGCCTGCTGCGCCTCCACCTTCCGGTCGTCGATCACGCCCGGCTCGGCGAGCGCGTCGCGGATGGCGTCCTTGGTGATCTCGTGGAACAGGATCCGGTGGGTGGGCGCCTTGGATTTGAGCTGGTCGGCGACGTGCCAGGCTATGGCCTCGCCCTCGCGGTCGGGGTCGGTGGCGAGGAAGATGGTCGAGGCGGTCTTGGCGGCCTTCTTGAGCTCCGAGAGGGTCTTGGTCTTGCCCTTGATGGTGACGTACTTGGGCTCGAAGCCCTTCTCGACATCCACGCCCAGCTCCCGGGTGGGCAGATCGCGCAGGTGGCCGATGGTGGCGCGAACGTCGTAGCCGGAGCCGAGGTACTTCCCTATCGTCTTGGCCTTGGTGGGCGACTCGACGATGACGAGGGCGGTGCCACCCTCCCGGCCTTTACCCCCGCGCGGCTTGGCTGCCTTAGCCTCGGCTTTGGACGCCTTGGCGGCCGTCGCCTTCGCAGCCTTGGATTCCTTGGGTGCGGGAGCGGCTTTGGCCTTGGCCGGCGCCTTGGCTGGTGTTTTTACCGTGCGTTTGGTTCGTGTCGCCATGTTTCCACTATAGTCCTTCGAGTCATGCCGGGGTCAACCGGAGTAGCAAGAAACCGATGCCCCGGGGGTATCGCAAGTCTGTGCGAGCAGTCACTCACGTCCAACCGGCGTGGGTCCGCGCCAGAGCGATCACCTCTTTCGCCACTTCCTGAGGGTCCCGGGTGCCGGTCATAACCTCATGCTCGGCAAGACGATAGAACGGCTCTCGCTCCTGCAGTAGCTCCCCCATTTTAACGACAGGATCCCCGCTCCCCAGGAGCGGCCTGACCTCGCCCTGCTCGAGCCGGCGAACGGCCGTTCCGGCCGTGCACTTGAGGTAGATCACCAGACCGCACCGCTGAGCCGTCTCCATAGCCCCCGGCTGGACCGCCCAGCCGCCACCCGGGACGATGATCGCCGGGTCGCCATCCAGGGCCGCCAACACCGCCTTGCGTTCCAGTTGGCGGAAATAGGGTTCCCCCATCATCCCGATGATCTGGTCCACCGGGCGCCCCACTTCGCGCACCAGGAGCTGATCGATGTCGATGAGCGGCGCCGGGATGCCCTCGGACACGAGGCGCCCCACCGTGCTCTTCCCTACCCCGGGTAGCCCGACGAGGACGACATGGCGGGGCATCAGCCGTCCACCGCTTCACGCAGGGCCGCCCACCGGGAGCCCAGCGCCGAGAGATAGCCGTCGTAATTGCGGCGCATCTCCGCCAGCGAGTCGCCCCCGAACTTCTCCACCATCGCGTCGGCCAGTACCAGCGACACCACCGCCTCGGCAATTACGCCTAACGCGGGAACGGCGGTGACGTCGGAACGCTCGCTCTGCGCGTTGGCGGGCTGGCCGCTCGTGAGGTCGACGGTCGGCAAGGGCGACATGAGCGTCGAGATCGGCTTCATCGCTACCCTAACAACCAGCGGTTCCCCGGTGGTGATTCCCCCCTCCAGTCCGCCGGCGTTGTTGGTGCGGCGGCGGAACCCCCCGCGCGTGTCCCCGGGGACTGGGGGCGGAATCCTGTCCCTTTCGCCCTTCCGCCCTTTCGCCCTTTCGCCCTCCATCGGATCGATCGGATCGTGCACGCCGGATCCCGGCCGCCGAGCCGCCTCGACGCCGAGCCCCACCTCCACTGCCTTGACCGCGGGAATGGCCATGAGCATGCCCGCGAGCCGGCCATCGAGCTTCCGGTCCCAGCTCACGTGGCTGCCGAGCCCCACCACGACGCCGCGGGCCACGACCTCGACCTCGCCGCCGAGCGTGTCGCCCGCCTGCTTGGCCGCGTCGATGCGCCGGACGATCTCGGGCTCGGCCTTCGGGTCGAGAACCCGCACCTCGGATTTGTCGGCCGCGTCGTTCAGCGGAACCGGAAGCCCGCCGGGAGGGGAGACGACGACACCGCCGAGCGACACCACGTGGCTGCCGATCTCGACGCCGAACTCCTCGAGCAGGCGCCGAGCGAGGGCGCCGGCCGCGACGCGGGCCGTGGTCTCGCGCGCGCTGGCGCGCTCGAGGATGTCGCGCGCGTCCACCCGGTCGTACTTGAGCACGCCTACGAGATCGGCGTGACCGGGCCGGGGCCGCGTGACCCGCCGGCGGCGCAGCTCGCCCGGCGCCTCGGCCTCGTGGGCCATCACATCTTCCCAGTTGGCCCAATCGCGATTGGGCACGAGCATCGCCACGGGCGAGCCGATGGTCTCGCCGGCGCGCACGCCGGAGAGCCACTCGATCCGGTCGCGCTCGATCTTCATGCGGGCACCGCGCCCGTAGCCCTGCATGCGGCGATGGAGCTCGCGGTCCACCTGGGCGGCGGAAACGGGAAGCCCCGCGGGAAGACCCTCGACGATAGTGACGAGGGCCTTGCCGTGGGACTCTCCAGCCGTCGAGAAGCGCAGGCGCATGGGACCTCGGCGGAACGGCGGAATGCGGAAAGACGCTAGCCAGTTTGTCCGGAATAGAAAAGACCGAACGGCGGAAGGATAACCCCTCCGCCGTTCCGCCGTTCCGCCGTTCCGCCCGACTTCTTACTGTTCCGACACGCCGTCGTCGGTGATGCGCGGCGTGACCAGAATGATCAGGTCGCGCCGGTTTTCCGTATCCGAATCGAAGGAGAACAGCTTGCCCACGATCGGGAGGCTGCCGAGGAGCGGGATGCCGCTCCGCGACTTGGTGACTTCGGTGACCGTGAGGCCGCCGATGACCGCAGTCTCGCCGTCGTTCACGAGGAGCTGGTTGTCGGCCTTCTGCTTCGAGAAGACGAAGCCGAGGTCGGCCGCGGCGAGCGGACGGACCGCCGAGCGCTCGGTGTGGAGCTGCATCAGCACCTGGCGGTTGTTGGTGACGTGGGGAGTGACCGTCAGACGGATACCGGTCTCCTTGAACTGCACCGTGGCACGGGCCACGCCGCCGGTGCCGGTACCGCTGGAGGCGTCGATGACGCGCACCGGGGTCTCTTCACCGACCAGGATGTCCGCCTGGCGATTGTCGAGCGTGGAGATGACCGGCTCGGCCTGGATGTCCGCGAGCTCGGTACGCTCGAGGGCGCTCAGGAAGGTGCTGAGCGCGAACCCGCCGATGCTGGTGGAGTAGATCAGGTCGAGCGCCGAGCCCGTGATCGTCGCATCGGCGTTGCCGATGGCCGAGACCGAGTTGCCGCCCAGGTCGACGATGTTGATATCGCGGCCGTAGGTGGTTCCCGGGGTGGCCGGGTCCGGACGCGCCACCAGCTTGTTGAAGAACTGATGGCTGTTGCCCAGGTCGTACTTGACGCCGAGCTGCTCGATGTCGGTGCGATCGACGAAGATGATCTTGGCCTGGATCGAGAGCTGCGGGGTGCGCACATCGAGGCCCCGGACGAAATCGGTGACGCTCGCGATGCGGCTGCGGGTATCGGTCAGGATGAGGGAGTTGGAGGCCGTGTCGGCGACCACACGCCCGCGACCCTTGGTCAGGATGCTCTCGACCGTCTTGGAGAGCGAGCCGGCCTGGGCGTAGTTGATCCGGACGAGGCTGGTCTCCAGCGGCTCGAGCGAGTCGAGCGCGGCCAGGGTGGACGGCGCGTCCACCCGGATGATCCCGCCGGACATCTCCTGGGCCGAAAGACCCTGGGTGGCGAGAATGGCCTGGAACGCCTGCGGCCAGGGCTGATTCTTGATTTCGGCCGTGACCTCACCCTTCACGTCCTTACCGAGAATGATGGTGCGGCCGCTGAAGGAGGCGAAGCCCGCCACCACGTCGGCGACGCTGGCGCGATCCCAGGTGACGGTGATTCGGGGCTCTTCCGCCCGGGTCAGCAGCGCCGCGCGGCCGATTGACACCTCGGGCGCGCGAGCCGGCGCCTGGGCCACGGCCGGAGCGGCCGGAGCGGCGACGCCGCCGTCGTCGGCCGCGGGGGCCTCGGACGAGGACCACGCCTGGAACGAGGGCGCGGGGCCGAAGGTGACCCGGATGGCGCCGGCGACGGACTTGTCGATCTCGTAGCTCTTGGGGCCGTCGAGATCGAGCACGATCCGCACGACGTCGGGACGGAACTGGGAGTAGCGAAGGTTGGTGACGCCGCCCCGGTTGACGCCGTCGTAGATCGTCGCGGCGGTCTGGCCGAGACGGGCTCCGACGACATCGAGGACCAGGCGGTTGGGCTCGTTGAGCATGAAGTCGCGGACTTCGACGGCGCCCTGGACCGTGACGACCACCTCGGCCTTGCCGGCGGCCGGTGTCAGGCTCACGGCCGTCACCTCACCGCTGCCGGGCCCTTCGGCCCTGAGCGGGGAAGCCGCACCGATGGCCGCGGCGGCGACAAGCATCAAGCGATACAGTCCGGTCATGGGGTGTCAACCTCCTGCTTCCGCAGCGAGAGAGTTTCTTGGCGCTCGAACCCGAAGTCCTGAATCATGAACACGGCATCGCGGGGCCGGATCTGGACCAGCCGGGCCCGGCTCAACTGGTCTCCAACGCGCAGCTTGTGCCGCTTGCTGGAAACCTTCTCTCGCAACACCACGATGCTGTTCGACGGCGTGCGGAGATCCTGGTAGACGCCCACGAGCTCGAGATCGGCGATCTCGGGGCCGTCCTTGGACGAATTGAAGAGCGACGAGAAGGGGTCGCGCGTGGCGCCGCCGTAGGCGAACGTCTCGCGCATGACCTCGATCTCGCGCGCCTTCTGGACCGAGTCGGCCAGGGCGGCTTCGATGTCGGCCTGCCTGGCCGAATCGCTGGCCGCGGGCGAAGGCGTCGCGGCGAGCGACGCGGAGTCGGCGACCGGAGCCGCGGCAGCGCCGTCGGCGGCCGGAGCCTGCATGTGCTCCTTGCGGAGACTGTCGGTATGGGCGCGGAGCGCGGCCAGCTGTGCCTCCGCCGCCTGCGCCTCGTCCGCCTTGCCGGAGCAGCCGGCGAGAGTCGCGGCGGCCGCGAACAGGGCGAACCCGAGCAGAGCGTTACGTGCCACTGGCCTCTCCCTCCGGACTGGAAGACTTGACGTACGTACGGACCTGGAACTTCGCCTCGAGCAGCGAGCCGCTCGTATCACCCAGCGCCTTGGCGGCCTGGTTGTTGGTGGCGGACACCATGAGATCGTAGGGCACGATGATGCGCTGCAGGCTGGCCACGTCGGCCAGGAACGCGCCGATCTGATCGTAGTGCCCGATGACCGACATGTTGTACTTGTAGGTATCGAAGGGGACCGGGCCCGGCTCCACCGGGAGCGGCACCACCTGCGACAGCGTCACCCCACGGATCTTGCCGCGGCTGGAGATGTCGTCGAGCAGGTTGGGCACCTCGTTGCGCTCGGGGACCAGCCGGCGGAGCAGCGCCAGGCTGCCTCGGTAGGTCTCGAGCCGCTTGCGCAGGTCCTCGACGGTGCCGCGCGCCAGCTCGCGCTTGGCGCTGTCGGTGGCCGCCTGCAGCCGCGCGATGGTGTCCTTGACCGCGACGACCTCTTCCTTGCGTGCCGACAGGCCGTTGATGCCGAGCGTGTTGATGACCGCGCCGGTATAGGCGATGTATCCCACCAGGCCGGCGAGGAGAATCACGAGCAGCGGGGCGGATTTCTGTGACGTCAGGGATGCCATGGCGCGACTACCTCACCGATTGGCTGAGGGGAACCGTGCGGAGATACGCAGAATCCGCCTGGCGGTAGGTGCCGCGGATGACGAACGCGGTGACCGGCCGCTCCTTTTCGACGACCGTCTGGGCCGACACTGGCGTGACGTCGGTGATCCAGGGCGACGCCTCGAGCTGACGCAGGAAGCGGGTATAGGCCTGGATGTCTACCGTGCGCCCGTTGACCGTGAACTGGATGGCGGGCACCGACGCGCCCTCGGACTTGGTGGTGTCGCTGGCGCTCTTGGCGCCCGGCTGCGGCGCGCCCGGAGGAGGCGGCGGCGGCGCGGCGCCACTCATGTCCACCAGCCAGGTGTAGGCCGGCAGCGCCTTGCTGACTTCGTTGAGCAGGTGCGGCCACACGTAGCGGTCGCCATCCACCGTGCGGATGATGCCGATCTGCGAGACCAGCGAGTCGCGGATGGTCTCCTGATGACGCTTCTCGGCCAGGAATGCCCGGAACCGGCGATGCTCGGCGCGGGTCTGCTCCAGCTTGGGCTCGAGGGACGCCAGTTCATGCGACGTGCTCATGACCACGTAGCCGAGCCAGCCGGCGACGCCGGCGCAGCTCAGGACGGCCGCCAGAAGCACGGGATCCTTGATCTTGCTTGCCAGCCCGCGAACCCCTTCGAGCACCCCCTGGAGGGGCGGCCGAGCGCGCTTGCGCTTCAGGTCGGGGCGGAGATTGACAGTGATCATCGGTCGTGGAGTCCGGGTCAGGGTTACGCCGCGCTACGCAGCGCGAGGCCTATGGGGAGCATGAGCAACGGCGCTACCTCGTCCACCGGCATCATGTCGAAGACTCCGTCGGCCACCTGCAGCTTCTCGATCGGATTGGCGAGCTGAACCGGGACCCGGAGGCGATCGGAGAGCACCTTGTTGAGGCGCGGAATACGGGCGCCGCCACCGGTGGTGAAGATCCGGGAGATGCCGCCGGCCGACCGGCTGGCCGACTGGAGGAATGCCGCCGCCCGCTCGATGCCCACCGCGAGCTCCTCGCCGCGGGTCTCGAGGAACGGATCGAGCGCCTCGTTGGACTCGCCGCCGCGGAGCAGCCGGTCGGCGTCTTCGGCCGAGAGACCGCGCTCGCGCTGGAGGTCTTCCTTGAAGCGACGGGTGCCGACCGGGATGTCGCGGGTGAGCACCGGGACACCGTCGTCGAGAATGTTGATGTTGGTGGTTTCGTGCCCGATGTTGACCAGCCCCACCACGCCGTGCATGGCCTCGGGGTAGTTGACCTCGAAGGCGTTGTGCAGGGCGAACGCGTCGACGTCGATGATGCTGGGTGCGAGGCCGACGTCGGAGAGCAGAGCCACCTTGTGCTCGACCAGCTCGCGCTTGGCCGCCACGAGGAGCACCGTCATCTGCAGGCCTTCGCCTTCGGGATCGAGGATCTGGAAATCGAGCTCGACGTTGTCCATGTCGAACGGCACGTGCTGCTCCGCCTCCCAGCGGATGACCTCACGGGCCTCGGACTCCTTCATCCGATCCATCGCGATCTTCTTGATGATCACGTCGCGGCCGCCGACGGCGGTCACGACCTTCTTGGCCTTGATGCCGGCCGACGCCAGCAAGCCCTTGATGGCCTCGGCGACAATGGCCGGGTCCATCACCTCGCCCTCCACGATCGCGTCGTTCACCACGGAGGTAAACGCGACCTTGGTGAGCACCGGCCCGCCGGAGGCGTGGGAAATGGCGACGAGCTTGATCAGCCCGCTGCCAATATCCAGGCCGACCGTCGTCGCATTGCGCCCGAAGAGTCCCATAGATATCCGCTTGGTGAGGAGTGGCTCAGGCCAGCTTCAGCCGCCTCGGCGCTCTGGCCAGTTGCCGGGCGTGAGAGTATCCACCCCCCGCTGGGCAACCGATGTGCCACACAAATTGCACTTTGCTAAGTGATTGGGGGCAAGCGTTCTAACGCGGACGGGGACGGGGCGCTGCAAGCCCCGGAAGCGGCGTTTTCTTCTCTTTCGCAAGCCCTTTCTCGGGATGCAGGAGTGGGACGCATGGTGCAAGGGGTTGCGGGTGGGTCTGGGTCGGGGGTCGGGGGTCGCGGGTCGCGGGTCGCCGGTCGCCGGTCGCGGGTCGCCGGTCGCCGGTCGCCGGTCGCCGGTCGCCGGTCGCGGGTCGATACAATGACCCGGACGAAAACGGTACTACCACCCAGTCCCTGACCCCATACACTTGGTCCCCCGAGCGAAGAGGATGGTCCGTGGGAGACTTCAGGAAACTCGAGGTTTGGGAACGATCCCACGCGCTCACCATCGCGACTTATCGCGCGACGGAACACTTCCCCCGAACGGAGTTGTATTCCCTCACGTCACAAATGCGTCGCTGCGCAATTTCGATTTGCGCGAACCTCGTCGAGGGTAGCGGACGCGCAGGTGACGCCGAGTTCCGCCGCTTCATTCGCATCAGCCTCGGGTCGGCCGCGGAACTCGAGTACTACCTGGTTCTCGCACACGACCTCCAGTACCTCCCGCCGGCGTCGTTCGGTGATCTGGGCCAACGGCTGCACGCCGTTCGAGGCATGCTCGTGAGGCTCCTTCGCTCATTGAATCCAGGGAAGTCGTCGCTCACGACTCGTGACTCGTGACTCGTGACTCACGACTCGTGACTCGTGACTCGTGACTCGCGACTCATGACTCGCGACCTCCGACCTAATACCCCTGCACCCAGCTCCGCTGCCCCAACGGCTCCGCAAAGGCCGCACCCTGGAGCGCCCTCCGGAGCGCGCACGACGAGTACTGCACCGTCGTCGCGCCGGCGAGCCGGGTCCGGCTGTCGTCCGGCTCGTTGGCCGCCAGGAGCGCGCCCCTGATGCGTGAGCGCGCGCCGGAGATCCGGACGCCGCCCTTGACCGCGACGAGGCCGCTCCAGTCGAAGTCGCTCGCGATGTCGAGATCGCCAGCCACCAGCAGCACCCCCTGCCCCCGGCCACCCGCGGCGATGCCAAGCCGAGAGCCCTTGGCGAAGACGATGGGGAAGTACCGCCGGCAGGCGTCGAGCGCCGCGTCGGCCGATCGGCGGGGCTCGCCCCAGTTGGCGCCGTCGGCGACATCGCAGCGGCCGTCATCGGCGACCGACGGCCGAAGCGCCGACGTGAGCGTGGTGTCGGGCAGAACGATCGAGGCGTGCGCCGCGAGACGCTCGAAGGTGGCGTCGCCGAACACGGCGAACACCTCGGACGAGGGCGCCGGGTTGCGCATGGCCGGCCGGCTGGCGCCCGGCGCGCACCCGTCTCCATCGGCGACGGCGGTGTCGTCCCCGCTGATGATCACCTGCGATCCCGCGATCTCGACGGGTCGGCCCGTGGTGAGCGCGGCCTCGGGGCCCTCACCGAGCGAGGCGAGACGCGCCACCACGGCCACGGTGCGGCGCGCCAGCGTGCCGCCGCCCGCATTGGCGCGGGTGCCGAGACTCTTCACGAGAAAGAGCTGGTCGTTGAGCCGCGTGACGGTGGACCGGTATGAGGCCTTGCCCGCAAGGGTGACCGCGGCAGGTGACACGATACCCCCCGGCGGCAGCGAGTTGAGCGTGGCGGCGTCCCACTCGGCGATGGTCATCGCGGCCCCCGCCTCGGCGGCATCGGCAGCCTGCTCGGCGTAGAGGGTGCTGCGGCCGGTGCGCTGCTCGAGATGGCCTGCGAGAAATGCCCCGGCCACGAGCGCGCCCACTACCACGAGCGCGAAGATGGCGAGCGCCAGGGCCATGCCCCGCTCGTCGGCGCGAGACGCGCGGCTCATCGCAGCGTGTTCCTGAGCGCCACGCTCGACGACAGGCTGAGACTGTCGACCGCGAGGGTGGCGCCCGACCCGCGCACCGGTCCATTGGTGACACCCTTGATGGTCCAGGCGATCTCGCGAACGTCATTGGCGAGGCTGGTGGGCGCGCCGTTCCGATCGAGATAGGCGAAGGTGAGGCCGCGCGCGGTGGCGGTGCTGTCGGCGAGCGGCCCCAGGATGGGCTCGATGACGCCGCCGGCGGTGACCGACCGGGTGCCGAGCCAGGACTTGCCGCCCGATTGGTAATAGCGGAGCTCCATGATCTCGAAGAACCGGACCGGCCCACCGAGCATCATACGCGTTGGAGCCGCGGCCCCCGCCGGGCCGGCGAAGCTGACGGAGAGCGTGACGGCCGGACTGCCGTCGTCGCAGAGACCACCGGCGACGGCGCTGACGCCGCCATGGACCCAGGCGTCGTCGGTGCCCGTGTCGGGGCTGCCTTCGACGTGCGCGGTAAAGCTGTCGCCCGGTTCGGGCGCCCGCAGCCCCAGCAGGGCCGCGCGCTGGAGCTTGAGCGCGCCCGAGGCCGGCGGCGCGCAGGTGAATCCGATGCCGCGCATGGCCTTGTACACGACACGGCCCCGCTCCATGACCAGAAGATCGGGGCTCACCGAGGCGCCGGCGCCGAGTGCGGCGCTCTCGGGAATCGAGTCGTAGCCGATCTCACGCAGCTCGTTGGCCACGACGACGACGCCGGTGCGCACGTTGTCCTGGAGCCCCGCGTGCTCTGTCTGGGAGCGCGCGACCCGCTGGTTTTGCGCCAGCAGCGCCCAGGTGACCCCACCCACGGCGAGGACGAGCACGAGCCCGACCATCAGCTCGAGGAGGGTGAACCCGCGGCGCCGGTCGCTCATCCGCAGAGCACGACCGTGTGCACGGTATCGCGGACCGGGCCGCGCGGATCGCGATAGGCGAGGATGACGCTCACCCGGCGCGCGAGCCCGGAGCCGGAAGGTGGCTCGACGATCCAGCGCTCGAGCACGCCGTCGGTGACGGCGCTATCGCCGGCGAACCCGGGTGAGGCGCAGCGGGGTGTCGTGGACCCGGCGATGCGGCGGAGCCGCTCCAGGCGGGCCGCGCCGACCTGCACGGCGACCGTGGCGCCGCGTCCCCGGCCGATCATTCGGCTGACCATGGCCGACGAGCTCACCAGCGCGAGGACGCCCATGGTGAGCAGGACGACCGCCACCATGACCTCGAGGATGGTAAAGCCGCGTGGGGAACGGAGAATCATGCGCAGGTCTGCATGCATGACCGGGACCACAGATCGTATGGCGGTAAGGCGGTAGGACGGAAGGTGTTGACTGTGGTTTGATGCTGCGCCCCGATGCAAGACCTCGCACGAGGCGCAGCCTGTTGCGCTCGGCTCAGTGAACCGGGAGCCGCCGCATCTTGTAGAACAGCGTGCGCAGACTGATGCCGAGGAGGCTCGCCGCCTGGCGCCGGTTGCCGCCGGAGGCCTCGAGCGCCTTCTGAATGGCCTTGCGCTCGATCGCCTCGACCTGCGTCTTGAGGTCGAGCGTGGGCGCGGTGCCATTGCCGTTGGGGGAGCTGCCGTTGCCATTCCCGTTGCCGATCGCGAAGTCCTTCGTGTCGAGCGCGGCGCCGCTGCCGAGGACCGCGGCGCGCTCCACCGCATTGCGCAGCTCGCGCACGTTGCCGGGCCAGGAGTGGTGGGTCAGGGCCGCCAGCGCCGCCGGCGTGAGGCTCACCGGGTGGCCGAGCTTGCCTGCCGCGAGGCGGGCGAAGTGGGCCACGAGCGCGGGCACATCTTCGGGCCGCTCGCGGAGCGGCGGCAGGTGCAGCCGCACCACGTTCAGCCGGTAGAACAGGTCGCCGCGGAACTCGCCCTTCTCGACAGCCTGCTCGAGCGGCTTGGCGGTGGCGGCGATGACCCGGACGTCCACCTTGCGGGTGTCCCGTCCGCCGACGCGCCGGATCTGATCTTCCTCCAGCACCCGGAGCAGCTTGGCCTGAAGGTCGAGCGGGAGATCTCCGATCTCATCGAGCAGCAGCGTGCCCTGATGGGCAAGCTCGAACAGCCCGGTCCGGTCGGCGGTCGCGCCGGTGAAGGCGCCCTTCACGTGGCCGAACAGCTCGCTCTCGAGCAGGTGCTGCGGAATCGCGGCGCAGTTGATCGCGGTGAAGTTGTGGTCGGTCCGCGGGCTCATCCGATGGATGGCACGTGCCAGCACTTCCTTGCCGGTGCCGCTCTCGCCGGTGATGAGCACGGTGGTGTTGTGACGCGCCACCCGGCTCGCGAGATCGAGCAGGTCGCGCATGCTGCGGCTCTCGCTCACGACCAGGTCCTGCACTACGCCCGCGCCGAGGCTGGAGCGCAGCTCCTCGACTTCACGGCGGAGCTTCTCGCGCTCGGCCGCCTTGCGGATGGTCATCAGGACTTCGTCGGGGCGGAACGGCTTCTGGAGGTAATCGTACGCGCCCTCGCGCATGGCGGCGATGGCGGCATCTTCGTTTCCGTACGCGCTCATCATGATGAGCAGCCCGGCACCCTCGTCTGCGCGGTAGCGCCGCAGGAAGGTGAGGCCATCCATCTTGGGCATCCGCACGTCACAGAGAATCAGGTCGTACGCATCGCCGGAAGCACGCTCGAGCGCCCGCTCGGGATCGCCCTCGGCCTCGATCTGATAGCCGGATTCCCCGAGCAGCAGCGCGAGCGACTGCCGAAGACCGGCGTCGTCATCAACGATCAGCAGCCGCATCGGTCTCACTCGCTATTGGTAGAAACACCATGAACACGGCACCGCCTTCTCGCGAACGATCCACCCAGATGACTCCTCCGCTTTCGTGCACGGTTCGGGCGACAATCGCCAGCCCGAGTCCGGTCCCTTCACCTGGATCCTTGGTCGTGTAGAACGGATCGAAAATCCGCTCTCGATCTTCCTCGGGGACGCCGGGCCCGTCGTCGGCCACGTAGAGCAGGACGCCGGGAACCCCATCCGGAATCACCCGCCGGCGCCGCCTCGGCTCTCTCGCGGGCGCGGCCTCGCGCGTATCGAAGCTCTTGGCCGCCGTCCCCACCACCACGCGTCCGCGCGGTGCCGCCTGGCAGGCATTGACCACCAGGTTGACGACGACCTGCTCCAGGAGGTGCTCGTCGCCCCGGACGCGGGGGAGATCGGCTGCGAGCGCGACTTCCGCGGCATGATCGCGGAACGTCCCCTGCGCCCTCAGGAAATCCATGACCCGTCGGACCGCCCCATTCAGGTCGGTCGAGGCGGTGGCCGACCCGTTGGTCACCGGCCGGCCCGGCCGGGCATAATCCACGAGTCCTTGCACGATCCGTTCGATCCGCTCGATCGCGCACCGCATGTCGTCGGTGACGGCGGGATCGGTCCCGCGGCGCTGGAGCACCTCGACGTAAGTGCCGAGTGCGCCAAGGGGATTCCTCACCTCGTGCGCTACTCCGGCGGCGAGCCGGCCGATGCCGGCAAGCTTCTCCACCCGGACCACGTGGCTCTGGACATCGAGCAAGTCTTCGGCCATCGCGCGGTACCGGGCCGCCAGGCGGTCCAGCTCGACCGATCCGTAGTCGGCCGGCGCGGGCTGAAACTCGCGAGCGGCCAGGGCGTCGGCCTCGGCGGTGAGGCGGTGCAGCGGGCGGATGACCAGCCGATGGAGCACCGACATGCCGAAGATGACGAAGATGGCCGTGCTGCCGAGCCAGAGCGCTCCGAGCGGGCGAATCGTGTCGCGGAGGTCGCCGCCGGTGAGCAGGAGTGTGGTCAGCCCGACCAGGATCACCGCGGCGGAGGTGACGAATCCGAGACTGACGAGCAGCTCGGTGCGCAGCGATCGTACGGGTTCTGCCACTCCTACACTCCCGATGTTACGGCGTGCAGGCCACTCTGCCTTCGACCGTCGCCGGCGCGACCGGGGTCGCGGTGCCCATGAAGATGGCGCAGGTCTTCGCGGTGTACGTGTGCGTCGCCGCTGCGGCCCACCCCGTGGACGTGACACTGCTCAGCGTGATGGTGACGTTCGTCGTCGGGTCGAACGGCATCGCGGCATTGGGCACCGCGCCGCCGTAGTAATTCTGACCGTTCGAGTAGAAGGCCTCTTCGGCGGAGACCAGATTCCGCAGGTCGGTCTTCATGGCGGCAACCATCGCCCGCTCTTTACTGTTGCCGAAGTTCGTGATGCCGATGGCCGCGAGGATTCCGATGATCACGACGACGATCAGCAGCTCGATCAGGGTGAAGCCTCTGGTATCGCGTCGCATGGTCCTCTCCAGCGGTTTGACTGATCCGGATTCCGTTCCTATGCGCGATTCCGTCGACCAGTTACTGCGTTGTGAGGCAGAGAAAAGGGGCGGCGACCACAGCGGGCACCGCCCCCGTTCCCGTACAGCCCGCGGAGCTTAGTAGCAGCCCGGAGCGCCTTCGGCCTTGACCGAGGCAGGATTCGGGCTCGTGCCGCTGCCGACGAAGATGCCGCACTTGGTGATGGTGCCCTTGAGCGTGGCGTTGCTCACCTCGCCCGCCCAGCCGGCCGCGGTCACGGTCGACAGGACGATGACGTTGTTCGAGGTCGGCACGAACGCGACGGTGGTGGCACCCTGCGTCGCGGCGAGACCGGTCGCGTAGGTCTGGTTGTCGCTGAAGAACGCTTCCTGCGCAGTGACCAGGTTACGCAGGTCGGACTTCATGCCGGCCAGCACGGCCTTTTCCTTCGTGTTCGCGAACTTCGGAATCGCGATCGCGGCCAGGATGCCAATGATCACGACCACGATCAGAAGCTCGATCAGGGTGAAACCCTTGCGGTTCTGCATACTTCCTCCGGTTGAGTAATACGGCGGCCAGCGTGTCCAGGGCGTCGGGGCGGTTCGGTCCGTCCGGCATGGGGTAAGGCAACGCTTATGCCACCTACCGACCCCACCATCCAACGCGTTCATGTACTGCGACTTGTCTATGCGTTGCACCGGCGGGTGCAAGCACTGTCGAGCGTTGTCGAGGGGTGTATTGCAAGACCCGGTGAACCGGCGGATCAAGGCCGAGAGGAGAATCTCAGGACATCTCAGGCTGGAGGAAGAACCACGTTTTGGCGAGCGGCCTCGGAATTACGCAGTCGCCCGACAGGCGCGACGTGCGCCCCATTGAAATGCCGGAACTAGTCGTCGCCGCCGTCGAACACGAAGATCGTCAGGAAACAGTCAGCTGAAACGTCTGGGGAGCGAGTGCCTCGGCCGTACCTCGAACCAGGCGACTGATGGTGCTGTGTCTGTACCAAGGACATCGTGCGCACACCAGCGGCTTGGCTAGCTACATCAATTGCCACCAACCTATTGCAAGGCAGTTGACGTAAGACGGATGGGGGGAGTGTGGGGGTTGACGCGGACGTGTGGCGCGTGTTCACCGATGGAGCCGGCTTGACGACGCCAACGTGGCTCACGGAAGGCAATGTACCGTCGGGTAGTGCCGGGCCCGTCTGATCAATGCACGCGCAGAGGCACGCGGCGATCCAGAACCCATTCCCCAGTCGGCATCCTGACGGGCGGGTCCAGTTTCCGCAGGAGTTGCTTCGCCCACGAAGCAGGCGGCTCATGTTGGGCGTGGATGACACGAAGATTATTTGGAAAGTCAACGGTTGGGACCACAGGGGTCACTCAAGGTACAACATCTACCTCCTTTGCTCCATAGTGCTGCGATAAACCTCTAGCGGAGTAAGGCGCTCGCCATCTTTAGCACGTGTGTAAGCGGTCAGTCGCTTAGCGGCTGGACCCGTGAGTCCGATCACCTCTTGACTTTTCTTGGCTTCATCGCAATCATGGCCTCCCCGCTGAGATCCTACCGCAGCAAGAGCAACAGGACGGTTCCAATGTACAAGTTCCTCCTCACGGGCGTCGTCGCCCTCATCAACGTACTGCCAATTCCCCATCAGCCTGTAACCTGCGAAGACGGCTACTCGCCAGCATCCCAAGAAGGCTACGGGTACAGCTATTACACGACCCAAGATTGCACGGGGCAGGAGTACTCTTCAAGCGGAAGGACGTGGGACCTGGGTGGATGCGTGCAAGACGGCAGCGGAGTCACTATTACCTCCGAGTCGAGCAAAGCACCGCAAACTGGCTACTGCGGGGTCCAAACCGTCTACAACGTGCAGGGACACTTTGTTCACCGCTGAAACCTGAATAGGTAGCTTCGACGATCTGCTAGCAAGAAAGGGTAGAGGCTACGGACGATTTGTTAGTCGGCCGTAGCCTTGGCTCTGTCCGGTGACCAAGACAAATCCCACGAAAGATGACTGACTCTCCAGGCGGTGATGCAGGTCAGTAGCAAGCTGGCGCGCCCTCGCTCTTGACGGCCGCAGGATTCGGGCTTGTGCCGCTGCCGACGAAGATGCCGCACTTGGTGATCGTTCCCTTGAGCGTGGCGTTGGTCGCCTGCGCCGCCCAGCCGGACGCGGTCACCGTCGACAGGGCGATCACGTTGTTCGCCGTCGGGACGAACGCAACCGCAGCTGCGCCCTGCGTCGCGGCGATGCCGGTCGCGTAGGTCTGGTTGTCGCTGAAGAACGCTTCCTGTGCAGTCACGAGGTTGCGCAGGTCGGACTTCATGCCGGCCAGGACCGCCTTTTCCTTCGTGTTGGCAAACTTCGGAATCGCGATCGCGGCGAGAATGCCGATGATGACGACCACGATCAGAAGCTCGATCAGGGTAAAGCCCTTGCGGTTCCGCATCGCTTGCTTCCTCCAGCACAAAAGGGGTGGCGGCGGCCATTTATCGCCTCCCGGAAAGGCAATGCGTGTGCCACCCTCGTCGCGCGAAGCGGAAGGCTCTCGTGCATGGTGACTTGCGAAGATGCCACGACGGGAGCGAAGCGAGACGGCCGACCAGGGCGCGGCGCGTAATGCGAGACGGCGCCAAGAGTTGGACTCTCGACGCCCCCCATTTCACACGGTATGACAAACTTTGCACGCTTCTTGCCCGGGTTGCCGAGAAACCCCCGATAAGTGGCTTTCCAGTAGAGACAGGAGCCGGAATGATCCGCGTGCTCTATCTGCTCTTCGTTCTCTCCGGCGCAGCCGGACTGATCTACGAGTCCATCTGGACCCGGTACCTCGGTCTCTTCGTCGGTCACGACGCGTACGCTCAGATCATCGTCCTCGTCATCTTCCTCGGCGGCATGTCGGCCGGGGCGCTCGCCGTGAGCCGCCGCTCCGAGCACCTCGTGCAGCCGCTCTACGGCTATGTGGGAATCGAATTCGCCGTCGGGGTCATCGGGCTCTTCTTCCACGATGTATTCCAGGGCGTCACGGCCTGGACGTATTCATCGGCCTACCCCGCCCTCGCCGGCTCGTGGCTCCTGCCGGTGGCCAAGTGGGGTATCGCGAGCGCGCTGATTCTGCCGCAGTCCGTGCTCCTCGGCGCGACCTTTCCTTTGATGTCCGCGGGAGTGTTACGGCTCGATCGAAGCGCGCCGGGCCGCTCCCTCGCCATGCTCTACTTCTCCAACAGCCTCGGTGCGGCGGTGGGCGTGCTCGTCGCGGGCTTCTACCTCGTGTCGCTCGCCGGGCTGCCGGGCACGCTGCTCACCGCGGCGATGCTCAACCTGTTCGTTGCGGCAATCACCGTCGGCGTGATCGTGGCCGCGCGGAATGCGGAGATCGATCGGCGAGAAGTCGCGGGTCACGGGTCACGGGTCACGGGTCACGAGTCACAGGCTGGCGGTCGGCAGACTCGCGACTCGCGACTCGCGACTGGCGGCCTCGACCGGCTCCTCCTGTGGACGGCCTTCGGCACCGCGGTCGCCTCCTTCATCTATGAGATCGACTGGATTCGGATGCTGGCCCTGGTCCTCGGCAGCGCCACCCACTCGTTCGAGCTCATGCTCTCGGCGTTCATCCTCGGCCTCGCGCTCGGCGCCTGGTGGATCCGCTCCCGGGCCGACCGGCTGGCCGACCCGCTTCGCACCTTGGGCATCGTCCAATGGACGATGGGCTTCCTGGCGCTCGCGACGCTGCCGCTCTACGTCCAGTCGTTCGGCTGGGTCGCGTCACTGCTCTCGACCTTTGCCCGGAATGACGCGGGATACGCCGGCTTCACCATCGCCAGGTATGGGCTCTGCCTCCTGATCATGCTCCCGGCCACCTTCTGCGCCGGCATGACCCTCCCGCTCATCACCCGCACGCTCGTCGCCGGCGGGTCGGGGGAACGGGCCATCGGCGCCGTGTACGCCTGGAACACCCTGGGGTCGATCGTCGGAGTGGTCGTGGGTGGACTGGTGCTGATGCCGCTGATCGGCCTCAAGGCAATGTTGATCGCCGGTGCGGTGATCGACATGCTGATCGGCGCGGTGCTGCTCGCAAGGTCGACTGGGCGGGAGGGAGTCGGGCGGCGTCTGGCCCCGGCGGCCGTGTTCGCGACGGCCGTGCTGGCGCTCGCCGTGGGATTCGGGATCCAGCTCGACCGCAACATGCTCTCGAGCGGGGTGTACCGGACCGGCGGGCTGGTAGCGGCGGGAGACCGGGACATCACCTACTACCGCGACGGCCGCACCGCGACCGTGACCGTCTCCCGGACCACCGGCACGAACATCGTGACGCTGGCCACCAACGGGAAGCCCGACGCCTCGCTGACTCCGGTGTGGTACCAGCGCTGCGACTCGGCGGCCCATCCCACGCCGCTCATGGCCGACGCGGCGACCCAGACGCTGCTGCCGCTCGTCACGCTGGCGCACATGCCGCGCGCCACCAGCGCGGCAGTGATCGGTCAGGGGTCGGGCATGTCGTCGCACCTGCTGCTGGGGAGCCGCCCGATCAAGAGCCTCGTGACCATCGAGATCGAGCCCAGAATGATCGAGGGCTCGCGCGTGTTCCTCCCCGCCAACCGGCGCACCTTCGAAGACCCGCGCTCCGAGATCGTGATCGACGACGCCAAGTCGTACTTCGCCTCGGCCCAGCGCCGGTTCGACGTCATCATGTCGGAGCCGTCCAATCCCTGGGTCAGCGGCGTCTCCGGTCTCTTCACCACCGAGTTCTACGGCCGGATCCGGCAGTACCTCACCGACGAGGGCGTGTTCGGCCAGTGGCTTCACGTCTACGAGCTGGACGATCAGCTGGTGCTGAGCGTGCTTGCCGCCATTCACCAGAACTTCCGCTCCTACGAGGTCTACCTCGTCCCGAGCGGCGACCTCCTCGTCGTCGCCAGCAACCGGGAGCAGCTCCCGGCGCCCGACTGGACGGTCTTCCAGTCGCCCAGCCTGCGCACCGACCTCTGCCGGTTCTCGCCGCTCACCCCGCCGGTGCTGGATGCGCTCGCGATCGTCAGTCGCGCCGAGCTGGCCCCGCTGATCGAATCGATGGGGCAGCCCAACTCAGACTACTATCCCGTGCTCGACCTCGGCGCCGAGCGCCGCCGCTTCCGCCGGGATCACGCGTCGGGGTTTCCGGCGCTGTCCGACGAGTGGTTCAACCTGCTCGCCTCACTTACAGGCCACCGCTCGGCGCCCGGCGGCGATCCGCTCCCGGCTCTGCCCGAGAATCCCCGCGTGCGGGCGCGGGCCCTCGGCGCGCTGGTCCGCTCGCCTGCCGCGCAGGCCGAGAAGGACAGCCTCCTCGGCGCCCTGGCTCATCAGGCGATTTACCAGTCGAGCATGTGGCAGGTGGCCCTGGCCGCCGATCATGCGCCGAGCAGCTGGGAGATCTGGCTGGATCAGGCCAACGCGGTGGACCGGCTTCGGAATGGTGGAACGGCCGGCACGGCCGACGAGCAGTTCTACGCGTCGCTGGTCCGGTTCATGGACCGGCACAAGGCGCCCGCCCCGGCCCGCGACGTCGTCACATTCCGCCACGGTATCGCGTCCTGGAACTTCGCCGAGGCCAATACCGCCGCCGAGCGGCTGCTGCCGGTGGTGATCAGAACGCACAACTGGATCTCGGCGGACGAGCTGCGGGACGGGCTGGTGATCGCCCGGCTGCAGCTGCGCGACGCGACGGGTGCGCGGCAGGCGCTCGCGACGCTCGAAAAATTCAGCACTCGCCCCGAGGGCGATCTCCGGTCAATGCTGCTGTCGGCGTACGTGAGGACGGCGGAAGGGATGCAGGCGGAGGTGGCGCAGCCGCTGGGGGCCACGCCGGCTAAGCCTTGACCTCCACCTGCTCTTCGTAGCGGCTGAGCTTGCGGTACAAGGTGGAGGGATCGATGCCGAGCACCTCGGCGGCGCGGGTCTTGTTGCCGCCCTCGGCCTGCAGCACCCACATGATGTAGGCCCGCTCGATCACCTCGAGCGTGGGATTGCGGTAGGAGCGCTCGGCCACGAGCGGCTCCTTGCGCCGCCTGGTGATCCGCTCCGGCAGCGCCGAGGCATCGATGAGGTTGCCGCGGCTCAGCACCACGGCGTGCTCCAGCGCGTTCTCCAGCTCCCGCACGTTTCCCGGCCATTCATACACCATCACCGCGTCGAGGGCTTCCGAGGCGAGCGCCTTGATGTCCGTCGAGCCGTTCTCCTGCGCCAGGTTCTGCAGCAGGAACTCGATCAGCAGGAGCAGGTCGTCCCGACGCTCCCGGAGCGGCGGGAGGTTGAGCGCGATGACGTTGAGCCGGTAGAAGAGGTCGGACCGGAAGTTGCCGCGGCGAATCTCTTCCTCCAGATCGCGGTTGGTGGCCGCGATGATGCGCACGTCCACCGGGATCGCCTCGGTGGCGCCCACCGGGATCGCCTCGCGCTCCTGCAGGACGCGCAGCAGCTTGACCTGGAGCGAGGCCGGCATTTCACCCACTTCATCGAGGAAGAAGCTCCCGCCCCGGGCGGCAGCGAACAGTCCCTGCTTGTCGCGGACCGCGCCGGTGAACGACCCTTTCACGTGGCCGAAGAGCTCGCTCTCCAGCAGGTTTTCGGGCAGTGCCCCACAGTTGATCGAGAGAAACGGCCCGTCGTTCCGGTTGGAGAGATTGTGCACGTACCGGGCGATGACCTCCTTGCCGGTGCCGCTCTCGCCCTGGATGAGCACGGTCGAGTCGGTGGGCGCCACGTGCTCGGCCAGCTTCAGCACGTCGAGGAAGCGCTTGGACTTTCCGATGGGGCGGACCACGGCGCTTTTGTCGCGCCGGCGGATCTCCTGCTTGAGCTGCTTGTTCTCCACCCGCACCGCGCGGAACTCGCAGGCCCGGCGGAGAATGGCGATCAGCTCGTCGTTGGAGAACGGCTTCTGGATATAGTAGAAGGCGCCGGAGTTGACGGCGCCGATGGCGCTCTGGAGCGAGGCCTGCGCGGTCATCAGGATCACCGGCGTCATCGGGTCCTGCTCCCGGGCGGCCGTGAGGATGTCGAGGCCGGACACCTGGGGCATCCGCACGTCGGAGAGGATGATGTCGTGCGTGCCCGACCGGATCTGCTCCAGTCCGGCCTTTCCTCCCTGGGCGGTGGTGACCTCGAACCCCTCGTTCCGCAGCAGGATCCTGAGGGTGTCGAGGATGCCCGACTCGTCGTCCACCACCAGTACCGACGGCTTGTAGGTCATGCCGCATCCTCCGCGATCTTCTTGGACGGCAGAAAGATAGTAAAGGCGGTGCCGCTGCCGGGACCTGAGTCCACCAGAACCAGGCCTCGGTGGGCCTCGACCGCACGCTGCACGATGGCCAGTCCGAGCCCGCTTCCGCCAGTGCGCCCCGACACGAACGGCTCGAACAGCCGCTCGCGGATCTCCTCGGGGATGCCTGGTCCCGTGTCTCGCACCTGCAACCGTACCGCCTGCTCCAGGTTGGTGCCGTGGGGAATCTCGCTTCCCTGCACCGACGCCACGCTGACCGAGATCCGGATGGGGCCCCGGGCCGCCTGAACGGCGTTCAGAACCAGATTCGCTACCACCCGATGGAGGAGGTCCTCGTCGCCCTCGACGATGGTACGCGCGCCCTCCACCGTGATCGCCGCGTCGGGGCGGCAGTCGGGGTGGGCCCGGATGAGCCGCACCACCGCGGTGACCACCGAATGAAGATCGAGCGGCACGAACTGCGTCGCCCGCACCCGGGCAAAGTCGAGGAACTCGCTCAGCAGCCGGCTCAACCGGTCGCTCTCGCGGACGATCAGGCCCGCCAGAAACCGTTCGTCTTCGTCGGCGTGCCTGGAGCGCGCCAATTGCTCCACCGAGCTGCGAATGGACGCCAGCGGATTCCGGATCTCGTGGGCCAGCGACGCGCTCAGCGCCGCGACGGCCTCGAGACGCTCGGCGCGCTGGTGCAGCTCCTGCACTTCCTTGAGATCCGAGATGTCGGTGAAGATGGCCGTCACCGACGGAGCTTCCTGGGTCTCCTGGCGAAAGGTGGTGGTACTGAGCCCGATGGGGAACATCCTGCCCCCCGCGTGAGCCACCATCCCCTCGCCCCGGCTGATCTTTCGCCCGTTCCGGATACCAGCCACCACCGCTGCCCACAGCTCGGACGATCGGGTCTTGAGCTGGTCGAGCACCGGGTGACCGAGCAGCTCCGGGCTATCGAGGTCGAGCAGGCGTTGAGCGGTGGGGTTGATGAACGCCAGGCGGCCCATGCCGTCCACGGTGATCACGCCCGACCGGATGTTGCGCAGAATGTCGTCGGCCTCGAGCCGCACGCGCTTCAGCTCGATGGCCAGCGTCTCCTGCTCCATCCCCGCCATCCGGAGGCGGTGCCCCAGTACGGCGACGATGGCGAAGACGACGTTGAACACCACGATCTGCGCCCAGAACGCGGTATCCGGTGGACCCGACCGGCTCATGAAGGTGTCGGCCAGGAAGAGCGCCGACGCCAGCACCGCCGTGAGCGCGCCCCAGGTCGGCGGCATGAGCAGCGCATAGGCCGCGACGAGAAGAACGTACAGGGCCGGGAATGCCGACTGGGGCTGCCCGGCGAAATGGACGATGGTGGTGACGACGCCCAGGTCCACCAGGGCCTGGATGAAAAGGAACGAGTGGCCCGGTGTCCGGCGGCGAAGGAAGGCGGCCCACGCCCCGTAGGTCGTGAACACGAGGGCGATGACCACCGCGATGCTGACCAGAAACGACTCTCGCGGCCGCTCGGTCCACACGAGGCCCGCGCCGAGCAACGCCCCCACGGCCAGGACCAGCCGGCCGATGAAAAGCCAGGACAGGAGGGTCGCCTGGTCGGGCAGCGACCCACGTCCGGAGCGGCGGCGATCGATGCCGCTCCGGTGGTTGCTCCGGGTGGTGAGGGCCTCGGATGACATCAGGGCCTCGCAGAACGCGGCAATGAGGTGGCGATTGGCCGAAGGATAGAGAGACCGGCCGATCATCACAATCCGCATCCGGAAAGTGCGGTCGCTCGGCGAGCGGCGCGGACGCGTCACTTACCGGGTGACAGCCAGGGGTCAGCAGGGGGACGGGCGGTCGGCATACTGGTCCCGCAATCAGGTCGTCGCGCTGTGCCCGTTCATCCCACTCAGCCTCGATCGCCTTCCTGCGGAGGCCATCGCAAGGAGTCAGCCATGGTTAACCCGAAATCACCCATCCTGCTCGGCCTCTGCCTGGCGGTGGCCGCGTGCGAGACCGATACGAGCCGCGAGGTCACCGGGCCGGAGGCCGAGCCCATCAGTGGTCCGGCGGCGGCGCTCGCCAATACCTGGACCACGAAGAGCTCGATCCTGAGCTACCGCCGCAATGCCGTGGCGGGAGTTCTCAACAACGTCATTTATGTCGTAGGGGGCCGAAACGCCGGCGGCAACGCGACCAAGACGGTACAGGCCTACACCATCTCATCCAATTCGTGGTCCTTGAAGGCGGATCTGCCCAAGAACCGAACCTCGGCGAACGGGGCCACCGCCATTGGTAGCCGGCTGTATGTGTCGGGCGGAAGAAGCAACACCGGAGGCGCAGCCAAGACGTTGTTCGCCTACAGCTTCAACAACAACACCTGGACCCAGCTCAAGAACATGCCGACCCCGTCCGCTTGCGGAGCCCAGGGCGCGATCAACGGGCAGCTCTACGTATACGCTCCCGCCGGCGGCGCCTGCGGCACGCAGCACCGGTTCTATCGGTACAATCCCAACACGAATGGCTGGACGTCTCTTCCCGCGCCGCCGGACATTCACCTCGCTCCGGTAGCTGGAGTGATCGGCGGGAAGTTCTACCTTGCCGGTGGAGACGCTGATGCGTCGCTCAACCCCAATCTCAAGCTTCACGTATACGATCCGGCGACCAACAGCTGGACGACCAAGGCATGGCTGCCCTCCAAGCAACAGTACGCAACCGGCGGGGCCCAGCTCGGCAAGCTCTATGTCGCGGGCGGCATCGACTTCACCGCTCCGGGCGTTCCTCCCATTTCGACGGTGAGGGTGTACAATCCGGCCACCAACTCGTGGTCCACCAAGGCCCCGCTCCCGACGCCCCGGTTCTACGCCGGGGGGGCGAGCGCGGCCGGACTGGTCTGGGTGATCTCGGGCAACGGCGCCGGTGGCAACAGCACCAAGGTGGAGGCATATACGCCGTAGCTGGGTTGAGGGACTCTGGACCTCCGACCCCGGACCCTAGACCTTAGGCCCTATGCCCTGGTTCGTGTATGTGGCCCGCTGCGGCGATGGAAGCCTGTACACCGGGATCAGCACCGACCCGAGGGCGAGGGAGTTGGCGCATAACGCCGGCCGCGGGGCCGCCTACACCCGGTCCCGCTTGCCGGTGACCGTCGTACACGTCGAGCCGGCGGCGGGCCGCGGCGAGGCACTACGCCGGGAGGCCGCGATCAAGCGACTGGACCGCAAGCAGAAGGAGACCCTGGTGGGGAAGCCGGTGAGCGCTGAGTTCACCGGATTCGGGCGTGGGGCGCTCGGTTTCCTCCGGCGGCTGGCCAGGAACAATCGGCGCGACTGGTTCGAGCGGCACCGGGCGGAGTACGAGACGGAGCTGAAACGGCCGCTCGCGGCCCTGGTCGAGGAGATGGACGTCCGCCTCGTGACCATCGCCCCGGAGCTGCTCGGCGACCCCCGCCGCTCGATTTTCCGGATTCACCGCGACGTGCGGTTCTCCGCGGACAAATCCCCATACAAGACCAACGCCGCGTGCCAGTTCTTCCACCAGGACGCGGGCCGCGGCGCCGGCCAGGACGCCGAGGGGGCGGGGGCCGGGCTCTACTTTCAGCTGGCCGACCGGGATTGCTTCGTTGCCGGCGGGATCTGGATGCCGGCCAGGAGCACGCTCGACAAGATTCGGAACGAGATCGCCGCGCGGCACGAAGAGCTCGAGGCGATCGTGCGGGCCCCGGTCTTCCGCCGCCGCTTCAAGCGCCTCAACGAGGAGGCGATGCTGAAGCGGATGCCACGCGGATACGACGAGCGCCACCCGGCGGCGCGGTGGCTCAAGTACCGGTCATTCACCGTGTGGCGCCGGCTGAGCGAGGCGGAGGTGCTCGATCCACGGCTTCCAGCCACTCTGGCCCGCGACTTTACCGCCATGGTGCCGCTGGTGCGCTGGCTGAACGGCGCGATCGGCTATCGGCCGGCCGAGTCGAGGCTGTGACGCACCGAGGCCGCGAGACTTGCCGCCGAGAAGGGTTTCCGCAGAAACGGCTGTGGCAGATCGCTGATGCCGCGGCGGAACTTGTCTCCCTCCGAATACCCCGACATGTACATGATGCGCGCCTCGGGCAGGATTCTCGTGATGTGCGCCGCGAGCTCCAATCCCCCCATTTCGGGCATCACCATGTCGGTGAGAACGAGGTCGATGCCGGTGCCGGCCCGCTCGGCCATCATGAGCCCCTCCTTTCCGTTGGACGCCTGGAGCACGTGATAGCCCTGCTCGGTCAGCACCCGTGAGGCGAGCGCCCGAACCGCGTCTTCGTCCTCGATGAGGAGGATGGTCTCATTGCCGCTTGCGGGCGCCCGCGGCGGCGGCACTTCAACGGCCGCGACCTGATCCGGGATCACCCTCGGGAAGCAGATCTTGAACGCAGTGCCCGCCCCCGGCTCGCTCTCGACCCAGATGTAGCCGCCGCTCTGCGCGACGATGCCATACACCGTCGCGAGGCCGAGGCCCGTATTGTGAGTCGCCGGCTTGGTGGTATAGAACGGCTCGAAGAGGTGCGACTTGACCTCGGCTGTCATGCCGTGGCCGGTGTCGGACACGGTCAGCATCACGTACGGCCCGCCGGGCACCGGAATCCCCAGGTGCTGACGGGCCTGGCCGCCGGGGAAGTCCACATCGCGCGTCTCGATGGTGAGCCGGCCGCCGCTGTCCATTGCGTCGCGCGCGTTGAGCGTGAGGTTCATCACGACCTGCTCCATCTGCCCGTAGTCGGCCTCGACGCCACCCAGACCCTCGGCCAGGTCCGTCGTGAGCGTCGTATCCTCTCCCAGGAGCGGCCGGAGCATCTTCTCCATGCCCGACACGACGTCGTTCAGGTTGAGCACTGTCCGCGCCACGACCTGGGTGCGGCCGAACCCGAGCAGTTGGCGCGTGAGTGCCATCGCCCGCTCCGCCGCCTTGCGGATCTCGTCGGCGTCGGCCCAGCGAGGATCGCTGCGGTCGAGCGTCGCCAGCAGGAAGTCGCTGAACCCCATGATGATCATCACCATGTTGTTCAGGTCGTGGGCGACGCCGCCCGCGAAACGGCCCACGGCCTCCATCTTCTGCGCCTGACGCACCTGCTGCTCCGCCTCGATACGGGCCGTGATGTCCCGCCCTACCCCCACGATGCCCGTGATAGTGCCGCTGGGGTCGCGCAACGGCGACAGCGTGTTGAGAACGTGCCGTGGACCTCGGGCCGTGGCGAGCACCCACTCGTAGCTCACCGTCTCACCCGCCAGGGCGCGCAGGTTGGCCCGCTCGTGCACCGGCGCGTCGGTGGGGCCCAGGATCTCCCGCGTCGTCCGGCCGATGAACTGCTCGGAGAGGAATCCCTCGCGCTCGAGCCAGCGGCCGAACAGGTTGACACAGCGCTGCTCGGTGTCGAGCTGGAATACGACGTCGTCGATGGACTCGACCAGGGTCCGGAAGCGCCGGTTCTGCTCCTGCGTCTCCACGCTCTCCGGGACCGGGGCCGCATCCGCGGACCGGGCGGCATACCGGGCCGTCACGTCCCGGGCGCACGCGACGATGCCATCGGAGGTGGGCGTCAGCCGGACCGAGAACCAGCGGTTCATCGGAGCAAAGAACGACTCGAACTCCACTTCCTGCTGCTCCACGACCGCGCGGAAGGCCTCGGCCTGGAACCGCGAGCCCGATAGCCCCGGAATTACCTCCCACACCGACTGGCCCAGCAGCTCGTCCCGGTTGCGGCCGAGAAACCGGAGGTATTCGCCCGCCCGGGCGTTGATGGTCGTGAGACGCCAGTCGTCGTCGCAGGCAAGGTAGAGATCGCCCAGAGCATCGAGGAGGGTGTGGGCACCGTGGGATCGCGGCTCGATCAGCAACACGCTCATCCCGTCGGGAGAGGGGTAGGCTCGCAGCTCGAGCAGGAGCCCGGAGGCGGGGTCGCGTACCGGATGCACCACCGGCCGCTGCTCCGCTTCGGCCCGGCGAATGGCGGCGGCGGCGGGCGTCAGGGGAAACGAGGGCGACGCATGCCAGATGATCGTGCCGAGGAGATCGGGTCCCGCGCTTCCGATGAGCGCCGGCAACAGGCCCTGGGCCGTTCTATTGAGGTAGGTGAACCTGCCGTCGGGGTCGAGGGTAAAGATGCCCTCACCGATTCGGTCCAGCGCGTCCAGCGGATGAATGGATTGGAGCAACCAGCGACCTTTGGGATGCGGATGGTCCGGAACTTAAGAGGGCCCCTCCTCGGCATCCAGCCTTGCGGCGGCCTGGCCCAGCGCGGTCCAGGGGTAGAGGGTCCGATAGATGGCCTGGTTGCGCTGAATCGCGCGCACGTAGCCTCTGGTCTCGGCGAAGGGAATGCGCTCGGCGAAGACCTCGGGGTCGTCTACCCCTTTGCGCTTGCTCCAGCGCTCCACCCGGCTCGATCCCGCGTTGTAGGCGGCGAGAATGTGGACGGTCTCGCTGTACGCCCCGAACAGCTCCTGGAGATGGAAGGTCCCCAGCTGGATGCTCACATCCGGCTGGTACAGGAGCACGGGATCCCAGATGGGATAGCCCAGCGACCGGGCCAGCCGCGCTCCGAGGTCGGGCATCACTTGCATCAACCCACGCGCGCCCACGGCCGAGGTGGCGCCGGGATCGAAGCGTGACTCCTGGCGGATCAGCGCGGCCACCAGGCTGGGATCGAGCCCGTGCTCCAGCGCCTCTCCAGCCAACGCTTCCGCCGGACCCACCGGATAGAGGAGCCGGTAGGTCCGCGCATCGGCGCGAGCGCCGTACACCAGCGCGCGCCGCGCGAGCTGGATCGCTTGCGCCGGCATCCCGCGGGCGCGGAACGCGTTGGCCAGCGACAGGAGTCGCTCCGACGACGTGTCCTGTGACCGGGCCAGGCGGTCGTACTCCCAGCGGGACTCGGTCGCCATCCCCAGCTTGGCAAGCAGATCGGCGCGCGCGACGGCGGAGTCCATCGCCGGGATGACCGCGAACGAGTCGGGCGTCGCGGCCGGCGACCAGGCCGGCCCGCCGAGGCGGTCGAGGGCAAGGCCAACGTAATAGGATCCTGGATCGCCGCCGGCGACGAGAGCCCATCGGATGCGCGCCGCCGCCGTGTCACCGGAAGCCGCGCAGGCCCGGCCGGCCCAGTACACCGCCGCATTGTACTCGTCGCTCTTGGGATACCGCTGCCAAAGCTCGTCGAACTCTCTCGCCGCAAGCTTGGCCTGACCGGACAGGAGCGCCAGCATGGCGGCGCGGAACCGGGCCGTCGGCGCGAAGCTGCTGGTGGGATACCGAACGGCGAGCCGGCGATTGTAGGTCCTGGCCTTGTCATCCGCACCGTCATCCGCCGCGAGATCGCCCAGCAGAAAGAGGGCGGTGGACGCCGCCGCGGTGTCGGTGGGGTACAGCCGGAGCACCTCGAGCAACGCCGAGCGCCCCTCGCTCAGTTGGCCATCGCGCACCAGCGCGCGAGCACGCTGGTACGCGGCCGAGGCGACGAGGCTCTTCGGCGCGCGGACGAGATTGAACTGGTACGCCGCCTCGCCGTACCGGCCGATCTTGCCGAGGGCGGTGGCGTACGCGAACCGGTCTTCACCATTGCCCAGGCCGGCCGCGAACGCAGCCGCAAACCCGGCCACGGCCCGCGATGGCGGGCCGGCCGACCCGGCGGCCCTCGCCATGACCAGCTCTTCGTCGGGAGTGAGCGGAGCGTATCGGCTGTCCAGAAAGGCCATGGCCTCCCGCAGCTCGGCCACCGAACGGCGCGCGGCGACGAGGTCCACCAGGTCGCGCCGGACCCGCTCGCGGATGTCGGCGTCGGCGCTCGCGGAGTAGCGCAGGCGCAGCGCGCCGACCCGATCGCCCAGACCTGCGTATCGCGTCGCGGCGCCCTGGAGATCACCCGTGTGCTCGAGTGCCGTGGCATTGGCCCACGGAATCCGGGCTCGCGCGAGGGGGTCTCGCACGCGCTCGTAGAGCCGGGAACGCCCGGTGCTGTCGTCGGTGGTGGACGCCGCGCGGATCAGGAGCCAATCGGCGATGATCGGGAGACGAAGTGCGGCCCGCTCGTAGCTGGAGGACGCGCTATCGCGGGCATCAAGGCGGTCGAGCGCGGTCGCCAGGATGACGAGTCGCTCGCCCTCGATCGAATCGGCGGAGGCGGCGCGAGCTCCGAGCACCTGCTCCAGCGCGAAGGAATCGGTGCGCTGCTCGAGCGCGGCACGGGCCAGCAGCAGCCGCGCCCTCCCCCCGTCGAGCGAATCGAGCCACGGAGCGCCCGAGAGCAGCTTCGTGACTTCGGGCCAGCCTCCCCAGCGGCTGGCCGCGACGGCCGCCAGATAGACCGCGGCCGGGGTGCGGTTGGAGGGGTCGGCGATGACCGGGGTAATGAGGCGGCTCGCCTGCCAGGGGCGTCCCCGGTTGAGCGCCTCCCGGGCCTCGGCGATCAGGGAATCAGTTGATGGACTGACACGCGGTGGGGCAACCTGCCCCACGGGCGCGGCCTGAAGGGGGCCCTGCGCAAGTGCCAGCGCGGCGAGGAGATGCGAAATGACCATGGATATCGGATTTGCTGCAAACTTCAAGCCGTGAAAGGCAGGGCTTTGCCGTCCTCGCCGGCCTTTCCTGTCGCATCCACCTTACCTTCAAACCATGCCTGATTCCCCCGACCATGTCCGCCTCGACAAATGGCTCTGGGCCGCCCGATTCTATAAGACCCGAACGCTGGCCTCGGAGGCCATCGCGGGCGGCAAGGTCCAGGTCAACGGCGATCGGGCCAAGCGTGCCCGCCCCCTCCAGGTCGGGGACGAGATCAGGATCAGACAGGGACCCTACGAGTTCCAGGTCGTGGTCCGCGGGCTGTCCGACCGCCGGGGTCCAGCGGCCCAGGCCGCGACGCTGTACGAGGAGCACAGGGAGAGCCGGGCCGCGCGGGAGGCAATGGCGTTGCAGCTCAAGAGCGTGCACGCGGCCTTCACCCCGGACCGCGGCCGGCCGACCAAGCGGGACCGGCGAGAGATCGATCGGTTGAAGGGGCGGTAGGGCCCTACGGCCCTAACTCATGTTCTCCACCATCGCCTTCCCGAACTCCGACGTCTTGAGCAGCGTCGCGCCCTGCATGAGCCGCTCGAAATCGTAGGTGACGCGCCGTTGGGCGATGGTGCGCTCGAGGCCGCGAACGATGAGGTCCGCCGCCTCGTTCCATCCGAGGTGACGAAACATCATTTCGCCCGACAAGATGAGGGAGCCGGGATTGACCTTGTCCTGGCCGGCGTAGCGCGGGGCGGTCCCGTGGGTGGCCTCGAACACGGCGTGGCCGGTCATGTAATTGATGTTCGCCCCCGGTGCGATGCCGATCCCCCCGACCTGCGCCGCGAGCGCGTCGGAGATGTAGTCGCCATTGAGGTTGAGCGTGGCGATGACGGAGTACTCCTTGGGGCGGGTAAGGATCTGCTGGAGGAAGGCGTCCGCGATGACGTCCTTGATCACCAGGCCGCCGGGCAGCTGGCACCACGGTCCGCCATCCACCTCGCTGGCGCCGTACTCCTCCCGCGCCAGCTGGAAGCCCCAGTCGCGGAAGCCGCCCTCGGTATACTTCATGATGTTGCCCTTGTGGACCAGCGTCACACTGTCACGCTTCTGCCGCAGGGCGTACTCGATGGCCGCGCGGATCAGCCGTTTCGATCCCTCCTCGGACACCGGCTTGATGCCGATGGCGCTGGTCTCGGGGAACCGGATATTCTGGACCCCCATCTGCTGCTGGAGGAACTCGATGACCCGGCGCGCCTCGTCGCTCCGTGCCTTGTATTCGATGCCGGCGTAGATGTCCTCCGTGTTCTCGCGGAAAATCACCATGTCGACGTCCTGCGGCGCTTTGACCGGCGACGGAACGCCCTCGAACCAGCGGACCGGCCTGACGCAGGCGTAGAGGTCGAGGCGCTGCCGTAACGCGACATTAAGCGACCGGAACCCGCCGCCTACGGGCGTCGTCAGCGGCCCTTTGATGGCCACCAGATGGTGGGCGATCGCGGCGAGGGTCTCATCGGGCAGCCAGCTGTTCAGACTGTTCTTGGCCTTCTCGCCCGCCAGCACCTCCCGCCACATGATCCGGCGGCCGCCGCCATAGGCCAGCCGAACGGCGTTGTCGAAGACATATTGAGACGCTGCCCAGATGTCAGGCCCCGTGCCGTCACCCTCGATGAATGGGATGATCGGCTCGTCGGGAACGTGCAACCGTCCTTCGCGAAGCGCGATGGATTCCCCGGCGGCGGGAGAGGCCTGACTCCGGGACGCGGCGGGGCTCGACGATGGCGCGGGCATGGAGATGGAATCCTTCGGAGGTACGGAGCGCTGGTGCCGGGACGCGAATCGACGCTGAATCTGGCCGGGTCGTCGGAGATCGGCAACCGGGCCGAAGGCCACCTGGCGGTGCGCGCCGTCGCCGCGATCCACGCGGCGTACGACGAGTATCACTTCGGCTTTCAGGAGATCACGCTGCGCGCGCGCGAACGGTTCGAGCAGCGGGACTGGCTCGGCGCCCAGGGCGACGCGACGGAGCGGCTCGCGCTCTACCGCGTGCACCTCGACGCCGCGGTGGCCGACGTTCACGACATCCTGCAGGACGCGGTCATGGAGCGGACACTCTGGGCGGCCATGAAGGGACTCCACGCCCAGGGCACCGAAGGGCGCCCCGACGCCGAGCTGGAACAGACGTTCTTCAACTCGGTGACGAGACGGGTCTTCGCGACGGTGGGGGTGGACGATGCGATCGAATACCTGGAGCCGGCCCATTCGAGCCCGGCGGCTGACTCCGGCCCGCCGCTGTACGACACCTATTTCGCCGGCGAAGTCAGCCCCGCGCTCGTGCGGTCCATCCTCGATGCGATCCCCTGGTCCGTACCCTACGCCGAGCCCGAGCGCGATGCCGGGATCGTCGCCGAGCTGATCACCGCCGCGCTGCGGGACCTTCCCGTGAGCGCTCCGGTGGCCATCGACGTGGTGCGCTCGATGTTCTACCGGAACAAGGGCGCGTACCTCGTCGGACGGTTGCGCTGCGGGGCGGTCACGCTGCCGCTGGTGATTCCCTTGCTCCGGGCCGAGCGCGGGATCGTCGTGGACGCGGCCCTGCTCACTCAGGACCAGGCCAGCGTGGTCTTCGGCTTCAGCTGGTCCTACTTCAAGGTAGTGGTGCCGAGTCCGCGCGACCTGATCGAGTTCCTCCACACGATCATGCCCAACAAGCGGATCGACGAGCTGTACAACGCCATCGGCTTCAACAAGCACGGCAAGACGGAGCTCTTCCGAAGCCTCCTGGACAGCTTGCAGGACCCCGCCGTGCGCTTCGCCCCCGCCGAGGGTGACGAGGGGATGGTCATGGCCGTGTTCACGCTGCCCGCCCTGATGCTCGTCTTCAAGATCATCAAGGACAGCTTCGGGGCCCCCAAGAATACGACCCGCCAGCATGTGATGGAGAAGTACCACTTCGTCTTCGTGCGGGACCGGGTGGGCCGGCTGGCGGATGCCCAGGAGTTCGAGCACCTGGAGTTTCCCCGACGCTGTTTCCCCGACGATCTGCTGGAATACCTCCTGACTGTCGCCGGCGCGACCGTGCGCGTGGTGGGAGACCGCGTCGTGGTGCGCCACGTGTACACCGAGCGCCGCGTCACGCCGCTCAATCTGTACCTCCGCGATGCCGGTGATGACGCCGCCAGGGCGGCCGTCCTCGACTACGGCAACGCCATCAAGGACCTCGCGGCCGCCGACATCTTCACGGGCGACATGCTGCTCAAGAATTTCGGGGTGACGCGCAACGGGCGGGTCATCTGCTACGACTACGACGAGCTGTGCCTGCTGTCGGAGTGTCGGTTCCGGCGTCTGCCCCCGCCGCGGTCGATCGAGGAGGAGTTCTCCGCGGAGCCCTGGTTTCACGTGGGCGACCAGGACGTATTTCCGGAAGAGTTTCAGGCGTTCCTTGCGCCGCCGGGCCAGCTGCGAGACGCCTTCCTGGCGGCCCACGGCGATCTCCTGCAGGTGGAGTTCTGGACCGGTGTCCAGGAGCGCCTCAAGGCGGGGGAAGTGGTCGACGTATTCCCCTACCCCCGCGACCAGCGGCTCGGGCGGACAGCCTGAGATAACGCTCGGCGAGCTGCTCCACGCGCTCGTTGCCTTCGTCCCTCGCCTCGCCGAGCAACTGGACGACCTCCCGCTCGAGCGACGGATCGCCCCAGTAGAAGCCGGTCGCGGCCTCGGCGCCGACGGTGTCGCCCTCGTCGGCCCCCCGCAGCAACGCGCGCGCGGCCGCCAGAGAAAAGCCCGGATCGTCCCGCGCGGGTAGCGGAAATTTCCCGAGAGCGTCTCCACCACCGGCGTCTTCGTTGACGAAGGCTCTGGACATGAAGGGAAGATAAGACGGCGGAACGGCGGAAGGTCAAAGCAGGGTGTCGAAAACGACGAAGGACGGAAAGAGAGGTTCCCCTTTCCGTCCTTCCGTCGTACCGTCCCTCCGCCCTACTTCTTGAACGCCCCGTGCAGCGTCAGCTCGACCCGCGAGCCGGCCGGCACGACCACATCACGATCCTGGGTCTCGATGGCCCGCTGCGTGCCGACGGCGGCGCCGACAGCGCCTCCGATCACCGCGCCCTTGGTGTTGCCGCCGATCACCCGGCCGGCCAGGGCGCCCAATGCGGTCCCGGCACCCACCTTGGCAACGTCGCCCGCATTGGTCTTGCGGTCGCGGAGCGTCCGGTCGAGCGCGACTGCCGACGCCTCGAGCGTGTAGCCCGTGCCCGCGATCTCGACCGAGGTTGGGGTCAGGCTCAACTTCCCGGTCTTGTCGCCCTTGTTCTCCGATTCGTGGATCTCGGCGATGGTGAGCGAAACCCTGGACCCGGCGGGAATCACGACCGTGCCCGTGGCATCCATCACGTCGGCCGCCACGGTCGCCGTAAAGGTCTGGCCGGCCTTGTCGGTCTTCGAGCTGATCTCGCGGTCCGCCGTAGCGGACACGACGGCTCCGGCAGCCAGCGCATGGACCACCGGCGCCGGTGCGGGTGCCGGTGCGGGCGCAGGCTTGGGCTTCGGCGTCGCCTTGGGCTTGGGCTGCGGCTTGGGGGCCGGAACCGGCGCCGCGTCGGCGACGCGGGCGCCGCTCGAGGCGGTGCGGTCGTTCAGTGTCGCGGAGGAGTCCACCGGAACCCGTTGCAGATCGCGGCTCAGCTCGTTCGCGGCATCGCTGGCGGGGGCCTCGCCGCGACACCCGGCGACCGCCATAAGTGCAAGAATTGCCAATCGTTTGGACACCATCCTGCCTCCTGATCTGGTGGAACCGGCTCGTCGTTGGGGAGTGGTTGCACCAGCAGGGGGCAAGACAGGGGCCAAGAGACGCCTTCTACTGCCTGCGCTCCGAAACCAGTCGCTCGGTAAACTCCAGCTTCTCCTCCAAGTCAGCGATTCTCCGCTCCAGATCCTCCACGTACGACTGCTGATTCTCCGGATAGGGCTGCCTCGACGACTGCGTATCCCAGCCCACATATCGCCGGTCCAGGCGAGCGGCCCTGCCGCATCCCCCATAACCCATCGCCCAACGCCACCGCCGCATCAGCGCGAGAAAGAAGAACAGCGGTATCAGCCAGAACAGCCACGCGAAACCCCAGATCATCGTTCGCTCCCGGTAGACCGTCAGACGGTGGTGGACTGCCAGACCTGCTCGATGTCATCGCCTGCCTTCCTCAGGATCTCCGCGACTCGCTTGAGGGCGGGATCATCAGGGCCCTTGCGCCAGGCACGCTTGAACGTCACGCTCGCCAGATGGGCGAAGGCACTCTGAATCTCCCCGAGGCCCCCGCCGGTGAAGTCGCGCACGGTCTCCCTGACCCGGTCGATGATCTCATCGAGCAGATCCCGGTGCTCCTCCAGGTATCGGTCGCCCTCGGGCGTGACGTGGTAGACCTTCTTCCCGTCGGTGTCGACCGCCCGGATGTACCCCTCGTCCTCGAGGAGCTGGAGCGTGGGATATACCGTGCCGGCCGAGGCGGTGTAGAAGCCGCTCATCTTCTCTTCGAGGGCCTTGATGACCTCGTAGCCGTGGCGGGGCTTCTCCTTGAGGAGCCGGAGAATCACGAACTTGACCTCTCCCTGGCCGAACATCTGGCCCCGGCGCCGCCCACCCCAGTGGCTTCCACGCCCTCCCCGGCCGAAGGGGAAGCCCGGTCCGAATCCCCAATCGTTTCGTGCGCTACACATAGACTTGGCCCCCAGTATTACGTGAGATATAGTTGCCGATATATCGTACGAAATACCAGCCGATACGTCAAGAGGGCGGTCTTCGGCCTGGGCCCGCCGATGTGAGAACCGCGTACCCTCATGAGCCTGGGCAACTACACTCACACGGCGACCTCCCGGCACGCTGAAGGCTGAACGCATGGGCGTGAGCCGGCCGGGGTTCTCGCCTTCAGCCTTCAGCCTTCAGCCTTCAGCCCGACTCCCACATACTTCCGGGCATGACCCTCCCCGAAGCGGGCCAGCATCTCTCCCTCGCCCTCGAGGCCGCGGTCGGCAAGTTCGGCACGATGGTCCGCCAGATCGCCCGCCGGCACCGGCTCGACGAATCGGACGTCGACGAGGTCATGCAGGAAGTCCGCATCCGGCTGTGGCGGGCCCGCGAGACAAGTGAGCAGATCGACCTTGTCGGCTCGTCGTACATCTACAGGACGGCCAGTACGGCGGCCCTCGACGTGATCCGCCGGCGGCGCGCCCGCCGGGCCGAACATCACCAGTCGATCGATGACGCGGCCGCGGGCGAGCTCGCGGCCCGCGCGCCAGGCCCTCATGGCGATCTCGAGGAGTCCGAGCTTGGCACCCGGGTGGCCGAGGCCATCGCCACCATTCCCGAGTCGAGACGGCCGGCCGTCCGCATGTATCTGGCCGGGTATCCCCGTGAGGAGATCGCGGCGCTGATGGGATGGACCGAGGGAAAAACGCGCAACCTGCTCTACCGCGGGCTCGCCGACGTCCGAGCCCGGTTGACGGATCTGGGGATCGGGTGGCAACAGGCGGAGGAGGCGACATGAACGAGGATCGGTTGCGCAACGCGTACGGCGCCGCGCTCGGACGGGGGATGGCCGGCGGCGGGCCCCGTCATGTGTCGCCCGAGGCGATCTCGGCGCTGGCCCGGCGCGAGGGTTCTGAGCCGGAGCGGCTGGCGACGCTCGATCATGTCATGAGCTGCAGGGAATGTCGGGCGGAGTTCGATCTTCTGCGCTCCATAGAGCAGGCCGGCGCGCAGTCGGGCGCTACCCGGTCCACCGCGCGCCGCACGTGGTTCGTGCCCGCGGCCCTGGCGGCAACCGTGCTCCTGGCGGTGGGGGTGGGACGGATGGTCACGAGCTCCCGGGAGCACGACCTGACCCGGGGCACCGAGACAGGCGCGTTCACGCTGCTCCGTCCGGGCGCCGAGGCATCGGCAGGTGATTCGCTGACGTTCGTGTGGAGCGCCGCGCCCGCGGCGCGTGGCTACACGCTGGAAGTGCTCGATGCCGCCGGCGAGGTCGTCGCCTCGGCAGAGACCACCGACACGACCGCGACGCCGGGAGCCGCCGCCGCGCTTCCTCCCGGCAACTACCAGTGGTGGGTGCGAGCCACCACCATGGACGCGCGGACGCTCCGTTCGGCCATCCGCCCGCTCAAGTTGACCGCGCGATAGCCCGCTCGGTCCTCTCCCACAGCTCTTTCCCGAGCGTCTCGTCGTTCGCCAGCGGGTTGCAGGGCACTTCTCGGCACTTGTCGTAGTAACGACCGGTCGCCCTCGCCAGGTCAGGTTCCGTCGCGCAGTGGAGCGGCGTCTTCGCTCCCTCTTCGTTGGAAATCAGGAACAGCTTGAGGATCCACTGGGCCGGCCGGGGAAGCGACCGCCAGATGTTGGAGGCCACGCCGCCGGGGTGGAGCGCGTATGTGGTGACGCTCGTGCCGGCCGAGCGGCGGGCCAGCTCCTTGGCGTGGAGGACGTTCATCAGTTTGCTCACCGCATAGTCGGCAAAGCCGTTGCGGCCGGGCGTCGTGCGACGCTCGAGCACCGACCAGTCGATCGCCTTGACCTGCATGTGGGCGACGCTCGACACATTGACCACGCGCGCCTGGGCCGACCGCTGCAGCACCGGGAGCAGCAGGGTGGTGAGGAGGAACGGGCCGATGTGGTTCGAGGCGTAGGTGACGTCGAAGCCGTCCGCGCTCAGCGACCGGATGCCCGCGACGCCGGCGTTGTTGATCAACACATCGAGCGATTGGCCGCCGGCGATGAGCTGTTCCGCGGCGCGCCGCACGGACCCGAGATCGGCGAGATCGAGGTGGAGGAACTGGACGGATCCCGGCGGACGGGAAGCACGAATCCCATCGAGCACGGGCCCCATGCGCTCCTCGGACCGCGCCGCCAGCACGACGTTGCCACCCTGCGTCGCCAGCGCCTCCGCGACCGCGCGGCCGATCCCGGAGGTCGTGCCGGTCACCAGAAACGTGCGCCCGCGAAGCTCGTGCGGCTTCACGCCGCGCGTCCGTGCCCGGTCTCGCGCGCACGCCGGCGACGACGTTGGACCGCCACGGCGACGAGGATGACGGTCGCGCCCACGCCGGTCCCCACCCAGGGAAACCTCGGCGGCGGCTCCGTGAGCGCGACCCGAACCAGTGGATCGCCGACGACGGTGAAGGCCGCCCACTCGCCGGCGGGCGCCCCGCGCTTGATCGCGGCCAGCTTGGCGCTCCGCAACGCCACCGCCACGGGTTCGCCACGGCCGAGGCCGGCGTAGAAGTCGTCCACCAGGCGCACCGTTGGGCGATCGCCGATTCGCCACTGGGTGGCGACGACGGAGCGGGCGCCCGCCTCGAGAAGCGGCGCGGTCAGACCCTGCATGCCCTCGCCAGCCACCATGACCCCGCCCGCCGTGCGACACGCCGACAGGACCACCAGATCCGCGTGGAGCCGGAACGCCGCGAGATCGGCGGGCGAGAGGAACCCGTCCTCCCCCGAGCCGGGCGCGAGCGCCAGGGCCGTCCGGGCCAGCGAGCTCTCATCCACGAGCGCGTGCGTGGCGAGGTGAATCACGTCGAACGGCGCGAGCGCCGCGTGCTTGATCCACGCCTCGCTGGCATCGTTCCGAAGCCGGACGACCGCCTCACCGGATGAGTAGCGCGCCACCTCCCTGACTTCATCCCCGCTCGCCACCAGGCGGGGCAGCCCGCCCGATTTCTCGAAGGCCCCCCGGAACGTCTCGCTCTCGCGGAGAAACCCGGTCGCGCCCTCGCTCGGAAATGCAGGATCGCCGAGCGCGAGAATACGGGCCTCTCCGGCCGGGGCGGAGTCCGTGCGCTCGCGGCGGAGCACCACGGCCAGGGCGGCCGAGGGGGCCACGCCGATGGCCCATCGCTCCACGGCAAGCTCGCCACCCGGCAGGCGTAGGGCGTCGAACGGCACGCGGTGCAGCGGCCCGTCGGGAACGACGATGACGCGGGAGATCCCGGTCGCGAGCGCCGCGGCGGGACCGAGCACCGTGCCCCCCAGGCTCCGCGCGAGCGCATCCGCGGGCCGGCCCTCCTCGAGCAGGGCGATGAACCGCGCAATCGGCTCCTTGAGCGAATCGGCGGACGGCAGAAGCTGGGCGCGAACCCCGCCCCGCGTAACCAGGAAGAGCGTGGTGGGCGAGCCCTCGGTGCCGGCGACGTACTCGAGCAGGGCGGTGCTGTCATCGGGCATCGCCGCCACGATCTCGGAAGCGGTGGCCGGCCGGTCGCGATGGAGCGGGCCTGCCGCCGACGTCTCCCGGAGGGCGTCCGCCTGCGTCAGCCGGTCGGCGAGCGTCCGCGCGCGCCGTTGCTCGGCGAGCGTCAGGGCCGCGTCCGCCCGTCCACCCATCGCCAGGGCGGCAAGCACGCTGGCGGCCGGGCTCTGGGAGTCGTACTCCCCGATGAGGTTCGCGGCGAACGCGTAGCGGCGAAGCTCCTCCGCCCCGACGGAGGCGCGCCAGCGCTCGAGCTCGCCATTCGCGTCGGTCAGCTCACGCTCCGCCCGGCGGAGATCGCCGCCGGCGGCCCACACCTGCGCCAAGCGACTGCGTACGGTGTAGCGGATCAGGTGGTCGTCGGGGGATGTCTTCGCGAGAAAGGAGGAGAAGAGTCGCTCCGCCGCCGGCAGGTCACCGCGCCCGAGCGCGAGACGGCCGCGGTCGTACAGGAGCGAGGACTTGATCTCCTCCAGCCCGTGGGCCATGGCCGTCGAGTCGGCCGCGGCGAGCTGCCGGCCCGCCTCGGCCCAGTCCCGTTGCCGAATCGCCACCCGGGCGATACGCTGGCGCGCATTCACCGCGTCCTCCAGGAACTCGTTCCGCTCTGCCTCCGCCAGGGTCCCCTCGAGCGCCCGGTGGGCGGCCGGCAGGTCGCCAAGCGCCGCGAGCACTTCGCCCCGGTTCTGCCGCGCGATCATTCCCCCTTCGGCCTCGCCGAGAGAATCGTAGAGCACCGCGGCCCGCTCGAATCGCTCGACGGCCGTGGGGAGATCGCCCACCCGGAGCGCCAGCATTCCGATGCCGGCGATGGCGTTGGCGGACCGCAGCAGGTTGCGGGAGATCGTCGCCTCGGCCTGAACCCGTTCGAGCGCGACCTGCGCCTCACCGAGCCGCCCGTAGGCCTGCAGGATGTCGCTCCGGCGGGACTCGTTGCGGGCGATGCCGGCGTGCTCGTGCGTCGCGCGGAGCAGAACCGCCGCGGAATCGTAGATGGCGAGGGCCGAGTCGTTTTCACCGAGAAAGCTGTACAGCAGTCCATAGCTCTCCAGACAATGGCCCACGAGCCGCCGCTCCCCCGCACGGCGCGCCATGTCCATGCCCTGCCGAACCAGCTCGCGGGCATCGGCGTCGCCTCGAACCCCGTGATAGAGGCCCAGGCGACAGAGGTACTCGGCGCGATCGCGATCATCGCCATTGGGAAGCGCTCTCGCCAGCGTGTCCATCGTCGCGTAGAGCGCCTTCGTATCGCCCGAGCGGATGCTGGTGAAGCCCATGAGCGCGTCGACCTCCGCCTCGCGATCGCCGATCCCTCTTGCGTCCACGATGGCGAGCCGCTGGAGCGAATCTCCTCTTCGCTGATCGCCGAGCCCTCCCGCGACGCGGGCGAGGCCGAGCCGCGCCTGCACCGACCATTGGTCCACCGCCCCGCCGCTGCGCGCCAGCAGGATGCCATACAGGCTGTCGGCGGCCTCGAATCGGTAGGTGGAGCGAGCGATCACCGCGAGGCCAAGGAGCGCCTCGCGGTTGCCGGAATCGCGCTGCAAGGCCGTCTCGAGCCGAGCGGTCACCGCGCCGGCGCTATCGTCGTAGACCGCCCGCTCGGCCGCATGGGCCACCTGCGCGGGCGAGCGGTCGGCCGGCGTCTGCGCCGCGAGGCGGGCCACCGCCGCCGAAGCGACGATGACCAGCCCTGTGCAGCAAGCGGAGTGGGTGCGGAAAGTCAGTGTTGCGACGCCACGCTGAGGGGAGCGACGAGCTTGCCGTTCTTGACCACTTCGTTTCCATCCACGGTGAGGGTGGCGTTGGCGACTTCGGGCGGGAGCCCGAAGCCGGTCTGGTTGTCGCCGCCGGCCCACGTGTTGTTGCCGACGCTGAGCGTGACCGCTCCCTCCCGGCTCCAGACGTTCACCGGAGCGCCCTCGGGAACCTTGATCGCGGGATTCATGCCGATGTCTACGACGCCGAAGAGGTCCTTGCCTTCACCGGCGACGTCGTACAGGGCCTTCAGGGACGCGATGTCGGACTTGGCCGTCATGCCGGTCAGACGGCCGGCCTTGAACTCCAGCCGCAAGCCGTCGATGCGTTGGCCCTCGTAGAACAGGTGATCGGCGACGATCACGCCCTCCGCCGTTCCCGGAACCGGCGTGACGTACACCTCACCGGCCGGCAGCCACACGCTGGTGGCGGCCCCGCCGCGCTTACGGTCGTCGGCCGAGATGACGCCGTCGCTCACGAGCACCGGCCGTCCCTTGATGCTCACCTTGAAGTCGGTGCCGCCGGGACCGGTGACATGAACCAGGCTGCCCTTGGCCAGCGACTTCTGAATCTCGGCTCCAGACGCCTCGAGCTGGGCATAGTCGGCGTCGATACCGCCGTACATGACCTTGGCGAGTTCATCGCGCGACATCTTGAACTGCTCCGCCCGCTCCGCGGTGGGATAGAGACCATTGCCGAGGGAGACCGAGCGCACCCCCCGCTTCTGCATGGTCGCCATGATCGGCGCGAAGGTCTTGCCGCGGGCCACGAGACGCTCGGGCGGGACACCCTTCAGTGTCTTGCCCTCTCCCCACTCCGTGCTGATGATCACATCCACGTTCTGGGCGATATTCTTGGCGAAGCGGGGCTCCTTGGAGTCGTACTTCGCGGGCACCTCGTCGTACAGCCGCCGCGAGATCTTCGCCGACTCCACCGATACGAGGGGCGAACCACCCACCTTGGCCACCTCCACCGCGATGTCCTCGAGGAGCGGGACATCCTCGATGCTTCCGCTGATGAGCACCATGTCACCTTCGCCGACGCCGGCGCTCTGGGTGACGATGCGGTGGGCGACGCTCTGGTAGTCCGCCGTTGAAGCCGCGGGGCCGCCACCCTCGGCGGCCGGCGCCGCTGCCGCCGACTCGGTGCCGGCCGCTGGACGTTCGCTGGTGCATGCACCGGTGATCAGGAAAGGCGCGAGCGCCGCAAACGGCCAGCGCCAGATAGGATGCGAGCGGTTGTGCGAGCGGTCAGCCATAATCCCTCCCAGGGAAGCGGGACCGGTCCGGCGGGGGGAACAACGATATTGCGGATAGAACGAAGATATCCTCGGGACCGGGGGGCGACAGGGGGCCGGACCGTCTACCTTTCCGACACCACGATACCTGGAGACCCACCATGCCCGAAGCGCCCGCGATCGCCACGACCCCCGATACGTTGCCGGTCGGGATTGCCCCGCCCGGATTCCGGCTGCCGGCCGGCACGACCGTCGGACCCGTGACGCTCCAGGTCGCCGACCTGGCCCGCTCGATTGATTACTACGAGCGCGTGCTCGGCCTGCGGGTGCTTCGGGGGTCGCCCCAGTCCGCCACGCTCGGAACCCGGGACGGCATCACGCCGCTGGTGAGCCTGCGGGAGCGCAAGGGCGCGACCCCGGTTCCGCGCCGGGGGCGGCTGGGTCTCTACCACTTCGCCATTCTGCTCCCGAGCCGTGCCGCTCTCGGCGCGTTCGTCCGCCATCTGTCCGCGGCCAACATCCATGCGGGCATGTCGAATCACCTGGTGAGCGAGGCGGTCTATCTGACCGACCCTGACGGCCTCGGCATCGAGGTGTATGCCGATCGGCCGCGTGGCGAGTGGCGGCATGAAGGACGCCAACTGGTGATGGCCACCGAGCCGCTCGACGTGGGGGACCTGACGAGCGCCGCGGGCGATGGACGATGGCAGGGAATGCCGGCGGGCGCGGTCATGGGCCACGTCCACCTGTTCGTCGACGACCTCGAGCGGGCGGCCGAGTTCTATCACGAGGGCCTGGGCTTCGACAAGACGGTGTGGAGCTACCCCGGCGCCCTGTTTCTCTCGGCGGGCGGATACCATCACCACCTGGGCACCAATACCTGGGCCGCCGGAGCGCTGCCGCCTGGTGATCAGGACGCCCGGTTGCTCGAGTGGGAGCTTCGAGTCCCGGGCCCCGCGGTCGAGCAGGCGGGCGCCAGCTTGCGCGCCGGGGGGGTCCGGGTGGAGTCGGCGGACGGCGCCCGCCTCGTGCGGGACCCCTGGGGCACCACGCTTCGGATCTCGGCTTCGAGCTGATCGTTCGACATGACCCCTGACGCCGTCGTCGTCGGTTCGGGGCCCAACGGCCTCGCGGCCGCGATCGTTCTGGCCAAGGCCGGTCTCAAGACGGTCATTCGCGAGGCACAGCCCACCATCGGCGGAGGGCTCCGGTCGGCCGAGCTGACGCTGCCTGGTTTTATGCACGACGTGTGCTCGGCGGTCCACCCGCTGGCGATGTCCTCTCCGTTTTTCCGCACGCTGCCCCTCCGCAAATTCGGCCTCGAGTGGATTCAGCCGCCGGCGGCCCTGGCGCACCCGCTCGACGGCGGCACCGCCGTGATGCTCGAGCGGTCGATCGACGCGACCGCGACCGGGCTGGGCGCCGGAGGGCGTGGCTGGCAGCGGCTCCTCACTCCCTTCGTCGAGGACTGGGAGGAGCTTTCCGTGGACGTCCTGGCGCCGCCGGTCAGAATCCCCAAGAGTCCGATCATGATGGCGCGATTCGGGCTGCTCGCCCTGCAGAAGGCGACGACCCTCGCGCGCCGGGCGCTCACGGGGGTCGAAGCCCGCGCGCTGTTCGCCGGCAACGCCGCCCACTCCTTTCTCCCGCTCGACATGGCCGGTACCGCCGCGTTCGGGATCCTGCTCTCCGTGTCCGGACACGCCGTCGGCTGGCCGATCCCGCGCGGCGGCTCACAGCGGCTGGCGGACGCCCTCGCGGGGTACTTCCGCCTGGTGGGAGGAACGATCGAGACCGACGCCCCCGTGACCCATCTCGAGGAGGTGCGAGGCGCGCAGGTGGTGATGCTCGACCTCACGCCGCGGCAGATCGTGCGGATCGGGGGCAAGAGTGTGCCGGATGGATATCGCCGAGCCTTGGAGAGGTACCGCTACGGCGCGGCCGCCTTCAAGATGGATTGGGCGCTGGATGGCCCGGTGCCGTGGACCGCGCCGGAATGCGCCCGCTCGGCCACGGTACACCTGGCCGGGACACTCGAGGAGGTTGTGGCGTCGGAGGCGGCACCCGCCCGGGGAAAAGTGCACGACCGCCCTTTCGTGCTCTTCGCGCAGCCCACGCTTTTCGATCCCTCACGCGCGCCCGAGGGCAAGCACACGGCGTGGGCCTACTGCCACGTCCCCAACGGGTGTCCCCTCAACCTCACGGCCCACATCGAGGCGCAGGTGGAACGCTTCGCTCCGGGCTTCCGGGAGCGCATCCTGGCGCGCAACGTCCTTACGCCTGCCGATCTCGAGCGGCGGAACGCCAATCTCGTCGGCGGCGACATCAGCGGCGGTATGATGGATCTGCGCCAGGTCTTCGCGCGGCCGGTGCCGAGGCTCAACCCCTACCGGACACCGCTCAAAGGCGTCTACATCTGCTCCTCGTCCACCCCGCCGGGAGGCGGGGTGCACGGGATGAGCGGGTACCACGCCGCGACGGCAGCGCTGGCGAAGCTATAGGCGTCCTGAGTCTTCTGCGTCTTCTGCGTCTTATTGAAAGCTCACCTTGATGATCTGACCCTCGGTCCCCACGAGCCAGCCGGCTTCCGGGCTCGCGAACGCCACCGCCCAACAGTTCGTGACGCCCTCGATCGCCTTCCACGTATCTCCCTCATCTCCGGTCCACGAGGCACCCTGGGGCCCGGTCGCGACGACCGTCCTGCCCCGGCCGGTGACGTACGCCAGGCCGTAGATCGAGCCGGTGAACGTCGGATGGTTCCCGAGGAACCACGTCTTACCGCCGTTGAGCGTGCGGGCGACGTTCCGGGTGAACTTGTCGGTCACCGCGAGCTCGCCGGCCCCGAGGATGCCGTGGTGCGCATCGCGGAACGCCACCGAGATGCCCCCCGAGCTGGGCGTGCCTTGAACCACCGGCGTGTCGTACGCGTTCCACGTGTCGCCGCCGTCGGTGGTCGTGAGGATGCGCGCCTTGGCGGCTCCGCCCGTCGCGATCCAGGCGTTCTGCGTGCCCTCGGTGGCCACGCACGTGCCGCTCGCCGCGAACGCCGCCTCGCCCGCCTGCGCCTCGGGCAGCCGGCTTCCGATGTTCTGCCACGTCTTGCCGTTGGTCGTGCGGATCACGGGTAAGACGCCGTCGACCGCGTCGCTCATCGTCACGCCTCGACGCCGATCCCAGAACGCGAAGCAGTCGTAGAAGGCGGAGGGATCCTGGTTCTTGAACTGCAGGGCCCATGTGTGGCCTCCGTCTTCCGTCTTGTAGATGCGGGACTCCCGGCCCGGCCCAGCGGCCATGAGATAGGCCACGTTGGCGCTGAACGCCTGCACGTCGCGGAACTGCAGACCGCCGGCGCCGGGCACCCGCGCCGATCTCCAGTGCTCCCCGCCGTCGGTCGTGACGGCGTAGGTGCCTCCCACCCCGCTCGCCCACGCTACCCGGTCGTTCACCGGGCTGATGGCCTGGAGCCGGTTCTTGGTCCCGCTCTTCTGGCGGGTGATGGTCACTTGGCCCTGCGCGGTCGCTCGGACGTCGTTGGCCGCGGTCTGTGGCGCGGTGGGCTCGGAGCAGTTGAGGATGGTCGCGGCCAGCACGCCGAGGGCCGCGAAAGAACCGAACGGGGAACGGGGGAACATGAAGGACTCCGTGGAAGTAGTCTGCCAGAGTATGGCGCGCGGCACTCGGTGGCGGAAGGACGGAACGGCGGAACGCCCCACGGGTGACCAGCATCACCGCCCCCAGAGCCCCGATGTGCGTGTGTCGTGGGGGAACCATTCACGATCCGCCGCATGGGAGGATGGATGCTGGAGAAGCTGCCGAGGGAGGTGGGACAGGCGTTGCAGAGTGCGCGGCCGGGGCTCGCCGCGCTGACGTTCAACGACGACGGGCTGGAGCGCGTCGACGTCGAGATCGTGGTCCGCAGCTCGGCCTTCGCCGACGGCGGGCCGGTGGCTCCCCGCTACACCGCCGATGGCCAGGGCGTCTCCCCACCGCTGGAATGGAGTGGAGTACCGGTGGACGCGCAGACGCTGGTGCTCCTCGTCGAGGACGCCGACAGCCCGACGCCCGAGCCGCTGGTTCACGCCATCGCGTACAACATTCCCGCGGGGGCCGGCCGCCTGGAGGAGGGCGCGCTGCCGAGCGCCGACCATCCGTCCGAGGGCATCCTCATGGGCCGGTCGTCCGACCTCCGGACCGAGTATCTCCCGCCAGACCCGCCTCGCGGCCATGGCAGGCATCAGTACGCCTTCCAGTTGTTCGCGCTGGCGGCGCCGCTCAATTTCGGCACCCCACCCGGCCGCTCGGACATCGTCGAGGCGCTTCGGGAGCGCGCGGTGGCGAAGGGCGTGCTGATCGGGACGTACGAGCGCACCTGACGCTCTCGAGGACTTGAGCCCTGCAGGTCAGGCGCCGTTACCAGCGGGGAGTCGCACCGGCTTGTCACCCACCAGCACCGGATCCAGCCAGAAGGCTTCTCCATCGAACCAGAAGATGGCCGACTGGCCGAACTCGGCCGCCAGGGCGATTGACCGGTCGCGGTCCAGCCCGATGGCGACCCCGACCTCCCGCTCGGTGCCGTCGGGATGGACGCCGTCGGCACGCAGGAACCGGGCGCCCGACTCCTCCGCCGCCCGCCACAGCTCGCGCTCGCGCCGCGAGTTTTCGGCGTCGGAGAGCATCCGGCCGGGGTTGTAAGCCGTAATAACGGCCCAGGCCTCTCCCAGGCCGAGCCCGCGGAGCCGCGCCGCCTGGTCCGGTGGCAGGGGGGACCGGAGATCGGCGCGGATGGGCGGCGAGGTGAAGATCTCCACGATCGTATCGGGATAGGTGGCCCATCGCGGGTCGGCCGATTCCGGGGCCTTGGTCACGCCCTGGTCCTTTCCGTCCTTGCCGTTTTTCCGTCATTCCGCCCTCTTTCCCTCGCCACGTCATACGTCCTCAGATGCGCATACGCGACGCCGAGCAGCGGGGTGGAGAGGGACCGCGCGGCGCCACGGCGCAGCAGATCGCCCACGATATGATCACCCTCGGTCGGGCGCTGACCCTCGATATCGCGGAGCATCGAAGCCTTGAGCGGCGAGCCCGCCGCGGTCACCATGCCGCGGCTTCGCTCCATCGCGGTGACGCCCGGCGGATATCCCTCCGCCGCGGCGACCGCGGCGCACTCCTCGAGCAGGGCCGCCGCCAGTGGCCCGGCGCCAGCGGCGACGATGTCACCCACCGAGGCCCGCATGAGGCAGGTGATCCCCGCAGCGGCCGAGATGAACACCCACTTCTCCCACATCTCCTGCACGATCGCTCGGCTGGCGCGCGCGTCCACTCTCGTTTTCTCGAAGGCCGCGGCGACGGCCTCGATGCGATCGGATGCGGAACCGTTCCGCTCGCCGAACGCGATGCCGTGGAGCTCATTGAGGTGAAGGATCTTGCCGCGCGGGCCGAGGACGCTCGAAATGGTACAGAGTCCGCCCAGCACCCGGTCGGCACCGAAGCGACGGTCGAGTGTGTCGAGGTGCCCCATCCCGTTCAACAACGGCAAGACCATGGACTCCGCGCCGACTGCCGGGGCGAAGGACGCGATCGCCGAATCGAGATCGTAGGCCTTGCAGCTCAGCAGCACCAGGTCGAACGGGTCGCGCAGATCACCCGCCCCGACGACCGGTGGCGCCGGCAGGTTTACGCTCCCCGTGGGGCTCTGAATGGAAAGCCCGCCGGCCAGTTGCGCCGCGCGCCGCGGCCGCACGAGGAACGTGACGTCCCGGCCCGCCTCGAGCAGCCGCCCGCCGAAGTATCCTCCCACCGCTCCCGCACCGACTACCAGAATCCGCATCCCCAAGTCCCTTTCGCCCTTTCGCCCCTCAAAATGCGACCCTTTCCCCCGCCCATGCATTTTCCGGCGGGAGCCTCTTGAAGACGTGGGGTGACATGATTACACTGTCGCCCGTCTGCACAACTATAACTTCCGCGAGCGTATGTCCTTACTCACCCTCGACGGGGTATCGAAACGGTTTGGCGGCATCGCCGCCGTCGAGCAGGTCTCATTCGAGGTCGGCCGCGGCCAGGTAGTAGGGTTCCTGGGGCCCAACGGGGCCGGCAAGTCGACCACCATGCGGATGATCACCCAGTTCATCGAGCCGGACACCGGCTCCATCCGCCTCGATGGCGTGCCCCTCGCCGAGGCCGGCCTCGAGGCCAAGCGGCGGGTCGGATACCTCCCGGAGAACAATCCGCTCTACGCCGAGATGCTGGTGGACGAGTACCTCGACTTCGTGGCCCGGTTGCGGGACCTGGCGGGGCTCGCGCGCAGGAGCGCGACCGACGACGCCGTGGCCGCGACCGGTCTCGAGCCCGTGTTCCATCGCCCGATCGGCGAGCTGTCGAAGGGCTTCCGGCAGCGCGTAGGCCTTGCGGCGGCCATCCTCCATCGCCCCGACCTCCTCATCCTAGACGAGCCGACCGAGGGCCTCGATCCCAATCAGCGGGTGGAGATTCGCCATCTCATCGGCCACCTCGGGCGCGAGCGCACCGTCCTCCTCTCGACCCACGTCCTTCCCGAAGTCCAGTTCACCTGCTCGCGGCTCCTCATCATCAATCGGGGCCGCATCGTGGCCGACGGCCCGGTAGACGACCTGGTCGCCCGCGCGCGCGGAGCCGCCAGGATCGTGGTGGAAGCGGCGGGCGAGAGGATCGCGGACCGGCTGGCCGCACTTCCCGGCGTGGCCTCGGTCGAGACCCACGAGCCCACGGATGGCCGCGCCCGCGCGACGGTCACCGCCGCGTCGGCCGAGGATCTCCGGCCGCGCATCTTCGAGCTGGCCAAGGCCGAACAGTGGACCCTCTTCGAGCTTCATCGGGAGGCCGGGAGCCTGGAGGACCTGTTCCGCGAGCTGACGATTCAGCAGGAGCCCTGACCGATGCGCATCTGGACGGTGGCGCGCCGCGAGCTGAAGGCGCTGTTCGATCTCCCGACCGGGTATGTGCTGCTGGTCGCGTTCCTGGCCATCAACGCCTTCCTCTTCTTCCGCCAGGCGTACCTCTCGCAGGTGGCGAGCCTGCGGCCGATGCTCGATCTGCTACCCTGGGAGTTTCTCTTCTTCGTTCCGGCCGTGACCATGCGGTCGCTCGCCGAGGACATCCGCGGCGGCCAGCTCGAGATCGTGCTCGCGCAGCCGCTGACCGAGCTGGAGCTGCTGCTCGGGAAGTATCTCGCCTCGGTCCTCTTCCTCTGGATCGCCCTCGCCCTCACCGCCGCGATCCCCGCGGGACTCGCGCTCGGCGCCGACCTGCCCTGGAGCACGGTGGTGGCGCAATACGTGGGCGCCGGACTCCTCGCGGCCGGCTTCGCCGGGATCGGCACGTGGGCATCGAGCCTCAGCCGGAGCCAGATGATCGCCTTCATCCTGGCCGCCGCGCTGATGTTCGTCCTGATCCTGGTGGGCCTCAACCCGCTGCTGGTGGGACTGCCGCCGGGGCTCGCGGCGGCGGCGGCGAGAATCGGCGTGCTGTCCCACTTCGAGAGCATCGGCCGCGGGGTGATCGACCTGCGGGACGCCGTGTACTTCCTGTCGCTCGCCGGCATCTTCCTCGCGCTGGCCTATGGCGCGCTGCTCGGGCGCAAGCTCGCGCCCACCGGCGGCGCCCTCCGGCGGCTCCGCCTCGGCGTGGGGCTGCTCGCGGCGTCGCTCGTCGTCGTGAACCTGCTCGGCGGATACATCGGCGGGCGGCTCGACCTGTCGCCGGGCCGGGCCTACACGCTGTCACCCGGCACCCGCCAGGTGCTCGGCAATCTCGACGACCTCGTCACCATCAAGGTCTTCGCGTCGGCCGAGCTGCCGACCGAAGTCGCGCTCCTCAAACGGGATGTGGACGATCTGCTGCGCGACCTGCGCGCCGCGGGCCACGACCGCATTCGCATCGTCGAGCGTGACCCATCGAAGGACGACAAGGCCCGGCAGGACGCGCAGTCACTCGGGATCCAGCCGGTTCAGTTCAACGTGATCGGCCAATCCGAGCTGCAGGTGAAGCAGGGATACCTCGGTCTCGCGATCCAGCACGGGTCGGAGACCGAGACGGTGCCGTTCGTGCAGGAGACCGACGACCTCGAGTATCGGCTCATCTCGTCCATCCGCAACATCACCCGCACCCACAAGCGCGCCGTCGCCGTCGTCGCCGCGCCGCCGACAGGTGAGGGGACCGGCTACCGCGCCCTGCAGGAGCAGCTCGCCAAGTCGTACGACGTCCGCACCATTTTCCCGACGGACACGGTCAAGCTCGACAGCACGGTCGTCGCGCTGGTGCTGGCGGGCGCGCCCGACTCGGTTCCCGCCGCCCAGCTCGCCCGGTTGCAGCACTACGTGGACGGCGGCGGCAGCATTCTCGTGCTCGCCGGCGGCATGGCGGTGTCGGCCGAGGCGCCGATGGCCGAGCCCCGCACGCTGGCGTGGAACACCCTGCTGCAGAAGTACGGGATCTCGATCCGCGGCGACATGGCGTATGATCTCGTCGCCAACGAGGCGATCCCGGTGCCGAGCGAGTTCGGCCGCGTGCTCCAGGTCTATCCCTTCTTCATGCGCGCGGCGAGCACCCGCAGCTCGCCGATCAATCAGGATCTTGGGGCCGCGGTGATGACGTGGGCCAGCACCATCGATACCACGAAGGCCACTCGAGGGACCGTTACGCCGCTGCTGGTGACCAGCGCCGCGGCCGGCACTATCACCGGCCCGACGTCGATCGACCCCGGGCGCGACTTCGAGCGCACCGGGCTGGGGCGGCAGCTCGTGGCGGCGATGGTGACGCCCAAGGACAGCTCGCGTGGCCGCGCGGTGGCCATCGGCAGCACCGACTTCGCCACCGACCGGTTCGTGCAGAACGCGCCCGAGAACCTCGCGTTCGCGCTCAACGCCATCGACTGGCTGGCCCAGGACGAGGAGCTCATCTCCATCCGCTCGAAGGACCGCAGACCGGTACCGCTCGTCTTCAGGAGCGCCGTCGAGCGTGAGGGCGCCAAGTACGCCAACCTGATCGGCCTCCCGGTGCTGGTGGCGCTCGTCGGCGTGACGCATCTGATCCGGCGCCGGCGCCGCACCCGCCAGCCGTACCGCCCGATGGTGCCGGCAGGAGAGGCGGCGTGAGTACCAGGCAGCTTCTGCGCCTCGCCCTGCTCCTGGCCGTGCTGTTGCTGGTGTGGGGCGCGGCCGCGCTGGCCAGCCATCGCGGAGGAACCGCCGCCGGCGACCAGTTCCGCCTGCCGAAGGTCCGGCGCGCCGATGTGGACACCGTACGCGTCACCCGGCCCGGCGACACCACCATGCTCGCGCGGAAGGACTCGAGCAGCTGGACGGCGAACGGCCACCCCGCGTCGGCGCAAGCGATCGCCGAGCTGTTCGATGCGTTGGAGGACACGGCGTCCGCCGGCGACCTCGTCGCCGAACGAAAGACGTCCCACGCGGGGCTCGGCGTGGACAGCGCGACGGGAACGCGAGTCACGGTCCGGGGACACGGAAAAACGCTGGCCGATCTCGTAGCGGGCAAGCGCTCGCCGGATTTCGCCGGGGGGTACATCCGCCGCGCGGATCAGGAGTCCACCTGGCAGCTGCCCGGGCGCCTCGTCGACATTCTGAGCCGCAAGAGCGACGAGTGGCGCGACCGCCGGATCGCGACGGTCAAGTCCGACAGCGTGACCGCGATCGAGGTCATTCGCGGCGCGCGGCGCTACACGCTCCGGCGGAGCGGGAGCGCGTGGATGCTCTCACCGGGGGGCGCCGCCGATTCCTCCCGCGCCGCCGATCTCGCATCCGCCTACGGCTCGGTGACGGCGGCCGGATTTGCATCCGACGCGCAGGCCGATTCCGCCAGGTTCACCCGGCCCGACAGGAAGACGCGCGTGCTCCGGAAGGACGGGACGCCCATCGTGACGCTGCTCTTCGATTCGACGAAGGGTGGATTCTGGGTGAAGCCCGATACGGGACACACCGTCTACCGCATCGAGAGCTGGACCGCCGACCGGCTGGCGCCGGCGGACAGCACGGTCCGCGCACGGCCCGCCACGAAGAAGGGCACCTAGTCCGTCAGGCGGCGCGGCGTCAGGGCTCGAGCCGCTCCCCGGCCTGCCAGTCACCGCGGCGCAGGGGAATCTGCATGCCGCCGCTCGGATTCCAGCCAGTGCCCTGGCTCCGTTGACGTTGAGGACGTGATCCAGACCTACAACGAGAACGGCCCCGAGGTGATCCCCGGGGCCGTTCTCGTCCGCACCGACGACCTGCGCCCTTACTGCACCGCGTTCATCATGTCGAAGATCGGCAGGTACATCGCCACCACCATGCCGCCCACGATCACGCCGAGCACCACGATCATCGCGGGCTCCATCAGGCTCAGGAGCGCGCTGACCGCGACGTCCACCTCTTCGTCGTAGAAGTCGGCGATCTTGGAGAGCATCTCGTCGAGACCGCCGGTCTGCTCGCCGACCGCGATCATCGAGATCACCATCGGCGGAAACACCTTGGACTTCTCCAGCGGGGCCGCGATCGTCTCACCGCCCGCGATCGACTGGCGCGACTCCATGACCGCGTCGTGCACCACCTGGTTGCCGGCCGTCTTGGCCGTGATCTCGAGGCCCTCGAGAATCGACACGCCGGAGCTCACCAGCGTGCCCAGCGTCCGGGTGAATCGCGACACCGCCGACTTCCGGATGACGTCGCCCAGCACCGGCGCCTTGAGCAGCAGGCCGTCGAGCTGTTTCTTGCCGGCCGGCGTCGCGTAATACTGGCGGATGGCGAAGACGATGCCGGCGATGACGCCGATCATGGCCCACCAGTAGTGGATCAGGAAGTTCGACATCCCGATCACGATACGGGTCGGCAGCGGCAGCTCCAGATTGGCCGACGCGAACATGTTCTGGAACGTCGGGATGACGAAGATCAGCAGCACGGAGATCGCCACGCAGGCCACCGTGATGATGACGCCCGGGTATACCATGGCGCCCTTCACCTTGCGGACGAGGGCGTCGTTCTTCTCGAGGAAGGTGGCGAGCCGGATCAGAATCGTATCCAGAATACCGCCGGCTTCGCCGGCGGCCACCATGTTGACGTAGAGCTGGGTGAAGGCCTTCGGGTGCTTGGAGAACGCGTCCGCGAGCGTGTTGCCGCTCTCGACGTCGTACACCACCGCCCGGGTGACCGTCTGCAGCGTCTTGTTCTCGGTCTGCGCCGCCAGGATGTTCAGCGACTGTACCAGCGGCAGGCCGGCGTTGATCATCGTGGCGAACTGGCGGGTGAAGATGACGATGTCGCGCGTCTTCACCCGCTGGCCGCCCAGGCTCAGCTTGATCTGCTTGGGCGCCTCCCGCACGTTGACGAGAATGAGCCGGTTCTTCCGCAGATACGCGCCGACCTCGTCCTTGGTCGGCACGTCGAGCTGGCCCTTCTGGATCTGCCCCGTCGCGGCGTTGCGCGCGGTGTACTCGAACATTGGCATCTGTGTTCTCCTGAGAGTCGATCTTCGACGGAACGGCGGTACGTGATACGGTGGTACGTGACAAGATGCTCGAGCTTCCGATATCTTCGTTCCGCCGTTTCTAGGTTCCGACCTTCCGCCGTCCTACGTTCCGCCGTTCCGCCCTACCGCCTCGCGGCCGCTGCCCGTCCCTGCTTGTGGTCGGCCTGGGCGATGTCCTGATCCTCCAGCGGCGTGATCCCGATCATCCGGAGGAACTCCTTCGGGTCGTGAGACACCCGCTCGCACTCTTCCTGGTTGACTTCGTTGTTGGTGTACAGCTGGTACAACGCATCGTTCATCGTCTGCATCCCGTGCTTCTTGCCGGACTGCAGCGCGCTGTAGATCTGGTGGATCTTGTCGTCGCGGATGAGCGCGCGGATGGCCGGCGTGGCCACCATGATCTCGCACGCCATGACCCGGCCGCGGCCCCGCGCCTTGGGCAGCAGGGTCTGGGTGACGACGCCCTCCAGCACGAAGGCGAGCTGGGCCCGCACCTGCGACTGCTGGTTGGACGGGAAGACGTCGATGATACGGTTGATCGACTCCGCCGCCGAGTTGGTGTGCAGCGTGGCCAGCGCGAGGTGACCGGTCTCCGCGATCGTCAGCGCCGCGGCGATGGTCTCCAGATCGCGCATTTCGCCGACCAGGATGACGTCGGGGTCTTCCCGCAGCGCGTACTTGAGCGCGGTATGGAAGCTCTTGGTGTCGGTGCCGATCTCGCGCTGGTTGACGATGCACGACTGGTGGCGGTGAATGAACTCGATCGGGTCTTCCACCGTGATGATGTGACCCTTCCGCTCCTTGTTGATCTTGTCGATGATCGCCGCCAGGGTGGTGCTCTTGCCCGACCCCGTCGGTCCCGTGACCAGGATCAGACCTCGGGGACGCTCGGCCAGCTTGGCCATGATCGGAGGAAGGCCTAACTCATTAAACGTCCGCACATTGAAGGGAATCATGCGGATTGCCATGGACACGCACCCGCGCTGCTTGAAGCAGTTGCCGCGGAAGCGGGCTAAGTTCTGGATTCCGAAGGAGAAGTCGAGCTCGTCCTCGGTCTCGAACCGCTTTTTCTGGTTCTCGGTCAGGACCGAGTAGGCCAGCTGGAGTGTGTCCTTGGGGGAGAGTATTTCGGCCACCGAGGAATCGACTATGTCGCCGTCGATACGCAGTTTGGGCCGCTCGCCCGAGGTGATGTGGAGGTCGGATGCCTCCTTCTCGATCATCTCTTCCAGCAGCGCCCGCAGATTGAAGCTCATCCGGCAGTCTCCTTGACCACTTCTTCGAGGGTCGTGACACCGCGTTGGATCTTCATCATCCCATCCATTCGGAGCGTAAGTGTCCCCTCCGAGACCGCCTGATCACGTATGTCGGTGACGGAAGCACCGCGGAGGATCATGCGACGGAGCTCGGGACTGAGCGCCATCACTTCGTACAGGCCCGCCCGTCCCTTGTACCCCGTCCCGCTGCAGGTATCGCAGCCGGTTCCCTTCATGAACGGTATCGCCCTTAGCGTCTCAAAATCTGTGCCCAGCGAGGACAACACTTCGTCGGTATACTGGGCAGGCGCCTTGCAGTCTTTGCAGATCCTGCGCACCAAACGCTGTGCCACGACGAGGTTTACGGCGCTGGCGACGTTGAAGGGCTCGATGCCCATGTCGATCATACGGGTGATCGTGCTGGCGGCATCGTTCGTATGCAGCGTCGAAAGCACCAGGTGGCCGGTGAGCGCCGCCTTGATGGCGATGCCGCCCGTTTCGAGATCTCGGATCTCACCGATCATGATGATGTTGGGGTCCTGCCGCAGGAACGCCTTGAGCGCCGCCGCGAACGTCAGACCGATTTCGGTCCGCACCAGCACCTGATTAATGCCCATCAGGTTGTACTCGACCGGGTCCTCGGCCGTCATGATGTTCACTTCGGTCGTGTTGATCCGCGACAAGGCCGAGTACAGCGTGGTGGTCTTGCCCGAGCCCGTGGGGCCGGTGACGAGCACCATGCCGTACGGGTTCAGGATCGCCTTCATCAGATCCTTCTCGGCCTTGGGCTCGAACCCGAACTTGGTCAGGTCGAGCGTCAGGTTGCCCTTGTCCAGAATACGCATCACGATCTTTTCGCCGAAGAGCACCGGCAACGTCGAGACGCGGAAGTCGATGACCCGGTTGCCCATCTTGAGCTTCAGGCGGCCGTCCTGCGGCACGCGGCGCTCGGCGATGTTGAGCTGCGAGAGAATCTTGATGCGCGAGGTGAGCGCCGCCCGCATGCGAAGCGGCGGGCGCATGATCTCGAGGAGCGCGCCGTCCACCCGGTAGCGCACCCGGATCTCGTGCTCGAACGGCTCGATATGAATGTCGCTCGCGCCCCGCTTGACCGCGTCGATCAGGAGCCCGTTGATCAGCTTGACGACCGGGGCATCCTCGATCTGCGCCTGACTGGCGGTCTCCTCTTCCTGTTCCTCGACGACCTCGACGTCCTCGCCGGTGGCCTCCATGTCCTTGATGATGTTCTGGAGACCCTGGTCGTCGGCGGCCTGGTAGTGCTTCTCGATCAGCGAGCGCAGCGTGAACTCGCCCGCGATGACCGGAAACAGATCGAACCGGGTGATGAACTTGAGGTCTTCGAGCAGGCCGAGATCGCTGGGATCGGCCATGGCGACGGTGAGCGTGCGCCCCTCGCGCTTGAGCGGGAGCACCACGCCCTTGGCCGCCATCTCGGACGGCACGAGCTTCAGGATCTTCGGATCGACGTCGAAGCGGGACAAATCCACGGCCGGCATGCGATGCTGCCGGGCCAGGATCTTGGTGATCTCGATTTCGGGCACCAGGCCGAGCTTGACCAGCACGTAGCCGAGCCGGTGTTTCGAGGTCTTTTGCTCATGTTGCGCCTGAATGAGCTGCTCCCGGGAAAGCATGCCTTCCCGGAGCAGGACTTCGCCAAGCCGATCGGCGCCGCCAGCGGGCGCTGCGGTTGCCATGGTCGCGATTGATCTCTCTAAGCTACATGGTGACTGGGGGTTACTACCCTGAAGCGGCAGCCGGGACGACCGCGAGTGGGAGGGATCAGCGCACCCGAACGAGGGTGCTCAATCTCGCCACCGCGGCTGGCCCAATCCCCGGGATCCGGTCCAGGTCCGCGACCCTACTGAAAGACCCGTGCCGCTCGCGGTTGGCCACGATGTCCCGGGCCCGGGCAGGCCCGATTCCGGGCAACCGCTCGAGCTCAGCGGCGGTTGCGGAATTGAGATCGAGAGGCTGAGGCTGCGAGTCGCCAGTCGCGAGCTCGGCGCGGCGCAGTTGCCCCGGTGCGTTGGTCCTGACCGTGCCGCTGAACGCGAGATGCGGGCCGAGCGCCGCAAGCAAGCCGGGACCGACACCGGGTACGCGGTCGAGCCCCTCGGGACCCCCGAACGGTCCATGGGCCTCGCGGTCGGCGACGATGCTCTTGGCCAGCGCGGGCCCGACGCGCGGAAGCCGGGCCAGCTCCGTCGCGGTGGCGCGGTCGGCGTCGATGCGCTCCTCGGGCCCGAGCGGCCGTGCGACCGCGAGAATGCTGTCGCGGTGAGCGATGGGAGACTGCGGGGGAAGGGTCTGGATCAGCTGGATTTCGCCGGGAGCCTGGCCCGGGCGGGTGGCGAGCCAGCGGACCCCCTGGCCCGCCAGCCCGAGCGACAACAAGAGGAGCAGCGCACGACGCTCGGCGGAGGACATGTCCGACGATAGGGCGAAAGGGCGAAAGGGCGCACCCGGATTCACTCAGGACGGGGCGAGGCCGCGCAGATCGCTTCACCCCTTTTCGCCCTTTCGCCCTATTCCTCCTTCCGCACCAGCGCCATCGCCACGTCACCGACGATCTGAAGGCTCGCGGCCGACACCTTGTCGATCGTGTCCTCGGGCGTATGCCAGTACGTGTCCTGGTAGTCGAAGCCGACGATGTCGATCGCGCGGATACCGACCTTCTGCAACTCGAGGTGGTCGTCGATGAGCGTGTACTTCGGTGACGCAATGAAGGTGCTCGCGTACCCCAGGTCGCGCGCGGTGTCCCACACCCGCTCCACCACCTCGGGGGCCCCCACCAGAGAGTTTCCTTCCTGATAGATCGTGAGGTCCTTGGCCGCCACCATGTCCCACAGCACGGCATAGAGCGGCTGCGGCCCTGGGAGCTGGTTGGCCGCGTAGTAGCGGGCGCCGATCAGCACGTCGTCGGCCGGCTTGGCCTCGAAGTCTCCGTAGTCCTCCCCATCATCGAACAACAGATCCACGCCGAGGGTCGTCGAGTCCCTGGTCAGCGCGTCGGCCACTCCCATGAGCAGCGCGACACCCGACCCGCCGTCGTTGGCGCCGGGCACCGGCTTGGTCTTGTCGGAGGATTTGGGTCCGTCGGAGATCGGCCGGCTGTCCCAGTGGGCCAGGAACAGGATGCGCTTCGTGGCCCCCGGGTTGAAGCGGGCGATGAAATTGGTGAGACGGAGCGTGTCGCCCTTGGCGGTCACATGATTCCACTTCTGAACCACCAGCGTGTCCGACCGCGCGCGCAGCATGCTGTCCAGCCACGCCGCCATCTTTACGTGCGCCTCCGTGTTCGGAATCCTTGGCCCGAACGCCACCTGCGTCTCGACGTACTTGAACGCCGAGGCGCCGTCGAACTCCCGGCGATGGGGCGCCGCTTCGTGGCAGGCGGCGAGGACGACGAGCAGGATGATGGCGATGCGTCGAAGGTCGCGGGTCGCGGGTCGCGGGTCGCTGGTCACGGAGGTCGAGGCTCGAGTCATGGGTGGAGGGGTCGGATAGAACTCATCCCGATCTGGAAAGTCAACAAGAGGAACGACCGAAACGCGCGCTCAGCCTTCAGCCTTCGGCATTCAGCCTTCAGCCTTCAGCCGTCTATCTATAATCCCCCGCGAACAACGACAACTGGAACGACGCGATGATCGAGATCTGTGACGTCCGGCGGCTCAGGTGCCTCGCGTCGTTGAGCGCGTACCCGACCTGGAGACCGCCGGTGAGCGTCTTGAGCAGATCGGTATCGAGACCCCCGCGAAGCTCCTTGCGGCTCACATCCGACACCGTCTCGCACTCGGCCGCCTGGGCCTGCTTGAGGCATGATTTCGAGTCGCTCGAGAGGAACGACAGCGAGCTCCGCACCTGCCTGCGGGTCCGGCTCAGCGACGAGGGCATGCGGAACGCATAAGTGAGCGATCCGCTCAGGTCTCCCTGGTCGAGCCGGGTCTCGTTGCCGTTGGAGGCGTTCGACTGGTCGAGATCGCTCAGCGACAGGCTGAAGCTGACCCCGTTCCGGAATCCGATCTGCAGATCGGGCGTGAGCGACGACGACCGGATGGAGGTGAGCGCCTGCGTGGCGACGTTGTTGCCGGACTGGGTGGAGCTCCCCTTCCGCACCCGGAAGTTGGCGCCCACGGCCATGAGCGCGAACACCCCCTTCTTGAACGACCGCGACCACCGGACGCTCCCCACCGGCCACTCCAGCTGGTTGGTCTCCGTCACGATGAGCACGTTGCTCACCTGCTGGAGGCGCGACGTCCTGGTGCGGGCCTGGGACAAGGTGACCGAGATTCCCGCCGGCAGGTCCGCCCCACCGGCAATGGTGGCCGTCCGCGCCTCCGCCACGCCCCGCGCCGGCGTGCCTTCCTGGAACAGGAAATCGTCGAGCCCGCCGAACCCGAGCTGGTAGGCGAGCGAGGGATCGAACGCCGTGAGATCGTAGGTCGAGCTGCGGGTGAGCCGGGTGCTCATGTCCACCGGCCGCACCTTGGCGAGGGCCTTCCCGAGGAACGAGCTGTCGCCGAACACCTGGCGGAGACCGCGGGCGAAGTCCACGCCCGCGCCGAGCTCGTTGGTCCGGCTGTTGTTGAGCGTCTGCGGCAGGATGAACGCGCCGGCGCTGTCGCCGGTGCGGACCGGGTCTCGGCTCGAGAGACTGCGCGACAGGATGAACGAGCTCGAGCTCAGGAACCGCGGCCGCAGCCATGACGCCACCGCGGGTGTGAGGGCGAGCCCGGTCGTGAGGTTTCGATCCCGCTCCACGCCCACCGGGATGCCTAGGAAGGCCTTGCGCTCCGCGGTGGCGAGCCGGCCGAGCGTGGTGGAATCGGGATAGACCCGGAGGTCGCGGGTGCTGGCCAGATCGCCGTTCAGGGTCAGCATCCCGAGCGGCTGCCACGTCAATCCGGCCGAGTTGCGCCACAGGTGGTTGAGCGCGAGCGTGGGCACCCGGAGCGCGTCTTCGGGTTGTTCGATGGGAACGCGGAACGCCGTCGCGGTGGCCCGGTCGCGTGTCAGACCGCTGAAGAACCGGATCCGGGTCGGCACCAGGCTCAGGGTCGCCTTCTCGAGCGCGTGCCCGAGGTCGCCCCGGCGCATCCAGCCCGGCAGTCCCCTCGCGATGCCGCCGAGCCCCAGCCCGAATCCACTGCGCTTGAGCGAGAGCCCATAGGTGGCCGTGAGCGCATAGTTGTTCGATTCGGCGCGGGAGAGGTCGGTCTGGTTGACCCCCTGGGTGAGACTGGCGGTCAGCGCCAGGGGATCGATGAAGCCGCGGGCGACCCAGTCCTTTCCCTGCACGCCGCGCCGGATCGCCAGCGAATAGGTGGCGCTCCACGCTTTCGGGGTTCTGAGCCCCGGCAGCGTGGAGGTCTCGAGATCGGACCCCGCGAGCAGCTCGGGATCGATGCCGGTGCGGTTGTAGCTCGCGCTCAGCGGGACGACGAGGCCGAGCGACGTGGGCAGGAACCGCTCCAACCTGAGGTTGCCCGCCAGCCGGAGGACGTTGCTGCCCCGGTACGTCGGGTCTTCGTTGATCTGGCGGAACTGGCCGTTCTCGCGGACGAGCGACATGGTGAAGTTCCCGACGTCCGACGCCGCGAGCCGCGCATCGAGCGAGGCCGCGGTGCCGGTGCGCGACACCGGATCGGCGAGCCGGATGTCGTCGACCCAGAGCTCGACCGGATCGACCGTCACGTTCTGCGCCACCCGATAGAGCCCGACCGCCACCTCCTGCACCGCCGCGAGATTGGGCGGGTTGACGGCGGGGTCCCGCACGTTGACGATGTAGGGCCCATCGCAGGCGACGAACGCGGTGGGGTCGTCCATCCCGCACTCGGCCGCGCCCGAAGGCGCCTCGCCCGAGAGCCAGCGGGTCTCGATCTGGGCCCGCAGCCGCCGCCACGTATCGAGGTCGATGATGGCCTCGGGCTCCCACGTGGTCGAGCGCGCGCCCGTTCTATAGAGATAGAAATTCTGGTCGTCGCTGCCGAGCTTGATGAACGCCTGGAAGTCCCCCTCGTCCCACCCGGCGCCCCGTCCCCTGAACCACGCCTGGAGGTGCCGGTACGTCAGCAGGTTCTGCGCGCCGCCGGGAAACCGCAAGTACGCCTCGGCCCGCTGGTTGAGCCCGACCTGGGAGGCCACGATCCGCAGCGACTTCTCGTTGATCTGCGTGCCCTGGTCCTGCTGGTCGCCGCCCCGGCGGGTCACGTCGTCAAAGATGCCCGGCGGCGACACGTAGCCCAGATCGAGCCGGTTCTCCGTCGAGACGATCGACGTGCTCACCAGGCCCTGCGGCAGGCCGAGGACGCTGGCCAGGCCGGCCATCGGCGTCTCCGAGCGGCGGACCCAGGGCGAGCCGACGAACCGCAGGCGTGCCATCGCCACCCTCGCGATGATGTCGGGCGCGCCCGGGTCGGGCGGCGTCACCATGGTGATTCGCAGGTGCTGCACCAGCCGTAGGGTCGGCGTGTTGATCGTGACGCTGGGCGAGCGGATCGGAATGCGATAGAGCTTCCAGCTCGGCGAGGTGCCGATGCGTACGAAGAAGCTGTCGGCCGCGAGGTCCACGATGTAGCGGAAGACGTTCTCGTTCGACCCCGCGCCGTCCAGCACTTCGTCACCGTTGAGGTCCTCGGTGTCGAGCACGCCGTTGCCGTTGGTGCATCGCGCGCTGAGGTCGCCCCAGGGAAACACCGGGACGGACGAGCTGAGCACCCGCTGGCACAGCGGCAGATCCTCGATCGGTCCCACGCCGGTCTGGAAGATGGTCGACGGCCGGTCGCTCAGGATGCCGATGTCGTCGACCTGGGCGTTGAAGATGCCGAGCGACGACCGCTCGGTATCGAGCCGGCCGAGACCGACGTACTGGCGGCCGGTGTAGAGGCTGTCGGACCCGTTCACCGTGAGCGTATCGGGCGCGACGGCCACCGCGTCCTCGCTCACCGTCCCGAGGTCGACCACGAGGCGGAGGCCCGCCGAGTCCGCCGGCGAGCCGGGAGGCTGGAACACCCAGAACTCGAGATACTCGTCCTGGCTGAGGTCCACCCCGGTCGGGCTCAGCGAGGTGACCATGCTGCGCCAGCGGGGACGGTTGAGGCGCGCCGGCTGTGACCAGCGCGACGCATTGTTCTGCTGCACGATGCCGCCCGCCGTATCCGCGTGGAGCGTGGTGTAGAGCACCGTCTCGCGGTCCTCGGTGCGGCCGGCGATCCGGATCAGCGAGTCGATGTCCTGGGGCCGGAGCTCCAGTGCCCCGCCCCCCGGGGCGGGAATGAGGTTCTGCCAGGTGAGCTGCACCGCGTCGGCCAGATCGAATCCGCCCGGGAGGATGTCCTCCAGACCGGTCGCCTGCTGCGGCCGGCTCCCGAACTCCCATGACGACTCCCGAAGCGACACCTGCAAGCCGGACTCTCCCTCGAACTCCTCGAGGTAGGCCTGACCCGACCGGTTCGGGTCGGGCTTGGTGAAGGCGAACTCCGCGTTCAGGTCGAGCAGCGACGGGGCCGTGGACGACTTGGTCGTCAGGCTGTTGAGGAAGCTGGTGATCGCGGTCGGCTTGAAGTGCAGCTGGGTGTTGACGCCGCCGATGAGATTGGCACTCGCCTCCAGACCCAGTGCCGGCCTCGTGAACGCGGTCTGCTCCTTCTGGTAGAGCCCGATCAGGTTGATGGCGCCGCGGTTGCCCAGACTGTACCGGGAGGAGAGCCCGAAGATCGTCGTCGGCGCCACCGCGAAGAGTCCCCGCTCCTCGAAGCGCGCGGTCACCTGTGCCGTGCCCTGGCCGAACAGCGCGTCGGGATCGATGAACGTGACCTGGCCCAGGTCGTACGAGATCCGGTAATCCACGTCGCGCACCAGCTTCCGGCCGCCCACGGACAGCTCTTCGCTCCCGTCGCGCACCTGAAGCGCGTTCAGGTCGAGGGTCGACCGGTCGCCGCCGCCGGTGGCCTCGTAGTGGAGCTGCAGGCTGAACTTGGTCGCGGGCCCCTGGGACAGGAGCAGGAACAGCGGCGTGCGGTACAGCGAGTCGGATGATTCGGCGGGCGTGAGCTGGGGCGCGTTCGCGAACGGCTGCAGGTTGGGGAGGACGATATAGCCCTCGTTCACGATCTGTGCGGCGTCCGGGTCCCGGGCACGGGGGAACAGCCGGTTGTCACGGTCGAACACGGTCGGATCGTTCGGCAGCGCCAAGCCGAAGAGCTGCAGGTACGTCTGCGCCGCCCCCGAGGCCGGCTGCTCGCTCCGGTTGAGTGTGAGCCGCACATCGAGCGACGCCCGGTTGAGGTCCGCGCCCGCCACCCGGTACACCTGCCGCATCTCGTAGCGGAACGTCGGGAGTTCGGGACCCTGCTGCGGCTGCACGATCAGCTCGACGGTGTCCCGCGCCACCCCGACGCCGCCCTGGTCCACCGTGCCGCGGTCGGCGGAGGGGTAGGTGCCGACCGTGGTCCCGGTCACCGTCTGATAGCTCACCGCCAGGTAGTCGTTCTGGTCGAGCTTGGTGGCCAGCATGATCCAGAGCCCCGAAGGGTCCACGTAGTAGTCGGTGCCCTGGATCAGCAGCTCCCACCGGACGGGACCGAACTGCTGGGGGCTGTCCGTGCGCCGAGCCAGGGCCGTGATGCCGCCGAGATTCGGGTTCACTCCGGAATGGCCGGCCGAGGCCCGGTAGCGGTAGAGCCGCACCTGCTGGGGCGTCGCCGCGGGGGGCAACGCGCCGGATGGAAGATTCAGGATGTCGATCGCGGGATATCCCGCGATGGTGGCCGGGTCCACGACCCAGAAGAAGCGGCCGGTCTCGAAGTCGAGGTCGCGGAGCTGGCGGTCCTGCGCCTGGGTGGTGGTGGCGCCGATCGTGTACGTCCGCTCGGCGACCACGCTACCCTTCTGGGTAGCCGCAAGGGTCTGGAACTGAAGCGGCCCGACCTCGAACGTCGCGTTGACGCCGAAATTGGTCGCGGGAACGGCGGACGCGATGAATCGGGACGGCGGCGGCTGGAACGTCACGGTGCCGACCTCGACCCGCTGGACGATCTCGTCCTGCAGCCCCTCGTAGTACACCTGAACGTTGTTGTTGGCGGAGAAGTCGCGCTGGCCGTCGTAGTCGATGTTGACGTGCACCCGCTGCCCGAGGAGGCCGGCCGAGCGAATGCTCAGCTCGTTGTCCAGGCTCGGCGGCTTGAACTTGGCCCGGCAGGCGGAATTGGGGTCGAGGATCAGGGCGGGGCTGCAGCGCTCTTCGCGTATCCGGTCGGTCCGCAGCTCCAGCCGCGATTGGCCGTCGATGGTCAGGTCGGCATATTTCGTGGGCAGACCGAGCAGATTCCGTCCGGGGCGGCGCTCCCCCTCCTGCTCCTGCTCGGCGGCCACCACGGGCCGGCCGTAGAGCAGCCGGAGCCGCTGGCCCACACCCTGGTCCCGGCGCTCCGCGGCCAGCATCTTCGCGAGCGCGCTGTCGAAGGCGGCGATCCGGGCGGCAGCGACGAGGCGGGGGGCGCCGAGCCAGGGGGAGCGAAGGGCCGCCGGCTCCGCGAGCTCGAGCGGCGGCCGGTGGAACGTGAGCCGCAGCGCCGGCCCTGTGGTATCGGCTTGTGCGCTGAGGAGCTGGGGCAGCAGGAAGAGACAGCCCAGGGCAACTGGGAGGCGTATCACTCTAGAGGATCACGATGACGCTTCGGGTGACGGACTCCGAGAATATAAGCAACGAAACAACCCCTTACAACGTGGCGAGTTAGCTCTCACGTGCGCCTGATCGACCGCTATCTCCTCCGCCAGCTGGCGGCGCCCTTCTTCTTCGGACTGACGGCACTCACCAGCCTCATGCTCCTGAGCCAGATCGCCAAGAAGTTCGGCGCGCTGGTGGGCAAGGGCCTGCCGTGGACGGTCATCGCCGAGGTCTTTGGCCTGAGCGTGCCGTTCATCGTGGCCATGACGCTGCCGATGGCGGTGCTCCTGGCCGTGCTGTACGCGTTCAGCCACCTGGCGGCCGACAACGAGATCACCGCGATGCGGGCGAGCGGGATCAGCGTCTACCAGGTCCTCGCGCCGGTGCTGGTGTGGGGGGTCCTCATGTCGGCGTTCAACTTCGCCTTCGTGGACCAGGTTCTGCCCCGCAGCAACGCCCGGCTCCGCAGCCTCCTGATCGACATCGGCCGCAAGAAACCAACGTTCGAGCTGCGCGAGCAGGTCATCAACGAGGTGCCGCCTTCCCAGTACTTCCTGCGGGCGGGGCGCATCGACGCGGCCACGGGCCGGCTCAAGGACGTCACCATCTACGACGTGGGCGGCGAGAGCAGCCGGCGGATCATCTACGCCGACAGCGGCCAGATGGCCTACGCCGAGGGTCAGACCGACCTGAGCCTTCGGCTCTATGACGGCGCCATCCACCAGTTCCGTCCCGCCGAGCCGCAGACGTTCCAGCTCACCTACTATCACGTGAACGACATCCGGGTGCGGAACGTCTTCGACGAGCTGGAACGGAATACCAGCGAGGCCGTGCGGGGCGACCGGGAGATGAGCACCTGCGAGATGCTCTCGGTGATCCATTCCGCCCGCAACGAGCGGGGGGAGGCGACGCGAGACCGGCGGGAGCTGCTCGTGTCGGACCTCCGCCGCCTGCTGGACCTTCCCCCGATCCCCACCCCGTCGCCCGGCGACTCGGCGTGGCGGCGGCCGCGCTATTGCGGCTGGATCCAGTCGGTCCACCAGCTGATCCTTCCGAGGACGGCCGAGGCGCAGGGGCCCGCACAAGGAAAGGCCCCGCAGACGGTCAAGCCCGGGCCTCAGCCGATCAAGCCACGGCCGACCCCGCCAGGGCCCCGGATGACCCTCTCCAACTGGTCACAGGTGGCGACGGCCATCGACCGGATGAAGGACGCCGACCAGCGGGCCGACCGCTACCTGGTCGAGGTCCATAAGAAGTGGGCCATCAGCCTCGCCTGCATCTCGTTCGTCATCATCGGGATCGTGATGGCGCTCCGGTTCCCCCGGGGCGGGATCGGGCTGGTGATCGGGGGCGGGCTGGCGGTGTTCTCCATTCATTATGTAGGGCTGACGGCCGGTGAGAGCCTGGCCGACCGGGGGCTCGTCTCGCCCTGGCTGGCGATGTGGTCGCCCAACATCGTCCTCACGATCATCGGCCTGATCGGTCTGGTCCGGGTGAGCCGCGAGAGTGGATCCACCCGCGGCGGCGACTTCCAGGAAGTGCTCGACGGTTTCCGCCACATGGCGCGGCGGATCCGCCGGCGCCTCCGGCAGAGGGAAGCGTAACCGTCCATGCTCCCCATCGGGAGAATCACCGAGAAGCTCGGCATCAGCACGCTCGACCGCTACGTGGTCGGCAACTGGTTCCGGATCTTCATCCTCACGGCGCTCGGATTCCCGATCGTCTCGATCATGATCAACCTCACCGACACGCTCAACCGGCTGCTGGATCGCGGTCTCACCATGAAGGAGATCGTGATCAGCTACGTCTACTCGATCCCGGAGAATGCGTTCATCGTCATGCCGGCGGCCGTGCTGTTCGCCACCGTGTTCACGGTGGGGGCCATGGGCCGGCATTCGGAGCTGACGGCAGCCAAGGCCAGCGGCCTGAGCTTCTATCGTCTCATGCTGCCGATCTTTCTCGCCTCGGTCGGGGCGACGCTCCTGGCCTTCACGGTGGGGGAAATGGCGCCGGGCGCCACGGCGCGCCAGCTCGAGATCCAGAAGGCCAAGCAGACGAGGCCGACCCGCTCGCGCTTCAACTTCGTCTACCGGGGCGACGATGGGTGGGTCTACACCATCAGGTCGCTCGACGTGAGCACCCGCCAGCTCAAGCAGGTGATGTTCGAGCGGCAGGGCTCGAGCGAGTCGTACCCCGACCTCATCATCACCGCCGACAGCGCCAGCTACGACGACAAGGGCAGGGCGTGGCGGATCAGGGACGGGTCGAGCCGGGTGATCGCCGGGCCCAACCGGCAGGCGATGTTCGCCTTCCGGACGATGAAGCTGCGCGATCTGAAGCAGACGCCCGCCGACCTGCTGGCGGAGCCCAAGGCGCCCGACGAAATGCGCTATGCCGAGCTGGGACAGTACATCGACGCGCTCAAACGGTCGGGGAACGATGCGAACAAGCTGATCGTGGAGCAGGCGCTCAAGCTCGCGCTGCCGGCGACGTGCATGATCATCGCGTTGTTCGGCGCGCCGCTGGCGGTCACCACCCCGCGCGCCGGCGCCGCGGTGGGCGTGGCGATCAGTCTCGGGACCACCGTCCTCTTCCTGTTGATCACCCAGATCATGAAGGCGGTGGGCGCCGGAGGCGTCATCGATCCGATTGTCGCGGCCTGGCTCCCCAACATGCTGTTCCTGCTCGCGGGGCTGGTGCTGCTGTCGCGGGTGAGGACGTAGGGGGTCGCGAGCTACGCGTCGCGGGCTGCGACCCGCGACCCGCGACCCGCGAGTATATTTCCCTGACTATGTCTCCCCCCCGCCCCGTGATCGTGGGTACCGGGATCGCCGGCCTGTGGACGGCCTGGCGGCTCGCGTCCGAGGGGCAGCCCGCCATACTCGTCACCAAGGAAACGCTGGCCGACAGCGCCAGCTCCTGGGCCCAGGGCGGCATCGCCGTGGCGCTGGGGCCGGGCGACAGCCCCAGCCAGCACGCCGCCGATACCCTGGCCGCGAGCGACGGGCTAGCCGACCCCGAAGCCGTCCGCATTCTGACAAGCGAAGGCCCGGACAGGATTTACGAGCTGCTTGCCTTGGGGGCCGTGTTCGACCGCGGGCCTGACGGCCGGCTCCGCTTCGGCCTGGAGGCCGCCCACACCAGGCCGCGGATCATCCACGCCGGCGGCGACCGGACCGGCGCGGCGATGATCGCGTGCCTGGCCCAGGTCGTCCGCCACCATCCCCTGCTCGAGCTGCTCGAGCACACCGAGGTCACCTCGCTGATCGCGGACGAAGGCGCCGTCATCGGCGTCTCGGTGATTGGGCGGAACGACGGAACGGCGGAAGCGAGCGCCAGCCGTCCCATCTTTTCCCCCGCGGTGATCCTCGCGACCGGCGGCGTGGGACAGCTCTACGCCGTCACCACCAACCCCAAGGTCGCCACGGCCGACGGCTGGGCCCTCGCGCACCAAGGGGGCGTGAAGCTCCGCGACATCGAGTTCCTCCAGTTCCATCCCACCGCGCTCAAGCTCCCCGGCGTCAATCCCGCGCCGCTCATCTCCGAGGCGGTGCGGGGCGCGGGGGCGATCCTCGTCGATCGTGACGGCCGTCGCTTCGCGCTCGACACCGACTCCCGGGGCGAGCTGGCACCGCGCGACGTGCTGGCGCGCGCGGTGGCGGCGGCGGATGCCGAGGGCGGCGCCTGGCTCGACGCGCGCGAGGTGGACGACTTCTCGATCCGGTTCCCCGGCATCACGCAGATGCTTCAGCGGCACGGCCTCGACGCGGGCACCGATCTGCTGCCGGTGGCGCCGGCACTCCACTATGCAATGGGCGGGATCCAGACCGATCTCGAGGGGCGCGCCAGCCTGCGGGGGCTCTGGGCCGTGGGCGAGGTCGCCTCCACCGGCGTGCATGGCGCCAACCGTCTCGCCTCCAACTCGCTGCTCGAGGGCCTGGTCTTCGCCGACCGGGCCGGCCGGTCCGTCATCGGGGCGCGAGTCGAAAGCCGCCCGTCGGTGGTCTCGGGTCGCGAGTCGAGAGTCGCGAGTCCCGACATCCCCGAGACGCGAGACACAGGCGCGGACGACGGCTGCGAGCCGATCCGTAACGAGATGCGCGACATCATGACCGCCGCCGTCGGGGTGCAGCGCACCGAGGCCTCGCTGCTGCACGCCGAGCAGGAGCTGGAGCGGCTCACGGCGGCCACCCCCGTCGGCGCATGGCGGACGCACAACCAGCTCCTCGTCGCCCGGCTGATCACGCAGGCGGCGCGCAAGCGCCGGGAGAGCCGCGGCGGCCACCGGCGTCTCGACTACCCGCCGGCGCCCAAGGCGCTCAAGAAGGAGTCGGCGTGACTCCTCGGCGCGACGGCACGTCGATCGCCCTCCCGATCATCGAGCAGCTCGACCAGTCCCCGTCCGAGATCGCCGCCCTGCAGGCCGAGATCCGGGAGCTGGCGCGCCGGCGGAACGCGGTGGTGCTGGCCCACAACTACCAGCGCCCCGAAGTGCAGGACGTCGCCCACTACGTGGGAGACTCGCTCGGCCTCTCGCGGCAGGCGGCCGGGACCGAGGCCGACGTCATCATCTTCGCCGGCGTGCACTTCATGGCGGAGACCGCCGCGATCCTGTCGCCCACCAAGCGCGTCCTCCTCCCCGATCTGCGGGCCGGCTGCTCCCTCGCGGCCACCATCACCGCGGAGGACGTGAGAGACTGGAAGGCGCAGTTCCCCGGCTACATCTCGGTCGGCTACGTCAACACCACCGCGGACGTGAAGGCCGAGCTGGACTACTGCTGCACCAGCGGCAACGTGCTCGACGTGATCGACGCGATCCCGGCCGACAAGGGCATCCTCTTCCTTCCCGACTTCTTCCTCGGCGCCCACGTGAGGCGGATGCGGCCCGACCGGAAGGTCGAGGTCTGGATGGGCGAGTGCCACGTGCACAAGGGCATCCGGGCCGAGACGCTCAACGCGGCGCGCGCCGAGTATCCCGACGCGGAGGTGCTGGTGCATCCCGAGTGCGGCTGCGCCGGCCAGCTCATCTACGAGATGGGGATGGGCGACGTGAAGCCCGAGGGGCTCCACATCGCCTCGACCGAGGGGATGATCCGCGCCGTCACGGAGCGGCCCGCGTCGCGCTTCATCATCGCGACCGAGACCGGGATCATGCACCGCATGCAGCAGATGGCGCCGTCGAAGCAGTTCATTCCGGCCGATCCCGAAGCGGTGTGCGCGTTCATGAAGACCATCACGCTGCCCGGCGTGCGCGACTCGCTGCTCCACGACCAGTACCACATCACGGTCCCCGAGGATATCGCCAACCGGGCCCGAGGCGCCATCGACCGGATGGTGGCCCTGGGCCGGTGACGCCGGACGTCCCCCGCGACCGGATCGCGGCGGCCGCGCTGGGTGAGGACGGCGAGCGCGACGTCACCACGCTGGTCACCGTGCCCGCGGGTCTCGATGCCGAAGGCATCATCGAGTACCGGAGCGGCGGCGTCCTCGCCGGCAACGCGTTCGCCGACGCGGTGGCCCAGGCATGCGACTGCCGCATCGACTGGCGCGCGTCGGACGGCCGCGTGCTGGCCGCCGGTGCCACCGCGGGCGTAATCCGCGGCCGGCTCGCCCGGATCCTTCGCGCCGAGCGTCCCTTGCTCAACCTGCTCCAGCGGGCATGCGGCATCGCGACGCTCACACGCGCGTACGTGGATGCCGTCGCCGGCCTCCCCTGCCGCATCCTCCACACGAGAAAGACCGCGCCCGGTCTTCGCGCGCTCGACATCGCCGCGGTCATCGCGGGCGGCGGCATGCGCCACCGGGCCGACCTGGCCCACGAGGTGATGGTGAAGGACAACCACTGGCAGGCGCTGGCGCAAAGCGGGGGGAGCCTGGCGCAGGCGCTCGACGACGCGCGTGAGCTCGGGATCACGGCGCTGCAGGTGGAGGTCGAGTCGGAAGCGCAGCTCGAGGAGGCATGCCGGGCCGGCGCGACGGGGCTGCTGGTGGACAACCAGCAACCGGACACCGTGCGCGTCTGGGGCGACAAGGCGCGGACCCTCCGGGCGAACATCGAGATCGAGGCCACCGGCGGGATCACGCTGGAGAATGTGCGAGGCTATGCGGAGGCGGGGGCGGACTTCGTGTCGGTGGGGGCGCTGACCCACAGCGTGCGGGCGGGGGATCTGGCGGTCGAAGTTCGCTGGTAGGCGGGACGGGACCAGCTCTGTCGGTCCGCGTGACCCTGGCGATCTGAGCGACACGTTCACATGCGCGGAAGGGGAGCGGGAGGCGGGGGTGCGCTGGCGACGGGCGCGTTCAGTCAGCGCAGACGAGGAGACAGCGCAGTTTGCTGGCTCCGAGCGGAGCAGACTGCAGCGCCCAAGCCGGTGCACTCCCGCCTCCCGCTCCCCTTCCGATGCCCGCGATGGAAGAAGCGATGCTAACCCTCGGCCGTCTCCGCCCGACCCCCAAGCGCCCGCCACCCGTAGTACACCGGCACGCCGGCCAGGATGATCCCGAACGTCACCCCCGTGTTCACCGGGTCGGTCACCAGCGCGTTCACCACCATCGCCAGCGACGCCACCAGGAACAACAGCGGCACCACCGGATACCCCCACGTCCGGTACGGCCTCGGCATCTCCGGCCGGGTGCGCCGGAGCACGAACACCGCCGCCACCGCCAGCGCGTAGAACGGCCAGATTCCCAGGATGAACTTGTCGGCCAGCTGCTGGAAGTCGTTCAGCAGCACGTACACCATCCCGAGCGCGGTGGCGAGCCAGATCGCGACCGACGGGCTCTCGAACTTCGGCGAGACCCGCGCGATGACGCTGAAGAAGAGTCCCCGGTCGGCCATGGCGAAGAAGATCCGCGGGCCGGTCATCATCGACCCGTTGAGGCCGCCGAAGCACGACGTCATCACGATCGCCGAGACCACCGCCCCGCCGGCGCCCGCGAGCAGGGGAATCCGGTCGGCCGCGGCGGCGGCCACCAGCTTGGCCTGCGCCATCTCGGGCAGCGGCACGAGATAGATGTAGGCGACGTTGATGAGGAGATAGACCACGACGATCCCGGCGGTCCCGACGATGAGTGCGAGCGGGAAAGTGCGCTGGGGGTCCTTCACCTCGCCGCCCATGAACGAGAGGTCGGCCCACCCATCGTAGGTCCACATGATCGCGATGAGGGCGGTACCGATGAGCGAGAGGTCGATCCCGCCCTCCCAGGCCGGCGTGAAGTGCGACGCGCTCCCGTCGCCCGCGGCGAATGCGAGGACCGCGAGCCCCGCCAGGGCCCCGTACTTGAGCAGCGTCACGAGGTTCATCACCACCGCCGCCCTGGCGGCGCCGACATAATTGATGGCCCCGACCAGCAGCACGGCCGCCGCGGCGACGTACCGCACCTGCTCGGGCGACAGCTTGATGAAGTACCCCAGGTACTCGGCGAAGATGGTGGCTATGGCGCCGAGGGCGGAGGCGCGGATGACGGTGAGCTCGGACCAGCCGAACAGGAAGGCGGGTAGCGGGCCGAAGCCCTCGAGGAGGTAGGCGAAGACCCCGCCGGAGCGGGGCAGCGCCGCGGCCAGCTCGGAGATGGTGAGCGCGCCGAAGAGGGCGATGAGGCCCCCCAGCACCCAGGCGAGCAGGACCGGCCCGGGGTGGCCCAGGCGCGCGGCGACGCCGGCGGGGACCCGGAAGATGCCGCTCCCGATGGTACTGCCGATCAGGACCGCGATGGCGCTCCAGAGTCCGAGGCTCCTGGGAAGCCGTTCCCCCCAGGCGTCCGGGTGTGGTGGCATCGGCTAAATGTAGCCTTGACAAGGGCCTGCCGCGACCCGTTCTTTCGCCGCGATGAGTCAAGAGTCGCCAGTCGCGAGTCACGAGTCGGAAGCCGCAGGTCAAGACCCGCGACCCCCGACCCGCGACCCGCGACTTCTCCGCCGCCTGGCGTGGTCCGGTGCGGGCCTCGCCCTCGGCCTGATCGTCCTGGGGGGCGTGGTCCGCATCACGGGGTCCGGCATGGGCTGCGGCGACCACTGGCCCCGGTGCGATGGCGAGTGGTTCCCGCCCCTCGACCTGCCCACGATGATCGAGATCGGGCACCGGTGGGCCGCGGCGCTGGTCAGTCTCGTGGTGCTCGCGGTGGCGGTCGTGGCTTGGGTGCGCCACCGGCGCGAGCCGGCCCTCGTCCGCCCCGCGCTCCTGGCCCTCGTGCTCCTGGTCGTCCAGGTGCTGCTCGGCGCGGTCACGGTGAAGCTCGCGCTACCCCCCTGGATCATCATCACCCACCTCGCCAACGCGATGCTCCTGCTGGCGGCGCTGCTCGTCGTGGCATTGCGAGCGGGCGAGAGACGCAGGGACGGAATGTCTCGCCCTTTCGCCCTTTCGCCTTTTCGCCGTCTCATCCTCGCCGAGGCGGCGTTCGGGTTCATCGTGATCCTGTTCGGCGCCCAGGTCGCCAACTTCCACGCCGGTCTCCTCTGCCTCGGTTTCCCCCTCTGCGACGGCACGCTGCTCCCGCCGGCCACGCCGCTGGCGGCGCTCCACTGGACCCACCGGGTGCTGGCGTTCGGCTTCCTGGCACTGGCGGCGTACGTGGCGATAGGGCGAAAGGGCGAAAGGGCGAACGGGCGCACGGACCATAGTGCGGTCCGTCGATGGTCGCTCATCGTGTTGTGGACCACACTCGCGCAGATCGCTGTCGCTTTTGCGATGGTCGTGCACCTCCTTCCCCCCGCCCTTCGCGCGCTTCACCTGCTGGTGGGCTCGCTCGTCTGGGCGTCGCTCGTGGTGCTGGTAGTCTACTCGGTGGAAGGGCGAGAGGACGAAACGGCGAAGGGACGAGAGGACGAGGGAGCAGAACGGCGGTCCCTTTCGCCCTTTCGCCCTTTCGCCCGTTCGCCCGTTCGCGACTTCATCACCCTCACCAAGCCGCGCATCATCTCCCTGCTCCTGGTGACGACGCTCGCGCCGATGTTCATCACGCCGGCCGGTCTCCCGACGCTCGGCCAGCTCTTCTGGGTGGCGCTCGCGGGGTACTGCATGGCCGGCGGGGCCAACGCGATCAACATGTGGTTCGACCGGGACATCGACTCGAGGATGAGCCGGACCCGCCTCCGGCCGATTCCGTCGGGTCGCGTGTCGCCGGTCGCGGGACTCGTGTTCGGCATCGGGCTCGGCGCGGCCGCCTTCGCCATCTTCTGGCTCCTGGTCAACCCGCTGAGCGCGTGGCTCGCCCTCGGCGGGCTCCTGTTCTACGTGTTCGTCTACACCATCTGGCTCAAGCGGAGCAGCCCGCAGAACATCGTGATCGGCGGGGCGGCCGGCGCGTTCCCGCCGCTGGTGGGCTGGGCGGCGATGACCGGGCGGGTGGACCTCGCGGCGGTGTACCTCTTCGCGATCATCTTCTACTGGACCCCGCCCCACTTCTGGGCGCTCGCCCTGATCAAGCAAGCCGACTACGCCAAGGCCGGGATCCCGATGCTGCCGGTGGTGAGGGGTGAGGCGCGCACCAAGTACGAGATGCTGGTGTACACCCTGGTGCTGCTGCCGCTCACCGTGATGCCGACGTTCTTCGGGGCGATGGGCGCGTTCTACGGGGTGGCGGCCGCGATCCTCGGCGCGCGGCTGCTGTGGTACTGCGTGCGGCTGCTGCGGGAACGAAGCGTCACCCCGGTGGCCTGGCAGATGTACCGGTACTCGCTCCTCTACCTCGCGCTGCTCTTCGTGGCGATGGGGGTGGACCGGGCGCTCCCGTTCGGGCACCGCCCGGCGGCACCCAACGTGATCATCCTCGATCGCCCGGATGAAACGGCGACCGTCAGCCCGGTGTCGGAGCATGGCCGCTGACTCCCTTCTGAGACTCCGCCTCCCCTCACCGGGACACCTGACACGGCTGTGGCCCCGGACGAAGCCGTACCGGGGTCAGCTGCTGAGCGCGACGCTCGCCCTGCTGGCCGGCGCGGCGCTCAGCCTCGCCTTCCCCATGATCGTGAAGTATCTGCTCGATGCGGCGTTCGTCCGGCACGACCGGGTGCTGCTCGACCGCATCGCGCTTGGACTCGTCGCCCTCTTCTCCGCGCAGGCCGTCCTCAACTACATCCAGGCGTACCTGCTGAGCGCGGTCGGCGAGCGGGCGGTCGCCGGTCTCCGGCGCGAGGTGTTCGCCCGGCTGCTCGAGATGCCGCCCGGATTCTTCGCCGACCGGCGCACCGGCGAGCTGACCAGCCGGCTCACGGTGGACATCGGTCTCCTGCAGGGCGTGTTGAGCCACCAGATCTCGGAGTTCGCCCGGCAGGTGCTGGCGCTCGTGGGCGGCGTGGTGCTGCTCACGCTCCTCCAGCCGCGGCTCACCTTCACGGCGCTCGGCGTCGCGCCGCTGGTGGTGGGGACCGCGATCTTCTTCGGGCGCAGGCTCCGGCGGATGACCACCGGGGTGCAGGACCGGGTGGCCGAGGCGACCGCGGTGGCCGAGGAGGCGATCTCCCAGATCCGGACAGTGCAGAGCTTCGTCCAGGAGCAGGCGGAGCGCAGTCGCTACGGTGAGCGGATCGCGGCGAGCGTGCACACGGCCATCCGGCGCGCCCGCACTCGCGGCCTCTTCTTCGGAATGCTCACCTTCTCGACCTTCGCCGGGATCGTCTTCGTGCTCTGGCAGGGTGGGCTGCTGGTGCTGGCCGGCACGCTGACCGCCGGGGCGCTGGTCTCCTTCCTCCTCTATACCGTCACGATCGCGGCCTCGATCGGCGCGCTGGCGACCTCGTTCAGCAGCTATCAGGAGGCGGTGGGCGCGGCGGACCGGGTATTCGAGATCCTGGAGATGACGCCCGGAATCGCGGACCCGCCGTCACCGGTCAGACTGTCGGGCCCGGTGCGCGGGGCGGTGGCGTTCGACGACGTGTGGTTCAGGTACGGCGGTACGGCGGAACGGCGGAACGGCGGAACGGAAGCGGATTGGACGCTCGCCGGGATCCGGCTGTCGGTGGCGCCGGGTGAAGTGGTGGCGCTGGTCGGGCCGTCGGGCGCGGGTAAGACGACGCTCGTGTCCCTGCTCCCCAGGTTCTGGGACCCGCAGCGCGGGCGCGTGATGCTCGACGGCGCCGATATCCGCACGCTCCGCCTGGCCGATCTCAGGGGAAGCATCGGTGTCGTGCCGCAGGAGCCGGCGCTGTTCAGCGGCTCGATCCGGGAGAACATCGCGTACGCGCGCCCCGGCGCGTCCGACCCGGACGTGGAGGCGGCGGCCCGGGCGGCCCACGCGCACGAGTTCATCGAGCGCCTGTCGGACGGATACGACACGCTGGTGGGCGAGCGCGGGGTGAAACTCTCGGGGGGGCAGCGCCAGCGCGTGGCGATCGCCCGCGCGATCCTGAAGAACCCCGCCGTGCTCATTCTCGACGAGGCCACGAGCAACCTCGACACCGAGAGCGAGCGTCTCATTGAGGATGCGCTCGGGCGGCTCCTGATCGGGCGCACGACCCTCATCATCGCCCACCGCCTCAGCACGGTGCAGCGCGCCGACCGCCTGGTGGTGCTCGACCGCGGCCGGATCGTCGAAGAGGGAACCCATTCGGCGCTGCTGGCGCTCGGCGGGCTCTACGCCCGGCTGTATCAGCGGCAGTTCCGGGACGGGGACCGGATTCCCTTCGAGGTCGCGCAGTCCGGCGGCGTGTAAGCGACCGCCCGGCGCGTGGCCGGCGTCACGGACATTGGTTTCGTCGCTTCACTCGCCGGTTTCCTTCCTGCTCCCCTTCGGTTCGACCCGCCACGACGTCGTTCCGCCGTCTGTCGTCCCGCGCGGCGAGGCGCCGTGCGGTGTCAGCGTATTCGTCCGTCGAATCCGTCATCGATGTCACCCCGTTCGCGATCGCCCGAATCCGTAGAGCCATCGATCGTCTCCATCTCGCGATCGCCCGAGGCATGCATGCGGGCGATGGGCTGCGTCGCCGTGGCACACTCGATGCTTCTCGTCCTCGCGAGCCGGCATCCGCCGGGACGTGTGCCGGTTCCTTCGATTCGTGCATCACCACCAATGCCGGTGGATGCCCGGTCATCGCCGGCGACACGCACGAGGCACATATGGATGGCAGGTCACGCAGGTTTCTCGAGATGGGCGGGAGCGCCGACGAGTTCAACGCCGCCCACCCGGACAGCGAAGCAGGGTATGCGCTGTCATCAGCGAGGCTCACGCAACTGGTGGAGCGCGGGCGCGGGCTGGCGGCCACGCAGCGCGAGGGACAGATCGACGTCCGCGCCGCGGTGGCGGAGAAGCGCGCGGTTCGGCGCGCGATGCTGGCGGGTCCTATCGCCCATCTGGCGCAGGTCGGGAAGCAGGCAGCGCGGGAGGATCACGAGCTGGGCAAGTCGTTCATTTTCAAGCCCAGCGCCGATACCTATCTCGCGTTCCGGACCGCCGCCAACTCGATGTCGGCGGCCGCGCACGCCCACAAGGAGCTGCTCATGAAGTATGGCTTGTCCGAGTCGGTGCTCGACCTGTTCGTGCAGCTGCTCGACAAGTTCGACGCGGCCGTCAGCCTGGCCGCCCGCGGCCGGGCGGCACACATGGCCGCGACGAAGGAGCTCCGGGTGGTAGCGACGGAGATCGCCCGGACGGTTCGGGTGATGGACGCGCGGAACCGGCTCCGGTTCCAGGGCGACGGGCAGCTGCTCGGCGAGTGGATCAGCCGAAGCACGGTGGCTCGCGCGCCCGCGCGGGTGTCCACTCCGAAGGACGGGGTGACCTCACCGGGGGACGGTCCAACCCCGGCGGCCGGCCATGATGTCAGGTCGGCCGCATGACGCGGGGCCGATCGGCCCGGCGTCAGGACGATGCGGAAACAAAAGCCCCCGCCTCGCAGCGGGGGCTTTCCCTTCCTACTCAGCTCATCAGGGCGCGATCGCCGAGTGCGCTATGTCCAGTCTGATGAAGGGCGGCGCCGTCCCGGCAAACAGGACCACAGCGACGTAGTAGGTTCCCGGGGTCAGATCAGCACCACCGGTCTCGGGCTGGTCGGCGCTGGCGCCGATGAACGTTCCGTCGTTGCAAGCGGCATCGAAGCATAGAGCGGCGTCGATGTCGGCAGCATTGCCCCAGTCGGTCGTGAAATCGTAATGGCCGGCCTCAGTGACGGTGAATGAGTAGTACTGCGCGCCAACACCGCCATCGCCGCTGATGTCACCCCCGGTAAACCCACCGCTCCCGCCATCAAAAAACGTGGTTGTGGCGTCGAGCGCCGGCACCGGTATCGGTGAGGCAGCCGCGGTGGTGGCGCCACCCACCGGCGTGCCGACCGCCGTCACCTCGTCCACAGTCGGGAGGCTCAACGGAAGCCCAGGCAGGAACGAAGCGGCCACGCCGTTCAGTGTCAAAGGTCCAGAACTCCCGGGCGGCAGGACGACGTCGATCGCGGTGCTGTCTGCCGAGAACGACAGCACCACCGCGTCAGCGAGGTCGGTCGTCACTCCGGCGTCCGGCCCGAACTTGTAGCTGGCGGGCAGGGTGATGGTCACCGCCTCGTTGACCGCAGGCGCGGCGTTGGAGAAGGTGGCGGCGATCGAGAGCGGCACAACGCTGACCGGGATGTCCGCGGTCTGGCCCGACGCCGAGACGGTGATCGTGGTCTGGCCGGCGTCGCCCGAGGTGACCACGAACCGTTCGCTGGTATTCAAGTTGGTGCCGTTCGTGGTCTCGAGGAACGTGGTATCGCGCGTGACCGTGGCCTCCGGGCCGCCGGACGTGGCCTCGAAGGTCGCCGGGAGCTGGTTGCCCTGGGCGTCCACCAGCTCCACCGTCATGGACTTGGTCTCGCCCTGATTGAGAAAGATGACGGCGGGATCGGCGACGATCCTGGGCGGATTGTCGTCCCGGATCGAGGAGGTGGGATCTCCGTTGCATGCCAGAAGGCCCCCGCACGCCAGAAGAAAGACCAGGCCGAACCTCGAATGCTTCATACAGACCACCTCGTGGTTGAGTACGATGTCGTCATGCAATGCCCGTCGCGGCAACGCCGCGAATCACTGTCTCAGGTCCCTGCCGTGCGCTGCCGCGATGAGGTCGACCCCAAGCCAGCGCCCGATGTCGTCCAGGGCCGGCGCGCCGAGCAGCTCTCCCCACCCCGGGAGGTTGGACTCCTTGAGGTCGTCGGAGTAGATCAGCGAGTACGCGCCGAAGCCGGAGCGGTCGGCGAAGATGTAGTACGAGCCCTTCCCCTTGGCGTAGCTCCAGACCTCGTACGGTGGCGCGCGACCCTCCTGCTGCCGCTTGTAGGTCTGGGCCGGGGTCCCGAACTTGGCGTAGATTCTGCCCCGATCGGACCGCCACCCGGACTGGGGATTGCGCCCGCCTTCCCGGAACGCCGAATTGGCGTAGTCGATCGCCTTGTAGAACGCCTCGCGCCGCTCGTTCTGGGGCGTGTCCGGCGACGGGTCGCGCTTCTGCCAGAACTGGGTCAGAAAGCGCCGCTTGGCCTCGACGCTCAGCTTGTCCGACCAGGCCGCCAGCTCGCCGCTCTCGGCGAGGTAGATGAGGGGCGCCTTGGCGGTCTCCAGCTCCGCGGGGTTCATCTGCGCGAAGTAGCCCTCGTCGGTGGTCCGGGCTTCGGCCCGGCGCGCGGTATCGTTGGCGAGCGCCTCGCCCAGATTCGCCATCATGAGCTGGGCCGAGCGGTGGATGGTCCGGCCGCCCATCTTGACGTCGGCGTTGAGCGTGTAGCTCCCCGGCGGCAGACCCGTCAGATCGAGCTGGCCCCGGAGCACGCTGCCGCCGGCATCCACCGTGATCGGGACGGGCGGCGTCTTGGTCAGGGTGGCGCCGTTGGTGCCCGCCACCGTCACCGTCATGCTACCCTTCTCCTGCGCCCGGGCATACGCTTCCATCAGGTAGTACACCTTGGGACGGAGCGGGGTGAGCATGACCTCGGCGGCCGCGGTCACCAGGCTGTTCCCGGTGCGGAACTCGCCGGCCCGGGGCACCGTATCGGTCTGATCGACCAGCCGCATCCGGGGCGCGAGCAGCAGGTCGGACGCCGCCGTGGAATCACCCAGCGCGTCGATCGAGGCCGTCGAGCTCAGCTTGCGCCCGGAGAGCGAATCCTCGATCTGCACGTCCATCTTGTACCGGCCGTTGGCCACGGCGAAATCGAAGATCTCGACCGTGTATCCGCTGGTGCCCGCCGCGCTTCTGGGCACCTTGCTGCTCCACGCCTGCTCGTACAGCGTGAGGCCGGTCGAGTCGGCGACCCGCACCTTGGCCGCGTAGCTGGCGTCGCTCGACGGATCGTCGGGCCGGGAGATGGCGGCCAGCGGAATCTGGACCAGTCCCACGACCCGGGTCCGCTGGACGTCATTCCGGTAGAACCGAACGGCCCGGATGACCAGCGGCGAATCGACCTGGCTGTCTACCGCCGCGACGGCGGGAGGCGCCGCCGCGGCCAACATCATGCACGTGAGGAAAATCATGGATCCCGGGGCGGAACGACCATCCGCTCCGCCCCCCTGAAACAGGTTACCAGCCGACCGAGATGCTGAAGAAGTTGGTGCCGCCGAGGATGCCCTGGTAGCGCCAGGCATAGTCGAGGCCCAGGCTGAACGCTTCCTGCTCGTAGTTCACCCCGCCGCCGAACGCGAGACCCTGGAGGTTCTCCTCGTCGCTCAAGCCGGTGGTGCTGGACGGGTCGGTGGGGCTCAGGTTGTTGGAGCCGAGATAGCTGTAGCTGCCGCGGAGCGCGAACCCGAAGTCGGAGCCGCCGAGCTTATGCGACGCCCACTCGGCGCCACCCGAGAAGCCGGCCTTGTTGTTGTTCGGCTGGTTGAAATCGCCGAGCAGGGTGAGGCGGCTGTTGTCCGAGGTCATGAGGTCGTAGGCCAGACCCACCCGGAAGATCGTGGGCAGGTTGAAGCCGGACGTCCGGAACTCGGTGGGCTGCGGGTTCTCCGGCACCGTGGGCTCGCCGGGGATCGGGTCCCGCGGGGTCTCGGTGTGGAGCGCGTTGCCGCTGTAGGTCAGGTTGGTGCCCAGGTTGGCGAGCACGAAGGAGAACTGGATCGGGTGCCCGTTGAGCTGGGAGTGGAAGTTGGTGCCGAAGTCCACCGCGAACGCCCGGCCGCTCGCTTCACCGAGCTGGTCGAAGACGCCCTTGGCGGTGACGCCGGCGGAGAACCGGTCGGAGAAGTTCTTGGCGGCGGTGAGGCCGACGAACGTCTCGTTGACCGAGTACACCGATCCGGTGCCTTCCGGCTGCTCGACGGTGTAAACCGGCTGATCCTTGAAGCCGAACGTGCCGGCCTGGATGCCGATGGCGCTGCTGCCGCCGCCGAAGGGGAACACGATGCCGCCCCAGCTGTACCGGGTATCGGCGATGTAGTCGTACGTGCCGATCATGGCGCCCGCGCGGGGCATCAGCGCGATGCCCGCGGCGTTGTAGTACAGGGCGCTGACGTCGGTCGCGATGGCGGCGAAGGCGCCGCCGAGCGCGGTGCCACGGGCGCCGGCGCCGAACAGCAGGAACTCGGCGGAGGTGGTGCCGTAGGCGGTGTTGTCCTGGTTACTCGTGGTCTGGGCGTTGGCGACCGCCGGGAGTCCGCTCAGAAGCAGCGCCGCCAGAGCCAGGTGCGAGGTCCGAAAATCACTCATGCGTTCGATCTCCTGGATAGGAGGCGGGCGCTGCGGCCCGCCCCCGTGGGGACACTGCTCACTGCGTAAAGTTGACGACGGTGAACCGGCCGACGCGTCGCGCGTCGCCCGCTTCGATGTGATAGAAGTACACGCCGCTGGCCACCACCTGGTTGTTGCGGTTGCGCACGTTCCAGTCTTCCGAGCCGCCGAACGTGCCGGAGTGGTGCTCCAGCAGGTTCACCAGCACGCCGCTCGACGAGTAGATCCGGATGATCGCGTCGGCGGGCAGATTGACGAACTTGATGATCTTGGACGTCGTCGTCTGCTCGAACTGGTTGGTGACGTAGTACGGATCGGGCACCGTGTGCACCCGCTCCAGGTCGGCCTTGGTGCTGGCCACCAGGTTGTTGACCACGGTGATCGAGGTCTGGAGCTGGACGCCGACGGCGGTAAGCGGCCGGGTATCGTCGGGGTTGCTGAACGCGTACGGCCCCTCGGAGCCGCCCGAGCCATTGCCGCCGGTGATCGCGCCGACGTACTGGCGGAGCGACCAGACGGTGCCGGCCGCCGGCGGCGCGCCGCCCGCCAGCTCGATGACGAAGAAGTCACCCGCGATGTAGAGCCCGAAGCCGTTGTTCGCTGCCGGTACGATGGCTACCGTCGGCGGGAACGCACCGCCGCTGAAGAAGCCGACCGGGCCGGGGACGACCGTGTTGCTCAGTTGGTACGCCGCATTGCCGGCAGGGCAGACGAAGGACCCCGCCCCGTAAGTGCGATACGGCTCCACGCAGGCTTCGTCCACGCTCGTGAGCGTGGCGCTGCCGTCGAACTGAGTTCCTGTCGTCGCCGACGCATTGAGCACACCCCACGATCCCGCCGCCATCGTGTCGAACGGCACGACGACGTTGTGGGTGGCGTCGATGACCGAGTCGATCACGCCGCCGGTGCCCCAGTAGAGGTTGAAGTCCGCCGCCCGGTGGGCGCCGGAGCCGATACCGGTCTGCTCGCGGCAGCCGCCACCCTGCGCCTGCTGGTAGCACTGCATCTGGAAAATCGTGGTGGCACCAGGCGCCACACCCGCGTTGTTGAAGCAGGTCTGCGGCGTGCCGCTGAAGTTCGCGGTATTGCATCCGTTGGGATCGGCCTGGGTCTCGTTGTTCTCGGGGGACGGGCCCGCGAACCAGCGGGAGCCGTTATAGGAGCACCCGCCGCCGCTCGTGAAGCCGTCGAGTCCGTTGACGCAACCGCGGCCGTAGAGGACCTCGTAGGCGTCACCGGGGAGCTGAAGGCCCGCCGACGCCGCGAGCTTGAAGTTCGCGTTGCCGCCGAATCGTGAGGCGAGCCCCTGGTCCACCGGCACCGCCGGCGAGCCCGAGCTGTTGCTGGCCGTGCCGTCCTGTTGCTCCTGGATGATCGGCACCGAGATCGTGGCACTCGAGCCCGACGAGCCCACCGTGAAGAAGTACTTGTGGGCGATGCCCTGATACGCGGAGCCGAGCTGAACGCTGTCGAGCGTGGCCGAGACGTCGGTGGTCCCGGTCAGCACCTCGGCCGCGATCACGCCCACGCCCACCGACCAGTTGTTGGCGGCCGGGAACGGGCCGCTGAAAATGCCGGTGGTGGGATCGATCGTGGGCTCGGCCGCCGAGGAATCGAGCTCGACGCCACGGCCCAGCATGGAGGTGACGACGCTGGCCACGTTGTTGTCGAGGTTCGTGGCCTGGGCCGTCGGCACGACCGGCTTGGCAGCACGGGACGACTCGATGCTGGACGGACCCGACTGGAACGAGTTGACGTCGAACGCCACCACCGAGTAGAAGTACCGCAGGTTGCTCCGGACCCCGTGGTCCACGAACGTGAAGGGCACGCCCGTGTCCTGGAGGCCGGTGATGGTGTCGGACTGAAGCAGAATGGCTTCGCCGGTGGCCAGCGCGGCACGGCCGGCCGGCGCGAGCTTGGCCTGCACGAAGTTGCCCGACAGCGGAATCGGGTTGGCCACGGTGGGCGCGATGCCCGGCTGCAGCGAGTCGAAGGTGACCGCGCAGTCCGTCCTGATGCCCAACTCGGGCGCGCAGCCCGGCGTCGGGTTGATCTGGCCGCCGAAGTCGTTCATGAACGTGCCGGCATAGTCGAACTGTGCGATCATCGACAGCGAGTTGGGCGAGTCCACCCGGCCCCGGTAGATCCGGTAGCCCTCGACGTCGAGCTGCCGGTAGTTCGGATCGTAGAGAATGTTGGGCGCGCCCTCGGGGGTCAGCAGCGAGCTGGCCACCGCGAAGTACGGGTCGCCGTTGGTCTCGCTGGCGCTCGGCCGCCACAACACCGTCACCTGGTTGTCGCCCGGGATCAGGAAGAACTCGGGAGACTCGGGGGCGAACGGCAGCAGGAAGCCGTTGTCGAACACCGTCTGGGCGATCTTGGCCTTGCCCAGCAGCGAGCCGGGCACGACGTCGATCGAGTCCTGCACCACCTTGCCGGTCGGGTCGACGCCGCGGAACCCGCGGTAGCCCGACACCGAGTCCACCGTGTTGGCGCCGACGGTGAGCTGGGCCGGCGTGATGAGACGCCGCGCGTCGCCCGGGTTGACGTCGCAGGTGCCGGGGCCGGTGCAGGCGCCGACGGACACCGGGGCGGCGAAGATGTACGCCACCACGATCGAGCCGAACGCGCCCGGGGCCAGCTCGAGGGGACCCGAGGACTGGAACAGGCGCATATCGTCCGGCGCCGTGGTGTTGACGAAGCAGATCTTGGTCTGCCGGGGGTCGCCGGTGTTGCAGGCGGCGTCGCCCGCGGCGGTGCTGATGTTGTTGGACAGATACCGGTAGAGCTGGATCGTGTTCTGGGCGTCGTCGAACGCGCCGCCGTTGATGGTGTTGCTGAACAGCGTGAGGCCGACCTCGGTCCCGTTCACCTCGGGGCTCTTGAGGTACTTGACCCCGATGAAGCCCGAGCCCGGGAAGAAGGGCGGGCCGAAGATCGACGGATCGAAGGTCCACCCGTCGGCGCCGGCGAAGTCGTGCGCGTAGGTGTAGCCGAGGTTGAACGGCACGTTGACCGACGCGAAGTTGGCGCCCGCCTCGGCCACGTCGGCGTCCATCGAGAAGGCGGCGAAGAGGTTGTTGATGGTGTAGCCGCCGTCGGGGATGGAGACGCCGAAGGTGGCCTCGTTCCGCTGCTGGAACAGGGCGCCCTGGCGGGCGGCGATGTCGCGCATCCCGGGCCGGATCGAGGCGTAGGCCGCCGGATCGGATGCCGTCACGTTGTAGAACGTATAGACGAAGTACACGATGTCTTCGTTGCCGACCGGGAAGTTCCACCCCAGGCCGTGCTGCTCGACCATGACCCCGAGCGGATGGTTGCGGCCGGCGATGAGGCCGGGGTTGCCGTCCCAGGAGAGCCACCACACGTCGCCCTGGGATCCCACCGGCCTGCCCCGGAGCAGCGGGTTGAACAGGTTCTCGGAGGCGTCACCGCTCGGGATCCGCGCGGCCAGCGCCACGGGATCGGTGGCGGCGGTGTCCGATATGAAGGCGTTGTCGTCGGGGTTGTTGGTGTTGTAGATGGGCTCGACTTCTTCGCCGTGCTGGGTGGTGCCCTTGGGGTCGAAGAAGAAGGCGCCCGTGGTATCGCCCTGCCACTCGGGGTTGGCGTCGCTGCCGACGATGCCCGCGATCTGAAGGCCGGAGTTGAAGACGTACTGGTCGGCCGTGCCCTTGGGCCAGTAGCCGCCGCCGATGGTCGAGGAGTTCGTGGAGTCCACGCACACTTCGCCGTCGGAGTTCAGGCCGCAGTAGATCCGGTTGATCGTGAAGGCGCCGAGGGTCCGCGCGAAGAGCCGGAACGACTTCTTGGGTCCGGGCTTCGGCTTGGCGACCGCCGCGACCGTTGCCGCCTCGACCGCGGGCGGCGTGACCGTGGCCAGGCCGATCGCGCCCACGGTGGCCAGCAGCACGGTTCTCGTACGCAAAAAGGAATGCATCGCGTCCTCTCTAAAATGGAAAGGGAGCGGCTCGCACCGGACGGAGGCTCGCGCCTCCGTCCGATGCCCTGCGCCTTAGAAGTTGAGCTCCACGCCGAGCCGGAACCGTCGCGGCGCCCCGGTGAAGTTGTAGATGCCCCGCACCAGGTCGTACAGCGCGTCACTCGCGGCCCGCTGCTCCGCGAGGCTGTACGTGTGGTCACCGTTGCCATACCGCTCTTCGGCCCGGATGAGCGCCACGCAGTTGGGGGCGCCCGCGGTGCCGTCCTGCTTGCGCCAGGCATCGCAACCGGACCGCGGATCGGTGGCCCCGCCGAAGCTGAGGTCGATGCTGCCGTCGCCGAGCAGCGCGCCGGACGCCTGTGCTTCGGCCCGGAAGTCCGCGCTGTCCGCCGCCCAGTTCTGCGCTTCCTCGCGAGAATTGGTGACGTCGTTGGTGGTGGTGAACACCTGCACCACGTTCTTGAAGTTGAGCAGGTTCCGCGCCTCGAAGTAGCCCGTCAGGTCGAACTTGCCGAGCCCGAAGCCCTTGGTGAGGCGCACGTCGAGGTTCTTGAACGCCGGCAACCGCGAGCTGTTGAGCGGCTCGGGGAAGGTGCGGTTGCAGTTGTTGCCCGATACCACTTCCTCGTCGCCCACGTTGGGCGAGCACGGCGTGTACGGCAGGCCGCTGGTGTAGCGGAAGGTGGTGAACAGCCCGACGTTCTGGAGCACCGACCCGATGGCCGAGCCCTTCTTCCAGTCGCCCGGGAAGTTGAAGGCGGCGGCGATGGCCAGGTTGTGCGGCCGGTCGAAGTCGGTCGGGAGAATCGCCTGCGGCGGCGGCGAGTTGCCGCCGGACACCGCGTCGAGCACCCGCGACCCGAAGTTGAGGTAGGTGTCGGGGTCGGAGCCGGTGTTCTTGGACACGGAGTAGGTGTAGGCCACCGTGCCGTTGAAGATGTTGCCGAACCGGCGGTCGAGCCGGACGTCGAGGCCGCGGGTGTTGCCGAAGTCGGCGTTGGTGATGACCCGGACGTTCGAGGTGATGCCGCGGAGCGGATCCTGCAAGGCCACCAGACGGCCCGCCGCGTTGGACAGGTTGTCCTTGTTGTACGCGGCCACGTCGAGCACCATGTCGTCGCTGAACGCGTGCCGGATGCCGAACTCGAACGTGATGGTGCGGCCGAAGTCGAGGTCGCTGCCGTAGAAGTTGTTGGTGTTGGTGATGGCGATGTCGGTGTTGATGCCCTGGAGCACCACGCCGAAGTCGGGCGCCTGCACCTGGTGGGCATAGGAGAACCGGAAGTTGGTCCGGTCCGTCACCGGGAAGGACACCTGGATGTGCGGGCTCACGTAGTCGTGGGCCTTGTCCTTCGGGAACAGCGAGTCGTTGGTGAAGAACGCCTGCGGATCGTTCACGTCGTACACCGGGTTGGACGAGATCCGGGGGAAGCCGCCCCAGCGGCGGGCCCGGGTGTCGTACCGGTCGTAGCGAAGACCGCCGACCACCACCACGTCGCCGAGGTCGAGACGGTCTTCGACGAAGCCATCGTACCGGATGGGCTTCTCCCGGTACACGTCGGAGAAGGCGGAGTTCTCGAGCTGGTGGGCGTACTGGTCGAGATGATACAGAGTGTACTCGCCGCCGATCTTGATGCGGTTGTAGCGGTCGGCCTGCCAGTCGAGGTTGGCCTTGCCGACGTAGCGGTTCTCCCGGTACAGCCGGATGTAGTTGGAGAACCGCGACGAGCCGGACGGGCCGCCCGACTCGGGGAAGAGCACCGGGGCGAACTCGTCGGTGCTCAGCACGCCGTAGGCGTTGTTGCGCCATTCGTCGACCAGGGAGTACTGGGCCGCGTTCTCCAGGTCGTAGGGCGACCGGCGGCTGCCGACGATGTTCTGCCGGTAGTTCTCGACCAGCTGGTCGTCGAGCGGGAAATTGTCGAAGTTGAACAGGAAGTCGATCGGCTTGATGTTGAAGCCGCCCCAGTTATCCCGGGTGGCGATCTCGCTCTCGCGGGTCATCGGCCCGGCCAGCGTGCGGTCCTGCTGGTATGAGAGGGAGACGTCGAGCGCCAGCGCCCGCTCGGTGCTCTTGGTGAGCTGCTGGGTCCAGTTCAGCGTGAAGATGTTGCTGTAGTTCCGGAAGGCCCGCAGGTTCTGCGGGTCGTACAGCGAGCCCGCGGTGAGCAGCTCGCCGCCGGTGACCGAGTTCTGGCTCCACGACCGGCCCTGATTCTGGCTGCGGAGCGCGGTAAAGGCGAGGCGCGAGCCGGTGCCGAAGGTGTAGTTGAGCTTGCCGGTCAGCTGATAGGTGGAGCTGTTGGACCACGGAGTCCGGACGCCCTGGCAGCCGAGCCCGTAGTTGTTGGCGATGTCCGGGTTGGCGCTGCCGGAGAAGTCGCTGCACTCGCCCCGGGAGATCGCGTAGTTGTACACGTCGACGAACGTGGTGTCCGACGTGGGGCTCCCGATGGCGCTCGGCACGGCCACCGTGGTGTCGATGCCGGCCTGGAGGAAGATCGGATAGTTCTGCGAGTCGAAGCCGTTCTCGATGGACTGCTGGCCTTCGAGCACGCCCGACACGAAGAAGGTGAAGTTCTTGGCCACCGGGCCGCCGAAGCTGCCGGTGATGCGGTTGAACCCGAGGCTGTGGTTGACGCCGAAGGGCTCGTCGGTCTCGTAGTTGAGCGTCCCGGTGTACTGGGCGCCGCCGGTGCGGGTGGCGATGGAGATGACGCCGCTCTGGGCGTTGCCGAACTCGGCCGACGACGATCCGGTGGTGACCGACGCCTCTTCCAGCGCGTTGGTGCCCACGCTGATCTCGGTGCCCGCCGACCCGACGCGGGCATCGCCGCGGTAGCCCGGGGTGACCGGCACGCCGTCGATGTAGGTGACGGCTTCCTGGGTGCGGCCGCCGCGGATCGAGAAGAGGGAGCCGCTGGTGTTGGCGGCCACCACGCCCGGCTGCAGGGTCAGCACGCTGCTGATCCGGTCGACCGGAAGCTTCTCGGTGAAGTCACCGTCGATGCGCTGCTTGGACGCGACCTCGTCGCGTGGCACCAGCGGCTGGGTCTGGGTGACGACCGTGATTTCCTGCAGCTCGACGGCGGTGGCCTCGAGCTGGACGTCGACCGTGATGGTCTGGCCCGCCAGGACCTTGACGCCCTCGACCTGGGTGGACTTGTAGCCGATGAATGCGGCCCGCACGGCGACCGTGCTCGCCGGCACGTTGTTGAGGAAGTAGTACCCCTGCTGGTTCGTCAGCGCGTTGAACGCGGTTCCGACGACGAACACCTGGGCGTTGTTGATCGGCGCGCCGGCCTGATCGCGCACCCTGCCTTCGATCTTACCGGTCGACGCCTGGGCGAGGAGCGTGCCCGCTCCCACACTCAGGGTGACCGCCGCGAGCGCGAGCGATCGCGCAACGCGTGCGAAGGCGCTGACACGGCAATGCTTCATGGATACGTCCTCCAAAGGCGTGAACCTGCGGTTACAGCCGACTTGGAGCGAGGGAGTAGGCACAGCTCCCCAGGCACGTAGGCCCGAATTCGGGATGGCCCTGCTGAGGGATTGGCACCTGCGTTTGTGCAGCGATGAAAAGTGTCCTGCGACGACCGCGGCCAGGTCGGTTGACTAATATGAAGTCGGCCAAAACCGGTGTCAAGCAAAAGTCACGCGCTCGACACGAGGTCGGGCCCTCGACGTAACTCTCTGAAACCGGAGCAGTTGCCTAATGAAACAATGCGTGGGTCACGTTCCGTTTCTGGTCGCGGAGTGAAAGGCGAAAGGGCGAAAGGGCGAAAGGGCGAAACGATGGCATCGCTGGAAATGGCATGAGCCCGAAAGGCCGTGCGCGCATCGCTGCTCTATCGCGCTGCCGTTGCCGTGATGTAAACGAAAAGAAACGACGGGAAATTGACGGACGGGATGTTACGTGGAGATCCGGGAGGGCGCAAGTGCCGAGCTACGGGCTACGAGCTACGGGCTACGAGCTAATCAGCTCCCGCTGCGGCTCCGTCGGCGTCACCTCCGGCCCCTCGGCCGTCCAGTGCATGTTTACTTCGCTCCGCACGCCGAACTCCCCCTCCAGATAGATCCCCGGCTCGACGGAGAACCCGACGCCGGGGCCCAGCTTCCGGTCGTCGTGGGTCTCGAGATCGTCGAGGTGCGGACCCGACCCGTGAAGATCGCGGTCGATGGAGTGCCCGGTCCGGTGCACGAAGGCGGCCCCGAATCCCGCCCGCTCCACCACCGCGCGCGCCGCGCGATCGGCCTCGAAGCCCGCGATGGCCCGGCCTTCGGCGGCCGCGGTCCGCACCGCCGACACCGCCGCGTCGCGCGCGGCGCGCACCGTCTCCCACACCGTGCGCACCTTGGCCGGCGGCTCGGCGCCCGCGTAGCCCATCCAGGTCTGGTCGGCGAAGACCGTGTCCCGATTGCGGCCGGCCCAGAGATCGAGGAGGATGACGTCGCCGGCCGCGAGTCGCGAGTCGCGACCGGCCACCGGCTCGTAGTGCGGGTTGGCGCTGTTGGCGCCGAACGCCACGATGGGCAGCTCGTTGAAGACGAGACCCTGCCGCTCCACCGCCGCCACGACCCGGGCCTGGAGCGCGGTCTCGGTGAGCCCGCTGCCCGCCTCGTGCACCGCGCGGGCCAGCTCCGTGCGCGCCACGTCCGCCAGGATCTCGGCGGCCGCCCGGTGGTCCTCCCATTCGCGCTCGCTCCAGGTGGCGGCGAACCGCGTCACCAGCTCGCCCGACGGCACGATGGTGGCGCCGAGCCGCCGGAGCAGCTCCACGACACCCCAGGGCACCCGGTCGAGGTAGGGCACCGCGTCGTCGGGCGAGATCTCCATCGCCAGCCGTTTGCCGGCCACGAGCGGGCCGAGCGCCGCGTGCAGCTCGCCCCAGCGGGAGTAGGGCACGATGCGGCCGGGGAACTTCTCGAGACCCTGCAGCTCGATCCGGTGAGCCACGACTACCGGCTCGCCCTCCTTCGAGAGCAGCAGGAAGATGCGCCGGGTGTTGAGCCCGCGGAGATCGAGCAGCCGCTTCGCGACGGGGTTGAGGCCGTGGAAATCGAAGACCAGCCAGCCGTCCACGCCGGCACGGTCGAGGGCGTCACGCAGCTCGGATGACGGCGGGATCACTCGTAGACTTCCGCCGGCGCGCTCCGCCAGATGCAGGCCTGGCCCCCGCGGGCGCGGCACTCCTCGTGGAGCATCGCGCCCTCGAACGCGGTGAGGCCCCGCAACAGCTCCCCGTAGGCGGCGCCGTAGAAGGCGCACGCGGCCCCGTCGGGGATCGCGAGAATGGAGAGGGGGTCGGGCATGGAGACCTCGCTGCCCTGGCTCCGGGCGCGGAGGTCGCCGCCGAAGACGTCGCGGGAGAGCCGGGCGACGGTCCGGAGGGCGAGGCGGCGACCCATCCCGGCCGGCGACATCCGCGCCAGCGTCAGGGCGGGACCGCGGGAGCGCGCGGCGTAGCGGGCCGCGCGCCGGCCGGCGTCCGCGAAGACCAGCGGCGCGTCGGCCCGGCGGCCCACGAGGCGGAGCACCGATACGACCTCGTCCAGGTCGATCGCGTCGTCCTTGTCGGCCGCCTGGCGGTAGCGCTGGATCTGCGCCGCCACCGTGGGGCTTAGCCCGAGACGGCGAACCACGATCTCCTCGGCCAGCTCCTCGAGTCCGTCCTCGACCGGGGTGTCGAGATTCCGGATGGCCTCGAGCAGGCTGAGGGGAATGATGGCGGGGACGGCGGTCGTTGTGGGCACGGGCGCGCGCGGAACTTAGCCACGCCGTTAACTTCTTTCCATGGCCGAGCCATCCATCACCGTCCGCTCCTTCGACCAGGAGGCGTTGCCCCACCTCGACGCCCTCTACCGGGTCGCGCTGCGGCTCACGGGCGATCCGACCCAGGCCGAGGACCTGGTCCAGGACACCATGCTCAAGGCGTACCGCTCCTGGCAGCAGTACCGGCCGGGAACAAACGCCAAGGGATGGCTGCTCACTATTCTGCGGAACACGTTCATCAACGACTACCGCCGCCGGAAGCTGGAGCCGATGGCGATGGATCTCGATGCGGTGGAGCCGCGCGCGCTCTTCCGCTCGGCGGAGGTGGACGACCCCGAGGGGACGTTCTTTTCCCAGATCGTCGACGAGAAGGTGACCGAGGCGATCGACGCGCTGCCGCCCGATTTTCGCGAGGTGCTCGTCTTGAGCGACGTCGAAGGCTTGCGGTACTCGGAGATCGCGGAGGCGATCGGCGTGCCCGTCGGGACGGTCAAGTCCAGGCTGTTTCGCGCCCGGCGGCTCCTGCAGGCCGCCCTGTACTCGCACGCCGTGGAAATGGGCTACATCAAGCCGCGGGAGACCTGAGATGGGTGAGATGATCAACTGCAAGGAAGCCGCCGACCGATTGCAGGATTATCTGCGGCAGGAGCTGACGCCGGAGTTGGAAGAGGAGATGAAGGCCCACATCGAGCGCTGCCGCCCCTGTTTCCAGTCGGCCCGATTCGAACGCAACTTCCTCGTCATGCTCGAGACCCGCGCCGGCAAGGCCTGCTGCCCCGATTCGCTGCGCTCGCGGATCCTCGACCTCCTCCGGGCCGAAGCCCGGCGCGGCTGACGCCGCTCCCCCTTCCCGCCGCCGTCGCGATCGCCGCCGTCGTGGCGCTCGGGGGGTGGCGAGCCAGGTCGCTCACCGCCGCCGGCGCTCTCGCCGCAACTCTCGTCGGCACATTGATCCTCACCGGAACCGGCTGGCCCGGCGGGCTCGTGCTGGGGGTGTTCTTCATTGGCTCGACCGGCATCGAATCGCTGCTCGAGCGTCGTGGGTCGCGAGTCGCGCGTCGCGGGTCGGCTGGAGACTCCCGACTCGAGACCCGTGACCCCCACCAAGTCCTCGCCAACGGCGGGCCCGCGGCGCTCGCGGCGCTGCTCGGATTCGACCACCCATCTCTCGCGCTCTGGATCGTGACGGCGAGCCTGGCCGCCGCGGCCGCGGACACCTGGGCCACGTCGATCGGCGCGCGCAGCGCCACGCCGCCACGGCTGCTGGTGAGCGGACGTGTCGTGGCGCCGGGCACGAGCGGGGGGGTGACGGCCATCGGCACCATGGGAGGTCTGGTGGGTGCGGCGCTCGTGGCGGCGGCCGGCAGCCTTGCCGGCGGCGGCGGCGCCCGGGTCTTCGTCTCCGGAACGCTGATAGGTTTCGCGGGGATGCTGGTGGATTCCGTTCTGGGAGGCACGTTACAGGGACGGTTCCACTGCACCCGGTGCGGAGTGCAGAGCGAATGGCGGAGGCATCGCTGCGGCGAGGCGACGGTTCACAGGGAAGGAATCGCATGGTTGAACAACGACGCCGTGAACCTCGCCGCCACGTCGCTGGCCGCCGTCGCCGGCGCGGCCGCCTGGAGCTCGTGGGCACCATAGCGCTGCTCGCGCTGGCCGGGTGCAGCGGCGATCCGCTCGCGCCCCGGACCGATCAGCCCGGCGGCAATCACACCGGCACGAGCGGCGGCAGTCCTGCCGCCAGCATCGTGGGCGCGTGGCAGACCGTCGTCGTGATCCAGGTGCCGGGCGACCTCCAGACCTGGACGACCACCTGGCGCTTCGAGAGCGGCGGCACCTGCCGGCAGACCGTGGTCTCCGAATCGCTCGCCGAGGGCTTTCCCCGCACCACCGAGCGGACCTGCACCTACTCGATCTCCGGCTCCTCCATCATCATCGCGTACATCGGCGGCGGGGAGCTGACGTTCGAGTTCTCCTTCGCCGGCTTCTCACCCGACCGGCTCGTCCTCGATGGCTTCGAGTACCAACGGATTGCCTGAGGGAGGCACGGCACCGGTCGACGTCCTCATTGCCGGCGCGGGCCCCGCGGGCAGCGCCACGGCCGCGCTCCTCGCGCGCGCCGGCTCTTCGGTGGTGGTGGTGGACCGCGCGACGTTTCCCCGCGACAAGCCGTGCTCGGAGTACATGGGGCCCGAGACCGTGCGCATCCTCTCCCGGCTCGGCGTCCTCGATCAACTCGAGCGCTCGGGCGCAGTGGCGCTCGAGGGCACCGAGGTCACCGGCGCCGGCGGCTCACGGCTTCGGGGCGTGTTCGCGCTCGCCGGCCACCGGCCGTTCCGTTCCACCGGCCTGTCGGTGTCTCGCCTGATCCTGGACGACCGGCTGGCGCTGGCGGCTCGGGCGGCGGGCGCGACGCTGCTCGAGCGGACGGCCGTCGAGGAGCTGGTCTACGATCGCGGCGGCGTGGGCGGCGCGGTCGTGCGCTCGAGTGACGGCGCCCGGCGCACCATCCGGGCCCGTCTCACCGTCGGCGCCGACGGTCTCCGGTCGATCATCGCGCGGCGGTTGGGTGCAACGAGGCACGGTCTGCCCCGCCGGCTGGGGTTCGTCGCCCATCTCGATGGAGTGGCCGGCATGGGGCGCTCCGCGGAGCTGTTCGTCGGGCGCCGAGGCTACGTGGGGCTCAATCCGATCGGCGGCGGCCGCACCAACGTCGCGCTGGTGGTGCCCGCCTCGAGGGCGGCAGCCGCGCGCGGGCGCGCGGAGGAGTTTTTCCGGGAGACGCTGCGCGAGTTCCCGGCGGTGGGCGCCCGCGTGGAGGGCGCCGCGCTCGCGCGGCGCGTGCTCGCGACCGGCCCCTTCGCCGCCACGGCGCGAACGGTGACGGCGGACGGCGCCGCGCTCGTGGGCGACGCGGCCGGCTTCTTCGATCCGTTCACGGGCGAGGGGATCTACAGCGCGCTCCGGGGCGCGGAGCTGCTGGCCGACGTCGCGACGGCCGCGCTGTGCGAGAGCGGGCCGGTCTCACGGGTCGCGCTGGCGCCGTATCGCCGGGCCCGCCGCCGCGCCTTCGCGGGTCAGTGGGCCGTCGAGCGGCTGATCGGATACGGGATGTGGTGGCCCCGGCTGTTCGACCGCGCCGTGGCCCGGCTGGGGCGCCGGGGCACGATGGCCCACACGCTGATCGGCGTGACCGGCGACTTCGTCCCCGCGCGCGAGGTGCTCAACCCCCTCTTCCTCGCGAGGATGATGTGGTGATCGGCAGCGAAGTGGACTCCGCCACGTTCCGGAATCTGCTCGGCCGCTTCGCTACCGGCGTCACGGTGCTCACGCTGCCGGGTCCGGCGGGACGGCCCGCCGGGATGACGGCGAGCAGCCTGGCGTCGGTCTCGCTTCAGCCGCCCCTGCTCTCGGTGTGCGTGGACCGGGAAGCCGATCTGCACGATCTCATCGTCGCGGCGCCGGGGTTCGTGGTGAATGTGCTGGAGAGCGAGCAGGAGGCGTTATCGCGCCGGTTCGCGGAGCAGCACCCCGACCGGTTCGCCGGCGTCGGCTACCAGATCGGCCCGGCCGGTGAGGTCCTGCTCGACGGGGCGCTGGCCCACATCGAATGCCGGCGGCACGCGCTCTACGACGGGGGCGATCACAGCATCATCGTCGGCCTCGTCGTGGGGGGCACGACTCACGACGGTCGGCCTCTCCTTTATTATCGCGGCGGCTATGGCACCATGGGCTGACGGGCCGCTGGCCATCGCTCCGATCGGCGCCGAGCTGCTGGACGATCCGGGGGCGGACCCGGTGCTGGCGGCGGCCTCGCTGCGGGACATCGTGCGGGCCAACCGGTGGTTCGGCGGCGCGGCGGCGGTGCGATTCGGCCTCCGGCGGGCGCTGTCCGGGATCGCTCGCGGCTCGACACTCACGCTCCTCGACCTCGGCACGGGCGCGGGGGACCTTCCGCGGGCGGCGCGGCGGTGGGCGGAGCGGCGCGACGTGCGACTCGTGCCGGTCGGACTCGAGCGCAGCCGGACCGCGGCGGGCATGGCCCGGCTCGCGGGGGTGCCCTGCGCCGTGGCCGACGCGGGCGCCGCGCCCATCCGGGAGAAGTCGGTGGACGTCGTGCTGGTGAGCCAGGTGGTGCACCATCTCGACACGGGCTCCGCAGTGCGGCTGCTCCGCACCTGCGACCGGCTGGCCCGGCGGGCGGTCATCGTCGCCGACCTGCGCCGCGCGTGGGTCGGACGGATCGCGTTCTGGGTGGGGGCACGGGCGCTCGGATTCGATCCGATCACCGTCGCCGACGGCATGACGTCGATCCGCCGGGGCTACACCGCGGCGGAGCTGCGAGGTCTGCTTGCGAGGGCGGGCGTGCGGGGCACCGTGGCGCGGAGGCCCGGCTACCGGCTGGTGGCCGTGTGGCGGCCTGCGGAGGCGTAGTGCGCACCGTCGACCGGCTCGTGATGAAAGCCCCGGTACCGCGAGTGTTCGAGGCGGCGCGGAACGTGGAGCGCTGGCCGGAGCTGCTCGGCCATTATCGCTGGGTGCGGATGCTGGAGCGGACGGACGACGGCGGCATGGTGGAGATGGCGGCGTGGCGGCCCTTCGGCCCGCTCCGCTATCCCACCTGGTGGGTATCGGAGATGCGGGTGGACCGGGAGGCGCCGGCCGTTCACTACCGCCACGTGCGAGGCATCACTACCGGCATGGACGTGGTGTGGCAGCTTCGACAGGTGGGGAATGAGACCGAAGTGACGATCGTGCACGAGTGGACGGGGCCACGGTGGCCGCTGATCGGACCCCTCGCGGCCGTGGCCGTGATCGGTCCCGTATTCATCCACGGCATCGCGTCGCGGACCCTCGCGGGGATCCGGCGCGAGGTGGAGCGGAGCGATGCCTGAGCGGCGAGTGGTGATCACTGGGGTCGGCGCGGTCACACCGATCGGGACGGGCGTCGAGGGACTCTGGACCGGACTCAAACGGCGCCGCTCGGCGGTCCGCTGCATTACGCGGTTCGATCCCTCGGTGTTCAAGTCCCGCATCGCGGGCGAGGTCGACGACTTCGTCGCGAGCGACCACATCGAGGAGCGGAGGGCGCGACGGCTCGACCGCTACTCCCAGTTCACGATCGCGGCCACGCGGATGGCCCTGGAGGACGCCGCGCTCGACCTCCGGCGGGAAGACCCCGACCGGGTGGGCGCGATGATGGGCACGGCGCTCGGCGGCGTGGCGCACGGCGAGCGGCAGTATCACAACTTCCTCACGGCCGGTCCCCGCGCCGTGGATCCCGCGCTGGCGCTCACCGTGTTCGCGGGCGCGGCGAGCTGCAACATCGCGATCGAGTTCGGCTGTACCGGCCCCAACTCCACCAACGGGATGAGCTGCGCCTCGGGAGCCATCGCCATCGGCGAGGCGTTCCGGTCCATCGTGCGGGGAGACGCGGACGTGATGATCGCCGGCGGCTCGGAGGCGCCGCTCGCCCCGCTCTGCTTCGGGGCGTTCGCGATCATTCGCGCGATGTCCACCCGGAACGACGACCCGGCCCACGCGAGCCGGCCGTTCGACGCCGGGCGCGACGGGTTCGTGATGGCCGAGGGCGCGGCCGTGCTGGTGCTGGAGGAGCGCTCGCGCGCGCTGGCGCGGGGCGCGCCGGTGTACGCCGAGGTGTGCGGCTACGGCCTCACCAACGACGCCCATCACATGACGGCGCCGCGCCCGGACGGCCGCCAGGCGGCGCGGGCGATCCAGATCGCGCTGCGCGAGGCGCATGTGCGCCCGGAGGAGGTGGGCTACGTCAACGCTCACGGCTCCTCGACCCCGCTGAACGATCCCACCGAGACGTCCTCGATCAAGCAGGTGTTCGGCGACCACGCGCGGCTGGTGGCGCTGAGCGGCACCAAGGGGTATTACGGCCACGCGCTCGGCGCGAGCGGCGCGATCGAGGCGGCGATCTGCGCCCTGGCCTCGCGCCGCGGCTGGCTGCCGCCCACCGTGAACCTCGAGACCCCCGATCCCGCCTGCGACCTCGACCATGTCCGGGGCGAGGGCCGGGAGATGCAGCCCGAGTACCTGCTCAGCAACTCGTTCGGCTTCGGCGGGATCAACGCCGCGCTGGTCTTCCGGCGCGCGGGCTGACCCTCTAGATTCGCCGCCGTCCTCGACCCCCACGGAGATCATTCGATGTCCTCTCTGTTGCGCCGCGCGACCGCCGAGGCCTTCGGCACTTTCGGCCTCGTCTTCATCGGTACCGCCGTCATCGCCGTCAAAGGCTATCCCGACGCGCAGAGCGGGCTGCTCGGGATCGCGCTGGCACACGCCGTCGTGCTGTCGATCATGATCACCGCGACGATGGCCATCTCCGGCGGCCACCTGAACCCCGCGGTGACGGTCGGGCTGCTGGTGGCCCGGCGGGCGTCGGGCCGGACGGCCGCGGTCTACATCGTCGCGCAGCTCGTCGGGGCGGTGCTCGGGGCGCTGATGCTCAAGGCCATCTTCCCACCCAACATCACCCGCTCCGTCGCGTACGGGACACCGAGCATCGCCGGAACCCTGACACTCCAGCAGGCGATCGTCGTCGAGGCGGTGCTGACGTTCTTCCTGGTCTCGGCGGTGTTCGGGACCTGCGTCAACCCCGAGGCGCCGAAGGTGGGCGGATTCGGCGTGGGGCTGGTGCTGCTGTTCGACATCCTGGTGGGCGGGCCGCTCACCGGCTCGGCGGCCAATCCGGCGCGCGCGTTCGGTCCGGCGCTCGTGTCGGGCCAGTGGATCGGGCAGATCGTGTACTGGATCGGACCGCTGGTGGGCGGGATCGTGGCCGCGGTGTTGTGGGAGTATTGGTTGTTGCGGAAGAGCTGAAAGCTCAAAGCTGAAAGCTGAAAGCTGGTACTACAGGCGTCGGAATGATCTGGGCAGGCGCCCGAACCATCGACATCCTACTCCCAAACATTGGGAGGCAAGGATGGCCGATTTTCGGGAGTTGAAGGTCTGGCAGGCCGCACATCAGCTCGCGCTGGATGCACACCGCGCGTCCATTGCTCTGCCTGGCCGCGATCGGTTCGAGCTCGGTGCCCATATTCGGCGAACGGCTATCTCGATCGTCTCGAACATCGCCGAGGGGAACGGCAGACACGGAGACCGGGAATTCGCGCGTTTTCTCCGCATCGCCTTGGGCTCAGCGCACGAACTGGAATCGCAGATCCTCATTGCAAAGGATCTGGAGAGCTTCGATTCCTCGACTTCCCAATCGCTCATCGACTCGGTCGCCGAGGTGCGCCGCATGCTGTTTGGATTGATAAGACGGGTGCAGTCTAAGAGCTGAAAGCTGAAAGCTAAAAGCTAAAAGCAATACCAATAAGGCCACCGGGAAACGTCCTTCAGCTTTCAGCTTTCAGCTTTTAGCTTTCAGCTTTCAGCTTTGCTCTCACCTTCCCCACCCTCACCCACAGCGACACCAGATACCCGCCGAGTATCAACGGCGCCACCACATATGCGGCGACCAGGTAGCCGCCGTTCTGCGGGACGTCACCCATCGCGCGCCTCCTCCGCCGCTTCCTCCATCATCGTCAGCCCGTAGCGCACCATCACCAGTCCGACATAGAGCAGGGTGAAGACCCCGAACGAGACCAGCAGGGTCCGCAGCATCGCCGGCGGGAGCGACGGCGCGCTCGGCTTGAGGACGATGGGTTGCGGGTGCAGGGTCCGGAACAGGTAGACGCTCAGATGAATGAAGGGAACGAGCAGGAGTCCGAGGATGCCGACCACCGCGCTGAGCCGCGCCCGCTCGCCCGGATCGTGCAGCGCCGCGCGCAGGGCGAGGTAGCCGATGAAGAGAAAGAACAGGAAGAGGGTGAGCGTGAGCCGCGCGTCCCAGGTCCACCAGGTGCCCCAGATCGGCTTGGCCCAGATGGGACCGGTGGTCAGCATGACCGCCCCGAACGCCACCCCCACCTCGGCCGACGAGGCCGCGAAGCGGTCGAGCCGGGGATCCTGGAGCCAGAGGTAGAGCGCGCCGCAGATCCCCACCAGGGAGAACCCGAGCAGGGCGCACCAGGCCGCGGGGACGTGCAGGTAGAAGATCTTCTGCGCCAGTCCCTGGCGGGCCTCGACCGGCGTGTAGCCCAGGGCCAGGACGTAGACCCCGGCGAGCCCGAGGAGGGCGATGGTCGAGACCACGAGCCCGCGGCGCGCCACCTTGGCGCCGGCTCCCGCCGACCCGATCACTCGTCCACTACCGCGGAGAAGGCCATGGTACAGAGGGTCACGAAAACCACGTCATAGAGGGCGAGTAATCTGAGCCACCCGAGCATCTCGCTCAAGGGACGGTCCGCCAGCAGCCGGGAGGTGACCTGCACCGCCCCGACGAGAGGCGGCACCATGAAGGGGAGGAGCAGCACCGGCAACATCAGCTCCGCGAAGCGGGTGCGCACCGCCATCGCGCTGAAGATCGTGCCGACCGACACGAACCCCACGGTCGCGAGCACGGTCACCCCGCAGATGCCGGGCAGCGCCGCGCCCAGGTCCACGTTGAAGAAGAGCACGAAGAGCGGAAGCGTGATCGCCTCGACGGTCCCCACGAAGGCGAGGTTGGCGAGCAGCTTGCCGCCGAAGAGCGCGCCGCGGGGCACCGGCGCGAGCAGCAACCCGTCGAGCGCCCCATGTTCCCGCTCGATGTTGAAGGCGCGGTTGAGCGCGACCATGGCCGCGAGGGCGAAGGTCACCCACAGGACGCTCGGCGCCAGCACCGTGGCCGAGAGCGCGGTGGGATCCCGGGCGAAGTTGAAGACGACGAGGACCAGGGCGGCGAAGACGATCGCGGAGAGGAGCGCCGTTCGACTCCGCAGCTCGGCGCGGATGTCCTTGCCGGCGATCGCGAGGGCGAGGCGAAGCGACTCAGGCATCGGCCAGCGCCTGATATCGGGGAAGGAACGCGTCGGCGGTTCCCGTCACGGCCTCGTCGCACCGCCAGCGCCCGCCGGCCATCACCGCCACCCGGGTCGCCACGTCCCACACCTCGGCCAGATGATGGGTCACCACCACCATCGCGCCACCGGCCGCCAGCACTCCGCGCAGCGTCTCCCGCAGGCGCGCCGCGGACGGCTCGTCGAGCGCGGTGAACGGCTCGTCGAGCAGGAGGACGCGCGGCCGGTGGACCAGCGCGCGCGCGAGCGCCGCCCGCTGAAGCAGGCCGCGGCTCAGTCGGGCCGGCGAGTCGCCCGCCCGCGCCGAAAGACCGGCCGCGTCGAGCGCCTCGCGGGCCGTGTCGGCCGGCCGCGGCACGGAGTAGAGCCGGGCGGCAAAGGTCAGGTTCTCGAGCAGCGTCAGGTCGTCGTAGAGCAGCGACTGATGGGAGAGAAATCCGATGGAGCGGCGGAGGTCGGGATCGCTCCGGAGCGGTTGGCCCAGCACCGTGATCGCGCCGGCGGTGGGCCGGAGCAGGCCGGCGAGGAGGCGGAGCAGCGTGGTCTTGCCCGCCCCGTTCGGGCCGGCCACCGCCACGGCTTCACCCGGCGCCAGGGTGAGGTCCACAACGCGGAGCACGGTCGTCCGTCCGAAGGCACGACTCACACCGCGGGCGGTGAGAAGCGCTACCGCCTCGCCTCCGCCTTCATAAGGCGGCATCGATCCGCGCGCCGAGCTCGTCGAGGCGGAACGGTTTGACGATGTAGCCGGAGTGGGGAAGATCGAGGACCTTGAGCTGTGGCTCGATGCTCATGTACGCGGTGGTGATGATCACGGGCAGCGTGGGCTTGCTCTGGCGAATGCGGCGCAGCAGCTCGACGCCGTCGGTGTCCGGTAGTCGCATGTCGAGCACGGCGACGTCCGGCTCACGCTGGTTGAGCAATTCCATTGCTTCCGCGCCGGTCGAGGCGAACATCAGATCGTACCGGGGCTGGAATGCCCGCTGATAGCTCAGTCTGAGCGCTGGCTCGTCCTCCACGATCAGGACGCACCGTCGGCGCTTGTCCTGCGTCATCCTATGTGCTCCGGGGCCCGGCCGCGAGGCCGGGAGAGAAATCGGGCCAAGTACCGCATACACTAATCGGTTGCATGGGTGCCGTCCATCCCGACGGTGCCGGGGCCGCCCCCGAGGCCGGGCTCAATCGGGGTCGGATTCGACAATGAAGAGGTCGTACAGCTTGGTGAGGGTGAGGAGGAAACGGATCTCCTCGCTCGGATTGCGGAGGACGACGACATGACGGCGCTCGGCCGCGATGCGCTGAATGAGCATGAGCGCACCGAGCCCGGCGGAGTCCACCTGCCGGGTATACGTCAGATCGATCACCAGTCGGCCTGCGCCCTCGGGCATCACCTCGAGCAGCTGGGACGCCGCCTGCCGGATTTCGACACGCGTATCCAAGCCGAGATTTTCGGGCGCGACCAAGCCGCGTTCCACATCCTGCGCGGACATTCCATTCTCCTTCGGCACCGAGCTATCTCTTGCAGCGGGGCGCTGCTCGAGACCTCAAGTTTTGCGGCCCCGGATCGCTCCGGGTGTGCTCTTATCGGGCGTATGGACGCCTCGCCACAGGCGACTACGCGACTTCGCCCACCGAAATGGCGAGAGTGATGCCAACCATCCCAGGCTGATGTGAAGGAATGAGTTATGAGTGCCGTATCACGGCCCTGTGCAACGCTTTGCCGGGGCACTCCGCGGCATTCTAGTGCAAAAGGGGTCCGGGGGTAAGAGTGGCGGGACCGCGACAGCTACAGTTGGATCTGCGCACCGAGCTCCAACACCCGGTTCGGCGGCAGATTGAAGAAGGCCGTGGCGGTCTGGGCGTTGCGGGCCATGACGATGAAGAGCTTCTTGCGCCACCGTGACATGGGCGACGTCCCGTCCGGAATCAACGTCTCCCGGCCAAGATAGAAGCTCGCCTCCCGGGGCCGGACCCGGAGTCCCTTGGCCCCGAGCGCCTCGAGGAGGGCCGGGACATCGGGACTCTCCGTGAAGCCGAAATGGCCCACCACCTGGAAGAAGCCCTCCCCCAGATCCTCCAGCTCCACGCGGTCCTCCAGCCTGACCTTCGGGATCTCTTCCCCCTCGATCGACATGAGGATCACCACCTCGTGGAGCACCTTGTTGTGCTTGAGATGGTGGAGGAGGACCACCGGGGCGCCCGACGGGTCTGACGTCATGAACACGGCGATGCCCGGGACTCGAGCCGGCTTGCGCCGGGCGATGTCCTGGAGGAAGAGATCCATGGGAAGCGAGTTATCGCGCATGATATGGGCGAGCGCGACCCGTCCGCGCTTCCAGGTCGTCATCAGCGTATAGACCACGATGGCGACGAGCAGTGGGAACCAGCCGCCGCTGCCGATCTTGACGAGGTTGGCCCCCAGGAAGGCCAGGTCGACCAGCAGGAACAGCGCGCCGAGGGCGATCACGCGCCATCGCGGCCAGCCCCAGATGTCCCGGGCCACGCGGCAGAAGAGAATCGTGGTGATCGTCATGGTCCCGGTCACCGCGATGCCGTAGGCCGACGCCAGCCGCGTGGTGGATTGAAACCCGAGCACCAGGAACACGCAGGCCACCCCCAGTATCCTGTTCACCTGGGGCAGGTAGATCTGGCCGATCGTCGTGTCCGACGTGTGCTGAATGGTCATCCGCGGGCTGTAGCCGAGCTGCATCGCCTGGCGGGTGAGCGAGAAGGCGCCCGAGATGAGCGCCTGCGAGGCGACGATCGCCGCGGCGGTGGCGACGACGACCATCGGATAGAGCGCCCACGAGGGCACGAGCGCATAGAACGGGTTGCCCGCGGCGGATGGATTGGTGAGCAGCAGCGCGCCCTGGCCGAAATAGTTGAGGAGGAGCGCCGGAAGGACGACCGCGAACCAGGTATGGCGGATCGGCCGCGCGCCGAAGTGGCCCATATCGGCGTAGAGCGCCTCTCCGCCCGTGACCACGAGCACGACGGCGCCGAGAATGAGGAAGCCGCGGAGGCCGTCGTGGATGAAGAACTCCACGGCCCACCATGGATTCATCGCCCGGAGGACGAGGGGATGGCGGACGATGCCGTTGATGCCGAGCAGGGCGATCGCGAGGAACCAGAGGATCATCACCCGGCCGAACACCGCCCCGACCCTGGCCGTCCCGCGGCGCTGAAAGAGAAACAGCGCGATCAGGATCATCGCCGACACCGCAGGCACGCCCCATTCGGGCAGGCCGGGCGCCGCGACGCGCAGCCCCTCCACCGCGCCGAGGACCGAGATCGCCGGCGTGATGACCCCATCGCCGTAGAGAAGGGCGGAGCCGAACAGCCCCAGGGTGATGAGGATGCGACGCGTTTTCGCGTCCGCCTTGCGGAGATGGAGCAGCGCGAGGAGCGCCATGATACCCCCCTCGCCCCGGTTGTCCGCCCGCATGATGAACGTGAGGTACTTGAGGGTGACGACGAAGTTCAGCGACCAGAAGATGAGCGAGAGGATGCCGAGGACGTTGCCCACGGTGGGCGCGAGCCGGTACTCGGGAGCGAAGCACTCCTTGAAGGCGTAGAGCGGGCTGGTGCCGATATCGCCGTACACCACGCCGAGCGTCGCGAGCGACAGGCCCACCAGCGCCCGGCGCCGCGGGGGCGAATCGGGAGGGTCGTCCTCTCCTGAAGGGCGGTCGGCGCTCATCGAATCAGTATTGAATCTGGGCGCCGAGCTCGACGACGCGGTTCGGCGGGAGGCCGAAGAAGGTGGTCGCCGACTGCGCGTTTCGGGCCATGAAAATGAACAGTTTCTTGCGCCACCGGGCCATCGGGGCGACTCCGGACAGGCGCGGCGCCCGCCCATCCCGGCTGGGGCCGGCGATGAGCGTCTCACGGCCGAGATAGAACGTGGTCATGTTGGGGCGGGTCATGACCGGCGTGCCCGACTCGCTGGGCTCGGCCAGCGAGCGAAGGACGCTGGGCACGTCGGGTGTCTCCATGAATCCGTAGCGGCCGGTGACCTCGAAGAACCCCTCGCCCATCTCCCGGCAGCGGACCCGCTCGTCGGCATCCACCTGCGGGATCTCCTCGGTGAGGATGGAGAGCAGCATCACCTTCTCATGGAGCACCTGGTTGTGTTTCAGATGGTGCAGCAGCACCGGCGGCGCTCCCGATGCGTCGGATGTCAGGAATACCGCCGTCCCGGGCACCCGGTGCGGCTTCCGACGCGCGATGTCCTGGAGGAAGAGGTCCATCGGCAGCGTGTTCTCGCGGACGAGGTCGAGCAGCCGGGCCCTCCCGTATTTCCAGGTGGACATCATCGCGTAGATCGTCGCGGCGACCATGAGCGGAAACCATCCGCCGTCCGGCACTTTCAGCAGGTTGGCGCCGACGAACGCGAGATCCACCACCAGGAACAGCGCCGTGAGCACCCCGACCCGCCACCGGCTCCAGTGCCAACGGTTTCGCGCGACGACCGCGAACAGAATGCTGGTGATGGTCATCGTAATCGACAGCGCCACCCCGTAGGTCGCCGCCAGCCTGCCCGAGGTCTGGAACGAGACGACCAGGCCCAGACAGGCGACCATGAGGAAGGTATTGACCTGCGGGATATAGATCTGCCCGATCTCGGTGCTCGACGTATGGATGATGTTGAGTCGTGGACTGTAACCCAGCTGGACCGCTTGTCGAGTCAGGGAGAAGGCCCCGGAGATCAGAGCCTGGGACGCCACCACCGCAGCGGCCGTGGCGAGGGCAACCATGGGGTAGAGCACGGAGGCGGGCACCAGGGAGTAGAACGGGCTCCGGGCCGCCGCGGGGTCGTGGAGCAGGTACGCGCCCTGCCCGAAATAGTTGAGCACGAGGGCGGGCAGCACGAGGCCGAACCAGGCGAGCCGGATCGGCCGGCGGCCGAAGTGACCCATGTCGGCGTAGAGCGCCTCGCCTCCGGTCACGACGAGAATGACCGCCCCGAGCACCGTGAAACCCGCGAGGCCCTCCCGCAGAAAGAAGTCGAACGCGTGCCACGGATTGAGCGCGGCGAGGACGCGCGGCTCGCGCGCGATGCCATGGACGCCAAGGATGGCGATCGCGACGAACCAGGCGAACGTGACCGGACCGAACAGCGCTCCGACCCCTGCGGTCCCACGCCGCTGGAGCGCGAACAGACCGAGGATGATCGCGAACGCCACCGGCACGACCAGGTGCTGGAGGGCCGGCGTCGCGACGCTCAAGCCCTCGACCGCGCCCAGCACCGAGATCGCCGGGGTGATGATCCCGTCGCCGTAAAGCAGTGCCGCGCCGAAGAGTCCGACCGTGACGAGGAGCGAGCCCCGGGCGGTGACCTTGGCGCTCGGCCTGGCCAGGGCGAGCAGCGCGAGAATTCCCCCCTCGCCCCGGTTGTCCGCCCGCATGACCATCGACAGGTACTTGAAGGTGACGACGAAGTTGAGCGACCAGAAGATCAGGGAGAGGATGCCGAGGACGTTCTCCTCGGTCACGGGAAAACCATGGGGCGCCGCGAAGCACTCCTTGAAGGCGTACAGCGGACTGGTGCCGATGTCACCGTACACCACCCCGAGCGCACCAAAGGCCAGCGTGGCCAGAGCCCGGCCCGATGGCGAACCCTTCCCCGGGGCGGCCACTCTACCCGGCCTGCGCGCCGGTCGAGCGGCGTAGCTCCAGGACCGCCGCGATGAAAATCGAGAGTATGATCCCCGCCGAGCCCAGGCACCAGCGACAAATCGCGTGGATGACGAACACCTCGAGATAGGTCAGATACGCCGTAAAGCAGACGCCCATGGCAGCCAGTCCCGCCAAAACGACGGCTGGCCAGCGGCGCCCCGCGAGCCCCGGCTGGAGCGACACGAGACTGACCAGCAGCAGCGCCGCATACCCGAGCACGCCGATGAGGGCCACCTCGACGCCCGCGAAGCGGCTCCAGGCACTCGTCTGCACCGTCTCGCAGCCACCGCTTCCGCACGCAAGCGTACCGATGCGACCGATCTTGTACAGGTAGAGGTATGCCGAGACGAGGAGCCCCAGAAGACTGAGGAGCGCCGCGCCCATCCGGAAGTTCATTTGGTGGGGGGCGCGAGCGAGTCGACCAGGTGCGTGATCGCGTCGGAGTCGAACCGGCCCTGGTAGAGCCGGCCGCCGACGAGCAGCGTGGGAGTGGAGGAAACCCCGAGGCGGGTGCCGAGCTCCTGGCTGGCCTGGATCCGGCCGGCGTACTTCCCGCTGGCCATGCAGGCGTCGTAGCGGGCAACGTCGAGCCCGTTGGCCCTGGCGTAGTTGCGAAAGATGCCGACCGCGTCGCGGGCCTCCGACCACTCCGCCTGTCCCTCGTAGATCCGTTGGTGTTGCTCCCAGAACTTGCCCTGCTCGTCGGCACAGGCGGCGGAGTGGGCGGCCAGCCGGGAATAGGGATGCTGCTGGAGGGGAAAGTCACGATAGCGCCAGCGGAGACGGCCGGTCCGGATGAGCCGCGACTCGATCGTGGGCATCTGGAGCGTGGCGAACGTCTGGCAGAACGGGCACTGGTAGTCGGCGAACTCGGTGATCTCGACCGGGGCGTCGGCCGACCCTTTCACGTAGCCGTGAAATCCGGCGGTGTCCCCGGGCTGGATGGTGACGTTCACGGGAATGCTCACCGTGGCCGGCTTGGCGAGGAGATAGCCAAGGACACCCAGGCCGACCAGCGCCACGACCACGAATACCGCGTAGAAGCGCTTCAGTCCGCCGGGCGACGTCGCCATGGCTCGTCATCCTCCGAGTCGTCGGGAAAACTGCCGTCGGGCCGTTGAGCTTCTTCGACGATGCGCCGGCTCTCCGCGACGTCGGGAGTATCGTAGGTGGATCGGACCTCGTAATGGAAGAGCTCGCTCCGGAGGTCGCCCAGAAGACGCAGCAGCTCCGCCGCCCCCTTCAAGAGCTGGCCCGACCGGTCGAGCTCACGGATGCGCTCGGCGAAAGCGCGGAGCATCCCGGCCAGGCGATCGGCTCGCGCGTCGTCGTAGACTTCGTCATGCTCCGCCATGGCAACCTCGAGGACGGCCCCCCGCCCTCGGTCAAGTTCATGTGTTTGCTGTCGATAAATCTAATCATTGGACCCGGAGCCCGGAAAAAGGGCCCGTTTGCACCAAATGGTGCAACCCGATATATTTTCGGTGAAGCACCATGCTAATCCCGGTGAAAGGAAGGTCAATGAGCAAGAAGAATGGCCCACGTGAATCTGAAGACGTAGCGTTTGCGCAAGCGAGAGACGAGTTGTTCAGCCATGTGCTGCGGTGCGGCGTCATCGACGCCCTCCCAGAGCACCAGAAGGACTGGTTCGACGATACCATGCTGTATCTGGCGGATCGATATGATGTTCTGGGCGATGAGGAGCTCGCGCAGCTCCGGACGCTCGGCGAGCGCTTCTGCCAGCCGGTTCAACGGAAGAACGAGACAGCCGGCACCATCTCGTAATAGAGGCCACCCGGGTCAGAAGGGCCACCCGGGGGGCAACCAGCGGTGGCGGAATCCCGCCGCCAGGCGCGCTCCTCCCCCCAATCCTGCTTCCACGAACCATCCGGACGACGTCCCGGGACGTGTCTCCGCTCCCAGCGTCAGGACGAGATACCCCGCGTCGAGCGGTCCGCCGACGACCGCGACCCCGCCCGCGACATAGGGACCGACGCCCGTGCGCCTGCTCGGGCTGAGCAGGAAATGCACGAGCGCTTCGGCCCTCGGGGTCGTCACATCCCGGGCCGCGCCGATCCCCGCGGCCAGCGACACCCGCATGCGAAACGAGGTGCGAAGGGCGCCGTAGACTCCACCGAAGATCGAGCCGGGATCGGCGGCCAGCGCAGTGGCCTGGAGACCGAGCTCCGCGATCCGTTGGGCAGCCAGCGGCGGCGGGGCGACGAGCGCCACCACCGCGACCAGGCTACGCCAGCGTGAACCCATGGGTAATGCTGATGTCGGGCGCGAGGGAGTGGAGGACCGAGCAGTACTTCTGGATCGAGAGGTCGATGGCGCGGGAGACCTTGTCCCGATCGAGCCCATCGCCGCGGAGGTGGAAGTCGATGCGGAGCGCGGTGTACCGGCGCGGGTGCTCCTCCCGGCGGTCACCCGCGATCTCGATGCGCAGCCCGTGCAGGGCGACCCGCATCTTCGCCAGGATCTCCACGACGTCCGCGCCGGTGCAGCCCGCGGCCGCGAGCAGCAGGGTCAGCATCGGACCGGGCGCGGCGGCATTGTCACCGTCCACCGTGGTCTCGGGGCCGCCGAGCTCGCCACCCGTGAAGACGAGCCCGCCCGACCAGACGACGGTGGCGCGCTTGGTCTCCTTCACCCGCCGTCGCCCCCGCCGAACTGTCGCTCGGCCCGTGGCGCCACGTGGTAGTAGTCCCAGATGGCGTAGATCGCGATGGCGGTGGTGGCCCATGCCATTTCCCGCAGGAGCGCCGAGTCGGTGAGGAACGCCAGGAGGGTGAGCACCTGCGCCACCGTGACGGCCTTGCCCCCCGCGCGGGCGGGAATCGACCGGGGCCGGTGGGAGAAGATGGTGGCGAGGAATGCGATGGTGGCGACCAGGTCGCGAAGCAGCACACCCGCGATCTCGTACGGCTCGAGGCGTCCGCTGAACGCCACGACGCCGAAGGCCGACACCATGAAGAGCTTGTCCGCGACGGGGTCGATGACCGGGCCGAAGCGGGAGCTGCCGACGCGGCGCGCGATCTGCCCGTCCAGCAGGTCGGTCGCGGCGGCGGTGGCGAGCACGACGATGCGCCAGGTGTTCGAAACCAGCGGAAACGCGATCGCCAGTGGCACCCGCACCGCGCTCAAGATATCGGCGAACGTAAGCGCCGGTCGGCCTTGCTCGCCCTCCAGGCGTCGGCTAGTTTCGGACACCGTGCTCCCAGTGCTGGACCGAGTGCTGCCACACCATTCGTGAGCTGGCTTCAAGATACTCTGGTCCGCCCCCGCCGACCGACGCACTGGCCCTCACGTGCATCCAGCTTTCAATTATCTCACCAACGAGCTCGTCGCCCTTCCGGGCGGACTGCTGGCCGATGGCGGCGCGCTGTCGGCCATCGTCGTCGCGGCGGCCGGCGCCGTGGGCATGCCGGCCCATGGGCCGCCGGCGGTGCATCGGGGGTCGGGTACCATCGTCGTCGCGATGTTGTGCCGGGAGGGACACATCGTGATCCACGCGTCGGCCGCGGAAGGGCTCTGCTTCGTGGACATCGCCGCGCGGTCCCCGGCGGATGTGGGAAAAGGGATGGACGTGATCGTGCGGCGGCTGCGGGGGTGAGAAAGGGCCCTACCGCCCTAGCGCCGTTCCGCCCCGCACCACGCCCTCCACCCGGCGGGCAGGGTCGAGATAGCGCGAGGCCAGGCGATGCACGTCGTCCGCGGTCACGGCGCGGAAGCGCGCCGCCGGGTCGGCCATCTCCTCGAGCCCGGCGCCAGCGATCCACGCATCCAGGATCTCGCCCGCGATGGCGCTCCCGCTCTGGCGGCTCACCTCCGCCTGCCCCGCCAGATAGCTCGTGGCCTGCCGCAGCTCCACGTCGCCTACCGGCTCCCGCGCGAACCGGTCCAGCTCCTTCAACATCTCCTGGCGCGCCTCGTCTTCCCGCTCGGGTGAGGTGGCGATGTAGGTGAGCAACGCGCCACCGCGGGCCTTGTCCCACGCCGATGCCATGACGGTATAGGCCAGCGAGCGCTTGTCGCGCAGCGCCTCGAACAGGCGGCCACCCAGTCCGCTCGCCACCGCCGCCCAGACCTGGGCCGCGATGTGGTCGGGGTCCCGCCGCGACGGCCCGGGGAATGCCATCGCGAGCGCGGCCTGGGCCTTGTCCCGGGGCACCACCCGGCCAGGGGCTCCCCCGTTGCCTCCCACCCAGACCACCGTGGGCAACGGCCCGCCGGCGGAGATCGCTGCATGACGGCCGAAGACGGCCGCGAGCTGCTCCGAGGCGCGCTCCGGATCCACGTCGCCGACCGCCACCACGACCGGGCGTACCTCGAGAAACGCCCGGCGGTGCCAGGCCCGGACGTCCGCGCCCGAGATTCGGGGCAGCGTCTCCGGTAGACCGGCGACGGGCAGCCCATATCCCGACTGGCCGAATCCCGCGGCGAACGCGAGCTGGAAGGGATAGCGGAACATGTCGTCGGCCACCTGGGCCGCCTCCGCTTCCATGATCCCCCGCTCGAGTGCCACGGATTCGTCGTCCAGCCGAGGTTCGGTCAGCACGCCGTCGAGGAGACCCGCCGCCTCGGCCAGGTGCTCGACGAGCACCGTCGTCCCGAAGCCGTGCCAATCCGAGGTGGCGCTGGTGCCGAGCCCACCGCCGAGCCCCTCGAACGCGAACGCCAGGCCGGCGGCGTCGAGTCCCGCCGCGCTCCGGACCGCCGCTCGGGCCGTGAGCGCGCCGATCCCCGCCTGCTCAGCCGGGTCGAGGTGATGGCGGGGCAGGTAGACGCCGAGGGTCACCAGCGGAACCCCGGTCTTGTGCCAGACGAGAAGGTCGGCTCCGGGAAGCGCGGTATGGTGAACGCCGGCGACGAGGCGGGGAGCCGGCCGGGCGGGTGGGCCGGCGGGCGGCCGGGCAGGGGGGCGGGCGGGCGGAGGTGAGTCGGCCGGCCCAATGGCTGTAACGGCGAAAACCCTCGCGAGTCCGTCGCCGGTGAGCTCCTGCCCCTGGGCATGCGGCAGATAGAGAACGCCCGATACCGAATCGGGCTGGAGCCAGCGGGCCGCGGCGGCACGCACCTGGCCGGCGTCGACGGCCGCGATGGCGGCGTATTCGCGGTCGAGAAAGTCGTACCCGTCGAGTGCCTCGGCCGCCGCGAGAGACGCCGCCCTTCCTTCCATCGACTCCATCCGCCTGGCCCAGCGCCCGAGCATCAGCGCGCGGGCCCGCTCGAGGTCTTCGGAGGATGGACCGAGCAGTGCCAGGTGCGTGACTTCCTCGGCGATGCCGGCGAGCGCGTCGTCCACCCGATCGGGGGCGAGCTCGGCGGTCACGCTCATCACGCCGAGCTCCGTCGGCGCGTAGTTGTGGGCCGAGATCCAGGTGACGATGCCCGGCTCGCGGAGCCGCCGATACAGCCGGCTCCCTCTCCCCGACCCGAGGACGGCCGAGGCGAGATCGAGAGCGGGCGCGTCGGGATCGAGCGCCGCAACCGTGCGCCAGCCGAGCGCCAGCTCGGCCTGGGTCACGTCGCCCCGAAGCGTGCGGGCGCGCACGTCCCGGCGCGCGGGCTCGGCCGGGGAGGGGTCGACGGCGCCCGGTGCCGCCGGCCAATCGCCATACGCGGCGCCCGCCCGCTCGAGCGCCTCCTCCGGATCGACCTCGCCCACGATCGCGACGATGGTGCGCTCGGGCACGTACCGCGAGGCGTAGTAGTCCCAGAGATCGCTGCGGGTGTAGCCGGCGAGCTGGGCTTCGCGGCCGATCCGCCAGCGGCGGATGCGGTGACGATCGAACATCACCTCGTGGAGGGTCTCGTGGGCGAGCGCGGAGGGCGTGTCGAGCTTCCGCTTGGCTTCCTGGATGATGACCTGCAGCTCGCGGGCGAGCTCACCGGCGTCGATCGCGGCGTTCCGCAGCGCGTCGGACTGGATGTCGAGCGCCGCCGCGAGGCCGGACGCGGGCAGCACGGTGAAGTAGCTGGTGTGGTCGTAGGTGGTGCTCGCGTTGAGATAGCCGCCGGCGCTCTTGGTCTCCCGCGCGATGGCGCCGACCCCGCGCCGGGCGGTGCCCTTGAAGAACATGTGCTCGAGGACGTGGGAGACGCCGATCCAGCGGTCGGGCTCGTCGAAGAATCCGGCCTTGACGTGGGTCACCACCGCCACCGCGGGCGCGGAGCGGTCCTGCTGCACCAGGAGCGTCAGTCCGTTGGGGAGCACTTCGCGCCGGACGCCGGCGGTCCAGACGGGACGCGACCCTCGACTCACTCCAGGATTCGTAAGACTCCCGCCTCGGCGCTGCCGCGAATGAATGCCTCCGGATCCGTCGTCGGGATGACGACGCCCGTCTCGGCTTGTCCCCGGCGCGCGTGACTCGCCATGTAGTCGCTGAGCGAGCCCTGGGCCCACTCGCGGTCGGCGGCCTTCATCTGCAGCAGGATCTCCTCCCAGCTTCCGCGGATCGGATGTCCCGCGAGCGTCACGACGACGTGCGGCTCGGTCTGACCCGGCCGCTTCTGCATCGCGTGGAGCTCGCTCAACAGCGTGCCGAACAGCTCGAGCTGATGCGGGTCGCGCACCGAGCCGTCGGCCTGCTGGGCCTCCACCTCGGCCAGCAGCATGTCGATGGGATCGGGATCGCCGGCGACCTCGCCCAGGCGGGCGAGCCACGGCTGCAGCTCGGGGTCTCCGTCGGGCAGGCGATAGATGGACTTCTTGAGCTCGATATGGCGCCAGATGCCGAGCTCGTCGAAGTGGTCTTCCGGAAGCGTGCGCTCGAGCTGGTGCAGGGCCGCCTCGGTCTCGCCCCGGTCGTACAGCATGTTGGCGAGGTAGATCCGCGCCTCGGCGTAGCTGGCGTCGATCTCCAGCGCGCGCCGAAGCCAGTACAGCGACCCGGCGTCGTTGCCCATCCGGTGGGACGCGTAGCCCAGGCATGCCGCGGCGTCGGCCGACTCGGGATGCGCCGAGGCGGCGAGATCGAAGAACCGATGCGCGGGGGCGATGAGGCCCTCGCGAAAGAGCGCGCGACCCACCTGCAGCATGAGCTCGTGGTCGTCCTGGAAGCCGAGCTGGAGGATGCGCTCGAAGGCCTTCAGCGCCCCGGCGCGGTCGCCGACCTTGAGCAGGGTCTCGCCATGGCCGGCGAGGCCGTCCTCGTGATCGGGATCGAGCGACAGGGCATGCTCGAAGCTCCGCCGGGCCCAGGCGAATTCTTCCCGGGCGAGATGGGCATAGGCACTGCCGATGTGGAGTTCGACGGCGTGAGGATAGAGGGTGATGCCTTCCTTGAGGATGCTCAGCGCGTCATCGTAGCGGCCTTCGTTGTAGAGGTGATGGGCTTGTTCGTCGAAGTCGTCGGAGCTCAGGAATGCATCCGACATCAGCCGGCCTCCGGCGGGTAGGTTACTGGAAGCTAAGGATTTCCGTGGTCGGGAGCAAGAGCGAAGCGACGTTGTGGCATGGGGTTGACGGCGGGGTATCGCGTCATATATTACTGACCGGTCAGTTACTTAGGAACTCAAGAATGCCCGACCCCGCTGTTCCAGACGCCCCATCCCCGGCCGCCGCCCCCCGCTGGCAGCGCCGCCCGGAGGACCGGCCCGACGAAATCATCGAAGCCGCCCAGCAGGTCTTCGGCGAGATGGGATTCGCGCGGGCCAAGATCGACGACGTGGCCCGGCTGGCGGGCGTGAGCAAGGGTACCGTCTACCTCTATTTCGACTCCAAGGAGTCGCTGTTCCGCGAGATGGTGCGCGCCAAGGTCGTGCCGAAGCTCGCGCAGGCCGAGGAGCTGGCCCGCACCCACGACGGTCCGGTGCGCGATCTGCTCGTCACGATGACGATCGGCATGTTTCACCGCATGCGCGAGGAGGGGCTCGCGCGCATCAGCCGGGTCGTCCAGGCTGAGATGGGGAGCTTTCCCGAGCTGGCCCGGTTCTACTTCGACGAGGTGATCCTGCGCGCCCGGCACCTGGTACAGCGCGTGCTCGAGCTCGGCGTGGCGTCGGGGGAGTTTCGTCCCGAATGCCTGGTCTTCGGCGCGCGCGGGCTGCCGTCCCTGCTGGTCCACACCGCCAACGTGCAGTGCTTCTTCCATCAGTTCGACCCCGAGGCGCTCGACGACGACGAGGCGCTGGCGGGGCTCATCGATCTCTACCTCCACGGAGTGCTCGCCCCCTCCGCGGCCCGAAGCTGAGATGGTCATGCGTCCCCTGCTCGCCCTCGCGGCGCTCGCCGCGGTTCCCGTCATCGCATCCGCGCAGCAGCCGGCGCCGGCGCCGACCGGCCCGGTCACCCTGTTGCAGGCCATCGCGCTCGGGCGGCAGCAGGCGGTGAGCGCCGCCGTCGCGCGCCTGAACGAGCGGGCCGCGCAGGCCCGCACCGCGCAACGCCGAGCCGACCTGCTGCCGGACATCAGCGGATCGGCGTCGCTGACTCGCCAGACCCTGAACCTGGACGAATTCGGCATCCCGATCGCCTCGGGGGTGACGGACCCCTTCAGCCTGTGGCGCTTCCAGCTGCGCGCGTCGCAAACCGTCTTCGATGCGAGCGCCATCACGCGGCTTCGTGCGGCGCGCGACACGGCCGTGGCGGCCGGACTCGACTCGCGAGCGGTGGGCGAGATCGCCGGCGCGACGGCGGGACTCGCGTATCTCCAGGTGCTGAGCGCCCAGGAGACGGTCCACGCCCGGCTGGCCGACAGCACCGTCGCCGCCAAACTGCTCGATGAAGCCCGGCAGCGGGTGGCCGCCGGCGTGAGCCCCGCGATCGATGCCACCCGGAGCGATGTGAGCTTCGGCGCCGTCCGCACCCAACTGGAAGTGGCCCGCAACGCCGCCGACCGCGCGCGGCTCGAGTTGCTCCGCACGCTCGATCTTCCACCGTCCAGCCGGCTCACGCTGGCCGACTCGCTGGGACTCGGTGGCTTGAGCGTGCCGCTCGACCCCGCCCAAGCCGCGTCGTTCGCGCGGGACCACCGGGCCGAGCTGGCGGCGGAGCGGGCGCGCACCCAGGCGGCGGAGCGGACGCTCAAGGCGATCAAGTACGAGAACCTGCCGAGCCTGGGGTTGGGGGGAACGTACCAGCAGAGCGGCCGGCGGACCGGCGATCTCGAAGGGTCCTACGCCGTGCAGCTCCAGCTCAGCGTGCCGATCCTGGACGGCTTTCGCCGCCAGAGCCGGAGCCGTGAGGAGGGCGAGCGGCTCCAGATCCAGCAGCTCCGCGAGCGCGACCTGGGGAACCAGGTGGAGACCGAGGCTCGCGAGTCGGTGCTGGACCTGGCCTCGGCCCAGCAGCAGGTCCGGATCGCGGACGACCGACTCCGGCTGGCCGAGCAGGAACTTTCCCAGGCGGACGACCGGTTTCAGAGCGGAGTAGCCGGCAGCGTCGAGACGACCAATGCCCAGAGCTCGGTCATCGCGGCGCGGGATGCGCTGATCCAGGCGAGACTCAACTACGGCACGGCGCGCGTGACGGCGTATCGCGCGCTCGGCGTGATCGATCAACTGCAGTGATCCGGAGACGGTGAGAAACGATATGGCAACCGATGTCGCAATCGATGTCCCAGTGGTCGCTCCCGCGGCGACGCGAACCCGGCGGCGGTATATCACCATCGCTCTCGTGAGCATCCTCGCCATCGCGGCGATCACGTGGGCCACGCGCGCATACCTGTTCAGCCGCCACCACGTCAGCACCGACAATGCCCAGGTGGATGGCCACATCACGATCATCTCGCCCCGGATCTCGGGCTTCGTCGCGCGGGTGCTGGTGGACGACAACGAGCACGTGAAAGCCGGTGATACGCTCGTGGTGCTCGACGATCGCGATACCCGCGTGCGGCTGCAGCACGCCGAGGCCGATCTCCGGACCGCGGAAGCGGAGGTGACCTCCGGAGGGCGCGCGGGACAGGCCGAGGCGCAGCTACAGGCAACCCGGGCGGAGGCGGCCTCGGCCCGGGCCGACATCGCGGCGGCCGAGGCGACCTACCAACGCGCCACGTCGGACCTCGAGCGGTACCGCGGTCTCGCGGCCAAGCAGATCATCTCGGCGCAGCAGCTCGATGCCGCCCAGGCGGAGGCCCAGCAGGCCCGGGCCAGCCTCGAGGCGGCGAAGAAGCGGGCCTCCGCGGCCGGCAGCCAGGTCTCGGCCTCGGGCGCCGCGGTTCGCGGTGCCGACGCGAAGCTCGCGGCGGCCCAGGCGGCGGTCGCCGACGCGCGGCTGCAGGAGAGCTACGCGGCGATCACGGCGCCGGTGAGCGGGATCGTCGCGCGGCGGAGCGCGGAGCCCGGGGCGCTGGTCCAGGTGGGCCAGAACCTGCTGTCCCTCGTGCCGGATCGTGACGTGTGGGTCACGGCGAACCTCAAGGAGACGCAGCTCGCATCGGTCCAGGTGGGCGACTCGGTGGAATTCACGGTGGATGCCTATCCGGGCCGCCACTTCCGCGGCACCGTCGAGAGCCTGAGTCCGGCCACCGGAGCGCGTTTCGCGCTGCTCCCGCCCGACAACGCCACCGGCAATTTCACCAAGGTGGTGCAGCGCCTCCCGGTGAGGGTCGCGGTGGAGCAGCCCGCGTCGGGGCCGACGCCGCTCCGTCCCGGCATGTCGGTGGAAGTGACGATCGCGACCCGCTGAGCCGATGGCCACCCTCGCGCTGCCCGCCCGGCCGCTGGTTCGTGACCGCGGCGAGATCTTCCGAGCCCGTTACATCATCGCGTTCGCGGTGACGCTGGCGAGCGTACTCGAGCTGGTGGACACCAGCATCGTGAACGTCGCCATTCCGCACATGATGGGGAACCTGGGCGCCACGCTGGACGAGGTCGCCTGGGTCAGCACCGGGTACATCGTCGCGAACGTGATCGTGCTGCCGCTCACGAGCTGGCTCTCGGAGCGCCTGGGGCGGCGGAACTACTACACCGGCTCCATCATCCTGTTCACCACGGCGTCGTTCTTCTGCGGAAGCGCGCGGTCGCTGGAGATGCTGGTATTCTGGCGGGTGGTGCAGGGCGTGGGCGGCGGGGCGCTCATCAGCACGGCCCAGGCGATCCTGTTCGACGTCTTTCCCCTGCGGGAGCGGGCCAAGGCCATGGCCATCTTCGGCATGGGCGTGATGGTCGGACCGACGCTGGGGCCCACGCTCGGCGGGTGGATCACCGACAACTACTCGTGGCCCTGGATCTTCTACATCAACATCCCGCTGGGGCTCCTCGCCGGGGTCATGACCTGGCGTTTCGTGCCCGAGCCGGAGCACACGGTGAACGCCGACGCGAGGGTGGACTGGGCGGGCCTGGTCCTGCTGATCCTCGGGATCGGCGCGCTGCAGGTCTTCCTCGAGCGGGGTGAAGCGAAGGATTGGTTCGAGACCCGGGAGATCGTGATCGAGGCGATCGTGGCGGTGGTGGCGCTCGTCCTCTTCGTCTGGCACGAGCTCCGCGCCCGCGCGCCGATGGTGAATCTCCGGATCCTCGGCAACCGCCAGCTGGCGGTCGGCGTGGTCTTCGCCGTCATTCTCGGCTTCGCCTTGTACGCCAGTGTCTTCGCCCTGCCGGTGTTTCTCCAGAACCTCCTCGGCTACAGCGCGTGGGACACGGGCAAGGTGATCCTGCCCGGCGCGATCGCGAGCGCCTTCACCATGGCGGCCATGGGACGCCTGGGGCAGAAGTACGATGCGAGGGCCCTCATCACGATCGGCGTGCTGCTCTTCCTCTGGGCCATGTGGCTCATGTATCACATCACCCTCGACGTGGGGACCCAGGATCTCTTCTGGCCGATGGTGCTGCGCGGGGTCGGGCTCGGCTTCATCTTCGTGCCGCTCACGGGCGCGGCCGTGGCCGACCTGAGCCCGTCGCGGATGGCGCAGGGCACGGGCCTTTTCAATCTCTCGCGGCAGCTGGGCGGCAGCTTCGGAATCGCGGTCACGGCGACGCTGCTCAGCCGGTTCACCGATCAGAGCCGCGGGGCGCTGCTGCCGCATCTCTCGGAGTCGGAGCCCGCCACGCGCGCCTGGCTGCGGCAGGCCACGGCCAGAATGCTGGGCGAGGGCGGCACCCTGGCAGAGGCCCAATCGAAGGCGCACGCGCTGCTGGAGCAGGTGCTGCGCCAGCAGGCGTCGGTGGTGGCGTTCGAGAAGGTCTTCCTCGTCATGGGCGTGACCTTCTTCCTGGCCCTTCCCCTGCTCCTGCTCTTCCGGACCGGCCGGGCCCGGGGCGGCGGCGCGGCGCACTAGACTCGCCGCGCGGCTTCCGGGTATATTGGCGCACCCCCTAGACAACAGCCTGCACTCTACCACGAAGCCCGGATGACCACTTCGGTCGAACCCGGCATCTTCGCGGCCTGGCTGGCCACGACCGGCGACGCGGCGATCGCGATGGACAATGGCGGTCGCGTCGTCCTCCACAATCCTGCGGCGAGCCGCGTCAGCGGGCTCGCACCGGACCACGCCGCTCAGCGCGGATGGACCGAGGTGCTACGCCTCAGCCCACGCGTCGCCGAAGCGGTATGGAACGTCAGGATCTCGAGGCGCCCGCTCCGGATCGAGGCCGACGTCCTCTGCGCGGACGGCAACCTGCGACGCGCGGAGCTGGTCGCCGCGCCCTGGCGCGATGCCAAAGGACACATCGGCGTCCTGGTCCTGATCCACGACCCCGCACCGCCGCCGGCACGACCGGACGCGGGACCGGTGGGCGGGTTCGGCGGGCTCATCGGCTCCGACCCGGCGATGCAGACCGTGTACAAGCTCGTGGATGCGGTCGCTCCCTGCCGTGTACCGGTGCTCATCGAGGGCGAGCCCGGCACGGGCAAGGAGCGAGTGGCCCAGCTGCTGCATTCACGCAGCGGACGCGCGGAGCGTCCGCTGATGCAGGTGGAGTGCGCGGGTCTGAGCGCCAGCGCCCTCGAGCTCGAGCTGTTCGGCCGGGCCGCGGAGCGAAGCCTCAGCCGATCCACCGTGCTCGGCCGTGCCGAGCTGGCGCATGGCGGGACGCTGGTGCTGCATCACATCACCGAGATGGCGCCGGGTCTGCAGGCACGGGTGCTTCGACTGATCGAGTCGGGCACGGTCGAGCGGGTGGGCGATGCCGCGCCGCATCACGTGGATGTCCGCGTAGCCGCGACGACCGAGCATCCGCTGGAGGCGGAGGCACGGGAGGGGCGGTTCCGCGAGGACCTGGCGCACCATCTTCGCACGATCCACCTGCAGCTGCCCCCGCTGCGCGACCGCATGGGGGACCTCCTGCCGCTCATCGAGCACTTTCTCGGCCGACACGCCCCCGAGCAGTATGCCCTCGACTCGAGAGCCATGGCCGCGATGTACGCCCACGTCTGGCCCGGCAATGTCGGCGAGCTGGAGCGGGTGCTCGAGCACGCGGTGGCGGCGCTGCCGTCCGCCGTCGAGGCCGATCCCCGGGTGATCACGCTCGACGCGCTGCCGCGGGAGGTGCAGCGCCGGGCCGAACGGCTGCCGGCCCCGGGTGGGTTCGCGCGCCGGGAGGAGGATCGGCGGACGCGCATCCTTCGCGCGCTCGCCGCGCACGGCGGCAATCGCTCGGCGGCGGCGCGCGCGCTCGGCATCGGGAGGGCGACGTTCTACCGCTGGTGGGGCGAGGCAGGTTTGGCGTAGCTTTCCCGGGTGACCTTCCAGCGAAAACTCCTCTTCGGCTTCTCCCTGATGGTGCTCCCGGCGCTCCTGGTGGGCGCCGAGGCGATCCGGAGCAACGCCCTGGAGCGGCGGGCCCTGCAGGCCCTGGGCGAGACCATGGCGCGCACGCGGACATACGCGGAGCTCGAGACCGCGATGTTCGACCAGAACGAGATCGTGTGGCGCTATCTGAGCGGCCTCGACCCCACGGCGCGGCGCGAGTTCGCGCTCACGGGTGAGGTGGTGGACTACTGGCAGCAGCGGTGGCGCGCGGAGCTGCGGCCGGATGAGGCCGCGCTGGCCGATGGGGTCGCCGGCATCCAGCGGCAGATCGTCACCGTCGCCGAAAGCATCTTCACGCTGGCCGACGCCGGCCGCCGCGATTCGGCGTATCGTCTCGCGCAGGTGGCGCTCAAGGGACGGCTCCAACCCGCGCTGACCCAGATGAACCGGCAGATCTACCGGCGCGCCCGCGAGTCGAGCGTCCGCGGCGCGTACGGCCGGCTGGAGGAGATCCTGGGCGCCGAAGGCAGGACCCTCACCGCCATCATCCTGGTCTCACTCGCGGCGGGACTGCTCGGCGCCTGGCTCATCTCGCGGGGGCTCTCGCGCCCGCTGCAGCGGCTGACCCAGGACATGGCGGTCGTCGGCACGGGCAAGCTCGACCACCCCATCGCCGTGGTCTCGCGCGACGAGGTCGGCGAGCTGGCTCGTGCCTTCGCCTCGATGACGGAGCGGCTCGGCCAGTCCCGCGCGAAGGTGGTGCAGTCGGAGAAGCTGGCGTCGATCGGCGAGATGTCGGCCGCGGTGGCGCATGGGCTGCGCAACCCGCTCGCGAGCCTTCGCGCCGCCGCGCAGCTCGTGCGCAAGCACCCATCCTCGCCCTCCGCCGCCGAGCATCTCGATGCCATCCTCGGCGAGGTGGATCGCCTGGACCGCAGGATCAGCCATCTCCTGAGCTTCAGCCGCCCCGCGCCGTTCAATCCCATGCCGGAAAGTCTCCCCCGCCTGCTCGACGGCGTGCTGCCGGCGATGACCCAGCCCCTCCGGGCGCAGGGCGTTGAGCTGCAGGTGGACATCCCGCCGGGCCTTCCCAGCATCAGAGTCGATCCGACCCAGGTCGAGCAGGCGGTGCTCGAGATCGTCACCAACGCGCTCGACGCGATGCCGAAGGGCGGCAGGCTTCGGATCGCCGCATCCACGGCGAACGGCGCACCGCCGCGCGAGGTGGTGCTGGAGGTGTCGGATACCGGCGCCGGCATTCCCGAGGCGGCGCTGGCCTCGGTGTTCGAGCCGTTCTTCACGACCCGGCAGGAGGGCACCGGACTCGGGCTCGCGATCGCGAAGCGGTACGTCGAGCAGAACGGCGGCCGCCTCGAGATCGAGAGCGGGCCGGGTCGCGGCACGACGGTGCGTCTTCGACTGCCGGTGGCCGCCTCGGACGGCGAAGGGAGCGCGGCCCCGCGCTCGATGGCGAGCTCATGAGCGGATCGACCGTACTGATCGTGGATGACGAGCGGACGCTCGCGCGCGCGATCAAGGCGTTTCTGACGGAGGCCGGCTACGAGGCCGAGGTGGCCGGCGACGCGGAGCAGGCGCTGGGAATGCTGGAGACGCTGCGCCCGGACGTCATCTTCAGCGATGTGCGCCTGCCCGGCATGAACGGCATCGACCTCCTCAAGCGGATCAGGGAGTTCGACGCCGGGATTCCGGTGGTGATGATGACCGCGCACGGCACGATCGAAGGCGCGGTGGAAGCGGTGAAGCTCGGCGCGTTCGATTACCTCAAGAAGCCGGTGGATCTCGAAGAGCTGCGGCTGCTCGCCGACCGCGCGCGGGAAACGACCCTGCTCCGGCAGGAGCTGTCGTACTATCGCCGGCAGGCGGCGCGCGATGTCCCCACGACGGGCGTGCTGGGCCGCTCGCCCTCGCTTCGCGCGGTTCTGGAGCAGGCTCGGGAGATCGCGGCGCTGGAGGAGACGCCGCCCGTCCTCATCACCGGCGAAACCGGAACCGGGAAGGGACTCATCGCCCGCACCATTCACGGGAGCAGCACCCGGTCGGCCAGGCCGTTCATCGAGGTGAACTGCACCGCGTTACCGGGCACGCTGATGGAATCCGAGCTCTTCGGCCACGAGCGGGGCGCGTTCACCGACGCGAAGGAATCGCGGATGGGCCTCTTCGAGGCGGCCGAAGGTGGCTTCCTCTTTCTCGACGAAGTCGGCGATGTCGAGCTGGCGCTGCAGGGCAAGCTCCTGAAGGCGGTCGAAGAGCGAACCGTCCGCCGGGTCGGTGGAACCCGGGACCGGCGGATCGACGTCCGGATCCTCGCGGCCACCCATCGCGATCTCGAGCGCGCGGCCCAGCAGGGAACCTTCCGGAGCGACCTCTACTTCCGGCTGGCGGTCATCATCCTCCACCTCCCGCCGTTGCGCGAGCGGGGGGAGGACGTGCTGGTGCTGGCCGAGAAGTTCGTGGGAAGGTTCAACGCGAAGTACGGTAAGCAGGTCCGCCGGCTGGACCAGCAGGCACGCGACCTTCTGCTGGCCTACCCCTGGCCCGGCAATGTCCGCGAGCTGAGCCACGTGATCGAGAGGGCGGTGCTGTGGAGCCGGGGCGAGACCCTGGACCCGCGGCACCTGGCTCTCACCCGCGCCCCCAATGGCGAGGAGAACCCCGGCGCCGTTGCGCGGCAGGGCGCCGGGAGCGCTCCTCCTCCGGCACCGCCCAACCAGGCCTCCTCGGCGTCGCCGTCGGGGACCGACCTCGAACAGTGGGAGCGGACGCTGATCGAGCAGGCCCTGAGGGAGAGCGACGGCAACCAGACGAAGGCCGCGGCCCGGCTCGGGATCACGCGCGATACGCTGCGGTATCGGCTGAAGAAGCATGGACTGGGGTAGCAGGGGATGGGTGAGATCACCCAGAAGTGGGTTTTCTCACGCAGGTGATCGGTCGGAGTAGCGGCGATGCGGTGGCCGGCTGAGCGCTGGTAAGGGGCTGAAGGCTTAAGGCTTAAGGCTTTCAGCCAACGGCCACAGTGATCCGGCATGGTCTCTGCGTAGTGGAGGGTGTCGTCGGGTTTCAGGTGGACCTGACTGGGTGACAGCACCCACTTGTTCTCAGGGCCACCCGGCCCACCACTCTCTAGAGGAGGATGCCATGACCTGGACCAAGCCCGAGGCAGAGGTCGTCGCCGTGACGATGGAAGTGACCGCGTACGTCGCGACACTCTAAGTCACAAGCACTGTCGAGAGGGGCTCGCGAAAGCGGGCCCCTCGGTGTTTATAGGTAGCTGTGAACCTCATTCTTCTGGGCACCGCGGCCGGCGGGGGGTTTCCCCAATGGAATTGCTGGTGCCCCTCCTGTCGCGTGGCTCGCGCAGAGCCGAGTCGCGCCCTGCCGAGGAGCCAATCCTCCGCGGCGGTAAGCGCGGACGGCACCCGCTGGTTCCTCCTCAACGCCTCGCCCGACGTACGGGAACAACTGACCCGGCTTCCCACCACGGTGCCGGCGGGAGCGCGCCACGTGCCGGTCGAGGGCATCGTGCTGACCGATGCCGAGCTCGATCATACGGTCGGCATTCTGCTGTTGCGTGAGGGACGCGAGCTGCAGATCTGCGGCACGGCGGCGGTGATCCGGATGCTCGAGGACGACTCGCGCATCCTTCCCGTCACCCGCGCCTTCGCCCAGGTGCGGGTGACGACGATGACGCCGGGAACGCGTATCTCGCTCTGCTACCGCGACGGCACCGACAGCGGGCTCCGGGTGGACTGCTTTCCCGTTCCGGCCGGTCCGCCTCGATTCGCCCGCGAGGACATCCCGGGGCACACCGTGGGGCTCGTCGTCACCGACGAGCGCTCGGGCGGAAGCTGCGCGTTCGTACCGGGGTGTGGCGAGCTCGATCCGTCACTGCTGGAGCGGCTGGCGGGCGCGGACCTCGTCCTGTTCGACGGCACGTTCTGGACCGACGACGAGCTGATCCGGCTGGGTATCGGCGATCGCACGGCGCGCCAGATGGACCACCTGCCGGTGTCGGGCCCCGGTGGCAGCCTGGAGCAGCTCGCGACCCTGCCGAGCAGGCACAAGGTCTACAGCCACATCAACAACACCAATCCCATGCTGCTCGAGGACTCCCCGGAGCGAGCCCAGGCTGAGCGCCGTGGGCTCCGGGTAGGGGCCGACGGCATGCGGTTCACCCTTTAAATTTCCCCATCATGACCGCGACGCTTACCGCCTCGAAGCTGGCTACGCCGCCCCCGCCGCCGTTCCCGACGCTGGACCGTCCCCTGAGTCCGGAACAGCTGGAGGAGGCACTGCGCTCGTTCAACGGGTCCTACTACGTGGAGCATCCGTTTCACCGGCTCATGTACGAAGGACGGCTCAGCCAGCGCCAGTTCCAGGGGTGGGTGACCAACCGGCTGGCGTATCAGCGTGTGGTGCCGCGCAAGGATGCCGCGATCCTCTCCAACTGTCCGGACCCCGAGGTGCGGCGGGAGTGGATCCAGCGGATCATCGACCATGACGGGGCGGCGGCCGGCACCGGCGGCATCGAGCTCTGGATTCAGCTCGGCGTGAACCTCGGCGTGCCCCGCGAGGAGATGGAGGACGAGCGGCACGTGCTGCCCGCCGTGCGCTTGATTTGCGAGTCGTACGTCACGTTCTGCCGCGCCAAGCCGTGGGTACAGGCCGTGGCCTCGTCGCTGACCGAGCTGTTCGCGCCCAAGATCCACCAGCAGCGCATCGAGTCGTTTCCCAGGAACTATCCGTGGATTCCGCCCGCGGGGCTCGACTACTTCAAGAGCCGGCTGGTGCAGGCCCCGAGGGACGTGAAGCACGGGCTCTCGATCGTCCAGACGCATTGCACCACGGTCGAGACCCAGCGCCAGGCGTTCGAGGCCCTCGCCTTCAAGCTCGACATGCTCTGGGCCATGATCGACACCATCTACAATGCCTATCGGGAGGAGTGAGCGTGACGCTCACGCTCACCTCGCGTCCCGCGCTCTGGCGCCTGGCCCGGCTCGACTACGATCCGGTGCGGAAGCGCCCCGTCCTGCTGTATCCCGAGGGAGCCGTGCTCCTCAACGAGACCGGCGCGGCCATTCTCGAGCTGGTCGACGGCGCGCGGACCGTCGCGGATATCGTCGCGGTGCTGGGCCAGCGGTACGGCACGGACGTGGCGGCAGACGTGACCGAGTACCTCTCCGACCTGGCTCGAAGGGAGCTGATCCATGACGTCTGATCGCCCCACGACCCTGCTCGCGGAGCTGACGCATCGCTGTCCGCTTCACTGTCCCTATTGCTCGAATCCGCTGGAAATGATCCGGGCCGAGGGGGAGCTCGCGACCGAAGACTGGAAGCGGGTCTTCAGCCAGGCCCGCGCGCTCGGCGTGCTGCAGCTCGGCCTCTCCGGCGGCGAGCCGCTCATCCGCAAGGATCTCGAGGATCTGGCGGCCCACGCGCGCAGCCTCGGGCTCTACAGCACGCTGGTGACGTCGGGCCTGGGTCTCACACGCCCCCGCGCGGAGCGCCTGCGCGATGCCGGGCTCGAGCACGTGCAGATCTCGATCCAGGACTCCGACCCCGAGATCGCCGAAAGGATCGCGGGGGTGAGCTCGATCAAGCAGAAACGCGCCGCGGCGGCGATCGTGAAGGAGCTGGGATTCGCCTTTTCGATCAACGTCGTGCTCCACCGGCAGAATCTCGACCGGATCGGGGAGATCATCGATCTCGCCGGAAGCCTTGGCGCCGACCGGCTGGAGCTGGCAAACACCCAGTACTACGGGTGGGGGCTCTCCAATCGGGCGTGGCTCATGCCGACGCGGGAGCAGGTAGACCGCGCCCAGGAGATCGCGAAGGCGGCGATGCAGCGGTACCGGGGGCAGATGCAGATGATCTTCGTTCTCCCCGACTACTTCGAGCAGTATCCCAAGGCCTGTTACGGCGGCTGGGGCAAGCTTTACCTCGTCGTGTCTCCCGACGGCCGGGTGCTCCCGTGCCACGGCGCCACGCAGATCACGACGCTCACGTTCGACAACGCCAGGGACCACTCCCTGGAGTACATCTGGAACGAATCGCCCGCGTTCCAGGCCTTCCGGGGCGACGAGTGGATGCGGGAGCCCTGCCGCAGCTGTCCCCGCAAGGCAGTGGACTTCGGGGGCTGCCGGTGCCAGGCCTTCGCGCTCACCGGCGACGCAGCCAATACGGACCCGGTCTGTACGCTGTCGCCCGATCGGGGCATGATCGACGCCGCCGTCGGTGAGCGGACCGGTCCGGAGGAGTTCCGCTACCGGGTCCTGGCCAACGAGCCTCAGCGCGCGTGAGCGGCCAGCCCCCCGCGATCGAAGCGGAAGGGCTGGGGCGCGACTACCAGGCGGTGCGCGCGCTCGACGCGCTCACGCTCGTGGTGCCCGCCGGCGGGATGGTCGGGCTGCTGGGACCCAACGGCGCCGGCAAGACGACGGCGATGCTCCTCTTGGCCACGCTTCTCCTCCCCACCCGCGGCAGTGCCCGCATCTTCGGATTCGATACCAGAACGCAGCGCTCGGCCATCCGCCGGCGACTCGGGCTCGTGTTTCAGGAGACCAGCGTGGACGGGCTTCTCACGGTGGAGGAGAACCTGCTGTTCGCGGCGCGGCTCTCGGGGCTCGGCGGGAAGGCGGCACGACAGGCGGTGGCCCGAGCCATCGAGGAGGCGGGTCTTGTGCCGCGCGCGCGACAGGTCGCCCGCCAGTTGTCGGGCGGATGGCGCCGCCTGGTGGACGTCGCGCGAGCCACCCTCCACCGCCCCGGGCTCCTGATCCTCGATGAACCGACGGTGGGGCTCGACCCCGAGCACCGCGAGCGGGTCTGGTCCATCCTCGAGGCGGAGCGCCGCGAGAGGGGAACGACCGTCCTGTTCTCCACCCATTATCTCCTCGAAGCCGAGCCCGCCGACCGCGCCATCCTGCTGGCGGAGGGGCGGGTCGTGGCGGACGGCGCACCGGCGGCGCTTCGAGCGTCGGTGGGAGACGAAGTGGTGGACGTCGAGGGGGCCGGAACGCCACGCCTACTGGAGGCGCTCAGGGCACACGGGGCGGTCGTGAGCGTGCGGCGGACGGAACGGGGGGTTCGGGTGGGCATCGCGGCTGGACGCTCGCACCCGATGGAGCTGGCCTCCGGGGTCCGCGATATCGAGCGGCTCTCCGTCCGACCGGCGACGCTGGAGGACGTCTACTTCGTGAAGACCGTGCCGGAGACCCCGTGAGCGCCCTCAGCGCCGTTCGCGGCATCGTGACCCGCGACCTCCAGCGCGCCTCTCGCCAGAGCGGCCGGCTCCTCGGCGGGCTGGCGCGGCCGTTCATGTGGCTGCTGCTCGTGGGGACGGGCTACAACGCGATCGCCCGGGTGGACAGCGGCATCCCCTATCAGGCGTTCGTCCTCCCCGGCATCATCGTCATGGCGGCGCTGTTCGGCGGGATGCTGACCGCGATCTCGACCGTCTACGACCGGGAGTTCGGGATGCTGAGGCTGATGCTGGCGAGTCCGGCCGGGATTCCGGCGGTGCTGGCCGGCCGCGCGCTGGCCGCGGTGCTGGTGGCGCTGCTGCAGGGAGGTATCGTGCTCGCCGTCGCGCCGCTGATCGTCCCCGTCTCCCTCGCGACCGTACCCGCCGCGGTCGGCGCCCTCGGGCTCGGCGGCATGGCGAGCGCGACGCTCGGACTGCTGGTGGCGGCGAGGCTCCGGTCGGTGGAGAACTTCGCGGGCGTCATCAACGTCGTCCTGTTTCCCCTGCTGTTCGTGAGCGGGGCGCTGTATCCCACCGGCGGCATGCCGGCCCCGCTCCGTGCCCTCGCGAGGATCAATCCCGTCACCTACGCGGTGGACCTCATGCGCCATGCGCTGGGTCAACCGGCCGAGTTTTCGCCCGGCCGGGATATCCTGGTGCTGCTCGGGGTGACCGTGATCGCGTTCGTGCTGACCGCGGCGCTCTTCGATCCCGAGCAGCGACTGGTGGGACGGGCTACGCCTCGAGCATGAACGGGTAGCGATAGTCCTTCGCGGGGGCGAAGGTCTCCTTGATGCTCCGGGGCGATACCCAGCGCAACAGATTGAGGACCGAGCCGGCCTTGTCGTTGGTGCCGCTGGCCCGCGCGCCGCCGAACGGCTGCTGCCCCACCACGGCTCCGGTGGGCTTGTCGTTGATGTAGAAGTTGCCGGCGGCCTGCCTCAGCACGCGGGTGGCCTCGCTCAGGGCGGCGCGGTCCTGGGAGAACACGGCGCCGGTGAGCGCGTAGGGGCCGGTGCGGTCGACCAGCGACAGCGTCTCGGTCCAGCGGGCGTCGGGGTAGACGTGAACTGTCAGGACGGGACCGAAGATCTCCTCGCACATGAGCCGGTAGCCCGGATCTTCCGCCTCGAGCAGGGTGGGCTCCACGAAGTATCCGATGCTGTCGTCCGCCTTGCCGCCGGCGATGACCTTCACGCCGGCATCATTCCGGACCCGCTCGAGATGCCCGCCGATACGATCGAACGCCCGCCGGTCGATGACCGCTCCCATGAAATTCCGGAAGTCGGCGACGTCTCCCATCCGGATATCGCCGATCATGGCGACGACGCGGTCGCGGACCGCGGGCCAGACGCTCCGCGGAATGTAGGCCCGCGACGCCGCGCTGCACTTCTGGCCCTGATACTCGTACGCACCGCGCACCATCCCGACCGCGAGCGCGTCCACATCCGCGCTCGGATGGGCGAGAATGAAATCCTTCCCGCCCGTCTCCCCGACGATCCGGGGATACGAGACATAGCGGTCGAGGTTGCCGGCGCAGGTGTGCCAGAGGCTGCGAAACACCTCGGTGGAGCCGGTGAAGTGAATCCCCGCCAGGTAGCGGTCGGCCAGCACGGCCTCGCTCACGGCGATCGGATTGCCGGGAACAAAATTGATCACTCCGGGAGGAAGTCCGGCCTCGACCAGCAGCCGATAGAAGTGCCAGTTACTGAGCGCCGCCGTGGCGGCCGGCTTCCAGACGACGGCGTTGCCCATGAGCGCCGGAGCCGTCGGCAGGTTGCCGCCGATCGCGGTGAAGTTGAAGGGAGTGATGGCGTAGACGAACCCCTCGAGGGGCCGGTGGTCCATCCGGTTCCAGGTTCCCGGCGCCGATTCCGGCTGCTCGCGGTAGAGCCGCTCGGCGTAATGCACGTTGAACCTGAGGAAGTCGATCAGCTCGCAGGCGCTGTCGATCTCCGCCTGAAACGCCGTCTTGCTCTGCCCCAGCATCGTGGCCGCGTTGAGCCGCCCGCGGTGGCTCGTCGCGAGCAGGTCGGCAGCCTTGAGGAACACGGCGGCCCGTGCCTCGAACGGCCACCGGCCCCAGTCGCGCTGTGCCTCGACCGCGGACGAGATGGCGGCGGCGATGGTGGCGCGGTCGGCCTGGTGGAGACGCGCCAGCACCCGGCTATGGCAGTGCGGTGACACGACGTCCCGGGTGTCGCCGCTGCGGATCTCGCGGCCGCCCACGACGGCGGGAATGTCGGGCCGCTCGGCGCCGACGCTACCCAATGAGGCTTTGAGCGTCGCGCGCTCGGGCGAGCCGGGGCCATACGAGAGCACCGGCTCGTTCCGGGGAACCGGAATGTTGGGAAAAGCGGACATGGTTGGGAAGCTAAGGGCGAAAGGCTGAAGGCTGAAGACCAGGCGAACCTCAGCCTTTGGCCTTCAGCCTTTCGCCGTTTTTCAGAACGATCCGTTCCAGCCGACCGAGAGGCGGCCGCTCGGCGAAGCCATCATCGAAGGCGCCCTCAGGCCGAAGATGCGCCAATGGCCCGACATCAGCTTGGCCGAAGTGATGCCGACGAGCGCGCCGGCGGCGACATCGGTGAACCAGTGGCGGTTGTCGTTGACCCGCGACCATCCCGTGGCGGTTGCCAGGCCGTAGAGGCCGACCGTGGCCCATGGGTTATGGATCTCATCGGACAGGGAGGTGGCGAGAGCGAAAGCCGTGGCCGTGTGCCCGGACGGCATCGACCCCTGGCCCGAGAAGGGCACGAAGCCGTCGGCATCGAGACTGGCCTCGGGCCTCGGCCGGCCGAACGCGAACTTGCTGCCCCCGGCCGCCGCTCCGGCGAGGAGCACCGAGGCGCCCACCACCTTCGCGGTCTGCAGGATCCGCGCGTTCCCGCTGGCGAGTCCCACGGCTGCGATGCCCAGCGGCACGGCGGCGTAGACCTCGGGTTGCCCCATATGGCGGACGATGGACGCGACGTTGTCGGCGCCGGTGCCGCTGTTGTGGCCGGCGTACCGCTGGACCGGACGGTCGAGCAGCATGAGCATCGAGAGGCCGCCGGCCGCCACGGCCCCGTGCCACCACCGAATGGCATGGCCGGCGTCGCCCTGCGCCAGGAGCGGAGACGGTCTCGAGCCGATACCTGCGAGAAACAGGACGAGCAGTACGCGCGCACACGCCGGCCGGGCGTGGCAAAACGCGCGGGAGTAGTTAGCTTCGGGCGTAGTGATGCTCCGCGAATTTCGCCGACGAGGGATCGGATGACCCGCTGCTTCAGTCTGTCGCTACTGATATTGCTGACGGTCGGGTGCCGCGACTACAACTTCGCGAGTCGGCTCTCCAACCAGCACGGCCTGCTGCCCGCCGATCAGTTCGCGAAGTACGGCAATGAACAGGCCCAGGCGGTCGCGATTGCCCGGGAGTTCGGGCGGGCCGCTCAGGGTGACACACCGGAGGCTTACGCCAAGCAGGCCGACGCCGCCATTGCCTACGCGAAAACACTTCCCGACGTCAAGGACGTCGACGCCGACCCGCTGGGACACCGCGTCACGATTCGATTCGCGAGCGGGTGGCGGGTGGCCGTCAATCCCGTCAGGGACGGGAAGACCGGCGCCGAAACACCGGGGATCGCCACGACGCCTTCCCGGTAAGTGCTCAATATAGTCGGCCGGGCCTTCAACGCCCGGCCGCCAACCTCCCCTTGTTGCCGCCTGACGGATCTGGCTCACCGCGTCGCCGGCGCGATCCGGAGGTCCGATGTCGACACTGCCCGCACCGCCGTCCCCTGAGCTGCTCTATCTCCTGGCCGGCGACGAGGAGGACCTCCTCGCCGCCTGCGAGAATCTGCGACCCGCGGATGTCGCGGAGGCCCTGAACCAGCTTCCGGTGGAGGCCGCGGCGCGCGTGGTCTCGGCGCTGCCGTTCGACCTGGCGGTCCAGCTGCTGGACGAGCCGGAGCTCGACCGGCGGGGCGACATCTTCGAGCTGCTGGACGAGCGCCGGGCCATACCCCTCATCGAGGCGCTGTCCTCGGACCAGCAGGTAGAGCTGTATCGCGAGCTCAAGGAGGGCGACCGCAGCCGCCTCCTGCACGTGCTCGACGCTCCCACGCGTGAAGTCCTCAAGCTTCTGCTGGCGTATCCGCCCACGAGCGCCGGGGGCATCATGACTACCGAGTTCGTCTCGGTACCCTCCACCTGGACGGTGGATCAGGTCAAGCGGCACATCAGCGAGGTCGGCCGGGCCAAGGAGACGGTCTACGCGATCTACGTGCTCCACCCTGCCGACCAGCGGCTGGAGACGGTGATCTCGCTCCGCGAGATCATGCTGACCAAGCCGGATTACCAGGTCGCGGCCATCGGCGACGGCCGCCGGCCGGTGACGGTCAGTCCCCTCACGGACCGCGAGGATGTGGCGCGCCTCATCTCCAAATACAACCTGCTCGCCATCCCCGTCGTGGACGACGCAAGCCGGGTTCTCGGCATCGTCACGGTGGACGACGTCATCGACGCGCTGATCCGGGAACAGACCGAGGACGTGCAGAAATTCGGCGGCATGGCGGCGGTGGACGAGTCGTACATGCAGATCGGGCTGCGCGCCATGGTGCGCAAGCGGGGCGGCTGGCTCTGCGCCCTCTTCATCGGCGAAATGCTCACCGCCTCGGCGATGGGCCATTTCCAGGGCGAGATCGGCCGGGCGGTCGTGCTCGCCCTCTTCATTCCCCTCATCATCAGCTCCGGCGGCAATTCCGGGTCTCAGGCCACCTCGCTCATCATCCGGGCCATGGCCCTCGGCGAAGTGCGGCTCAAGGACTGGTGGCGCGTGGCGGCCCGCGAGCTCCCTGCCGGCCTGGCCCTGGGCGGGATCCTCGGCACCATCGGCGCCATCCGCATTCTCCTGTGGCAGCTGTTCGGCTTCTACGACTACGGCCCTCATTTCGGGCGGGTGGCCGAGACGGTCGCGCTGTCGCTCGTCGGGGTGGTGCTGTTCGGGTCGCTGGCCGGCTCGATGCTCCCCTTCGTGCTGCGCCGGATTGGTTTCGACCCCGCCAGCGCCTCGGCACCGTTCGTCGCCACGCTGGTGGACGTCACCGGCCTGGTCATCTACTTCAGCGTCGCGCTTCTGGTCCTCCGAGGAACCCTGCTATGACATCCCGTGGCCGCTGGCTCACCCTCGCGATCCTGGCCGGATTCGTCGCCTTCCTTCTCTGGTCGACGCTCGCCTCGCAGCGTGTCGAATGCGCGGTGACGGTCGAGTTCAACGGCCGAACGGGAAGCGGCTCGGCGTCGGCCGCGTCGGAGGAGACGGCCGCGCGCGAAGCCCAGACGGCGGCGTGCGGGCCGCTCACGGGATCGATGGACGATCGCATCGCCTGCGCGTCCCGGCCGCCGGCTGCCCGGCACTGCCGGACGCTGTAGCATCTCGTGGCGCGATTCCGCTTCCCCCACTCGCTGACCCTGCTCGTCGGGTGCATCCTGCTCGCCGCGGTACTCACCCATGTGCTGCCGGCCGGCGAGTTCCAGCGTCACGAGGATCCGGCCACCGGCCGGACCGTGGTCACCCCCGGCACCTATGCGCGCGTAGAGGGGAACCCGGTCGGCCCTTTCGAGGCGCTCATCGCCGTGCCCAAGGGCATCGAGGACGCGGCCTCGGTGGTGGTGCTGATCTTCCTCGTCGGCGGCGCATTCGCGGTCGTGGAGCGGGCGGGGACGCTGGGACGGCTCATCGGCTGGCTGGTAGAGCGGTTGACCACGCGCTCGGTGCTGGTCATCCCCATCGCCAGCCTGGTGTTCGCGCTCGGCGGAATCACGGAGCACATGCAGGAGGAGCTCATCGCGTTCGTCCCGGCCCTGCTCCTGCTCGCGCGGCGGCTGGGATACACCCCGCTCACGATCGTCGCGATGAGCCTCGGCGCGGCGGCCATGGGGGCGGCGTTCGGTCCGATCGACCCATTCAGCGTCCTCATCGCCCAGCGCCTGGCGCAGCTCCGGCCAGGATCGGGGCTCGGGTTCCGCATCGCCTTCCTGATTCCCGCCCTCGCGATCTGGATCTGGGGCACCATGCGCTACGCGGCCCGCACCCGGACCGCGCCGGTGGCCGGCGACGAGCCGACGGGTACCGCCCGACTGGAGCCGAGAGACGTCGTGATCGTCGTGGCGATACTGTCGGCGCTGGGGACGTACGTGTACGGGGCGCAGCGACTCGACTGGGAGTTCGACCAGCTCTCCGCCCTGCTGTTCGCCGTGGGCATTCTCGCGGGGTTGCTGGGGCGCCTGGGCATCGACGGCACCGCCGAGGCGTTCGTGGACGGCTTCCGGTCCATGGCGTACGCGGGCCTGCTGGTGGGATTCGCCCGCTCGATCTACGTGGTGCTCAGCGAGGGCCGGATCGTGGATACCATCGTGAGCGGGATGTTCGCGCCGATCCAGGGCCTGGCGCCGACGGTCTCCGCCATCGGGATGATCGCGGCCCATACCGTCATCCACTTTCCCGTCCCGAGCGCGAGCGGTCATGCGGTGCTCACGCTGCCGTTGTTGGTGCCGCTGTCCGACCTCATCGGGCTCTCCCGGCAGGTGACGGTCCTGGCCTATCAATACGGCGCGGGGCTTTGCGAGGTCCTGACCCCGACCAACGGCGCGCTGATGGCCATGCTCGCCGCCGCGGGAGTCCGCTTCGAGGATTGGCTACGTTTCGTGTTGCCGCTTTGGCTCATTCTGGTGTCACTGGCCGCCGTCGCCGTCTGGGCCGCCGTGGCGGTCGGACTCCACTGACGAGCCTCCATCCCGTGGGACTGCAAGACTTTGCCCGCCTCACTCGGGGCAGGTGAGTCGGGACACGGAAGGCCGAAGCGAATGGCACTACTGTTGCGTTGCAGTCACGCGGCCCTACGCACGAGGTCGTGATCACATGAGCGAGCTCACAATACGGGAGATGGGACAGGACGAGGATTTCGCGGCCTGGTTCTCCGAGCTGCTCGAGCAGGAGGACGACCCGGCGGTGTGGACGGGTGGGCTCGATGAGCGCTACCTCATCCTGAGCAACGAGATCGGGGATTGGGTCGGGGGTCTGCGCTACTGGCTCCGGGGCGGCGTCGCACACCTGGTTGATGTTGTTATCCTGCCGCAGGAGCGGCACCAGGGCCACGCTCACCGCCTGCTGGCCGCGTTCGAAGAGCGAGCCGTCGAGTCCGGAGCCCACCTGGCCGAATTCTGGACCGACGACACCCGCTCCGAGGGGTTGCTCGCCGCCCTGGGCTGGCGGCGTATCTACCAGCGCAGCGACTACATAGGCCACCGGGAGTGGGCCCTGATGGAGAAGCGTCTGGGGGACGAAGCGAAGTAAAACCGGCAGGACAACGGGTTGGCGCTCGTGGGACCAGTCACTGTATCTTAAGTGGTTGGTCCCGACCGTTTTTGTCCACCCTGCTGACGAAGGCCCGCCATGGCTACCGCCGAAGATTCGGAACGCGAAATCGCCGTAAAGGTCGAGGTCCTGAACGACCTCGAGGGCGAGGTGCAGGTACTCATGGAAGCGCACGAGCGTAAGCGCGATCTGTGGTACCCGTCGGATCTCCTCGGCCCCGAATCGGACACCTGCCCCGACGAATTTCTGCAGAATCTACGGGAACAGGCCTCGGGCATTCCCGATCACGTGCGCGCCGCGCTGGCGCTCAACATGCTCACCGAAGAGGGGCTTCCGCACTTTCACCGCCTGCTCGCGGTATATCTGGGAGATGACAGCCACTGGCGCCGGTGGAACAATCTGTGGACCGCCGAGGAAGACCGGCACGGGCAGGTGCTTCACGACTACTGCAGGGATACGAGGCTCTTCGATCAACGCAAGATCGAGGAGATGCAGTTCGAATACATCCGGAGCGGATTCCACCCGGAGTGGGACAAGGATCCCTACCGCGTGTTCGCCTACACCACGGTCCAGGAGCGCGCCACCCAGTTCTCCCACAGCGAAACCGGCCGCATCGTGGCCGAATATGAGCCAAGGATCGCCGGGGTGCTGGCGCAGGTGGCCAAGGACGAGGCCCGGCACTACGCGTTCTACCGAAGCGTTTTCGAGCTGATCCTCCAGCGGGACCCCAACCAGGCACTCCATTCTGCGTCGTTCATTCTGCCGGCCATCGATATGCCCGGCGTCACGATGCCCGGGTTCAAGGAGCTGGCCGATGTCATCCGTCGGTCCGGCATCTATGGACCGCGGGACTACCTCCGCATCGTGCAGGAGCAGATCCGGTACTGGAAGATCGAGAGTCTTCAGGGGCTCAACGAGCTGGGCCGGAAGGCGCAGGAGAAGATCGTCGGGATCCCGGCGCGTCTCCGGCGCATCGCGGAGCACATGGAAACCCGAAGCCGAGCGAAGACATTCAGCTTCGAGGTGGTGTTCAACCGCGAATTCGCGATGGAATGAGCCGGCGGGTCGCTCGGCTCCTCCTCGTGATGCTGATGCTGGCCGCGTGTGGGAAAGGGGAGTCCAGCCGGCCCGGGGCCGCCCGGGCCAACGCGGGTGTCTCCTCGGATCAGCGCGACGCGGCGATTCTGGGTCGGGAGGTCTTCGAGCTGGTGGATCGGGCGGTGGACTACAAAGGGAGCCATCGGGGCCGGCCCGCCGCGAGTTTCCGGCAGATGGGCATCGACAGCCTCACCTCGCTCACGGTCCGCCGGCTGGTCAATGTCGCGCGCGACCCGGTCATCACCGTCGCGTTCCGGCGAACCGATTCGCGCTCCGTCACCTCCTGCCGGGGCGGTAAGGAGATTCTGGAGGAGGCCGCCATCAATGGCGGCCGCTTTACCGTGAGCTGCACCAACCGCTCCGGCATTGAGCGCCCCACCGTCGTGGGCCCGTCCGATTAGCGGCCGGCCCGCCCACCGATCATGATTGCCGAGACGATCGACGTCCTCGCCCGGGTCCTGGTGGTAGGTGCGCTGGCCTATGCCACGGCCGTCGCCGCGACCGCGTGGGCGGTCCGGACCAAGCGCATCCAGCCCTTCGCCGCGTGGCCGCGCCTGGTGCGCAGGGCCAGCGATCCCGTCATGCGTCCGCTCGAGCGCCGGGTGGTGCGGATGGGCGGCAACCCGCAGGACGCATCCCTCTGGCTGATCGGCCTGGTCATCGCCGGCGGGCTGATCCTCATCAGCCTCGTGCACTGGCTGATCGCCACCGCCGCCACGATGGGGGCAATGGGGCATCTCGGTCCCCGCGGGTGGGCGCGTCTAGCCATCAGCTCCGTGTTCTCGCTGCTCATGATGGCCCTGTTCGTCCGCGTGATCGGCTCGTGGCTCGGACTCTCCGAGTACAACGGCGTCATGCGGGTGGCGACGATTCTCACCGAGTGGATCATCGATCCGATCCGCCGACTCCTTCCGCCGATGGGCATGATCGATTTCAGTCCGATGGTGGCCTGGCTGGTGCTCTGGGTGCTCCGGGGTATCATCCTGGGCTTGCTCTGACCGGGCTCAGCCCTTGCCGGTGGAAGGACCCGGGCTAGGTTTATCAGGACAAGAGATGTCGTGGCGATTTGCGCTGCTTGCGGCCACGTTAAACAACCGCTAAAACGCTGCCCTGAGGCGTTTTGGCCTCAGGGTCTTTTCGTAGTTGGAGGTCGGCTTGCCTGCTGGTCACCCCACTCACTCCCCTTCGACGGTCGCTCGCGACCGGACGGCGCGGCTCGCCGAGCTCGAGCCTCTCCTCGCCCGGCGCGTCCTGGTGCTGGACGGGGCGATGGGCACGATGATCCAGAGCTATGGCCTGGGCGAGAAGGACTATCGAGGGGAACGGTTCGGCGACTGGCCGCGGGATCTCAAGGGTAACAACGACCTGCTCTCGCTGACCCAGCCGGCCATCATCCGGGCCATTCACACCGCCTACCTCGAGGCCGGCGCCGACATCCTCGAGACCAACTCGTTCAACTCCACCGCGGTGTCGCTCAGCGACTACGGGATGGAGGGTCTGGTCTACGAGCTCAATCACGCGTCGGCCCGGCTGGCGCGTGAGGTGGCGGACGAGTTCGAGCGAGGGGAGCCCGCGCCCCGCTACGTGGCCGGGGTGCTCGGACCCACCAACCGGACCGCGTCCCTTTCTCCGGACGTGAACGATCCCGGTTTCCGGAACGTCCGGTTCGACGATCTGGTCAGCACCTACGGCGAGGCGGCGCGAGGGCTTCTCGACGGCGGCGCGGATCTGCTGCTCATCGAGACGATCTTCGACACGCTCAACGCCAAAGCCGCGATCTTCGCGGTGGAGGCGTTGTTCGAGGAGCTGGGGCGACGCGTGCCGGTGATGATCTCGGGCACGATCACCGATGCGAGCGGACGCACGCTCTCCGGCCAGACGACCGAGGCGTTCTGGAACTCGGTGGCGCATGCCACGCCGCTGAGCGTGGGCCTCAACTGCGCACTCGGCGCCCGGGCGCTCAGGCAGTACGTGCAGGAGCTCTCGCGGGTGGCCCCGGTGTTCGTCAGCACCCACCCCAACGCCGGCCTGCCCAACGAATTCGGCCTGTACGACGACACGCCCGCCTCGATGGCCGAGGTGCTGGGCGAGTTCGCCCGCAGCGGACTGGTGAACCTGGTCGGCGGATGCTGCGGCACCACGCCCGAGCACATCCGCGCGATCGCCGAGGCCGTGCGCGGCATCCCACCGAGACGGCCGGCGCGGGTCGAGCCCAAATGCCGGCTGAGCGGTCTCGAGCCGCTCACGATCGGCGCGGACAGTCTGTTCGCCAACGTCGGCGAGCGCACCAACGTGACCGGCTCACGGAAGTTCGCGCGCCTCATCCTGTCGGGCGAATACGACGCCGCCGTCGAGATCGCGCGGCAGCAGGTGGAGAACGGCGCGCAGATGATCGACGTCAACATGGACGAGGGGATGCTGGATTCCCGCGAGGCCATGATGAGGTTCCTCCAGCTCATCGCTTCGGAGCCCGACATCAGCCGGGTGCCTGTCGTCATCGACTCGTCGAAGTGGTCGGTGATCGAGGCCGGGCTCAAGTGCACCCAGGGCAAGGGTGTGGTCAATTCGATCAGCCTGAAGGAAGGGGAGGAGGCGTTCCTCCGGCAGGCGACACTGGTCCGGCGCTACGGCGCGGCGGTCATCGTCATGGCGTTCGACGAGCGCGGCCAGGCCGACTCGGCGGAGCGGAAGACCGAGATCTGCGCCCGCTCCTACCGCCTCCTGACGGAGCGGGTCGGCTTTTCGCCAGAAGACATCATCTTCGACCCGAACATCTTCGCGATCGGAACCGGGATGGAAGAGCACGCCGCCTATGCTCTCGCGTATATCGAGGCGACCCGGCGGATCAAGCAGACGCTGCCGTACGCGCTGGTGAGCGGCGGCGTGAGCAACGTGTCGTTCTCCTTCCGAGGCAACGATCCGGTTCGGGAGGCGATCCACGCGGTGTTCCTGTACCATGCCATCGAGGCCGGGATGGACATGGGCATCGTCAACGCCGGCCAGCTGCCGATCTACTCGGACATTCCGGCGGAGCTCCTCGAGCGGGTGGAAGACCTCGTCCTCGACCGGCGTCCCGACGCCACCGATCGCCTGCTCGCGATCGCCGATTCAGTGCGGGGGCAATCCTCGGCCCAGGCCTCCGACCTCTCCTGGCGCAACGCGCCCGTCCATGAGCGGCTGGCGCACGCGCTCGTGGAGGGCATCGCCGACTACATCGTGGAGGACACCGAGGAGGCCCGGCACCAGGCGGAGCGGCCGATCCAGGTGATCGAGGGCCCGCTGATGGACGGCATGAACATCGTCGGCGACCTGTTCGGCGCGGGGAAGATGTTCCTGCCGCAGGTCGTGAAGAGCGCCCGGGTCATGAAGAAGGCCGTGGCGCATCTCATTCCCTACATCGAGGCCGGGCGGGACACCTCGGCGGCGCGAACCAACGGGACGGTGCTGCTGGCCACGGTGAAGGGGGACGTGCACGACATCGGCAAGAACATCGTGGGCGTCGTCCTGCAGTGCAACAACTACGAGGTGATCGACCTCGGCGTGATGGTGCCCTGCGCCCGCATCCTGGAGACCGCGCGCACGGAGCAGGTGGACCTGGTCGGTCTCAGCGGTCTCATCACGCCGTCCCTCGAGGAGATGTCGTTCGTCGCCAGTGAGCTCGAGCGCGAAGGCTTCACGCTCCCGCTGCTGATTGGCGGAGCGACGACCTCCCGGGTGCACACCGCGGTCAAGATCGCGCCGAACTACCGGGGGGCCACGGTGCATGTCCTCGACGCGTCCCGCGCCGTCGGCGTGGCGAGCGCGCTGCTGAGCGACACGCAACGTGAAGGGTTCGTGGAGGGCGTCCGGAAGGAGTACGCCGACCTCCGGGAGCAACGGGGCCAGCGCCAGCCCGCGGAGGAGCGGCTGCCGATCGCGGACGCCCGGCGGAACCGGCTCGCCATCGACTTCAGCGCCAGGCGGGCCACCGAGCCCTGCCGTATCGGTCTCACCGTGCTCGACGACTATCCGCTGGGCGAGCTGGTCGGGCGGATCGATTGGACCCCATTCTTCCAGACCTGGGAGCTGGCAGGACATTACCCGGCGATCCTGGAGGACCCGCGCGTGGGGGAGGCGGCGACGAATCTCTTCCGGGACGCCGAGGCGCTGCTGGACCGGATCGTTCGAGAGCGCCTGCTCCGGGCACGAGGGGTGTTCGGGATCTGGCCGGCCGACAGTACCGGCGACGACATTACCCTTTACCACGACCCGTCCAGGCAACGGGGACTCTCGACGATCCACACCCTGCGGCAGCAGATGCGGAAGCCCCCGGGTCGCGCGAATCTGGCGCTGGCCGACTTCGTGGCGCCCAGAACGGCGGGCGAGCCGGACTACGTGGGCGCCTTTGCCGTGACCGCCGGCATCGGGCTGGACGATCTGGTGACCGAGTTCGGGCACGCCCACGACGACTACAACGCGATCCTGTCCAAGGCGCTGGCCGACCGGCTTGCGGAGGCGTTCGCCGAGCGACTGCACGAGCGGGTTCGCACGGAGTTCTGGGGATACGCGCGCGATGAGGCGCTCGACAACCAGGCGATCATCCGGGAGCGGTATCAGGGCATCCGTCCCGCCCCGGGGTACCCGGCGTGCCCCGACCATACGGAGAAGCAGGCACTCTTCGATCTGCTGAAGGCCGAAGCGAACGCCGGCATGACGCTTACGGAGAGCTTTGCCATGCTGCCGGGCGCATCGGTCAGCGGCTATTTCTTCTGGCGGCCGGAGGCGCAGTATTTCGGCGTCGGGAAGATCGGCCGCGACCAGGTGGAGGACTACGCGCGGCGGAAGGGCCTCGACTTGCCTGCGATGGAGCGATGGCTGGCCCCCAACCTTCACTACGAGCGATAACGTGCCCTCGTTGCGCGAACTCCTGGGCGACGGCCGGGTGCATGTCGCCGATGGCGCGATGGGAACGATGCTGTACGGGCGGGGCGTCTTCCTCAACGTCTGCTACGACGACCTCAACCTGAAGCAGCCCGACCTCGTCCGCGACATTCACCGGGAGTACGTCCGCGCCGGCGCGGAGCTGATCGAGACGAATACGTTCGGCGCCAACCCGGTGAAGCTGGCCACCCACGGACTCGCCGCCGATACCGAGCGCATCAACGAGGCGGCCGCCCGGCTCGCCAGGGAGGCGGCGGGAGCGCGCGCCGCGGTCGTCGGCGCGATCGGGCCGCTGGGCGTCCGGATCGAGCCCTTCGGCGAGCTGTCGGTGGCCGAGGCGCGCGACGCGTTCGTCCGGCAGGTGCAGGGCCTCATCACGGGCGGGGTTGACGGCTTCATCATCGAGACCTTCAGCGACGTGGCCGAGCTCGGGGCCGCAGTGTCGGCGGTGCGCTCGGCCACCGATCTGCCGATTATCGCGCAGATGACCGTCGGCACCGACGGCAAGACCCACTACGGCACCGATCCCGATGTCTTCGGGCCCGAGATCGTGGCTATGGGCGTGGACGTGGTGGGGGTCAACTGCTCGGTGGGTCCGCACGGGGTGCTCGAAGCGGTCGAGAAACTGGCCCGAGTCGTCTCCATCCCGATCTCGGCCCAGCCGAACGCCGGTCTCCCGCGCGAGGTCGGGGACCGAAAGATGTATATGGCGTCGCCCGAGTACATGGCCAGTTACGCCAGACGGATGGTGGAGGCGGGTGCGCGGATCGTTGGCGGGTGTTGCGGGACGACGCCGGACCACATCCGGTCCATCGTCGGGTTCGTCCAGAGTGTCTCGCCCAGGCACGCGCACACCGTCACGACCCAGGCGCCGGCGGTTCCGATTCAGGACCCTGTGCCGCTGGCGGACCGGTCACGCGTGGGCTGCAAGCTGGCGGAAGGACGCTTCGTGACGACGGTCGAGATCGTGCCGCCCAAGGGCGTGGACCCGACGCCGATGATCGAGCAGGCGCGCCAGCTCAAAGCCGCCGGGGTCGACGCGGTCAACGTGCCCGACGGCCCCAGGGCTCAGAGCCGGATGGGCGCGCTGCTCTCCGCGCTCATGATTCAGCGTGAGGCCGGCCTCGAGGCAGTGGTCCACTATGCGTGCCGCGACCGCAATCTGCTCGGCATGTTGTCCGATCTGCTGGGCGCCGCCGCCGCCGGGATCCGCAACCTGCTCATCGTGACCGGCGATCCCCCCAAGATGGGCCCGTACCCCGAGGCCACCGCGGTCTTCGACATCGACAGCATCGGTCTCACGAATCTCGTTTCCCGGCTCAACCGCGGGCTCGACCCGGGTGGCAATCCGATCGGCCAGCCGACACGGTTCGTGATCGGGGTCGGCGTGAACCCGGCCGCCCCCGACCTCGAGCGGGAGATCCGGCGCTTCGCGTGGAAGGTCGAAGCGGGCGCCGAGTGGGCCATCACCCAACCGGTATTCGATCTCGCCCAGCTCGAGCGATTCCTCAAGCGGATCGAAGGATTCCGCATCCCGATCGTGGCAGGTATCTGGCCGCTCGTGTCGCTTCGCAACGCGGAATTCCTGGCCAACGAGGTACCGGGCGTGACGGTCCCGGACGGCGTGCTCGAACGGATGCGCGTAGCCAGCGCCAAGGGGAAGGACGAAGCGCTCGCCGAGGGCGTCCGCATTTCACAGGAGATGCTGCTGGCCGTGTCGGAGCGTCTGCAGGGCGCTCAGGTGTCCGCGCCACTCGGAAGGGTGCCGGTAGCGCTCGAAGTACTGCGGGCGTATACTCCGTCCACCTGACGCCCTGCCCTCCTGGAGCCCACCCGCATGCAGGACCTTCACCCCGCCGCGCCAGCCCTCACCAGCCTGTCCGAAGAAGAAAGTCTGTTCCGGGACTCGGTCCGTGAGTTCGCGGAAACCGAGGTGAAGCCGCACGTCCAGGAGATGGACGAAGCCGCCCAGTTCCGCCCGGACCTCATCCCCAGATTTTTCGAGCTGGGACTGATGGGCATCGAGGTTCCGGAGACCTTCGGCGGCGCCGGCGGCGGCATCTTTCTCTCGGTGCTCGCGATCGAGGAGATTGCCCGGGTGGATGCGTCCGCGGCGATTTACGTAGACGTCCACAACACTCTGGTCGCGAACGCGCTGCTTCGCTGGGGCACACCGGAGCAGCATCAGCGCTACTTCCCCCGGATCACGAGCGAACTGCTCGGTGCGTTCGCGCTGTCGGAGCCCGGCAGCGGCAGCGATGCGTTCGCCCTCGCGACCCGGGCCGAGCGGCGGGGCAACACCTGGGAGCTCACCGGGCGAAAGTTCTGGATCACGAACGGCGCCGAAGCGGGCATCTTCATCGTGTTCGGCAACGCCGATCCGTCCAAGGGATACAAGGGCATCACTGCCTTCATCGTCGAGCGCGACTTCCCCGGCTTCGCCGTGGGCAAGAAGGAGAACAAGCTCGGTATCCGGGCATCCAGCACCACCGAGCTCATCCTCGAGCAGTGCCTCGTACCTGACGAGAATGTCCTGGGGCCCGTGGGCCAGGGTTACAAGATCGCGATCGAGACCCTGAACGAGGGCCGGATCGGCATCGGGGCCCAGATGATCGGGGTGGCCCGTGGCGCGCTGGAGGCGGCCACCACCTACGTGAAGGAACGGCACCAGTTCGGCAAGGCGATCGCCGAGTTTCAGGGCGTCCAGTTTCAGTTGGCCCAAATGGCCACCGACCTCGAGGCGGCCCGACTGATGGTCTACAACGCGGCCAGGCTCAAGGACGCCGGCCAGCCGTTTCAGCAGCAGGCGGCCATGGCCAAGTTATTCAGCTCCCAGGTGGCCGACCGGATCACGTCGTCCTGCCTGGAGTTGTTCGGTGGCTACGGCTACTCCAAGGAATATCCGGCCGAGAAGTACTACCGCGACGCGAAGATCGGCACGATTTACGAGGGTACGAGCAATATGCAGTTGCAGACGATCGCGAAGGGGCTCCTCAAGTAAGCCGCCGGCCCCAGCCCCACGACAGCAAACGGCCCTCTTCGCGATGCGGAGAGGGCCGTTCAACTACCAGGCTTGGCGCTCGGAAAAGCGCCGGATTCGGCTTAGCTTACTGCGCGCTGGTCGAATCCTGGCTCATGCCGTTCGACGTGTCCGGAGTCACCGGAGCGGCGCTGTCGGTAGGAGCCGGCATTTCGGTCGACTGCGTGCTGGTATCAGTCGGCTCAGTCGGAGCCGCGCTGTTCGTATCGGTCGGCAACGGAGTGGGAGCGTAGCCGCCAGTGGTGTCGGCCGGAGCGGCCTCGGGCTGATACTGCGTCGTATCCGCCGGGGTGGGCGCCGGAACGGCCATCGACGTATCGGCAGGCGCCGGGGCAGCCATCGTGGTGTCGGAGGGGACGGCGACGTTCGTCGTGTCGCGATCGCCACCCTTATAGGCCGACGTGTCCTGAACTTGAGTGGTGTCAGAAGCAACAACTGAGCCGTCATCGCTCGCCTTGTTGCCGGCGCAGGCCAAGCCGCCGAACAGAAGCGCGAGGGCGGCGTAGCGCGCGGGAATTTGAGCTCGCATTCGACCTCCTCCATAATCCGTGAGTGCTGCGAGTTCCCGGCACCCGCCTGGCGCGCTGCCGCTGGAACTCAGCGAAGGGAGATACTAACAGCCTCCGCAAGTGGGGACCGTGACCAGGATCACGAGTCATATATATAAGGCCCAGGTCTTGCGAACGTTAGTAGCTTTCTCGGCGCCCCGTGCGGCCCTGGCGGCCGGGGTTTGATCGCTATTTGATGTCGTAAACTATTGTTAATAATCATGTTACCTTGCTGAATATCGAGGCCGCGTTGAATAGTTCGTGGTGGCACCATGTTTCCCTCGTCGTCATTCTCGCCGGTCCGGGCGCTACACTGGCCACTCCGGCCGCGGCTCAGACCGACCCCCAATGGCTGTCCACCCGCATGACCTCCTGGTACAACCGGACCCGGCGCGCCGCTCCCGGCCAGTGGGGCATCGCCATCGCCGACCAGACGGGGGGGCTGCTCTGGAGCATCAATCCCGAGCAGCCCTTGATGCCGGCCTCCACCGTCAAGCTCTTTACGACCGGCTTCGCGAGAACCGTACTGGGCGGGACGGCTCGGCGGGCCACGAGGGTGGTAGGGGTGGGAAGTCTGGACACCACCACCGGGGAATGGATCGGGAGCTGGGCCCTGGAGCTGAACGGCGATCCGTCATTGGAACGGGCCGAGGGGTCGGGTCCGACGCTGTACGACCTGGCGATGGAACTCCAGACACGCGGCATCAGGAAGCTCACGGGTCCGCTTCAGGTCCAGAGTCTGGACGGGCCCGCGACGGCGACTTATCCCGCTGCCTGGTCCACACGCCACCAGGGCCGCATCTTCGCCCCGCCGGTCGGTCCGCTCACCGTCCATGAAAATGTCGTCTGGGTCACCGTGCAGCCGGGCACACGGTCCGGGCAGCGTGTGCGGGTCATCGAGACCGCTCCAGACGGGATTGCCTCGATGGTCTCTGTCACCGCCACCACCCTGAGCGGACGCCGCTCCAGACTCGCGCTCCATCCTCGGCGCGATGGCGGTTGGGTCGTCACCGGAACCCTCGGTACCCGCGCCGGCGCTCGGCGCTTGACCGCCGTGGCCCCCGACCCGCGCGTCGTGCTTGCCGGCGTCTGGAAAACGGCACTTTCGCGGGCCGGAATCGCGTGGAACCCGTCGGCCTACGTGGGGGCACCGCCTGTCGGAGGCCGCCAACTGCTGGCGGAGGTGTCGTCGCCCCCGCTCGATTCGCTGGCGAGCGAGATCAATCGCCGAAGCCTCAATCTGGGCGCGGAGCTGTTGTTGCAGTGGGCGGGTGGCCGGGAACGGGGGCCCGCCCTCCTGACCGATCACGTCCGGCAAGTCATCGGTGGCGGCGACGGAGTCTATCTCGTCGACGGCAGCGGCCTGTCCTACGAAGACCGGGTGACGCCGCAGGCATTCGTCTCCTACCTCGCGAAGTTCCCGACCACCCCCGCCGGCCACAACTTCCCGCAGCTCCTCCCGGCCAACGGCACCGGAACGCTCTATCGGCTCGGAGCCGGATTTCCCGGCGAAGGGGTCGTACGCGCCAAGACGGGCACGCTGGGTACAGTCTCGACCGTGGTGGGATATCTGGGACGACCCGAAGGGACGCTCCTCGTGGCGCTGATGTACAACGGTCCACAGCCCTGGGCCGCCCGCCAGGCCCAATGGCGACTCTTCCGCGAGCTGGGCGCCAATGGCGTGGTCATTCCAGCGGACTCGATACCCGAGACACCGGTCCAGCTGGGGGGCGATCAAACGGCCGTTCCCGAATGGGCGGCCGACAGCCTCCTGCCGGCGGATTCGTCGGCGGCTGCTCCCTAGCGCACTTTTTTTCGGGCGCAGGTGAGCGGCACACGCGAAACGGCGGTGACATGCTCGCACACGCGAGCGCGTCACCGCCGTTCATCGTCACACGGCAGACCCGCAGAAGCCCGAGGGCTTCGCGGATGAGCTAACTGCGTCGACGCGAGGTGGCACCCACCAGAAGTACGCCCGCCACGATCGCCACCGTTCCGAGGACAGGCGGAATCGCCACGGTCTCCTTCTTGTCAGCCGTCGCCTCGATGGGGCCCAGATCGACGACTTTCTCCTTGTGAGTGAAGGAGAAGCCGCCCAAGGCGAGGCCCACGACGCCGAGAACGATCAGAATCAAGCCGACGAGGGTGCCAACCTTCATACCGCTCTTCGCCCCTGGATGAGGTTGATCACCAGCACGACCAATGCGACGACCAGGAGGACATGGATGAAGCCGCCCAAAGTATACGACGACACCATGCCCAGCAGCCAGAGCACCAGCAGGATGACGAAAATCGTCCACAACATATGCGCCTCCCGACAGAGTCACCGCGTTGCCGAGTATGAACCGAACGCTGCATGCTAGCGGAACGAGGTCGCATGCCGCCGTGAGTGGGGTCACCCGGCGAACGCGACGCCACCCACGTCGCTCGCTGGACGCTCCGCCTGGAAGCCTCTAGCTTCCAACGGGTTCGCTGGCCTCCCCACTCATATCCGGAATCGACATGGCGCTGCGCACGCAGACACCGCCCCCGCCTCCCGGGGCGCCGACCTACGAGCCGTTCGTTGCTCCGAGCCAATCTCCCGCCGAACTGACGATCCGCGCGCTGATCCTCGGCGCGCTGCTCGGCATCGTCTTCGCGGCCTCGAGCGTGTACCTGGCGCTCAAGATCGGGCTCACCGTGTCGGCCTCGATCCCGATCGCCGTGTTGTCGGTGGCGTTCTTCCGTACGCTCGGACGCTCCACGATTCTCGAGAACAACATCGTGCAGACGACGGGCTCCGCGGGGGAGTCGATCGCCGCGGGCATCGTGTTCACGCTGCCGGCGATCCTCCTCATGGGCTACGACCTGAGCGTCGGGAAGGTGGCCATCGTGGCCGTGGTGGGCGGAGTGATGGGGATCCTCCTCATGATCCCGCTCCGACGGGCCCTGATCGTGAAGGAGCACGGCCGACTCACGTATCCCGAGGGCACCGCATGCGCGGAAGTGCTGGTGGCGGGCGAAAAAGGCGGCTTGCAGGCCAGGCGGCTCTTTCAGGCCTTCGGGCTCGCGTTCGCCTACAAGTTCCTGATGTCGGGTCTCAAGGCATGGAATGAGTACCCCGGCTGGGTATCCAAGGGATACAACGGGGCGTCCATCTCGGCCGAAGTGTCGCCCGAGCTGCTCGGGGTGGGGTACATCATCGGACCGCGGATCTCCGGCTATCTCTTCTCGGGCGGTTGCATCGCCTATCTCGTCCTCATCCCCGCCATCAAGCTCTTCGGCAGCGGCCTGACCAAACCGATCTTCGCGGAAACCAAGCTCATCGGTGAGATGAGCCCGAGCGAGGTGCGGGCGAACTTCGTGTTCTACATCGGGGCGGGTGCCGTGGCGAGTGCGGGCATCATCGCCCTCATCCGCGCGCTGCCCACGATCGTCTCCGCGTTCCGTTCCGGATTCCAGGATCTTCGCGGCAGTCTGGGCGACGCGGCGCCGCGGCTGCGCACCGACGTGGACCTGCCGATCTGGGTGACCCTGGTCGGGGCCGGGGCGCTCGCGCTGCTGCTGACGGTGCTGCCTCAGCTCTCCGTCAACCTGCTCGGTGCACTTCTCATCGTGGTCTTCGGGTTCTTCTTCGTCGTCGTCTCTTCGCGCATCACGGGCGAGATCGGGGTCAGCGCCAACCCGATCTCGGGGATGACGATCGCGGCCCTGATCGGGACCACGGCGATCTTCCTGCTGATCGGGTGGACCGGTGTCGATCATCGGGTGGGCGCGATCTCGATCGCGGGGGTGATCGCCGTGGCCGCGGGCAACGCCGGCGCGACGAGCCAGGACCTCAAGACCGGGTTTCTGGTTGGCGCGACGCCGCGGAGGCAGCAGATCGCGATCGTCGTCGGGGCGATAACATCGGCCCTGGCCATCGGCTGGACTCTCACGCTCCTCAACAACAGCTACACCAATATCGTCCCCGAGCGGCACGCGGGAGTCACACTCGCCGCCTCGAGCACCAACGCCTCGGACCGGTCCATCACCACGCTGGGCGAGCGGATGCACCGCGACGGCCGCGAGTGGGACGTGGTGCGGGTGAACCTGCCGATGCAGGGCGTGGTGCCGGGCAAGTACCTCGTCGATCCGCAAACGCGCGAGATCGGATACCTCGTCGATCCCGGGATCGGCGGCCGCATCCGCGAGCTGGACGGGCGGCCGATCACCAAGCTCGATTCCCCCAAAGCCACGATCATGGCGCTCGTCACCGACGGCATCCTCACCCAGAAATTGCCGTGGGGCCTCGTGCTGATCGGGGTGTTCCTCACGATCGCGCTGGAGCTCGCCGGCCTTCAGTCCCTGCCGGTGGCGGTGGGGGTCTACCTGCCGATCTCGACCTCCGCGGCGATGTACGCGGGTGGCGTCGTGCGCTGGCTGGTGGAGCGGCGCAGCCGGTCCGACGAGCGCTCGATCGCCGAAGTGGAATCGGGCCCCGGCGTGCTGTTTTCGAGCGGGTTGATCGCCGGCGGGGCACTCGCGGGCATCACGATCGCGGGGATCGCGGCAGCGCTCGTGGCCCCGGCCGACGCGGCTCAGGTGCCCGCGGCCGATTATCTCTCCCACATCGCCGGAGTCCAGCGCGCCCTCGGCTCGATCGCGGAGGGCGATCTGCCGGCGATCCTCGTGTTCGCGGGGCTGGCGGCCGTGCTCTACCGAGTGGCCCGGCGCTGAGCCCGTCCGATGCGTGTCGTCTCACTGCTGCCCGCCGCCACGGAAATGGTGATGGCGCTCGGAGGCGCCGACTCGCTGGTCGGCATCTCCCACGAGTGCGACTACCCTCCGGCCGCGGGCCGGCTTCCGCGCGTCACCTCGAGTCCGATCGATAACGCGGCGGCGAGCGGCTCGATCGACGCCGAGGTGCGGCGTCGTCGCGAGGCGGGATATCCGGTCATCGTGGTCGATGCGGAGGAGCTGGCCCGGCTCGCGCCGGATCTGGTAATCACGCAGGGGCTCTGCCAAGTGTGCGCCGTTGCCGACGGCCAGATTCATCGGCTCGCACGTCTCCTCGAACCCACACCCGCCACCCTCTCGCTCGGCGCGCGCACGCTGTCGGGCATCTGGGACGACATCCGTACGGTCGGCCAGGCACTCGACCTGAGCGATGAGGCCGACGAGCTGGTGACGGGGCTCCGCCACCGGCTCGTCCGTTTACGCGGCAAGCCCTCGGCGTCTCAACCGCGCGTACTCTGCATCGAGTGGCTCGACCCGCTCTACCTCGCCGGCCATTGGGTGCCGGAGCTGGTTTCGGCCGCGGGAGGTGTGGACATCGGCGCGGCGGCCGGCAGCCACTCGACCCGCAGGCCATGGAGCTCCCTCCTGGGCCAGCAAGCCGATCTGGTCGTGATCATGCTGTGTGGATTTTCGGTGGCCCGGGCTCGGCAGGAGCTCCGCGCGCTCGACTGCCCCGAGGCTTCCCGCCTGTTCGCGAGCGCGCCGGTCTGGATCCTGGACGGCAACGCGTTCACGTCGCGCCCCGGACCACGAGTGGTTGACGGGGCGGAGCGGCTCCGCGCCGCCATGGAGGGCCGGGAAATGGCAGGCCTGGAACGGTGGCAGCCGGCGGCATGACGCCCGACATTGTGGAAGCCACCGACGATGTCCGGGTCGAGGTGGTCCGTCGCCTGTTCGAGGAATACGCCGCGAGCCTCGGGGTCGACCTGTGTTTTCAGGGATTCGACGAGGAGTTGGCCATGCTCCCGGGTGATTACCGCCGTCCCCTCGGCCGCCTGCTCCTGGCCCTCGACGGGTCCGAGGGGGCGGGCTGCGTCGGGCTGCGGCCGCTCGCCCCCGGAATCTGCGAGATGAAGCGGTTGTACGTTCGCCCGCCGTATCGGGGCACCGGCCTCGGCCAGCGACTCGCCGAACGGATCGTCGACGAAGGGCGATCGGCGGGCTACCAGCGCATGCGGCTCGATACCCTGGCGACGATGGGCCGGGCCCGCGCCCTCTATGCCGAGCTTGGCTTCGTCACCATCCCGCCGTACCGCCCCAATCCGATCGATGGGGCCGAGTTTCTGGAGCTCGATCTCGACGCCAGGCGGGGCTAGACATCGGCACCCGGTCCCGCGACCTTTGCCCCTCTCCCATCCGACCGAAACATGAGCCCCGAATCTCTAGCCTTCCTCAAGTCATTGCTGGACACGCCCGGCCCCTCGGCCTTCGAGGCCGCTCCGGCGCGCGTGTGGCGTGCCGAAGCGAAACGTTTCGCCGACCGTGTCGAGGCGGACGTGGGCGGCAATTCCTTCGCCGTGGTGAACCCGGCCGGTGCCCCCCGGGTGATGTTCGCAGGACACATCGACGAGATCGGCGTCATGGTCACCTACATCGACGAGGACGGTTACGTCAGCTTCGATACGATCGGGGGGTGGGATCACCAGGTCTTCGTCGGCCAGCGCGTGCTGCTGCTCGGCCGCGGCGGGCCCGTCACCGGCGTGGTCGGGAAGAAGGCCATCCACCTGATGGAGCGGGGCGACCGCGAGAAGGTGTCGAAGGTCGATGACCTCTGGATCGACATCGGCGCGGGCAGTCAGGACGAGGCGCAGGAGCGGCTCAGGATCGGCGATCCGGGCGTGCTCGCGGCCAGCGTCATGGAGTTTCCCAACGGGCGGCTCGTGAGCCGGTGCATCGACAACCGGATCGGCGCCTTCGTCGTGCTCGAAGCGGCCCGGCTCTGCGCCCAGGGGCCGGCGAAATCGCGCGCGAGCGTGACAGCCGTGGCGACCACGCGAGAGGAGATCGCCGCCACGGGAGGCGGGGCCCGGTCGTCGGCGGCGACGGTCGAGCCTCAGGTGGCGATCGTGGTGGACGTCACCCATGCCACCGACTACCCCGGGATCGACAAGCGGCGGTTCGGTGACTACAAGCTCGGAGGAGGGCCGGTCATCTCGCGAGGGGCCTCGGTGAGCGAAGTGGTGTTCGAGATGCTCGCGGCAGCCGCCGACGCGGAGAAGATCCCGTACACCATCGAGGCGGCCTCGCGCGACACGCATACCGACGCCGAGGCGATCTTCAACGCCCATCGCGGTGTCGCGACGGGACTCGTCTCGGTACCCAACCGCTATATGCACAGCCCCAACGAGATGGTCGCGCTCCACGACCTCGACCAGACCGCGAGACTCCTCGCCGCCTTCGCGACGCGGCTCGGCCCGGACACGGATTTCATCCCGCGATGAGCCGTCGAAGGCTGGGCCGTCGGGCGGCCGGGGTCGCGGCGCTCGGGGCGATCCTCGGCGCCCTCGGGCCGGTGCCACTCCCGGCGCAGCAGTTCGGGACCGCGCAGCCCACCGTGGAAAGGGTCACGCCACCGCCGCTCATGGCGATCGACGACATCAAGTTCCTGAGCGACGCGAAGCTCGCGGGCCGGCTGACGGGGACGCCGGGGGCGGACACAGCCGCGGCCTATATGGCCCGGCGTTTCGGACAGGTGGGCCTCCAGCCCGCCTCCGGCGGTTGGTTCCAGACCTTCGGGATCTCGAAGGGCGCACCGGTGGCGCAGCGCGCGCACGTCACGGGGGCGACGGGGCGAAACGTCATCGGCATTCTGCCCGGCCACGATCCGGTGCTTCGCAACGAGTCGGTGATCGTCGGGGCGCACTACGACCATCTCGGACTGGGCGGGTTCGGGAGCCTGGATCCGGACAGCACCGGCATCGTGCACAACGGCGCCGACGACAACGCCTCGGGCTCCGCGATGCTGATCCAGATCGCGGCGCGGCTGGCGGCGGCCCCACCCGCGCGCACCGTGGTGTTCATCGCCTTCAGCGGGGAGGAACTGGGTCTCCTCGGCTCCTCGCACTACGTCGAGGATCCGATCTATCCGCTGACCACGACGGCCGCGATGATCAACCTCGACATGGTAGGTCGGCTCCGGCAGGGCCGGCTCATCGTGTACGGCAGCCAGACGGCCAAGGAGTTTCCCGCCCTTCTCGATTCGCTCAACTGGTATGCCGGCTTCGACCTCAAGGCGCAGGGAGACGGCTACGGACCCAGCGACCAATCACCCTTCTACGCCGCCGGACGTCCGGTGCTCCACATCTTCACCGACCTGCACGAGGATTATCATCGGACCACCGACGACTGGCAGAAGATCAATCTCGATGGGTTCAAGCGGGTGACCGACTTTGCCGTCGGGGTCGTAACGGCCATCGCCAATCGGCCCCGCCCGCTCACCTTCGCGCTCGTGCCCCAACCGGACTCGCCGGCGCCGGGGTCCTCCGCCTCACCGGGGTACGGAGCGTACCTCGGCACCGTGCCCGACATGGTGAGCAGTCCGGGGGGCGTGCGACTCGCCGGCGTGCGGGCCGGGAGCCCGGCCGAGAGAGCGGGCCTCCGGGGGGACGACATCATCACCCGCATCGGCGACGCGGAGATCGCCGACCTCAATACGATGACCGAGGCACTGCGCAGCCACCACCCGGGGGACACGGTCAACATCGTGGTCCGACGCGGGGACCGGGTGACGACGGTCCGGGCCACGCTGGGTACGAGGGGAGGATGACGTGGCGCTCGATGCCGACAGGGTGATCGCGAGCCTACGGGGCACTTTCGCCCGGGAGGCGGGACGGACGGAGCTGTTGCGGACGGCGGCCGAAAAGATCCGGGCATCCGGGGCGCCCTACACCTCGGTATATCTCTACATGCTTCACGGCGAGGAGCTGGTGCTCGAGGCGCACGCGGGTCGGGAGACGGACCACACCCGGATCCCCGTCGGCAAGGGGGTGTGCGGCACCGCCGTCGCGACCGGCGAAGACCAGAATGTGCCCGATGTCCGCGCGATCTCGAACTATCTCGCCTGCAACACATGGACTCGATCGGAGCTGGTCGTCCTCATCCGCCGCGGCGGCACGATCCTGGGACAGATCGACGTGGACAGCGACGAGCCCGATCCGTTCACACCGGACGAGGCGGCGGCGGTGCGGCGCGTGGCGGACGCCCTCGCAGTGTTGCTGTAAATCCATCCATGGCGGACATCGGCGGGGCCACTGAAGCGATGGTGCCCATTCGCGGCGTCTCGCTTCTCGTGCGCAGAATCGGAACCGGACCCGCCGTGATCGTGCTGCACGGCGGGCCCGGCGCCCACCACGAATACCTCCTGCCTCAGTTCGACGCGCTCGCCGGCGGCCGGGAGCTGATCTACTACGATCAGCGGGGAGGAGGCCGGTCGCCGGTGGCGCGCGACGTTCCGGTCGGGTGGATGGAGCAGGTCGCCGATCTCGAGGCGCTCCGGGAGCACGTGGGTCTGCAACGGCTGACCCTGGCCGGATATTCCTGGGGCGGGCTGCTGGCACTGCTCTACGCGCTCGAGCATCGAGACCGGATCGAGCGGCTGGCCCTGATATCCCCGGCGCCGACCTGGCGCGCGGCCAGGGAGCGATTCGAGCAGACCTTCTCGCACCGCAATCTCGATCCGGCATTCCAGGAGGAGCGGCGCCGGCTCAGGGAAAGCGGGCTCCGGGAGCGGGACCCCCACGCGTTCCAGCAGCGCATCTTCGAGCTGTCGGTGGCCCCCTACTTCTTCGACCCCGAGCGCGCCCGCGATCTTACCCCGTTCCGCGTGACGGCAAGGACCCAGCAGGAGGTGTGGTCCAGCCTCGGGAACTACGATCTACGGCCCCGTCTGGACACGCTGCGGGGCATTCCCGCGCTGGCGATGCACGGCGAGAACGATCCGATACCGATCGACGCGGCGCGAACGACCGCGTCGTTGATCGGGGCGGAGTTCCACGCGCTGCCCCGGTGCGGGCATGTTCCCTATGTCGAAGCGGCCGATGAGTTCGTTTCGCTGCTCGACAGATTCCTGCCGAGGTAGGCCGGCAGCCCCCCTCCATTCCGCTATCTTCCGGCATGCCTCGACCCACTCCCATGGAGCTGGTGTTTCCGCGTCTGACCGGCACCACCTTCCCGGCCATCCAACAGGCGGTCGATGAACGGGGGATCGACCCCACGGACCGGGATGCGTTTCTCCTGCTGCCCGACGTCGTCACGATGATGCACGACCTGAGGCCGGAGGACGGCGTGGGTGAGGCGATGGATTACCTGGTGGCCCTGGGTCATCACGCTTACCTCGCCTGGGCGGCCGGCTCGCTCACCGTGCGGCTGGGCACCGATCAGACCGCGCTCCTGCTTCAGGACGAGCCCGAGTCGCCCGACCTGGGAGAAGCTCCCAAGGCGTACTACGCGCAGTTTCTCGAGCACGAGATCTGGGCCAGTGTCATCGACGGCCAGCCTGCCGAGCCACTGGACGGCTGCTTCGTGCATTCCATTGCGGCGGGAGGGCTCCGCGTGCTAGGCATCTTCGGCATCCGGCCCGAGCGCTTCGGGTTTAGCGCCGTGGAGACCGAGGGGACCCGGCCGGAGGGACTGGCGCGTCCCGACGGCACGGCACTCTTCGCCTCCGCGCTCGGCGGCGGCCGGCTCCATTCGATCACGGGCACCGAGGAGTTGCTGGAACTGGGGTGGCGGACACTCGTGCCCGCGAGCGACGCCCGGGCCCAGGCTGCCTGATGAACGTGCTTCAGGGATTCCAGGACAAGAAGGCGGTCGCGCAAGTCCTGGAGCAGATCGCCTCCTTTCTCGAGCTCAAGAGCGAGAACCCGTTCCGGGTTCGCGCCTTCCGAACCGCTGCACGGGCCCTGGCCGGATTTCCAGGCGACCTCCGGGAGGGACTCGAGAGCGGCGCGCTGGCCGCGGCCAAGGGAGTGGGACCGGCCACACTCCAGATCGTTGCCGAGATCGTGGCGACCGGACGAGCGAGCCTTCTGGAGGAGCTGCGCGAGCAGATCCCACCCGGGCTGGTGGAAATGCTCGCGATCTCGGGGCTCGGCGTCGCCAAGATCCGCCAGATCCACGACGTGCTCGACATCGATTCGCTGCCCGAGCTCGAAGCGGCGGCCATGGACGGCCGTCTGGCCAAGCTCCCACGATTCGGCCAGAAGACCTCAGAGAACATCCTGCGCGGCATCGCGTTCCTCCGCCAGGCGAGTGGGGCGCGGCTCTCGCATCACGCCGCCGACGAGGCCGAAGGGCTGCGCGCCGCGCTCGAGCGGGTGCCCGGCGTGACGACCGTCATCGTGGCGGGCGAGGTCCGGCGCCGCACCGAGCTGGTCAAGGACCTCGTGCTCGTGGTCGTGGCCGACACCTCGCCGGCCGACGTGTTCCGCCGCCTGAGCCAGTTGCCGGGCGTGCACGAGTTCGCCGGGCAGGACGAGCGGCGGGTAACGCTCCGCTTCGCCGGCGGATCGAGCGCCCAGATCGTCGTCACGGCCCGGGTGAACGCCGGGGCCGTGCTCGTGCAAGCGACCGGCAGCGACGCCCATCTTCACCAGCTGGCCGAGCACGCGAGCGCCAAGGGCTTCGCGTTCAACGGCGCCGCGCTCTGGCACGGCAGTGAGTTCGTCCCCACACCCGATGAAGCCACGCTCTACAAGCGGCTGGGGCTGAGCTGCATTCCTCCCGAGCTCCGGGAGGGCAGTGGAGAAATCGACGCGGCGTCACGCGGCGGACTTCCCCGTCTGGTGGAACGGCGCGACATGCGCGGGTTCCTCCATTGTCACACGAAATACTCCGACGGGTCGAACACGGTGACCGAGCTGGCCGAGGCCTGCAGGCAGGCGGGGTACGAGTACGTCGGGATCACCGACCACAGCCAGGCGGCGGCGTATGCCGGCGGTCTCAAGGCCGACGACCTGGCCCGCCAAGCCGAGGAGATCGACGAGGCCAACGCGACGCTGCCGGGGATCCGGGTCCTCAAGGGAGTCGAGGCCGACATTCTCCAGGACGGGCGCATCGACTTCGACGAAGCGGTACTCGCCGGCCTCGATTTCGTGATCGCCTCGATTCACAGCCGCTTCAACATGGGTGAGCGGGAGATGACCGCGCGCATGCTGGCGGCCATGGACAATCCCCATCTCACGATCATCGGCCATCCGACGGGACGACTCCTGCTCTCTCGCGACCCGTATGGACTCGACCTCGACGCCGTGATCGAAAAGGCCGCGGCCACCGGCGTGGCCCTCGAGGTCAACGCCGATCCCCACCGGCTCGACCTCGATTGGCGGTCGGTCCGGCGCGCGCGGGAGCACGGCGTCGCCATCTCGATCGGCGCGGACGCCCACAGCGTGGCCGGGATCTCGAACGTGGACCACGGGATCGCCATGGCGCGAAAGGGCTGGCTCGGCCCGGACGACGTCGTCAACGCCCAGCCGCTCGATCGCTTCCTGGCCCGGGTGGCCGGGAGACGAGGGGGGTGAAACGGCCGGGGCCATCGCGAACGGCACGTATCCGAAAGCCGGGTCGCCGAGCGGAGGACCGAGCGAGACGGGCCCGGACGATCTTTGCCCGTCTGTCCCGGGCCTACCCGGACGCCAACACCGAGCTGCATCACGAGAACGCGTTCGAGCTTCTCTGCGCCACGATCCTGTCGGCCCAGTGCACCGACGCCCGCGTCAATCTCGTTACGCCCCATCTCTTCGCCCGATATCCCACGCCCGAGGCCCTCGCGGCAGCCTCGCGGGACGAGCTCGAGCAGATCATCAAGCCCACCGGGTTCTTCCGGAACAAGTCCAAGAGCCTGATAGGGATGGCGCAGGCGGTGGTCGCGAGCCACGGCGGTCACGTGCCCGACACGATGGCTGAGCTTCGGACCCTTCCGGGAGTGGGCCGGAAGACGGCGAACGTCGTCCTCGGGAATGCGTTCGGCATCAATGAGGGCGTGACCGTGGATACCCACGTCGCCCGGCTCAGCCGGCGCCTTGGCCTGACGCGCCACGAGGACCCCGTCAAAATCGAGCTGGATCTCATGCCGCTCTTCCGCCGTAGGGATTGGGCCCTCTTGTCGCACCTGCTGATCTATCACGGCCGCCGAGTCTGTATCGCGCGGCGGCCCCGGTGCGAGGAGTGCGTGCTCAACGACATCTGCCCGTCCGCCTTTCGATTCTCCTGATCTCGGGTCGAGACATGCGCCTCCGCTCGCTGTCCACGCCGCTCGTCGTGCTCCCGCTCCTGGTCCAGCCCTCGAGCGCGCAGCAGGCCTCGCCGGCCACGCGGGTCGCGCACGCGGTCGACGCCAACGTCCTGCGCGCGCATCTCGAATTCCTGGCCGACGACGCCCTCGAAGGCCGCAAGCCGGGCACGCGGGGCGGCGAGCTCGCCGCCCGGTACATCGCCACCCAGTTCGAGCGGCTCGGCCTCGAGCCGGCGGGAGACAGCGGCTCGTACTTCCAGCACGTCCCCATCATCTCGCTCACGCCGCGGGCGACGTTGCGCACGACGGGGACCAGCCCGACCGCGCTTGGGTGGACGAAGGACTTCGTCCTGTGGTCCATGCGCAATGACTCGGCCGTTCACCTCACCGGCGACGCGGTATTCGTCGGCTACGGTATCGTCGCGCCGAAGTGGGGATGGAACGACTACGAAGGCGTGGACGCGAAAGACAGGATCGTTATCGCGCTGGTGAACGATCCCGGTCTCAAGGACTCGACGATGTTCCGGGCCAGGGTCCTCACCTACTACGGCCGGTGGACCTACAAGATCGAGGAGGCCCGCCGCCACGGTGCCGCCGGCATCCTGCTGATTCACACCGAGGAAAGCGCCACCTACCCGTGGAGCGCCGTACAGTCTGGATGGACCGGGCCGCAGCTCCGGCTCGAGACGCCGCCGAGCTCGCTCGTGGTGGCGGGATGGCTCAGCCAAGATGCCGCCGCCAGAGTCTTCAAGGCGGCGGGCAAGGATCTGGCGCAGCTGTCCGACGCCGCGGCGAAGAAGGGGTTCAGAGCAGTACCGCTGGGATCGGGTTTCGACGCCGGGGTAGAGAGCGAGATCCGGCGATCGTCCACCGCCAACGTCATGGCGCGATGGCCCGGCCGCGGCCCGGACGCACAGGACGCGGTGCTGATCGGCGGGCATTACGACCACTTCGGCATCGGCCCCGCGGTCGACGGCGACTCGATCTACAACGGCGCGGAAGACAACGCGTCAGGCACGGCGGCCGTCCTCACCGCCGCCGAGGCGTTTGTCCGAAGCGGAGTCCATCCCGGCCGTTCTGTCGTCTTCGTCGCTTTCACCGCCGAAGAGTCGGGGCTGCTAGGCTCGGAGGCACTCGCCACCACCCCTCCGTTTCCGCTCAAGAACATGGCCGCGATGCTGAACCTCGATGAGATGAACGTCTACGGAAAGACCAAAGACTTCTCGGCGCTCGGCCTCGATCAGTCCTCACTGGGCCGGACGATGACGCAGGCCGCGGCCGCGGAGGGCCTGACCATTTCCACCAACGAGGTGGCCCTGGTCCGCGGGTTCTTTTTCCGGTCCGACCATTTTCCCCTGGTTCGCGCCGGGATACCGGGCGCCTATCTCCAGAACGGCCGCGACTATGTCGGACGACCCGCCGGCTGGGGGAAGGAGCAGCTGGATCAGTATTACGCCAAGCGATATCACCAGCCGCAGGACAACGTCGCGCCATGGTTTAACTATGAGGGGATAGTGCAGCAGCTTCGAGTCACTGTCAGAACAGCGACCCTGCTGGGAGAGGCCCCGGCACAGCCAGCCTGGACTGCGACATCGGAGTTCCGGCAGGCGGGAACCGAACGATTGAGGGGGAACAGCGGCCGGAAATAGTGGCAAGGAAGGACCTTACCCTCTGGACCTGGCTTTACCGTCCATCCCTGCCTGAGTATCTTTGCGGCCGTTTCAGCCAAGCCCCCACCTGAGGAGCGATTCTGGACCTTCCGACCCAGCACCGGATTCCACTGACATGGCTCCTCGAGAACGGTGGTCCGTCCATCCGATATCGAGCCCTGACCGAGCTTGCTCCGGCCGAATTCGCACCACCCGACACGATCGCGGCGGCTCACACGTCGGTGGCCGAATCGAAGGCGGCGCTGGCGGTGGTCAAGAAGCAGAAAGACAACGGTGTCTGGGGCGGCAACCTGCTGGGCCTCGCGCCGTCGACGGCGCTCGGGATCAAGGACGTCGGAACCATCCCTCAGTACCGCCGGCTGCTGCAGCTCGAATGGCCTCGCGGTGGCCGGCCGTTCAAGCTCGCCGACCGGGTCCTGTTCCGGCTCTTGTCCCGGGACGAAGACCCCGCCCTCCTCTTCGAGTTCCAGAAGATGGTGAAATCGGACACGGAGGCGGAGGCCTGGGCACGCGGGATCATGCGGGAAGCCGCATCCGCCGCCCTGGCCGAGGCCGGATACGGTGAAGATCCGCGACTGCGGGGGGCCGGCCACAAGATCGCCAACGCCATCTCCCAGTTCCTCCGAAGCCCGCTCGCCGAGAAACCCTTCCTGAAGAGCGGCAAGGCGATAGTGCTTCACCCCGAGGCATATCCACCGAGCTGGTATTCGGTAGCGATGCTCGCGTCGATGCCCAATCTTCAGCGCGAGCGCGCAGGATTCACCGAGCGCCTCGGCCATTACCTGGCGCAGCCGGCGCCCAAGAAGGCGTTCGTCATCCAGGTCGGCAAGCGGACCGTCAAACCCCAGCACCTCCTCCTCGGCGACCCGATCGAGGCCGACAGCAAGGGGCTTCCGAGCGACGTGCCCCTCGCTCTCCACTACATCGAGCTGCTCACGCGCATGGGTGCACTCCCCTGGGCGCCGGTCGCCACCCGGGTGCTCAGCCGCCTGCTCAAGGACTGCGACGATAACGGGATCTGGCACCCCAAGAACCTGCGCTCGCAACCCAAGGCCACGAACAAGATCACCTATCACTACTACCCACTGCAGCTCGAGGCGAAGACCACCGAGGGACGCGAGGTTGACATTACTTTCCGGCTCGCCCTGATCGCCCGGCAGTTGGGCTGGGCCCTGGAATACGTCTGAGGGCGAAAGGGCGAAAGGGCGAAAGGGCGAAAGGGCGAAAGGGCGAAAGGGCGAAAGGGCGAAAGGGCGAAAGGGCGAAAGGGCGAAACGAGATAACTGCCCTGGTGGCTTTCCGCCTTGTTTTCCTGTGAGTAGTACCCCATACTACTTGCTATGAGCCGAGTCAACCTCACGCCCTTCGGTTTCACCCCTACGGAAAGTCTGATTTACGAAGCCCTCCTCACCGGCGGGCCGGGCACCGGGTACGCCATCGCCCGGACCGCGGGATTGGCGCGCGCCAATGCATACAGTGCGCTCGAGGGTCTGGTGGCCAAGGGAGCCGCGCGAGTCGATCCAGGACGCCCCAAGCGCTACAGACCCGAGGCGCCTGCCGCCCTGATTGCGCGGATCTCCACCGATCACGGCCTCGCCCTCGAGCGCTTGAGCGGAGACCTCGACACGGTGACGGTGCCGGCCTCACCGACGCTGGTTGAAGTGGAGTCCGGCCGTGCCGTCCTTCAACTGATCACGCACGACGTGGCGCGAGCGACGTCGTCGGTGGCGCTCGTGCTTCCGGGCGATGCGTATCCGCTTCTCGCCCCTGCGCTCCGCCGCCCGTTCTCGGCAGGGGTCCCGTTGTCGCTCGCGTCGACGTCCCCCGTCGAGCTCGGCTTCGTGCCGATCGCCGTCATCGTGGATACCGATGGATGGCCCGGCATGCCCATTCTTGCCGTCGTGGACGATCGGAGCGCGGTAATCGCGGCTCGTCATGGCCCCGAGGTGCGGGGTCATTGGAGCAGCGCCCCGGCCTTCGTCGCCGCCGCGCGTCTGGCGATGGAGTGTCTCAGAGACCGCTCATGATCGATCCCGTCGACGATGCCTTTCTCGAACTGCAGCGGGAATATCTCGCCGAATTGCCGGCGCGATTGGACGAGCTGCGCGCCGGGGCGACCGCGTTTCGGGCCGGAGAGCCGGAGGCAGGGCAAGCGCTCAAGACGCGGTTTCACCGTCTGGCCGGGTCGGGAGGGTCGTACGGGTTCCCCGAGATCACGGAGATCGCGAGGGCTGCCGAGCTGTGGCTCGCGGCCGCCCCGTCCGTTTCGGATGCGGCACGCATCGACGATGCGATCGACCGCCTGGCGGCGATCGCGCGGCGATCGCGGCTCGACGTGACTCCGGTCGAGGAAACACCAGAGGGCCGGTCGCGGGCCGTCCTGATTTTGCCGCCCGGGAAGGAGCGTGACGAGGCGATTGCGGCACTCCGGGCCACCGGCTACGAGGTGCGAATCGGGGACCGCCGCGAGGATCCGCAGAGCCATCCCGCCGAGGAGCGTCCAGACCTCGTGGTGATTGGCACCGCGGCCGGCGAGGGCGACCCGTCCGCGATCGCCTCGTCGTGGACGGGACGCCAGGTAACCCGCCCACGCGCGGTCGTCCTGATCGAAACCTTACGCGCGGTGGACCGGCTCCGGGCCATCGCGGCCGGCGTGGACGCCGTAATGCCGGTCGAGCGGATGGTGGAGCAACTGCCTCGATACGCGCGGACCCTGGCGCGGGTCGGCGCCCCGCCGTCGATCGTGCTGCTTGCCGAGCCCGACGCGGCGCGGGCGGCGGAGGTCACCAGAGAGCTGGAGGAGTGCAACATCCGGGTCGTGCGGTGCGCGCTCGCCCAGCCGATCCAGGAGCTGCTCGATCGCGAGGTGCCCGACGTGCTCGTCCTCGGGGGCGCCCTTCCCGACGCACCCGCCGACGTCGTGATCCGGATGGTCCGGCAGGATCCGCGGTTCCGTCTGCTTCCCCTGCTCCTGTTCGGCCCGAGGGACGTCGGGGCTCAGGTGGCGGGATTGCGAGCCGGCGTCGACGACGTGCTGCCCTATCCGATCGATCCCGCCGTGCTCACCCAAACCGTGATCAGCCGCGCCGAGCGCGGGCGCCGGGTGCGCGAACTGCTGCACCGCGACGAGCTCACGGGACTCCTCAACGTGGCGACACTGCTGGGCGAGCTCGAAAACGCCGTGGATTCGTGCCGCCGCCATGGCGGGCCGCTCGCTTTCGTGGTGTTCGATCTCGACCGCTTCTTCGAGGTGAACGATCGGTGGGGCACGGTGGTCGGCGACCAGGTCCTGCTACACGTCGCCAACGTGTTCCGGTCGAACGTGCGGGCCAGTGACGTGATCGGGCGCCTCGGCGGGGACGAGTTCGGGATGATCCTGCGGGGAGGCGGGTTGGAGGGCGCCGCCGTCCTCGCCGAGAAGCTGCGCTCGGTGCTGGGCCAACACCCCGCCGCGGCACCGGATGGGGAATCGGTGGCGGTCAAGGCGAGCGTCGGTTGGGCTGGTTATCCGGAAGACGGGGAGCACGCGGCCGCCCTGAGTCATGCGGCGTGGAAGCAGCTGAAAGCTGAAGGCTGAAAGCCAAAGGCTGAAGGCGTGTTCAGCTTTCAGCTTTCAGCTTTCAGCTTTCAGCCGTCTTAATGCCGATATCCCGCCGACAGCGGCGTCACGTCGCGCGGGTTCTTCTCGTCGCCGAACAGCAGGCGACCCTCACGGAACGTCGCGCCACGCAGTGTCAGCGCCAGCACCTCGCCCAGCTCCTGCACCAGGAAGACCTCGATACGGTCACGGACCTCCTTGGGCAGATCCTCGAGATCGGGCTCGTTCTCCTTCGGCAGAATGATGCGGTTGATGCCGGCCCGCACGGCGCCGAGCACCTTCTCCTTCACGCCGCCGATCGGCAGTACCCGCCCGCGGAGCGTGATCTCGCCGGTCATGGCGATGTCGTGGCGGACGCCACGACCGGAGAGGGCGGACACCACGGCGGAGGCCATGGTGACGCCGGCCGAGGGGCCATCCTTGGGAATGGCGCCCGCAGGAACGTGGATGTGGATGTCCCGGTCGAACATCTCGTCCGGGATCTGGAGCGCCGCCGCGTGGGACCGGGCATAGGTCCACGCGGCCCGTGCCGATTCCTTCATTACGTCACCGAGCTGCCCGGTGAGCACCAACTCGCCCTTGCCGCGCATGGTGGACGCTTCGACGAACATGATGTCTCCACCCGTGGGCGTGTAGTACATCCCGGTGGCAACGCCCACGTCGTCATGGCGCGCCATCTTTTCCGGGTGGACCTTCGGACGGCCCAACAGGTCGTCCACCATCTCGCGATCAACCGTGAGCCGGTCGACTTCGCCGGCGGCGATCTTCCGTGCCACCTTCCGCGCCAGGCGGCCGATCTCACGCTCCAGCTGACGCACGCCGGATTCGCGGGTGTAACTGGTGATGACCTCGGCCAGAGCCTCCTCGGTGATGTCGAGGCGGTCGGTATCCACGCCGTTCTCCGCGAACTGGCGCGGGATGAGATACTTCCGGGCGATCTCCTGCTTCTCGCGCTCGGTGTATCCTGCAAAGTCCACCACTTCCATCCGATCGAGCAGCGGGCCGGGGATGTTCTGGATGAAGTTGGCCGTGGCGATGAAGAGCACCTCGCTCAGATCGAATGGCACGCCCAGATAGTGGTCCACGAACGTGTCGTTCTGGGCTGGATCGAGCACCTCGAGCAGCGCGCTCGCGGGGTCGCCCTGGAAGGACACGCCGAGCTTGTCGACCTCGTCCAGGAGAAATACCGGGTTCTTGGTGCCCGCCTGCTTCATCCCCTGGATGATCCGGCCGGGCATCGCCCCGACGTACGTGCGCCGGTGACCGCGGATATCGGCCTCGTCGCGCGCGCCACCGAGGGAGATCCGGACATACTTGCGCCCCATCGCGCGAGCGATGGATTTGGCCACCGAGGTCTTGCCGACGCCCGGCGGTCCGACGAAGAGCAGGATCGGACCTCGCGCCGTGCGATCGTCCTCGTTGCCCGGGACCGTCGTGTTCGGGGCCGGCACGGTGGCGGTCGCCTGGGGCGTCGGCGCCGGTGTCGAGCCGGCATCGCGCTCCCCGATCTCCCCCGTGTCGGCGGCCTGCTCCTGGGCCGCCTGCTGCTCGCGCAGCTGCCGCACCGCCAGAAACTCCAGGACCCGGTCCTTCACGTCGCCCAGGGCATAATGGTCCTCATCGAGGATCCGCTGGGCCTCGGGCAGCTCGAGGTGCTCCTTGCTGCGGATGTTCCAGGGCAGCTCGAGGATGTTCTCGAGGAAGGTCCGGATGACTTGCGACTCCATGGACTCGCGTCCGATCCGGCCCAACCTGGACAGCTCGCGGTCGACCTCCTTGCGCGCTTCGGCCGACAGCTCGAGGGCGGCGATCTTTTCGCGAAGCTCCTCGAGATCGTCGCGCTCATCGTCTTCACCCAGCTCCCGCCGGATGGTCTTGAGCTGCTCGCGGAGGAACATCTCACGCTGCCGCTCGCCCAGCTCTTCCTGGACCTGGGACTTGATGTCCTCCTGGGCATCCAGGACGCCGATCTGGCGCTGGACGTGAACCAGCACCCGGCGCAGCCGCTCCTCGACGCTCAGTGTCTCGAGCAGGATCTGTCGCTGGGCTGGCGCCACTTCGATATACCCGGCCACCAGATCGGCGAACCGGCCCGGCTCGTTGACGCCCGCCAGGACCTGTTGCACCACCTCGTCCGGCAGGCCGGATTTCTGGCCCAGCTCGGCGGCGCGGACACGCGCTTCCCGATGCAGGGCCACGAAGGCGGGATCCTCCGGGTTGAGCGGGAGCATCTCCTCCGCCTCCCGCACGATCGCCTGGAGGTACCCTTCCTTTTCGCTATAGTGGATCGCGATGCCGCGCCGCTCGCCGTGGAGCAGCAGCTGCATTCCGGAAAGCCCGCGCTGAAGCTGGCCGATGCGCGCGATGGTGCCGATGGTGTACAAGACTTCGGGGGCGACGTTCTCCACGTTCTGGCGCTGCGATACCGCGAACACCAGACGGTCGGAGGTCGCCAGCGACGCCTCGATGGCCCGGAGAGTGGCCGGCCGGCCGGCGCCGATTGGAGCCGTCACGCCGGGGAAGAGCACGACCTCCCGCAGAGGAAGCACGGGAAGTGTCAGTCGTTCAGCCATTCGGTACTACTCCTTCCAAGTTCCCGGTACGCCGGGAAAGAATGACAGGTTTCCATCGAATCCGCTGATACTTTGCACTCCTCGTGCCAATCTCCATGCGCGCGGATCGTTGTCCCATAACAAGTTATCGCCCTGGTCAGTTCCTGGTTGACGACACGGCCGAGACCAGGCCGGCGCCGGTGTCGGAGTCCCCGTGGTTCGCTGCCAAATTGGCCGCGGTGAAGACCTTCGGTTGCCGCGCGACTCGCGCCGGTACAGATTGTCTGCCATGCCCGACAGGCCTTCCCGTCCGTGAGTGAACCCCGGGACAAATCTCTTGCCAGTCGCCTGTCCAGCGCCTTGGGCGACGCCTACACGATCGAAGGGGAGGTCGGCCGTGGGGGCATGGGCGTGGTGTACCGTGCGCGCGACGAGCGGCTGCAGCGCAGGGTCGCGATCAAGGTCCTGCCCCCCGAGCTGGCTTTCCAGAACGACATCCGGGAGCGGTTTACCCGGGAGGCCCAGACCGCCGCGCGCCTCTCCCATCCGCACATCGTACCGATCCATTCCGTCGGTGAAGGCGAAGGACTGGTCTACTTCGTCATGGGCTACGTGGACGGCGAGTCGGTGGCCGCCAGGATCCGCCGGCGCGGGAAGCTGCCTGTAGAGGAAGCCCGCCGGATCATGAAGGAAGCGGCCGACGCTCTCAGCGCCGCCCATGCGCTCTCGATCATTCACCGCGACATCAAGCCCGACAACATCCTGCTCGAAGGCACGCGCGGGCGGGTGATGGTGACGGACTTCGGCATCGCGAAGGCGCTCTCGAGCACCTCGGCGGCCACGCTGACGGGCGCGGGTGTGGCGATCGGCACGCCGGCATTCATGAGCCCGGAACAGGCGGCCGGCGAGCGCGAGATCGACGGGCGCTCGGATCTCTACAGTCTCGGGATCGTGACGTATCAGATGCTCACCGGCGAGCTGCCGTTCAACGCGCCGACGGTGGCCGGCATTCTGATGAAGCAGATCACCGAAGTGGCCCCCAACGTCGCGACCAAGCGTCCCGATGCCCCCGAGGATCTGGCGCTCGCGGTGTCCCGCTGCCTCGAGAAGGACCCGGAGAATCGGTGGCCGAGCGCGGACGCGCTGCGGCGGTCGCTGGAGAACCGGTCGGTCGGCAACTATCGTCCGACGGGCACCGGCTGGAAGGCAGGACGAGGTGAAGCGCGCCCGCCGGCCGGAGGGGGGGAGTCCCGCCCGCCAGTCACCGCCCGCAGCCGGCGGCCGCTCGAGACTAGGCCATTGGCCGGCCCGCGACCGGTGCCGGCGCCCCGCGGCGCGGCCGAGCTCCGGTCGCGCCGACGGAGTGGCGCCGACGAGAACCAGCTCAAGGTCCCCGACACGGGCGAGCCGAAGATCGTCCAGCGGGTCCGGGGCCAGTTCGCGAGCTGGGCCGCCGTCTCCCTCGGCTGCTTCGGGATCAACATCGCCACGGGCATCGATCACCCGTGGTTCCTCTTCCCCACGTTCGGCATGGGGATCGGCCTGCTCCGGAGCTACGCCCAGCTCTGGCAGGCGGGGTACAGCTGGCGCGACGTGCTGAGCCGGCCGCCGGCGCCGGACGCGGTGGAAACGACCATGGCGCGGGGCCTCAAGGGGGGACGCGTGCTGGCCGCGCCCCGCCAGGAAGAGTTCGGGGCGCACTTCGCCGCTGTGCAACAGGTGCACGGCGACCGGCAGGCCATCCTCAAGCTGATGGAAAAGCTGCCGTCGTCGGAGCGGAAGATGCTCCCCGAGATCCAGCAGACCGCCGACGCGCTCTACAATCGCGCCCTGGACCTGGCGCGCACGCTGCAGGCCATGGACAGCAACTTCGACGCGCAGGGTCCGGCCCAGATCGACGAGCGGATCGCGGCGCTGGGTCGCGAGCCGGACGACCCCGAGCGGGCCCGTCGGCTCAACCTCCTCGAGCGCCAGCGGCAGACCATCATCGAGCTCCAGGGACGCCGAAGCCAGGTGGCGAGTCATCTCGAGTCGTGCGTGCTGGCGATGCAGAACATGCGATTCGACCTGCTGCGTCTGCGGTCGGCCGGAGTCGCGGCCGTGCTGGGGGATCTCACCCAGGCCACCCAGCAGGCCAAGGCGCTGTCCCGTGACGTGGACAACGCGATCGCCGCGGCGGGCGAGATTCGGGAGGCGATGAAATGAACCGTGCGCGTCTCCACTCCGTCTGGATGGCGTTGCTTGTCGTTCCCCTGGTCACCGCTGCCGCCCAGTCTCCGGACGATCTCAAGGCCTACGGCGATTACCGGCTGAACATCGAGAACTACCAGCAGTACCTCGACGCCTCGATCAACCTCGCCAACGTCGCCGTCATGGACCCTCTCCTGTCGAACCGACTGCACGGCATGGGAACCCAGCCGGTGGCCGACCAGATCAAGCAGCTCGATGGCGTACCGGAGGCCCGGCGAGCCATTTCGCGGACCGGCCTTTCGACCCGGGATTTCGTGCTGGTACAAGGGGCGGCATTGCAGGCGGGAACGGCCCACACCCTGGTCAAGAAGGGCAAGCTCTCGGTCGACAACGCGATCAAGAAGCCGGGAGTGAGCCAGGCGAATCTCGAGTTCTACCAGCAGAACGAGGCGCGGATCAGCCGCCTGCTGCAGGACTACGAGATGCGGAGACCCAAGACCTAGAAGGCGGCTACCTCTTCCATGGCGCGCCGCAGATCGTCCACCTGGGGCAGGATCACGTCCTCGAGCTCCGGGGCGTAGGCCACGAAGGTGTCGGTCGAGGCCACCCGCCGCACCGGCGCGTCGAGATAGACGAAGTGCTCGTCGGCAATACGGGCAGCGATCTCGGCGCCGTAGCCCCAGCTCAACGAGTCCTCGTAGGCCACCACTACCCGATTCGTCCTCCGAACCGACTCGCCGATCGTTTCCCAATCCACCGGACTCAGCGAGCGCAGGTCGATCACCTCGGCCCCGACGCCGTGCTGCTCCTCGAGCAGCTTGGCCGCCCACAGCGCACGCTGAACCAGCGCGCCGTAGGTCACGACCGTGAGATCCGAGCCGGGTCGAGCCACGCGCGCCTTGCCGAGCGGGATCATGAAGTTCGGGCCCGGGTTGGGCGCCTTGTTGTAGGTCTGGCGGTAGAGGTGCTTGTGCTCGAGGAAGAGCACCGGGTCTTCGCAGCGGATGGCGGTCCGAAGCAGCCCGTTGGCGTCGAGCGCCGTGGCCGGGCAGAGGACGCGCAGCCCGGGCACGCCGGTGAACACGGCGGCGCCGGTCTGCGAATGGTAGACCGAGCCGCCCTTGAGGTAGCCGCCATAGGTCACCCGGACGACCACCGGCGCGGCAAAGGCGTTGTTGGAGCGCCATCGCATCAGCGCCAGCTCGTTCCGGAGCTGCATGTAGGCCGGCCAGATGTAATCAAAGAACTGGATCTCGACTACCGGCTTGAGCCCTCGCGTCGCCAGGCCGATCGACCGACCGATGATGTTCGCTTCCGCGAGCGGCGAGTTGTACACCCGGTCACTGCCGAACGCCCGTTGCAGGCCCCAGGTAACCTTGAACACGCCACCCTTGCCCTTCACATTGGCCAGGTTGTCTTCCCGGCTGCAGTCGGCCACGTCCTCACCGAACACGAGGATGCGCGGGTCGCGCGACATTTCGTCGCGGAGACAGGCATTGAGCAGATCCACCATCGTCGTCGGATCGCCCGCGAACCTGGGGTCGTCCTCGGTATCGAACTGCTCCGACGTGGGGTCGACGTCGGGAGAGTAGACGAAGCGGTAGATCGTGTCGGTAGCCGGCTGCGGGGAGGCGAGCGCCACGTCCGCCGCCACCTGCACCTCCTCGGTCACCTGCTTCACGATCTGGTCGAGCTCAGCCTGGGAGGCGATCCCCTGCTCGAGCAGATACTTGGGGAAGCGGGAGATGGGATCGCGCTCACTGTCGGCCTTCCGCTCCGCCGGGGGACGGTATTGCACCTCGTCGTCCGAGAGCGAGTGGCTGTACGGCCGGATGACGTGGGCGTGGACCAGCGCCGGCCCCTTCCGGGCGCGGGCGTATTCCGCCGCCTTGCTGAGCACGTCGTACGACGCCATGACGTCGCACCCGTCCACTTCCTGAATGAAGAGCCCGGGAAATCCGGTGAGCAGGCGGGAGATCGACCCGCCGGGCGTGTTCACCTCCACCGGAACGGAGATGGCGTAGCCGTTGTCCTCCACCAGGAACACGATCGGCAGCTTGAGATTGGTGGCTGTGCTGAGGGCCTCCCAGAACTCCCCTTCACTCGTCGTCCCGTCACCGGTGGTGCAGAGCACCACTTCGTCGCCGTGGATCTGCTCGTCGCGATCGGCGATGCCCTCGATCCTCGAGTACCGGAGCCACGCCTCCGCGCAGCCGACGGCCTGAAGGAACTGGGTCCCCGTGGGACTCGAGGCGCTGACGATGTTGAGGTCTTTGTGGCCCCAGTGGGACGGCATCTGCCGGCCGCCCGAGTTGGGGTCGTCCGCCGCCCCGACCGCCGACAGAAGCTGCTCGGTGGCGGTCATCCCGAGACCGAGACAGAGGGCCCGGTCGCGATAGTAGGTGTAGAACCAGTCGTAGGCGGGGCGGAATACCCGGGACGCGGCGGCCAGAACCCCTTCATGACCCGCGCCGGATATCTGGAAGAAGATCTTGTTCTGACGCTTGAGCTGGATCTCCTTGTCGTCGATCCTCCGCGCCAGCAACACGATTCGGTACAGTTCGAGAAGGTCCGCCTTTTCCAGCCTGGCGGCAGCCCGGGCGCGGGGGGTGGTACGTGTGGCCATCAGACTCGTGGGCAGAGGGTCGGGGTCACGGCGGCAGCATTCCGCACGGCGTAAGATAGCCCCGGAACCGAGAACCTAGCGAGTTTCGGGCCTCAGTCCTTCCATCCCTCCACTTTCACCTCTCCCAGCACGCCATCCAGATCATTGAAGCGCAAGCCCTTGGGCTCTGCCGGCACCAGAGGCAGGTCCACCTCCGTGGCAGGGCCACGCACTTGGACCCGAAGCCGGACGACGCGGTCCTTGCCGAGGTCGATGGTGACGGGGACATACATCTGGAAATCCTCAGGCACGTTCTCCTGCTTCACCCGGAGCCGTACCCGGAACTGGCCGCCGTCGGCCGGCCGGGCCCGATAGGAGACCCGATAGGTGGGAATTGCGGCCGCGTAGACCCACTGGTTGAAGAACCAGCTCATGTCCAGGCCGATGTGACGCTCGACCACCTTCCTGAAATCCTCGGTGGACGCGCGCCCGCCGGCGTACGTGCGGTAGAAGTCCTGCATGGTCTGCTGGAACTTGTCCTCATTCATCGTCTTCAGATCGAGCATCAGCACCCGCAGCATATGGAGAGTCCAGGCGCCCTTGTGGTATACCACGGTCTGATAGTCGTTCAGGTCCTCATCCTTGACCGAGGCGACCCGGTACCCCAGGGCGATCGGCCCCGGCTCCTGCTTGCGCAAGAGGATGCCCTCACGCCAGCGGTGCAGCATGTCGAAATAGCGCTTGCTGTCGTGACGGGCCGTCTGCATGTACCACAGGCCCGAGAAGTCGGCGAAGCCTTCGCTGAGCCATTGGTCGTGGTAGCTCGCGAAATCCACCCCGATGCCCCACCACTGGTGGGCGACTTCGTGGGCCCGAAACACTTCGTCGTCCCCGCGATCGTCGGTCTGGGTGAACGTGGCCCAGGACAGGGCGATCATTCCCGGGAATGCCTCGCCGTCGAACGTGGGCGTCTCGGTCGCGTAGAAGCGCTGTGCCGGCGGGGGGCCGTACATGCCTTGAAAGAAGCGCAGGCTCCGACTCACATCCTCACCCACGGTCTCACGCATGTTCTTCTGGTGCAAGCCCCCCAGCGTCTTGTGCGCCTGCTCCGACATCATCACGGTGACCTGCGGCGCCCCATCTTCTCTCACCTGATAATCGCTGAACAGGCCCAGGTTGAACGAGGCGTTCCGGATCGGCCCCTGGGTCACCCAATGAGTGCGCACCGTTCGGCCGGTCCGGCTCGAGTCCGCGAGATCGCCCACGCTCGCCAGACGATACTGCTCGGCGGTGGTGAAGCTCAGGTCGAAATGGGCGAGGGTGCGGCCCTCGAGCGAGCGGGGATACCACGCGACCGATGACTTGACGAGGAAGAAGTCGCCATACCGATCGATCAGGTCGCCGCGGTAGAACAAGTGAAGCGTCCTCACTTCACCGGGACGGATCTGGCGGTCGAGCCGAACCCAGAGCAGATCCGCGTCCTTGCCGCGAAAGACGGTGGCAGCCTCGCCGCCGTCCCACCGCGCCGAATCGACCTTGAGCTTCTCGAACAATTCAAAGGCGACCCAGGGGCCCATCGGAGACCCCGACACGATCTCCAGCGCCGCCGAGGCGGAGAAGCCGAGGTCCCCGCTGCCGGTCTGCGGCAGGGAGGCGTCGATGGTATAACGCTGGATGTCGGCCTGCCGGGTCCGGTCTCCCCTCATCCCCGGCTCGCGCACCTGGCCACGCGGCGTGAACCGGCAGATCACTTCGGCGCGGGTGCCCCACCCTCGCCGCTGGACCTTGCCTCTGAGCGTCACCCCTTCGACCTCGTTGGGATCGACCATGAACATCAAGGGGCTGCCGCTCGCCCGCGTGATCTGGGCGTAGAACAGCCCGCTCGACTCCCCGTTCAGGAAGTCGGACATGAGGTCGGGGTGAAAGGCGCGACTATCCTGATCGGCCAGATCGTCGAGTGCCGCCTTGATCCGCCCGCGGAGCTCGCCCTGCACGGCGGCCGTGCCGAACGTTACCGTGGACTGGATTTCGGTGAGGGTCGAGTCGGTGAAGAGGAAGACGACGTCGGTGATCGGGGCCACGATCGAGTCGGTCTTCTCGAATCGGGCGAGCCGGCCCCGCTCCATGGCCGACGGCGGCGTGAACCGGAAGGAACCGCTTCCATGGTAGAGCGCCGCGATGGTGCGTCCTCCGACCGGCGTGAGGAGGTAGAGCGATCCGCCCGTGAGGGTGAACACGCCGACATCGCGGGTGAGCACCAGGTTGGTCACGGCGGCCACGCGTGATGGGTCGGCGGCGAGACCCATCACCTCGGTGTAGCGGTCTTCGTAGGAGGGAGAGGAGACATCGGAGGCAACGAGCAGAGGCAGGGCGCGCTGGGCTCCCGCGGGAGACGCAAGGCAGACGGCAGCTCCCACCGCGAGCGGCGCCAGTGACCGGCGACAATGCACAGAGCCTCTTCGACGGCCCGGGCCGTCGTGCGAAAGGGACAGGGGGTCAGAGGAAGGTGAGAGGGGCCGGGGCGCCGGTCAATTCTCAGGAACGCGACGGTGTCGCATTTCTATATAGCTACGGCCCGGTGGGAGACGTACTGATTCAATGCGCCTGATAAACCACCTTGCCCCCGACGACCGTCGTCATCACCTTCACGCGGTCGAGGTTTTCAGGCGGAATAGCCGTCAGGTCCTGGTCCAGGAGCACCAGATCGGCGCGGTACCCCGGCACGAGCTTCCCTCTGGTCCTCTCGGCGAACATCTCGTAGGCATCTCCAGCCGTGTACGCCCGCAAGGCCTCCTCCACCGTGATCTTCTGCTCCGGCACCCAGCCGCGAGGATTCTTGCCGTCCAGCGTCCGCCGCGTCACCGCGGCGTAGATACCGAGGACCGGGTCGATCGGCGCCACGGTCCAGTCGGAGCCGAAGCCGAGGTGGGCATGCTTGTCGAGGAGGGTGCGGAAAGCGTACGTCGTCTTGATCTGTGCCGCCGTGATGCGCTTCGCCGCCCATCGGCCGTCATCGATGGCATGGTACGGCTGCATGGATGCGATCACTCCGCTTCGCGCGATCCGGTCGATGTCCCGGGGGCGGAGATGCTGGGCGTGCTCGATCCGGAACCGCCGGTCCTTCGGGCCATGCGCCTTGGCGAGGCTGTCATAGATGTCGAGGATGAGACCGTTGGCGCGCTCGCCGATGGCGTGCACGGCGACCTGGAGTCCGGCCGAATCGGCCGCGCCGATCCAGCGACGCAGCGAGTCTTCCGGCGTCACCAGCACCCCGGAAGTCGTCGGATCGTCGAGATAGGGCGTGTAGAAGAGCGCTGTGCGCGAGCCGAGTGAGCCGTCCACGTATCCCTTGACGCCGCCGATCCAGACCCAATCGTCACCTCGTCCGATGGCCGCGACGGTATCGGCGACCCGGTGCCACGCCGCCAGCGGAAGATAGATCGCCACCCGCACGGTGAGCGTGCCCGCCTGTTTGGCCCGCAGGTACGCGCCGAGGTCGGCGAAGGACGCGCTGACGTGCGAGACGGACGTGACGCCTTTGGAGGCGGCATAGGCCTCCGCCCGCTGAAGCGCCGCGTCGAGCTGCGCGGGGGTGGGAGCGGGGATCGCGGCGAACACCGGATTCATCGCCTCGTCCTTGAGGATCCCCGTGGGTTCCCCGTTCGGCTCGCGCACGATCACGCCGCCGGGAATATCCCTGGTGCGCCGCGTGATGCCGGCCGCGCGGAGGGCCGCCGTGTTGGCGAGGCCCATATGTCCGTCCAGCCGGCTCACGAACACCGGATTGTCGGGCGTGACCGAATCGATCCACTCGCGTTTCGGGAGCGGGCTGCCGGGCCAGCTCTCATGATCCCAGTCGCCGCCGAGAATCCACTCGCCCGGCCGGCGCTCGAGCGCGAAGTCCTTGAGCCGCGCCACGAACTCGGCCGGCGAGCGGGCCGGCCTCAGGTCCACGCTCGCCAGCTGGAACCCGCCGTCGGTAAAGTGGAGATGGCCGTCCATCAGGCCCGGGACCACCATCGCCCTGCCGTTCGACAACACCTTCGTCTTCGGCCCGGCGAGCTCTCTCACCTCGGTGCTGTCGCCCACGGCGACGATGGTATCGCCCCGAGCCGCCACGGCGCTTGCCCAGGGCTTGGCCGAATCGCCGGTCCACACCCGGCCATAGACCACGAGATCGGCCGGCGGGGCAGCGGGCTTGGCGGCGCAACCGAGGAGACCCCCGAGGAGAACGATGCGGCAGAGACGGGGGCCCAGGAAAATTCGTGGCATGGACATGAGTGGGCTCAACGTTTGGTGAGTCGGCGTATGGCCTCGAGCTTTTCGAGGGCGCTGCCGCCGGACGCGGCCGGGGCGACGGAGAAGAGGTCGCGAATGTCGAGGAGAATCTCCAGCATCAGCTGATCCCGCATGTACGCGCTCTCGAGATCGAGCATGCGGCCGTTGTCCGGCAGCTGCTGCGCACGGTCGTACGACTCCCGGTAGATGGACTCGAGATTGGCGAGGATGCGTTCACGAGGGCGCATGGGGGTCACGGGTCAGGGGTCGCGGGTCGCGGGTCGGTGACCATTGGACGTGCGACAAATGTAGGTTACAGGCAGCGGCGAACGTAACCTGTCCCATGACTCGAGACTCGCGACCCGTGACGCTTTCCAACAAGACCATTCTCTTCTTCGCCGGGCCCCTCTACGAGGATCTCGAGCTCTGGTACCCCAAGATCCGGCTGGAGGAGGAGGGCGCCCGGACGGTGGTGGCCGGCACGGGCGAGCCGACCTATCAGGGAAAACGGGGCTACCCGCTCACCGTCGATACCAGCGTGGATGAGATCGAGGCCACGAGCTTCGACGGCCTCGTGATTCCCGGCGGCTACGCGCCCGACATCATGCGACGATCCGCGAAGCTGCTCCAGCTCACCCGCGAGATCCACGACGCGGGCAAGCCGGTGGCCTTCATCTGCCACGCCGGCTGGGTGCCGATCTCGGCCGGCATCGTTCGGGGGAGGCGGGGCACCAGCGTCGGCGCCATCAAGGACGATCTGGTGAACGCGGGCATGCTCTGGGAAGACAGCCCCGTGGTGGTGGACGGCAACCTCATCTCCTCGCGCACACCCGCGGACCTGCCCCAGTTCATGCGCGCCCTGATCCGTGCGCTCTCGGACCGCTGATGTCGTTCGCCGACGCGCAACGCCGGGTCGACGCCTGGGTCTCGCAGTTCGTGGAAGGCTATTTCGACCCGCTCACCAACATGGCCCGACTGAGCGAAGAGGTGGGCGAGCTGGCCCGCGAGGTGAACCACCGGTTCGGCCAAAAGACGAAGAAGCCGGGTGAGGCCGATGGAGACCTGGGGATGGAGATGGCCGACATCATCTTCGTCCTCATCTGCATGGCCAACCGGGAGGGCATCGATCTCGACGACGCCTTCGACAGGATGATCGGCAAGGTGGAGACCCGGGACGCCGAGCGGTGGACGAGAAAGGGCGAGACTATTCCCACTCTTCGGGCTCCGCCTCCAGTTCGGCCAGCAGCACCCGATAGCTCTCCAGCCGGTCCGCCGCGATCTCACCCGCCTCGGCTGCCTCCCTGATCCGGCAGCCGGGCTCGCCGACGTGGCGACAGTCGCCGTAGCGGCACTCGCCCAGAAATCGACGGAACTCCGGAAAGCACGACCCGAGCTCGCGGGGGTCGATCGCCCACAGGCCGACCTCGCTGAACCCGGGGGTATCCACCAGATAGCCGCCCGCCTCGAGCGGAATCATCACCGCGGAGACGGTCGTGTTTCGTCCCCGCCCGACCCTGGTGCTGATCGCCCCGGTGCGAAGCTGGAGGCCGGGCTGGACCGCATTGAGGAGGCTCGATTTTCCGGCGCCGGAGGGGCCGGTCACGACCGACGCTTTCCCCGCGAGCGCCGCGGCCAACGACGCCACGCCCTCCCCCGTTCTGACGCTCGTGTGGTACACGGGATAGCCGGCTCGCTCGAGACGCTTCCCCAGCGCCAGGCCCGGATCCAGGTCGACCTTGTTCACCACGAGCGCGGCGGCGATCTCGTTGGCTTCCGCGACGACGAGGAGCCGGTCGATGAGCTGCGGGACCGGATCGGGGCGGGTGGATGCGGTGACGACGAAAACCTGATCGATATTCGCGGCGACGGGCCGGGCCCCACGGCCTTCGGGCACCCGGCGCTCCAGGAGCGAGGTGCGGGGCTCGATGCCGGTGATACCGTGGAGCTCTCCGCCGGGGTCAGATTCGAGATGCACCCGGTCGCCCACCACCAGGCGTGCCGAGTCGCGCTTGATCTTGCCCCGCAAGACCGCCCGGATCTCCCCCTCGCTCGTCGCGACGCGGTAGACCGATCCGTCCCGCTCGAGAATCGTGCCGAGGAGGCCGCTTACCACTCCGCGGGGGCCCGGGCGATGGCCTCGTCGAGTGCGGCCTTGACGTCGTAGAGGGAGAGACTGCGGAGGCGGTCGGTCGCTTCCTCGCGGCTGCGGCCCCACGCCAGGGTCTCGGTCTCGACATGGCCCACCGGACGGTCGCCGCCCGGCGACCAGCGGACGAACAGCAGGGCCGCGCCGAACCGTCCCCGGCCGTCCGGCTCGTCCTCGATGTAGATGCCGACGGAGTACGCCTGCCCGTCGCTTCCACCGAACGCGGCGGCGCGATCGTGCTTGTCCATATACCCGCCCAGCGTCAGCTCGCTCACCGGCCCGGCATGGCCTCACGGATGATGTTGCCCATCATGAAGGCGATATTGGCGGGTCGCTCCGCCAGCCGCCGCATGAGGTAAGGATACCACTGCGTTCCGAACGGGATATAGACCCGCATCCGGTGGCCCGCCTGTCGCAACCGCTCCTGCATGTCCCGGCGGACGCCGTAGAGCATCTGGAACTCGAACCGGTCGTCGCCGATGCCCTCGCGTTTCACCAGCTCGCGGGCCTTGGCGATGATCGTCTCGTCGTGGGTGGCGAGGCCCGGGTAGTTGCCGGCCCGCAGCAGCCGCTCCATGAGCCGCACGTAGTTGGCGTCCACCTCGGCCTTGTCGGGGAACGCCACTTCGGCGGACTCGAGATAGGCGCCCTTGCAGAGCCGGACCCGCGCGCCCATGGCGATGAGGCGCTCGATGTCATCGGCGGAACGGCGCAGCATCGACTGGATGACGACCCCGCAATGAGCCCCGTACGATGGGAACAAGAGCCGGGAGAAGAAGTCGAGGGTCCGCTGCGTATAGGCGGAGCCCTCCATGTCGAGCCGGACGAAGCCACCGAGGGTCTTGGCGCGGTCGAGGATGGCCGTCATGTTCGCCCGGCAGAGATCCTCGTGGATGTCGAAGCCCATCTGGGTGAGCTTCACCGAGACATTGACCTCGACCCCGTTCTCGGCCATCCGGTCGAGCATGCGGAGGTACAGGTCTCGCGCCGTCACCGCCTCGGATTCGACGGTGACGCTCTCGCCGAGCAGGTCCAGCGACGAGGTGATGCCCCGCCGGCTCAGCGCCTTCGCGGCACCGACCCCCGTCTCCACCGTCTCACCCGCCACGAAGCGCGAAGCGAACCGCCGGGCGAGACCGTTACGGCGGACGAAGTTGAACATGCCCTGACGCTCGGAGAGCCAGAGCAGTCCCTGTCGCATGAGCACGTGGATACCCCGTGGGAGACGCGGAAGCCGGTCCGGAAACGCCAACCAAGCTAGCGGGGGACCCAAGCCGAGTGTAGAGGTGCGGAAGGACCCCGCCGTGCGGTGAAAGTTTATGCACCACAATCACTAACGCTACGGGTCCTGGATCGCGGGTGACTGCCGTCACGGCTCCGGCGCCGCAGAACGTTATGGTGTCGTCACCTATGGCGACGCAACCCGACGCACTCGAGGCCGCCCGCGAGGCGGGCCTGCGCTACGTCAGCGACTCCACCCCGGGGATCCGGCGTCGCAGGCGCGGCAAGGGATTCACCTACGTCGGGCCGGACGGCCGCCCGCTCGACGACCCGACCACGCTCACCCGGATCCGCCGGCTGGCGATTCCGCCGGCGTACACCGACGTGTGGATCAGTCCCTCCTCCAACGGCCACATTCAGGCCACCGGGCGCGACGCCCGGGGCCGGAAGCAGTACCGGTACCACCCGAAGTGGCGAGAGGTGCGGGACGAGACGAAATTCGGCCGGATGCTCGCCTTCAGCGAGGCGCTACCCCTGATCCGCCGGCGGATCGGGCGCGACCTGGGAATGCCGGGGCTGCCCCGGGAAAAGGTCGTCGCGGCAGTGGTGCATCTGCTCGAGTGCACCGGCATACGGGTCGGCAACGACGAATACGCCCGGGCCAACCGGTCCTTCGGCCTCACGACGCTGCAGGACGATCACGTGAAGGTGTCGGGGTCCACGATGCGATTCCGGTTTCGCGGCAAGGGCGGCAAGCACCATTCGGTATCGCTCAACGACAGGCGGTTGGCCCGGGTCGTCCGGCGATGCCAGGCGCTCCCCGGCGAGGATCTCTTTCAGTACGTGGATGAGGACGGCGTACAGCAGACGATCGGATCGAGCGACGTCAACGACTACTTGCGCGAGACGACAGGTGAGGATTTCACCGCGAAGGATTTTCGGACCTGGGCTGGCACCACGCTCGCCTTGGAGGCGCTCCAGGACCTGGGCCCCGCCGCCACGGAGAAGGACGCCAAGGCGACGATCCTGCAGGCGATCGACCGCGTATCCGAACAGCTCAACAATACCCGGGCGATCTGCCGCAAGTACTACGTGCATCCGCTGGTGTTCGATCACTACCTGGCCGCGGCTGCCGGCAACGGCAACGGCAATGGCAACGGCAACGGAGCGAAGGCGCGGAACGGCCGAAAGCCGTCCTCGCCAGGCCTCACGCCGATGGAGCGGGCTGTGGTCGCGCTGCTGCGAACCGGACGATGACGGCCCCTGGAACGGAGCGCCCCTCTGCTGAATCGCCGCGCGCGCCTGGCCTCCACGGCGATCCTCGCGCTCTATGGACTCGTGCTCCTTCTCCACCCGGAGCGCTACGGATTTCTCGACAGCCTCGATCTCGCCATCCACGAGACCGGGCATCTCGTATTCGGGCCCTTCGGCGAGGTGATCGGATACCTGGGCGGCACGCTGATGCAGCTCATCGTGCCCTCGGTCTTCGCGGGGTACTTCCTCCGAAGGGGCGATCGCCACGGCGCGACCGTGGCGCTCTGGTGGCTGGCACAGAACTGCTGGAACATCTCGGTCTACGCCGGTGACGCGAGGGCGCAGGATCTACCGCTGGTGGGAGGCGGGGAGCACGACTGGACCTATCTGCTGGACCGGTTCGATCTGCTGGAAAAGGATCTCGCGATCGGCCGCGCCGTCCACCTCCTCGGCGTCGTGCTGTTCGTCCTCTCCCTCGTCGGCGGCGTGGCCACGGCCGGGGAGGAGCCGCGGGAGGACTAGGCGAGTCGCATGCGTTCGAGCAAGCGGGAGAACCTGGGGTCGCCGCGGAGGCCGTCGAGCAGCGGCTCGACCTTGAGATAGCAGAGCCAGCCCCGCCGCTCCTCGTAGGCCCGGTCGAGCCACGCGAAGGCCTCGTCGCGGTCACCCAGGGCGGCGTGCACCATCGCCTGCGCAACGGGGGAGACGTATCGCCGGGTGCCCCGCTCGGTGAGCTCGTCCAGTATGGCGCGGGCGTCGGCGGGGCGCCCGCGCGCGGCCGCCACCGCCCCGAGCCCCGCGGTGGCGAGCGCGTTGTTCTCGGACAGCGCGATTGACTCCCTGAAGGCCGACGCCGCCTCGTCGTGCTGGCCGAGCTGCAGATAGGCGAGTCCGAGTAGCCGCAGATTTTCTTCGGCCGTGGGATTCATCGCCAGAGCGCGGCGCAGGTGCTCGAGCGCCTGCTCCGGCTGGCGCGCGTAGTACAGCAGCCAGCCCATGCTGCGCCGGATGGACACCGAGGCCGGGTCGAGCTCGATGGCCAGCCGCCCCTCGGCGAGCGCGGCCTCCCGTTGTCCCATCGCGATCAGGAACCAGGAGCGCCATTGGCGGGCCACGGAGTACCGCGGGTTGAGCTCGAGCGCCCGCTCCAGCTCGCGGGCCGCGCCGGTCCAGTCCCAATCGTAGACGAACGTCACCCACCCCAGCGACGTGTGGGCCTCGGCCAGGCTCTCGTCCAGCTCGAGCGCCCGGCGCGCCTCGGTCCTGGCACGCTCCAAGCCCTCCCGGACCGGCGCGCCCCGATAGTCCACCTGCAAGGCGTACGAGTCGGCGAGGCCGGTATAGGCGAGGGCGTAGTCGGCGTCCTCGGCAATCGCCTCCTCGAAGTACCGGATGCCTTCGGCGATGGCCTCCTGGGTACGCCGGTTCCACCAGAAGCGACCCTTGAGGTACAGGTTGTAGGCCCGGAGGTTGGCGGTGTAGCGCATCGGCACCGGGTCGCCGAGGTCTCGGAGCAGCGTCGAGCGCAGGGTATCGACGATCGTCCGCGCGATCTCGTCCTGGATGGCGAAGACGTCGGCGAGCTCGCGATCGTAGCGCTCCGACCAGAGGCTGCGCCCGTCGGCGACGTTGGCCAGCTGGACGGCGATCCGGAGGCGGCTGCCGGCCTTGCGGACCGAGCCCTCGAGCACGGTCGAGACGCCGAGCCGGCTGCCGAGCGCTCGCACGTCTTCCTTCGCTCCCTTGAGCGCGAACACGGACGTGCGCGACGCGACGTGCAGGCCCTCGACCTTGCCGAGCGCGGTGATCAGCTCGTCGGTCATCCCGTCGCTGAAGTACTCGTTCTCCGGATCGCCGCTGGCGTTGACGAAGGGGAGCACCGCGATCGCGCGGGACGACGGGCCGGTGACCGCCGGCATCAGCTCCGGCGTGGGGTCCATCATCGCCGACGAGAACTCGGTCATGCCGGGGAACCGCTCGCCCGGCTCCTTGGACAGCGCCCGCGTAAGCACGCGCTCGATGGCGATGGGCACGTTGGGGCGGTGGGAGCGCACCGGCGCCGGCGCCTCGATGGCATGGCGCGCCATCGTCGCCCGGGGACCGGTACCCGCGAACGGCGGCGCTCCCGCCAGCATCTCGTAGAGCACGCACGCGAGGCTGTACTGGTCGGTACGTCCGTCCAGCGTCGGCTCGGCGCTCACCTGCTCCGGACTCATGTAGGCCGGCGTGCCCAGTGCCGAGCCGCGGTCGGTGACGTACACGTTTTCGCCGCCGGCAGCCGAGAGCGCCGTGGCGATCCCGAAGTCGGCGACGACGGGCTCCCCTTCCTGCAACAGGATGTTCTCCGGCTTGATGTCGCGATGGATGACGCCGTGGCGGTGGGCATAGGCGAGGGCCGCGGCGACGGTCCGCGCGATCCGAAGGGCGACATCGACGGGAAGTGCGCCCTCCCGCGCGAGGCGATCGCGGAGACTCTCGCATCCCGCGTAGGGCATCACGAAGTAGAGCGTTCCGTCCCATTCGCCGGAATCGTGCAGCGGGAGGATCTGCGGATGGGCCAGCCGCGCGGCGATGCGGATCTCTCTCAGGAACCGCTGCGGCTCGTATCCCCCGAGGCTGGGCCGCAGGACCTTGATCGCCACCTTCCGGGCATACTTGAGGTCCTCGGCGAGGTAGACGGTGGCCGCGCCGCCGCGGCCGATCTCCTCTTCGAGGACGTAGCGGTCGGCGATCGTGGTTCGCAGGCGATCAGGAGTGTCGAGCATCAGTGGCGACTCACCTTCCGCGTCAACTCATCCTGTATAGTAACGCCCGCCTCGCTCGGCCATATCCACCAGGGCGGCCGCCGGCGTGAACCGGGGCCCGAACTGCTCGTCCAGCCGCCGGAGCGTCTCGACCACGCGGTCGGCGCCGAGATCATCGATCAGCCGGAGGGGGCCGCCCCGAAAGGCGGGAAACCCGATGCCGTACACCGCGCCGATGTCGCCGTCGCGGCTGCTCCGCACGGCGCCATCCGACCACGCCATGGCCGCCTCGTTGAGCATCGCGTACACCAGCCGGCGCTCGACCATGGTCGCGTCGGCGGATTCCAGCGCGCGGACGCCGAGGAGCTGGGGCACGGCCGGATCGGGGCCCTTCTTGTGGCCACGCTCGTAGCGGTAGAACCCGCTCCCCGACTTCCGGCCGAGCCGAGCCGAGCCGAGCAGGAGGCCGACGGCGCCGGACGGCCGCATGCGATCCCCGAAGGCCTCGTACATCACCTTCGAGGCCTTCTGGACGACATCGAGCCCCACCTCATCGAGCAGGGCCACCGGCCCCACCGGGAATCCCCACGCGGTCATCGTGCGGTCGATCAGGCCCACCGGCACCCCTTCTCCGAGGAGCAGACCCGCCTCGTTCAGATACGGCGAGAGAATGCGATTCACCCAGAACCCCGGGAGATCGGCCACCACGATGACGGTCTTCCCCATCCGGCGGCCGAAGCGGACGGCCGTCACGATCGCCTCGGGATTGGTCGCCGCGGTGGGAATGACCTCGACCAGCGGCATGCGCTCCACCGGCGAGAAGAAGTGCATCCCGAGGACCCGCTCGGGGTGACGCGCCTCGGCCGCGATCTCACGGATCGGGATGGTCGAGGTATTGCTGGCGAAGATCGTGTCCGGCCGGGCCACCGCCTCGATGTCATCGAGCACCGCGCGCTTCAGGGCGAGGTCCTCGTACACGGCCTCGATCACGAGATCGGCGCGACGGAACCCGCTGTAGTCGGCCGAGCCCGAGAGAAGCCCGCTCAGCCGCTCGAACTGGGGACGGGTGAGTCGCCGGCGCTGGAGCCGCTCCGAGAGAATGTCAGTCGCCGCTTTCAGTCCCTTCCCGACCCGGGTGAGCTCGGCGTCCTTGAGGCGGGTATCCACCTCGACGTTCAGCACCGCGGTCCCCGCGATGCCGGAGCCCATGAAGCCCGCCCCCACAATCCCGAGACGCCGCACCTGACGCGGCGTCGCGGCGCCGGGAGGAATGCCGTCGTCCTTCTTGAGTGCGGTGGACGCGAAGAACAGCTGGACCAGCTTACGGGACACGTCGCCGACGGCGAGCTCGCCGAAGGTGCGGTGCTCCTCCGAGAGTCCGGCCGTGACCCCGTGCTCCAGACCGACGCGCACGACCTCGAGCGCGGCGAGCGGCGCGGGATAGTGTCCGCCGGTGCGCTTCAGCACCTGCTCGCGCGCCGTCTTGTAGACCAGCTTGCGGCCGACCGCGGTCCGATCGAGCAGGAGGCCCTGCATTCCCCCCCCGGGCGGTCGCTTCGGGAGACCTCCCCGCGCGAGCCGGTCGGCGGCGGCCATGGCGGTGGCGGCGAGAATGCTCCGGGGGACGACCTCGTCGACGAGCCCGAGCCGGAGCGCCCGGGTCGCTCGCTCCCCCTTGCCAGTGAGAATCATGTCCAGCGCGGCGCGCGCGCCGATGAGGCGGGGAAGCCGCTCGCACCCGCCGGCGCCGGGCACGAGACCGAGTTGCACTTCGGGGAGACCGAGCTGGGTCTTGGAGTGATCGGTGGCGACGCGATAGTGGCACGCCAGCGCCAGTTCCAGCCCGCCGCCGAGACAGGTGCCGTGAATCGCCGCGACGACGGGCTTGGCGAGGGTCTCGACCCGGCTCACCAGCTCCTGTCCCTCGAAGCTCAGCCGCTCGGCGGCGCCTCGCGTGGTGAGGGCGGTGAACTCCTCGATATCGGCGCCGGCGATGAAGGTGTCGACCTTGCCCGAGATGAGAACGGCGGCCCGGATCGTGGCGTCGTCCCGCAGCCGGATCAGAAGCGCCTCGAACTCGACCTTGACCGCGGCGTTGAGCTTGTTGACGGACTCGCCGGGCAGATCGAACGTGACGACGGCGATGCCGTCCTCGACCGAGGTGGAGAGCGCCGACACTACACGCGCTCCAGCACCATCGCGAACCCCATCCCACCCTGGGCGCAGATCGAGAGCAGCCCGAACTGCGCGTTGCGGCGGCGCATCTCGTTGGCCAGCGTCGTGACCACCCTCGCCCCGGTCGCGGCGAACGGGTGCCCGATGGCGATCGATCCGCCCAGGACGTTGGTGCGCTCCCAGTCCACCTCGCCGACCGGTCCCGGCAGACCCAGCCGCTCGGCCCACTCGCGCGAGCCCCACGCCTGCGCGTTGGAGAGAACCTGCGCGGCAAACGCCTCGTGGATCTCCACGACACCGAGATCCTTCCAGCCGATGCCGGCGCGCTCGAGCGCCTTGGGGACGGCATAGGCCGGGCCCATGAGGAGCTGCCATCCCGGGTCCACCGCCGCCACCGCGTAGCTGCGCACGTAGGCGAGCGCCTCGTATCCCAGCGCCGCCGCCTTCTGCCTCGACATGAGCAACACCGCGGCGGCCCCGTCGGTGAGCGGCGACGAATTGCCGGCGGTGACCGAACCGTATTTTCGGTCGAAGACCGGCTTGAGGCCCGCCAGCGCTTCGAGCGACGTGTCGCTCCGGATGCCGTTGTCGGAGACGATCACCTGGTCCATCTCCCGCCCGCCGAACCAGGGCGTGATCTCGGCGGTGAGCCGGCCGTCGGCCGTCGCGGCGGCGGCCCGCTGGTGGCTCTGAAGAGCCAGCCGATCCTGCGCCTCGCGGGTGATGCCGTTCTCCTTGGCCATCTTTTCGGCGGACTGGCCCATCGTCTCGCCGGTAGACGGCTCCGCGATCGCCGGCGCCACCGGCCGCAGATCGCCCGGCCGGGTCCGGGCGAGCGTCGCGAGGCGCCCGCCGAGGGTCCGGGCCTTACCGGTCTCCACCAGAATCCGGCTGAAGCGGGCCGAGTGGAGAATCGGGATATTGGACAGCGATTCGACGCCGCCGGCGATGATGGTATCGGCATGGCCCAGCGCGATCTGGTCGGCCGCGTTCGAGACGGTCTGGGCGGAGGAGGCGCAGGCGCGGTTCAGGGTGTAGGCGGGGACGCTGGGAGGGAACTGCGGCAGGAGACTGACTTCCCGGGCGACGTTGGGTGTCAGGACCGAGGGGACGACCTGACCGAAGATGATCTCGTCCACCTCCCGGCCGTCGAGCTCGGATCGGTAGAGCAGCTCGCGGGTGGCGTGGCGCGCGAGCGCGACGGCGGAGACATCGCGGAACACGGTGCCGCTCTTGGCGAACGGGGTGCGGAGGCCGGCGACGATCGCGACCCGCCGCTCCGGACGGGAGTCGTGCATGTTGCCCCGCAGTGAGGATGCGTCGATCTTACTTACCCGTTCCTGGCGAGGATGCTGGCCACTGCCCGCCACCGCTCGGCGTCCACCGGCTCGAGCACCTCGCGGCCGTGCAGCACCCGGAGCGGCCCCGCGAGACGAGCGAGTTCGCCCGGCTGGAGGAGATGATTCTCCGAGACCGGACCCCAGCCGAGGTCTCGCTGGGCGGCGAGATACGTTTCGATCATGAGGAGACCGCCTGCGGCGACGAGCTCTCGAATCTGAGGCAGCCTCGCCCGGTCAAGATAATTGAACATCAAAACCGCATCAAAAGCGCCGAAGTCCGGCCATGACCCCTCGAGATCCACCATGCGCCATTCCACGACGAGCCCCTTCCACTCGGCGAACTCCCGCGCCTTGGCGAGTTGCTTCTCGTCCTTGTCCACGGCCACCACCGATGCGCCGGCCGCCGCCGCGGCGAGCGCATGGCGTCCTTCCCCGCACGCCAGGTCCAGCACCCGGACGCCCGGTCCGAAGCGATGAGCGTGCCAGACGTACCAGGTGCTCGGCCGAGGGAGCTGCGGGATGGGAGGCAGGGTCACGGAGGGCATTCCTCGGAGCGAGCGACACTGGAGGAGATCTGCGCGGAGCCCGCGGACCTCCTGGTCATCGGCGGCGGCATCACGGGCGCAGGCGTGGCCCGCGATGCGGCGATGCGCGGCCTCCGCGCCGTCCTGGTGGATCAAGGCGACCTCGGCGGGGGCACCAGCTCGCGGTCGAGCCGCCTGATCCACGGCGGCCTGCGCTACCTGGAGACCGGCGATCTACGCCTGGTGCTGGAGGCGAACCGCGAGCGCCGGATCCTCCTGCGCATCGCGCCCCACCTCGTCTGGCCTCTGGCCTTCAGTTTCCCACTCCACCGTGGCGACCGGGTATCGCGCTGGCGTCTGGCCGCCGGCATGTGGGTCTACGATGCGCTGGCTCTGTTCCGGAATGTGCGACTGCACCGGATGCTGGGCAAGCGCGCGATGCTCGAGGCCGAGCCCATGCTGCGCGAGCGCGGCCTGCTCGGCGGCGCCCGGTTCTACGACGCGCAGTGCGATGACGTCCGCCTCGTCGTGGCGACGGCTCGCTCCGCCATCCATCACGGGGGGATGGTGGCGAACTATATCGCCGTGCGCGGACTGGAGCGCACCGCCGGCCGCGTGGTGGGGGCGGAGCTGGAGGACGTGCTCACCGGCGCGCGCGGCGTCGTTCGCGCCGGTGTCGTCGTCAACGCGACCGGCCCGTGGACCGATCGGGTGCGCTGGCTCGAGGATCCGGCGGCGGAACCGCTGCTGCGCCCCACCAAGGGCGTGCATGTGATCGTCGATCGGGCGCGGATCGATCACCGCGAAGCGATCATCTTCACGAGCCCGATCGACGGCCGGGTCCTGTTCATTCTCCCCTGGGGCGATCAGTCGTACATCGGCACCACCGACACCGATACCACCGAGGCGCCCGACGGACTGACCGTGCCGGAGGAGGACATCGTCTACCTCCTGCGGTCGGCCAACTCGCGCTTTCCCAACGCTCGCCTGAGCGTCGATGATGTCCGCGGCTCGTGGGCCGGACTCCGGCCGCTGCTCGCCAATCGCGGCACCGCGTCGAGCAGGCCGCGGGAGCACACCGTCGTGCAGGGGCCGGGCGGCATGATCACGGTCGCCGGAGGCAAGCTCACCACCTACCGGTCGATGGCGGCCGAGGTGGTGGATCGGGCGGTGCGGGAGCTGCGTTTCCGCGACGGGCGCCCGCGCAACGCCCGCGATGCCGGTACCGACGAGGAGCCGTTGCCCGGCGGGGAGGCCGCCGATCTCGCGACCTTCCGGGAGCGGGGGCTCGAGCTGGGCATGAGCCCCGAAACCGTCCAGCATCTCCTGCGGCACTACGGCACCGAATCCGCGGGCATCTGCAATGCCGCCGCCCGCGACCGGAGTCTGCTCCGTCCGCTGGCTCACCCGCACCCGGCTATCGAGGCCGAAGTGCCCCACGCGGTCCGGCGCGAGCTGGCCCAGCGGGTGGACGACGTGCTGGTGCGGCGCGCTCATCTCTACTACGAGCACCCGAGCCGCGGGGTCGAAGCCGCGGGGCGCGTGGCGGCGCTGATGGGAGCGGAGCTTGGCTGGGACAAGGCGCGGATTGGGAGGGAGGCGGCGAGTTATGTGGCGCTCGCGGGCGGATGAGCGGCTCATCCGCCCGCGGCAGACATTACCGCACCACGATGCGCCCGTTCATGAAATTGCCGTGCACCGAGCAGTTGTAGGTATACGTGCCTGCCGTCGTGAATTGCACGTGATAGCTGGAGCCGTCACCCGTCAGCACGTTGCTGCTGGTGAAATTGGTCGTGCCGGTAGACTGGACGCTATGGGCCGTGGCGCCGGTGGCGACCCAGGTCCAGGTCACCGTACCGTTCACCGCGACGGTGTCGACCGCCGGGTTCGAGGTTCCGTTCCGGTCGCTCTCGAAGAAGATGTCCCCTACCGTCACACTGGCCGCGTTCGGCGGCGGTGGCGGCGGCGGGCCGCCGCTCGTGCCCGTCGCGGTAAAGGTGACCGGAGAGCCGGTGGCACCCTGAACCGCGGCCTGGGCGGACTGGGCGCCTGCATTCGGCCCCAGAACCCAGGTACTGGCCGCAATCCCGGTGGCATCGGTTGGCCCGGACGTGGGATTCAGGCTGCCATCGCTGGTGGACCAGGTAACGGTGGCTCCCGGCTCGGGGTCGCCGTCACGGGTGACGAGGACCCTCAGGTCGTTCGGCAGGGCGTTGCTCACCGGACCCGTCTGCTGATCGCCGCTGCTGGTCGGCGCTCGGGCCAGCACCAGGGGAGAAGGATTGGGATTCGAATCCCCGCCCCCACACCCCCCGACGAACAGCGCCATGGATCCAAGTACGAGAGTCGCGCTACTCCTGACCTTCCGCATACATCCTCCTCGAGTGCCCTCTCCAGCAGGGCTGACATTTGTTATAACAATGTAGGGCGGCTCCTGACCCTACCCTCCGGGGACGGTTTGGCAAGACCCCGGGGCCCGCCGGGGACATTATCTTTCGGTTACCCGGATCACCCGCTTTCAGCCCCCGCAATTGCAGGAATGGTGAATTCTCGTGGACCCCAACGTTTTTGAGACGGCCAACGCGGGCTTCGCCCAGGCCATGTACGAGGAGTTCCTGAAAGACCCCGCGACGGTCGGACCCGACTGGCGCCGGCTCTTCGAGAGTGGGGTCGTCGGCGAGCGACCCGAAGAGAACGGGGCGGGCGGACAGGCGGGACGGCGGACCGGCGCACCGGCGGACGGTTCGATCGTCACGACGTCGGCTCGGGAAGACAGCGTAGCGACGACTCGACCGCCCGACCGCCCCACCGCCGGTCCGTCTGGCGCCACGCCCATCAAGGGCCCCGCCGCCAAGCTCGTCGCCAACATGATCGAGAGCCTGACCGTGCCCACCGCGACCACGTTGCGCGTGGTGGCGACGGGCGCGCTCGAGGAGCGGCGACGGCGCATCAACCAGGGGCTGCAATCGGGCGGGCGCACGGGCAAGATCTCCTTTACCCATCTGATCGCGTACGCGCTGGTGCAGGCCACCAAGCAGCACCCGGTGATGGGCCATACGCTCGCGATGCAGAACGGGGCTCCGCTCCGGGTCACCCCCGAAGGGATCTCGCTCGGACTCGCGGTGGACGTGCAGCGCAAGGACGGGAGCCGGGGCCTCGTCGTGCCCGTGATCAAGCGAGCCGACACGATGGACTTCGCCACCTTCCACGCGGCGTATGAGGGGCTGGTGGACAAGGCGCGGAGCAACCGGCTCATGCCCGACGATTTCGTGGGCGCCACGATGTCGCTCACCAATCCCGGGGGGCTCGGCACCGTGGCCTCCGTGCCAAGACTCATGGCAGGTCAGGGCAGCATCATCGCGGTCGGCGCGATCGGCTATCCCGCCGAGTTCTCCGGCGTCGCCGAGGAGCGGCTCCGCGAGTTCGGCATCAGCAAGGTCATGACGATCACGAGTACCTACGACCATCGCATCATCCAGGGCGCGGAGTCGGGGGCGTTTCTCGCCACGGTCGACCACCTGCTGCAGGGCGACGCCGGATTCTACGACCTGGTGGAGGAGAGCCTCCAGCTGTCGGCCGTGAGCTATCAGCTGGTCAAGTCGACGCCGGCAGCCAAGCGGGAGGAGTCTCCCGGGCCGGTCGCGCCGGACATGCTCTATCACGTGGCCGCGGCGATGGCGCTGGTGAAGGCGTTCCGCATGCACGGCCACCTCGCGGCGCATCTCGATCCGCTCGGCACCCCGCCCATCGGCGATCCCGCGCTCAACCCCGGACCCCTCGGCCTCACGCCGGACGTGATGGCGGCCATCCCGTCCAAGGTGCTCCGCATCGCGGTGCCCGGGCGGACCCTGTCCGAGTCGCTGCCGTATCTCCAGGCCACGTACTGCGGCACGATGGCGTACGAGATCGAGCACATCTCGACCCACGAGGAACGCGTGTGGCTCCGGGAGAAGATCGAGTCCGGCGCGTATCGCCAGCCCTTGAGCGCCATCGACCGGCTCCGACTGTTCCGCCGCCTGACCGAAGTGGAGGCCCTGGAGAAGTTCCTCCACAAGGGGTATCTGGGCCAGAAGCGATTCTCCATCGAGGGCGTGGACCTGCTGGTCCCGATGCTCGACCTCACGATCGAGCTCGCCGCGGAGTCGGGCGCCCGGGACGTGGTGATGGGCATGGCGCACCGGGGCCGACTCAATGTGCTGGCCCACACCGTGGGCCGACCGTACGAGACGATCTTCGCGGAGTTCGAAGGCGGCCGTCACGTGGAAGCCGGCCAGCTGACGCCGGAAGGCGGCACGGGCGACGTCAAGTACCATCACGGAGCCGAAGGCGCGTACGTCACGTCGAAGGGCAAGGCGATCACCGTCACCCTGTGTCCCAACCCGAGCCACCTCGAGTTCGTGGCTCCCGTGGTCGACGGGCGCGCCCGCGCGCGGCAGACGCAGCGCCGCGGCCGGCAGGCGCATCACGACCCGAGCAGCGCGCTTCCCGTCACCATTCACGGCGATGCGGCATTCGCCGGTCAGGGCGTGGTGGCGGAGACCCTCAACCTGGGCTCACTCAAGGGATACCGCACCGGCGGCACGCTGCACGTCATCACCAACAACCAGGTCGGGTTCACCACCGACATGGACGACGCGCGCTCCACCCGGTATGCCTCCGATCTCGCCAAGGGCTTCGACATCCCGATCATTCACGTCAACGCCGACGATCCGGAAGCGTGTCTCGCCGCGGTTCGCCTTGCGATGGCGTATCGCGACAGGTTCCACCAGGACATTCTCATCGATCTGGTGGGCTACCGGCGGCACGGTCACAACGAAGGTGACGAGCCGGCCTACACTCAGCCCGTCATGTACGAGCGGATCAAGGGCCTGCCGACAGTCCGGGAGCTGTATGGCCGGCTCCTGACCGAAGACGGGGTGATCAGCGCCGAGGAGGCGCAGAAGCAGGTCGCCGACGCCTACCAGCGGCTGGTGGACGTCCAGCAGGGCTTCAAGGCGAGCATGGGGAAGGGCACGACCTCGGAGCACCCGGTCAAGGTCACCAACGCGGGCCGGGAAGTGGAGACGGCGCTGGCGCCCGAGTACCTCGTCGCGCTCAACGAGCAGCTGCTCTCGTGGCCGGAGGGATTCACGGTCCATCCGAAGCTGCGGAAGCAGCTCGAGCGCCGCCGCGCGGCCCTGGGCCCGGAGGGAGGCATCGACTGGGCCCACGCCGAGGCCCTGTCGCTCGCGTCGCTCCTCACCGAGGGCATTCCGGTCCGGCTCACCGGTCAGGACACCGAGCGGGGCACGTTCAGCCAGCGCCATCTGGCGCTCCATGACGCCCTCACCGGGGAGGTGGTGACCCCGATGCAACGCCTGCCCGGCGCGCTGGCGCCGATGGAGCTGCACAACAGTCCGCTCTCGGAGCTCGCGACGCTCGGGTTCGAGTACGGATACAGCGCCGCGGCGCCCGAATCATTGGTGCTGTGGGAGGCGCAGTTCGGCGACTTCATCAACGGCGCCCAGGTCATCGTCGATCAGTTCCTGTCGTCGGGACTCTCCAAGTGGGGGCTGACGACGCGGCTCACCCTGCTGCTGCCGCACGGATACGAGGGCCAGGGACCCGAGCACTCGAGCGCCCGTCTCGAGCGCTTCCTCCAGCTCGCCGCGGAAGGCAACATCAGGGTCGCCAATCCCACGACCGCGGGCCAGTACTTTCATCTGCTCCGCCGCCAGGCCCGTCGCACCCGCCAGCGGCCGCTGATCGTGATGACACCGAAGAGCCTGCTCCGGTTGCCGCAAGCCAGCTCCAGGCTCGAGGATCTCGCGGCCGGCAGGTGGCTGCCGATCATCGACGACCCCTGGGCCGCCGATCGGGGCGAGCAGGTCGAACGGGTAGTCCTCTGCAGCGGGAAGATTTATTACGAGCTGCTCGCCGCAGCCGACAAGGCGGGCGACACGCGGCCGGCCATCGTCCGGCTGGAGCAGCTGTATTCATTCCCCTGGCAGGAGACGCGGGTCGTCCTGGCGCGCTATCCCAGGCTCAAGGAGCTGGTCTGGGTGCAGGAGGAGCCGAGGAACATGGGGGCGTGGTGGTACCTGGAGTCCAAGCTCGACGAGCTGGCGCCGGCGGGAAGCACGGTGAGCTACGTCGGACGGCCGGAGCGCGCGAGCCCGGCCGAGGGGTACCCGGCGGCCCACACCGCGGAGCAGAGCCGCATCATCCGCACGGCGATCGGCACCAACCAGCCATGATGGCTCGGGTGTGAAACTCAAAGGGGCGGCCCTGAGGGCCGCCCCTTTCATTTTCCGTCCAGTTGCGCTCAGGTTTCCCGCGGGAGCATCGGGCGCTCGGAGGCTTGCCGGGCAAGCTCCTTGAGCGGGTCCGACAGGTGGTCGCCGTAATGCAGGAGAAACACCCCACGGGCGCGCTTCTGCATCAGAAAGGCGACGAGCGGCGTATCGGCCTTCGCCGCGTTGCACACCCTGCACGCCAGGACCAGATTGTCCGGACGATCATACGCGGTTTGCCCGCGACGGGGCCGCACATGATCGAGCGTGATGGTCTCCGACGGCGTCTCGGTGCCGCAATAGGCACAGACGGACCCGTGTTGGGCCAAGAGCCAATCGCGATGAGACTGCATGGAGCGGCCTGGTGAACGGCGGAAGCTGGGGACGGAAGATGCGGTTCGGTTACGTGATCTACGTGCCACAAAAGTCCAAGTTGAGGGTTGAACTGACGGCCGGCCAACCATTGACCGGTGCCAAGTGCACAAGGAATCTAGCAAGATTGACGCCAAAATGACAGCGATTGCTCGTATGGCCAGTCTGGTGGGACCGTTGGCCCTGATCGGGTGCACCAGCCGGCCGGCTGCCGATCCACTCGCCCGGATGGCGATCGAAGCCGCGGTCGATCACTACGTCGCCGCGTCGAATAGTGGTGACGCAGAAGCACTTATGAACCTCTACGCCGAAGATGCCGTCCTGCTCCCCCCGGACCACGAGCCGATCCAGGGACGCGAAGCGATCGGGGCATTCTGGAGGCAAGGTACCGACCAGGGCCTCGAGGTTACCACCCTGCGGGTCGATACCGATGGCAGGATCGGCTATCTTGTTGGGAGATACAGGCTTCCAGCGACCGACGAGGATCCGCCCGACTCCGGGAAGTACGTCATGTGCCTGCGACGCCAGCGCGATGGGTCGTGGAAGCTCACGGCCGACATCTGGAACAGCAGCTCGGCGGAAGACGGGGATTCCGTGCCGGACTTTACGGCGCCGCGGACCGTTTCTCGAGTGCAGGCGCCACGATCCGGTGGTCGGACTCGAGCATCAGGCCCCAGCGGGGCTGATACGGGTGGACCTCCGTGGTCGCGCCCCCCTGCCTGAAAATCGGGCGGCCATCGTTGGCCCAGCGGAAAATCCCCCCTTCCAGATTCTGCACGTTGCCATACCCCTGCCCCTTGAGCCATTCGGCCACCCTCGCGCTCCGATAGCCGACCGAGGCGTACACGACGATCGGAACGTCCTGTGGCTGTCCCTTGAGCGGACGCAGCAGGGGTCGGTAGGGGTCGATCCGGGCCGCGTCGGCCAGATGACTGACCGAGTATTCCGTCTCGGTTCGGGCATCGAGAACGACCGGCTGCCGGCGGCTGCTGTCCGCTCGCCACGAGGCCAGCGCCTCTCCCGTGATCCACCGGAGATCCGGGAACTTGCGGGTGGTCATTCGATCCACCACGTAGAAGGCGATCGGGCGACCGGCAAACAGGATGACGCCAGCGGCCCCCAGGAGCAGGACGCCGACCACCACGAGCACGATCGTGGCGACCCGCGAGCCCGGCTCATCGGACCGATGTCGTTTCCAGCGACCTTGAGCTTCTTCGTCCTCCGGCGGATCGAACGTCACGGCTGCCTCCCGGATACACCTGCCGAAGGTTCGATGGCTTCCGGACCTCCGTCAAGCTCGCACGACAAAGGCCTGCGGTCCCACCCGGTATCCATAGCTCCGTAACCGCGCCGCGTGGGCCTCGACTCCCGCGCCGCCGATGGCGGCCAGGGTGCCGGGCGGCAGCTTGGCCGGAAGCGCGGCGAGCGCGGGGAGGCTGGCGCGGACGATGGCGGCGTCGCTCGCGCTCAACGCGACGGCACCGGGCGCGAGCTTCCACGCAAGGGTCGCGACCTCGTCGACCGGGAGGTCGGCTCCCACATAGTGGACACGCCATCCGCGTTCCTGGACCTCGACCAGGGTGCACAGGAAGCCCCACTCGTGTCGCTCGCCGGCGATGCACGCGGCGATGAGCAGCGGACCGCTGCCCCGGCGGAGACGCAGGCCACCCTTGAGCATCTGCATCATCACTTCGCTCGCGAGATGTTCGGCGGCCACCGGCAGCTCGCCCCGGGCCCAGCGCTCGCCGATCGCGTGGGCCAACGGGAGGGCGACCTCCGAGGCGAACCCGCGCAGGCCGCGGAGGGACAGCTGGCCGGCGACCAGCGTCTCCAGACGATCCCGGTCGAGCTCGGCGATCGCCTCGAGCAAGGCGCCATGCGGTGCATCATCGAGCCGTCGCGCGTCGGCTCGCGCGAGGACCTCCTCGCGGGTGCATGCCGCCAGGTCGCCGATCCGCTCTCCCTCACCGATCAGTCGGGCATAGGCCCGGAGCAGGGTGACCTGATCGCTGGTATATACCCGATATCCGTTCGCCATGCGCCGGGGGCGGACGACTTCATATCGGCGCTCCCAGGCCCGCAGCCGCGCCGCCGCGAGGCCGGTCAACTCGGCCACTTCATGGATTTCGTAGGTGCGGGCAGGAGGCGCCGGGGGCGCGCGGGCGATGAGCGGCATACGATTCGATGAACTTAGACGGCCAGGGAAACCGGCGACAGGCGGCCGGCGCCGATATCTTGAGGCCAGCACACGGAGGTATCGGCAACCTTGAGCTCACCCCACCGTTGGAGCATTGCATGCGCCGCCTCGTTCCCGTCAATCTCGATCTCGCCCTCCTGCTGTTGCGCGTGGCGCTCGCCGCGGTCATGCTGGCGCACGGTCTTCCCAAGCTCACCGGATTCAGCCACACGGCGGAGTTCTTCGCGAACGTCGGTATTCCCGCTCCAGCCCTCGCCGCCGCGTTTGCCGTCCTGGCCGAAGTGGTGGGCAGCGTCCTCATCCTCCTCGGCATCGCGGTGGACATCGCCGGGCTGGCTCTCGCGATCGACATGCTCGGCGCCATCGTCTTCGTGAAGCTGAAGAACGGATTTACGGGACAGGAGAACTTCCAGTTCGAGTTCATTCTGCTCGCCGTCGCGCTGGCACTGGCGCTGGCCGGCCCCGGCCGATACGCGGTGGGGCGCGGCTCCAACCGGACGTAGCGGGGCGTCTGCCCGGCCGCGTGCCGCCCGGTTATCTTCCGGCGCGAATTCCCCACCTCCTCCGTGGTGCGGGTCCGGCGCTCGAAAGGAGTTCCGTCTGACGGCAGAGAGCACTCGCACCCGACCCCGGCGTCCGGACGACCACATCACGACCCAAGCTCCCGATTCTCCTTCCGATGCGCTCGACTGGCGCAGCATCAACACGATCCGGGCGCTGGCGATGGATGCGGTCGAGGCGGCCCAGTCGGGACACCCGGGAACCCCGATGGCGCTCGCGCCGGCCGCCTACGTGCTCTGGCACCGCTTCCTGCGGCACAATCCGCGGAATCCCGACTGGCCCGACCGCGACCGCTTCGTGCTCTCATGCGGCCACGCCTCGATGCTGCTGTATGCCCTGCTCCACCTGACCGGCTACGATCTGTCCCTCGACGACCTCAAGGCGTTCCGGCAGTGGGGATCGAAGACGCCGGGCCACCCCGAACGGGGACACACCCCGGGTGTCGAGACCACGACGGGACCGTTGGGACAGGGGGTGGGAAACGCGGTGGGCCTGGCCATCGCCGAGCGGCTTCTGGCCGACCGGTTCAACCGGGCCGAGCACCAGATCGTGGACCACCGCACCTGGGGCTTCGCGAGCGACGGCGACCTGATGGAGGGCGTCGCGAGCGAGGCCGCGTCGCTCGCCGGCCATCTCCGTCTCCACAAGCTCACCCTCGTCTACGACGACAACCACATCACCATCGACGGCGACACCGCGCTCGCCTTCTCGGAGGACGTGCAGCGCCGCTTCGAGGCCTATGGCTGGCACGTGGTCCGGGTCGGGGACGGAAACGATCTCGCCGGGATTGCCGCGGCGCTGGAGGCCGCCAAGGAGGAGATGACGCGTCCCACCCTGGTCATCCTTCGCACCCACATCGCCGACCCCGCGCCCACCAAGCGCGACACGGCCGAGGCGCACGGATCGCCCCTCGGGGCCGAGGAGGTGGAGCGGACGAAGGAGATCATCGGCTGGCCCGAGGAGCCGGCGTTTTTCGTCCCGGACGATGCGCTGCGCCATTGGCGCACGGCGGTGGACCGTGGGGCCGCCCTCGAGGCGGACTGGACGGCGCGTCGCGCGCGCTTTGCGGCAGCAGAGCCGGCGCTGGCGGCGGAGCTCGAGCGGGATCTGCGCGGAACGCTCCCCGACGGCTGGGACCGCTCGCTTCCCGCCCCGACACCCGCCGCGGGCGCCCTGGCGACGCGCCAGGCCTCGGCGCAAGCGCTGCAGGCCATCGCCGCCGCGGTTCCGAACCTGGTGGGCGGGTCCGCCGATCTGGCCGGCAGCACCGGAACGGCGCTCAAGCAGGGCGGCGACTTCGGCCCCGAAACCACCGGCCGCACACTCCATTGGGGTATTCGCGAGCATGCGATGGGCGCGTGCCTGAACGGCATGGCCGCTCACGGCGGGCTTCGTGTGTTCGGCAGCACGTTTCTCGTCTTCTCCGACTACATGAAGCCGTCGATCCGTCTCGCGGCCATCATGAAGCTGCCGGTGATCTACATCGGGACTCACGATTCGATCGGGCTCGGCGAGGACGGCCCCACCCATCAGCCAGTGGAGCACCTGGCGATGCTGCGGGCCATCCCGAATCTCGTCGTGCTGCGGCCGGCCGACGCCACCGAGACGATCGAGGCCTGGCGGGTGGCGATGCGTCGCACCGGCGGTCCCACCGTCCTCGCGCTGAGCCGGCAGAAGCTCCCCGTGCTCGACCGGGGCACGCTCGGCGCCGCTGACGGCGTCGGCCGGGGCGCCTACGTGCTGCTCGATCCGCCTGCCGCCAGTCCGCAGGCGATCCTCATCGCGACGGGGAGCGAGGTCCACCTCGCCCTCGACGCCGCCCGCGCGCTCGCCGCGGAGCGCGTCAGGGTGCGCGTCGTGTCGATGCCGTCGTGGGAGCTCTTCGCGGCGCAGCCCGATGCCTACCGGGAGCAGGTGCTGCCCTCTTCGGTACGGGTCCGGGTCGGCATCGAAGCGGGGTCCGGCTTCGGCTGGGAGCGCTGGACCACCGATGACGGCGACATGATCGCGATGACGGGCTTCGGCGCCTCGGCGCCGGCCGACCGTCTCTTCAAGGAATTCAACTTCACGGCAGCGAACGTAGCGGCGACGGTGCGAAGGCTGCTGGTCGAGAGAACCGCATGACCAATCCGCTGATTCGCCTCGGGGAGCTGGGCCAGAGCCCCTGGTACGACTACATCACCCGGGACCTGCTCTCCTCGGGCGAGCTGGAGCGGCTCATTCGCGAAGACGGGCTCCGGGGCATGACCTCCAACCCGACGATCTTCGAGAAGGCCATCGCCGGCAGCCGCCTCTACGACGACGACATCCGCGCGCTCACCGACAAGGGCCGCAACGCGGCCGAGATCTTCGAGGTCCTCGCCGTCGCCGACGTGCGCGCCGCGTGCGACCTGTTCGGCCCCGTGTACCAGACGACCGGCGGCGTGGACGGACTGGTGTCGCTCGAGGTGTCGCCGGCATTGGCGCACGACACCCAGGGCACCATCCAGGACGCCGAACGCCTCTGGCGAGCGGTGGATCGTCCCAACGCGATGATCAAGATCCCCGGCACCCGCGAGGGGCTGCCCGCGATTACCCACTGCATCGCGGCCGGCATCAGCGTCAACGTGACGCTCCTCTTCTCGGTGGAGCGCTATGCCGAGGTCATCGACGCCTTTCTCGACGGGCTCGACCACCGGCTGGCCGCGAAGCTTCCGCTCCGCTCGGTGGCGTCGGTGGCGAGCTTCTTCGTGAGCCGGGTGGACAGCAAGGTCGATCCGCTGCTGGACGCGAGAGGGGATCCCCACAAGCTCCGAGGGCGGATCGCCATCGCGAACGCCTGCGCCGCCTACCGGCTGTTCGAGTGGTCGCTCAGCACGCCGCGGTGGGATCGGCTTTCGAAAGCCGAGGCGCGCCCACAGCGGCCGTTGTGGGCATCGACGAGCACCAAGGATCCCCAGTACGCCGATGTCCACTACGTCGAGGCGCTCGTGGCTCCCCGAACGGTCAACACGCTGCCGCCGGAGACGTTCGCGGCATACCGCGACCATGGCCGTCCGGCCATCCGGATCCGGGCAGAGATGGCGGAGGCCACGGAACAGCTCAAGGCGGCAGCAGAGTCGGGCGTCGACCTGGCGGCGATCACGCGGGAGCTGGAGGATGAGGGCGTCGCCAAGTTCGCCGCGTCGTACAATTCCCTCCTCGCCGGCATCGACGCCAAGGCCGGCGCGCTCGCAGGACGCTGATGCTCCGGGCGCTCAGGGGTCTCTCGCTCACCTGGTGGATCTTCATCGGGATGGGCATCGGGATCGTGATCGGGTGGGCATGGCCCGAAGTCGGAGTTCAGCTCAAGCCGCTGTCCACCACATTCCTTCGCATGATCAAGTCGGTCGTCGTGCCGATCATCTTCGGCACCCTGGTGGTCGGCATCGCCGGCCACGGCGACGATTTGCGGCGAATAGGCCGGCTGGCGGTGAAGTCGATCAGCTACTTCTGGCTGATGACCAGCATCGCCCTGGCCGTCGGGCTGATCGCGGTGAACGTCACCCGGCCCGGCGTCGGCGTGGTGCTGCCGGCTCCCGACCCCAACGCGCCGATTCCCAAGGCCGCGCCCACCACGTTCAGCGGGTTTCTCGAGCATATCGTGCCCCAGAGCTTCGTCGAGGCGGCGGTACACAACGAAGTTCTCCAGGTGGTGTTCTGGGCTACGCTCTTCGCCATCGCGCTGACCCGGGTCCGGGGCAAGCCGAAGGAGTCGGTGCTCGGATTCTGCGAGGGGCTGATGGAGGTGATGTTCAAGTTCGTCGGCATCGTCATGAAATTCGCGCCGGTCGGCATCGGGGCGGCCATGGCGGTGACGGTGAGCCACAGCGGGATCCAGGTGCTCCGAAACCTGGGACTGCTGGTGGCGACGCTGTATGCGTCGCTCGTCGTATTCGCCCTCATCGCCCTCATCCCCGCCGCGCTGCTCGCCCGGATCCCGCTCCGCCCGTTCGTCCGCGCCGTGAAGGATCCCGCCATCATCGCGTTCACCACGACCTCCTCCGACGCGGCGCTGCCGCTGGCCATGCAGCGGATGACCGAGTTCGGAGTCCCGCGCCACATCGTCGCGTTCGTCATGCCCACCGGGTACTCGTTCAACCTCGACGGGTCCACCCTCTACCTGGGCGTGGCGTCGGTGTTCGTGGCCCAGGCGGCAGGCGTCGATCTGTCGGTGGGCCAGCAGCTGTTCATGATGCTCACGCTGCTCATCACCAGTAAGGGCATCGCGGCAGTGCCGCGGGCGTCGCTCGTGGTGCTCTCGGGCACCCTCACCGCGTTCGGCCTGCCGCTCGAGGGAGTGGCGGTGATCCTCGGAGTGGACGAGCTGATGGACATGGCCCGGACGATGGTGAACCTGGTGGGCAACTGCCTCGCGACTGCCGTCATGGCCAGGTGGGAAGGCGAGTTCGGCCCGGCCACGGCGCCGGTCACGATCGCCGCGCAGGCGGCTCCGGAACAGGCACAAGCGTAGGCTCGTGCTTCGCGGTGAAACCGTAATGGAGCCCTGTGCGTCCGTGGTATCTCCGTGGTGCTGAATCTGCCGAATGGGGGGTATCCGTGGCTAGCTCGGTCAGGTTGCACTCCATGCTCCTCGCCTCGCTCCTCGCCAGCTCTGCTGCCGGCGCGCAGACGGCGCCGACGCCCCCCCGGTCGGCCCCGATCTCCAATCTGCGGTACGAAGTCACCTTCGACTCGATGGCGGCCGCTACCCGCACCATCCGGGTACTGGTGAACTTCGAGGTGACCGGGCCGGGCCCTGTGCTCCTGTCATTCCCCGCCTGGACGCCCGGGGCCTACGAGCTTTCGTGGTTCGCGCGGTGGGTGATGAACTTCAGCGCCGAAGGCGGCACGGGATCGCAGGCGGCTGCCGGGCCACTCGAGTGGGACAAGCTCGACTACGATACCTGGCGGATCCAGCCCAAGGGCGCCAAGTCCGTCAGCATCCGCTTCGACTACCTGGCCGACACGCTCGACAACGCCATGGCATGGGCTCGGCCCGACTTCGCGCTGTTCAACGGCACGAATCTCTTCCCCTACCCGGAAGGCCGGGGGACAGATTTCCCGGCGACCGTGACGGTGAGAACATCGCCCGGCTGGCTTGTCGCCACCGGCATGGCCGGGGCTGGCGGCGGCGCGTATCGCGAGGGGAACTACCACGACCTGGTAGACAAACCGTTCTTCGTGGGCCGCTTCGACTACGACAGCACCCAGGTGGCGGGCACGTGGACCCGGCTCGCCAGCTACCCGGCCGGCATGCTCAAGGGCTCGGCCCGGTCCGCGCTGTGGGACGAGATCGGCCGCATGATTCCGGCGGAGACCGCCGTCTTCGGCGAGACGCCGTGGCGCGCCTACAACGTCATGATGATCTTCGACTCCTCCTCGGGAGGCGGCAGCGCGCTGGAGCACACGAACTCGCACGTCGGGGTGTACAGCCCCGGGCTCATCGGCACGCCCATCCTCGCCTCGATCACGGCGCACGAGATCTTTCACGCCTGGAACGTGAAGCGAATGCGGCCCTCGGACATGGTGCCCTACCGCTACGACCGGATGGAGCCGACCCCGTGGCTCTGGGTGAGCGAAGGCATCACCGACTATTACGCCGACCTCGCCCTGGTGCGGGGCGGCATCGTGAAGCCTGACGCCTTCCTGGACGTGACCGGCGGGAAGGTCAATACGGTGGCCGAGGCGCCGCCGACCGCGCTCGAAGACGCGTCGCTCTCGACCTGGATCCATCCGGTCGACGGCTCAGGATACCTGTACTACCCGAAGGGCTCGCTGGCGGGGTTCATGCTCGACGTCATGATCCGCGATGCCAGCGACAACAAGAAGTCGCTCGACACCGTCATGCGCGAGCTGTACCGGACCACCTACAAGCAGGGGCGAGGCTTCACCGGCGGGGACTGGTGGGGCGCCGTCGGCCGGGCCGCCGGGGGCAAGAGCTTCAGCGAGTTCGCGGCGAAGTACGTCAACGGCCGCGAGCCGTTTCCGTGGAGCCAGGTGCTCCCTCTGGCCGGGATGCGCACCGCGAACGACACGATCAAGCAGCCGAGGCTGGGCTTGTCGGGCAATCAGGACTCCACCGGGGCGATCGTGATCAACGCGGTGCTACCCGGCGGGGTGGCCGACAAGGCCGGGATGAAGGCGGGAGACATCCTGCTCGCGCTGGGCGACCTCTCGGTCGACTCGCCCGACTTCGGCGCCGCCTACCGCGCCAAGTTCGCGAAGCACCAAGAGGGCGATTCCCTGCCTATCAAGGTGCGACGCGGCACTGATACCCTCACCCTGCCCGGCACGGTGTCCCTCATAGCTCGAGTGGAGCAGCGGATCGTCGCCGATTCCGCGGCGTCTCCCAGGGCCGCCCGCATCCGCGACGGCATCCTCACGGGGAAGACCGAGTAGGCCGCACGGGCGCCACCCGGGTCGCCTTGAGAATCCGGATCACAGGTGTCAGCGTCTGCCCGCGCGCGGCCGACTGCTCAATCTTCTTCACGACGTCCATTCCCTTCACCACCCGGCCGAAGGCCGCGAACCCCTGACCGTCGGGGTTCCGCTTGCCGCCATAGTCGAGCGCCGGCTGGTTCCCGATGCAGATGAAGAATTCCGACGTCGCCGTGTTGGGGCCGTCGCGGGCCATCGAGACAGTCCCATCGAGGTGGCGAAGTCCGGTGACGTTGGTGCGTTCCAGGGCGATCGGCGGGAAGCCCTGGGCCCGATACGGCGCGAGGCCCGCCTGCACCACGGCGATCTTGACCTTGCTGTCCGGCTGGTTGTCCGTGCGGACCGTGCGATGGAACCGGCCGAAGTTCCCGTAGAATCCGAGATCGACATAGCGGAGAAAGTTGGCCGATGTGACCGGCGCGTCCGCCGAGTCGACGGCGATCTCGATCTCGCCCATGGTGGTCGTGAGGAGGACGTGGGGGCCGGCCTGGGCGTCCATCTGCTTCACCGCAGAGGCGCAGAGGACACAGAGAAAAAGCACCAGGTACCTTGTGATCCTTCTCATGACGGCCTCTGTGATCTCGGTGCCTCTGTGGTGGTTTCAACCCGGGTCGACGAAGAGCCCGGCCAGGTCCCCGGCGTCCAGGGGCCGATCCTTTGCCTGCAGCCCGATGAGAAACGCGGCCTTGCCGAGCACCGCGGCAGGAGCGGCTCCCGCGGCGCGCAGATCGCGGACGCCGGTATCGCCCGCGGCCTTGCTCAGCTTTTCCCCCGACGTCTTTCGGATCAGCGGGTGGTGCAGGTACACCGGCGGCGTCCCCCGGCCGAGCAGGCGGGCCAGCCGGATCTGGCGGCCGGTCGAGCCGAGCAGGTCCATGCCGCGCAGGACGAGATCGACGCCGTGCCGGATATCATCCACCACGACGCTGAACTGATAGGTCCAGTTGCCGAGGCGGTCGCGCAGGAGCAGGTCGCCGCACTGCGCCGCCGGGTTCTGCGTCTGCGCGCCGATCCAGGGGTCGTCGAATCGCTCGACGTCCGGCGCGAGCCTGAGGCGAATGCCTCGCCCGGGGCCGGGGGCGAGACCCCGGTCCCGGCAGCGCCCGGCGTACGGCGTTTCGAGGTCGGGGATGTCGCCACCCTCGGCCGCGAGGTCCTTCCGAGAGCAGTCACAGACAAAGGTATCGCCAGTGGCCGCGAGACGATCGAGAGAGACCCGATAGATCTCGTCGTTGTCACTTTGACGGAACGACGAGCGTCCCGCGCGGAACTCGCCGGCCGCGCCCTGGTCCGGGGTCAGGCCCAGCCACTCGAGATCATCGAGCAGAGCCCTCTCGTATCCGGGGCGACACCGTCCCCGGTCGTGATCCTCCAGTCGTAGCAACACCCGGCCATCGAGCGCCCCGGCGATGCCCCACACGCAGACCGCGTTCGCCACGTGACCCAGGTGAAGGTAGCCCGTGGGACTGGGAGCGAAGCGGGTCAGCGGGTGCCGGGGAAGACGGGTGGCGAGTGCAGGGAGATCGAGCGGCGGCACGGCGGAAAGATGGCCGCGTCGGCGCTCTTGCGCGATCCCGTCACGCGGCGTACATCATCCACTCGACCCCGCATACCATCGGCCTCGCGCGACGCACTCCCCAGGATGAAGTATGACGGCAACGATCGGAAACACACCATTCGAGCTCGTGGATGAATCCACCGTCCGGACGCCCGAGTACGACGGCGTCGAGCGACGGCGCACCCGACCTCGCGTCGCGGTCTGCGACCGGCTGGCCCAGGCTCGCCGAATCGCCTGGGCGGCGACGGGGCTCCGCATTCTCCTGGTTATCGGGCTGTGGACGCTCCTCGCGGCCCCGCATCTCATGGAGACGCGTCTCCTCGCCGTGCGCACCGGCGTGCCGCTCGTCTACGTCCTCGCGGAGCTGCTCGGGCTCGCCGCCGTGCTGCGCCAGCAGGCTCGGCTCGCGCAGGCCGCGACGCTCTACTGAGCGGATCGGGCAACGATTTCGGGCAGCACCTCGCCGTCGAGCCGCTCGTCGGGCCGCACACGGAGCAGGGCCGCCAGTGTCGGAGCGATGTCTACGGTCCGGACCGGACGATGCACCAACCCGTGTGCGATGCCGGGGCCGACCATGACGAGCGGAACGGTCAGGTCCATCGGCGCGGTGCTGCCGTGCTCGGCCGAGCGCTGAGCCGGCCGGGACCAGACGAAACCGGGCTGGATCGCCGCGGCGATGAGCCACCCCTGTCCCGGCGGGATCGAGTTGTGCCAGAGCATCGCAAGCGTGTCGCTGGAAGGAGCGGCGGCCAGCGTGGCCGGGGTGTACACCCGGGCGATGCCGCGCCGACTGGACGCCTGGCCGGCCAGCGACTCGGCCACCTGATCCACGCGCTGACCCTTCGCGGCCAGCGCCAGCGTATCCGCCGACAGCAGCCCCGAGCCGAAGCGCCAGCCTGCCCGTTCCAGGTCACCCAGCCACACACGTCCTGCCCCAACCCGCTGGGGGAACGACTGCACGCCATGATCGGCGCTCAGCACCACCAGAGTCCGCGAGCTCGGCACGGTCGCCGCGAGCGAGTCGAAGAACCAGCCCAGCCAGCGATCCAGGCGAAGAATCTGGTCGTGGATCTCCCGCGAGTCGGGGCCGTAGGCGTGACCCACGTCGTCGGTCGTCGACAGGGAAACGAGGAGCAGATCGGCTCCGGAGCGGCGTCCCAGGCCGAGGGCCCGTGTTCCCTCGAGCGCGAAGGCGAGCGTGAGTGAATCCATCCAGGGATAGTCCTGGATCTCGTCCGCGATGCGCGACCTGCCGGGCAGCCGGTGGGGGAACGTGACGTCGTGCCCACCATGCTCGTACGCCACCGCATCGGGCTCGGGATAAGCCTCCGGGGGGAGGAGCAGGTCCCATGTGGCGCCGGCGAGACGCGCCGCGGGTTGCCGCGCATCGAAGGCCCGGACCCAGGACGGCAGTGTGTCGGCGTAGTAGCGGCTGGTGGTGAACCGCCCGTGCGCCCACCAGAACACCGGGGCGCGGGCGCGTCCCACGGGAAGGATCGCGCCCCGGTCCTTGCGTGACACCGAAAGCAGGCGGGTCCCGGGATCGGCCGCGAGGAGCCAATCGTACAACGCGCTCCCCCGGAACCGCCGCGGCGAGGCGCCGGGCTGGGGGTCGCCAGCCAGCAGGGTCGCCGTGGAATCACCCACGCCGAGCTCGTTGTTCATGATGCCGGTGCTCGCCGGCTCCCGCCCGGAGAGCAGCGTGGCATGCCCGGGTGCCGTCTCGGTAATGGCGTGGTTCTGCCGGGCGCGGTCGTACAGTATCCCGCGGTCGAGCAGCGCGCGGAGTCCCCCGCGAAACTGAGGGCCGTAGCGCGCGAGGTAGTCGGGACGAAGCTGGTCGACGGTCAGCACGACGACGAGCGCGATGTTCGGAGTCTCGGGCGGGGCGATGGACTTCTGAGACGGCAGGGCCAGGGCAAGAGCCACGAGTGCACGCATGCCGCAATGTAACGCTTGCGTCGAAGCGCTCACCGCTCCCTTCCGCCGCACGGGCGCTGGGAACAAACTGAGGAAACAGGCACGCTGGAGCGCTTCATGACACTGCCGGATGACCTGTTGGACCTGCCCGTCGAAGAGTCATCGCGCCTCATCGCGCTGACCTTGATCGAGTCGGTGTTGAGCGCACGGGACCGGCTGGGCGGACCGGAGGAGCCGGAGGCGCTCCACGATTTCCGCGTCGCGCTCCGGCGCCTGCGCACGACGCTTCGCGTGTATCGGCCGCAGCTTCGCGGCAGCGGCAGCGCCCGCGCCCGGCGGGGCCTCGATCGCATCGCCGAGGCCACCCGGGACAGCCGTGACCTCGAGGTGCATATCGCGTGGGCCCGGTCGCAGATGCTGGACATGATGCCCTGGCAGCGGACCGGGGCGCACTGGCTGGTGGACCGACTGGAGCGGAAGCGGCGCCGGGCCGATGCCGCGCTCGAACGCGTACTCGAGCGGCGGTTCGACCGCATCGTCGAGCGGCTCGACCCCCGTCTCCGCCACTACCGCACCGTCATCCACCTCGATCCCAGCCAGCCTCCCCGGCGGGCGGCGGCGGTGATGGGCAGGCGGGTCCAGCAGCTCGCGGCCGACCTGGGCGTCAGGCTCGCGCGGGTGCACTCGGTGCGAGGGGCCGACGAGGCACACCGGGCCCGGATCGCCGCCAAGCGCCTCCGGTACGTGCTGGAGCCGGCCGCAGCCCAGGTCGATGCGGTGGCGCCGGCCATCGAGCGTCTCAAGGGCCTGCAGGACGAGCTGGGTGACCTGCATGACAGCCAGGTCTTCATCGGCGAGCTCGATCGCATGGCTCGCAAGGCGCCACCGGTCGCGCGGCCCGGCGTCCTCGCGCTCGTGCATCGGCTGCGCGAGCGTGGCGTGAGGGCATTCCACCGTCTATCGGCGGAATGGCTGGACGAACGGGGCGCACCCTTTCTCCGTGATCTCATGGAGTTGGGGAACGCGATCGCCCTGCGACGGCAGCCCGGCGTCGAGGTGGAGCGAAAGTATCTCCTGCGCGGGCTGCCGGAGGCGGTGCAGGGAGCGACGCCACTCGAGATCCGGCAGGGCTATCTGCCGGGCACCCGGCTGGTCGAAAGGCTGCGCGAGGTGAAGTCCAACGGCTCGGCGAGCTGGTACCGGACGGTGAAGTCGGGCATGGGGCTCTGGCGGCTGGAGCTGGAGGAGGAGACGACGCGCGAGGTCTTCACCCGCATCTGGCCGCTCACGGCCGGCCATCGGGTGCAGAAGCTGCGGTATCCGGTGCGGGAGAACGGGGCGACGTGGGAGATCGATCAGTTCACCGACCGGAGCCTGGTGCTGGCGGAGATCGAGCTGCCGTCGCCCGCGGCGAAGGTGACGCTGCCCCCGTGGCTCGAGCCCCTCGTGGTGCGGGACGTGACGGGAGATCCGGAATATTCGAACTCACGGCTCGCGTGCTGAGACTGGACGTCTCTCCGTCGCTGCGTCCCTGCGTCCCTGCGTCCTGCCCGGCGCCGCCACATCGGGTTCCCGGCGGGCCCGCTCGAGCAGCGTGGCGAGCGTATTCAGGTCGCGCCGGCTCATGTGATGCAGCTGGCGCATGTGCATGCGGCGCACCGGCTCGTCGAGCGCGTTCACGAGCCGGTGGCCCTTCTCGGTCAGCCGCGCGGTGACGACGCGGCGGTTCTCCGGCCGCCGATCCCGCCGCACCAGCCCCCGTCTCTCCATCCGCACCAGCAGCCGCGTCACGTCCGGCTCGCGGCTGGCCACCATCCGCTCACCCACCTCACCTGACGGCAGGCCGCCGGGGCCGGCCCCTCGCAGGATCCGCAGGACGTTGTATTGGGGCTGGGTGAGGTCGTAGCCCTTCAAGACCTCGACCAGATCCTGGAGCAGGGCGGTGCCGGTGCGCAGCACCTCCAGGAAGACTTCCTGCTCCGGGCTCTCGAACGGCCTTCGCTGCTTGATGGATGTCCGCAGGCGACGCATGACCCCCGCTCGGGTATGGTGGGATCCGTAAAGCTAGGCGCCCGCGCGCCGGGCGCCAAAGCTGTGATCACAGCCTTGACGACACTTGTGATAACAGATATCGTCCGGGCTGGGCAGTGGGACGGACCACGTATCAGCGAGGAACGCATGCGAATGGCAATCATCGGGCTGGTGCTCGTCGCCGCGGCTGGACTGGGCGCATGCAGTGACAGCACCGGGAGCGACAATGGCAATGGCCCGGGCAATGGCACGCCGGGCACGGTAATCGTAGGCAACGATTTCTTCCGGAGCGGGAACAACGGAACGCAGAATCCGGCGGTCGACACCGTGGCGGCCGGCGCCAGGGTCACCTGGACCTGGACCGGAACGGGCTCTACATCTCACAGTGTGCAGTCGCTGGACACGCCGAGCTTCACCAGCAGCGCCATCATGACCGGGGACGGGAGCATGTACAGCTTCACCTTCATGACTCCGGGCACCTACCGGTACAACTGCGCCGTGCATGGCAACGCGATGACGGGCACCATCGTGGTGCAGTAGGACAGGACGCGGAGGATCACGCGTGCGAGGCATCGCGGCGGGGCCATGGGCGCTACTGCTCGGGATCGGCGTGCTGGCCGGTTGCTTCAGCGACCGGCCGGCCACCGGCCCGGACGGTCCCGGCACGGGCACGCCCTCCGTCGTCCTCGAAAATTTCGCCTTCGTGCCGCCCGATCTCACCGTCGCCACCGGCACCACCGTCACCTGGACCAATCACGACGACGTCAGTCACACCGTCTCGGCCGACGACGAGAACGCCTTCGACTCGAGCGCGCTCGGCCAGGGCATGAGCTTTTCGGTCACGGCCGGGGCGCCCGGCAGGTACACCTACTTCTGCCGCATTCATCCGTTCATGCGGGCCACGCTCACCGTCACGCCATGATCAGGCGCCTCGCGGGCTCCGTGGCCGTCCTCTGCGCCTTCGTCGCCCGGTGGACCGCGGCGCAGGGGGTGGTCGACCGGACGCCGAACCTCGACGACGGGTGGACGGTTCGCCCGGGCATCATCCAGTTCAATTTCCTGCACCGCTTCGAGGTGAGCCCGCCGCCCGCGCGGAAGGTGACGAGCTTCCCCAATTTCCATCTCGCCACGGGGGCGCCGCTCCGGTTGAACGTTGAGCTCGACTATGCCACCAACTCCACGGTCTTCACCGGCATCCCGAACGAGTATCAGCTGGGTCTGCGCCGCCCGGTCCTCCGCCAGTCGCGGGGCGGGCCGCTCGACGTCACGCTCACGGGCGGGTACAACTTCGCCTCGGAAAGTGTCGATGGTGAGGTCGCGCTGGTCAGGACCTTCGCCAACGGGCGAGTCCGCCTTCTGGGGGCCCTGCGGGGATTCACCTCGGGCTACGACGTGCAGCGCTCGCTCTGGGGCGCAGGCTCGGGACTGCTGGTGCGGGTCACCGAATGGCTCAGTCTCACGGGCGACGTGTTCGATCTCGTCAACGAGCCCGACGCGCTGCCGACCACGGCCGCTTGGGGGGCTGGGCTTCAGCTCCGAGTGCCGTACAGTCCGCACACCTTTTCGATTCAGCTCACCAACACCCAGAGCGCCTCGCTCGAGGGCAGCTCCCGGGGGATCCGGGGCGCGCACATGGCGGGCTTCGAGTTCACGATACCCTTTACCCTGTCCCGCTACTTCGGCCGCCGGGAAAAGCCGCGCCCGCAGCCGGACACGACGGCCGCGCCCGTGGGACAAGCGGCGGCAGTGACCGCGAACGTGGTGCGCATCGCGGGTCTCGCCTTTGCGAGTGGAGAGATTCGCGTCAAATCGGGCGCATGGGTCCGGTGGGTGAACGGAGACCAGGTGCAGCATTCGGTCACCGCCGATGACGGCGCGTTCGACTCGGGACTCATCGACCCGGGACACTCCTACGAGCGGGTGTTCGACCGGCCCGGCACGTATCCCTATCACTGCACGCCGCACCCGTTCATGCGGGGCCGGGTGGTGGTCGAGCCCTGACGTTGGTCGAGTCCCGGACAAGAAATCGGCCCCCCGCAGGGGGCCGATGTGTGTGCGGGGTCAGAGGCGCCGCCCAGATTCGAACTGGGGGTGGAGGTTTTGCAGACCTCTGCCTTACCACTTGGCTACGGCGCCGGAGGCGACTTCCGAGGCGCTGATACTACTGCCCGGACCCTGCCCAAGTCAAACGCCATCATCGCAACCGCCCGCCCTGTCACGACTTGAGATCGGCTTGAGCGGCGCCGGCTACCGTTCCCGCGTTCGCGCCTCCCGGCGCGGTTTCCGGCCCCATCAGACCGCAGCCCTCTGGCAATGAGACGCGACAATGTCCAAGCGCCGGTTCGCCCCGTCCACGCTACTCGTGACTGTTCTGGCCGCCGCCACGCTGGCCTGCGGTGAAGACCCGCAGTCGCCCGACTCGGACGTTCCCGGGGTGGCGGCGCCCAGCGGTTCCGCCGCCGCGGCGACCGCGGCCGCCAACTACACGGTCAAGGATCTCGGTACCCTGGGCGGCACGTCCGCCATGGCCAACGGCATCAACGACCAGGGTGGTGTGGTCGCTGGAGCACGCTGGCCAACGGACGCCAGCGTGCCTTCCTCTGGCGAGCCGGCAAGATGAAGGACCTCGGCGCCCTGGCAGGCGGCACCGCGGAGGCCAATGACATCAACAGCAGCGACGTGGCGGTGGGATGGAGCACCGTGGCGAACGGCGCTCAACACGCCGTGCGCTGGGAGAACGGAAAAACCAAGAACCTCGGCACGCTCGGCGGCCGCAACAGCGTGGCCACCGCCATCAACGACGCCGGTATCATCGTCGGCTACAGCGACGTGAAGGGAGGCAAGAGGCACGCTTTCGTCTGGCAGAACGGCGTGATGAAGGACCTCGGCGCTCCGGTGGGAGAGAACTCGGTCGCGTTGGACATCAACCGCGCGGGGAAGATCGTCGGCGCGAGCGGTAATCACGCCGTTACCTGGAAGGACAGTGTCTTCAAGGATCTCGGCGATAACGGCCGTGAATTCGCTACCGCCGCTGCCATCAATACCAAGGGACAGATCGCCGCACTCGTCGGCCCACCGCCCGACGCCGAGGGTGAGGAGAGAGACGCCACCGATCCATTCATCTTCTACCAGGACACGTGGACCCCGATCGGGGGTTCGGGACCGACCAATGAGGTGCACGCGATCAACAAGGCCGGCCTCGTGGTCGGCAGCGGATCGGACCTGCGCGACGAGACGTTCCGGGAGAACGCCTGGGTCTCGCAGCTCGGATCCTTATTCTTCACCGAGTTGCCCCTGCTCACCCCTGGCGGCATCGACGAGAATCGGGCGAACGACATCAACAGCTTCGGCACCATCGTGGGCTCCAGCACCGAGGTGAACGGCAACTACACCGGGCCGAACCACGCGGTCCTCTGGCGCCTCCAGTAGCCACGAAACGGGGCGGCCCGATCCCCGGGGCCGCCCCGCGTTGTCCGCCTACCGAGCATTTCAGCCACTGGCCTCAAAGCCACGCCCGCGATAAGCTTTCCCGACCCCCATTCAATCCCCCGACAACCTGGAGGATCCGCGTGCACGGGACCATCCGCGAGGCCCGACTCCGGCCGGAGTATGCGTCACTCTATCCAGGGGTTCAGCCGGGCGTGTGGATGCCCGCATCGGCCATCGGCCAGCAGCTGCTGCTGTGGCACCTGACCGCACCGGCCACGCCGCCGGGCGAGCGTCTCATGGGTGAGGGACACTTCGAGTTCCGCGGCGGCCAGAAGCGCGCAGGATCCTGGATCGACACCCGGAGCCGCCTGGCCGGCGGCTGACCGTCAGCCCGCCCGGCGGCTCCTGATCGCCACCGGCACCAGGCCGGGCTCTTCAGGCACTGAATGCAGGTAGGCGTTCTGGTCGTGCTCCAGGGCGCCCTCGGGCAAGTGCTGGTACATGGGTCCCAATTCCGTCCGGATCCGCTCCCGATAGAACGCGGGCAGCTCGTCCGTCTCCCCCTCGAGATAGGCACGGACCGAAGGATCGGTGTCGAGGAGACGCCTGATCGTCGTGTGATACCGGATCCGGCCAAATCCTTCCGACGAGATCGCCCGCACGAAGTTCATCCACTTGGGAATCATGGTCCCGGTCGCCGGGATGCGCCGCGCGATGGCCCGCCACGAGAACGAGTACGAAGTCACGTCGATCAACCCGTCGTAGAACTCGGTCCAGGAGTAGTTCTTGGGCCGGACATTCATCGCATGGTTGTTGTTGAGGAAATGGAATGGGAAGGGGAGAACGCGACCGGCCCGTTGGTACTCGAGATTCATCGGTGCCGCACGGCCGAAGGCCGACAACAGCGAGTACGCGGGAAACGCGCCGGGCGCGAGATCGATGAAGGTCTTGGTGAGCTCGAACGGCTCCGGCCCCATGTCGCCGTCGAGGCCGAGCACGAAGTTGGTCTGGATGTAGGGGATGTACCGGAGAATCATGTTGACGTGGTCGGCCACCTGCCGGACCTTGTCCATCCCCGTCCGGCGCGTCTTCGACTTGTTGCCCAGGTCGTACCACGACTCGATGCCCGGGAGAATGGCCCGGAAGCCGTTCTGCTGGAGCCGCTTGAGATGAGCCTCGGAGAGCAGGGACAGGCTGCTCTCGGCGATGTGCCGCATGGCGCCCCGCGGAACCGCCGCTTCCACCGCCTCCATGTAGTCGTCGAATCGCACCCCGAAGTTCGGATCGTGCCAGCCGACGATCGGGTTGCGCATCTTGGTCAGGAGAAACGCGAGGTCATCCCTCAGCTGCTCGAACCCGAGCGGCTGATAGTCCACCGTGGAGTCGATGCAGAAGCTGCAGGTGTACGGACATCCCAGGCTGCCGATCATCGGGACGATCTTGATGGTCGGCGCCTTGGCCAGCGTGGCGTCGACGAATTTCCATCGCTCCTCGAGCGTAGGCAGCTCGACCGGCTGGTTGGCGGCGGAGAGGTGCACGCCCATCGGCCGGTGCGGCCCGCAGTCCGCCAGCATGTCCGCGACGACGGCCCGGTCGGTGAAGCCGAGTACGTAGTCGAAGTACTTCCGGGCGTCCTCGGGGTAACAGCGAGCATGGGGTCCGCCCAGCACCGTCACCGCGCCACGCTGCCGGAACAAGTGACTCAGGGCGTACGCCAACTGCGCCGACTGGGTAAAGGCGCCGATGAACAGCACGTCGAGATCCGTCGGCAGGTCTTCCAGCAGATTCTCCAGCCCGGTATAGCAGACCAACCGGACGTCGTGGCCCTCCTGCTCACACCACACGCCCACCACCTGGGGCATGATGCTCGCCAGGTTGGCGTTCATGAGACGACCGTATAGTGATGGATTGGGGCTTTTCGTGACGAGGTCCAGGATGCCTACTCGAAGGCGGCGCATCCACGATTCTCCTGCGGTAAAGTGGCCCCTCCAGGCTGGGCCTGTGGGCGTCTGCGCGAAACTGGGCCTTCGGAACGCGAACCCGGAATGACGGGATGAAAGGCAACGGTGCCGCACAGCGGAGCGGCGGGACGAAAGGCGAGATCAGGTGTCCAAGGGGGTAGGCACCAAGACGCGTAGAAACATGCCGACCTCGACGGGGGATGGCAACCCGCCGTTGCAAACCAGCATGGTCGCCCCCGAAGGGGCCCCGGCAATCGGGTCAGGGCTGGGCGAGGACGTTATCGACGTAGTATGGAGTCGTCCCGAAGCAGTTCGTGGGAACACCACGGTGCTCCGTGTAGTGGATCACGACCCGTTTCCCGATGGCCGCGCGGAGCTGCGGAATCACTTTGGGGTCCCGCGCACTGAAGTCCCAGATGACCGGCGCGACGCCCGGCGCGGTCGTCATCGCCAGCTCTCCCTCGTAGGACTTACAGAACCACCCCTTCCGGGAAAATTTCTGCAACACGCCCGCGCGGTCCCCATCGGAATAGCTCCACGCCAGCATCAGCCCGACGTAGAGACTGAACAGCACGAACGGGACGACCAGGGCGGCGAGCAGGATCGGCCAGAGGCGCCGGCGGGGGCGTGCCGAGGGGGCGGTCATACGGCTCCGGATGGAAGTGCCTAATTATAGCCCGCGTCGGCCCAGCGGCGAGAAGACGAATCCCTTTCCAACCGTGATGACCCACCCGGCCCCCTGGGCATCGTTCGCGAACCGGCGAGCCAGGTCGAACCGCAGCGCTTCGGTATCGGTGGAGCGGCTGGCGCCGAGCCGAATGCCGATGCCCGCATCCCACCCGGTGCGGCGGGGCGAGCCGGCATACCAGGCTCCGCCATGGTCCACGAATCCCGCGAGGCCGAGCCCCACCATTCCGAGAAAGTCGTCGACCACCGTCACGCGATACTCCGCGGTCGCGAAGATCTGCCGGTCGCCGGTGAATGCGTGGCTCCGGAACGCGCGGGGACCCTGTCCCAGGCCCAGGTCGAACTCGGAGCCGGGAAGCGGGTTTCGAATCCATCCGCCTTCGATGTGGAGTATGCCCACCTGGTGAGACGTGGGCTGCAACACGGTGGTGGCCGCGAGCTGGACCGAGCCCGAATCGAGGCCGGACGAGTCATAGAGTCCACCCGCCAGGCCCTCGACATAAGCGAATCCCAGCGGAATGCGAGCCCCGTATCGCGCGGCGAGCACAGGGGCCACGCCGTCGCGATCGTAGCCGAACGCCTTGGGCGCCACCATGACGCCGAGACGGACGGTCGCGCCGAGATCCACGTCCTCTTCTCGGGCGAACCCCGCGTAGCCCTTCGCCACGAGAAAGCTGGCCCGGTTCCAGACGAGATACGGCCCCGCCGCGGCCGTTACCGTATTCCCGAATGGCGTCGGCGATCCCTCGGGGAGAAAATCGTCCCGCCGGATCTGCGCCTGGGCGCCGAGCCGGAGATAGCCCCGCTCGGAGGCCTTCACGGCCCACGCGGCCGCGACCCGCGCGAGGCCGTATCGGCGGCTCAGGGTATCACTCGCTACCCGCTCCCCGCTGAAGTAGCGGAGCACGCGCTCGTCGTGGTCTTCGCCCAGGACCGAGTACGCGTTCGGCGTGGTGAGCGAGAAGAACGGCTGTTCCAGCAGGAGCGCCGCGAGACGTCCGTCGGAGCGGTCCTCGTATTGCGCCGTCAAGCCGATACGGCCGGCGAACAGGCGGGGACGGCGGAACCCGAGCGCGACGGTCGACCGGTCGGTGAGCTTGCGATAGCGCACGGCCGCGGAGGAGGCGGTGCCGAGCAGATTGTTCTCGATGAGACCGATCGTGAATTCGATCTGCCCGCCGGCGCTGCGGAACCGGTAGTCGATCTGCGTGCTCCATCCGTCCTTGGTGAGGACCCGGGCCACCAGTCCCGAATCGGTCCGCACGGTGTCGATCTTCACCCGGCGGAAGACACCCAGCGCGCGGAGGTTGCGCTCCGACTCGGCCACCTTGGCCGAGTCGTACACCTCGCCCGGCTTGAAGAGCAGCTCGCGGCGGATCGTCGGGAGTCGGGTCTCGATGTGGAGGGCGTTGCCGACTCGCGCGACCCACCCGCGCTCCTCGGGGTCGAAGATGTCGCGCCGTTCCAGCTCGACCGCCTGGATGACATGCGACGTATCGGCGACCGCGCCGGAGTCGGCGGGGGTCTGGGCCCGGAGCGGTCCGGCGACCGTCAAAGCCGACCAGAGGAGACACCCTGCCACCGGGCATCCGCGCCCGCGTCGAAGCCGCATGGATGCCATCGGGATCAGGACAGTTCGGCCACGCTGGGCAGGACCCGGTCGGGCACGATGGACGAGGTGGACAGCAGCTCCTCGCGAAACTTGCCGGTGCGGACCAACCAGCCCCGCAGTCCCGCCCGTTGCGCCCCCTCGACATCGGACCACAGGTCGTCACCGACCATGACGACCGACGAGGCCTCGACCCCAAGACTGGCCACCGCGGCCGCGAAGAAGGCGGTGCTGGGCTTGCCGGCAACCATCGCGGGCTTGCCGCTGGCGTATTCGAGCGCGGTGACGAAGGGGCCGGCGTCGAGGGTAAGACGGTGGCCGTTTCTCCAATACCGGTCACGGGACAGCGCGACGAGCGCCGCGCCTCCGAGAAGATCCTCGAAGGCTTCCTGCAGCAGGTCGAAGGTCCAGCCCTCACCGAGGTCACCGACGACCACGGCCTCGGCCGGATGCCGGGCGGGCGAGCCCGAGGTTCCGCCCGACAGCGCCAGACCGCCCATGTCTTCCAATGCACCGGGCGGAACGAAGGGCGCGATCGCCCGATACCCGGCGCCCTCGAGAATCCCGACCCCGGCGAGCGTGGCCGTGAAGATCTCCTCGCCGCGCACGGTGAAGCCGTATCCCGCGAGCCGATCGACCAGCATCCTGCGCGACCGGGTCGTCGTGTTGGTGACCAGGCGGAAGGGCGTGCCCCGGCGGCGCAGACGCATCAACGCATCGACGGCGCCCGGGATTGCGGCTCCCTCCTGGTAGAGAGTGCCGTCGAGGTCGAGGAGGTACCCGCCGGGCGCGTCCATCAGGATATATTCACGAGCGAACCAGGCCTTCCAATCACTTCACGGACATCCCATGCCGGTGTGCGCGATTCTCGTCCAAGCTGCGCTCCTCGCTCGACTTGCAGCCCCCTACCCCTTCGCCGTCGGCGAGTCGCTACAGTACGAGGCCGCCCTGGGCGTCTTTCCCATCGGGACGGCCAGGGTGACGGTCTCGGGCGTAACCCGGGAACAGGGCAAGGAGGCCTTCGTTTTCACAGCCTCCGGCGAGGGAGGTCCGCCGGGCATCCGGGCAAGTTACGAGATGACCTCCTGGGTGGGCAAAGTGCCGTTCAACTCGTTGCGCTTCAACCGCCGCTGGACCCAGGGACGCAGCGTGCAGGAGGAACACTACCAGATCATTCCAGACTCGAGCCGGTACCGCATCGAGGGCCAGCCGCAGGAATGGGTGGCGCCGTCGGATCCGCTCGATGAGCTCGCTTTCCTCTATTACCTCCGCACCATGCCGATGAAGGTGGGCGGGAGCTACCAGGTCTCGCGCTACTTCAAGACCGGGTATAACCCGATCCAGATCCGTGTCCTCTCGCGGCAGACCGCCACGCTTCCGAGCGGCGCCAGGGTGCCCGTACTCGTAATCCAGGCGGCGACGCGGGGCACCACCGTGGGGGTCTGGCTCACCGACGACGCGAAGCGGATACCGGTCCGCCTCGATCTTCCGCTCCCCTGGGGCAGCGTCACCCTCGAGCTCAGCGCCGGGGCCTAGTACCGTCCCAGGTAGTTGTCGATCTCCCACCGGCTCACCTGCAGGTTGTACTGCAGGATCTCGTCGCGCTTGGCCTCGAGAAAGCGCTCCGTGAGATGCTCGCCAAGGGCGCGGGTGATGACGTCGTCCTTCTCGAACATCTCGAGCGCCTCGTGGAGATCGCGGGGCAGCTCATCGATGCGATACTTCCGCCGGTCCCGGTAGCTCATCGTGAAGATGTTCCGATTCACCGGCTCACGCGCCTGCAGCTTGCGCGCGACGCCGTCGAGGCCGGCGGCCAGTTGCACCGTGAGCGCGAGGTACGGGTTGCATGACGGGTCGGGCATCCGGAGCTCGCACCGGGTGCCGAGCTTGCGGCGATCGGGAATACGCACGAGGGGCGAGCGATTCCGCATGGACCACGCGACGTTGACGGGCGCCTCGTAGCCCGGGACCAGCCGCTTGTAGCTGTTCACCAGCGGATTGGTGATGGCGCAGAAGCCCCGCGCGTGCTGGAGCAGCCCTTCGATGTAGCTCAGCGCGACTTTGGACAACTGAAATTCCGCCTTCGGATCGTAGAAGGCGTTCTCCTTGCCTTTGAACAGCGACTGGTGCGTGTGCATGCCACTGCCGTTCATGCCCTGGATCGGCTTGGGCATGAACGAGGCGAGGAAACCAAAGCGGTTGGCGACGTTCCGGACGACGAACTTGAAGGTCGTGAGATTGTCGGCGGTGGTCAGCGCGTCGGCGTACCGGAAGTCGATCTCGTGCTGGCCCGGCGCCACCTCGTGGTGGGCCGCTTCCACCTCGAACCCCATCTCCATCAGCTGCTCGACGATGACCCGGCGGATTTCCTCGCCTTTGTCGATCGGACTCAGGTCGAAATAGGCCGCCGAATCGTGGGTGGCGGCAATCGGTGTGCCGTCGGCGGATTTCTCGAAGAGAAAGAACTCCGCCTCGCAGCCCGCCATCATGGCGAATCCGAGCTTCCGCGCCTCGGCGAGCTGCCGCTTGAGCGTGGTGCGCGGGCAGCCGGCGAACGGCTCCTCGTCGGGAGTGAAGATGTCGCACAGGAATCGCGCCACCCGGCCGCCTTCGTCGTCGTACGGGAGGATCCGGAAGGTGTCCAGGTCGGGCTTGAGGAGCATGTCCGATTCTTCGATCCGCACGAACCCCTCGATCGACGACCCGTCGAACATGATCTCGCCGTCGAGCGCCTTCTCGAATTGCCCCGGCGGGACCTCGACGTTCTTGTTGACGCCGAGGATGTCGGTGAACTGGAGCCGCAGGAAGTCCACCCCGAAGCGACGCGTGAGCGCGAGAATGTCGCCCTTGGAAGCGCCGGCGAGCGCGGTGGGAAAGCCTTCGAGCCTCGGACGCTCCGATGAGCCTCCCCCGCCCCCGCCCTCGCCCGATCGCTGTTTGGCCTGCGGCATGCTGACGTGTCCCCTGCGCGAGTGGAGTATGCGGTGCCGCGACGCGGCAAAAAATGGTAGGGGAAAGAAATCCCGGGAGGGCGGTTCCGGTAAGGGTGCTGAAGGTTTACGCTTCTGCCCGACATGACCACCCCCGCCCCATCCTCGACCACCCGGTGTCCCGCCTGCGGCGCCGACGCCGCCGGCAACTTCTGCAGCGGCTGCGGGGCGAGCCTCGCGGGCCGGGCCTGCACGGCGTGCCAGGCGCGTCTGTCCCCGCAGGCCCGGTTCTGCCACCGCTGCGGGCATCCCGCATCGGCGGCGTCGGCCCAGCCCGGTGCGCTCCCGGGCCGGGAGCGCACCGCGTGGCTGGTGGCCGGCATCCTCTGCATGGTGCTCCTCGCCGCTATCGTTCTCAAGGTGACGCGCGGTGTCTCGGCGCCGGCGACGCCCGACATGGCGAATCCCGGCGCCGTGGCCGGCGCCTCGGAGCAGGCCGAGGTTCCGGCGGGCCCGGCGCCCGACATCAGCCGAATGACGCCGCGAGAACGGTTCGACCGTCTGTTCAATCGCATCATGCAGGCGGCCGACCAGGGTGATACCGTCCAGATCGAGCGGTTCCTTCCGATGGCGCTCGGGGCATACGCCCAGCTCGATTCGGCCGACGTCGATGCCCGGTACCACGCCGCGGTGCTTCACATCGAGGGCGGGGATGGGCCGGGGGCGCTGGCCCTCGCGGACACGATCCTCGCGGCGGTCCCGACTCATCTGTTCGGGTTCATCATCCGGGGCGAGGTTGCCGCGCTCCAGCACGACAGCGCGGCGCACGCGCGGGCCGGGCGGGACTTCCTGGCCCACTACCAGGCCGAGATGAGCGCCAAGCGAGCGGAATATCTGGAGCATCAGCCGGCGATCGAGCAGTTCCGGAAGGCCGTGGGAGGGCGGTAGTCGGTACACACAATCAGGAGTTCCATGCCTCGCACCATCCGCGTCGCCCACAGCCCGGACTCCGACGATGCCTTCATGTTCTACGCGCTCGCCGAAGGCAAGATCGACACCGGCGGGCTGACCTACGTGCACGAGCTGTCGGACATCGAATCGCTGAATCAGCGGGCCCGGCGCGCCGAGCTCGAGGTCACCGCGGTCTCGATCCACGCCTACGCCTACATCTGGCGGGACTACGCGCTCCTCGGCTCCGGCTCGTCCATGGGTGACGGATATGGCCCCCGGCTCGTCTCGACCCGCGCGCGTCCGGCCGACCCCCGCGCGGCGTTGCGGGGCTTGCGCGTCGCGGTGCCCGGCCGGCTGACGACAGCCTATCTGGCGCTCAGGCTCTACCAGCCGGACTTTGCCGACGTCGTCGTCCCGTTCGACCAGATCGAGGACGCCGTGCAGGCGGGCGAGGTCGATGCCGGGCTCCTGATCCATGAGGGGCAGCTGACCTACAGTGATGCGGGATTGCATCTGTGGACCGATCTCGGGGTGTGGTGGCAACACGACACCGGCCTTCCACTGTCGCTCGGAGGCAACGCCGTCCGCCGCGATCTGGGACAGGAGGTGATCGAACAGATCGCGCGGGACCTCCGCGCCAGCATCGTCTACGCCCTGGAACACCGGGCCCCCGCGCTGGCCCATGCCAGTCGCTACAACCGGGGCATCGGCGATGAGCGCACCGACACATTCGTCGGGATGTACGTCAACCAGTGGACCGTGGATTACGGCCCCCGCGGCCGGGCGGCGGTGCAGGAGCTGCTCGATCGCGGGCACCGAGCGGGACTCATTCCAGAGCGGGTAATCGTCGACTTCATCGGGTGATTGACCGCCCCCAGTTCGGGTCCTACCTTCTCGCATCACCGAGCGAGGTGGGTCACTCACGCTGGAGGCTTGCGCGTGTCCCAGAAGGATGGACCGGTCACCCTGCTCGTCGTGGACGACGAAGAACCGATCCGCAATGCCGTCCGCAAGTACCTCGTCCAGCAGGGCTATGATGTGACCGTGGCGGCGACGGGGGAGGAGGCGTTGGCCGTCCTCCGCCGTCAGAAGATCGTGGTCATGATCCTGGACGTGAACCTGCCGGGGATCAGCGGGGTCGAGCTGGTTCCCTCCATTCTCGAGATCGAACCCACCATCGCGATCCTCATGCTGACCGCCGTCAACGACGCGACGACGGCGGCGCTCTGCATGCAGCGCGGCGCGCTCGATTACCTCATCAAGCCGATCGAGCTCGGGCATCTGGCGCGGGCCATTGCCACCGCGCTCCAGCGCCGCAAGAACCTGGTGGAAGGCCAGCAGATCAGCCGGTGGCTGAAGGAGGAGGTCGCGCAGCGGGCGGCCGAGCGGCAGATGGAACAGGCCACCCAGGAGCGCATTTCCATCGCCACGCTCGAAGCGCTCGTCAACGCGCTGGAGGCGAAGGATCCCTACCTGCGGGGCCACTCCGCCCGGGTGGCCGACCTCTCGGCCATGGTGGCGGCGCAGCTCGATTGCTCCGACGAGGAAGTGGAGACCGTTCGAACCGCGGGTCGCCTGCACGACATCGGCAAGATCGGCATCCGGGAAGAGATCCTCAACAAGCAGGGGCCCTTGAGCGACGAGGAGTACGAGCACGTCAAGCAGCACACGCTGGTGGGCTCGCAGATCCTCGCCCCGCTGGTGCATCTTCGGAGCGCCATCGCCTATGTCCGGAGTCATCACGAGCGGTGGGACGGCTTCGGCTACCCCGACCGGCTCGCGGGCGACGCCATCCCCCTCGGCGCCAGAATCATCGGGGCGGTGGAGATCTACGACGCGCTGACCACCGCACGCCCCTACCAGGAAAAGATGCCGCCCGAGGTCGCCGTCGAACGGATGCGGGATCTGGTGGGCACCGCGATCGATCCTGCCGTGCACGGCGCGCTCGAAGCCGTAGTCAGCCGGCGGCAGGCGCTGGTCTTCCTGGACGATCCCCAGTCCTGAGTGATGAGCACGCTCACGCTCGTCCTCGTCCTGGCAGCCGCGCTCGGGGGCGCCGCCCTCGTCGCCATCCTCGCGTGGTTCTGCTACACGGCCTACCTCGACTGGGTTCAGCGACGGCTGGAGCACCGCAAAGGGATGTATCGCGAGCTCGTCGCCGACCTGGCCTCGGGCGAGCGGTGGGTGCTCGACCTCGAGCTCAACCGCCCCGAGGTTCTCCGCGACATCGATGCCTTCGAGGCGGCGCTGGAAGAGCAGGCGCGGCGCGATACCAGCCGGCCCGCGTGGCTGCTCGAAGCCTATGACCGCCTCGGCCTGATCGACAAGTACGTCGAGCGGCTCCGCAACGCGCGCCGTTGGCGCGAGCGTGCCCTGGCCGCCGAGCTGCTCGGCAGGGTCGGCAATGCCAAGGCGGTCCCGGCACTGCTGGAGACGGTCCAGGCGACCCGCACCGAGGATGGCGACGTGCGCGACATCGCCCTCCGGGCCCTGGCCCGTATCGCCGACCCGGGCTCCGTCGCTCCGCTGACCACGGCGCTCGAATCCGCCGACGCGTGGCTCGCGCCGCACGTCGCGGACATTCTCGCCCGCCACGGCGAGACTGCGGTGGAGTCCCTGCTGGCCCTGCTGGATCGCGACGCCCCGCCCCGCTCGCGGGCCTGGGCGGCCAACGTGCTGGGCGAGCTGCGCGCGGCGCCGGCCCTCACCGCCCTCCTCCGCAGTCTCGACGACCCTGACGACGAAGTCCGGGCCAAGAGCGCCACCGCGCTCGGCCGCCTCGGCGACCGGAGCGCCGTGGGTCCGCTGCTGGAGCGGCTGCTGACCGACTCCGCCCCGTTCGTGCGCGCGCGGATCGCCAATGCGCTCGGTCAGTTCGGCGACGTGGACGTCACCGACCGGCTGGTGCACGCCCTGGGCGATCCCGCCTGGTGGGTGCGAGTCCGGTCGGTCGAGGCGCTGGAGCGCATCGGTCCCTCGGCGGAGCAACCCCTGCTCTCGGCGCTCGACCACACGGACCGGGACATTCGCGGACGGGCGGCGGTCACGCTCGAGCGGCTCGGCTCGCCGGCCGTGCTTGCGACCGTCGTTCGCGACGCGGACGACGCCGACGAGGCGGCGGCGACGCTGGTCAAGTTCCAGACCGCGGGCGCGCGCGAGCTCATCGCCGGACTGTTGATGGCTCCGAGACACCAGGCCAGAGAGGCCATGCTACGGGCGATTCGCGCCGGAGGACGGCGGGACTTTGCGCAGGAGGTCGTCCAGGTCGCGCTGTCCGACCCTGACCCGGCGCTGCGCTCGCAGGCGCTGGACATGCTGGCGCGCTTCCGGGTGCCGGAGGCGACCACGGCGGCGCTCGAAGCGGAGCAAGGCGATCCCGAGCCCACCGTGCGCGCGGCCGCGGTCCGGGCGCTCGCCCGCCAGGGAGGTGAGACCGCCATCCGGCGCGTCGTCGCCAACGTCGCGAACGACGATCCCATGGTTCGAGCGACGGCGATCGAGGCGGCCGCGCGGCTATCCATCCGGGCGATTCACGAGATCCTCCTCGAACGGCTGGGGGAGGATCCGGAGCCGCTGGTGCGGCAGCGGGCCGCGCTCGCGGCGGGTCTCCTGAGGGTGGTAGGAGGCGAGGCGGGTCTCCTGGCCGTCGCCCGCCGGCCCGAGCCTCCGGCCGTCCATGCCGCGGTTCTGCTCGCCACCGGTGCGTTCCAGGACGAGAGCATGGTGGCGCGGCTTTCCGAGATGCCGGATCCCGGGGAGGTCCAGGACGCGTTGCGCCATCTGCTCCGCACGGATCCCTGCTTCCGCCTCCTCCGGCGCCGGCTGCCCGCATCGCGAAGGCCGGAGCTTCGCGCCCTCTCGACCCACACCGCCGAAGCATCGGAAGCGGCGCTGGCGCGCGGGCTCGACGAGGTACTCGAGCCGGCGGGGCGGATTCACCTGATCGCGGGTCTCAAGGCCCTGCAAAGCGAAGAGAGTCGTGAGGCGCTTCTGGAGACGGCTCGCCGAGACCCAAGTCCCGAGGCGAGGACGGCGGCGCTCTCCGCGCTGGGCGGATTGACTGAGGGAGACGAGCTGCTGGGCATCGCGCGCGAGGCGCTGAGCGACCCGAGTCTCCTGGTCCGCCGCGCCGCCGTCGCGCTCTTCTCACGGATCGCGCCGGACAAGGGTCTGCCCCTGGTCCTCCGCTCGCTTCGCCCGGGAGACGACCCGGCGGTCTTCGCCGCCGTCGCCGAGCTCGCGACGCCCAACTTCAAGACCTTCGCCGACCTCGCGCTCCGCATGCCGGACGATGGAGCGGCAGCGCTGGTGCTGGTGCGCGTCGCCCGCGACGTGCATCACCCGGACCTTCCCCGGCTGCTGCCAGTCCTGGCGAGGAGCCGCTCGCCCGAGGTGCGCGGCGCGATCGCGGAGCTCTGGACCCGGCGGCCGGAGGCCGCGGACGCGTCGTCGCTCGCGGCCCTCACCCTCGATCCCGCCGCTGGCGTGCGGCGCACGGCGGCGCATGCCGTGTCCGCGATCCGGTCGTGGAGCCTGCTCGAAGGGATGGCCGCCGATCCGGATCCCTCGGTCCGCCGGGAGGTCGCGATGGCCATCGGCGCGGTCCCGGACGGCGCCGCGGCGATGAGCGCGGTGCTCGACATCCTCGCGGCGGACATCGCGATGCCGGTACGAGCCGCGGTGTTCGCCGCCCGCCTGCTCCAGGGAATGCCGCTGTCACCCCCGCCCGGCATCGATCTCCGCGAGGCGGCGATCGCGCTGCGCGAGCATGGGGACCTGAGCGTGCTGCGCGATGCCGCCAGGACGGCGCCGGAGGAGAACCGGCGCCTGGCCGCCGCGCTCGCCCTCGCGCTGCTTCAGGACCAGGTGGCCCACGAAGTCGCCCGCACCGACCCGTTTCCTTCGATCCGTCACCGGGTGGGCGGCGCCCTGCAGCTGGCCGCCGCACCCACCGAGGACGCCACGTGAGGGAGGCGGTGCTGGAGCTCCTGGTCGCCACCGCCCTGGCCGCGCAGCCGCTGTTCGTCACCTTCTTCATCCTGCACAACAGCTACACGCTCGCCCTGATCCTGCTCTCCGCCCGCCAGGTACGCCGCCGGGTCACCAGCCATTTCGTGGAGGACCTCGACCTCATCGACCGGTCCGACCTGACCAAGCCGTTGACGATGATCATTCCCGCCTACAACGAGGAAGTGACCATCGTGGACAGCGTCACCAGCCTGGTGAACTGCGAGTATCCGCGTTTCGAGATCGTCGTGGTCAACGACGGCTCGACCGATCGGACACTCGAACGGCTGCGCGAGGCGTTCGGCCTCCGCAGGGCGGAGCTGCCGTACCGGCCCGCCATTGCCACCGCGCAGGTGCGAGGCATGTACGAGGCGACGATTCCCCTGCCTGACTCGGCGATCCGGGTGGCCGTCATCGACAAGGAGAACGGAGGCAAGGCCGACGCGCTCAATGCCGGGATCAATGCGTCCACGGCGCCCTACGTGGTCTCCCTCGACGCCGACTCCATCCTCGACGAGCACGCGCTCAAGGAGTTGATGCGCGTCATGCAGGAAGACCCGCGTGTGGTCGCGGTGGGAGGACAGGTCGCCATCGCCAACGGCTGCACGGTGCGCCACAGCCGGGTGACGGAGGTGAAGCTGCCGGCGCGGCCGCTGGCCCGATTCCAGATGGTGGAATACCTGCGCTCCTTCACCACCGGCCGCACCGGGCTCGACCATCTGGGATCGGTGCTCATCCTGAGCGGAGTGTTCGCCGTCTTCGAGAAGGCGACCCTGATCCGGGCGGGAGGGTACCTTACGCGGTTCGTGCGCCACCGGATCGTAGAGGAGTACGTGGGCCTCGGAGCCGGCACGGTGTGCGAGGACATGGAGATCGTGGTGCGGCTCCACCGGTTCGTCCGTGACAAGGGTCTCGACCGGCGCATCGCCTTCCTGCCCCATCCGGTGGCGTGGACGGAGGTGCCCGAGACCTTCGAGTCGCTGCGCAAGCAGCGGGGACGGTGGTATCGCGGACTTCGCGAGTCGCTTCGGTATCACCGCGCGATGCTGGGCCGACGCCCCTTCGGGCGGATCGGCTGGTTCGCGCTGCCGGCATTCTGGCTCTTCGAATACCTGGGTCCCCTGGTCGAGATCACCGGGTACGCCCTGGTGCTCTTTCTCTTCATCGTCGAGCGGACGGTCGGGGGCCATCTCATCGACCCCGCGTTTCTGTGGGCGTTCCTGCTCGCCTCGCTCGGGTATGGCACGCTCGTCAACGTGGCCGCGGTGCTGGTGGGCGCCTGGCGGTTTCGGGCCGGCCTGGCCGACCGGTTCCAGCGGCGGCTGCTCCCCTTCGGGGGCTGGCGAGAGGTGCTGGTGCTGCTGGCCTATGCCGTGATGGAAAATTTCGGATTCCGGCAGCTGACGCTCTACTGGCGCCTCCGGGGACTGTGGGATGCATGGAGGGGAAAGAAGGGCTGGGAGAAGTTCGGCCGGATCGGGTTCCGTCGGGGACCGGCGGCGGCCCGTGCCTGAGTCGGATTCGCCCCGCATCCTCCTGATCGACGATGACCCGGCCATCGTGCGGCTGATCACACTCGTCGTGGAGGAGGCGGGCTTCGGCACCGTGGCGCGAGCCGAGAACGGCCACGACGCGCTGGGGGCGCTCGAGGGGATCGACATCGTGCTGCTGGACCACCAGCTGCCCGATGTCGAAGGCCTCGACCTTCTCGATGCCATCCGCGCCCGGCCCAACCCGCCGGGCGTGGTCCTGATCACGGCCCACGGCAACGAGTCGCTGGCAGCCGCCGCGCTCCGCCGTGGGGCCGACGACTATCTCGCCAAGGATGCCTCGCTCAAGGACCTCCTGCCGCAGATCGTGGAGCGGGTGCGGCGCAACCGCGAGCTGCGAAAGGCCCTCGTGGCGGCCGAGCGCGATCTGGTCCGCGCGGAGCGCCTCGGCGCGATCGGTGAGATGACGGTGACGCTGCACCACGAGATCAACAACCCGCTCATGGCGGCCACCGCGGATGTCGATCTGTTACTCATGGCCACGTCGATGGGCGATGACGAGCGACGGGACTCCCTGCTCGCCATCCGCGATTCCCTGCGGCGCATTCGCGACATCGTGCGCCGGATCGGCGAGCTGCGCGAGGTCGAGACCAAGACGTATCTGCCAGGAGTCCGGATGGTGCATCTCGCGGCGGGTGGGGCGGCCGCGCCGGCCGCGGGCCGCGGCTCCGCCTTCCTGTTGATCCCGGAGGAAGACCTGGGCCGCATCGTCGCGCTGCTCCTGCGTGAGGCGGGATTCGTGGTAACCCGGTGCCCGACGCTCGGCGATCTCGAAGCCGCCGCGGCCCGGCCCGACGCCCGCCTCATTGTCGTCCTGGGTGGCAGCGGCGCCGCCGGCGCGCACCCGCTCGCCGGTTTCTCGCCGGCGTCCCAGCGGGACTATCGAGTCGTGGCGCTGGTGGCGGGCGGCGTCCCCGGTCCCGCCCAGGCTGCCGGCGCCGACGCGGTGCTGCAACTCCCCTTTGATCCGCACCATTTCACGAGAGAGATGATTCGGCTGGCGGAGTAGGCATGCGACCATACGCCATCGCCTCGAGCCGCGAGATCCGCTGGCGGATGGGCGGATGCGAAGCGAGCGTATCGGCCAGCAACCCTTCCTTGTTCGACCACAATCCCGGTGCCGGATCCACGATGCAGAGATGCGCCGCGCCACGGGTGATCCTGCGGGTGGGAGACGTCGCGGCCTCGAGCTTCTGGAGCGCGGAGGCGAGCGCCATCGGATTGCGGGTGAACTGCGCGCCGGTGGCATCGGCCAGGAACTCGCGCTTGCGGCTCACCGCCATCGCCAGGATTCGGGAGACAATGGGGGCGACCAGCAGCGTCAGCAGCCAGAGCACCAGAATCACGATGGCGAACGGGTTTCCGCCTTTGCGCCCGCCGCCGGACCCACCGGTAATCCTGCGCCCCCCAGCGCGCCCTCCGCGAAGCATTCGGCCCATGCCGTCCGACATGAGCGCGATCGCGCCGACCATGCCGGCCAGCAGCGTCATGAGCCGGATGTCGAGATTGCGGATGTGCGCCATCTCGTGGGCCACCACGCCCTGCAGCTCGTCGCGCGACAGCGTCCGCAGCAGACCCTCGGTCACCGCGATACTGGCCGTGGAGGCATCGCGTCCGGTCGCAAACGCGTTAGGGTCGTCATCCGGCACGATCCACAGCCGCGGCTTCGGCTGGCCCGACGCGATCGCCATTTCCTCCACCACGTTGGCGAGCTGGCGCTCCTCCGCCGTGGCCGGCTGGGTCACCTCCCGGGCGCCGGTGGACCAGAGCACTCGCTGAGCTCCGAAGCGCCACGAGAACCAGCAGATGCCGGCGGCCACGACCGTGGTGACGATCCCGATGAACGGAACGACGTGATGATACGAGCCGGATGATGCGTCGGATGTCAGCAGCCAGATCGCCACGTCGCCGCCGAACCCGACCCATGCGAAGAAGAGGATGAATCCGACAACGAGCCAGGTCGAGCGCCGGCGATTGGACTCCTGCTGGGCGAAGAGGTTCCCCTGCTCGCTCACGCGGCCCTCCCTTCCGACAGTCGATCGCCAGGCACGAAGTTCGCTCAGGCGGCCGCTGGTTGCGGCAGCCTGAGGGGCCGGTGAATTTCAAGCCTCCTCACCCGACCTGTGGGACGACCGGAGGCTTCGTGCAGCGTTTGGCACTCACCGCGATGGTGTGTTGCGTCCTCCCCATCACCGGCCGGGCGCAGGATGCCAGCGACAGCGCGGCCTATCGAGCCCTGACGCAGACGCCCGTCGCGGCGGTTCCCCTGGCCTTGCCGGCGTCGATGACCGGCGTGGCCGGCGGCCGTCTGGCGGTGGCCGCGCGGTATGGGCTGGTGAGCTTCGCCACGTCCGACTACGTCCACAATGTCGCGATCGGCGGCGATATCCGCCTCGGCGGGGGGCGACTCGGTGTCGCGGCAGGGGTGTATCATCCGACCTGCGACGAGCCGCGCTGCGCGAGCCATTTCATGGCGGAGATGAACTTCAGCGAGCGGCTCGTGGGACTGGCGATGGGCCGAGATTCGAGCCGCGCGACGCTCAACATCGGCGTGGCCGTGTCGGCGGGAATCGGCACGCCGGACGGCGGCACGCTGTTCGCCACGGGGCAGCGTCTGCCCATCGCGCTGGTGCCGTCGACCCGCGGCGTCCGGCTCATCCCTTACGTCGAGCCGGGGGTGGGCACCGGGCTGGTGCGGACGAACGCCGGCACCGATGCCGGTCTCAGAGCCATGTTCGGGGCGGGGGTGGCAGCGCTGGGACTGGCGGATGGCCTGAGTGTGAGCGCGGGAGTTCACCGCGTCTTCCTGCGCGACGGGAACTGGCTCGCCGGCCTGGCGCTGTCGTACACGCGCGCCCGCTGACGCCAACCGTTACTCGAAGTCAGCTTCCCAGCGACAAATCGACGTTCGGCACCGCTCGCTCGGTGGGCTCCTGGATCTCCCACAGCTCGGCGGGCGCCGCCTTGGCGATCCCGGCGACCAGCAGGGTGGGGAACGTCGCCTGGGCCGTGTTGTACTGGGTGGCGGTGTCGTTGTAGAGCTGCCGGGCGAATCCGATCTTGTTCTCGGTGCTGGTCAACTCCTCCTGCAGCTGCGCCACGTTGCCCGTCGCCTTGAGGTCGGGATACGCCTCGGTGAGGGCGAAGAGCCGGCCGAGCGCCTGGGTCAGCTCGCCCTCGGCTTGGGCCGTCTGCTGGACGCCGGACGCATTCACCGCCTTGTTGCGCGCGCTGATCACCGCCTCGAGCGTGGTCCGCTCGAAGTTCATCGCCCCCTTGACGGTGTTGACCAGGTTGGGAATGAGATCGTGGCGCCGTTTCAGCTGCACGTCGATCTGCTTCCAGGCGTTGGCGACCTGGTTCTTGAGCGAGATCAGCCGGTTGTAGGCGCCGACCATCCAGAACACGAGGAGGGCGACGACGACCAGGAGAATGATGGCGCCCATGGACACCTTTCGTCGGGGGCTAGGGAGACACGAGGCCTGCGATGGCCTGACGCAGGGCCTCGGCGATGGCGGCGGTATCGCCGTTGAGCCGGATGACGGGATGCTGCTCGTCGATGATGACCTCGATACCCGGCGAGACGATCACGCGGCGGCACACGGCGCTCTCGCCGGCCTCTTCGGCCGGGGCCAGCCACCCCAGCACGGCGCGGCCTACCCGCCCGCGTCCGGTGCCGGGTCCCTGCAGCAGGCGGAGACGTTCGGGACGGGGGAGTCCGGGTCCGAGCGCTGCGGCGGTCCGCCGCTCGATGAGATCACCCGTGAGGTCGGCGAACTCCCGGATCATCGTCTCCAGCGTGGCGCCCTCCATCTGGCGCAGCTTGATGGCGAGGACCTGCAGGAGGTGGCGATAGGAGTAGACGGCCGCGGTCCCCCGTCCTTCGGGCGGACTCACGAGGCCACGCGCGATGTAGAACCGGATGGTGCGCTCGCTCGGCTGCGCTCGCGCGGCGGCATTGACCGGGATGACACCCGAGGCGTCGAGGATGCCGGCGGCAAGGGCCGTCAGGTCACGCAGCCCCCAGGGAGCCAGCGCGCGATATTCGCGGAGCGTGGTGAGCGGGTCCGGCTGGGGGGCCGGCGGGGGACTCCCGGTCACGCGTGACCGTTCGCCCGCTTCCCCCCCTCCGTCGCCGCGAGCGCCGCCCGCACCGCGTTCCCCAATGTCTCCAGCGTGAACGGCTTGAGCAGTGTCGGACAACTCACGAGCTCCCGGGGCCAATGTTCCTTCTCGGCAAAGGTGTCGCCGGTCATGAGGATAACCCGTCCATGAAGACGGGGCCAGCGCCGCACCAACGCGAGGAAGAGCGTGTCCCCCGATATCTGTTGCAGGTGAAGATCGAGCAGCACGAGATCGACGTCCATCTCGTCGAGCATGCTGTACACCAGATGCGGATCGCCGGCGGAGATCACCTCGTAGTGCAGGCTCTTCAAGGCGCGCTCGAGCGTGCGGCGGATGGCGGGCTCGTCGTCGATGACGAGAATGCGCGCGCTCACGAGGCTACCTGATGGAGCGCGGTGAAGTAGCGGTTGGTGACCATCGTGAGGGCCTCGTGGGTGGACAGCGACACACGCAGCTCGCCGGCCGTAAGCCCGAACACCGCCCGTAGATGCATCTGAAGCGTCTTGGCCTTGCTGTAACCGAGCTTCGACGCGACATCCTCGACAGTATACCCTGGATCGAGCAGCAGGCGGTGCGCGTACAGCAGCCGGGTCACCACCATGACGGTTCGTGGTGAGGGCAGACTTAGCTTGGTGAACCAACGCTCGCAGGTTCGCCGCGTGAGTTGGGCCCGTTCGGCGAGCGCCGTGACGCTGGACCCATCCCCCGCGGTGTGGAGCATGGCCTCCAGGGCCTGACGCAGCTCTACCGGCAGGTCGCGGAGCGTCTCCGACAGATCCTGCAGCACCTGCTGCGAGGCGCTGTGCTCCAGCTCCGCCAGGATCGCATGACGCAACGCGCCCGGCGCATCCTCGAACCGGTGCACCACCACCCGTCGAATCCCCGCCCGTCCCAGCTCCAGCAACACCCCCGCCGTGGCCGGCGCCAGCTCGGTGTACACCAGGAGCGGCAGAGAGGGGAAGAACTGCCGCAGGCGCTCGATTCCGTGGGGCCGCGGTGAGCCGCCGCCGAGCAGAGGATCCACCACCGCCATGTCCACCGGCTTCGCCCGGATCACATCCACTGCTTCAGCCCAGGTGTTCACGGACTCCCAGCCGAAGCGGTCCGGATCGAGGGTCCGCAGCCGGAAGAGTCGCTCCCCGGGGACTGCGGCGAGAAGCAGATGTCGCAAATCGGCCCCTATTTGTCGCAAAAAGGACCTAAAAACTACGGGGACTAGGCCACAGATTGGCCCAGTTCCCCTGGGCCTGTCCCATTCAACATGAGAGGTCGTCCCATGTCTCGTCCAGCCACCAAGTGGATTGTCCTGGCGTCCCTGGCGCTCGCTACCCTCACCTCAACCGCGTGCACCCGGGCCGATGCGACCGGACCGTCGGATCAGCCGGCGCCGTCGTTCGAGGGGCAGGGCGCGAACAACTAGCTGGTGGACGAGGCGTACTCGCGAAGCCCGACCGCCACTTCGTTCAGAGCTGGAGACGAACTCCAGTCGGAATCCGTGGCGCGCTCGGGCTCGCGGGGAGCCCCTTCCGAGAGCTCAGCCAGAGTTCGATCAAAGCGGAAATACCAGGCGTTAAGCCGGTGGGACTCGCTATGGGTCAGCCCGGCCTTCAGCAGTGCCCGGGCCCGACTCAGCTGGCCGAATCGGGCAAGGCCGACGCCTGCCTTGTAGTGGAAGTCCGCAAGCATGCTCGGCGGCATGCGCTCGACGAATCCCTCTACATCCGTCCGCCGGCGCTGGAACGCCATGCGGTCGCCGGTGGCCGATTCCATCGCCATCAGCTCCAGCATGGCATTGGTCCGGACCACGAAGCTGGCGTTGGACGCGATGACCATGTCGAAAGCCAGCCGGGCCACGTCGAGCACTCCGAGATCCATGAGACCCAGCGCGATGTCGCCGAGGATGCGCATGCGCTGCAGCGGATCTTCGGTGAGGACGAACGCGCGGTAGTTGGCCTGCACGCACTCGACCTTCTTGCCCTCGACCGAGTAGACCGCACCGAGATCGGTGTAGGCCATGGCCTGCATCTCGGGGAGGTTGGCCTCGGCCGCGGCCCGCATGACCTCCTCGCCGATGGCGCGCGCCATCGGAAAATTGCCGGTGCCGCGAAGGACCGCGCCGCGCCCGAGCCTGGCGCGCAGCTGCATCATGCTGTCGTCGGCTTCCTTGGCGGCCGCTTCAGCGGCAGTGTAGCAGCTCGTCGCGATGGTCCAGCGGGCGAGGAGGCGGTTGAGCCGGGCCGCGAAGAGCGCGGTCGAGGCGAAGTCCGCCGCGGGGAGCGCGTCGCCGTACGTGCGGGTGGCGAGGCCGAGCACCTCGAGGGCCTCCTCGAGCCGGCCCTCGTGCTCGAGAAAGTACGCGTAGGCCATGAGGCTGAGACGCAGGCCCCCGCTGGGCGCCCGCATGTCCGACACCTCGTGCGAGATGCCCGTCAGATGCGCGAGCTCGGGAGCATCGACCGGCAGCGCGCGCAGATGCCGGCGCACGGCATCGAGCTGCCAGGCGAAGGCTTCGTCCGCATCGGGGGGATGGTCCAGGCTGAACATGCTGCCCACGAGACGGCACACGACGTACGCGCCGAGCGCGAGCCGTGCGGAATCATCGTGCTCGCGCGCACGCTCGAGGCAGGCACGATCCAGGAACGCGCCGAACGTGAGCACATTGGTGCCGTGCTCGAACTCGCCGAAGAGCTGCTGAGCCGTAAACAGCGGCGAAATCCTTGGTTATAGGGTCCCAGGTCTAGCTAGTATCGCCCGCGAACCTCAGGCAGGCAAGGGCATGCAAGTTCTTGCCACCACCTGCCTGGGAGGGGTACCGGTACAAGAGTCGGGCCACGCTATCGTGGCCCATGCGCCGCGGCTATACGCTGATCGAGACGCTTCTGTCCCTGGCGGTTCTCGGACTGCTCTTGGGTATTGCGCTGCCCGGTTTCCGGGCGGCCAAGGATCGGCTCGCGGTCAACGACGAGGCCGGCCGGATCGCCGCCGCCCACAGGCGGGCTCGAACCACCGCGATTCTCATGAGCCGGCCCGTCGTTCTCATCATCGCAGCGGATTCGATTGTCGTGGAGGGCGACAGCGTCGCTCGCTGGAGCGCGCCCGGCCCGGCATCAGCGGGGGTAGCCCTCCCAGGAGGGCCCAGGCGGCTCACATTCTCACCCATCGGCATTACCACCGGGCTTTCCAACGCGACGCTGGTGCTCACCCGCGGGAGCGCCATCCGCACGGTTGTCGTGTCGCGCCTGGGGCGGCTCCGGGTCCAGTGACCCGCCACCCCGCACCGGACTATTCTGGAGCGAACGTGAGGTCGACGTGCACCTCGATGCGCTCCTCCATCTTGAGCATGCCAAGCATCTTCGTCAGGCCGCCGATCTTGTAGTCCTTGAGGTTGAGCGGAAAGTCGCTCCGCAGGTGCACCTCGCCGCCGGTCCGGCGGACGGTGGCCGGCAGCGTCACCTCACGGCTCACCCCGTGGATCGCCAAGGCTCCCTGCATTGCCACCGCGGCACTGTCCGGTCCAGCCGACTTTACCGACACGCCCTTGAGATCGAATCTCAAGTTGGGAAACTTGTCGGGCTCCATGGATTTCGCCATATCCCGATCCCGCCGGTCGTTGGCGGTCGTCAGGGTTTTGACCGGTGCTTCCACCCAGCCGCGGACGCCGCTCAGGCTATCCGCCGCCGTCATCTCGCCGGTGATCTCCGACGTCTTTCCCACGAATTGGCCGGGGGTCGCATGTCCGTCGAAGCTGAGCGTTCCCACCTTGACCCGCCCGGCGGAGATCGCGCCCGCCTGAAGCGCCAGTCCCGCGCCCGGAGTCGCCACGAGCGCAAGCGCCACCATCAGGCCGTATTTTCGGACCTTGTTGAGCAGGGTCGAGCGCGAGATGCCCAGGAGCAGCGCGGCGCGCCGCTTGTTCCCATCGGTGTGTCGGAGGGCGCGGGCGATGTGGCGCCGCTCGGCCGCGGCCAGTGAATCTGGCTCGTCGGGACCAGCCGGCGTCAGCGACTGGCGCAGCAATCCAAGATCGAGATCGGGGAAGGCGAGGTCCAGGACGAGGGTATCGAACCCCGGCACGCCGATGGCCATCGAGGCCGCCGAAGCGTCGGGTGCCGCCGCCGCTCGATGTCCCGCTCCGCGAAGCAGCCCGACGAGCTGCTCGCGCCGAGCGGGATCTTGCTCCAGAACGAGCAGGTGGAGCGGGGCCTGAGCCATGGAGTGGAAGGTAATCGTTCCCTGATGGGCCGCAGTCGGAAAATGACCGGCGGAGTCGTCGCGGTATGGCCGACATGAAAACGGAACGGCCGCCTAGTCGTGGCTAGACGGCCGTCCCGCGCATGGACTACCCAAGGTCGTGGCATCGCTGCCGTCGTTCTTCTTCTACCTGCCGTCGATGGCTGATAGGCCACTCGGGAGGGCGCGGTAGAGCCTTGGCTTTGATCCCCAGGCCGGATGGCCATCCCACCTGGTTCGTCTATGCGAGCGCTGCGATTCGGATCAGGTCGCGGACCGACCCTTCGCACTGCACCCCGAGGCGCCAAATCGGGGAGGATGAAGCACGCGACTGGCTTCACCTGTTCGAGCCGGGGTGATCACCGGGATCTGCGAGTGCCTGAGCCCTTGGTTGCGTCGGCCCTCTCCCCCGATATCCCGCTCGAACCCGCCTGCCGTCCGCCACTGTGACACGGGGTCTCAGCACGTGTTCAGCGAGGCGCGTGGATACCAAGATACGGTCCGCTGCCAATCGCGCAAGTGCCTGATTTTATTCGGGTTACGTGACTTCTTGGTGGGCAGGGTGTGGATACCTAAGCACGTTCGCGGCCAGCGCCTACCGTCTCCGTCCACACGATGTGGAGATGTGTATCCACAACTCCCCTTCGGTGTGCGTTCCGCCTACGACTCGAGACCGACCTCGATGTAGCGGTAAGTCTGCTCCATTTCGGGCGAGCTGAAGAGACATCCGGCGGCGCTCGCGGCGAACCAACCGGCCACCAGCGGCCGCGGCACGTCGAGCTCCTGAATGATCGAGCCGAGCCATCTCCGAAGGTGGCGGATCTCGGGCGCGCGTCGTCCGAGCAGCGCGAGCAACGCGCCCGCTCCGGCGGTAGCGCGGAGGAAATGCGCCAAGGCGTGGGCCCGCTGGGTAAACTCGACCGCTTTCACCCCCGGCTCGTCAAAGAGGATTGCCCCCTCGAACACGTCCATCGGCGGCGCGTCGAGGCGGGGCCCGAGATAGACGTAGGTACGCCCGGCCTGACCCTTTCTTTCGATCACCGCCGCGGCGGTTTCGCTCGTGAGCCGCGCCGCGTGCAGCATGTCGTCGTCGAGCAGGATGCCCACCGCACCGGTCCATTCGAGCGCCGCCAGGGCCGTTTCCACCGGGCACCCCAGCGCGTCATCAAATGCCAGCAGCCTCGGCGCCTCGCCGGCCCGCAATACGAAGTGGGACAAGCCTTCAGCCCGATCAGTGAACGTGCGGACCACCAGCGTCTGTGGAGTGGACATGAGGGGAATGTAAGAAGTCGGAGGTCGAAAGTCGAAAGTGGGTCCTCAACGACCCAAGACCTATGACCCAAGAGCCATGACCTATGACCTCGTGGTCGCCGTGAGATTGGCCGGATGTCGGCGCGCGCGATAACTTACCCTCGACGAGTCCGTCGGCTCCGGAGATTCCATGCACGTCGAGTGGACGTCGTACAACTCCCCCCTGGGAGCGCTGACCATCGTGGAATGCGAGGCCGGTCCACTCGTGGTCGAGTATCCCCATCGGGCTTCGACCGTGAAGTGGGCGGTTCGGCTCAGGGCCGCCGTGCCCGAGCTCCACATCGGCCAGGGACCCTGTCGCATCACCTCAGGCTGGCTCGACGATTACTTCGGGGGGGCCAGCCGCCCCTTCCCCTATCCCGACCACCTCAAGCGCTGGTTCGACCTCTCACCGGCTCAAGTTGCCGTGTTCAAGACTCTTCGGAAGATCCCCCTGGGCCAGACCCGGTCTTATGATGACGTCGCCCGAGCCACCGATCTCCACCCACGGCAAATCGGATGGCTCGTCTCCGCCAATCACCTGGCGATCCTGATCCCCTGCCACCGCGTGGTAGGTAAGGATGGGAGCCTGGTAGGGTATGGCGGCGGGCTGGCCAAGAAGCGATGGCTGCTCAACCACGAGCTGCGGGCGGCGGGGGTGGTGCTACGGTGAGCGCTTATTGACAATTCCCAAACCGGGCACAACCTTAGTCCATGCTTCGCGCTGTGAATCCCTTGCACTGCTGAGTCTTCGCTGGCCGGCCGGGCCTAGCCCGGGCGGCTTTTTTGCATTTTCGGGGTTTTCACCCGGCCACGAGGGTCGGGGGTCTCCCGGGGCCTGCGGGCTCCCTTTCAAGAGGTTGCAGCAATGGCGAAGGGCACGGTAAAGTGGTTCAATGACGCGAAGGGGTTCGGCTTCATCGCGCAAGACGGTGGCAAGGACGTATTCGTTCATCACACCGCAATCATCGCCGAAGGTTTCAGATCACTCTCCGAAGGAGACAACGTGGAGTTCGAGGTCGTCGAAGGCCCCAAGGGCCTCCAGGCCTCCAACGTCCGCAAGCTCTGAGACCGGCGCTCCGGCGCTCTACCCCTCCGACCCCGAGCCAGCCTCCTCCAGACCCCCGCCTCACCGGTGGGGGATCTCGATCGCGTACACTTCTTGCCGTACTTGGCCCGGCCATCCTCACCCACGACCTGGAGCTGAGCCGCATGAAGATCATCGTCCGCGCTCTCGCGCTGGCAGTGGTGTGGGCGTCCGTCGCGTCAGTCGGCGCCCAGGCCACCCCGACGGCCGACACCACCGCGCTTGAGTTCCATGGCTTTCGCGCCGGCGCGCGCCTCGATGAGATCAACGGCGTGCTTCGCCGGCTCGACGGCGAGCCGCTTCGTTGCAAGAGCGCCAAGGCCGACCGCCGAGTCAGCGAGTGCCGCGCCGCCGTGCAGCTCGCCGACCTCGGGGGCGCGGTCGATCTCTGGGTCTCGGCCGTCGACAGCGTCGCGAGCGTGATGACGATCTCCGGGTACGGCAGCGGCGGACAGGTCGACCGCTGGCGCCGCGCGATCGAGCGCCGCTACGGCAGCGTCGGCGCGAAGGTGCAAGGGTCGCAGTGGATGATGCAGTGGGTGCGCCAGGGCCGGATGCTTCGGCTCACCTGGCGCACGGATCGGAACGACAAGCCGGTCTCGGTCAGTCTCGTGGACGGACGGGTGCTCGACGCCTGGGGCCGTGATCGCGCGAAGAACCCTCGCCATTCCTAACGAAGGCGGATCAGGAAGCTTCCCTCGGAATCCTCCAGGACGAAGTCACGCACGACGTCGCCCCGCTCTCGGAGACCGCGCAGTAGCGTGCGCACCCGGGTGCGGATCGGCGCGCCGCCTCCGCCGCGGCCCCGCCCGGTGATCAGCCGCACCACGGCATCTCGTCGCACCCTGGCTTGCGCCCTCAGAAAACGCTCGGCGTTCTCGGCCGCTTCGGTTACCATCTGGCCGTGAAGGTCGAAGGACGCGTCCGCCTGCCGATCGGTCCAATCGAGCATCGCCCTCCACCCTCGTTCAGTCGATCCATTGTGAGTACGTAACTTGCACTTCCCCACCCCGGAGCACGGTCCTCCCCGCACGGCGGCGCCCGCGCGGATCGGAAAGCCTGGCGCTCCAAGCACCTAACTCGTTCAATTCTAAAAAGTTAGCCCATCGACGCGACCGGAGCCCGTCCAGCACCCGGCGCCCGGGATCCACGCGCCGCGTGCCGCGAACGGAAATAATGCACCGAGGATCGCGACTTGGCATTGTTCGAACCTTTGCGGCGTAATGCGCGCCGGGCCGGTCTGATCGTCTTCATTGCGCTGGCCACGGCCTCGTGCCGGACCCCCGCCCGCGAAGTCGTGCGGATCGGGGTCGCCGGCTCGTTCAGCGATCCCATCGGGCTGCCGATGAAGCAGGCCGCGGAGCTCGCCGCCGACGAGATCAATGCGTCCGGCGGGATCAACGGCCGACGCCTCGAGCTGGTGACGCGGGACGACTACGCCGACCCGGATTCCGCGGTGTTCGTCGCAGGCGAGCTCTACGACTCCGACGTCGCCGCGGTGGTCGGGCACATCTTCTCGGGCGAGACGTTGGCGGCCGCCCCCATCTACAACGGCGGCGACCGCCCGGTCGCGGCCATCTCGCCGTCGTCTTCCTCCCCCGAGCTCTCCACCGCGGGCGCGTACATTTTTCGTGTCTGCCCCAGCGACGTCGCGCACGGCACCGCGCTTGCTCACTGGGTGAGCGAGCGGCTCCACTTCAGCACCGGCGCTCTATTCTACCTCAACGATCAGTACGGACGGGGTATCCGACAATCGTTCGCCAACGAGTTCGCCCGATCGGGTGGCGAGCTCCAGGCGATGAACCCCTATCTCGGCGACAAGCCGGAAGTCGGTCCCTACCTCGACCTGCTCGCTCATGGGACTCGCCCCGAATTCATCGTCGTAGCCGGCAATCGCGGCGATGCGGAAGAGATCATCCGCCAGGCGAGGCGCCGGGGCCTCACCATGCCCGTGATCGGCGGAGACGGGCTCGAGGGCATTCAGGAATCCGGTGCGCTCGCCGAAGGAGTCTACCTCTCCTCTCCGTACTTCCCGGCAATACCGACCGACGCGAACCGACGGTTCATCGCAGCCTTCCGGAAGAAGTTTCCGACGGCCGGTCCGCCCAATCAGCCCGCGGCCGGGACGTACGACGCGATCTATCTCCTCCGAGAGGTGATCGCGAGGGCCGGCACTGGTCGCGCAGCCATTCGGCAAGCACTCGCCGGGGTGGGGACCTCGATGCCTCCATTCGAGGGCGTGATGGGCACCTTGGCCTTCGATAGCTCCGGCGACGTGTCCACCCGGAACGTCTATATCGGTCTCGTTCATCGCGGTGCGGTGGAAGTCCAGGGAACCGAGGAAAGGCTGGGCGCGCAATGAAACCGCTTCGGAGCCTTCGCGGCCGCGTGATCACCGGCATGGTCCTGCTGATCGGCCTCGTCTTCGTCATCGCGCTCCTGGGAGTGAACTCCATTCGCGGGCTTGACCGATCGGTCAATCAGGAGATCGAACTGGTGCTCGAGAGCGCCGATATCGGTAATGGGCTCGTGTGGTCGCTCGCCTCGGAAGTCCGGTCGGCCCAGCAGTACATCATCCACCCCACCCTGCAACTCAAGTCGCAGGTGATCGAACAAGGTGATTCCGCCTTCGCTTACCAACGACGGTATCAGACGTTCCGCGCCCTCACCACCGGCGACCGCTACATCGTCAACCGGATCGCCGCCAATCAGGCGCAGATCGAGGTGTATTACGGGCTGGCCCACGCGTTGACCGATCTCGGCCGGCATGACGAGGCCCGCCGGTTGGCCGACCGGACCACCGCGCCGTCCGATACACTCCTGGGCGACGTGCGCGCCCTCGGGCTCGCGCAGGTCGACCGGTCCATGACGCGCGCGGTCGCGTTGCAGCGCCAGGCATCCGCCCGGCGGCGCGCTCTGTGGGGGCTCGCGCTGGCCGCGCTGCTCGTGGGTGCCTTCACGGTGTTCTGGACGGTGCGCTCGGTGGACCGGCCCCTGGCGGAGCTCATCGGAGCCGCCGAGAAGTTCGGGGGGGGCGATCTCCGGCCGATCCACCTGGGCGCCGCCATGCCGTCGGAGATCGAGCAGCTCGCCCGCGCGATGGACGACATGGGCTCACGCTTGCGCGTCGTGGTGCAGGCAGTCAATGGTGAGGCGACCCGGATCGGCAACAGCGCGACCGACTTCTCGGCGGTCAGCGAGGAACTCGCGGCCAGCAGCGGCGAGATCTCGAGCGCGATGGTGCGGATCGCGGCCAGCGCCGACCAGCAGGTTCAGGGCATGGAGAAGGCCGACGCGCTGCTGTCGAGTCTCAAGGGCATCGCCGAATCGAACGCGAAGACGTCGTCCCGCGTCGTGATGCTGGGCGATCGCATTCGGGAGCTGGCCGCCCACCACCGCGCGGACGTGGCCGAGGCGGGGACGACCCTGCTGGGCATTCGCGAGGTTGTCGCGACGTCGGGGGCGCAGGTTCAGGAGCTGGCTCGGCTCTCCGAGCCCATTACCGCGTTCATCGACCTGATCCGCCAGATTTCGTCACAGACCAATCTGCTCGCCCTGAACGCGGCCATCGAGGCAGCCCGCGCCGGCGCGCACGGCCGCGGCTTCGCGGTCGTGGCCGAGGAGGTGCGACGGCTGGCCGATTCGAGCGCGGCCGCGGCCGAGGACGTCGCCAAGACCGTGCAATACATCCGCAAGCAGGTCCGGGAGGTCTCCCTCACGATGGAGGCCGGATCCGATCGCGTGCAGGGGATCGAGTCGGTCGCCACCTCGGCGGCGCGGGCGCTGGAAGAGATCTCCGAAGCGATCCGCGAGGTGCATCTCGCGGCCTCCGAGGTGGCCCGGGAGGCCGCGGCGAACCAGCAGATCGTGGAACAGGTTGGCCTCCGGACCCAGGAAGCCAGTCAGGCCGCCACCGAGCACGCCTCTGCGAGCGAGGAGGTGAGCGCGGCGGCGGAGGAGCAGAGTGCGAGTACTGAGGAGATGGCTTCGGCGGCGGGAGACCTGCTCCAAGCGGCCAACCGCCTCACCGGCCTGGTGCAGGAGTTCAAGACCTGACGTGCGCTACCGGCGTCGGCCGTGTTTGACCGACTTCTTCACCTTTCTGGCAGACTTCACGTGACGCGCCGCCTTGGTCTTGGCGCGAGCCTTGGCCCGTTGCGCCCGCTCCCGATCCGCCGCCTTGTCGGCCCGGCGCTGCTCGGCGGCGTGGACCTCCGCGAGCACCCGGTCGCCCTCCTCCTGAGCCAGCAGCCCACGCCGAGTCGCATATCGGACCAGCTCATCGGCGTCGGCCACGTTGAACTCGGTCAGGCGGGCGGCCGCCCTGATGACATTGCCGAGGGCGTCGGCGACCGGACTCCGCAGCACGTTCGCGATGCCCGGGAGCGTTTCCAGCAGGGTCGAAATCTGAGAACCACCAAGCTCCGATACCACACCACCTCCTATGCAGAGACTTCAGGCCCACGACCCCGGCGGGGCCATCCGAGCGCGAAGTCTCGCACGACTCGATTCGGAGCGCTAGTAGTAGTAGAAGCTACTCTATCACAAGGACGCCGCGCTCGTCGTAGGCGCGGTGCGGCAGGCAGAAGAACCGGTATCGGCCCTTCGGGATCGCGGGAATCTCGATCCGATACTCGGCACCGGGGGCCGTCAGGAGCGGACTGGTCAGGTCGGCGGATCGCCGCTTGAGGGCCTGATTGAGGGCGTCATGGGCCTGGGGAGACAGTCCTTCGGCCTCGAACGTGATGCTGTGGGGCTCCCCGCTCACGACCTGGAACACCAGCACGTCGTTCACATGCGCCACAACCCGCTCGGGCACGAACCGATAGGCGTCCTCGCCGCTGCCGGCCTGGAGCTTGATCAGGTGGCTCGTCTGCGCCGAGCTCCGGTGGGTGACCATCGCGAGCAGGATGAGGGTGAGGAACGGAATAGAACGTGCGCATCGCATGGACCAACCTCCCTCGGACACCGAGCAGACAGGGCGGCTTTTTGCGCCGCGCCCCGAGCTTCCGTACATTAGCGGTGGGTGGGGCGTTTTTGGCCAGTGTCACCCCGCCTGGAAGGGCCGACCGTGGGACGTCGGGGTATCAAGGAGTACCGGGCGCCCGAAGCACTGATTCTGATCGCGTCGGATCGGGACCAGAAACCGTTGGTTTGCCCCTCCTGCAACTCCACCGCCGTCGAACGCACCCCGCTGCGAGCTTCCGCGGACGACGCACCCGGTGGTCGAGTGACGCTCCATTGTGCCGGCTGCGGGCGGACCGCTACCTACATCCCACGCGTGCTCAACCCGGAGTCTCTCCCGGAGGCTCCCAGACATCCGACCGGGCACTGATCCTACTTCGGCGATGAGAAGATGCGTCCCCACCGTACGGCGGTGAGGAACGGCAGCGCGCGCCAACTGCCCGGGTCGTAGCTGAAATACACGAGCAGCGGACGTCCCCGCACGTTGGCCCGCGGCAGGAACCCCCAGTACCGGCCGTCGTAGGAGCTGTCCCGATTGTCACCCATCATGAAAAAGGAGTCGGCGGGCACCACGATCGGACCCCAGTCCTGGAGATCGGGGTGGTATGAGGCGGTGTCGTGGTCCACCAGGTGGGGCACCTGCCAGGCGCGCATCTTGGCGCGCTGCCCGGGATCTTCGGATCGCCCCGGATCGGCGTGCAGGGCGTAGGGCTCGTCCACCTTGCGCCCGTTGAGATAGAGCTGGCCGCCTTCCATGGACAGCGTGTCTCCCGGCATGCCGATCAGTCGCTTGACGACCTTGAGTCCCTCCTCTTCGACCGAATCGAACACCAGAATGTCGTCGCGCACCGGCTCCCGCACCGGCGGCAGCCGGCTGTGGAGGATGGGGACCTCGGCGCCGTACAACGCCTTGTTCACGAACAGGAAGTCCCCGATCAGCAGCGTGTTCTCCATGCTGCCCGAGGGAATCCGGAACGCCTCGACGAGGAAGGTCCGCAGGAAGAACCAGACGACGAGCGCGACGACGATCGATTTGATCCACTCCCAGATCCACGCCACGAAGGAGCGGGAGGAGGTGGTGGGACGAGCAGTCATGCCAAGGTCCGTGGTGGAATCCGCAGGAAGTATAACGGCGGCAGGCGGTCAGGTCCCGGCGCGGATGGCCTCGAGGACCTTGGCGGGATGCTCGGCGGCGTTGCTCACTCGGGCCCAGTGACGCTTGACGAGGCCGTCCGGCCCGATCCAGACGGTCGAGCGTATGGTCCCGATGCTCTTCCGGCCGTAGAGGGTCTTCTCTCCATAGGCACCGTACTCCCGCATGACTCTATGGTCCGGATCCGACAGCAGTGTGAAGGGCAGCCGGTACTTGGCCGCGAATCGGGTATGGGACTCGGCGTCGTCACCGGAGACCCCCAGGACGGTGGCGCCCAGCGCCTGAATGTCGCTCCAGGAGTTCCGGAACGCGCACGCCTCCTTGGTACAGCCCGGCGTGTCGTCCTGCGGATAGAAGTAGAGAACGACGTCGCGGCCGCGAAAATCGGAGAGGGACACCGCCTTCCCGTTCGCGTCCGTGAGCGTGAAGTCGGGCGCCGCCACGCCGCTGTTCATTCCGCGACCGCCGATTCGGTGGCCCGAACCGGGGTCCGGTCCACGATCTGGGCGGCTACCGCCACGCCCTCGCCCAGCCGTTCCTGACCTCCCACCACCACTTGCTCCTGTGCCTCCACGCCGTTCCTCACCTCGACGAATCCGGGGGTGCGCACGCCCAGCTCGACCTGGCGGCGGGTCGCCTTGCCCCCGGTGACTACCCAAATGTAGTTGGACCCCTGCAGCGGGAGGACCGCATCCTCCGGCACGACGACGGCGCTCGGCCGCACGGCCGTGGCGAGCCGGGCCTCGATGAACATCCCGGCCTGGAGTTCGCGCTTCGGATTGGGGACCATCGCCTTCACCAGGATCGTGCGACCGGGGAGCTGAACGACCGGGTCGACGAAGTCGACCCGTCCGGTGAACTCCTTGCCGGGCAGCGCGGCGACCCGGAAGACCACCCGCTGGCCCGGCTTCACTTGATCGGCATAGCGCTCGGGGACCTGGAACGAGGCCCGTTGGGGCGAGACGGTCTGCAGCGACAGCAGTCTGGTATCGCTCGTCACGTAGTCGCCCAGACTCACGAACCGCTGGCCGGCGACGCCGGCGAAGGGTGCCCGCACAGTGGTACGGTCCAGCCGCACTTTGAGCAGCGCGAGCTGCGCCTCGTTGCTGCGCGCCGTGGCTTCGGCACGCTCCAGCTCGGCCTGGGACGAGGCCTTCTGCCCCAGCAGATCCTTGGTCCGGGTGAGCGATTGGCGGGCGAGATCCCGATCGGCTTCCGCCCGCGCGACCTGCGCCGCCAGCTCCGCGTCGTCCACCTTGAAAAGGGGGGCGCCCTTGGCGACCGGGCTTCCCTCCCGGACGAGGATCTCCGCGATGCGGCCCTCGATCTCGGGACGGAGCTCGATGGACTGCAGCGCTTCGATCTGCCCGGTGGCGAGAATGGCGTCGATCACCGTGTCGGTGCGCGCGACCGCGGCCTCGACCGGCATGGCCGGAGGACCGCCCTGGCCTCCGCCCTTCGGCTTGCCCGCCGATTCCGCGTTGCTGCAGGCCACCAGTCCCGCGAGGAGCACGGAGCTGAGGAGCCGTCTCGGCACACTGCTGGTGGGTCTCACGGCTAGGTCCTGTCGGTGAAGAGTCGTTGGCCCAGGATGGCTTCGAGGCCGGCCAGCGCGAGGCGGGCAGCGTACCGCGATTGCACCAGGTCCGCCTCGGACTGGGTGAGTCGCACTTGCGCATCGAGCACGTCGAGGATGGTGGTAGCTCCGGCGCGATAGCGCGACTCCTGGACCCGATAGTTCTCCATGGCGACCACGACCGCCGTCTCGGAGAGCGCCGTCGTGGCCTGTGCGGTTCGGTACGCTTCGACGGCGGCCGTCACGTCGCGGCGCGCCGCCCGCTCCAGATCTTCGCGGATCGCGCGGGACACGTCGCGATTCACCCTCGCCCGCGTCACGGCGATCTCCCGTCGGCCGTCGTCCCAGATGGGAATCGACACGCCCAGCGCGATCGACGAGACGTTGACGGCACCGGGGAAGAACTTGACGTCGAAGCGGGTGTGCTCGCCCGCGAGGGTGATGGTCGGGAGATAGGCGCCGCGCTCCGCCTTGAGCGCCGACGAGGCCGCCCGCTCCGCCGCTCGCGCCGCGCGATACTGCGGGCCTTGCGACAGCGCGGTCCGGATGGCGTCGGGCAGCGCGATGGGCAGGTCGGGCGCCCGGGTGGTATCGACCGGCACGGCATCCACCGGGCCCGCGTCCCCTACCCGCCGGCCGAGCTGCAGCCGGGCGACGGTGAGCGCGGCGTCGCGCTGGAGCGAGTCCAGGCGCGCCTGGGTCAGCTCGAGCACGAACTGCAGCGAGTCGCTCTGCACCGCGGCGCCCGCGGTGACCCGCGCCCGGGCGATGCTGAGACCCTCCTCCCCCCGCCGCACCCGCTCCCGGGCGACGCGGCCCAGCTCCTGGTTGAGCAGCACCCCGTAGTAATCGGCCTCGGTCTGGAGCGCGGCCTGGAACCGCTGTTGGAGCTCGGTGGCCTCGGCTTGGTCGAGCTCGGCGGCCGTCCGCCCGAGATCCGCCAGCTTCCGTCCTGAGAACAGCTCGTACCGCGCCGTCACGTCGGCGATCACCGACACGTCCTGCGGGCGGCTGGTGCCGATGTTGAACTGGTCGGTCGAATACTTGGTGGCGTTGACGAACACGGTGATCGAGGGGAGCACGAAGGCCGTGATCGCCGCCCTCCGGCCCCACTCGGCGTTGTCCACCTGCCCCAGCGCTCGCACGTAATTCGGATCGAGCCGGGTGGCCCGCGAGATCGCCTGCGCGAGGGTGACCCGTGGAACCGAGTCCGCAACCGGGGTGGCGGCCTGCAGCAGCAGCAGCAGCGCCGAGATCACTCCGCCTCCGCCGCGGTGAGAGGCCCGTGGGGGACGTCCGCGCGACGGCGCAGCCGGTCGAGCGCGCCGTCGAAGATCACGTAGACGGCCGGAACCACGAACAGCGTCAGCAGCGTCGAGAAGAGCACGCCACCCACGATCGCGTAACCGAGCGGCCGCCGGCTGATGGACCCGGCGCCCAACCCGAAGGCGATCGGCATCGCCCCCATGATGGTGGCCACCGAGGTCATGAGAATCGGGCGGAGCCGGATGCGGCCCGACTCGAGCGCCGCGTCCACGGTGTCCAGCCCGCGCTCCTTGAGCTGGTTGATGTACTCGACCAGCAGGATCGAGTTCTTCGTCACCAGCCCGATGAGGAGGATCATGCCGATCTGGCTGTAGAGGTTGAGCGTGGCGCCGGCGATCTTGAGCGTGAAGAGGGCCCCCGTGACCGCGAGCGGCACGGCGAGCAGCACCGTGAAGGGGTGCACCAGCGACTCGAACTGGCTCGCGAGGACCATGAACACCACGAGCAGGGCGAGCGCAAACGCGAAGTAGAGCGACGAGCCGCTTTCTTCGAGCTCGCGGGATTCGCCCGCCAGCGCGGTGCTGCTGCCCTTGGGCAGCACCTCGCGAGCGATCCGATTCAGCGAATCGAGCGCCTCGCCCAGCGTGAACCCCGGAGCCAGACCCGCCGTGATGGTGGCGGCCCGGACCCGCTGGAAGTGGTTGAGCTCACGCGGACCGACGCCTTCCTTCACGTTCGCGAGCGCCTCGAGCTTGAGCAGCCCGTTGTCGCGGCCGCGGACGTACAGGCCGGTCATGTCGCCGGGCGTGGCGCGGGCCCGGGGATCCAGCTGCAGGATCACGTCGTACTGCTTGTTGTTGCGGGTGAACGTGCTGGTACGATTGCCGCCCAGCAGTACCTGGAGCGTCGTGGCGACGTCGCCGACCGGGACGCCCAGGTCTTCCGCCCGGTCGCGGTCGAAGTTCACCGTGAGCTCCGGCTTGTTGACCCGGAGGTCGCTGTCCACGTTCACCAGACCCGCGACTTGGCGAGCCCGGGCGAGCATCGAGTCCGTGCCCTGGGTGAGCAGGGAGAAGTCGGGGTGCTGGATCACGAAGTTGACCGGGTTGCCCCAGCCGAAGGCCGGCGGGTTGTTGGCGAACGCCAGGACGCCGGGGATGCCGAAGAGCTGGCCCTGGACTTCCCCGATGATGTCGTTCATCGAGCGGGTGCGTTTGTCGAAGTCCACCAGATTGCTGAAGATGATCCCGCGACTCACGCCGTCGCCGATGTTGACGACGCTGAAATAGCTCTCCACGTCCTTGGTCTTGTCGAGCACGGCTTCGGCCCGCCGCTGGTACCCGTCGGTATAGGACAGCGACGACCCCTCGGGGGCGATGATGATGGACATGAACCAGCCCTTGTCCTCGGCCGGCACGAACTCGCGCTTGAGCGTCTTGAAGACGACGACGGCGCCGAGCGTCAGCGCCGCCACCCCACCCACCACGATCCAGCGGTGGCGAAGGGCCGCCGCGAGTGCCCCGGCATAGGCCGAGGCGATCGCATTGAACCCGCTCTCGAGCGCCCGGTACAGCACACCGTGGCGCGGCGGGACGCGCAGGATCTTGGCGCACAGCATCGGGGTGAGCGTGAGCGCCACGAAGCCCGACACCACCACCGAGCCCGCCACCGCGATGCCGAACTCGTTGAACAGACGTCCGGTGGAGCCCTTGAGGAATGCGAGCGGAGTGAAGACCGCGACGAGCGAGATCGTGGTGGCGATCACGGCGAACCCGATCTCCCGCGTCCCGTTGGTGGCGGCCACGTCCGGACTCTCGTGCAGCTCTTCCTGGTGCCGGTAGGCGTTCTCGAGCACGATGATCGCGTCGTCCACCACGATGCCGATCGCGAGGGTGAGCGCGAGCAGGGTGAAGTTGTTGATCGAGAACCCGAGGAAGTACATGATCGCGAAGGTGGCGACGATGGACGTCGGAATCGCGAGGCCCGGGATGATGGTGGCCCGGAAGTTTCGCAGGAAGATGAAAATGATGATCACGACGAGGCCCGCCGCGAGCAGCAGCGTCTCCTCGGCTTCCCTGATCGACCGCGAGACGAACACCGACTGGTCGAAGGCCACGCTGAGCCGCACGCCCGGCGGCAGGGACTCCTGCACGCGCGGGAGCTCGGCGCGGATCGCGTTCGCTACCTGAATGATGTTGGCCTTGGACTGCCGGATGACCCCGATCGCCACCGCGGGCGTGCCCTTGAAGCGTAGCGCGCTGCGCTCGTCCTCGGCGCCCAGCTCCACCCGGGCGAGATCCTTAAGCTTGACCAGCACCCCGCCGTCGTTGGAGACGACGAGATTGGAGAACTCCTCCGGCGTCTTGAGCTCGCCCATCGAGCGCACCGTGAACTCGCGACGCTCGGACTCGATCCGGCCCGCCGGGATCTCCACGTTGCGGGACCGGATCGCCTGCTGGACGTCCTGCACGGTGAGCCCCCGTGCCGACAACTGGGACGCGGAGAGCCACACCCGCATGGAGAAACGACGCTCCCCGAAGATCCTTGCCTGGCCCACGCCGGGAAGCGTCTGCAACCGGGACTTCACCAGCCGGTCTCCGATGTCGGACAACTGAAGGAGGTCGTAGTTCTCGCCGGAGAGCGCCAGCCAGAAAAAGGGTTGCGCGTCGGCCTCCTGCTTGGTCACGACCGGCTCGCGGACGTCCTCCGGCAGTCGTCCCCGCACGCGGGCGACCTTGTCCCTCACATCCTGCGCGGCCGCCTCCACGGGACGCTCGAGGTTGAACTCGAGGGTGATGTTGCTGAACCCTTCCTGGCTGGAGCTCGTAAGGGTCCGCAGCCCCTCCACCGTACTCAGCTCTTCCTCGAGGATATCGGTGACGGCCGACTCCACGACCTGGGGATTCGCCCCCTCCAACTGCGTGCTGACGGATACGATAGGCGGATCGACGTCAGGGAACTCCCGGACGGCAAGCCGGGTGTATCCGATGGCGCCGAAGAGGATCAGCCCGAGGCTGATCATGCTGGCAAGTACCGGCCGGCGGATGGACAGGTCGGAGAGTTTCATGGGTTACCCGCTACGGTAGTAGCGCTCAAGACTACTGACCACAGATTGAGCCCGACGCTCGTGGATCGTTGCCCTACGAAACACGGTGGCGGGAGATTCAGCGGCCACCTTTGCCTTATAGTCGTATCAGGCGGAATCTTTTCGACATGTGGGGGGCGGGACGGGACGGAAGGGGTGGGGCAACTCGGAGGAAGGAGTTACCCTCCAGCCACTAGCCCTCCTCGCTTGCCCATCGCCCGGTCGATCAGGGGTCCGCACATGAGGACGATCATCGCGTTCACGATCACCCCGATGAGGGCCGATACGAAGGTGAGCGCGCTCAAGATGAGGGTGGCGCCGATGGTCGCCAGCAGAACCCCGAGCCAGTAGAACATGCCGCGCCTCCAGTTCGCATTCGCCGTTCGGAAGGGCAGTAGGTTAGTCAGCACCGCCCGCTTCCCGCAACCCGTGTGACGGAATCCCGACCTGTTTCTCCGCCGACCCGAGGTCTACATATGCGCGCAACCCCGATGATCGCCCTCCTGCTGTCACTCCCCCTGGTCCTGCAGGCACAAGAGACCAAACCTGCCCGCGACGACACCGACCACGCCGTTGCCGGTGGGGGGACACTGCCCGCGGGATGGACCGCGCGGCCCGACGGCAAGGGCGACCTGGCCAACGTGAAGGTCGAGCCCATGGGCACCGGCATGCACGTCACGCTCGGCCCCGCCATCATCCTCTACAACTCCTCCAGCGAGGGCAAAGGCCCGTTCCACACGCTCGCGACTTTTACCCTGAGCAAGCCCACCGTGCACCGCGAAGGCTACGGGCTGTTCGCCGGCGGACGGAATCTCGACGGCCCGGCGCAAACCTACGTCTACTTTCTGATCGGTCAGGACGGCTCGTACCTCATCAAGCGGCGTGACGGGGACAAGACCACCGATATCAGCAAGGGATGGGTGGCCGACGCGTCGATCACGAAGCCCGACGCCAAGGGGACCTCGACCAACCTGCTGGAGATCGACAACAAGAAGGATCCGTCGAAGGTGGTATTCCTGGTCAACGGGAAGCCGGTGTACACGGGAGACCCGAAAACCTTGGATCTCAACGGGATCGTCGGGCTTCGGATCAATCACAACCTGAGCGTTCACGTCGAGGGGTTCGACGTGCACCGGTAAGGTCAGGTGATGGCCGGGTGGGCCTGGGCCTGGAGCACACGGCGGGCGGCATACGGCACGACGCCGGCCGCGTCGATTGTCAGCCGCTCGAGCGCGGCCCTGGAGGTGGGAGAACCGGAGAGGCCCAGGGCGGTGACCGCGGCGAGCCGCTGCCAGGTATTGTAGCCGCTTCGCCGGAAGAACTTCTTGGGAGAGAGGGCCACGGCGGCGAGCGCAGTGCTCGCCGCGGGCGTCCCGACCCTGCCGAGCGCCGACACGCTGGCGTGCCACACATCGCGATCGCCCTCGGTGGCGAGCGCCTCGATGAGCAGCGGAGCCAGTTCCCCGCCCCGCCACACCGCGATGGCGTCCGCGGCCGCCGCGCGCGTGCGGGTATCAGGGCTGTGCAGCGCGCGCGTAAGCGCCTCGGCGGCGGGGCCTCGATGGATTTCCCCCAGCGCCCGCACGGCCGCCGTGCGGATCCGCTCGTCTCGATGATCCACCAGGGGCTCCAGCTCGGCCACGCCCTCGGGCAGGCCCAGGCGTCCCAGGAGCGCGACGCCATGGCGGATTTCGTGCGCCTCACGACCTGTCAGGAGCGGCGTCACCAGCCCGTATGTCTCCGGCATTTTCCCGATCACGTCGTAGTAGTACCCCCGAACTCCGATCGCGTCCCCTTGGCGGAGCCGATTCATGACCGCTTGCGCGGCGTCGATCCCGATGAAGTGAAGGACCGCGGTTACGGCCGCGCGCGTGACGGGGTCGCGCTCGCCGGTATCGATGAACCCCTCGATGGCCCGACGCGAGATGGCCTTGCGAACGCGGGTGACGAACGCCGCCCGCTCTCCGGCAGGCACTCTGGGTGCGAGCCTGACGAGCGCGAGCGTGGCAAACAGCGCCGACTCCCATGCATGGGCGGGGACGTGTTGGCCGAGGGTGGTGAAGAGCTGTGAGATGGAGGCCTGCTGATCGGCGATGAGCTGGGCTCGGCGCTCGCCGCTCCTCCGGCGATCGGTGACGGCCCGCCGCTCGACGCCGCTCCAGCGCTTGCGACCCTCCCGGCGCTCTTCCCAGTGCCGCCGCTCCGTGCGTCGTGTCTCAGGGGTCATCGTGCTCACCGGTAAGCGGGCCCTAGAGCCGACCCCGGCGCCGCGAGTCGACATCGCGAGCAGGGGACCCAGGTCCACCTGCACCTTCGGTGTGCTGCGAATTGGAGTGACGTCATGCGAAAGCGCCCGGGCCAGCGCCAGCAGCTCGCGTGGCTCGGCGCCGGCGGCGATTCGAATGCATTCGACCTGCCGGGCGAGCAGCCTGCCCTTGAGAGAGAATTCGGCGGCGGAGACGGCCCATTCTACCGCGGCCTCGACCTCGACCGGTTGATACTCCACTGCGGCCAGGGAGGCGGAAAGGGCCAAGTCCTGCGCCGCGTCGTTTCCAGGGTCGAAGCGAAGGAGCGCGACGAGATCGCCGAAGCGTTTGATGAAGGTGGACTTGTGGTCCACGCCCCGTCCCCCGGTCTTGGACACCCGCCAAGGTGCATCCGCCGCATGAACTTCGCAACTACAACCATAGGATGCTCATCCTGCCGCCGCTCCCGGGGTCCGGGTCGCGCCGATGGTGACGGCCGCGCACCCTTCCTAGATTCGGGCATCCTAATCTCAGACGAAGGCACATGACCGAGGCGCACGCCCAGCTGGCCGCCGCCCTGGCGGACCGGTATCTGGTGGAGGAGGAGCTGGGGCGGGGGGCCGGCGCCACCGTCTACCGCGCCCGCGACCCCCGCCACGATCGCGGCGGGGCGGCGGGCCGCGACGCTGACACCGGTCTCGGCGGATGCGAACTCCGGTCCGTTCATCGCCGCGCACCTCGCCCAGATCTACATGATGGTGGGAGATACCGGTCTGGCGGTGGCGACGCTCGAGCCGCTCCTGAGCGTGCCGAGCGCGATCTCGCCGGCGGAGCTCCGGGCCGATACGTTGTGGGCGCCGCTTCGAGCGCATCCCCGGTTCCGCGCGATCGCCGAGATTCGCTAGACGGGGCGAAATCGGGAGAGCCGAAAAGGGCTCAGGTCCAGCCGGCTCCTCCCTTCGGCTACCGCCTCAGCCACGCTCTCGCCGATCGCCGCGGAATGCTTGAAGCCGTGGCCCGAGCACGGCGAGACCAGCAGCACGCCGGGAATCTCCGGGTGGCGATCGATCACGAAGCCCGCATCGGGAGTCACGGTGTAGAGGCAGGTCGTGGCTTGGATACAGCGCGGGCTCAGGTCCGGTAGACACGGTCCCACCAGGTGCTCGAACACCGCGGATATCTCTTCGCCGGTCACGGGCCGGCTGCCTTCAGACGCCACCGTCGGCTCCCCGTAATTCGCCGGAGCCACTTTGACTCCGCCCTCGAGCCGGTCGATGCCGGGAAAGCCGTAGATCCCTTCGGTGCTCCAGGCCGGTTCCCAGATGAACACCGGAAACCGGCCGGGCAGGAACGGTTCGATTGAGGCCTTGGGCGCGAACCAGTAGAGCACCTGGCGCGTGATCGAGAAGACGCGGCCGTGCTCGCGCGAGAGAAGCTCGGGAAGCCACGGCCCGACCGTCAGAATCACCTGCTCGGCGTGCCAGGTCGCGGTCTCGGTGCGCACGGCTACCCCGCTCCCCCGCTGCTCGAGCGCAAGAACCTTCACTCCGGGATAGATGTCGGCCCCGTGCTGCCGCGCGAGCGCCAGCTGTGCGGCGATGCAGGCTTCGGGTCGCACGAAACCGGCGCCGGGCTCGTAGTAACCGCTCTCGTCGGCGCGCACGTTGAAGGCCGGGAAGCGGCGGCGAATATCCGACGCGTCGAGCGTCTCGTGAGGGATGCCGTAGGTCTTGGCGGCCGCGACCGTCGTGGACAGAAACTCCGGCACGTGAACGGTCGCCACATTCGACTCGCTCGAGATGACGAGCAGGCCGGTGAGCGTCAGCAGGTCGCGCCCGGTGGCCGCCTCGATCTCCCGCCAGATCTCGTGCGAGCGCATGGCGAAGGGCGACAAGTGCGCGCCCTCACCGATGGCCCGGCGCGTGACGCGCGTTTCGCCGTGGGTGGAGCCGCGATTGTGCGGAGGGTCGAACTGGTCGAGACCGACGACCGGGTGGCCGCGTTTGGCGAGCTGGTATACGGTGGCGCTGCCCATCGCGCCGAGGCCGACGACGATCGTCGGGACGGTCTGTATCATCGGGGACCTGGGAACGGAGACAGGCGATATTACCGTATGGGCGCCTAGACCGGCAACCGTTTGACGAAGAGATGGACCTGCGCTCGAGCGAGCGTCAGCGTGAGCAGCGTGTGGGTCTCGGCGTCCCGGGCGACCCAGACCCGGCGCCGCTCCGGGTCGGCGGAGACCTGCTCCGCCGACGTCCATCCCCGCGGTAGCGACGACTCCAGAAGCTTCGCCAGCTGACGGTACCGCGCAGCCGCCGCGCCGCTCTTGCGGGCGGAAAAGAACAGGCAGCGCACCGCACTGGCGGCGATTTCACAGTCGTACGTCCCGGGCACGTCCAGCAGCGCTTCGTAGACCGGGGTGACGCCGCTCGAATCGAGTAGACGGCCACGTCGGGTCACAAAGTCCTCCCCCGCAGCCAGGACGAGCGTGTCGAGCGCCGCCGCCCAGATCTTCGGATCCCTCCGCCGTTCCAGGCACTCCTGGAGACTCCGTACGTGGGCCTCGCCGCCGAGGTGGGTATCGTCGCCCCGCGCAGCCCGCCGGGTGCGCTCCAGCTCTCGCAGCTGGCGCGGCCTGATCATGCTTCCGTCCACCATGAGCTGAATCGCCCAGCAGTCCGCCGCCCGCTCCTCAGCGAGCCCGACGTCCCCGTGATACAGATGGTCCAGCACATGGTGGGCGCACTCGTGGAGATACAGGAAGAGCCGCTGGGTGGGCGAGAGGTACCGGTTGGTCCGCGCGTTCCAGAGAATGACCGGGCGTCCGTTCCGGAAGGTGGCGACGCCCGCATACGCGATCGAGTTGTCGGTGAACATGGGAATCGGTTGGTCGCTGCGGTCGCGGCACGCGTCGAACGCCACCTGGGCCTCCACGCGGCACGGCAGCATGGCCGAGATCACGACGAGCAGCGCAGGCCTCATCGCCTCGATGCAAGAAATGCACGCATGGCCTTCACCACCTGCTCCGGATTCGAGGCGAAGACGTAGTGGTTGGCGCCGTGCAGCTCGAGCACCTGTGCCGCTGGCAGCTCGCGGGCAAATCGGGCCCGCTCGGTGGCCGCCCACGCCTGGAGAATCCTCGTGAAGAGTTCGGCCGATTCCCGGTCGCGCCGGTCCAGTGAGGGCCACCTCGGAAACACCTGCGCGGCGGAATCCACGACCGCATAGATCGCGAGCGCGGGCGTCCGAACCGCACGGTAGTCGGGATGACCGCAGCCCGCGAGCATGAGCGAGTCAATGACCGCAGGCGTCACGTTGGCCGTCAGACGCCCCGACGCGTCGTAGCGCCCGATGGCGCGGAGCTGAGCTTCGGGAATGCGCATGCCATACCCGCGCTCCAGGTAGGCCTGGACGGCGGCGGGTGACACCGAGTCGCGGGCGAGCATGGGCGGCCACGGAGCGCTGACACCGAGCAGCTCGCCGACGCCGCTGTGGTCGTACGCCGCGTCCAGGTAGACCAAACCGCTCACGCGCGCGGGATACGTGCCGGCGAACGCGGTCAGCTCGTCGCCGGCGATCGAGTGGCCCGCCAGGGCGACGCGGGAGAGCCAGAGCGAATCCAGCACGGCGAGGAGGTCGGCGACACGGGTGGCGATGTCGTACCCCGAACCCGGCTGGCTCGACGCGCCGTACCCGCGCCTCGTGATGGCGAGGACATGATACCGGTCGGTGAATCGCGGGGCAAAGTCATCGAAGCCGTGCGCGACGTCCTGCAATCCCGACAGGAATACGAGCGGCGGACCGGACCCACCCCAGTCGAGAACCTCGAGCCGCACCCCGGGCGCCGCGGACACGAAGCGAACCCGGTGTGGCGACGGATCGGCCCACGACCGGGGCGCGGCCGACTGGGCCACAGCGGATCCGGACGCCGCCAACAGCGTTGCGCCAATGAACAGGGCTCGCGTGACAGGCATGCCTGCAATCTGTCCCCGCCACCGGTCAGAGCGAACTCCTACGCCACAGCCCGCGGGCGGCTGGTCTCCGCCTCGAGCGCCCTCCGGATCGCCGCGGTGTGATGGTAGCTGTGCCGCATCGCGTGATCCTCGATGAAGAACTGGCAGGTCAGCGGCGCGTCGGAGTTGAGCGACACCGGCGCGGCCTTGTCGAGCTGTTCGTCGGTGAGCTGGCGGATCGCCTCCGCGGCCGCCGCGCTGCTCCGGCGGAGATGGTCCAGGGCGGCCTCCTTGGTGACGTTCTCGTTCTCCTTTGCGTGCGTCGCGTTGATCGCGTGGACGTCATCCCAGCTGACGCCGGCGATCGGCTGTCCCCCCGCCAGGGTCTGGGCCAGTTGAATCTCCAGTGGATACATGAAGGCCACGTGATCGACCACGACGCCCACCTTCCGTCCATCCTTGGGGAGCCGGACCTGCCACTCCTCGTCGGTCAGCCCGCTCGCCAGCGCTGCCAGTGCCGTGGCTCCCTGCTCGAGCCGCTCGGCTAGAGCCTTGGTTCGTCTGCTCATGATTCACCCCTGGTCTGAGTCGTTGTGATTGCCTCCACGTCCAGATACTCCCCTTCAACCACTGTCGAGTCGTCCGTGGCCCGGTTGAATTCGCGAAACAACCTGGTCAGCTCCTTCCGGAGCGCGCTCGCTCCGTCGGGGTCCGTCGCGCGCAGCGTCGCCACCGTCGGGCCGTAGCAGGTGGCGAACAGCTCCGTCACGGCCTCGGGCGGAAACGGTAAACTGAGCTCGAGCGTCCGCCTGGTGCAGGTCACCGAGGTCACCCGGTTGCCGAACCGCCCGCGCACCACGTCTTCCTTGCCCCATTCGAGCGCGCTCGGCACTCCTGGAGGGGGCGGCACCACCGCGACGTGCGCCCGCAGCATCCGGCCGATGAACCCCTCGGGCGTCCAGTTCGCACCGACCGGGCCCGGGCCGCGAGGGGGTCCTCGGACCAGACCGGGATCTCACTGGTGACACTCACAAAACCTCCTTCGGCACTTGGTCACGACATCTCAGAACGCGTGACGTAGTGTGCAAAGGAGCCACGATCCCTCAAATGACTGATCGTCCCGACTTCCTGCTCCGGCTAGACCTGGGAGGGCTGGGGCGTGGAGGTGCGGCGGATCTCGCGCCACGCTCCGGGCGCGAAACCCGTCGCCTTCTTGAAGGCGCGGCTGAAGCCGGCTTCGGACTCGTAGCCGACGTCCGACGCGATGGAGGAGACCTTGGCGCCGCTCTGGGCGAGGAGGTTGGCGGCCACCTGCATCCGCCACTGGGTGAGGTACTGCATCGGCGATTCGCCGACGAGCTCGGTAAACCGCCTCGACATGTCCGAGCGCGACGAGCCGGCCTCCCGCGCCAGCTCGGGCAGCGTCCAGGCATGCGCCGGCCTCGCGTGCAGCAGCGTCAGCACCCGTCCCACGACCTCGTCACCGAGGCCGGCGAGCCATCCGGTCTGCCCCTGCGGCAGGTCGGCTAGGTAGCGGCGGAGCACCTCGATGAACATCAGCTCGGCGAGACGGGTGAGGACCGTATCGGCGCCGGGACGGCCTAGGCGGGATTCCTCGGTAAGCTGGCTCGCGAACGTCGTGACCCAGGCATTCGACAGGCCGCGGATGTGCATGCGCCTGGGCAGCGCCGCGAGCAGCGGATTGAACGGGCGCAGGTCGCAGCCGAGGTAGCCGCAGGCGAACCGCGCGGCGGGCTTTCCACCTGGGCCGAGAAGCACGGTCTCCGGGTAGCGGGCGGGCGCGAAGCTGTTGATGTCGGGGCCCCGGCGGATGGCCGGCGCGCTCGCCATGACGTGCGGATCGCCGTGGGGAAAGACGATCACGTCGCCCGCCACCAGCTCGATCGGCTCCTCGCCGATGAGACCGCCGTAACAGCGGCCCTCGATCAGGATGTGATAGGAGATGAGGTGCTCCGCGGCGGGAAGGATGCGCGGGGTCATGGTCGTGGCGGGTGCCGACTCGACGGTCCAGGGGTCGACCGCCTCGACCGCGTAGAAGAACGCGCCGTCGAGGCGGACGACGCGGAGGAGATCGGACAGGGGGTCCATGGGCGGGGAAGATACTGCCGTCAGGGAAGACCGCGACCGCGACTTCGTGCGCTCACCCTGCGGCCCACTGCACCCCGACTGCAAGGGATGGCCGCCCCGCACAGGATCGCAACACGCCCCGAACCGCCGCCGGTTGCAACCGAACCCCCGCGGATGCCGGGAGATAGCTGTTGTGAAATATGCACAACGCGGCCCAGGGGGGATTTGGCCGAACTCTTGCCATCTCCCTGACCCGTCGGGCTGTCCAGAAACTCGTAGCAGGTCGATGGCTGGATTCTGGACAGCGGCGACGGACGATACAATCAGCGGTCGGCCATGGTGGCCGGCCATCACTCCAGCCCAGAGCGACCCGCCGGCGACGGCGGCACGCAGAGCCAGGGGTCTCACCGAGACAGCCCAGCCGCCTGGAGGTGACATGGTAGCCGTGAACCGGAGACTTCCCGCCGACCGCAGTGGCTTCGCTCTCGAGGCGACGCTCATCCTGCTGATCCTCCTGACCATGCTGATCGGTGCCGGCGTCGCCGCCACCATGATGGTGCAGCGAAGCGCCAGCGTGGACTATCGCGGCGCCCGGGTCACGTACGCCGCCGAGTCCGGCGCCGACCACGTGATGGCGCAGCTCGAGAGCGACATTCAGGACGGCGCGATCACCACCGCGGAGCTCGCCGCGCTTACCCCTCCCGTGATGGCGGGCTTCAACGTCACGGTGTCCGGCGCCCCGAACGGCGCGGCGGTCCCCAAGACCATCGCGAGCGGGCCCTACACCGGTCTCTTCGGCCTCAACCAGCAGATCGACATCACCGTGCACGCGGACGATCCGCAGGCCAACCGGGCCGACGCGATCGTCTCGGTCAACGCCCAGTCGATTCCGCTGTTCCAGTTCGGCGTCTTCTACGAGGGCGACCTCGAGATCCATAACGGCCCCCCGCTGACCTTCGCGGGCTGGGTCCACACCAACGGTAACCTCTACCTGTCGTCGGACAACACGTTTTTCCAGGACCTCATCACCACGCCCAAGAGCGTGTACTGGGACCGGAAAGCGTACGCCGACCGGCGCGCCGGCGTCTGGATCAACAACGCGGCCGCGGTACCGGTCAACCTCAACTTCGACAGCCGGAGCCAGCCGACCCCGAACGGCTTCAAGGCCGCAAGCCAGGCGAGCTTCAATGGCCGCCTCATGACGTCGGCCCACGGCGTGACGGCGCTCAAGCTGCCGCTCCCGGCCGGCATGGCGGCCATCGAGCTGATTCGCCCGCAGGCGATGGGCGACACGCCGGACGTCCGGAAGGTCAAGGAAGCCTGGCTGGCGGACATGTACGTCACCGTTGACCTGAACCAGCTCGGCGCGGTCTGCGGCGGCGGCGCGCTGACCTACCTGCCGAGACCCGGCGGCAAGCAGACGCCCAACGCTGCGGCGTGCCCACTCATCTTCACCGGCAGACCGAACGCCTTTCTCGAAGGCCGGGAAGACCTGGGCCCCGACATGCTCGACATCGACGTGGGCGCCCTGGAGAACTGGATCGCGGCGAGCGTCCCGAATCGGCGGGTGGACATTCTCTATATCACGTTTGCCAACTACAACGCCGGCACCGCCACCAAGGACTATCCGGCCGTGCGTCTCATCAACGGCGCCGCGCTCCAGTACCCGCTCACGATCGCCACGGATCGTCCGGTCTACGTGCAGGGCGACTACAACTCGGTCGGCTGGAAGCCCGCGGCCATCCTGGGCGACGCGGTCACTTTCGTGTCCGCGGGGTGGAACGACGGGGCCCACGCGGTGTTCCCGGCAAGCCCCACGGCGTCCACCGGCGAGATGTGGGTCTACGCCGCCATCGCGGCCGGCCACTCGGCCACACCGTGCGACTACCAGGACCCCGGCTGCCCGGGCAACCACTACGGCGGCGGTCTGGAGAACTTCCCGCGCTTCCTCGAGAACTGGGGCGGCGTGCAGATGCACTATCGCGGCTCGCTGGTGTCGCTGTTCACCAGCAGCTGGGCCAGCAACCACGAGTGGTCGTGGCGCCACTACTACGATCCGCCGTCCCGTGACTGGCAGTTCGACACCCGGTTCCGCGATCCAACCCAGCTTCCGCCCGGCACCCCCACGGCGGCGACGGTGAGCCAGATCGCCTTCCGGCCGGTGTACTGAGCCGACCATGCCATCTACGTCGATGAAGTCCCGGCGCGGGTTCAGCCTGATCGAAATGCTGGTGGTCGTCGTCATGGTCGGGCTGATGCTCAGGATCGTGGTGCCGAAGTTCCGGATCTCGAACGCCACCAAGGCCCGGCAGGCGGCCGACCAGCTCGTACGCGACCTCGAGACGGCGCGCTCCCGCGCGCTGGCCACGCGAAGCATGGTACGGATCGTCTTCAACGTGGGCGGGAGCTCGTATACCGGGTATCTCGACAGCAACCGCGATGGCGTGTTCGGCCAGACCGCGGCGGAGACGAACGCGCTCAACGTGTTCCGCACCCGCACGCTCGCCACCGGGACCCGCATCGGCAGGACCGGCGCTCCGGACCTCCCGGGCTACGCGGGCGCCGGCGCGACGACGCTGCCCAGCACCAGGATCGACTTCGATTCGCGAGGGCTCACGACGCCGCTGGGCACCAAGGGCGTGCTCTATATCAGCTCCACTACCGACACGACGGCCGTCACCGCAATCTCGATCAGCGGCGCCGGCGGTATCCAGGCGTGGGTCTACAAGGGAGGGGCGTGGCAATGAAGAACGAGCGGGGGTTCACCCTCATCTCCGTGCTCCTCGCCGTGGGCATGCTGACGTTCGGCCTGCTGGCGCTGGCCCGGACCCAGGCGATTCTCACCGGTGCCGAGAGCGGCGTCTCGAACCGGGGCATCGCGCTCGCGATCGCCACCGACCGGCTGGAGCAGCTCCGCGGCACCGACCCGAACACGCTGGCCAGTGAGCCCGCCGCGAGCGTGGACGCCAACGGCCAGCTGTCGGCGAGCGGGCCCTACCAGCGGTCGGTGACCGTGACCCTGGATCAGGCCAACCTCCTGCGCCTCGCGGTGACGGTGACGTATCCGCGGATGAGCACGCCGGTGAGTCTCGAGGCTCTGATCTACCGGAGGACGTCATGACCGCGCCGATGAGTCCACGCGACCGCCGGGGTTTCACCCTGCTCGAGCTGATCATCGCCCTCACGATCGGTCTGGTGGTCCTCGGGTCGGCCATGGCGGTCACGGCGAGCACCTGGCGAAGCGTCCGCGGCGTCTCCATCCGCGACGGCGTCACCCGCAATTCGCGTTATATCGGTGTCACGCTCCAGCGCGATGTCCAGGAGACGGGCGTGGACCTTTCGTCGTCACCCGACTTCGGCTCTCTGGCCACCTTCGGCGACACCATCGCGATCCTGCGGGTGCCGTACACCCCGACGGCCGCTCCCCAGTACGGGCTCAGCACCGCCAATTTCGCGAACGGCGTGTGCGGCGCGGCGTGCCTCGAGGTCCAGAGTGCCGGCGCGCCGCAGCTCGCCGCGGGCGACGTGGCCCGAGTGCAGATCAGCAATACGCGACGGCTGATCTACGTGACGAGCGTGGCCGCGGTGGCGGGGGGATACCGGATCAACTTCGTCAACGCGCCCCGGCTGCTGCACCGTGCCGGGGGCATCCAGGGGGTGGCGGTCACGGCGGCCGGCACGTTCGTCCAGCAGCTGGGCCTGGTGGTCTACTATCGAAGCGGCACGCAGCTCATGCGAGCCACCAAGCTGAACGCCGCGCTGGTGCCGCAAGGCGAGGTGCTCGCCACGGGCATGCAGACCTGGACCGCCCGCCTCGTATTCACGGACAACACCATCGTGGCCCAGGCCGACAGCGGCTCGGATGGAAACACCGTCAACGATTACGACGACATCGCCGCTTTGCAGGTGCAGGCGACGATTCAGGGTGACCGCACCGATCCCCGGGTGAACAACGGGCTCCCAGTGACGAAGCAGCTCCAGTGGTGGTTCGCCCCGCGGAACCTGATCTACGAGCGGAACAAGGCGTAAGGCGCCGCGCGAGGCGGCGCCGCCTCAGTCCCGCAGCCAGTGGCAGGTGTATCCGCCGGGGTTCTTCCTTAAGTAGTCCTGGTGGTACGCCTCCGCGCTGTACCAGGTGGAGGCGGGCTCGATGCTCGTCGTGATCGGCCGCTTCCACTTGCCCGAGGCCTCCACCCGCGCCTTCACCCGCTCCGCCGTCGCCCGCTGCTCCGGCGTCTGGGGAAAGACCGCCGAGCGGTACTGAGTGCCGATGTCGTTGCCCTGGCGATTCAGCGTCGTCGGGTCGTGGAGCCGGAAGAACCACTTCTCCAGCAGGTCCTCGTAGCTCAGCACCGACGGATCGAACGTCACCCGGATCGCCTCGGCGTGGCCGGACCTGCTGTCGTGCGTATCGTGGTAGGTCGGGTTCTCGAGCCACCCGCCCGTAAAGCCGACGTCGGTGTCGAGCACACCGGGCACGCCGCGCAGGATCTCCTCGACCCCCCAGAAACACCCGCCCGCCAGCACCGCCACCTCCGTCATCCTCCCCCCCGCCACGGCCGAGGGGCCGCTCTTGCCATGCTCACTCATATCGTCTCCTCGTTGGAGGCCGCATCCTCCCAGCCGCCCCAATAACGTCTCTATTGACGATTCGGTTTCCAGCCGGCTAGACCACGCCGAGCCGAATCAAGCTTTCCGCCGATGCGATCACCGTCTCCTCCCGCGGCCGGGGAGTCCAGTCCAGCACCCGCTCGGCCTTGGCGCTGGTCGCCCGGCGCCTGGCATTGAGGAGCGGCAGCAACGCCTTCATCCGGCGGTCGAACAGGGCCACGACCCGGACGACCCAGTCGGGCAGCTCGCGGGTCGGCACCTTCCGCGCCGCGTCGCCCAGGCGGGCCCGCAGCACCCGGGCGATGTCGAGCATACTCAGAACATCGCCGGAGCTGGCGATGAACCGCTCGCCCGCGGCGGCAGGATGGGTCATGGCACGCAGATGGAGGTCGGCCACGTCGCGGACGTCCACGACACTGAAATAGAGCCGGGGGCACCCGGGCATGCCCTGCATCAGCCGCTTGATCAGCTCCACCGATGAGCCGGTGTCGGGGCCGAGCACGGGACCGAAGATCCCGACCGGGTTGATGGCCGTGAGCTCCACCCCTCCGCCTTCAGCCGCCACCCAGTCCCACGCCGCGCGCTCGGCGATCGCCTTCGACCGCACGTAGGCGCTCATCCCGCCCCCGTCGAGGTCGGTCCAGGTGCGCTCGTCGAAGGGCTCGTCCCGCGGCGGGTGTCCGTAATAGATCGCCCCGCACGAGGACGTGAGCACCACACGCTTGACCCCGGAGTCGCGGGCGGCCCGAAGCACCCGAAGGGTGCCGTCGCGGGCGGGGCGGATGACCTCGTCCTCGGTTTTAGGCGCGGTGAGCGGCGAGGCCACGTGCATCACGTACTCACACCCGGCGAAGGCTTCGGCCCAGCCGCGGTCGTCCAGGAGATCGGCGATGTAAAAGGAGAGCCGGGTCGCGGGATGCACCCCAGCGAGTTCCAGCATCGAGCGGGTCTGCCGCTCGCGCTGGAGCGAGCGCACCGTCGTGCGTACCGCGTGCCCCGCCTCGAGCAGTTGCGCCAGCACGTGGCTGCCGACGAAGCCGGAGCCGCCGGTGACCGCGACGGTCGTCATCGGATGGTCAGCCCGGGCTCAGCTCCGTGGCCCCGCTGGCAGGTTCTGCTCCAGGTATCGGGTCAGCAGCGAGAAGAGATGAAGCGTCGTTCCCTCGCGCTCGCAGATGCAGTGCGTGCGGTTGGGGTAGACCATCATCGTGAACGGCCGGTTGGCCGCGACCAGCGCGTTCACCAGCCGTTCGGTGCCCTGGTAGTGCACGTTGTCGTCGCCCGAGCCGTGGACGAGGAGCAGGTTGCCGCGGAGACGATCGGCGAAGAAGAGCGGCGAGCCGTCGTGATAGACCGCCTCGTTCTCCTGCGGCAGGCCCCAGTACCGCTCAGTGTAGATCGTGTCGTACAGCCGCTGGTCCGGCACTGGCGCCACCGACATCCCGGTCTGATAGATCCCGGGATAGCGGAACATGACGTTGAGTGTCGTGGATCCGCCGCCGCTCCAGCCCCACACGCCGATCCGTGTCGAGTCCACCCACCGCCATGCCCGGATCGTCCGCGCCGCACCGGCCTGATCCGCTGAATTCACGAGACCGATCTTCTGGTAGATCGCCTTTCGGAACGGCCGTCCCCGCGGCGCCGGCGTGCCCCTGTTGTCCACGCTCGCGACCACGTAGCCCTGCTGCGTGAGCATCAGGTGCCACAGGTAGGTGTTGCCGCCCCACTGGTCGAGCACCGTCTGGCCCGCCGGCTCGCCGTAGACGCTGAAGAGCACCGGGTAGCGCTTGGTCGAGTCGAAGCCCGGCGGCTTCATGATCCAGGCGTCGAGCTGGAGGCCGTCGCCGGCATCCACCCGGGTGAACTCCACCGATCCGCGGGTAAGCCGCGCGACAGCATCCTTGAGCTTCCGGTTCTCCACCAGCACGCGCATCCGCTTGTGGCTCGGCAGCTGCACGACGTCCACGGTCGTGGGTGTGCCGAACCGCGACCAGGCGTGGAGCGCCCAGCGGCCGTCGTTCGAGACCGTGTATAGGTGATAGCCCGGCTGATCCTTCGGTGTGATCCGCTCCTGCTTGCCCTTCCCGTCGAGGCGGGTGCGGTAGAGGTAGAGCTGTGCGGCGTTGTCGGGCGAGGCCGTGTAGTAGATGTAGCCGGCGGCGGAGTCCACGCCCACGACGTACGCCGCGCCGAAGGCGCTGGCGGGGTTGTGCAGGTCGAATGCGCCCGGGGTCACCAGCCGGCTCTTTTTCCCGTCGCGCGAGATCACGTACAGATGGCGCCATCCGTCGCGCTCGCTGATCCAGAGGAAGCTCTTCCCGCCGTCGATGAAACGCAGATCGTCGTCCACGTCTACCCAGGCGCTGTCGCGCTCGGTGTGCACCACGCGAGTCTTCCCGGTCGCGGCATCGCCCAGCATCACGTCGAGCCTGTTCTGCACCCGGTTGAGATGCTCGAGCACCAACTCGCTCGAGCCGGCCGCCCACTCGAGCCGAGCGATGTAGTTGTTGCGCGGATCGCCGGGGAGGTCGAGCCACAGGGGCGCGCCACCGTCGGCGCTCACGATACCCACCTTGCCCGCGGAATTGGTGGTGCCGGCCTTGGGATACTGGACGGGAATGATGAACGAGTAGAGCGAATCGGTGTCGTCGATCAGGTCGAAGTCCCGGACGCCCGACGCGTCGAGCTGCCAGAACGCGATCCGGCGCCCATCCGGACTCCACCGGAACCCGTCGCGGAGGTTGAGCTCCTCCTCGTACACCCAGTCGAACGTGCCGTTAATGATCGTGCGCGACCCGTCGTGGGTGAGCCGGGTGATCGCGCCGTCCGACAACCGCTCGACGTAGATATCGTGCTCCCGGACGTACGCCACCCGCCCGCCGTCAGGCGAGAATTTGGCGAACATGAGGGTGGATGGCGCCGCCCCGGGGCCGCCCAGCTTCTGCAGCTTCCAGGTCGCGAGATCGAGCGCCCAGTAGTCGCCCCGGGTGTTCTGGCGCCAGACCTTCCGGGAGTTGGTGAAGAGCAACAGGTGCTTCCCGTCGGCCGAGACGACGTAGTTCTCGACCGGCAGCGGCTTGGACTCGCCGGACGGCACCAGGCGCGCGGCCGGCACCCACACCGTCCGGCGGCCGGTAGCCGCGTCGTAGCGCACCAAGGCTCGGCCGCCAGCGGTGCTGTCGGGCTCGAGCTTGACGTAGGCCGGCTCGGACTGGAGCCAGCGGGCGCCGCCGAGGGGCTCGGGGGCGAACTCGTCGGAGTCGAAGATCCGCGCGAGCGTCAGGCTGGCGGAGTCGGTCTGGGCGGGAAGCGGGGCGGCGGAGAGAAGCGGCAGCAGGAGGGCCGCGGCGCGGAGGGAGTTCACGGCGTTTGGACCTCCGTCGCGCCCGGCTTCGCGTTCGCGCCTCCCGCCCACGCAACGGCGGCGTCGAGCTCATCGTAGCCGAAGCGACGGACCTCGGCCTGCACGAAGTGCTCGGCGAGCCGGGGCACCAGGTCGGCGAGCCTGCTGTCTGAGGCGAGCGCCACCCGGCGCACCCGCCGCTGGTGGTCGCGCACGAACCGCACGTGCCGGATGAGGCCGCCAAGGTTCTCCCAGCCGGGGAACGTACGGGCGTGGATGATAATGCCCTGAAGGCCGCCATGCGCGTCGATCCAGGTGTCCGCCGTGACGGCGACGGCATCGAAATCCTGTGCGCGGAGCGCTTGCCGGACTTCGACCACGAGCACGCCGCTCTCGGGTATCAGGCGGTGGGACACCGCCGGACCTTCGGGCAGCGAGCGCAGCCATGTGACGGCTTCCGCACGCTGGCCGTTGCCGAAGACGCGGACGGGACACGGCATCACGAACCCGATCAGCCGAGTGGACTCCCGGATCCAGCCGACATCGCTCACGACGGCGAGCCCGTCGAAAAGACGCATCGAGGCGAGCCCCAGCTTCGCGTCCTCCCAGGCGGCGCCCGGAGTGAACCCCTCGAACTCGGGCCCGACCTCGTACAGCAGGCGGAGCCGGCGGCCGTCGCGCCGAGCACTGTCGACCAGAGGGTCGAACACCCGCTCGTAGTCCTCTTTCGAGATCCGGCCGACGGCCTTCACGCCGTCGATCCCCTCCGGCAGATCCGGCAATCGCTCCAACATGGCCACCCTCCTCCTCGCATTTCTTAAGGTAAGCTCATCTCGGCCGGATGGCGTTGGCGCGGGTCCCATCCCCCCGTATACTTCTGTCGACCCCATCGACGCCATCCCACTTCCCGACGCCCGCATGAGTGAGGGTTCCCAGAGCCTGCGCGAAGATCTCGCATGGCGCTACAGACGGATCGTCCTCGGTCTCGCCGCCGCCGGATTGACCGTGTGCCTGAGTCAGCCGGCGCTGGGGCAGGCCGAGTGGTCCGACACGACCCTGGCGAATTCCCTGGCCTCCGAGCTCGCGAAGGCAGGTGTGGACCTCGACGTCGGTGACCTCAGCGAGATGGTGCGGGGCATTGCGAACGGCGGTCAGGCCGGGCAGGCGCTCGCCGAGTACATCAGCCGGGCGCTCGCGCAGGCAACGAATGACCTGGAGGCGGTGGCCGCCGGCCAGGATCCAGGGCCCGCGCTCGACCAGGGCGAGATCGACGAGCTCCTCAAGAATCTCCCGTCGTCAGGCGATTCCGCTGGCGAGCTCTCCAGGTTCCTCAAGGAAAAGCTGCAGGAGCTGGAGAAGCCGCAGCGGTAGATCGCTCCGCCCTCAGGCGTGAACCGCCGGCCGGATGTTGTGGTTCATCCTGAAGAGGTTGCCGGGGTCATACTTGCCCTTCACCACCGCCAGCCGGTCGTAGCACGGCCCGTACGCCGCACGAATCCGCTCGCTCTCGTCCGCCGTCAGGAAGTTCACGTAGGCTTCGCCGGTCGCGAACGGCGCGGTGTCGCGGAAGAAGTCGCGAGCCCAGCCGATGACCCGATCGTCGTCGGAGGGCTGCTCCCATCGGCCATGGACGTTCACCACGTAGTCGACGTCGCGGGCCGGATAGGCGGTGGCCTGCGGATCGACGTCCCTCGTTCGTCCGCCCATCTGGGCGATGACGATGTCCGTCTGTGGATCGGGAAACCGGCCTGCATAGCTGGTCAGAACGTCGATCGTGCCGTCATCGAGACCCCGAAAGTCGTGGGTCTTCCAGTAATTCCTCGCACCGGGTGTGAGCAGCGGATCGAAGGCCTGCTGCCATGCCGCATAGGGCTGCGGGCCAATGGCATCGGCGATCGGCCGTCCCTGGCGCCGGATCGGCTCGAGAATCCGCTCGCCCTCGGCGAGGTCGCCCGCGTGGAACGCGGCAAAGCCCAGGATCGGCTGCCCGTGCCACTCCTGAGGCAGGAAAGGCAGCGGCGGCGCCCCCCGCAGCACGACCCACACGGTGGTCTCGGGAGGGAGAGTCGGGGCGAACTCGCGGTAGAAGCGGAGCAGGTCCTTTGCCGCCGCCAGCGGGTGGACGAGCAGGCCGGAGAGAATCATAGGGCCGACCGGGTGGAGCTGGAACGTGAAGGACGTGACGACACCGAAGTTGCCGCCCCCACCTCGAATAGCCCAGAACAGGTCGGGCTCGGTGTTCGCATTGGTCCTGACGACGCGACCCTCGGCGGTCACCACCTCGGCGGCGACGAGATTGTCGATCGTCATGCCGCGCTTCCGGCTCAGCCACCCAAAGCCGCCGCCCAGTGTGAGTCCGGCGATGCCGGTGGTCGAGTTGATGCCGACCGGGGTGGCGAGGCCGAAGATCTGCGTGTCGTGATCGAGATCGCCGAGGGTGCAGCCAGGCTCGACCTGCGCGGTCCGCGCGTCGGGATCGATGTGGACCGAGCGCATCGCCGAGAGGTCGATCACCAGCCCCCCATCGCAGAGCGCGGTCCCGGCGACGTTGTGCCCACCACCCCGGACCGCGACGAGCAGGTTGCGCGACCGGCCGAAGTTGACGGCCTGGATGACGTCGGCCTCGCCGGCACATCTGGCGATCAGGCCGGGGCGCCGGTCGACCGTCGCGTTCCAGACCGTCCTGGCCTGGTTGTAATCGGGAGACTTCGGGGTGATGAGCCGGCCTCGCAGGGACTGGGCAAAGGCCTGGATGTCGTCGGTGGTGATCCGGGTGCGATTGCCGTCGAGCGTGGAGAGGGTGTTATAGGCCATTCAGCGCCTCCGCATTGACGGAGCGGCCGAAGCAGCGCTATGGGGAACGAGAGGAGGAGCCCGGGGCCGATTTTACGCCACTTCAACCGCGTTCATTACTCCCCGCCACCGGGCTCTTTCGTAAGCTGGCCCTTTGACGCTCAGGTGCAAGGGGTCGGCGGCCACATCGGGTTCGGGCGACGCGAGCGCATCGCGGTACGCCGCCGCCTCGGAGCGGATCGCCTACCCTCCGATCGCGAACATGGCCGGAAGGGAGAGTCGCTTCGCGTGCCGTACCATGGGCCCGGTAACCACCGATGCTGGTTACTCTCGTCTGGGGGCACCCGTCGCGCGCTTGATCAGGAATTCGGCGTACGAGTCGTGAGTCGACTTACGGCTGCAGGGCCTCCTTGACACCGCCCTTTCGGCCACTGTACGCTGCGACATCGCCTTTTTGGAGATTCTCTATCGCCAGCCGACAGAAAGCCTAAAACCCGCCCCGGACGGCCTCGCTCGTTCGGTCACGCGGGCCGCCAGAGGGGAGTTTCGCCATGACATCCGTTTACGATACCCAACAAGTCGCCCTCTTCGAACAAACGACCTGGTCACGTTGCGCCGGCAGCTACATGAGTGGCTTCGGTCTGCTGGTCTCGGAAGCCATCGATACCCTGCTGGACGAGACGGGAGTCGGGGAGGGCAGCCGGGTGCTTGATCTTGGGACGGGTCCGGGCCTGGTGGCGGCCGCTGCCGCCGCACGTGGCGCGCGGGCCTCCGGGATCGACTTCTCCGAACTGATGTTGGCCGAAGCTCGCCGGCTGCACCCCGATCTGCCTTTCCGGCAGGCCGACGCCGAAGCGCTTCCCTTCGCGGATGCCAGCTTCGATGCCGTCATCGGCAACTTCATCCTGCATCATGCGGCCCGCCCGCTGCGAGTACTGAAGGAAGCCGTGCGGGTGCTCGCGCCCGGTGGCCGGGTCGCCTTCACTGTGTGGGCGGATCCCTCGGAGCTCGCCGCATTCGGCCTGTTCTTCGCCGCCATGGAAGAGCACGTGGGATCGGCCGACCTCCCTCACGGCCCCCTGTTCGGTGTGAGTGACCCCGCCAGCTATCGGACGCTTGCGGCGGAGGCCGGCCTTCGCTCGCCCTCGGTCCGGCCACTGCAGCTGGCATGGCGCATGGATTCCATCGACACCCTGCTCGACGCGTTCCGGGATTGGGCGGATCTCGGCGCGTTGCCTGAAAGCATTCAGCACGCCGTGGAGCGCTCGGTGCGAACCGGAGCCGAGGCATTCGCCTCCGAGGGCGCCCTGACCATTCCGAACCCGGCGCTCCTTCTGGTGGCGACGCGGTAAGACGACCGACACCGGCGCACCCTCTCCGTCACTGGTGCCGCCGCCGGAGCAGGCGGCGGTGCTGGCCGACCCCGAGAGCCCGGTGTACATGGCGGATGCGTTCGAGTGCGCCGCGGCGTATGTCGAGAATCAACCCAAGGTCAAGCGGCCTTCAAGCTCGGGGCGGCTGGTGAGCTAGGGTAACCAGGCCGGCTGCCTGTTCTGCGCGATCGCCCGATTCTTCCGTCCCGGTTACAGCGCGAACACCAGCGCATGGTCGGCCGCTACCTCTGTTGCCGTCCGAGTGTCCCAGTATGGACAAACATGCCCAGGACGATCGAAAAGGAAGCTGGCAAGGCCCACGACTAGGAGCGATCAGTCGCCTGACCGCGGCGAGCCAGGCCCCTGCTTCCTCCGACGATCCCGGAGCCAGCCGATGACGACGACGATCAGAATCGCTGGAACCGCAGCGTACATCGCAACGATGAGGATATCCATGCGCCGCACCTCCGGTCATGGCTCCGACAAGGGTTTTGAAGGTCAGGCCACCACGGATTGAAGGACGCCGGATGGTTGAAGCCCCTCATCCGGCCATTGGACCTCGGTGATCGGGCCGAGCACGAGACCATAGGCCACCATGGTCCCCACGGCCGATGCCGCCGAGACGACCAGCGCCCAGGTGAAGGAGCCGGTCCGATCGACGATGATGCCGGTCACCAGGGGCGCGAGGATGCCCGCGACCTGACCGGCCAGGTTCTGCGCCCCGCCCCAACGGCCCGCGGCGCGCGGGCCCGCGAGCGTGGCGCCGATCGCGAAGATCATCGGCGACCCCAGGCCGAAGAAGATGCCCGCGGCGCCGATCAGCCAGACCGCCGAGCGAGGCTCCACCCACGCGCTGCCGGCGATGGTGAGCCCGATGCCGAAGGCACTCGCGAGCATGAAGGTCTTGCGCACCCGCGTCGTGGAAGCGCCCCGGCGGATCCAGAGGTCGGACGCGGCGCCCGAGACCGCAGTCGAGATGGCGTAGATGCCGAAAATGACCGCGCCGATCTTCGCCATCTCGGGGATCGTGTAGCCGCCGGCCTTCACCAGGAAGCTCGGCAGCCATGTCATCACGAAATAGAACGAGTAGTTGGCCGCGAATTGCCCGAGCGCCGCGCCCCAGAACGGCCGCTGGCGCAGGATGGTGCGATACGGCACCGTCGCCTGGCCCCCCTCCTGCGGTCGGTGGAGGAGAGTGCCGCGCGAGACCACGAACCAGGGCCAAAGCCAGAGCAGCGTGATCAGCCCCATGCCGACGAACATGGCGCGCCAGCCGAAGCTCGCCATCGCGAGCCCTCCGAAGAGCGTCCCGATCATAGGCCCGAATCCCTGGCCGGAGATGACCAGGCCATTCGCTCGTCCCCGCTCGCCCTCGGCCGTGTGCCGGGAGAGGATCAGGTTCCAGCCCGGGTACGTAACGCTCTCGCCGAGACCGAGGAGTAGGCGGAAGACGAGCAGCGAGGCGAAGCCGCCCGCGAGCCCGCTCGTGACTGTGGCAAGGGACCAGAGCAGGATGCCGGCGGCGAGCACCAGGCGGACGTCGTAGCGATGCACCAGCCACCCGGCGAGGATCTGCGAGGGGGCGTAGGCCCAGAAGAACGCGGACAACAGCACGCCCACCTGGGCGCTGGAGAGTGACAGCTCGTCCTGCAGGAGGGGAGCGGCCGTCGCGAGCGTGCCGCGATCCACATAGTTGAGGAGGATGGCGAGCCCGAGGACCAGGATGACGGCCGGGGGCAATCCAGGGCGGTCGTCGATGCGCGCGATCCCGGCTCGCATGTGAGCTCCAGGGACTTGAGAGCGGTTCGGCGGTTGCGTGGCTGGGACCGGGTGAATGTTGCGTGCGATCCGCGGGGAGCGGAAGAGCCCGGTGCCACTCATTGGCGCGCCAGAGCACCTCGTGTCCGGTGCGGTGCCGGCGTCAAAAGCGCTGGAGATCGGCAGCGATGACTACGGGCCCCGAGAATGATCGCCGGATGTCGGCGAGGATCCGATCGGCTGCGACTCTCCGGCCGTTGTGATAGACAATGAGAAGTTTGGGGCGTGCCCGAGCCGCCAGCTCGCCGAGTTGCAGCGCGGTCGTGTGGTACGCACGGACATAGCTCGCCCACTCGGTGGCAGAGCGATTTCCAGGGTGTCGGGTGGAATCTGATGGTTGCACCTCGTGGATGAGCACGTCGACTCCCGTCGCCATTCGCACGAGCCCCTCGCTCGGCCGCGTGTCCCCCGATAGCACGATGCTTCGGCCGGGGCCGTCGAATCGGTACCCGTACGCTTCGCGCCATTCGCCATGATCCACCAGGAACGCGGTGACACGCACACCGCCACTGTCGTAGACGACACTCGGCCCGATCTCCCGCACGTCTATGCGGTAGCCGTCTCGGGATTCATGCTCGAGTCCTTCGGTGCGGATCTCAATGTCTTCGCTGAACGCCTCGTAGAGGTGCCCGGTCATCCGGGCGAGGCCGTGCGGACCGTAGACCGGGAACGGGCGTGTGCGCCCCATCACCCACGACGTGAAGATGAGATCCGCCAGGCCGAGCACGTGATCGCTATGGAGGTGAGTGATGAATGCCGCGGTCACGCCGTCGGTCGGCAGGCCGGCCGCCGCGAGTCGCCGCTCGACACCCACGCCGGCGTCGACCAGGAATACTCTGCCTCCCACTACCACCGCGGTTGCCGGTCCCCACGCGTCGGGTTGTGGCCGGGGTGTGCCGGTCCCGAGCATCACAATCACGGGCTTCCCGCCGGCGCCGGCCGGCGGACTTTGGGCCGCGCTCTCGACCGCGCCCGGACCGAGGAGGCAAGCCCAGAGGCCGAGCACAGCGGTCAACGGGTGGGCCAAGTGTCGTCTTCCGTGTGCCGGGCCGTGTTGGCGTGATGGGGCCTTGTATCTGCCACTCCCCTGAATCTGTGGCCAGAATCTCGGGTGCGACAGCTCGCTCCGCCCAGGCTGGCGAAGTCACGATGGGGCTGTCTCAAGACGAGGACGCCGTCGGCTTCTCCCCGAGCCCGTTTCTCCAGCACTCCGATTCACCGGGAGCAGGAACCCGCGACCTCGGAGCCGCCGGCGGCGTCACATACGGCTCAGCAGGCGAACGTCACGGACTGATCGGTTCCGGCGTCGCCAGCGGACTGGCAGTCGTCTCCGCGACCGCGGGTGCCGACGCCTGCCCCGGATTCCAGAGCAGCAGGACGGTCTCCGCCTTGCGAAGCACCTGATCCGCGACGCTCCCCAACAGCAGCCGCTCGAAACCCCCGCGGCTGCGAGTGGCCATCGCCACCAGGTCGAACTCGTTCGCGGCCGCGTAGCCTAGAATGCCCTCGGCCGCGCCATTGTCCACCACGACCTCCGGCCGGACCTGCAGCCCGCGGGCACGCAACTCGTCGGCCTTGACGCCCAGCGCTGTCTCGACCGTGGCGCGCTGCACCCGCGACCCGGGGTTCTCACCCCGCCGCGGGCGCGGCGGGCGAACCGATGGCGCGCCGCTCGTGACAACCCGAAGCAGCGTGTACTCGACGCCGACCGTCCCCGCGACCGTGATCGCATGCTCGATCATGCGGTCCTCCGCGGCCCCCCCATCCACCGGCAGCAGTACCCGCCGGAATATCCCAGCGGCAGCGGGCACCGCCGGCGACTTGCCGCCCGGGGGGACCAGAAGCACGGGGACGACCGAGTGGCGTACCAGACCATCGGCTACACTGCCCAGCAAGGCGCGGCCCATCGGTCCCCGCGCGTGCGTCGTCATGACGACCAGGTCGATAGCCTGCTCCCTGGCGTAATCGCTCAGGGTCTCCGTCACCGGTCCCCGCAGATGGGCCGTGACCGTCCGCGACCGCTCCCCCTCCTCGATCCGGCCCAGCAGTCCATCGAGATAGCGCCGGCCCTGCTCTTCGATCTGCTGCTCGAGCCCGACGTCGTACACGGCGGCGCCGTCCGGCGTCACCGGGAGCTGCGGCTGGTGCACCCGCACCAGGTGGAGCGTCGAGCCATGACGGCGGGCAAGGACCGCCGCCGTCGGCAGCGCCGTTTCGGCGAACGGCGAGCCGTCCAGTGGAACCATGATCCGATCCAACATATGGGCCTCCAGTCATTGCACTGCTCGAGCGCGCCGTACTGCCGTGCGCGCGCCAACGCCGACCATAAGGCAATTCTGCCCATGGGCGCTGAAGAGGCCATGAGAGCAAGGTGAAGAGTTCTTTTTAGTCCTCGCTCAGCGTCCGCGCCGGATCGGTCGCCACGGCGCGGCGCGCTGGCAACCAGCACGCGACGATTGCCGTCGCGAGAAGCGCCGCCGCGGCCCAGGCGAGAACGATTGGATCGGTCGCGGAGACGCCGTAGAGGATCGATCGGAGGGAGCGCGCTGCCACCAGTCCGATCGCGACACCGGCCATGGTGCCGGCAATCGCGATCCCGGCGCCCTGGCGAAGCACCAGCCACAGGATGTCGCGCGGGGCGGCGCCGAGCGCGATGCGCGTGCCGATCTCCCTGGATCGCTGCCCCACGATGTACGACATGACGCCGTAGATCCCGACCGCGGCCAGCACCAGCGCCGTCGCGGCGAACGCCGCGAGCAGCCAGAGAACGAGACGGGTGATCTGCACCGACTCGTGAGCCACGTCGTCCATCGTCCGAGGAGAGGCCACCACCGCCTCCGGCTCGATGCCCCGGATCGCGGCGCGGATCGCCCCCAATGATTGTTCCGGCGCCTCGCGGGTCCGCACGAACAGCGTGATCTCGCCGTTGAGCGCCTGCTCGAAGGGGAGGTAGAGGTCGGCGCGGGGCTCGTCGGCGAACCCGGCCCGGCGGATGTCACCCACCACGCCGACGATCTCCACCGACTGATCGCCCAGTTTGAATCGGCCACCCACCGCGCTCGCTCCACCGAAGAAGCGCCGTTCGACAGCCTGGCTCACGATCGCCACCGGCGGTGAGCCCGGCACGTCCCGCGCCTCGAACAGTCGGCCCGATACGAGCGGAATCTCGAGCGCGCGGAAGAACCCGGCGGACGCCACCTGCCAGCCCACGTCCGGCGCGCGCTCCCCGGGTGCGACCGGCTGATCGACGCGCTCGAACGGCACCGTCCAGTTGTTGCCGGTGAGCGGGATGACTACGCCGGCGCCGATCTCGCGGACGCCGGGGACGCCCCGCACCACCGCGAAGGCCCGGTCGTAGAATCCTCGCCGCGCCTCGTCCGCCGAATACCGGTCGGCCGGCAGGGCAAACTCGAGGCTCAGTACATGGTCGTAGCGAAATCCGGGATCGACGGCGAGCAGCGTCCTGAACGTCCGAAGGATGAGCCCGGCGCCGATCAGCAGGACGACGGCAAAGGCGATCTCGCTCATCACGAGGCCGCCCATCGTGCGCCGCGCGCGCTGGCTCATCGAGGCGCGTCCCGCGACGACGAGTGATCCGAGACCGGTCTCGAGCCGGAAGGTGAGCGCGGCGACGAGCGCGAAAGCGCACGCAGTCGCCACCGAGAGCAGGAGCGTGAAGCCGAGCACGATCCCGTCCAGCCGGACCCCGCCCTGCACCGGCAGATCGACCGAGCGCGGCACCATCGCCACCAGCGCCCTGGCGCCCTGGCGCCCCAGTGCGCGACGGCCAGACCGACTGCGCCGGCGACCCCCGCCAGGACGAGACTCTCCGCGAAAAGCTGCCACGCCAGCTCTCGGCGGCCGGCCCCCAGCGCCATGCGGACCGCCATCTCCCTCGTTCGCCCGAACGAGCGGGCCAGGAGCAGGTTGGCGACGTTGACGCACGCGATGAGCAGAACGACGACGACGCCCGAAAAGAGCAGGATCAGCGCCTGTCTGGTGTTGCCGACGAGCGCGTCGCGCAGCGAGAGGAGAAAGTATCCCGTCGACTGATTGCTCTGCGGATATGCCCGTGCCCACTGCCGGGAGATCGTTCCGATCTCGGCGCCCGCGTCGTCCAGCGTCCGCCCCGGGGCGAGCCGGCCGATCGCCATGAGCCAGCCGGAGCGCCGCTGCTCCGGCGGCTGCACCGGCAGCGTCATCGCCGCGAGCACGTCAGTGCGCGCGCTCGCGGGGAACCGGAATCCGGGCTCGGCCACGCCGATCACCAGCCGCTGCTCGTCGTTGATTCGGACTGTGCGGCCCACGACCGCGCTGTCGGCGCCGAAACGCTCCCGCCACAGGTCGTATCCCAGCAGCATGACCGGTCCCGCGCCGGGGACGCAGTCGTCCGGGCGGATTCCCCGACCGAGTATGGGCCGGACGCCGAGCGCCGTGAACGCACCGGCCGTGGCTACGAGCACCGAGACGCGGAATGGCTCGCCCTGGTCCAGGACCGTCGCTTGGCCGGTGCCGTAGGGGCCGAACGCGTCGAAGATGCCGCGCCGGCCCGCGAAATCGATCGCGTCCCCGAGCGCGTTGTAGGGTTTGGTGATGCCGGTGCGCTCGTCGCGGTAGTTGAGGGTGACGAGACGGTCGGTGTCGCGATAGGGGAGCGGCCGGAGCAGCACCGCGTCGACGACCGCGAACACGGTCACGTTCGCGCCGACGCCGAGGGCCAGCGTCAACACGACGGCCAGGGTGAACGCCGGCTCCCGGACGAGGCGTCGCGTGGCATGACGGAGCGCGTAGAGGAACATGTTCACTCCGGAGGTGCGGAAGGGCGAGACATCGGGTTGCTCTACGGAACGACGGGCACGGCGAGACGGCGGTTTCGAAGCAGAACGAAAACGGCCGCCCGGGGGGGGCGGCCGCCGATCTGTTCGGTTGGATCACTCCTTCCAGGCCAGCCCCTTGAGGGCGATCCGATACTCCTGCGCCGCCGAGTCCCACGTGATCCCGTAGCTGTCGGGATAGTAGCCGGCCGTGGCATAGCGCGGGGCGGGCGGGAGGGCGATCGAGTCGGCCGGGGCAGTGTCGGAACGCTGGGCAACAATGAAGTCACGCGTGATCATCGGCTCGTCGAAGATCACCTGCCCGTCCCAGGAGCCCATGATGAACGTGGTGGTGAACGGCTGGTTCGACGGCGGCAGCTCGGGCGACTTCAGGTCGAGCCAGTGGAGCCCCATCCGCGGCACCGTCATCTCCGCCGGCGTGGTCTTGAGCAGGACGTGGGACGACGCGTAACCCGCCCGCATCTCCTCGGCCGTGGGAAGCCGCGCGGCTTTCGTCGCGAAAGCCGTGTCCGTGGGATCAATCTCGTTCCGCGTCGTGAGCGGGACGCGGTAAAAGTGGAAATCGAAGTGCGGCGAGGTGTACGGCCCGCCGTGGCCGTCCGGGTTCCAGTCCACCTCGACGAACCGGTAGGGCGTCGGGTTGTCGGCCGGCAACTCGAGCAGGTACTCGCTGAAGGGGCCGTGGGCGCCCTGCTTCAGCTCGTGCGCGCCCTCGAGCGCCGCCGCGCTCAACGCCACGCCGATTTCGACCGGCTTGCCCGACTTCCCGTCCACCAGCACGTAGATGCGCGCCTCGCCGTTCGCCATGGGAACCGCCGAGCCGTACCGGGTATGGACACCGCCGGCGTCGGCAACACGGGGGCCGCGGACGGCCGCCGTCGTGAGACCGGCCGCAATGACGAAGAGACTGATTCGAGGCGCGAGAACAAGGGCGGAATGCATGGCGACTCCAGGGGTCCGGGTCCAGGGGTTCGAGATGTTGCCCGTGGGACGCGGGGACCCCCCGATCCTTCTCACTCCCTCTTCCGTGTTTTTCCCCGGCGGCGCAACCTTATGACATGCCTCGACCTACCCGATCATTTGAATACGAGGACTCCCCCGGCCACTGGTGGTTTTCGAGCGCGCCGCCGGACGACCGCCTGACCGGTATCGTCGTGGAATACTGGGAGGTGGAGGGGCAGCTCGCCCCGTTCAAGGAGCGGGTGCTCCCGAACGGCTGCACCGAGGTGATGTTCAACCTGGGCCCGCCGCATCAGTTGATCACCCCGGACGGCGCGAGCACGTGGGAACGCTCCTGGTTTTCCGGCCTGCACGACCGCGCTCTCGTCATCGAGTCGCTCCAGCGATTCGTGGGGACCCTGGCGCGGCTGCGGGAGAGCGACGAGGTGGACTGGCCGAGGCTGGCGGTCGCGGCGGGCTATTCGGATCAGGCGCATCTGGTGCGGGACTTCCGGCGGGCGGCGTTCGTCAGCCCCACGGAGTTCCTGCGCACCCGCACGCCCGACGGCACCGCCCTGCTCGACGAGGCGGGGTAACAAATCTTCAAGACAGGGAGGTCGCGGACGCCATATTGAGGCGCATGCGACTCTCCTCCGTGGCCGCCGTGGCGGCCCTCTCGACGCTGTCTCCGTCCGCCGTGCAGCATCCAGCCGCCCCCGATTTCACGCCGCTCGAGTTCCTCGTCGGGAGCTGCTGGGAGGGCCCCTTCCCCGACGGCAAGGCGACGGACGAGCACTGCTTCCAATGGGTGTTCGACCGGAAGTTCATCCGCGACCGGCACGTCGTGCGGAACGGGGAGAAGCCGTATGCCGGCGAGACGCTGTATGGCTGGGACCCGAAGGAGAAACGGCCGGCGTTCTGGTATTTCAACAGCGACGGCGAGGTGCTCATCGGAACGGTGGAGTACCAGGCCGACTCGATCGCGTTCCCGACGCGCTACGAGACGGACACGGGACCGGTCGAGCTGCGCGCGGTATGGACTCGCATGGGGAAGGACAGCTACCAGGTGGACCAGAGCCGGCGCGCCGGCACCGCCTGGAAGCCGCTCTGGGCGATGGAGCGGAAGCGGAAAGGCGTCACCCGCTGACCCGAGTCGGGGACTGAGCCTGCGCCTCCTGGGTTTTCCTATCGTCCGGGCGAGGGAGAAACCGCTCGGCGAAATCGACGCGCTCCTCCAGCTCGGCGATCCGATTCTCCAGCACCTTCAAGGCGTGCGCTTCGCCTTCGAGCCGATCGAGACGCCTCAGGACTTCGGCGTCGACCGGTGGCGGGTCCAGGCGGCGCGCCAGGCTCCGGAGGAAGGGCCACGCGATGGCGAGGATCGCACCGAAGACGACGAGCAGGATGAGCGCGAGCTCCCATCCTTCCATGCTGCCCGAGACGGACATCTCGGAGCCGGGTGGCGCGGGAGCCTGAGGCACGAGCGCGAGTCGCATGGGGGATTCTCCCTTCGTTCTTACCCTTCGGAAACTCGCGGACGAAGGTTTCGCCTCGAAAACACAAGGACGGCGGCCCCGACATTCACCTCGTCTTCGGGAAGCGAGGGGACTGCTCCAGGGATGGCCGGTCCCACCCGGCGAGATCGGCCGCCGCCTCGTAGGTGCTCTGGAGAAACTCGAGCAGCATCGTCTCGCCCGACCGCGCCCGGCGGACCTCGTCGTAGGGCAGGACGAACTCGCCGAGCGTGGCGTCGTAGCGGGCCGCGGCGGGGCGCACTGCCGCAGCCTTGAAGCCCGCCGGCTCGGGATACGCATAGGCGTAGAAGAGCGGATACGGCATCGCGTCGCCGCCGGGCCAGAACCCGCAGCTGGCGACTTCATGTGAGTACGCCTCCCGGGCCACCCAGTCGGGAAGATTGGGAATCCCGCCCGGGTGCGGCGGCGCCGTCCGCCCCGAGAACCGCGTGACCGCGAGATCGAAGCTCCCCCAGAAGAAATGAACCGGGCTGCACTTCCCGATGAATCGGGCGCGGAAAGTCTTGAATACCCGGTCGGCCTGCGCCAACGCGCGCCAGAACCGGGTGACCTGCTCCCGGTCGTACGACGCATGCTCCTCGTCCCGGTCGAGCGGGACCGCGTCCGGTATCTCGCTCGGCATCGTCCGGATGCTCACCGGCAGGCCCATGGCCCCGAGCCGATCGAACAGCTCGCGATAGAAGTCGGCGACCGAGCGCGACCCCAGTCGCATCGTCTCGACCCCGCCCTCGTCGGTGATCCGGAGCTGGTGCTCGAGAAAGTCGAATTCGATCTCGAAGGTCCGCTCTCCGTACGCGATCGGCGAGGTCGTGAGCCCGCGCGCGGTGACGTACAGGGGTACGTGCCAGGAGTGGTTGAGCCATGGGGTCTGGACCAGCCGGATCTTGCCGACGATCTGGGTCCACCGGTGGAGCGTGGCGAGGGTGTCGCGCCACTCGTTGTAGTCGAGAGCGGGCCAGGGGGATGGAGCGACGGTGGTGGGCGTCATGGTCCGCTCAATTTGACGGGGTGCACCGGCTTCCGCGAGGGTAGCGCTGGCACCCGGCCGCGGTCGGAGCGATACTTCGACCACCCCATGAGCGACATCAATCGGCTGACCACGGCGCTCGAAGAGCGCTACCGGATCGAGCGCCAGCTTGGCGCGGGTGGGATGGCCACCGTCTATCTCGCCACCGACCTCAAGCACGACCGGGAGGTGGCGCTGAAGGTGCTGCGCCCCGAGCTTGGCGCCGTGCTGGGAATCGAGCGCTTCCTGGCCGAAATCAAGATCACGGCCCGGCTGGACCACCCCCATATCCTGACGCTGATCGATTCGGGCGCCGAAGCCGGCTACCTCTACTACGTCCTGCCCTTCGTGCGGGGCGAGTCGCTGCGCGACAAGCTCAACCGGGAGCATCAGCTCGGCCTCGAGGAGGCGCTGGCGATCACCCGCCAGGTGGCCGGCGCGCTCGACTATGCCCACCGGCACGGCGTGGTCCATCGCGACATCAAGCCCGAGAACATCCTGCTCCTCGAAGGCGAGGCGATGCTGGCCGACTTCGGCATCGCGCTCGCGGTGAGCGAAGCGGGCGGCAACCGCTTGACCGAGACCGGCCTCTCGCTCGGGACACCGCAGTACATGAGCCCCGAGCAGGCCACCGGCGACCGGCTCCTCGACGCGAGGAGCGACGTGTACTCGCTCGCGGCCGTGCTCTACGAGATGCTCTCGGGCGAGCCGCCCGTCACCGGCCCCACCGCGCAGGCGATGATCGCCAAGCTCATGACCGAGCGCCCGACCCGGCTGCGCGTCGTGCGGACATCGATTCCCGACGCGGTGGATGCGGCCGTCGCGAAGGCGCTGGACAAGACGCCGGCCGACCGGTTCCCCAGCGCCGGCGAGTTCGCCCGCGCGCTCGAGGTGAAAACGACCACGGAGCAGACCGTGGTCGTGGCCGCGCCAGGGCCGCGGCGGCGCGGGCTGGCGATCGGCATCGTGGCGGCCGCGCTCGTTCTGGCGGCGGTGGCGGCCGGCGTGTACGCGAGGAGCAATGCCACCCAGCGGGAGCCCGGCTTCGCCCTCCGCGACCGCACCCAGCTCACCTTCAGCGGCTCGGTCTACGCCTCGGCGGTGAGCGCGGACGGCAAGCAGCTGGCCTTCATCACGCACAACTGCGGCGGCAGCGGCTGTTCGTACGCGGTCGAGATCCAGGACGTCGGCGGCACCGCGACGCACCGCGTCATCGACGGCGCCACGGCGGCGTACGGACTCGAATGGAGTCCCGACCGGCGCAATCTGATGTTCGTCGGTACCGTGAGCGGGCGCTACGGATACTTTCTCGTCTCGGCCCTCGGAGGTCCGCCGCGGTATCTCACGTCGGGCGCCGCGATGTTCTGGGCCGGCGGCGATTCGCTGCTGGTCGGTCCCCAGGTGAGCGGCGGCGATTCCGTATTCCAGGTGAAGGTCACGTCGATCGACGGCACGGTCAGGGACAGCATCCGTGTTCCGGGTCCCGGCCTCGGTCTGAGCGGCCTCAGCGTGTCGCCCGGCGGCCGCTGGATCGTCGCGCTGGTGGTGCGCGGGGCGCGGGGATTCTGGCAGGTCTTCGACCGCCAGGGCAAGGTGACCGATCACCTCCTCAACACCTGCACCTGCCCGGGGCGCATCACCCGCGATGCGCTCTGGCTCACCCGGGCCGGCAGGGGCGTGGAGTCGATCGTCCGGATCGGCATCGATCCGACGAACGGCAGGCTGGCGAAGCAGCAGGACACCATCCTCACGGGCGCCTTCAACAACTTCAGCGTCACCGCCGACGGCGCGACCCTGGTCATCGACGATGGGACTCAGGACTACAGCCTCTGGGGGCTCAGCCTTTCCGACGCGCTGAAGGGCAAGTTCGCCGAGTCCCAGCGGCTCCTGAAGACGACCACTCGCATGCGCACGGAGCTTTCTCCCGACGGGGCGCGCATCCTGCTCACCCGGAACGTGCCCACCAGCACCGGCGGCACCGAGCGGCGACTCTCGATCCTGCCGTTCGCGCGCGGGGGCGAAACCAGCCTCAACGTCCCCGGCGGCGCCGACTGGGCGTTCTGGGGCGACTCGGTGACGGTCTACGTACAGAAGCAGGTGCCCGCGGGAACCCGCGTCGGCCTGGTGGACGTTCGCAACGGCACGGTCGGCCGGTCCACGGTGATACCGGATTCGCTCGTGGTGGACGTGGTGGCGCTCTCGGACGGGTGGGCCTGGATTCCGGGCAGCAACGACCGGATCGCGGTGCAGCGCGGCGGCAAGACGATGGAGATTCCGAAGCCGGCGTGGTTCGGGGACCTGGTCATCCTCACCGCCGACCCCAAGGGCCAGAACCTCGCGATGGTCGGGTGGAACGCCGGGACCAACGATTCGGTGGGCCTTGCGGTGGTGCCGGCCATCGGCGGCACGCCGGTGATGTGGATGAGCAGCTATGCCGAGCGGCCTGGCGCCACCTTTCTCAACGACGGCTCCATCCTCTTCACGCCATGGGACACGCCCGAGTCCGTCGTCCTCTACAAGGTGTCAGGGCCAGGGAAGGTCACCCGGCTGGGCAAGGTGACCCGCCCGGTGGCCGGCGTGAGCGTATCCACGGATCTCAAGCGCATCGCCGTGGTCGAAAGCGACTATCATGGTGACGCCTACATGAGCAGGATCGTCAGGCCGTAAGGGGTCGCGAGTCGCGGGTCGCGAGTCTACCCCCCTGCGGGGAACCGTCCTACCCCTCCGATGGTTCATCCACCCATGACAACTAATCATCGTGTCGCCATCGTCGCCGGTGCGCGCACGCCCTTCGTCAAGGGCGGGCAGGCGTTCGCCGGCCTGGGACCGCTGGCGCTCGCGAACCATGCCGTGCGTGGCCTGCTGGATTCCCATAAGGTGGACCCGACCGGCATCGAGGCCCTCGCCTTCGGTGTCGTCGTGCCGGAGAAGGGAAAGCCCAATCTCGCGCGCGAGATCGTGCTCGAATCCGGTCTTCCCGCGAGCATCGAGGCCCAGACCGTCTCGTCCTACTGCATCACGGGTCTTCGCGCCATCACGGTCATCGCGGACGCGATCGGGCGCGGCCGTATCGAGGCCGGCATCGCGGGCGGCGTCGAGTGGCTGAGCGGCGCCGATCCGGCGACGTTCCGCGAGCCGACGACCGGCCTCTCGATGGGCGAGCACATGGAGATCACGCGGGCGGAGTGGAAGATTCCCCGCGAGCGGCAGGACGAGATCGCGCTGGCCAGCCATCGGAACGCAGTCGCGGCGCGCGAGCACCTGAGCCGCGAGATCGTCCCGGTCGAGGGCATCTCTCAGGACACGGGACCGCGGGATAACACATCCCTGGACCGGCTGGCGACCTTGAAGCCTGCGTTCGATTCCGCCGGGACCATCACCGCGGGCAATTCGTCACCGGTGACGGACGGCGCCTCCGCGGTGCTGCTCATGAGCGAGCGCCGCGCGCTGGCCGAGGGGCGGGAGCCGCTCGCGTTCATCGAGGGGATGGAGTACGCCGCGATTCATCCGAACGAGGGACTGCTGATGGCTCCCGCCATCGCCGTCCCGCGGCTGCTGGGGTTGGCCGGGCTGCATCTGGCCGATATCGACCTGCTGGAGATTCACGAGGCGTTTGCCGCCCAGGTGCTGGCCAACGCCGCGTCGTGGGGGGAGGGGTGGAAGGGTCCGGCGACGGATGCGGTGGACTGGAGCCGCGTCAACGTGAACGGCAGCTCGATCGCGGTGGGTCACCCCTGGGCCGCGACGGGCGGCCGGATCGTCACGACGCTGGCCAACGAGATGGCGCGCCGCGATGCGCGGCGGGGATTGATCAGCATCTGTGCGGCGGGAGGGATGGCGGGGGCGTTCCTGTTGACCCGCGCGTAGGAGCGATCGGGAGGCGCGCTAGAGGCAGAAGCCAAGACCAGGCACAAAGGCCTGATAAACCTGCCCACCACCAACCCGCGTCACTCCGGTGGGCTCCGTGCCCGTGCGCCCGCTCACGCCGACGACCTTCGTTGGAGCGACGAACCCGCTCGACCCAGCCGCGAACACCAAAGCCTCCGTCCCGGTCATCCACACGTAGACATTGCCGTCAGCATCCACGTCGAGGCCACGCGGCGACACGTAGCCGTACTTGCGGCCGGGGCTCGCGCCGTTCTGCGTCACCGTGATGCTTCGTACCGGCTCGACGTCACCGTGCGCCGACGGGGAATAGACGGTGACCGTTGTATTCGCGGGGTCATTGGCCCTGCACCGCCACAACTGCTGAAACGCGTTGAGTACGTAGAGCGTGTCTCCAGTTCCGATCGCGAGCTTGCCGGGCCGCCGAAGCAACGTTTCGGGGCCTTCGATGGTGCGCAGGAGCGTCGAGCCGCCATCGGGGTCGAACGCGAACACGAGGATGCGACCCGTCTTGCCTTCCAGCTCGTCCGAGACGTATAGGTTGCCCCTGCTGTCGACCGCAATGTCGGCCGGCCGATGCAGCCCGGGCCCTGAGCTGACCACCGAGATTGGCTTCGGCACGCCGGTAGCGGTGTCGTCATAGACAAGGATGGTGCCCCCGAGCAGAGGCGCGTGCCGGCTTCCCGCGCGTATCAGGATGTACATGTGACCGGCACGGTCGAGTCCCATGCCGGAGATGACCCCGATCGACTCGTCCCCGAGGACCATCGTGCGGACCGGCGCGGCGTCCCCCTGCGCGGCCGAGTCGAACACGAACACTTCCTGCTCCCAGGTCGGCCCGGTATTGGGGACTATCACGCTGAAGTCGGTCTGGTCGAGCACGAAAATCTCACCACGGGGACCGACCGCGATCGGGCCGGGATGGCAGAGAAGCGTGTGGGGACCCTCGATGACGCGATTGGGAGCGCCGCCGTCGGGACCATAACGGGCGACGGCCGGATCTCCCCCCGCGGTGCCTGTCCGACACCGAGCACCCGGATCATGAGGCAGCCGTCCGCGCCCGACCAGTGCGATCACGAGCCCGGCAGCCATCAGCGACATCGATCTCATGGCGACCATGTCTTCACGCTAGGCACCTGACGCGGTCGCCGCCAGAGCGGCTCGACACCTTCGGCACGCTCGGACCGTAGGGATCGCATGATCCCCCACATCCCACGCACCCGTACCGCCGCCGCGCTGGTCCTGCTCGCCGGCCTTGCTCCAGCCGTCGTCCCGGCCCAGACCGCGCGCGTGCCCCTCACGGCCGACGCGTGGGACGCTACCGACAGCATCACGCCGGTCCGCTACCTGGGGCGTGACGCGCTCCGCATCAATCGCGGTGTCGCGCTGCTGCGCGGCGCCTCGATGGACAACGGCACGCTCGACCTCGACGTCGCCGCCAGCGACACCACCAACTTCCTCGGCGTCGTGTTCCGCGCCGCCTCGCCCCGGTTCTCCAACGTCGTGTTCCTGCGTGCCGGCGCCAGCGGCACCGAGGAGGCCGTGCAATACGGCCCTGCGTTCAACAGCGTCGGCGTCGCGTGGCAGGTCTACCATGGTGACGGCGCCAACGCGGTGGCGGACGTGCCGAGGAACCGATGGGTGCACCTCAAGGTGGAGCTGAACGGACCGGAGGCGCGGGTGTACGTCGATACCGCCACGACACCGACACTTGTGATCCCCCGCGTCGTCACCTCGGGCGGCACCAGGCTCGGCGTGTGGGCGGGCGCGTTCGGCCGGGGCGCCTACTTCTCCAACATTCACTACGAGCCCTCACCTGAGCCTGCGGCCCAGTCGCCCCAAACAGCGCCGCCGGCCGGCACAATCACGGGTTGGGAGCTCTCGCGCGCCATCGAGGCCGCCGATTTCGCCCCGGCCAAACTCCCGAAGCTCGCGACCCTCGCATGGGAGCGGGTCCAGACCGAGCCGGAGGGGTTCGTCCTGGTCAACCGGTATCGCGAGGCTCCCGTAGGCGGCGTGCCCACCGACAGCACCGGCGCCGTGCTGGCGGACAGCGTGATGACGGGGAAGATCGAGGGATCGCGCATCGTGTATGCGCGGACCACAGTCACCGCCGATCGCGACGAGACTCGCCGCCTCCAGTACGCCTACGCCAACGGGGTGGTGATCTACCTCAACGGGAAGCCGCTCGCCTTTGCGATGAACCCGGGCAGGCTCCGGGGGCTCGGCGTGATGTCGAGGGTGGGCGACGCGGTGTATCTTCCGCTCAAACGGGGAAAGAACGAGCTCGTGTTCGCCGTCATCGAGTGTACCGGCGGCTGGGCATTCTCGGGGAGACTCGACCCGATATGAGGACGCCAGTGTTGGGCGTCGCCCTGTCCGTCCTCGCCGTGGGCCCCCGCGGGCCGGTCCAGACACCGGAGCTGCCCACCGTCTCCGAAGTCGTAAACGGACACACCGAGATGGTGACGTATCGAGGGCGCCGGGCCCTCAAGGTCGTGCCGGCGAAGGAGACGGCGGGCAAGGACGAGGACATGCTCGCGCTGCTCGCGGGCCCGTCGTTCCGGACCGGCATCATCGACATCGAGGTCGCCGGCGCGCCGCGCCCCGATGCGCCGCCCGACTCGCGGGGATTCATCGGGATCAGCTTCCGCACCGGCGAGCACGGGGCCTGGTCGGACGTGTTCTACCTGCGGCCCACCAACGCCCGCACCGATGACCAGCTTCGGCGCCTCCACACCGTGCAGTACGCCTCCGACCCCGAGTTCCCCTGGTATCGCCTGCGGAAGGAAAGCCCGGGCGTCTACGAGTCGTACGCCGACATGGAGCCCGGCGCCTGGACGCGGATGAGGATCGAGGTGTCGGACACGACCGCGCGCCTGTACCTCAACGGCGCGACGCAGCCTTGTCTCGTCGTCAACGACCTGAAGCACGGGGCCCGCCCCGGGCGCATCGCGCTGTGGGCGCATGTGGAGACCGACGCGTATTTCGGTCCGATCAGGGTCGTGCCGCGCGATGCGCCTGAGCGGTGACGCGCTAGCTCGGCCGGCTCTCCGGTGTCCGGCTCGGCTCGGCGTGGAGCTGGATCGGCTCCCGCTCCTGCAGACCGAACACCCAGGCCGCGGCGCACCCGCCGAGCAGCGGACCCACGAGATACAGCCAGAGTGACTTCCAGTCGCCGCCGCCGAAGGTGGCGTTGACGGCGGTGGGGCCGATGCCGACCGCGGGATTGAATGCACCGCCGCTGATCGGTCCGCCGGCGAAGGCGGCCACGACGATGGTGAACCCGATGGCCAGGCCGTAGAACGAATTGCCGTGCGTCTTGGCGGAGGCGGCGGAATTGAGGACGACGAGCGCAAGCGCGAAGGTGTAGAGGAATTCCACCAGGAGCGCGCCGAACGTCGTGGCGCCCTCGGCCGGAGCGGGGGCGAACGTCTGCCCCGTGATCCATTTCACCGCGAATGCCGCCACGATGGCGCCCAGGATCTGAAACACCCAGTACATGACCAGCTCGGCGCTCGAGGCCATCTTGCCGCGGAGAAACACCGCGGCGGTGACGGCCGGGTTGTAGTGCGCGCCGGAGACATGGCCGCCCATGTACACCATGACCATCAGCGAACAGCCGATGGCGAGCGGCGCCAACGGGCTGCCGGCCAGCACGGTGAGGCCGATCGTGAAGACCAGGAAGAATGTTCCGATGAACTCCGTCACGTAATTGCGCATCGTGCGCTCCGCTGAGAGTGGACGTTGGTGCGGACGCTCAAATGTGTCTCGTGGCCGTCCCGCCGGAAGGGCGACGTTCCCCGCATGGCTTGACGGTCGGACGCAAACCGGTACATTGGCTCAATGCACCCCCGGACCAATGCCAACCGTAACCGCGCCGCGAATTACTACGTGTTCACGTAGAAGACCGGGCTGTTCGGGTGCATCAACGCCAGTGTAGTTCCCGGCCCGCTCGATGTGTTCGGCCGGGATTTTTGTTTGGCGGGTCGAGGGCGGGGGCGTCCACACCAACCACACCAGCGTCGGGAGACACCATGAGGCGAGCGAAGGTTCTGGGAGCAACCCTGGTCGTCATGTGCGCGATGGGGGGAGTTCGGTCGTTGGCGGCACAGGAAATAGGCGCGGACCTCGGTCTATTCAGCTCGTACGTCTGGCGCGGCCTCAGCCTCACCAACAAGCCGGTGGCCCAGCCCGATCTCTACGTGACCTTCCCCGCCGGCAAGGCCTCCGTGACCCTCGGCGGCTGGGCCAACATCGACCTGGGCAACTACGACGACCCGAACGACGACATCAGTGAGAGCGGCGGCAACGGATCGTTCAACTTCGCCGAGTTCGATCCCTGGGCCGAGATCAGCTTCCCGGTGGGCAAGGCCACCATCACGGGGGGAGCGACGGCGTACATCTATCCCAACGACTTCGGGATCACCAAGGACGCCAACACCGTCGAGATTTACGGGAAGCTGGAGGTGGAGGCGCCGCTCAGCCCGAAGATCTCGGCCTACTACGACGTGGACAAGATCAAGGGACTCTACGTCGAGGGAAGCATCTCGCACTCGTTCCCGGCCAGCGAGAAGGTTTCGGTGGACCTTGGCGCGCTGGCGGGATTCAACGCGGGACAGGGCGTTCCCGATGACCCGAACTCGGACGAGTCGTACAACTTCTTCGACAACGGCTTCACCCACCTCGATCTCTCGGCCAGCGTGGGGCTGACGGCCGGCATGTTCTCGATCACGCCTGCCCTGCACCTCGTGATCACCGGCGACGACTTCACCAAGATCACGTCGCCCACCAACCTGGATAAGGGCGCCAAGCTCTGGGGTGGCGCCACGATCAGCTGGTCGAAGTCCTACGGAGAGGAAGAGGAAGCGCCCGCCTCGGGCGAATAGCCGCTAGGCCGGCCTGGCGAGTTCTTTCGCGGCGCGCGTGATGTCGCGGAAGAACTCGCGCCGGGCCTGCTCCCGATCCTCATCGGGAGTCCTGAGCACCGACGATGGATGCACCGTCGCCAGCACCGGTCCCGCCCAATCCGACCGCACCACCTTCCCCCGGCTCTGGGTCACCCTGAATTCCCGGCCCAGCAGCGTCTGCGCCGCGGTGCTGCCGAGCGCGAGGATGAGCCGAGGGCGCACCACGCGGATCTCTTCTTCGAGCCACGGACGACAGGCGCGGATCTCGCCGGCACTGGGTTTCTTGTGGAGACGGCGCTTGATGGTGTCCTTCCGCGAGAACTTGAAGTGCTTGACCGCATTGGTGAGATAAACCCGCCGGCGGTCGATTCCGGCGCTTTCCAACGCCTTGTCGAGCAGCTTGCCGGCGGGCCCCACGAAGGGTCGGCCCTGGCGATCCTCCTCGTCGCCCGGCTGCTCGCCAACGAGCATCAGCGCCGACTCGGCGGCGCCTTCGCCGAATACGGTCTGGGTCGCGTCGAACCACAGGCTGCATCCGCGACACCCCGCCGCGGCGTGGCGCAGCGCGGGCAGGGTGGGATGCGGGGGAATGAACTCGGCGGCGGAGCCGGTGACGCGCCGGCCTCGCACCCGGGATGGGGTCATGGCTTCCTGCGGACCTCCGGCGCCGGCTCGTTCTCGAGGCCGCCGCTGCCGGCGGAGCCGAATCGCGGCGCCGGCATCCCGCCCGACACCGTGTACGGCGCATCGTGGCCTTCGGTAAAGCGCGCGGGATCGGCCTGGAACTCGCGGCTGCAGGCGACCGAGCAGAAGTAATACTCCTGCGCATTATAGGTGAGCTGGATGGCGTTGGCGGGATTGACGGTCATGCCGCAGACGGGATCGACGGCGGGTTCCATAGGGCCTCCTTGACGATGACGGTGAGGACGGGAAAGGACGGCAAGGTCCGTCTTCTTCCGTCCGAAGACCCCCATCCCCACTCACGTTCAATGTCCCCCCATGGCCCGGCCGATTCGGTGACCGAGGTCACCCCTTGGCCACCTCCTTGAACGTGTCCTCCAGCCGATTGAGCATTTCCTTCAGCAATTCCACGGGGATGCCGAGGGCGGGCTCGATACGGATGACTTGCGCCTTGGAGTAGGTGCCGGCGACGAGGACGCCGCGCTTGAACAGCCCCGCCGCCACCTTCCAGCCGATCTCCTGCACCGGAAACTCCATCCCGATGAGCAGTCCCTTGCCGTGGGCACCGGCCAGTACCTGGGGATACTTCCGCTGGAGCCCGGCGAGCTCACCGAGGAGGAAGTCTCCCTTGGCGGCCGCCTGCCCGGGCAGATCCTCCTCCAGCGTGACCTGAATGGCCGCGATGCCCGCGGCACATGCCAACGGATTGCCGCCGAAGGTGGTCGAGTGGATGATCGGATTGGGAATCATCACCTCCCACACCACGGGATTGGCGATGAAGGCGGAGAGCGGCATGACGCCCCCTCCGATCGACTTGCCCAGACACATGATGTCGGGCACGACGTCCCAGTGATCGATCCCCCAGAGCTTGCCGGTGCGGCCCATGCCGGTCTGGATCTCGTCCGCGATGAGGAGCGCGCCGAAGCGGGTGCAGAGCTCGCGCGCTCTCGGGAAGTAGTCGTCGGGAGGTACGACGCCGCCGGCTTCTCCCTGCACCGGCTCGAGCACGACGCCCGCGATGTGGGTGCCGACGGCATCGCAGCGCCGGAGCTCGTCCTCAAGCGCGTCCGCGTCGCCATAGGGGACGAAGCGCACGTCCTGGAGTCCGCTCTGGAACGGCTCGCGGAACGAGGCCTTGCCCATGAGCGAGAGCGAGCCCATCGACTTCCCGTGGAAGCCGCCGAGGGTCGAGATGAAGGTGTGCCGCTTGGTGTAGAGCCGGGTGAGCTTGATGGCGCCTTCGATGGCGTCGGTGCCGTTGTTGATGAAGAACGAGTTCTGCAGGTCACCCGGGGTGATCTCGGCCAGCACCCGCGCGAGCGCCGCGCGCCACGGCTCGAGCAGCTCCTGGCTGTTGAGCGCCATCCGGCCCAGCTGGTCGGTGACGGCCTTCACGATCCGGGGATGATTGACCCCCGCGCTGAAGATGCCGTACCCCCCGAGACAGTCGATGTACTCGCGGCCCAGCAGGTCTACGAGCAGAGAGCCGTGGCCCGACCATTCGAGCGCGGCGAACTGGCCGGCCTGGGTGACCGATTTGCGGTAGGTGATGAAGCCGCGGTTGAAGTAGCGCTCGTAGCTCTCCACCGTCTCCGCGATGAAGCGCTCCTGCTCGTCGCGAGACATTGCGCGGCCGGAAATCAATTCAAGGTAACGAGTGGTATGCTCGAGTACCTCGGCGTTGGAAAGACGCACATGGGCTCCTTGGAGACGCAGGGACGCAGGGACGCAGCTGACGGACAGGCCGCTGATATCCTGATGCCGTCGAGCGGACCATTTCTCCATGATCACTCCCTCTCCGGCGTCCCTGCGTCCCTGCGTCCTACATCAAATCCATCACCCTGTAATACATCCCAACCAGCGGCAGAAACCACGGCCGTCCCTTATAGAACGGCATCGCGGGAAAGTCCGTGCAGATCGCCGGCATCGGCCCCGTACCGGCGAGCGCGTCCCCCATGCGGGTACCGAGCCAGGTCGCCATCGCCACGCCGTGCCCCGCGTAGGCGAGCGAGTAGTGCAGGTCACCCAGTCGCCCGGCATGCGGCATGAGATCTCGCGCGAACGCCACCTGGCCGCCCCAGGCGTACTCGATCCTCGTGCCCGTCAGGTCGGGAAAGACGCTCGTCAGCCCTCGGCGCAGTATCTCGGCGGCCTTCGCCACCGGGGTCGGCGTGAATGCCGCCCGGCCGCCGAAGACCAGGCGCCGGTCGGGAGAGAGGCGGAAGTAGTACAGCAGGTTCTTCGTGTCGCTGAACACGCGTCCCCGCGGCATCAGTCTCGCTGCCAGCTCCGGCTCGAGCGGCGCGGTCGCGATGATGTAGCTGCCCACCGGCACCACCCGGCGGCGCAACTCGGGAAACGCCGAGCCGGTGTAGCCGTTAGTGGCGACGAGCACGTCGCGCGCGCGGATCCGTCCCCATTCGGTCGTGACCAGCACCGTCCTGGACTCGTGCTTGACCGCCAGCACCGGCGAGTGCTCGGCGATCGTCGCCCCCGCCTTCTCCGCCGCCCGCGCGAGTCCGCGCACATAACGCCCCGGATGCAGGCTGCCCGCGTTCGCGTCGAGAAGGCCGCCGTGATAGCGCGCCGTGTCGATCTCGCCGGCGAGATCGCGGGCGCCAAGCACGGCCGTCTCGTAGCCCACCGACTTGCCGAGAAATCGGGCGTCGGCCTCGAGGTCGCGCAGGTGGCCTGGCTTCGCCGCCAGCGTGATCGTGCCGCACCGCACGTAGTCGCACGCGATGGTCTCGTCGCGCACGAGGCGCTCCAGCGAGTCTACCGCCTCGAGCGAGAGCCGGAACAGCCGCCGTGCCTCGTCGAGTCCCAGCCGCCGCGCGAGCGTCGCGGCATCCGGCTTGTATCCGGGGAGTACGAAACCGCCGTTCCGTCCGCTCGCGCCCCAGCCCACCTCGTGCCGCTCGAGCACCACCACCGAGGCGCCGTGACGCGCCAGCGCCCGCGCCGCGGAGAGCCCGGTGTAGCCGGCGCCGATCACCGCGACGTCGCACCGCTCCGGCACGGGGATCATGCCCCGCCCGTGAGACGCCGGGTCCTCGGCCCAGAGGCAACGATCGTTCACAACGCCGCGATGCTGTCCCGGAAGACCTCGGTGTGCCGGTCCACATCCGCCTCGGTGACGCTGGGCGAGACCAGCGCCATGTTGTGGAACGGCGTCAGGAGAATCCCCCGGTTGAGTGCCGCGAGATGCATGTAACGCTCGAGCTCGGGATCGACGGACGCGGCCGCCTCCGCCCCGGTTCGCGGCGGCGCGGCCAGGAACCAGTATTCGGCTCGGCAGCCAAGCCGCTGCACCGTCCACGGCAGCGCGAAGTCCGCGATGGCGCGGACGACCCCGGCCGTCCAGCGCTCCGCCAGCGGAATGGTCCGGGCGAACGTGCCCGCGGTGAGGACCGAGGAGAGCGTCGCCCGCATCGCGGCCGTCGCCAGCGGATTGCCGGCCAGGGTGCCGCCGACGCCCGCGGTGTCGATGGTCTCGCGCTCGGTGGCCGCCCCGATGCGATCCGCCACAGCCGCGGAGAAGCCGTAGACCGCGCCGGGCACGCCCCCCGCCACCGCTTTGCCGAGCGTCAACATGTCGGGCTCCAGTCCGTACGCGCCCGTGTACCCGCTGGGCCCGGCCGAGATGGTGTGGGTCTCGTCGATGATGAGGAGGGTGCCGGTGCGCCGGGTCACGTCGCGCAGGACCGCATGGAAATCCGGGTCGGGAAGCACGATCCCGATGTTCGTCAGAGCGGGCTCCGCGAGCACGCAGGCGACGTCGCCGGGCGCGAGGGCCGCCTCGAGCGCGGCGGGATCATTGAATTCCACCACGCGCGTGGTGACCGCGGGATCCACCGGAGCCCCGACGTTTCCCATCCGCGCGCCGGTGCGGCCATCGTGCAGCGTCGCGAACGCCTCGTCCACGGTGCCGTGGTAGCACCAGTTGAAGACGACGATCATCCGGCGATCGGTGATGTGCCGGGCCAGGCGGATGGCGAACCGGTTCGCGTCGGTGGCGGTGAGCGCGAGCTGCCAATAGGGAAGTCCGAACCGACGGGTCAGCTCTTCGCCGACCCACACCGCGTCTTCCGTCGGCAGCATGAAGGTGAAACCGCGCGACGCCTGCGCCTCCACCGCCGCGACCACCGCGGGCGGCGCGTGTCCGGTCATCGCGCCGGTGTCGCCCAGGCAGAGGTCGAGATACCGGTGGCCGTCCACGTCGGTCAGGTGGCCGCCCGACGCGGACTCGGCGAAGACGGGAAAGCCGCCGGGCCAGCGCGACATCCAGTGCATCGGCACGCCGCCGAGAAGCGACTGGCGCGCGCGCTCGGCGAGGGCGCGCGAGCGCGGATGCGTGGCCGTGTAGCGCCGCTCCTCGTCCTCGAGACGCAGGCGGAGCCGGCGCCGGTCGAGGGTGACCGCGGTATCCGTCATGCCATCGCGGCCGCCCGGCCGGCCACCGCCTCCAACGCCGCGCCGAGGACGTCGAGGCCCTCGTCGATGATCGCGTCGTCGGCCGTGAGCGGCGCGAGCACCCGGATCGTGTTGCCGAATGTTCCCGACGAAAGGAGGATCAGGCCCCGCTCGAGCGCGGCGGCGATGAGCCGCGTCGTGAGAGCCTTGTCGGGAGCCTTGCCCTCGCGGTCGACCACCAGCTCCATCGCGACCATCGCGCCGAGCCCGCGGACGTCGCCGATACAGGAATATTGCCGCGCCCACGCGGTGAAGCGCCCGGCGATGCGGCTGCCGGCGCGGGCCGCGCGGGCCGGGATCTTCTCGGCCTCCATCGCGTCGATCACCGCGATCGCCGCGGCGCAGGCGAGCGGATTCCCGCCGTAGGTGCCGCCGAGCCCGCCGACTTGCGCCGCCTCCATCACTTCCGCGCGCCCGGTGACCGCGGCGAGCGGCAAGCCGCCGGCCAGCGACTTGGCGGTGACGATCACGTCGGGGACGAGGTCGTAGTGCTCCGAGGCGAACAGCTTGCCGGTGCGCCCGAATCCCGTCTGGATCTCATCGGCAATGAAGAGGATGCCGTGTTTGCGGGCGAACTCGGCCAGCAGCCGGACATATTCCACCGGCGCCGGCACGAACCCGCCTTCGCCGAGCTCGAGCTCCATGATGACCGCGGCGACGGAACCGGGATCCACCAGACCGGCCAGGAGGCTGTCCAGATATTCGGGCTTGGCCATACAGCAGCCGTCCGCCGTTCCGCCCTTCCGCCCTTCCGCCGCTCCACACCGGTAGCAGTACGGATAGGGAATGCGATACAGCTCGGGCGCGAAGGGGCCGAAGCCCTTCTTGTACGGCATGACCTTGGCGGTGAGACCCAGCGCGAGGTTGGTGCGGCCGTGGAACGCGTGCTCGAAGCAGAGGATCGCCTGCCGGCCGGTGAAGTGGCGCGCGACCTTGACCGCGTTCTCCACCGCCTCGGCGCCGCTGTTGACGAAGAAAGTGCGCTTCTGGTGCGTGCCCGGCGTGATCCGGTTCATCCGCTCGGCCAGCTCGACGTAGGGCTCGTAGGTCGAGACGGGAAAGCAGACGTGGGCGAACCGGTCGAGCTGGGTCCGCACGGCTTCGACGACGCCGGGGTGGCGGTGCCCGGTATTCACCACGCCGATGCCGCCGCCGAAGTCGATAAGCCGGTTCCCGTCGGCATCGGTGATGACGCACCCCTCGGCGTGGACGACGGCGATCGGGGTGACGGCCGGCACGCCCTTGGGCACGGCCCGGGCGCGGCGCGCGAGGAGCGCGCGACTGTTGGGACCGGGGACCTCGGTCTGCAGGTGAATGACGCCGGGCATGCGCAGCCTCTGGAAGCGGGTGTGTGCCGGTAGAAGTAAGGAGCGGCGCGCGGCGTTGCGCCACCCCCGTGTCATCCTCTAGCGGACTCCTCGCGGGGCGATGTAGCATTGAGCACCTGCAGCCTTCCACTCGGAGCTGGTCATGACTGTGCGACGTTCGGGGTTCGCCGCGCTGGCCCTGCTTACGCTCGCCGCCTGCGGTGGCGGTGAGAAGTCCGGGTCCGCGCCCGCCGCGGAAGCGACCAAGATCACGATCACGCCAACGAGCGACGCGCGGGCCGATGCCAAGACCTACCTGGCCAAGCTGTGCGCCAAACCCATCGGCGGCGAGCTCAACTTCATGGTGTGGGAAGGCTACACCGATACGCTGTTCACCAAGCCGTTCGAGGATGCCTGCGGCGTCAAGGTGAACGCGACGTACATGGGCTCGAGCGACGACCTCGTGGCCAAGCTCCGCGCCGGCGGAGCGGAGACCATCGACCTGATTTCCCCGTCGAGCGACGCCCTGACCGCCATCATCGAGGCCGATCTCGCCTCGCCGGTCGACCTCAGGCGCATTCCAAGCTACGGAGACCTGAGCGAGGGCTTCCGGAACCTCAAGGTCGCCAAGAAGGACAGCTCGGTGTACGGCGTGCCCTGGGCCTTCGGCCCGAACCCGCTCATCTACGACAGCACCAAGGTCAAGCCGGCGCCCGACTCGTGGGGCGCGCTGTGGGATAAGAAGTATCGGGGGAAGCTGTCGCTCCAGGACGACATCGCGACGCTCTACATGGTCGCGCAGTATCTGGGCATGGACGATCCCAACGATCCGAGCAAGCTCTACAATCTGTCCGACGCGGACCTCGCCAGGGTCAAGTCGAAGATGCTCGAGCTCAAGCCCAACATCCGGAAGTACTGGGTGACGGCGGGCGACATGACGCAGCTCTTCCAGAGCGGCGAGATCCTGGCCGGCGAGGGGTGGCCGCTCATGACGAACCAGCTCCGCCAGGCCAAGTATCCCGCCGGGGAAACCATCCCGAAGGAAGGCACCACGGCGTGGGCCGACCACTGGGTGCTGACCAAGGGGGCCAAGAACCTGGACGCGGCGTACGCGTGGCTCGAGTATACGGCGCAGGCGTTCACCCAGAAGCTGCTGTACGACGTGACCGCGTACATCGTGGCCAATCCATCGGCCAAGACGTACATGAACGCCGACCAGTCCGCCAGCCAACGGGACATCAGCGACTACGGAACCAAGGTGAACTTCTGGCAGTGGAGCCCGCGGCGCGAGAAGTACCAGGAGATCTGGAACGAGGTGAAGGCAGGGAAATAGTTGCCAGTTCTCCTCGAGCTCAGGCATCTCACGAAGCGTTTCGGCTCGTTCGCGGCGGTGGACGATCTGTCCCTTTCCATCGCCGCGGGTGAGTTCCTCACCCTGCTCGGCGCCTCGGGGTCGGGCAAGACCACGACCCTCAGGATGATCGCGGGCTTCGAGCCGCCCACCAGCGGAGAAGTCCTGATGGACGGAGCGGACATCTCGCCCCTCCCTCCCTTCCAGCGCGACATCAACACCGTCTTCCAGCAGTACGCGCTGTTCCCCCACATGAGCGTCCGGCGGAACGTCGACTACGGCCTGCGCATGAAGCAGGTGCCGAAGGCGGAACGCGCCATGCGGGTGAAGCAGGCGCTCGAGATGGTGCAGCTGGAGCCGCTCGCCGCCCGGGCGCCGCGGCAGCTCAGCGGCGGCCAGCAGCAGCGGGTGGCGCTGGCTCGGGCGCTGGTCAACCGGCCGAGGGTGCTGCTGCTGGACGAGCCGCTGGGGGCACTCGATCTCAAGCTCCGCAAGGGGATGCAGCTCGAGCTCAAGCACCTCCAGGCAACGCTCGGCATCACCTTCGTGTACGTGACGCACGATCAGGAGGAGGCGCTCACCATGAGCGACCGGATCGTGCTGATGCGCGACGGCCGGATCGCCCAGACCGGCACGCCTCGTGATCTCTACGATCGGCCGGCCTCGCGGTACGTCGCCGATTTCATCGGGGAGACGAACCTCCTCGCCGGCACCGTGCTGGAGAGCCGCAACGGCGAGGCGTCGCTCCGGATCGGCGCCGATGTGCTGCGCGGGGTGACCGACGGCCAGCCCGAGGTCGGCCGCGAGGCATGGATCGCGGTGCGGCCGGAGGCGATCGCGGTCCGGCCGCCGGAGGGCGCGGGGACCGGGGGGAACGTCGTGTCCGCCACGGTGCGGGAAACGGTGTACGCCGGTTCGGCGGTGAGGGTCCACGCAACGCTCACGTCGGGCGAGCGGATCGTCGCCCACGTGCCGGCCGGCACGCAGGTGACGGTGGGCGCCGTCGTCCGGCTGGCCTGGCCGACGGAACGGAGTCGCTTTGTCCAGGAGTAAGGTCCGCACCTTCCTGGCGGCGGCTGTCCCGGTGGGGTTCGTCACCGCCTTGCTCTTCATTCCCTACATGATGCTGCTGGTGCATTCCTTCTGGCGGCTCAAGGGCGGACGGATCACCCACGAGTTCACGTTGGAGAACTACCAGCGGCTCTTCGGCACCGACCTCTACCCCGATACGATCTTCTTCTCGGCCGGCATCGCGCTCCGGGTGACGCTCTTCTCCCTCCTGCTCGCGTTTCCCCTGGCCTACCTGCTCGCGTTCAAGGTCCGGCGCCACAAGCAGCTCATGTATATGGCGGTGATCATCCCGCTCTGGGTGAGCTACCTCGTGCGGGCGTACGCCTGGAAGATCATCCTGGGACAGGAAGGCATTCTCAACGGTCTGCTTCAGTCGGCAGGGCTCATCGACCATCCCCTCACGTTTCTGCTCTACAGCCGATGGGCGGTGATCCTGGCGCTCACCCACATCTATACCCCATTCACCCTGATGCCGATCTACGCCGTGCTCGAGGCGATTCCGCCGGCGCTCAAGGAGGCCAGCCAGGACCTCTACGCCAACCGGTGGCAGACCTTCCTGCGGGTGGTCCTGCCGTTGTCGCTGCCCGGCGTGCTGGCGGGCTCGACGTTCGCCTTCGTGCTCAGCATGGGCGACTTCCTGGCGCCCCAGCTGCTCGGCGGCAACGACAGCGCGCTCATGGTCTCGAACCTCGTCTGGAGCCTGTTCGGCGTCGCGTACAACTGGCCCCTCGGCGCCGCCGTGTCGGTGGTGGTGCTGCTGCTGACGCTCTTCCTGCTCTGGCTGGCGAATCGGGTGGAGGTCGCCATGAACTATGGAGGCCAGAGCGACAAGATGATCGGCTCGGTACGCGGCGGGGCGGCGGCGTGACAGCCGGATCGGCCGACGGGCGGACCGGCGGACCGGCGGACCGCCTGACCTCCACCCTCTGGATCGTCGGCGGCAGTGTCTTCGCTTTCATCTACCTCCCGCTGGTCGTGGTGATCATCTATTCGTTCCACGACTCGCCCATCATCGCCTGGCCGCTCCAGCTCGGCACGACACGATGGTATGTCGCCCTGGCCCACGATCGGGCGATGCTGGCCGCGGCTCTGGCGAGCGTCAAGCTAGCGCTGCTGTCGGTGATCATCGCGCTGCTGGTAGGCGTACCGGGCGCGTTCGTGCTCGACCGGCTCGACTTTCCGGGCAAGACCGCCTTCCGGCGCCTCGTGCTGCTGCCGCTGATCCTGCCCGGCATCATCACCGGTGTCGCCCTGCTCACGTTCTTCAGCTTCGTGGGTCTCAGGCTCTCGAGCGGCTTTCCGCTGGTGCCGGGGTGGCCCGTGGTGCTGGGCCATGCGGCGGCGCTCACGTCGGTGGTCATCACCCAGGTGTTCGCACGACTTCAGCGGCTCGACCGGGCGCAGGAGGAGGCGAGCTACGATCTCTACGCGAACGACTGGCAGACCTTCTGGTACGTCACCTTCCCCAACATCCGCACGGCCGTGCTGGGCGCCGGCCTCCTGGTGTTCACGCTGAGCCTCGACGAGATCGCGGTGACGTTCTTCCTGATCGGGCGGCAGAACACGTTGCCGCTCCACATCTGGGGGCTGCTGCGGCGGGGGATCACGCCGGAGGTGAACGCCGCGTCCACGATCATCTTTCTGGTGTCGGTGGCGGTCATCGTGATCTGGGCGAGGTTCCTGCGGGAGGAGGCGCAGGCTTAGCTCGAGCTACCGCATCACCGCCCCGCCCGCCACGTCCAGCACCACGCCCGTAATCCAGCCCGACTCCTCCGACGCCAGAAAGAGCGCCGCTGCCGCGACGTCGTCCGGGGTGCCGAGCCGCCGGACGGGATGCATGTCGACGAGCGACTGCCGGATGTCCGGCGGGATCTGCTCGCCGTTGCGCTCGGTCATGATCGTCTCCGGGGCGATGCAATTGGCCCGGATGCCGAACGGGCCGGCCTGCGCCGCGACGTCCTGGGTGAGGATGATGATACCGGCCTTGGCTGCCGCGTAGCCGACGGGAGATCGCTCGTGGGGCCTGCGGCCCGCCGTGGACGACATGGTGATGATGTTGCCGGCTCGTCGGGCCTTCATGCCCGGCAGCACGCTCTTGATGGTGAGGAACGTGGCGGTCAGGTTGCCGTCCACCGAGGCGCGCCAGGCCTCCTCGGTGATGTCCTCGACCGGCCCGGGCGGCGTGTGGGATCCGCCGGCATTGGCGATCAGGATGTCGATGGGCCCGAGCTTTTCCTCCACTCGCCGCCGCATCGTCTCGATCTGGTCGAACCGGGTGACATCCGCGGCCACGTCCACCCCCCGTCCGCCGGCACTCTCGATCCCGCTCCGCACGGTGGCGAGCGCTGCCGTGTCGCGGCCGTGGATCCCGACCCGGGCTCCTTCGGCCGCGAACCGGCGGGCGATGGCCGCGCCGATGCCGCGCGAAGCCCCAGTGACGAGCGCGACTTTTCCCTCCAGAACCTTCGATCTCATGCCGGAACTCTAATGGCGCTCGAACGGGCCGGCGGGGTGACTCGTCACATCCATCGCGCCTCGAACAGGGCAGTCATAAATATCCGGCCGGACTGCATATAGTTGCATAAGTCCCAGCCACTCAGCGCCTTAGGCGTGGGACGGCGTTTTCCGCGGCCCGGGAGGCCGGGCTCCACCCCGTCAAGGGGGCTGGACAGGGGGTGGGGGGCGAAGGCTAGGTTGGCTCTACGCCCCCCATACGCGGGACCGGCGTGTTTGCATCCTCCGACCAAGCGGAGGGTCCACTCTCGCAGCTGACTTTCTCCTTGAGCTGCGAGCCCCCATCAGCGGCGGGGGCGAGGAGGCCCAGCCTCCGGACCGAAGTGCCGCGCCAACAATGAAAAGAGGAGTTGTGAGAGTCCTGATGTTAGGTGCCGGCGCGGTGGGGACCGTGTCCGCCCTCAAATTCGTGGGGGAGGCGGTGCTCGAGAAACTCGTCATCGCCGACGCGGTGTCCGCCCGCGCATCCCACCTAGCGGACCGGCTCAATGACCCTCGGGTTTCCTCGCTGCAGCTCAACGCTGGCGACCGGGGGCACGTCGCCCGAATGATTCGGGAGACCGGTGCCACCATCGTCCTGAACGCCGCATTACCGGCCACCAACATCGAGGTGATGCGCGCCTGCCTGGCGGCGGGCTGCCATTACATCGACCTGGCCAGCGGCGGATCCGACGACGACGGCATTCCCAAACTCGAAGACCAGTTTCTCCTCGACGCCGACTTCAAGGCGGCAGGCCGGATCGCGCTCCTTGGCATGGGGGCCGACCCGGGCACCACGAACGTGTACGCGGCGTACGCGCGGAAACACCTGCTGGACACCGTCACCGAGCTGCGCGTGCGCGACGGCGACAATTCGGTATGCCAGGGCCACAACGGCTTCGTGGCGGCGTTCAGCCCCTGGGTGTTCATCGACGAGTGCCTGTGCAAGGCGGTCTCGTTCCGCGAGGGGCGGTATCACCTGGAGGATCCTCTCACCGGCTTCGAACCGTTCGATTTCCCCGAGCTGGGTGTGCTCAACTGCTACTATGTGGACCACGAGGAGTCGAAGACCCTGCCGAAGTTCTTCCCGGATGCGCGCGTCGTGGACTTCAAGCTCTGCATGGACGACGTGACCGTGGAAACCCTCCGGGTGATGAAACGCCTCGGCCTGTCGGGGAAGAACCGGGTGCGCGTGGGGGAGGCTTCGATCGCCCCGCGCGACCTCGTCGTGTCGCTGCTGCCGGATCCCAAGGACCTGGCGGGAAGAATGCGGGGCAAGACCTGTGTGGGGACCCTGGCGAAGGGGCTGAAGAACGGCGAGCCGCGGGCGTTCTACATCTACAACGTGGCTGACCATGAGACCGCCTACGCCGAGCTCGGCGTGCAGGCGACGGCATATCAGACCGGAATTCCGCCGGTCATCGCCGCCCGCCTGATCCACGACGGCCGCTGGACCGGCCCGGGGGTGCGCTCCCCCGAAGAGTTCGATCCCGATCCGTTCATGGAGCGCCTGGCGCGCGAGGGCATGCCCTGGCATGTGCGCGACGACACGACCCGGAGCGAGCTTCCCCGGGTCCGGGCGCTGGGAGGTCGCGAGGTGGTAGCGGCGTAAAGAGAGGGCGGCAAGGACGGCAGGTGGGCGGCGGGGAGGACTCTTCAGTCCTCGCCGTCCTTTCCGTCTTTTCGTGGTGGAGTGGCTCGATCGGCCACGCTGAAACCATTCTTCGGGCCACCCAAGTACGGAGCCGAGTGCCTCACCGTCATCGGCCTCTTCCGTCTCGTGGTCAGCTCCCAGCAGGTCGCCAGTATCGCGGATAACCTCCTGGCCATCAATGCCTCACGGCTTCCTCAGGGTCCTCGGGTCGAACAGATCGGGCCGGGCAGCCTCCAGCAGGCGATCGATGGGCGCTGCTCTCGATCACTTCCCGACAGCCGGCGCGGTGTCGTCTCCCGGATCCAGGCGGGCGGCCAGGCCGTCGAGCATCTCGATCTGAAGCCGCTGGGTCTCGAGCAGCCGCTGCCATTGGTGGACGATGAGGTGGTCCAGCTTCTCGTGGAGGAGCCGCACCTCCAGCTCCGCCTTCAGGTTCACCTGGTAGTCATGCTCGGCTCGGAGCCGGTCCTTCGCCTCCCGGCGGTTCTGGCTCATCATGATGACCGGGGCCTGGATGGCGGCGAGGCACGACAGCACGAGGTTGAGGAGGATGAAGGGGTAGGGATCGAACGGCTTTTTCGCCAGGACCACGACGTTGACCGCCATCCACGCCAGGAGCACGGCGAAGAATATGATGATGAACCTCCAGCTCCCGCCGAACACGGCGACGCGGTCGGCCACCCGGTCTCCCCGAGAGAGCCGTTCCTCCACGACCTCCTCGAGGTTTTTGGTCACCATCTCGCCCGTGCGGATCCGGTCGAGCACTTCGCGATCGAGCGCGGAAAGCTCCCCTCGCTCCTCCTCCAGGAGGTGCTCGAGGTGGGCCAGCTGGTATCGCCGGAGATCCGAGACGCAGACGGACTGCTCGGTCGTCCAGCCGGGGTGGTCGCGGGCGATCCGCTCGGCGATGGCGGGGCGGACCAGCTGGCCCGGTATGAGGTCGTGTGGGGCGCGGAGCGCCCCGCACACGGGACAGGGAGAGGGCGCGAAAGAGGGGTGGGTCATGGGTTCGGTACATTCATGGTGATTGCCAGACGGGTGATGGCCACATGAAGGTCGCGCTCTCCAATCGAAGGGCACTCGTCACCGGCGCCAACTCCGGCATCGGCGAGAGCATCGCACGGGAGCTGGCCGCCGCCGGCGCCCGGGTCGCGGTGAATTATATCGTGCACCCCGAGGCGGCCGAGTCGGTCGCCGCCGGAATCCGGCAGGCGGGATGCGACGCAATGGCCGTCGAGGCCGATGTGTCCGATGCCGGCCAGGTCGCCGCCATGTTCACCGCGGTCGACCGGGCCTGGGGCGGCCTCGACATCCTCGTCAACAACGCCGGCATCGACGGAACCAGCGCCGTCGCCTGGGAGGCCGACCCCAGCGACTGGGAGCGGGTGCTGCGCATCGATCTGCTGGGCGCCTTCCACTGCGCGCGCGAGGCGCTCAAGCGGATGGTCGCCCAGCGGCACGGGGTGGTGCTCAATCTGACCTCGGTGCACGAGAAGATCCCCTGGAGCGGCTACAGCGCGTACACCGCCGCGAAGGCCGGGCTGTCCATGATGACCAAGACCATGGCCCAGGAAGCCGCGCCATTCGGCGTGCGGGTCGTGGCCCTCGCGCCGGGCGCCATCAAGACGCCGATCAACCGGAGCGTCTGGAGCGATCCGTCGAGCATGACCGACCTCCTCACCAAGATTCCGATGGCCCGGTTGGGAGAGCCGGAGGAGATCGCGCGGGTCGCGACGTTCCTGGTCTCCGACGCCGCCTCGTACCTCACCGGCAGCACGGTCTACGTGGACGGCGGCATGACCGATTACCCCGACTTCGCCCACGGCGGGTAGCCCATGGACGATCGGGTGGCGCCGGGCTGGCCCGGATCGCCCGGCCGCTGGACCTCCGCCAACAAGTGCGGCGTCGGCACCGCGCTCGGCGGCAGCCCGGTGTGGTTCACCCTCTCCCACGGCATCCTGAACGAGATCTACGCCCCGCGCATGGATCAGGCGGCCACCCGCGATCTCGGCCTCGTGGTCACCGGCCCCGGCGGGTTCTTCTCCGAGGAGAAGCGGCACGCCGATCACGAGAACACCTGTCCCGTGCCCGGCGTCCCCTACTACCAGCTCACCAGCACCTGCACCCGGGGCCGCTACCGCATCGAGAAGGAAGTCATCACCGATCCGGGTCGGCCGGTCCTGCTCCAGCGCATCCGCTTCACACCCCTCCGCGGTCGGCTCGAGGACTACCGCCTCGTCGCCCTCCTCGCGCCCCATCTCGAGAATCACGGCGCCGGCAACACCGGCCAGGTCGGGGAATACAAGGGCGTGCCGGCGCTGTTCGCCTCGCGCGACGGCCACGCCCTGAGCCTCCTCTCGAGCACCGGGTACCGGGCCCGGTCGGTCGGCTTCGTGGGCGTCTCGGACGGTTGGCAGGACCTCGCCCGCAACGGGGCGCTGACCTGGGACTACACGCTGGCCGAGAACGGCAACGTCGCGCTCGCCGGCGAGCTGGAGACCGCGGGAGATGGCGAGCTACTGCTCGCGCTCGGCTTCGGGCCCGATGCCGAGGAGGCCGCTCACCAGGCCCGGGCGTCGCTGGCGGAAGGATTCGAGCCGCTGCTCGGTGCCTACATCGCCGGGTGGGAGTGGTGGCGGGCGGATCTCTGGCACGCCCCCGAACGGCCGCTCTTCGCCACCAGCGCGATGGTCGTGAAGGTCCACCAGTCGAAGCAGGTGCGGGGCGCCCTCATGGCCAGCCTCGCGGTGCCCTGGGGATTCGCCAAGGGAGACGGCGACCTCGGCGGCTACCACCTGGTCTGGCCCCGTGACATGGTCGAAGCGGCGGGCGGGCTGCTCGCCGCCGGCGCGAAGGCGGAGGCGCGCGAGGCGCTGGTATATCTCGTGGCCACCCAGGACGCCGACGGGCACTGGCCCCAGAACATGTGGATCGAGGGCCGGCCCTACTGGGACGGCGTGCAGATGGACGAGACCGCGCTGCCCATTCTCCTCGTCGACTTGGCGCGCCGCTCGGGCGCGCTCGACGACCGGGATGTCTCGGCACGGAGGTTCTGGCCGATGGTCAAACGGGCCGCCGCCTACCTGGCGCGCAACGGACCGGTCACCCAGGAGGACCGCTGGGAGGAGGACGGCGGCTACACCCCGTTCACGCTCGGCGCGGAGATCGCGGCACTCCTGGCCGCCGCCGACCTGGCCGAGGAGGCGGGGGAACCGGCGCTCGCCCCGTACCTGCGCGAGACCGCCGACGCCTGGTACGACTGCATCGACCGCTGGCTGTTCGTCCGCGACACCGCGATCGCCCGGACCCTCGGGGTGGACGGGTACTACGTCCGCATCACGCCGGCCGATGTCGAGGAGGGCGACGACCTCGTCGTCATCAAGAACCGCGACCCCGGCGAGTCGGACGGCCGCGCCGAGGCGGTGGTCAGTACCGACGCGCTGGCGCTGGTGCGGTTCGGCCTCAGGGCCGCCGACGATCCCCGGATCAGGGACACCGTGCGGGTCATCGACGCCATGCTCCGGGTGGAGCTGCCCGCGGGCCCGTCGTGGCACCGGTACAACGGCGACGGCTACGGCGAGCACGCGGATGGGAGCCCGTTCGACGGCACCGGCATCGGCCGGGCCTGGCCGCTCCTCACCGGCGAGCGGGCACACCTGGCCCTCGCCGGCGGCGACCGGGCGGAGGCCGAGCGGCTCCTCGGCACCATGGAGCGGCTCGCCGGCGAGGGCGGCCTGCTGCCGGAGCAGACCTGGGACGCGCCCGACATTCCCGAGCGCGAGCTGTTCTTCGGGCGCCCCGCCGGCTCGGCCATGCCGCTCGTCTGGGCCCACGCGGAGTACCTCAAGCTCGTGCGCGGGCTCGCCGACGGCCGGGTCTTCGACCTGCCGCCGCAGACCGTGGCGCGCTACGTGAAGCGGGACACGCCCAGCACGCTCGCGGTCTGGCGCTTCAACCACAAGACGCGCGAGCTGCCCCGGGGCCGGACCCTGCGCGTCGAGACGCTCGCGCCGGCCACCGTCCATTGGAGCGGCGACGGCTGGCGGACGGTTCGGGACACCGCCACGCGCGATTCCGGCCTCGGCGTGCACGTCGCCGACGTCGCCACCGAGGCGCTGCCGGCCGGCGGCGAGGTCCGCTTCACGTTCTACTGGCCCGACGCGGCGCGATGGGAGGGCGAGGACTTCTCCGTGAGGATCCCGTAGGGGTCGCGGTGGAAGTGAAACACCTTGGCCACCCGGATCTCGAACGAACGGGCCATCGGCACCACTCTTCTCAAACCGACCGCCGCCAGCGTCCCCAGCAGCGGCCCGAGCCAATAGATCCACCAGCCATGCATGTCGCCGGCGACCAGCCCCGGCCCGAGGCTTCGGGCGGGATTGGTGCTGGTGCCGGAGAGCGGAGCCTCCAGCCAGACCAGCAGCGTATAGAGGAAGGGAAAGAGCGCGGGAGTGAAGCCACGTAGCCGGGGGTGGCCGACGAACAGCAGGAGCCCGGCGATCAGGCAGAAGGTGGCGCCGGCCTCGCCGAAGACCGCGATCCACGGTCCGGCCGGACCCGGAACGGTGGCTCCGTACGCAACGCTCGCACCCGTCGCTCCCCACAGCCGAAGCGGAATCGCCCCGACGAGGCCCCCCGCTACCTGGGCGAGCACATACCCCAGGGCCACGGGGCCCTTCATCCGGCCCTCGAGCCGGAAGGCGAGCGTTACCATCGGATTGATGTGCGCGCCGCTGATCACGCCCACGGGTCCGATGGCGATGAGGGCACCCACGCTGCCGAAGAGAAACCCCGTGATCGCCCTCCGGATGCCTGCATCGGGCACCAGCCCCACGACCCGACTCGATGCGCCGAAGTCGAGGATCACGAGGGAGCAGCCCACGCCCACCAGAAGCGCCGTCCCGATGAATTCGGAGCACCAGAGGGGCCAGACCTTCATGGAAATTCCCAGTGACTCACGGAACTCGGGGACTCCGTCGCGCGCACCACCGTGATCTAGACGCCGCGCGCCTCATTCCCCACGGTCGCGCGAAGCACGATGTAGCCCAGCAGGCCGGACACCAATGAGCCGAACAGGATGCCGAGCCGCTCCCGGCCCAGATAGGCCGTGCTGCCCTGCTCGAAAGCGAGGGATGCGATGAAGAGACTCATCGTGAACCCGATGCCGCACAGCAGCGCCGTACCCGCCAGCTGCCCCCAGCCGACCGCGTCGGGAAGCGAGGCGATCCGCAGCCGCGTGGCGATCCAGCACAGCGCCAGCACCCCGATCTGCTTGCCCAGAAACAGCCCAGTGACGATGCCGAGCGGAACCGGATGAACTACGTCGCCGACGGAGAGCTCCACGATCGAGACGCCGGCGTTGGCGAACGCGAAGGCAGGCAGGACCCCGAACGCCACCCACGGATGCAGGGTGTGCTCGAGGTGTCGCAGCGGTGACTCGGGCGCCTCGGACCCGGCCTTCTCCGTTACGCGCAGAGGAATGAACATGGCCAGTGCGACGCCGGCCAGGGTCGCGTGCACGCCCGACTTCAATACGGCCATCCACAGGGGAATACCGATCAGGACATAGGCGGAAGGCCTCGTCACACCTGCGCGATTGAGGGTGGCGAGCGCCATGATCAGACCCGCCGCGACGGCCAGCGACAGCGACGAGACCTCGGCGGTGTAGAACAGGGCGATCACGACGATCGCCCCGAGATCATCGAAGATGGCGACGCTCAGGAGAAAGGCTTTCAGCGCCGTGGGGACCCGTCGTCCGAGCAGCGAGAGCACTCCCAGCGCGAAGGCGATGTCGGTGGCGGTCGGGATCGCCCATCCCTTCATCGCGACTGGGTCGGTCCAGTTGAACGCCGCGTAGAAAGCCGCCGGAGCCAGCATGCCCCCGAGGGCCGCGAACGCCGGCAGGCTCGCCTGCCGGAGACTCGACAAGTGCCCCTCGAGTACTTCGCGCTTCAGCTCCAAGCCGACGAGGAAGAAGAACACCGCCATCAGCCCGTCGTTGATCCACAGCAGCAGGGGCTTGGCGATGCCGAAGGTGCCGACGCTGATGGTCAGCGGGAGGTCCAGCAGCGCCGCATAGTGGCTCGCCAATGGCGAGTTGGCGACGATCAGCGCCAGCACGGTGGACGCCAGCAGGACCAGGCCGCCCGCGGCTTCCAGGCGCAGGAAGTCCTGGAGTGGCTGCAGCAGCTTGGAGCCCGGCGTCTGCGTCTGTATGTGCATGTGCATGAGGAATGCCAGGCCTCCGCCGGCCGTAGGGCTCTCGCGCGCAAGGCGCGGGGTTCTCTCAGCGACCGCCTTCGACCTCCACGTAGATGTCGACGGGGTCGCGGACGGTGTGCCGGGACTTCGCCTTTTCGGTGTCCGGGTGGGAGAGCGCCGCATCGAGCTTCTCGAGGTTGGCGTTCTCCCAGACCAGTGCGACCCTGTTCTCCTTCGCGTGCCGATAGACGCGATAGCCGCTGCAGAACTGCTTGAAGATCTCCGCGCGCTCGTCTCCCCCTGCGAGCCACGTATCCATGTTGCCGACCGGGTGCGTGGCGATGACTCTTGGCATGGACGGTCTCCTCTCACGAACTCCATATGACGGATGGGTTGACCACTTGATGGGATGGTTATGCGCGTCCGGCTACGAGAAAGCAAGGCAGGGCCCTCAACCCTCGACCCGCCGGCCGGGGGGCTGGAGCCCACTCGACAGCGCCGATGCCACCCTGGCCCTGGTCGCCGAGGCCCGTAGCCTCTTACCGGAGAGCCGGGAGCCGGCCGCTGGTACTTGACCGATCAGTCCACCAACGTGTCTCCGTGTCGTTTTTCGCTGTAGATTGAACAGCGAACTCCCATCAAGGCGCCGCAGACCCACGGCACGGTGAGGTAGCGCATGACCAGCACGGCGACATCGAAGAACAAGAGCAAGCCCGGCAAGTCCGAAGTCACCCACTACAAGATGTACATCGACGGGAAATTCGTGGACGCCAAGGGAGGCAAGACCTTCGACGTCTTCGACCCGTCCACCGAAGGCGTCGTCGCCACGTGTCCCGCCGCGGGCGCCGACGACGTGGACCGGGCGGTGAAGGCCGCCAACCGCGCCTTCTACGGCGGCTGGAGAAGCGTGACCGCCCAGGAACGCGGGCGGATCCTGTTCCGCATCGCCGAGCGAATCAGGGCCCGGCGTGACGAGCTGGCCGAGCTGGAGACGGTCAATTCCGGGAAGCCGATCGTCGAGTCGGAATACGATATGGATGACACCGCCACCTGTTACGAGTACTACGGCGGACTCGCCACCAAGATCAACGGCGAAGTGCTCCCCGTTCCGACCGAAGCGGTGGCGTTATCGATGCGCGAGCCGGTTGGCGTCGCGGGCCAGATCATCCCATGGAACTACCCGCTGCTCATGGCCGCCTGGAAGATTGCGCCGGCGCTGGCGGCGGGGTGCACGGTGGTCATCAAGCCCGCCGAGCAGACGCCGCTCACCCTGCTCAAGCTGGCGGAAGATTTCGAGGCCTGCGGGATTCCGGCCGGCGTCGTCAACGTCGTGACCGGCGACGGGCCGGGCGCGGGGGCGTCGATCGTGAAGCATCCCACGATCCGGAAAGTGGCGTTCACCGGCAGCGCGGCGGTCGGCAAGATCATCATGCGCGAGGCGGCCGACCAGCTCAAGCGGGTCTCCCTCGAGCTGGGCGGAAAGTCACCCAACATCTTCTTCAGCGACGCCGACTTCGAGAACGCCGTGGACGGCGCCCTGTTCGGCACGTTCATCAACCAGGGCGAGGTCTGCTCGGCTGGCAGCCGCGTGCTGGTGCAGAAGGACATCTACAAGAAGTTCGTGGACGCGGCCGCCGCCAAGGCCAAGACCATCCGGCTCGGCCGGGGGCTCGACCGCGACACCAAGATGGGGCCGCTCGTGAGCGCGGAGCAGCGCGACCGGGTGGCGGGCTACCTGAAAGTCGGCCGCGGTGAGGCGAAGGTGGCCGCGGGCGGCGGCACGCCCAAGCAGTTCGACAAGGGCTGGTACGTCGAGCCGACCATCTTCTACGACGTCGACAACTCGGCCAAGATCGCGCAGGAAGAAATCTTCGGTCCCGTCATGAGCGTGATCCCGTTCAAGGACGAGGCCGACGCCATCCGCATCGCGAATGCGACGCCGTACGGTCTGGCCGCGGCGGTGTGGACCCGCGACATCTTCAAGGCGTTCCGGGTCGTGAAGGCGCTCGAGGCCGGCATCGTCTGGGTCAACCACATGCAGCCGACGTTCGTCGAGGCCCCGTGGGGCGGCTACAAGGCCTCCGGTTTCGGCCGGGAATTGGGCCATTGGGGGGTGGAGGAATACCTCGAGACAAAGCAGGTCTTCATCAATCTGGACGAGAAGCCGATCGGCTGGTATTAGTCAGCAACGCGGGCCATTTTGGCCTCCCGAGCCAAGGTGGCCCGCCGCCGAGGCCGTACCGATGCACCGGTCACCATCGCCGCGCCGGACTCACGGCGAGTAACTCCTGTGGCACCCTGCACTTCCGCTTGAGGTCGGCACGTCGAGGAAGCTGGCACGCCAAGTGCCAGCACTCGAAGGATCGACCGACGGCGCACCAGTCGTGGAATGGCGCCCCATCGTGGCTGGGGGAATGTATGAGCGTGTCCGAAGAGACTCCGGGCAACCTGGACGGGGCGGCGGCCCCCAGGCTTCCTGCCGACCTGGAGCACCAACTCGCCGCGATTCTGAACGATCCGCAAATCGGAGGCGTCCCGGGCCTCGCCCGGGCCTTCTACGCCGAGGGACTCGGCCGGATCATGGCGTCGTGGATCAGTCCGGGTCCCAACCAGCCGATCTCGGCGCCCCAGGTGCAGCGGGTGCTGGGAGCGAACCGGCTCGACCAGATCGCCGGGCGGATGGGCACGACGACGGCGAGGGTGGCTTCGGCGATCGCGACGGTACTGCCCGGCCTGATCGACGCGCTCACGCCGAACGGCCAGCTGCCGCCGTTTCCATAACCTGATTACAGCACGCCCTTCGCGTCGCCGAGCATCGCCTTTCTCACCATCGGTATCGGCGGACCGCCATAGCCGAGGAGCCGGTGGCGAGAGCGAGTGCCGTGGCGCTGATGATGTAGTGCCGGATCGAGCGCATGGATCGTTCCGGCGGCTGAGACGGTCGAGTTGCGCGGCCCCGATTCTTCGCCTTTGTTTCGCCACATGCAAGGCCATGTTCCGGCCACGGCGACCGAGGAGCTCCATGCGGCGCTGCTGCAGGCTGTGCTCACGGCGGCGGTGGCGTTGCTGTGCGCCTTCCTCTATCAACGCTATCGCAAGCCCTACTTCGCCGGATGGGCCGCAGCGTGGACGCTCTACGTCGTACGGATCGGCGCGATCACGAGTTTTCTCCTCACCGGCGACTGGATCTGGCTCTACTGGCACCAGGTAATCACCGGGTGGACCGCGCTGGCGCTCCTCTACGCGGCGCTCGTCTTCTCGAGGGCGGCACAGTGGCGATCCTGGTATCTCGTGCTCGTCCTCTTTCCCCCCGTCTGGTCTTACATCGCGATCTACCGACTCGACCAGTTCCTCTGGGCCGCGGGTCCCGCGGTGCTGTTTCTCAGTCTGGCCACGCTCGGCACCGGCTGGGCCTTTTACCGGTATCGCCGGCGGGTGGCCTCGAGCGGCGCCACGCTGTTGGCGGCCGCCTTCCTGCTCTGGGGACTGCATCACCTGGACTACCCGTTCCTTCGCGCTCGAGGAGCGTGGACGCCATGGGGCTACTACCTCGACATCGTATTCACCCTCGCGATCGGCGCCGGCATTCTGCTGCTGGTGCTCGACGATCTGCGGGGCGGGCTGAGCGCGCTCTCCGCCCTCTCGGGCGATCTCCAGTCGGCCGGGCGTGAGCAGGATGTGCTGGCGGCGCTGCTGGCGCGGCCGCTGACCCTGCCGGCCGTTCGGGGCAGCGCGCTGTACCTCGTGTCGGAGCAGGGACCTCGTCTGGCGCGAAGCGCGGGGGTCTATCACGAGCCCGTCGGCTCGGAGCCGACGGGCTCTGCCGCGGCCGTGCTCGGGCGCGCGCTCCAGACCGGACGACCCCAGACGAGCGGATCGTGGCGCAACGGCGAGGCCGCACCTTACCCCTATGCCGCGGTGCTTCCCCTCCTCCGGCGGGAGGACGTGATCGGCGCGCTCGTGATCGTGGGGGAAGCACGCGACCCCTTCACCGCTCTCGACGATCGGTTTCTGGTGGCCCTGGGCCAGCAGGTGGGCGCCGCGCTGGAGAATGCGGATCTCTACACCCGGCTCGAGACCCGCACCGTCGAGCTGGCGCGTCTCTCGGCGCGCATGGTGGAGCAGAACGAGCAGGAGCGGCGCCGGCTCTCACGCGAGCTGCACGACGAAACGGCCCAGGTGTTTTCGGCGGTGAAGATGGAGCTCGGGGTGCTGCGCGACGAGGTCTCCGCCTCGCAGGCGACCCGGCTCGACACCGTGCTTGGCCTGGTGGACACCGGCATCCGGAGCATCCGGAGCGTGACCAACGATTTGCGACCCTCGCTGCTCGACGACCTCGGGCTCCTGCCCGCTCTGCGCTCGCTGGTGGCCGACCTCGGGGACCGAGGTGGACTCGCGATTCGCCTTTCCGCGCCGGATCAACTTCCCCCGCTCTCGGAGGAGGCCGAGCTGGCCCTGTTCCGGGCCCTGCAGGAGGCCCTCTCCAATGTCGTCCGGCACGCCGGGGCGCGCGTTGTGAACGTGCGGATCACGGCGAGCCGTACCATGGTCGCCCTTCGGGTGCGCGATGACGGCCGGGGGCCGGGAGCATCGGCGCTGCGGCCGGATGAGGACGAGCACACGGGTCTAGCCGGTATGCGCGAGCGGATCAGCGCACTCGGCGGCCGGGTGCGGTTCGGGGCCGGCGCAGGCGGCGGGTCGGAGCTCGAAGTCGAGGTCCCGCTCACCAGCGAGAGCCGGGCGTGACCGAGCCGGTGATCCGCGTCCTCGTGGCCGACGATCACGCCATCGTGCGAACGGGCATCCGGCATGTGTTGGAGGGGGAGCCGGGCTTTGCCGTGGTGGGTGAGGCATCGAACGGCGCCGAGGCATTGGCGCTGGCGCTCGCGCTCCAGCCGGACGTTGCGGTTCTCGACATCTCCATGCCGGGCGATTCGGGCCTCCGCGTCGCCGCGGAGCTCCGGGAGCGTAGCCCCGCTATTCGAGTGCTCATCCTCAGCATGCACGACAACACCGAGTACGTGCTGGAGAGCGTGCGCGCCGGGGCCCACGGGTATCTCCTCAAGGACACCGCGGCCACCGAGCTGCGCGGCGCGATCCGGGCGGTGAGCGGCGGCGAGTCGTACTTCAGCCCGCCAATCGCGAGGAGGCTCTCGGCCGTCGTGCGCGGACAGCAGGCGGAGGAGACGGCGTCCGGGCTCCTGGCTCAGCTCACCGGCCGAGAGCGGGAGGTGCTGCAGCGGGTGGCCAGCGGCAAGACGAACAAGCAGATCGCGACGGAGCTGGGGATCAGCCACCGGACGGTGGAGACGCACCGGGAGAGCATGATGCGCAAGTTGCGCCTCAGGACGGTCGCCGATCTGACCCGGTTCGCCCTCGAAACCGGCGTGATCGGGGGCGGCCCGCCGGGCTTATATTGAGCCCATGAGTACAGCCAAGACCGGTATCGTCATGCTGAATTTGGGCGGGCCGGCCACACTCGATCAGGTGCAGCCGTTCCTGCTCGAGCTGTTCGCCGACCGCGAGATCATCAAGCTCCCTTTCCAGGGCTGGCTGGGTCCCTTCATCGCGAAGCGTCGCGCCCCGAAGGTGCGGGCGCTCTACTCCGCCATCGGAGGCGGCTCCCCGATACTCCGGCACACCACCGCGCAGGGCCAGGGAATGGTGGAGCGACTCGATCGTCTGTCGCCCGACACGGCTCCTCACGCATTCTACGTCGCGTTCCGGTACGTCACCCCGAAGAGCGAGGACGCGCTTCGGGCGATGGCGGCCGACGGCGTCGAGCGGGCCGTGGCCTTCACGCAATATCCCCAGTTCTCCTGCGCCACTACGGGCTCGAGCCTCAACGAGCTCTGGCGCGCCCTCGAACGGACCGACCTTCACGGACGTTTCGACTGGAGCCTGATCGACCGATGGCCCCTGCATGCCGGGTTCATCGCGGCGATGACGCGCACGGTGCGCGAGGGTCTACTCCGGTTTCCGGCCGAGTCGCGCGACCGCGCGCTGCTCCTCTTCAGCGCGCACTCCCTGCCGCTGCACATCGTCGACCGGGGCGATCCGTACCCGCAGGAGATTGGAGCGAGTGTCCAGGCCGTGATCGACCGGCTCGCGGCGCCCAATCCGTATCTTCTCGCGTATCAGTCGGAGGTCGGGCCGGTACGATGGCTCGGTCCCAGCACTGAGAGAGTGATCGAACACCTGGGACACAAGGGCTACAAGGACGTCCTCGTGGTGCCGATCGCCTTCACCAGCGATCACATCGAGACATTGTCGGAGCTGGATCTGGAGTATGGCGCGCTGGCGAAACGGGTGGGGATCTCGAACTTTCAGCGGGTGCCGGCCCTCAACGACCGGCCCGATTTCGTCGACGCGCTGGCCGGGATCGTCCGGGAGCATCTGGCGTCGGGGCGAGCCCATTCGACGCAATATCCCGACCGGTGTCCCGGGTGCGAGAACCCGGCCTGCCGCAAGATGCCGAAGACAGGATCTGGGTCTATCGCTCCGGCTGCCGCATTGAGCGGCTGACGGGATACAGTACCCGCCTTACGACGCGGTCCGCCATCTCGCGCACCACCTCACGCTCGCGCTCGGTGAGCTCGGCGAGCTGATTCAACGCCCAGGCTACCTCCTGCTCCGCCACGACCGAACTCAATCGGTGCAGCTCGGCCAGCCGTGGGGCCGCCCGGTGACCCTGCAGCGTCTCTTCCAGTCTCACCAGCTCTTCATCCAGCACTCGAAGGGCGTCGGCCAGGGCCTCTGACGGCGACTCGGCTGCCGGGCAGCACAAACGCTGCAAATCATCGAGATCGAAGAGCCTGAGCCCCGCGATCCCCCTGGCGGCGGGCTCGACATTCCTGGGCACGGCGAGGTCCATGACCAGCAACGGGCGTCCCTCGCGCCGGGCCGTGATCTCTTCCAGCTCGGCCGCGGAGATGACGGCGCGCGAGGAGGATGTCGCAACGGTAAGGAGGTCGGCGGCGATCGTGAGCGACCGCATGTCCTCCCACGGGCGGGGCGTCGCACCCCATGCCTGGGCGAGCGCCGCCGCGCGGCCAGGATTTCGGTTGACGAGGGTGACTTCGCCAGCACCGCGGCCATGGAGGCTTCGGAGCACGCCTTCGGCAGCCTCGCCCGCGCCGAGCACGACGACGCGGCGCCCGATCAGGTCGCCTCCGAAGCAACTGGCCATCAGGTCGACGGCGGCGGAGCTGACCGAAGAGGGATGCCGGCCGAGCAGGGTTTCCCGGCGGACCCGGCGTCCGGCGGCCAGCGCGGCCGAGAAGACGACATCCATCTCGGGGGTGGTGGTGCCGGCCGCCCGGGCCAGGTCGAACGCACGGCGCACCTGTCCCAGGATCTCGGTCTCGCCCAGGACCTGGGACTCGAGTCCGGAGGCCACCCGATACAGATGCCCAACCGCCTCGGCGCCCTCCCAGCGCTCGAGCCGCACCCCGTCATTCACGCCTCGAGTGAGGGCGAATGCCCGAAACGCGGATTCGTGATCGTGGTCGCCGCACGAGTACAGCTCGCAGCGATTACAGGTGGAAAGGAGGAGGGCAGAGAGACCACCTGCCTTGGCCTGGTCGAGCCAGGCGGCGATCTCGGGCGCGGTGAGCGCGAACTGCTCCCTCAGCTCCACACCGGCAGTATGGTGGCTGATTCCAACAACATGGAAAGCAAGCCGAGAGGGCACACACCAAGACTATCGTGCGCCCTCCCGGAGGGCTATCCGCGCGGGTCCGGAGCGCGGGTCCGTAGTAATACGGAGCTGAATGCTGAAGGCTGAGAGCTAGCTTTGAGCTTTTGGCTTTCAGCTTTTAGCTGTCTTGACCGGAATCTCCCGCGGGCGAGCCTTTTCGGCCTTGGGGACCAGGACGGTCAGGATGCCATCCTGATGCCGGGCCTCGATCTTGTCCGGATCCACGGAACTGGGCAGCGCGAAGGCACGCTCGAACACGCCGTAGCTGCGCTCGTACCGATGCATCCGTTCGGTCTTCTCCTCGGCCTCCTGCTTCTTCTCGCCCCGGATCGTCAACACCTGGTTCTCGATGCTCAGCTTGACGTCTTCCGACTTCACGCCGGGGAGCTCGGCCACGATCTTGATGGTGTCCTTGTCCTCCATGACGTCCACCGCGGGGGTCCACGAGGACGTGATCGCGCTGCCGTTCTCAGGCTGGAAGGCCCAGTTGCCGAAGGCCTCATCGAGCACGCTGTTCAGGCGGCGGAGGCCGGCGAAAGGCTCCACCGAACGCCGGGTGGTCACAAACATTGGTCAGTCCTCCATAGGTGAGTGGTCAGTGCTGCTCTCGCCGACTGGCCATCCCATAAGCAGCCTGTGTGCCGGCATCCGCCCTGGTTTTTCGGCCAAAATGACCGATTCGGTGACCGGGTTTGCCATGGAGGGAGGTGGCAGCTGCAAATCTGGCAAGGCTATCAGCAGCAATGGGTTGGGTTCTACTGATCAGCGACCGAACAGTCTCCCGAGCACGCCACCGGACACGACCGCCTCAAAGGCATGCCCCAGCTCATCCATCGTCTGGTAGCGTCCGGCCGGATCAATGACCAGGCATCGCTCGATCACGGCCTCGAGCTTGGTCGGCAACTCCTCACGGATCTGGCGGAGTCGCCGGGGTGACCCTCTGAGCCGGGCGATCATCATCTCCTGCGCGGATTTGCCGCTGAAGGGCAGCTGGCCGGCGAACAGCTCGAATGCCAGCACACCCAGTGCGTACACGTCGCTCCTGCCGTCGAGCGGCTTGCCCCGGATCTGCTCGGGACTCATGAACTCGGGTGTGCCCAGGACGATGCCGGTTGCCGTCAGCTTGGCGAGCTCCGGGCCCGCCCGCCGCTGTTTGGCGAGGCCGAAGTCCATGACGACGGCGCGCACGCCGCCATCGGGCTCCGGCACCAGCATGATGTTCTCGGGCTTGAGGTCGCGGTGCACGATGCCGAGGTCGTGGGCATGCTGGAGACCGTGGCAGACCTGGACGAGAACCGCGATCCCATCATTGAGCGGATATGGGCCCACCGCGGTTTCGCGGTCGCTCAGCGGCTCGCCCTCGAGGTGGGGCATGACCAGATAGAGCATCCGGTCGGGCGTCTCGCCGAGGCGGAGGATGGGACAGACGTTGGGATGGGCAAAGCGCTCGGCGATGGTGGCTTCGCGGCGGAGTCGTTCGACGGCCGCCGGATCGCGAGAGAGCCGGGGCAGGAGAATCTTGAGGGCGACCGTGTCGCCCGTCTCCACGTCCCTCGCGCGGTACACGTAAGACATCCCGCCCTCGCCGAGCCGCTTGTCGACCTGGTAGCGCCCGTCGAGCACCTTGCCCGCGAGCGTGGCATACCGGTCGGGTTCGTCGGGGACGGTCTGGGCGCGATCTCCCTCGGCCGGCGCGCCCTCTTCCTCCACCAGCGGCGACCCATCCTTGACACAGTACCGGGCCGGGGCCTGGTATACCGTCTGGCAGCGGGGGCAGCGCCGGTTGCTCAATCGCGGATTCGGTTCCGGCCGTCGCTCTTGGCCCGATACAGGTGGGTGTCGGCGAGGCGCAGGAGCGAGTCTGCGTCGGCGACACGCTCGTCGGGATAGGAAGCGATCCCGACGCTGATGGTTACCCGGACAGGATGCCCGGCCTCGCCGAAGTCATGGGTTGCCACGCGGCGGAGAATACGCTCGGCGAAGTTGCGCGACTCGGTGTTGGTCGTCTCGGGCAGCAGGACCACGAACTCCTCGCCGCCGTACCGGGCCACGATGTCCACCGACCGCTGCTCGCGCTTGAGGAGATTGGCGAGCTGCTTGAGGACGCGGTCGCCCACGAGGTGGCCGTGGGTGTCGTTGATCTGCTTGAAGTTGTCGATATCGATCATCATGCCCGTCAGCATGGTGGCGTACCGGGCCGCGCGATCCATCTCCTGCTCCAGTTTTTCCATCAGGGCGCGGCGATTGAAGCAGTTGGTGAGCGGATCGGTCTCGGCCAGGTGGCGCATCTGCTCCTGGCCCATGACGGCGCTCTCGAGATCGTAGGCGCGCTCCAGCGCCGCGACGGCCGCGCCGATGACCTGATCGGCGAAGCTCACATCCTGCTCATTGAGGGGCGCGTCCTCGGTCGTGGTGCGGAGGAAGAAGACGCCCGCCGGTTCCTGCTTGAGGGAGAACCGGAGCGCGATGGCCGAGCGGGTCTCCACCGGTTTGCCGACCGTGAGCCACTCCTTGCGGACGCCGGTGTAGAGCGGGTCGGTGGTGGTGTCGCGTACCAGAACGACCTCGCCGGTCTTGAGCGCGTGCTGAATCTCGGGGTAGCGCTTGAGGTCGACCTGCAGGTTATGCAGCATCGGATTCTCGAACGCGGCGACCACGCGCCCGCTCTCGTCGTCGGGCCCGGCGATCACGATGGAGCAGCGGGAGATGTTGAGCCCCTGGGCCACGCGCCGGACGAGGATCTGATAGATCTCCTCCGGCTTCAGCGACGCGGTGACCTCCTGCATGATGTCGATCATCTCCGACCGGGTCCGCGCTTCGGCGCGGGCCTGGTTGAGCTCGCGGCCGACCCGGAGGTGCGCCTTGACCCTGGCCAGCAGCTCGCGGACCCGGAACGGCTTGGGAATGAAGTCGGCGGCGCCGAGACCGAGAGACCGGACGGTGGCTTCCTCCGGCGGCATGGACGAGATCATGAGCACCGGGAGGTCCTTGAACCGGGGGTCGGCCTTGACCTTCTGCAGGAGCTGCAGCCCGTCCACCCGGGGCATCATGATGTCGAGCAGCAGCAGATCGAACGGCTCGGCCTGCAAATGCTCGAACAGGCGCTCACCCCCGGGAATGGTCAGAACCTCGTAGCCGTTCTCCTTGAGAATCCAGGAGAGAGTGCGCGACAACGCCTGATCGTCGTCGGCCACCAGGATTTTCGGGGCGAGGGGCATCAGCGTACCAGGTCGGCGAAGAGATCGGGATCCACGTTGCCACCCGTGACGACGGCGACGAGGGGCCCGGAACACGGCGCATCGGACAATCGAGCCAGGTGGCCGGCAAGAAGCGCCGCGACACCGACGGCGCCGGACGGCTCGGCCGAGACGCCGGCCTCGTGGTGGAGGAACCGCACCGCCGCCCGGATATCGTCCTCGCTGACCCGGATCGCCTCGCGCACGACGCGGCGGAGAATCGGGAACGTGACCGTGCCGATGGACCGGGTGAGCAGCCCGTCGGCGATGCTCGCCGTCGCGTCGAGTGTGTGGGGCGCTCCGTCGGCAAGCGCCGCGGACAGCTTGGCCGCGCCGGATGGCTCGACACCGATGACCCGAACGTGCGGGGCCATGGATTCGACGGCGAGAGCGATCCCGGCCAGGAGACCGCCACCGCTCACCGGCACCACGATGGTGCGGACGTCGGGACGCTGTTCCAGGATCTCGAGGCCGACCGTTCCCTGCCCGGCGATCACGTCGGGGTGATCGTACGGGGGGATCATGACCAACCCCTCGTTCCGCGCGATCTCCTGCGCGCGCCGCAACTGCTCGGACGATCGGGTGGCGCCCGCGAAGACTACCGTGCCGCCGTGCCGTTCGACCCCGGCTACCTTGACGCGGGGCGTGGACGACGGCATCACGACCACCGCGCGGAGGCCGAAGCGCTGGGCGGCAAACGCGACCGCCTGTCCATGGTTGCCGCTCGACTGGGTCACCACGCCGCCGGCCTGTCCATCCGATGCCACGCGCGACACGGCGGTGTAGGCCCCGCGGATCTTGAAGGCGCCGGTGGGCTGAAGCTGCTCGCACTTCAGCCCGACCGCGCAGCCCAGCATGGCCGACAGCCGGGGCACGTCCACCATCGGTGTGCGGACCGCAATCCCATGCAACGCTCGCGCCGCCTTCCGCACGGCGTCGAAGGATACGGTCGTGCTGGTTGATGCGTCGGCGGCCGGGACCATACGGCTTGGAATATAGACACCCGCAAGGCCCTGAGTGAGCCGAGAGCCGGCTGGACCACGATTGTCGGCCGGGGGTCGACGGGTTCTATTCACGGGCAGTGGCGCAGGTACGTTGCTGTCGAGCCGAGGGAGGGAGGCCGTCATGGAAGAGGTCCGCGCGATACTCCGTCGCTTGTGGGACTGGTTGAACTACGGGATCGCGGGCTCCTCGTTCACCATCGGCAAGCTGGCCCTGATCGTGGCGCTGGTGACCGTCCTGATCTGGGCGACCGGGCGGATCACGCGCATGACGATCGAACGGGTGGTGGCGCGGCGGGCCCTGGACGTCGGGGTCGTCCAGGCCGTGGGCGCCATCTTCCGCTACGCGGTCGTGGCGCTGGGAACGCTGGTCATCATCCAAAGCTCGGGCATCGACCTGAGCGCACTGACGGTGCTGGCCGGCGCCCTCGGTGTCGGCCTCGGGTTCGGCCTCCAGAACGTCGCCGGCAACTTCATCAGCGGGCTCATCATTCTCTTCGAGCGTCCGATCAAGGTGGGCGATCGGGTCGAGGTGGGCCAGGTACTGGGAGACGTGCGGCGCATCGGAGCGCGGGCGACCACCATCATGACGAACGACAACATCGCGATCATCGTCCCCAACTCCGACTTCATCACCGAGCGGGTGACCAACTGGAGCTACGGAAGCCGGCATGTCCGCCTCAGCGTCTCGGTCGGGGTCTCCTACGCGTCCGACCCGGACGCAGTTCGCGACATCCTGGGCGATGTCGCGAAGCGGCATCCCGGGGTGCTCGACGAGCCCCGGCCCGACGTGATCTTTTCCGGGTTCGGAGAGAGCTCGCTCGATTTCGAGCTGCGGGTGTGGACCCGCGACTTCACCCAGACCCCGGCGGTGCTCCGTAGCCAGCTCAACTTCGCCATCTGGCAGGCCTTCAAGTCGGCAGGGGTGGAGATCCCCTTCCCCCAGCGCGACCTCCACATTCGCAGCGGCACGCTTCGGGTCGCGCGGGAGCCGGACGCTTGAGGCGGGAGAGGGGACGGTGCCGGGGGCGCAGCGAGGTTCCGCCGCTCACAGGGTGACCTGGAGGCCCGACGTCAGCAGCCGGTCGGTAGCCCGGAATCCCGGCTCCGGCAGGTTATCGAATCGCACGACGTAGCTGATCTTGAGCGCGAGCGCGCGGGACAGGGGTGCCACGACCGCTGATTCGCTGGTCACGCGGAAGTCGGTGGCGTTCTCCAGATTGATCCTGGCCCCGACCGTCTGCCGCACGAACGTGGTCTCGTTGAAGTGGTGGACGAAGGTCGCCGCTCCCCGAGCCGACACGAACCTGTCGTCGAGGTCCTGGGTGGAACGCTGCTGCACCAGCGACAGGCCGGCCTCGGTCTCGAACCGGTCGCGCAGGCGGCGGACCAGCGCCACCGCGAGTCCGGCGCCTTCATCGAACCGCCGCGCGATCCCCGCGAACCGATCGCGATCGTAGGCCACCGAAGCATAGGTCGAGATCCGGTCCGACAAGTCGTAATCCGCCCTCACGCCGCCCTGCCACAGAGAGGACGTCGTCTCCCCTTCGCTCCTGCCGTATACGACGGAAAAGGTCTGCCCGAGCGCCACACGCCCCCGGCGCCAGCGCACCTCCTCGCCCACATTGACGGTGGTCAGGTCGGTATTGCCGGCGGTATTGACGAGGCCCAGGTCGGCACTAAGCCGCAAGGAGTCGGCGGACTGGGCGGCGGCGGGCACGGCCGTGATCAGGGCGAGGCCGGCGAGCGCGAGGCCGGCGAGGGACACACGGGCCATGGCGTCTCCGGGACGAAGGAAACCCCCTTGCGGGGGTTTTGGAAAATGGATGGGACTTCCCTGAGTATCAGAGGGGCAGCGACGTCGCGGCCATCTCCCAGGTATCCACCTTCGGCGTGCCTTCGATGACGGGCGACAGCTTCTGGAGCACGTTCTGATATCCCGAGCTCTCGTACCTGTCGGCGCTGGCCCGGTCCTTCCAGATGCTGATACCGACAGCCCGGTTGCCGTTGACCATGGCGAGCTCATGGTTGAACCCATCGTGCTTCTTGAGGGCCGGGATGACTTCGTTCTTGAGCGTCTTGGTGAACTCCTCGAGCTTGCCCTGCTTGACCTGGAACTCCACGTTGCGGACGATTTGCATCAGGTACATCCGATCTCCCCACCGTACACCGTTTTCCGAACGCCGCGGGTGAGGTTGACGCCGCGTTCGTTGGGCGAGGGCGACCGCGCCGCGAGCAGGCGCTAGCCCTCTGCGAAGAAAAATCTGGCTTCAAGGCCTCCCGCCGCCATCGCGGCGGCCAGCGCGTCGACCGAGGCCCGAATCCGGGCCACCTCGGTGGCCGGCATGCGCCGGAGCTGGTGCAGCAGCCTGCCCTGGGCGGGCTCGGGGCTGTGCTCGGCGAGTGCCCGCCCTGCCTCGGTCAGCGTGATCTCCACGAACCGCCGATCGCTCCGGCGGCGGACCCGGCGGACGAGGCGCCGGCGCTCGAGCCGCGCGATCAAGACCGAGACGCTGCTCTGGTGGACGACGAGCGCCTCGGCCAGGTCGCCCGCGGTAAGGGCCCCGCGGCGGTGCAGCGTCTTCAGGGCCCAGAGCTGCGGGCCGGTGAGACCGTAGGCCCGGTGAACCTCATGCGAATACTCCTCCAGGGCCTTGGTGATCCGGCGCAGCCCCTGCACGATGGCCGCCACATTGGCGTCGGCGTCGGCGGCGGCGATGCGGCTGGTGCGCGCCATGATCACCCTGCTGCGGGGGGCCCGTCGTGCCGTTTGATATCCATTTTGATATCAAAATATATATGAATGCCGACCCCGCGTCAACCCGTGAGCGCCGGGTTCAGCCATTCGATCACGGCGGCGTGACCTCCGCTCTCGGGGTCGTGCCGGAGGTAGCCGGGTACCACGGCGAGCACCCGGAACCCCCGCCGGAGCTGAAACGACAGCGTCGGGTCGCCGAGCTCGCCGAGCACCACCCGCGCCACATACTCCTGAGGTGAATGGCTCCCTGCATACCGATGGTACCCCCGGAGACGGGCGCCGGCGCGGATGCGAAGAAGCCCCAGCCGGATCAGGAGCTCTTCGCGCGCGCCGTAGAGCAGCTTGCCGATGCCCTTCCCCTGCCATCGTGGGTGCACCATCACCTCGGCGCCGTACAGGGTTCTGCCCCGGAGGGGGTCGTGATTGGTGAACATCCCGTGATCGGTGAAATCGCGCCAGCTGGTGGTGATCGCGTAGTCGTCCCACAATACGATCAGGCTCGCGGCCATCCCCACAACGGCGCCGCCCGGCTCCTCGATGGCCACCAGCTGGCCGTCGGGAAAGACGGCCAGGTGCGACGCGAGCTGCTCGCGCGACCATCCTGGTGCCCCCGGGTAAACGGCGCCGCACAGCTCCATGATCGCGGGGAAGTCCCCGGGATGAGTGGGGCGCACCGCGACCGTCGGGGCCAGGTGGCTCACAGGCAGACCATCTCCGGCACGGCCACCATGGCCTGGGTGCGGGCGCTATCGAGCAACGGCAGCACCGTGCCCGCCGTCCGGGCCTCGCCGATGGTCTCCAGATTGAGCTCCCCGATGACCATCATCTCCTGGTTGGGGTTCCCCTCCGCCAGGATGCCGTCCCGCGAGAAGGCGAAGTCGCTCGGCGTCAGGATGGACGCCTGGCCGTAGTTGAGCGACACCGCCGGCACCATCGGCAGCGAGCCCACCGTGCCGGCGTGAATGACGTACATCTGGTTCTCGATGGCACGGGCGTGCGCGCAGTACCGGACCCGCCAGAATCCCTGCCGGTCGTCCGTACAACTGGGGACGACCAGGATGTGCGCGCCCTGGCGGGCGGCGGCGCGGGCGATCTCGGGAAACTCCACGTCGTAGCAGATCGCGATGGCCAGCCGTCCGAACTCGGTCTCGAAAATCCGGAGCGTCGTGTCGGCGCTGACTTCCCAGTCCTCGGTCTCGAAGCGCGTCATGTGGAGCTTGCCCTGCACCCCGTGGCGCCCGCTCGGATCGAAGAAGTAGGAGCGATTGAATACCCGGTCGGTGCCATCCTCGGACACGGGAATGGTGCCGGCCACAATATGCAAACGGTGCTCCCGAGCCAGGCCGGCCATCAGCTCGACAAACTGCGGCACCTGCCGCGCGAGGTCCCGGATCTGCACCCGCATCGGACGCCGGGTTTGCCCCAGACAGAGCAGCTGGATGGTGAAATACTCCGGGAACACCACGAGATGGCAGTGGTAGTCCGCGGCGGTCTCGATCAGCCCGCGCACCTGGTCGCGGAACTGGTCGAAGGTGGAGACCGGCCGGATGAAGTACTGGAGGCTGGCGACGCGGATGCGTTTCACGATGAAGGCTCCCTGGTTCAGGTACCGCCGGACAGCTTGCGCCTGGCCTCGAGAATCTTGAGGCGCCGCTCGATGACCTGCTTTTCCTGGCTCACGACGTCCCCACTCCTCTCCGCCCGTTTCTTCTGCGCCTCGAGCGTGGCCCGCTCGAGATCGAGTATCACCTGGTCCATCCTCATGGCCTCCGCGCTTCCCCGGGGCAGGGCGCCTCGCTCGGCCCGCTTGAGGGTAAGCTGACGCTCCAACTCGAGTGCCCGCTGGTCGAGCGCCGCGAGCTCCGTCTGCTTCTTCGCGAGATCGATCTCCTTTTCGCGGAGCGACTTCCGCCGCTCGAGCAGGTCTTTTTCCCGCTCCAGCGCCCGCCCCTCGGCCTCGAGGGCGGTGACTTCCGCGTCCTTCTTCTCGCGCTTGGCGATGTCCTTCCGGTCCTTGGCCGTGTCGATCTCGCGCTTCTTGTCCTGGATCCGGCCATCCGCGCCCGCTCGGAGCGTCACGGCGGTTTGCTCGGCGAGGGTGGCGGCGGCCTGCTGGCGGCGTGCCGAGGCGATGTCCCGCTGGATGTCGGCCACGTCGCGCGGCGGCACCAGCGCGAGGAAGCTGTCCGAAGCGGCGGGCGGGAGGGTGTCGGCCTGCGCGGCCGCCTGGGGAACTTCGACAACGGCCATGGCGAGGATCCAAAGCCATGTCTTGCCCCATCGTAGTGTCTGCATGCTTGCTCCTTGTGCTGTCCAGCGCATCCGGCCAGGCCCGGCTTCGGCGGAAGCGACGTTGCTGCCGCCGCACCTCGATCCCCAGGTGGCATTCGGCGGACCCGTCCTCCGAGACCGGCCTCCCGGCGGGGCGTCGGCATGTCCCGGCCGGCGTCCGCGAGCGAGGTGAATTGATATCAATCTGTATATCAAATTAACATACCGCCGAAGTACCCTAAATGCAAGCCTTTCAAGGAAGTAGGCGGATGAGGCTGAGCGGTTACGGGTCGGTGCACCGGCCATGCCGTGGGCGGCGAGTCCGCCCGGTCGGCCTCAAGGCATCGGGGTCGCCACGGCTGCCCCGCCGGCGAGGCCCAGGACCGTGACCGCGAAGACCGGGCAGTGGGCCGACTGCACGACCTCTTCGGTGACGCTGCCGACCTCGGTATCGACGGTCTCGGGCGCCCCGCGCCCACGGGTCGCCATCATGATGAGATCGCAGGCCTCGGACTGCGCCACGCCAGTGATCGTCCGAGCCGCTCCCGATCCGGTCACCCGCGTCTCCGCAGACAGGCCGGTCGCCCGGATCGCGGCCGCGACGGAGCCCAGGTACTGCTCGAGCCGAGGCACTTCGCCTTCTTTCTCGGGCACGGTGAGCAGCACGACGGTGCTCTGGAAATGCCGGGCGATGAGCCGCACCCATGGCAGCACCTCCTCCGACTCCTCCGACCCGTCCAGGCAGACCAGGAGCCTGCGGAACGCGGTGCCGCGGCTGGTCCAGGCGGCTGTCGGCCGGATGACGAGCACCGGCAGCTCGGTCTGACGGACCACGGCGGTGGTGGTGTTCCGGCCGAGGATCCGATCGGTCCGTGAGCGGTCATGGGTCGCCATGACGATGATGTCGGCCTGGACCGCCGTCGCCTGGCGGCCGATCGCCTCGGGAATGTCGCCGCCCTGGATGCTCGTCTCCACCGTGAGGCCGCCCCGGCGGAGCGTCCACGCCATCCGGTCGAGATACGCTTCGATGTCCGCGCCCGGTCCCCGGTCGCTTCCCTGGCCCGGCTGGCCGGCTGACGGGCGGACCGACACGAGATGCAGGCGCCCGACCGTGGTGCGGGCGATCAGCTCCGCGACAGGCAGCGCGTGCTCGGCCAGCGCCGAGCCGTCGAGCGGGACGAGGATGCTGCCGAGGCCGAAATCGCCCTCGCTGAGGTCGTAGCGCTGGAAGGGCAGGAGGTATTGCCCCGTGTGGAAGCGGCCGAGGTGCTCATCCAGCGGCTTGGGCGGACCGAGCCGCGCCCGAAACCGGCTGAAGACGGCGTAGAGCAGCGGAATGAACAGCAGATAGGTCCACGCTCCCTCGGTGAAGCGCTCCTCGAAGATGATCACCGTGGCCGCTGTGGTGAGCAGCGCAGCCAGGACGGTGCCGACGAGCGTGGCCACGCCGGCGGTGGTGAACTGGACCCGGAGCCCGCGCCGCAGCCGCTTCGCCGCCGCCCAGCCGGTCATGCTCAGGAGAATGAAGACGCCGGCGGCGTAAATGGCGAGGTAGGTCTCTTCGCGGGTCCCGATGAGCAGGAAACACAGCGCGACGATCGCCACCTCGACCCAGACCGGCGTGTCGGCCACGTCGAACCGACTGCGGGTTCCCAGCGAGGCCGGCACGTAGTGCCGGTACCGGAGCCCGAGCGCGAGATTCTGGATGCCCTGGGCGCTCGCGGCGGCGGCCGATGCGAGTACCAGCACGCCGATCAGCGTGCCGACGAGCGGCAACGGCGCCGGCAGGAGCCGGTCCATCGCCTGGGTAAACACCGAGACGTGGGGGTCGGCGGGATTGGCCAGCGCGAGGATCGCCGGGCCGACGACCAGCATCGTGAGGCACGTCGTGCCCATGATGATGACGAGGCTCCCGAACGCCTTGCGGCTCCGCTCGGCGCTGGTGCCCTCATAGGCGGCCACGAGATTGGCGAAGATCTCGATTCCGGTCATGAGGGCCAGGATCCGGGCGAATCCGCCCAGCGTGAAGTGAATGAATTGGGGATGGAAGGCGCGCAGGTGGAATGGCGGCAGATGCAGGCCGCGCTGCCAGATCGTCGCGCCGATCATCGTCCAGAGCAGGAGAAGAATCGCGAAGGTAGCGGGTCCGAACGCGCGCGCCGCGGTCTGGGGGCCGCGGTTGACGAGCCACCCGATGCCGACGCTGATGGCCATCGCGAGCATCGTGCGGTACTCCAGCCCTGCGACGGCGGCGTTGAGGGTGGGGATTCGGTCGGCGATGAACGTCACCAGCGCCGCGATACTCACCAGAAACGTCAGGGTATACTCGACGAAGGTGATCCCCGCGTTCATCTTGACGGCCCACGGGCCGAACTCCTCTTCGGTGAGGCCGCTGCCGCCGCTGCCGTCCACCACCCACCGCATCACCAGCCGGTACATCGCGGACACCATCACGACGGTGAAGACCACGAGCCAGATGCTGGTGCCGAACGTCACGTCGGCGACGCCCGCCAGGACGATCAGCTTGAGAAAGGGTCCGAAGACGTAGAGGGGAGATGTGGCCGGGTCGCCGCCGCCGGCGAGCGCGCCCTGGAACGCGGTGGACAGCCGGTGCGATACGTGCGCCATGGAGTTCTCGGTCGACTGCAGCGGGGTGGAGAGGAAGCTCGAATGTGGCGGCCGAGGAGCTTGAGCGCCAGAAGATAGCAGGAGTCCCCGGTCGCATGTCCGACGCCGCACCACCTGCCGGCTCCGCCACGGGCGGTCCCTTGTGGGGCCGCGGAGCGCGCCGTACTCTATCTCGTTCCCCTTCCCGCGCCGACACCGCCCGCTGGCGGACCCGATGCCCGACACGCTCGACCAATGGCTGCATGACCCCACGGTCGGCAGGATCGTCGTCGTCCTGCTCGGGCTGTTGATCATCGCCGCCGCCGTCCGACTGGCCCAGCGTTCACTCGGCCGGTACGTCCACAGCGCCGACGTCAGATACCGGGCCCGCAAGGGCATCACCTTTCTCGGGTACCTGGCGGGCTTCCTCTTCCTGACGGTCGTTTTCCGCAATCAGCTGGGCAGTCTCACCGTGGCGTTCGGGGTAGCGGGCGCCGGCATTGCGTTCGCCCTCCAAGAGGTCATCACCAGCGCGGCCGGGTGGGTCGCCATCGCCACCGGCGGATTCTACAACTCGGGCGACCGGGTGCAGCTCGGGGGGATCCGCGGCGACGTGATCGACATCGGACTCCTGCGCACCACGCTCATGGAGTGCGGCCAGTGGGTAGAGGCGGATCTGTACACCGGCCGGATCGTCCGCATCGCGAACAGTTTCGTATTCAAGGAGCCGGTGTTCAACTACTCGGCCGATTTCCCCTTCGTCTGGGACGAGTTGAAGCTGCCGGTGAAGTACGGCACCGACCACCGTCTCGCGCGGGACATCCTCTTCCGGGTGGCCCGCGAGATCGTCGGCCAGTACAGCGACGAGGCAACCAAGGCCTGGCGGGACGTGGCCAAGCGCTATCTCATCGAGGAGGCGAGTGTCCAGCCGGCGGTGACGCTGACGGCCAACGACAACTGGATCGAGCTGACGCTGCGCTACATCGTGGACTATCGCTTGCGCCGTGCCACCAAGGATCGCCTCTTCACCCGTCTGCTCGATGAGATCGATGCCACCGGCGGACGGGTCGGGATCGCGTCCACCACCTTCCAGCTCGTCGATCCCCCGCCATTCGATGTCAGAGTCGTGCAGGACCGCGCCTCGGCCGGCTCCACCAACGGATGACGAGGCCGTGGCGCGGCGTGGGGGCCGCCGCCGCGCTCGCGTGGGTCGCGTGGGCGCCGCTTCCGGCCCAGGAGAGCGAACCCGCCTATCAGGGACTGCTCGGCGCGGTCAAGCGACCGTATCTGAGCCTCGGGGCCCTGGTGCAAGTGGCCGGCGACTTCCAGATCGAGCGATCACGCCCGGGTCACAACGGATTTACGGTGCAGAATTTTCGGGTCTCCCTCGGGGGCGAGCTCGACCGGCGCTTCGGCTACTTTCTGCAGACCAATTTCGCGGCATCGCCGTCGATCCTCGACGCGCGCCTTCACGTCAAGCCCGGCGACCGCATGCGCCTCGACGCCGGCCAGTTCAAGGTTCCATTCAGCGGCGAGCTCCTGACCGGCGCGGGAGATCTCGACTTCGTGAACCGGGCGCAGGCGACCACGGCGCTGGCTCCCGGGCGCCAGATCGGGCTTCAGGGCGGCATGGACCTGGGCGACCGCATCGGGCTGAAAGCGGGAATCTTCAATGGCAATCCGGCCGGAGCGAACGCGAACGACAACAACGCGCTTCTGTTTGCTCTCCGGCTGGAGGCCAGGCCGGTGGGTCCGCAGCGGGGCGACCGCTCGAGCCGGCTGAGCGTCGGAGGCAGCGTGGCGTACAGCCGAGACTCGGCGGCGACGCTGCCGGGCCTGTTGACGGGATTCGAGGGAGACCGCACGCTGCTCGGCGCCGACGCCCGCTACACCGCCGGCGGGTGGCTGCTCGGGGGAGAAGTGATCGTTGCGCGCCTGGACCCGCGCGCGGGCGGGGTCCGGCGGCCGTGGGGGCACCATGTGAGCCTCGGATACTGGCTCGGACCCAATGTGCAGGCATTGCTTCGGTGGGAGCGCTTCGACCCGGACGGACTCGGGGCCACCCGCGACCTGCTCATCGGCGGCCTGAACCTGTTGCCGAACTCGTTCACCGAGATCAGAGTCAATTACCTGGTCCAGACCCAGGATGCCGGCCTCAAGCACCACGACCTGCTCGTCACCTTGCAGTTCGGCTTTTGACACGACGGTGGATATGCTGCGACTGATTCCGCGGTTCCTCGTCCCGTTCGTCTCGCTGGCCGTCGTCGCACCGTCGGGCCCGCTGGCGGCTCAGGGAGATAGCGCGTCCGCGCAGGACTCCTCTCCCGGTGTGACCGCGCGGGCCTCCCACCCAGGTGCACCGGTCGTTTACGGAAAGGACACCCTGTTTTACGTCAAGGCCAGGCTCGGGCCGTTCACACCGGAACAGCGAGCGGCGTCGGCACGGGAGCGGATCAAACAGATAGCCGGCAACCTCCTCTCGTCCTTCGACTCCGCCGTGGCGATCGATAACGGACAGAGCACCGATGTGATGGTGAGCGATGCCGTGCTCTTCACGGTCACCGATGCCGATGCCGACTCGGCCAACCATGCCATCCGCGCGGCGCTCGCGGCGGAGCGGGCGCGCGCGGTTACCAGGGCGATCAAGGCCCGGGTTCCGACCGCCATCATCAAGGTCGTCCTGCTCGGCGCGCTCCTCACCATCGTCGCCACGGCAGTCTTTTTCTTCGCGCTCAAGGGACTGTCCCGAAGCCTGGCGGTGGTCATCCGCCGGCTGCGGAGCTGGCGAGGCACGCGGATTCCGGCGCTCCGGCTGCGACGATTCGAGATTTTCTCGAGTGCCCAGATCACGGAGTTCCTGATCAGCGTCGTCCGTGTACTCCGCGCGGCGCTCGTGCTCGTGGCGGGGTACGCCTACATCTCCCTCGTGTTCAGCTTCTTCCCCTGGACCCGCGGCCTGGCCGGCCAACTGCTCGGCTATGTCGTCGAACCGCTCCGGGGAATCGGGATGGCGTTCGTGGAATTCGTCCCGAAGTTGTTCTTCATCGTGGTCATCATCATCGTGACGCGGTACGTGCTTAAGATCATTCATCTGGTGTTCCACGGGATCGGAAGCGGCCGGCTCGAGCTGCCGAACTTTCCCGCCGAGTGGGCGGAGCCGACCTACAAGATCGTCCGATTGCTGGTGGGCGCCTTCGCGCTCGTGGTAATCTTTCCCTACCTGCCCGGCTCGCATTCCGATGCCTTCAAGGGGGTATCCGTGTTCCTGGGAGTGCTGTTCTCCCTGGGATCGACCGGCGCGGTATCCAACCTCGTGGCGGGGGTGGTCATCACCTACATGCGCCCGTTCCGGGTCGGCGACCGGGTCCGGATCGCCGACACGACCGGTGACGTGATGGAGAAGACGCTGCTGGTCACCCGAGTCCGCACCATCAAGAACGAGGACATCACGATTCCAAATGCGATGGTGCTGGCGAGCCACATCATCAATTTCAGCTCCTCGGCCCGCGATCTCGGTCTCATTCTCCACACGGGCGTCACCATCGGCTACGATGCTCCCTGGCGCCAGGTCCACGAGTTGCTGCTGGCCGCGGCGGACGCTACCGAGGGGATCGCCACGGACCCGAAGCCTTTCGTGCTCCAGACGAGCCTCGACGACTTCTACGTGAGCTACCAGCTGAACGCCTATACCGATCAGCCCAACACGATGGCCGCCCTCTACTCGCGGCTGCACCAGAACATCCAGGACAAGTTCAACGAGGCCGGCGTCGAGATCATGTCGCCCCATTACGGCGCGCTGCGGGACGGCAACCAGGTGGCGATTCCGCCTGCCCATCTCCCCCCAAACTATCAGGCGCCGGGGTTTCGGGTGCACTCGCCCAACCGGGACGCGTCGCGGCAGTGATCAGCGACGCCGGCACGGATCGTAGGGATTGAAAGACCCGGGTGCGACGTGGTTTCGCTCGTTTTCATAGCATCCACGACAGGACTGACCCTCCACGCTCGCGGACCGAGCGCGCGGAGCACTAGATTTCATCGACCGGCACGCGCACCAACCAGGCAGTCGGTCCGTGCCCCGTACCCGCCTTCGGAGGGAACAGCCCATGGACGCAGCACCACCACGCAGTGGAGGAACCCGAACCATCCTGGCTCTCGTCGCGCTCGTGGTCGTTCTCGTGATCGGCGCCTGGGTGTTCTTCCGGATGCGAGCGAACGACCGGACCCTTCAGCAGACGCAAAGCGCCCTGAAGCTCCAGGTTCTCACCAGCCGGCTCGGGATCGGCGCCCTCGAGGCGGAGTACGGAAATTACGATAACGCCCGCAGCGTAGTGTCCGGTGTGTTCGACGGCATTCGGAATTACGGGATCGAGCGTGGCTCGCTTCCGGAGAACTTCGCCACGGTGCTGGCCGCGCGCGACCGCATCATCACGGCGCTGGCCCGCTCCGACCCGAGCGCGCAAGATGAGTTGACCGCGCTCTTCTTCCGGCTGCAGATCCCGGTGGAAACGAAGCTCGATCCCCGGTACATCATTCCCGCCGCTGATTCGGGTGTCGGCCTCGAGCCGCCCCGGAAAAAGGGATCGCCACCCGCTGATTCGACAGCCCACCGCTCGGACTCCACGCCGGGGCACCCCGATACCATGGTAGCCCCGGACACAACGAGCCGCTAAGCAGTCAGTGGTCAGGGTCCTCGCCGAGCCTCGCCCCAACGGCACATGGCGAGCGGGCGAGCAGTTTGATTCCGCAGTGACTCGCATGCGACACCGCGCCAACCCGGGACGGGCCAGTGGACCCTCAGTCCGAGACCGCGCACGAAGCCCCTGGACGGCCGACGCCCGGTTACATCGCCATTCTCGCCGGCGCGGCCGTGCTTATCCTGATCGTTGGTGCGCTCCTTCGGCCGAAAGGCCTGGCCGAGGAGCCATCGGTGTCGCTGACCGAGACCGCATCCCTCCAGGCCCTCTCACAACGGGTCGAGCTCCGCGACATGGCCGACTTCCTGTCCAGCCGCGTGACCGCCATAGGATCGCACCTCGTCTATCTGCCGGGGCGGGGCGTGAGCAGTGTCGCATGGGCGAGTCCCGACAGCATGGTGACGTCCGGATCGGGGCAGGGTGACTCGCCGGTCATCGCCGAGCTGCGCCCCCAGGACTCCATGGCGACACCGGTGGTCCGGACTCCCGCGGCGCCAGCCGCGCGGCGCGGCTGGGTCATCGTCGCGGCACGCCGGCCTGACGGGAGACTCGTCTCGAGCGTCGGGATGTCCGGCGGTGAGACTTCGCTGCCCTGTGGGCAGCGCGATTACAAGGCGCTGGTGCTCTCGATGCCGCTTGGTGACTCGTTCCAGGGCGGAGGAATCTTCGACCTCGAGGGGAATCTGATCGGCGTCGTGGGGCGCTGCGGTACCCGCGTTGTGGCGCTGTCGGCGGTCGATATCGCCAGAGCGCTGACGGCCAGCGCGTCATTGGAGACAGGGCTACTCCGCGCGTACGGACTGCGGGTCTCGACACTCGACTCGGCCGCTTCCCGCTACTTCGCCGCGGACAGCGGCGTGCTGGTGACCGAGGTCGTACTTGCGAGCGCTGCGGATGAGGGCGAGCTCAATCCGGGGGATGTCGTGGTCGCACTGGACAGTCTCTCGGTCCGGTCGCCCGAGGATCTCGCGAATCTGCTTCCACGAAGGCCGGGAACAGGCCGAACCCTGACGCTCCTCCGGGAGGGCCGACGTCACGAGGTGAGTCTCTCCGTCCCCTCCACGTCTCCCGGCACGCGCGGGCTCGAGCTCGCGACGGTCGCCGACGGCCTGCCGCTCTCGGGAGTCGAGCCGGGCAGCGCCGCGGAGCGCATGGGCCTTCGGGCAGGCGACCGCATTCTCCGGATCGGCCGGATGCAGCCTCGAACACCGCAGGAGGCCCGGCAGGCGCTCGTACGGGCTGCCGAGCAGCCTCTCTATGTGGTCTATGTGCGGGAGAACAGCGAACGCGGCGTGTTACTCCACTAGATGACCGAGCTGACCTCGCTGGGCATCATCCTGCTCCTGGCGCTGCTCGCCGGGCACCTGGTGAAGTTCATCCGGGTTCCCGAGGTGACCGGATACATTCTCGCGGGGGTGGTCCTCGGGCCGTCGGCGCTGAACGCCATCTCGCACCAGAGCCTCGAGCGGCTGGAGGTGTTCAGCGAAGTCGCCCTCGGACTCATCCTGTTTTCCATCGGGTCGGCCCTCGATTTGTCCCGCTTCCGCCAGTATGGCCGGCGCGTACTTCTCGTGACGCTGGTCGAGACGCTGCTCACCGCCATCCTGGTGGGTGTCGGCGTGCTCGTGGTGGGTCAGCCCTGGCCGGTGGCGCTGCTCCTCGGGGCCATCGCGATGGAAACCGCGGCCGCCTCGACTCTGATGGTCATGCGCGAGACCGACTCCGGGGGGCCGCTCACGGAAACCCTCACGGGCGTCATCGCCATCAACAACGTTTTCACCCTCGTGGCGTTCGCCCTGGTCGCCGCGGCGCTGGACCTTCGTCAGGCCGGCCTCACCACGGGCGTGACGCCCGGGGTCGTCTATCGCTCGCTCTTCCCCCTCGTCTGGCAGCTGATCGGCTCGGTGGCCCTCGGATATCTCATCGGGCTGCTGCTCGCGACGTGGGCCACGAAGGCCGTGGAGCACGGAGAGGTGCTGATCCTGCTGGCGGGATGCGTGCTCCTTACGGTGGGGGTGGCCGGAGGCCTGGAGCTGTCGCCGTTGGTGGCGAGTCTCGCGGTCGGTGCGACGATGGCGAATCTCTCCGCCCGCAGCCGCAGTCTGTTCGATGCGCTCTCGCGCACCGACCCGCCGCTCTACGCCATCTTCTTCGTGATCGCGGGAGCCGACCTGAACCTCGCCCTGCTTCCATCGCTCGGCGTGCTCGGGCTGGTGTACGTGGTGGGACGCGGTGCAGGCAAGATTCTTGGTGCGGGGTACGCGGCTCGCCGGCTGGGTGCCGAGCCCAAGGTACGGCGCTACCTGGGGGCCACCATGCTGGCGCAGGCCGGCCTCGCGATCGGGTTGCTCCTGGCGGTCAACCAGCGCTTCCCCGACCTGGCGCCCACGGTGACGACCGTAGTGCTGGCGGCGGTCGCGATTTTCGAGCTCGTGGGTCCGGTGACGGCGCGGGCGGCCCTGGTGCGTAGCGGAGAGGCCGGGCAGCAACCAGCGCTCCCGGCCTCCTTGTCGGTGCTCGAGTAGGGACTGCCGGGTGCTCAGTCGGCGTCGTCCGATTCACCGCCGCCGGCCGCGACGTCTCCCGCCGGCTCTTCGGTCCCGCCCTCATCTTCCTTGACCACCCGGGCCACGTCCACGACCGTGTCGCCGGCATCGAGGTTCATCACCTTGACGCCCTGCGTGTTCCGCCCGATGACCCGGATACCGTCCACGGGGAGTCGGATGATGACGCCGTGACGCGTGATCATCATCAGCTCGTCGTCGGGGATGACCTCCTTGAGGGCCACGATCGAGCCGGTCTTGTCGGTCTTCTTGAGGGTGATGATCCCCTTGCCGCCGCGTTTCTGGACCCGGTAGTCGGTCAGCTCGGAGCGCTTGCCGAAGCCCTTCTCGCTCACCACCAGCAGCGTGGCGTCGCGACGGACCACGACCATGCCGATCACCGCGTCGCCCTTCTCGAGCTCGATGCCCTTGACGCCGGTGGTGGCCCGGCCCATGTCCCTGACGTCGCTCTGGGCGAACCGGATGCTCATGCCGTCCTTGGTGGCGAGGACGATGTCGCTGTTCTGGTCGCACACCTGGACGTCGATCAGCTCGTCGCCTTTCTCGATGTTGATGGCACAGATCCCGTTGGAGCGCACGTTGCCGTACGCGGAGAGCACGGTCTTCTTCACCGTGCCCAGGCGGGTGGCGAAGATGAGGCACTTGTCGTCGGTGAACTCACGCACCGGCACCAGCGCCGCCACCTGCTCGGTGGGCTTGATGGCGATGCAGTTGACCACCGGCTTGCCTCGCGCCGCCCGGCCCGCCTGCGGGATCTCGTGCACCTTCAGCCAGTACACCTGCCCGGTGTTGGTGAAGAAGAGCAGGTAATCGTGGGTGCTGGCGATGAACAGATGCTCCACCCAGTCGTCGGCCTTGAGGTCGGCCCCGTTGAGGCCTCGGCCGCCGCGTCGTTGCCGCTTATAGGTGGTGACCGGGATGCGCTTGATGTAGCCCGAGTGGGAGATCGTGATCACCATGTCTTCCTCGGCGATCAGGTCTTCCACGGTGAACTCGTCCTGGTCGGCCACGATCTCGGTGCGGCGCGCGTCGCCGAATTGCTCCACGACCTCCGCCATCTCGCTCTTGAGGATCGCCATCCGCTTCGTCTTCGAGGCCAGTATGCTCTTCAGCTCCTTGATGATGGCCCGGACTTCCTTGAGCTCGGCCTCGAGCTTCTCGATCTCGAGCCCGGTGAGCTTGGCCAGCCGCATGTTGAGGATGGCCTCGCTCTGCTTTTCGCTGAGCCCGAAGCGCTTCCGCAGCCGGGCGTCGGCCTGGGGCGTGTCGTCGGAGCCCCGGATGATCTTGATGACCTCGTCGATGTTGTCGACCGCGATCTTGAGGCCCTCGAGGATGTGCTCCCGGGCTTCCGCGGCATTGAGGTCGAACTGGGTCCGCCGCACGATGATCTCGTGCCGGTGCTCGATGTAGCGCTCGAGTAGCTCCTTCAGGTTCATGATCTTGGGGGCGCCCTTGTCGAGCGCCAGCATGATCACGCCGAAGGTGGACTGCATCGCGGTGTGCTTGTAGAGCTGATTGAGCACGACGTTGGGGATGGCGTCCCGCTTCAGCTCGACGACGATCCGCATGCCGTCCTTGTCGGACTCGTCGTTGATGCCGCTGATCCCCTCGATCTTCTTGGCCGACGCCAGCTCCGCGATCGCCTTGACCAGGTTCTCCTTGTTGACCTGGTACGGGATCTCGGTGACCACGATCTGCGACTTACCCGAGGTCTCCCGCTCCTCGATCTGGGCGCGGGCCCGCATGACGACCCGGCCGCGCCCGTTCTCGTACGCTTCCTTGATCCCCTCGCGGCCGTAGATGTACGCGCCGGTGGGGAAGTCAGGGCCCTTGATGACCTTGCGCAGGTCCGCGATGGTGGCGTCGGGGCTGTCGATCAGGAGCTCGACGGCCTTGGCGACCTCGCGCAGGTTGTGCGGCGGGATGTTGGTGGCCATTCCGACCGCGATACCCGACGAGCCGTTCACGAGCAGGTTGGGGACCTTGGACGGCAGGACGGTGGGCTCCTGCAACCGGTCGTCGAAGTTCGGCTGGAAGTTGACCGTGTTCTTGTCGATGTCCTCCAGCATCGCAATCGCGACGCGGGTGAGCCGGGCCTCGGTGTATCGGTACGCGGCGGCGGGGTCGCCGTCGACCGACCCGAAGTTCCCCTGGCCGTCCACCAGGGGGTACCGCAGCGAGAACTCCTGGACCATGCGCACGAGCGCGTCGTACACGGAGCTGTCGCCATGCGGGTGGTACTTGCCGAGCACGTCGCCCACCACGGTCGCCGACTTCTTGTACGGCCGGCCGGGCACCAGGCCGAGCTCGTTCATGGCGTAGAGAATCCTGCGATGCACCGGCTTGAGGCCGTCCCGGACGTCGGGAAGAGCACGGGAGACGATGACGCTCATCGAGTAGTTGATGAACGACTGCTGCATCTCTTCTTCGATCAACCGGGGCAGGATACGTTCGCGCGAGTTGGGTGCGGTCATGGGCGTCGGTGGATGGCGAGGGACGGCGGCAGGAGCCTGCCGGGAACCCAGGAAAAATACCCGGATCGGGCCCCCCGAGACAAGCCTTGGGGTGGGCTACAAAGTATTTGAAAACAAACAGTTAGAAGACGGAGGGACGCTACTCGCTGTCGCCCGTCTCCAGCGACTTCGCCAGCTTGTCGATTTCTCCCCGATTGGCGGTGTAGAACTGCAGGTTCGCCGGCGATATCGGCAGGGTCTCCGCCCCCTTGGCGGCGTCGCCGCCCATCTCCTTGAGCAGAACAGCGGAACGGACGTACTGGAGCTCGAAGAGGGTCAGGACGAAGTCATTCGTCGTGAGCCCGCTGCTCGAGATGGCCGCCTTGGCCGGAGGCAGCGCGTCGATCTTGGCGGTGAGCTCCGACATGTTTTTCGCCTCGTCGCCCGGCTTCACGTCCCCGAGGCTCGGGTCCTTTTCCGAGAGCGCGCTGAGCCTGGCGGCCGCGTCGACCATCTTCCTGACGTTGTCCATGGTGAGCCGGTGGCTCATCAAGGCCTGACGCTCCGCCGCGCTGAATCCGCTCGGGGAGGCTTGGGCCCCGAGCGACGTGGTGAGGGCGCAGACCAGCGCCGCGCCGACGGCGAGCGGACGGGTCCGGAACGGCATGCGATCTCCATGTGGGTGGATCGAGCAAAAGTCGCGAATCGGGCGGCGGGCGTCAAATGACGCGTCCTCTGCGTCCCTACTGCTTACACGGCGCCTCGGGATCCGGCTTCGGCTTGTCCACGACCAGACGATGATCGAGGTCCGCCACTCGGGTGGCCAGATCGGCGACGAAGCTCGTCACCCGGGCGAACTTGTCGAAGTCGAGATATTGCGCCTCGTCAGTGACCTGGTGGTAATCCCGGTGGCCGCCCGTGCTGAAGAACGCGATCGGGATCCCGTACCTGGCATACATGTAGTGGTCGCTGCGGCAGTAGAAGTTGTCGGGGTGGCCGTCCACGTCGTAGGTGTAGTCGAACTCCAGCCCGTGGTGGCCGTCCCTGTTCACCGTCTCGGCCAGATCGCCGAGCTCGGTGGACAGACGCCGAGAGCCGATCGCCTGGACGTAGCCCGGCCCGCCCTTGGCCTCATCGCCCGCACCGCCCCTGGCGATCATATCGATGTTGATCTGGGCCACGATCGAGTCCCGGGGAACGGTAGGATGATCGGTGAACCACCGGCTGCCCTGGAGACCCGACTCTTCCCCCGTGTGCCAGACGAAGAGCAGCGAGCGCCTCGGTCGCGCCGATCCCTTGCTCACCGACTCCGCGATCTCCAGCAGACCCATCGACCCCGACCCATCGTCGTCGGCGCCGTTGACGATCGAATCGATCCGCGCCGGCCTGACCTTGCGGGCGCTGTCGATGATCGTCCTGATCCGGGCCCATTGCTCGGGCGTCGGCTCGGCCATCGGATCGTTGGCGCCGCGAGGCCGGACCACGGAGTTGTAGGCGCGGAGCGAGTCGTGGTCCACCGGCGGGACGATCCCGATCGCGTCGTTGTGGGCTCCGAGCGCGACGTACTCTCCCCTGAGCGCGGGATCGGAGCCTTGGACGATGCCCACGACGTTGCTGGCCGCCAGCTCGGTCGGGGCGAATGAGACGTCGCCCTCGAGGGGCGCGGCGCCGCTGTCCCCGGGACGCAGTTGGTGGAGCGGTTTTCCGAAGAGCAGGGGTATGGCGCTGGTCTTGACGAAGAGCAGGCGCGGCTGGGTGACCCCGGCGGGCGCGGCCGAGGCGTGCTTCACGACCAGCTTCGGGGTGCGGAGATACTGGCCGTACGACTCGAGGATCGGATCCATGTCGGTGAACGCGATGCCGGCGATGAGACCGAGGCGCCCCTGCGGGCCGAGATCGGGACCGCTGAGCGACGGGCTGTTGGGCCGGGCCCGGAACACCACCACCTTGTCCCGGAGCGCCTCGCGGCCGGGTAGCGCCGCCGAGTCCGCTGCAGTACCGATGTACACCACCTGCGCGCCGTTCACCGGACGGGTCGGCGCGTCGAAGGAATCCTGGTAGGGGTAGTACTCCTGGAAGGCGGCGAGCGTCGCCGAGCCGGCGGCCAGCCGTGACTTGGCCGTATCGACGGCATAGCTCACCATCGGGACGCGCTGGAGGTAGCCGCCGTCATCGCCGGCGGGCTTCAATCCGAGCCGGGCCAGCTCCGCGGCGATGTAGGCGTTGCCCCGCACGTTGCCGGTGGTGCCGGCTCGGCGGCCCAGCATGGAGTCATCTGAGAAGATCGATTCCCGGATCTTGAGATCGGCCTGGGAAATGTCGGCGGTGGTGGCCGACCGGGGCGTGGGACCAGAGGGGGCGCCCGCCGTTCCAGACCCTCCACACGCCCCGAGCGCAGTCAGTAGGCCGAGTATGGGGAGCCCGGCGAAAGCGGGGCGCATGAGACCGTCCTTGCGAGATTGGGTGTGTCGGACCGACCCCACCTACTACCCGGAACGGTCGAGAAACGTTTCAGTCCCTGCCCGTCCCTCTATAGATCTCGCGCTGAAGCAGGACCGTCTCCTCACCCCGCCCCATGACCGGCTGGCCGGCGGGATTCCTCACCTCACCGATCGGATGTCCGGTGCAATCCATAACTTCATATACTATCGCTGGTTCGCGACTTCTGATCTGGACCATTTCCTGCCTCGCTTCAGTATCGGTTGTCTCAGGGCTCAACGGCCCCCATCGTTTTGCTGAGATGCCTCGAGCGGGCCAAAGGGTTGCTCGGGGAGGCCAGCCAACCCTTTCGCATGGCGGCGTGTCAGAGGACCGGTTGCCGCCCACGACCCTCACGCGCTGGAGCCTGTGGACGACCGAGAGCTGATCGGCAGAGTGTTGGCAGGTGATCCCAGCGCCGAGCGCGCCCTGTATGACGCGCACGTGGACCGGGTCTTCCGGCTCGCATATCGGATGGCAGGGGATCTGGATCGGACGCAGGACTACGTCCAGGAGACCTTCATCCGGGCGTTCCAGCGGCTGAAGGAGTTCCGATTCGAGTCGGCGCTCTCCACCTGGCTCTGCTCGATCGCGATCTCGATCACCCTGAACGGGCTGCGCAAGACGAAGCGGTCGAGTGAACGCGAGGTGACCCTGGAAGACGCTCCGGTGATCGGAGTGACGCCGAGGCAAGCTGAGCCGGACCTGAAGGAGCGGCTTGCTCGAGCCATCGAAGCGCTGCCCGAGGGATATCGAACGGTATTCGTGATGCACGACGTGGAGGGGTATACGCACGAGGAGATCGCCGGCGCGCTTGGGGTGCAGGCGGGTACCTCGAAAGCCCAGCTGTTCCGGGCCAGGGCCAGGTTGCGCGAGGCGCTGGCGGATTTCGCAAGGGAATGACGCTGGGATGCAGGGACGCAGGGACGCAGGGACGCAGGGACGAACAATAGAGAGGGATGAATGAACGACAACGACGACCGGATGGACGACCTGGTGCGGTCGCTGGCACAGGACTACAACCAGCCGCCGCAGCCGCCGCGCGACGCGATGTGGGCGGCGATCGAAGCGCAGCGCCGCTGGTACCGGCATCCGTGGGCCGCCGCCCGCCGTCCTCTGCTGTGGGTAGCCGCGGCCGCCGCGGTGCTGATCCTGGGTGTCGGCATCGGCCGGCTCTCGGTCGGCACCGGCGGCAGCGCCGTAGCCGGGAACTGGGATCCGCGGACGGTGAGCAGCGCGGCCTATCACCTCACGGCGGTCGACCATCTGAGCCAGGCCGAGACATTCCTCACCTCGTTCCGCGCCTCCGCCCGCACGGGCGGGAACGAGCGGCTGGCCTCGGCCACCGCGCGCGAGCTGCTCGCGGACAATCGCCTGCTGCTCGATTCCCCGGCCGCGCAGGATCGCAAGATCCGTCTCCTGCTCGAAGACCTCGAGCTGGTGCTCGCGGAGATCGCGCAGCTCTCTCCCCAGCCGCGCGCGCAGGACCTGGAGCTCATCAGGGAAGGCATCGAGCGGGGCAGCGTGCTGCCACGCCTTCGGACCGCGGTACCCGCGGGAACGTCCCCAACGCAAGGAGCTTTGTGATGTTCCGGGTGTCTTTTGGAATGCTGGTCGCCACGGCGCTGGGCGTCGGTGGATGGTGGACCCCCGCGGTGCGGACGGGCGGACCGCAGGCGCCGGCGGTAATCGTGCCGGACGACTCGACCGCGCCCGCTGCGTGGCTCCTCGGAGACCCCGGCGATTCGATCTATCGCGCCGCGCGCGAGGCCCTCGACCGGCGGGACTATCGCCGTGCGGCCGATCTCTTCGCCGAGCTGGCGACGAAGTTCGGGGCGTCGGGCTACGCGCCCGACTCGTACTACTGGCGCGCCTTCGCGCTCTACCGCCTGGGCAGCACCCCGCAACTGACCGATGCGCTGAACGCGCTCGACACCCAGCGCACCCGCTACCCGCGAGCGGCCACCCAGGGCGATGCCGCGGCGCTGCGCCTCAGGATTCACGGCGAGCTCGCCAAGCGAGGGAATGCCCAGTCGAGGGCCTACATCGATTCGGTCGCGCGCAGCGCGGCGCCTCCGACACCACCCACCCCTCCCGTGCCGCCGGTGCAGCCCACGCCCCCGACACCACCGACACCACCGACGCCGCCGACGCCGCCGACACCACCGACGCCGGCCGGCGACCGGGACTGCGATGACGACGAGGAAAACACCAAGCTGGCCGCGATCCAGGCGCTCCAGCAAATGGATGACAGTCGCGCCCGCCCCATCCTCGTCAAGGTGCTGGCGAAGCGCGATGCGGCTTCGGCGTGTCTCCGGCGCAAGGCCCTGTTCATCATCGCCCAGCAGGACAAGCCGGGGAACGAAGACATCCTGCTCGGCTCAGCCCGCAACGACCCCGACCATGAGGTCCGCGAGCAAGCGGTGTTCTGGCTCTCGCAGGTGGGCACGGACAAGGCGGTGAGCGCGCTCGACTCCATCATCCGGACGTCGAAGGACGAGACGCTCCAGGAGAAGGCGGTCTTCGCGCTGTCGCAGCACGAGGGCGCCCGCGCGCAGCAGGCGCTCCGTAGCTACGCCGAGCGGGCCGACCTGTCCGAGGGCGTGCGTGAGAAGGTGATCTTCTGGATCGGCCAGCAGGGCGGCAAGGACAATGACGCCTTCCTGCGCACGCTGTATGGCAAGGTCAAGAGCGAACAGCTCAAGGAGAAGGTGTTGTTCTCCCTGTCGCAATCAGGCGGTCAGGACAACGGGCGCTGGCTGCTCGGTGTGGCCAAGGACGCAACCCAGTCGATGGAGATTCGCAAGAAAGCGCTCTTCTGGGCCGGTCAGTCGGACATGCCGGTGGCGGACCTCCTCGCGCTGTACGGCTCGATGCCCGGCCGCGAGATGCGGGAGCAGCTGATCTTCGTCTATTCCCAGCGCGACGAGCCCGCGGCCGTCGACAAGTTGATGGACATCGCGAAGCGCGAACCGGATCCCGAGCTCCGCAAGAAGGCGCTCTTCTGGCTCGGCCAGAGCGACGATCCCCGGGCGGCGAAGATGCTCGAGGAGATCATCGAGCAGCCGTGACCGGGCGAAAGGGCGAAAAGGCCGAAAGGGGGCGCCGGTGCGAGACATGAGATGGGTGATCAGTTGCGGGGCGCTGCTGCTCCTTGCCCCGGAGAGCCTACCGGCCCAGGGCCTGGCCCAGCGGGTGGCCGCGACCCGCGACGGGCAGTTCCACCTGAGCTTCGCCGCGCGCCCCGGCGTCTGCGGCAACGGGGCCAACAGCATCTCGATCGTCGATGACGACGACGAGTGGGAAGGCGGCTGTGAGCGCGGGCCGGTGCGCGTCTCGATGCGGGTAATCGGCGGCGTGGTCACCGACGCCCACACCTACGTGGGCGGCCGGTGGCGCCAGGGCCAGGGCGGCATCACAGATTTGGGCACGCTCCCCGCGCCGGCGACGGCGAACGAGCTGCTGGCACTCGCCGAGCGCGCGTCTGACGGCGAAGCACTGATCACCGCCGCCACCCTCGCCGACAGCACGGTGATCTGGCCGCGCCTGATCGACCTGGCACACCGCACTGCGGTACCGCTCGAGACCCGGCGCCACGCCATCTTCTGGCTGGGGCAGGCGGCCGGGCAGGCCGCCACGCAGAGCCTGGACTCGATCGTCCGCGACCACGGCGGCGACCTCGAGGTCCGCAAGCAAGCCGTATTCGCCCTGTCCCAGCGACCGGAGAAAGAGGGAGTGCCCGTCCTGATCCGGATCGCGCGCTCAAACCCCGACGGCGAGCTGCGGAAGTCGGCGTTGTTCTGGCTGGGGCAGAGTGACGATCCCCGTGCGCTGGCGCTGTTCGAGGAGCTGCTGCGCTGACCGGATCGCCGCGGCCGCCGCCGCGGTTACATTACCCGCCATGCTTGCCCGCCCGCGGCTCGCCCTCGCGGCGGCGCTACTGTTCGCGCTGCCGGGATGCGGCGGGCCCAAACCGGGCGCACCAGTCATCCAGCTGGGCGCGCCCTCGGATAGTCTGGTCACTTCCTACGGCGACGTCACCGAGGCCGCCTGGCTTGGCGACAATCGCTGGGCCGTGCTGGCGGTGGGAGCCGACGCCGTCGCTATCGCCGACCTGACGTCTCACCAACTCCAGAAGCTGGGCGGACGCGGGGCCCAGGAGATCCGCAACCCGGCGGCGCTCTTCCGCGCCGGCGATACGCTGTTCGTGGACGACTGGGGCCTCCGGCGCTCGACGCTGTGGACGCTCGAGGGACGCGCCGCCGGTACCATGCCGGCGTCGAACGCGTTGCGGGGAATTCTCCCCCGGGCCCGCGACGCCGCCGGGCGATTCTACTACGAGGTCGCGCCCAGACCGGGGGCCGACGGGCAGGGCAACCGGGATTCCGCTGCCGTGGTACGCGCGGTATCCGGCGGGGCCAAAGGCGATACCATCGCCCGCCTCGCTCCGCTCGACCTCGCCGAGATCACGGGCGACGCGGGGCGCCGGTTCGAGCGCCGGGTCTTCAGCGGCTCGGACAAGTGGGGAGTCCGCCCCGACGGCTCGGTCTGGGTGGCGCGAGTGTATGAAAACCGCCTGAACTGGCTGGACCCCAAGGGCACGTGGCATCGCGGGGAGCCGCTACCCGACCGCGTGCTCGAAGTCACCCGCTACGATCGGGAGCTGTTCCTCCGCAACTACCCGCCCGAGCTCCGGAGCACCGCGGAGCAGCTTCCGTTCGCAGCGGTCAAGCCGCCGTTCGAGGCGGGGTTCACGGCGCCGGATGGCCACGTGTGGCTGGAGAAGAGCCGCGCGCCGGTGGACTCGTCACGGCGCTATCACGTGGTAGACACGCTGGGACGCCTGCGCCGCGAGATCCACGTGCCGGGCCGGGGACGTATCGTGGCGGTGGGGAGCGGGGCCGTGCTGGTCGCCGCGCCGTCGCGGGACGGCGCGCATCTCCTCAGATTCCCGGTTCCTCCGGATAGCGCGGCACCGTGACCGGCGGGGCGCATCGATGGATCAACGAAGGAGCATTCGCATGAAGGTAGTACCTGGGGTGGCAGTATTCGCGGTGCTTGCGGCCGTGGCCTGCAAGGCGGCGGTGAGCCAGGGCTCGGTGACGGTCGAGCGCAAGCTCCCGACCACCTTCGGCCAGGTCAGCAACGTGATCGAGCTGGGCGACGGCCGGGTGGCATTCGCCGACACCAAGAACAAGCTCTTCCTGACGGCGGATCTGGCGAGCGGGAAGGTGGATACCCTCGGCACCCGGGTCGACACCATTCAGATGGGCGCGCCGCCCGACCGATACAAGTTTCCCGGCTGGGTGGCCCACTTGGCGGGCGACACCATCGCGCTCGTGGATTTCGCCGGGCAGCGGACCACGCTGTGGAGCGAGAAGGGCAACGCGATCGCGGTCCTGGCCATCACCGAGTCGGCCGGACGGGAGCCGGTGCTGATGTACGACTCGATCGGCCATGCCTACAAGATCGATTACAAGGCCGTGATCGGCGGCGGAGAGCCGGGCCGGATCTTTCACCCCGACAGCATCCCGGTGCTTCGCATTGCGCTCGGGAGCCACAAGGTGGACACGGTGGCGCAGCTCCGCGCTCCCGAGTACGGGAGCGCGATCTTTGGGGAACAGTCGCAGGAAGCGGTCAAGGTGTTCGCGCCGAACGATTTCTTCGGGGTGCTCCTGGACGGGACGGCCTGGATCGCCCGAGGGCACGAGAATCGTATCGACTGGCGCGCGCCCGACGGCACCTGGACGTTCGGCAAGGGGCGGGACTACAAGAAGGTACCGGTGACGCAGGCAGACCGCGATCGGGTATTGGCGCAGGTGCGCGAACAGGGCAAGCAGTACGGCATGCCCCAGGAGCTCGAGATCAAGTATCCGTTCGCCGAGAGCAAGCCGCCGTTCGACTTCGCGCTGGCTCGTCCCAACGGCGAGGTCTGGCTCCAGCGCCCGCGGGTCCAGGACGGGGCGCCCAACGTGTACGACGTCGTGAACCGGAAGGGCGTCTGGCAGCGGGAGGTCAGGTTCCCCGCGGGGGCGACGCTGGCCGGGTTCGGGAAGACAGGGGCCGTCTACGGTACTATCAAGGAGTCCAACGGTCTGCGGAGCCTGGCCCGCCTCAAGGTGTAGCGTCCGTCAATCGAGAATGGGGGGCTCGTCACCCGGGGGCGTATTCGGGCCGGGGTGATCGGACCGCCTCCGGTCGCGCCGCCGCCCCTCCTCGTACCACCGCCGCGTGATCTCCCCGGCCAGCTCCCGGTTGCCAAGTCCGAAGGCGAGTCCCACCGCGAGGGCCACCGCGCCCACGACGAGGGTGAAGGCGGCGGTGATGATCTCGCCGGCGACCCCCACCTGCTCCAGCGCCAGAAACATCGAGACGAGCACCACCGCGCCCTTCGCCATCTTGGCGAGCGTCGGCACCCCGGCCACCGTGCCGGCCGAGGCGAGGATCACCCCTCGCACGAACTCCCCCACGATCATGCCGAGAATGACGATCACGATGGCGGCGATGAGCGTCGGGATGAAGCCGAGCATCGTGCCGAACATCTGATTGATGCTCTCGAGCCCGAGCGCGGTGCTGGCGAGCAGGATGACCACCAGCATCACCAGCCAGAAGATCAGCTTGGCCAGGGCCCGCACGGGATCGAGGCGCGAGCCCGTACGCCCGACCACTTCGTCGAGCCCGCCGGCGGCGGCCATGCGGTTGAAGTCGAGACGCTTGAGCACGTCGTCGGCCCAGCGCTGGATCTGCCGGGCGAGGAAGTATCCCGTCAACAGAATGACGGCGGCGCCCAGCAGCGCCGGAACGACGCTGCCGATCTGCTGGGCGCCCGCGTGCAGCCGCTCCCAGAGTTCGTTCACGAGGCCACCTCGATCACGAGTTTACCCGTCTGTTCTCCCCGATAGAGCCGCTCGACCGCCGAGCAGCCTTCCTCCAGGGGAACCGTGAGATCGACCACCGGCCACAACTTCCCTTCATGAGCCAGCCGGACCACCTCGGCATACTCGCGCCGATTGCCCAGGGTCGAGCCGAGGAGGCTCCAGTGGTGCCAGAAGAGCCGGCGCAGGTCGATCGAGACGATCGGTCCGGTGGTGGCGCCGCATACCACCAGGCGGCCGCCGCGCCGTAACGCGCGCTGGGACTTCTGCCACGTCTGCTCTCCGACGCTGTCGACCACCACGTCGGCACCGAGTCCCCCGGTCAGCCGTTTCACCTCGGCCGGCACGTCCGCGGTCGCGTGGTTGATCGTCGCGGCGGCGCCCTCCTGCAAGGCGACGGCCAGCTTCCGGTCGGCGCTGCTGGTGACGATGGCGCGCGCGCCGAGCAGGACGGCCACCTGCAGCGAGGCCATGGCCACTCCACCGCCGATGCCCCAGATCAACACCGTTTCGCCGGCGGCCAGACGGGCGCGCGTCGTGAGCATCCGCCACGCGGTGAGCGTGGCCAGAGAGAAAGCCGCCGCCTGATCCCACGGCATCGCCGGAGGCACCGGGGCGAGGTTTCCCGCCGGCAGCACGACGCGCTCCGCCACCGTCCCGCCGCGATGCTCGCCCATGACACACAGCTTCGAGCAGAGCGACTCCTCGCCCATCGCGCAGGCCGGGCAGTGCCCACAGGAAATGCCGGGGTGGATCATGACCCGATCGCCCGGGTGGACCGTCGAGACGTCCGGGCCCACGCGTTCGACGACGCCCGCCCCGTCGGAGCCGAGCACGTGGGGAAACTCGAGCGTGGTTCCCGGCAGCCCCTCGGCCACGAACAGATCGAGCCGGTTGAGCGCCGCCGAGTGGATCCGAACCAGGGCTTCGCCGGAACCGGGGGGCGCGGGCTCGGGAACGTCGGCGACGGCGAGGTGCTCGAGCCCGCCGGTGCCGGTCAGCACCATGGCCTTCATCAGCCGATCAGAACGACACGCTGAGGATCTGTTCTCCCGGCCTCGTCGGCACCGGCGTGGCGGTGCTGCGCGCCGCGAGCGGCTGCAGCGAGAGGGTCAGCCGGTTCTTCTTGCCAGACTGGGCGAGCTTGCCGGCGGTATACGCCACGCGGGAACCGTCGCGCGAAACGTCGAGCGCGAGGATGGGTTGGCTGGTTTCGATCAGGGTCGTGGCTTGATCGGTCCCCGCGGCGAGCCGCTGAACGCGGCTTCCGCCCCCCTTCTCGGTGACGAAGATCAGGTCGCCGTTCGCCAGGAACTTCGGCCAGGCCTCGTTCGACCCCTTGGTGATGCGGCGCTGCCCGCTGCCGTCCAGCGCCATCGTGAAGATCTTCGGATCACCCTCGCGGGTGGACACGAACGCGATGGTCTTCCCGTCGGCCGAGACGGCCGCCGAGTAGTTGGCGGAAGGCGCCCTGGTGAGCGTGCGATTGTCTGTGCCGTCGAGGCGGATGGTGGCGAGCTGCGGCGGGCCCGCCTTGGGCGTCGCGGTGTAGATGAGCCGGGTGCCGTCGGGCGTCCACGCCGGATCGCCTTCGATGCCCGGGTCGGTGGTCAAGCGGCGCGGGTTGCGGCCGTCGGCATCCACGACCCAGAGGTCGAGGCTGCCCGCACGGGCGGAGCTGAGCGCGACGCGGGTACGGTCGGGCGACAGCACCGCCTGCATGTTCGCGGAGCTGTCCACCATCAGGGGGACGAGAGAGTCCGGGCCGGCGGACCGCACCTGGTAGATGCCGGGCGTCCCCGTGCGGCTGGAGGTCACGAGGAGATCCGACACGACGAAGATCTCGGCGCTCGCCTTGCCGCCCCACGGTGTCGCCGCGGTCACCACCGTCTTGCCGGGCTTCACCGCCACGACTTCGCCCGCCGCCGAGACCGTCGCCACCGCGGCCTTCTCGCTGGTCCACTCGAGCGCGCCGGTTGGACCAACGACCTTTCCCTGGTCATCGAGGAGCCGGGCCGAGAGCGGGGCGCGCTCACCGGGGGCGAGGCCGACACGCGACTGGTCGAGTGTCAAAATTCCCGGCACCACCTGGATGGTCCATACGATAGGCTCGAAGCCGCGGAGTCGGGCACTTAACGTGCTGGTACCGGGCGCCTTCGCCGTAATCGTGCTCTTGGCCGAGTCGCGCACGATGACCGTGGAATCGCCGACCCCCCAGATCACTCGCGCCTCGGGAATCGGCGTCGAGTCGGCCGCCTCGGCGACCGCCGTGAATTTGCGGCTCGCCTGGAACGGGAGAAGCACCGGTCCGCCCGTTTGTCTCGGCGACACGACGAGCGATTGAGGCAGGCGGTGCACCAGCACCGGCGCACGGCGCTCCCCTCCGAATCCGCTGGCGATGATCTCGGTCTGGCCCGGCTTCCGCGCGATCACGATCCCGGTGCTGTCCACCGAGGCGACGGTGGAGTCGGCGGAAGCCCACCGCGTGACCCCATGAGCCTCGCGGTTCCCTTGCGACGGCACGAGCACGCGGAGAGTGTCCACGTCTTCGGGCCCCAGAACGAGCCTCGCGTCGGACAGGGTCACCTCGGCAGGAACCACGTCCACGGGTGCCGTGGCCATCAGGCCAGTGGTGGAGGACGCCTGGATGATGCTCTTTCCGGGAGCGATGGCGACGACGACACCGGTCGAATCCACGGTGGCGACCTCGGGCTTGAGGGACTTCCAGGTCACGTCCCCGGTTACCGCTGGTGAGCCGTCTTCCTGGAGCCCTTGTGGCGTGATGCTGACGGTCTCGCCCGGCAGCAGGACGAGCGATCCGGGATCGAGCGCGAGCACCGAGCCGGCCGGCGCGGCGCCGCGTCCGGCGTTGGCGCCATGCCCGGTGCCGGTGATCAGGACGGCGAGCGACGCGCGCCGGCCCTGCAGGCGCGCCTCGACCTTGGCGAGGCCGGGGCTCACCCCGAGCACCGTCCCGTCGGGACCGACCTTGGCGATCGCGGTGTCCGAGCTCCAGAAGATGAATTTCGCGGACGAGATCAGGTTGCCCTGGCGATCGTACGCCGCGGCGAAGATGGTCTGCTTCTGGCCGACGCCGAGCGTCATGGTCTCCGGCGTAACCTGCAATTCGGTGGGAGTCTGCGCCTGAACGGGAGGGGGCGACATCATGACGCCGATCGACGTCAGCGCGATCAGGAGGGACAGAACCCGCTGCGAGGGACGGCGGGATGTGCCGTCCGATCCGATGCGGTAGCGTCTCACGGTATCGCCAGTGGAGGGAAGGGAGAAAACCCGAGGAATAATAGCGCCGACGCGAGCCGGTCGCACCAACCAGGTCCAATCGTTTGCGACAAAAGGTGTTAGCTAGTCAGTCGGGGTATGATTGGAGGGGGCGGAGGCGCATGGCCGAGCCTTGCACAAGATTCGAAGATGTGCAAGTTATATCCCCATACTTCGCAGGCGCCTTCGCGCCCTATGACCAACGGCGGGCCACGCCGCAATCGCCTTGGGAGGGAGTGACAGATGGCGGACCTTCATTATATGGAAATGGGCTGGTCCGGATCCGGCTGGATGGACCCGCTTCCCGTCGACCGCCCGCCGGTTCCTACTCCGGCCGCCGTGGCATCCCCGGCGCCCGAGTACTTCGCGCCGGCTTCGGAACGGAAGCCGGCACCCAAGCCCAAGCCCAAGAAAAAGGCCGCGACCAAGAAGCCCGCCAAGGCCGCGAAGAAGAAGGTCGCGAAGAAGGCCGCCAAGAAAGCCGCCCGACGGAAGCCGGCACGGAAGAAGGCCGCCAAGAAAGCCGCCCGACGGAAGCCGGCACGGAAGAAGGCAGCGAGGAAACCCGCCAGGAGGAAGTCGGCCAGGCGGCCCGCGAAGAAATCCTCGCGCCGGCCGGCCCGGAGGAAGACAGCCAAACGTCGCGCCAAGAAGGGCGGCCGGAGGAGATAGTCCGCCGGCGCCTATTTCGATTCCGTCCGGGCGAGCGCCGCCGCGCAGTTGATCAGCGCGATGTGGGTAAACGCCTGAGGGAAGTTTCCGAGGAACCGGCCATTGAGGGGATCGATCTGTTCGGAGTAGAGTCCCACGTGGTTGGCGTGTTTTATCATCCGCCTGAACACGCGCTCCGCCCGGTCACGGTCCCCGATCATCGCCAGCGCCTGCGCCAACCAGAACGTGCAGATCGAAAACGCGCCTTCCTCTCCTTCGAGCCCGACGGGGTGGCGGTAGCGATACACCAGCTCGCCATCGGCGCTCGTGAGCTCCCGCGCGATCGCGCGGACCGTGCTCTGCGACCGGGGATGGTTCCAGGGTAGAAACCGCACCATCGGGATGGCGAGCGCGGCCGCGTCGAGGGCGTCGTCGCCATAGGCCTGCACGAACGACTGGTGCCGCTCGCTCCATCCCCTCTCCATGATCTCCGCGTGGAGCGCGTCGCGCGCCGCGCTCCACGCCGGCGTGTTCGATTCGAGACCGAGCTCCTCCGCCATCCGGACGCCGCGGTCCAGCGCTACCCAGCTCATCACCTTGCTGAATACGTAGTGGCGGGTCTCCCCTCGCACTTCCCAGATGCTGGAGTCGGGAAGGTGCCAGTTGCCGCTCACCCAATCCACCAGCCCGCGAAGCACGCGCCACGTGCCTTCGGTCATCTCGTGATTGCGCCGCCAGATGTCGGCGGTCTCCAGCACCTCGCCGTACACATCGAGCTGCAGCTGGCCCACGGCACCGTTGCCGACCCGGACGGGCCTCGAGCCAAGGTAGCCGTTGAGGTGGTCGAGCTGACGCTCGACCACGTCTCGCCGGCCGTCGATGCCGTACATGATCTGCAGGTGGCCGCCGCCCTCGTGACGGCACACGCGCTTGAGAAAGCGCATGAAGGCGTCGGCTTCACGATAGTGGCCGACGGCATCGAGCGCGGCCAGCGTGAACGCGGCGTCCCGGAGCCATACGAGGCGGTAGTCCCAGTTGCGCGCGCCGCCGATGGTCTCCGGCAGCGAGGTCGTCGCCGCCGCGATGATGGCGCCCGTTTCGGCGTGCGTCAGCAGCTTGAGCGCGAGAGCGGAGCGCTTGACGATGCCGCGGAAGGGCCCGCTGTAGCGGACGCCCGCCGCCCAGCGCGCCCAGAACGCGGCCGTGATGTCGAGCTTCCGGGCGCTTTCGTAGCGATCTACCTGGTGAATGTCGTCGTCGTCATAGCGAAGGACGAGCCAGCGCTCCTCTCCCTTCTCGATCTCGAAATCGGCGACGGCGGTGGACTGCTCGACGGTCCACTGGAACGGCCGGGCGCTCGAGAGGGTGAGGACCTGGTCGGTGCGATCGGTGGCGAACAGCCCGGCGCGGAGCAGCTCCAGGCGGGTGGTGCGGGCGCCGTACTCGAATCTGGGCATGAAGACGACCTGCATCGGAACCCGGTCCCGAGTGCAGCGAATTTGCCGGTGAATCTCGGGATGAGGTCCCGAGGGGCGGCCGTCCTCGTCCACCGGCATGAAGTCGGTCAGCACGACTACGCCGGACTCGGTCCGGAAGGACGTCTCGAGGATATTCGTGCGAGGCAGGTAGCGCTGCGTGGACGTCCACTGGCCACGGGGACGGATGGCCCAGGTGCCGCCGCGCTCGCGGTCGAGCAGGGATGCGAAGACGCTGCCGCTGTCGAAGCGCGGGAGGCAGCACCAGTCGATGCCGCCGTCGAGACCGATCAATGCGGCAGTCCGCATGTCGCCGATGACGCCGTACTCCGAGATCGGAGGCGTGCGCGCCGCTGGCCGGTCGCCCGGGCCCGCCGGCGAGTCCAGACGCAGTTCGGTCATCGCTCCAAGTATAGTGATGCACCGGGGGGAACTTGCATCTCGTACCGTTCTGCGCTCACTTCTACCATCCTGTTCTCGACCCTCGTCATGCCGATTCACTGGTCTCGTGCGGTGAACGCCGGAGCGGCGCTTCTCGCGCTGTGGCTCGGTGCGGCGTGTCGCGACCTGCCGCCGGATGGCTATGCGCTGGTCGGCGCCACCCTGATCGACGGCTCCGGGGGGTCGCCCCTGCCCGACGCCGTCGTGGTGGTCCGCCGTGGGCTCATCGAGTCAGTGGGGGTCCAGTCTGATTTTCAGCTTCCCGCGCGGACCATTCAGGTGGACGCCACGGGACGCTGGATCGTCCCCGGACTCATCGACGCGCACGCGCACGTCGCCCGCTGGTCACTGCCGCGTTATCTCGCGTGGGGCGTCACGTCGGTTCGAGACGTCCACGGCACACTGGACTCCATCTTCGAGCTTCGCCGGGAGGTGAATCGCGGCGCGACGGCGGGGCCCCGGATCTACACGGCCGGCTCGATGATCGACGGGGTGCCGACGACCTACCCCGACGCCCTGCCGGCTCCCGACCGGAAGACCGCCAGGAAACAGGTGGACAGGCTGGTCAACGCGGGCGTGGACCTGATCAAGGTCTACAGCCGCATCGATTCGACGCTGCTTCGGGCGGTACTCGACGAAGCGAAGACCTTCAATCTTCCGGTCACCGGCCATCTGGGTCTCACGGATGCGCTGACGGCCGCCAGACTGGGCATCGCGTCGATCGAGCACATGAGCGGGGTCCCCGAGGCGGCCGGGCCGGATCGGTCGGCGCTGTTCGCCGCCCACCGACGCGGATTCTTCGCGGGATGGACGGCGTTCGAGCGCTCCTGGGCTTCGCTCGATTCCTCCGCCCTCGAGCGGGTCGCCCGAGAGCTCGCCGCGAAGAAGGTGGCGGTGGTTCCCACCCTCGTGCTGCACGAAACCTTCAGCCGGCTCGACGACTCCACCGTCCTCCAGGATCAGATGCTGCGCTTCGTGCCCCCGGATGAGCGCCAGCGGTGGAACGTCCCGGACCTGATCAAGCGGGCGGACTGGAGCGCGCGGGACTTCGCGGCGTTCCGCCGGTCCCGACCGATGCAGGACCTCTTCCTCCGGCAGTTCGTGGCCGCCGGGGGGATCATCGCCGCGGGTACCGACGCGGCAAACCAACTGCTGATTCCGGGGTATAGCGAGCACCTGGAGCTGCAGCTGCTGGTGACGGCGGGGCTCACCCCCCGCGCCGCGCTGCTGGCCGCGACGCGGAATGCCGCCCTGGTGCTCGGCGTGGACTCGCTGGGTCTCATCGCGCCGGGCAAGGCGGCCGACCTTCTCATGCTCACACGTGATCCCATGTCTCGCATACAGAATACGCTGGCGATCGAACAGGTCATGGTCCGCGGCCGGCTGTACCGCGCGGACTCGCTTCGCGCCTCCCTGCAGTGACGCCGTCCGCCCGCGAGCGACTCGCGCTCTATTTCGGACCGGAACGCACCCGGCCGGCGTTGCTCGCCCGCGCCGCCCTCCGTCTGGAGAGCCCGGATGATCCTGAGCTTCGGCGCGCGCTGGTTGCCGAGCTGGAGCGGGGCATCCGCCCCGACGGCAGCGTGGGAGCCGCCGCGCTGCCCACCATCTGGCGGGTCCACGAGCTCTCCGATCTCGGATTGCAGGGTGGCGATCCGTCCATCCGAGCGCTGATGGATTGGATTCTCGCGCTTCAAGGCAAGCCCGGAGCATTCGGCGAGGGATGCGACAAGGAGCGTCACGCCAAGCGTGCCTGCGAGCACTACGTCCAGGGGTTCTTTGCCCCGGCACCGCCCCGAGTCCGGCTCGCGCCACTCACGTTCCCGAACGGGAAGGCGTTCCGGGCGGAGCCCGCGGCGCGCTTCGCGCTGAGCTGTCTGGCGCTGCGGGCCGCCCTTCGGACCGGCACGGGTGAGCGGACACTGATCGACCGACACATCCGGAGCCTCGCCGCGCTTGCGGCCGGCTGGACCAGCTGGAGCGGCTTCTTCGCCCCGGATACGATCGTGGCGGGTCTCCACGCGCTGGCCCTGGCGGGGCCGGTCCACCAGCCATTGGTGGCATCGCTCGTCGGGCTGATCGCCGCGAACCAGGATGCCGGCGGCGAATGGTCCAACGCCGATCTCTTTCAGACCCTCGAGGCGCTGATGGCGACCGATCTGTCCGAGGCGCGCACCGCGGTCCGCCGCGCCGGAACGGCCCTCACGGCGCGGCAGCGGGCCGACGGCACGTTCGGGGGCACCGCCCAGCAGGAGCGCGCCCTCATCGGGTTGCGCGCGCTGCTCTGGGGGCGGTCCTCATGACGGAGCGATTCCGGCTCACCGCGCTGTCGCATGGCGCCGGCTGCGCCTGCAAGCTCGGGTCGCTTGAGTTGGCCGAGGTGCTGAGGCACGTCCCCGGGATCAGCGATGCGCGGGTCCTGGTGGATTCGGCCACCCGGGACGATGCGGCCGTGTTCCGGCTCAGCGACTCCCGGGCCCTCGTGGCGACGGTGGATTTCTTCACCCCCATCGTCGATGACGCCGCCACCTGGGGCGCCATCGCGGCCACCAATGCGCTGAGCGACGTGTACGCCATGGGCGGCACACCGCTGTTCGCCCTCAACCTGGTCGGCTGGCCTCGGGACAAGGCGCCGTTCGAGCTGCTGGGCGAGGTGCTGCGCGGAGCGAGCGAGGTCGCTGCCCGGGCCGGCTGCCTGGTGGTCGGCGGCCACTCGATCGACTCGCTCGAGCCGCTCTTCGGCATGTGCGTGATCGGCGAGGTCGACCCCGACCGGATGCTCACGAATGGCGGGGCCTGCGCCGGCGACGCGCTCGTGCTCACCAAGCCTCTGGGTACCGGCATTCTGACGACCGCGCTCAAGCGCGACGCCCTGCTCGAGTCGGGCCTGGCCGAAGCGGTGCGCTCGATGACCACGCTCAACGACGGGGCGGCCCGCGCGGCGGCAGCCGTAGGGGTGAGCGCCGCCACCGATGTCACGGGCTTCGGGCTCCTGGGCCATCTCGGCCACATGGTGGCGGCAAGCCGAGTGGGAGCGGAGATCGCGTTCGACTCGCTGCCGCTGCTCGACCACGCGCGGAACCTGGCGGCCCGCGGCATCGTTCCAGGCGGCACCAGCCGGAACCTCGAGGCCGCCGCCGCGGTCGAGTGGTCCGATGACCTCTCCCCGGTCGACCGGCTGCTTTGTGTGGACGCCCAGACGTCGGGGGGTCTGCTGCTCGCCGTACCAGCAGAGAACGAAACCGCGCTTCTCGACGCGCTGCGCGCGGAGGCGACGCCCGCCGCCGCGACGATCGGACGGCTCACGGCTGACCCGGGCCGGATCCGCGTCCGCCGATCGCTATAGTATTCCACCATGTCTCCGCTCCGCTGGACCGCCCAGCGCATGGATCAGCTCGAGCATGCGGCCCGCAATGGCCGCCGCGTCGCGCTCATGCGTCGGGGCACGGAATACATCGTGGTGGCGCTCCGGGTCACTTCGGAGGGACGACACGACGCCCTGGTGGGACGCCTCCCCATGACGGGCGAAGAGCTCATCTTTGTGCTCGACGAGATCGACGCGATGCAGGTGCTCGAGTGAGGAGTCGCAGCCACCACGCCTGACCATTGGAGCAGCCATGTCCCCCCAGCTCAGAGCCGACAAGCCGACGGCCGCGGCAGACCTCCTGGGCGAGCGCCTCCTCCGCGCGCGCACCATCGTGATCAGCGGAGAAATCACCCAGGCCCTCGCGGCCGGCGTCGCCTCGCAGCTCCTCGCGCTGGCCGCCGAATCGGACGAGCCGGTCACCATCTACGTCAACTCGCAGGGCGGGCACGTCGAGGCCGGCGACACGGTGCACGATCTGGTTCGCTTCGTCGGCTGCCCGGTCCGGATGATCGGGACGGGATGGGTGGCGAGCGCCGCGGCGCTGATCTTCGTGGGCGCGCCGCGCGATCGGCGGCTCTGTCTGCCCAACACCCGCTTCCTGCTCCATCAGCCGGCTGGAGGCGCGGGAGGCAGCGCGAGCGACATCGAGATCGAGGCCAAGGAGATCATCCGGATGCGCGACCGGCTCAACCGGATCTTCGCGCGGGAGACGGGCCAGCCGCTCGAGCGCATCGAGGAGGACACCCACCGGAACTTCTGGCTCGATGCGCAGGCGGCCGTGCGGTACGGCCTGGTGGGACGCATCGTGGAGCGCATGGACCAGCTCGAGGAGACGCCGGCCCGTTGAGCGGCGGCATCGCGATCCTCCACCTCGACGAGAGCTGCCTGGGCAACGGGCGCGAGGGCGAGAACCCCGGCGGCGGCGGCGGGCTCATCGAGGCGAGGAGCGCGCGCCGGACCATCCATCGCCGCGAGTTCTACCTCAGCCAGCCGGCCACGACCAACAACCGGATGGCCTTGACCGGGGCGATCACCGTGCTCCAGCTCCTGGCCCGCAAGGGGGCTCGGCTCCACGTGCTCGCCGTGTCCGACTCCCAGTATCTGGTCAAGGGCATGCGCGAGTGGGTGCCGGGATGGATCGGTCGCGGATGGAAGCGGAAGGAGGGCGCCATCGAGAATCTCGAGTTGTGGCAGGCGCTGGTGAAGTCGGTGCGGCTGCACGAGGAGGTGCAGTGGACCTGGGTCCGGGGGCATCAGGACCATCCCAAGAACATCTACGCCGATCACCTGGCCGTGGCCGCCGCGCGAGAGCAGAAGACGTCGGGAGGCATCATCGTGTCGGCATTCGACGGCTGGTTCGCGGCGCAGCGCGAGAGGGGAAGGTTCGCGACCTACGACCCCGACGCCGCGTTCGCGGCGCTGGAGGACAGGGTGGCCGCGGGGGAAAGCTTTGCGCTGGCCGACTGAGGGCTCTTGACGGAGGATTCGGTGAGCGACCTCGATCGTTTCTTCAGACGGATCGTGTCCAACCTGGCGGCGAACGATCCCGGCCGCCTGCGCGGCCCGATTCCGCTCGGTGAGATCTCCACCTCCATCGTGCCGTATCGCAGCAACCGCCGCGTGCTCCACGTCGATACCAGCGAAGAGTACGAGATGGTGCTCCTTCGCCTCTGCGCCGGTGAGGGCGGCTATGTCAGAACCGAGCCGGAAGAGGTGCGGATCAGGTTCGAGGAGGAAGCGGAGAGCAGCAACCCCGATCTCGAGGTGATTCACCGGTTCGAGGAGGTCACGCTGATGCTGCGGCCCGAACGGGTGGCACTGGCCCTCCAGACTCCCGGCCACGAGCCGGAGGCGCAATCCTCCGTCGAGGCCCCCCGGCGGACCGAGCCGGAGCCGGAGCCCGACGATGAGGTCGAGGTGGACGAGCTCGAGGGCATCGGGGAGGTCGTCGAGGCCGCCGACCTCGACGAGTTCGTCGCTGCCGAGGAGACCGCGGGGTCGCAGTGCGTCTACTGCGGCGGCAGCTTGCCGGAACGTCCCCTCAACTTCTGCCCCCACTGCGGCCAGAGTCAGGTGGCCCTGGTCTGTCCGAAATGCCACGCGGACGTGGAGGCCGGCTGGCGCCACTGCGTCAACTGCGGGCTGGTCCTGGGGGCGCGCTAGCCGGTCTCCAGTCCGGGGTTATCCTTACAGATACCCGCCACCCCGGATCCCGCCGTGTCCTGGAACATCTCCGTTCGGCCCCACGACGTCGTCGCCGTGATCATGGGAGGTGGTGCGGGCACGCGGCTCTTTCCGCTGACGAAGGACCGCTCGAAACCGGCCGTCCCTCTGGCGGGCAAGTACCGTCTCGTCGATATCCCGATCAGCAACTGCCTCAACTCCGACCTGCGGCGCATCTTCCTGTTGACCCAGTTCAACAGCGGGTCGCTGCATCGCCACATCCAGGAGAGCTACCGGTTCGACACGTTCGGCCCCGGATTCGTCGAGATCCTCGCCGCCGAGCAACGTCCCGGTCGGATGGACTGGTATCAGGGTACGGCCGACGCAGTGCGTCAGAACCTGATGCATCTGGACTCGTATCCCCATCGACTGGTGCTGATCCTGTCGGGCGATCAGCTCTACCAGATGGATTTCCGCGAGGCGATCGAGCAGCACGTGGCGACGGCGGCCGAGGTGACGGTGGCCACGAACCCGGTCCGGGCTGAGGCGGCCAAGGCGTTCGGCATCATGGAGGTCGCCGACGACGGGCGGATCACGCGGTTCGTCGAGAAGCCCACGGATCCGGCGGTGCTGGCGTCACTACGCGGCCATCCCGACGACCTGCCTGCCTCGATGGGCATCTACGTCTTCAACCGCGACGTCCTGGCGGATGCCCTGCTCGGCAGCGAGGCCGATTTCGGGAAGCACGTCATTCCGAGACTGATCGGGGAGCGGCGGGTCTATGCCTACCGCCACCGGGGGTACTGGGAGGACATCGGGACGATCCGCTCCTTCTACGAGGCCAACCTCGATCTCTGCGAGCCGCTGCCCCGCTTCAATTTCTACGACGCCACGTCGCCCATTTTCACCCACGCGCGGTTCCTCCCTGCCACCAAGATCATCAAGAGCCGGGTGGAGCGCTCGGTCATCGCCGACGGCTGCATCATCAACGATGCCGATATCGAGCACTCACTCCTCGGCGTCCGGAGCCGGGTCGAGTCAGGGGCGACGCTCCGCGATGCTCTGGTGATGGGGCAGGATTTCTACGAGACGCCGGAGCGGGCCGCTCCGGTGGGCGCGCCGCCCATGGGGATCGGCCACGGCGCCTGGATCGAGCGGACGATCGTCGACAAGAACGCCCGGATCGGCGACGACGTGCGCATCTCGCCTGACGGAAAGCCCGGCGATTTCGACGGTCCCAACTTCTTCGTCCGCGACGGCATCGTCATCATCCCGAAGAACGGCGTCGTGCCGAACGGGACGGTGATCTAGTGAGCTCGCACGCCTCTGAACAGGGGGTCGTCTTCCTGGCCGGCGTCCGCACCGGATTCGGCTCTTTCGGTGGGACCCTCAAGGACTTCTCCGCCACCGAGCTCGGCGTGGTCGCCGCCCGGGGCGCCCTGGACCGCGCCGGCGTCGAGCCGGGCACGGTGGACCACGTCGTATTCGGCAACGTGCTCCAGACGTCCGCCGATGCTCCCTATCTCGCGCGTCACATCGGCCTGAAGGCCGGCGTGCCGGTCGAGACGGCGGCCCTCACCGTCAATCGCCTGTGCGGCTCGGGCTTCGAAGCCGTGATCCAGGCGGCGCAGCAGATCATGCTCGGCGCTTCGCGCGTGGTGCTGGCGGGCGGATCCGAGTCCATGAGCCAGGCCCCGCATGTCGTGCGCGGGGCGCGCTGGGGACTTCGGCTCGGACCGCCGCCGCCGCTCGAGGACTCGCTCTGGGAAGTCCTGCGCGACGCCGAATGCGGGCTCACCATGGCGGAAACCGCCGAACGGCTCGCCGAGCGTCACCGCATCTCCCGGGAGGCGGTGGACTGCGTGGCGGCGCTGAGCCAGACGCGCGCCCGGGCGGCGTGGGACGCCGGCGTCTTCGAGGGCGAAGTCGTCCCGGTCGACGTGCGGAACCGCAAGACGGGCCGGACGGACGGGTGGGCGGCCGACGAGCACATGCGGCCGGGGACGACACCGGAAGCCCTCGCCAAGCTGCCGCCCTATTTCCGAAAGGACGGCGTGGTGACCGCGGGCAACGCATCGGGCATCTGCGATGGGGCGGCGGCGTTGGTCGTCGCCGGCGAGGAGTTCGCCCGGGCGCACGGGCTCGCGCCCATCGGCCGCCTGGTGGCCTGGGGAACGGCAGGAGTAGATCCCACGTTCATGGGCATCGGTCCTGTGCCTGCGTCGCGTCGGGCGCTCGCGTCGGCTGGTCTGACGCTCGAGCAGATGGACCTGATCGAGATCAACGAGGCGTTCGCCGCCCAGTATCTGGCCGTCGAGCAGACACTGGGGCTCGACCGCGAGCGCACCAACGTGGATGGCGGCGCCGTCGCTATCGGCCATCCCCTCGGAGCGACCGGCGCCCGGATCACCCTTCATCTGCTGCATGCGCTCCGGCGCACCGGCGGCCGGTACGGACTCGGCGCCGCCTGCATCGGCGGCGGCCAGGGGGCCGCGGTGATCGTCGAGACCTACCGGGAGTGAGGATATCATGGACTTCGTGATGCCGGCCCTGGCCGTCGCGGTCATCTATTCGTTTCTCAGCCTTCGCGTCCTGCACCAGTACGAGCGCGGGGTCGCATTCTTTCTCGGCCGCTACTGGGGAACCAAGGGGCCGGGTCTCATCTTCCTGCCCGCGGGCTTTGCCCGGCAGAAGCGCGTGTCGCTGCGGATCGTGGCGCTCGACATCCCGCCTCAGGACGTCATTACGCGCGACAACGTCTCGGTCAAGGTCAACGCCGTGCTCTACATGCGGGTGTCGGATCCGGCCAAGGCCATCATCGAGATCGAGGATTATCTCTACGCCACCAGCCAGCTCGCGCAGACGACGCTCCGCTCGGTGCTGGGCGAGGTGGAGCTGGACGAGCTGCTGTCCGACCGGGAGAAGATCAACGCCGTCCTCAAGAAGATCATCGACGAGCGGACCGACCCCTGGGGCATCGAGGTCTCGGCCGTCGAGGTGAAGGACGTCGATCTGCCGGACCAGATGAAGCGGGCGATGGCGCGTCAGGCGGAGGCGGAGCGGGAGCGCCGGGCCAAGGTCATCGCGGCCCAGGGCGAGCTGCAGGCCTCCGAGGCACTCACCCAGGCGGCCCGCACGCTGGCGCTCGAGCCCAGCGCCATTCAGCTGCGCTATCTACAGACGGTCACGGAAATCGCCGCGGAGAACAACTCGACCACGATTTTCCCGCTGCCGATCGAGTTGTTCAAGCCGTTCCTCCAGGCGGCGCGCTCGGCCTCCGGTCCAGCGGCGACGCCGGCCCCGACCGACTCCCCCGGCAAGGCGCTGTCTTCTGGCGAGCTGGCCGACCTCATATCCCAGCTCCGCCTCGGCTCGGCGCAGTCGGGCCCCGGAGAGTAGCGTGCCTGAGCGGACGCCCGCCGGCATCGATCGTCCGGCGCTCGAACGCATCCTGCAGCGGGCCGCCGAGCTTCAGGCAGGCGAGCGCGACATCGGCCAGGCGCTCTCACCCGACGAGGTCGTGGCGCTCGGCCGCGAAGTCGGCATCCCCGACCGCTATCTCCAGCAGGCCCTGCTCGAGGAGCGGGCGCGTGTGGATGTGCCGCTGCCGGGGCCGTGGGAGCGGCTGGCCGGCGCGGCGACCGTGATGGCCCAACGCGCCGTCCCCGGTACGGTCGAGCAGACCGAGCGATCCCTGCTGGCATGGATGGATCAGAACGAGCTGCTCTGCGTGCAGCGCCAGCAGCCCGGCCGCATCGTGTGGGAGCCAATCGGCGGCGTGGCGGCGGCGCTCCGCCGCTCCACCGCCGCGCTCCGCAGCAAGCCGCTGTTCATGCTGTCCCGGGCCGACACCGTGTCGGCGACCATCATGCCGCTTGGCAGCGAGCGGTCGCACGTCGTGCTGAGCGCCATGGCGAGGAGGATGCGCGCGGAGTTGGTGGGAGGCGGTGCGGCCATCGCCGGCAGCGGCGTCGCGGTGACGGGCCTGATGGTCGTCCTCGGCGCGATGCTTCCCGTGGCGGTGGCGGCGACGCCGGTGGGAATTGCCGCCGGCTACGCCACGGCGCGGCGGTTCCGAGCCGGCCGCCAACGGCTCCAGCTCGGCCTCGAGCGCGCGCTCGACCATCTGGAACACGGCAGCATGCGCCCGGAGCACCAGCTGCCCGGCCGGCGGGCCGGCCTTTTCGGCGCGCTCGCCGACGAGGTGCTCAAGTCTCTTCGCTCCTGACGACGGCTCGGACGCATGGCTCCCATCAACGAGATCACGACGGTCGGCATTCTGGGGTGCGGTCTCATGGGCTCCGGCATCGCCCAGGCGGCAGCCACGGCCGGCTTCCCCACGACGGTGCGCGACGTCACGCCCGAGCTGCTCGACAAGGGCAGGGCAACGATCGAACGGTCGCTCGCCAGGCTGGTGGAGAAAGGCAAGCTCGACCCATCCGCCCGTGACGGCGCTCTCGAGCGGCTCCGGTTCACCGCAATTCTGACCGAGCTGACGGAGTGCGGAATCATCATCGAAGCCGTCACCGAAGATCTCGAGCTCAAGAACCGCCTCTGGGCCGAGCTCGACCCGATCACGCCGCCGGCGACGATCTTCGCCTCGAACACGTCGAGCCTCCCGATCGGCGCCATGGCCTCCGCCACGAGCCGGCCCGACCGGTTCGTCGGCCTCCACTTCTTCAATCCGGTCCCGCTGATGCCGCTGGTGGAGGTGGTGCGGCCCGTGACGGCGTCGCGCGACAGCTTCGACCGGGTGATGACGTTCGCGCGCCGGCTCGGCAAGGAGGCGATCGTCGCGCGCGACCGGTCGGGGTTCATCGTCAACCTGCTGCTGATCCCCTTCCTGCTGGACGCGGTCCGGGCGCTGGAGCACGGGATCGCGTCGATCCCCGACATCGATCGCGGCATGCAGCTCGGTTGCGGCCACCCCATGGGCCCGCTTACGCTCCTCGACTTCGTGGGGCTCGATACCACCGCGCGGATCGCGGACATCATGTTCGAGGAGTATCGCGAGCCGCGGTACGCCCCACCCCCGCTGCTGCGCCGCATGGTCGGTGCCGGCCTCTACGGCCGAAAGAGCGGCCGCGGCTTTTATGATTATGCTTCCGATCCGCCGATCCCCGTCGATCTCGGCCTTTAGAGGAGACCCCATGTTCGGTTACGACTGGCCCCGCCTGCACGCCGCGTTGAACGATCTACCCGCCGCGCTCCTTCTTGTGGCGGTGATCTTCGATCTCCTGGCGGCCGTGACCAAGCGGGCATCGTTCCGGACGGTGGGGTTCTGGACCATGATCGTCGGCGCTGGCGGCGGTATTCTCGCGGTCCTGTCAGGCCTCCAGGCCGAGGAGCACATCGCCCATGGCGAGGCGGTGCACAAGGTGATGGAGACCCACGAGAAGCTGGCGTTCGTCACCCTCGGGATCTTCGCGGTCCTGGCGCTGTGGCGCATTCTCCGCGAGACCAAGATGGGATCGGGCGAGCGGAACCTGGCGCTTCTGCTGTCGCTCGTCGGATTGGGCTTCCTCCTCACAACGGCTTCATACGGCGGCAAGCTGGTGTTCGATCATGCCGCCGGCATTCCGACCGAAGTCTTGCAGGGCGAGATCCACGAGCGGCAGGAGGGCCACCATCACCATGGTGGCGAGGAGGAGAAGGCGGAGCACTCGAATACCGAGCCGGCCTCCGTCGCCCCGGCGGGCCCGGCCGACTCGGCAGCCGGCTATGAGGGTGGGCACACTCACCCTCCCGGTACCCCTCCACACAAGGATTGATCGTGCGAATCCCGCGGGCGCTGGCGTTGGGAGTGCCGGGACTGCTCGCGTGTCAGCCCGCCACGACCCGACCCACCTTCCCGCCGTTGCCCGAAGCCGAGACGGTGGAGATCCGGGTGTCGCCACTGGAGGCCACCCGCCGCCTCGCCGAGATCCTGCAGGCCGACTCCATTCCCGCCGCACGGATCGAGCTGCGCGATGGATTCATTGAAAGCCATTGGTTCGAGGCGGCCAGCGGCAAGCCGACGCAGGCCCGTCCACTCGGCACGAAGATCGTCCGGGTGCGCGCCTGGTCCGATCCAGGCCGACCGGGTTTCGCACTGCTCACCGTCGAGACCGTCTACCGGCCGGTGGCCGACCCGGCACTGCCGTCCCGCGAGCTGGATCGCGAGGTTCCGGCGACCCACCCGGTGGCGGCGAAAGTCCACGCGGCATTGGAGGGAATGCTGAAGCGGTATGGAGGCCCGCCGGCGGCCACGCCGTCGCAGCCTCGGGCGAGACCGGAAGAAGAGGAGGCGCCGGAGCCGGACGAGTCACTGCCGGAGCCGGACTAGCTAGACGACGTACGCCTTGACCCAGTCCTCGAGACGCCCGAGATCGAGCAGGGCGTCCTTGCAGGGGCCCGATGGCAGCGTCATCGTGAGACCGAGGACCGGCACCTTTCCCGCCACGTCGTGCAATCCGCTGACCATATCCCGCTCGCAGGCCACCGCGACCACGGCGCGAGGCCGGCGCTCGCGAATCACCCGGCGGGCGAGCTGGCCTCGCGTCGCCACGAAGACCGGCACACCATACCTGCCGGCGATGCCGAGAACGCCGTCGAGCGTTTCCTTGGAGAGGCAGCGGGGGATCAGGAGCAGGAGCTCACCCCGGCCCACTTTCCTGCCGCGCACCAGCGCGAGCGCGTTGTAGACCTTCACTGCCGCGTTCTCGACCCAGTCCCGCCGCCCGAACCGCTCCGCCAACGCGGAGGTGTGCCGCATGAGGGCGAGGAACGGCCCGCGCTCCGCGAGCGATTCGGGAAGCAGCGGCTTGCCGGCCCGGTACGAGACGAACAGGACACCCCACCAGATCCAGAGGAGGCCCCCTCCCACCCCGAGCGCCCCCCAGAGCACGCGCGCGAGCACCGGGTGCAGGTTGTCGAGCCGGGGCGCTAGGACGAAGAGAAGAGCGGCAACCAGCGCCAGGGCGGCGGCCAGCGCCAGGGCCGACCAGACGAAGAACAACGCCGGAGAAGAGTCGAAGTTCCCCCGGTTGGGCAGTGAACTGCCGTCCCAGTCGTCCCATTCGTGGCCGAGGCGACGGTCCACGTCGATGTGAATCAGCTGAGCGCGCGGGCTGTCCGGCATACCCGGACAAGATACTTATCTTTTCCCCATGCTGCCGCCCCCGCCGATTCGTGGAGTCTTCCGCACCGACCACCGTGCGCGCGCCGCGTATGCGGAGGGCGCGGGCATCTTCCGGATCCTCCCCTCGGCCGTGTGCGTGCCGGCCGACCGCGACGACGTGGCAACGGTGATACGTTGGGCCGCCGGCCATGGCGTGGCCCTGGTCCCCCGGGGTGCGGGAAGCGCCATGGGCGGGGGGAATGTGGGAGACGGCGTGGTGCTCGATCTCACGGGTCTCCCGCGGCGGCTCGAGATCGAAGCTCCGCGCCGGGTCGCGAGGACCAGCGCGAGCGTGCGCCTCGGCGATCTCAATCTCCAGGCCGGCAAGGCCGGACTCCGCCTGCCACCGGATCCATCGAGCGCTGCCTGGGCTACCGCAGGGGGTGTCGTTTCCACCAATGCGGCGGGCGCCCGCTCGGTGCGATACGGCAGCGTGCGCGGCTGGATCGAGGCCGTCGAGGTCGTCACGGCCGACGGGGAAGCGACCGGGCTGCGCCGCGGATCGAAGTCCCTCGCCTCGGCCGCCCGCCGCTTCGAGGACGAGGCCGCGGCGGACATCAGCGCCGCCGCGACGCTGATCGCGGCTCGCTTCCCCCACACTCGAAAGAACTCGTCGGGGTACGCCCTCGATGCCTACCTCCGGTCCGGCGACCTGCTGGACCTCCTCATCGGCGCCGAGGGCACGCTCGCGATCGTCACCGGTATCGAGTGGCGGCTCGACCGGATACCCGGCTCGCGAGGCGGGCTCAAGATCGCGCTGCCCTCGCTGGACCCGCTCGCGGAGGTCGTAGCCGCCTTGCTCGAGGTGGAGCCGTCGGCTGTGGAGCTGCTCGACCGGACCTTCCTCGAGCTGGTCGGCGAGCCCGGAGCCGAGGCGGTCCTTCTGGTGGAGATCGAACGCGAGACACCGAAAGAGGTGAAGGCCGCGGTCGAGAAGGCCGCGAAGGCGGTGCGGCCGTGGGCCGACGGCATCGACACCGGACCGACGCCCGAGGCATCGGAACGGCTGTGGGGGTTGCGGCACGCGGCGAGCCCCATTCTCGCCGGACTTCCGGACGAGCGGCGGTCACTCCAAGTGATCGAGGACGCCTGCGTGCCGGTGGACCGCATGGGGGAGTACGTGCGCCACGTGCGGGAGCGGGCCGCGGCGCATGGTATTCCGGTGGTCATCTTCGGACACGCCGGGGATGGACACATTCACGTGAACCTGCTTCCAAAGGTCTCGGAGGCAGGCTGGGAGGCCGGCGTGGCCCTCCTCCTCGAGGAGGTCACCGACGCCGTCGTGCGGCTCGGGGGCACGCCCTCGGGCGAGCACGGCGACGGCCGGCTGCGGGCGGGACTGCTATCCCGGACGTACGGCGCCGAGATCGTGACCTTGTTCGAGCGCGTGAAGCGAGCCTTCGATCCCCTCGGAATTCTCAACCCCGGCATTATCCTTCCCACCGGCGAACCACCGATCAGCCGCCTCAAGGCCGGCAGCCACGCCATCTCCCTCCCCGACGACATCGCGCACGCGTTGCGGCGGATCGAGCAGACGGGTGGCTACGCCCGGAGCCGGTTGGAGTTGATCTGAGAGGTCGCGAGACTCCCGACCCTGGACCTGGACCCTCATGGACATCATTCGCGAGCCGCGTGTCACCCTGATCGCCCGCCCTCAGTTCATCGAGCCGGACCATCTCAAGGTGTCCTGGCAGGGGGAGTCCACCGACGGCGAGCGCCTGGCCGAGTTCGCGGGCCGGCTGTGCTACATGAGCCAGCACAACCCCGCGGGACGGACCACGGCCGACTATCTCAAGAACATTCTGCGCCAGGGCCACGGGTCGGTCTTCGAGCACGCCCAATACGTCGTGCTGATCGAGGGCATCTCGCGGTCATGCAGCCACGAGCTGGTGCGACATCGGGCGGGTTGGGGCTGGTCCCAGCTGAGCCAGCGCTACGTGGACGAGTCGCACGCCGCCTTCGTCATGCCCCCGGCGGTGATCGGGGATGCCCGGCTGGAGGCGGAGTGGACCGGGCAGGTGACCGCGGCCCAGGCGGCGTACGTGACGGCGGTGGAGCGGCTCATGACGCGGTACGCGCACGTGACCGACGCGATCCACCGGCGGAAGATGGCGCGTGAGGCGGCGCGGAGCGTGCTGCCCAACGCGACCGAGGTCAAGATCGTCGCGAGCGCGAACGTCCGGGCGTGGCGCACGATGCTGGAGCTGCGCCTGGGCGAAGGCGCCGAGCTCGAGATCCGGCGGATGGCGGTCAGGTGTCTTCGACTGCTGCAGCGAGAGGCGCCCGCGCTCTTCGGCGACTTCACGATCTACGCCGCGGCGGACGGGAGTGAGGCGGGTCGGGTGGAGTTTCACAAAGTCTAGAGTCGCGGGTCACCGGTCGTGGGTCATGAGAGCGAGTCATGGATCGATGGGCTCGCGACTCGCGACTCACGACTTTCCTATTGTGTCCCCGAACGCTTTTTCTTACTTTAGTTTCGTCGAAGCACTCACTCGTCCTGGCTCGTCTCTCGCGGACGGCCTTTTTTGTAGAGGGCGCCTTTGGCAGTTCGGATCGGACTCGCCTTCAATCTCAAACCCGAGGCGCCGGCTAGTCCAGCCGGGGCGACTCCCGACTCCCCCTCTACCGACGAGCCCTCCAGTCGGTCTCTCCGCGCCGATCTTTCCCAGCCCGATCTCTACGCCGAATGGGATGAGCCCGCCACCATCGATGCGGTGGAGCGCGCGCTCGAGAGCGTCGGAACCGTCTACCGCCTCGAGGCGAACCATTCGTTCCCCTCGCGGCTCGCGCTGATCAGGCCCGACTTCGTCTTCAACATCGCCGAGGGCCTCTACGGACCCAATCGCGAAGGCCACGTGCCGGCTATCTGCGAGTTCCTCGGCATCCCGTGCCACGCCTCCGATCCTCTGACGCTCGGCCTCGCCCTCGACAAGCGGCGCGCCAAGGAAGTGCTCGCCTACCACGGCGTGCCCACGGCGCCCTTCGTGCTGGCCAAGAGCCCCGACGATGCCCGCGCGGTCCACCTTCCCTTCCCCCTCTTCGTCAAGCCCGCGTTCGAGGGGAGTGGCAAGGGCGTGAGCGTGCGGAGCCTGTGCAAGACGAGAGCGCAGCTGGTCCGTCAGGTCTCCAACCTGCTTGCGACGTATTCGGAGCCCGTCCTCATCGAGACCTATCTCCAAGGTCCCGAGTTCACCGTCGCCGTCCTCGGCAACGATGATGAAGCGCGGTGTCTCCCCATCGTCGGCATGCGATTTGATACACTCCCCAAGGGTGCGCCGCCGATCTACGGCTACGAGGCCAAGTGGCTGTGGGACTCGCCGGACCATCCCCTGGAGATTTTCGACTGCCCGGCCCGCATCCCCGAGGCGCTGGCCGAGGACGTCCGAGCCGCCGCCCTGGCGGCCTACCACGCGCTGGAATGCCGAGATTGGTGCCGCGTCGATATCCGGTGTGACGCCGCCAATCGCCCGATGGTCGTCGAACTGAACCCGCTGCCGGGCATTTTGCCCGACCCGCGGGACAATTCCTGTTTTCCAAAGGCCGCGAGGGCCGCGGGAATCGGTTACGACGATCTCATCCGCACCGTCGCCGACATCGCGTGGCGCCGGATCAGCGGACGATCACTCCTGGCGGAGGTAGCCTGAATGCGTGTGGCGATCCTGTACGATGCTGGTAGCGACGACTGGAGTCCCCAGGACGTCGCCGCGGTGGTAGGCAACGTCCACGAGATCCGGGATGTCCTCCGGCGACGCGGGCACGAGGTCGAACTGCTCCCCGTCCGGCTCGGCGAGTTCCGCTGGCTGTCCCGCGCCCGCCGCGCCGACCTCGTCTTCAATCTTTGTGAAGGGATCAACGGGCACGCCCGTTTCGAGGACTTCGTCGTCGGCACGCTCGAGCTCACCGGCGTGCCCTTCACGGGCTGTCGGCACTGGGCGACTACGATCGCACATCGGAAGCACGTCGCCAACACCCTCCTCGCGGCCGCCGGGCTGCCGGTGCCCGCCTTCACCCTGGCCCAGGCCAACAAGAGCCCGGCCGAGTTTCCGCTGCCCGCCATCGTCAAACCGGCGGCGGAAGACGCCAGCGTCGGCATCGACAACGGGGCCGTGTGCACGTCCAAGCGGGCCCTCAAGCGGCGCGTGGCTCAGATGCTGGAGCAGTTCGAGGAGGTCCTGGTCCAGGAGTACGTGCCGGGACGGGAATTCAACGTGGGCTTCGTCGGCACGCGGATGCTGCCCATCGCCGAGATCAACTTCGAGGGGATGCCCGAGGGTACGTGGCCCATCGTGGGCTACGCCGCCAAGTGGATCCCCGGGAGTCCCGAAGACGAGGGCACCCTCCCCGTCTGCCCGGCGGCCGTCGAGGACAGCCTATCCAAGCGCATCACCGACGTCGCGCGCCAGGCCTGGATGCACGTCTCGAACGGTGAAGGTTACGGCCGGGTCGATCTCCGGGTGAACGACGATGGTCAGCCTTACGTCCTCGAAGTCAATCCCTGCCCCGACCTCTCGAGCAACGCGGGACTCGCCCGCATGGGCCGGGCCTTCGGCTGGAGCTACGACGATCTCGTCATGCATGTCGTCGACGAGGCCTTGATGCGCTCTCAGAGCCACTCGGCCGCCGCCGCGCTGGTCAGCGGGGTGTCCGCCGCGTGAGCGGCGCGGTTGCCGCCGCGCCGGTCCTCCGAAGCCTCCGCGCGGCAGATCGAGCCCGCCTCGAGGAAATCACCCGGGCAACAGGTGTCTTCCGCGACAACGAGACCGCCGTCGCCCTCGAGGTGTTCGACGCCGCCGTGTCCGGCTCCGCCGACTATGCCGCCCTCGCGGCCGACGTCGACGGCCGCTTCGCAGGCTGGATCTGCTGGGGCCCCACCCCCTGCACCGTCGGCACCGTCGATCTCTACTGGATGGCCGTCGACCCCGGGCGCCAGGGATCCGGGATCGGCACCGCCCTCCTCGACGAGATGGAACGGCGCCTGGCGGGATCGGCCCGGCTCATCGTGGTCGAGACCTCCGGGAGGCCCGACTATCACGGCACCCGGGCGTTCTACCAGTCACGAGGCTATCGGATCAGCGCCATCATCCCCGAGTTCTATGCCCCGGGCGACGACCAGGTGGTGTATGTGAAACAGCTAACAGCTAAAAGCTGAAAGCTGAAAGCTGAAAGCTGAAAGCTGAAGGCTGGGTCCCACCGGCTTTCTGAGTCGAGCTTTCGGCTTCAGCTTTCAGCATTGAGCTTTCGGCTTCAGCTCTAGCGCCCGAGCGCCCCATGGAAACCTGGCAGGAAGTCCTCAAGAAGAACTCCATCGCCTCCCTCGAGGCGCTGGCCGACAAGTTCGGCCATGAGCACTTTGCCGAGCTGGACCGGCTGCGCCTGGCGGCGGAAAACTTCGAGTTCCGGATCTCGCCGGCGATGGTGGACCTCATCAAGTCGCCCGGTGATCCCATGTGGCGGCAATACGTGCCGAGCGTCGAGGAGCTCGACGTGGTGGACGGCATCGTAGACTCGCTCAACGAGGACGCCGATAGCCCGGTCCCCAACATCACCCACCGGTACCCCGATCGGGCGCTGTTCCTGGTGAGCCCCGTCTGCGCCACGTACTGCCGGTTCTGCACCCGCCGCCGGAAGGTGGGAGACCCCGAGAAGATCCCGATGTCGCAGTTCGAGTCCGCCTTCCGGTACCTCGAGGAGCACAGCGAGATCCGGGACGTCATCATGTCCGGTGGCGACCCCCTGCTCCTCAACGACCGGCGGCTCGAGGCCATCCTGACCCGGCTGCGGGCCATTCCGCATCTCCAGATCATCCGGATCGGGAGTCGGATTCCCTGCCACCTGCCGGAGCGGATCACCCCCGAGCTCTGCGCCATGCTCAAGCGGTTCCATCCGCTCTTCATCAACACGCACTTCAATCACCCCGACGAGCTCACCCCGGCCGCGGTCGCCGGCCTCGGACGGCTGGCCGATGCGGGCATCCCGCTCGGGTGCCAGACGGTGCTGCTCAAAGGCGTGAACGATGACCCGGAGGTGATGAAGGAGCTGATGCAGCGGCTGCTGATGGCGCGGGTGAGGCCCTACTACATCTATATGGCCGACCAGGTGGCGGGCGCGGAGCATTTCCGCACGACGGTCCAGACCGGTATCCGGATCATGGAGGCGCTTCGAGGCTGGACCAGCGGGCTGGCCAACCCGTACTTCGTGATCGACGCGCCGGGTGGAGGCGGCAAGATCCCCCTGTTGCCGGAGTACGTGATCAGCATGACGGACGACGAGGTGGTGCTGCGGAATTTCCGTGGCGAGCAGTACATCTACCGGCAACCGCGCGACGAGGCCGGCCTCGTGGCCCACTTTACGCCGCTCGGGGAGCCTCTTCCATCGATCGGATGAAGGCGCCGTACACCTCCGGCCGCCACCAGTGGCGGGATTCCTCCATCCGCGCGAGCGCGTCCTCCTTCGACATCGCTCCCCGATAGCTCCGGGTCGTCGTCAGGGCGTCGTAGACGTCCGCGATGCACACGATCTGGGCCGCCAGGGGAATCTCCTCGCCTCGAAGCCGGTCGGGATAGCCGCTCCCGTCGTCCTTCTCGTGGTGCCACCGGATCACCGGCTTGATGTCCCAGGGAAACTCGATCGTCGCCAGCAGCTCCATGCCCCAGACAGGGTGCATCTTGATGATCTCGAACTCCTGCTCGGTGAGCCGGCCCGGCTTATTCAGGATCTCGTGCGGCACCTTCACCTTGCCGACGTCGTGCAGGTACGCGCCCAGCCGGATGGCGGTGAGCTGGCCCTCGTCGCATCCCAACTGGATGGCCACGGCGCTCGCATAGGTGGCCACGCGCTCGCAGTGGCCGAAGGTGTAGCTGTCCGCGGATTCGATCGATTGACCCCACTCGCGCACCACCGCCAGATAGGTCTCTTCCAGGCGCTGGACTTTGGACGCCACGTCCACCAGGTCCACCCGAGCATCGAGCCGGGTGAAGAGGCGATGGGCCGCACTCAAAAGCCGTAGCGCTTCCTGGTTGCGACCCATGGTCTGGTAGAGCCGGGCCAGCTCCCGTGAAGCCTCGGCCTCGCTCAGCACGGAGCCCGTCGTCACTGCCTGGTCGATCGCGGCGCGCAGGCGCGACTCGGCGAGCGAGTGGCGGCCGGTCTCCCGATACACGACCCCGAGGACCTTGTAGACGTCGGCCTTGTCGAGCCGTGCCCCCAGCTGCTCGAAGATGCCGAGCGCGGCCTCCGCGTTGCTCCTGGCCTCCTCGAACCGCTGCCTCGCGACGTGCACCTCGGCGTGGTTGAGGAGGCAGAGGCCCTCCAGGTGGACGTCGCCCACCTGCCGGGTGATCTCCAGGCTTCGCCGGAAATAGCGGTCGGCGTCTTCCCAGAGCTGCCGGTCGGCGCTGACCATGCCGAGGTTGTGGTACGCGATCGCGCAGCCCCTGTCCTCGCCGGAGCTCTCGAACGCCGCGAGCGAGCGGCGGTAGTGCAGCAGCGCCTCGCTGTGCTCCCCGCGGATGTTCGCGAGGATGCCGAGGTTCTGCTCGATGCGCCCGCGAAGCTGAGGGTTGGTGCCGGCGAGCACCAGCGCCCCGAGATATCGAGTACGCGCCTCCTCCAACGCGCCGCTTTCGAGCACGAAGTTCGCCAGCGTGTTCAGCGCCTCGCCCGCCAGGACGTCGTCGCCGATCTCGGTCGCGATCGTGTAGCTCCGGTGGGAAAGCTCGCGGGCCTCGTCGCGCTCTCCCCGGTGGTGGTGCTGGACCGACAGGCGCCGCAGGGCCTCCGTGAGGGTCCGCCGGTCGCCCAGCCGCTCCGCTTCCGCGATGACCGAGCGATAGCCCGCGACGGCATCGTCGACGGAACCGGCACGCTCGCTGGCGACGGCATCCGACAACAGCTCCGCCGCGCGATCGGCCGAAGCATCCTCGGGCGACCGCGCGGCGGAAAACGTCTTGGGCTCCCAGCTCACGTCCGGCCTACCATGCGACGGCGTACCTCGAGAAGTGCCGCACAGAGCCGGTCACCGTCCGCAGGTTGGTCAGATCGAGCGACGGAATCAGCTCGAGGATCTTGAGCCGTTCGTCGGTATAGGCCACGCGCTTGAGCACGCCGAGGAGGAGCGAGCAGTTGCGATAGCTCAGCTCGACCGTCGCGGGCTTGGAGAACTGCAGCCCTTCCGGGCTGAAGCGAACCGAGTTGACGTTGCCGGGCACCTGCTCCGCCTTGATGGTGACCGAGCGGGCGAGCGCGCCGGCGGGGATGACGAGGCGGTGAGTACCAACCGCGATCACGCCACCCTGCGGACCGACCACCTTGGTCGTGACCGCGTACGGCTGGGTCGAGCACGAGAGCAGGTGAAGGTTCTTCAGCGCGCTGGCGAGATTATCCAGCGTGCCCGCGAGCAGCGCATCCTGCTCCGCGATCGGGGCGCTCGGCGTGTCGGTCGAGGGCCCGAAGTTGTCTTCCGAGGTACAGCTGATCCCGGCCGAGAGCATCACCAGCCCGAGGACGAGGATCGAGGCCTTCCTGGTCCACTTCCACATACGATACTCCCGGTTGAGGTCTATGCCTTGCGACGATACCGCGGCCCTCCGCTGGGAGGGCCGCCGAACATCCCCGGGCCGCCGAAGGTACGAGGATGTCGGTACGCGGACGGTGCTGCGGCCAGGAAGAGGGGCAAGGAGTGTGCCTTCGGCGGGAACTGATGTACAGCATTTTGACTGCTGAACCTTGCATATCATTCCAGACACCAGTACCCGAGCTAGTTACAGCTGACAAGGCCAAAAAGTGACTGTTGATGAGTTATACAGCTTTTGGCCAGCCCAAGGGTGGCGGACCGGCCTCACCTGTTGAGCGGACTCCGCGATCCCATCCCGCAACTCCTCTTCCGGTCCCTCGAAGCCAGCCCCATATTCTCCCGCCCCGCCACCCTCAACCGGACTCTTCATGGCCCCATTCCGGCGCCTCCCCTCGAGGCACGCCGCCAGCCTCGGCCTGCCACTCCTCGTCCTCCTTGCGTGCGCGACCGGCGACGACCGCCGTGGCGGCAACCTGGTGACGATGTACGACAACGCCTTCAACGCGTCCGTCGTTCGGGTGCCGGTCGGGGTCCGCGTCAAATGGATCAATGTCGGCAAGAACGCCCATAACGTGGTCGCCTCCGACGGCTCCTGGTCCACCGGCGCGCCGGGCGGCGGTGACGTTCTACCCGGAGCCGAGCGGGATATCGTCTTCGATCGGCCGGGCGTCTACCACTATTACTGCACCTACCACGGCACCCGGGACGGCAGGGGCATGGCCGGAGTCGTCGTCGTGGGGAAGGCCGAGTATCACCCGGGCCGGCGCGGGGCGGTGGCGCCGGTCGCCAAGGCCACCGGCGTGGTCCGTAGGGTGCCGAAGCAATACCCGACGATCCAAGCTGGCGTGGACGCGGCCGATCCGGGCGACTTGGTGCTGGTGGATTCCGGGGTCTACAGAGAAGAGGTGACCGTCACCACCCCCTCGATCACCATCCGGGGCGCGGACCGCAATCGGACCATCGTGGATGGAGAGTTCATCCGCGGCAACGGCATTGCCGTTCTCGCCGACGCCGTGGCAATCGAGAACCTCACCGCGCGGCATGCGGTACTGAACGGGTTCTACTGGACCGGGGTGACGGGATTCCGGGGGTCGTACCTTACTGCCTACAACAACGGCGATTACGGCATCTATGCCTTCGACGCGACGGATGGCCTGATCGAGCACTCGTACGCCTCGGGGTCGCCGGATTCGGGGTTCTACGTCGGCGAGTGCTACCCATGCCGTATCGTCATCCGCGATGTCGTCTCCGAGCACAACGCCATCGGCTATTCCGGAACCAACTCGGGGGGCGACCTCTACGTGGTCAGCTCCATCTGGCGCAATAACCGCTCGGGACTGGTGCCCGCGTCACTCGACCTCGAGCTTCGTCCTCCCCAGCGCGAGACCGTCATCGCGGCCAACCTGGTCGTCGGCAACAGTGACCGGAGCGCCCCCGCGGCCCCGCTCCCGGCCATCGCGTTCGGCAACGGCATCCTGATCGGCGGCGGCATCGGGAACATCGTCGAGCGCAACGTCATCGCGGATCACGAGCTGCACGGCATCCTGATCACGCCCATGTACGACCGGAACTTCTGGCCCGCCCGGAAGAACGTCATTCGGGACAACCGTATCGTCCGGTCCGGTCGGGCCGACCTCGCCCTCGGCGGGCCGTCGAGCAGCGGAAACTGCTTCAGCGGCAACCGCTATGACGTCGGCGCGCCGGCTGGCGTCCAGCTCCTCCAGCCGTGCGCGGGCCCTCGCCTACCGCTGGGCATCGATCCACTTCCCATCCTCTCGACAGTCTTCTATCGTGGCTTCACCGTGGCAAACCGCCGCTTTCCGGACTGGCGCAACCAGCCGGCGCCGCCACCGCAGCCGGTGATGGCGTCGCCGACGACCGCGCTCGCTCGGCCGGCGATACATGTGTTCCAGGACCTGCACTTCGATCTATCCAAAGCCGAGCTCCCTTCCGACGCGGAGCTGTCACTCGACGCCAGCCTGAGCGGTGCCAATCGTCGGAGCCGGACGCCGGGGATCGGCGGGCGCCTGCTGGGAAGCGCCACCTTCTGGCTTGCCCCGGTTCTCCTTGTGGCATGTCTCTGGGGCGCGGCCGTTCAGCGGAGGCATCGACGGAGCTGGCTCGCCGCGCTGTTGGGAGGCTTGGCCTCGTCGCTCCTCGTCTACCTCGCGGTCCTGGCTGCCGCCACCGTGTTGTACGGAGCCTATTAGTGAGCGGCATTACGCGCCGGGAGGCCCTTCGTCTGGCCATCGCTGCGGGCGGGGGAGCGCTGGGGGCCGGGCTACTGGTGCGACGTTCCGAGCACGGAACGCCGAAGGTGCCTGTGATCACACCCGGATACGCTCACGGCGCGGAGCCTCCCGCCGCCCTCGGTCCTCGCGCGCTCGACGCGCTCACCCGGCTCCCGCCCGCGCGACGTCACGCGCGGAGGGACCCGATCGAACTCTGGGTGTCAGAACAGCCGGTGGAGGTTGCGCGAGGAGTCACGGTGACGGCCTGGACGTTCAACGGCGGCATTCCCGGGCCGATCCTCAGAGCCACCGAGGGGGAGCAGCTCGCGATCCGTATGCGCAACCTCGGCGCGCACCCGCACAATCTCCACTTCCACGGCCGGCATGATGTCGCCGAGGACGGACGGGAGCCGGTGCTGCCGGGAGGCGAAGCCACGTACCTGATCACTGCCCAGCCCTTCGGTCTGCACCCCTATCATTGCGACGTGACGCCCGCGGATGAGCATCTGTCGCGCGGCCTGTATGGCCTCCTGGTCGTGGATCCGCCCGGCGGCCGCCGTCCCGCCCATGAGGTGGCGCTCGTCCTGAGCGGTTTCGACGTGAATGGGGATGGACACAATGAGCTTTACGGGTGGAACGGCGTCGCCGGCTTTTACGCTCGATATCCGATCAAGGTGCCGGTGGGACAACTGGTGCGGGTCTACCTGCTCAACATGGTGGCCGACGATCCGGTGGCGTCGTTTCATCTCCACGCGGAAACCTTCGACGTCTATCCTAGCGGCACACGGCTGGTGCCGGATGAGCGCACCGACGTCGTGACCCTGGCGCAAACGGAGCGGGCGATCGTCGAATTCACGCTTCCCCGCCGAGGGCGCTACATGTTCCATCCGCACCAGCGCCAGATGGCCGAGCGCGGGGCCATGGGGTGGTTCGCGGCGGTGTGATCATCGCTATCGGACCGCGCGCCAGGAGGAAAGCCCGCTCACCCACCCATATGGATTGATGTCGACCCCCTCGATCCGACGAGACACGACCGCAATGTTGGCCGGTGCGTAGAGGAAGATCGCGGGCGCGTCGGCGTTGAGCGTGTCCATCGCGTCCCGGTAGAGATGCTTCGCGGCCGCGACGTCGCCGGCTCGGCCGGCCCGGGCGAAGAGCGAATCGAAGCGGGGATTGGCGTAATGGCCGTAGTTGAGCGCCACCCACCCGGTCCGGGTCCACTGCTCGGCCAGCCCGCGCGGGCTGGGCTCGTCGAGCCACGCACCGATGTAGGTGTCGAAGCGGCCTCGAGAGAGCCGCTGCTGGAAGACCGGAAAGTCTACCACCGTCACGGTCACGTCCGCGCCCACCCTCCGCCACATCTCCTGCATCAGCAACGCGAGCTGGCGGCGGCCCGGGCTCGTGCTGGGCACGAGGATGTCGAATCTCAGCGGCGAGCCGCCGCGGGTGCGCGCGGCACCTCCTCCGGCCCGCCAGCCCGCCGCGTCCAGGGCAGCGGATGCTTGGGCGGTGTCGAACGGAATCGTGACGATGCTGTCATCCCAGATCCAGAGCAGCTGCGACATCGGACCCGGAGGCGCCTTGGCCTCGGCTCCGAAGAGCGACCGCGCGAGCGTTCGCCGATCGATGGCGGCGGCGAGAGCCCGACGCGTGGCTCGGTTCGAGAGGATCGGATGAGGGGTGCCGCCGGCGCCGTCGATCTTGAAGCCGAGAAAACCGTAGACGGCGGCCGCGTAGGGGATGAGACGCAGCGTCGAATCGGCGGCGACGCGGCTGGCCCGTTCCGGGCTGCCGACCGACTCGAGCAGATCGGCTTCATGGCTCAGCACGAGATTGAGCGCGGCATCGGGGTCGGGCGCGAACCGCCACACGGCGCGGCGGAGCGGCGGGACCTTGCCGCCGGTCGTATCCGCCTCGAGCGTCGCGAACTGGCCACGACGCCAACCGGTGAGCCGGTACGGACCGCTTCCGATGAGATCCGCCACTGCCGTATCCTCGGCCCAGGCGGCGATCGGCTTGCGGGCCCAGACATGGCTGGGCACGACGCGCACGTGATAGGTGGCATCGTAGAGTTGTTCATTCGATGGCGCGGCGAACCGGATCAGAAACCTGGAAGAGTCTTCGGGAACGACCGTGATCTTGCCCTCGAGATAGGGCCGCGCGGGAGCGTCGATGGTGGAATCGCCGAAGGCGCCGAAGGAAAAGCGGACATCCTCGGACGTGACGGGCCGGCCGTCCTGCCAGCGCGCCCCGGGGCGGAGGTGGAATCGCCAGGTGACCGAATCCACCCGTTCCCAACTGCTCGCGAGTCGCGGTTGATAGGCCATGGTGTCGATCGGCGCGGCACCCGGCGCGAGGTCGGCCAGCCGCTCGTAGATCTGGTCGCCGATATCCCGGGCCACGGTTTCCACGGCCAATGGGGGGAAGAGCGCGGCCGGGTCACCCGTGGCGGCGATGACTATCGTCCCGCACCGGGCGCAGGGGGCTGCCTCGGGACTGCAGCCCGCCGTGACTCCTATCAATAGAAGGAGACCCGTCCTGAATCCCGGATGGGCGTGGAGAGAATGTTGCACCGACGATCCCCCGGAGGAGGTGCTGCGGGTACGGGCGGTGACGGCGCTGGACCGGGCGGAAACGGCGAGGGCGGCCGCCCTCGAGCGCGGGACTGCCCTCCCGGAGTGCGCCGCCATCGCGGCGAATCTCAGCCGTCCTGATACTACGACGCCGCCGCGTGCTCGCGCTGATTCTCCGCGGCCACTTTGGCTGCCACCTCGGGCGGGGCCTCGGCATAGCCGTGGAACTTCTGCCGGTGCGTGCCGCGGCCGTGGGTGATCGAGTGCAAGGTGGTCGAGTACTTGTACAGCTCGGCCTCGGGCACCACCGCACGCACCTTGGTGAGCCGCCCGTCGACCTCGGTGCCGAGGATCTGGCCCCGCCGCGAGCTGAGGTCGCCCATCACGTCGCCCAGCACGTCATCAGGCGCCCATACCTCGATGTCGGTAAGCGGCTCCAGGAGCACGGGCCGCGCCTTGGGTGCCACGTTCCTGAACGCGAGAATGCCCGCCATCTTGAACGACATCTCGTTCGAGTCCACGTCGTGGTATGACCCGTCGAAGCACTCCACCTGGAAATCGACCAGCGGATACCCCGCGACGACACCCCGCTCGGCGGCTTCCTGCACGCCGCGGTCGACGGCGGGAATGTACTTGTTGGGGATCACACCGCCCACGATGCTGTCGACGAACTCGTAGCCGGACCCCCGCGCACGCGGCGCCAGGCGCACCCAGCAGTCGCCGTACTGACCTCTCCCGCCCGACTGCTTCTTGTGCTTGCCCTGGCCCTCGGCCTTCCCCTTGATCGTTTCGCGGTAGGCGACCCGAGGCCGCGTCAGCTCCGCGTGGACCCCGAATTTCCGCTCCAGCCGATGCAGGATGGTGTCGAAGTGGCGCTCGCCCATCCCGTGGATGAGCGTCTGCCCCAGCTCCGAGCTGTATTCGAAGTGGAAGGTCGGATCTTCCTCGTGCAGCTTGTGCAGCCCGGCCGCGAGCTTGTCTTCCTCGCCGCGCTGCTTCACCAGGACGGCCGACGTCGCGACCGAGTCGGGAAGCGGAATGGACGGGAGACGCACGGGGTGATCGCGGTGACAGAAGGTGTCGCCGGTATGGGTGTCGCGCAGCTTGGCCACGGAACCGATGTCACCCGCGCTGAGGCACTCGACCTCGATGCGGTCCTTGCCCTGCTGGATCGAGAGGTGATTCAGCTTCTCCGCCACATCGTGTTCCGCGTTCCAGACCTCGTCTCCATTCTTGAGATCGCCGGTGTAGAGCCGGAAGAACGTCACGTCGCCCACGTGCGGCTCCGAGACCGTCTTGAACACACGTCCCACCAGAGGCGACTCGACCGGCGGCTTCACCTCGGCCGCGGAGGGGAACAGCTCCACCATCTTCTTGAGCAGGGTCCTGATCCCGTACGTCAGCTCCCCGCTGCCACAGAACAACGGGACGATCTGTCCGGCCAGGAGCGCTTTCTTGACCCCGGAGATGAACTCGGAGCGAGGGATCTCCTCGCCGGCGAGGTAGCGCTCGATCAGGCTGTCGTCGGTCGAGGCCACCGCCTCGGTCAGATGCTCGGTGTATTCCTGGAATCGTGCCTGGTATTCATCCGGAATCGGCACGACATCGTATTCTCCGTTCTTGGTCCCCTTCTTGTAGAAGTGGCAATGGCCGGAGAAGAGGTTGATGATCCCATGGAACTCGTGGCCTTCGCCGATCGGGATCTCCACGGGCACGACCTTGGGAGTGAGGTGGGCCTTCACATCGGCGAAGACCTTCTCGAAGTCCGCGTGCTCCTTGTCCATGAGCGAGACGAAGAGCATGCGCGGCAGGTGAAGATGGTCGCACACCTCCCAGACCTTCTCGGTGCCGACTTCGACACCCCCGGTCCCGCTGAGCACCACGACGGCGGCGTCGGCGGCATGCAGGCCGGTGACGACCTCGCCGAAGTAATCCAGGTATCCCGGGGTGTCGATCAGGTTGATCTTGGTGTCGAGCCATTCGGCGTAGCCGAGGCCGAGGCTGATCGTATGTTTGCGTTCGATTTCGTCGGGAGAGTAGTCCGTGAGCGTGGTGCCGTCTTTGATCGAGCCGTGGCGCCGGGAAGCGCCGGAAACGAAGGCGAGCGCGTCGACTAGGGTGGTTTTTCCGCTGGCGCCGTGGCCGACGAACGCCACGTTGCGGATGGCGTTGGAGCCATAGACCCTCATGGCCTCCACCTCCTCGGATAGGTTGAATGTCCAAGGTGGCGGGTGGCTCCCGACTTGTCAATTCAATGCGCGGCGAGATCCGAAGCATCGATCACTGGCGCCCTTCGTGCCGAGCCGGTAGGATATGGGCGTCCCGCCTCCCCCACGCTCCCACGTAGCCCCGCAAGGAGACATCATGTCCTACCTGTCGAGGTACTACCGCCCTCTCTCAGTCGTCGCGGCGCTGGTTGCCGCGGGCCCGATGGCTGCCGCGGCCCAGGGAGTGGAAACGCCCCACCTTCCCCTGCGCACCGTTATCGACGAGCTGAACTCCACGAGGGCGCAGTACGCCGAAGCCTTCAACGCCAAGAACGCCGACGCCGTCGCCGCCTTCTACCTGCCCGAGGCGATCGTCATCGATGACGGCGGCAACGAGACCATGGGCGCCAAGGCCATCGGGGAAATGTTCAAGAAGGACGCGCCGACGTGGCCCCACATGGTGCTGGCGTCCGACACCGTGAGGGTGTACGGCGCTACCGCCCTGGACTTCGGCACCGTCACGACTCACCCCAAGGCAGGGGGCGAAAACGTGAGTCATTACCTGGCCGTGCTTCGGAAGAGCTTGAAGGGATGGAAGGTGGCAGCCGTGGCTTCGGTCCCGACGACGGCCAAGAGCGGGAACTGAGCGAACCGGGCCAGGCGGCTCCCCGCGCGGGCCCGGAGGAGGAACCGCCGCGGCAAGGGGTCAGGGCGCTGCGGCGTCCTCCTTCAGCGACGCCAGATCGATCACGAACCGGTACTTCACGTCGCCCGTAAGCATGCGGTCGTACGCCTGATTGATCTGCTGGATCGGGATCTGCTCGATGTCGGACACGATCCCGTGCTCGGCGCAGAAGTCGAGCATCTCCTGCGTCTCCGCGATGCCCCCGATCAGGGACCCCGCGATCGAGCGGCGCTTCGCGATGAGCGTGAACACCGTGGGCGAAGGATGGGGATGCTCCGGGGCGCCCACCAGGCACAGCGTGCCGTCTCGCCGCAGCAGGTCGAGGTACGCATCGAGGTTGTGCGACGCGGCGACGGTATTGAGGATGAAATCGAAACTGTTCAGGTGCCGGGCCATCTCGTCGGCGTTCCGGGACACGACCACCTCGTCGGCCCCGAGCTTTTTCGCGTCGGCCGCCTTGCCGGGCGAGGTCGTGAACAGCACGGTATGGGCGCCGAATCCGTGCGCGAACTTCACGCCCATATGGCCCAGCCCGCCGAGTCCCACGACTCCGACCTTGTCACCCGGACCGACGTCCCAATGACGCAGCGGTGAGTAGGTCGTGATCCCCGCGCACAGCAGGGGGGCGGTTGCGGCGGGGTCGAGCTCGGACGACACGTTCAGCACGAAGTGCTGATCGACCACGATCTGATCGGAGTATCCCCCGTAGGTCATCGCGCCGAGCAACCTGTCGGGGCTGTTGTAGGTGAGCACGAGCTCATTGTCGCAGTACTGCTCCAGCCCGTCGGCACAGTTCGGGCACGCGCGGCAGGAATCCACCATGCAGCCGACCGCGGCCAGATCGCCCGCCTTGAACCGGGTCACCTGATCGCCCACGCGCACGACCCGCCCGACGATCTCATGGCCCGGCACCACAGGATACGTCGTGCCGGCCCACTCGTTCCGAACCGTGTGCAGATCCGAATGGCAGACGCCGCAATGCAGGATCTCGATCTGCACATCTGTGGCGCCCGGCGCGCGCCGCTCGAACCGAAACGGCTCGAGAGGGCTGGTCCGGCTTCGCGCGGCGAATCCCAGTGCCGGGAAAGTAGAAACATCTCGCGATCCGGACCCGGACCGTGAGGCAAGCTTGGCCGACGTCGTCATGTGCGTCTCCCCATCAGTGTGTGCTCGACACCTTCGACTGCCTGCATGATAGCAAAGTTCGAGCGCTCCGTGTGAACTTGGAGCGCTCGACCGGGTCCGAATCAGCGAGGAGGCGGGGCGTCGGGAGGGACATCAGGCGGGCCACCGGGGGCGAAGGGCCGGTCTGGACCTGCGCCCGGCGGTCCGGACGGTGGAGGGTGCCGCTTGCGCATCGCCTCCGCCTTCTCACGCTGCTCGGGTGTCAGCACGGCGTCCAGCTCCTTCCGGGTGCGCGCGACGATCGAGTCGAGTCGTGGCTGCACCGCGGCTCTGACCTCGTGGACACCACGCATCTCCCGATCCATGATCGAATCCACCCGAGCCTGCTGCTCCGGGGTGAGGCCGATCTCTCGACCGAAGCGCCGACGAAAGTCGTCTCCAGGGGGCCCTCTGTGTTCGTGACGCTCACCCGGCCCGCGAAACAGGTGCGGCAGGAGCACCAGACGGTCGACAGCCACGCCGGCGATGCCCCCGGAGATGGCGGCCAGCAAGATGACAAGCCCGGCAAACCAAGGCGTGCCGGTAAGCCTGGGCGAGGAGGAGATGGTCATTGGTTGAGCGCCTGGGTTAGGAGCCAGTCACTGGTGTCGGGCGCGATCAGATGGGCGGTCAGCTGTTCCGAGGTCCCGGGCTCGGAGAACGCGGCAAGAACGATGGTGCTGTCCGCGCCGGGGAGAGCGGTAGAGATCCCGGTCGCCGCGAGGTCGTCGCTGCCGGGAATGACCAGGGCGGCGGCCACACACGTCGCGACAGCCACCGGTACGGCGACCCGCACCCACGCGGTCAGCCATACCCACCAGGGGCGACTGGAGAGCCGCAGGGAGGCCAATGCCGGCCGCGCCGCTTCCATGATCCGGTGGCGGAGCCCATCGTCGGAACCCGCCGGGTTTTCATCGATCCGGCGCAGGGCATCGGCGAGCCTCGGATCGCGGGAGGGCTCACCAAGGATCGGGCTCATTCGAACCATCCCTTGAGAGCCTCGCGCAGGGCTCGCCGCGCCTGATGCAAGTGCCATCGGACCGTCACCTGACTCACGCCGAGCATGCCGGCCACCTCCTCCGTTGTCAGTCCGTCGATCTCGAACAGCGTCACGACCATTCGTTGGCGATCGGGCAGGGCGTCGAGCGCCTTCCGCAGGGAGCGCCGAAACTCCGAGTGCTCGGTGTCGCGGTCGGGGGCGCTGCCACCCGCAAACGTCTCGGGGTCGTAGGACTCGGTGCGTCGCGCGGACCGCTTACGTCTGAGATCCAGGCCCCGGTTCACCAACAGCCGAGTGAACCAAGGGGCGAACGGGCGATCGAGATCGAAGCCCTCGATCTTCTCCAGCGCCCGGAGGAACGCATCTTGAACCAGGTCGTCGGCGTCGTCCGGATCCTGCATCAGGCGTCGGGCGACGACCCGGGCGCGTGGAAGATGCCGCCGGACCAACACATCGAACGCCTCGGCGTCGCCAGCCTGCACCCGGGCGACGAGCTCGCGCTCGCCGGGCACGGCGTCCGACCGGGCGTCATACGGGTTACTGGCCAGCGCTCGGGCCGCCATCATGCCGGCATGTCCAAGTTCTCCGCGAGGTTGCGGCCTTGGCTCGGCCGGACTGGAGAGTGATCATCAGCGCGCTCGACTTCATATACGCTCCGGGATCCGGATCGTTGGCGCCTTCGAGGGCGTCGAGCCGCCATCGGGGGCCTACCGCTCGGTCCGCCGTTCGATCAGGATCGAGCTCACGATCTGGAGAACGGGCACCGGGACCATCACGGCCGCCGAGTTGGTCCCACTGGCGAGGGCCAGTCCGGCGCCGCCGATCACGAGCGAGCTCAGGAGCGACAGGCCGAGGTTGCCCCGTCCCCGATTCGCCACGTGTACTCCGAGGGGGAGCAGGGCACTCCCGCCGGCGACGGCGCCGTAGATCGCACCCACGAACGCGCAGTCCTCGCAGTCGTGTTCGGTGAGCTTGGCCCCGGCCAGGGCCCCGGCGAAGAACCCCACCGCGCCGCCCGCCGCTCCAGCCGCCGCCATCAGGGCGGGATTCGCCCGTTCGCGGGGAATCGGCTGAATGGCCGGGGCCGGCTCGGGTGAGCTGCTCGCCGAAGGGAACGGGGCGCCGAGCCGCTGGGCGTGGAGCCGGCCGGCCAGGGGCAGACCTAGAAACAGGAGCGTTACGACGAGGTGCCGGGTCATCGATGCCTCCGCGCGAGGTAAATGCAACTGCGCGCGAAGGTAGCGAGCGCCCGTGACCCCGCCGTCCCCTAGCGGTAGCCGGCCGCCTGGAGGTGGAACAGCTCGGCGTAGAGCCCGCCCTGGGCTACCAGGGCCTCGTGGGTACCCTGCTCGACCAGCTGCCCGCCCTGGAGAACGAGGATGCGGTCGGCCATCCGCACGGTCGAGAACCGATGCGAAATGAGCACCGCCATCCGTCCCGCGGTCAGCTCGCTGAAACGCAGGAACACCTCGTACTCCGCCCGGGCGTCGAGCGCCGCGGTCGGCTCGTCGAGAATGAGAAGCTGGGCGTCGCGCATGTATGCCCGGGCCAGCGCCACCTTCTGCCATTCTCCGCCGGAGAGGTCGACACCCCCCTCGAATCGGCGGCCGAGCATCTGGTCATACCGGCCGGCGAGGCGATGGGCGACCGTGTCGGCCAGGCTGCGCGCCGCGGCCGCCTCGATCCGCGGCTCGTCGCCGATGCCCTCGATGTCGCCCACGGCGATGTTCTCCTTCAACAGAAAATCGTAGCGCACGAAGTCCTGGAAGATGACGCCCACGTTCCTCCGCAGGCTCAGGAGGTCGTACTCGCGGAGGTCCAGCCCCTCGAGGAGGATCCGGCCCTCGGTCGGGTCGTAGAGCCTGGCCAGCAGCTTCACGAGGGTGGTCTTGCCGGCGCCGTTCTCGCCCACGAGCGCCAGCCGCTCGCCCGGCGCGAGGGTGAAATCGAGACCCCGCACCGCCCACTGCTCCGATCCCGGGTACTTGAATCCCACGGCTTCGAACACGAAGCCCTGCCGGATCGGCGACGGCACCGGCGGGGCACCGGCCCGGTAGAGAATCCGTGGCTCGATGGCCAGGAAGCTGAACAGGTCGTCGAGATAGAGGCTCTCCTCGACTACCTGCGAGAGCGACAGGAGCACCCGCTGGATCAGGTCACGGCTCTGGCGGAACGATCCGGCCAGGAAGGTGAGCACGCCGATGGTGAAGAGGCCGGCGGGTCCCCGGTGGCCGATCACGGTCAGGTAGATGATGACGGCATAGGCGCCGTAGTACCCCAGGGTGCCGATGACGGCGAGCAGCGAGGAGACGAGGCTGCGCCGCAACGCCAGCCGCTTATTCGCGTCGTAGAACTCGTGGGAGAGCCGATCGTAGCGCCTCACCAGGAAATCCGAGAGGCCGAAGAGCTTGAGCTCCTTGGCGGACACGTCGCTCGCGCCGATGTACCGCAGGTAATCGAGCTGCCGCCGCTCTGGCGTCCACGAGTAGAGCAGCGAATAGCCGAGCGACGCGAAATGGGTCTCGCCCAGAAGGGACGGGATGACCGCCACCACCAGAAGCACGAGCAGCCAGGGCACGTAGGCCGCCAGTGCGACGCCAAGGGTGATGAGGGTGATGGCGTCCTGGACGGAGCCGAGCATCAGGGTAAAGAGCCCGATGCGATTCACCGTCTGCCGCCGGGCCCGTTCGAGCTTGTCGTAGAGGTCCGCGTTCTCGAACTGCTCGAGGTCGAGCGTCGCCGCGTGACGCATCAGTTCGACGCTGGTGCGATTGGCGAAGAGGTCGCCGAGCAGGCTTTCGAGCAGGGCGGACGCCCGGGCCAGCCCTTCACCCGCCAGGGCGATCAGGAGCTCGATCGCCAGCAGCTCCACGAGGCGTACCCAATCGACCGGCGCCCCCGCTCCGGCGGTCGCGACCGCGTGAATGACCTCGTCGACGATGAGCTTACCGATCCAGAGCACCGCGAGCGGCACCAGCGACCGGCCGACCCGCAGGAGCAGAATACCCACCACGTAGCGCGGCTCGGTGGTCCAGACCAGTCGGAGGAGGCGCGGGACGTGACGCACCGACTCCAGCCGCTCCCGCCAGCCCGGGCGTGGCTGGTCGGGCTTACGACTGGGGCGGGTGGGTCGTACTATCGGATGCCTGAGGGGACTTCCCATTGGCCTGAAGCTAATCCCGGGGGACACGCGCGATGCTCGCACTCGACTGGCACATGCTGGTGTATAACCTCGTCCATCTGGGCGCCCCCGATACCGTGACCCATCCCGTCACCTGGGCCGAAAAAATCCTCCGCCCCGTGGCAGTCTATCTCGTGCTGGTCATCGGACTCAAGCGGTTCGGGAAGCGGGTGCTGGCGCAGCTCAACCCCTTCGACCTCGTCGTGCTGCTCACCCTGTCCAACACGGTGCAGAACGCGATCATCGGCAACGATACCTCGCTCTCGGGCGGCGTCCTCGGCGCGGCGGCGCTGCTGGGGATCAACGGCATGCTCGTCCGTCTCTTCTACCGTGGTCCGTCGAAGGACCTGCTGCTGGCCACCGACACGGACGTCGCGCTGATCGCCGACGGCGTGCTTTGCGAACGGGAGATGCGCCGGCTCCGCATCAACGCGGGCGAGCTGCTCGCCAAGGCCCACGAGCGCGGGTTCGACTCCCTCGACGAGGTCGAGCGCGCCACGTTGTACCCCAACGGCACGATCTACTTCAAGGGGAAGCCCATGACCACCGAGGGGGAATACTTCGCGGAGATCGTCCGGCGGCTCGATCTCCTCGGGGCTCAGGTGTCTGCCATCCGCGCGAATCGTTAATTTCCCGGGATGCCTCCCGTCACCGCCGCATTGGTCACCGGCGCCACCCAGGGAATCGGTCGGGCAACGGCCTTCGCCCTCGGGCGCGCCGGCTACCGAGTAGGTCTGTGCGCGCGCACACCGGCGCGGCTGGACGCGCTCGTGGCGGAGCTCCAGGCCGCCAGCATCGACGCGGCCGCGGCGCCCGCCGACGTCGGCGATCCGGCCGAGGCCGCGCGGGCGGTCGAGCAGATCACCGCGGCCATCGGCGAGATCGGGGTCCTCGTCAACAACGCCGGCGTGCTCATCGCACGGCCCTTCGAGGAGCTGACGCTCGAAGACTGGGACACCACCATGGCCACCAACCTCCGGAGCCTCTACCTCATGACTCGCGCCGTTCTTCCGGCGATGCGGCGCCGCCGGGAAGGCGCCATCGTAAACGTGGCGAGCCTGGCAGCCAGGAACGGGTTCGTCGGAGGCAGCGCGTACACGGCGTCGAAGCATGCCGTGCTGGGATTCAGCCGCTCGCTCATGCTGGAGGTCCGGAAGGACAACGTGCGTGTGATCACGATCTGTCCCGGCTCGGTAGACACCTCGATGATCCGTGACCAGCCGATGCTTCGATCGGACCCGACCCGCATCCTCCGCGCGGAGGACGTCGCCGAGAGCATACTCCAGGCGCTTCTCCTGCCCCCCCGGGCGCTGGTAAGCGAGCTCGACATTCGGCCGACCAATCCCTAGTCGCGCGCATTCGAGGGGCCCCGGCACGAACTCATGTCCGGAATCCTGATCACGATGTGCATCTGTCAGGCAACGCCCTTCTCGAGCCTGCTTCCCAGAGCCCGTGCCGCGGGCTGGAGCGTGGCCGACATCGGGCGGGAGACCGGGTGCGGGGCGGCGTGCGGCCGGTGCCGGCCGTATCTCCGCCGCATGCTCGCCACCGGGCAGACGGAGTTCCACGAGCTCCTTCCCGAGGAGCCCCGATGACATGGCCCGGCCCGCGCGGCCTGGCCTATGCCGCCATCGCGGTGGGATGGGCCGGCATCTGGTTCGCCTATCAGAGACACTGGCTGGGCGTGGCCCTGGCGCTCCTGACGACGGCACTGGCCATCGCGGCGCAATGGCGAGGCACCGTCCTGGGCCGCCGGAGGGCGGCCGCACTCCGAAGCGCGCTCGATTCGACGGCCGCGCGGAACCGGGAGCTCGAGCGGCTCCGGCATCTCGCCGCGACCCTCCTCAAGGGAACCGATCTTCAGCAGCTGCTCGAGGAAGTGGCCACCGCGGCGGCCGATCTCCTCGAGGCGCAGGGGGGCATGGTCACACTGGTGGTGGAGGAGGGCCGCTTTCTCAAGATCACCGCGGCCGTGGGACTCATCTCGCCGGTGCGGGGAGCTCTCCTGCCCATGGACGCCTCGCTCAGCGGATGGGTGGTCACCCACGACACACCGTGCGTCTCGCCCGACATGAACGCCGATCCGCGCAGCTTCAAGTCGAACGAGCTGGCGGAGACGCTCCGGACCGCCGCCATCGTGCCGTTGCGCTCGGCAGGGGTCGTCATCGGGACGATCAGCGCGCATAACCGCAAGGATTCGGGTCAATTCACCGAGCACGACCTCCAACTGCTGCAAACCCTGGGCGACCAGGTGGTGGTCGGATTCGACCGGGCGTCGGTGCTCGACGAGAGCCGGCGGAACGAGCGCGCACTCGCCGCCAAGAACGTCGAGCTGCAGCGGGCGACCCGGCTCAAGAGCGAGTTCTTGGCGAACATCTCCCACGAGCTTCGCACGCCGCTCAACTCGATCATCGGTTTCACCGACCTGATTCTCGCGGGCGGGACCGGCGACGTCAACGAGCAGCAGGTCGAGTTCCTCGAGTCCGTGCTCCGGAACGGCCGCCATCTGCTCGCGCTGATCAACAGCGTTCTCGACCTGTCGAAGATCGAAGCCGGACGGATGACGCTGGCGCTCGCCCGGACCGACCTTCGGGAGGCGATCACCGGCGCGGTGGCCGACACCGCCACACTCCGCGGCGCCAAGAACCAGGTGTGCGACCTGCGGCTGGCGGAAGATTCATCGCTGGTCGTCGTCGCGGACGGCACCCGGGTCCGCCAGATCCTTTTCAACCTTCTGGCCAACGCCTCGAAGTTCACGGGCGAGGGAGGCACCATCACGCTCTCCGCGACGCGGACCCGAGCCCCGCTCCCGGTGCCTTCCGAGCGGAGCACGGACGAGCCGAGGATGGTGTCCCAGGACGTCGTCTGGGTGAGCGTGATCGATTCAGGCATCGGCATTCGGGAAGAGGACATCCCCAAGCTGTTCAAAGAGTTCACCCAGGTCGACACCTCGGCCAGCCGGCAGGCCCAGGGCACCGGGCTGGGTCTCGCCCTGTCGAAGAAGTTCGTCGAGATGCATGGGGGGACCATCGGGGCCGACTCGATTCCGGGCCGGGGCTCGACGTTCTGGTTCATCCTCCCGACCGACGGCCCGGTCCGGCGGCCGGCCTGGGCCGAATCCGGGTGATGCTTCTCTCCTGAAGGCATCGGGGCTACCCTTCATACCGATGGCTCCGGGGCGTCTCTTCCGCTTGTCGCTTCTGCTCTTCCTGCCGCTCGCATTGGAACTGGCCGGACGAGACACCGGGGTGCGGACCGAGGCGGCGCCGACGGCCGTGACGGGGCCGGTCATCAGCCCGCCGACCCAGTCCCTTCCGCTTCCTGTCCACGATGAGGCGACCTGCGCGTTCTGCCAGGCCGCCATCTTTTCGCCCTGCCCTCCAACCGCCGCTCCGGTACCCACCGCTTTCCTCGGGACCGTTCCCGATCCCGTCGTGTCCCCCGACGCGCGCATGCCCCACACCGGCACGCGTCGTCTCCGTGACTCGAGGGCCCCTCCCGCGCTCCGAATCGTCTGATCGGTATCACGCCCCCAGGGGCGAGGAGCCTTCACGATTCGGAGGGCAGTATGGACGCCCGTGGTCGCACGGTCTGTCTTCTCGTCATACTCTCGTTGGGAGCCGTCTCCGGCGTTCGCGCCCAGGTCGGCGCGCGGTCGCCGGATTCGTTGACGGCCGCGGTCGCCGGCTTTCGCGCCCGCCTCGATTCTCTGGAGGCCGGCCAGTGCCCCACAGGCCCGGCCGTCGCCATTCCCAACGGAGGCGGCGACCCACGCAGCGATAGTCTCGCCACGGCGCTGGGCGATCTGAGCCGACGGCTCGAGGCGATCCGGGTGGCCAAATGCCGGACGGCAGGCGCCCCGAGCGCCGGCGTCCAGCCGGCCGACACCAGCGACGATCTCGCCGCCCTCCGTGCGGCTGCCGCGCAGGCCGCCGGTGGTGCCGCGCCTGCTACGCCGACGGCACCCACGGATACCACCCCCACACCCAAGACGGAATTCGTCGGCCGCCAGCGCAACGCCTCGGCGCTCAATCCCGAAATCAGCGCCACGGGAGACGTGCGGCTGGTGGCGCGCGAGGGACTGCAGCGGGACAACGGCGTCGCGCGCGAGTTCGAGGTGGCGCTCCAGTCGGCGCTCGATCCGTACTCCAACACGAAGATCATCCTCACCTTCGAGGACGAGGAGGTCGGCGTCGAGGAGGGCTACATCTACTGGACGGGACTCCCGGGGCGGCTTCGGGTGGACGTCGGAAAGTTTCGCCAGCAGCTCGGCGACCTGAACCGCTGGCACCTCCACGCGCTCCCCGAGACCGAATACCCACTGGTGTACCAGCGATTTCTCGGCGAGGAGGGACTGAGCGGGGTCGGGCTCTCCCTCTACACCGCGCTTCCCGTCTCGATTCTCGGCGGCACCCACGAGGTCTGGCTTCAAGGCACGACGGCGGAGAGCGATCCCCTGTACGCGGGCGGCCACCAACCGACCGTGCTCTTCCGGCTGCAGAACTTCTGGCAGCTCAACCGCTCCACCTACGCCCAGCTCGGCTTCGACGGCACCGGCGGCAACAACGACGATGCGGATCTTCGGAGCCGATTGCTGGGACTCGATTTTCGGCTGACCTACCGCCCGCCCGAGGCGGGCACGCGGCGGGAGATCACGCTCCGCGCCGAGGGCTACCGGCTCCATGCGGCGGAGGCCGGCACGACCAGCAATCGCTACGGCGCCTTCGTGGACCTGAACGCGCGGCTGAGCCGACGCTGGGTAGCGGGCGGCCGCTACGATTGGGTCGAGACCCCGCGCGGCCTCGACGACACCGAATGGCGGCTGGTCCCGTCCATCACATGGTGGGAAAGCGAGTTCGTGTATCTCCGCCTCGAGGCGGAGCACGCCCATCGCGACATCGAGGGCGGCAGGAATCTGCTGTCGCTGCAGGCGGTCTGGGCCATGGGCCCGCACAAACACGAGACCTACTGACGACCACGTCCCTTACGAGAGGACTGCGGCAATGCTGATGCGCTCGCTCCTAGCCCTGTCGATCCTGTTCGGCTCGCCGCCGCCCGCCGCGCCGCTCAAGGTGGTGACGAGCCTGACCACGTACGGCGCCATCGCGAGAGAGATCGTGGGCGACAAGGGCACCGTCACCTCCATCGCCCAGGGCGACGAAGATCCCCACTTCGTCCAGCCGAAGCCGAGCTTCGTTGCGGTGCTCCGGAACGCCGACCTGTTCGTCACGACCGGCCTCGACCTCGAGCTGTGGGTCCCCCCGCTGCTCGACCGGGCCGGCAATCGGAAGGTCTCCGAAGGCGGGCCGGGCTACGTCACGGCCTACACCGGCATCCACCTCCTGGAAGTCCCCACATCCCTCAGCCGGTCGGAGGGTGACATCCACCAGGACGGCAATCCGCACATCCACACCGATCCGGTGAACGGCATCATCATCGCCCGGAACATCCTGACGGGGCTTCAACGGGTCTCACCCGAGAACGCCGCGTACTTCGCCGGGCGCGAGCAGGACTTCGAAAAGCGGGTGCTCGAGGCCACGATGGGGCCGGAGCTGGTGGGCATCCTCACGGCCCCGGTGGCGTATGACCTGCTCAACAGCGACAAGCTGCGCGACTTCCTCGGTCAGAAGAACTATCAGGGCAAGCCGCTGCTCGACCGGCTCGGCGGCTGGCTCAAGACATCGGAAGCGTTCCGGGGCAAGGAAATGGCCTGCTACCACAAGGAATGGGCCTACTTCAGCAACCGCTTCAAGGTCACCTGCGCCGAGTACATCGAGGCCAAGCCGGGCATCCCGCCCACGCCGGGGCACGTCCAGGAGGTCATCGCCTTGATGAAGCAGCGGAAGATCGCCGTTCTGTTCGCCTCCAATTACTTCGATCGCAACCAGATCAGGCTGGTGGCCGAGCGCACCGGCGCACGTGCGGTGATCGTGCCCGAAAACACCAACGGCGCACCCGGCGTCAACACCTACATCGATCTGATGAATACGTGGGTGAACGACCTCGCGGCCGGCTTCAAGGGAGGAACCTCCTGATGGACCTGAGTCTGTTCCTGCCGCCTCTCGTGGCCTGTCTCGTCATCGTCGCGATCCACTCCTATCTCGGGCTGCACGTCATCGCGCGCGAGGTGATCTTCGTCGACCTGTCGCTGGCCCAGATGGCGGCGCTGGGATCGACCGTGGCCATCCTGGCGGGAAGCCATCCCGATTCCGCCGCGGCCTTCGCGTATGCTCTCGGGTTCACCACGCTCGGCGCCGCGCTCTTCGCGCTCACCCGAAGCGGGGAGAAAGGGCGCGTCCCCCAGGAGGCCATCATCGGGATCGTCTACGTCATGGCCTCCGCCGCGGCGATTCTGGTGGCCGATCGGACGCCCCGCGGCGGCGAAGCCATCAAGGACATTCTGGTGGGCAGCCTGCTGTGGGTCACATGGCCGACGATCCTCCGGCTGGCGGGGGTCTACGCCGTCATCGGCGTTTTCCACTGGGTGCTTCGGCGGCGGTTCCTGACGATTTCCTTCCACCCTGAGACGGCCGTCGCGCAGGGATGGCGGATCCGGTGGTGGGATTTCTGGTTCTACCTCTCTTTCGGCATCGTCATCACGTTTTCGGTGCCGATCGCCGGGGTGCTGCTGGTCTTCTCGTTCCTCGTCGTGCCGGCGGCCATCGCCTTCCAGTTCACGCAGAGGCAGGGCGTGCTGGCCGTCATCGCGTGGCTGGCGGGTGCCCTCGCCTCAGCGGGCGGGCTGTTCGTCTCCTTCCGCTACGATCTGCCGACGGGCCCCATCGTGGTGTGCATGTTCGGGCTGCTGCTCCTCGCGGCCTACGGCGTGCGCCGTCTCATCGGCGTACCGCCGGCACTGGCCGAGACCAGCGTGCGCGAGGCCGCCTGACATGAGGCTCCGGGCGGTTCTGCTTCTGGCGCTGTTTCTCGGCGCCGGCACGAGTCTGCCCGGCCTCGATGCGGTCCTGTATCACCGGCATGGGCCGGACCGGTCTGCCGGTGCCACCCACCTGGATCCCCCGGGCGGATGCGGCGGGCACGCCGATCACTGCACGCTCGGTCGCACTCCCCCCGGATCCCGATCGGTCCAGCCCGGCACGATCGAGGTGCGCCTCAGTCTCACTCTCTCGTCCACCCCGGCACGGACACTCGCCTCGTGGGTGTTCGTGCCACCCCGCGGTACCCTCCCGCTCACTCGAGCTCCTCCGGCCGCATCGGTCTGACCCCTCAGCTGTCGCACCGACTCGGATCCCCGCGCCGCAGGCGCAGGGCACTTGCTCACATGCACGGGAGACTTCGATGCACCCGTTCCTTCTCGCGGCGGCGATCGCCGCCATAGCGCCCGCTCCACGCTGGGCGCCGCCCCAACCCACGATGACCCGCGCGCTCTCGGGACGAGTCAGCGATACGACGGGATCGCCACTCGCCCAGGTGCGGGTGACGATTCTCGAGGCGAACCGGACCACGACGACAGACCCCGACGGCCGGTACGAGCTCCCGGCAATCCCCACGGGCACGTACGGCGTCTCGTTCGCCCTGGTCGGCTACGCACCTCAGGTGAAGCGGATCGTGGTTCGCGACTCGGATGTCACGCTGGACGCCACCCTCACGCCGACGCTCATCGAGCTGCCCGACCTTCAGGTTACCGCCACACCGCTCGCCACCACGTCACTTACGTCGCCGCAGCCCGTCAGCATCATGTCGGGCAGCGACGTGCAGGAGCACCGCGCCGCTTCGCTTGGTGAGACGATCAGCCAGCTCCCCGGCGTGCACAGCTTCAGCACCGGATCCGGTATCGGAAAGCCGGTGATCCGGGGCCTCTCCTCCACCCGAGTGCTGGTACTGGAGAACGGGCAGCGCGTCGAGTCTCAGCAGTGGGGCGACGAGCACGGCCCCCAGGTAGAGGCGGCGGAAGCGTCGCGCATCGAGGTGATTCGCGGTCCGGCCAGCGTGCTGTACGGCTCGGACGCGATCGGCGGTGTCGTGAACGTCATCACGCCGGCGCTACCCGATGCGATCGGACGCAGCGCGTTCGGTCGGGGCTCTCTCGTCGGGTCCTACGGCACGAACAACGACCAGCCCGACGGCACGCTGAGCCTCGAGGGCGCCAGCGGCGGATTCGGGGCGCGTGGCACCTTCACCGGCCGCACGAGCAGCGACGTGGATACCCCTGCGGGCAACCTGCCCAATACGGGCGGCAACACGGTGAACGGCTCGGGCGCCGCGGGGTACAAAGGGTCATGGGGAGCGGTGAGCACCACCTACACCCACCGAGACGAGAAGATCGAGATTCACGAGGATCCGGCCGAGGAGCCGGACGCGACCCCGTTTCAGCGGATAGGAGACGACCGGGTCAACCTCAGCGCCAATCTCCCGGCGGGCGGGGCGCATTTCGACGTGGATCTTGGCTACGAGCGGAACCGCCGGCGTGAGTTCGAGGAGGCGGACGCCACCCAAGTCGGCCTCGGCCTGCTTTCGCATACGTACACTGGCGAGGTGCGTCTCCACCACGTGGCGGCTACCAACGTCTCCGGCATCGTCGGCGTGTCGGCGCTCCGCAACACGTTCGACAAGTTCGGCCAGGAAAGCCTCATCCCGGGTAACGCCTACGACGATTTCGGGGTCTACGGCTTCGAGCAGGCAGAGCTGGGGCGGTGGAACCTGTCGGCCGGTGCCCGGTACGACCATCGCAACCTCGACGTCGACGACGACGAGGAATTGGGAGTGGTGGGCCAGACGCGGAAATACAACTCGGTGACCGGAAATCTTGGCGTGCTTTATCGCATTGCCGAGCCCGTGGCGCTGGTGTTGAACGTCGGCCGAGGCTACCGGGCGCCGACCGCGTTCGATCTCTTCTCCAACGGTGTGCACGAGGGCACCGTGCGATTCGAGCGGGGCGATTCGGCGCTCACGAACGAGACGTCCATCAATACCGACCTGTCGCTCCGGGTGCAGGCCCGCAACTTCACGGCTGAGATCGGCGGTTTCGCCAACTACATCAATGACTTCATCTTCCCCAATCCGACGGGAGTGGACGATCCGGAGTCGGGTTTCGAGATCTTCGACATCACGCAGGGCGACGCCCGTCTTACGGGATTCGAGTCGGCGCTGGAGTATCACGCCACCCCCTGGCTCCACCTCCGCGGTACCGCCGATTACGTACGCGGCCAGAACCGGACCACCGACCTGCCGCTTCCATTCATACCGCCCTTCCGGGCCACGTATGGAGTCCGGCTCGAGAGCAATCGCGGGGGATGGCTCCAGAACGCCTACCTGTCGGCGGAGGGCGAGTCGAACTCGCAGCAGACGAAGATCGATCCGGAGGACTTCGCTCCGCCGGGCTACACGCTGGCCACCTTCGGCGGCGGCTTCCAGCTGCCGGTGGGAGCGCGAGCCGTCTCGTTGGACATTCAGCTTCGGAATGCATTCAACAAGCTGTACGCGAGCTTCCTGAGCCGGTACAAGACCTACGCTCCCGACCCGGGCCGAAATCTGGTCGTCCGGGTGAGCACCGACTTCTGACTGGAGCCCGCGATGCCCATCATCCGATCCCGCGCCTGGATCGCCCTCCTGGCGTCCGGCGCGGCAGCCTGCGGTAGCGATACCACCGGTCCCGGCCCGACCCCCGTGACGTCGTGTGCCGACGTCACGCTGTCCCCGGGACATAGCGCCGTGCTCGATCCCGCCAGCTCCCAGGGTTGCCTCCGACTCCCCGCGGCGGGAGCGGACGGTGCCGAGTACCTGGTGGTTGCCGTGTCCACCTCGTCCGAGGTACGCGACGGCGGCGTCACCGCGCCCTATCAGATCGACGCGGGCGTCGTCGGCTCGGCGGCCGTCGCCGCCTCCGCCTTGCCCTCGCCGGCGCTCGCTCCGTTCCGGCCAGGCGCGTCGGCGGCCGAGTTTCACCAGCGGCTCCGCGAATACGAGCAGCAGCTCGCCCGAACTCCCGGCGCGCTCTTCTCAGTGGGCGCCGCTCCCTCGGCGGAAGTCGTCCCCCCCACGGTCGGGAGTCAGCGACAGTTTCATGTCCTTTCCAGTACCAGCGCACCGTTCACGTTCGCCCCGGTGACAGCCACCGCGAAATACGTGGGGCGCAAGGTGGCCATCTACCTCGACGACGCTGCTCCACCCAATGGCTACTCCCAGGGCGATCTGGACGCGACCGGCAGCCTCTTCGACACTCAGATGTACGCCGTGGACTCGGCCGCGTTCGGGACCGAGTCCGATATCGATGAGAACGGAGTGGTCGCCGTGCTTCTCTCACCGGCGATCAACGAGCTGAGCGGCAATTGCAACACCACAGGGAGCGTCATTCTCGGGTTCTTCTTCGGGCTCGACCTGCTGCCGACACAGCAGAATTCCAACGGCGGCGAGGTCTTCTACAGCCTGGTCCCTGATCCGACCAACTCCAATTGCACCGTTCCGGTGAACTTCGCGCGCAGTTTTCTGGAGCCGACGTTCATCCACGAGTTTCAGCACATGATCAGCTTCAACCAGCATGTGCTGGTGAGGGGCGGCGACGCTGAAGCGACCTGGCTCAACGAAGGGCTGTCGCACTTCGCCGAGGAACTCGGCGCGCGGAAGCTGCCGGAGGCGCCCGGAGAGCCGTCGGGCACCCGATTCAGCCAGTTTGCCATCGGCGACGTGAGCAACGCGTACGACTACCTCTCCAACGAGGAGGACAACTTTCTGATCGAGCCCGTCGGATCGCTCGGGCGGCTCCCGGAGCGTGGGGCTAACTGGCTCTTCGTACGCTGGCTGGTCGATCATTTCGATACCGATTCGACCGGGGCGAACCTCACCAAGGCACTGCTCTCCACCAGCGCGACGGGGAGCGCGAACGTCGAAGCGGTGACCGGGGCGCAGTTCGCCACCCTGGTGACGCAGTGGCAGATGGCCAACTATCTCGACGACCTCACCGGGTTCAGTGATGCGACGGGCCGATTGAGCTACAAGAGCTGGCGGTGGCGCACGACATTCGACAGCCTGCACGAGCAGGATCCCGCAGACTTTCCCTCCGCCTACCCGTTGAACCCCGACACGGTATCCGGAGCGTCATTCGCCGGCGCGGGAACGCTGCGGGGTGGATCGGCGCGTCACCTGCTCGTGGAAGTGCCGGGCTCGGGGCAACCCCTGGAGATCAAGATCACCAGAGACGGCTCCGGCGCCATCAGCGCGTCGGTCGATGCGCGATTCGGCGTCGCCAGGATCAGGTAGGGAGGTAGCTAGGACTGGTTGCGCTGCGTCCGCTTCCAGCCGGGGAGGTACGATGGCGGGAGAAGCGCGGCGCGGCGCACCAGCTCGAGGTGCGGCGCCACGATGTCGGCGAGCTGCTGCGCCGGCGGCAGATGGGTCTCACGGAGCAGGGAGGGATACCGGGCCGTCAGCACCAGGGCACCGTGAATTCGTCCAGCCACGCGAAGCGGCACCGTAAGGGTGGCCTCGCCCTCGACGACCTCGAACGAGGCCGACGACGAGCCGGCCAGAATGTCTCCGAGCGTCGTTCCGGCCACCGGAACCAGCGGGAGGTCGGGCAGAGCGCGACGCTCACCCGGTACGAGCACCGCCACCCGGTCCCCTTCGCTGAGGCGCATGGCGTAGCGCATTTCGTCGAACGGCAGCGTCCTCGCCGCGAGATCGCGTATCCGCAGGATCGCTTCGCCCACATCCCCGCACGTCGCGAGGAGGGTCGCCACCCCCGCCGTCCAATCGGGCGCGGCGGCCGCACACGGCGCGCGGTCGCCGGCGCTCGCCGAGGCCACCATGAGCGCCACTTGCGGCGTCACGAGCGAGGCGACGCGAGCGAGCAGCGCGGCGTCATCCTCGGAGTACAGGTCCGCACCCACACTCGCCGCAAGCAGGTAGGCGGTGAGTCCTCCGGCGCCGGCGATCCGGGCGCCCACCACCGCCCGGGGCTCCGCACCCGGCGGGTCCACCACCGTGAAATAGCCACGCGGCCAGCGAGACTCGCGCCAGGCATCCGAGAGCACGAGACGGTCCTGGCCGGCGAACAGCGAGGCGACGTCGAGATACTCGCGACCGATGACGAGAGACGGATCGAGCCAGAGCGCACCGCCCGGATGCTCCCCGAGCCGGTAGTAACGGGCATGCTCGGCGTCGGCCAGCAACAGCTCGAGATGATCGTGCGGGAGGAGCGACTCGAGGGCGGGACTCAGGGCGGCGAGAAAGCGCTGAGGCGTGGCGACGGACGTGCTCGCCTGCGCCACGGCCTCGAGCATGGCTGCAATCCGCTCCGACTGAGGAACCGGCTCACCCGCCTCCAACGGCCACTGTCTGGCCAGGCGGCCGAGCAAGGCGGCGACCCGCTGGGCCACCAGACGGAGCGTGAGAATCTCGGGATCGCTGTAGCGATCCGGCTGGAGGGCGGCCACCAGCACGAGACCCACATCCCGCCGGCCGAAACGCACGGGAATCCCGACCACGGACCCATATCCAGCCCGGCGAATCACATCCACAAGCTCGGTAATCTGGCGCTGGTTGAGCTGGGGGCAGGGAACGGGAACGGCGAGGCTGTCCTGCGCCAGCGCTTCGGGTCCGAGCAGCACCGACCCCCCGGCGGCCGGATAGAGCCAGAGGCCGAGCAGGTCATGGGGCACATCGGCGGCGATGGCATCGGAGAGTGCCTCGTGCCAGGTCGCCAACGCCGTGCGGTCCGCTAACCCCTCTTCGACCCGGAGAATCGGCACGAGCGGCTCGGCCGGTCTCGAAGGGTACTCGTTGTGTGTAGGGTGGGACCCGTCTGGCGCCAGCATGCGTCGTACAGGGGCAGGAGCTGTGCCGTGGTCGAGGCGGCAACCGTTCGCATATGGCTGGAAACTGGTATTTGAGTGATAACTCGTTGCCGGTTAGCCTATTGACATACCCCTCCCCCCTATATTAGTTCCCTGGGGTATGGGCGGATTCCAGGGCCCGGGCGTGCTTCGGATCGATGCACGCCGATGCATATCGAAGGAAAGGCACCACCAATGACGACGTCACAGGTCACGGTTACGCTGGCCGGCCTGATCGCGATCATCTGGGTCAACTACTACTTCTTCCTCGCCGGTCGTGGCGCGGCCGTCGTCGCGTCCGCGCAGGGATCCGGCCCGCAACGGATCAGGATCGAGGTCAAGGGCGGCTACTCGCCGGCCGTCGTGAAGGTCCGGATGGGGCGCCCGGTCCGTCTCGAGTTCTTCAGGAACGAGACGAACAGCTGCACGGAGGAAGTCGTGCTCCCCGACTTCGGCATCCGCTCCTTTCTCCCGGCCCACCAGACGACACCCGTCGACTTCACCCCCACCAAACCCGGGGAGTACGAGTTCACGTGCGGGATGGGAATGGTCCGCGGCCGCGTGGTGGTCGAAACATGACGAGCGCGACGGTTCCGGCAGGCCAGTGCACCATTCCGGTGTCCGGCATGAGCTGCGCGGCCTGCAGCGGCAAGGTGCAGCGATCGCTGGAGACCACCGCCGGGGTGAGCGGGGCGAGCGTCAACCTGATGACCGGGTCGGCCACGGTCACGTACGATCCCGCAGTCACTTCGCCCGGGCGGCTGGTGGACGTGATCCGCAGCACCGGCTACGGCGCCGAGCTTCCGTCGCCCGAGCGATCCGAAGAGGACCTGTTCGAGGCGCACGAGGCGGAGCGTGCCGCGGAAGTTTCCGGGTTGTGGCGCAAGCTCCTGGTGAGCGCGGCATCGGCCGCGATCGTGATGCTCCTGAGCATGGGCTCGGGCACCCACACGGCTGGTCCGCGCTCGCGCTGGCTGCAGCTGGCCCTCTCCCTGCCCGTCGTGCTCTGGGCCGGCCGCCACTTCTACACCCGGGCGTGGAGCGCGTTTCGTCACCACAGCGCCGACATGAATACGCTCATCGCGGTGGGCACGGGAGCGGCGTTCAGCTACAGCGTGGTGGTGACCGTGGCCGCCGGATGGTTCGCGTCGCGCGGCGTAGCTCCGTACGTGTACTTCGAGCCGGTCGTCGTCATCATCGCCCTCATCCTCTTCGGCAACCTGCTCGAGGCCCGGGCCCGGAGCCACACCTCGGCGGCCGTGCGCAAGCTGGCCGGACTTCGGCCCGCCACGGCGAGAGTCATCCGGGGCGGCGAGGAACGCGAAATCCCGCTGGATGATCTCGAAGTCGGCGACGACGCCGTGGTGCGGCCCGGAGAAAAGATCCCCGCCGACGGCACCGTGATCGACGGCACGAGCAACGTGGACGAGTCGATGCTGACCGGCGAGCCCCTGCCGGTGGCCAAGTCCGTCGGCGCCGCCGTGGTCGGCGCGACGCTCAACCGGAACGGGGCGCTCCGGATCAAGGTGGAGCGGGTGGGGCAGGACACGGTGCTCGCACGGATCATCCGGCTGGTGCAGCAGGCGCAGGGCTCCAAGGCGCCCATTCAGCGTCTGGCCGACCGAATCTCCGCCGTCTTCGTGCCGGTCGTGCTCTCCATCGCCATCGCGACGTTCGTCGTATGGTACGATCTGGGGCCGGCCCCCTCATACCTGCACGCGCTCGTCGCCGCGGTGACGGTCCTGATCATCGCCTGCCCCTGCGCGATGGGACTCGCCGTTCCGACGGCGGTCATGGTCTCGACCGGCCGGGGCGCCGAGCTGGGCGTTCTGATCAAGGGCGGTGAGGCACTCGAGCGAAGCGAGGCCGTCGACACGGTCGTCTTCGACAAGACCGGCACGCTGACCGAGGGACGGCCGGCAGTCGCCTCCGTCGCATTGGCGCCGAGCGGGACATTCGGCGAGTCGCAGGTCCTGGCCCTCGCCGCGAGTGTCGAACGGCTGAGCGAGCATCCCCTGGCGGAGGCCGTCGTCGCCGCGGCGGAGCGGCGTGGCGTGGCGATTCCTGCTGCTCAGGCGTTTCGGAGTCAGACCGGCAAAGGCGTGATGGCGATCGTCGAGGGACACCGCGTCGGAGTCGGCAACGCCGCGCTGATGAAGGACCTTCGGGTCACTACCGATCCGCTGGCCGAGGCGGCGACCGCGGCGGCGGCGGATGGACATACGCCTGTGCTGGTTGCCGTGGACGGTCGGCTCGCGGCGGTCGTCGCGGTGGCCGACCCCATCAAGCCGGCGAGCCGCGACGCGGTGGCGGCGCTCGACCGGATGGGCATCGCCACGGTGATGCTCACCGGCGACGACCGCCGGACGGCCGAGAGCGTGGCGCGCGCCGTCGGCATCGGCCGCGTGATCGCCGAAGTGTTGCCCGAAAGAAAGTTGGAGGAGATTCGCGCGATTCAGGCCGGCGGATCGGTGGTGGCCATGGTAGGCGACGGCTTGAATGACGCGCCGGCACTGGCCCAGGCCGACGTGGGCATCGCGATGGGTAGCGGGACCGACGTCGCCATGGAGAGCGGGACGGTCACCCTCATGCGTGGCGACCCGGCGGGTGCCGTCACCGCGATCCGGCTGGCGCGGGGAACGATGCGCGTCATCCGGCAGAACCTGTTCTGGGCGTTCATCTACAACGTGATCGGGATTCCGGTGGCGGCCGGGGCGCTGTTTCCCGCCTTCGGCCTGCGGCTCACGCCCGCCATGGCCGCCGCCGCGATGGCCGTGAGCTCCGTCAGCGTGGTGATGAACAGCCTGCGGTTGCGGAGCTTCGCCCCCGCGTTGGATTCGCGAAGGAGATGAGCATGTCGTCCGAACCCCTGGCCTCGTGCGCCTGCGGCACCCGCCCGGGCGACGGTACTCACGCCGTTCAGCTCGATCCGGAGCTCAAGCATGCGGCGCTCACCCGGCTTCGCAGGATCGAGGGACAGGTACGCGGCCTGCAGCGCATGATCGAGGAGGAGCGATACTGCGCCGACGTGCTGACGCAGGTGTCGTCGGTCCAGGAAGCGCTCCGCGGCGTCAGTCGCGGCCTGCTGCACAACCATCTGAAGCATTGCGCCTCGACCGCGATCCGCTCGGGCGACCAGGCCCAGGCGGACGCCATGTACGACGAGCTGATGGAATTGATGTACCGCAGCGCCCGGTAATCCAGGGAGGAGATGTTCGTGCCCCGCTGGCTGCGCAGAACCGGCCTCGCCCTCGGTGCATTGGCCGCGCTGGTGATCCTCGGCGGCGTTCTGATCTACGCCGTCACGTCCCGCCACATCAACCGCATCTACGCCTTCACCGATTCACCGGTGAAGGCTGCCCAGGACACCGCGTCGCTCGCGCGCGGACGCCATCTGGTCGACGCAATCGGCAAGTGCCAGGACTGTCACGGCGACGACTATGGTGGCACGATGCTGTTCGCCAGCCGTGTCTTCGGGCGGCTGGCGGCCACCAACATCACGGCCGGCCGCGGGGGCATTGAAGGCTTCACCGATGCCGACTGGGAGCGCGCGCTCCGTCACGGCGTAGGGCGCGGTGGACGGCCCCTCCTGTTCATGCCGTCAGAGGCCTTTGCGGCCTTGAGTGACGATGACCTGGCCGCCGTCATGGGCTATCTGCGGACGATTCCTGCGGTCGATCGCGACTGGCCCGCGCCGCAGATCGGACCGCTCGCGCGCGTGCTCTACCTCAAGGGAGACTTCCCCCTTCTCCCCGTGACGATCATCGACCACGGCGCGCCCCGGCGGCCGCCGGCATCTGGTGTGACCGTCGACTATGGCGAGTACCTCGCGACAATCGGCGGATGCCGGACCTGCCACGGCGGCCGCCTCGACGGCACCGGCGCGCCCGATGCGCCCGACATCACGCGCCGCCGGCTGGGGGCCTGGACCGGGGCGGATTTCATCCTTGCGCTGCGCCAGGGGGTCCGCCCCAACGGAAGCGCGATCGACGCCACGAAGATGCCGTGGACCCGGTCGGGACGCATGACGGACGACGAGATCCTGGCGGTCTGGACCTACGCCCGGTCGCTGCCCGATCGACGCGGCTCCTGATACCTACGGCGCCGACGCCACCCTCTGCATGTCGGGCTGGACGGTCCGGATGGCACCGAGGACGATGAGGCCGCCGATCGCCGCCACGATGGGCAGCAGCAGGACGGCGCGATGGAGGCCGAACCGGTCGGAGAGCGCGCCCACGAGCGGAAAGGCGATCGTGTCACCCACCAGGTGAATGAAGAGCAGGTAGGCGCCGGACACCGTCGCGCTGATCCGCGCCGGCACCACGTCGAAGATCGTCGCGAAAATGGGTCCGTTGAACCAGGAGAGAAAGAAGAACGCCGCACAGAAGATCGGCACGAAGAGTCCGAGGTCACGCACCGTCAGGAGCCACACGGCGAGCGATCCGCCGATCAGGAGGCTCGCCCCGATCGTGATGACCCGGCCCGTCGCCGTATGGCGGCGGAGCCAGTCGGCCACCATACCGCCGCAGAGCGCCCCCGCGATGCCGGCGCCCAGGCCGTAGGTTCCCAGGAGCTTCGCCCCCTGGGCCACCGTCAGTCCCAGCTCCCGCGCCATGAACGTCGGCGCCCAGCCCACCAGTCCATTAGTGCCGAACGAGATCAGCGCGCCCCCGACGAAGACGAAGACCAGTGTCGGCGTGTGGAGCACCGCGCGTAGCGGCGGGACGAGATAGGAGGAGATCCCTTCCATCCCCATCCGGATCCACGTGCGGAGCGGCACGGCCGAATACCGCAGCGGATCGGTGAGATGGGACGTGAACGCCGCGAGGGCGAATCCGGGCAGGCTGACGGCCACGAGCGTGAGCCGCCATCCGTATCCGGCATCGAGATGTCCTCCGAGCCAGATCCCGAGGACACCGCCGAGGGTGATGCCGGCCGCGAGAATGCCCATCGCCACCGCGCGGCCGCGCGACGGGAAGTAGTCGGCGACCAGCGATTGGGCCGCGGCGCCGAACGCCGCCGCGCCCGCGCCCACGAAGGCCCGGCAGACGACCAGCCAGCCGAAGCCGGTCACGAATCCGCTCGCCAGCGTGAAGACGCTCCAGAGCAATACCCCCGCGGTAATGACGCTGCGCCGGGAGCGCAGGTCGCCAATGATGCCGGCGGGCAACGCAGCGAGGGAGAAGGCGAAGACGTAGGCCGACGCGAGGAGTCCGAGCTGGGCGTCGGCGAGATGAAGGTCGTGCTTCAGCGGCTCGAAGAGCGCGAAGACGACGTTGCGGACGATGTAACTGAGGAGATTGGCGACGGCCAGGAGGCCGAGGCCGGCCCTGGGGCTCACCGGCGGGCGACGGTCTCGGCTCCCCCCGCCCCCGGGTGCATCTGGGCCAGCGACGCATCGGCCCGCCGGTCCCGGAAGTCCAGCGCCGCCCGGTATTCCCGCACCAGCCGGTCCATCATGGCCTGCCGGCGGCCGAAGAGCCGCTTGAGCGGCCGAGGCTCGCGCCGCTCCCGCGCGTACGCCGTCAGCAGTGGCAGCGCGATGGAGTTGTCGGCGTAGACCACCACCGTCCCAGGCAGCTGGTCGGGATCGATCTTGCCCCAGCTCACCGCTTCGGCCGGCGTGGCACCCGACAGTCCGCCCGTATCGGGACGCGCGTCGGTCATCTGCAGAAAGTAGTCGTGCCCCCGCTCGTCGATGCCGAGCACCTCCTGGATCTGGGGCTCGGTCTGCAGCATGAAGTTCTTGGGACTGCCGCCACCCACGATGAGCACGCCGCTCTTGCCGCCCGTTCGCTTGGCCTCGAGCACGATGCTCGCCGTCTCGTTCACGTCGGCGCTCACGTCGAAGCGGAGCTTGCTGCCGGCGAGCGCCTGCTCGGCGACGTTCATGCCGATCGAGCTGTCGCCCGGCGAGCTGGTGTAGAGCGGCACCTCCAGCTCGTGCGCCGCCGACAGCACCGAGCGGCGCGAGAGTCCGAGCGCCCGCTCGCGCTCGCGGACGTATCCGCCGAGCAGGTAGTGATACTCGGCACTGCTCATGGGACGCTGGAACTCCTCGCGGGCCGATACCTCGCGGATGAACGCGTCGGTCGAGAGGAGCACGTGATAGTCGAAGAAAATGTCGTAGATCCGGACGACGCCCTTGTCGCGCAGCTCGACGTCGTCGGCGTTGGGCGTGCCCCGGTGCATCGCCAGGCCCAGCGCGAAATGAGCGTCGTGATAGAGATTGGCGCCGGTCGAGATCACCCAGTCGACGAAGCCGGCCTCCATGAGCGGGATGAGGCAGCTCATGCCGAGGCCGGCCGGGGTCATGGCCCCGGTGAGCGTCATGCCCACCGTGACGTCCGGCTCCAGCATGAGACGCGTGAACAGGTGGCACCCCTCCCGCAGGCGGCCGGCGTTGTAGGCGAGGAAGGCGTTATCCACCAGCGCGGCCACCGACTCGCCCCCGGTGATGCCGGTGGGATCGATGCGCTGTCCGCGCAGATAGGGGGCGGACGGTCGGGGTGTGGTCATGGGATCACCCGAGCACGCGGGCCGCGGGATCGGTCGGACGCTCCGCACGGGCTTCGATGACGATTCGCGCGGCCTCGGCGGGGTCGTCGGTGAGGCGGAAGAGCAGGAGGTCGGTCGGATTGATCTTGCCCTCGCCGGTCACCGTGCGGGTCAGCCAGTCCACCAGGCCCGACCAGTAGTCGGCGCCGAACAGGATGACCGGGAAGTGCTTGACCTTGCCCGTCTGAATCAGAGTGAGGGCCTCGAACAACTCGTCCAGCGTGCCGTATCCGCCCGGGAAGACGATGAACGCCGTCGCGTACTTGACGAACATCGTCTTCCGGACGAAGAAGAACTTGAAATTGAGGCTGCGGCTCAGGTAGGCGTTGGAGCCCTGCTCGAACGGCAGCTCGATGTTGCAGCCGATCGAGAGTCCACCCGCCTCGGCCGCCCCCATGTTGGCGGCTTCCATGATCCCGGGTCCGCCGCCGGTGATCACGGTGATGCCGGCCTGGGCCAGCAGCCGGGCGGTCTCCACCGCCTTCTGATAGTACGGGTCGTCCGGGAGCGTCCGGGCCGAGCCGAAGATGGTGACCCCGTCGCTCACGTCGGCGAGATTGTCGAAGCCCCACACGAACTCGCCCATGATCCGGAGCACCCGCCACGAGTCGGACTTGAGGAAGAGCGACTCGGCGGGGACCGGCGGCGGGCTCTCGAGGAGTGCCTCGTCTTCCGTCGGCAGCTTCTTGTCGTCCATGTGGCGGTAGGGACTGTTACTCACGGGTCAGACACTCGATGGCCGCGCGGTGGTCGTCGGCGATGTTGTAGAAGTATGGGGAGAGACGGACGCGTCCCGGCCGGGCATCCGCGACGATGCGCGCCTCCGCGAGCCGGCGCACGAGGTCCCCGGGGGTGTCGCTCGGAATCGTGACGATGGCGCTGCGTTCCTCGGCCGCCGGAGCCACCGTCGGGGCAAGACCCGCGGCCCGCGCGGTCTCGATCAGATCCTCCGCGAGGAGCATGGTGCGCCGGCGGATCTCGTCGGGTCCCAGCTCCTCGACGATGTCGAGCCCGCCAAGTTGCGCGTAGACCGACAGCATCGGCGGCGTGCCGGCTTCGAGCCGCCGCGCGTCGTCGTGCGGCTCGAGCCGTCGCGGGTCGAAGCGGAACTGGTCCCGGTCCGCGAACCATCCCGTCGCCCGGGGCGCCAGCGACGACAGCAGCTCGGCTCGCGCATACAGATATGCGACACCGCTGCCGCCGAGCAGCCACTTGAGCCCGCCGCCGCAGTAGAAATCGACATCAGTCGCCTGGACGTCGACCGGAATCTGTCCGGCCGCCTGATAGCCGTCGACCAGGAGCAATGCCCCGCGGCGATGCGCGATATCTGCAACCGCGCGGATGTCCTGGATGGCGCCCGTTGTGAAGAACACGTGACTGGTGGCCACGAGGGCCGTCCGGTCGTCCACCGCGCGGCCGATCGCGTCCGTCGGTACGCCGATCCCGTCGGGGCTCTCTACGACGACCACCTCGACCCCTTCCGGCGCCTTGCCGAGCCACTGATGGGCCATCGTGGGAAAATCGAGACCGGTGACGACCACCTTCGGCCGCCGGCGATAGTCCAGCGATTCCCCCACTGCCGTCAGCGCGCCGGAAACGTTGGGGTGCAGGGCGATCGTTCCCGGCGGGGCGCCGAGCAGCCGGGCGTACCGGCTCCGGAGCTCCGCGAGCGCTCCCCACCAGACATCGTACCACGCCGCGGCACCGCGCTGTTCCCAGAGATCGAGACACTCCGTGACTCGCGCGCGCGACCGGACCGACAACGCTCCGAGCGAGCAGCTGTTCAGGTATCTGGTGTGGCGGAAAACCGGAAATTCCGCCCGGTAGTCTCGAGTGGGCACCGAGGCCGCGAGGGTGGCCATTGCGGCCAATATACCCGCAGCGCGGCGCGGACAGCACCCCGGTTGACCGTCGTGTATTTTCCAGCATGCGCGCCGAACACCCGTCATCACCGACGGTGCGAACGTACCGTGGCTCCTGGCTCGCGCTCGTGGCGAAGCTCGCGGCGCGCGCGGTGGTTCGTCCCCGACTGGCCCTCGACCTGCTGGCGACGGCCTGGGCATTCCGGCGGCGGAACTGGTGGCGGCATGCGCCGTTCCTGCCCCTGCCCGACCGCGCCTATCTGCGCTGGCGAATGTACACGGCGTACGCCGACGAGGCCGCCGTGCCGCCCGTGGACGACGTCATCCGGTTTGCGCGCTGGCGGCGCGAGACGATGGACCTTTCATGGTGAGCGAGGCCTTGGTGACCGATCGGCAGGAAAGTCGGAAGACGCCGCATGTCGTCATTCTCGGTGCGGGATTCGCGGGACTGTACGCCGCCAAGGCCCTCCGGAAGGCGCCGGTGCGGGTCACGGTCGTCGACCGTCGCAATCACCACCTGTTCCAGCCCATGTTGTACCAGGTGGCCACGGCGGGGCTCAACCCCAGCGACATCGCCTCGCCGATCCGGTCCATACTCCGCCACTCGCGGAACACCGAGGTCCTGCTCGCGGAAGCCGGCGGCGTGGATGTCGACACGCGCACCGTGAAGCTCACCGACGGCACCCGGCTGCAGTACGACTACCTGGTCGTCGGCACGGGTGCGCGGCATTCCTACTTCGGCCACGATCGGTGGGAGCCGCTCGCGCCGGGGCTCAAGAGCCTGGAAGATGCGCTCGAGATCCGCCGCCGCGTGCTGCTGGCCTTCGAGCGGGCCGAGCGGGAAACCGACACCGTTCGCCGGCATGCCCATCTCACGTTCGTGGTGGTCGGCGGCGGCCCTACGGGCGTGGAGATGGCCGGCGCCGTGGCCGAGATCCGGCGCTATGCGCTCCGGCGCGACTTCCGGCACATCGATCCCGGCGAGGCGACGGTCATGCTGCTCGAGGGAGGACCGCGTCTCCTGAGCGCCTATCCGCCGAGTCTCAGCGACGAGGCCAAGCTCGAGTTGCGGAAGCTCGGTGTCGAGGTGCGGACCCAGACATTCGTCACGGACATCCGACCCGGGTCGGTCACGGCCGCCGGCTGGGTGATCCCGACCCACACGGTGATCTGGGCGGCAGGCAACAAGGCGAGCCCACTGCTCCAGACGCTCAACACTCCGCTCGATGAAGCCGGCCGCGCGATCGTGGAGCCCGACTGCACCATTCCAGGCCACCCCGAAGTCTTCGTGCTTGGCGACGCGGCGGCCTTCAAGAGCAACGGGGACATTCTCCCAGGCGTCTGCCCCGTCGCGATCCAGATGGGACAGTACACCGCGCGAGTGATCATGGGTGATCTCGCCGGCCGGGCGCGCCGGGCCTTCGCCTACCGGGACAAGGGACAGCTCGCCGTGATCGGCCGCGGCCAGGCGGTGGCGGACATCTGGAAGCTGCGCTTCGGCGGCTTCATCGCATGGCTGGCCTGGATCTTCGTCCACATCTTCTTCCTCATCGGGTTTCGCAATCGGGTGCTCGTCCTGCTCGAGTGGGCCTGGTCCTACTTCACGTACAGCCGCGGCGCCCGGCTCATCACGGAAGAAACCCAGGTGCCGGGCGCCACGCTGAGGCCCGCCGGGGCCCCCGCATCGTTGCCATGAGCCTGGCGCCGGCACTGAAAGCGCGCGCGAAGGAGCTCGGCTTCCTGGCCTGCGGCATCACGGACCCGAGCCCTACTCCGCACGCCGTCGAGCTCGACGCGTGGCTCGCCCGAGGGTTCGCGGGTACGATGCGGTATCTCCACCGCCAGGCGAAGCGCCGGAAGCATCCGAAGATCAACGTCCCCGAGGCCTTATCCATAGTAGTAGTCTTAGACAACTACTACTGGCCAGACCGGGAAGCTGACGCTCAACCGCCCCGAATCGCCAAGTACGCCCGGGGACAGGATTACCACCGGGTGACGCTGCGCCGCCTGGATCGGCTCGGCCAGTTTCTCAGGGACAACGGTGCCCAGGTCGCCCACGCCTATGCCGACGACGGCCCGATTCCCGAGCGGGAGCTGGCCCAGCGCGCCGGCCTCGGCTGGATCGGGAAGAACACGATGATCATCCGTCCCGGGGCCGGCTCGTTCTTCTTCATCGGGACGATTTTTACCGACCTGGCCCTGCCGCCGGACCGTCCCTTCGACACCGATCACTGCGGAACCTGCACCCGCTGCCTGGACACCTGTCCCACCGGAGCGATCGTCGAGCCGCGGGTGCTCGACGCCACCCGCTGCATTTCCTATCTCACCATCGAGCAGCGCGGCCCCATTCCCGGCGACCTCCTGCCCCGGATGGAGGGATACGCCTTCGGCTGCGACATCTGCAACGACGTGTGCCCCTGGAATCATCGCTTCGCGGAACCCACATCGGTTCAGGAGTTCCGCCCCCTGCATCGACTCGACGGCGCCGGCGCCTCGTACTTCGACGGGATGAGTGAGGACGAGTTCGCGGCTCGCTTCGCCGATACGCCGTTCGAACGGCCTGGCCTCGAGGGGATGCGCCGCAACCTTCACGCGGCCTTCGGGTCGGTGGAACCAAGCCGTGGGCGCTGATCCCCACTACTTCGCCCGTCTCCTCGAGCACGACCGCTGGGCCAACGCCGAGACGGTGGGCTCGCTTCGCGCGGCCTCGGCGCCGCCGGCCCGCGCGGTGCGCTGGATGGCGCACATCGTCGGCGCGGAGTTCCTCTGGCTCGCGCGGCTGAAGCAGGAGGCGCCGGTGATGGACGTCTGGCCCCAGCTCGACGTCGACGGATGCGCCACGAGGCTGGCCCAGCTGGATACGATCTGGCCTCAGGTGCTGGCCGAGCTCGAGAACGAAGACCTCGAGGACGGCCGGGGGTATCGCAATACCAGAGGCGAGTTCTGGACCAGCACCGTGGCCGACATTCTGACCCACGTCGCGATGCATTCCGCCTACCATCGAGGACAGATCGCCGCCGCGATGCGCGAGAGCGGCAGCGAGCCCGCGTATACCGACTACATCCACGCCGTCCGGCAGGGCCTCATCGAATGACCCTGTCTCCCGGTCCGGTGCTCGTGGGGCTCGGCGTGGCGCTGATTCTCGTGGGATTGCTGGTCTGGTCCGGCGGCCTGCAGTGGTTCGGCCATCTCCCGGGGGATATCCGGATCGAGCGGGACTCGGTCCGGATTTACGTGCCGCTGGTCTCGATGCTCGTCGTATCGGCGGCGCTGACCCTGATCGTCAACGTCCTTCGCAGGCTCTTTTAGGCGAGGGTACCTTTCGACCCATGGACCGCTCACTCGCCACAACCCGACATACCGCGTCGCCCGCCGAGGTCGGCACCCTCGACCGCCGCCTGGAGCGGCTCCGCCGGGTCGGCTGGATACTCGACAGCGCGATCGGGATTCCGGGAACGAGAATCCGTTTCGGGGTCGACAGCATCATCGGGCTCGTGCCCGGGCTCGGAGATCTCCTGGGCGGCGTGCTCTCGCTCTACATCATCGCGGAGTCGGCCCGGCTGGGGGTGCCCCGGAGCCTCCTCGCGCGGATGGGCTGGAACGTCGCCCTGGACACGCTGGTCGGGGAGGTCCCCGTGCTGGGCGACCTGTTCGATGTCGCCTGGAAGGCGAACCTGCGGAATCTCGTGCTCCTCGAGGAGCATCTCCAGCGTCCCGCCGCGAGCACGAGGGCGAGTCGGGGTTTCGTGGCCCTGCTCGTGCTGGGACTGCTGCTCCTCACGACCGGCGCGGTCACGGTCGCGGTGCTCATGCTCCGCGCCCTTGGCGGGCTGCTCGGCGGCGGGGCCTCGTGACGGCGCCCCCGCCATCCGTCTACAGCATCGCCATCTTCGTCAGCGACATCGCGCGCGCCACCGAGTTCTATCGCGACCGGCTCGGCCTGCCGATCACCAAGGAAGGCTCGTTCGGCGCCGAGTTCTTCGATGGCGGTACCCGCATCGGCGTGCACCCCGCGATTCATCCGGACGCCAAGACGCTCGTGGGCCGGCACACCGGCATCACGCTGTATGTCCCCGGATTGCTGCACTATTGCGGAGAGCTGCACGAACGGGGCGTTCAGTTCGTGACCGAACCGACCCAGCAGGCCTGGGGCATCATGGCGATGATCGCCGACCCCGACGGAAACATGCTGGCACTCTGGGAAGACCGGCTGCCCGATCAGGAATGAGCGGTGCGGTTACCCTCGAACGAGTCTTCCACGATCTGCGCCTGCTGCTCCATCCCGTACGCCTCGAACGGCTTTCCGGGCTCGATCTCATAGGCATACGGGCTTCGCCCGACGCCGAACACGCGGTGGAGCAGGTCGCGCGCCTGGGCTCCCGCGCCGCGGGTGTAGTAACGCCATGGGCCCCACGCCTGATACTGGCCGCAATGGGTAAGCTCGTGAGCCAAGACGCGAAGGTCGCCGTCGCTCCGGGCGGGGAGGAACACGTCGTTGCCGAGCGCGACGGCGCGCCCCCGACTGGCCCACAACACGAGCCGCCTCAGCGCCCCGCCCGAGCCGGCGCGATGGAGCCGGACCCGCGACAGATCCACCGGATGCCGTAGACAGGCGAGCCGCGAGTGTTCCTCCGGTGTCACGCGCTCCATGATGCCCGTTCAGTTACCGAGGAACTCGCCGACGGGCGCCAGTGATTCGATGTGATCACAGAAGATCTTGAACGTCGCCAGCAGCGGCACCGCCACGAAGGCGCCGCCCACCCCCCAGAGCCACCACCAGAACACCAGGTTCACCAGGATCGCGACCGGATTGAGCGTCAGGCGGTGTCCGAGCACGAGTGGAGTCACGAAGTTTGCCTGGACCAGGTTGACGGCCAAATACGCGCCCGGCACGAGCAGGGCGTGACCGATCTCCGGAAAGGTCACGAACCCCGCCAACGAGAGCGTCACGAGCATGGTGGCAGCGCCTAGGTAGGGCACGAACTCCGCGAAGCCGGCGAGCGCACCCCAGAGGAGCGGATTGGGCATTCCCACGATGAGCATCGCGAGCGCCACGACCAGCCCGAGCCCGACGTTCACGAGAGACACGGTGAACAGGTACGTCGAGATCGAGATCTCCGTCTCCCGGGCGATCGAGACGGCCTTCTTCTTGTCCCGGAGAAGCGGGAGCACTTTGATGAGCTTCTGGAGAAAGAGGTCGCCCACAGCGAGCAGAAAGTAGAGCAGCACCAGCGATTCGAAGGCACCGACCAGAAGCGTCTGCGTGCTGCCGAAGAAACGCTCGCTCATCGTGGGGCCGCGAACCACCACCTCGTGCTCGCCCTTCTTGCCAAGATCGGTGGCCGCCTCGACCTCCTCCGCGGTCTTCGTCACTTGCTCTACCGGCTTGCGCACCTCCCGCATTCGCTCCTGTACCTGGTGCATGCTCGCCGGCGCCCGGGCCATCCATGACTTGGCGGGCTCCGCGAGGGCCCAGATCCCGGCGGCGACCAGGCCGAGCAGGCCGGCGACGACGATAGCCGCGCCGACCGATTCGGGCACGCGCATCCGCTTGAGCACCCTGATGATCGGGCTGAGCAGGAAGTCGAGCAGCATGGCGATGACAATGGGCAGGAGAAATGGTCGCGCGAAGTACAGCGTGTAGAAGACCGCCAGGACGAACAGGCCGGTGATCGCGACAGACCGGATCTCCATCCGCTCGCGCAGGGCTTCTCCCAGCTTGCCCAGATCGGGGTTCTCGATCGAGCCGTCCTCGGCCCGCTCGGGCTCGCCCGCAGGTCCTGTAGCCACGCGTCCGTTTCCCGTGTAAGGTTACCCGGCCCGGCATTCTACGGATGGAGAATCGTGTTCCGCCTCTGGCAATCTATCGTGTCGGTGTGGGCTTGGCTCGTGCTGGGACTCTGTATCCTGCTCTGGCTCCCCGCCATGTCGCTCGTCTGGCTCGTGACTCTGCCGTTCGATCGAGGCCGCTACGCCGTCGGATATCTCTTCCGGCGGATCGGCGTCGTCGAGGCCGCCCTCAATCCGCTGTGGCGGTTCCGATACACCGGCACCCTCCCGCGCGACCCCCGACGGCCATACGTCGTGGTTTCGAATCACGAATCCTTCGCCGACATCCTCCTGATCAGCCATCTCCCTTGGGAAATGAAGTGGCTCTCCAAGGTCGAGCTCTTTCGCCTGCCGTTCCTCGGCTGGCTGATGCGTCTCGCCGGCGATGTTCCGCTCAAGCGCGGCTTCGGTCCCAGCGCGGCCGAGGCGATGGCCCGCTGCCGGGAAGTGCTCGCGAGCCGGGTGTCGGTCATGATCTTCCCGGAGGGAACCCGCTCGGCGACGACCGAGCTGCTGCCGTTCAAGGACGGGGCTTTCCGCCTGGCGATCGATGCCGGCGTGCCCATCCTGCCACTTGCGCTGCACGGAACCGGCACCGCGCTCCCGAAGCATGATTGGCGATTCGGCCGTTCCACCGCCGTGGTCAGGGTCCTCGAGCCGGTCGAGACCACGGGTCTCACCGCCGCCGACGTCCCCGCCCTCAAGGAGAAAGTGCGCGCGACGATCGTGGAGGCCCGGGCGGAGCTGGCGACGATGCTCGATCGCTAAGGCCTGCCGAGATCGGCCGGGGCGCGGACGCGCCCCACCGCACCACCCAGCGCGAGGAGGGCCAGCGCGTACGGCAGCATCAGGAAGAGCTGATAGGGAATCCTGAGGCCGAGCGTCTGAAAGACGAACTGCAGCGCCGACGCGGCACCGAAGAGGAGCGCCGCGGCCCCCACGCCGGCCGGATGCCAGCGCCCCAGCACCACGATCGCGATCGCGATGTATCCTCGCCCCGCCGTCATCTTCTCCGCGAACGTTCCCACCTGCGCGAGCACCAGCGTCGCCCCGGCGAGCCCCGCGAAGCCGCCCCCGACGATCGTCGCCCCGCTCCGGATCAGCCGGGTCCGGACGCCCGCCGCGCGCGCGAGCGCCGCCGCTTCTCCCGTTGCGCGAAGCGCGAGACCCAGGCGGGTTCGAAACAGCATCCACCAGACGATGGGGAGCGCCACGAGGGCGATGTACGTGGGTGCGGGCTGTTCGAACAGCGCCGGTCCGATCACGGGAACCCGCTCGAGGCCGGGCACGGCGATCGCGCCGAGCGTCGGCACACCGAGACCGGCTCCCGCCGCGCCGTAGACTCGCCGGTACACTGTGCCGGTGAGTCCCACTGCGGCGAGCGTGAGCGCGGTGCCGGCGATGATCTGGTCGGTGCGGGCGCCCACGGTGAGGAGGGCGAACGCCGCCGCCAGCGCCATGCCCACCAGGACCGCCAGCGCGACCCCTGCCCAGGGTCCCCCACCATTCGTGGCGCCCAACGTCGCCGCCAGGGCGCCGGCGAGCATCATGCCCTCCAGTCCGAGGTTGATGACGCCGGCCCGTTCGCTGATCGTCTCGCCGGTGGCCGCCAGCAGCAGCGGCGTGGCCACCCGGACGGCCGCCCCCAGGAAACCGGCGATCAGCGGACCTGCCTCGCTCATCCGCCGGTCTCCGGGGCGGGAGTGGGTCGCACCCGTGTGACGCGGGCCAGGCGATACGCGTCCGCGATCAGCAGCACGATGATCACGACCGCTTCGACGACATAGACCGCCACCGCCGGGACGCCGGCATCACGCTGCATGGCACCGGCGCCCGCCTCGAGCGCGCCGAAGAGCGTCCCCGCGGCGAGAACCCCGAGAGGATGAAGCCGGGCCAGCAGCGCGACGGCGATCGCGGTGAACCCGTAGCCCGGCGAGAGATTCTGATAGAGCGCATACGAGACGCCGCCCACCTCCACGCCGCCCGCGATCCCCGCGAGCATTCCCGACAGCAGCAGCGCCACCGCCGACATCCGGCTCGCGTCGATACGGCCGCTGATGGCCGCGGCCCGCGCCCCGGCGCCGACCGCCTTGAGCCTGAAACCCCACAAGGTTCGCGAAAAGACGTAGTACAGGATCGCACCGGCGAGCACTCCGATGGCGATGCCCGCGTGAAGCCGCGTTCCCGGCAGGACCGGGAGCCGGGCGACCGCGGCGATCTGATCGCTCTGCGGGTAGATGTGCCGGGATTCCTGCAGCGGTCCCTGCACCATCAGGCTCACGAGGGATTCCGCGACGAAGTTGAGCAGCAGCGTGCTGATCACCTCGAGGACGCCGAATCGGAGCTTGAGCAGGACGGGGAGCACGATCCAGGCGGCGCCCGCGACTGCGGCGGAGACCAGGAGGGCCCCGATGGCGATGGGAGCAGGCAGCGAGGCCGAGTGCACGCCGACCCACGTCGCGGCGATGGCACCGGCGTAGAACTGGCCCTCGGCGCCGATGTTGAATGCGCCGGCCCGAAAGGCGACCGCGATGCCCAGTCCGATGATGATGAGCGGCACCGCGCGCACGAGGGTCGCGGAGGTGAATGCGTACCACGAGCCGAAGGCGCCCTGCCAGAGCGCCCCGAGCGCAGCCCCGGCATCATACCCGGCCAGCGCGAGTCCCCCGGCGAGCGCGGCGAGTCCCAGCACCAGGGCGGCCGCCGCCCTACCGCTCACCCGTCACCATCATCTCTCCGATCGTGGCCTTCGACGTTCCCGGCGGCACCTCCAGCAGATGACCTCGCGACATCACGACCACCCGGTGCGCACACGCGATCACCTCGTCCAGATCGCTGGAATGCAGCAGGACGGCACCGCCCCCGGCTGCCACCGCGCGGAGCCGGTCGTGAATGGCGGCCGCCGCGCGAAGGTCGAGACCCCGCGTCGGATCCTCGGCGACCACCACCCTCGGCGATGGCGCCAGCTCTCGTGCCGAGACGAGCTTCTGCTGGTTCCCGCCGCTGAGGGCTCCGGCCGGAACATCCGGACCGGGTGCGGCGATGCCGTACTCCTCGATCAGGTCCTGCGTATACCCCCGGGCCCGGGCCCAGTCGATCCGGCCACGCCGCATCCATGGCTCGTCCCCACGCGCGGCGAGCACGATGTTCTCGGTGAGCGAGAGCTCCGGAATCAGCCCTTCGGTCGTCCGGTCCTCCGGGATGAAGCCGACGTGGCCGGCCACCTCGAGCTTGCCGCGAAGCAGGTGAGCCCGTCCGGCTACGGCGCGCAGCAGCTCGCGCTGGCCGTTGCCTTCGACGGCCGCGACGCCCACGATCTCACCACCATGAAGGGAGAGGGACACCGTCCGCACGGCGAGCCCGACGCCGTCTTCGCGGGCCACTTCCATCGCTTCCCCACGAACCAGCGGCCGTCCGGGCGCTCGAGGGGCGGGTGGCACCGGGAGGACGGAGGTCCCGAGGGCCGCCGAGCCCACCATCGCGCTCGCGAGCGACGACGAGGTCTGGCCCGCGACCGGCCCCGAGAACACCACCTCGCCGTGCCGCAGCACCGTTACCCGGTCCGCCACGGCGAGCGCTTCGTCGAGTTTGTGCGTAATGAGAACGGCGGACCCTCCGCCCGCCGTGAATGCGCGCACCACGCGTAGCAGCTCGCCGATTTCGGCCGGTGTCAGCACCGCCGTCGGCTCGTCGAGCAGCAGGATCCGGGTGTCGGTCGCCAGCGCCTTGACGATCTCCAGCCGCTGCTTGAGTCCGACGCTCAGGGTTCCGGTGATGGTGTCCGGATCGAGCGGAAGTCCCAGGCCCCGGCCCAACGCGCGCACCCGGCGCGCCAGCGATCCCGGCGACACGGGCCAGCCCGCCGCCAGCGCGACGTTCTCACCGACCGTGAGTGCAGGCACCGAAGTGAAATGCTGGTGCACCATCCCGATACCGAGCTCACGCGCCACTCGTGGCGAGGCGAGACCGCGGGCCGCTCCCCGAACCCGGATCTCTCCCCGGTCGGGGCGCACCAGTCCATAGGCGATCAGCATCAGCGTGGTCTTGCCGGCGCCGTTCTCGCCGAGCAGTGCGTGCAGCTCCCCGGGCATGACCGTGAAATCGGCCCCGCGCAATGCCTGCACAGGGCCGAAACGTTTGTGGATGCCGCGGAGATCGAGCGCGGGGGTGGGTGCGGGAGCGGTCACAGCCCGGTGGGATGGTCGTGGAATTCCCACTCGAGGCCGAACCGTTCGGCGAGGTGAGAGGCGAGCGCCTGAACGCCCAGGGTCTCGGTGGCGTAGTGCCCGGCGAACAGCACGTTGACGCCCCACTCCATCGCGTCGAAATAGGTGTGGTGCGCGCCCTCGCCGGTGATGAAAGTGTCGAGGCCGGCGTCGCGGGCGGCGGCGATCATGCTGCCCGCGGCACCCGTAATGATGCCGACCCGCCCCACGACCTCGGGGCCGCCCGGAATCAGCCGTGTGCCCGCGGCCGATGCTCCCAGGACATGATTCACTTCGATTACGAGCGAATCGCGCGCGGCGAGCCGCTGCGGCGCCTGACCCCAGACGCCGATCGGGACGCCCTGATAATCGCCGAACCACCCTTCCACCCCGATCCCGAGGCGCTCCGCGAGCACGACGTTGTTGCCGACCTCGGGATGAAGGTCGAGCGGGATGTGGGCGGCGTAGAGGGCGACATCCTGCTCGAGCAGCGCCAGCACGCGGCGATATCGCCGGCCGGTGAGCGGAACGTGGCCATCCCAGAACAGCCCGTGATGCACGAGGAGCAGCGGCGATTCCCCGTCGGCGGCCGCGGCCACGCCGTCGATCGTCGCTTGCGAGGCGTCCACCGCGGCGACGATGCCGCCGACCCGGCCCCCATTCTCGACCTGGAGCCCGTTCACCGCGTTCGGGGCATCGGGCACCTCGGCAATCCGGAGATAGGAGTCGAGGTACGCCACGATGTCGGCGAGAGGCACCCGGGGCATCCGCTATCTCCGATCCGGTGAGCCGACGGATGCCTGCGTCGTGGCAGGCCGCGGCGCCGGAAGGAGCGTCCCTGACGAGATCGAGTCGGCCGCCGCCGCGACACGGGCCTTGAGCGATGCGGGGACAAGGCGGTCGAGCGCCGGGTTGGCCACGTAGCGGATCACGCCGCTCGAGAGTCCGAACGACTCGACCTCCGGCTTGAAGGTGCCGGCCTTGACCTCCCGCGCCACCAGCAGCAGTGCCCGGGGAAGGTCGATCACCGCGCTCCCCACCACGCGCTCCGGCGCGAGTCCGGCCTGGTCGGCGTTGGATCCGAACACGTACACGCCGGGCGACTCCTTAGCCGCCTGGAACACCCCCAGGGCCGCCGCGTCGGCGTTGTGGTGGAGCATGTCGGCCCCGGCCCGGATGAGCGCGAGCGCCGCTTCCCGGCCAGCCGCGGCGTCATCGAAGCTGTTGAGATACACTTCCCGGCTTCGGATCTTCGGATTGACCGCCTTGGCGCCGTTCACCCACCCCTCGTACGCCGCCTTGATCGGCGGCAGCTCGATGCCGCCGACGAAGCCGAGCACGTTGGATTTCGTGAGCCCGCCGGCGACCATTCCCGCGAGGTAGCTCGCGTCCTCCAGCCGGAAAATCAGCGGCGCGACGTTCCCCCGGGCCCGGGAGCCGGACGTAATGATGAATATCGTCTTGGGATACTGGGCGGCCACCCGTTCGGCCGGATCCTGGAACTCGAAGCCGTGGGCGAAGACGAGGTGAAATCCCTGGGCGGCGAAGCTGCGAAGCGCCTCATCCTGTTCGGCGGGAGTGCGCGCCTCGACGTGGCTCACGGCGACGCCGAGGGATTCGCGGATCTGCTGGAGACCGGCATAGGCGCCCGAATTCCAGGCGGCATCCGCCACGGAACCCGGAGTGATGAGGCCGACGCGGAGACCCGTCGGCGCGGGGGCCTTGGCGCACCCAGCTAAACACATCAATAGAACAGCATAGCGCCACTTAGACGTCACTGGTGAGCGTCAGCCTCGTTTTGGGACGTTCAAGCGACGATATATCCACAACTTAGGCCAGTTTATCAACTTGTGTGGGAATCCCCCGCTCCTTCGGCGATCCCGCGAAGGTCCATCTTCACCTCGCCGCTGACCCTGGCGCCCTCGACGACCGAGATCCGAGCGGTATGGATGTCACCCGAGACGACGGCAGAGGCCTGCAGCTCGACCCGGTCTCGTGCGTGGATGGCACCGCTCACCTGACCGGCCACGACGGCCTCCTGGGTATGAAGGTCTCCCTCGATCACGGCCCCTTCCGCCACCAGCACCTGGGAGCCCACCCGGACAGTGCCTTTGACTCGGCCTTCGATGCGGACGACCCCTTCGGTTTCGAGGTCGCCGACGACGGTCATGTCGCTGGCGATGATCGAGAAGGGAATCTGGTCGGTGCGCCGACGTCGCAGCTCGTTGCCCTGCTCGTCACGCGCGGGATTGTTGAAGATTCCCATCAGCCTCCCTCCTTGACCATGGTTCGCGGGTCGAGCGACACACCGCGCTCCCGAATTTCGAAGTGCAGATGGGGTGCGGTCGACCGCCCCGTGTTGCCGCTCAGCCCGATCACTTCGCCGTCGGCGACCGACTGGCCTGTGGTCACGAGAATCCGGGAAAGGTGACCGTACATCGTCTGATAGTCCGACGCGTGATCGAGGAGGACGAAGAGTCCGTACTCCGGGTCTTCGCCGACCTGATGAACCGACGCGCCGCCGGCCGCCCGGACGATGCTACCCGCCGAGACGGCGATATCGATCCCGGGATGGATGTCTTCGGTCGAGTCGCTGCGGCCGGACTGGCCGCGGGTGATATACCCGGCCTCGTCAAGGGGCCAGCGTCGTGGCACCGTCAGGCCAGTATCGGCCAAAGGTGTCGATCTCGCGAGCCGCGCGAGAACTGGTGGCGCCACCGGCAACGATGCGCCGAGCGTGAGGGGGTCGCGCATGATGTTGGCGCCGATCATCTGGCGGACCTGGGCGTAGCGGGATTCGGCGCTGTCGAGTGCGGCCGACAATTGGCGAACCTTCTCGTTGTCGGCCTGCAGGCGGGCGACCTGCCGCTCGAGCCCGGGCACCTTGGCCGCCGCACGAAGGAGCGGCCCGTAGAGCGCCGCGACGACGATCGCGCCGAAGACGGAGGCGACCATGAAGGCGGTGATGGCGCGAAGGGCCCATACCGGCACGCGATATGTCTGCGACCGCGTCGATCCGTCCCGCTGGATGACGACGGTCACGGCCCGCGGGCCGGGTTTCATCCCTCGAACGCGCGACCGAGGATCAGTTCGAGCAGGCGGGCCAGGTCGTCGTTGGAGTAATAGCTGATGGTAACAAAGCCGCGGCCGCGGCGGCGGGTCGTGAGCCGCACATCGGTGCCCAGGTGCTTGCGGAGCGCCTCTTCCACCCGGCGGGCGTCGGCATTGACCGTTCTGGCCACGCGCGGGCGCCGGGGTGTGGCGACCGGCGCCAGCGTGCCCGCCACCGGCTCATCGCCCCGCACCCTCGCCTCCATCTCGCGCACCGACCAGCCCTGCTCCACTGCGTCCCGCGCGAGCGCGGTCATGCGGGCGGGATCGTCGAGCGAGAGCAGCGCGCGCGCGTGGCCCTCCGACAGGGACTTCTGATGCACCAGCGCCTGCACGTCCGTCGGCAGCTGGAGCAGGCGGAGCAGATTGGTGACGGTGGAGCGATTGCGCCCAACCATGCGCGCGATATCGCTGTGCGGGAGCTTGAATTCCGCAGCGAGACGCTGGTAGCCCGACGCCTCGTCGATCGGCGACAGTGCATCGCGCTGGAGATTCTCGATCAGCGCGAGAGTGAGCAACGTCTGGTCGTCGACGTCCCTGACGACCGCCGGTACCCGGGCCCAGCCCAGGTGCATCACGGCGCGCCAGCGTCGCTCGCCGGCAATGAGCTCGTAGCTGCCGTTGCGGGGACGGACGATGACGGGTTGCAGCAGGCCCGATGCCTCGATCGACGCGGCAAGCTCGGTGAAGGCGACCTCATCGATGGTGGTGCGCGGCTGGAACGGGTTGGGCCGAACGCTGTCCACCGGCAGCTCCCGCAGTGTCCCGGCTGCCTCCGCCTTCTCGCGGGTGATAGGACCGAGGAGCGCTTCGAGTCCTCGTCCGAGACGCTTGGTCTCCGTCATGTGGCGACCTCCGGCTGCGGGTCATGGTCGGCGGCGGCCGTCGGAGCGGAGGCGGGGGTCGGAGCGGCGGCCGGGTCGAGCGCGATGTCGGTCGGGGCCGAGTTGGTGGCGGCCGGGTCGGTGGTCGGCGATGGGGCCTCGCCGCCGGCGGGCTCGAGACGGCGAATGAGCTCTTCACCGACGGAGAGATAGCTCTTGGCGCCGACCGACTGCACGTCGTACAGCAGGATCGGCTTGCCGAAGCTGGGCGCCTCGGCGAGGCGCACGTTTCGCGGGATCGGCGTCTCGAAGACCTTGCCTTCGAAGTATTCCTTGGCGTCCTCGGCGACCTGTCGGCAGAGGTTGAGCCGAGAGTCGTACATGGTCAGCAGCACCCCGCTGATCGCGAGGCCCGGATTGAAGTTCTGCTGCACGAGGCGGACGGTGTTGAGTAGCTGGGAGATGCCTTCGAGCCCGTAATACTCGCATTGGATCGGGATGACGATCGAGTTGGCGGACGCGAGCACGTTGAGCGTGAGGATGCCGAGCGACGGCGGACAATCCACGACGATGTAGTCGTACTCGTCGAGCACGGGGGCGAGCGCGGAGCGCAGCGCCGATTCCCGGCCTTCGCGGTCGACGAGCTGCAGCTCGGCTCCGACCAGGTCCTGCGTGGCCGGGAGCACGGAGAGATGCGGAAGCGCCGGCACGGGCAGGATCACCTCCCGCGCGCTGCGGCCTTCGACGATGACGTCGTAGAGGGAGAGATCGAGCTCGTGCTTGGCGATGCCGACGCCACTTGTGGTGTTGCCCTGGGGATCGGCATCCACGAGGAGCGTTCGTCGCTCAGCGATGGCGAGCGAGGCGGCGAGGTTGACGGCCGTGGTGGTCTTCCCCACGCCGCCCTTCTGATTGGCGATCGCTACGATGTGTGACATGGCCGGCGATTATGCCTATAACTGCTTGATGGATAAGGACTTACAGAGATACGTGCGTCCACGATGACCGGGTGGGGGTGGTCCGCCAGTGGGCGCGACCCACGAATATAGGACCTTGCCCTTGTCTCGCCAAGCAGTTTTGCCTCATTCGTATCAAATTCGCGCATCGAGTTCCCGAAATCGGATCACCGGAAACGCGCACCCTTGGGACTGACCATGAGCACGTCGCGACGACTCGCCTCTTCACAGAGCCAGACACAGACTCATGAGATTGTCTCCCCAGGATCGACGCGGACGTACGAAACACCCATCTGACAGGAGATTCGCCTGGGAGGATCCGCCTGCCTTCGTGTCTTCACGTGGTCTGGGCTGGATACCCAGCCATCCTCTTTCTATGGGACGGCCTCCTATGGACGGCACCCAGTGACGCCGACCGAGTGTATTGGAGGTAGGCCTGGCACGGGGGTTCGGGCGACAAGGTGTTATGGCTGGGATCTATGAATCTGGGTATGGGGGTGTTTCACGTGAAACAGAATAGACCTTCATTGGAATGGGAGGCCCCTGGAGGGCGTTGGTCTCTAGGGGGTCTGGCCCCTCTTAATGCGAAGAGAACGACGGAAATGAGGATGTAGGCGGCCTATTGGGACCGCAACGACGCCTGTTTCACGTGAAACACCCCTATCGACGCCTGAGAACAGCAACGACCAAGCTCTGAAGGTCACTCGGTGATACCCCAGGAATCCGGCCGGCTTGGCCCAGCGATCGTGGTTGAACGACGCTGAGCTTTTGGCGCGCCTCTGTGGAGAGCGCTTCGAGGGCCCCGTAGTCAATGTCAGCCGGCAACTCGAGTTCGTCCATCTCGCTCACGCGCGCGGCTGCATTTCGTTCCCGCGCCAGGTAGCCGGCGTACTTCAGCTCGATATCCGCCCACGCCGTGTCTTCTGCTGCCCGCTTGACACCAACCGCCTCGAGAAGATTCCGCAATGCGACACCAGGCCGGCGCGCCAATTCAGCGACACGCGTTGAGGCATCGACCGGTGTCGAACCGCTCTCCCGCAACACTTCATTCGCCGCGGTAGCGGAAATCGTCGTCTCACGGGCCTGCTCCAGGACCGCCTCCTCGCGCGCAAGACGCGCCTCGGCGCCCCTCGCCTCGTCGGCCGTCAGGAGATGGAGACGCTCGGCACGCGCGTACAACCGGCGAAGTGCATTGTCCTGCCGGAGGAGTAAACGGAACTCGGAGCGCGAGGTGAAGAGCCTGTACGGCTCGTCCACCCCCCGACTGACCAGATCGTCCACCAGCACGCCGACAAAAGCGTCCTCCCGCGACAGCACGACCGCCTCGCCGTCCAACGCACACGCGGCGGCATTCAACCCCGCGAGCGCGCCCTGTCCAGCTGCCTCCTCGTATCCTGTCGTGCCGTTCACTTGTCCGGCGAGAAAGAGACCCGGAACGGATCGGACTTCAAGGGTGGGGCGGAGCTGCGTCGGCGGGAAGTAATCGTACTCGATCGCATAACCCGGACGAGTCATCCGCACATGCTCAAGGCCGGGAATCGTTCGTAGAAATGCCACCTGCACAGCGGGGGGAAGGGAGGTCGAGAGGCCGTTCACATACATCTCGGTAGTGTCCAGGCCCTCCGGCTCCAGAAAGACCTGGTGCCGTTCCGCGTCCGGAAACTTCACGATCTTGTCCTCAATCGACGGGCAGTACCTCGGCCCGCGCCCGCTGATCGCTCCGCCATACAGGGCGGATTCTCGAAGGTGCCGGTCGATGACCTCTCGGAGCGATGCACCGGTGAATGTCAGAAAGCAGGGTCGCTGCTCGGGATGTTGAGCCCGCTCATAGAAGGAAAACCAGAACGGATCGACATCCCCATCCTGTCGCTCCATTCGCGACGTATCAACCGTCCGGCCGTCGATGCGCGGCGGCGTACCCGTCTTGAAGCGTTCTACAGTAAGTCCCAACTGGTCAAGAGCTTGTGCGATCTCTACCGCTGGGTGATCACCGGCTCGCCCGGCGGGGATCTGCGTCTCGAGACCCATATGAATCCGGCCCCGAAGAAACGTCCCGGCAGTCAGCACAACGGCTGCGGACTCATAACGCCGTCCATCCACTGTCACGACACCGATTACTCGCTGGCCAATCATAATTAGTGATGCCGCCGTGCCCTGTGCGCAATCGAGCCGCGGATGCCGCTCCAGCAACGCCCGCACCGCGCGGCGGTACAGCGACCGATCGCACTGCGCCCGGGGCGACCGCACGGCCGGCCCTTTCGAGCGGTTGAGCATCCGGAACTGAATGCGGGCCCGATCGGTTGCACGGCCCATAATGCCACCCAACGCATCCACCTCGCGCACAACCGTGCCCTTCGCGATCCCGCCGATCGCGGGATTGCAGGACATCTGGCCGATCGTCTCGAGATTCTGGGTGAGGAGCAGCGTGCGGGCGCCCGCCCGCGACGCCAGGGCGGCCGCCTCCGATCCGGCGTGGCCGCCGCCGATGACGAGGACATCGTACCGCTCGGTCATGCAGGCATCGCGACGAGATGTGACATCAGGAAATTCCCTCTGGCACGCTAGGGGCACGCGTCCTATCTTAGCGCCTTCCCACCGACCATCCTGCCCATGCCTATGCCCTATCGCATCACGATCGATCGCACCCTGTGCACCGGGTACGCCGAATGCGTCGGGATCGCGCGGAGGTCTTCAAGTTGGGCGACGACAACATCTCCGTCGTCGTGGATACCGAAGGCGCCGACGAGGAAACCGCCTCGATGCCGCGCGGGCCTGCCCGGTGGACGCCATCACGGTTCTCGACGAGTTCGACGATCAGTTGTGGCCCGCCTGATCACTCGTCGCCTGCGAGCTCCGCGAAGCGAGTGATGCGCACCACCTGATCTCCCGGCACCAGCACATCCTTGTGCTCCGACCGGATGCCGAACTTCGCGCTGCGACGCAGAAACTCTTCCCAGGCCGGCCCGGTGGCCGCCGCGTCGTGCACGGCGACATCGTGCATCAGGACTCCCCGCTGGTCCTCGCTGTCGAACCGCCCGACATACGTCCGGGGTCCCGTCGCTTCGAGCACGACGGTAACGCCATGGAGCTCGTGATGACCCGGGTGAAAGACGTGCCCGCTCATGTGCCGCTCGCCCGCCTTATACGGCGGCGCCGCAATAGCGGTCGAACGCCGCGGTGAGGTTGGCCGCGACCATCTGGGGAGACTTGCCCTCGATCTGATGGCGATGGATGAAGTGCACGACTTCCCCATCCCGGACCAGGGCCATGGATGGGCTGCTCGGCTGGTACTCTCCGAAATACTGCCGCGCACGCGCGGTTGCCTCGAGATCCTGCCCGGCGAAGACCGTGACGATCTGCTGCGGCTTGACCGCGTGCTCCAGTGCCAGACGCAGCGCCGGCCGGGCGTTACCGGCGGCACACCCGCAGACCGAGTTCACGAAGACGAGCATCGTCCCGTGCTGATCCCCGAGCACGGTATCCACCGCCGCTGCCGTGGTGAGCTCGACGGCTCCCATTCTGGTCATTTCTTCCCGCATCGGGGCCACGAGAAGGGGATTGTATGGCATGTCGTTACTCCGTCGAGACTGCGGGTTGGTCGCATGGGTCACCGGACAACGCCTGCTTCATCGCGTGCCATGACAAACTGGCACATTTGACGCGGACCGGGAATTGGGACACTCCGGAAAACACGGCGAGCTTGCCTAAAGTTTCCGCGTCCGCCGGATCGAGCTTGCCGGTCACCAGCCGTTGAAATCGATCGAACAGCGCCTCGGCCTCCCCCCGGGTCTTTCCGATCACGGCGGCCGTCATGAGCGAAGCGGAGGCCTTCGAGATCGCACAGCCCGAGCCCTGGAAGGTCGCCTCCGTGATCACATCGCCGTCCAGCCGGAGCCACACCGTCACCTGGTCGCCGCAGAGCGGATTGCGGCCCTGAGCCGAGCCGTCCGCGCCGGTCATCGCCCGATAGTTTCTCGGCGAGCGGTTGTGCTCCAGAATGACGTTCTGATACAGCTCGCTCAGACTCCCCATCAGCCGAAAACCGCGCGGACCCGCCGGAGGCCGCGCGCCAGCACCTCGACCTCGGACGGCGTGTTATAGAAGGCGAATGAGGCGCGCACGGTGGCGGGGACACCGAGCCGCTCCATCACCGGCTGGGCGCAGTGATGCCCCGCGCGAACGGCGACGCCTTCGTCGTCCAGCACGGCCCCCACGTCGTGGGGATGCACGCCGTCCACCACGAACGAAAGCACCGACGCCTTTCGCCGGGCCGTGCCCACCAGGCGGACGCCGGGGATCGCCCCGACGGCCGCGGTCGCGAGTGACAGCAGATGCTCTTCCCAGGCCGCGATGGCCGGGCGCCCCACCGACTGGACATACTCGAGCGCGGAGCCGAGTCCGATGACCTCGGCTATCGGCGGCGTTCCCGCCTCGAACTTGGCGGGCACCGGCGCCCAAGTGGACCGCTCGAGGGTGACGCTGGCGATCATGTCTCCGCCCCCCTGCCACGGCGGCATCCGCTCGAGGAGCTCTGCCCGGCCGTACAGCACTCCGACCCCGGTTGGTCCGTAGATCTTGTGTCCGGAACAGGCGAAGAAGTCGCACCCCAGCGCCTGGACGTCGACCTCCAGGTGCGACGCGCTCTGCGCCCCGTCGATGAGCACCGGAATGCCTCGCTCGTGCGCCAGCGCCACCAGCTCGCGGACCGGATTGACGGTGCCGAGGGCGTTCGACAGATGGACCAGCGCCACCAGCCGGGTGCGATCGCTCAGCAGACGGCGAAAGCCATCGACGTCGAGCTCCCCGGCGTCGGAGATCGGCGCGGCACGAACCGCGGCACCGGTGGCCGCGGCCACGAGCTGCCAGGGGACGATGTTGGAGTGGTGCTCCATGCCCGTGATCAGGATCTCATCGCCGGACCGCAGGACGCTTCGGCCGAAGGTCTGCGCAACGAGATTGATCGACTCGGTGGTGCCGCGGGTGAAGACGATTTGACCGGAGGACGGCGCGTTGAGGAAGTCCGCCACCCGCCGGCGGACGTCCTCGTACGCTTCGGTGGCCCGCTCGCTCAGGTAGTGGACGCCGCGGTGGATGTTCGCGTTCTCCGCGGAATAAAAGCGGCTGAGGGCGTCGATGACGGCGCGGGGCTTCTGGGTGGTGGCCGCATTGTCGAGGTAAACCAGCGGCTTACCCCGCACCGACTGTGCGAGGATCGGGAAATCCTCGCGGAGCCGGGCGACGTCCAGCGTCGCGGGGGGCCCTGGAACCGACGCAGGGGGTGTCGCCGCGGTGGTCATGCCAACCTCAGACCCCGCCGAGGCGCTCGAGGACGAGTCGGTCGAGCTCGAGGCGAACCGGCTCGAGAGCCACCTCTTCGATGACCTCGGCGGCGAACGCGTAGGTGAGGAGGCGCTCCGCGGCGTCGGCCGGAATGCCGCGGCTGCGGGCGTAGAACCGGGCCACGTCGTCGAGCCGGCCGACGGTCGCCCCGTGGGTGCACTTCACGTCGTCCGCGAAGATCTCGAGCTGCGGCTTCGTGTCCACCCGCGCGTGATCGCTCCGGAGCAGATTGCGGTTGGTCTGCTTGGCGTCGGTCTTCTGGGCCTCGGGCTGCACGAACACCTTGCCGTTGAACACCGCGCGGGAGCGATCGTCGAGCACGCCCTTGTAGACCTCCCAGCTCCGGCAGTTGGGATGGTCGTGATAGATGGCAGTATGGTTGTCCACGACCTGCTCGCCCCGAGTCAGGTAGAGCCCGTACATGAGCGTCTCGACGTTTTCGCCGTTGAGCCGCACGTGCAGATTGTGCCGGGCCAGGGCGCCACCCATCGCGAGGGTGAAGGACCGGTAGTGGCTGTCCCGCTGCTGATCGACGTGCGTCAGGCCGATGTGATGAGCCCGCTCGCTCTCCCGCTGGATCCGGGTGTGCTCGAGCCAGGACCCTTCGGCCACCGCGACCTCGGTGACACCGTTGCTCCAGTAGCTGTGCCCCGCCGCCAGCGTGACGAAGCTCTCGATCACCGACGCCCGCGCGCCGCGCTCGACCACGATGAGGTTCCGCGGGTGGATGACGGTGCCGGCGGCCTCGGCCGTCGTCAGGAAGATGAGGTGTACGGGACGGGTGAGATCCACGCCCGCCTTCACGTGCACCACGCCTCCCTCGCGGACGAAGGCGGTGTTGAGGGCGGTGAACGGGCTTCCCTCGACCGGGGCATGACGGCTCAGGTGCTTCTCGAGCAACCCCTCGTCGTCGCGGAGCGCCTCCGCAAGACTCCCCACTCGAACGCCATCCGGTAACGGCCCGATGGAGCTCAGTGACTCACTCAGGGCGCCGTTCACGAAGACCAGGGTGGTCCATTCGGCGTGGCCGAACACGAACCGGGCTATCTCCGTCCGGCTCACGGCGGCCGGCACGCCGCTCGGCAACCGCCACGTCCCCTGGGCGATAGAAGCTACCGGGGTGAAGCGCCACTCCTCGTCCCTCGCGCTGGGAAAGCCCGTGCGGGTGAACCGGTCCATGGCGGTGCGCCTCGTGGCCTCGAGCCAGTCGGGCGCCACCGGGGCGGCCGTGCCGGTCAGGGCCTCGAACTCCTGCACCAGCGCCTGCGTCATGAACCCACTCCGACCGGCTCCTCGAGCCACTCGTAGCCCCTGGCCTCGAGCTCGAGCGCCAGTTCCTTGCCGCCGGACTTCACGATCCGCCCGTTGGTGAGCACGTGGACGAAATCGGGAACGATGTGGTTCAAGAGCCGCTGGTAGTGGGTCACGACGATGGTGGCGTTGTCGGACCGCCGGAGGCTGTTGACGCCACGGGCCACGATGCGCAGCGCGTCGATGTCGAGACCCGAATCGGTCTCATCGAGAATGGCCAGCTTCGGATCAAGGACGGCCATCTGCAGAATCTCGTTGCGCTTCTTCTCGCCGCCCGAGAACCCGAAGTTGACGGCCCGGCTCATGATCTCCGAACCCCACTCGACCACCTTGAGCTTGCTCTCGAGGAGATCGAGAAAGTCCATCGAGTCGATCTCTTCCTCGCCTCGCGACTTCCGCAGCTCGTTGTAGGCGGCCCGGAGGAAGTAGGCGTTAGTCACGCCGGGAATCTCGACTGGATATTGGAACGCCAGGAAGATGCCGGCCTGGGCCCGCTCCTCCGGCTCCATGTCGAGCAGGTCCTGGCCCAGGTAGGTGACCGACCCCTCGGTGACGGTGTAGGCGGGATGGCCCGCCAGGACCTGAGCGAGCGTGCTCTTGCCGGAGCCATTCGGCCCCATGACGGCGTGCACCTCGCCCGCGTTCACGGTCAGGGTGATGCCCTTGAGGATTTCCTTGTCGCCGGCCGCAGCCCGCAGGTTCTTGATTTCGAGCAATTCCGTCTCCTTCACCGCCATGAGTCGCCTATCCAACGCTGCCCTCGAGACTGATCCCCAAGAGCTTCTGGGCCTCCACCGCGAACTCCATCGGCAGCTCCTTGAAGACTTCCTTGCAGAAACCGTTCACGATCATGGAGATGGCGTTCTCGGTATTGAGCCCGCGCTGCTTGAGATAGAAGATCTGGTCCTCGCCGATCTTCGAGGTGGAGGCCTCGTGTTCGGTCGACGACGAGGAGTTCTGCACCTCGATGTACGGGAACGTGTGCGCCCCGCAGCGGTTGCCGATCAGCATGGAGTCGCACTGGGTGTAGTTCCGCGCCCCGGTGGCCTTGGGCAGGACCTTCACCAGGCCGCGATAGCTGTTCTGGCCCCGGCCCGCCGAGATGCCCTTGGAGACGATGGTGCTGCGGGTGTTCTTGCCGGTGTGAATCATCTTGGTGCCGGTATCGGCCTGCTGCCGGCCATTGACCACGGCCACCGAGTAGAACTCACCGACCGAGTCGTCGCCCTGCAGGATCACGCTCGGGTACTTCCACGTGATCGCGGATCCCGTTTCCACCTGGGTCCAGGAGATCTTGGACCGGGGGCCGGCGCACTTGCCCCGCTTGGTGACGAAGTTGTAGATGCCGCCTCGCCCCTCTTCATCGCCCGCATACCAGTTCTGCACGGTCGAATACTTGATCGTGGCATCGTCCAGGGCCACGAGCTCGACCACGGCGGCGTGGAGCTGGTTCTCGTCCCGCTTGGGGGCCGTGCACCCCTCCAGATAGCTCACCGAAGCGCCTTCGTCGGCGACGATGAGCGTCCGCTCGAACTGTCCCGTTTGCGCCGTGTTGATGCGGAAGTAGGTGGACAGCTCCATCGGACACTTCACGCCCTTGGGGACGTAGACGAAGGACCCGTCGCTGAAGACGGCGGCGTTGAGTGCGGCGAAGAAATTGTCGCTGGACGGCACGACCGAGCCCAGATAGGTCCGGACCAGCTCGGGGTGCTCCCGCACCGCCTCGCCGAACGAGCAGAAGATGATGCCCTGCTCCGCGAGCTTCGCCTTGTAGGTGGTGCCCACGGAGACGCTGTCGAAGATCGCATCCACCGCCACGCCGGCCAGAATCTTCTGCTCGGAGAGCGGGATGCCGAGCTTTTCGTAGGTCTCGAGCAGCTTGGGATCGACTTCGTCGAGGCTCCCGAGCGGCTTCGTGGTCCTCGGCGCCGAGTAGTAGCTGATCGCCTGGTAATCCACCGGCGCGTAGGTGATGTTCGGCCAGTTGTGCGGCTCGGACATCTTGAGCCAGCCGCGAAGCGCCTTCAGCCGCCATTCGAGAAGCCAGGCCGGCTCGCCCTTCTTGGCGCTGATCATGCGGATGACGTCCTCGCTCAGCCCCTTCGGCGCGGTATCCGCGTCGATATCGGTGACGAAGCCGTACTTGTACTCCTTATTGACCAGAGACTCGACCGAGGAGCTCATGCTTCTTCCTCCGCGGCGCGAAACCGCACGTGATATTCACAAGTGGTGCACCCGCTCAGGATGTGCTCCCGCCGGGCGACCTCGGCCTTGAGGACCTCCGCGAGGAACCGGGCCTCCGCCGCACAGACCTCGGGGAAGCGCTCCGCCACGCCCGAGATGGCGCAGTTATGCTCGGTCAAGGTCCCACCGGATTCGGTGAACGTCCCCTCAGCCATATATCCCTCATCCGACAGCGCCTGGACTACAACACGGAGCCGCTCTTCGGCCGGACGATCCTTGACGGTGCCGGCCAGCCGCTGCGCGATGGCTCCGAAATAGCTCTGCAGGAGACCCACGGCCACTTCCCGGCCATCGCGCTCGACCAGATAATCGAGCAGGCCCTTCAAGGCCTCCTCGTACCGGCGGGGAAAGAGCGACTCGGCGGCGGCGCTCAACCGATAGAGAAACACCGGCGCACCCACCCCGCGGTTCTCGCGCTCGTACCGGACGAGCCCCTCGGCTTCGAGCTCCTTCAGGTGATGCCGGACGGCATTGAGCGACACCTTCAGCCGCCCGGCCAGCTCCTTGGCGGTGAGCGGCTGATGGCGTTTCAGCTGGACCAGCACCTCGCCCCGGGGCCCCTTATGCCCGATCGGGATGAGGGGTGAATCGGAGAAGGAGGCCAGAGGATGGGTTGCGCCCATGGCGGAATGGTAAGTAAAACACTCGGGATTGTCAAATCGTCCACAACAATTGGTGCGAATCCGGGAGTCCATGAGCGGCAATGACTTGCGGCTGCTGCGCTGTTCTGAAGTCTTGTAGTCATCACATAGTAGTATATATCTATACTCTTAGTTTCATCGCCATAATATGTCTGCTGGCCGCAAGGTGTTACTGGCCCAATAGTACCCGCTTTCACATATTGGATCACCGTCAACCCGCCCCACTACCGAGGCTGCCGATGACCATCCATCGAATCCGACTCCTGGGTGACCCGATCCTTCGCGCCAGTTGCGAGCCGATCACCAAGCCGAATTCGACTGCCGTCCGCGTGATCCTGGACGACATGCGTGAAACGCTGCGGGACTGGCAGTCGCGCTTCGGGAGTGGACGCGGCATCGCGGCTCCTCAGATCGGCGCGCCGGTGCGGATGGTGTACATCGAAATGGATAAGCCCTGGCCGCTCATCAATCCCGAGATCGTGGACATCGGGAATGAGGACTTCCCGGTCTGGGACGACTGCTTCTCCTTCCCCAATCTCCTTGTGAGGGTCTCCCGGGCCTACCGGATACGGGTCAAGTATCAGGACCCCAAGGGTGTCTGGTCGGAAATCGATCTCGAAGGGGACCGGGCGGAGCTGGTGCAGCACGAGATCGACCATCTGGACGGGGTACTGGGGATAGACCGCCCATACGGACTCGACCCATTCTGCCTTCGGGAGGAATGGCACCGGATTCATGGGCCCCATCGCTATGGCCCGCCCGAGTCGCGTAACGAGAGCTATGCGACTCCGCTCACCGGCCTGATCTGACCCGGCCCGCTTAGAACCAGCGCCCGAGACGAACGAAGAGCGCGTCGCGCCCTCTCGTGGCGAGACCGTACTCGAACCGCACCGGCCCGAGCGGCGTCTCGGCGCCGATCCCGGCACGAATCCCGGCGTCCCATCCATCCGACCCGAACAGCGCTCCGCCCACCGCCGCGCGGCCGGTGGCCAGCTCGACGCGCAGGAGCAGCGGTCTCTTGATCGGGGTCGAGAGGAGCAGGCTCAGCATGGCCTCGCGGTCGCCGCGGCGCTCGCCGATGTGCAGGCCGGGAAATCCGTCGTCGCCGCCCAGAGGGACGCCAAGCTGCAGCGGCAGCCGTTCTCCGTAGGCGAGGCGGACGCGAGGAAACAGCCGAACCGGCCCGGCGCGGGTGACCAGGGTGCCATCCAGTGTCACCCGCCGGTACACGCCGGTCCACACGGCGTCGGCGGCAAACACGCGTCCCCACGTGCGACTCGCGCGCGACGCGGTCGCGGTGACACCGGCCGCCGATCGGTCGCCGACGCCCGGCTCGTGCCAGGCCCGGCCTTCGAGCCCCAGCGCGAGCTGCCACCCGTGCGCCAGCCGTCGCTCGGCGCCCAGAAAGCCGATCGCCTCCCGGGTCTCGACCTCACTCAGCTCATCTCCGCCGGCATCGAAGCGCCGGATCTCCTCCTCGGCCAGGCGGGCGGTGGCCGTCGGATTGAGCAGCTGGCGTCCGACCTGAAAATTCCGCCTCGCCCCGGCGTAGAGCTCGCGCCGCAGCTCGCCAAGGTAGACGGCGGCACTTCCCTCGAGGGCGAGGCCGAACAGGCGCCGATCCACCAGGCCGGCCCACATGCGCCCGCCGAGCTCGTTGTCGTAGGCGATCCCGATGCCGGCAACCCGGCGCGCCGCGTGGTGGAGCGTCACGTGAAAGTCCACCGAATCGCCCCCACCGGTCGGGCCGAGCCAGACGGCCTCGTAGGCCTCGGACGCGGCCGCCAGATTGCGGACTCGCGAGAGCAGGAGCGACCGGTCCAGCGAGTCGCCCTCCTCGAGTCCGAGGAGCCGCATGAGGGCGAGTCGCTCCGACGGATTGGCGCCGTCGACGACTACCCGACCGACACGAGTCGGATATCGCGGCGCGGGCGGCGGGGAGATGCCGCGCGGCGGACACTCGAGCCGGGGTGTCATCGAATCGGCGGCCGCGGCACCGAGGGCGAGGATCCGCGCGAGAGAGCGGCGGGAGAAATCGAGGGAGGCAAGCCCTTCGATATTCGGACGGATCAGCAGATCGCCCGGCCTCAGCGAGTCAGGCGGCTGCTGAAAGAGGAACTGGACCAGGCGATCCGCGATGAGGATCGGCGAGCTCAGGTCGAGCGAGTCCGGCGGGTGCTCGGTGGCATCGGACACGATGACCCGTTCGGCGCCCGCCGCCCTCGCGGCGGCGATCGGGATGTTGGCGCTCAGTCCACCGTCCGCCAGATAGTGGCCGTCGCGGAGCTCGGGGGCGAAGAGAAGGGGCACCGCGGCGCTCGCGCGGACGGCCTGCGCCAGGTCTCCCGACGCGATGACGACGACGTCGCGGTGGGCCAGGTCGGTGGCGACGGCGCGGAAGGGAATGGGCAGCGAGTCGAAGTTGCCCCGGGCGAGGAGATTCCCCTGCAGCATTCCGGCATTGAGGAGCGCGCTCGCCTCGCCTTCGACGACGGCGGCGCGCTGGATGGCGAGGCCGCGGTCGCCCTGCTCCCAGACGACGAGCGGCTGCAGAATGCCGAGCGAGCGTGGTGCCTGCGGCTGGTAGGTGCGAAAGAGGTCGGCCAGCGGTGTGACGCGGACCAGCGAATCCAGCGCGTATCCGGTGTACCCGCTGGCATAGAGCGCCCCGACCACCGCACCCATGCTGGTGCCGACGATGAGATCCGGCCGGATGCCGAGGCGGTCGAGCGACCGGAGCACGCCGATGTGCGCGATGCCCTTGGCGCCGCCACCCGACAGGACGAGCGCCGTCCGGGGCGGTGACGCCGCACAGCTTTGCGCCTCCACCGGGCGCCAAACGAGCGCATAGACGACGCACGCGATGACGATCGGCGGGAGCAACCGCGAGGAGCGCGAGTGCATCGGGGGAAGATACATGACCCCTTGCGCCGCCCCATTCGGTTTCGTATACCTACTCGCACGAGCAAATCGGCTGGTGGGGAAATGGCACCACCGGCCGACTTTATTCAGGAGGAGCGGCGGCAATGACGTATGTGATCACCGAGGCGTGCATCGGCGTGAAGGACAGGGCGTGCGTAGACGTGTGCCCGGTCGATTGCATCTACGAGGGGGAGGACCAGCTGTACATTCACCCCGACGAGTGCATCGACTGCGGTGCCTGCGAGCCCGAGTGCCCGGTGACCGCCATCTTCCCGGAAGAGGACGTTCCACCCAACCAGACGTCCTTCATCGAGAAGAATCGCGAGGTGTTCGCCGGCGAGACGCCGCCGGGGCGTCCCCAGCGGTAGCCCACGAGGCGCCGAGGAAGGCGGCCCTCCCTGATCCCGGTCAGGGGGGGCTTTTCATTGAGAAAGCGCTCTGCGTCGGGGGAAACAGGTCGCCCAGAAACGCCCGAATGGCGCCCGTCACCTCCTTCGGCCGCTCCACCACGGTGAGGTGAGCGGCCCCGGGGATCACCTGCAGACGCGCCCCGGGGATCGCGTCGGCCATGGCCCTCGCGCGGTCGGGCGGCGTCATCGGATCCTCCGCACCCACGATCACCAGCACCGGTATTCCCTCGAGCATCGGGAGCAGTCCCATGCTGTCGGGCCGGTCGCGCATGGCCGACAGCGCGCCCACCAGGCCCGGCACCGGCGCGGCGGCCATCAGCTCCCGCACCTGCCGGACCAGCTCGGGCGAGTCGGAGAGGGTCGCAGGCGTGAGCATCTTGTCCAACATGCCGTCGGCGATGGCGCCCGATCCGCTCTCGCGCGCCAGGGCGGCGGCGGCGTCGCGAGCGCGGCGTCCTTCGGCGGTGTCGGCCTCCGCGCGGGTGCTCACGAGCACGAGGGCACGGACCCGGCTGCGCCACCGCCGCAGGAACTCGAACGCGATGTAGCCGCCCATCGAGAAGCCGCAGAGGACGACCTCTCCCACCCCGAGCGCGTCCAGCAGCGCCGCGAGGTCGGCGGCGTAGATGCCGATGCCGTAGCCGAGGTCGGGAGCGTCGCTCCGTCCCATGCCGCGAAGGTCGGGGGCGATCCGCCGACACCCCTCGAGCCCGGCGACCTGATCGGCCCAGATGGTATGGTCGAGCGGATACCCGTGGACGAACAGCATCGCCGGCCCTTCACCCCGCACCTCGACGGCCAGGTTGACCCCATTCACCATCACCCGCCGGAGGTCGCCGGGTTCCTGCCGATGAGTCTCCATGAACGAGGCGAATTCGACGGGGATCGGGATGGGGCGACCCTCCCGGTCCACGCACACGAAGACGAAATCGGCGGTGGCGATGAGCGCGTCGTCGCGAAGGCGTCGGGCGGTCTGTCGCATGGTGAAGCTGGTGCGGCCGCGGTGGGTCAGGCTCTGCTCGAACCGGAGCACGTCGCCGGGGAACGCGGCCGCGTGATAGTCGATGACCGTCTTTCGCACCGCCGGCCACGCGCCGTGGCGGGTAAACACGTCCATCCCGGGGCCTCGGGCGAGCGTTTCCCAGCGGGCGCGCTCGAACAGGCTCAGGAAGGCCGCCTGGTTGAGATGGCCGAAGGAGTCGCATTCGTCGGGGTAGACGGTGAGGTCGATGGACATCGGGTTGAAGGCTGAAGGCTGAGGGCTGAAAGCTCCACGCCTCGGGGCCAAAGCATGGCCAGGTAGATATACTACTACAGCCCGACCGAGCCGTTAGGGCCATCGTCCAGCCGTCAGCCTTCAGCCTTCAGCCTTCAGCCTCCATGAAACCACCGACGGACTACATCCGACACGCCGCCCGTCTCGCGCGCAAGCTGCAGATGGACGCGTCCATGGGCGGGACCGCTCAGCCCGACGCCGAGTTCTACAAGACGCTCTCCAAGGCCTTCGACGAGATCGCGGCCGGGCTCGAGCTCGCGGCCAAACCCGACTGAGGGTGATCCGCTGATGCTGATCGAGACGGTGGCCGACCTCGAAGCCCTGGCGGCGCGCCTCCGGCGGGAGCCGCTGCTCGCGGTGGACACCGAGGCCGCGAGCTTTCACCGGTACCGCGATCGCATCTATCTCCTGCAGGTCTCTTCGCGCACGGAAACGGCGGTGGTGGACCCCCTCGCCACCGAAGGTCTCGCGCCGCTCGCCGGGGTGCTGGCCGATCCGGCGATCGAGATCGTGTTCCACGACGCCGACTACGATCTCCGGCTGCTGGATCGCGAGTACGATTTCCATCCCTGCCATCTCTTCGACACCCGCATCGCCGCGCAGCTTCTCAATGAGCCGGGCGTGGGTCTGGCCGCGCTGCTGGAGAAGTACCTGGGCGTGCGGCTGGATAAGCGCTTTCAGCGTGCCGACTGGTCGGCGCGGCCGCTCTCGAAGAGCATGCTCGAGTACGCCGCGAGCGACACCTATCATCTCCCGGCGCTGCGCGACATCCTGCGCGACCGGCTGGCCCAGCTCGGGCGGCTGAGCTGGGCGGAGGAGGAGTTCGAGGCCCTCGCGACCATCCGTTTCACACCGCCGGATGGCGACGAGCCGCCGTTTCTCCGAATGAAGGGAGCCAAGGCGCTCCGCGGCCGGGAGCTGGCGGTGCTGCAGGCGCTGCACGAATGGCGGGATGGCGTGGCCCAGCGGGCCGACAAGGCGACGTTCCGGATCCTCAACAACGATCCGATGCTGGCAATGGCCAAGACGCCGCCGGGCGACATGGCGGCGTTGAAGGCGATTCCCGGAATCAGCGACGATCAGGCGGAGCGGCGGGGGAGGGAGATCCTGACGGCGATCCGGCGCGGCCTCGAGGTACCCGATCGCGACCTGCCTCGGATCCCCCGCCCTCCGCGACGGGCGCACGATTCCGCGTTCGAGGTCCGTCTCGAGCGTCTCAAGGCGGCGCGGAATCGGCTGGCCACGAGCATGGACCTGGCGCCGGGCGTGCTGTGCCCGAACGGCACGCTCGAGGCCATCGCGCGGATCAACCCGACCACGACCGACGAGCTCGCCGCCACCCCCGAGTTCCGCCGCTGGCAGCTCTCCACCATCGGCGGAGAGCTGCTCGAGGCGCTTCGCGGCGGCGCGGATACCGCTACATCGGCGGAGATTCCAGCGCCTTCCCCGTCTCCATCAGCGACTTGAGGCCGTCGAAGATCGGCGTGCGTCATGGTGAGCTTGACCATCTCGCCGACCGGCTCGAGGGTACCGCCGTTGATTAGAACCCCAGGAAGGCCCGCACCCTCGGGTCCATCCGCTCCGGCGTCCAATACGGATCCCACACCAGCTCGACCTCCACCCCGGACACCCCATCGAGGTCGGATACCACCCGCTTCACGTCATCGATAATCTCGGTGCCGGCCGGGCAACCTGGCGATGTGAGCGTCATCTTGACCTGCACCGCCGCGGCCTCGTTCACCGCGACGTCGTATACCAGCCCGATATCGATGATGTTGAGGTTGAGCTCGGGGTCCTTGACCGCGCGGAGCGCTTTCCGGATGGACTCCGGCGTCGGCACCGGAGCAGGGACGGGGGCGGGGGCTACGGGCCCGGAGGCCGGGTTGCTCATGCCGGAAAGCTAATCGGTCGGCGGGTGGTCAGCATTTGGCGATCAGCCCCTGGCCGCAGCCATGGGGCACGAGTCGCACCGCGGCGTCCGACACGGCCGCCCGGACCGCCTTCAGCCCCTTGATCGACTGGTCGATCTTGGGATCGAAGCTCCGGTTGGTCAGGAACACCAGAAAAAGGTCACGGGGTGGGTCGATCCAGAGAAGGGTGCCGGTGAAACCGGTGTGGCCGTAGGTGGCGTCGCTGGTCAGATCGCCGAACACGCTGAACTCGCCGGGAAGGCGCTCCCGCGTGTCCCAGCCGAGGAGCCGGGAGCCGGTGTTGGTACCGCGGGAGAGAAACCGCGCCATCGTCTCGAACTTGACCCACCGTCCCTCGGGGCCCATCCCGGACGCCAGCCACACCCTGGCATACCTGGCGAGGTCGCTCCCGGTGCCGAAGACGCCGGCGTGGCCGGCGACGCCGCCGAACGCCACCGCGTTCTGGTCGTTCACCTCACCGGCCACCGGGTGACCGTGCCACATGCCGCTCGGCGCGATGCGATCGCGAAGCTTGCGCGGGGGCTTGAACATCGTCTCGTGCATCTGAAGCGGGGTGAAGACCTCTCGTTCCGCGAACCGGTCGATGGACATGCCGGCCACCTTCTCGACGACCAGGCCGAGGAGGAGGGCGTTGAGATCGCTGTAGATGGCGGTATCGCCGGGTGTCCGCACGAGCGGCTGGGCGTAGAGCAGGTTGACGACCTTGGTCTTCGTGCCGGCCTGCTGATAAAACGGCACGTAGCTCTTGAGGCCGCTCGTGTGATCCAGGAGCATGCGCACCGTCACCCGGTTCTTGAGCCCGCCCGTGAACCGCGGCAGGTACGTGGTGACAGGGGCGTCGAGATCGAGCTTCCCCTGGTCCACGAGCCTCATCGCGCTACTCATCGTCGAGACGATCTTGGTGACCGACGCCAGGTCCCACAGGGTGGAATCGGGAGACGGGACCGGCGAGCGCGGGTCCCAGGTGAGGTGGCCGTAGCCGCGGGCGTAGAGGAGCGAGTCGCGCCGTCCGATGACAAGGACGGCCCCGGGATAGAGGCCGCGCTTGATTCCTTCGCGGACCGCGTCGTCCACCTGGACGACCGATTGGGCCGTGAGGGCGAGGGGGGCGGCGGCGAATGTCATGGCGGCGAGGACGGACAGGCGTGTCGGAATCTTGCGTAGCGCGACCATGCCTCAAGGTCGCACGGAGGGGACCCGGCGCGCTACCTACCGCCCGTCGGCGAGGACGTCCCGCACCGGGCCGGGCGGCAGGCGGTACAGCACCGATGCGGTCCTGCGATCGCGCTCGCTCAGCACGCTCGTACGGGTGGCGGGATACATCACGTCGTTGATGTCGGACGAGTGGGGGAGACCGAGCGCGTGCCCCACCTCGTGCACGGCGACGGAGAGCAGGGCATTGTCGGGGAACGGGACGCCCGTGCTGGTGTGCAGGGCGAGCGAGATGATGGCGCGGCGCACGTGACCGGCCTGGTCCCAGGTGAGATCGGTCTGCCCCGCGCGGTCGAAGTCGAAGCGGTCGATCCAGTGCACCACCACCTCCGCGTCGCTGGTGTCCCGGATGACCTCGAAATGGACGCCGATCGCCAGGGCCTCCCACCGGTCCAGCGACTCCTGGACGTACTCGCCCATGCGCGGGGCGTATCCGGGCGCGCCACCCTCGATCACCGCGACACGGATCGGCGCGCCGTGGCGGTCGGGCCAGCGCCGCACGACCGAGTCCGTGCTGAGCATGAGCGAGTCGAGGTACGTGGCGCCGGCTTCGCGGGTGATCTCTTGCCGCGTCGCGAGCCGGGCGACTCGGTCGATCGCGGGAGCGCGCGCCCCGCTTCCGCGGACGGCGGCCAGCTCGGCGCTATCGGAAACGAGTCGATGGGTGGCGGAGATGGTATGGTTGGCGGTCTCGATCGGCTCGGCGCGCCGGCGCGACTCGACCACGCGGTCGCCGATCACCACGACCAGGAGGCCGAACGTCACCAGGGGAAGTGCACCGCTGCGCATCATGGAATATGGACTCCGAAAAGACCGGCCCGCTAGAACCCCGCTGGCGCGGGGGGTTGAGGGCTTCTAAGATGCTGCCACCTGCGCCATCGACCGGGGACCGGACGACGGCGGCGCCGAAGATCCGGAGGACCCGCTGAAGCTGATGGATCGATTCGCCCGAGCGCTGGTACGCTGGCGATGGGTGGTGCTGGTCGTATGGTCGGTGATCGGAGCGGTTGCCGCAGTGCGGGCTCCCGCGACGCCGGGACTGCTCAACATTCGAGGGGGCAGCGAGCGGGAGACCGAGGCCTCCCGCACCGAAGACCTTCTCAACGCACGATTCGCCCGCCCCATCGGCGAGTTCTTCGCCGTCACCCTCGAGAGCCGAACCCCCTTCGATCAGCCCGGGCCCCGCGCGGTGCTGGACACGCTCCTAGTCGTCTTCGGCCGGCAGCCCTATGTCCGGGGGCTCATTTCCTGGCCGGGAACAGGCGACTCCACCTTCGTCGCTCGCGATAGGCGTGCCACGTTCTTTCTCGTTGCGCTGAAAGCGACTAGAGGCGACAGCGCCGGCTCGCTTGTGGTGCCGGTGCGACAGCTGGTGCAACAGACTCTCGCGGGAATGCCCCACGCGGCCGCCTACCGGGCCCGCGTCACCGGGCGCGCGCCACTCGACCTCGACGTGCGCACGGTCGTCGCGCGCGACAGCGCCGACGGGGAGAAGCGGCTGCTTCCGCTGACGCTCGTCATCCTGGTGCTGGCCTTCGGGGCGCTGGTCGCGGCGCTCCTGCCGCTCGTGGTCGGCGTTCTCGCCATCGCCATCTCGCTCGCCATCATCGGCGTCATCGCCCACTACACCCCGATGTCCGTCTTCGTTCTCAACATGACGACGATGATCGGCCTCGGCGTGGGGATCGACTATTCCCTGCTCGTGGTGACGCGATTCCGGGAGGAGACGGCACGCGGGCTCCGGCGGCGGGAGGCGGCGATGAGCACGCTCCGCACCGCGGGCACGGCGGTGATCACGTCGGGACTGACGGTGATCGTCGGGTTCGCGGCGCTCCTCTTCACCCCGCTGATCGAAACACGCAGCGTCGGCCTCGGCGGGCTCATCGTGGTGGGTGTCGCGGTGCTGCTGTCGATCACCCTCCTCCCTGCCCTGCTGGCCATCATCGGGCGCGACATCGACCGGCCGAAGTGGCTCGCCCGGCGGCTCGCCTGGTACCACTCGCCGCAGATCTGGGAAAAGTGGGCCCGCACGCTGGCGCGGCACCCCCTGCGCGCGCTCGCCTACGGCGGCATCGTGATCGCGATCCTCACGCTGCCCCTCGGGTGGATCAAGATCGGTCTCCCGTCCCGGCACTGGTGGCCGACCGGGACCGAGGCGGGCGAGGGACTCGATGCGCTCGGCCGCATGGGGGTCGCGGGCTTCGTCCAGCCGATCCGGGTTCTCGTCCAGCTCCCCCAGGGGCGAACCGCCATCGACCCGACGTCGCTTCGCGGGCTCATGACGCTGCGCGACTCGCTGCGCGCCGACGCGCGGGTCCGCGAGGTCCGCAGCCTGGTCGACCTCGACCCGAAGGGCTCGCTCCTGGGCTACTCCGTGCTCTACAGCGATTTCGATCAGGCGAGGGAGAAGTACGGCAGCTTTCTCGACGCGTATCTCAGCACCGACCACCGCATGACCCTGATGGACGTGATCCTGAGCGACACGACATCACTCACTTCGGCGACCGACGTCGTGCTGCGGGCCCGGAGTTTCGCGCAGGCCGGGCTTCGAGGGACGAAAGGCATGCAGATCACGGTGGGAGGATACTCCGCGGCGGCTCTCGATTTTCAGGAGGAGCTGCTCGAGCGATTTCCCCTTCTGGTCGTCCTCATCCTGACCGCCACCGCAGTCATGCTCGCCTTGGCCTTCCGGTCGGTGCTCGTGCCCATCAAGGCGATCATCATGAACTCGCTCTCGGTGGGGGCGACGTTCGGGCTCATCGTGCTCGTTTTCCAGCATGGCGTGGGGTCGCAGGTGTTCGGGCTCGACGGACCCACCTCGGCGATCTTCGTGGCGGTGCCGGTGCTGGTGTTCGCGGTGGTGTTCGGGCTCAGCATGGACTACGAGGTGTTTCTCCTGAGCCGGATCAAGGAGGCCTTCGACCGGACCGGCCGGAACACGGCGGCGACCATGGAAGGCCTGAGCGCCACGGCGTCGGTCATCACGTCGGCCGCGCTGATCATGATCCTCGTGTTCGGCATCTTCGCCTTCGCGCGGGTGCTCGCGATGCAGCTCCTCGGCTTCGGACTGGCGGTGGCGGTGCTGCTCGACGCCACGGTCATCCGCATGGTACTGGTGCCGGCGTTCATGCAGGCGATGGGGCGATGGAACTGGTGGCCGGGGGTGCGGAGAATTCCGCGGAAGTCCGCTGAACAGCGAATCGTGTGAGAGGCGAAAGGGCGAAAAAGGCGTTCAGGAACGGATCTAACGCTTGCCCTGGAGCGCGAACATGTCTGCGGCAAACCGGCTCAATCGCAGGGCGAACGCGACGATGGCCCACCCCACCGCGGCCAGCAGCACCACAGCCGCAAGGGCGGCCGCCGCGACGAACCGCATCCCGAGGACCGGACGCCCATGGGGCGGACGCTGTTGGTGCGGTCCCCCGGTCCTGACTTCGGCCCAGGCTGCCCGCCGAAGCGCCAACTCCTCGTCGTCCACAATCGCCGGTTCCGGGAGGGCCGGCATCCGGAGCCGGCTGCCCTCGGGCGGCCGGAACCGCTCCCGGGCCTCCCACGCCCTTCGCACCTCGGGGTGGAGCCCGACCGGCTGCCAGCTCTGGCGGACCGCGTCGAACAACGGGGTGTCGGCGGACACCAGGGCGGCCTCCAGGGCGTCGAGGATGGCCTCGATGTCCGGGAACGCCATATCGCCTGCCAGAGGGTCGCTACAGAGAAACCGGTCCGCCATTCCTCACCGCTTCGCGTCGAGCCAGTTGGGGCCTACCCCGACATCCACCACCAGCGGTACCCGCAATTCCGCTGCCTGTTCCATGTTGGTACGGACAAGGGCCCGCATGGTTTCGATTTCGGCCTCCGGGACCTCGAATACCAGCTCGTCGTGGACCTGAAGGAGCATGCGGCTCCCCAGAGCCCCGTCCCGGATCCCGGCATGGATCCGGATCATGGCGAGCTTGATGAGGTCGGCAGCCGAGCCCTGGAGGGGTGAATTCTGGGCCAGCCGCTCCCCGAACGACCGCATGTTGAAGTTGCGGTCCTTGATCTCGGGGATGTAGCGACGCCGATTGAAGATGGTCTCGACGTACCCCTGAGACCGGGCCAGCTCCACCTGGGAGTTCAGGAAGGCCCGTACCCCCGAGAAGCGCTCGAAGTAACCGGTGATGAAGGCCTTGGCCTCGTCCTGGGTGATGCCGAGCTGGCGGCTCAGAGAGAACGGGCCCTGCCCGTAAATGGTGGCGAAGTTGATGGTTTTCGCCTGGGCGCGCATGTCCGCAGTGACCTGGTCCACCGGCACACCAAAGATGAGCGCCGCCGTCTGCCGGTGGATGTCGCCCCCCTGACGGAAGGCCTCGATGAAGGCGGCATCGCCGGACAGGTGTGCCATGAGCCGGAGCTCGATCTGGGAATAGTCTGCCACCAGGAAGACCGAGCCGGCTCGGGGGATGAACCCCCGGCGAATTTCCTCTCCCCTGGGCGTGCGGACGGGGATGTTCTGCAGATTGGGCTCCGAGGAGCTGAGCCGCCCCGTCGCCGCTCCGGTCTGGTTGAAGCTCGTATGGATCCGGCCGGTCCGGCGATTGACCCGGGTCGGCAGCGTGTCGACGTACGTGCTCTTGAGCTTCTGCAGCTCCCGGTACTCCAGAATCAGCTGCGGCAACTCGTGTCCCAGCGCGGCCAGCTGCTCCAGCACATCGGCATCGGTGGACGGGCCGGTCTTGGTGCGCTTGAGCACCGGGAGCTGCTGCTTGTCGAACATCACGGTGGCGAGCTGCCGCGGTGAATTGAGATTCAGGGCCTCGCCCGCCACCGCGGTGATCCGCTCCTCCAGCCTCCTCATGTCGCTCCCCAGCTCCGCGCCGAGCCGGTCGAAGACCGCCTGGTCGATGGCGATCCCCTCCCACTCCATCTCGACCAGCACCTCCACGAGTGGCAGCTCGATGTCGCGCAGCAGCGGCGCGAGATTGAGGCCCTCGAGCGAGGTGACGAAGAAGCCGCGCAACGCGAGGACGGTCGCGCTGCTCTCCCCGCAATAGGTGGACGCGACGTCGACGGTCGCTTCGGCAAACGGAATCTCGGTCTTGCCACGGCCGGTGACATCCTGATAGGTGCGCATCGGCCGGCCGAGGTGCTCGAGGGACAGCGTGTCGAGGTCGTGCGACCGGCGGCTGGGATCGAGAACGAAGCTCGCGAGCATCGAGTCGTACTCTACTCCTCGGAGCTCGACGCCGGCCGCGCGCAGGATGAGCCAGTCACGCTTGATATCGTGGCCCGCCTTCCGGACGGTCGGGTCTTCGAGGAGCTCACGGAGGGGGGCGGCCTCCGGCGTCGTGAGCGCGGGAAGATTCCTGATCGCGGCCCGGGGGGGGCCGTCGCTCAGCGCGAGCTCGCCGCCCTCGTGGTGCCGGTGTGAGAAAGGCACATACCAGGCTTCGCTCGGCCCCGCCGCGAGCGAGAGCCCCACGAGGTCGGCGGTACGCGGCTCGATCGAGGACGTCTCGGCGTCGATGGCGACGATGGGAGCGGCGCGGAGCCGCTCGACCAGCGCCGGGAGATCGGCCGGGTCGTCGAGGACCCGGACCTCGATCGCCAGGGCGTCGACACGACCGCCGGTGACGCCGGTGCCGGCAGGGGCCGATGCGTCTGCCCCCAGCTCTCCCTGCCCCTCCAGTTTCCGCGCGAGCGTAAAGAATTCGAGCTCGGTGAGGATTCGGCGGAGCGAGGCGAAGTCCGGCTCGTTCACCCGCATGCGCTCCAGCTCCAGCTCCACGGGCACGTCGCGCTTGATGGTCACGAGCTCGCGTGAGAGCCGCGCGTTGTCGGTGCCCGCCAGCAGCGCCTCGCGGGTCCGCTTGGCGGTGACCTCGTGGGCTCGGGCGAGAATGGTCTCGAGGTCACCGTAGTCGGCGAGCAGCTTCTGGGCGCCCTTCTCCCCCACACCCTTGACGCCCGGGACGTTGTCGCTCGTGTCGCCCACCAGAGCCAGGTAGTCCGCCACCTGCGACGGGGCGACGCCGAGACGGTCCGACGCGTTGCTCTCGTCCACCCAGGTCTCCTCGACGCCGCCGGGGCCTCCGCGGCCCGGGTTGAGCAGGGCGATCCCGGGGCCGATCAGCTGATAGAAGTCCTTGTCGCCCGAGACGATCACGGCCTCAAGGCTCCGCGCCGCCGCCTTGGTGGCGAGCGTGGCGATCACGTCATCCGCCTCGTAGCCGGGGACCGTGAGCAGCGGGACGCGGAACGCCGCGAGCAGCTCGATGATGCGCTCGAGCGAGCGGTCGAAGTCGGCCTGGAGCTCCTCGTCGAGCTTTTCCCGGGTGGACTTGTAGTCGGGGTAGCGCTCCTCGCGGAACGAGGAGCCGGCGTCGTTGATCCAGCCGACGTAGTCGGGCGTGTATTTCTCGCGGAGCCGGAGGAGGAAGTTGGCGACACCCCAGGCCGCCGAGGTGTTTTCCCCCTTCGTGGTGCGAAGGGGGCGGGATATCATCGCATAGAAGGCGCGATAGATGAGGGCGTATCCATCGAGCAGAAACAGGCGCGCAGGGGCTTGGGACATGGGGGGAAACTACAGCGAAAAGCTAAAAGCTGAACGCTGAAAGCTGAACGCTGAACGCGATGGCGCGCCTCCAGCTTTCAGCTTTCGGCTTTCAGCTTTCAGCTTTCAGCTCTTTCTGCGCAGCCGGATGACCACTCGCTCGTACTCCGCCCTGGAGCTGGGGGTGAGACGGAGCCGCCCGAAGCCGGTCTCGTCCTGGAAATACAGCACGAGCCGCAGATCGATGTAGGTCCACCGGATGATCCGGTTCCCCGTGCCGGGCGTGCTCTCGACGCTTTCATCGGGGGCGCCGAGGTTGATGTAGACCTCGCCCCGGTCGGTGCGCCAGCCGGGCACGCCCTCGTCGGTGAAGCGCTGGTTGGCGGCGTTGACGCGGCTGAAGTACTGGTTGAGCGCCTCGTTCTCCGGCGTCACCGGATTGGGATCGGTCTCCGCGTAGAACTGACGCCAGAGCCTGGCCCGCTCCGACTCGGGGGCCTTCTTCATCGCGCTGATTTTCTGCTCCTGCCCGAAATAGCGGAGCAGATCGAGCATCTCCTCGAAGTTGGTGACCACCCATGCCTGGGTGAACGACACCAGCGCCGACATCGTCCGCTGCGCGGCCCCGGAGCCGATCTCCAGCTTGAGCTCGCCGAGCGACACGCTGTCCGGCGAGAGCCGGACCACCTGGCTCTCGACCGCGCGGTCGCCGCGGAAGCGGAGCGAGTCGGTATAGATGACGTGCTCCTGCTCGTCGAACACCTGGAACGGCACCGTGGTGGGACCGGGAAAATCGTAGCCCTCGACATAGGCGAGCAGCGTGTCGCTGCCGTACCCGACCGAGCCTCTCGGGTTGAGCACGAGCGAGACGGGGTCGCTCAGCTTGCCCCGCCCCGTCGCCTGGTACGTGAGGATCGGCGCGCTGTAGCTCGATGCGCCGAAGGTCGGCGCGGTGTAGGTCTGGGTGGCGCGACTCTCGGAGGTGGAGCCGACGTCGCGCACGGCCACGTTCACCTTGTACGTGCCCGGGACGATCCGCAGGATCTGCTGGAAGAGGATGCTCTCGTCGGCCCGAAGGGTCTCCTGGAAGCTGGCGACGCGAACGATCTCCTCGCGGGAGAGATCCACCGAGGGCGCCCCCTCCCGCTGGAGCGAGATGCTGACCCGATACCGCGCGACGAAGACGTTGCCCTCGCGCTGAAAGGCGAGCGCCCGGTTCTCCAGCGAGAGCCCCACGATCGCGATCACCGAGTCGGCGGAGCCCGCGGCGAACGCGACGGTGCCGACGAACGGCAGCGGATCGCCGGCGGCGAGTCGTCCGAGCTTCTGATAGAACTGGGTGGTGTTGAACATCCGGGTGAGCGTTTCGGAGGGCGCGGGTTGGCCTTGGGTGCCAACCCGCTTCCAACTGCCGCATCCGGCGAGCGCGCCGAGGAGGACCACGGAGGACAGGAGCCGACGCATCAGGGCCTTCCCGGCAGAGCCGACGTGACCCGCAGGATTGCAGGCCGGCACAAGGTTAGTGGTTGCGAGCAAGAGGCGTCAAGCAGTAGCTTGGCGGTCCATGAGCGCGGACAATCTGGTCGGCCGAACGGTCGCGGGCTACCACCTCGCCAAGTATATCGGCGAGGGAGGAACGGCCACCGTGTACTGCGCCGACCACCCCGAGCGCGGCACGGCCGCCGTCAAGATCCTGCGCCAGCGCCTTGCCCAGGACCCGATCGCGGTGAAGCGCTTCTTCCGAGAGGCCGAATACGGCTCCCGGGTCGACCATCCGAACATCGTCAAGACGTACGACTTCGGCGACGCGGATGGATTGCACTATCTCGCGCTCGAGTGGGCCCAGGGCGAGCCGCTGGCCGAATTCGTGAACCGCTCCGGCCGGTTGGCCCCCCCGCTCGTCGCGACGATCATCGAGCAGCTCGGCGCCGCGCTCGCCGCGGCCCACAAGGCCGGCATCATCCACCGCGACCTGAAGCCGGCCAACATCATGTACGATCCCGCGACGCAGACCGCGAAGCTGCTGGACTTCGGGATCGCCAGAGACGCCGAGCTCAAACCCGACGAGCGGCTGACGCGGGCGGGGTTCTTCGTGGGAACGCTGCAGTACGTGGCCCCGGAGACACTGAGCGGTGAGCTGGTGAACGAGCAGGCGGACGTCTACAGCCTGGCGACGATTACGTACTACCTGCTGACTCAGGAGCTTCCGTTTCAGGGAAAGAGTCCGAGAGAGTTGTTCCAGCAACTACTGAGCCAGTCACCCGTTCCTTTGAATCAGGCGGTCAAGGGGCTCCGGTTCAGTCCCGCCATTGAGGCTGCCGTGATGCACGGACTCGAACGGGATCTCACCAAGCGTTCCAAAACGGTTGACGAATTCGCCACCCAGTTCTGCACGGCGGTCCGGGAGGAGGGGACGAAGAAGGGCGGATTTCTGTCCTCTCTCTTCCGGAAGTGAGGGACACGGATGCGCTGCGGCGCCTGCTGCTCGCCCGCTCGGTGCGGCGCGGCGATTTCCTCTTGTCCTCGGGCAAACGGTCCTCCTACTACATCGATTGCCGGCTCACCACGATGAGCGCCGAAGGAATGGTCCTCATCGGGCGGGTCGGCCTTGACGCCGTCCGGGAAGCCGGCTGGAGGCCGAAGGCCATCGGCGGGCTCACGATGGGGGCCGATCCGGTCGCCTATGCCATCGCCGCGGCGAGCCTGGGCACGGAACTCCACGTGAACGCCTTCAGCGTCCGCAAGGAGGCGAAGCCACACGGCACCGGCCGCCAGATCGAGGGAAACTTCGCGCCCGGGGAGGAAGTCGTGGTGGTGGAAGACGTCATCACCACCGGCGCATCCGCCGAGCGGGCGATCTCGGCAGTCGTCTCGGCCGGGGGCATCGTGTTGGGCGTCCTCGCGGTGGTAGACCGGGAGGAAGGGGGCAGGGAAGCGCTCGAAAGAGCTGGGAGAAAAGTGGTATCTCTTACTACTGCCACTGAGCTCGGGGTCAAGTAGTACCCGCATCGATGACGGGATTCCTCCGGTCGAGCCCGTGATCGAGACCGATTCCAGAGCGGCCGTCATCGCGCGGGTATCGGGGCGGCTGATCCCGTTCCTCTTCCTTCTCTACTTCCTCAACTTTCTCGACCGGGTCAACGTCGGTTTCGCCGCCCTGGAGATGAACCGCGACCTCGGCTTCGGGCCGGCGGTGTACGGGTTCGGCGCGGGCATATTCTTTCTCGGGTACTGTCTGTTCGAGGTGCCGAGCAACCTGGTGTTGTACCGGATCGGCGCGCGCCTCTGGATCGCGCGCATCATGGTCACCTGGGGGCTCACGGCCTCCGCCATGATGCTGGTACACACGGCCTGGAGCTTCTACTTCCTTCGATTCCTTCTCGGTGTCGCCGAAGCCGGTTTCTTTCCCGGCATCATCTTCTATCTCACCTATTGGTATCCCGCCGCCGACCGGGCTCGGGCCTACGCCTGGTTCCTCGCCGCGATCCCGATCTCCGGCATCATCGGTGGTCCCATTTCCGGCGCGCTCCTCGGGCTCGACGGCGCGCTCGGACTTCGGGGATGGCAGTGGCTCTTTCTTCTCGAAGGGATCCCGTCGGTCCTCGTTGGATTGCTCGTACTGGCGGTCCTCCCTGACCGGCCCCGCGACGCTCGCTGGCTTCCGGCCGCCGATCGCGAGTGGCTGGAAGGGGTACTGGAAGCCGAGCGGTCGGGTGACGGCGCCGGCCATAGCGTCACCCTGCGCACCACCGTGGCCAACCCGATCGTCTGGTGGCTCGGCGCGGCGTATTTCCTTCTGGTGGTGGCACTGTACGGCTTCGCGCTCTGGCTGCCGCAGCTCATCAAGGCGAGCGGCGTTTTCACCAACTTCGAGGTGGGCGTCATCACCGCCATTCCGTATGCGGTGGCCGCGATCGGCATGGTGCTGGTCGGGCGCCGGTCCGATCGTACTGGTGAGCGCCATCTCCATCTCGTGTTTCCGGCACTCGTGGGGGTAGTGGGACTCATCACGGTCACCCGCATCGACTCGACCCTGCCGCTGGTGGCGGCCTTGTCGCTCACCGCGTTTGGCGTGCTCGGCTGGCTCGGCCCCTTCTGGGCTCTGCCGACTGCGTTTCTCCGGGAACAGGCCGCCGCCGGCGGTATCGCGCTGGTGAACTCGATGGGTGCGGTCGGCGGGTTCGTCGGACCTTTTGTGCTGGGCCAGGTCAAGGAGCGCACGGGAAGCCTCGCCGGCGGCCTGTTGATCCTCGCCGGCTCCCTGGCCCTCGCCATCGTGATTGTGATGGGACTTCGCAGCCGGCACGGCATCGCGGTCCGGCCGGAGCGCGCCGTCTAGGCACGCTTCGACCGGCCGGCGCCGAGATTACTGCGCGGGTGGCGGACTGCTGCTCCCGCCATCCTGGACGAATCTCCAATTACCGCTCTTCTGCTTTCGCCAGATCGTGAGATACTTGCCGAACCTCGTCCCCGTCGGCAGCACGTTCTGGAAGCTTCCGACGGTGAAGCCGAGGTCGCCGAACCGGCCGACACCGGCGAACAGCGGGGTCCAGCTGAGCTCGGAGGTGGCGCCCTGGCGCGACTCGTAAATCGCCTGGCGGCCGATCAGAAAATCGGGGTCGCCACCCGCCAGGACGACGGCATGCTGGTCGGCATATCGCCGGAACGCACGCGCCTGCCCGATGTCGAGCGACGCCTGCGCGAAGGCGGCATCGGTGTCGAGCAGCTCCCGATTTTCCCGCGCCACGGAGACCGGATGCGACGACGCGCGGCCGGGGTAATGTTCGAAATCGGGAGGCGTTCCGGGCTCCGCGCCCGCGCCTGAGAAGCTCCACGCCTCGACCTTCCAGTCTCCGTCATTCTGCCGCCGCCAGAACGCGATATACTGGCCCAGCAGACCCGGAGCGGCCGCATCGGCGATCCGCACGTTCCCGAAGGTGTATCCCACCTTCCCGTCGACCGACACCTCGGAGAACACGGGCGTCCAGCTCAGCTTCATCGCCGGCGCGAACGGCGCCGGCGGCGCATCGAGGAGCGCCCTGGCCTCGGCTTTACCGTGCGCCAGCGGTGAGATCGGGAGGAGAAACAACGCGTCGGGCGTCAGCGTCGCGAGAAATCCTGCCTTGCCGCGGGCCGCCGAGGCGGCGGAATGGGCCGCGTCGGCAGCCAGCAATTGCCGGCGCGCCTCGTTTCGGCTGATGGCATGCAGCTGCTGGTCGAGATCGGCCGACACCGGTTCGGTCGGGGCGGGCTGCCGGTCACCGCACGCGACGACGCCCACCATCATCAACGCCCACAAGCCACTCGTTCTCATAGCCCCTCCTCGGATTGTTCGAACAGGCCGGGCGAACAGCCCCGTGCGCGAGGAGACGGAGACGGATGCCGTGAAGGGGCGACTTTGCAGCGAATGGGAGATCGGGTGGGGCGAAGCGGCTTGGGCGCCGCGCCGGCCGGCCTACGGTTCGAGGCCCAGCCGGCGGTGCAGCTCGTCCCGTCGGCCACGGCTCATGCGCAGCCGGGCACCGTCCTGCATGACGACGACGTATTCTCCGTGGAAATGCGGCTCCAGCTCGCGGATTCTCGCCAGGTTGACCACGGCGGAGCGATGCAGCCGGAAGAAGCGCTTGGGGTCGAGCCGCGCGGCGAGGTCCCGGAGGGGCTCACGGAGCAGGTGGAAGCGCCCGCCGCTGTGGATCCTGACGCAGTAGTCCGCTGCTTCGATCCAGTCGATCTCGTCCACCCGGAGGAACACGACGCGGCCGTCGGCCCGCAGCGCGATCCGCTGGGCGTAGGCCGGCTCGGCCGGCGGCGGCCCCCCATCCAGCTCGGCGACCAGACCCTGCGTCAGCCGATGGACGCGCTGCTCCCGCACCCGGGCCTTCGCCCGCTCGAGGGTCCGGAAGAACCGCTCGTCGTCGAACGGCTTGAGGAGATAGTCGAGCGCCTCGACGTCGAATGCCCGGAGGGCGTACGCGTCGTGGGCGGTCACGAAGACCACGACAGGGATGCGGCTGGGGCCCACCTGGCGGAGCAGCTCGAAGCCGTCGACTTCGGGCATCTGCACGTCCACGAAGAGCAGATCCGGGGCCAGCGCCGTGATCCGTTGCACCGCGTCGCCGCCCTCGGCGCATTCGCCCACGACCTCGATATCGCGGTCGCGTCCGAGCAGGCGGCGAATGGTCTCGCGCGCCAGCGCCTCGTCGTCAACGATCAGGGTACGGACGGTCGCCATCGCTCACTGACGTCCAGTGGAAGGGAAGCTCGACCAGCGCCAGCACGCCGCCGGCGTCATCGATCAGCTGAAATCGCTGATGGTCGCCATAGAGGTGACGAAGCCGCGCCTGGGTGTTGCTCAGGCCGATGCCGGCACCCGCGCGGACCGGCGGGGGAGACGCATCGGCCGGCCCGCTATCGCGCACGCGGAGCACCAGTGTTCCGTTGCGGCGCTCGGCTTCCACCTCCACTCGACCGGGACCGGACCGTCGCTCGATCCCGTGCCGGATCGCGTTTTCGACCAGGGGCTGGAGGATGAGCGTCGGCACCAACGCATCGAGCGAGTCCGACGCCGCGGCGATGCGAGTCTCCAGCCGATCCTGGAACCGGATCCGCTCGATCGCCAGGTATCGCTCGATGAAGGTGAGCTCTTCGTGGAGCGGCACCTCGGGAGGCCGGTCGGAGCGAAGCGACGCGCGGAGCAGGTCACTGAAGCCGGCGATGGTCGCGACGGCCTCTCCGTGGCGCCCGGCGCGCACCAAGCCGGCGACGGTGTGCAGCGTGTTGTAGAGGAAGTGCGGCCGCAGCTGCATCTCGAGGGCGCGGATCTGCGCGCCGAGCAGCTGCGCCTCGAGCCGGGAGGCGGCGACCTGTCTCTCCAGGTACAGCCCGTGGTAGTGCAGGGCGTGGCCGATCGCGAGCACGACGAAGTAGCTGAAAAGGTTGAGAAAGGATTGACCCAGAAATTCGGTCACGATCGAATCGGATCGGGTGCGCAGATAGGGGACGAGCGCGCCGATCCCCATGTCGATCAGCACGTCCGCCAGGCAGAGCCCCACCGCGATGAGGACATGGAGGAGCAGCAGGCCGGGCCAGGTGCGCCGGGCAAGACGAAATCGGGCGGCGAGATACAGGATCAGCGGGGTGAAGCCGGCCCAGAGCCAGCAGCTCGCCAACGACCCGGCGGCCGCATCGAGCCAGTCGGCGGGAAGCCCGCGCGAGATGCGGAACAAGGCGCCCTGTACGGTGGACAGCAACGCCACCATGGTCCACGCCGCCCACACGGCGGCAATGCGCACCCGGGGGTCGGTCGTGGAAAGGTCCGGGTGAGGGCGGGAGCGGCTCTCGGGAACGCTGATCACAGAAGATCGGACGTACGAGGCCGCGGTTTAGATACATGGCCCCGCGCTATCCTCGACCCGCATGCCGGCGCGCGACCTCCGCCAGGGCCGCCCAGTCCCGATCGCCATCGCCCAGCGCCACCGCCTCCAGCAGGTGATCGCGCAGCACGCTCGCGTAGGGCATGGGTGTCCGTGCCGTCTCGGAGGCCTGGTGTACCAGGCGCATGTCCTTGAGACCCAGGGCGAGTCGAAACGCGGCGGGCTCGTAGCGACGCTCGGCGACCATCGCGCCGTAGTTCTTGTAGACCGGGGCCGCGAACAACGTGTTGGTGAGGACGTTCAGCATCTCGCTTGGCTCCACGCCGAAGCCTTCGACCAGCACAGCCGCCTCGGCCATGGTCTCGATGGCCGAGGCGATCATGAAGTTGCCGGCCAGCTTCACCGCGTTGGCCTGAGCCGGCTCGCTTCCCACCCGCCAGGTTCGCTGCCCCATGGCGTCGAGGAGCGGCTGAGCCCGGACGATGGCCGCGTCGCTGCCGGCGGCGACGATGTGCAGCTGGCGGGCGGCCGCCGCCTCCGGCCTCCCGAAAACCGGGGCCGCCACGTAATCGAGGCCACGTCGCCGGTGCTCCTCGGCCAGAAACCGGGCGAGCTCCACCGAGATCGTAGCCATGTTGATGTGGAGCGTCCCGGCCGGCGCGGTCTCCAGCAGCCGCCGGCCGATCAGGAGCTCACGCAGCGCATCGTCGTCGGCGAGCATCGAGATCACGGGACCCGCGAACGCTTCACCGGGATCGACGCGCCTGGCGCCACGCCGAGCCAGCTCCTCGAGCGGCGCCGGACTTCGATTCCAGGCGCGGACGCTGTGGCCCGCCTCGATCAGATTCGCAGCCATGGCCCGGCCCATGGCGCCCAACCCGATGAATCCCACATCCATACGCCCTCCTCGACAGGCTCGAACGACGCGCAGCCTTATGTTGACAATTCTGTTACTTGGTGGTACAAGTCACTCGACTCGGCAATCAAAGCGCGCGCTGCGGAGCGCACAATGCGAACGATTGCAATCGTGAACCAGAAAGGCGGATGCGGGAAGACCATTACGTCGATCAATCTGGCCGCCTTTCTCGCGCAGTCGGGGCGGCATGTGTTGCTCGTCGACATGGACCCGCAAGGCCACGCGACGCTCGGGCTGTCGCCCGGCGGGACGAATCCGTCCCGCTCGATGTATGACGTGCTCCTGCATCACCCCAGCAGGCCGCAGATCACCATCGCCGACATTGCCAGGCCGGCCGGAGAGGGGCTCGACCTGGCCCCCGCGGACATCCGGCTGAGCGCCATTCCCGAAACGCTCGCCGGCGTTCCGGGGAGAGAGGCCGTCCTGCGCCGGGCGTTCGAGGAGATCGACGGCCGCTACGACTACGTGATCGTCGATTGTCCGCCGAACGTGGGTCTGCTCACGTTCAACGCGCTGCGGGCCTGTGACGAAGCGCTGATCCCGATGGATCCGAGCTTCTTCTCGCTGCACGGCATCGGCAAGATGTTCGAGACCATCCAGCTCCTGGAGCGCGAGACCGGCCACCGGATCTCGGCGCGGGTGCTCGTCACCCTGTACTCCGGCCGCACGACGTTCGTGCGGGCCGTGCTGGACGAGGTTCACCGCCATCTCGCGGGCGAGCACTACGCCACCGTCATCCGGCAGAGCGTGAAGCTGGCCGAGGCCGCGAGCCACGGCGTGCCGATCACGCAGTATGCGACGCGCTCGGTGGGCTATGAGGACTACCAGGCGCTCGCTCACGAGATCATGCAGCAGGAAGCGCCGGCGCCGGCCGAGAACATCGCGGTCGGGTCGTCTCCGGTGGTGACGGCCGACGGCGTCGCATTCAGCCTGGAGGCGCCCGACGCGTCGGAGGTGCTGCTGGCGGGTGACTTCAACGATTGGATGCCGCAAGGAGCCGAAATGGCACCAGTGGGGGGCATCTGGCTCAAGACACTGCACCTCGCACCGGGACGCTATCGGTACCGGTACGTGGTGGACGGCGAGTGGCGGTGCGATCCATGCAACGCCGCCGTCGAGCCGAGCCCCTTTGGGGGATTCGACTCTCTGGTGGTGGTGGAAGCCCCGCCCGTGGCTGATGCGGCAACGACTCCGGCCACGGCCCATGGGCTCGCCTGATCCGGGCTCCGGCGCGCCGGAATTCGGCCGCCCCGACCGGCCGCTCGGGCGCGGGCTGGAAGACGTGTCCCACGTGTTCCTCTCGCCGAGAGCGGAGGCTGAGGAACCGTCGCCCGCCGGCGAGCGTCGCCCGCCGGCGCGCGAACGGAGCGGCCCGAGCCCGCTGCTGTTGCGCCCGGCCGCCGCGGTCACGCGGGAGCAGATCGCCGCGACGTTGAGGGAGTTCGACGGGGGAATCGAGGTGGGGTTGCGGGCGATCGACGCGAGAGTGCCCTGCGACGCGATCGGGGAGATCGATCTGCTCGCGGTCGACCGGGCCAGCCTGCTCACCATCGTGGACTTCGACACCACCGGCAACGACGATCTGCTGCTCCGGGGACTCGGCCACTTCGACTGGGCGCTCCGGAACGTGCCCAACCTCCGGCGCATGCTCCGCGGCCAGGCGGTGAACTTCTCGCAGGAGCCCCGCGTGATCCTCCTGGCCCCGGACTTCTCACCCCTGGTGAGAGCCGCGGCCCGCCAGATCGGCCGGCCGCAGATCACCTGGGTGCGCTACCACTACGTCGATACGCCCGGCCGAGCCGGGATCCTCTTCGAGCCTCTTCCCACCGAATAGCTACCGCCCTGCCAGGCTTGGCGCGGCCGACAGCTCGCGCACGACGCCCGCGAGCTGCTTGATCTTGCCCGTGTCGGCGCTCGCGCCTTCGCGGCCGTCGAGCAGGGTCGCGAGCTCGGAGAGCGCCGCGTGGCGCTCGGTCGCCGACTCCTTTTCAGCCTGGTCCAGGGTCTTCCGCGCGGAGGCGATGTCCGCGTCGGCGAGCCCCCTGGACCGCTCGAGCTGGTCGAGGTACGCGCGCGCCAGCGAGACCGTGGCGGGCCAGACGAACTTGGGCTGACCCTGCACGTTGAGATAGTCCAGGTGCACCGACTTGGCGGCCTCGATCTCGTTCTCGGTCAGGAACGCGCTGGGCTGGAGCTCGAAGACATCGAGTCCTCGCGCGATCTCCGAGCTGTAGATGGCCCCGTTGTACCAGTAGGCCGACCAGGAGCCGGCGCCGACCATCTGGGTCGAGTCCATCGGCCCGCGGTCGAAGAAGGCGATCTCCTTCGGGTGCGCCGCGTCGGTCCAGTCGAACACCGAAATGCCGCCCTGATACCACGACTGCACCATCACGTCGCGGCCCGGAATCGGAATCAGCGAGCCGTTGTGGGCCACGCAATTCTCCTCGGGCGTCTGCGGCGCGGGAAGCTTGTAGTAGCTCCGGAACTGCATCTGGCGATCGGTGAGCGTGAAGATCGCGTCGGCGCCCCACTCGCGCTTGTCGGTCTTGCGGCACTTGGGCTGCCCGCCGCCGCCCCACTCGTCGGAGAAGAGGATCTTGGTGCCGGCGTTGTTAAACGTGGCGGAGTGCCAGTAGGAGAAATTCGAGTCCGCCACCGCGCCGATGCGCGTGGGGTGCTCCGGATCGCTGATGTCGAGCAGCAGACCGTAGCCTTCGCACGCGCCGCCGGCCAGGCCGATGGCGGGGTACACGGTGATGTCGTGGCACTGCGTCGGGCCGAGGTTCTCGGATCCCGGCAGCGGGGTGCCCATCATCTTCTTCATCATCTCCGGCAGGGCGTCGCGCAGGGCCGCGCTGTCCGCGGCGGTGGCGGGGCCGGTGCCGCTCCGCGCCTTCACGACGCTGTCGAGCAGGCCCGCCGCCCACTGATCGGGCAGCACCCGCTCCTGCCCGTGCATCGTGACGATGAACCCGCCGTGAGCGCGCGCATCGGCCAGCTCCTTCGCGTTCTCCACGCTGTCCTCGGGCGCGTCACCATGCCTGGCGGGGGCCGCCAGGTCGTTGAAGATGCGCGGCGAGCTGACGATCGCGGCCTGTTCCGGATGGGCCACCGGCACCTTGATGACCTCGATGCGGAACAGTGCCGAGTTGGGGTCGTTTGCGGGAAGGTCATTCACGCAGCCGGCAAGCTCGCTGGGGGAGCGGACCACCGACGAGCCGGAGATGTAGACGTAGACGTTCTCCGTATCCTTGGGGTCGACCAGCACCGTGTGAGTATGCGAGCCGCGGCAGGTCTGCACGTTACCGACGTTCTTCGGGTGCGCGATGTCGCTGATGTCGAAGATGCGGAGGCCGCGCAGCCGCTCGGTGCTCACCGTGTCCTTCACTCCTTCGGTGCCGCAGTCGAGCCGGCCGGACAATCCCTCGCCCGAGACGAAGAGGAGATTCTTGTAGACCGAGACGTCGCTCTGCGACGCCGGGCAGACGTACGCCGTCTCGACCCTGGGCTTGGCGGGGTCGGAGACGTCCCATACCTGATAGCCGTTGTAGTTGCCCTGGATGGCGTACTTGCCGGTGAAGGAGAGGTCCGAATTGGTATGGCCGAGGAACTGCGGGGAGGGACGATTCTCGGAAGCCACTTTCAGGTTCCAGACCGCTTCGCCGGCGTCCCACACTCCGGCGCGGAGGCCCACGCGCGGGTCCGGGCTCGGCGGGGTGGTCGACATATTGGAGCCCGAGTGGGCACACGCCGTCACGACCATGAAGGCGGCGGCCAGCGACAGCTTCGAAGCGGCGGATCGCATTGCGTTGTCCTTTGACAGGGCTGAAGAGGTGAAGGATCGGGCTACGGGTGCGCAGGTCACTGGGAGGACGCGGTGGCAGGCATCGCGGCGAGCATCCGCTCCATCCGCGCGATCTCGGTGGACTGATCGACGTTGACGTCCGACGCGAACTTGAAGACCAGCTCGTCCTGGGCGGCGCCGTAGGTCGAGAACAGGTCCTGCACCATCGTCAGGGCACCGCGATGATGTTGGATCATGAGCGTGAGAAACGCCCGATCGAACTCGGGACCCCGGGCGGCGTCGAGCTCCTTCATCTGGGCGTCGGTGAGCATGCCGGGCATCAGCATCGCGTGCCCGGCGTGCATGGACATGCCGCCGCCGGTGGAATCGGGGACGGGTTGGTGCCGGTCCCGGAGCCACCGGCGCATCGTGGTGATATCGTCCTGCTGGGCGGTGATGATGCGCTCGGCGAGGACCCGCACGGATGAGCCGGCTCCGTGGCTGGGAGCCCAGCCGGCCATCACGAGGGCCTGGGCATGGTGACCGATCATGTCGGTCATGAAGCTGACGTCCGCCGCCGTGTAGGGATAGCGGGCGCTATCCGCCTTGGCCTTGGCGACGGCCGCATTGACGCCCCCATTGCCGCTGGGTTCGGGGGACGTTCGCATCGTATGCTGCGAAGAGCCGCCGCAGCCACACATGAGGCCGGCGACGGCAACCAGGGAGACGAGCGGGCGTACCGGTGTCATTCGATCTGTCCTTCTCATGGCCGGGACCGCATGGCCCGAAGCCTGTTCTAAGGATAGCAGGCCTGATCCCGAGGGAGGGAACGGTCTCAGCAGGGGCCTCCTCCGGGTGAGAGTCTGGTGGTGTCCGCCGGAGCGGGTATGGGTGGATCCGGCGGCAGACTGATACTGGCCTCGTGGGCCGCCTTCGCAAGGGTCTGGATCTGACCAGGCGCCAGGGATACCCCGAGCCGGTCGCCGAGCGAGCCCACGGGGATTGCGCGAACGTCGTGTCCGAACAGGCGGTCGTAGATCGTCAGGGCCGCCAGGACCGACCCCGCGGGCGCCGGATGATAGCCGTCGGCACCATAAACCGGGAGACTCGGATCGGCATCCAGCGCCATCTTCCAGGCGATGCCCACCGGCGCGACGATGCCTCCGACGGCCCGGGCCGCCAGGGTGGCGGATTCACCGGCGTACGCCAACGACTGCGGAGAGGCCTTGCGAGCCCAGGGCAGGAACAAGACAGTCCTCCCACCAGCGGCTTCGACGTGGGGACGGAACCGCATCGCGGCGATGATCAGGGTATCGCGGCAGATGCCGGCCGGGGTCGGGCCCTGTTGCAGGACGACGAAGTTCCACGCGTGGCCGTCGATCTGGGCGAGGGCATCGGTCGAGCCGTTGGTGTGGTCGATGACCGCGAGGTTGGCCCCCGCGGCCATCCCGACGCGAATGGGCTCACCCGCGGCGTCGGCGACACCAGCGAGCAGCCGCGGGAGATCGTTGGCGTAGGTGAGACTGTTGCCGATCAGGAGCACCGCGGGCGGCGGGTCCGGCTCCGTGGCAGTGGCCGAGGAGCAAGCCCAGAGACACGCGATCGCCATCGCGCGAGCCAGCGAACGCGCGACTCCTGGAACTCTCACGGCACACCCCCGTAGTGCATCCGATTCCGACCCGGGCTTCCCATGTTTCTGCGCTCGCGCCTCCTCCGCTCTCTGATCCTGACCGCGCTGCCGGTGTGCGCCCTCGCGCAGAGTCCACCGGGGGCAGCCGGCGATACCACGGCCCTTCAACGCATCCTGGTGGCGGAAGACGCGCGGGGTACCGGTGTCCTGGGCCTCAATCCCCTCCTGGCGGGTTTGAAGAGTGACGACACGCTGCTCCGGCGGGTGGCTGTCCGCGGCATCGGCCGCATGCAGCGGCCGGATCTCGGCCAGCTCGTGCTGCCGCTGCTCGACGATACCGTCCCCGCCGTCCGGGCCGAGGCCGCGAACGCGATCGCTCAATCCCTGCGGCGGGTGCGTCGGGGAGTCGCGGCCAGCGATACGGCAGCGCTCACCGTCCCCATCGCCGCCACGGCGCTCGCGAGGGCGCTGGCCTCGGAGAAGAGCTCGCGCGCCGTGGACGCGATCGCGCAGTCACTCGGCCGCCTGCCGTTTGGCGACAGCACTGCGACACGCGAGGCCGAACGGCGGATCCGGACTCGCCTCGCCATCCGGCCGACCGCCGGCGTGACGCATGGCCTCTACACGATCGCGCGGGCCCGGAAAGTCACCGGTAACCTCGAGACCGAGACGGTGGCGCTGCTCCGGAAGGCCGCCGTCGCCGCCTCCGATACGATGACACGACGACTGGCCCTTCTGACACTCGCCGCGGCCGAAGGGTTGGACAGCGCGACCGCGGCCCGGGCCATGCGGGACCGCGACGCCGAATCGCGGCGAATGGCGCTGCGCGGGGCGGGGGCGCTCACGCCCACCCTGCGCGCGTCGCTGGTCCGTCAGGCCTCGGCCGACCGAAGCACCATCGTGCGGACCGAGGCGGTGTCAGCGGCGCGTCTCGGCGGGGCGCCTCCCGACTGCGGTCCCATTCTCGCCCTGGCTCATGATTCCGAGCCCTACGTAGCCCTGACGGCGATCGATTCACTGGCGAGCGGATGCGCCGGTCGCGCCGCCACCACCGCCGAGCTCGTCCGTCTGGGGACGACGCCGGTGACCGCAGGCCCACTCGACCACCGGTGGCAGCAGGGGGCCCACGCCCTGTTGGCCCTCGCGCGGCTCGACAGCGCGGCCGCCGCCGTGCTCTTGCCGACGGCGGCCGCCTCCGAGCAGTGGGAGGTGCGCCAGTACGCGGCGCGGGCGGCCGGCGTCAGCGGCGATCAGGCCATCCTCTTCCGGCTCTCGACCGATCCCGACCACAACGTGCAGGAAGCCGCCATCGCCGGGCTCGCGGCCACGGCGAAGCACCGGGCCGACAGCGTCTTCATCCGTGCGGTGCAGTCGGGCGCCCACCAGGTGGCGCTGGCGGCGGCACTGGCGCTCGAGGGGACGACGGATCCGGCGGCTCTTCCCGTGCTGCTGGACGCCTTCGACCGGCTCAGCGCCGGCCGCAAGGAGAACTCGAGGGACCCGCGGGTGGCCATGCTGGAGCGCATCGGCGCTCTGGGCGGCGAAGGCAGCCAGGCGCGACTGCGGCCGCATCTCGCGGACTACGACACGACGGTGGCCGAGCTGGTCGCCACGACGCTGACCAAGTGGGCCCGGTCGCCGGTGGCCGCCCGGCCCGTGCCGCTACCGATCCGTCCGGAGCCGCTGGCCAGCACCTTTCTGAGCCGCGATTCGAGGCTTCGGGTGACGATGGCGGCAACCGCCGGCGGCGGCACGTTCACGGTCCGACTCTTCCCCGACGAAGCGCCGGCCACGGTGGCGCGGGTGCTCAGGCTGGTGCGGGAGGGGTTCTACGACGGGAAGGTGTTCCAGCGGGTGGAGCCGAACTTCGTCATCCAGGGCGGCGGCCCGGACGCGAACGAGTACGTCGGCGACTCGACCTTCATGCGCGACGAGCTGGCGCTCCGCACCCACGCTCGTGGCACCCTGGGCATTTCGGCGCGTGGACGTGACACCGGCGACGGCCAGTGGTTCATCAACCTGGTCGACAACCCGCTCCTCGACCACGAGTTCACCATCTTCGGCCGGATCGACGGGGGACTCGCGGCGGCCGAGCGGATACTCGAGGGGGACCGCATCGAGCGAATCGAGGTCGTCGAAGGGGGCCGGGTGGCACGATGACGAGTGGAACGTAGATTCCGGGGACTCATCCAGGAGAGTCCCTCATGTCCGTGGGCGCCAGCTTTCTCGAGCAGGTCAATCGCGCCTTCGACCGCGCCGCCGGCTTTACCCACCACAATCCCACGCTCCTCGCCAACATCAAAGCCTGCAAGAACCTCTTTTACACCAGCTTTCCGATCAAGCGCGACGACGGCACCATCGAGGTCATGCACGCATGGCGCGCGGAGCACAGCCATCACAAGCTGCCGTGCAAGGGCGGGATCCGGTACGCCATGGCGGTGGACGCGGAGGAGGTGCAGGCGCTGGCGGCGCTCATGACCTACAAGTGCGCGCTGGTGGACGTGCCGTTCGGGGGCGCGAAGGGCGGTATCCGGCTCGATCCCAGAACCTACACCGTCGGCGAGCTGGAGCGGATCACGCGTCGCTACGTCTTCGAGCTGGTGCGCAAGAATTTCATCGGCCCGGGGCTCGACGTGCCGGCGCCGGACGTGGGCACCGGCCCCCGCGAGATGGCGTGGATCGCCGACACGTACACGCAGCTCCGCAGCGGTGAGCTGGACGCGCTCGGCTGCGTCACGGCCAAGCCGGTGAGCGCGGGCGGCATCCGCGGCCGGACCGAGGCCACCGGGCGCGGCGTCTTTTACGGGACGCGCGAGGCGTGCGGGATCGCGGAAGACATGAAGGCGCTGGGACTCTCGCCCGGCATCCAGGGCAAGCGCGTCGTCATCCAGGGGCTCGGCAACGTCGGGTATTTCGCCGCCAAGTTCTTCCAGGAGTCCGGCGCGATCCTGGTAGGGCTGGCCGAAGCCGAAGGGGCCATCGCCAACTCGAAAGGGCTCGACCTCGAGCGGGTCATAGCCTACCGCCGGGAGCGGAAGAGCCTGGTCGATTTTCCCGGCGCGACCACACTGGCCCGCCGCGAGGACGCCCTGGAGCTGGACTGCGACATCCTGATTCCCGCCGCGCTGGAGCGGCAGATCACGGCGGAGAACGCGCCGCGCGTCAAGGCCAAGATCGTGGTCGAGGCCGCCAACGGGCCGACCACCAGCGAGGCCGACGAGATCCTGGCCGGCCGCGGGGTCATGGTGATCCCGGACGCCTACGTGAACGCCGGCGGCGTGACGGTCTCGTACTTCGAGTGGGTCAAGAACCTCGGCCACGTCCGTTTCGGGCGGATGCAGAAGCGCTTCGAGCAGGGGGCCTACGGCAGATTGCTCGAAGCGGTGGAGGGCGTCACCGGACGGCGGTTCACCGCGGACGAGATCGAGCGCGTCACCCACGGCGCCAGCGAGGAGGACCTGGTCAACTCGGGCCTGGAGGAGACGATGATGGGCGCGTATCACGCGATCAGGAAGGAATGGAAGGAGCGGCAGGGAGAGGTCGACATGCGCACCGCGGCCATGATCGTGGCGATCGACAAGGTGGCCCTCAGCTACGAGCAGCTGGGAATCTTCCCGTGACCGACCTTTCGCCTCGCCAGGAGGCTTTCCACCGGCTTCACCAGTCCGGCTGCTTCGTCATGCCCAACCCCTGGGACATCGGCAGCGCCCGGCTCCTCGCCGGTCTCGGATTTCCCGCGCTCGCCACGACCAGCGCCGGGTTCGCCTGGTCCCAGGGAGCGGCCGACAACCACGTCACGCTCGATCAGGCCCTGGCACACTTCCAGACCATTGCCGGCGCCGTGGAGATCCCGATCAATGCCGACTTCGAGGGCGGCTTCGCCGTCGCGCCGGACGAGGTCGGGACCAACGTGGCGGCCGCCGCGTCGACCGGTGTCGCGGGCCTGTCCATCGAGGACTCGACCGGCGACCCGTCGAGCCCGCTGTTCGAGTACAGCCTCGCGGTCGAGCGTATCCGGGCAGCCCGGAGGGCCATCGACGAGAGCGGCGCCGGCGTGCTCCTCACCGGCCGGTCGGAGGGGTTCATCGTGGGCCGGCCCGACCTGGCCGAAACGATCCGGCGTCTGATGGCCTACGCGGAGGCGGGAGCCGACTGTCTCTACGCACCCGGCATCCGGAGCAATGCGGAGATCGCGGCAGTGGTGAACGCGGTGGCGCCGAAACCGGTGAACGTGCTCGCCGTCGGTGACATGACGGTGGCCGAGCTGGCGGAGGCCGGCGTGCGGCGCATCAGCGTCGGCGGGGCGCTGGCGCGCGCGGCGTGGACGGGCTTTCTCGCCGCCGCGACCGAGATCGCCGAGCAGGGAACATTCACCGGACTGGGCCGGGCCGTCTCGACCGGCGACATGAATCGGCACTTCGGGTCTAGAGTCTAGACTCCAAAACATGATGCTCGACGAAGACGCCGTTCGGCAGGTGCTCCGCATGGAGGACCTGATCCCCGCCATGGCCCGCGCGCTGGCCGAGCTGTCGGCGGGGCGGGTGGTGCAGCCGGTCCGCCAGATGCTGGCGATCTCCGAGCATCAGGGCTTCTTCGCCGCGATGCCGGCCTATGCCGCGGGCGCGCTCGGCGCCAAGCTGGTGACGTTCTATCCGGCCAACGAGGGCATCCCCACCCACCATGCGCTCGTCATGCTCTTCCGGCCGGACACGGGCGAGCCGCTCGTGACGATGGACGGCCGCCTGATCACCGAGATGCGGACGGCCGCGGTCTCCGCGGTCGCCACCCGGCACCTCGCCCGGCCCGATGCGTCGGCGCTCGCGATTCTCGGATCGGGGGTACAGGCGGGCAGCCATCTCGAGGCGCTCGCGCTGGTCCGCGACTTTCAGGACGTGCGGGTCTGGAGCCCGCGCCACGGGCGCGCATTCGCCGACCGGCACGGCATCCGCGCCGCGGCCACCGCGGAGGAGGCGGTGCGCGGCGCCCACGTGGTGGTGGTGGCCACCAGCTCGTCCACACCGGTGCTGCGGGGCGAATGGCTCGCCCCCGGCGCGCACGTCAATGCCGTGGGAGCGTGCCGGCCGGACTGGCGGGAGCTGGACGACGAGGCCGTTCGTCGCGCGCGACTGTTCGTCGAGTCCCGCGAAGCGGCGACGAAGGAATCGGGCGACGTGATCGCCTCGGGTCAGGAGCCGATCGAGATCGGTGAGGTCGTGGCCGGCAGCAAACCGGGGCGCCGGAGCGCCGACGAGGTGACCCTGTTCAAGTCGGTCGGCGTCGCCGTGGAGGACGTCGTGACGGCCGATCTGGTGTACAGACAAGTCGCGAGTCGCGAGTCGTGACCTCATTCATGCAGATGGCCTACGACGAAGCCCGCCAGGGTCTCGCTGAGGGCGGCATCCCGATCGGCTCGGTCGTGGTGCTCAACGGCCATGTGATCGGGCGAGGACACAACCGCCGGATCCAGAGTGACAGCGTGGTGCTCCACGCCGAGATGGACGCCCTCGAGCGCGCGGGGCGCCAGGCGGCCCCGGTGTACCACGAGTGCACCCTCTACACGACACTCTCGCCCTGCGCGATGTGCAGCGGCGCCATCCTTCTATATGGAATACCGAAGGTGGTGATCGGCGAGAACCGGACGTTCATGGGCGAGGAGGAGCTGCTGCGGAGTCGCGGGGTGGCGGTGGAGGTGGTGCATGACGAGGCCTGCGAACGACTGCTGGCCGAGTTCATCGCGACCCATCCCTCGCTCTGGAACGAGGACATCGGGCGCTGAACGCCGCGCCGGGACGGGCGTCCGTCATCGAACGCACCATGAGCCGTCGCGCCTGGGCAGTATCGCCGTCCGCCGCGGTGAGCCGCGCTATGTCACTCATGATTCCCGGAAGATAGGCCGTCTACAGCCTGGTCAACCCCACGTAGGTCTCCGGCCGCCGGTCGCGATAAAACTGCCAGACGTTTCGGACCTCCCGGATCTGATCGAGATCGAGCTCGGCCGTGACCAGCTCGTCGCGGTCGCGCTTCGCCTCCGCCACGATCTGCCCGCGGGGGTTGCAGAAGTAGCTCTGCCCGTAGAACTCCCCGATATGCCACGGCTCCTCGACGCCCACCCGGTTGATGGCGCCGACGAAGAAGGCGTTCGCGACGGCGTGGGCCGGCTGCTCCAGCTTCCAGAGGTATTCCGAGAGCCCGGCGACGGTGGCCGAGGGGTTGAACACGATCTCCGCGCCGTTGAGCCCCAGCTCGCGGGCGCCCTCGGGGAAGTGGCGGTCGTAGCAGATGTAGACCCCCACGTCGGCGTAGCGGGTCTTGAACACGGGGTAGCCGAGATTGCCGGGGCGGAAGTAGAACTTTTCCCAGAACCCGGGCGCGCAGTGGGGGATGTGGTTCTTCCGGTACTTGCCGAGGTAGGTGCCGTCGGCGTCGATCACCGCGGCGGTGTTGTAGTAGATGCCGGCGCCATCCTGCTCGTACAGCGGCACGATGATGACCATCCCGTGGCGCCGGGCGACGTCCTGCATGAGTTTCGTCGTGGGTCCGTCGGGAATGCTCTCGACGGCGTCGTACCACCGGGCGCTCTGCTCGGCGCAGAAGTAGGGGCCGGTGAAGATCTCCTGCATGCAGAGGATCTGCACGCCCTCCTTCGCCGCGCGCTCGATCATCGTCAGATGCTTGGCGACGTTGGCCTCGCGGATCGTCTCCAGCTTCTCCGCGGTGGAGCAGGCGTGAATGGCCTGGATGAGGCCGCATTTTACGATTCGAGGCATGTCATGACCTCAGAAAAAATCAAACCACGGAAGGTACACGGAACGGCACGGAAGAAATACAGAGTCTGCAGGTTCCGTGTGTTCCGTGGTCATGCAGTTGGCCGAGCGTGGGAAAACCCAGACGCCCGCATCAGCACCAGATAGGCCATGAACCCCAGCCCGAACGTCACGAACCACGCATACGAATACAGCCGGTCGAACAGGCTCGGATCCACCACCGTTCCGCCGGGCGTCGCGACCGCGCGCAGAAAACCCGGCAGGACCGGCAGCACGGCGATCGCGAACGCTGCGACCGCGCGCCAGTTGACCCCGCTGCTGTAGGTGTAGGATCCGACCTCGCGGAACAAGTCGTCCAGCTCGAGGCGCTGGCGCCGAACGACCCAGTAATCGGCGATGAGAATGCCGCCGAGCGCCCCCATCAGGCTGGAATATCCCAGCAGCCAGGTGAAGATGTAGGCCGCCGCATCGGAGTACAGCTTCCACGGCATCATCGCGACGCCGATGACCGCCGTGATGAGTCCGCCGGTGACGTAGCTGATGCGCCGCGGGCTCAGGTTGGAGAAGTCGTTGGACGGCGACACCACGTTGGCCGCCATGTTGGTGGTCAACTGGGCCGCGAGCACGACGAGGGCCGCGAAGATGATGGTGCCGGGGCCGCCGATGCGGGTGATCAGCGCCACCGGGTCCCAGACCGCCTCGCCGAACAGCACGATGGTCGCGCTGGTGACGGCGACGCCGATGAACGCGAACGCGGTCATCGTGGTGGGGAGGCCGAGCGCCTGGCCGAGCATCTGGGAGCGCTGGCTCTTCGCGTAGCGGGTAAAGTCCGGGATGTTGAGGCTCAGGGTGGCCCAGTACCCGATGCTGGCGGTCAGGGCGGCGGGGAAGAGGGTCCAGAAGGACGCGTGGCTTCCCCGCAGCCGTTCGGACTCCGCCAGCAGATGTCCGAGGCCACCGCCTTGCCGAATGGCCCACAGCAGGAGCAGGGCGCCGCCCGCCAGGAGCAGCGGGGCGGACCAGCTCTCGAGGACCTTGATGCCTTCGGTGCCCTTCAGGATGATGCCGACCTGGATCAGCCAGAACACCGCGAAGGCGATGGCGACATGGCCCGTCAGATGGTCCCAGCCGGACCACGCGGCCTGGCAGAGCGCGTCGAGGGCGAGTGCCCCGATCCAGGTCTGGATGCCGAACCACCCGCACGCGACGATCGCCCGCAGGATCGCGGGAAGGTTCGCGCCCCGCACCCCGAAGCTGGCCCGGCACAGCACGGGAAACGAGATCCCGTACTTGGTGCCGGCATGGGCGTTCAGCACCATGGGTATCAGCACCACCGCGTTCCCGAGCAGAATCGTGACGAGCGCCTGCCACCAGGTCATCCCCTGCTGCATGAGACCGGACGCGAGCGTGTACGTGGTGATGACCACGCTCATCCCGATCCAGAGCGCGGCGATGTTGTAGGTGGACCAGGTGCGCCGCTCGGGAGGAGTCGGGGCGAGGTCCGGGTTCCAGAGCGAGCTGCGGCTCAGGTCCTCCGTCACGCCGGCACCGGCCGCCGGCTCCGGGGCGACTCGGCGGGTGAGGACGGCGACCCCGCCGGTGCGTTCCGCCCGGCCTCGAGCCCTGCCGAGGTGCGGGGCAGCCAGCGGCCCCGGCCTTCGCGGCCGACCACCTTGTATTGGTCCACGATCACCTCGCCGCGAGACAGCGTGGTCCGGGCGAACCCGGCCAGCTCCCATCCTTCATATGGCGACCAGTCCGCGTTGGTCTCCATGGAGGCCGGCGTCACCGTGCGGGAGGCGGTGGGATGGATGATGGCGAGGTCGGCGTCGGCCCCGACCATGATGGCGCCCTTCCGAGGGTACAGTCCCATGATCCGCGCCGGGTTGGTGCTGAGCTTCATGCTCAGCTCTTCTAATGAAAGCCGGCCGCGCTGCACGCCGTGGGTGTAGACCAGCGGAAGCAGCGTCTCGAGACCGGGAAGCCCCATCGGGATCCTGGTCCAGTCTCCGTTCCACATCGCCTTCTGCTCCTGCGAGAAGGTGCAGGTGTCGGTGGATACGACGGACACCTCGCCGCCGCGGAGCCCCTTCCACAACCGCTCGATATCTTTCGGCTTCTTGATCTGGGGACAGCAGGCATAGAGGTGGCCGTCGGGCCGCTCGAACATCGAATCGTCGAGCACCAGGTACTGGGCGCAGGTCTCGGCGAGGACGGGGACGCCACGGGCCTGCGCCGCGCGCACGATGTCGGTGCCTTCCGCGGTGGACATGTGCACGATGTAGAGCTGCCCACCGGTCGCCTCGCACCATTGCACGACGCGCTGGATGGCCTCGGCCTCGACGAAGTTGGGCCGGGTCATCGGGTGGAGCCGCGCGCCGAACCTGGCCATCAGCTCCGGCGTGTGGTGCCGGGCGATCAGCTCGTCGAGCACGCGGGCCGACTCGGCGTGCACCAGCAGCATGGTGCCGTGCTCCCGCATCTGCTCCAGGGTGCCGAAGAGCGCCCGGTCGTCCGACTGCCAGCCCTCCGACTCGTAGATCATGAACTCCTTGAACGTGGTGAATCCGCGATCCACCATGCCCTTGATCTGCGACTTGTGCTCCTGGTACCGGGTGATGCAGATGTGGAAGGTGTAGTCGATGAGGGACTTTCCCTCGGCTTTCTTCATCCAGTTGTCGGCGGCCTGGCTCAGCGAGTCACCGGCGTAGGGGATGGCGAAATCGATGACCGTGGTCACCCCGCCCCGGGCGCCGGCCCGGGTGCCGGTGCGATAGTCGTCGGCCGACACGGTGCCGCAGAAGGGAAGCTCGAGGTGGACGTGGACGTCGAGCACGCCGGGCAGCACATGGTGGCCGGTCGCGTCGATGACGTCGGTGCCCGGGGCGGCCTCGAGATCCGCGCCGAGCGCCGCGATCTTCTCCCCGGCGATGCCGACGTCACCCACGAACGTGCCGGCGGGGGTCACTACGTTCCCGCCCTTGATGATCCGGTCGAGTCTCATCGAAGTACCGCTCCTTCTCATGAGCGTCGGCGGCATTTCGGACGATCCATTCGGGGAATTGCTGCCGGCGAGGAGAGCTGAACCGTGAAGTTACGGCGGCCTCGGGCGGGGTGCAAACGGCGGAAGGGCGGAACGCTGGTAAGTCGTGAGCGGGTGGGTAGCTTTGTCTTCATGCTTCTCGAAGCCGCGTTGAATGGCGGCCGCATGACCTCCGAGCACGCGGCCATCCCGATCTCGCCGGCCCAACTGGCCGCCGCGGCCGCCGAGTCCACGGCTGCGGGTGCGGATGCCGTGCACTTTCACGTGCGGGACGGCGACGGCCGGGAGAGCCTGGCCGCGGCGTGGGTGGCGCGCGCGGTGGCCGAGGTGCGGAAGCAGGGGGTGCCGTTCGGGATCAGCACGGGGGCGTGGATCATCCCCGATCCGGAGCGCCGTCTCGCGGCGGTGGAAGAATGGACGGTGCTGCCCGATTTCGTGTCCATCAACTTCGATGAGGAAGGGGGGGCGGAGCTGGCGGAGTTCTTCCTTCAACGGCAGGTCGCCATCGAGGCGGGGGTGGCGAACCCGTTCGCGGCCGACCGGCTGGTCAAGAGCGGCCTCGCGGACCGGTGTCTCCGGATCATGTTCGAGCCGCGCGAGCAGGTGGTGGAGGAGGCGATGGCGGTGGTGAGCCGGACCGAGAACGTCCTCGACGCGGCCTCGGTGAGGACGCCGAGGTTGCTGCATGGGGTGGACCGGACGGCGTGGCCGCTGCTCGAGGCGGCGGCCGCGCGGGGCTACGACACCCGGATCGGGTTCGAGGATGCCCTCATGCTGCCGGGAGGCGACCTGGCGGGCGGCAACGGCGAGCTGATCCGCGCCGCGCGGGAGCGGCTGGCGAGGAGGTCGGAGTAGCGCGTCTTCCTTCAGTCGGGGTCCCTCTCCCTCCAGCCCGAATTTGTTTCCCTCCAGTCCGAGTGCGACACGCCGAAGCCCGGGCGCGCAGTCCGAAACCTCGGGGGGACTACTCCCGTGACCGGGGGCGCCAGTCCGGGGTCTTGGCGGGTCGGTCCGAAGTCGTGGTACGACATCCTGGGCTTGCGGCGGATCGTCCTGGACTTCGGGCGGAACGTTCTCGACTCGCTGTGGATCGTCCTCGGCTCGCGGCGGTTCATCGTGGGCTTCGGGCGGAACGCTCTCGACTCACAGCGGATCGCTCTCGACTCTCGGCGGATCGCTCCCGACTTCGGGCGGATCGCTCCCGACTCATGGCGGACCGTCCTCGACTCGCAGCGGATCGTCCTCGGGTCCTCGCGAGACGTTTCTTTTGCCACGTGCGACGACCTAATCCCTTCTCGACATCGTCCTCGCCGGTAGACATGGCTCCAGGCGGTCGCGCGCTAACTCTCGATAATTCAAGCGCTGCAACGTTTGGCACACTGGATGCTCCTGGGTGGTGCCATCGCGTCATCACTGGGCGTGGCGCGATCTCGTCTTTCATTTATGGTGCGATCACCGTGTGCCGGTGCATGCCCGATCGCCGGCCGGGGGAAAGGCAGGGCAGTATCGTGAATCAGGAAGATGGTCGGAGGTATGATATGGGGACCCGCGCGCTCAAGGTGCACAATACGCTGCCCGACACCGACCCGGGCAACAGCGCGGCGGCGGATAAGCTCAAGGTCCTCACCGAACGGTTCACCATCGTCGCGGCAGCGCAGCGGAACGGGCTGGTGGAGGCTCACGCGAGCTCGAAGGAGAAAGAGCGCTTGCGGCAGGCCATGCTGACGGGGCCGATCGCGCATCTGGCCAGAGTGGGTAAGGCGGCCGCCGGGGACGATCACGAGCTGCGAAGCGTGTTCCGATTCCAGCCGGACGCATCCACCCTCCTGGCGTTCCGGCGCGCGGCAGGCACCATGGCCGATGCGGCTTCGGCTCACCAGGACGTGCTGGTGAAGCACGGGCTCGCGGTGCCGGTGCTCGAGGAGCTGGTTCAGATGATCCAGCAGTTCGACGCGGCGGTCGAGCTGGGCAAGGCGGGACGGACCGCCCATGTGGCGGCCACGGGAGAGATGGAGACGCTGGCGAGAGAGATCGTCCGGACCGTGCGACTGATGGACGGCCGCAACCGGCAGCGGTTCCGGGGCAACGAGGAGCTGCTCCGCTCGTGGATCAGCGCGACCAGGGTCCTCGGGTCGCCGCGCCCGGCCGCGGCGGGTGGGACGCCGCACAGCCCGACGCCACCGGCCGGCGATGTAAGGCCGGCGGCGTGAGCCGGGGAACGTGTCCCGGGCAGGCCAACAGGTGAACCGCCGCCGATGGTTTCGACCGTCGGCGGCGGGGTCGTATTTGGACGTTGCCGAGGTCGGGGGGAGCGCGTATCGTCAGAGACCCCCTCTTCGTCCTCCAGGCCAGGCTATCGCGGACATAAGTGAATGACAGCGCGTGCGCGGCTTAGGCGGCGTGCGTCGCAGTGTCGGAATGGCAGGGGTGATGCGGTTCGGGAGAGGGGAATACAGGCCTGCCCCGGTGGCTGGGTGGGGGAATTAGTGGGCGAGGGTGTCGGGATAATCAGGGGGCGGGGTGGGGGGGATTGCAGTCCAATTAGAGTTAGGCGGCCACGAGGCGTCCGCATGAACACAGCGATTCACAACCTTCGCCTTGCCGCACGAAGCATCCACCGATGGGGAGGCATGGCCTTAGTCGCCCTAGCCATCCTGGCGCTCGGCATCGGCTCTCGATCGCGGTCTTCACGGTCGCGGACGTATTCCTGCTGCGCCCTTTGCCGGTTCGCGATGAGGCCCGGCTCGTCGTGCTTTGGGCCGCGGCGCCCGATCGCCCGTTCAATGAGCCACTCGAGTGGTATGACGGTCGCGAGTTCGCCCGGGGAGCGCGGATCCTCGAGCGTGCCGTTTTTCCTTTACAACCGCGCTGCACCGTTACCGATTCGGGACGGCGAAGGTGTCCCGCCTGCGCCGGGCCCTCGTGTCCGGAGAGTTTTTTGACGTCTTGGGAGCGCACCCAATGCTGGGCCGCGCGCTTCGGCCAGGAGATGACGTACGCGGGGCAGCACCAGTGGCAGTGCTGAGCTTTACGGCCTGGCAGGAGCGGTTCCACGCTGACTCAGGAGTAATCGGCCGCCAGGTCGTGAATATGGAGAAGGCACAGCGTACACCATCGTCGGCCTGATGCCTGAGGGTCTCGACTATCCCAAGGGCACCGACTTCTGGGCGCCGGTGGTCCCTTCCTTGTCTCCGGATGCGCTGTCGCTGATGGCCTTCTATGTCATCGGAAGGCTTGCCCCCGGCGCCTCTTCCGCGAGTGCCGCGAACGAGCTGACCACCTTCCTTCGGCGCCCCGACGCGCCGTCCTGGCAGGCCCAACTGCATGGCGTCGCAACCTCGTGGCCACGGCTGGTGGTTGGCGATGTCCGCCCGGCCCTCTTCGCCTTCGCCGCCGCGGCGGGCTTGCTGCTTCTGATTACATGCATCAATGTCGCCACCCTCCTGGTCGTGCGTGGTGTCACGCGCGTGCGGGAGGTTGCGGTGCGATCGGCACTCGGCGCGACGCGCACACGAATCGGCCAGCAGCTGCTTACGGAGAACACCCTGTTGGCGATCGCCGGCGGCGGGCTCGGCCTTGCCGTCGCGGCAGGTGCTGTTCGGCTCTTCGTGGCATTCGCCCCACCGGACCTGCCACGGCTTGGCGAAGTCCACCTGAACACGACGGCACTCGCCGGTGCACTGGCTATTACCGCCGTCACCGTCCTGCTCTTCGGACTTGCAACGGCGATCCTGACGTCGCGCCTTGAACACCAAGCGGTACTCCGATCCGATTGGGGGCACAGCGCGACGCGTCGGTCCCGGATCGGCACCGAGGCTTTGGTGGCGGCTCAGCTCGCCCTCGCGCTGCTCGTGCTCGCCGCTGCCGGTGCGATCACCAGAAGCCTGATTAACCTGCAGCGAGCTGACCTATCGTTGATCCCTTCACACCTGTTGATCGGCGAGCTGGCGCTTCAGTCCGAGCTTCTCGCGAGCCCGGAGAAGCAACGCGCGATGCTGAACCAGCTGATGCCTCGACTCGAGGCCATCCCGGGCGTCCGGGGCGTCTCGCCCGTCGTGGCCGTGCCCTTCTCGGAGTCCGGCGGATGGGATGGCAAGCCGACGGCTGAAGGTCAGTCACCGGAGGAAGCAGCGGCAAACCCGATGCTCAACATGGAGGTCGTCGCACCCGGGTATTTCGCGACACGGGCGTCCCGATCCTCCTTGGCCGCTCCTTCACGAATCTGGATCGCGAGTACGCCCTCGCCGTCGTGGTAGTCAGTCAGTCCGCCGCGCAGCACTACTGGCCAGGCGGCGAGCCCATCGGGAAGCGGTTGATAGTCGGAGGCTGATTCCGATCGGGTGGTCACCGTTGTCGGCGTCGTCCCCGACACCCGGTACCGTGACCTGCGTGAAGCGCGTCCGAGTATCTACTTCCCGCTCGACCAATCCTTCTTCCCCTTCGCGCCAACCTCGCTCGTGATCCGGACGGATAGCCGCGCCTCCGGGCCGATATCCGCCATCCGCCGGGTCATCGGCGAGACGGCACCGGGCGTGGCCTTGGTCAGCGTCGCGTCGTTCGGGACGTTTCTGGAGGGACCGCTGGCGCAGCCGAGAATGAGCGCGATTCTTCTGGCGGTGTTCGCGGCTGCTGCTTTGATCATCGCAAGTGTCGGTTTGTTCGGCGTCATGGCGGCGATGGTTCGTCAGCGCACTCGAGAGCCCGGCATTCGGTCGATTGGGGGCCACACCACGGGATCTGCAGCGAATGGTCATGCGCCGAGGGCTTACAGTCGCAGTGGTAGGAGTGCTCGCGGGCCTGCTCGGGGCATTCATAGCGAACCGTCTCCTGGTGTCACTGCTGTACAACGTGGAACCGACGGACGGAGTGACACTTCTGGTCGCGACAGCCGTTCTTCGCGGTGTCGCGAGCCTCGCGATTGCCTCCCAGCCCGGGTGACCAGCGCGTTGATCCGGTGCTTGCACTACGGGCAGACTGACATGGCGCCTAACCCGCGCATGCAGCCGACAAGCGCTTCAGGGCAAGGTTCTAGCAGCGCCACCCGCCGATGGCGGGCGGCGGAACGTAGGGTCGTGCAGGCGCGAGCGAGTCGCTTGCAGCTGATGCGCCGGTCGTTAGCAACTGTCTTGAAAGTCAAGCGATCTGTGGGTCCCAGCGTCGCTGGTGCCGGACCATCGCGTTGAGGATCGTCAGCAGTTTTCGCATGCAGGCGGTGATGGCGACCTTGAACACTTTGCCGGCGGCACAGAGCCGTTCGTAGAACACCCGCAGCCGCGGGTTGTGCTTGAGGCCCACCAGGGCGGCCATGTAGAGCACGGCGCGCACCGGAGCCCGCCCGCCCCAGACGAACCGCTTGCCGCGCATCTGACCGCTGTCGTGATTGAGCGGGGCCACGCCGACCAACGCGGCGATCTCGCGGCGGGAGAGGTGCCCGAGTTCGGGCAGCTTGCCCAGCAGGGTGAGCGCGGTGACCCGTCCGACCCCGGGGACGCTGCGGAGCAGATCGTCCTGTGCCCGGTAGAGGGGACTCGCGGCGATGGCGGCGGCGAGGTCGCCGTCGACATCGGTCAGACGCTTCTCCAGCCAGCGGATGTGCGTTGTGATGTCCCGCTTGACCGGCCCGCGGGCGAAGCCGAGGCGATTCTTCTCGGCGGTGAGCATCTCCAGCAGCTGGCGCCGCCGGGTGAGCAGGGCATCGAGGAGCTGGGCGGCCTCGTCCGGCAGGGGCCGCACCGCGGGCCGGACGCGCTCACCAAACAGCGCGAGGGTGAGCGCGTCGATGGCGTCGGTCTTGGCGAGGCGTCCCATGGCCTTCGCGAAGTCGCGGACCTGGCGTGGATTGACGACCACGACCGACAGGCCGAGCTTGGCGAGAGCGACGACCGCGGCCGACTCGAAGCCGCCGGTCGCTTCCAGCACGATCAGGGTGGGGCGGAGCGTCACCAGCCGGGGCAGCAGCTCGGCGAGCCCCGCGTCGTTGTTCGTGACCGTCCAGGTCTCGGCATCGGGCAGACTGGCGATGTCGAGGGTGGCCTTCGACACATCGATGCCGACGAAGCACTCCATACGGCCCCCCAGGGAGAACGATCGGCGTGGCCCGGCCTTGCGGATGCGGGGTAGATCCCCGGACAACTGTTCGGGCTCTTGGCGATCACGATCGGGTGGCGCCCCGGCTAACGAACGGGCTCGAGACCCCTAGACAGATCGGGCTACCACCGGAGTCAGAAGCTACTGCGAAACACCAGAACTAGAGATACAAGGCTGCACGCGGCCGCCCCACCCCATTGACTGAGCGGATATGGCCACACACAAGTGGATATCGGCCGACTGCTCCTGATCTGGTGCGCCTGGCCGTTGCTGCTTTGTTGCGCTGCTCATGGGTGTGGTGGGTTTGCGAGGAGGGTTCAGCATCGATCTCCTGCACGCGTCCGGCTGGATTCTTCTCGCGGTCGTGCTGCTGGCTCCTCCACTCGTGGCGACCATCGTGTGGGGCAGCCAGAGCGGCTAGGTCCGTCGCCAGGGTGCAGCCTAACAAGGGCATGCAGCCGACAGGCCGGCCGCTGAGGTCTCTTGTGTCCATGACCGCTCTGACTTCATCCGACTAGGTGGCGGAGGCGCCCGAAGGGCTGGTGCGGCTCCGTGGGGAATAGGGCATGGAGCTATCTCAGAATGCCCGCGCCTGCCGGAGAATGTGCTACGTGACCTTGGCGAGCGCGAGCGGTCCGTGAGCCCTCTCCGGCCGTTTCGTCGTATGAGGGATGAAGTGCTTCCCCGCTGATGACCCAGGTCGGGGGTAACAGAAGAGAGTATTCGTGCTGGAGAGCGGATTCGTGCATTCATCTGCAGCGAGGAGATTCGGATGCGAAAGGTCGGCAGACCTGAAACGGCAGCTCTCGCCATCATGCTGCTGGTCAGTATCCCCGCTGACGCCACCAGCCAGTTTCCAGTCGTGCCAAGCCGCGACCGGCTCTGGGCCAGCGGCGGGCTGGGTGTCGGCTCGGACGAGTTCGGGGTCAGCGCCAACGTCGCCTTCCAGCACGGGTCCCACCTCTTCTCGCTTCGGACGGCGGCGACCGCGGGACTCTTCCAAGATCACGATGGCTTCCGCGACGTGGCGTTGCTCTACGGCTACGCCACGCCCACCTCCAGCAGGCACCACGCGGGTGCGGCGATCGGTATCGCGATCGTAGACGCATGTGTCGATTCGGAAGGTGGCCTGTTCAGCTCCAGCTCCTGCATCGATCAGCGCACAGTGCTCGGCTTGCCGATCGAGGCGCAGCTGGCCTGGCTGCCGGCGAAATTCCTTGGCATCGGCCTCTATGGCTTCGGCAACGTCAATCGGAGGCGGTCGTTTGGAGGGGTGACGCTGTCTCTGCAGCTCGGGCGGGTCAGATGACCTGTCCGGCTAGGGTGTCACAGCGCTATCCGGACCTTTTCTATTAATCGGCAAGAAACGGCAAGCCTTCATCGCGATTGTAATCGACGACGTAGCCCGGCGGGCGAGGGGGTTCGGCCTTGATCTGGTCGATGCCCCGCTCCGTGACTGGGTCATGTTAGGAGCAGTACTCAGAGGGCCACCGCTGTCGGCTACTCTGGTTTGGGTTGGCGGTAGCAGGTAGTTGCCAGCGTGCCGCCTAACCCGCGCATGCAGCCGACAAGCGCGTCCGGTCCGACCCCCGGTGCATGCGGCCGCCCGATGCGGGGCTGCTGATGCGCAGGTCGTTAGGCGGCGGCCGACACGGACCCAGCTGGCACTAGGCATCGGCGCGAAGGCTATCGGCCTCTCCACTTTCTCGCGAGACCCAATTGAGATCTTGGCCAATGCTCACGAAAGACGTTCTGAGAGACTACTTCGATCGACTCGCGCGTAGAGCAGACTGGGAAGCACTCCTCGGTGACCACTTTCAGTTCACCAGCTATACCAGTCCCGTGAAGGAGGTAGTTGGAAAGACCCCCTTCCTCGAGGCGACCAAACGCTTTTATGCCTCGATCCAGTCGCTCGAAGTGCGTGACCTCCTTGTCGATGGCGTCAGGGGCTGCGCGCTTACCAGATACCAACTCCGCTCGCCGGATGGGGCTCTCTTTCAGAGCGACGTGGCAGAGTTGTTGACGGTCAGGAATGCCCAGATCGAGGCTCTTGCCATCTACTTCGATACTGCCCCCTTCCCCAAGTGACCACACAGTGCCGCTTCACTCGGGAACTGCACAACTCGCGGGTGCACACAAGGCCGCCGCCTAACCCGCGCATGCAGCCGACAGGCCGGGGTGGGCCAGTGCTCCGCACAGGTGCGGCTTTCCTCGAGGCCAAACATGTGGAAGCGTCGATTTGTGCGGGGGGTAGGATGGCGGCCTGCAGCTGATAAGTTGAAGGCGCGAGTTGTGCCCTCCGACCACCCCTTGCCCGCCAGCTCCGCTGGCCTGGAGTCCCTTATGTCCGTCGCTAAAATCACCGAAATCCAATCCTCTTCTTCTAAGAGCTTCGAGGACGCGATTCAAAAAGGGATTGCCCGCGCCGAAAAGACCCTACGCAATCTCACTGGTGCTTGGATCAAGAGTCAGAAGGTCGTGATCGAGAAGGGGAAGATCACAGAATACCGGATCCTGCTAAAGGTCACTTTCGTCTTGCAGGACTAGCCCTAGCAGATCGGTCTCTGCGCCGCGCAGCCGCCTAACCCGCGCATGCAGCCGACAAGCGCGTCCGGGCGGAGTGCCGATGGCCGCCACGCGCCGATGGCGGGCGGCGGAACGTAGGTCAGTGCAGTGCGAGCGAGTCGCTTGCAGCTGATGCGCAGGTCGTCACGCGCCTAAACACATGGGCCCACGAATGATACCGAATACCGAGCTCAAGTCCTCAAGCTCGTCGGCCTCCGGCCCGGATTCCACGTTCGCGACCGGGCCCGTTCGCCGCCTTTCCTTCCTCGACCGCTTTCTCACGCTCTGGATCTTCCTCGCGATGGCCCTCGGCGTGCTCATCGGGCGCTTCGTACCGGGTGTACGCGATGCCATCGATCATGTCACAGTAGGAACGACGAACATCCCCATCGCCTTCGGCCTCATTCTCATGATGTACCCTCCGCTGGCCAAGGTGCGGTACGAAAAGTTGCCCACGATCTTTCGAGACTGGAAGGTCCTGACCCTCTCGCTAGTCCAAAACTGGCTTGTCGGCCCCGTGCTGATGTTCGTGCTGGCGGTGCTGTTCCTGCAGGACAAGCCCGAGTACATGTTCGGGCTGATCATTGTCGGTCTGGCGCGCTGCATCGCGATGGTGCTCGTATGGAACGACCTGGCCAAAGGCAGCAGCGATTACGCCGCTGGCTTGGTGGCGTTGAACAGCATCTTCCAGGTGCTCTTCTTCGGGGTCTACGCATGGCTGTTCGTGACGTACCTGCCGCCGCTGCTTGGTCTGCAGGGTGCGGTGGTGGAGGTGAGCATGCGCGAGATATTCCAGAGCGTGCTGATCTACCTGGGCATTCCATTCTTCGCTGGCATGCTCACTCGGTTGATCCTGCGCCCGATCAAGGGCGAAGCATGGTACAGCGGCTTTTTCATCCCGCGCGTCGCGCCTGTGACGCTCGTGGCCCTACTCTTCACGATTGTGGTGATGTTCAGTTTGAAGGGCGACCGGATCGTCGCGGTGCCACTGGACATCGTCCGGATCGCCGTGCCGCTCGTGCTCTACTTCATGATCATGTTCTTCGTGTCGTTCTACATGGCCCGCCGTGTCGGGGCGGACTATGAGCGTTCGGCGACGCTGGCCTTTACGGCTTCGGGCAACAACTTCGAGCTGGCCATCGCAGTAGCGATCTCGGTCTTCGGCATCACCTCGGGCGTGGCGTTTGCGACCGTGATTGGTCCGCTGGTGGAAGTGCCGGTGCTGATCGGCCTGGTGAGTGTGTCGCTGTGGCTGGGGCGGAGATGGTTCGCCCGCGACGCGGCCAGCGGAGCTCGCTCCGTATGATCGCCGGTACGGAAGCGTGACGATCGCATGACAGCTCGTGAGATCCATGCGAATGCAAGCTTGGTGTCTGAGTCTTGCGACTCCACTGCTCCTCGCCGGTGGCAAGGAGGCGTGGCGGCCGTCTGCCTCCGTCTCCCGGGACGATCCAGACAGCTCGCTTTCGTGGCAACGTATTGAGCGCGGCAGTCCGAGTCGGCCTGCCTTCCGCGGATGGCGCCTAACGCGCGCATGCAGCCGTCAGGCGGACGCACGCGCTCACTTGAAGCGTTAGGATTTGCTCCTTCGACAATGAGGTACGCCATGGCCAACAAGCGTCAGGTTAGCGCAGGCGAGGCGCGGAACGTTGGCGCCTCCCTGGGCATTGATTGGACGAAGATCGACCTGGAGCAGTTCCGGCGTGGTCTCGAAGTAGAGTTGGAGCATGGAGCGCGGGATCCCGAGACCAACGTGACGAATGATGATCTCAGCCTCACGGGGAAGATTGCCTGGGCGCACCTCAAGGAGTTCCCGGACTACTACACGCGCCTAGACAAGCTCGAAGCCGAGGCGGACGCCTATTGGGCGTCACGTCGCTGAGGGCGCCGCCTAACCCGCAAAGGCAGCCGCAAATTCATTGCGACTCCAGGCCCGCGTCGCGGGTCGGCCGGTCGGCCTTGTAGGTCCGTTACTGACCCCCCTAGGTAGAACGCGCATGGTTTCGACTACTCGCTGTTTGAATGTCAGTTGCGGGAGGTAACGCGAGATGACTTCTCGCTCAAAGACTCTAGCACGGGTGGCCCTCGCATTTGCTGTGCTCGCCGGGCTCGCTATGTCGGTCATGAAGTGGGGTCCTCTAGGCGTGGCCCGGGCGGACAAATCAGCCACGGCTTTGCTAAGCCAGACACGCCCGTTGCGTCAAAGGCGTGTGATGATGCCAAGGCCGCGTTTTCGCTATTCAAAGACGTAAGAGTCGACTGCGACTAATCGTTCAATTATGTCGCATCTGCCACTGGGCTGCCGATGGCCCTGCCTGGACAGGCAGAGCCACAACTCATGGTTGGGATCAAGAATTCATCATGCGGGTGCCGGTTCCATTTGCCTTGCAGTGGCAATTACCGCTGCACCCCAAATGGAATGAGACACCGACCATAGCGGCCGCGTTTCGACAATCCTATTGCCGAGGCCAGCGCTAGAGGCCATGCCCCAGCCAGGCCTGGGCGGGCGCGGAGCTTGTCGCTTGCAGACTGATGCGCCCGGTCGTTAGGCGGACGGCCGCGCACGAGGTGCCGCAGGAGCTCGGCGATTTCGCCATCCTGGTACACGGCGGCTGGGAGAAGCGCCGAGCGCTCTTGTTCAAAGGCGCTCACGTTCCTCGCCGGTGGCCTGCTCGCCTGCGCGGCGTCGCTTTCGCTCGATGTCACCTTTCTGTTGCCCTTCGCGGCCGGCAACTTCATCTATATCGCGGCGTCCGACCTGATTGACATCAGCGGAGGGCGGGAGCGCATGGGCGGCCCCACTCATTCTCGGGGCACTACCCCTGCTCGTTTGCGCGCTCATTTGGACTATCGGGCTCGTGTAATAGGTGGAGCAAGCGGCCCAACCCGCGCATGCAACCGTCGGGCCGGGCGAGCGCGGGGTTCCCGCCGGGTGCAGCGCTCCGCTGGAGCGCTGCGGAACGTACGTTGGTGCGGGCGTCGGCACGATAGCCCGCAGCTGATGCGCCGGTCGTTAGCAACTGTCTTGAAAGTCAAGCGATCTGTGGGTCCCAGCGTCGCTGGTGCCGGACCATCGCGTTGAGGATCGTCAGCAGTTTTCGCATGCAGGCGGTGATGGCGACCTTGAACACTTTGCCGGCGGCACAGAGCCGTTCGTAGAACACCCGCAGCCGCGGGTTGTGCTTGAGGCCCACCAGGGCGGCCATGTAGAGCACGGCGCGCACCGGAGCCCGCCCGCCCCAGACGAACCGCTTGCCGCGCATCTGACCGCTGTCGTGATTGAGCGGGGCCACGCCGACCAACGCGGCGATCTCGCGGCGGGAGAGGTGCCCGAGTTCGGGCAGCTTGCCCAGCAGGGTGAGCGCGGTGACCCGTCCGACCCCGGGGACGCTGCGGAGCAGATCGTCCTGTGCCCGGTAGAGGGGACTCGCGGCGATGGCGGCGGCGAGGTCGCCGTCGACATCGGTCAGACGCTTCTCCAGCCAGCGGATGTGCGTTGTGATGTCCCGCTTGACCGGCCCGCGGGCGAAGCCGAGGCGATTCTTCTCGGCGGTGAGCATCTCCAGCAGCTGGCGCCGCCGGGTGAGCAGGGCATCGAGGAGCTGGGCGGCCTCGTCCGGCAGGGGCCGCACCGCGGGCCGGACGCGCTCACCAAACAGCGCGAGGGTGAGCGCGTCGATGGCGTCGGTCTTGGCGAGGCGTCCCATGGCCTTCGCGAAGTCGCGGACCTGGCGTGGATTGACGACCACGACCGACAGGCCGAGCTTGGCGAGAGCGACGACCGCGGCCGACTCGAAGCCGCCGGTCGCTTCCAGCACGATCAGGGTGGGGCGGAGCGTCACCAGCCGGGGCAGCAGCTCGGCGAGCCCCGCGTCGTTGTTCGTGACCGTCCAGGTCTCGGCATCGGGCAGACTGGCGATGTCGAGGGTGGCCTTCGACACATCGATGCCGACGAAGCACTCCATACGGCCCCCCAGGGAGAACGATCGGCGCGGCCCGGCCTTGCGGATGCGGGGTAGATCCCCGGACAACTGTTCGGGCTCTTGGCGATCACGATCGGGTGGCGCCCCGGCTAACGAACGGGCTCGAGACCCCTAGACAGATCGGGCTACCACCGGAGTCAGAAGCTACTGCGAAACACCAGAACTAGAGATACAAGACAGCGGCCCACCCCTGGAGGATCCATGAATTGGATCGTCACATACATGAAGGGGATCATGCTCGTCTCGGGGCTGCTCACGTGCACGATCTTCTACGCAGCGATCGCTCCGGACGCCATCCTGCGGTCCATCTTCGGCGACACGCTCCAAGGCCCGGTGGCTGAGATCGTCGTACGTCATTGGGGGGGCCTCATCGGGCTCATGGGGGCGATGCTGGTCTACGGCGCTTTCAACACTGCAGCGCGTTCTCTCGTCCTGACAATCGCCGGTCTCAACAAGCTGATCTTCATTGCGCTCATGCTGTCCTTCGGCCGCCCATTCCTTGACCATCAGGCAGGGGTGGCGGTGATCAGCGACCTCGTCCAGGTCGCACTGTTCGTCGGTTATCTCATTGCGGCCCGAGACCCCCGGCGCGTGAACAGTCCAGGACATGGGTGACAGTTAAGTCCGAAGACATAGGTGACAGTCAGTAACGCCGGCGGTAGTGCTGGCCGAGGGCATCCTCGATGAGGAGGGTGCGCTCATGGAATCGGCCCAGGCGGAGGGGGCCGAAGTAGACATCCCATTCACCGTCGTTGATCTCGACGAACCCGACATACTCCTCGCCCAGGGTCTGGCTGACGTTGACCCACTGTTTGTGCCAGCGAATGCCGCCGTTGCGACTCACCCGGCGGACTTCGTAGTGGCCGGGATACTCCAGCGGGGCGAGGCGAGCCGGATAGGGGCGTGGGGACGGGGTGTAGACCGAGGCCGGCGTCGCATCGTTGAGCGCTTCGTGCGGGCGGAGCGTGTTGTACTCCTGACGCCAGCAATCGAAGCAGTGTTGTTGCTGCCTGCGGGTGTGCCTGGGTGGCCGAGTGCACTCGCGCTTGAGCGTGAGGTGCATGCGCTCGTGGCGGCCGTTCTGGTGGGGCGAGGCCGGCTCGATGAGATCGGGAAGGATGCCGAGCCGAATCCACCAGACCGCGAGGGAGGAGAGCCGGCCGAGGGCCTGGGTGGCAAAGGGGACGCCGTTATCGGAGCGAATCCGCTGGGGCAGGCCGTAGGCGCGGAAGAGCCGCTCGAAGACGGGCCGGGCCTCGAGCAACCGGGTGCTGGTGAGGGCCTGACAGGCGAGCAGCATTCGGCTGCAGCCATCCGCCACGGTGAGCGGGAAGCAGTAGGTGCCATCGCCCAGCTTGAACTGGCCCTTGTAGTCGGTGGTCCAGACCGCGTTCGGGGTATCCATCACCGTGCGCGGTGGTCCGGCGGAGCCGGGACGGCGCACCCGGCGGCGCGCGGTGACGAGGCCGAGATGCCGGAAGCAACGGGCCACGGTGGAGCGCACCGGCCACGGCTCGTCCGGCCAACGCTGGCTCACCAAGCGGAGCAACTTCCGCGGGCCCCAGTAGGGATGGCGATCGTGGGCCTCGAGCAGCCGCTGGAGCAGCACCGGATTGAGTGCGGTGGGCGAGCGACGGGGTCGGCGCGACTGATCGGCGAGCCCCGCGGTCCCGAGCTGCTCATAGCGGGCCAGGAACTTGTAGCCGGTCTTCCGACTGATCCCGTAGGCGGTACAGAGCTCAGTGACGGGCACCACCCGGCGCAGAGCATCATGGACGAATTGCTGACGGAGCTCCACGGTGACCACCTCCTGCCACGGCATCGGACCCTCCTTGAGGAGCCCGAAACCTGGCGCTAGTGTCACCTATGTCCTGCGACTTAACTGTTACCTCTGTATATAGACTGAACCGCGCCGCTGTCTAACCCGCGCATGCAGCCGACAAGCGCGTCCGAACTGACTTCCTGGTGCCGCCACCCACTGGTGAGGGCGGCGGAACGTTAATTAGTGCATGACGAGCGAGTCGCCTGCAGCTGATGCGCAGGTCGTTAGGCCGGCACGAGGCGTCCGCATGAACACAGCCATTCACAACCTCCGCCTTGCCGTACGAAGCCTCCATCGCTGGGGAGGTGTGGCCTTCGTCGCCCTCGCGATCCTGGCCCTCGGCATCGGCCTCTCCATCGCGGTCTTCACAGTCGCTGACGCACTCTTACTGCGCCATTTGCCGGTTCGCGACCAGGCCCGCCTTGTGGTGCTTTGGGGCACAGAGTCTGATCGCCCCTTCAATTACCCGCTCGGGCTGTCCGATGGTCGCGCCTTCGCCCGGGAGACACACACGCTCGAGCGAGCCGCTCTCTTCCTCTACAACGGAGCAGGACCGATACCGATTCGTGACGGCGACCAGGTCTCCCGACTGCGCCGGGCGCTCGTATCGGGCGAGTTCTTTGACGTCTTGGGAGTACATCCGGTTCTGGGCCGCGCGCTGGGACGAGAAGATGATGTACGTGGGGCGGAACCAGTGGTGGTCCTGAGCAATACCGCCTGGCGTGAGCGGTTCAACGCTGATCCTGCAATAATCGGACGGCAGGTGGTGACGTATGGAGATGGTACCGTGTACACCATCGTCGGTGTGATGCCCGAGGGACTGGACTATCCCAGAGGCACCGACTTCTGGGCGCCGGTCGTCTCTTCCATGTCCCCGGATGCGCTGTCCTTGATGGCCTTCTATGTCATCGGAAGACTTGTCCCCGGTGCCACGCCGGCGAGTGCGGCGAACGAGCTAACCACCTTCCTGAAGCATGCTGACGGGTCGTCCTGGCAGGGTCACCTGCATGGCGTCGCAACCTCGTGGCCACGACTGGTGATGAGTGACGCCCGACCGGCGCTATTCGCCTTCGCCGCCGCTGCGGCCCTGCTTCTTCTGATTACGTGCATCAACGTCGCCAACCTTCTCGTCGTACGCGGTGTCGCACGCGTGCGGGAGATCGCTGTTCGATCGGCGCTCGGCGCGACACGAACACAGATCATCCGGCAGTTGCTCACAGAGAACATCTTGCTAGCGATCGCTGGCGGCGCGCTCGGGGTTGCCGTTGCCGCCGGTGCTGTTCGGTTCTTCGTCGCATTCGCCCCACCAGATGTGCCACGGCTTGGCGAAGTCCATCTGAATACGATGGCGCTCGCCGGCGCGCTGGTTATTACTGCCGTCGCGATCCTGCTCTTCGGACTTGCACCGGCGATTCTGACGTCGCGGCTTGAACTTCAAGCGGCACTCCGATCCGACACGGGACAAAGCGCGACGCGACGGTCCCGAATCAGCACCGAGGCGTTGGTAGCGGGTCAGCTTGCCCTTGCGCTGCTCGTACTCGCTGCTGCCGGTGTCATTACCCGGAGCCTCATCAACCTGCAACGAGCCGAACTATCGTTGGACCCTTCACACCTCTTGATTGGCGAGTTGGCGCTTCAGTCCGATCTTCTCGCGAGCCCGGAGAAGCAACGCAGGATGCTGAATCAGCTGATACCCGAGCTTGACGCGATCCCGGGCGTGAGTGCCGTCTCGCCCGTCGTAGCAGTTCCCTTCTCAGGGGAGGCGGGATGGGATGGCAAGCCGACGGCAGAAGGTCAGTCGCCAGAGGACGCAGCCGCCAACCCGATGCTCAACATGGAGGTTGTCGCACCGAGTTACTTCACGACGCTCGGTGTCCCAGTGCTCCGAGGCCGCAGCTTCACCGAGCAGGATCGCGAGGATGCTGCGCCCGTCGTTGTCGTCAGTCAGTCCGCTGCGCAGCATTACTGGCCGGGGGGCGATCCTCTCGGGAAGCGGTTGATCGTGGGGACGGACCTCGACCAGGTGGTCACCGTTGTCGGGGTCGTCCCCGACACCCGATATCGCGACCTGCGTGAAGCGCGCCCCAGTATCTACTTCCCGCTCAACCAGTCGTTCTTCCCCTTCGCGCCAACATCACTCGCGATTCGTACGGATAGATCCTCAGGGCCGATATCCGCCATCCGCCGGGTCATCGGGGAGACTGCCCCAGGCGTGGCCTTGGTTGACGCCGCTTCGTTCGCGACGTTCCTCGAGGGACCGCTGGCGCAGCCGAGAATGAACGCTCTTCTTCTGGCGGTGTTCGCGGCAGCTGCGTTGATCATCGCGACTGTTGGTCTGTTCGGCGTCATGGCGGCAATGGTGCGCCAGCGCACACGAGAGCTCGGCATTCGGCTCGCCTTGGGAGCCGCACCACGAGATCTGCGGCGGATGGTCATGCGCCGCGGGCTCGTAGTCGCAACGGGAGGGGTGCTCGTGGGGCTCCTCGGGGCGTTTCTCGCGAGCCGTCTCTTAGTTCCACTGCTGTACAACGTGGCTCCGACGGACGGAGTGACCCTACTGATTGCGACAGCTGTCCTTCTCGGTGCCAGTAGCCTCGCGACTGCCATCCCAGCCCGTCTGAGCACACGTGTAGATCCACTACTTGCCCTACAGGCAGATTAGACGTGGCGGCCTAACCCGCGCATGCAGCCGACAAGCGCTTCCGAGTTGAGTTCCGTTGACCGCCACCCGTCGATGGCCGGCTGCGGAACGTAGGGTTAGTGCAGGGCTGGCGAGTCGCTTGCGGCTGATGCGCAGGTCGGTCGTTAGGCTGCTTGCGGGAAGGATCAGGGCAGGTCGAACACGAGCTTCAGGCCAGCATCGACGGCAGCCCGTAGCCGGGCTGGCAGCTTGCCGGTTCGCTCCCCCAGGAAGTCCCGATCCAGGGTGACGACTTGGGAAACATTGGCCACGGAATCCTTCGGTAGACCGGACGCGGTCTTGGGGACCAGGACATTGCCCGGGGCGTCTATGAGGCGGAGGTTGGAGGTGAGCACCACGGCGATCGTTGTTTGAAGCCGACTGCGATTAAACGCGTCGGCTTGCACGATCAGCACCGGATGCCGGTAGCCGGGTTCGGAGCCGGTGGGCTCATCGAGATCAGCCCACCAGACCTCTCCGCGTTCGACTACCACTCTGTCGAGCGGAGTGAACGGCGCTGAGCCCGGCGGAGGGGGCGCTCGAGGCGGCTGGGTTGGTGACCGTACAGGTGGTCGAGTCGTTCGGTCACCTTGGCATCCTGGTGCTTGGCGAGGAACTCAGCGACCGCAGTCGCATAGAGTTCGCTTCGGGATACCCCGAGCCGCTTGGCGAGCGCGTCGGCCGACTCAAAGAGGTCGTCGGGCAGGGAAATGGCCGTTTTCATACTCGGAGTATACCAAAGTAATACCCGCGGCGCAAGCCGCTTAACCCGCGCATGCTCCGGTAGAACTCCCGCCGGCGTCCGGCTCCTTGAGCGCCGCCAAGGACTCGCAGGCTTGGCGCTTGCAGCTGATGCGCAGGTCATCAGGCAGCAACGAACCTCTGAAGGGCAGGCCCCATGACGACTGGTGGAGTCGTATGGTTGGCGTTGGCTGGGTTGGCCGAAGTTGCCTGCAACTCGGCTGACCAGGATCCCGATCCTTTCGCAGCTCACGGCCAATACGTGGCCGATTCTCTGCAGCGCCTGAATAACTTGTGATTGCGGACGCCGGGCCGTTGGGGCCGCCCTCACGATCACACTGGACGATGCGGGAGGGCTCAGCGGCAGCTGGGTGCTGCCGCCTCACTTCGGACCTGTGCAGGCCGACACCCAGGCATTTGAAGTCACCTTCGACGGAACGTGGCAACAGCTCGGGGATTCTCTCTATCTCTATCCCCAGCCGAGTTTCTTTCTCAGCGGCAAGGCCTGGCACATCCACGGCGATACGCTTCGAACGAGCGTAGTCACTGACCCTCAGCCTTCGGATTGTTTTTGTTCCCGAACGTATCTAGTCCGCTTGATACGGCGATCGGGGTCTTAGGCCACTTCGGGTCGCGGCAGTCGAGCCGCGCTGAAGCGGCCTGACCTGCCGGTCCAGCCGCCGCATGTCTCCGCATCAGCCGGTCCCGGTTGCACAATGCTGCCCCCGCCCTATCTTGCGAAATGCGCGACGATGCTCGCGCGCCCCTGATTCAACTCTCGCCGGAGGACTCTCTCTCCCCCACACTCCCCTGGGAGGACCCATGCCCGCACAGGCCACAAAGCTTTCCCCGCAACAACTTATCGAAGCTGCCAAGGCACCTCTGCTCGCGTACGGCCGCAAGGACTGGGAAGCCGTGAAGGCCAGCATCACCCCCGACATCACCTACGACGAGGTCGCCACCCGGCGGAAGGTCCAGGGACTGGACAAGGTGCTGCCGCTCTGGCGCGGCTGGGCCACGGCGTTCCCCGACTCGGCCCCGACCTTTCACGGCGCCTACGTCACCGGCAACGCGGTCGTGCTCGAGATCACCTGGACCGGCACCCACACGGGTCCGCTGGAGATGCCCGGTGGCCCGATCGCGGCCACCGGCAAGCGCGTCGAGTTTCGGGCCTGCAATGTGATCGAGATCGCGCCCGACACTGGCAAGACCAGGCTCCAGCGCCAGTACTTCGACATGGGGACCATGCTGCAGCAGCTCGGCATCGCCGGCTGACCACGCACGTTCACGACGTCACCGCCGGTAGGCGGGCGGGATGACGGTCACCGAGCGCCTCTCCCAGGCCCTCGAGGCCGCTATCGGATCGACCGGCCGATCGGCTCCGGCGGCATGGCCACCGTCTTCCGGGCCGCCGATCGCCGGCACGACCGGCAGGTCGCGGTCAAGGTGCTCGCCCCCGAGCTCGCCGCCCGGATCGGCCCGGCTCGGTTCGAGTCCGAGATCCGGGTCACGGCCGGCCTGAGCCATCCGCACATCCTCCCGCTCTTCGACTCGGGCCAGGCCGACGGGCTCCTCTACTACGTGATGCCGTACGTGGAGGAGGGCTCGCTCCGCGATCGGCTCCGGGGGGCGAGCGGCTCCCGATCGACGACGTCGTCCGGCTCACCCACGCCATCGCCTCGGCGCTCGACTATGCCCACGCGCGGGGCGTCGTGCACCGGGACATCAAGCCCGAGAACATCCTCCTGAGCGGCGACGCGAGCTACCTGGCCGACTTCGGGATCGCGCTGGTCGACACCGAGGACCGGCTCACCCTGCCGGGCGCTCCGATCGGCACCCCGGCCTACATGAGCCCGGAGCAGGTCGAGGCCCGGGAGCAGCTCGACGGCCGCTCGGACGAATACGCGCTCGCCTGCGTCGCCTACGAGATGCTGGCCGGCGAGCCGCCCTTCCCCGGGCCGACGGTGCAGGCGATCATCGCTCGCCTTCTGTCGGAAGAGCCGCGGAGCCTCGCCGTTCAGCGCAAGTCGGTGCCGGTCCCGGTCGAGCTCGCGGTCCACCGGGGCGTGCTCCAAGAAGCTCCCCGCCGATCGCTCGGCACTCGGCCCCGGAGTTCGCGGCGGCGCTCACGGCTCCGTCGCCCTCCCTCTCCGGAGTCGTCTCACGCGGCCCGGGCCGGGCGGGTCCGCTCGCGGGGTGGACCGGGCCCTGCGTGATCCGGTCGTGCCGGCCCTCGCCGCCATGGCGATCGCGAGCACGCTTTCGCCTCTGGACCAGCCGCGCCGGAAGTCGCGGCTCAGCCCCGGTCGTTCGCTTCTCGGTTCCGGCCGCGAGGAGCGGCGCCATAGGAACCCTCGGCCTGGACACCGTGACGATCTCCCGCGACGGCACGCTCCTGGTGTACGTCGGCCAGGCCGATGGCGGCGCCAGCAACTGATGCTGCGGCGGATCGGCGAGGTCAGCTCCCACCCGTCCGGGCACCGAGAATGGGAACTCGCCGAAGCTTTCCCCGGACGGCAGGTGGGTCGCGTTTTCGGGGACACGAGATCGACAAGGTCCCGATCGAGGGTGAGGCCGCAGCCGCTGGGAACCGTGCCCGGCACGTTCACCGGATGAGCTGGTCGGCCAGCAGGAGCCTGGTGGTAGCCGGCAGCAGCGGATCCACCTGATCCCGGAAACGGGCGGGCCTTCGCGCGAGCTGACCCGGCGAATCCGGAGCGCGCAGAGATGTATCAGAACGCCGTGCAGGTCGCCGACGAGGGCGGGCTGGTGCTACTCGAGTTGGGGCCGGCGAGCAGCGCCGGGGCGCCAATCGCGGTAGCCTCGCTGTCGACCGTGAGACGACGATCCTGGACGTCCTGGGCCTCACCCGCTCGGCGTGATCGACCGCACCCTGGTGACGCACCCTCGGCGGCTCGCTGATGGGCTTCCCTACAACATAGCCCATGGCCAGAGCGGCCCGGCGAGCCGATGCAGGCTGGGCGAACGAGTTCCTGGTCAACAGCGCCCTCCGAGTGGCCCGGCCGCGCTGTCGCACACAGGCACACTCTTCCCTCAGAGCGGAGCCCTGATTTATAAGAAGGATCGTGCTCGCCGGTGCCCGCGGCGATATCCGGACCCTGCTCGACGGGGCGAAGAGGGTGCCGGCCTTCCACGCGCTCTGCGATGCCGGCGGGCTGGCCGCCCCATGCACGAGAGGACATCAGGCCGCCCGGACGTCTCGGTCGCGCTGACTCCGGTCCCCCGAGCCCGGTCGGCCCGGGAAGGCGCTGACGACGAGCGCGCCCGAGTCGACGGCCGACGAGCAGACGGTCCTGTTCCGCACGACCAGATGGACCAACGCCGCGGCTGCTGGGAGGATGTCGGGTGGCGCCCAGGTGGTCTCGGCGCACCCAGGACCCGCTCGCCAGCGCCGACCAGCCGTGTACGGGGGCATCGTGTGTCCGGACGAGCGGATCCAGGCTCGCCGGGAGGCCGGCCGACGCCGCAGGCGCGGACCTTCTGTATAGTGGGTTGACCGCGATCACCACGCTCAAGGCCCTGGCAGCGACCCCGGCCATCGGAGTAGGTCCCGCATCTCTGCGGGGATGGCTGATGAGATCACCTCGTCAGCAGATGTATCGGGGACCAATCAGGTGGTCGTGCAGCCGTTCCCTGGTCCGGGCGGACGCACCCAGGTGTCGGCCAACGGCGGGAGCGAGCCGGTGTGGTCGCGCGACGGGCGGCGGCTGTTCTACCGGGGCGACGGCAAGCTGATGGCGGCGTCGGTGCGCAGCGCTCCGAGGTTCGCAGTCATCGCCCGTGACACGGTTTTCACCGATCGCTACGTCTTCGCGACCAATCCGCACGCGAACTACGACGTGATGCCTGACGGCGAGCATTTCGTGATGCTCAAGGCGGCCGGCGAAGGGGTGCTGACGGTGGTGGTGAACTGGGGGGAAGCGCTCCGGGCGCGGATGGCAGGGAGCGAAGCTCGATGAGGCGGCGATCGTGAGCGATGCGGTTGGCCGGCTCACGGCCGCCCTCGCGGGCCGCTATCGGATCGAGCGTGAGATCGGGCAGGGCGGCATGGCCACCGTGTACCTGGCGGACCAAGCCGCCCGCCAGGTGGCGGTCAAGGTGCTGCGCCCGAGTGGCCGCGTGATCGGCCCGGAGCGCTTCCTGGCGCGAGGTCGAGATCGCCGCGCGGCTGTCGCATCCCCACATCCTGCCGTTGCACGACTCCGGCGAGGTCGGACGGCACCGTCTACTACGTGATGCCGTTCGTGGAGGGCGAGTCGCTCCGCGACCGGCTGACGCGCGAGCAGCAGCTGCCGGTCGCCGAGGCGGTGCGGATCGCCCGCGAGGTGGCCGTCGCGCTCGACTACGCCCACCGGCACGGGGTCATCCACCGCGACATCAAGCCCGCCAACATCCTGCTGCACGAGGCACGCGGTCGTGGCCGACTTCGGCATCGCCCGCGCGGTGAGCAGCGCCGGCGGCACCCGATGACCCAGACCGGGCTGTCGCGTCGGGACGCCGCACTACATGAGTCCCGAGCAGGCGATGGGCGAGCGGGAGATCACGGCCCAGCCGACATCTACGCGCTCGGCTGCGTGCTGTACGAGATGCTGGTCGGCGAGCCCCCGTTCACCGGGCCGACGCCGCAGGCGATCATCGCGCGGGTGATGACCGAGGAACCCCGCTCCCTGACCCTGCAGCGGCGGACGGTCCCGCCCGTGGTGGAGGCCGCGGTGGTGCGGGCGCTGCAGAAGCTGCCGGCCGACCGGTTTGCGAGCGTCACCCAGTTCGCCGAGGCGCTCGCCGGCACCGGCGTGACGGCCACGGCACTTCCCGACCGCGGTGGGTCCGGCGGCGCGGGCACGCGCCCGCGGTGGCGAAGCCTCGCCCCGTGGGGGGGCTCACCCTGCTCGCTGCCGGCCTGGCAGCCTGGGGCTGGCTCGGCCGGCCCCGGGCCGAGGGCGCCATCCGGATGTACCTCGTCCCGGGGGACACCACCCGGATCAGTACCACTGGCCGCGGCCCTGGCCCTCTCGCCCGACGGCCGGAGTCTGGTGTTCCGGGACGACGGCCCCAGCGGGGCTCCTATGGCTCAAGCGGGCGGACCAGCTGGAACCGACCCCCCTCCGGGGCACCGAGGGCGCCTCCACGCCGGCGTTTTCGCCGGACGGGAAGTGGCTGGCGTTTACCGTCGATGGCCACCTCAAGAAGGTCCCGGTGGCCGGCGGCGCTGCCGTGGTCCTGGCCGATTCCACCGCGCCGCTGAATTACGGCATCAGCTGGCTGGACGACGGGTCGCTGGTCTACACCGCCGACCGGCTGGACCAGCTGCTCCGGGTCACGGCCGGGGGGCCAGGGTGCTCGGGTGGTCATGGCCGACTCCAGCCTGCGCGGGTTCGGCGTGCTCAACACTACCCCGTTGCCGGGATCTCGGGGCGTGTTCTTCGTGGCCTGCCAGTCCGGGTGCTTCACCTCGTCGCTCCGGGTCCTGGACCTGCGCACCGGGGTCGAGAAGCGGCTGCTGGATAACGCGCTCCGCGCGTGGTACCTGCCCGGTGGCCACCTGCTGTATGTCCGCCTGGACGGCGCCGCCCTGGCCGCGCCCTTCGATCTCGACCGGCTGGAGATCACCGGCCCCGCCGTTCCGGTCCTCGAGAACGTGGCGATCAGTGGCGCTGACGTCATGCTGGCCTGGTCGCCATCGGGCACCCTCGCCTACCTTCGCGGAGTTGGCTCCTCCGGTATCAGCGACGTGGTCCGGATCACTCGCGAGGGAATCGTCACCCCGCTCGACACCGCCTGGTGGGGTCCTTTCACGGCGCTGGACCAGTCCTCCGACGGCCGGCGGGTCGCGGTGAGTGTGGGGCTGGGTGCCGCCGCCAGCGGCGTCTGGGTGAAGCAGCCAGATCGCGGGCCATTCACCCGGCTCAGCTTCAAAGGGGGAGACCGTCGGCCAGCCTGGTCTCCCGACGGCCGGATAGTCGCGTTTGTCCGTGACACCGGGAACGGGGGCGACGTCTATGGCCGGTCAGCCGATGGCAGCGGGGCCGACCGCCTGCTGGCCCGGATCGAGCGGCCGGTGCAGGAGGTGAGCTGGTCGGGCGATGGGCGGTGGCTGGTGCTTCGCACCGACAACGGCGCCACCGGTGCCGGTGACCTGATCGGGGTGCGGGTCGGCGGGGACACGGCAGCGGTGCCGACTGGTGGCCACGCCGTACAGCGAGTACAACCCCGCGGTCTCGCGGGACGGGCACTGGCTGGCGTATACCTCGAACGAATCCGGCAACCTGGAAGTGTATGTGCGGCCATTCCCCGCTACGGCGGGTGGCCGCTGGCAGGTGTCGGATGGCGGCGGCAGCCAGCCGCGCTGGTCGGCGAATGGCCGGGAGCTCTTCTACATCGATGGCAATGGCCGCCTGGTCGCGGCGCAGGTCCGCACCGTCGGCCCCTTCGCGGTCATCGGCACCCAGCCACTGTTTCGGGTGACGGACCTGGTGGTGGACCCCTTCCACCAGTCGTATTCCGTCGCGCCGGACGGGCGGAGCTTCATCTTCCTCCGACCGCACATCGCGCGGCAGTCGACCGCGGACCGCGCGCCTGGTGGTGGTGCAGCACTGGCTCTCTGACCTCCGGGAGCGACTGCGGCAATGACCCCGCGGTCCGGAGTCCCTCGCCGCCGCCCTTGGCAACCGCTACGCGATCGAGCGCGAGCTCGGCGCGGGCGGCATGGCGACCGAGTATCTGGCGCACGATTTGAAACACGACCGTCAGGTCGCGAAGGCGGCAGGCGAAGGGGTGCTGACGGTGGTGGTGAACTGGGGGGAAGCGCTCCGGGCGCGGATGGGAGGGAGCGTGGCCCGGTGACGTGGCTGGACTGAGCAACACGGCCGGCCGGCTCGCCGCCGCCCTCGAGGCCCGCTACCGGATGGAGCGCGAGCTGGGCCAGGGCGGGATGGCGACCGTCTATCTCGCCCACGACCTCAAGCACGACCGCGACGTCGCCATCAAGGTTCTCCATCCCGACTTGGGCGCCGCTCTCGGGGGCGAGCGATTCCTCTCGGAAATCCGGACCACCGCCCGGCTCCAGCACCCCCACATCCTCCCGCTCCTCGACAGCGGCGAGGCCGATGGCCTCCTCTACTACGTGATGCCGCTGGTGACGGGCGAGACCCTCCGCGCCCGACTGGACCGCGAGCAGCAGCTGCCGGTCGAGGACGCCGTGCGGATCGCGCGCGAGGTGGCCGACGCCCTCGGCTACGCCCACGGCCTCGGCGTGATCCACCGCGACATCAAGCCCGAGAACATCCTCCTCCAGGACGGCCACGCCTCGGTGGCTGATTTCGGGATCGCCCTCGCGGTCCAGAGCGCCGGCGGCCACGCGGATGACTCAGACGGGTCTGAGCCTCGGCACCCCCCAGTACATGTCGCCCGAGCAGGCGATGGGGGAGCGCGCCATCGATGCGCGGACCGACATCTACGCGCTCGGCGCCGTGACCTACGAGATGCTGGCCGGAGAGCCGCCGTTCACCGGGCCGACGGTGCAGGCGATCGTTGCGCGCCTTCTGTCTGAAGAGCCGCGGAGCCTCGCTGTTCAGCGCAAGTCGGTGCCGGTCCAGGTCGAGCTCGCGGTCCACCGGGCGCTCGAGAAGCTCCCGGCCGATCGCTGGCACTCGGCCCCTGAGTTCGCGGCGGCGCTCACGGCCCTGTCGCCCTCCCTCTCCGGGGTCGTATCACGCGGCCCGGGCCCGGCCCGCTCGTTGGGGTGGACCGGGCGCCTTCGTGACCCGGTCGTGCTGGCCCTCGCCGCCGTGGCGATCGCGAGCACGCTCTTTGCCGTCTGGGCCCGGCGCACCGGGTCAGCCGCGGCCGCGCCGCCCGTGGTTCGCTTCTCGGTGCCGGCCGCGAGGAGCGGCGCCGTCGGGGTCCTCGGCCTCAACACGCTGACGATCTCCCGCGACGGCACGCTCCTGGTGTACGTGGGCCAGGGCGAGGGCGGGCGCCAGCAGCTGATGCTGCGGCGGATCGGCGAGGTCAGCGCTCACCTGATTCCGGGCACCGAGAACGGGAACTCGCCGGTGCTTTCCCCGGACGGCAAGTGGGTCGCGTTTTTCGGGGGACACGAGATCTACAAGGTCCCGATCGAGGGTGGCAGGCCGCAGCCGCTGGGAACGGTGCCGGGGACCTTCACCGGGATGAGCTGGTCGGCCACCGGGAGCCTCGTGGTGGCGGGTAGCAGTGGAATCCACCTGATTCCGGAAACGGGCGGGCCTTCGCGCGAGCTGACCCGGGCGGATCCGGAGCGTGGCGAGGTCCTTCAGAACGCCGTGCAGGCCGTCGACGAGGCCGGGATCGTCGCTCTACTCCAGCTGGGGTCGTGGCAGCAGCGCCGGGTGCGCGGATCGCGGTCGCCTCGCTGTCGACTGGTGGAGACGACGATCCTCGACGTCCTGGGCACCCACCCGCTCGGCATCGTCGACGGCACCCTGGTGTACGTCACCATTGGCGGCGCGCTGATGGGGCTTCCCTTCGACGTCGCCCATCGCCGAGCGACAGGCGAGCCGATCCAGCTGGCGAACGATCTCCTGGTCAACAGCACCTCCGGCCTGGCCCGGGCCGCGCTGTCGCACACGGGCACGCTCTTCTACCAGAGCGGGACCCTGGTGTCGGACGTCGTGCTCGTCGGCGCCCGCGGCGATTCCCGAACCCTGCTCGAGGGGGCGAAGGAGTACGCCTTTCCGCGCCTCTCTCCGGATGCCGGCCGACTGGCCATTACCGAGGGGACCTCGGGCCGCCGGGACGTCTGGGTCTACGAGCTGAGCTCGGGTACCCCGACCCGGTTGACCCGAGAAGGCGTGACAAACGAGCGCCCGGAATGGACGCCGGATGGCAAGCGGGTCTTGTTCCGCACTGACCGACAGGACCAACGAGGCCGCTCGGAGATCTGGTGGCGTCCGGTGGATCTCAGCGCCCCGAAACCAGGTTGGCCGGCGTCCCCGACCAACTCGACCTGTACGAGGCGGTGGTCTCTCCGGACGGGAGGTCCCTCGCCATTCAGGCCGACACGGCAGGCGCGGACCTCTACTACCGTGGGTTGACCGGCGACACCGCGCTCAAGGCTCTGGTGGTGACCCCGGCCACCGAAATCATGCCCCGCATCTCTCCGGATGGCCGGTGGATCGCCTTCGTCACCGACGAATCGGGAGCCAATCAGGTGGTGGTGCAGCCGTTTCCGGGTCCCGGGCGGGCGCATCCAGGTATCGGCCAACGGTGGGAGCGAGCCGGTGTGGTCGCGCGACGGGCGGCGGCTGTTCTACCGGGGCGACGGCAAGCTGATGGCGGCGTCGGTGCGGGGCGATGCGACGTTCGCGGTGGTGGCCCGCGACACGGTCTTCACCGATCACTACGTCTTCGCGACCAATCCGCACGCGAACTACGACGTGATGCCGGACGGCGAGCACTTCGTAATGCTCAAGTCGGCCGGCGAGGGGGTGCTGACCGTGGTGGTGAACTGGGGGGAGGCGCTCCGGGCGCGGATGGCAGGGAGCGAAGCGCAATGACACTCGCCACAACCGGCGACAGAGGGCGACATGATCAGAACAATGAGTCTTACGCTACCGCTGGCGTTGGCGGCGTGTACCACGACAGCGACACCTCCGACGGCGGTGGGACATCAGCCGGCCGAGGAGGCGGCCATTCTCGCTGTCATGGACGCGTACATGCACGAGATCTCCGCCAATGATCTTGCTGCCATGGATGCAAGGCAAACCTCCGAGGGCATGACCTATCGCTTCGCGGCCCGCGAAGACGGCGGTTGGGACGTGGTGCCACGGCCCAACTCGTATTGGGTTGCCCCTGAACGGGCGGATAACCACGCGCACCACGAGCGTTACTGGTCGCCCACGGTCATGATCCGTGGTCCCATGGCACTCGTGTGGGCACCGTACGAATTCCAGGTTGATGGGAAGACCGCGCATTGCGGGATCGATGTCTTTTCGTTTGCCAGGATCGACGGTGTCTGGAAAGTATCGAACTCGATGTGGACAGTGGAACCGAACGCGTGTGCCGAACTGCGGCCCGAGAATCCTGGCCTGATTCGGCCGCGCGACTAGCCATGAGCGTACTGCCCGCCAACCCGCGCCGATTTGCCCGCATCGCCGGGGTCTTCTACCTGCTGACCTTCGTCTTCGGGATTACCGCGCTCCGCACTTCGGGCGACACGCGCCTTGCCGCGAACATCCTCGGCGCCGCCGTCTATTACGTGGTGACAGTGATGCTGTACCATCTCTACAAGCCGGTAAGCCGGACGGGATCGCTCGTCACGGCAGTGTTCAGCTTCGGAGCGCTCAGCATCGGAGTACTCAGCGATGTCGGTGTCGTGCACTCCCCCATCAACACGCTCGTGCTGTTCGGCGCGTACTGCATCGGTCTGGGCTGCCTCACGCTGAAGGCCACCTTTCTGCCCAAGGTGATCGGGGCCCTGCTGATTGTCGCGGGGCTGGGTTGGCTGACGTACGCCCATCCGCCGCTCGCGAAACGGCTTGGCGTGTTGGCGATGGCGCCGGGGATGATCGGCGAGGGGGCGCTCACGCTCTGGCTGTTGGGCGCCGGGGTCGATCCCGAGCGGTGGCGTGCCCAGTCGACGAAGGGGAAAGCGTGAGGCGGACAACACGCATCCCTGGTTGTCGAGAACCTGGGTGTCGATGCCTGACCCGTCCACCGCGAGCCGCCCGGAACTACTTCATCCCAATCACGTGCTCCACGAACTGATCGACGGCGATCTCGGTGCCCTGCTGAAAGCCCGACGTTCTGTTTGTCTCGAGGTCCGCTTCGTCCCGGTGCAGCGCCGTGAAGACGTAGCGAGTGCCGGTTCCCACGGTTTCCATCGTCACGATGGCGGTGATCGGAATGTCGTCGAAGACAGCCGGGCGATAGCCGGGGAACAACATGGAGGTCCAGACGAGTCGCTCCATCGGAATAACTTCCAGGAAACAGCCGAGGTTGGGAGACTCCCCACCGTCTCCCGTGGCGATGTCGATGCTGAAGATGCCGCCCGGTCGCACGTCCATTTCGGCTCGCGACACACGCCCCCAGGCTTTGGGCATGTACCACTCCTTGAGATGCTCCGGTTTCGTCAACGCTTCCCAGACCAGCCGCGTGGGAGCGTCGATGAACCGCTCGATCGCGAAATCAAGCTTCGGATTGATCGTGATTGGCGCGCTCATGATGCTGATTCCTTGTTCTTGAGTTGTGTGACGTATTGGTCGAACCGGTCCAGTCGAGCTTCCCACAACTGCCGACGCGCGGTCAACCAGTCTTCAACGACCTTGAACCGTTCGGGTGCGATCTCATACGTCCGCACTCGCCCGCGCTTGGTCGACCTCACCAGGCGGCTCTGTTCGAGCACCGAGAGGTGCTGCACGAACGACGGGAGCTGCATGTCGAACGGTGCCGCCAGCTCGCTGACGGTGGCTGGTCCGGCAGACAGTCGCTCCAGGACTTTCCGCCGAGTCGGGTTGGACAGGGCGTGAAAGACTTCGTCAGCGGCAGCGGAGTGGACCATTTCCGGCACCATCCCAACGCTCGGGTTATCCGACCTGACCGAGGGATTCTACAGCCATAGAATACTTTTGTAAATACCTAAGTATTGGCTCCCCTGGAGGCGCCATGACCCCTCCGCAGCTCAGCCAAGGCATGAGGCACGCCAAGACCGCCCCGGGCCAGCCATGCGTGTGACACGTCAGGTTCTGTTCGTTCAGGGTGGAGGCGAGCGTGTTCATGATGCGTGGGACGGCAAGCTTGTCACGAGCCTGGGGGCCGAGCTGGGCCCGGGCTTCGATATCCGCTATCCACGCATGCCCAAGGAGGATGATCCGAGCTACGCCTCGTGGACGGCGACGCTCGAGAACGAATTCGCGGTCCTGGATGACGGCGCATTTCTCGTCGGTCACTCGCTCGGTGGAACAATTCTCATCAACGCCCTCGCGGAGCGCCCGCCAAGGCGCGAGTTTGGCGCGATTTTCCTGATCGCGGCACCATTTGTCGGTGAGGGTGGCTGGCAGAGCGACGATTGGGAGCCGCAGCGGACGCTGGGCGGGAAGCTGCCCAAAGGAGTCCCGATCTATCTCTATCACGGCCTCGCCGACGCGCACGTGCCGGCGTCGCACGCTGACTTGTATGCGCAGGCAATCCCCCAGGCCCATCTGCGTCGCTTGCCTGGCCGCGATCATCAGCTCGACAATGATCTGAGCGAGATCGCCGGGGAGATCAAGTCGTTGACCGGTGAGGCGTGAGGAAAGGGGACGGCGACGTGTGGTTTGCGGAGGTGCATCGCGGCAAGGTCGTTGCAGCTGACAATCGATGTGGCAGTTCTCGGATCGGCACCCCCGCATGGGAGCAGACAATGGCTCGAGTACGCGTGCACAACTTCACGATCTCGCTCGACGGCTACTGCGCCGGCCCGCTCCAGACTCGCGAGGATCATGGGGGAAGAACCCGCCGTACCAGGGCCCGGTATTTGTGACGATTCGCCAGTTTCTCGAAGCGAGGCTCATCGACGAGCTTCAGTTGCGATCGCACCCAGGTTGCTCGGGTCCGGCGAGCATCTCTGGGGCGGCCTCGATCTCACGGCCTTGGGCTATGAGTGCGCCACTCATGTGCCGACTGCCGCCGCAACCCATGTCGTGCTTACCCGACGTCAGCAGCCCCAGCAGCTCTCGGTCCTTCGCCCTTCTGGCCAGGGCCAGCGAACCAGCAGCAGAGCCCGCGCCGGCAACCGCGAACAGGGGGCCCAAGACCACCAGGTTCCATAGGAACGCGGGGTCGCCTGCAAGGGCCACGGCCAGGACAAAGGCCGCGGACAGCAAGAACCCCCCCGCAGCCCCCCATCCCGCAAAGCGTGGAAGGGACATCTGATCGAACCGGCGACGGCCCTCGACGAGACCCAGCACCCCTGAGAAGATGACGCCAGCGACAAATCCGAAGGCACCAAACAGGAGGGGAACGGGGACGTCGGGGCGACTCCCGGTTACCAGCAGAAGCCCCAGCACCATGATCATACCCGCACCGAACCAAGCGACCGCCCAGGTCAGGCCTATCCCGATGGCGCCGCGGATGCGTGTCAACCACTTCTTCATGCCGACCTCCCATGCCATCGGGGGTCCTGCCCCGCTGCCTGCATCCAACTCCTACCCCGCTGCCTGCATCCCACCAATACACGCGCGCGATCGCGACCTTGCCGGGCACGGTACCTGTTCGCACTCTGAAGGGCAAGAAGGCGGCAACGAGGCGCAGCTGCCGGATGCAGAGGCCGACGCCGACCATAGCGAGTCCTTGAGTCCACCACTGACTTTGGGAGCCCTCGAGCTAGACTTCGGGGAGTGTGTGGACACGGACTGTTTCCCGATCCATCCATCAACGCCGCGCGTGCCGAGATGCATCTTGTCTCAAGGCCCGATAACTGGAAAGCACATGCCCGCATCGTATCTCCGCTTGACGGTGGCGCTCGCGATTGCCGCTTGTGCGTCCGAACCCGCGAGCCCGCCGAGGCCGTCCGTCTCCATCTCCGGGCTGGTGACGCATGAGGAAGCGCCGCTTAGCGGTGCCACGGTGCAGCTCCGGGTGTGGGACTCGCTCGGAAACCTCCCCCTGAGGGTCGATTCCGCCGTCACCAATTCGGGTGGCCGGTTTAGCGTGCTTCTCGAATTCGACACCGTGGTTACCTACGCCGTCTTGGACGGCTTCGTCACACCCCCCTTCGGCTCCGGACTCCAGAACGTCTACTTCACCGGCTTGCCGACCTTCGACCAAACGGGCCGTGCGGATACCGTCTTGTCGTTCCCGATAGAGCGAGCCGAGCCTCCCATTTCCGGCGGGCCGGCGGTGCCGCTGGACCCCGCCCGACTCGTCGGCCTCTACGACGGGCACACTGTTCCTCCCTATTCCATGATCGGCGGGGCCTACCTCACCCTCGATATCGATTCGGTGAGTACGGCTCGGCCATTTGGGCGGTTCCAGATCTGGTTCGATGCCTCGACCGGCTGTGGCTACGGCAGTGGCGAGAACCTGATCGACGGCGTGCTCGGCACGGATACCCTGCATCTGCGGCTGCTCGCGGGCGTTAGCCCCTCCATTCCGCAGCCGAAAGTGCAGGACTTCGTGGTGACCTCGCATGACGCGCTCAACGACACACTCATTCTCCACTATCCGCGGGACGGTGGCGGCGATTGCCCCTGGGGCAACCCGGCGCCGCTCCGTCTGGTGCGCCAGGCCGAGCCATGAGGTTCATGGAGGTGTCACAGTCGTTTGCAACTGTCTTGACAATCAAGTCCTGACGGCGGGGCTCGGACGGGCACCGGCCGCCGTGGACCATGCGCTCGCGCGGTCGGTGCCGCTGTCTCGTACTGGAGCTCCCTCGTTGTTTCGCTCTTCCGCATGACGCTACGTTCTTTGACCCCTGCCGTTTACGCCTTCCTCGAAGCACGTGTCGATTTCGACCGGTCTCGTTCGACGTGTTGGTGAGGGCGCGAAGGGCGCGGCACCGACACGAACCGAATCCAGGAGAGAACAATGCGTTTCATGATCATGGGCATGGCAACGAAGGAAACCGAGTCGGGACCTCCGCCGACGCCCGAACAGTTCGCCGCGATGCAGAAGTACAACGCGGAGGCGGAGATCGAGATCCGCAAGTTGATGGATGTCGAGGATTTCGGTGACGGGTTCACGCCGAACCCGGACATCGCGAAAGTGAAGAACACCTAGATGCGTTCGCGGCACATCGTCATGTCCCTACCATGGCAGAGGCAGCGCGCGGCGGTCCGAACCACCTGGTGAGCGCGTCAGCGAGACCAAGCCGGGTCAGGTCTCCCACCCAGGCCACATATCCATCCGGCCGAATCAGCACGGCGGTGGGAGCAGGGACCGTCCCGATTGCCGGAAGCTCCCAGGTGCCATCGTATGTGGCGTCGAGCGAGCGAACGCGATCGGCCCAGGGACCGATCGAGACGCCGCCGGGCTCACCGAAGTTGAGCAGCACCGGCCGGGCATCGTGCAGCAGGGTGTAGACCCGAAGCGGGCCGCTGGAGGTGACGAGATCGAGATCCGGCATGCGGCGCCCGAGCAGCGGGTGTCCCTCGCCGAGATCATAGTGAATGTCCAGACCGGACATCCTCGCGGCGAATCGTTTGCGCGGCTCATCCATACTCAGCAGCTCGACGACGACGTCGCGCACCGCCTCGATGCGATCGTCGGGGCGCATGAGCGCGACTTGCGCCATCGAGTCGCGCAGCACGCGGGCGGCGACCGGGTGGCGCTCGGCATGGTAGGTATCGAGGAGGCGTTCTGGCGAGGTCCCCTTGACCACCTGCGCGAGCTTCCATCCAAGATTCACCGCGTCCTGCACACCCATGTTGAGGCCCTGTCCGCCGACCGGGGAATGCACGTGCGCCGCGTCGCCGGCCAGCAAGACCCGTCCCGAGCGATAGGTCGCGGCCTGCCGAGTCGTGTCGGTGAAGCGGGTAATCCAGGTGGGACTATGGATCCCGTAGTCCGTCCCATAGATGGCGATGAGTCCCTCGCTGAGATCGCGAAGGGTGGGCTCGCTCGTGCCGATCTGTGATTCGGTGAGCATGACACCAACCGTCCCGCCCTTCCGGTAGACCACCTGGCCGTCCTCGATCTCGTACTCCACCTTGCCCAGGGCGTGCATGCCCGAGGGAGTGCGACGGATTCCCAGCGGGGGCTCCTCGGTCATCTCGACCTCGGCGAGCAAGGCGCTCGTCGTCGGATCCCAGCCGGGGAACTCGATGCCCGCCGCCTTCCGGATCAGACTGCGCCCCCCGTCGCATCCGACGAGATACTCGGCCCTCAGAGGCTGGCCGTCGGACAGCGCGATATCGACGCCGGCGTCGTCCTGGGCGAAGCCGGTGACCTCGCGTCCGCGATAGAACGTCACCGGCAGCTCCCCGACCCAGGCGGCGAGGATGCGCTCGATGTGGTTCTGCCACAGCCCGAGTCCGTATGGATGCCGGGTGGGAAAGTCGCTGATGTCGAACCTGGTCGCGGCAAACCCCGCGACCTGAGCCTTCTTCCCTTCGGCAAGGAACCGCTCGGCGATTCCGCGCTGATCGAGAACCTCGATGGTGCGTGCGTGCAGTCCGCCGGCACGCGAGCCAGGAAGATCCTGGCTGGCGCGCCGCTCGACGATGGCAACGTCGATCTTCGCCAGCGCGAGCTCGCCCGCCAACATTAGCCCCGTCGGGCCGCCTCCGGCGATCACCACCCCATGTGCGGTCATCGCAACTCCCTATTCACAATCAGCGCGCAATTTGACCTCGCACGGGGGCCTTGCCGCAAGCCTCGGGATGCGTGATAGTGTCCAATGCCCCCACGGTTGGAGCAGGGTGGCCGCGGGCAGCTCATGCGGGGCGTTAGGCGGACTTGTCTCCCAAACGCGCGCGAACGTGGCCTCCTTCTTCGAGGAACGGACATGGCCAGACCTCCATTCCTCGGGGCACTCGTACTGTGCCTCATCGCCTGTCAGCTCCTGCCAAGTGGCAACCTGCGTGCTCAAGTGCCCGCCACGGGCGGACACGAGCACTTGACCGAAGTGGCCTGCGTCGACGTGCCGGCGGGAGAGACGCGGCCGGAGTTCGGCTGCTTCAACATCGGCGCGGTCACGGCACTTCATTTCAGTGGAGCATCCGTCTACTGGCATCTACGCATGTTTCCAAACAGGAAGGCCGCGGAGACGGCCAAGAGCGCGACCGGGATCGTGGTGGAAGAAGACGGGCGGGGGTGGCTCTCTGAATTCGGGCCGCGCAAGACTGCCTCTCGGGGAGGTGAAGCTGTCGCCGTCGTCGGACCGCTGCAGCTTCCCGCAGCAAGGAGCTACACGGCGGTTCTCTCGTATGCTGTCATGCGGCCGGGTGACAAGTCGAGGGTGCATACGCACCCCGGCCCCGAAGGCTGGTACGTGCTGGCGGGAGAGCAGTGTCTGGAGACACCGGCGGGCCCTGAGAAGGCTCGGGCGGGAGGAACCATGATGGTGCGGCCCAATATTCCGATGGAGCTGAACGTCACTGGTACGACGCTCCGGCGGGCGTTCGCCCTGGTTATCCATGATTCGGCGCAGGCGAGGGGGACGCCATCCGACTGGAAACCGTCCGGAGCCTGTAGCCGCTGAGGCGACGTCGCCCACGGCTAAGGCTAGCCCAACCGTTCCGCGGCCTTGTTCGCGCCCCGCGACGTCAGCGTCGAGCCCGCGCTCGCGGCGATGACGAGGAAGACAGCCAGTCCCTGGCGGGGCGACAGCACCTCGTGCAGGAAGACCAGGCCGGCGAGCGCGGCCACGGCGGGCTCCAGGCTCATCAGGATGCCGAAGGTGCGCGCCGGAAGCGCCTTCAGCGCGCTCATCTCCAGCGTGTACGGGATCGCGCTCGACAGCAGCGCCACACCGATCCCCGCCGCGAACAACCCGGGCGTGAGCCGCGCGAGCCCACCCGTCGCCAGCGCGGCGGGGACCGCGACGAACGCGGCGATCATCATGCCCATGGCCACCGCGGCGGCGCCGGGAATCATCCGCGATACCCGGCCGCCCAGGAGGATGTACGCGGCCCAGCACGCGCCCGCCGCCAGCGCCAGCAGAACTCCCAGCGCGTCCGCCCGGCCGCCCGCCCACGGCGCGATCAGGGCGATCCCCGCCGCGGCCAGCACCACCCACGCCACGTCCACCGCACGCCGGGACCCGAACACCGCCACGCCCAGCGGCCCGATGAACTCCACCGTCACCGCCAGTCCCAGCGGGATCCGCGAGAGCGCCAGGTAGAAAGACACGTTCATTACCCCCAGCACCACGCCGTACGGGATCACCGCCCGCCACTGCCGAGCCGTGGCGCCGCGCAGCCGCGGCCGGAACACCGCGAGCAGGATCACCGCCGAGATGCCGACGCGGAGCCCCACCGTTCCCGTCGCGCCCAGCGCGGGGAAGAGGCCCTTCGCCAGCGCCGCGCCGCCCTGCACGCTGACGATGGAGCCGAGGATCGCCGGGATCGGCGGGACGGGCGGGATGGGCTTTCGTCTTCTCTCCATGCCTCTCAAATTGCTTGGTACTGCTCCTGACTGCATCCCTGGCATCATCGCTTGACCAAGGAAGTCGGATGACCACCGCCGTAGGAACCAGCGTCCCCCGAAAGGATGGCATCGGCAAGGCGACCGGGCAGGCCCGCTACGCCGACGATTTCACGTTTCCCGGCATGCTACATGGCCGGACCATTCGCACAACAGTGCCCTGCGGCCGCCTCGCCGGCGCTCGTCTCGATTTCGATGCTGCCGGCTTCATCGTCGTGGACTACCACGACATTCCCGGCCGCAACATCGTCGCCTTGATCGCGGACGACCAGCCGTGCCTCGTGGAGCAGGAGATCCGCCACGCCGCCGAGCCGGTGCTGCTGCTGGCGCACGAGAGCCGCGAAGCGCTGCTCGGTGCGAAGGTGGCCCTCGACGAACAGGCCGGCACGCCCGTCTTCGATCCGGAGCAGTCGCCCACCGCGTTCAAGACGATCCTGATCGAGAAGGGCGATATCGGCACGGGGTTCGCCAAGGCCGACCACATCGTCGAGGGCACGTACCGCACCGGACATCAGGAGCACGTGTACATCGAGCCGCAAGGTGTGATCGCCGTGCCGGAGAACGGCGGCATGACGGTGTACGGCTCCATCCAGTGCCCCTTCTACGCCCATCGGGCCCTGGTCGAGGTGTTGGGCGATGCCGTCACATCGGTGCGCGTGGTGCAGACCGAGACCGGCGGAGGGTTCGGCGGCAAGGAGGAGTATCCCTCGCACATCGCCGCGCACGCGGCCCTGCTCGCACTCAAAGCGAAGCGCCCGGTGAAGCTGGTGTACGACCGGGTGGAGGACATGGTCGCCACGACGAAGCGGCACCCCGCGATCGTGCGGCACCGAACGGGGCTCACCCGAGATGGCAGACTGGTGGCGATGGACGTCGAGGTGATTCTCGACGGCGGAGCCTATACCACGCTCTCGCCCGTCGTCCTCTCCCGCGGCGCCATCCACGCCGCCGGACCCTACCGCTGCGACAACATCCGCATCGCGGCGAGAGCTATGCTCACCAACACGCCGCCGAACGGCGCCTTTCGGGGATTCGGCGCCCCGCAGACGCAGTTCGGGGTCGAAGCGCACATGGAGCGGGTCGCCGAGTCGCTGGGCATGGATCCCGTCCGCCTGCGCGAGCTGAACCTGCTGAGGGCGGGGGATACGACCGCAACCGGACAGCGGATCGGCGAGGACGCCAGCGCGCTGAAGGTACTGCGCACCGCGGTCCGCAAGTCGGGGTTCCGGCGGAAACGGAAGGCGTACGCGGGCACCCGGCGCGGCATCGGCCTGGCGATGTACTGGCACGGCTCGGGATTCACGGGCATCGGCGAGCTGAAGCTGGCATCGCGCGCGACCATCGAGGTCACGGCCACCGGCGCGCGCGTGCTCACCTCGAGCACCGAGATCGGGCAGGGCACCCGCACGATGCACGCGCAGATCGTGGCCGACACGCTCGGCATCCCATACGAGCAGGTGGAGATCGCCCAACCCGACACCGGCGTCGTCCCCGACAGCGGACCGACGGTCGCGTCCCGCACCTGCATGGTCGTGGGACGCATCCTGCAGCGCGCGGCGGAAGAGATCCGCGCCAAGCTGGGCAGCCTCATCCCCGCCGAGTATTACGGCCGACACGGCGGCCTGTCGGTCACCAGCCAGTACGAGCAGCCGGACTGGATCCAGTGGGACGAGGTGAACTACCGCGGCGACGCCTACGCGGCGTACGCCTGGGGCTGCGACGTCGCCGAGGTCGAGCTCGACCCGGACACGTGGGAGATCCGGCCGCTCAAGGTGACCGTCGTGAACGAGATCGGGAAAGTGATTCATCCGGCGCTGGCGCGAGGCCAGGTCGAGGGTGGCACCGCGCAGGGGTTGGGCTACGCCCTGCTCGAGCAGGTGACGATGCGTGACGGCCTCATGGCCAATGCCCAGCTCACCAACTACATCATGCCCACCACCATGGACACGCCGAGACTCGACGTGGTGCTGCTCGAGCATCCGTACGCGGGCGGCCCCTTCGGCGCCAAGGGACTCGGCGAGCTGCCGATCGACGGGCCCGCGCCCGCCGTGATCAACGCCATTCGACATCTCGGCCTGGACGTGCGGGCGATTCCCGCCATTCCCGAGCGCATCCGGGACGCGGCATGCGCTTCACGCTGAACGGCCGGGAGGTCGATCCCGACGTCTCGCCGCTGGCACGCCTCCTCGACGTGCTGCGGGAGGACTGCGGACTGACCGGCACCAAGGAGGGCTGTGGCGAAGGCGAGTGCGGCGCCTGCACCGTGCTCGTGAACGGCGAGGCCGTGTGCTCCTGTCTCGTGCCGGTGGCCCAGGTCGAGGGGGCTGCCGTGACGACCATCGAGGGCCTGGGCACCGATCATCCGCTGCAGCACGCCTTCATGAACGAGATCGGCGCGCAATGCGGCATCTGCACGCCCGGCATGATCCTCACCGCCGTGACGCTCGGGAAACGACCGAGTCTGGCCAAGATCCGCCAGGGCCTCGCCGGCAACCTGTGCCGGTGCACCGGCTACGAGGCCATCTACCGGGCGATCCACAGCGTCTCATGAGAACGGCGATCTCGGGTCTGGAGCTGCTGCAACCTCGCTCGCTGGGCGACGCGCTTCGCATGCTTCGCGACGACGGGCCGCTCACCCCGCTGGCTGGCGCGACCGACCTCTACGTGGCGGTCAACTTCGGGGTGCTCACGGCCACGCGCTTCCTCAACCTCTGGAGCCTCGACCCGCTGCGCCGCATCACGATGCGGGACGGTGTGATGAGCATCGGCGCACTGGCGACCTACACCACGCTCATCCGCTCGCGACTGGTGCGCCGGCACCTGCCCGGCCTGGCGAGCGCCGCGCGAGAAGTGGGCGGCCTCCAGATCCAGAATCGCGGCACGCTCGGCGGCAACATGGCCAACGCCTCGCCGGCCGGCGACACGCTGCCCGTGCTCGCGGCGGTCGAGGCGGTGGTCGTCCTGCGGAGCGCGGCGGAGGAGCGCCGCGTGCCCTTCACCGAGTTCTACACCGGATATCGCGCGAGCGTACGGCGGCCCGACGAGCTGATCGTGGCGTTCGAGGTCGCGCCGGCCGATGGACGGCAGTGGTTCCGCAAGGTGGGCACCCGCGCGGCGCAGGCCATCTCGAAGGTGGTGATGGCGGCCGTGCGCGGCCCTCGTCCGCGCATCGCCGTGGGAAGCGTGGCGCCCACCGTCGTCCGCCTCTCGCGGGTGGAGCAGGCACTCGCCGGGGGAGCCGGCATCGAGGACGCCCTGGGCCATCTCGGCGATGACATCCGGCCCATCGACGATCTCCGGTCGACCGCGGACTATCGGCGTGACGTCGTCGCGAATCTCCTGCGCCGGTTCTGGGCGGAGACGGCAAGCCCGGCCTGACAGGTGAGCGGCGCGGCTCGCGTCATCCGCGGACGGAGGGTGGCCACGACCGAGGGCCTCCGCGCGGCGGCCATCCACATCACCGGCGGCACGATCGTGCGGGTGACCGCGTTCGACGACGTTCCCCCCACGGCGGACCTCATCGAAGCCGGCGACGCGCTGGTCTTCCCCGGGCTGGTCGACACACACGTCCATGTCAACGACCCCGGCCGGAGCGACTGGGAAGGCTTCACGACCGCCACGCGCGCCGCGGCGGCCGGCGGCGTGACCACGCTGCTCGACATGCCGCTCAACAGCATTCCTCCGACGGCGACGGTCGAGGCCCTCGAGGCCAAGCGCGCGGCCGCGCGCGACCGATGCGCCGTCGACGTGGGATTCCTCGGCGGCGTGATACCCGGGAATGCGGCGAGCCTCGAGCCGCTGCACGCGGCGGGCGTCTTCGGGCTCAAGTGCTTCCTCTGTCCGTCCGGCGTCGATGAGTTTCCCGCCATGCCGGCGCCCGAGCTCCGGGAGGTCGCGCCGATCCTCGCCAGGCTCGACGCACTGCTCATGGTCCACGCCGAATGGCCGGCGACGCTCGGGCGGGTTGGACCGCCGGCGGGCGACCGCCGGTCACACGCCAGGTGGCTCGCGTCGCGCCCGGTGGAGGCGGAGACCGCGGCCGTCCGATTCCTGATCGAGCTGGCGCGTGAATCGGGACTGCGAGTGCACGTCGTCCACGTGTCGGCGGCCGAGACTCTCGAGCTGATCGCCGCGGCGCGGGAAGAGGACATCCGGATCTCGGCGGAGACCTGCCCGCACTACCTCGGGTTCGCCGCCGAGGAGATTCCCGATGGGGCCACCGAGTACAAATGTGCACCACCCATCCGCGAGGCGCGCCATCGCGAGGCGCTGTGGGACGGCCTGTCGCGCGGGCGCTTCGATGCCGTGGTGAGCGACCATTCCCCGGCGCCGCCCGAGCTCAAGCTGCGGGACGAGGGAGACTTCTTCGGCGCGTGGGGCGGCATCGCGTCGCTCCAGCTGCGACTCCCCGCGGTGTGGACCCTCGCGCGGGAGCGAGGGCATCCGCCGGAGCGGCTCGTGCACTGGCTCTGCGAGGGACCGGCGCGCCTGGCTCGACTCTCGAGCCGAAAGGGCCGCATCGCGCCGGGATGCGACGCCGATCTGGTGCTGTGGCGTCCCGATCGGGAGCTCGTCGTGGAGCCGAGCGGCCTCCGGCACCGGCATCCCATCACGCCGTGGCTCGGGCGCACACTCGCGGGCGTGGTCGAGGCGACATACCTTCGGGGTGAGAGGATCTATGCCCGCGAGGCGCCGGATCCGCCGGCCCGCGGCCGCTTGCTCACCCGTCCGGACTCATGATCCCATTCACCGATCTCGTCGACGTCGCCGCCGCCCGACTCGGTGGCGCCGTGCTCCTCGCGAACGACGACTTCTTCGCGCCGAAGGAGAATCTTCTCAAGGTCGAGAAGCCGATCTGGCGCGAAGGGGTCTATACCGATCGCGGCAAGTGGATGGACGGATGGGAGACCCGCCGGCGCCGGACCCCGGGCTACGACTGGTGCATCATTCGCCTCGGCATCCCCGCGGTGGTGCACGGCGTGACCGTGGACACGAGCTACTTCAAGGGGAATTATCCCGAGGAATGCTCCATCGAGGCGTGCTCCGTCGGCGACGACATCGACCCCCGGAAACTGGCGGCGGAGAACGGCGCGGAGTGGAGCGAGATCCTGGGCCGGACGCCCCTCAAGGGGGACAGCGAGAACACCTTTCCCCTGAACCTTCGCGGAAGGGTCACCCACCTCCGCTTCAACATCTATCCCGACGGAGGCGTGGCCCGGCTGCGAGTGTTCGGCGAGCCGGTCCCCGATCCGCGCCTGCGCCCCGGCTCCACGACGGACCTCGCGGCGGTGGAGAACGGCGGGCTGGTGGTGGCCTGCAGCGACATGTTCTTCGGCAACCGTCACAACCTCATTCTGCCCGGGCGCTCGACTCACATGGGCGACGGCTGGGAGACGAAGCGCCGCCGCGGCCCGGGACACGATTGGATCGTGGTGCGGCTGGCGGTACGCGGCGCTATCCGGCTGATCGAGGTGGACACCGACCATTTCAAGGGCAATGCGCCGGAGAGCTGCTCGGTCGACACGTGCGACGCGCCGGACTTCAGCCTCGACCGCCTCGGCAGAGAGGAGCTTCCCTGGGCGACGACGCTGCCGCGAACCGAGCTTCGTCCCGACGCCCAGCATCAGTTCGAGGTCTCCGCGCCGCCGGCGACGCATGCGCGCCTCGCGATCTATCCGGACGGCGGCATTGCCCGGCTCCGGCTCTTCGGAACGGTGAGCGATTGACGGTCCCGGTCGACCACCTCAATGCCCTCCCGCGCGCCGAAGCGGCGAGCTATCTCGGCGACTGCTGCGGATCCACCCGCTGGGTCGAGGCGATGCTCGACCGGCGGCCCTTCGCCGGCATCGATGACCTGCTGGCGGCGGCCGACGACGCCTGGAGCACCACCGGACCGGGGGACTGGGACGAGGCCTTCGCCCATCATCCCCGGATCGGCGAGCGGCGGGCCGCCGCCGTCGTGAGCGCGGCCGCGCGCGACTGGTCGGCGCGGGAGCAGCAGGCCGCCGCCGCGGACGAGCCGGCCAGGGCCGCGCTGGCGCGCGCCAGCGAGGAGTACGAGCGGCGGTTCGGCCGGCTCTACATCGTGTGCGCCGCCGGCCGGAGCGCGCGGGAGCTGCTGGACGACATCGAGGCGAGAATGGGAAACGATGCCGAACGGGAACGCGCGGTGGCCGCCGAGGAACAGCGGAAGATCACGCGTCTGCGCCTCATGGCCCTGACCGGAGCATCGGCGCGATGATCCGGATCACGACGCACGTGCTCGACACGAGCTCGGGTAAGCCGGCGGCCGGCCTCGAGGTGCGGCTGGAGCGGCCGGACGGCACGCGCGTGGCAGCGGCGGTGACGGGGCGGGACGGACGCATCGCCGATTGGCCCGGCGCGAGCGTGCCTCCGGGCCGCTACCGGATCGTCTTCGCGACCGGCGCCTGGTTTCACGCGGCATCCCGGAGCACGCTGTACCCGGAAGTCGCCATCGAGTTCGAGACGGACGACGGCGCCGCACATTATCACCTGCCGCTGCTCATCTCACCGTTCGGGTACTCGACCTATCGTGGGAGCTGACGATGACGACCCGGCTCGCGTGGAACGGCTATGGGAAGGCGGCGGTGAGGCTCGTGAAGGTGGATCGCGAGGCCCGGGGCCACGACCTGCACGATCTGACGGTCGAGGTGCAGCTGCAGGGCGACTTCGGTCCGGCCCACGAGGGCGACAACTCGCAGGTGCTGCCCACCGACACGATGAAGAACACGGTCTACGCCCTCGCCCGCCAGGGGCCGGTCGATCCGCCGGAGGTGTTCGGCGAACGTCTGGCTCGCCGGTTCCTCGCTGCGTGCCCAGCCGCGCACCGGGCAGTCATCACGCTCGCGGTTCATCGGTGGATGAGGGCCTACGCCGATGGGGCGCCGCACCCCCACGCCTTCGTTCGCGGGAGAAGCGAGCAACGGCTGGCATGGGTGACGGTGGACCGGGGCAGGATCGAAGTGGAGGCGGGACTGGAGGGACTGGGGCTACTCAAGTCCACCGGTTCGGGGTTCGCCGGCTTCCTGCGCGACGAGTACACGACGCTCAGGGAGACCGACGACCGGATCATGGCGACCGATGTGGAGGCTCGCTGGAGATACGAGCGGCCACCGGCCGACTACGGCGCGGCGTGGACCTCCATCGAAGGCTCGCTCATCGAGACCTTCGCACGCCACGAGTCGGCGTCGATACAGCACACGCTCTATGCCATGGGTGAGACCGCGTTGGCCGCGTGTCCCGAGGTCGGCGAGATCCGGCTGATCCTGCCGAACCGGCATTACCTGCTGGTGGATCTCGCGCCGCTCGGCCTGACGAACCCGAACGAGGTCTTCGCCGCGACCCGCGAGCCCTACGGCCGGATCGAGGCCGTCGTCGCCCGGACCTAGCTCTCGATGGGCGCCGGCGCCTGGGCGGGCGCGTACCCCTCGACCGTCTCGTAGCCGGAATGGTAGTCCGAGGCGTCGGGACGTCGAATCGCCGACTGGGCCACGATCCGATCGCGCCGCAGTCCCCGGAAGTCCTCGACGCTGGACCACCCGTCGGCAGCGTGGCGCTCCAGGAAGGCGTCGAGGCCTTCGAGCAGCCGCTTGATGACGCTGGGCCCCACCGCCTGGTCGAGCATCGCCGCGGTACACACCTGGACGGTCCCGCATCCCAGCAGGATGTACGACAGCGCCTGCCGGAAATCCGACACTCCGCCGATACCCGAGAAGCTCCGGTCGGGGAACGCCTGCGTCATCTGTGCCATCTTGGCGAGCGACAGCGGCAGAATGGCCGGTCCTCCGAGGCCGCCGCTCGAGACCTTCCCGTCCACGTTGATCTCGAACTCGAGCGTGTCGGCGTCGATGACCGGAAGAGACGGAAACGTGTTGGACGAAACGATGGCGTCGGCGCCGCCGCGGAAACACGCCGCCGCCTCGACTTCGATCTCCGCGGTGGCCGGCGTGAGCTTGCACCAGACCGGGATCCTGGCCACCTCCTTCACGGCCTCGGTGACCACCGAGCAGAGTCCCTGATCCTTTCCGATGTTGGACCCCATGTCGCGGCGGTCCATGTGGGGGCAGGAGAAGTTGAGCTCGAGACCGTCGGCCCCCGCGTCCTGGCATTCGCGGGCCAGCTTCTGCCAGTTCATCAGCTCCTTGTCGTTACCCGACCCGGCCATGATGGACGCGATGAGGACACGGTTGGGGAACCCGTCCTTGATCCGCCTGATCCGGGGAAGCCACCAGTCGAGCGTCTTATCGGAGATGAGCTCCCAGTTCCAGGAGGAGTGGAGCGCGGCGCCCGGACGCTTCTTCATCGAGACCCAGGCGTCCTCGGGCGTGGTGCGCATGAACTTTGCCTTGGCGCCGATCACGTTGACCACGGGGTGAAGCCCGATCGTCTTGGTGACCACGCCGCCCCACCCGGCCTCGAACGCGCGCAGGATGTTGCTCTCGGACTCGGTCGGCGGGGCGGAGGAGAGCAGGAAGGGGTTGCTGAATTCGATTCCGGTGAACGTGACAGATCGCTTGCTGGGCATAGATACTCCATTGGCCGTCGACTCTCATGACATCCAGTTCACGCCGGCCTCACGGTTCCACTTCGTGGTCATCTTCTTCGACCTGGTCCAGAACTCGATGGAGCCGCGCCCGGTGATGTCGCCGACGCCGAACTTCGATTCGTTCCACCCGCCGAAGGAGAACGGCTCGCGGGGCACCGGCACGCCGACGTTGACGCCGACCATGCCGGCGCTGGCGCGCTCCATCACGTACCGTGCGGTGCCGCCGCTTTCGGTGAAGACCGAAGCGGCATTGCCGTAGGGGCTGGCGTTTTCGACGGCGAGCGCCTCATCCACGTCCTTGCTCCTCACGATCACCAGCACCGGCCCGAAGACTTCTTCCTTCGCGATCCGCATGTCGGGCGTGACGCGATCGATGATCGTGGGACCGAGGTAGTAGCCCTGCTCGTGGCCGGCCACCTTGACGTTGCGGCCGTCGACCAGGACTTCGGCGCCGGCCGCTTCGGCCTCGGCGATGTACCGCTCGATCCGGTCCTTGGCTTCCGCCGAGATTACCGGTCCGATGTCCTTGCCCGGCACCATGCGCCTGGCGTTCTCGACCATGGCATGGATGATGTGGTCGGTCCTGGACACCGCGACCATCACCGACGCCGCCATGCAGCGCTGGCCGGCGCAGCCGGACATGGACGCCACCACGTTGCCGGCCGTCATCTCGACGTCGGCGTCGGGCATGACGATGAGGTGGTTCTTGGCGCCACCCAGGGCCAGCACCCGCTTGAGCGCCGCCGTGCCGCGGCGATAGACCACCTTGGCGATCCTGGTGGAGCCGACGAAGCTGATCGCCTCGATGCCCGGGTGATCGCAGATCGCTTCGACCGCGTCCTTTCCGCCGTGCACCACCTGCATCACGCCATCCGGCAAGCCGGCCTCGCGCAGCAGCTCGGCGATCCGGCCCGCGCTCAGCGGCACCAGCTCCGACGGCTTGAGGATGAGACAGTTGCCGAGCGCGATCGCGTTGGGAATCGACCAGTTCGGCACCATGTTCGGGAAGTTGAACGGCGTGATGGCGGCCACGATGCCGACCGGGAACCGTTCCACCCGGCACTCCACCCCCCGGCTCACCTCGAGAACCTCGCCGGGGGTGATCTGCGGCAGCGAGCACGCGAACTCGGTCAGCTCGGCGGACTTGAGGACTTCGGCCCGGGCCTCGCTCCGGATCTTCCCGTTCTCCTCCGTCACCAGCGCCGCCAGCTCATCGATGTGCCGCTCGAGCAACGCCTTGTAGCGGTAGAAGACCTGGACCCGTTCCTTGATGGGAGTGGACGACCATCCGGGGAAGGCGGCCTTCGCGCTCGACACGGCCTGATCGACCTCGCGGCGGGCCGACAGCGGGACGCGTGAGATCCGGCTCCCCTCGCTCGGGTCGAAGACCTCGAGCGTCGGCAGATCGTCGACCACGAACGTACCATTCAAGTAGTTTCGGACCGCGGGATATTTCATGGGGTCAAGTCTACGGCGGGGGCCAGCGGGGTGCAAACTCCCGGCACCGGCGGGCCAGGGAACCGAGCGCTATGTTCCAGCCGGCTCGCCGGAAGCGCCCAACGTACGCCGGGACGAGAAAACCGGAAAACCCCGCGCGTGATCACTCATGGCCCTGAATCGGGAAGGAAAGCTGCCTGGTGAAGAACAGTCCGTGCATCGCCCGCCTGCTCATCCGTACCGTTCTCCTTCTCGCCGTCGTCCCGCCCTCGCAGCGGCTTGCCGCCCAGACGCCGGCGCCACTGCCCTACACGTGCAAGTTCCTGATGGTCCCCATGCGCGACGGGGTCCGGCTCAATACGGCCGTGTGCCAGCCGAATCGGGCGCAGGACTCGCTGCCGATTCTCCTGACCCGGACCCCGTACGGTATCGCCGGCGATACCGTGGTCGGCACCGACTATCGCTTCCTCGCCGGGGACGGCTACGTCTTCGTCTATCAGGATATCCGCGGCCGGTATGGGAGTGAGGGCCAGTTCATCATGAACCGGCCGCTTCACGATCCGGCCGACAGCGCCGGCGTGGATGAGAGCACGGACGCCTACGACACGGTGGACTGGCTGGTCCACAACATCCCGGGCAACAACGGGCGCGTCGGCGTCCTCGGCGTGTCCTATCCCGGTTTTCTCGCGACGATGGCCGGCATCAATCCGCACCCGGCCGTCAAGGCGGTGTCGCCCCAGGCGCCCATGACCGACACGTGGATGGGGGACGACTTCTTCCACCAGGGCGCGTTCCGGCTCTCCTACGGCTTCGAGTACGCGGGCGACATGGAGTTGAGCAAGGACGAGTCGGTGCCCCTGCCGATCGGTACGTGGGACACCTACGACTGGTATCGGATGCTGGGCCCGCTGTCGAACGTCGACGAGAAGTACTTCCGCGGGCGGGTGCCCACCTGGGAGTCCTTCGTCGCGCATCCCACGTACGACGGGTACTGGAAGGCCCGCGCGGTGGAGCGCCACCTGGCCGCGCCGGCGGTGGCGACGCTGACGGTGGGCGGCTGGTGGGACCAGGAAGACCGGTACGGACCTCTGGCCACGTACCGGGCGCTCGAGCAGGGCGACAGCGGTCACCGGAACTTTCTCGTGATGGGCCCCTGGAACCACGGCGGATGGCGCCGAGGCGAACCGCGCCGCATGCCCGTGGTGGACCCCGGCACTTCCGAAGGCTATCTCCGAGACGTGGAAGCGCCGTGGTTCGCCTACTGGCTCAAGGGGAAGGGGACGATGTCGGCACCGGAGGCGTATCTCTACGACACCGGCGCCAAGGAATGGCGTTCGTTCGACGCGTGGCCTCCCAGGGATGGCGCTTCCCCACGCTCGCTCTACCTGCACGCCGGCGGGCGTCTCTCGTTCGAACCGCCGGCCGCGAAAGAGGTCCCGTTCGATCAGTACGTCTCCGACCCCGCCGATCCGGTGCCGTACCGGCCGCGGCCGGTGGAACAGACGTACGACCCGCGCGGCTCGCGGTGGCGCACCTGGGAGACGGAAGACCAGCGATTCGTGGACGGACGCCCGGACGTGGCCACCTGGTCGACGGAGCCGTTGACCGAAGACGTGCGCATCGCCGGCAACGTCACGGCCAGGCTTCTCGCCTCCACCACGGGCCGCGACGCCGACTGGGTCGTGAAGCTCATCGACGTGTTTCCGGACAGCATGCCGGACGACTGGAAGATGGGCGGGTACGAGCTGATGGTGGCGCACGAGATCATGCGCGGACGATACCGGACGGGCTTCTCCACGCCCGCGCCGCTCCAGGCCGGCAAGCCCCTCGCCTTCACCGTCGATCTCCACCAGCAGGTCTACCAGTTCCGGAAGGGCCACCGGATCATGGTGCAGGTCCAGAGCACCTGGTTTCCGGTGTACGACCGCAATCCCCAGACCTGGGTGCCGAACATCTTCAAGGCCAAGGCCACGGACTTTCGCGCCCAGACCCACCGGATCTGGCACACGCCGTCGCTGTCCTCGCGCGTCGAGGTGTCGGTAATGCCGTAGGCGTGGCGGTCACGCTACTCGCTCTGGAGAGCGATGAGAGGATCCACCCTCGCGGCGCGCCGCGCCGGCAGATAACAGGCGAGCATCGCGACGACCACCAGCGCCGTCGGCACCAGCACGAAGGTGGTCACGTCGGTGGCCGAGACGCCGTAGAGCTGGCGCTGCATCACCCGCCCCGAAGCGAACGCGGCGAGGACACCCAGAAGGGTCGCGGCCAGCACGATGCGCAGGCCGCGACCCGCCACCATACGCACCACCTCGGCCCGGCCCGCGCCCAGTGCCATCCTGATCCCGATTTCCCGCGTCCGTTGGGAGACGGCGTACGACATGACGCCGTAGACCCCCACCACGGCCAGGATGAGCGCGAGCAGCGCGAACCCGATGACGAGGCCGGCGGTGAACTGCTGGGGCGCCACGTCGCGATGCACCAGGTATTCCATGGACCGGATCTTCCATACGGGCTGGTCCTTGTCCACCGACCAGATCGCCTCGCGGAGCGGCTCCTCCAGCGTCATCGGGTCGCCATCGGTTCGTGCGGCGACGCTCGAGAAGATGCCGGGCACCTGTGCCTTGGGCTGGTAGACCTGCGCGGCCACCGGCTCGGTGATGGTGAACTGCTTGGCGTTGCCTGACACACCCACGACGGTGACCCACACGTCCGGCGGCCCATAGATCCGGAGCCGCCGGCCGATCGCCGACCGACCCGGCCAGGCCCGCCGCGCCAGCTCCTGATTCACGATCGCCACCGGCAGCGACCCCGCCCGGTCGGTCTCGGCGAAGTCCCTTCCCTGCATGAGCGGGATCCCCATCGTCTGGAAGAAGCCGTCGGTTATGGCGTTCCATTGCGCCGTCGGCAGCGAGCCGGCGGCCTCCGGCGGCTGCCCGTCGATCTGATACGTGGTAGTCGCCCAGTTGCCGCTCAGCGGCACCGAGTTCAGGAGCGCCGCCGAACGGATGCCGGGCACGGCGCGGATGCGCTCGAGCGCCGCCGTGATGAACGCGGCGATCTGCTCGTCCGACTGATACTTCGCGCTCGGGAGCCGGAACTCGGCGGTGAGAAGATGCTCCGCGTCGAAGCCGAGCCGCTCCTGCTGCAGGCGCGACAGACTCCGCAGGAGCAGCCCGGCCCCGATGAGCAGCACGATGCAGAGCGCGAGCTGGACCGCCACGAACGCCTGGCGCACGTCGCCTTTGCCGCCGGTCGAGCCGTCGGCGGCCCGGGTCTGGAGCGAGTCGTTGAGATCCGTGCGTGCCGCGTACACCGCGGGCATGGCGCCGAAGAGGAGCCCGGCGGCGAGGGTGATGGCGCACGAATACAGGAGCACCCGTGCATCGAGCCCGTCCGTGCCGCCGAAGATGGGCAGGCCGTTGGGCACCGCGGCCACCAGCGCGTCGGTAGCCCAGCGCGCCAGGGCGACTCCGAGGATCCCGCCGATCACCGACAACACCAGGCTCTCGGTGAGGAGCTGCCGAACCAGGCGTCCCTGCCCCGCGCCGAGCGCCGCGCGGAGCGAGATCTCCCGCCGCCGGGACGTCGCGCGCGCGAGCTGAAGATTGGTGATGTTCACGCACGCGATGAGCAATACGATGCCCACGAAGCCGAAGACGAGGAGGAGCGTGGGCCGGACCGTTCCGACCAGGTAGTCCCGAAGCGACAGGACGGTCACCCCGGTGCCCGCGTTGGTGGCCGGGTACTCCTGCCCGAGCTGACGGGCGATGGTCGAGAGGTCCTGCTGCGCCTGTTCTCGAGTGACGCCGTCCTTGAGGAGCCCGATGACCCAGACGGCGGGGTTGTCGCGGGTGAACCAGTTCGCGTTGGGCGCGGACGTGATCGGCAGCCAGACTTCCGTCGGGCCGTTGATATCCTCGAACGCGGCGCTCATGACGCCGATGACGACGTGCGGCCGTCCGTTCAGCGTCAGCGTCCGGCCCACCAGGCCGTGGTCGGCCCCGAAGCGGGTCCGCCACACCGCGTCCGAGATCACGGCCAGAGGCTGGCCCGAGCCCTCCCTCGTCTCCACATCGGTGAAGAGGCGCCCCGTCGCGGCGCGGGCACCGAGCAGCCGCAGCGCGTTGGCCGTCACGAAGCTGCCCTGCAGCCGGTCAGGCCGGTCGCGCCCGGTGAGATTCACGCTCTGGGAGCGGGCGATGGACATCTCCGCGAAGGTGCGGTTCCTCGCCTGCCATTCCTTCGCGTCCGGAATCGAGACGAGATTCTGCGTCTGGTCGCCCACGGCGCCCCAGACGACCGTGAGCCGGACGGCGTCGGGGTAGGGGAGCGGACGCAGGAGCACGGCGCTCACGACGCTGAAGATCGCGGTGTTGGCGCCGATGGCGAGGACGAGGGTGAGCAGGGCGACGGCCGTGAACCCCGGCGAGCGGCGCAGCTGGCGCAGGGCGTGGGCGATATCCTGCCGCAGCTCGGCGAGGTACTCCGTGCGGCGCCGCTCCCGCTCACCGGCAAGGCCGATCTTGCGACACGCCGCGTTGACCGCGTGCAGATCGCCGAAGCGGCGGAGCGCCTGCTCCCGCGCCGCCTCCCGGGTCATGCCCCGCTGCATCAGCTCTTCCGTGAGCATTTCCACGTGGAATGCCAGCTCGGCATCGACCTGGTCCGCGATACTGTCGCGCCAGATGAGCGAGCGGAGCTGGCGGCCGAACCGCGCGATGGGCGGCACGGATCACCCCGGCAGCAGAATGGGAGACACCGCCGCCACGAACTGGGCGAACCGTTCCGTCTCGGCAACCAGCTGCTTGCGGCCCCGCGGCGTGAGCCGGTAGAAGCGCGCCTTGCGGCCCAGCTCCGAGGTCCCCCACTCCGCTTCGATCCATCCCTGCCGCTCCATCCGATAGAGGGCGGGATAGAGCGAGCCTTCTTCGACCTGGATGGCCTCGCCGCTGCTGTCTCTGAGCCAGCGGGTGATGGCGTAGCCGTGACGGGGGCCCCAGCTCAGGGTCTTGAGGATCAGGGCGTCGAGGGTGCCGTGGAGGCGGTCTTTCGTGGGCGCGAGCATCGGATCGGTGACTCCACCTAGATGTCTAGGCATATATGCGACCGTGATACCTAGCTGTCAAGGTATGCCGGGGAGGGCCGACCGCGACGCGTGCCGGCTATTATCTCTGGATCACCAGCACGCGTACGGGAGACGGCATGGGCATGGAACAAATCGAGCACTTCGTGCTCGTGATGATGGAAAACCGTTCCTTCGATCATTACCTCGGCGCGCTCAACCTGCCGCCCGAGAATCGGACCGACGTGGAGGGACTGGGACGGGGCTCGCTGCCGATCAACCGGCACCTCAACGACCCGGACTCCGATCCCGGGGTGCCGCCCTGGCCCATCGACGACGTCCGGCTAGACTTCCTCGATCCGCGGCACGAGTTCCCCGAGGTCCGGCTCCAGTGGAACGCCGACGCGATGGACGGGTTCGTCGCGACCTACGAGCGTTTCCATCAGGGCGCCGCCCCGCCCGCACCGCCCGATGCCGGTCCGCTGACCGGTACGGCCCCACCCGCCCCGTACGACATCCGGCAGATGGCGCGGGTCGTCATGGGGCACTACACGCGCAAGACGCTGCCGGTGCTCTACGGCCTCGCCGACCAGTTCACGTTGTGCGACCGGTGGCACAGCTCCTTCCTGGGCTCGACCCACCCCAACCGGATCTTCGCCAACGCGGGCAGCTGTGGCGACGTGGTGACCACCACGTGGAAGACGGTGTTCCGGCACAAGCCGGAGCCGCTCTGGGCGGCATGGGAGACGAAACGGCTCGGCACGAAGGGGATCACCTGGAAAGCCTACAAGCTGCCCTCGGACCTCTCGATGTTCGCGCTCTGGCCCGGCTTCGCCAATGGGCGGGACAGGAACGCCGGCAGCCTCACCGATTTCGCCGCCGACTGCGCCGACGACCGGCTTCCGGAGGTGGCGATCGTGGAGCCGCCGTACTCGATCGCCGACGATCACCCCACTCACGACCCACGGCGAGGGCAGCAGTTCCTGGGATACGTCGTCCGGGCGCTCGTGGGCAGCCCATCGTGGAAGCGCTCGGCACTGATCCTCACCTACGACGAGCACGGCGGGTTCTTCGATCATGTGCCGCCACCGGCTTCGCCGGAGGGTGCGCGCGAGCCGCTCGACCGCCTCGGCCTTCGTGTGCCGACGCTCGTCGTGAGCCCGTTCTCGCCCCGCGCGGTGGTGAGCGAGCCGCTCGAGCACACCGCCATCCTCAAGACGATCGCGGAGCGGTGGAATCTTCCGCTGCCGGCGGAGGCCGGACCCCGTCTTCCGCTGGTCCCGTCGCTCTGGGCCACCTGCTTCGACTTCTCCCGGAAGCGGGGAAAGGCCGCCTCCTCAGTGAAGCTGCCTGAGGCCCGAGCAGACTGGCGGGTCCCGGTCGACGCGAACGGGCCCATCCGCTCCGACCTGGCCGAGTCCCTGGCCAAGGCCACCCAGGTCCACGCCACCGACGAGCTGCAGGCCCTGTTCGAGAGAGGCTGAGGTCGCATCGCGAGCTCGCCACGGAGCGGGTCCGCCCTTCCCACCACAGATAGATTCCGCCGATGGATACGACCTACCGGGTCCTCGGCGCCATCGCGTTCTGCCATCTGCTGAACGACACGATGCAGTCGCTGCTTCCCGCCATCTATCCGACCCTCAAGCAGAACTACGGACTCTCGTTCGGGCAGATCGGGCTCATCACGCTCACGTTCCAGGCGACCGCCTCACTCCTGCAGCCAATGGTCGGGCTGTACACCGACCGCCGGCCGCAACCCTACTCGCTCGCCGTGGGCATGGGATTCAGCGTGCTCGGGCTGCTGCTCCTGGCGTCGGCAGGGAGCTTTCCGGCGCTCCTGGTGGCCGCCGGGCTCGTGGGGCTGGGCTCCTCGGTCTTTCATCCCGAGTCGTCGCGGGTGGCGCGCATGGCGTCGGGCGGCCAGCACGGGCTGGCCCAGTCGCTCTTTCAGGTCGGGGGCAATGCGGGGTCGGCGATCGGCCCCTTGCTGGCCGCGTTCATCGTCGAGCCGCGCGGCCAGCGGAGCATCGCATGGTTCGCCGTGATCGGGGTCGTGGGGAGCACGGTTCTCTGGCGGGTGGGGCGCTGGTACCGGCGGCACCAGGCCACGGCGGCGTCGCGGGGACGGGGGGAGACGGAGCCGGGACACGGCTTGTCGCGGGGCCAGGTGCGCATGGCGCTGGCGGTGCTGATCGCGCTGATCTTCTCGAAGTACATCTATCTCGCGAGCCTGACGAGCTACTACACTTTCTACCTCATTCACAAGTTCGGCGTGTCGGTGCAGACCGCCCAGCTCTACCTCTTCGGGTTCCTCGGCGCGGTGGCCGCGGGCACCATCATCGGCGGGCCGGTGGGCGACCGCATCGGCCGCAAGTACGTCATCTGGTGCTCGATCCTCGGCGTACTGCCGTTCACCCTCGCGTTGCCGTACGTGAATCTGTTCTGGACCGGAGTCCTGAGCGTGGTGATCGGCGTCATCCTCGCCTCGGCGTTCTCCGCGATCCTGGTCTACGCCCAGGAGCTCGTGCCCGGCAACGTCGGGCTCATCTCGGGTCTCTTCTTCGGCTTCGCGTTCGGCGTCGCCGGCATCGGGGCGGCGGTCCTCGGCCGTCTGGCGGACCACACCGACATCACCTTCGTCTATCGTCTCTGCTCCTATCTCCCGGCGCTCGGACTGCTGACCGGTCTCTTGCCCAACATCGAGTCGGGGCGGCGCCGGCGGCCCATCACGCCAGCACCAGTGGCCGCACCTGGGAGTCCGCCCGCCAGCCTATGAGCTCGTCGCCCATGATGTCGGCGGCGTGCCGGGCGTAGCGGCCCAGCTCCGCGCTGGCCGCGGGCGGGAACTCGCGTACCGGGGCCCGCGCGAGCAACGCCCGCAGCTCCTCGTCGCTGGCGCGCGCGACGGTATCCAGCCACTCACGCCTCCGGTCGTCCAGGTCGGGCACCGCGATCGCGAGGGCGGGCTCCACCTCGGGGTCGAGCCGGTCGTTGACCGCGCGGGTCGCGTCCTCCCTGAGTGATTCCCCGTCCAGCGCGGCCAGACGGTCGCGCCGAACCGCGCTCGCCATCTCCCGGCGCTGGGCGGGGGTCGCGAGGTAGAGCGACGCGACTTCGTCGGCGAGACGGCTCAGCTGCCGGTGCGCGCTCTCCGCCCGCAGCGACACGTTCTCGAAGTCACCCTGGCTCATGAATCCGTGCAACGCCGCGCCGACCGCGGGCAGCAGGACCGCGAGCACGAACGGCGCGTCCTCGAGCGGCCGCGACCACTCCACGTGCAGCAGATGCAGAAGCGAGACGACGAGTGCCGAGACGAACAGGAAGATGGTGACGCCGTGAAGCCGTCGGTGGAGCGTTCCGAGGCGCCGGGCCACCCGTTCGTGATACGCCGCCTGGCCGCGCACCACGTCGTCGACGAGCAGCGCGCGGCAGTGGGCGAGGTACTCGCCGTTGAGCCGGGCATCGAACAGGCCCGCCTGGCGCACCACCGCCCGGAAAAGCCAGTTCACCCAGGTCGAGCTGGGATCGGCGTGCTGCGCGGCGACGGGCACCCGGATGGCGGGCGACGTGCTGCCCAGCGGGAGCAGGAAGGTGAGGTGCCGAATCCGCTCGGCCAGTGACCGGTAGTCCACCCACTTCTCGTGATACTTGCCCCAACGACCCGAGACAAAGAGGCCCAGCACCACCAGAAGGAAGAGGAACTCGTACACCCCCCAAGGCGCGGCGGCGCGCTTCAGCGCCTTGAGCCGCCTGCCCAACTCGTTGCATTCGGGTGTGGATGCCTTCTCGGCCGTGGTACACTGCGCGGTGTGCCACTCCGCGCGAGCTTCGCCGACGTGCACGTCTCCCACGTGGCCGGCCACCGCCGCCGCCACGGCCAGCGTCGCCAGACCATAGATCCAGAAGAAAGCCGACCGGTAGCGGATGGCGTAACGGATCGACAGGTCGTTGGCCCAGGCGTAGTGGGCGAGGAGCCTGTCCTCGATCTGATTGGTGAGCCATGACGGCACCCCGGCCCTGGACCAGTCCTCCCTCCACGCTTTCCGGCTGGCCGCGACGCAGTTCTTCGGCAGCGGGGTAAAGGCCATGCGGGCGGGCAGCACCACGAGCCCAGTGAGGAACGCGTAGGCCTTGCCGATGAAGCGCCGAGTCAGGGCGCCCGCCGGCTTTTCCTTGAAGTACGTCCGCAGAAGATTGGAGGCCTGGTGACCGCCGGGGACCTCCGGCCCAGGCGGCACGAGCGTCTGCTCGAGGAGACGCGTGATGCGGGACAGCAGCTCCTCGACCGTGGGAGCCTCGATCGGATCGGGGCCCGCGTGCAACGTGATCGAGCCGGGCCGCTGCGTATGGAAGTGAACCACCGGGATATCGTGCTCCCGGGCGAGTCGCACGATCTCGGCGGTGCCACCGGGTCCGGCGGCGGCCCGTCCGTCCCAGATGGCGATCAGGAGATCGGAGTTCCACACGACGCGGCGCCCAACCTCCACATAGGACTGCACGTCGCCCCGGAGACCATCCAGGATGAACCGCGCGCGGGCCGACCGATAGAGCGTGCCGGCGGGCGTGTCGGAATCGGCAATGCCGGGATCGGTGTCGACGAGGTCGTAGGGTGTGGGGACGTCGAGCTCGAAGCCGAGCTCGGCGGCGCGCCGGGCCACGAGCCGATCGGCGCCGCGGGCGAGGGGCGAGACCATCACAAGTGTCGCCGGCTCGCTCGAATAGACGGCGGCATGGCGGGCGCGGATGTCCAGCACGGTGTCGCGCACGTGTTCGAGGAGGAGCGCGACGCCGGCCTTCACCTCTCCCCGGACGGCCGGCGACAGCGTGCGGTGGCCGGTGACGCCGACCCGGTAGGCGAGTCTGGGACGCGGTGGAGCGCCGGCCATCTGCCGCATGGTGGAGTCTCGATGTCGCAATGGGTGGAGAGTGGGCCGAAAGGCCCGGAAGGAAGATACCGCCTATTTCGCGTCCAGCATCTCCCGCACCGCGCGGGCCAGATCGCCCGGCGCCACCGGCTTCTGCAGAAAGGCCCGGCCACTGTCGGGGTCTCGACCCTCCTCCACCGGCTCACGACCCGGATACCCCGAGATGAGCAGCACGCGCACGGCCGGATCGCGAGCCACGGCCTGGTCGGCGAACTCGCGGCCGCTGATTCCCGGCATCACGACGTCGGTCACCACGAGGGCGATGCGACCGGGGTGAACTCGCATGCGCTGGAGTCCCTCCGTGCCGTCCGCCGCCTCGAGGACGGTGTACCCGACCTGGCGCAGGGCCCGGGCGAGGAACGCCCTCACGTTGGTCTCGTCCTCCACGACGAGGATCGTCTCGTTCCCGCCCACCACCGGGTCCGGCTCCGGTAGTGCATCGGGGACGGTCGGCGTGTCCTCCATCGGCAGATAGATGAGGAAGGTCGTGCCCTGGCCTACCTGGCTCGACACGGAGACGAAGCCGCCGCTCTGCTTCACGATGCCGTACACGGTGGCCAGACCGAGGCCGGTGCCCTCGCCCACCGCTTTGGTCGTGAAGAAGGGCTCGAAGACGTGACGCAGGGTTTCCGGAGCCATCCCCTCGCCGGTATCTCCCACCGACAACATCGCGTAGGTCCCGGGCTCGGGCTCCTCCAGCACCTCGCGGGACGAGGTCGCGGCCTCCACCCGCGCCGTACAGGTTTCGATGCGCACCGAGCCGCCTTGCGGCATCGCGTCGCGGGCGTTGAGGACGAGGTTGAGCAGCACCAGCTCGAGCTGTCCAGGGTCGGCGTTGACCCGGTTCATGGTGGCATCGAGGGCCAGGGTGAGCGTCGCCGTCTCGCCCAGGGCCCGCTCGAGCATCGGCCGAAGTCCGGCGACGACGCCGTTGAGGTCCACGAGCTGCGGCTGCAGCATCTGCCGCCGGCTGTACGCGAGCAGCTGCCGGGTGATCGACGCCGTACGCTGGGCGGCCCGACGGATCGACTCGAGGTCGTCGCGCGCGCGGACGCCCTCGACTTCCGGCAAGAGGAAACCTGCCGCACCCAGCACCACCGTCATCTGGTTGTTCACCTCGTGGGCCACGCCTCCCGCCAGCCGGCCGATCACCTCCATGCGCTCCGCCTGGCGCAGACGCTCCTCGGTCTGCCAGCGATCCTCCACGTCCGTGAGCATGCCGATCCATTCACGAATGGCGCCGCCGCCGCCGAGGATCGGGACGGCCCGCATCTGGACGTGACGGTACGCCTGGCGGTTGGCATTCCAGATCATGCCGGTTGCCTCGAAGGTGGTGGCGTCGTCTCGTGCCGCCGCCCACAACCCGCCGATCGGCCCGCGATCGTCGGGATGAAACGCCTGGAGCCAGCCGAACGTCCTCTGCTCCCCCCATGTCTGTCCGGTGTATTCCTCCCACGAGCGTTGGGGCGCCAGGAAGCGGCCGTCGGGATCGGCCTCCCACACCAGCGACGACGTGGCGGTCACGAGCGCGCGATACCGTTCCTCCCGGCGGCGCAGCTCTTCCTGGGCGCGCTTCTGGGCCGTGACGTCCCGCTTGATGGACGAGGCACCGACGAGATGGCCCGAGCCGTCCCAGATGGGGGAGACGCGGACGTTGATGAGAATGCGGCTGCCGTCCTTGCGGATCCGCTCCGTCTCGGCGATCTCCACGCTCTCGCCGCGTCCCAGCCGCTCGAGCAGGGCGCGCTCGGATCCGTGGAGGTCTTGGGGGATGAGCGTGTAGATCGACCGCCCCACCATCTCCTCCTCGGTATAGCCGAAGAGTCGCTCGGCGGCGGCGTTCCAGCTGATCACGATGCCGTCAAGGGTCTTCCCGACGATGGCGTCGCTCGATGAGGTGACGATCGCAGCCAGCCGGTTTCTGGCCTCATCGTTCTCCACCTGTCTCGTGATATCCCGCAGCGCGCCCACCACGCGGATCGCTTGACCCTGGGCGGTGCGGACGATCGTGGCGCGCTCCAGCACCCGGGCCCACGATCCGTCGGCCCGCCGGAAGCGGTATTCGTGCTCCCACCCGTCCGCCCCACTTCGCAGGGCGATCGAGCACGCGGCCTCCGTCGGGGCCAGATCGTCGGGATGGACCCGGGTGGCCCAGGCGTGATAGTCGTCGCCCTCGGTGCGCGCGATGTCTTCCGGCCCGCAGCCGAAGTACGGCCTGGTGCCCCCCGCCCAGGCGACATGCCCGTGGACCAGATCCCAGTCCCAGACCAGATCCTGGGTGGCCAGGGCCACGAGGTCGAAACGGTCTCGTCCGGCACCCGGAGCATCCGGGGCGGCGACCGGTGTCACCAGTTCGTCGGACAATCGAGACCCTCGGCCGGGGGCAGGCCAGTGAGGCCAAATGTCGGTGGGAGCGCGTGTGATACGCATCACCTTTTATGTCAGACACTTACACGGTAGAGTCTACCACAAGCGCAAAACGTTGCAAGGCACCCTACCGGCACCTGCCTTGGGGATTTCCGACTGCAAGAGGGAACCGAGCCGATGTCCTCCTGGGAAGACTTGCTTCACAACGCCGATCCCGGCGACGATCTCGTCCATCTCTACGGCGACGACGCCGAGGACCTGGTTCGGAGCATCGCTGCGTATGCGAGCGAAGGCGTGCCCGACTGGATCAGGGTGCGCGAGGTGCTGGACGAGATGCTGCGCGAGATCCGCGCGACGCGGAACGGCTCGAAGCCTGCTGGAACGCCGTCCGTCCTGAGCCGATCTGCGCCAAGCATGACACGACGCCGCGACCCGACGGACCGTTCGCCACTACTGTGAACCCTCGGCGGACGGCGGCAAGAGGTGGACACCGGTGTTCGACGGGCCGTACCGCAAGCGGCGAGCATGACGCCCGTCGCCCGGCATGGGCGGCCGAGCGGCGGCGAGGTATACTCTGCCCATGCAGATCGACCTGTCCGCGTGGCCTTATCTGCCGACGCTCGCGCGATTGACTCTGGCGCTGGCGATCGGGCTCTTCGTAGGCATCGAGCGGGAGCGCCGGCAGAAGGAAGCGGGGCTCCGCACCTTCGCCTTCGTCTCGATGCTCGGCGCCGTCGGCGGCATGCTGGGGCAAACGTTCGCCCTGCTGGCCCTCGCGCTCGTCGGCGTGCTCATCATTCTCCTCAACATGGAAACGATTCGCACCGGCGAAGGCGCGGAGATCACCACCTCCGCGGCGCTCGCGCTGATCGCCTTCGCGGGTGTGCTGGCCGGGCATGGGCAGACCTTCACGCCGACGGCGCTGGGCGTGGTGACGGCCGCGCTGCTGGCCTGGAAGCGGCCGCTCACCGGCTTCAGCCGAGCCCTCGCGGAATCGGAGCTGCGCTCGGCGATTCTGTTCGCCATCCTCGCGTTCATCGTGTATCCGGTGCTGCCGGAAGGCACCATCGACCCGTGGGGCTTGATCGCGCCCCGGACCGCCTGGATCACGGTGATTCTGGTGGCCGGGCTCGGCTTCACCAACTACGTCCTCCTCAAGCTGTACGGCGCGCGCGGGCTCGAGCTGACGGGATTTCTGGGCGGTCTCATCAACAGCACGGTGACGGTGACGGAGCTGGCTGACCGGGTCCACCACTCGAGCGGGCAGCTCGTCGAGGTCACCCGTCGCGGCGTCACCCTGGCCACGGCCGCGATGCTGGTCCGGAACGCCGTGATTCTCGGCGTCCTCTCGCCGACCGCCCTCTGGAGCGCCGCGCCCACGCTGATGCTGATGCTGGCGGGCGCCGCGGCCGCGACACTCTTTCGCCGGGAGCGCGCGCCCACGCGCGGGGGCGAGATCCCGAAGATGGCCTCGCCGTTCTCGCTCACGTCGGCGCTGCGCTTCGGCGTGCTGTTCCTGCTGCTGCAGGTGGCGGGCACGCTGGCGCAGCGCCACCTGGGTCAGCTCGGCTTCTACGTCGTGAGCCTGCTCGGCGGCCTGGTCTCCAGCGCCGGTGCCGTCGCGTCCGCCGCCAATCTCGCGGTGGCCGGTCAGATCACGCCCCAGGTCGCGGGGACCGGCGCCATTCTCGCGTCGCTGGCGAGCGCATCCGTCCACTTGCCCCTCGTGATCCGGGTCGGGCGCACGCCCGCGCTCTCCCGCCGGGTGGCCGTCGTGCTCGGCGCGATCATCCTGCTCGGAGCGATCGGCGTGCTCGTGCAGCCGCTGCTCGGGAGATGAGCATGACGCCTGTTCGCACCGCGGTCGGGCTCGCCGCCATGATCCTCTGGACCACCACGCCGGTACTCGCCCAGAAGACGCAGAAGCCGCCACTCCACGCCAGACATTGGCTCGCGATCACGGGCAAACCGCTGGCCGCCACCGCGGGCGCCATGATGTACCAGAAGGGCGGCAATGCGGTGGACGCCGCCTGCGCCATGCTCGGCGCCGTGACCACGATGTGGGACGTACTCTCCTGGGGCGGTGAGACCCAGGCGCTGATCTACCACCCCGGACTCAAGAAAGTCATCGGCATCAATGCTCTGGGGGTGGCCCCCACGGGAGCGACCGCCGAGTTCTACCGGGCGCACGGCCACCGCTATCCGCCGGAATACGGGCCGCTCGCGGCGGTGACGCCCGGAACGCCGGGCGGATTGCTCACGATGCTGGCCGAGTACGGCACGCTCTCGCTGGCCGACGTTCTCGCACCGGCCATCCAGATGGCGGACGGGTACCCGATCGAGGCCGAGACCGCGAATTCCATCGAGCGGCAGAAAGACGAGATCAAGAAGTGGAAGTATTCCCGCGCCGTGTTTCTCCCGCACGCGGGGCAGACCCGCGAGGCGCCCGAGGCCGGCGAGGTGTTCGTGCAGGCCGATCTCGCGGCGACGCTCCGGAAGCTCGTCGCGGCGGAGCGAGAGGCGCGGAAGGCGGGGAAGAGCCGCAAACAGGCGATCTACGCCGCGTACGACCGCTTCTACCGGGGAGACATCGCGCGGGAGCTGGTCCGCGGCGTCCAAGAGGAGGGCGGTCTCATCACGCTGGCCGACCTCGCGAGATGGAAGGTGCGGATCGAAGAGCCGCTCAGCACCAGCTACAAGGGAATCACGGTCTACAAGCTTCCCATCTGGCAGCAGGGTCCGGTGATGCTTCAGGCGCTCAACATCCTGGAGAACGCGGACCTTCAATCGATGGGGTACAATTCGGCCCGATACATCCATACGCTCTACCAGGTGATGAATCTGGCCTTCGCCGACCGCGACTTCTACTACGGCGACCCGTACGTTCCCCCCGAAGAGCCCGTGAAAGGTCTGTTGTCGAAGGCGTACGGGAGGGCGCGCTATGGCCAGATCGACTGGTCCCGCAACGACTCCACCGCCAAGCCGGGAGATCCGTATCCCTTCCAGGGTGGCACCAATCCCTTCTCGTCACTTCTGGCCGGGTGGACGCCGGTGCCGAAGCCGGATTCGCTGAGCAGGCTGGGTATCACCGACTCCGCCTTCCGTGCCCAGTTCACCGCCGGCACCACGTCGATCGAGGCGGCGGACGAACAGGGGTGGGTGGTCTCGGTGACGCCGAGCGGCGGGTGGATCCCGGCGGTGATCGCGGGACGCACAGGCGTAGGCCTGAGCCAGCGGGCCCAGAGCTTCGTCACCCGCGCGGAGGACGGCCCGTACAACGTGATCGAGCCGGGGAAGCATCCCCGCGTCACCCTCACGCCCACCCTGGCGTTGAAGAACGACCAGCCGTTTCTCTCTTTCGCGGTGCAGGGTGGCGATACCCAGGATCAGAATCTGTTGCAGTGGTTCCTCGACATCGTCGAGTTCGGCATGACTCCGCAGCAGGCGGCCGAGGCTCCCAACATCAACAGCGAGCAGATGCGATCGTCGTTCGGGAACCACGAGTCTCGGCCGGGTCATCTCCTGCTTGCCACTTCCACGCCGGACAGCGTCCGCTCCGCGCTCGAACGGATGGGCTACTCGCTGGAATTCGAGGAGCGGACATCGGGACCGATCAACGGCATCCTGTTCGACCGCGCCCATGGCACCATGTGGGGCGCCTCCAGCAACCACGGCCAGGACTACGGGATCGCGTGGTAGCCCGGCTCTGGCTCCGGGCCGGAGCCGCGGGGGCGCTCTGCTTCGCGGCGTGCACACCGCCGCGAGGGGCCAAGGCCGGAAGGACGGCAGGCGAGGGACGGGCAGAACTGGTCTTCCGTAACGGCGCCGTCTACACGATGGACGCCGCGCGCACCTGGGCGCGCACGGTCGCGGTGAGCAAAGGCAGGATCGTCTTCGTGGGCAACGCCGACCCTCCCGACGGCCTCGTCGGACCATCGACCGAAGTGGTGGATCTCCAGGGCCGGATGCTGCTGCCTGCTTTCCAGGACGCGCACGTACATCCGGTCACGAGCGGCGTGGAGTACGGCGAGGTCCGACTCTACGACGCATCGACCGCCCAGGCGGCGGTCGACACGATCGCGGCATGGGCGGCGGCCCATCGCGCGGCGCCCTGGATACGGGGCGGCGGCTGGGAGCTTCCACTGTTCCCCGACGCGAACCCCGACAGGAAGCTGCTCGACCGGGCGGTGCCCGATCGGCCAGCGCTGCTGTATGCCGCCGACGGCCATTCGGCCTGGGTCAATTCCAAGGCGCTCGCCGCGGCCGGCATCACCCGCGACACACCCGACCCCCCCAACGGCCGCATCGAGAGGGATCCGCGCACGGGGGAGCCGAGTGGCACGCTGAGAGAAGACGCGATCGACCTCGTCGCCGACAGCATGCCGGAGCACACCGCCGCGGAGATGTCGGAAGGGCTGGCGCGCGCCATGCGCGAGGCCAACGGATTCGGGATCACGGCGGTGTTCGCGGCCGACGAGGAATTGCCGGAGCTGGAGGCCTACGCGCGGGCCGACAAGGCAGGCACGCTCACCCTGCGGGTGGTCGTGGCGCTCGACACCGGCGGTGACACGGCAACCGGCTCTCTACTCGAGCGGCTCCGGGACCGGCGCCGCCGGTTCGCCTCGAGACTGGTGCACCCGATCGCCGTGAAGCTGTTCGCGGACGGCGTCATCGAAAGCCGGACCGCCGCCCTCCTCGCGCCGTATCTGGACCGCCGGGGAGACGCGGGGACGCCGAACTACACGGAGGCCGCGCTGGACCGTCTGGTGACCGCGCTCGACCGGGACGGCTTCCAGGTGCACGTCCACGCCATCGGCGACCGCGCCATCCGCATGACGCTCGACGCGTTCGAGCGGGCGAGGAAGGCCAACGGCGCGCGCGACAGCCGGCACTCCATCGCGCACCTGGAGCTGATCGACTCCGCCGACATTCCCCGGTTTCGCCGGCTCGGCGTGATCGCCAACTTCGAGGCGCTCTGGGCCAACGGCGACGAGTACCTGACTCGGCTGACCGAGCCCGCGCTCGGCCCGGCGCGCTCGCGCCGGCTCTACCCCATCGCCAGCGTGGCACGAAGCGGCGCCGTGCTGTCGGGTGGAAGCGACTGGTCGGTCTCGTCGCTCAACCCGCTCGAGGCCATCGAGATGGGCGTGACCCATCTGGACCCGGAACGACCGAGGATGAAGGTGTGGAACCCGGCGGAACGGGTGGACCTCGCCACGATGATCGCCATGTACACCATCGATGCCGCGTACGCCAACCGGCTCGATCGCGAGACGGGATCGATCGAGGCGGGCAAGCTGGCCGATCTCGTGGTGCTCGACCGGAATCTGTTCGAGATCTCCCCGAGAGACATCCACACGGTTAAGGTGCTGCGGACGCTGCTCGAAGGCAGGACCGTCTACCGCTCCGCCACGCCCTAAGGAGAGGCCGGCGCGGACCGATGGGCGTAGCTTTCCGCAGGCGCAAACGTCCTGCTGCGGTCCCTCTGCGAAAGGCGATCCATGTCCGTTCTCTCCGCCACAGCCGCGTCGGCCTCGACTGGCGCCGCAGCCTACACCTCGGCGTTGCTGGAGCTTCTGGGAAGCCGGGATCCGCTCGACGTGCTTCGCTCCACACCCGCCGCCATCTCGGTCGTCGTCTCCGGGCTGACACCCGGCCAGATCGAGACGCCCGAGCGACCCGGCAAATGGTCGATCCGTGACGTCGCGCAGCACCTGGGCGATGCCGAGATGGTGGTCGGCGTCCGGCTCCGGATGGTGCTGGCCCAGGATCGATCCCCCTGGTCGGCTACGATCAGGATCTCTGGGCGGAACGACTCCGCTACCGCGAGGTGCCGTTCGCCGACGCGCTGGAGCTGTTCGCCGTCATCCGGCGGGTCAACCTGCGGCTGTGGGCGGGTCTGACCGACGCGGATCTGACCCGGGTCGGCCTGCACAACGAGCGCGGCGAAGAGAGTCTGGGGTTCATGCGGAACATTCACGCAGGCCATGACCTCGCGCACCTTCGGCAGCTGTCGCGGATCAGGAGTGCCGTGGCGGGATGATCTCCCCCGAGGGATGGAAGCACTTCAGCGAATCACGCCGGGACATCGAGCGGGCGTTCGCCGCGGCCGGGCGGCCGAGGTACCGCCGCGGTCCTGATTTCATTCTGAACGGAACCCCGGTCCCACCAACTCCGTAGGGCAACGGAACGACCCCACACGGAGTCCTCTTGCACATCAGCGGTCATGCCATCCGCGGCGGGCGCCTTCCGCGCTCGACCGTCCTCGTCCTGGCATTGTTCACCCCGATCCACCGACCCGCGGCGGCCCAGGCCGGGGACGATGGCGCCCGCATGGAGCGAGTCGCGCCCGACGTCTACGTCATCATCCACGACAACGCGACCGACGAATGGCCCCATGGGAACACCGGCATCATCGTCGGCGACGATGGCGTCTTCGTGCTCGATGCGACCTACCTGCCTTCGAGAGCCAGGGCGGATATCGCGCTCATCAAGTCGATGACCTCGAAGCCGGTCCGGTATCTGGCGTATACCCACTGGCACTTCGACCACAATAACGGCGCCATCGCCTACCGCGAGGCGTGGCCCGGCGTGACGATCGTCAGTGAGCGTCAGACCCGCGACTATATCGCGCTCAACAGCGTCTATTGGGCGAAGATGTCCACGGCGCCGGGATCGGCCCGGCGAGCGGCGCTCGCGGCGCTCGAAGCCGAAGCGCGAACCGGGAAGGACAGCTCGGGGGCCGCGCTGACCGCGGAGGATCGGCGCCGCAAGGAGACCTACGCGCGGCAGCGGAAAGGCGAGCTGGACGAGCTCGCATCGCTCAAGGTGGTGACGCCGAATCTCGTCTTCGACAACGAGCTGACGCTGCGGCTGGGCAACCGCACTCTCGTGCTTCACGACTGGGGCCGGGCCAACAGCCCGCACGACGTGACACTATTCCTCCCGGATGATCGCATCCTCTTCGCGGGAGACATTCTCGTGCAATCCCCGTTTCCCTTCGTCGGGGCATCGAACCCGGTGCCGTGGATCGAGGTGCTCCGGCGGATCGAAGCGATGCCCGTGGCGACGCTGGTGCCGGGGCACGGGCCCGTGATGCACGACCATACCTACACTCGCCAGGTACGGGTCCTGCTCGAGGCGGCCACCTCGCGGGTCACGGCGCTGGCGTTGAAGGGAAAGACGCTCGACCAGGTTCAGGACAGCCTCACGCTCGACGACGTCCGCGCGGCCACGCCGGCGTGGAAGGACTCGCCCGACGATGAGGATTGGAGGCTCACCATCCGGACCCTGGTCGAGCGGGCGTGGCGGGGCGTCCGGGGCCAGTAATGACATATTGGGGGCATGCTCTATCGCGCGCTCGCCGATGTCGTCCTGCTGTTCCACCTCGGGTTCATCGTCTTCGTCACGCTCGGCGGCCTGCTGGTGCTCCGATGGCCGCGGCTCGCCGCCATCCACCTGCCCGCCGCCCTCTGGGGCGTCCTGATCGAATTCACCGCGGGCCGGTGTCCCCTCACTCCCCTGGAACAGTGGCTTCGGCATCGGGGTGGTGAGACGGGCTTTGCCGGCGGTTTCATCGAGCACTACCTCACCGCCGCCATCTATCCCCAGGGACTCACGCGAGAGATCCAGATCGCGCTCGGCGGGGTGGTCGTGCTCATAAATGGGGCGGTCTACTGGCGCTGGTGGCGGCACCGGTCGAGCGGGGCCGGCGGGGCGAGCGGGTTCGAGGCCGAGGCGCGCCAGCCCGGCCATGTCGGGTTCCTCGCTGCCGCGGCATTCTTCGGGCGCCGGGTCCGCGTCTCGCTCACCCCGCGACCCGGCGCCGCGGCCTCGGTCGCCTACGACGCCTCGGCCATCGCCCGCAGTCCCAGCCTCACCTGGATCGGCCACTCGACCTTTCTGGTGCGGATGGACGGCGTGACGTTCCTCACCGATCCGATGCTCTCCCAGCGCGCGAGCCCATTCACATTCGCCGGACCGAGGCGGGCTGTGCCGCCGGGCGTCCCCCTGATGGCCCTGCCGGCGGTGGACTTCGTGCTCCTGTCCCACGATCACTACGATCACGCCGACAGCATGAGCGTCCGGGCGCTCAGCCGGCGAGGGACGACGTTCGTGGTGCCGGTGGGCCTGGCCGGATGGGTCGAAGGTCAGGGCGGCACAGCGGTCGAGATCGGCTGGTGGCAGTCGCTCGAGCTGAACGGCGTGAACGTGCACGCGGTGCCGGCGCGACACTTCTCGGGGCGGTCGCTCTTCGACCGGAACCGCCGCTGGTGCACCGGGTGGATCGTGAGCGGCCCGAGCCGCCGCTTCTATTTCGTCGGAGACACGGGCTATTCCACGGACTTCGTCACGATCGGCGAGCGTTTCGGGCCCATCGATCTCGCCACGGTCCCGATCGGGGCTTATCTCCCCGCCGGAATGATGCACCCCACCCACACCACGCCCGAGGAGGCCGTGCGCGTGGGCCTCGACGCGGGTGCGGCTCGCCTGGTGGCCATGCACTTCGGCACCTTCGACCTGGCGGATGAGCCGATGGCCGAGCCGGCCCGGCGCTTCCGGATCGAGGCGGAGCGACTCGGCCTCTGGCCCGACCGCGCGTGGATTCTCAAGGTGGGGGAGACGCGCGACTGGTAGCGTTCAGCGCCCAGGCGAGAAACCGTTCGGTGTGATACAGGGCGAGCTGCGCGCCGAGGCCCCCGCTCACGAAATCGAACGCATGCTCGGCCCAGGGGATCTCGAGAAAGACGGATGTCGTGCCGCCGGCACGAAGCCGCCGATCAAGCAGGGCCCCGTACCGTGCCTCGACCACATGGTCGCGGGCTCCATAAACCAGCAGCGTCGGCGGCAGCGGGCGCACGGCATAGGTGATGGGGGATGCGTCGCGGTATCGATCGGCGGCCGCGTCGGGAGAGCCGCCCAGATAGGCTTCGATAATCGAGCGGACGTGGAGCGGATCGGGATGCGGGGGATGGCGGTAACCCTCCGCCAGATCCACCGGACCGTAGTAGCTCACCACCGCCCGAACCGGCGGCGCTCCCGAGGCGTACGCCGCCACCATCGCCAGCTGCGCACCGGCCGATCGCCCGATCAGTGCGAGGCGTTCGACGTCGGCGTCGTACCGGCTGCCGTGCGCCGCGATCCACCCGAGCGCGGCCCGCACGTCGGCGAGCTGCGCCGGCCAGCGCCATCGCGGGGCGTGGCGGTAGTCGATGGCGAAGACGACGTAGCCGCGCGAGGCCAGGTACGAGGCGAAGGCCCGGTTGTTCCCGGGCGCGCCTTGCTGCCACGCCCCGCCATAGATCTGCACCACGGCCGGATAGCTTCCGGCCGCCGGCGGGCGATAGATGTCCATGGTAAGATGGACGCCGTCACTCGTCGCGAAGGGAACGTCACGAATCATCCGCGCCGGCCCGGGGCGAAGGCCGGTGAGCAAGTCGATCGGATCCAGCGGACGGCGGCGCAGGTGCGACCTCGCGCCGGCTGGGATCGCCAGCAGGTAGTTCGAGCCGAGTCCGTCGCGCATCGCCTGGTCGAAGCGGCGCGCGGTGGCTGGAAACTGGATCTGGGGCACCGCCGCGAGCGAAACGGCCGCGGCGGCGAAGAGCATCGCGGGGGCAGTGAGCCGACCTGGACGATCACGAAGCCATGCCGAGGCGAGGATTACGATACCGATGGCCATCAGCCAGGGTCCGATTTCCGGCGCCCCGACCGCGAGGACGAGCATCGGGTAAGTGATCGGAGGCAGTACCGTCCAAGCCGACAGGCCGCAGACGAGCACCGCGGCCACGAGGAGGAAACCGCCCTTTCGCACCTTCCTCGCGCGAGGCTCCTTTGTCGGGTCGATGTCGTCTGCCATCTCTATCCTCGAAGGCGCCCCTGATGACGGTACGCCGGATCGCGCGAAACACCAGCCTGAGCCTGGCGGCGCTGCTCGCCGGGTGTACTCCCGCCGCACCGTCCGCCCAGCCGGAGTCCGCGGCGATCGCCGCGGCCGAATCCGCCTTCGCGGACCTGCGCGATCTGCGCGACCGCTACGAGGTCACTACCGCCGCGGGCCGCACGGAGACCGACGGCGGCATTCCACTTTCGACACTGGCCCGGCGGCATGACGAGCTGCGATCGTCCGTTGTCGCCCGCCTCGGCGGCCTCGACTCCGCCTCGCTGGCCCCGGACGATGCCCGCGCCCTTGGCGCGATGCGCAGGGCCATGGCGCGCGACCTCTTCCCGCTCGTCGGCCAGGAGGCGCCGGCATCGGCGGAGAACGCGGCAGTGTGCAACTACGATCCCACCGTCATGGGACGCACCACCGACGGGATCGACTCGCTCCGGAATCGGCTTTACGCCTGCTATGGCTGGACGCAGCATCACGTCGTCGTGGGCGCCGACACCCTCGACCGGCTCACGGTGCTCGGGACGATCGGGCGAACCGAGAATCCGGCCGAGCGGCGGCGGTTGTTCTTCGCGCTCGAGCCGGTGTGGCGAAGCGTCGACGGCCGCGGCGGGCGCTACAGTCCCTACCGCCGGCTCATCGCGCTCGAAGTCGAGCGCCGAGGAGTGGCTGAGTCGGCAGCGAGGGAGCGGGCCCGGGCGTCGGGATTCCCGCCCGATTCACTCGAGCGTTGGCTCTACGCCATCCTCGGTGCGTGGCGCGACGCCACGCCTGATTCGCTGATCGATCCGTGGGACTGGTACTACGCGGCCGGCGCCGAGGCGCGAGCGCTCGACGATCGCATTCCGGTCTCCAGTCTCGCCGCGCTCAACGCCCAGGTCTTTGCCGCGCTCGGCGCCGACCCTTCCGCCCTCGGTGTGCACTTCGACCTGAGGCCGAGAGAGGGCAAGACGCCGGTGGCATACACCACGTTCGGCAGGAGGGCGAGACTGGTGGGGGGACAATGGCGGCCGGCCAAGCCCTGGATCTTCGCGACCTATCGGGAAGGAGGTCTCGACAACCTGGCCGAGCTGCTGCATGAGACGGGACACGCGATCCACATCGCGGCGATCCGCACCCGGCCCGCCTTTGCCGATTGGCCCGACAGCGACCCGTTCAGCGAGGCGCTCGGCGATTTCGTGGCGCTCGACGTCGCGGAACCCGCCTGGCAGCAACGCTGGCTGGGCGACTCGGTGCCGCTCGCCGACGGCCTTCGCGCCCGATACGCGGGGATCGTGATGGACGTCGCGTGGGCTCTGTTCGAGGCGCAGATGCTCCGGGGCCCCACGCTCGACCCGAACGTAGTCTGGACCCGGTTGACGCGCGATTATCTCCGCATTCACCCGCAACCGGGGGTGCCGTGGTGGGCGATGCGCGGACAGCTCATCGACGAGCCGGGCTACATGATGAACTACGCCGCGGGCGCCATCCTCATCGCCGCCATCCGGGCCCGGACCATCGAGCGCCACGGCCCCTTCACCGCCGGCGACCCCACCTGGTACGGTTGGGTCGCGCCCCGGCTCTTCCGATTCGGACTGGAGCGCACGACGCGCGACGTCGTCGAAGAGTTCCTGGGCGGTCCGGTATCCCCCGAGGCCATCCTCGCGGATATGAGGCGGATGCAGGAACGACAATGACGAAACGCTTTCCCCCGTTTCAGAGCGACTTCAAGAACGCCACCAGCGCGGTCCGGTCCCTCGCGGCCATCCGGCGCACCCGCTCCCGCGCGTTGGTGGCCTCTCCCCCATGCCACATCACGGCCTCGAGGAGACTGCGCGCGCGGCCGTCGTGCAGAAGGTTCGGATGACTGTTGACGGTCTCGATCAGGCCGACACCCCAGAGCGGCGCGGTCCGCCACTCGCTCCCCGACGCCAGGAAATCGCGGCGGCCATCGGCCAAGGCCGGCCCCATGTCATGCAGCAGGAGATCGGTGTACGGGTGAATCACCTGTCCGGACACCGCCGGTACCCCGGGCAGGACGCCGGTGCGGAGCGTCGGTGCGTGGCAGGCATTACAGCCCGCCGCATAGAAGAGCCGCTCGCCCTGCTGGGTGGTGGGGTCATCGAGCGCCCGCCGAGCGGGAACGCCGAGCGTCTGGGTGTAGAACGCCACCGCCTGCACCAGCTGCGGGTCGATCTCGGGCGCGTGCGCGGCGCAACCAGGATACTGGGTCTGACCCTCGCACGATTCCGCCGGGAAGATCGTCGTCGTGATGCCCATGTCCCCGTTATAGGCCCCCGCGGTCTGCTGCAGCAGATTGGGCACGTTCGCCTTCCAGCCGAAGCGACCCAGTTCTGTGCGCTGCTTGATGGCATCCCACGCGTAGTTCGGGCGCCCGGAGACGCCGTCACGGTTACGATCGAATGGATCGGCCATCGCGCGGATGCTCCACTCGGGTACCGCCTCGAGCAGGCCGAGACCGAATACCGCGGGAGCAGTCCGGGGTGAGAGCAGGACGCCGCCCGGCAGCGAAGCATATCCGCCCGTGAGCGTGTAGTGCGGCACGCGCAGCGTGTACTTCGACCCGTCGCCGAAGGACGCGGCCGAGTCGGTGTAGATGATCTTCGCGTAGGCCTCGGGCCGGAAGCCGGGAACGGCGCGAAGCTGGACCTGGCCGCCGAAGCCGGGGATCGGGTTGGGACCACCGTGAGGTCCTCTGCCGGGAATGCTTCCACGGAAGAGCATCGACTCGAACGTCGCGCCATCGGTCGGAGGAGTGCCGCGACCGTCGCCGACGTGGCATTCCTCGCACGAGACGTTGTCGAACACCGGGCCGAGTCCGGCCTCGGGCGCGAACTCCACCTCGAACTGCACATCGCCGACGTCATGGAACGCGAGCGCCCGCGCCGAAAGATTCGGCGCTGGCTGCCCGAACGCCTCGGATGAGACCTCGAAGATGGTGGTGGCGCCGCCCGACAGGGCGGTATGGGCGCCGAAGAATCCGTGGGAGCTGAAATCCAGCTCCTGATCGGACGCCCCGTCGGCCGGCGTCGCTTCCGGCGGGGGCTCGGGGTCCGTGACCTCCGTCTGATCACTACATGCAACCGCCAGGAGAACCGAGAGCACGAGCAGTTTACGCGACATTGGGAGGCTCCTGTCGCCAGTGGGAGACGCGAACGGGCACACGCACGGCTTGACCCCGGCATCGCGAGGTCCGGAAGCGCCTCCGGCTCGCGTGCCGGCGGACACTCGCATACCGAGTCTCAGCCCGTTGGGCCGGCTCGCGTCGACATTTGGCGGTTTGACCGCCGCTGTCTTACTAGAAAGGGGGGGGTGAGTTAACTGCGGCTGTACCGTCAGGTCGCGAAGGAACGGTCGCCGACCGGCGCCATCTCGTCATCGTGCGTGCTCGCGACGCACTCACGATGCGAATGATCGCTTGGGAAGTCAATTGGTAACTTTTCGACAATGCAGCGCCAGGGGATGCACTGGCTGAACTGCGCCCTGCGCGCCGAGCAGAAATTCGCATGATCGTCGAGGGATCGATCAACGAAAGGTGCCCGGACTTACCTCGTAGACCATGTGATGCACCCCGATATCCTCCTCCGGCGCCCAGAACCCCAACTGCTCGGCCCATCGCTCGGTTTGCAGCCGCCGTCCGCGGAGCGTGAGAAATCCTCCGGCCCTCGTCGTGACCACCCCGAGCTTCCGGAGATCGGTGAGACCCGCGAACCGCGTGCTTCTCCGCTGCTCCACGATGCGCGTGGCCGCGGTCGGGCCGATGCCCGGCACACGAAGCAGCTCATCGTACGAGGCGGACCCGACCTCGACGGGAAAGCGTTCGGGGTGCGCCAGGGCCCACGCACTCTTGGGGTCGAGCCGAAGGGGAAGGTTGCCGCTGGACTCGTAGACCATTTCGTCGGGCGCGAATCCGTAGGTCCTGAGGAGATAATCCGCCTGGTAAAGGCGATGCTCGCGCAGCGCCGGCGTGGCGGGAACCTGCTCCATGGGGGTATCACGTATCGGTCGAAATGCGCTGAAGTGGGTATGGTGGACGCCGCCGCCGATGGAGAGCCGCACCGACGTGTCGAGGATCGTCTTGTCGGTGTCGGCTGTGGCGCCTACGACGAACTGCACCGTCATGCCCGAACGACCGCCGGGGTGAAGAGGGTCGTGCGGCTTGCCCGAGGCCTGCTCCGCCCGCTCCGCCACGACCAGACCGCGCACCCGCTCCAGATCACCGGTGGTGACCGCGAAGCTCTTTTCCGGCGCAATGGCCGACAGGCTGGCGCCGCAGGCAGCTTCGACGTTGAGTGACACACGGCTGGCCAGCTGGGTGAGCCGTTCGATCTGCGCCTGCTCGGCGCCCGCCACCAGCTTGACGTGGATGTACCCACCGAATCGGTGACGCTCACGAAGCAGCTCGAGCGCGGTGATGAGACCGTCGACGACCTTCACGGGCCGGGCGGGAATACCGGTGGTGACGAAGAGACCCTGGCACCAACCGCGACGGTGAGCGCCGAGAAAGATCCGCACCAGCTCCTCGGGCTTGAGCAGTGTCCGAGGCATGGAGCGGTCGCGGCGCATGGGGCAGTAATGGCAGTTGTAGACGCAGGCATTCGTCATCAGGATCCGAAGGAGCGCCATGCGACTGCCCGGTGCCGGGCGCAGATACCTGATGTTGAGCGGGCGGAGCGATCCGACTTCTCCCGCGTGCCGCAACCTGGGCGGAAGCCCCTCCCGGTCGTCCGTGGCGAGCGACATCAGCGTCGCGAGTTTGCCCTCGAGCTCTCCATCCCTTCGCATTCCGGCCTCCGCATCCTGACGGCGATACGATACCCGAACAGATACCGAAAGTCAACGCCCAACTTTTCACTTCTCGGTGGCCGACTGCCAGGCCTTCGAGCGGGCACAGACCCGATTCGCCCAGGTGGCCGGGTACACCTTCACCACGATGGCGTTCACCCGCGGCGGCGTCGCCGAAGATGATCCAGGATCGTTTCATGGGGGTACTTCCCGTTGCTCGGCATCGCACCGTTTCGTGGCAGAAGCTTTTCCCAGGCGGATGGTGTTCCGGGCGCCCTGTACCGCGATCGTGAGTCAGGGATTCGCCCGCCGTCATCTGGGTGTCGAGTCCGCCGCCGTGGGGACCACCGTGAGACTCGACGGCCGTGACTACGCCGTCGTCGGGGTGCTGCCGCAGAGAGTCGAACCGCTGGAAGGCTCGAGCGAAGTCTTCACTGTCGCACAATGGGAGACGCCCACGCGGCGGGGGCCCTTCTTCATCGTCGCGCTCGGCCGGCTTCGGGATGGTATCGGCCTCGAGCAGGCGAACGTGGAGGTCCGGGCGATCAACGTGTCCATCTTCCCACTGTGGCACGGTTCTCCTCTTTCTTGCACTCCCCACCGCGGGCGCGATGCTTCTGTTTGGCCTGGTCCCATCGCTGCAGGCGACGGTCTCCGGCGAGAGCGTGGCTCCAAGCCGACCCTCGGACCCCCGGGTGTTCTCCATCGTGTCGCTCCTGATGCTGGGGGCGGCCCTCGCGGGCTGCGCCATTCCCGCGATGCGCGCCGCGGCCGTGGATCCGTCGGTGGCACTGCGCGCCGAATAGCCGAGGCAGTGGAGCGAGGATTGTGACCGGGGTCATGGCCCGGACGCCCTGCCCGGCGGCAGCTTGGAGCATTCTCCGACGAGGCCCGGCATGGCTGGAAGGTCGCTCTCGCTCACGTGCGTCGTGGCGGCGTGTGTCTGGTGTGGTCAGGGTTGTCGCCGGGAGCGGGTCGCGCCCCCGGTGCCTCGCGCGACCTCCGCGTGGGTCGACACCCTGCCACCGGTGCCGGTGTCGTACATCGATGTGCCGGTGCGGTACGACCTGGGCCCGGCGCTGCGCTGGCTCGAGTCCGAGATTCCGGTGCGCTTCGGCGATCTCGACGAGCGCAAGCCCGTCCGCGACAAGAAGCGCCTGGAATACGCCTTCGCGGCGGTGCGCAGCCCGTTCCGCCTGAGCATCGAGGGTCGCCGCGCCGTGCTCCAGGCCGATATCGAGTACGCGGCGAAGGCGTGGTACGACCCTCCCGTCCTCCCCAAAGTGAGCGCCTCGTGCGGCATCGACGAGACCCGCCCCCGGGCCCGACTGACGATCGATAGCGACGTGGAGCTCACGAACGAGTGGACCCTCCGGCCGCACACGCGGGCGGACGCCCGGCCGATCACCACGAGCGAGCGCGACAAGTGCAAGGTCACGGTGCTGTCGGTGGACGTGACCAAGAAAGTGATGACGGCGGCCAGGGAGGCGCTCGAAGACAAGTTGAAGGCGTTCGACGCCAGGCTGGCGGCTTTCGACCTCCCCGGCGAGTCGCGCCGCATCTGGAAGACGCTCCAGTCGCCCCAGCGGCTCGACGATAGTCTCTGGCTCGTCATGAACCCGACCGGCGTCCGCGTGGGTTTGCTGGAGATGCATGGCGACACGCTCGTCACCTCGCTCGGGCTCTCCGGACATCCGCGCGTGGTGGGCGGGCGGCGGCCGGCGCCGGCACGAGGGCCGCTGCCTCCGCCGCAGGATTCGGCGTCGCGGCCACCGGAGCTCCATCTCCTGACCGAAGGTCGTCTGCCTTACGACGTCGCGAGCACCATTCTGAGCCGGGAGCTCCGCGGCGACACCATCCACGTGGCCAAGAACTCGCTCATCATCGACAGCCTGCACGTGCTGGGTGTGGGAGACGGCAGGGCGGCGGTGGGGCTCGAGGTGCACGGCGCGGCGTCGGGCGTGCTCTACGTCGTGGGCCATCCGGCGTTCGACACCGCGACCGCCGAGCTGTCCATGCCCGATCTTCAGTACGACATCGGCACGCGCGATCTGCTGACGGGCGCGCTGGCATGGCTGGCGGGCGGGGCCGTCGAGGACTTCCTCCGGAACAAGGTGCGGATCAAGCTCGCCAAGGTCATCGAGGACGGGCGGGAGCTGCTCGAGAAGAACCTCAACCGCGACCTGGCCGACGGGGTGCATCTGAACGCGAAGGTGACGTCGGGCCGCGGGCTGGTGGTCCGGGCAGCACCGGACGCGCTCCTCCTCCGGGTCATCGCCTCGGGCCAGGGATCGCTGGTGCTCGACCTCCGGCCGGCGCAGATCCTGGGGCCCGATCCGCTCGGCGCAGACCCCCCGTGAGCGGGTCAGCCCGCCTACTGCAGGTCGTGCGGCAGCCGCGGTGAGCTGAGCAGCTCCCCCAAGAGCCGCCACCGCGCCTCGGTCGACTCGCCCCCGCGACGCGTGACCCAGGCCTCCACCATGTCGCGGCCCAGGTTGTAGTTGATGACGTAGCTGCGATACGTGTCGATGAACCGCACCGTCTTGGCGGCGGCCTCGGGGCTGGAGAGCCAATACCGCGCCATCGTGGCGCGCGCCATGGTCGTGTCCATCGTCCCGTCGAGGTACCCCCGGGCCACTTCGTTCCGGGCGTAGTTGAGGCGTTCGATGACGTCCCGCACAGCCGCATTCCACCCGGCCAGCGCGGTATCGAGCTTGGCGAGGGGAAAGAGCGAGTCCCGCTCGAACGCGGTGCGCTCGGCGGCGGGGAACGCCATGTCCACCCCGAAATTCGCGCTCCCTTCGGCGATGAGCGACTGCGGGCTGAACAGGGGATAGACCGAGAACTCCGGCCATCCCCGTCCCTTCACGAGCGACTGCTCGAGCCGCGCGTTGTACACGTGGTGTCCCGGATATCCTTCGTGGCAGGCCAGGTCCACCGCCCGGTCGATGGGCACCGGGAAGTCGAGGTTCACCTGGATGACACTGCGATAATTCCCTTTGTACCAGTTGTAGGCGTTCCAGGGTGTGCCCTTCACGTACTCGAGATCGAAGCGCTCGTTCGGCGGCAGGCTCAGATGCTTGAGCGTCCGCGCCCGGCACGCCGCGATGGCGGTGCGGAACACCGTGTCGACCCGGTCCGGCGGGATCATGACGCGGTTGCGGAATCGCTGGAAGCGCTGGGCCAGGGGCCCCATCCCCGGCAGCAGGGAGTCGAGCCTCGCCAGCAGCGAGTCGAAGTGGGCGTCGGAGAAGTGCGGGGGGGTCACGTCGTACAGAGCCCGCGCCTCCTGGTCGAACGACATTCGCTCACCGCCCAGCATCCGAGCCCGCGCCGACAGCGCGCCGAGCTGGGTCCGCAGGTAGGCAGCGCGGAGACGGACGATGGAGTCGGAGTAGGCCGGCGTGGAGTCACCGAGCTGCCGGATCAGGGAGTCCGCCGCCCGGCGGATCTGCGACACGCTCAGCGACTCGGCGAGGGCCCGATCGCGAAGTGAATCGGGACCGTAATAGGCATCGACGTAGTTGGCATCGTGGGCGCCGAGGGCCAGCACGAGCTCCATGTATCGGTGCGCCACCGGGTCCAGCGCCGCGGGATCGGACGCGGGCGGCGCCGCCCGTCCGCACGCCAGGAGCAGCAGCACGAGGATCAGATGTGCGGGCGGTCGCATCGAGAGGCTCCGGTCGAGGTCACCGAAGCTAATACCCTACTCGATGATGATGTCCGTGGCGGGCGGGCTCTGGGTAGTGTCGCGGCCCCAGGTGTCCCAGGTGAGTGGACAGCCCTTGCCGAAGGGAGGGTTGGGATGCCCCGGACGGCCGAGCAGATCGTGGAGCATCTCGTGCCGCACGACCATCTCGTTGTCCACCCAGTCCGAGGCGATGAAGATGCGGTGATCGGACTCCCAGTGACCGGCGCACTTGCCACTGGAGCACTTGAAGCCATCCCCGGGCACCACGAGCCACTCGATCCGATCGAAATCGCCGGAGAGGCCGGAGCACGCCTGGGTCTTGTTCCACCACATGCGGTACTTGTCCGGAGCCATCATCGGCTGCTCGCCCGTCGGATCAAAACCGCAGCCGCCCAGACCAATCAGGGCAAGAGACAGCAGTAGCGGCAGGCGGGGCGACATGCCGCGGCGAATGGCAATCGATGTGCCGCCGGGTGATGGTCCGCAAGTCGTTGGGGCACAACGGGTGGGGCGACCCGGCGGGGCCGCCTGGACCGGCGCATTCTCTCAGGATGCGAGGACTAGAGCGGAAGATCCCAGGTCTGCGAGACGAGATCGTGGCCGAAGCTGTGGTGCGGCTCTTCGCCGACGAGCCGGAAACCCGCCCGCTCGTAGAGGTGGCGGGCGGCGTCGAGCCCCTTGTTGGTCCAGAGCGTCACCTTCCGGTAGCGGCATTGCCGAGCGAACCGGACGCATTCGGCCACGAGCCGCCCTCCGATGCCCAGACCCCGGGCGGCAGGGTCCACCAACAGCAGGCGCAGCTGGGCCACGGTCGCCGACTTCTTCACCAGGAATACGCCCCCCACGTTCTCTCCGTCCCGCTCGGCGATCCAGCAGCGCTCGCGGGCGCTATCGAAATGGCGGAGAAACCGCGCGGCGATCTCCGCCACGAGGGCCTCGAACTCGGCGTTCCAGCCGTACTCCTCGGCGTAGACCGCGCCGTGCCGCTGGATGACCCATCCCATGTCGCCGGGCTGATGGGGGCGGAGCAGGTACGGCTCGGCACCGGGGAGCCGGTCACTCAGGAGCCCTTCGATCCTGCCCATGGCCTCGACGATGCGCCGGCGGTCGGCCGCGGCGAGGGGACGGAGCATCGCCGCGACCTCGTCGTGGGAGCGGCGGTCGAGCGCGGCGAAGGTCTCCCGCCCCTTGCGGGTGAGGTGGAGCGCGTGCTGTCGCCGGTCGGTGGGAACGGGGCGCCGCTCGACGAGGCCCCGGCGGCGCAGCCGGCTGACCAGACGGCTCAGATACCCGGGATCGAGCCGGAGCTCCCGGCCCACGCCGGTGGCGGGGGGGCCCTCACCGTGGGCCAGCTCGTAGAGCACCCGTATCTCGGGCAAGGCGAAACCAATGTCGAGGAGGTGCTCGTTGAGCACCCCGATGCGGCGGGTGTAGAACCGGTTGAAGCGGCGGACGGCGTCGACCTGGGTGGTGTCCGGCATATTGCCAACGTCAAATTGTTGCTTGCCTTTGTCAAGTATATTCCTGGCTCCCGCCCCTTCCAGACCTGCCGGGTCCGTCCTATCGTCCCCCAACCCCAGCCGAGAGCCGTCATGCGGATCCCCGTCCTCGGGCTCCTGCTCGCCCTCCTGCCCGGCGCGCTGGCCGCCCAGTCGATCCCCCCCGCCGAGTTCGCCGCCCGGCGCGACTCGCTCGCGGCCCGGCTCGGCACCGCCGCCGTCGTGGCATTCGGCGCGCCAGCACCCACGGGATTCTCCCGGCCGAGCCAGCTGCCCGCCTTCCGCTATCTCACCGGGTTCATGGAGCCCGACGCCGCCCTGGTCCTGGTGGCCCGGGGCGGTCGGATGTCCGGGACACTGTTCATTCAGCCGCGCGACCCGAGGCGCAAGCTGTATGACGGCTTCCCGCCGGACTCGGCGGCGGTGGCGCGGACCACGGGTCTCGCTGCGCGGTCGCTCGACGCCCTGCGTCCCATGCTCGATTCGCTGGCCACGGCGGGCCTGCCCGTCTACGCGCTGCGCGACTTCTCCAACGCCGACGCCGCGACGGACGACTCGCTGACCCGCGGCGCCAGCTTCATGCGGGCTTTCGCGGCCGCGCATCCGGGTCTCGAGCCGCGCGACGCCCATCCGGCGCTCGACAGCCTTCGCGCCCGCAAGAGTCCGGCGGAGCAGGCCATGCTCCGGCACGCCATCGGCATCACGGTGGCGGCCCAGCGCGAGGCCATGCGCACGGTGCGGCCGGGGATGTACGAGTACGAGATCGAGGCGCTGTACGAGTCGGCGTTCCGGCGCGGCGGCGGCGACGGGCCGGCCTTCGTCTCCATCATCGGGTCGGGCCCCAACTCGACCCAGTACCACTACAACGCCAACGACCGCCGCATGGCCGCGGGCGACGTGCTGGTGATGGATGTCGGGGCGGGATATGGGGGGTACGCGGCCGACGTCACCCGCACCGTACCGGTCAGCGGCCGGTTCACGGCGGAGCAGCGGGCCGTCTATCAGATCGTTCGCGACGCCCAGGAAGCGGCGGCGCGAGTCGCCGCTCCCGGCGCGCCCTACCAGGCCTGGCGCGACTCGGCGCGGGCGGTCATCGCGCGCGGCGTGGCCCGCCTCGGTCTGACCGAAGGGGCCGGGGCGACGTTCGATCCGCCATGGGCGGACACCTGCGAGCGGGACGCGACCCGTTGCCGGCAGGATTTCCTCTACATGGCCCACGGACTCGGCCACGGCATCGGCCTCGAGGTGCACGACCACCCATACGCCTGGGTCGATCCGGGGAGCTTCGTCCCGGGCGACGTGTTCACGATCGAGCCCGGGATCTACGTCAGCACCAGGCTGCTCGACATGCTGCCCGACACGCCGAAGAATCGCCAGATGATCGCGAAAGTCCGCTCGGCGGTCGAGCGGTACCGCGATATCGGCGTGCGCATCGAGGACGACTATCTCATCACGGCCACCGGCGTCGAATGGCTGTCGAAGGCGCCCCGGGAGCTCACCGATATCGAGGCGGCCATGCGGACCCGAGCGAGCGCTGGCTCGTCCCGGCACGCCGCGGTACCATAGGAAAACGTTCAGAGGCAACACTCGTGGCGGACATCACTTCGCGTCTTGGATCGGCGCTCGACCGGCACTACGTCATCGGTCGGGAGCTGGGGCGCGGGGGGATGGCGACCGTCTACCTGGCCCACGACCGCAAGCACGACCGGGACGTGGCGCTCAAGGTGCTCCACCCGGAGCTGGCCGCGGCGCTGGGTCCGGAGCGGTTCCTTCGCGAGATCCGGATCGCCGCCCGCCTGCAGCATCCCCACATTCTCCCGGTGCACGACTCCGGCGAGACCGACGGGTTGCTCTGGTTCACCATGCCGTTTGTCGTGGGCGAGTCGCTGCGGGATCGCCTGCGCCGCGACGTCCAGCTCGCGGTGGAGGAGGCGGTCGCGATCGCGCGCGAGGTGGCCGAAGCGCTCGACTATGCCCACGCGCAGTCGGTGATCCATCGGGACATCAAGCCGGAGAACATCCTTCTCTCGCGGAGCCACGCGCTCGTGGCCGACTTCGGGATCGCGCGAACCATCGCGGAGACTGCCGACGAGGGCGAAGACGGCTCGCTTACGACGGCGGGAGTGGCGCTCGGCACGCCGGCCTACATGAGTCCCGAACAGTCGACCGGCGGGCGCCGCCTCGACGCGCGGAGCGACGTGTACAGTCTCGGGTGCGTGCTGTACGAGATGCTGGCCGGCGAGCCTCCGTTCAGCGGGCCCACGCCGCAGGCCGTCATCGCCAAGCGGCTCACAGGCCCGATCCCCTCGGTGCGGGTGTATCGTCCCCAGATCCCCTCGTCGGTCGATGCGGCGATCGGCCTGGCCCTCGCGCCCGCCCCCGCCGACCGATTTCCCACGTCGGCGGCCTTCGCCGCCGCGCTGACCTCGCCGGCATTTCGGCCGGAACCGGGACCGGCCCGCGACGCCGGCCGCGAGCGATCCATCGCGGTGCTCCCGTTCGCCAACCTGAGCAACGATCCGGACAACGAGTACTTCGCCGACGGCATGACCGACGAGCTCATCAACGCGCTCGCCAAGGTTCCCGGCCTCCATGTCGTCGCCCGGACCTCGGTGTTCGCGTTCAAGGGACAGCAGCAGGACATCCGCACGATCGGCGCCAGGCTCGGCGTGCGCACCGTGCTCGAAGGCAGCGTGCGCAGGGCGGGCTCGCGGTTACGGCTCTCGGTGCAGCTCATCGGCATCGCGGATGGCTACCTGCTCTGGTCGCAAATCTTCGACCGCGACGCCACGGACGTGTTCGCGATCCAGGACGAGATCTCGCGCGCCATCGCGGCCGAGCTCAAGGTGACGCTGTTCGGCGGCCAGCGGACCACGCTGGTCAAGCCGCCCACCGACGATCTCGAGGCCTACACCCTGTACCTCAAGGGCCGCCAGCTCTGGAACCGGCGGAACGAGCAGGACCTTCGGCGCGGACTCGAATGCTTCGAGCAGGCCATCGCGCGCGACCCCGAGTACGCGCTGGCCCACACCGGCGCCGCCGACTCCTTCGCGATACTCGGCTTCTATTGCGCGCTGCCGCCGACCGAGGCCTTTCCCCGCGCACGCGCGGCCGCCCATCGCGCCCTGGCGATCGATCCGGGCCTGGCCGAAGCGCACCCGGCGCTGGCGTACGTCGAGATGTATCACGAGTGGAACTGGGAGGCCGCCGAGCGGGAGTTCCAGACCGCGATCGCGCTCAATCCGGGACACTCGACCGCGCACCAGTGGTACGGGAACTTTCTATCGATCATGAACCGGGACGAGGAATCGCGGGCGGAATTCAGCACGGCGATCTCGCTCGACCCGCTCTCGCCGCTCAAGCTGTCGGCGCTGGGCTGGAGCTATTACTTCGCGCGGGACTTCGACCGGGCCATGGTGGAGTGCCGGCGCGCCGTGGCGCTGGACCCCGACTTCGTGGTGTCCCGTTGCTGGCTCGGCCTGGCGCTGGAGGGCCGGGGCGACTTCGCCGAGGCCGTGGCCGAATTCGAGGTATCGGTCCGCCTTTCGCAGCGGAGCCCCACCATCCTGGGGTTCCTGGGACACGGGTACGGGAGCGCGGGCCGACTGGGGGAGGCCCGGCGGGTGCTCAAGGAGCTGCAGGAGCTCCGCGCCACCCGGTACGTCTCCGCGTTCGATCTCGGGCTGATCGCGCTGCGACTGGGGAATGACGACGAGGCGCTGCGGTGGCTCGAAATGGGGGAGCAGGACCGGGCCCACCAGATGGCGTTTCTCAAGGTGGACCCCCGCCTGGACCGGCTCAGATCGAGTCCCCGGTTCCGCTCGCTGCTGGAGCGGCTCCGGCTCGCGCCGGACACTCAGCCCGCGTGAAACCCGGCACCGCCGCCGCCCGTTAGGGTCACACGCCGTTTTCGCCGTTCATCGTCATTCACCGCGGCGGTGACCCCTCGTTCGACAGGACCTGTCCGATGATCCGACTTCTCCGACGGCTTTTCATCGTCGTCCTTCTCCCGACCACGGCGGTGGCCCAGCAGGCGCCGTTGTCCTACACCGTCGACGTCAACGATCGCGCCGACGATCTGTTCAAGGTCACGCTGAGCGTGAAGGGACTCACCGAGGCGAATGCGGTCTATCAATTCGCCTCGACGGCGCCGGGCACCTATCAGGTCATGAACATCGGGCGGTTCGTGAAGCGCTTTCAGGCGTTCGACGGCCGGGGACGCACCGTGCCGGTGGAGCGGGTCTCGGTCAACCAGTGGAAGCTCTCCAACGCGCCGGCGGTCCGCACGATCAAGTACGTGATCGAAGAGACCTGGGATACCAAGCTGGATCATCCCATCTATCTCATGTGCGGCACGTCGCTCGAGGCCGACCACGCACTGATCAATCCCCACGCGGTCATCGGCTATCCCACCGGCATGCAGGCGACGCCGGTGAAGCTCCGGTTGTCGTATCCCGCGCGGTGGCGCGTCGGCACCGCGCTGGTGCGGGCGAAGGACGGCACCTACCAGGCCAAGGACTACGACGAGCTGGTGGATTCGCCGATCCTGATGGGACGGCTCACCTGGGCACAGACGCGGGTGACCGGCGTTCCGGTCGAGATCTATACGTACAGCCAGCGGAACCAGATCACGTCGCCGCAACTGCTCAAGGCAATGCAGGGCATGCTCGGAGCCGCGGGGCGGTTCCTCGGCACGCTGCCGGTGACCCACTACACCTTCCTCTATGCATTCACCGACACCGCCAACGGCGCCTGGGAGCACTCGCTCAGCTCGGAGTATGTGCTGAAGGAAGGCGCATTCACGGATTCCCTGGGCCGGGTCACGACCGACATCGCCGCGCACGAGTTCTTCCACGTGGTGACGCCGCTCAACATCCACAGCGAGATCATCGAGCACTTCAACTTCGTGACCCCGGTGCCGTCGCAACATCTGTGGCTGTACGAAGGCACCACCGAGTGGGCCGCGCACATGATGCAGCTCCGCGGCGGGCTCAAGACGCCCGAGGAGTATCTGGCCAAGGTGATCCAGAAGATCAACGCCGACCGGACGAACTTCGACTCCACGTACAGCCTCAAGGAGCTCGCGCTCACCTCGTACAGCGATTCGGGCCAGGCCCAGTACAACAACATCTACCTGCGCGGCGCCCTCACCGCCGGGCTGCTGGACATCCGGCTGCTCGAGCTATCGCACGCCCGGCGCGGACTGCGGGATCTGATCGTGGACCTGACCCACCGATACGGGAAGCGTCGGGCGTTTCCGGAATCCACCTTCGTGGACACGCTCGTCGCGCTCACCGACCCGTCCATCCGGCAGTTCTTCGAGGACTACGTCTTGTCGGCCCACCACCTGCCGATCCAGGAGTATTACGACAAGCTCGGCATCCACCTGATCGAGGACGAGCAGGGGAACGCGGTGCGCTTCGAGATCGATCCGAACCCCACGGCAAACCAGCTCCTGCTGCGCGATGCCTGGCTGGGGCGCAAACCACGCGGAGCGACCTGACGTGAGGATCGGCATTCTCGGCTCGGGGAACATGGGCGCGGCGCTCGGCCACCTCTTCGCCGCGGCGGGCCACACGGTGACGTTCAGCTATTCGCGGGACCCGGCCAAGCTCGAGCGCCTGGCCCGCCGGAACGGGCCCATGGCCCGGGCCGGCACCCAGGCGCCGTCGATGAGGAGGGGCTTGGGCATGGCACGAAAGTACGGGCCGGATTCCCTGGACGACAGGAGCGCTAGATTGGGGAACCCGATTCCGAGGAGACGCGAGCCGGTGTGCTCCCGCGGCTTTCTTGTGGCACTCCTATTGGCCGTTGTGGGCTGGGCGTCGGCCGGAGGCCAGCAGTCCACGCCGCCGGCTGTTGCACCGGCCCCGGCAGGATGGGACGCGTTCACCCGTGCGTTCGACGCCTTCGCCGCGGGCGACAGCATCGTGGGCGGCAGCGCCGTGATCCTGCGCGACGGCCGCATGCTGGCTCATCACGAGTACGGCCAGGCCGACCGCGGCCGCGCGGAGGCCATGACCGATCGCACCATCTTCCACTGGGCCTCGATCACCAAGACGCTCACCGCGATCGCCATCATGCAGCTTCGCGACCGGGGCAAGCTCAAGCTCGACGATCGGGTGACGCGATGGGTCCCCGAGCTGCGGGAGGTGCATGATCCCTACGGCTCGATGGACGACGTCACCGTCGGGATGCTGCTCTCCCACTCCTCCGGCCTCCAGAACCCGACGTGGCCTTGGGACACCGGCAAGCCGTGGGAGCCGTTCGAGCCGACGCGCTGGGAACAGCTTGTCTCGATGATGCCCTATCAGGAGCTGGTGTTCCGTCCCGGGTCGAGGTTCGGGTACAGCAACCCCGCCTTCATCTACCTCGCCCGCATCATCGAGCAGATCACGGGCGATCCCTACGAGACCTACATCCAGAAGAACATCTGGACTCCACTGGGACTCACGCGCAGCTACTTCGGGGCCACGCCGTATCACCTGGCGCCCTGGCGCTCCAACAATTACACCCTGCGCGCCGACAGCGCGGGCACGACCTCCCTGACCGCCAACGGCCGGGACTTCAATCCCGGCATCACGAGGCCCAACAGCGGCTGGAACGCCCCGCTGTCGGATCTCGCGGTCTATCTCGCCTTTCTCACCGGCGCGTCGCGGGGAGACCGGGCAACGGCCCGCCTCTACGACGGCGTGCTGAGCCGCCGCACCCTCGAGGAGATGTGGCGCCCGGTGGTTCCCGTCGACCCCAGGGAAGGATTGGGTGACGCGGTTGGCCTCTCGTTCTTTCTGTTTCCGCGAGCCGGCGCCCCGGCCCTGGTGGGCCACACCGGGGAACAGGCGGGATTCCGCTCGTTCATCTACTTCAACCCGGCCACGGCGGCGGCGGTCATCGGTGCGGTGAACACCACCAACGAGGCGCGGCCCGACACGTCGGCGGCCGCCTGGATCGCGATCACCAGCCGGGCGCGCGCGCTGCTCCGATGATCCGTCCGGACGAATTCACCTTCGTCTCCGATCGCGCGCGGATCGACCTCGACGCGGCGTACCGTCGACCCTAGGCGGAGAACACTCCCGCGATCGCCTGCTGCCAGCGCCGCTCGAGGTCGCGGATGCGATCGGCCGCCACCCCATAGGTCGAGAACCAGAGCATCGCCAACCCGCCGTACAGGTGGGCGCGGAACAGCGCGTCGTTCCAGCCGGGGACCGTGGCCGCGAACTGGTATGGCGGCTGCGCCAGCATCACGGTTCCGTTCAGCCGATCGCCGGTGACGGTGGTGATCGAGCACGCATCACCCGGTTGCGCCGGCGCGAGTCCCACGGGGCCGAGGAAGCCGCCGGGTCCGGTGAGCCGGCTCCACGCCCGCTCATAGTCCAGGGCGTGACGCGCACGGGCCCAGGCCACCACCCGTCGCTCGCCCAGGTGGCGCTCGAGGTAATGGCGCAAGCCCCGCAGCTCGAAGTCCCAGCCGAAGCCGAAGCCCCGCATCACGTCATCCGGATCGTCTTCCGCGCCGAATCCCGAGGAGACCACCCGCAGCACGGTGCGGCCCCCTTTGCCTTCCACGTAGTAGTCCGTCGCGATGCGGGACCAGGTACCTTCGCTGCCGACCAGGCGGAGCCGGCGCTCCGGCTCCCATACCTCGATCCGGTCGTCCACGGTCTCCGCGTCGTCCCATCGCATCCAGACCGATCCTCCCTGGCCCGGCGTGATGCGGGCCTCGAGCGGAAGCCATCGAATCAGCTCTTCGGCGTCGGTGAGGGCCCTCCAGACGGCGCCGGCCGGCGCGGCGATCTCGATCTGCCGTTCGACCGTGCCCACGGCGCCAGTCGTGGTAGGGGTGGTCACGAGGCCTCCGGTGCGGAAGGGGTGCGAGAGGTGGAGCCCGGTGGAGCGGGGTAAGCCCCCGCCACGACACGGAAGCGCCGGCCGCCAGGCGAGGTCTCGTCGTGATACTTGGCGGCGAGCCTGGCCACCGTGCGGGAGAGGTCGCGGGCAAACCGGGCGCGCGCCGCGGCGTTGGCGAAACGGATCTCGGTCTGCAGGGTGAGCGTCGGCACGCGACGACTGCCGGCGTGACCACCGGCGCGCAGGCCGGCGACCTCGCGGATCAGCTGCGCCGCGACCGCGACCAGATAGGCGCTCGACAGCCGATCGGGCACCTGCGCCGGGTCCGCGGCAAGGGCGCCCAGCGTGCCCGGGCTGATGAGATAGGAGCGGGCGACGGCGCGAAGCAGGCGCTCGGTGCAGCCACGCCGCTGCCGCACGCCGACTTCCTCGACGAGACCCTGGTCCTCGAGCTGGCGCAGATGGTAGTTGAGCTGCTGCCGCGGCTGGCCGAGCCGCCGGGCGAGTCCGGAAGCGGAGTCCGGCTCGACGAGCTCCTGGAGGAGCCGCAGCCGCAGCGGGTGCAGGAGGGCGGCGGCGGGCTCGGCGTCCTGGACGACGTGGAGCGCTTCGGCGGTGGCGGTCATAGGGGCCGGTGGAAAGTGACAAGGGAGAGCATATAATTGACAAAAAGATTTGTCAATAGCACAGGCTCTCCTCCAGCCCTACGTTTCAGCCACCGCGACCATCCCCCGAGACGCCCATGCACATTGGTGCCAGGCTCGTCGAGCTCCCGGACAGACAAGTGCACGCCATCGGCGCGACGCCCCTCGTCGTCGGACGGGATCCCGAAGCCGACGTGCGCGTGGCGGGGGACGACATCTCCCGGCGTCACGCGTATTTCCTGCGGACGCCGCAGGGCATCGTCGTGGTGGATACGAGCACGAACGGGACGTTCGTCAATGGCGAGCGGGTCCAGGCGGAGCGCCTCCTCGCGGCCGGCGACACCCTGCAAATCGGGGGGCGCTCCTTCGTCTTCGAGGATGGCGGCTCGTCAGGCCGACCGCACTATAGTCCCGATCTCGCCGTTTCGACGACGAGCGACCCTCCCTCGATGCGGCGCGTCCGTCGGCGCTCCGGCACCCGCGACGTCGCCGGTCTCGCGGCTCGGCCCTCCTGGCCGGTCCGGATGCGGTCGTGGCTCCGCCGCTACGCGGTGGGTGAAGTGGTCGGCCTCGGGACCGCGCTGGCCGCAGCCTGGCTGGTGGATGCCGCCACCGACAGCGAGGTGGCGACCGCGTTCGGCGCCTCGATCGGAGAATCGGTCGGCTACTACGGCGCCATCGTCGTGCGCGAGCTGGTTCAGGACGCGTACGCGGCGGGATCGCGCCGAGTCCCCTATGGCGTGAGCCAGATGGCCGCGACCTGGCGGTGCCTGCTGCTCGAGTTCGGCCCGGCGGAAGTAGTGGACACGCTGGTGCTGCGGCCGTTCACCATGTGGCTGGGCCAGGATGCCCTGGGTCTCCCCTTCGGCATCCTGGCCGGCAAGCTGGCTGCGGATCTGGGATTCTACGCGCCGGTGATTCTGATGTACGAGCTCCGCAGGGCCCGGGGGGACCGCCGTCCGTGACGGCCATCTGGCCCCGTGATGCGGGCCAGGCTACTCTCACCCGATGCCCCGCGCTTCCCTGCTGAGTCTGTGTGCCGCGACGGCCCTCGCCGGCCCGCTCCTCGCCCAGACGCTGCCGCCTCCGGAGCACCAGCGGCTCGCCCGCGAGATCCTCGCGCAGCTCATCGCGATCAACACCACCGACGCACGCGGCGCGACACCGGCCGCGGAGGCGCTCGCCGCCCGCTTCAAGGCAGCGGGATTCCCCGAGCGTGAGGTGCAGGTCGTGGGACCCCATCCCGCGCACCAGAACATCGTCGTCCGCTTTCGGGGCGACGGCTCCGGCGGCAAGCCGATCCTGTTCATCTCCCACCTGGACGTCGTGGAGGCGAAGCCGGAGGACTGGTCGGTCGATCCGTTCATGCTGACCGAGCGGGACGGCTGGTTCTACGGCCGGGGCACCTACGACATCAAGGACGAGGTCGCCGACCTGACGGCCAATTTCATCCGCCTCAAGCAGGAGGGCTTCACGCCCGCGCGTGACCTGATCCTGGCCTTCACGGACGGTGAGGAGGGCGGCGACTACAACGGCGCCGAGTGGCTCCTCGCCAACCGGCGGAGCCTGGTGGACGCCGAATTCGTGATCAACACCGACGCGGCGGGAGGGCAGATCCGGAACGGCAGGCATCTCCGGAATCCGGTGCAGACCAGCGAGAAGATCTACGCCACGTACACGCTCGAGGTGACGAATGCCGGCGGGCACAGCTCGCTGCCCGTGCCGGACAACGCCATCTATCGCCTCGCCGGCGGGCTGGGCCGCCTGGCCCGGTTCGATTTTCCCCTGCAGCTCACGGAAACGACCCGGACGTATTTCCGCGCCCTCGCGAAGCAGGAGCAAGGCCAGGCGGCCGCCGATCTTCTCGCCGTCGCCGGGGCGAGGCCGGATCCGAAGGCGGTCGCCCGCGTCGGAAGCTCGCCGTTCTTTCACGCGATGATGCGCAACACCTGCGTCGCGACGAGGCTCGAGGCCGGCCACGCGGAGAACGCGCTGCCCCAGCGGGCCCGGGCGACGATCCAGTGCCGGCTGCTCCCGGGGGTCGATCCGGAGCGGATCCGCCGGACGCTTGCGGGGGTCGTCGCCGATTCGGCGATCGCGGTCGCGCTCGCCGACGAGCCGCAGCCGAGCCCGGCGTCACCGATCCGTCCCGACCTCATGGCGACGATCCAGCGGATCACCTCGGAGATGTGGCCCGGCACCGTCGTGCTGCCGGTGATGGACCCGTGGTCCAGCGACTGCGTGCATTTCCGCCGGGCGGGATTCCCGACCTACGGTCTCTCCGCCGTGTTCGGCGACGTGGACTCGGTGACATCCCATGGCAGGGACGAGCGCGTGGGCGTGCGTGAGTTCTACGAAGGGGTGGAGTTCATGTACCGGCTGATGCGCTCGCTGGGCTCGGCGAGCGCGCGCCCGTGATGCGGCGTCTCCCTCGTACCTGGTTGTTCACGAGGCCGGGGACCCGATGACCGGCAGGGCACGACTCACCATCACCCCGCACAGCCCTCCGTGCTGCGCCACGTTCACCACCTGTTTCTGTGACGCGCGGGCGAGCACCGCCACGCCCTCCTCGTTCCCCGCGAACCCCATCACCGTATAGAACGGCTCGGCGTGCAGCGACCCGTCGGCGCCGAGCACGGGAAACTCGCGCACGGGGATGGTCGCCACCTGCTGCACGACCCAGCGTTCGTCGGGATCGGCCAGCGCGGCGTCGATCGCCGTCTCCCACTCGGCCATCGTCACCGCTGGACCGATGACGATCCCGTCACCCCCGTAGGCGCGGTTGGGCTTGAGCACCAGGTTGTCGTGGCTCGAGCGCGCGTAGTCGAGCAACGACCCGCTGCGGCCGTCGGGCAGCATCGTCGGCCGGTCGGAGAGCACCCGGGTCCACAGCACGTGGCGTTGAAATACCAGCCGCTCCTGCGCGCTGAAGTGCTGTTCCGCGATCGCCGGATCGGTGAGCACCTCCCAGCAGCTCTTCTGATCGAGATCGGCCGCGATGGACGAGATCGCGCGATTCTCGCGCAGCAGCGTCCGCATCGGCTCGACATCCACCCCCTCGTCGGCGAGCTCCAGCAGATCCACGACCCCGTAGTCCCGGTATCCCAGGTCCACCCGGGTCTCGTTGTGCCACACCGCGCCGCGGTGCAGCGTCAGCTCGGCGGGGTCGGCGTGGGTGACGGTGAGCCCATGCCGGTCGCGCAGGTACGCGGCCACCTGCTCCTGCTCGTCAGGGCCCTGGCCGGAGTACTTGGGCTCGATGAAACAGACCTGCGTGCCGCTTCCGATGGCGGTCGCGTGATGCAGGATCTCCCGCACGAGCAGCTCGCGCATGTCGACGCCCACCTCGAGCCGCAGCTCGGGGTCCACCCGCTGCAGCGCCGGCACGACGATCTCGGCGAGCAGGCGCTCCGCGGTCGGCACCATGTGCACACCGCCGATTCCGGTGAGGTTGGGCTCGACGAACTTGAGCGACTCGCGCCACATGGGGCTCGTGAAGTCGATGAGCGCGTCGAGTCTTCCGAAGATCGGGTTGTGCGCCTGCTGGCTCGGGCCCCAGCACTCGCGCAGCCACTCCTCCTCGGCGTCGGGAAGGCGCAGGATCTCCCGGACCCGGCCGTCCGTGAAATAGAGAGCCGGGAATCGCTTGATCGCCTCCTGCACGATCACGGTGACGGCGTGGATGTAGGAGACCTGCGAGGGCAGGATCGCGATGGGGCAGGGCAGGATGCGGATCGGGTCGAGCTCGCCGTCGTGGAGATAGAGGACGTGGCGCTCGCGCGCCTCCACGCGCAGGCGCTCGATGAGCTCGGCGAGGACGCCGTCCGGGAGCCGGTAGAGCGCGTGCTGGACCTGGCTCGCCAGCGCCAGGCCACTGAGACCCTGCTCCTCGGCGACCGTCAGCATGTCCGTTCCCCGCGGTGGAGGCGCCTGCGGTCGAGACTCGAACGTGTATGTTAGGGCTATCATGCGCGCCGACAAGGCCTACGATGAACTGCTTCGGCGACTGCGGGAAGAGACGCTGCTCACCACCGTCGAGGCGCTCCTCGAGTGGGACGAGGAGACCTACATGCCGTCCGGCGGCGTGGAAAACCGGAGCGAGCAGCTGGCCCTGCTGGCGGGGTTGCTGCACGAGCATGGCACCGACCCGCGGATCGGCGAGCTGCTCGTGGCGCTGGAGGGCTCGGAGCTGGTGGCCGATCCGGGCTCGCCCCGAGCCGTGAACGTGCGCGTACTCCGCCGGGAGTACGACCGCTCGGTGCTGATTCCGCGTCGCCTGGTCGAGGAAGTCGCCCGGACCACCGCGCTCGCCCAGAAGGCGTGGGCCACCGCCCGCGAAGAGGCCCGGTTCGCGCGGTTCCAGCCCTGGCTCGAGAAGATCGTCGAGCTCAAGCGGGCCGAGGCGGAGTGCGTCGGCTACGAGCACGAGCCGTACGACGCGTTGATCGAGGACTTCGAGCCCGGCTTGAGCAGCGCGGTGCTGGCCCGGCTCTTCGATGCGCTGCGGCGCGATCTCGTGCCGCTGGCCGGGCGCATCGCGGAGGCGGGGCGGCGGCCCGATGTCGGCCTGCTGCGCCGGCACTTCCCCCGGCGCCGCCAGCAGGGGTTCGCGGCACAGGTGGCGGCGGCCGTCGGCTTCGACCTGGATCGCGGGCGTCTCGACCTGGCGGTGCATCCCTCGTGCACCAGCGTCGGGCGCGGCGATTGCCGGATCACGGCGCGGTTCGACGATCGCGACTTCGCCATCGGGGTCCTGACCATCCTGCACGAGGTAGGGCACGGCCTCTACGAGCAGGGACTCGATCCCTCGCACTACGGCACCCCCATGGGCGAGGCGCTGTCGGTGGGGATGGACGAATCGCAGGCGCGGCTCTGGGAGAACCGGGTGGGGCGGAGCAGCGGCTTCTGGGAGTACTTCTTTCCCCAGGCGCGCGAGCTCTTCCCCCAGAGTCTCGACGACGTGGCCTGCGCCGATTTCTTCTTCGCGCTCAATCGGGTGACCCCGTCGCTGGTGCGCACCAGCGCCGACGAGGTCACCTACAATCTCCACGTGCTCGTGCGTTTCGAGCTGGAGCGGGGGCTCGTCTCGGGCGAGCTTCGGGCGTCGGACGTGCCGCCGGCCTGGAACGAGGCGTACCGGCAGACGCTGGGCGTGACGCCCGCCAACGACGCGGAGGGCTGTCTCCAGGATGGCCACTGGGCCGATGGACTGCTCGGCTACTTCCCTACCTATACGCTCGGTGACGTCTTCGCCGCCCAGCTGTTCGCCCGTGCCGAGCACGAGCTGGGAGACCTGAACGAGCAGTTCGCCAGGGGAGAGTTCGGGCCGCTGATCCGCTGGCTCGGCGAGCGGGTGCACCGGCAGGGCGCCCGCCACCCGTCGACCAGGCTCATCGAGATCGTCACCGGCTCCCCGCCCGACCACCGCCCGCTGGTGCGGGCGCTGGAGGCGAAGTACGCCGCGCTGTACGGGTTGTAAGCTACGAGCTACGAGCTACGAGCGACGGGCTGTGGTGACTCGGCCCGCGGCTCGCGACCCGCAGCCCGCAGCTCGTAGCCCTCCTCCTTCCGCCTCCCCAGCCAGTGCTGGAACGCATCGAGATAGGTGTACACCACCGGCGTGATGTAGAGCGTGATGAGCTGGGAGAACGCGAGACCGCCTACCACCGCGACGCCGAGCGGCCGGCGGGACTCCGCCCCCGAGCCCGCGCCGAGCGCGATGGGGAGCGTGCCCATCAGCGCGGCGACGGTGGTCATCATGATCGGACGGAACCGCACGCTGGCCGCCTCGAGAATCGAGTCCCGGGAGTTCTTTCCCTCCTTCCGCTCCGCCTCGATGGCGAAGTCGATCATCATGATCGCGTTCTTCTTCACGATGCCCACGAGCATGATGATGCCGACGAAGGCGTAGACGCTGAGATCGAGCTGCAGGATGAACAGCGCGAGCAGGGCGCCGAAGCCGGCGAAGGGCAGTCCCGAGAGAATCGTGATCGGGTGGATGAAGCTCTCGTACAGAATGCCGAGCACCAGATAGATCACGACGATCGCGAGGATCAGCAGCACCAGCAGCCCCTGCTGGGCCGCCTGAAAGGCCTGGGCCGTTCCCGAAAAGCTGGTGGCGATTCCCGCCGGCAGGGTCTGGCGAGCCAGCTCCTGCACGTCGTTCACCGCGGTCCCCAGCGAGGTGCCGGGCTGGAGGTTGAACGAGAGGGTCACCGAGGGAAGCTGGCCGGAGTGATTGACCGTGAGCGGGCCGGTCGAGGGAGTCACCTGCGCGAGTGACCCCAGCGGAACCGCCACGCCGTTACGGCCGCTGATGTGAAGCAGGTCGAGCGCCGAGAGGTCTTTCTGATACTGCGGAAGAAGCTCCATCACGACCCAGTACTGGTCGTTGGGGGTGAAGATGGTGCCGACCTGGCGGGCGCCGTATGCGTCGTAGAGCGCGCTCTCGATGGTGTTGGCGTCGATGCCCAGCGCGGCGGCGCGGTCGCGATTGATGCTGACCCGGACCTCGGGGTTCTTGATCTGCATGTCGCTGGTGACGTCGGTGATACCCTTCACCCCGTGCAGTTTCTGCTCCATGACGGCGGCCGCGTCGTACAGGGCGCCGATGTCGGCGCTCTGCAGGGTGAACTGGTACTGGCTCTTGGACGAACGGCCGCCGATGTTGATCACCGGCGGATTGTTGATGAAGACGCGGAGGCCAGGCACCGCCGCCAGCTTCCGGGTCAGCGAGCGGGCAACGTCGTCGGCGCCCAGCGGCCGCTCACCGCGCGGCTTGAGATGGATGAAGAGGCGACCCTGGTTGGTGGTGCTGCGGCCCCCGCCGACCGCCGACATGAACCCCTCGACGTTGGGGTCTTCCTGCACGATCGCGGCCGCGGCCAGCTGGTGCTGCATCATGTTGGCGAAGCTCGTCCCCTCGGCGGTCTCGGTGGTGCCGTACAGCTGGCCCTGGTCCTCGCTCGGGATGAAGCCCTTGGGCACGACACGGGCCAGCACCACCGTCCCGATCAGGATGAGCGCGCTGAACGCCATCGCCAGCCCGCGCCGGTCCATGACCCACACCAGACTCCGCTCGTAGGCGGACAGGGAGCGCTCCCAGGCGGTCTCGATCGCCTGGTACAACCGTCCGTGGCGCTCCTCCTCCCCATGGGGGCGGAGCCAGCGGCTGCAGAGCATCGGCGTCAGCGTGAGCGACACGAACCCGGACACGAGAATGGCGACGGCGATGGTGACGGCGAATTCCTGGAACAGCCGGCCGATGAGTCCGCCCAGAAAGAGCACGGGAATGAAGACCGCCACCAGCGACAGGGTCATCGAGATGACCGTGAAGCTGATCTCGCGGCTTCCCTCGAGAGCCGCCTTCATGACCGGCTCGCCCCGCTCGATGTGGCGGACGATGTTCTCCAGCACCACGATGGCGTCGTCCACCACGAAGCCGACCGCGAGGGTCAGCGCCATGAGCGAGAGGTTGTCGAGGCTGTAGCCGAGCAGATACATGACGGCGAAGGTCCCGATCAGGGACATCGGCAGGGCCAGGCTGGGGATGACGGTGGCGCGGAGATTCCGGAGGAACAGGAAGATGACCATCACCACGAGACACAGCGCCAGGAAGAGCGTGAACTTGACGTCGTGGACCGATTGCTCGATCGACTGGGAGCGGTCGTACAGCGTGGCCAGCTCTACCGACGGCGGCAGGGTGGCCCGCAGCGAGGCGACCGCGTCCTTCACCCGGTGGGCCACCGCCACGGTGTTGGTGCCCGGCTGTCGCTGGATGGCCAGCACGATCGCGCGCTGCCCGTTGAACCAGCTGGCCTGCTTGGTGTCCTGCACGCTGTCGATGACCCGCCCCAGGTCCCGCAGGCGCACCGGCGCGCCATCGCGGTACGCCACCACCAGCGCCCCGAACTCTTCCGCATTGTTGAGCTGGCCGTTCGACTCCACCGAGTACGCCTTGTCGGTGCCCCACAGCGTGCCGGTCGGCAGGTTGACGCTGCCGTTGTCCACCGCGGCCGACACCTCGTCCATCCCGATGCCGCGCGCCGCGAGCGCCTGGGGATCGAGCTGGATCCGCACGGCGTACTTCTGCGACCCGTACACCTGAACCTGGGCCACGCCGTCCACCGAGGACAGCCGCTGAGCCAGGGTGTTCTCGGCATATTCGTCGAGCTGCGACAGCGAAAGAGTGGACGTCCGCAGAGCGAAATAGAGAATCGAGCTCGCCGACGGGTCCACCTTCTGGTAGCTCGGCGGGAGCATGTTCTGCGGCAGCGTGCGCTGCGTCTTGGAGATCGCCGACTGCACGTCCTGCGCGGCCGCGTCGATGTTGCGGCTCAGGGCGAACTGCAGCGTGATGGACGTGGTGCCCAGCCCGCTCGTGGACGTCATCGTCTCCACACCGGGAATCGTCGAGAACTGCTTCTCCAGCGGGGTGGCGACCGCCGATGCCATCGTCTCCGGGCTGGCCCCCGGAAGGTTGGCGCTGACGTTGATGGTGGGATAGTCGACCGTGGGCAGGTCGCTCACCGGGAGCTGGTGGTAGGCCACCAGCCCGAAAATGAGAATGCCCGCCATGACGAGCGTGGTCATGACGGGGCGGCGAATGAAGAGGCCGGTGAAACTCATGAGGGATCCGCTCCCGCCCGGGCGGTGGCGCCCGGCGCCTTGATCTGAACCTTGGAGCCCGAGCGCAGCCGCAGCTGCCCGTCGGTGACGACCCGGTCGCCGGGCGACAGGCCGCCGGTCACGACGGCCACGCTGTCCGACGTGCGCGTCACCGTGACCGGCAGGCTCTTGGCCGTGCTGTCACCCTGGATCACGAACACCAGGCTTCCCTGTTGACCCGAGACCACCGCCGCGGCGGGGACCACCAGCGCATTCTCATCCTCGTACAAGCGGACCCGCACGCTCACGAACTCTCCGGGCCAGAGCAGGCCGTCGGTGTTGGGGAACAACCCCTTGAGCAGGATCGTGCCGGTGGTCGTGTCCACGGCATTGTCCACGAAGGACAGGGTTCCCATGCTGACGGTGCCCCCGCTCGACGGCTCCGCCCGCACCGTGGGGTCGGCGGCGCGGTACCGCTGGATCAGTCCCAGATGCGCCGCCGGCACGGCGAACCGGACGAGAATGGGCCGGATCTGATTGATGGTGACGAGGGGCGCCGTGTCGGCGGTGCGCACGAGATTGCCCTCGCGAACCCGCAGACTTCCGGTCCTGCCCCCGATCGGCGCGCGGATGGTGGCGTACTGAAGGTTGAGCCGCGCCTGGTCGACCGCGGCCCGGCTCCCGCTCAGCGTCGCCGAGGCCGCGGCGGCCGTCGTGCGGGTCTGATCGTACTGCTGGGCCGTCACGTATTCCTTCTCCGCCAGCGTGGAGTATCGCTTCACGTCCTGGTCGGCGTTGGCGGCCTGGGCGCTGTCCCGCGCGAGCGTCGCCTGCGCCTGGGCCAGCGCCGCCTGGAAGGGCCGAGGGTCGATCTGAAAGAGCACCTGCCCCTTCCGGACCTCCTGGCCCTCGGTGAACGCAACCCGTTCGATCAGCCCGCTCACCTGCGGCTGGACCGCGACGGTCTGCAACGGCTCGACCACGCCGGGCGCCCCGAGCTCGAACGGGACCGCCCGGCGCTCTACCGGAGCAACCATTACGGGTACGGCCGCAGTCGGAGCCTGATCCTGCTTGTCGCACCCGAGCGCGAGCAGGGACATGACGGCGAGCATGATCGGGCGGGCACGAGACGTCATCGCGGGGTGACCGTGGTGGTATCGGAAGTCGAGTCGGGCGAGAGCCGGATGGGGTTCCCGCCGTGGGGGTCGAGCACGCCCGCGTCGTGCGCCAGCTGGGCGAAGGAGACGCTCCAGGCCAGCCGCGTGTCCACCAGCTGCGCTCGGGCGTTCGCGAGCGCGCTCTGGGCCGAGAGGAGATCGAGCACGCTGCCCACGCCGGCCTTGTACCGGCCCAGCGCCACTTCATTCGACTGCTCGGCGCTCGCGAGCAGAACATCGGCCGTGCGAACCCGGCGCCCGGCCGTCTGCAGGGCGTAGTAGGCGCTGAACACCTGGAAGATCACCTGCTGGCGGAGCGACTGCGCCCCGGCCTCCGCTGCTTCCGCCTCGAAGCGGGCGCCCCGCACGTCGTACTGCCGGGAGAAACCGTTGAAGATCGGAATGTTGAGGCCGAGCGAGAGGTTGTAGCTGTTGGCGCCGTTCGGGATGGTCGTCGCATAGGTGCGGGCGCCGGTGGCGGTCAACTCGAGCGACGGCAGAAGACCGGACCTGAGCTCGCCGATGCCGGCGCGCGCCGCGGCCGCCTGGGCCTGCGCCGCGGCGAGGTCGGGCCGGCCCTGGAGCGCCGAGGCGATGAGCGCATCGACGCTGTCGGCGAGCTGGGCCACCGGGACCACCGCGGCGCTCGAGTCGACGTCGTAGGGAACGTTCGCGGGCAGTCCGAGCGCCAGGGCCAATGCGCCCCTCGCGGTCTGGAGATTGCCTTCGGTCGACTGGAAATCGAGCCGGGCCTGGCTGGCGGCGGTGCGGGCCTGGAGCACGTCGGCGATCGTCGCGAGACCGACCCGGCGCCGCTCTTCCGCGGCCTCCAGATTGGCCTGGGCCTCCGCGAGCGTCGTCCGCTGCGCGGCGAGGAGCGAGCGGCTCGCGACGTACTGGAAGTAGCCCACCTGGATCTGGAGCACTACGTCCTGGATCGCGGCGTTGTGGGCGAACCCCGTCGCCAGCAGGCGCTCACGCGCCCCCGCCACTCGTCCCGCGCGTCCGCCGAAATCGAACAGCAGGTACGTAAGCGTCGCGCTCGGCGCGAGCACGGATTGCCGCACGCTCACCCGGCCCGCGCTCGCGACGGTCTTGACCCGCTGGGCGGTGACGTCGCCGTCGATGGTCGGCAGCCATTCGCCGCGCGCGGAGCCGTAGGCCGCCGCCGCCGCCTGCGCGTTGGCCCAGGCCAGGCGGGTCTGGGCGTTGTTCCGAAGTCCGAGATCGACGATTTCGGCGAGGGTGAGCCGGCGGATGCGGTCGGCGAGGTCAGGGGGAACGGCCGCCCGCGCGGAGGTGTCCGCGGCGGTCACGGGTTTCCGTTCGCCGGGCGGCGGGGTCCACGGTTTCTCAGGGGCAGGCGAGGCGGCGGGAACGCCGGACACCCTCGGGGTTCCCACGCACGCGGCAAGCAGAGCGGCGGCCACCGCGGGCGGGGCCAAGCCGAGGCGCAGTTTCATGTCAGCATGTCACCCGGTCTCACGGCATCAGGTCGAAGCGCACCCGGACATTACACGCGAGGGAGGGAAATTGCTGGCACCGAGGTACCACGCGATGGCCTCCCTGGCGACCGCCGGAGGCACCTCATGGTCCCCTCGAATTCCCGGTATTCGATCCGGTACCCCTCACGGCGCAGGGCGGGGACCATGGCCCGGCTGGCGGAGTCGATCGGGAGCACCTGGTCATGAATGCCGTGGGAGACGAACAGCCGCGGCGCGCCGTGTGGGATGATCGGGATCAGGAAACCGGGGGAGAAGGCGATGCCGCAGGTGAAGAGATCGCCATTGGCACGCGCCAGCGCGAGCGCGTAGGTGGCCCCATCCGAGAACCCGGCGACCGCGAGCCGCCGAGGATCGACATCGTACCGGGAGAAGGTCCGCGCGAGCGCGCGGTCGATGAACTCGACGTCGCTCCCGAACCTCCCGGTGATCGCGTCCCACGTATGCCGACGCGAGTCGGGACAGAGGACCAGAAAGCCCCCTTCGTCGGCGAGCGGCTCGAGGAGCCGGCATGCCCTCGCGCCGCGACCGGTCGCGCCGTGCAGCATGAGCACGAGGGGCACCGAGCCCTCCGGGCGGCAACGCGGGACGTAGAGGACTCCATCACGGCCCGAGCTCAGGCCCAGGGCGAGCGCGCCTGTCTCCGCCGGACCACCCTTCGCGGCGCCGGGGCGCGCGCCGAGCCTGCCCTTGGCGGGTTGGGGTGCGACGCCGGCGGCCGAGCTACCGGAACAGCCCAGCATGCAGGCCGCGAGCCCGGCGCCGCCGAGTCGCAGAAGCTCACGGCGGCCGAGCGGGAGAGCGGGTGGATACATGCACGGAGGTTAGCGCTCAGAATGAGATTTCGCCCACATTCGCGGTCCCGCCCGCGCGCACCACCACGCGCTTCGCGTCGCTCTCCACATCCCGCCCCGGATCTTCGGCCACCACGTCTGGGGCCCGTGCAAGCCGGGCTGTCGGGCCGCGCCGGGTGGGCCCTCGGCCGACGACGGCCGCTCGATGTGCGGGCGGACACGGGACGCTTGGAGCGACTGACCGCCTACACCGACGCGTCCGTCGCCGGCGGATTGAGTCTGGCCGGGCTGCTGGTGGATCTCTCGATTGGGCGGCGGTTCAGCAAGACGATCCCCGAGGTCCTGCTCTGGGGTATCCTGGCGGGGCGCTCCTGGCATCGGTCGGACGGAGCGGCACCGTGGCGGGCGCCGCCCGGCACTCGGCCGGCCGCCAGCGAGTTCGAGGTCGGCGAGGTGATGGTCGACTAGGCTCTCGCCGCCGCCATGGCCGGGCTACCTTTCACCGGTCGACTCCTCAACCGGTGGAGGCGGGCCATGGCATCGCGCAAGCGGTACGACCTGGATCGAGTGGCGGTGGAGTCTCGAGAGCGGCGGTCGGCGACGTGGACGTTCCCCGAAGGCGGCGAGCGTCTGCCCGTCAGCGGCACCGAGCATGTGTATTCGGTGATCGACGAAAATCCCGGCGCGCACTACCTCTGGGAATTCGTGGTGCTCGTGCCCGACGCACGGAGTCAGCAGGTGGAAGTGCGGCCGCGCACCGTGCCCAAGCTCAAGGCCTGGGCCGAGCTCCCCGACCGCTCGGTCATGTTTCCGCTCGCGACTCTGGGTGACGTCCGCGGACGGCGCTACTGCAAGGTCACGCTGGCGCGGCCCCAGGGCGGGGGGACCAAAACGGGCGTCCGCTGGGAGCAGCGTGACGCGCTGCCGCGCTGGTTCGAGTCGCTCCGCAGCCGCATGAGGAAGAAGAGCAGGGTGCGGTCGACCAAAGGCACCGACGGCGACGCGCTGGTCATCGTCGTCCCGGCCGGCGACCACGCGGCGATGATCCGTCTCTTCTTCGCGATGAAGGTGTGGGTGTTGAAGGAGCGCGTCGTGCTCGCCTGAGGCGGGGTCATGTCCCGTCGGTTCTATCTCGTCATGCTGGGAAGTCTCGCCTGCGGTGCGCCCCAACGGCGGCCGTTGGCCGTCGCACCCTGGCTCCGCGCCGACCCTCGGCGCTGCCTGCTCGCCCGGGATCTCAGCGAAGGGATGGAGATCATGGCGAAGCGGTGCGCCGAGCTGTTCGTGCGCCAGAACGGCTACACCGACGAGCCAGCGACGGAGGACTCCACCCGCTGGGTATACGAGGGCGGAGAGGAGGGTCCGTGGCCGCGGGTCCTGGAGGGCCGCGGGGGCACGCTGGAGCCCGACGCCATCTCGGTCCAGTGCAGTCAGCGCCAGTGCCTGGTGTTCTTCCGGCTCCGGCGTCCGGTGCTCTCCTGTGCGTACCGCATCGTCGCCATGACCCAGGTCTACACCCGGGTTCGGCTCGTCCCGGGGGTCGTGGTCGACCGTCGCTGCGGCCAGCGTCAGACCTAGTTGGGCGCCCTCACTCCCACGCCGGAATAGTTCCGGTTGCGCCCGATGGTGGGCCCATTCGCGATCACGCCCACCGTCGTCCGCTGCCGCGCGATGCGCTGGTGGATCGAGCCAGGGAACGGCTCGGTCTTGCCGTGCCGCCCGAACGCGTCCGTGTACCAGTCTTCCGGTCCGTCCTTGTTGTCGATCTGATTCGAGTTGATGTCCGCGAAATGGTCCGCACCGTTGAAGGCGGAGCGCGGGTCGTCGAACGTCACGCCGGCGGCCTGCCCGTCATCGGTGGATTCGTCGCACGGGCCGCCGCTCGCGTGCCGGCCGTCGGCCGTGGTCTCGTAGCAGACGTCGATCGGCCGGCCCACGGTGGGCGCGATCGCCGGATCGTGGAACCGGCTCGGCAGCTCCACCTGGAAGTACGGATTGAAGAACGCGAGCGTGTGGCCGTCCTCCCGGCGCACGCTGTTCGACGTCTCCCACGTCTCGTGCAGGGCCGAGTAGTTGGAATGCTGGCCCGGCGGCACCAGCAGCAACTGCTCGACGCAGGTCCGATCGGGAATCGCGCGGAAGCCGCCGCCGCCGGGCGAGTTCACCGGGGTCGGCGTGCCGGCCTGGATGTGCACCGAGTGGTCGCACGAGCGCACGAACTCGCCAGGCGTGCCGACCGCGGTGAGCATCGTGATGTGCATCTCGGTGCCGTCGCTGCAATCGACGTGATACACCAGCTCGTGGAGGTTGTTCGTGAACGCGTCCTTCGAGTGCGTCCCCTGGTGGAACTTGGTCAGCACGTCGCACTTGCCGGTGAAGATGGCGGAGCCGGCGCCCTGAAACTGCAGGTTCATGTCGTTCTCCCACTCGACCTTGTGGCCGAAGTGGTCCTCGTTCCGCGGATTGGCGGGATCGCTCGCCGCCAGCGCCTCGTTGGCCAGGCCGAAGGGAAGCCCGCCGGTCTCGTCGTAGAGTTTCGATCCGCGCGGGTCGCGCCCGTGCTCGTGCCCGAAGGTGCAGCCGCCCGGCCCGGTGGGCGGATGCCACGTGGGGTAGAGCTTCCCATCGGGACCCACCACGGCGTAGGCGTCGTGCTGTTCCTTGGTGCACGTGTCGTTGGGACCCGGCGTCCAGATGCCGAACGCGATGCTGTGAGGCGCGTTCGACGGATCGATCATCTGATCCGAGGAACAGGCGGCCGCGAGGCCGAGGGCCAGCAGCGCGTTGGTGAGATCATAGCGGATGGCTCGCGAGCGCCGCGATGCATGCGTTGGCATGTCGGGACCTCCGAATCGGGTGACGGCCCACCATGCAGAAATCGAGACGCGCGGCAACTTGCCGGACCGCGCGCGCCCATGGTGACGTGCAACTTCTCGCACGAAGACCGCGCGGCGTGCGCGCCGATCAGCGCCAGGTCAGGCCGGCGCCGAGCTGGAACAGGGAGTAGCTGGCGTCGGTGACGACGGTGTTGCCGCTGGTCAGGTTCCCGCTGCTCGAGACGATCAGGTTCGCGAACGGCGTGAACCACAACTTCCGCGCGGCGCGGATGTCGTATCCGCCGCCGACCTGCAGCGCGGGGGCACTGCCGGTCAGGGGATCGTCGTCCTCGTTGTCGGTGGAGGCGCGATAGTTCAGCATGCCCACGCCGCCCTTGAGGTACCAGGACGCGGCCGGCGACGGGCTCCACCAGAGGGACGCGCCATAGAGCGCGAGGCGCTGGTTCACGTCGTCGGTGTTGTCGAACCAGCCGGCCAGCTCCGCGCCTGCTCGAAGTCCGCGCGCAACGGCGAGACCGCCGCTGAGGTAGCCCGAGAGTCCGCCATTTCGATCGGTCGTGCACGCCCCGCAGTTCACCCGCGCCGACGCGGTGCCGATCCCGCCGCCGAGCCAGGCGCCGTGGACGGTCGACGACTGTGCGTGCGCAGCGGGAACACTCGCGATGGCGGCGAGCGCGAGCGCGAGCGCGGCCGCGAGAGAGCGGACGGACATGGCGACACTCCTCCGGAATGAGATGCTGGTTCCTGCAGTGCCTCGGTCGGTACGGGCGGGAGTTGCCAGAATCGAGCCTGGAGGACGGCTTACGGCTTAAGGCCTAAGGCTTAAGGCTGAAAGGGTTCAGCCGTCACGACGTTGAGTCTTGAGTTCGGAGCCTGGAGCTTTGAGCTTTGAGCCTTGAGCCTTGAGCCGTTGTAAAGAAGGGGAGGTGGTCCCCGGCGCCGTACTACCTGGGCCGCGACCCCGGGGACCGGTACTGCAGAAGGCTACTGCATCGAATTGGATGCGGGACCGATGAAAATGGTTGCGCTGGTCGCGCAGCCACGTGTGATCACAGCTAGATTCAGGCCATGCGCGAGGCTCGCCTCCGTCCCGAGTTTGTCCACCTGTATCCAGGTCTCACGCCCGGCCAATGGGAGCCGGCCTCGAGAATCGCCGAAGCCGTTCTGGCCAACCTGATGCTGGAACAGCTGGGCGAGGCCCCCTCCAGCGACCGCCTGTTGCCGGAGCAGCACTTCGAGTTCCGGGGCGGGGTTCCCTCCTCCCGCATGAGCAGGCGCGACCGTGCGGCCGATGACTCGTGACGAGGATGTCGTCGCCATGAAGGCCGGGATCCGCATCGGTCTCATTGGAGACCACCACCCCGCGGTCGTGGCCCACCAGGCCATCCCTCTCGCCCTCGCCCTCGCCGCGACGAATGCCGGCCTGGTCGTGGCGGCGGAGTGGGTACACACCAGCATCATCCCCGAGCTCCCTGACAGCGTCCTGTCCTGTTTCGACGGACTCTGGTGCGTCCCCGCGAGCCCGTACGCCAATGCCGACGGCGCCATCCGCGCCATCCGATACGCGCGCGAGCGGGGCATCCCCTTTCTGGGCACTTGCGCGGGCTTCCAGCACGCCATGCTCGAGCTGGCGCGTACGGTGCTCGGACGGACCGGGGCCGCCCATGCGGAAATCCATCCCGAGGGGGAAGACCTCGTGGTAACGCCACTCCGGTGCGCGCTGGTCGAGAAGACCGGGAAGGTGGGTCTCGTGGAGGGGTCGAGGGCCGCAACGCTCTGCGGTGGCGGGGAGCTTTACGAGGAATACCACTGCAGCTACGGGCTCAATCCGGACTACGAGGCCGCCCTCGAGCGGGTCGGCCTTCGCATCACCGGGCGCGATCCGTCGAATGAAGCACGAGTCGTCGAGCTCGCCGGCCACCCGTTCTATCTGGCCACCTTGTTTCAGCCGGAGCGCGCGGCGTTGCGCGGCGAGCTTCACCCCCTCGTACGAGGATTCATCGCTGCGGCCGCAGCCCCAGCCCCGCACACCCGTGAGGACGCATGGAGGACCTCCGTTACCCCATCGGGGAGTTCGCGTACGCCGGCTCGCTGACCGCCGCGGAGCGGACGTCCTGCATCGACCGCGTCGCCGCCGCTCCCGCCGCTCTCCGCGCCGCCGTGAGCGGACTGACGGACGCCCAGCTCGACACCCCATACCGCCCGCAAGGCTGGACGGTCCGCCAGGTGGTGCATCACCTGCCCGACAGCCACCTCAACGCGTATACCCGGTTCCGCCTGGCCCTCACCGAGTCGCTGCCCACCATCAGGCCCTACGAGGAGGCCCGCTGGGCCGAGCTGCCCGACGCCCGCTCTGCGCCGGTGGCGATCTCGCTCGCGCTCCTCGATACCCTGCACATCCGCTGGGTGCTGCTGCTCAGGGAAATGGGCAAGGAGGACTGGCCGAGAACGCTCATGCATCCGGAGCACCGGCGCGAGATGTCGCTCGACGAGCTGCTCGCGATGTATGCCTGGCACGGCGAGCACCACGTCGCGCACGTCACCCGGCTGCGCGACCGCATGGGCTGGCGCTGATGAAGGCTCGAGGCTGAAGGCTGAAGGTTGAAAGCTGTCCCAATGCAAGGTGAGCCTCTAGCTTTTGGCTTTCAGCTTTCAGCTCTCAGCCTTCGGAGTACCCGTGCCCGATCGCGTCAGCCCACTCGAGATGACGCCGGAGGAGTTCCGGCGGGCCGGGCACGACCTGGTCGACCGGATCGCCGAGCTGCTCGCGACGATGCGGACCCGCCCCATCACTCGAGGGGAGACCCCGGCCGAGATTCGCGCCCTCCTCGGTCGGCGGCCACTCCCCGCGAACGGCGCCGACCCCGAGCGCCTGCTGGCGTCTACGGTCCCGCTGCTCATCGAGCACTCGCTCTACAACGGACACCCGCGATTCATGGGGTACATCACCTCGTCCGCCGCGCCCATCGGCATCCTGGCCGATGCGATGGCCGCCGCGCTGAATCCCAACGTGGGGGGCTGGGAGCTGTCCCCCATCGCCTCGGAGATCGAGGCCGAGACCGTGCGCTGGATCGCCGAGCTGGTGGGGTATCCGGTGACGTGTGGCGGCCTGCTCGTGAGCGGCGGCAACATGGCGAACCTGGTCTGCTTCCTGGCCGGACGTCGCGCCGTGCTGGGGGAGACGGTCCGCGCGGCCGGACTCGCGGGCGCCGAGGCGACGCGGCTTCGGGTCTACGTCTCCGAAGGCACCCACACCTGGATTCAGAAAGCGGCCGACCTCTTCGGCCTCGGCACCGACGCCGTGCGCTGGATTCCCACCGACGACGCTCACCGGATCAGGCTCGATGCTCTGCGCGAAGCCATTCGCGCCGATCGCGCCGCCGGCGACCGGCCCTTGATGGTGGTGGGCGCCGCGGGCACGGTGGGCACCGGCGCGATCGACCCGATTCGGACCCTCGCCGACATCTGCAGGGAGGAGCGCCTCTGGTTTCACGTCGACGGGGCCTACGGCGCGCCCGCCGCCGTCCTGCCCGACGCACCCGATGATCTCAAGGCGCTCGGGCTGGCCGACTCGCTCGCGGTGGACCCGCACAAGTGGTTGTACGCGCCGCTCGAGGCGGGGTGCGTGCTCGTGCGTGAGCCTTACCGGCTCGCGGAGGCGTTCAGCTACCACGCCACCTACTACCACTTCGAGACCGAAGGCGAAGAGCCGCCGATCAACTTCTATGAGCTGGGGTTCCAGAACTCGCGGGGCTTTCGCGCGCTCAAGGTGTGGCTCGGCATCCAGCAGTCGGGCCGCGACGGCTACATCCGGATGATCGGGGACGACTGCAGGCTGGCGGGGGCGTTGTATGCCGCGGCCGGGGCCCACCCCGAGCTCGAGGCGGTGAGCCTGGGGTTGAGCATCTGCACCTTCCGGTACGTGCCGGCCGACCTGCGCGCCTCGCCCGAGACCGACCCGTATCTCGACGAGCTCAACGAAAAGCTGCTCGAGCGCCTCAAGACGGGTGGCGACGTGTTCGTGACCAACGCGCTGGTCCGGGAGCGTTTCGTTCTCCGGGCATGTATCGTCAACTTCCGCACGACCGACGCGGACATCGCCGGGATCCCCGACCTGGTGGCGCGGGCGGGCCGCGCGGTGGACGCCGAGCTCCGTCCCGCCCGGCTGCGAGTGCCGGCGGCGCGGTGACCACTGGAGGAGCCATCCGAACCGACACCATCTACCGGGCCGCGCGGCTGCTCGCCCTGCTCGCGACGTCCGTCCTCCCTGCGACCTCCATCGCCGCCGCCCAGGCACGGCCGCCGCGCGCCCGCGATCTCGGCGTCCCCTTCGACGGCACGCCGGGACCACTCGACGCGATCACCGACGTCAAGGGCGTGACCGTGGGCCATGCGACCATCGTGCGGGGTAACGGCCGTCTGCGTGTGGGCGAAGGCCCCGTGCGGACGGGCGTCACCGCCATCTTCCCGCGCGGCCGCGACGATCTGGCGCCCGCGTTCGCCGGCTGGTTCAGCCTCAACGGCAACGGCGAGATGACCGGCACGCCCTGGATCGAGGATTACGGGCTGCTGGTGTATCCGGTGGCGATCACCAACACCAACAGCGTCGGCACGGTGCGCGACGCCATCATCGGCTGGGGACGGGACCGGCTCGTGGATGCGTCCATCTGCTGCCTGCCCGTCGTGGCCGAGACCTGGGACGGTGACCTGAACGACATCTTCGGCTTCCACGTGCACAGGGAGCACGTCGAGGCCGCGCTGGCGGCGTCGAAGTCCGGCCCGGTGACGGAGGGGAACGTCGGCGGCGGCACCGGCATGATCTGCCTGGGGTTCAAGGGCGGTATCGGCACCGCCAGCCGGCAGCTGTCCAAACCCGGCGGCGGATTCACCGTCGGGGTCCTGGTGCAATGCAACTTCGGCCTTCGGGAGCAGCTGCGGATCGCGGGCGTGCCGGTAGGGCAGGAGATCAGCGCGCCGGAGCCGTGCTACGACACCACCGAGAAGCTCGACTCCATCCGGGCCCGCGAGCGCTGCCCGGCAGGCGCCGGCGCCACGACCGAGCACGGCTCGATCATCGTGATCGTGGCGACCGACGCGCCGCTGCTGCCCCACCAGCTCCGCCGCGTCGCGCGCCGCGCATCGCTCGGTATCGGCCGCATGGGCGGGGTCTCCGGCATGGGGTCGGGTGACCTGTTTCTGGCGTTCTCGACGGCGCCCACGGGGACGCCCGACTCGCGCCATGTGGCCAAGGTCGAGATGCTGGCCGAGCAGGCGATCGACCCGATCTACGAGGCGACCGTGCAGGCGACCGAAGAGGCGATTACCAACGCGATGGTGGCGGCACGCACCATGACCGGGGCGGACGGCTACCGCGTGCCCGCCCTCCCGCACGAGGCGCTGCGCGAGGTCCTCGCCCGGCACGGGCGGCTCCGGCACTAGCGCGCGCCGGGGCGCCGCGCCTCCCCGCTCCGCGAGGTCTCCCACCCACCCGCCGCCAGCGGGTGAAAGTCCTTCCAGATGTCCAGATAGGGATCGATCATCAACTCGATGAAGCGCTCGAGCGCCACCGGAAAGGGAAACCGGCGCCGGAACTCGAGCGCGGTGACCCCGAGCATGGCCCGCAGATGTCGTCCGAAGCTCTGCGGCGAAGAGTACTCGAGCCGGTAGGCCACATCCGCGACCGACAGTCCTCCGGTCTCGAACAGATGCGCGGCGTGAAGCAGCCGGATGGCCGCCAGATAGTTCTTGGGCGACGGCAGCCCCGCTCGCGCGAACCGCGACATGAGCGTGCTGGGACGCACCGAGAGCTCCCCGGAGACCCGGGTGACCGTCGGCACCTCGGACGCGAGGCGGATGAGGGCTTCGAGAAAGAGCCGGGCGTCGGGCGGCGCCTCGCGCAGCGTGTCCAGGACAGGACCCTGGATCCTGGCCACGGCGCGGGTGGCCGGTTGGCCGACGATCTGCCGGAGCCGGCTCCACCCCGTAGGCGACGTGACGTCGACGACCTGGCGAACGCCCGACGCGCCGAGCCGCAGGAGCATTTCGATGGCGCCAGGATCGTGCTGGGACACGAGGGCGACGGTGGGAATGGTGGGGAATTCCCGAACCAAATGGCCCAGCGGCTCCATCTGGTCCGGTCCGCAGCGATGAACGGAGAGGAGCACCGCGTCGACCGACCGTTCGCGGACCACGCGGAGCGCGTCGGGAATCGTGTCACGATGGACCACCGCGAAGCAGCCGTTGCCGGCAGCGTCAACGCGCGGTCGCTCTCCGGGCAGCAGGACTGCCGCCACTGTCGTCGAGGCTGGGGCCGGTTCGAACGCCACGTGCTCCTCCCATGTCGTGCAAGAGGATAGGCCTCGGACGTCAAAACCAGTTCAACCCGAAACATCGCCAAAGCCTGCGACCGGCAACCATTTCCGGCGTTCAGGCATCTGTCGCTATATTTGCTTCCCGCTTTCTCGAGCCGGCGGTCCCATGATGGACTTCTCCGACCCGTACCCGGCGTTGCAAGCCGCCCTCGGCCCCCAGTACCGGCTCGTCCGCGAGCTGGGACGCGGCGGGATGGGCGTCGTTTACCTTGCCACCGATACCGCGCTCGACCGCACCGTCGCCATCAAGGTGGTGCACCCCGAGCTCGCTACTCATCCCTCGATCAGCCGCCGCTTCCTGGCTGAGGCCCGGACCATCGCCCGGCTTCGCCATCCCAACGTGGTGGCCGTCCATACCGCCGGCACGGCGGGCGACCTTCTCTACTACGTCATGGACGAGATCGAGGGCGAGAGCCTGCGCCAGCGGCTCACCCGTGACGGGCGTCTCGACCCCGGCGATGTCGCCCGCATCACCGCCGATCTGGCTTCGGCGCTCGACGCGGCCGCCCGGGCCGGGGTGGTGCACCGCGACGTGAAGCCGGAGAACGTGCTGATCGAGACCGGAAGCGGCAGGGCCTTGCTCGCCGACTTCGGCATCGCCCGCGCCGTCGCCGGCGACTCGGCCGGAACCAGCACGGGGCAGGGCGTCGCGGTGGGCACGCCGAACTATATGAGCCCGGAGCAGGCCGCCGGTGAGGAGGTGGACGGCCGAAGCGATCTCTACGCGCTCGGCGTGGTCGCCTACGAGATGCTGACCGGCCGGCCGCCGTTCACCGGCGCCAGCCGGGTGGTGGTGTCCAAGCACATCGCCGAGCGGCCGGCTCCGGTCGGCAGGGTCCGTCAGGGGATCTCGCCCCAGCTCGGCGCGGCGGTGATGCGCGCGCTCGAGAAGCAGCCGGCGGCACGTTGGCAGACCGGTGAGGAGTTCCGCCAGGCGCTGGCGGGAGAGCGCGCCGTTCCCCCTCACCCGTCGCGCAGCCGCCGGTGGCTGGTCGCGGGGGGCGCGCTCGCCGCCGCGGTGCTGGCGCTGACGATCGGATTGGTGGGACGGAGCGAGCACGTGCCGGCGGGCGTCAACCCGCGCCATTCCATGCTCGTGCTGCCCTTCGACAATCTGCGCGACGATCGCTCGGTGGATTGGCTCCGCGAGGGCAGCGTGAGCATGCTGGCGCTCAATCTCTCCCAGTGGAACGATCTCACGGTGGTCGACCACGAGCGCCTGCACGACCTGCTGGCGCATCACCGGCTCAAGCCGGGCGACCCGATCGGGCTCGACCTGGCGCGGCGCCTGGCCCGCGAGGCCGGAGTCTGGACCGTCGTGCTCGGCGACTTCACGCAGGCCGGCGACTCGCTGCACCTCGTGGCCCGAATGTACGACGTCGCCAGCGGCACTCGGGTGGACGTCGCCCGGGTGGACGATCGTGCGGGCGACGACGCGCGCCCGCTGTTCGACGATCTGGCCGCCAAGCTGCTCGACCTCTCCGGCGCCCCCCAGGAGATTCGCATCGGCCTGGCCCGTGCCACGACGGGCTCGCTCGAGGCCTACCGCGCCTACCTCGACGGGGTCGAGCGGCTCAACCGCTGGGACCTCACCGGCGCGGAGCAGGGCTTCCGCCGGGCAACGGCGCTCGACACGACCTTCGGCCTGGCTTACTACCGGCTTGCGCTCACCCGGGGATGGCTCGTCGGGGTGGGCGACTCCATCGCGGACAACGCCATCGCGCGCGCGACGGCTTATTCCGAGCGGCTACCGGCGCACGACCGGACGGTGATCAACGCCTATCGCGCGTTCCTCACGGGCGAATATGGGGCCGCCCGCGAGTCGTACCAGCAGCTCATCGCCCGAGACGCCGGCGACGCCGACGCATGGTACGGGCTCGGCGAGGCGTGGTTCCACGACACCACCTATCGCGACCAGTCGCCGGCGTGGACCCGCGCCATTCAGGCCTTCAGGCGCACTTTGTCGCTCGACCCCGAATACGCGCTGGCCTACGATCACGTCCAGGCGATGCTCTCGAGCGCGGGCGGCCCGCAGCCCTACTACGCGCTCGTGACCCCCGACTCCTTCGCGATGGCCGAGGGCTTCGACGGCCGCACCCTCGACTCCGCGACGCGTACGGCAGCCGTCGCCCGCGCGCGAACCGCCGCCCTGACAACGGCGCGGAACTGGGTGGCCAGCCAGCCGACGACCCTGCGGGCTCACGCGGCGATGGTGGACGCCTACGTGGTGTCCGGCAACTTCGCCGCCGCGATGGGTGAAGTCGATCGCTTCAAGCAGACGGCGCCGATCCACCCCGATCTCCCGTTCGTCGAGGCCCGGATCCGGTTCGCCTCGGGCGACGTGGAGCGGGCGGCCGACGAGCTGCGCACGGCGCTCGACACCGTGGCCCCCCAGGACTTCAGCCGCTACCAGGGCGCGCCCACGGTGGTCGGCGACATCGCCGCCGCGGCCAACGTCTTCGCCTACCAGGGCGATCTCGTGAACGCGGCCAAGGCGCTCGATCTCGCGGACCGGGTGCGGAAGGAGGTCGTCAGCGACGCCGACAAGACCGGGGAAACCGGCGGGTGGCGCCGCATGGCGCTGGGCGATCTCTACGCCGCCACCGGAGGTCCGGCGTCCTCCCTGCGCCAGGTGTGGCAGAGCGCGGCGGAGGCGGGGCGGATGGTGCCGGCCGACCAGCGGAAGCACGTCGCCCACAGCGGCGCGTCGGCCGCCATCGGGCTGTTCACCGGCCCCGCGGCCGACAGCACCGCCCTCACCGAGTACCAGGCGATGACGGGCGAGGCGCTGGCCAAGGAAGTCCGGGCGCTGCTCGCGCTCACCCGTGGCGACTCCATCGCCGCGCGCCGGGTGCTCGCGGAGCCGGACAGCCTGGCGGGGATGAAGAACATGTGGACGCTGTACCGCAGGCCGCTCGCGGCCCAGGCCTACTTTCTCCTGGGCGACTACCACGCGACGCTCCGCGCGCTCCAGGACTTCGAGCCCGGCCTGCTGAGGACCGCAGGCTTCGACTCTCGCTGGGGCATGCTCGGCCGGGTCCGGCTGCTCCGGGCCGCTGCCTACGAGCAGCTTGGACGCCGAGCCGAGGCCCGGGCGGAGTACCGCGAGGTGCTCAGCCAGTGGAAGGCGGCCGACCAGTCGCTCAAGCCATTCATCAAGCAGGCGGAGCTGGGGTTGGCGAGGGTGGGGGAGGCGGGTTGACGCCTTGAGCCTTGAGCCTTTAGCCTTCAGCCGCAGTTCTGGTCGCGCGTGATGGTCGCGGGCGCCCGCAAGGCGTCCGAGGAAAGTCCGAGCTCCACAGGGTCGACTGCCAGGTAACGCCTGGGCGCCGCAAGGCGACGGACAGGGCCACAGAAAACAAACCGCCTCCGGCGTCCGCGAGGTCGTCGGCGGTAAGGGTGAAACGGTGGGGTAAGAGCCCACCGCGCCGCCGGTAACGGCGACGGCACGGCAACCCCCAGTCGGAGCAAGGCCAAGTAAGCGGCGAGGTGCGTCCCGCACCGACCATCCCGAAAGGGAAGCCGCGGGTAGGCTGCTCGAGATGGCCGGCGACGGCCATCCCAGATAGATGACCATCCCCGTCGCGCAAGCGGCGGGAACAGAACTCGGCTTACGGCGCGACCAGGGGGGCGAAAGGGTGAAAGCCCTTTCGCCTCCCGGTTACCTTTCCGGTCCGGCCTACGAATGAGGGAAGGTGATGGCCTCACATGTCTTGGGGTTGGCGACGACGCTGGGTACGGTGAGTCTCGTTCTGACGGCCACCGGCGGCGCGCCCTCGACCGCACGTTACCGCATCGACCAGACGCTCACCCAGGAGATCGACGGGACCGCCAGCGGGAAGGGCAAGCAGTCCATCTCCTTCTCCACCTCGGGGTTCGTCACCCTCACGCTCACCGATAGCACCAACGGCCGGGTCGTCAAGGTCGTGGTCGACTCCATCCGCGGCGACAGCACGTCGCCCATCCCCGCCTCCGTCTTCGACAGCGCCCGCGGCGCCGAGTATCGCGGGTTTCTCAGCAAAGCCGGCAAGCTCTCCGAGCTGGAACCGGTGACCAGCACGACGGCGGCCCTGCAGGTACAGGGCTTCCTGACTGATTTCTTCCCCTGGGTGAAATCCGGGGTCAAGGTGGGCGAGAAGTGGGCGGATACCACGTCGCGCGCCACGGTCTCCGGCGAGGACACGGTCGTCGTCAAGCGGGTCACGAACTACCAGGCGCAGGCCCAGGACAAGCGGGGCAACGAGAAGGCCATTCGGATCACGTCGGACTACGCGTCGACGGTGGCGGGCCGCCAGCCCACGCCCAGCGGCCCGGCGAACCTCGAGGGGTCGGGCACAGGTTCCGGCACCTACTTCGTCACCCCGGAGGGCCGCTACCTTGGCGGCGACTGGGAGGTGCACTCGGCCCTCACCATCTCGGGATCGTTCACCGAGAAGCCCGTCCCGATCACCGTCACCCAGACCACCAAGGTCACGGCCCTCAGGTGAGTCGCCGGCCGGGATGGCAGGCGGCGCTGATCTCGATCCTCGTCGCGGCGTGCGCCGGCACGACCGTCACGACCGGCGGCGACAACCCCGCTCCCGATAAGGGTGACTCGAACGCCCCCGCAGCCGGGCCGAAGCCCTCCGGGGTGGTGTATCGACCCACCCCATCCACCGGCTACAAGCTCGAGCGACACGACAGCCTGACCCTGCAGTATCCCGGGGGCGCCGTGCAGCAGCAGGTGCGAGACCGGGTGGCGTTCGTGCACGTGACCATCGAGGGCACATCTGGCGCCACGAGTTACCCGGTCACCATCGTCCTGGACTCCCTCCTGGCGTTCGAAAACGGCCAGCCCATCGACTCCGCACGCGTGGTTCGGGGCGCTCGGTGGACCGGCATCCTCGCCAACGACGGCGCGCTCTCGCAGCTCCAGACCGACAAGCCGGCCACGTTGACGGACGAGCTGAGCGGCCGCCTGCGGCTCTTGTTCCCCCGCCTCCCCGCGCAGGGCGCCCGCGCGGGCATGGAGTGGGCCGACTCTTCCGAGTACAAGCTCGTCGCCGATGCCTTTCCCGTCACCGAAAAGCAGCGGACCACGTATCATGCCGCCGAAGGGTCCAAGAAGGGACTCACCCTCACGAGTGACGGCACCTACACCCGCACGGGGAGCCGGCAGCAGGCCGACCAGACGCTCGAGATGAGCGCGAGCGGGAACCGCCACGCGGTCCACCAGATCAGCGGCGACGGCGCGCTGGTGTCGGCCCAGGGCAACGACAGTGGCGACATGTCCATTTCGGTCCCAGCGGTGGGCCAGACCGTGCCGGTCAAGCAGACCGGCAGCTTCTCGATCACGCAGTCTCCCGCGCGGTAACCCGCCGTTCCACGGCGGCCTCCAGTGCTCCGGCTTTTCCTGTTCATCGCGCTCCCGCCCGTCCTGTTCGTGGCCTGGCTCTTCGCCGTATGGCCGCCGCCGACCTGGTACCGGACCCACTGGCCGAAGGAGACGGCGTTCATGGCGATGCGGCGCCACCCCGATCCGAAGCTGCCGCGGGCCTACCGTCCGGTGCCGCTCGATTCCATCGCGCCCGCCATGGCGGAAGCCGCGACCACGGGTGAGGACGCCCGCTTCTGGGCCCATGGCGGCATCGACTTTCAGGAGATGCGGGCCGCGCTCGGCTACGGGCGGCCGGATTTCGATTGGGATTCCAAGCGGGACCGGGCGGAATTGTGGCGCGTGGTGGGAACGGCGTCGACCCGGCTCAAGGGCATGCGTGGAGCGAGCACCATCACCCAGCAGCTGGCCAAGAATCTCTACCTCTCACCGTCCAGGAGCCCGCTGCGAAAGCTCAAGGAGGCGGTGACCGCGTACCGGCTCGAGCACACGCTGGGGAAGAAACGGATTCTGGAGCTGTACCTCAACGTCGCGGAGCTGGGGCCCGGTATCTGGGGCGTCGAGGCGGCAAGCCGGAAGTATTACCATCGCGCCGCGCTTCGCCTCACCGAGAGCCAGGCGGCCGCCCTCGCCGCCACGCTGCCCTTTCCGCTCACATCCAACCCCAAGCACAAGCCCGCGCGCATGCGCCGGCGGCAGGATCTGATCTTGCGCCGGATGCAGGGCGAGCGGGTGGTGGTGCCGAAGATCGAGGACGAGCCGGTACTGGAGCCGGGGGACACGATCCAGTGGACGCCTGGACTCGACTCGCTGCTGGATTCGCTGCTGGAACAACAGCCAAAGGCTGAACGCTGAAAGCTGAAAGGCTGAAACCTAGCCTTCAGCCTTCAGCCGTCTTTAATCCACCAGCCTCAGCGGCATGACGAGCGTCAGGAAGCTCGAGGGGTCGTCCCATCCGACCGGCTCGCACGTGGCGGCGCGCTCGGGGGCCTTGAATGTGAGACGGACCTCGTCGGTGGGGATGTACTTGAGAATCTCGAGGAGATAGGCGGCGTTGAACCCGATCTCGAGGGGATCGCCCTCGTAGGTGACCGTGATCTCCTCCTGGGCCTCCCCGAGATCGGGGGTCTGGACCGAGAGCTTGCAGGACCCGTTGGCGAAGGCCATCCGGATCCGGTGAGTCTGGTCGCTGGCCACGATGCTCATGCGCCGGAGGGCCGCGGCGAAGGCGCCCTTGTCGGCGGTGGCTGCCTTGTCGTTCTCCCTTGGAATGACCTGCTCGTAGTTGGGATACGGCCCCTCGATCAGACGGGTGAAGATCTGGGTGGAGCTCGAGCGGAAGCCGAGGTGGTTCTCGCTCCGCGCGATCTCGACTTCCTCGTCCGACTTGAACAGGCGGCGGATCTGCTCCAGCGCCTTGGGGGGCACGATCAGATCGGCCTGGGCCGAGCTGCCTGCCGGCGGTGTGGGCACGTCCATCCTCGCGAGGCGGTGTCCGTTGGTGGCCACCATCCGCATCCGCTCGGGCCGCAGCTCCCACAGCACGCCGTTGAGAATGGGCCGGCTCTCCTCCGTGCTGGCCGCGAAGGCGACGTGCGCGATGAGCTTCTGCAGGTCCTTCGACGAGGTGCGCCAGCCGCCTTCGAACTTCACCGTGGGAAACGCGGGGAACTCCTCGCGCGGCAGGCCGAGGAGCCGGAAGCGCGACCGACCGCACTCGATCCCGACGCGCTGCTCTCCCGAGGCGACCAGCCGGATGGCGGCGTTGGGCAGCTCGCGCACGATCTCCACCAGCTTGCGGGCCGGCAGGGTGATCGCGCCTTCCTGATCCACCGAGGCGGAGACGGTGGTGCTGACCGAGATGTCGAGATCGGTGCCCGACAGCCGAATGCCGTCCTTGGTGGCCTCGAGAAGGATGTTGGAGAGGATGGGCAGCGTCGTTTTTGCCGGCACACTGGCCGCCACCGCGACGAGACCTTCCTGCAGCTGCTCCCGCGTGATCGTGACCTTCATGCCGCTCCTCGGAGGACGCTAAAACAAAGACTACTCATCCAGTATATAAATGATAGCAGCAGTAGTAGAGGCTCTTGAAATGTGGAGCGGCGCGACAAGCAACGCCGGTGCCCCCACTTGCCGCTCTTGCCTCGTGTCGACTCCGTGTTGGCCGTGGGGACGCGCCTACCCTGCTCTCCACGGTGATCCAGAATTCCCACACCCCCCTCCACCCGCGGGGATTATTCTGCGCACAACTCCTGGCGCGCGTGATCCACCCGCTCGCGGAACGTGCGATCGCGCGACATCTGCCGGCTCACCTTGTCCACGCTGTGAATCACCGTGGAGTGATCGCGCCCGCCGAACGCCTGTCCGATCTCGACGAGCTGCATCTCGAGCAGCTCGCGCGCGAGATACATCGCGATCTGCCGTGGCACGGTGAGCGTCTTGATCCGCGCCTTGGACCGCAGCCCTTCCGGCGTCACGCCCCAGCGCCGCGCCACGACCTCCTGCACCTTGTTGATCGACGGCAGCGCCTTGGGTGAGCCTGGCGAATCCTCGCCCGGCCGGATCCGGTCGGAGAGCGCCTCGCGGGCCAGCTCGATCGAGACTTCCTTATGCTTCAGCGACGCGAACAGCAGGAGCTTGATGATGCACCCCTCCAGCTCGCGGACGTTCGAGCGGACGTGCTCCGCGATGAAGCGCAGGACGTCGTCGGGGATGGTGAGCTCCAGATGGTCCTGCTCCTGTTTCTTCCGCAGGATCGCGATGCGGTGCTCCAGGTCGGGCTGGCCGATGTCGGCCACCATGCCCCATTCGAACCGGCTCACCAGGCGGGCTTCGAGGCCCGGGATCTCCTTGGGCGGCCGGTCCGAGGTCAGGACGATCTGCTTGTTCCCCTCATAGAGGGCGTTGAAGGTGTGGAAGAACTCCTCCTGGGTCATCTCCTTGCCTTCGAGGAAATGCACGTCGTCCACCAGGAAGAGGTCCACATCGGCGCGATAGCGGCGCCGGAACTCCGGCATCGTCCGGCTGTGGATGCTCTCGATGACCTCGTTGATGAACTGCTCGGCGCCGACGTAGAGGATGCGGGTTTCGGGGATGCGCTGGAGGACGGTCTGGGCGATGGCCTGCATCAGGTGGGTCTTGCCCAGGCCTGTGGCGCCGTAAATGAAGAGCGGATTGTAGGTCTTGCCCGGTGATTCGGCCGCGGCGTGGGCCGCCGCCGCCGCGAGCTCGTTGGACTTGCCGATGACGAACGTGTCGAAAGTGTAGCGTTCGTTCAACGGCTGTGTGCTGGAATTCACGACCTGCCGCGCGCCGGCCTCACTGTCGGGACGAGTGGGCACTGGCGCCACGAAGAAGTCCATCTGCGGCCGCTTCTGTCTGTCCTCGTGAACCCGGAAGACGACGGAAGTGGGCGAGCCGAGCACCGGCTCCGCCAGCTTCGAGAGCAGGGGCGCGTGCTTGGTCTCGTTCCATTCCACCGCGAACTGGTCCGGGGCTCCGACAATGAGGCGCCCTTCGTCGAGGGCGATGGCCTCAGTGGGCTCGAGCCAGGTCCGGATCGTGTGGTCTGGAAGTTCGCGGTGCGCCTCATCGAGGATGCGCTTCCATGCGTCTTTGGCGGACAGCGGCATCGGTGCTCGAAAAACGGTGGGAGATTTCTAAGGGCAGGAGATGTTACGGGTCGGGTGTTGAAAAGTCAATGCGTCTTGACAGCGAAAAGCTACGAGCTACGAGCTACGAGCTACGAGCCTGTGCGAGGGGTGCTGAAGGTCTCCGCGCAACGAAATATTTCTGCTCAGAGATTCGCGATGAATGCGCTCGCAGCTCGTAGCCCGTAGCTCGTAGCCCGTAGCTCTTAACTTGACCCCGGCTCTCTGCCAAACTAGCTTCCCCGGCTCACTTTGAGGGAACGAACCGATGAAGCCGTCATATCGGCCGCGCAACAAGCGCCGGATCAACAAGCACGGGTTCCGTGCCCGCATGGCCACCCGCTGGGGCCGGGCGGTGCTTTCCCGGCGGCGCAAGAAGGGGCGGAAGCAGCTGGCGATCTCCCTGCCCTCGAAGCACGGGGGCTCCTGACGCGCCTGCCGCGAGCCCACCGGCTCGCCCGCCCGTCGGAGATTCGCCGCTGTCTCACGGGAGGACGCCGCCGCCGCTACGAGCACCTGGACATGATCTGGACGGACAACACGACGGGCCACCCACGGATGGGACTGATCGTTCCGAAGTTTCAGTCGTCCGCGGTGGCCCGCAATCGTCTCCGCCGCAGGCTCCGGGAGATCTGGCGGGTCGAGCTGCAGCCGCACCAACCGCAATGGGACCTGGTCATCAGGGCGCGGCGCGAGGCTTACGTCGCCAGCTTCGCCGATCTCCGACGCCAGCTGCTCGCCTGGCGGGCGGCCGTGCTCAAGGTCGGAGTGGAGACGGAGTGAGCCGTGAGCGTGATCGTCCGATTGCCGCGCCTCGTTCTCGCCACGCTCATCCGGGCCTACCAGCGCCTGCTGTCTCCGCTGCTCCCGCCGAGCTGTCGGTTCTACCCATCCTGCTCCCAGTACGCGCTCGAAGCGGTGACGCGGCACGGAGCCCTCAGAGGAAGCTGGCTCGCCGCGCGGCGCCTCGCTCGATGCCACCCGTTTCACCCGGGCGGCTTCGACCCCGTTCCCTGACCTCGTGACCTGACGCCATGGACCGTCGTACCGTCTGGGCGATCCTTCTCATGATGGCCATCGCCATCACGCCCGCGATCTTCATCAAGCGACCACCCAAACCGGCCGCAGGCACGCCCCAGGCAGCCCCGGCGGCGCCGGTCCGGAAGCCGGCGCTGCCTCCGCCCGCGAAACCCGACAGCTCCGCGGTGCGCCCCGACACGACGGCGGCCACGACGGCTCCCTCCGCCGGTCCGGCGGACACCGTCCGCATCACCTCGCCGCTGTACACTTATGGCGTCAGCACGGTGGGCGGGCGCCTGATCGAGGCGCGCCTCGTCCGCTATCGCTCGATGGCGCCGGGCGAGGCGGGCGCCACCGCGGAGATCCTGCCACCCGACTCCCGGCTTCTCGACCTCTCGCTGGTCCTCGGTCAGGACACGATCTCGCTCCACGACTGGCAGTTCGCCCCGTCCGCCGAGTCGCTGTCGGTGGTGGGGCCGACGCCGCTCACGCTCACCGGCTCGAAGGGGCCGGTGTCGCTGACGCTGACGTACACCTTCCAGCCGGACGACTATCAGATCGGCATCGCGGGCCAGGTCACCGGAGTCGGGCCGAACGGCGGACAGCTGCTCGTGTCCATGGGGCCGACCCTCGCCAACACCGAGGCCAACGCCGAGGAGAACCATCGCGCCCTGGCGCTCGTGACCAAGCAGAACGAGACCGAGCGGACCGATTTCGCCAGCCTCAAGCCGGGCGAGCCGCGGACCGTGAGCGGCCCGCTCGACTGGGCCGCCGTCAAATCCAAGTACTTCGTCACCGCCGTCCTCGCCTTCGACAGCACGGGCGGTGGCATCGGCGGCGTTACCGCCCTGGCGCGGAAGACCGACGAGAAGCGGCCCACCAGCGCGGACGTGCGCCTGGGTTTGTCGCTCCCACCGAGCGGGGCATTCCGCTACACGGTGTACGCGGGCCCGATGGAGTACGACCGCCTGGGCAGGGTGGGTCACGATTTCGACGACGTGAACCCATACGGCTGGCCGGGGTTCCGAACCGTCATCCGCCCGGTCGCAGGAGCCGTGCGCTGGCTCCTCGTCTGGATGCACGAGCACCTGAGCCTGCCCTACGGGCTCGTGCTGATCTTCTTCGGGATCATCGTCCGTCTGCTGCTGTGGCCTCTCAACCAGAAGGCCATGCGCGCCAATCTCCAGCTTCAGGCGGTCCAGCCGCTGATGAAGGAGATCCAGGACAAGTACAAGAACGACCCGCAGCGGCTGCAGCAGGAGATGTTCAAGCTCTACAAGGAGCACAGCGTCAACCCGCTGGGCGGCTGTTGGCCCATGCTCCTGCCGATGCCGGTCCTCTTCGCGCTCTTCTTCGTGTTCCAGAACACGATCGAGCTGAGGGGCGCGTCGTTCCTCTGGCTCCCGGACCTGAGCCGGCCCGATCCGGTTTACATCATCCCGCTGATCATGGGGCTGTCGATGTTCGGGCTCAGCAAGGTGGGTCAGATGGGTATGGAGGCCAATCCCCAGATGAAGATGATGCTCTACGTCATGCCGGCGATGATGACGTTCCTCTTCCTCAACTTCGCATCGGGGCTCAACCTGTACTACGCGGTCAGCAACATCGCGAGCATTCCCCAGCAGTGGCTCCTCGCGCGGGAGCGCATGAAGCGCACCGTCCGCCAGATCGTCGAGGTGAAGACGAAGGAGCCGGAGAGGAAGAGGGCGAAGGGCTAGGGTCGCCACCCGCGACCTACAGCCTGATCTCCCCGCTATCCGGCCGGGTCAGCCGCACCGCCATCGTGCGCTGATCGATCGCGAGCACGAAGTTCCGCAGGACGCGGAGTCCGATCGTGACATGCGAGGGAATGTCGGGCGGCAGGGCATGCACGGCGACCGGCGGCTGACTGATCCGGTGCCGTCCCAATACCGCCGCTCCCGCCAGCACCCCCTGCTTCACCGGAACCGGCGCGCCTCCCCCCACCACCGCGCGGCCAACCACCCTCAGCGGCGTCTGGAAGGTCAGGCGGCTGCCGACCTCCTCGATGGCCGCGAAGCCCACCCCGCCTTGCGTATCGATCACGCCGATCTCCCGCACATCGCCCAGCGCGATCGGAATGCCGATGAAGGGCCCGACATGCGTCGCCTTGAGGATCTCCCGGCCATCGGGTGGCGGCAGCGTGGCGGTGGCCAGCGAGAGCCGCTGGTTCGGGTAATCCACGGTCAGAAGCAGGTCGCGGTAGGCCTCGAGGCCGAGAACCCCGTCCACCCCCAGCCGCTCGAAGGCACTGTTGCGCCCGACCGTCAGCGATCGGATGAGCGCGCCCCCGATCCGGAGCGAATCGAGGACGAACAGCGAGTCGTCCTCATCCATCCTGCCGGTGGGCTTGAGCCCGAGGTCCGACACGACCTTGGCCGAGACCCGAACGTCGGGCGAGCCGGTCTCGACGGCGAGACGATATGGTCCTTTGCCGTTGAGCGCGACGCCCACGATCGCACGACCATCCGGGGTTTCCAGCGGCACCGACGTCGAGTCCGTGAGGGTGACCGTGGGCCCGGGGCCGGACGCGCGCTGAGCGGCGGCAGCCTGGCCTCCCGCGGGTTGCAGGAACGACAGGATGGCGACTACGCTGAGGGCTCGCATCTGGGATTCCGCGCTGAGGTTTTGAAGTCGGGGAGTCGAAACAGGAATGCCCGGGGGCGCGGGACGGTCGCGGCGCTAACTTTCCGGCGATGCTGACCGACTCGATCGCCGCGCTCGCCACTTCCCCCGGACGCGCCGCGTTGGCCGTGATCCGGCTGACCGGAGATGACGCGTTCGCCGTGGCCGGCCGGGTCATCCAGGGCTTTCGCGCCAACCGTCCTCGCGTCGCCCTCCTCGCCGGCTTCCACGCCGGGGACGGCCAGCCGATCGATCGCGGGCTCTACACCGTCTTTCCCAAACCCCACAGTTACACCGGCGAGGACATGGTCGAGCTGTCCTGCCATGGTGGACTGGTGGCTCCGGCCCGGGTCCTCGCGGCTCTGCACGAAGCGGGAGCCAGGCCCGCCTCGCCCGGAGAATTCACCCGGCGCGCCGTGCTCAACGGCAAGCTCGACCTGGTCCAGGCCGAGGCGGTGGGCGACTTGATCGATGCGGTGGCCCCGGCACAGGCGCAGGCGGCGCTTCGCCAGCTCGACGGCGGCCTCTCCCGGCGGCTCGCGGAGCTGCGCGACGCGCTGGTGGACGCCCAGGCGCTCCTCGGCTACGAGATCGACTTTCCCGATGAGGACGACGGACCGGTTCCGGTCGGCCGCATCGGGCAGCATCTCCAGTCTCTCCAGGAGCGGATCGCACGCCTCATCGCGGGCTCGGCATCGGGGGAACGACTGCGCGAAGGCGCGTCCCTGGTCATCGCGGGACGGCCCAATGCCGGCAAGTCCTCCCTCTTCAACGCCCTGCTCGGCCTCGATCGGGCCCTCGTCACCGAGATCCCGGGCACCACGCGCGATGCCATCGAGGCGCACACCGATTTTCTGGGATGGCCGGTGCGCCTGGTCGACACGGCCGGGCTCTGGGATTCGGCGGACCGGCTCGACCGCATGGGCGTTGAGGTGAGCCGGCGGTATCTGGGCGCGGCCGATCTGGTGGTGCTCTGCGTCGAGACCGGCCGCGACCCCGGCGACGACGAGCTGGCGATCGTCTCGGCACGCCCGACGCTCGTCGCCCGCACCAAGGCCGACCTCACCGCCGCGCCGGCGGGACAGCTCGGCGTCTCGGCCGTGACCGGCCAGGGGCTGGGTGAGCTTCGCCGGGCGGCGGCCGAGCGGGTGTTCGGCGAGCGGATCGGCTTCGCGGACCTGGAGCCGGGCCTCAGCCGCGAACGGCACCGCGTCGCGCTCGTCCGGGCCGGCGAGGCGCTGACCGAGGCGCTGCCACATCTTGAGCCGGGCGGCGACGCCGTGCTCGCCGCGCATCACGTGCGGGAGGCGACGGCCGCCCTCGACGAGCTTCTCGGTGTCGTGGATGTGGAGGAGGTGCTGGGGAGAATCTTTGGGAGCTTCTGTGTGGGGAAATGACGGCTGAAGGCACAAGGCTGAAGGCCAGATAGGCTTTCAGCCTTCAGCCTTGAGCCGTCCTCACGCCACTCCCCTCGAGATGTCTTCAGCGGCCTGGAACTCGTGCGCCGCGGCCCGGACCGCACCGGCGAGGCCGCGTTCCGCGACCAGCGCCTCGGACATCCGGTAGCCCAGGTAATATCCCGCCCGCTCGGGAATGACTCTCCCCGCGACCAGCCGCGCCGCTGGGCTCATCCCGCCCGACAGATAACGGAGCCGCAGGCCGAGCCCGCAGGCCTCGAGGTCGGGCTCTACGGCGCGACGAAGAAACGCCTCCATTTCTCGGAGGCGGTGGTACTGCCGGCGGGGGTACCCGAAGTAATCGGAGGCGTCGAAGCCCGGCGCGATGGCCATCGCGGCGTGGACCGCGATGCCCTCATTCACGAGCAGCTCTCGCAGCGTCGCCCGGCTGCCGGTGGACCAGTAGTCGTAGTAGCCGCCGAGGTCCGCGATGAGCCGCCGCATCTCGCTTTCGCTGGTGCCCGACGTGTAGCGAACCGCGTGGGCCAGCTCGTGGGCGATCCAGACCGGAATCAGGTCGGGTGGAAGCCCCATCCCGTAGGTCTGCGGGTTGATCCGTCCCGTGAAATGCTCGAGACAGATGAAGGCGACCCCGCGGCCGCCCACGACCAGCTCGCCGGCGTTGGCCCCGCCCAGGCCCACCATGAGATAGGTATCGGTAGGCCGATCGATCTGCAGCAGCTCTTCGGCGCGCTCGATAGCCTCCTCGGCGAGACGGACTACGTCCACGGTGGCGGCGATCCGTCGCAGGTCTTCGCGGTCGGCCTTGAGCATCGACGCGACGACGTCACCCGCGTGCGGGCTGTCGGGGTCGAGCACGTAGTTGTGCCAGTAAGCGTCGAGGATGAGGCGGTGGGTGTCGCGATAGTGCCGGTACGCCGATTCCCTGTCGTCGGCGTCGAGCACCGCGAGAAAATCAGGAAGCAGGTTGATCAGCACGGAGCAGGATACGAAGTCGAGCGATGAGAATCAAGAGCGGCGAGAATGGCGAAAGGGCTAAATCTCCTTCCCGTCCTTCTTCTGTTTCGACACCTCGTCCAGGAACCGCCGCTCGGCGGGTGTGAGGCTCGCGAGCCCCTTCTCGCTGATCTTGTCGAGCACGCGGTCCACTTCAGCGGCGACGGGGTCGGCGTCGGGACGCCGGCGCTGGCGCAGCGGCGCGGGCGGCGTGCGGTGCTCCGGCTCCGACGCGCCCGACTGCACCATCACCACGCGCTCCACGGCGCGGGGTGGGGGATGCGGGCTCCGGCGCGAGATCGCCTGGATCCGGAAGAACGCATACCCGAAGAGGGCGCCGCCCACGTGCGCGATGTGGGCGATGCCGTCGTTGAAGTAGAGCGCGCCGAGGATGTCGAGCCCGACGATCACAGCCACGAAAGTGCGCGCCTTGACCGGGATCGGCACCGGAAAGATTATGAGCTCCGCGTCGGGCCAGAACATGGCGAAGGCGATCGCCACGCCGAGCACCGCACCCGACGCCCCGATGAATGGCCCCACCGACATGAACCCCGACAGGCCCACCGAGAACACGGCCGCGCCGATGCCGCAGTAGAGGTAGTACAGGATGAACTTGCGGCTGCCCATCCGGCCTTCGACCGGGGCACCGAAGACGAAGAGCATCAGCATGTTCCCCAGCAGGTGCAGGAGCCCTGCATGGACGAACATGTAGGTCAGGAAGGTCCAGGGGCGGGTCAGCGCGCCCGAGGGGGTGAACTGGATGTCGTCGAGGAGCGCCGGGGATGTGAAGACGGTCATGAGCAGGAGCAACACCACCGCGTTGGCGATGATGAGGCGCCCGACCCAAGGCGTCAGCCGGCTGGAGGGAGAAAGGTTCATCCAACGACATCCTTCACGGAGAAACCCCGGTTTACCCGGCTTCGACGGCTCGGCCCGGCCGGGCGGCCCGACAGATCCGCTCGCACAGCTCGGGGAACTCAATGCCCACCGCCCTGGCCGCCTGGGGGAGGAGACTGGTGGCAGTCATGCCCGGCAGGGTATTCACCTCTAAACAGAAGAGTTCCCCCGCCGGTGTCAAGCGAAAATCGACACGCGAATAGCCGCCGAGCTTCAAAGCCTCGTGGGCCAGCAGCGAAAGCCGCCCGCACTCCGCCGTAACGGCGGGGGGAAGGTCGGCCGGGAAGATTTCCTGCGACATGCCTGGAGTGTACTTGCATTCATAGTCGAAAATTTCGTGCCGGGGAATGATCTCCCCTACGGCCAGTGCCCTGCCATCCAGGACCCCGCAGGTCAGCTCGCGTCCCGGGACGAACCGCTCGATCATGACCTCGTCGTCGTAGCGCCGCGCCAGGGCCACCGCCTGGTCGTACCCCTCGGCCTCCTTGACCACCGTAAGTCCGACCGTAGAGCCCTGCTTGGAGGGCTTTACGACCACGGGCCATCCGAAGTTCCGGCCCACCTGGTCCCGGGACGCCGGCGCCATGACCCAGTCCGCGGTGGCCACGCCGGCGAGGCGGAACAGACGCTTGGAGATGTCCTTGTCCATGGCCATCCCGCTTCCCAGACGGCCACTTCCGGTGTAGGGGACCCCCACCATCTCCAGGAGGGTCTGTATCGTTCCGTCCTCACCCCGTCCTCCATGGAGTGCAAGGAACAGCACGTCGGCGCGGCGCACCACGGGAAGGTTCCCGAGGCCGGAGAGCAGCAGCCCCCGCTCCAGGTTTTGAAGCTGATCGATCGACGGCGGCTCGACTCCGACCGCCCCGCTCAGCATCGATGCTTCGTCCGCTTCGGGGATGTACCCCCGCGCCGTGTCCACCACCGCGACCTCGTGTCCCCTCGAGCGCAGCGCGGCGACGACCTGGACCGCCGAGGCGATCGCGACATCGCGCTCGGACGACGTGCCTCCCGTGAGAACAGTAACCCTCATCACCCTTTCGCCATTTCGCCCTTTCGCCCTTCTAGCGCCCGATCAGCTGCTGCAGCACATCGTACCGGCTCACGATGCCGATCAGCTTGCCGTCCTTGGTCACCAGTGCGGCCGGACTCTCCCGGGTGAGGATGGCGCCCACCCGATCGGTCGGAGTGCTGGCCTCGACCTCCGGAAACGAGGCCTCCATCACCTCCCGGACGGGCCGGTCGAGCAGGGACGGCTGCGCCAGCGCTCGAGTCATCAGGGTTCCCTCGATGAGTCCGCCTACCGACTCCCCGTTGTCTACCACGGGAATCTGGCTCACGCCCCAGGTGCTCATCAGGTTGAGGGCCTGACGGACCGCGGCGGACGGCGCGACGCTGACGAGCGCCGGCGCCTCGGGCGCCCGCCGCTCCAGCAGCTGCTCCACCGTGGTCCGGGGCGCCTCGAGCATCTGGTTCTCCTGCATCCACTCGTCGTTGAAGAGCTTGGACAGGTAGCGCTCGCCGGTGTCGCACAGGATGGTGACGACCATGGCATTGGGATCGTCCACTTCCCGGGCGACCTCGAGCGCCAGCCAGACGTTGAGGCCGGCCGACCCGCCCGCGAGAATTCCTTCCTCCCGGGCGAGCCGGCGCGCCATCGTAAACGCCGTGCGGTCGGGGATTTGGCGGAACTCGTCGATCCAGTCGAACCAGAGGGTGCTGGGAATCTTGTCGCCCCCGATGCCCTCTACCTTATATGGGTGACCCTCGCCCAGCCCCTTGGTGCGGTGATAGTGGGTGTACAGTGACCCGATGGGGTCGCCCGCGATCACCCGGACTTTCGGGTTCTTCTCCTTGAGGTACTTCCCGGCGCCGCTCACCGTCCCGCCGGTCCCCGCCCCCGCCACGAAATGCGTCACCTTCCCGCCCGTCTGCTCCCAGATCTCGGGGCCGGTCGTCGCGTAGTGGGCCTCCGGGTTGATCGCGTTGTAGAACTGATTCGCCAGGATCGCGCCGGGCGTCTCCTTCACGATGTGCTTGGCCTTCATGACGTAATTGTCGGGATGATCGGGCGGCACCGCCGTGGGGGTGATCACCACCTCCGCCCCGTACGCCTTGAGCAGGCGCACCTTCTCCTGCGACATCTTGTCGGGCATGGTGAAGATGCAGCGATACCCCTTGAGCGCCGCCGCGATCGCCAGGCCGACGCCGGTATTGCCGCTGGTGCCCTCGACCACCGTCCCGCCCGGCTTCAGGTCTCCCCGCCGCTCGGCGTCCTCGATGATCGCGAGGCCGATCCGGTCCTTCACGGACCCGCCGGGGTTCTGGTTCTCCGCCTTGCCGAAGACGGGCGTGCGGATCCCCCCGCTGATCCTCGACAGCCGGATGAGCGGAGTCCAGCCGATGGTGGCCAGAACGGAGTCGTAGGGCTCGGCGTTGCGTGGCGTCATGGCACGACGCTCCGGGAGCGCGGGTTGCGGAATTGGACAGGCTGGAGAAAAGCTCCGGCGACAGGCCGGCCGCTTCGGAGCGCCGGCGAGAATCGGAGCGCCGCCGCACCCTGGACCGCCGCCGAGTCGAGCGCCGGGTAGCCGCTCGACTCCTGGATGCGGGTCGAGTCGCGGACCAGTTTGCCCTGCGCGTCCGCATACAGCCGGAGCAGCACGCGTCCTTCGACCCCCTGGTCCCGCAGCGGCGGCGGGTACTCCACCGGCGACACCGGGTTCACCGCGACCGGCGGCTGCTCGGCGGCCTCAGGTGACGGTGGAGGGCTGCTTCCGGGCACGAATCTCACCGTGCCGTCATCGGTGCTGGTACAGCCGCACAGCAGGAGCGCCACCAGCCAGTAGCTCGCAGCCGGTAGCTCGTAGCCCGCACTCACCGGCGGTCCTCTGCCCGCCGCTTCATCTCGGCGAGACGATTGAGCGCCTCGATCGGCGTGAGCGCGTTTACATCCAGGGCGCGCAGCTCCTCCAGCATCGGGTCCGGCGGCGCCGGTTCCCCGAAGAGAACGAGCTGTCCCGGGTCGGACGGCGGCCGAGGGGCGCCGGGCACCACCCGATGCTCCCCCTCGAGCGTTCCCAGCACCTCCCGGGCCCGCTGGAGAATGTGTCCGGGAAGGCCCGCGAGCTGGGCGACATGGATCCCGTACGAGCGATCGGTGCCGCCCGGCTCGAGACGATGAAGAAAGACCACGGTCTCTCCCGTCTCCCGCACCGCCACGTTGTAGTTCCGCGCATGCTGGAGCCGCTCGGGCAGCTGCATCAGCTCGTGGTAGTGGGTGGCGAACATCGTCTTGCAGCCGAGCCGGTCGTGCAGGTACTCGGTCACCGCCCATGCGATCGCGACGCCGTCGTAGGTGGAGGTGCCGCGGCCGATCTCGTCGAGCAGTACCAGGCTCCGCGGCCCCGCGTTGTGCAGGATGGCGCTCGTCTCGCTCATCTCCACCATGAACGTCGACTGGCCCCGGGCCAGGTTGTCGCTCGCGCCCACCCGGGTGAAGAGCCGGTCCACCACCCCGATCGAGGCCTCCGCGGCGGGGACGAACGCACCCATCTGCGCCAGCACCACGCAGAGCCCGATCTGGCGCAGGATGGTGGACTTGCCCGCCATGTTGGGGCCGGTCACCAGCAGCACGCGCTCCGACTCGGTGAACCGCGCGTCGTTCGGGATGAACGACTCGCGCGGCATCATGCACTCGATCACCGGATGCCGGCTCTCCCGCAACACGAGGTCGTACCCGTCGTGCACCCTGGGCCGGACGTACCCACGGGTCACTGCCCGCTCGGCCAGCGCGGTCCACACGTCGAGCCGGGCGACGACGCGGGCCGTGCGCTGGATCCGGCCGATCGCCCGGCCTACCGCGGCCCGCAGCGCTCCGAACAGCTCGGCCTCCCGCACGGCCATCCGCTCTTCGGCGCCCAGCACGCGTGCCTCGTACTCCTTCAGCTCGGGCGTCACGTACCGCTCGGCGGAGGCGAGCGTCTGGCGGCGCTCGTAATCGGCGGGGACCCGCGCGGCGTGCGCGTTGGTGATCTCGAGGTAATAGCCGAACACCTTGTTGAAGCCGACCTTGAGCGACGGAATCCCGGTACGCTCGCGCTCCCGCTGCTGGAGCGAGGCGATGTACTGGCGCCCGCCGTCCCGCAGCGAGCGCAGCTCGTCCAGCTCCCGGTCGTAGCCGTGGCGGATCACGCCGCCGTCGGCGAGCGATTGCGGTGGACGCGGCTCGAGGGCCCGCCCCAGCTCGCCGCTCACGTCCGCCAGCAGATCCAGCTCCTCCACCGCCTCGGCCAGCGCCGGCACGCGCCGGAGACCGCTCAGCGCTTCGGCGACGTCGGGGAGCCGTCCGAACGAGTCGCGCAGCGCGCCCATCTCGCGGGGCGTGGCCCGCCCGGCGGCCGCGCGGCCGGCCAGCCGCTCGATGTCGCGCACACCATCGAGCGCCTCGCGGAGGCGGGCGCGTCCCCGCCCGTCGTTGGTGGCCACCTCCACCGCGTCGAGCCGAGCGTCGATGGCGGCGGGATCGCGCAGCGGCGATAGCAGCCACTGGCGGAGCAGCCGGCCGCCCATGGGCGTCACGGTCGCGTCGATCGTCTCGAGCAGCGTGGTCCCGCGGGCGCCGGCCCTGAGCGGCTCCACCAGCTCGAGGTTGCGGCGGGTCATGTCGTCCAGCCAGAGGAACGCGTCGGCCCGGCGGACGACCGGACGGGTCAGGTGGGGCAGGCCCGAAGGCTGGAGCTCGCCGAGATAGCGGAGCAGCGCGCCCGCGGCGCCGAGCGCGGCGGAGTCGCCGGGCCCGATCCCGAGCCCGTCCAGCGAGGCGAGGCCGAAGCGGCGGCAGAGGTCTTCCCGGGCGAGCGCGGCGTCGAACTCCCACACGTCGCGAGCAGCCGTGAGACAGGGCGTCGCGGACTCGGGCAGCGGAACGGTGGATTCGCCGGAGGGCATTAAGACTTCCGCGGGGGCGAGCCGGGAGAAGGCCTCCTCGAGGCCCGTGCGGTCCACGGTCTCCAGCACGAACTCACCGGTGCTGAGATCGATCGCCGCCAGCCCGACGGTCTGTGTTTCGCCCTTTCGCCCTTTCGCCCTTTCGCCGTCGTCTCCCTGCGTCCCTCCCACCGCAACCATCCAGTTGTTGCGCCCCCCCGCGAGCCATCCCTCCTGCAGCAGCGCGCCCGGCGTCAGGGTCTCAACCACCTCCCGCCGGACGAGTCCTTTGGCCAGCTTGGGATCTTCCACCTGCTCGCAGATGGCGACGCGGTGTCCGGCGGCCACGAGCTGGCGCAGATAGTCGGTGGCCGCCTTGACCGGCACGCCGGCGAGCGGCACCCCGTCGCCGCGCGAGGTGAGCGTGATCTCGAGGATGCGCGCGGCGAGCTGCGCGTCCTCGTTGAACATCTCGTAGAAGTCGCCGACCCGGTAGAAGAGGATGGTCTGGGGGTGCTGCGCCTTCATCTCCCGCCAGTGCTTGAGCATCGGCGGCGGGGATGCGGCGGCCTCGCGGCTCACGGCCGCGGGCGGGTGCGGGAAGGCGGGAGGGGCATACCGGGGAGAATATAACGCTTTGGGGAATGGGGGTTTCGGTCTGATTGCGGCCCGCTCCTTGCCTGAGAATTCTGGCCTCGAGGGATTTCCCGCTGCAGGAACCTTGAGCCGGCGATTCAACACGCAAAGGTGGAAAGCTCGATGGCAAGAAACAATACGCGTCGGCTTGCGTGTGTGTCGTGGAGCGTGTTGACGCTCTGCTACGCATGTGGCGGCGACGAAGGGCTTTCACCGAGGGTCCCGGCTGACATCGTCGTCACGCCCAACGAGCCGATCATCCCCCAGGGCCACACGCGACAGTTGACCGCCATCGTGGTCGACGCGGCAGGCCAGGAGATCAAGGGCGAGACGGTCGGGTACGCCTCGAGCGATTCGTCGATCGTCACGGTCTCGGGCGCCGGATTGCTCACCGCCGTTGGGCCGCTCGGCCAGGCGACCATCACGGTCAGCGATGGCGACCTGACCACGAGAATCACGGCGAAAGTCATCCTGCCGCCGTCCAGCGTTATCGTCACGCCCAACCCGGTGGTAGTGAATCCAACCCTGTCAATTCAATTGAGCGTCATGGTGACCGACGGCGTCGGCGACCCGCTCCCGGCTCCGCCCATCTCATACGTCAGCAACGATCCGGCGGTCGTGACCGTCAGCGTCCAGGGTGTCGTATATGCACCCGGGGCCCTCGGCTCGACCACGATCACCGTCACCAGCGGCAATGCGACGACCGACGTTCCCGTGACCGTGGCCCAGATTCCGACGACGCTCACGGCCAGCCCGACGTCCATAGTGCTCGCGCCGGGAAGCGACCAGCAGATCACCGCGACGGTCCTGGATGCCGCGGGGGCTCAGATTCCTGACGCGCCTGTGGCCTACACCTCGAGTCGGCCGGCCATCTTCTCCGTGAGCGGCGCGGGCCTGGTCCACGCGATGGGTTCCAGCGGCTCCGGGAGTGTCACGGTCCGGAGCGGTGATCTCGTCGCCGGCGTGGCCGTCTTCGTGGGAACCGCGCCGCCCGGAACGATCCTGGCTACCGTTCCCATGTCGCCCACTCCTTGGGGCGTGACCGTCACGCCGGGCCGGAAGTTCTACGTGACGCGGCCGGACGGCGGCGTAATTGGTGGCACGTTCCCCGACTTCAGTTTTCCCTTCAGCGCACCGACCTCCGGACCTACGGTCGGTTCGACGGCCCTGCAGATGGCGGTCAATACCGCCGGGACACGCGGGTATGTGGCGGCCGCGCAACTCGACATCAGCTCCGCCCCCGGTATCGGCATTCTCGATCTCACCAACGGGACACTGCTCGATGTCATACCCATGGATCAGACGCCGCTGGCGGTGACCCTCTCGCCGGACGAGAGCACGCTCTTCGTCGGTTCCGGCGCCGCGATATGGATCGTCGACATCGCAGCCAAAACGGTCGTGAAGGAGATGGGTGTCGGAACCGTCAACGTGATTACCCGCCATCCCAGCCTGCCGCTCCTCTACGCTTCGGTGAATGGCGGCGCCCAGGTACTCGAAATCGACGCCAACTCACGCGACATAACGAGGACTTTCCCCATCTCGGGCGCCGTCCAGGGTACAGCTGTCTCCCCCGATGGCGCCGAGCTCTACGTGGCGCTCGAGTATAGCGATCTCGTCGTGTGGGATCTCACGACCAATCACCTCAAGGAGACCGTGACCGGCGGCGGCGGCTTCGGGCTCGGCCTGTCCCCCGACGGCGCGTTTCTCTACGTGGCGGGTCTTGGCAACGTCCGGATCTACGATCGGGGATCACGCACCTTGCTTCGTACCGTGAACACCGGGGGAGACCCTCGCCGAATCGGGTTCGACCCTGTCACCGGCACGGCCATCGTCTCCAATGCCGGTGGGTGGGTGGACTTCATCAAGTAGGGGTCGCAAGATTGCAGCACCATGCCCGCGACCACTCGGCCGTTTCACTTCGCCTTCTTCGTCCGCGATCTCGCCAGCACCCGCCGGTTCTACGGCGAGATCCTCGGCTGCCGCGAGGGCCGGAGCACCGACACCTGGGTGGACTTCGACTTCTTCGGCAACCAGATCTCGGCCCACACCACCGGCGCGGTGACGCCGACCCAGAACACGGGCAAGGTCGAGGACATTCTGGTGCCGATGCCTCACTTCGGCGCACTGCTGCCGTGGGACGAGTTCAACGCGGTGGCGGGCCGGATCAGGGCGGCGGGCCAGCCGTTCATCCTCGAGCCCCGCGTGCGGTACCCGGGCCAGCCGGGCGAGCAGGCCACGATGTTCCTCCTCGACCCCAGCGGCAACGCGCTCGAGTTCAAGAGCTTCAAGCATCCCGAGCACGTCTTCACGGCATGAGATCGGCGGCGGTCGCCGTGGTGGGCGGCGGCGTCATGGGCGCGAGCGTCGCGTGGCATCTGGCGTCCCGGGGAATGCGAGACGTCGTCGTGCTGGACGGTGGGCCGGGACCGGGGCTCGGCGACGGCAGCACCGCGCGCGCGACGGGCGGCTTCCGCGCCCAGTACGGCACGGCGATCAACGTGCGGCTCTCGCTGCTGGTCCGGGAGAAGCTGCGCCGGTTCGCTGACGAGGTCGGCGCCGATCCGGGATATGAGACGGCCGGCTATCTCTGGCTCGCCATGACGCCGCACGAGCTGGACGTGTTGCGCGACGGGCTCAGGGTGCAGCACGCCGAGGGTCTCTCGGAGGCAACCGAGGTGTCGGCGGACGATGTCTCGAGGATCAACCCGTTCGCGAGCAGAGACGGCATCGCGGGCGGCACGTTCTGTCCGACCGACGGCTTCATCAGACCGCTGGCAATTCTCGGCGGTTACGCGCAGGCGGCGGAGCGGCTCGGCGTGCGCTTCGAGTGGGGGGTGGAGGTGACCGGGGCCGAGCGGCGGGGCGACCGCATCATCGCTCTCATGACCGAGGGCGGTCCGTTTGCGGTCGGAGCGGTGGTCAACGCCGCGGGGTGCTGGGCCGGGGGCGTAGGCCGGGTGCTCGGCGCGCCGGTGCCGGTGACGCCGCTACGCCGACAGGTCGCCGCGACCGTGCCCTGCGACCTCCTCCCGGCGAACATGCCGATGACGATCTGGGCCGGCGACGGCTATCACCTGCGCGTGCGCGACGGCCGGGTGCTGCTCCTGTGGCCGACGCCGGGTGTACCGGAGGATCCCTGGGACATGTCGGTCGATCCAGGGTGGGTCGCTGAAGTGGTGGAGAAGACGCGGGTGCGTATCCCGGTGCTTAGGGACGTGCCGGTGGACGACGCCGCGTCGTGGGGAGGGCTGTACGAGATGTCGCCCGACAAGCATGCGATCCTGGGCCGGGCGCCGGGCATGGAGAATCTCTACCTCATCAACGGGTCGTCGGGGCACGGTGTGATGCACTCGCCGGCGCTGGGGCAGTTGCTGGCGGAGATCGTGTGCGATGGCAAGGCGACGACGCTGGATGTGAGGGCGCTCAGGGCGGAGCGGTTTGGGGAGGGAACGCTCAACCGGGTATCGGAGTTGTTGTAGTGACCATACAGCCTGCGCATTCTGAGGACCATGTGGAATCATCGGGGCCTGTTCTCCTCTACGATGGCACCTGCGGGTTCTGCGCTGAGAGCGTGCAGCTCGTACTCCGTCACGATCGCCAGGGTATCCTCCGTTTTGCGGCCCTCGACAGCGCCTTTGGCCGTGCGGTTCTGGCGCGGCATCCCGAACTCGAACAGGTGGATTCCATCGTGTGGTATGAGCCGGCCCACGACCGGGCAACTGACCGCCTGCTGACTCGATCGACCGCCGCCCTGCGGGTGGCGAGGTACCTTGGAGGTGCGTGGCGTCTGGCCTCGGTGGCGGTGGTGATCCCGCGATTCCTGAGAGACTCACTCTATCGTTTGGTGGCGCGCCATCGGCACCAGCTGTCTCCCGGGGCCCAGCAGTGCCTGGTTCCGAGTCCGGACCAACGAAGCCAGGTTTCTCTCGTAGCCGATGCGCCAGTAGCAGCATATCCACGGACACTCGTCGCGAACCAATCGCCGCCTGCACCGGTGTTCCCGCGGCACGCGGCGACCCATGCGGCGTGCCCAGCACCGTCCGCGCACTGATCCACTGCTCCAGCGCCTCACGGTCGTTCTGGAACCGCTGACGGTTCCGCGCGTCCATCGCCCGCACGATCCTGAGGGCCTCCACCGTCAAACCGACCAGCTCACGGGTCGCCGCGGTGTGCTGGATACGACCCTCCTTCCCCAGCGAGACGGCCGCATCGAACTCCTCGAGCAGGCTGCCGAACTCATCGAGAACCGACCCCGACAGGCCATACTTCACCAGCAGCTCCTATCCCCCGGATCTCGATCTTCCGCGCCGAAGCGGCCCGCGAATCCACCAGGCCGCTCCGCTGCATGGCGACGACATCGGCGATCCGCGCCACCAGCGCCTGCAGCCTCGCGACGAGCACCACGATCCCCGGCTCGTCATCAGGGTGCACGCCCGTCCACGTCAAGACGCCCGAACACATGTCCCAGACCCTGCGTGTTATCGCATTCATACATCCTTCCCTGGTGGTGGCTCCAGGATGGCGAGGCATCCCTCGGCACAGTCGATGACAACTTCGATGAGAAGATCGCATCGCCTCGATTCCCCGAGACGATCGTGAGGGATCGCACGTGCATCGAGTGTGCCAATCGCTGCAGCGGTCGAAGAATCATCCTCTCGCGTGGTCGTTGAAGTGGTGGGTGTACTCGGAAGAGGACGGGATGAGGAAAGGGCGAAAGGGCGAAGCGATCGCGCTCCGGGAGCCTGCGAATGCCGAACGGGTCGCCGCTCATGGGCTCGGAAGAACGAGATTCGCCCCCGGAAACCGCTCGCGCCGTCCGGGACGATCCGAATCGGCGACGGGTGCCTGCGATCGGCGATCGGGAGAACGCGAATCGGGTCAGGGCAGATCCCAACTGCCCCTGGGAAACCCCGATTGCCTGCGGGCAAGTCCGGAACACCTTCGGGGAAGTCCGAAGCGCTGCAGGATAACGCGAATGGCCGGGAAGACGCGCTGCTGCGAGAAACGAACGCGATTGGTCAGCCGACGAGCGCGTTTCCGGTTCGGATGGACGTTATCAGCCTGCGGACGGACGTTATCAGGCCGGCCATACCCTCCGCAGCGTCACCCAGAGCGGTTCGAACCCCGCCGGGAGCCGCACGCGCTCCCGGCTCTGGAGACAGAGCTCCGGCGTCGGTCCCAGCACCATCTGCCGCATCCACAGCACCCCGCCGCTCTCGCGAACCAGCGGCTCGAGCGCGTCGTCCACTTCGGCATAGCTCATCCCGCCCGGCTTGGCGAACCAGGCGGCCAGCGCCGGTGTCGCAGAATCGACGTCACCGCGCCGCAGACGATACAACCCCGCGGTACCACCCGCCGCGCCGGCCGCGGCCGCATCGTGCGACGCCTGCCGGGACGCGCTGACCGCCGCCTCGTTCAGCGGATCGAGCGCGGCCGTGTTCTCGATCAGGTACCAGTCCTCGTAGGCCTCGCCGCCGCCTCCGGTCCAGGTCGCGCCGCCGACCGCGTGAGAGCGGGAACCCAGGAAGCCCGGCGAAGGGGCGTCGCGCAACGCCGCATGAAAGCGCCGCTGACGCTGCTCGTAGTCCTGCCGTTCAACGTCTGGACGCGGCCAGTGCCAGAACACATAGGCGAGCACGGTAGTCTCCGGGGCCTGGAAGGCCCGGAAATCTACGACGGTCCGTCTCCTCCCGGCTCGAGCTCGCGGGCCCAGGCCCGGAACGCCACCTCGTAGTAGTCCTCGGAAAACATGACCCACTCGCCGAGCGATCGGGGCGGGTGCCACTCCCGCGCCGCCCGGTCAGCCGGCACGCCGCGTCTCGTCGCGTCGCGGGCACCCTCCTCGATGCTCTCGAGCAAGGTGAGAAAGCCGCGCAGCTCGGCCGCACGAGCAGCCGACCCATGGCCCGGCACCCACAGCGACGCCGGCTCCTTGAGCAGAGCGCGCACATGAGCCGTCTGCCGGCTGGGGATGGCGTCCACGAAGTTGGGAAAGAGACCGATCCAGACCAGATCACCGCACCAGACGACGCGCGGATCCATCACCTCGACCGTAAGGTCGCTCGCGGTGTGCCCATCCCGCGGGTCGATCCGCACGCGGCGTCCGCCGAGGTCGAGGTCGGTCGGCTGACGGGTGCCGACTATCGTGGTGGGCAGAACGGCCTCGGGACGCCTGTGGTGCAGCAGGTCCTTCGTGGTCTCCGTCCCCAGAATCTCGATCTCGCGACCCTCGGTCCGGTACCCGCCGAGTCCGGCCGAATGGTCGCCGTGATAGTGGGTCAGGACCACGTGGGTCGGCCACCGGCCGGTGAGCCGGCGCGCCTCGCCGGCCAGCCACCCGCTGCCCTCCACTGTCGCAAAGCCCTCGATGGCGAGCACGCCGTTCCGTCCCGCCACGATGCCGCCGTTGGAGAACGTGCGCATGGCGCCGCTGGCGGGATCGCCGGCCAGCGGGGTGGAGATGAGCATCCACACGCCGTCGGCCACTCGCTCGAGCCGCCCCCACGGCTCCGCCCGGACAGGCGCTCCGCGTGGCGCCGCCGCGAACAAGCGACGCGTCGCGCCGTCCGCGCCTGCGAGCGCGGCCATCACCCACGCGCCGCAGCTCAAGCCGCCGGCCAGGAATGCCCGGCGATCCAGCGGTCTCATGGACTCCTCGTCGTATCAGCGGGGGTCGCGGATTTGCGGTCGAACTTGAAGCTCACCGCGCGCAGCGTGGGATAGAACTGCACGAAGACGTTGTCGTCGGCCGCGTTCTGCACGTGGCACGACTGGCACGCCTGCCGCGGGTTGGCCACGGTGCGCGATCCCGGCTTGCCCTCGCCGAAATTGAAGTAGGCCCAGCTCCCCGGATACCGCTCACTGTCCTTGAGCGCGACCTCGACCGCCAGGAACTTGCCCTCGAAGAAGCCCTGCTTGCTCGGGTGCACTTTCTGTCCCGGCTCGTACAGCGTCATCGCGAACATCGTCTTCTCCCGGAACTTGCCGGTGCGGACGTAATACTCGTAGGCGGTGGGCTCCATGTAGACGTTGTGGAACACGCCTCCCGTCGCGCCGGCCGCATCCGCGCCACTCGGCTGGGAGTACCCCAGACCCATCGAGGCTCCCGCCAGAACCCAGCGCTCGTAGCCGTTGGGGCGAATGAGCGAATCGCCAGCGTACCGGGGCACGGTGTCCCCAAGGGCACGGGGCGGTGCCGCCCGTTGGCCCCGGGGAAGAACCATCGTGCCGCCCACGGCCGCCAGGGCCACCGCGCCGGCCAGCGCTGTCACCTGCAGTCCGTTCATGGAGACTCCAATCTGCAAAAATTTTTGCACCTCTGATCGTGACGACGCGGCGTCCGGGTGCCGTCGGATGCCGCGCAGGCGTTACCGCTCGATGCGAAGAGAGTCCAGCGCGCCCACCGCCGTCAGCCGGACCCGATGGTCGGGGTCGCGCGTCGCGGCGACGAGCGGCTCGACCGCCGTCTCGTCGTGGAGCCGGGCCAGCATGAGGGCCGCGGTCTCGCGGAGGTGCGGGATGTCGCCGGCGAGGACCTGAACGAGGGCGGGCGTGGCCCGGCGGTCGCCGGACGCGCCGAGCGCGCGCAGCAACGCGTCGCGGACGTCGGGGTCGGACTCACGCGACAACGCGGCCAGGAGCGCGGCGACCGATTCGGGCGTCGCCAGCATGGTGGCTGCCTTGGAGCGAACCGCCGGGTCGGGATCGGCGAGCGCCGACTCGAGCGCGGGGATCCGGCTCCTGGCCTCAGTCTGCTTCAGCGCGTTCGCGGCCATGATCCGCGTGTGCGCGTCCGGGTCGGTCCGGAGCAGGCGCGCCAGGACATCGGCCGAGCGCTCGCCCCCGATCTGCATGAGGGCCACCGTCATCACCGAGCGCACGCCGTGCTCCGGGTCCCCGGCCAGGGTCTCGAGCGCTGCGACCGCGCGCTGATCGCCCAGTCGCCCGAGCGCCAGCACCCCCATCTCGCGGACGTGCGCGTCGCGGTCACGAAGGAGCGCGACCAGCGGAGCAACGGCCTCACGATCGCCCTGGCGCCCCAACGCCCAGGCGGCCAGCCCGCGCGCGGACGGGTCGTCGTCATGAAGACGCTCGATCAGGGCAGCCCGCGATGTGGACGAGTGATCGCGTCCCAGTTCCCAGATCGCCTCGCGCCGCCGCTCCGGATCGGGCGAGCGCGTCATCGCCACCAGCTCGGCCCGGTGCCGCGGATCGGTCCACGGATGCAGCGCGGCCGTCGGCAGGCCGACGAGGAAACCGGTCGCCGCCACCGCGAAGATGGTGCGACGGCCAACCGGCGCCCGCTCGACCCCGACGTCGAGGATCGCGCGCATGCGCTGGGGCAGCGTCGCGGCCGCGGCCATCGCCAGGACTCCGCGCGCGGGGACCGTGGCGCCGGTGTAGCTCCTGGCGAGGTCGAGGAGCTCCTGCGCGTAATCGACCGACCTGGTGCCGAGCGCCAGCACCCGATCGTCACAGGCCCGCTCCTGCTCCAGCCGCGCGCGGCGCGCGGCGCGCCACACCAGCGGATTGAGCCAGTGAAGGGCGCACGACAGCTCGATGAGGAGATGGCTCGCGTAATCGTGGCGCCGGATGTGGGCCAGCTCGTGCTGCAGCACGACGAGCTGCCGGTCCCGCCGCCATCGGCGCGCCGCAAAGGGCAGGAGAACGACCGGCTTCCAAAGGCCCCAACTGATCGGCATCGTGAGGTCGCGGCTCAGCGCCACCACGACGGGCCGGCGCAGGCCGAGGTCGGCCGCGACTCGATGAGAAAGCTGGGAGAGCGGACCCGGCCGAACCACGGATGCCCGAGCGGTCATCTCGGACACCCGCCGGATGTCTCGAAGCAGAAGCATGAGGAGGAACGACACCCCGGCCAGCCACCCGGCCAGCAGCCACGGCGCGCTCGCTCGCGCCGCGGTGCGCCAGGGCCGCTCGAGGCGAAGCGGCGCGGACGGCTCGAGCGCCGGGTCGAGCATCATGCCGTGGTCGGTCTGCTGTCCCATGCTGCGCGGGCCCATCTCGGTGTCCATCGCCGGGGCGGGGGCGGGGGCGGGACCGCCGGCTAGCGCCGGTGACTCCCACGCGGGAAGCACGACGGTCAGGACCGGCAGCACGCAGAGGCCCGCGAAGGCAGCCACCCAGACCGCGTAGCGGCTCGAGGCGGAGCGCCGCCTCAAGGCCCGGGTGCCGGTTTCGGCCAGGAGAAGAATGAGCAGGCCCTTGGCGAGGGTGCCGCCCACGAGCAGGAGCAGATCGAGCCCGGTCATGATCGTTTCTCCCGCCGGGCCGCGTCGACCCACGCGGCCAGCTCGCTCAGCTCGTCGGCCGACAATCGGGTCGACGGCGAATCGAGGAGGGTGAGGATGGCTTTGGACGGTGACCCACGAAAAAACGTCCGCACCAGGTCGCGCAGCGCCGACTCCCGCACCTTCTCCGCGGGCGCGGTGGGCGCGTAGACGTATCGGGAGCCCTCGCGCCGGTGCCGCACGATGCCCTTCCGCTCGAGGATGCCGAGCGTCACCCGCACGGAGTTGTAGGGCGGACGCCCCGGCAGATGGGTCACGACCTCCGCCGCGCCGGCCTCACCGAGGCGATAGAGGACGTCCATGATCTGCCGCTCGCGGCGGCTCAAGTCGTTGTGGGGCTTCGGGCTCATGGTCTCGGGGTGCAGATTTTTTTACACTACGCGTAGGGGCCACCATCGGTTTCACCACACAGGCACAGAGGGCTGGAAAAGATTGACACCAAAGACACGAAAGACACAAAAGCACGAAACCCGCCCCCAATCCCCAAGACATTTTCTTGGGTGGACGGGGAGGGGCTTCGTGCTCCTCGTGATGAGTCTTTCGTGTCTTCCGTGGTAAAATCTTTTCGAGCAACTGACTGTTATCTCTGCCTCCTCACTCGGTCACTGTGTCCCGAGCCATCACGGAGGTGCTGGTTGAATCGGGCTCGACGGACGCCGTCCGCCACCCGCCGATCTGCTCCTGGAACTGCTGCGACAGGGCCGACAGGTCCACCGATGCCGTGTCGGTGCCCTCGATGCGCGCCGTGACCCGGGTGAGGGCGACCGATGCCTTGTCGTACGTGCTATCGGCCTGGAGCGCCGCCTCGAACGCGGCCTTGGCCGCCGCGAGATGTCCGGATTGCTCGAGCGCGGTGCCGAGGTTGTTCTGGAAGACGGGCACGTTGCCGCGAATCTCCACGGCGCGCGCCAGCGGCGGCAGCGCGGCGTCGCCGCGGCCCTGCTGGATGTAGAGATACCCCAGGTTGTTCATCGCCCACACGTCGTTCTCGTCGATCACGAGCGCGCGCTGGTACGCATCCACGGCCTCATCGTTCCGCCCCAGCTCGGCGTACGCGCGGCCGAGGATTCGCAAGCCGTCGCCCGACTCCGGCTCGATCGCGAGCGACTTCTGCACCCGGTCCAGCGCCTCCTGCGGCTGGCCGGTCTCGAGCAGGACACGCGCCGAGTTGAGGAGACTCTTGCGGTGATTGGGATCGATCTGGAGCGCGGCGTCGAACGCCTGGAGCGCGCGCTCGTGCTGGCCCGACTTCCAGGCGGACAGGCCGAGCATGTACTGACCCCACGCATTCTCGGGGTTGTCGCGGGTATAGCGCTCGAACTTGCCGACCGCCTCCGTGTACTCGCCGCTGCGGAACGACGATTCGGCGTCGGCGTAGGTCACCGGGTCGGCGACGGCCGGTGAGGTGGTGGTGGTGACCGGCGTCTCGCCCGACTCGGCGGCGGTCGGTGCGGTGGTTTCGGTAGACCCGGTGGTGACTCTGGCCTTGCCGTTCTCGCCGCACGCGGCGATGGCCAGGGCAGCCAGCATGGTGAGACCTGCGGTGGTGCGGGGCATCTGCTCCTCCTTGGATGAGGCGCCGGCGGCGCGGTGGACATGGGCGCCGTGGGTAAAGGCAAGCAGATGGCCAGGGGGATCGCTGCGGAGGTCGTGCGGCTAGGTGGCTGTAGGAATGTGATATGTGATGGTGGATCGGAGGGGAGATGGCTTCATCTGTGTCCATGGGGACACGGCTGGAGACATGCTCATGTGTCCATCAGGGCACCTCTCGTTCCGGCCGTTTGACGTCCAGCCGGCGCATGATCTTGAGCAGGCTCGCATGATCCGCCAGCCCCAGCTCCGACGCCGTCTTCGTGATCTGCCAGCCGTTTCGCTCGAGCGCCGCGATCACGATCTTCCGCTCCGCCTCCTCCCGCTGTTTCTGGAAGCTCGCCGCTTCATCTGATGAGGTGTGACCGGACGCCGGCTCGCGGATCTCGGCCGGCACCACATCGGGGCCGATAATCTCCCCGTCGGCCGCGATGATCATCCGCTCGACGATGTTGCGCAGCTCGCGCACGTTGTTTCGCCGCCACTCGTACGCCATCAGCAGCTCGACCGTTTCCGGGGCGAGCCGTTTCTTCTTCATCCCGAACCGCCCGCAGATGGACGCCACGAATCGGCCGGCGATCTCCGGTACGTCGCTCAGGCGATCGCGGAGGGGCGGCACCGCGATCTCGACCACGTTCAGCCGGTAGTAGAGGTCTTCGCGGAAGCGTCCCGCCGCCACCTCGGCGCGAGGATCGCGATTGGTAGCCGCAACGATGCGGACATTTACCGGGAGCGCCCGCGTTCCACCCACCCGGGTCACCGTCCGCTCCTCGAGCACGCGGAGCAGCTTGGCCTGCGCCGCCGCCGGCAGCTCGCCGACCTCGTCCAGAAAGAGCGTCCCCTTGTCGGCCGACTCGAACGCGCCCTTCCTGGTGGCGACCGCGCCGGTGAACGCCCCACGCTCGTGGCCGAAGAGCTCGCTCTCCACCAGTGCCTCCGGCAGGGCCGCGCAGTTGATGGCGACGAACGGCCCGGAGGCATTCGCGCCGAGCCGGTGCAGGTCTCGCGCGACCAGCTCCTTGCCCGTGCCGCTCTCACCCGTCACCAGCACGGTGCTGGGAACGGGCGCCGCCCGGGCGATGGTCTCCTTGAGTCTCGCCATCCGCGCGCTGGTGCCGACCAGCGAGCTCTCCGCCGCGAGGCGGCGCTCGAGGGCTTCGACCTCTGCCCGGAGCCGCCGGCGCTCGATCGCGCTCGCGATCTCGTGGGCCACCCGCTCCATCGGCTCGGCTTTGTCGATGAACCCGGCGGCGCCCATGCGCACCGCCTGCACGCACCGGTCGAAGTTGCCGGTGCCGGTGTAGACGATCACGGGGACATCCGACCCCTTCTTCTCCAGCGCGCGCAGGACCTCGAAGCCATCCATCCCCGGCATCTCGAGGTCGAGGACGAGGCAGTCCACCGCTTCTCCGCCCAGCCGCTCGAGCGCGCGCCGGCCGTCACTCTCGGTGATGACTTCGTACCCCGCCAGACGCCGCAGGTCGTAGCCGTACTGCTCGGCCATCGCCGGGACGTCGTCCACGATCATCACGAGGGTCACGGCGACTTCGCCGCCGCCGGCAGCTCGACGATAGCGCGGGTGCCGGCCTCCGGCTCCGTCTCGATCCTGAGCGCGCCGCCCAGGTCTGCCACCAGCCGCCGAACGATGGACAGGCCGAGCCCGGTGCCGCCGTCCTTGGTGGTGAAGAAGTCGTCGAAGGCGCGGTCGAGCTGCTCCCGGCTCATTCCGGGTCCGGTGTCGGCCACGGTGACGCGAACCAGCGATTCCGAGCCCCGCGCCACCGCCTCGGTGGTGACGGTGACCGTCCCGTCGGTGTCCACCGCGTTCCCCACGAGGTTCTCGACGATCCGGCGGAGCACCAGCCGGTCGGCGGAGGCGAGCGGTCGCGCCGCGGCCAAGGTCGTCCGCACCGGCGTCCTGCCCGCGGCGCCTTTGGCTGCCTCCTCGACCACCGCGTTCACGTCGCATGTCTCCCGGACCAGCGCGGGCGAGAGTCCGGCGTAGTTGCGTGCCAGCGTGTCGAGATAGGCGAGGCTCGAGTCGAGCGTGCCCTTCCGTTCAGCCAGCACCTTGGCGAGTGCGGCCGGGTTGTCGTGCGCGACCTCATCGAGGTGGCGCAGGACGTGGCGGATCGGGGCAAGCCCGTTCTTGATGTCGTGATTGACCTGCCTCGCCAAGTCGCCCATGGCCACGCGACGCTCCGCCTCGCGAAGTCGCACCGCGCTCAACCGCAGCCGCGCGGTCATGGCGCCGAGGAGCCGGGACAGGGTGCCGATCTCGTCGGTGCGGGTGGTGGAGAAGTCCTGATCGAGACGCTCGAGGTCGATGGCCTCGGTCTTCCGCGCCAGATCGGCGAGGGGACGATTGAGCCGGGCCGCGAGCCATGTCGCCAGGAGGAGCGCGAGCGCCGCCGTCGCCGCCGCCGCGAACAGGCTCCATCGCGTCACGCTTCGGCGCAACGCGTCCAGCGGCGCGGAAGACCCGGTGACGACGAGGGCGGCGTTCGCCATCGTCGTCGGCGTGCGGGTGAGATCGAGAAACGCGAGCGGCACACGGCCCCCGATGCCAGTGCGGGACGCGGTATCACCCGGGAACGACAGCGTGACGGTCAGGTCGGACGCGCGGGGCAGGCGTCCCACGAAATCATCCGCGCTCGTGCCGACCGCGACCGTGAGCGGAACGCCGGCCACGCTGAGTGAATCCACCCGTACCAGGGCCGTGAGCGTTCCTGAGGCCGTGCGCGCCCGGACCAGCACCGCGCTGTCTCGCCCCACCGCGGGAAGCGCGGGCTCGACCAGATCGAAGGCGTTCCGGAAATGACCGGAGCTCAACACCCGTCCCGCGGTGTCCTGAATTTCGAGAAACGAGAAGCCCGCCAGACGCATGGCATTGCCCGCCACGTCCAGGAGGTATCGTCGCGACGAGGCCTCGCCCAGGAGGGCCAGGCGAAGGCGGTTGTCCTGCGGCAGCGTGGAGACCAGCGCGGCCAGCCGGCCAGCGATGTCGGTGCTCTCGCGCTGGAGCTGGCCCCGCACGGCCTCGACCGCGGCGTCGACCCGGGCGTGGTACTCGGCCGTGAGGCGCCGATCCATCTCGCGGCGGACGCCGGCGGCGAAAACGAAGAGGGGCACGAGCACCGCGACGCCGAAGGCTGCCAGGAGCCGGGCGCGGAAGCTCACGGGCCGCCTGGAATGTCCGGACGGAGGCTTCCGTCTCCGCCGACGACGAGGGCGGGGCCGTTCTTGCGAAGGATCGCGGTGCGGCGGGTTTCGACGAGCGGCACCAGCGTGGCGCCCGGCGGCCAGTTGGCGTCGCGGCACGGGGCGAGGGAGCGAATGGGCAGGCTCAGGATGTACGCGTCCATCGCGCCCCCGTCGAGGGCGGTCTCCAGGTCGTGAGCCGCGAGCCCCCTGGCGAACCAGGAGCTGTCGCCCAGCGCCACGATCCGTTCGGCCAGGGAGCGCGCCGCGAGGTCGGACGCGAGGTAGCCGATCGTCACCTGGCTCGTCGCCCCCGTCTCCACCGGCGTCCGGTTGCTCGATCCGGCACAACTCGAGAGATCGGACCACCAGTACGGCGGCCGCGCCGGCCGCGCCTCCGATGGCACCGCGTCCTGGGCCAGCCGGGTGCGAAACGCGGTGGAATCGGATGTGATCAGCTCGCGGGGCGGGCGGCCCTCCGGTGCCATGAGCAGCACGTACACCCGATCCCAGGGCAGCGGCGTGAGCACCGAGCCCGGCTGCTTGGAGGCGTAGTCGAGCACGGTGGGGTCGCCCGTCACCAGGACGTCCGGGGCGCGGTCGAGCAGATCGCGGACATCGCGGCCGTCGCTCGTCTGCACCACGATCGGCGCCGCCGCCCCGCGCCGCCGTATTCCGAGGGCGCGGTCGGAGAAGATCACGGGCACGCCGCTGCTCGGCTGTTGCAGGGTCACCACCAGCTTCCGGAGCCCGTCGGGGGCGGCCCGCTTCACCCCGCTCATCCGGAGCGCCGCCGAGGCGCTGTCGCTCGAGCTCCAGGCCGACACCAGGTCGGCCGCGCTCGGGCTCGAATCGGACAGCACGAAGGTCCACACGCTGCCGGACGAGTCGTGGCTCCACGACCTGGCCAGGCCGGGAATGGGACGGCCTACGCAGTCGAGGCGGATAAGCGTATCGAACTCATTCGCGCTCGCGATCGCGGCGCTGTCCTCCTGGGATACCACGACCGTGAGCGGATCGCGGGCGGCCACGCCGGTGGTGCCGATGAGGCAGGCGCTGGCGGGGCTCGGCGGGGCGGGGGGAGCGGGCGCGACCGGTGGAGGGCCGTGCCCGCATGCGGACAGGGCGAGCACTACCAGGACTTCCAGAGCAAGCACGCTGTGCCGCAGGTGCATGGGGCGAATCTAACCGGTTAGACCACCTGGAGCTTCCACCGTCCCCGCCGGAATATCACCGCGCTCACCAGCGTCAGCGATGAACAGGATCGCGAGGAGGCTGAGCCCGATCATGTTGTAGAACCCTGCTTGCCGGACGGCCGATCGGGCCTTTCGGTGTAATCCTGGTGAGATCCGCGGATGGCCTCCCGGAGGGAGGCCCACAGACTGGTATCCGTCAGGGCTCGGAGACCACGAACGGATTGCCGCCGAGCTTGACCTTGAGCCCGGCCGCGGCGGCTTGCGCGGCGGCTCGGGTGGGATACTGGCCCGCCCGAACCTTGTAGAGATTCTTCTCGAACAGAGTCTTGACGGTGAGGCCGAGCGCCCGCGCCTTGCGCTCGGCCGCGTCGGCGGCCGCCTTGTTGCCCACGGCGGCGATCTGCACCCGGTACACGGTCCGGCCTGAAGCGGCCGCGGCCGAGTCGGGCGGCGAAGCCGTCGTCGAATCCCCGGCCGCACTGCTGTCGGGCTTCGCCCTGATGCTGTCCGTCTTCGGCTTGCCGCTCTCGCTCCTCACCGCACCGGTATCGGCCGACGCCGACGCCACGTTGGCGCACCGCTGGTTGAGATACGCGAGCTGGTTCTGGAGCTCGATGTTACCGCCCACGGCCGCCATCCCGTCGGCCAGCCACTTGCAGGCCTGCGCGGGCTTGCTCTGATCGAAGTAGACGCGCGCCGCCCAGTAGGACGCCTGGGCCATCAACGGCGATGCCGGATAGTCGGAGCGGAGTCGTTCGACATTGCGGGCGGCGCCATCGAGGCTCCGGGTGGCGTAATCCATCTGCACCAGCCGCAGCAATGCCTCGTCCGCCCAGGCCGACGCCCCGTGCTCCACCACGACGCGCTGGAGCAGCGTCCGCATCTGGCCGGCGTCCGCCGCCACCATGGCCTGGGTGTAGAGGATCTCCGGATAGAGCGTATCGGTCGGGGCGGTAGCCGACAGCAGCCGGCTCACCTCGGCCCGTGCCGAGTCACTCTGCCCTTCCTGGGCCAGGCGCACCGCGGCGACCAGACGCGGGTCGGTCTGGGCCCGGGCGCTGGAGGGCCCCAGCATGGCGGCCGACAGGAGGACCGCCGCCAGCCCCGCCCAGCGGGCCCTCATGCGGCCTCCGCCCGAGGTATGGTGAGCGCCAGCACCAGGCCGGCGAGAATGCCTCGCTCGCCGGTCACGGTCGTGCTCTTGAGGGCCTGGTCGGCGTCCCGCGCGGCCTTGAGCGCGGCGGCGACCCGAGCGCCGCTCCAGGCGGCGGCCCACTCCGCCCATCTGGCGCTCTCCTTCTTGTACTCCGGCAGGCCCCAGATCCGGAGGCGAAGCAGGGTCTTGAACATCTGGTCCTCCAATGCCCGGCCGCGGACGCCCTTGTCGAAATGCGTGCGGGCGATCCCGACGCCGACCAGCGTGGTGCCGAGCAGCGTCAGCAGCTTCACCGCGGTGACGCCGGACTGGTCCAGCAGCGGGGTCAGGAGCGAGACCGCCTTGGCCCCGTGTCTCTCCAGCACCGCGTCGCGCCAGTCGTAGATCGTCTCGCCGTGGCGGACGCCCACGATAGCGGCGACCTCGGCCGTGGTGAGTGGATCGCCCGGCGGGAGCGCGGCGAGCTTCTGCAGCTCGGCGGCGACCGTCCCGAGGTCGTTCCCGGCCGCCTGGAAGAGGTGACGCGCGGCGCTGTCCTCGAGTCGCACCCCCAGCTCGCCGGCGCGGCGCGCGAGCCACTTGAGGGCGCGCTCTTCCGGCAGCGGCTCGCAGCTGACGCTGTACGCCCGGCCCACCAGCTCCTTGTCGACCGCTTCTTCGGCGGACGACTGGACCATGATCAGCACCGTCTCGGGCGCCGCATGGACGAGGTACCGGAGGATCGCGCCGCGGGTCTTGGGCCGGCGCTTCCACGCCTCGATCTCGCGCAACAGCACGACCCGGCGCTCGGCCATCATCGGGAGCGTGGTGCACAGGACCGTCACCATCTCGGGGTCGAGCTGACCGGCGGAGCGCTGGTCGAAGTTGAAGTCGCGCAGCGCGGGATCCAGCGCGCGGTCGAGGATGAGCCGGACCGCTTCGTCCTTGAGGATCTCTTCAGGGCCGTGGAGGTAGTAGGCCGGCGCCAGCATGCTCTTCTGCAGGGACCGGAGCAGCGCGTCGAAGGAGTGGGCAGGCATGGCCGAATTCTAGGCGGTGGGCGCCCGTTCGGGAAACGCCGGGTGGCTTCCGGAGGTCGAGCCGGCCACGGTTCGCTCGTACAGGGCGAGGATGTGCGCGCGGCTCACGAGGCCAAGGAGCCGGCCGGTGCGGGGGTCGACGACCGGAATGGACGGTACCCCACGCACGCCCATCTTCCGCACCGCGGTCAGCAGCGAATCCTCGGGGGTCACCGATTCGGCGGCTGTGACGACGTCGCCGGCCACCAGGGCGGATGTGAGGTCGCGCTCCCGGGCGACGCGGCCGAGGTCTCCCAGCGTGATGATACCGATCAGGCGCCGCTCCGCATCCACCACCGGCAGGTCGCTGTAGGCCCCGCCGCCCAGATGGGCCAGCAGCAGATCCACCGACGCGTCCTCGCTCACGACGTGTGGTGCCGGATCGAACGCCGCCGCGACGGTGAGGCCGCCGAGCACGTCCCGGTCGGCCCCGTGCTCGACCCGCTCGCCCCGGCGCCGAAGCCAGCCGCTGTACAGCGAATCCGGCTCGATCCGGCGGGCGACGAGGTTGGCGATCACCGTCGTCAGCATGAGCGGCAGGACGATCGCGTAATCGTTGGTCATCTCGAACACCAGCAGGATGCCGGTGATCGGCGCCGACGTTGCCGCGGCCACCAGGGCGCCCATGCCCACGAGCGCATACGCTTCCGGCCGGAGGCCGAGCGTCGGGAAGAGGTTGGTGAGGAGCACGCCGAACGCGCCGCCGGTGGCCGCGCCCACGTAGAGCGAAGGGGTGAACAGCCCGCCCGAGCCGCCGCTGTTCAGGGTGAGCGACGTCGCCAGGATGCTGCCGAGGGCCAGGAGCGCCAGCGACGACGCCGACATCTTGCCGAACACCTCGAGATGCACCGCGAAGTGGCCGTGCCCCACGAGCAGGCCGTTGGACAGGATCACCAGCGTGCCGACGATGGCCCCGCCGAGCCAGGGCAGAATCGCCGGACGGATAGCGAGGCGGCGGATCACCGTCTCGGTCCCGAAATACACCCGCACGAAGAGCGCCGCGACGACCCCCGCCACGAGACCGAGAAACGGATAGAAGACGAACACTTCGCGCTTGAGGGCGAAGCCGTACTCGACCGGAATCGGGAACGCGGGATGGTTCCCCAGAAAGCTGTGCGAGACGACGGCGGCGAGGACGCTCGCGACGACGACCGGGGGAAAGGCCCCCACCGCGAGTGACCCGAGGATCTCCTCGAGGGCGAAGAACGCGCCCGCGAGCGGGGCGTTGAACGCGGCCGAGATTCCCGCCGCGGTACCGGCCGCGACCAGAATCTTGGTCCGGGCGGGATCGAAGCGGAACGCGCGGCCCAGGAACGATCCGAGGGTCGCCCCCAGCACCGCCACCGGTCCTTCGCTGCCGGCCGAGCCGCCGGCGCCGAGCGTCACGGCGCTCGCGGCCGTCCGGGCCAGCGCGGGCTGCGCGGGGATGCGGCCGCCTTCCCGCGCGATGGCCCGTCGCAGGTCGGGAACGTTGGCCCCATCGTAGCCCCGGCCCGGCCCGCGCATGATCATCCAGGCGATCGCGATGCCCGTGGCCGTGAGCAACGGGCGATACGCCAGGATGCCCGACTCGGTGAGATACACGGCCGGCATGAGGTAGAGCACGACGAAGGCGAGATCGATCAGCCGGTAGAACGCCACCACGCCGAGGGCGCCGCCGATGCCGATCGCGACGGCGAACGCCAGGAGGATCGTGTTCTCGTCGAGATCGAGGCCGTTGAACCAGTCGGCGAACCGGTCCCACACGCCGCCCGCGCGCACCACCGCGCGCTGGGCGGCACGCCGGGCGGGCAGAGTGGGGTCACGCAGGGGTGGAAAGCGGGGCACGGACGTCTCAGGCGGCGATCAGGAGCGATCTCGAAGGAAGGCGTGCACGAAGAGAAGCGCGACCAGCGTCTTGCCGTCGGCGATCTCACCTCGCTGGATCAGGGTCATCACCTCGGACCACGGGTGCGGCTCCAGCTCCACGAACTCGTCGGCCTCGCGTCGGGCGCGGCCCTCGGAGAGCTGGTGCGCCACGAAGAGATGGATCTTCTCGTCGGTGAAGCCGGGGGTCGTGAAGATCGTGGTGAGCCGCTCGAGCTTCCCCGCCCGCATGCCGGTCTCCTCCTCCAGCTCGCGTGCGGCGCACGCCTCCGGGCTTTCGCCGGGATCGAGCCGTCCGGCCGGCACCTCGTAGATGAAGCCGTCGGCCGCGTGCCGGAACTGACGGATCAGCAGCACGCGGGGATCACTGCCCGGCGCCTCGTCGAGAAACGGGACGACCGCGGAGGCGCCGGGATGCCGCAACATCTCCAGCGTGCCGGTGGAGCCGTCGGGGAAGCGAACGGTGTCGAGGTCGAGGTTGACGATGCGGCCGTGATACACGCGCTCGGCGGAAACGAGGGTCATGAGCGGAACCAGCTTCGGAGCCACGCCACCGGGATCTTGAATCCTTCGGCGAGCAGATAGCGAAGCTCCAGCACGGGGTTGTCCGAGATGGGGCTGCTCTCGGTGGGCGAGGTGAACGCGACGAGGGAGTTCCGCCGCGCCTCGAGACGGAGCCGAAACATATGGAAGGGGTCGCTGACGAGCAGCACCCGGTCGATGTCGCGCTCGCGGAGCCACGCCGCGACGGCCGTCATGGAGCTCATGGTGGTGCGGCCCTCGCCCGCCGCGGCGACCGCGGTCTCGGGGACGCCGTGGGCCCGCAGATACCGCGCGCCCACGAGCGCTTCGCTCGTGGTGTCGCCCCGACCCACCCCACCGGTCACCACGATCAGCGGGCCGACGCCGTCGCGATAGAGACCGAGCGCGTGGTCCAGCCGGGCCCGCAGCACCGGCGATGGACGGCCGTTGTACTGCGCGGCACCCAGCACGACGATGGCCTCGACGGGCTGGCGCTGGTCCAGCTGGCTGACGACCAGCACCATGATGAGCGAGGAGGTGTAGACCACGGCGACGACCAGGAGGATCGGGATCGCGAGCCGCCGCTTCTTCACAGGGCCACGCTCTCCCCATGCTTCGGGATCACCACGTCCTTCACCCCCTCCTCCCGGAGGATCGAGGCCATCGCCTCCAGCGCCGGGCCCTCGCCGTGCACCGCGAACGCGCGCCGGATGGGCCCGCCGAGCCGGCGGACCCACGCCCGCAGCTCGGTGCGGTCGGCGTGCGCCGAGTAGCCGCCGATGGTCTCGACCTCGGCGCGCCGCTCGTACTCCTGGCCCAGAATCTTCACGACCGGCGCTCCGTCCTGGATCCGCCGTCCCAGCGTGTGCTCCGCCTGGAAGCCGACGATCAGCACCAGGTTGCGATGGTCGCCGATGCCGTTGGCGAGGTGATGGAGAATCCGCCCCGATTCCGCCATGCCGGAAGCGGCCACGATCACCGCCGGGCTGCGCACCTCGTTCAGGGCCTTCGACTCGGCCACCTCGCGGATGTATCGCACGAGGGGGAAGTCGAAGAGCGCCAACCTGGCCGCCACCATCCGCTCGCGGGGATCGAAGACTTCGGGGTGCATCCGGAAGACGGTCGTGGCATCGACCGCGAGCGGACTGTCGACGTAGATCGGAATCTCGGGAATCCGCCGTGCCAGGAACAGCTGGTTGAGGCTGTAAACGACCTCCTGGACCCGTCCCAGGGCGAACGCGGGAATGAAGACCTTGCCGCCCCGCGCGGCGGTGCGGCGGACCGCCTCGCCGAGTCGCTCCTCCGCGTCGTGCACCGACTCGTGGTCGCGGTCGGCGTAGGTGGACTCGATGATCAGGGTGTCGATCGGCCCCGACGGCGGCTCCGGGTTCCGGATGATGGGCAGGTCGCTGCGGCCGATGTCACCGGAGAAGACCAGGCGGTGGCTCGTCCCTTCCGTGATACGGAGATCGACCGTGGCCGAACCGAGGATGTGGCCCGCATCGAGGAACTCGACGGCGAGGTGCTTGCGCAGGTGTGTCACCCGGCGATACGGCACCCCCACCAGCAGGTCCTGGACCTCCACCGCATCGGCCATCGTATAGAGCGGCTCGCTCTCGGGACCCGCCTTGCCCCGGCGCACCAGCGTCTCGTGGTCCTTCTCCTGGATATGGGCGGCATCGGGCAGCATGACTGCGCAGAGGTCGCGCGTGGCAGGGGTCGAGTGAATCGGGCCGTGGAATCCGTGTCGAACCAGGAGCGGCAGCCGCCCGCTGTGATCGATGTGGGCGTGGCTCAGGATGACGCCGTCGATCCGCCGGGCGTCGAACGGCAGCCTCGCGTTGAGCAGATGGCTCGTGGTCCGCGGCCCCTGAAAGAGTCCGCCATCGAGCAGGAAGCGCCCGCCCGCAGCCTCCAGGAGGTGCATGGACCCCGTCACCTGACCCGCGGCGCCCCAGAAGGTGAGGCGGATGGGCGTCACCGGAGAGCTCACTCGAGCGCGCGGGTGCCGAAGAGGCGATCTCCCGCGTCGCCGAGCCCGGGGAGGATGTACCCGTGCTCGTTGAGCTGGCGGTCGAGCGCCGCGGTGAAGATGGGGATGTCGGGGTGTGTCTCGAGCATGCGCGCCACGCCCTCGGGCGCGGCAACGATGCAGAGAAACCGGATGCGGCGGGCGCCGGCACCCCGGAGCGCGCTCACGGCGGCGACGGCGGATCCGCCGGTGGCGAGCATCGGATCGAGAATGAAGAAGTCGCGCGCCACCTCGGAGGCCGGAATCTTGAAGTAGTAGTCCACCGGCTGGAGCGTGTCGTGGTGACGGTAGAGCCCGATGTGGCCCACCCGGGCGGACGGAATGAGCTGCGCGATCCCCTCGACCATCCCCAGCCCGGCCCGCAGGATGGGGACGAGCGTGAGCTTCTTGCCCGACACCTGCCTCCCCGACATGCGCTCGAGCGGGGTCTCGATCTCCACGTCTTCGGTCGGCAGGTCCTTGGTCGCCTCGTATGCCATGAGGGTGGCGATCTCGCCGACGAGCTGCTTGAAATCCCGGGTGCTGGTCCGCCGGTCCCGGAGAATCGAAAGCTTATGCTGAATGAGAGGGTGATCGAGGACGGTGAGATTGGGAAAGGACGGCGGCATATACGGCTAAAGCCTAAAGGCTGAACGCCAAAGGCGAAAGGCTCGGTTAGCCTTCAGCCTTCAGCCTTTAGCCTTCAGCCTTCAGCCTTAAGCTGATACTCCGACAGACCTGCTCCTCGATCCCGCAGACACTGGCGCGCAGCGTCCCCTTGAGATCGTGGCGCCGGCCGGCGAGCAGTGCGGTGGGCGGCTCGGCGAAGTAGGCGGAATCCGGGGTGAGCCGCGGCGAGTCGAAGCGGAGCACCGTTCCATTCTCCAGCTCGAGCGCCGGCTTGAGCCGGGCATTCACCCTGAGCCCCGGGGCGGCCAGCAGCGTCAGCCGGGTATCGGCGCCGGCCGGCGCCGTCTTCACCTCGAGCTCCGCGTAGGGCTCGGCCAGCAGCTCGCGAATCCGACCCTCCCAGAGGCGGTAGTTGTTGTCGCCGACGTGAAACTCCCCGGCGCCCTCGTAGCGGATGACGCCCTTCTTGTCGATCAGCACGAAGCTGGGCCAGAACCTGATGCCGTAGAGGTTCCACGTCTTATTGTCGTTGTCCTGGGCGTTCGGATACTCGATGCCGTACTTCCGGAGCGCCCGCGCGAGGTTGCCCTTGTCGTGCTCCCCGGCATAGGGCGGAAACTCGGGGGTATGAATGCCGATGAGGGTGAGCCCCCGGCCCCGATACTTCCGGTCGAAGTCCACCAGCGAGGGAACCGTGTTGGTGCAGTTGTAGCAGGTGAAGACCCAGAAATTGAGCATGACCACGCGCCCGCGCAGCTCGCCGAGGGTGACCGGATGGTCCGCGTTGAGCCAGCTGTCGTTGTGCCAGGCCGGGGCGGGGCCCGGCTCCTTGGCGCCGGTGAGCGGATTCCGCGACTGCGCCTGGGCTCCGCCGGCCGATTCAAGGGCAATGGCTCCCCCGGCGACGGCGATAGCCGAGAGGGCGAGAAGGATGGCGGAACGGGGCATGAAGGCTCTCCTGGGCATGTCCCAACGAAACGACGACGCTCCCGCTTCGGTTCTCCGGCGAGGATCCCGGTGGGCGTCACCCGGTGGTTTCGCGGTCTTCAGTCAGGGACGGATCGTGAGGCGCACGGCGGGCGACCGAATCGGCTCGCGGTCGGTGAGGATCGAGCCCGTCACCGTGTAGTCCCCGGGCCCGACAGGCTTTCCAGCTTTGGTGCGCGGCCTCCACGTGTCCTCGAATTCGAGCGATTGGCCGGGCTCGAGGGTGCGAATGCCGAGAATGGTGGACACGGTGGCGCCCGCGAGCCGGCGCCAGACGACGGCGCCGTTCCTGTCCTCGACGATCAGGTCGAACGCGGTGGGCCGTCCCTGGAGATACAGGGTGACGGGCCGGTCGCCGGTGTTGCGCACCTCGAGCACGAGCCGCACCGGGCGGCCCACGCGAATCGTTTCCGGCGCGATGAGCTCCACCCGCATCGAATCACCCTGGCCCGGCGGCGGAGCCACCCGGGCGTCGGTCGCCCCGCCGCTCATCGCGCCGCCCGCCAGCAGCGCGAGCAGTCCCCAGCAGGTCAAAACGTGGTCAGCGCGCCCAGCTCCGACTCGACGTTGGCGATCGGGCTGAAGACGAAGGTGCTGCTGCCGCTGCCGCCCCAGAGAATCCCGAGCAGGGTGACGTTGTTGCCGCTGCCCCGGAAGACCGGCGAGCCGCTGTCCCCGCCCCCCACGCCGGCCGACACCAGCGTCTGGCAGAGCTGGGTGATGTTGCTGCCGGATACGTTGACGTTGACGCAGGTGGCGGTGATGGGGCCGCGAGTCCATCCCGTCGTGCGACCCACCTTGCTCGCCTTCTGTCCGACCACCGGGTTTCCTTCGTGCGCGATCGTGAAGTTCCCGTTGAGGGTCAGCGAGCCGTTGTTGGCTCCGGTGGTCCGGGCAATCTTGCCCAGCGCCGACGCGGTGCCCGACGCATACTTGGCGCGCAGGGCGTCACTCATCCGGCACCGACGCCCGCTGGGGCACCCGTTGCCCGTGGTATACGGCGGATCATCGACCTCGGTGGCGATCTTCGCCCCAGTCTGGGTCGGCTGCCAGTAGGGCGTCGACTCGGTCCCGCCCTGGGTATTGCTGCAGTGGGACGCGGTGATGAACGAGCGCTGGCCGTTCCTCGTCGCGTTGAATCCGAGGCTGCAGAGGAAGCCGGGGAAATTGATCTGCACGCCACCCGGCACGGGCCGGACCCGATCCTGCAGGGTGGCGAGCTGCCTGATCGGCTCCGCCTCCTGCACGATCACGGCCGCCGCCGGCATGCCGAGTCGGGCGATGACGGCCCGCACCTCCGCGCCGGCCGCTCCCCGCTCGACACCGATGCGGACCCGGTTGGATGTCTCGTCGGCATCCACGAACACCACGCCGGGTCTGGCGAGCGCCTCGACGCTGGCGGCCGCCTGCCACCGCTCCAGCGAGGCCCAATCGTAGTCCGCCCTGATCACGCGCATGGCCGAGGCACTCGTGCCGACCGCGCTGAAATACGGCTGCAGGGCGCGCTCGGCGGTGGTTCGGACGGCGGCGTCCTTGAGATAGATGGTCGGATTGCCTTCCGCGTCGTAGAAGAAGCCGCCGAAGCCCGGGACCTGCCGGGCGAGGGCGAGGGGATCGTCCGGCTGCTGAAGGCTCGTGGGTGCGGGAACCGAGGATTGATCGGACGGCGACGTGGGCTGGCCGGCGTCGGAACAGGCGCTCGCGACGAGCACCGTTCCGGTCACCAGGCCCACGAAAAGAGTCGTGTGCTGGCGCATGGTATCCTCGAACAGATTGGAAGAGCACCTGCTACGAACGCCTACGGCTGGATCGTGCGGACGTGGCGCCCGGGGCCCGCCGGGCGTCCACGCTCCCAATGTTGCAGCGGCGGTCGGAGACCGCCAGACCGAACGGGCCCGCCGTTGGCAGGGCGGAGCCGGTGCTCTTATATTCCCGCCCCCTGCGGCCAGGTAGCTCAGTTGGTAGAGCAGCGGACTGAAAATCCGCGTGTCGGGGGTTCAATTCCCTCCCTGGCCACTCTCTCTACACGACGACACGACGAGTCGACGACTTCTTTCCCGGGCTTACCACATCGAGGCAGGCCCTTTCTCCTGATGGCCCTGATCGGGCCGGGGGGCCGTTCTCCAGGGTAACCCCTTCGGAGACTCGTCATGTCGCTTTCCTCATTCCTGCCGGCAGCCGTGCTCATCCTCGCGACGCTCTCCCTGGCACCCTCCGAGGGACTGGCCCAGCGATCGACCACCACGGCAAGCTCCACCCCCCTGCTGATCCAGGGCCGGGGAAGCGCGGTGCCGGTCCGCGCCGAGCGGTCCCCGCCCGTCCCTGGTGCCTTGTCCGCAGATGCGCAGCTGGCGCTGGCCCGCGCCGCCCTCGGCACCCGGGCGAACGTCTCGGGCATTGGCAGCAAGCTGCGGGTTACCCCTGCCCAGCCCTTCGCAGCGAACCAGGCGGAGCTCCGGACCGGCATGGCCCTCGACGTCCGACCGGAGAGTGGCGGTGGGGTAATCACCCTGCAGACCGACGTGACCGGGACGCCGGGGGGACCGAAGGTCGAGGTCAGTTTTCGGTCCGGCCAGGCCAACCGGCCCGTGCTGGTGGACTTCATCCTGACCGTCAGCGAGGTAAACGCCCCGGTCCGCGTGTGGGTCGGCGGGCAAGGCGTCAGCGAGCAGCGCATCCTGCCCGCCGGTGACCATCACGTCACCACGATCGTAATGCCGGGCGATACCGGCTGGTACACGGTCTTTTTCTTGGCGGACAAGTCGCCGGTCTATCAGCGCATCTGGGTCCACGCCGTGGAGCTGACCACGCTCAACTAGGCCCATGTGAACAGGCCCCCGTCACGGCACCGCGGCGTAGTGCTCCGGCGCACTCGGCACCGCACGGAGCTGGAGCACCTGGCCGGCCCGAACGCTCAGCCGTTCGCCGGCGGCGGTCTCATAGGCGCCGTCTTCCGCCCGCCCCGCCCTGAGCCCGACCACGGTACCGTCGGACATCACGGCCAGCAGGGCGCCACCCTTCAGCTCCAACAGCGCAGTCGGAAGGCTCATCTCCTCCTCCTTGGATGGATAAAACACCACCGGTCATTTCCCGCCCTGCCGTGCCCGCACGGACAGGGAACCGGTTCTGGATAATGCCCATCTCGTCGTAACCCCAGCCGTCGAGGTGCCGGTCGATGAAGGCCATGACCCGGGCTGCCACCGGGCAGGTGCCGCGTTCGAACGGCCGCGGCGACGCCAGCACCGGCGAGCCGTCGCACGCGGGCCGCCAGGTGCACGTGGTACAGTGGCGCTCTCTCCTGGCGGCGTCGCTTCGGGATGCCGACCCGTCATCCACTCCGAGCAGCGATTCCAGCGGATCGGTGAACAGGTTTCCGAGCCCCCGCTCACGCATGCCGAGATCCCCGCCGCGGTACATGTCGCCACTGGTGTCCACCACCAATCTCCCGCTCCACCGGTCAGCCGGCGCGGTCTCGCGCTCCAGCCCCAGCCGGTGAAGCAGGACCGTCGCCAGATAGCCGGCGAGCGGCTGGATCTCGACCATGCTGCCGGCCGCCACCCAGTGCAGGAACAGACCCTCGAGCGCCGCGGCCGCCCGGCTCCACTCCAGCTCCAGCCGATTTCCCGGCGGAAGCGCAGGGGACGGGACCAGAAGGTTCACCTGGAACGGAAGCCCGCGCTGCGCGAAGAAATCGTGGATCCTGCCCAGCTCGTGCTCGGTATGACGAGCGAGCACGACGGCCCCGATCACCGGAACGCCACGGGCGATCAACCGCTCGAGGTTTCCGATGACCCTGCGCTCGGTCTCCCGCCCTCCGGCGGTGAGCCTGACCCCAGGAACGAGGTCGAAGGAGACCCCGGCCTCGAACCCGTTCTCCGCCAGCAGGTCGAGCCAGCCATCGTCGAGCGAGTAGAGGCCGGTCTGTACCACGTTCACGTAGTCCCGCTCGTGCAGCCGGCCGGTCCCCAGCAGGTCTTGCTGGGCGGCTAGCACCTCGCGGGCATACCGCACCGGCAGGAGGAGCGGCTCACCGCCATGCCACACCACGTAGGAGCGCCCCCGATGACCGGACCGGGCCTCGTGCCGCCGGTGCACCCGGTCGATCGCCCGGAGCGCGGCGATCCAGTTGTCCCCCGTCCACCGGTCGGGGCGAGCGAGGTCGTTCCACTCGTAGCAGTAGCGGCACCGAAGGTTGCACTGCTTGGACACCTTGAGGGCCCAGGTGACGGTCCACATCCGCCGTCATCCGCGTCGCTGGGGAGCCGGCGGCAACGGAATGCGGACTGCCGGGAGATCGGTTCGGTCGCGGCGGCGGATGATGACGAACCCAATACCGTCGGTGGACAACTCGTATGTGGGCGTCCGCGGTGTGCCGGCGATGCTGGCGATCCGTCCCTTGCGCACCGTGACGCTTCCCGATTCGACGAGAAAATGCTCGCCATCAGGCAGGGACTCGGGAGCGAGCAGGTAGGCCCGCCGGCGGTCCTCCATGTCCACGGCGAGGAGGCTGCCGTCGGTCAGCTCAACGATCAGGTATCGGTCTGTTGCGAGCCGTTGGGCCAGGGCGGCGAGCGATGCGGGGCTCGCCATTGCGAGTGCGCCGAGGGCGGCGTGAATGAGAAGCTCTCGTCGAGAAGCCACGGATGCCTCCGCAGTCGGGGTTCTGCCTGGAGAAACGGCATCCGCCCGGAGAGCGGGCCATGACGGTGGCCGCCCGCCCTACGGAGGATTGGCTGGCTTTCCGCTCTCCCGAGTCCTAGATTTTCGGTCCCTCCACCGGCCCGGCCCTTGAGCGCTCTGCAGCAGCAACTGCAAACGACGCTGGGAGATGCGTACCGCCTCGAGAGCGAGCTCGGGGGCGGAGGGATGTCGCGCGTCTTCGTGGCCCACGAGACGGCCCTCGGCCGGAAAGTGGTCATCAAGGTCCTGCTCCCCGAGCTGGCGGCCAGCGTGAGCGTCGACCGGTTCCGCCGGGAAATCCAGCTCGCTGCCCAGCTGCAGCATCCCCACATCGTCCCCCTGTTGTCGGCCGGCGAGTCCGATGGGCTGCCCTACTTCATCATGCCGTTCGTTACCGGCGAGTCGCTCCGGGCACGCGTTACCCGCAGCGGCGAGCTGCCGATCGCCGAGTCCGTCCGCATCCTGCGCGACGTCGTCTCCGCCCTCGCTTACGCCCATTCGTTCGGTGTGGTGCACCGCGACATCAAGCCGGACAACGTCCTCATTTCCGGTGGCGTGGCCGTGGTGACCGACTTCGGCGTCGCCAAGGCGGTGAGCGCCTCCTCCGGCGCCCACTCCACGATCGCCCTCACCACCCTGGGCGTGGCCCTTGGCACCCCCGCCTACATGGCGCCCGAGCAGGCATCCGGCGATCTGCACGTGGACCACCGGGCGGACATCTACGCGCTCGGTGTGATGGCGTACGAGATGCTCACCTCGCGCGTCCCTTTCCTCGGCCGGTCGACCCAGGCGACCCTCGCGGCGCACGTCCTGGAGCAGCCGGAACCGGTGGACCGGCTCCGTCCGATCATTCCTCCCGCGCTTGGCGCGCTCGTGATGTCCTGCCTCGCCAAGCGGCCGGCCGACCGTCCCCAGGCCGCTTCCGACGTGCTGAACGCGCTCGACGCGATCGCGACGCCCGGAAGCGGCAGCGTGCCGACGACGGTGGTCACGGTGCCGACGCCCGTCGCTCAGCCGCGGAAAAATCGGACGATCCTCGCGACCGGTGGCCTTGCCGCGATACTGGTGCTTGCCGGGGCATTGTGGATGTTGCAGAAGTCGCGGTCGTCCGCCGCCGCCGCGATCGGCGCGAGCGTCCCTGCCCCCGAGGCGGTGAGCGTCGCGGAAAAGCCGATGACGCCCGGCGCCGAAACACCGGCCCCCGCGACGGCCGACACCACGCCTGCGACCCTGGACAAGAAAAGCCCGCCGCCCCAGCCACGCGAGCGCCCAACCGAGCCCGCGGTTCGCCGGGCTGCGCCGGTGGCCGCCGCCCCCCAACCGGAGCGCCGCAAGGCCAAGGAGACGTCGGACACCGAGACCGCGCCCGCCCCGGTGAATGCGCCGGTCGTACCCGTCCCGCTGGCTGCGCCAGACACCTCCGCGGTGACGCCTGCCGCCGTGCCGGCGCCCAGCCCGCCGGCGGTCGTGACGCCGCCCGCCGCGCCGCCGCCCCCTCCAGCTCCCGCGCAACCGCAACGAGACCCCCAGCAGGACTTCCGGGACGCCGTGGATCTCATCGCCGAGTATTCGAGGGCGGTCGAATCCGAGAGTGTCGCGAACCTCCGGCGGATTTATCCTGGGATGAGCGCGGAGCAGCAGACCGGGTGGGAACAGTTCTTCAAGACGGTTCACGATCTGAAGTCGCAGCTCGACATCCGAAAGATCGACCTGGCCAGCGACATGGGATCGGTGCTGGTGGCGGGTACCTACACGTACGTGAACGGGAGCACCCACCGCTCCGAGGAGCAGAGGGTGTCCTTCCGCGCCACCCTTCGGAAAGCCGACGGCAAGTGGCGCATTGCCGAGGTGCGGTAATCCGCTAGAAGTTGTACTCCATCCCCACGGTCCAGATGACATCCGGCCGCAAACCGCCCCGGTTGAGCGGCCATGCGCTGTTGGCGATCACCGTGAGCCCGGGCGCGGCCTGCAGCTTCATGCCCAGCGACGCGTTCACGATATCGTCGCGCTCCTCGGGGATCGTGGTGGGATTGATGACGCGCCGATAGGGGGACTCGATGACCACGGGCTGGGGAAGCTGGAGCGGGCTGGTGCCCACCTGCAGCTCGGAGACGAGGTCGGCGGCGAGCGTGGCCCATGGCGCCAGCAGGTGGTCGAAGCCCGCCGTGGCGACCACCGCGTCGGTTTCGAAGTCGCCCCCGCGATAGAGGTAGCCGACGTTGGCGTGGGGGGAGAAGTCGCCGAAGCGGGCGGAGACGATGGCGAGTCCGCGGGCCGCGAACGACCCCGAGCCGAGCAGGTCCATGTTGCTCCCGGTCGGGAACCGCACGTCGGCCAGTATGCCGACCGACAGCGGCTGCGCTCGGCGGAGGTTCACCTTGACCCTGGCGGCCACGTCGCCGATGCCTGTGGCCGAGCCGTCCACGAAGCGCGACGCGGTGAGCACGGGACTCTCCGGGGTCCCCCCGAAGAAGTGCACCGCGGGCGGCGGCCCGAACGGATCGATCTGCGCAAAGCTGGAGCCTTCGATCGACGTCGACACCAGCGGAAGGACGACCCCGAGGTCCACGTGGTCGGTGAGTCCGTAGGTCAGCAGGAAGGAGGTCACAGTCAGCCGGACGTTCAGGTTGAGATCGAACCCGATGGTCTCGTTCTCCAGCGTGGGTACGCCGAGCAACGAGCAGTCGCCGCCGGCGATGGAATCGCAGCCCTCGAAATCGGTGTTGGCGTGAGTGAAGGTGAAGTGGAGGTTGTCGAGATCGACCCCGCGCAGCGTCTTGAAGTTGGCGCCCGACCTGGTGAGCGCGACGAGGATCCGTCCGCGCCCGAGCGTCTGGGCCCGCTCGCCGAAGATCGGCCCCGCCGAGCTCGACGTGCGAACCGGGACGCCGCCCTCGAAGCTGAACGTGGACCCGCCGCTGGCCGCGGCCACCGGCACGTTGGCGACGTTGCTGCCGATCGAATTGGTGAGGAAGGCGATGACGGTGCCGTTGTTGGCGACGGCCGCCGGCACGAAGTGATTCCCGTGGAGGCGCACGGCCTCGGGGTTGTTGGGGTCGGCGGTGCCCCCGAGAAAGAGCTGGCCCTCACCCTCACCGAAAATGAATAGGGCCGACAGCCGGTCCTGAAGATGCTGGGCATGAAGAGTGGCTGGGGCCGACACCAGGACTGCCAGGGTCAGCAGGAGCGGGCGCATGGTCACTCCGGGAGCGTGCGGGAAGGCGAGTTAATTGCTCTCCGGCTAGATGTTCGGGGCAATCGCGCGTTTGCGCAACACGTCCGCTCCCCCCAACCGAACCGACCCTTCCGCCCGGAAGCCCGCCGGGGCATCTTTGCTCGCCCGGGCCGAGGGCCCGTCCCCCTCCTCGCTATTCGCCGGACGATGGTCATGGAAAGATTCTCCACGGGGTCTCCCGCTCCCGGGGCAGGGCCTCGTTACCGGTTCCGTGTCGCGCGGCCCTCCGCGCGTCTCGTGGCCCGCTGCCTCCCCGCGGGCGTCCTGCTCGCCTGTCAGGGTGAACCGCTCACGCCCACCGCCATACGGCCCTCCGGCGATGCCACCACGCTGGCGACGGATAACGTCGTCGCCAACGTGAAGGTGATCCCCGACTCGCAGATGGTGTTCGCGGGCGATCAGTACACGGTCACGGCCCAGCCCAGAAACAAGGCGGGCCAGGTCCTCGACAAGCCGATCACCTGGAGCGTGACCAACACGAAGCTCGTCAGCATCGTTGGCGCCACCGGCCCCGTCATGACGCTCAAGGCGATCAAGGTGGGTAAGACCTCGGTCAAGGCGGCCTCCGAGGGGAAGTCGAAGTTTTCCAAGGTCGTGGTACGGAGCGTCTCGGGGGCGGGGGTGGTGGTGACGCCCAGCGAGGCCGCGGTGCAGGCCGGCGCGACCGTGCAGTTCGTCGCGCAGGGCTTCACGAGCGCGGGGGAGACCGCGGGCGTGAACGTCACCTGGACATCGGCAACCGGCGCCATCTCGACCACCGGCCTGCTCACCGTCGGCAACACGCCGGGCACCTATCGAGTGATCGCCCGGTCTTCCTTCGGTGCCGCCGATACGTCGCTCGTAACGGTCGGCGGCGCTCCCGAGCCGCCCGATGCTCTCATCCTGGTTCCGGAGACGGCCAACGTATCGGTGGGAGAGAGCGTCCAGTTCGCGGCATATGGCCGTACCGCCACCGGCGACAGTGTCCCGCTCGACGCCGGCTACACCGCGAGCGGGGGGACCATTACCAACGGCGGCAAGTTCACGGCGGGCAGCGCCGCCGGCACCTACCAGGTGATCGCCACCAGCGGCAACCTCGCCGACACCTCGACGGTGACCATCGCGGGCGCCGGTGTCGGTCGGGTGTCGCTGCTTCCGGACGTCGCCGCGAGCCGGCCAGGCGAGACGACCAAGTTCGTGGCGACCGTCTTCAACTCCCTCGGCGACATCGTGTCCGAGCCCGTGACGTACGATGCGACCTGCGGCCAGGTGACCGCGGCGGGCACCTTCACCGCGCCGTCGAACGGGTCGTCGTGCGTCGTGACGGCCACATCGAACGGCAAGTCGGCCAGCACCGAGGTCGTGCCGCTCGTCAGCAGCCCGGACCGCGGTCTCCCCTTCGGGATCTCCGAGCTGTGGACGTCGGGCACCTCCATCCGGTCCTCCGGCGTCGCCGCGTTCACCTCGAGCAACGACTACGTTGCGCCGAGCGCGATGATCAGTCACCTCTCCTACGCGCGCGCCCGGGGCATTCACGTCCTGCTGGTCATGACCGGCGGCTCGCACAGCCGCTACAAGACCAACGGCGTGTTCGACATGGCCAGGTGGAAGGCCTGGATGGAGACCTTCAACACCCCGGCCGTCCGCGACGCCATCGCCGCGGGCGTCCAGGATGGGACCGTCATCGGGAACTCGGTGATGGACGAGCCGCAACAGCACGGCAACTCCACCGACCCCGAGAAGACCTGGGGGCCGTCCGGGACGATGAACAAGGCCCGGGTGGACAGCATGTGCGGCTACGTGAAGAGCCTCTTCCCCACGCTGCCGGTCGGCGTGGTCCACGACGCCACCGTCTTCCAGCCCGACCGCTCGTACCAGGTGTGCGAGTTTCTCGTCGTCCAGTACGCGGCGCGGAAGGGCAACGTCGCGTCGTGGCGGGATGCGGCGCTCGCCATCACCCAGCGCGACGGGATGGAGATCATCTTCAGCCTGAACCTGCTGAACGGCGGCATCCAGAGCTCCTGGCCATGCCCCGTCCCACAGACCGGCGGCAACGGCACCTACAGTCCCAACTGCCAGATGACGCCGCAGCAGATACGTGACTGGGGAACGCTGTTGGCTCCCCGCGGATGCGCCATGATGTCATGGCGCTACGACGCGGCCTTCGTCGCCAAGCCGGAGAACCAGGCCGCCATCTCTGCCATCGCGCTGAGCGTCGCCGATCTGCCCCGACGGCCGTGCATCGGGTCGAGGTAACATCCGCCTCAGTCGTCCAGCAGCTCGAGCACGACGGCCTGGTACGGCTGGAGAACCAGGTCCGCTCCCTTGACCGGCGATCCCGGCACATTGCTGATGAGGACCTTGCCCGGGGCGTGGCCCGCGGGAACGGTCGTGTGCCCGCCCGCGGAGCTGAAGCTCAGCGCCACCAGGAGGGTCCGTCCACCAAGAGTCCGGGTGTAGGCGAACACGTCGGGGTTGTCGCGGTCGAGGAGCCGGTAGGCACCATAGACCAGGGTCGGCTCCGCCTTGCGCAGCCGGATCATGCGGCGGAAATAGTTCAGGACCGAGCCCGTGTCGTGCTCCGCGGCCGTCACGTTGATGGTCCGGTGGTTGGGATTGACCTTGATCCAGGGTGTGCCGGTGGTGAATCCGGCGCTGGTGTCCGCCGTCCACTGCATCGGCGTGCGCCCGTTGTCCCGGCTGATCTCCGCCTGCCCCGCCAGAAATCCCCGCAGGTCGCCGCCCTCCCGCTCAAGCCGGTTGTAGTAATTGAGTGTCATCAAGTCGCGATAATCCCCGATGTCGGTGAACCTGATGTTGGTCATCCCGATCTCGTCGCCGTTGTAGATGTAGGGCGTCGCCCGCATCGTGAGGAGCAACGTGAGCAGCATCTTGGACGAGACGGCGCGATAGGCTGGTGAATCGTCGCCGTAACGGCTTACCATCCGGCTCTGATCGTGGTTACCGAGAAATACGGTGCCCCACCCCGACGTGGCGAAGACGCTGTCCCACTTGGTGAAGATGCCCTTGAATACGGGCAGGCCGCGGTTGGTGCTGTCGGGATACATCCAGTTGCCTGGCCGCCGGCCCCAGTGATCCACCAGCTCGAACTGGAAGAACATCTGCAGCTCGTGACGATCCTCGGCCACGAACTTGAGCGCGTCCTCCACCGCCACACCGCCGCCCTCACCGACGGTCATCACGTCATACCTGCTGAGCACCTCGCGGTTCATCTCGCGCAGGAACTCGTGGAGTCGCGGCCCCTTGGCGTAATAGGCCACGTAATCGCCGTGGTACTTCGCCGGCAGCGGCGGGAACGTGGTGTCCTTCGAGATGAACGGGATCACGTCCATCCGGAAACCATCCACGCCCTTGTCGAACCAGAACCGCATGATGTCGTAGATCTCGCGGCGGACGCGGGGATTCTCCCACTTGAGGTCGGGCTGCTTCCGGCTGAAATAGTGCAGGTAGTATGCCTGCGTGGTCGAGTCGAAGCGCCACGCGTTGCCCTCCTCGTCGAAGAAGCTCCAGCGCCTGGCCGGCGCGCCCCGCTCGGCCGGCCACCAGTGGTAATAGTCGCGGTAGGGATTGTCCCGGTTGTTCCGACTCTGGCGGAACCACGGGTGCTCGTCGCTCGTGTGGTTGACCACCAGGTCCATGACCAGCTTGACGCCGCGGCGATGCAGGCCCTTGAGCAGCGAGTCGAAGTCGGCCATCGTGCCCATCTGCGGCATGATGGCGCGGTAATCGCTGATGTCGTAGCCGTTGTCGTCGTTGGGAGACTGGTACACGGGGTTGAGCCAGACGACGTCCACTCCGAGGCTCTTGATGTAGTCGAGCCGGGAGAGGATTCCGCGCAGGTCGCCGACGCCGTCACCATCGCTGTCCTGGAAGCTCCGGGGATAGACCTGGTAGACCACCACTTCCTTCCACCAGGCGCGGTGCGGCGCGGCGCCGGCCTCCGGGGTGGCCGCGGCCGGTGGCGGTGCGGGATGCGAGCAGCCGCCGAGCAGGACGGCCAGCAGGGCGGCGTAGAATCGCTTCATGAGTCTGGCCCCAGGTCGTTGCGGGAACGGGTCCGGTCGGGAGCTAACCGATAGTCGGCGGGCGCGGGGCCGGAGTCAATCGCGCGCGGCCGGCGCCCCACCCTTGCGGACCTTCCGTTCGCGCGTTCTGTTATCGGTTCCCCCCTCTTCGTGGAGAGGGTTCCTCGGCCGTGGTACCCGGTCAGGAGCCGGTCATGTCTCCACACGATTTCCCGCTGGCGCTGTTCCGTCCGCCCATCGTCCTCGTGGTCGAGGACCGGCCCTCTCTGCGCTCGCCCACCAACCGACTCGTGGGCATGCTGGGGTACGAGGTTCGACGCGCGCGCACAGGCGGCCAGGCGCTGACCCTCGTGCGCCAACATCCCGGTCTGTTCGACCTCGTGCTGACGAACGTGCTGCTTCCTGATGTCGATGGGGGCGACTTCCTGGCGCGCTTGAGGGCGGAGGAGGCCGGCATCCGGGTCGCCTGGATCGCCGAGTACGGCCTCGTCGGGAGAGGCGCCGAGCTGATCGCCGCCCACCCGGACATACCGCTCGTCAGAAAGCCCTTCGGGTTTCGGGAGGTGCGCGACGCGCTGCTGCCGCTGATCGGGCCACCCCGCGCCGCGGTCCCCCTGGCGGACAGCCGCGCCTCCCGGCGTCGGGTGCGCCGGCCGGTTCGCTGAGCAGCCGGTGGCCGGCTAGCCGGCCACTCCCGCGCTCCGGCCGGCGGCTTCCAGAATGCGCCGGCGCTGGCCCGGTGTGAGGATATCCCGCTCCACCACCTGCCGTACGATTCGGGCGACGAACGAGTAGCCCCGCGGCTCCGACAGGAGCCAGCGATGCCACTCGAGCTCGTCGAGTGCACGGCCCGCTTCTTCCGAGTCCATCGAGAGCGCCCGCTCCACCAGCGCCGGCGTCGTGAGATCGCCGAGCACCGCGGCGGCGGTGAGCACCTTCTGCGAGGCCTGGCTCAGCCGGCGGAACGCCACCCGGATCGCCGCGGCGACCGCATCGGGCAGGTCGCCCGGCAGACTCTGATCGAGAGTACGCATCGGCTCGGGCCAGGCGCCGGAGATGGTGCCGAGATCGAGACCGAGCGCGACGGCACGAAGGAGCTCGACGGCGAGGAGCGGCAACCCGGCCGAATCGATGGCCACACGCCGCACGACGCGATCCACCGCGACGGTGTCGTAGCCCGGAAGCATCTGCTGCGCCAGTCCCCGAATCGCCGCCCGGTCGAGAGGGCGAAGCCGCACCGCACCCCCATCCACGTCCCGGCCGATCCTGGTCCTGAGCTCGTCCAGCTCGGCGCGGGCCGGATACTGCGCGGTGGCGAGCACGACGGTGAGGGGGGACGCGGCCAGGTCGCGCACGATCACCCCGAGCGCCAGCGCGCTGTCCTGGTCGAGCCACTGCACGTCGTCCAGGGCGATCGTCACCGGCTGTTCCTCGGAGGCCGCGCGCAGTATCTCGACGAGCGCGCGACCCGGAGACTGCGCCTCCGTCGCCGACGCGCCGGGAAACCGGTCCCCCCAGTCGGGCAGGCGCTCGGCGAATGCCGCCAGCGCGGCGGGCGCGGCGGCGGCGATTCCCGGGAGGTCGATCAGTCCCCCGCGCGCGAGCGCCAGCACGCCGCTCCACGACTCGAGGCGGTCGGCCTCGACCATACGTGCCGCGGCGATCGGCATCCCGTCGAGACGCAGGCGGGTGAGCATCTCCTCGAGCAGTCGCGTCTTGCCCATGCCCGATTGTCCTTCGAGCAGGAGCAGGGTGGCTCGGCGCTGCTGGGCCGATCGGGCGGCCGCCTCGAGCAACCGCGACAGCTCCTCCTCCCGTCCGACCAGCTGCGGCCGCGCCGACGTCGGGTCGTCATGGCGCACCGTGATCTGCTCGGTGCGCCGGCCGCCACCTCGCCGGATCCGTTCCACCAGTGCGAGAGTATTCTCTCCCGGCTCGACCCGGAGCTGGCCGAGTCTGGCGGCAAAGCGATCATACAGGTCCAGCGCCCCCGCGCGATCGCCCGTGAGGGCCAGGCAGCGGAGCGCGGAACGCAGCGCCGGCTCGGAGTTGGGGTCGATCGCAAGCGCGCGACCCGCCATGGCACTCGCCTCCACCGTTCGCCCCAGCCTCGAGAGCGACTCGGCCGCCCGAACCAGGACTTCCACACTACGCCGCCGCCACTGCTCGCGCTCGGCGGCGAGCCAGTCCTCGAACTCCGACGCATCGGGCACGGCGAAGCCCTCGAGGAACTGGCCCGCGATCAGCTCCGCCGCCCCGCTCCAGTCTTCGGCCGCGGCCAGCTCTTCCATGCGGTCCAGGTCCAACTCCACCGAACCGGGTACCAGCCTGATCTGGCCCACCGTCAGCTCCACCGCGTCGGCACCGGCGTGCCTCCGGATGACCCGCAACGCCTCGCTGAGGGAGTGCCGGGCCGCCGACTCGGTCCGGTCTCCCCACAGAATGCCGGTAAGGTGCTCGCGCGTCCGCATCTGGCGGGGAGACCGCGCCAGATAGACCAGCAACGCCAGGTGCTTTCGCCAGAGGAGCTCGGATGGAGCAGGGTTCCCGTCGACCGTGACCTCGACCGGTCCGAGCGTGCGGCAACGGATCACCGATGCCCCCGGCGTCGCGCGCGCTTGACAGTCACTTGTCGAGCGGGTAGTACAGAGTGCCGTGACGACTCGCTGCTTGTCATGCGCATCTCTCGGTTTCCTTACGGTTACGATTTCCCGCCTCGTGAGGAGGCGCGCCGCCTTCCGGAGCTCCTGATGCCGATCGCTCGTCCGGTGATGTTGGTGGTTCTCGCTCTCACCATGAGCTCGCCGCTGCTGGCCCAGTCGGCCCAGGCGGTGTCGCTCCAGGTCTCCGGCCTTTACAACGGCGTCTTTGGAAACGCCTTCACCGGCCTTCGCCTGCGGGACGGAGTAGGAGCCGAGGCGCAGGTAAGGTACACGCCGGGCTCCATGTCGATCGGCGCGGGATTCGAGTACACCAACCACGGCGTCGAGCGCCAGCCCGAAGACGTGCGCCTCTACGGGGGCTTCGTCGAGCCGCGCTACCGGATTCACGCTGGAAGCAACGTTGTGGCCCCATACGTCTCGGCTCGTTTCTCACTTCTCAAGGTCGGCTATTCCGGCGACGATCTGTCACTCACCTCGACCTTCATCCAGCTCAACGGCGGAGGCGGCCTGCTGTTCCGGCTCAACTCGCGGGTCAACCTGGATCTGGGGGCAACCTTCGGATACAACCGGCTGGGGGATGGAACGCTGAGCAGCAAATCGGGCGGAGGCTCGGTTCACGTCAATTCGACCTCCGGTTCGAATGTCGTCCTTCGACTCGGTCTGGCGATCGGACTGGCCGGGTGATCCAGCGCGTCAGAGCTTGGGAGATCCCACGATGCGGCAGCTCGTGAGCTCCCACCGGTCGGCGGCGCGGCTGAACGTGGCTCGGAAACTCACCTGGCTGTGGAGGCGGCCGCCGAAGGCGTCCTTCCAGCCGAGCTGAAAGCTGAACTCCATCGCGGCGCTCTCGGGGCCGATCTGCCTGAGCCCGTCCACCCGGGGTCCGATTTCCGCCGACCATTCACGGGTTCGAAGAATACTGCTGAGCTTCTTCAGATTCTCGTGGTCTTTGCTGGTCGAGGGATGGTACAGCTCCGCCAGCCGGGCGACATCCCTTGATTTGAGCGCCGTGTAACATTGCGCCACCCCGGCGAGCACCTTCGCCTCGATCCGCTGTCGATCGCGCGAAGGCGCCGGCGCCACTTCGATCGACGCGGCGCCGAACGCCCCCTCCGACCTCCCCGTGATCTCGACCGACCCCGGCGACCGGGCTACCACCGTTCCGGAGAAGGCATCGACCGCGGCGACGGCGGGATTGTTGCTCGACCAGAGCACCCGGCGTCCGCTGACCGTCCTTCCCGCCGAGTCCTTCATCTCCGCCGACAGTGCGAGGGTCTCTCCCACGAGCAGGGCTCGAGCACCCTGAATCCGGACTTCGGTCACCGGAGGCTCGGGGAGCGCCATGCCTGGAACCGGACCCGCGCCGGCGTTGCCGTCGGTCACGGACGAGTCGACCGGCGCCGCGGTCGCTGCCGCCGCGCTGTCTGGGGGCTGGGCCTTCGGCGGCACCGCGCGGGTGACTCGCTGCCTGGGGAGGGGCGGGGGGGTCAGGCTCACGGAGGCCACTTCCGCGTTCTCGGGTGCGGGCGCGTTCGCGACCAGCGTCTCGGAGGGTGCCTCGGCGACCGTAATCGGTGCGGTCGGCCGCGGCCGGGCGACTCGCGACCGGGCGAGGAACCAGGCAGCCCCGCCGATCAGGACGGCCCCGATCGCCGCGGCCAGGACCCCCGGGCGGCGATAACGCCTCGACCTCCGAAGCCGGACTCGCCGCGGCTCTTCCCGGCCGGCGCCGCTACCCCCGGCCACCGGGGCGTCGCCAGGCTCGGCGACGCTCACCCGCACCGATTCGCTCACACCTTCGCAGCTCGCCGTCAACACCACCGACCCCGGGTGCATCGTGTGCACATGCCCTTCCGCCGTCGGCATCGCGACGCGAACGTCGCTGCTGCTCCAGCGCACCCGCCGCCCGGGTAGCGGACTACCCCACCGATCGACCGGCGTCGCCACCACCGCGAAGGATCGTCCAGCCGACACGGTCTCCGGCTCTTCGATCCGGATGGCCGCGACCCGGGCGGGCAGAACGGGGATGACCAGGCTCGCCCGCGCGCTGTCCAGGGACGCGGTGATCCTGGTGAAGCCCGGACTCATGGCCACAAGCTCGCCTTCCGCCGTCACACGGGCGATCGACGCGTCGTCGGAATGCCAGCTCACTCGGCGCTCGAGAGGCTGACCACGCTTGTCTCGAACCATCGTCTCCAGCCGAACCTCCTCGCCCACCGCGACGCCATGATCGAGGGGTGCGATGACGATCTCGTCGGCTCTGGCCGGAGAGACGTCGACCCGGAGGATCGCCTGGACGCCTCTGCACCTGGCGATCAGGAGCGTGGTTCCGGCTCCCACCGCGACCGCCTCTCCACCTGCGCTGCCGAAGCGAAGCACATCCGGCGGATCGCACGACCAGGTCACGTCGTTCGGCGGGAGACATACGCCCTGCCGGCCGCGGACGGTCGCGACGAGCACGAAGCTGTCGCCCACCTCGAGATTGGCCGGGGGCGGCAGGACGGCGATCGTGCTGACCGCCGTGCCCGCGCTGGCCACGCCTCCCGGCGAGGGCCGCGTGCGAGGCGCCGGACTGGTGGGGGTTAGGTCGGCTGAGAGGGACAGGGGTCCCGTGGGCGCGGCCAGGCGGCTCAACTCTCCGCGCAACGGATCGTCTTCAGCCAGCGGCGCGGCACCCAGCGCCGCCATGGCATCCGCGATGCGCGGCCACCGATCCGCGGGGTCTTTCGACAGCATTCGCAGGACGGCCGCTTCCACGTCCGGCGGACACGCGGCCGAGATGTCGCGGATGGGCGATGGCGACCTTTCGACGTGGGCCTGCATTACGGTAAGGGTGGACCCGCTGAACGGTGGAGAGCCGGTCAGCATCTCGTAGGCCACGGCCCCCAGCGAATACTGATCCGATGCACCGGAGATCTCGGTACCCCGGCACTGTTCCGGGCTCATGTAGGCCGGCGTCCCGACCAAGGCGCCGGTCAGCGTGCGCGACGGTGTTTCGGCGGCCTTGGCGATGCCGAAATCGGTGACGATGGCGTTGCCGTCGCCGTCGATGAGGATGTTGGCCGGCTTGATGTCCCGGTGGATCACGCGGCAGCGGTGGGCGTAGGTCAGCGCGGATCCCACCTGAAACAGAACGGAACGCACGATGGGGAGCGGCAGGGGACCGCCGCGCTCGATGACCTGCTCGAGCGAGCGCCCCTGCACGTACTGCATGACGAAGAAATGCAGGCCGTCCGCCTGCCGCACGGAATAGACCGAAACGATGTTGGGATGGTGGAGGTGGGCGATGGTGACGGCTTCGTGACGGAACCGGTCGATCATCCCGTCGTCGAGGAGCAGGCCCGGCGACATGACCTTGATCGCCACCTTGCGGGCGAGCGAGATCTCGTGCGCCAGAAACACGGCCGCCATGCCTCCACGACCCAGCTCGCGGCCGAGCTCGAACTCACCCAGCGTCGCGCGACGCAGTCGCTCCACCATGTCGGCCCACGCAGTCGGCGCGTCGGCGGTCTGGAACGACAGCGGATCGGGCGTGAGCGGAGGGGCGGCAGGCAGGCCGCACTCGGGACACGACTGGTCCTGGGGCAGCAGTGACTCGCCGCAATGGACACACGCGAACAATTCCGCGCCGCACAGGGCGCAGAAACGGTCGCCGCTACCAAGGCTACCGCCGCAGTGAGCACATGTGAGAGTCGCGGTCATCCGGCCACCGGAGGGGACGCGGGCATGCTGCACAGGGAAAATTGAGTCCCAGCGCGCAGGGACGCAAATGCGCTTGAAATCGGCTTGACGTCGGGTTGTAGCATGGGGTCCACGCCCCAAGGTTGGTTCTGACCCTTTTTCGAGGATGGCCTCGGTGTCTTCTCCATCCCATAAAGCAAAATCTGCCAACACGTTAGACGAAGATCTCGCCCGGCGACGCGCGTTTCTCGACGCCTGTTTCTCGACGGCGCTTCTGACCCCCGCAACCTCCGAGCCGGAGCGGAGCCGGTCCTGGCTGCCCGCCATCCCCGCCTCGTCCCCCTCTGCCGAGACCACCGAAAAAGAGGACAGCCGGGCGGGCTAGGAGGGGGTCGTTCCCGGGAAGAAGCGGCGCCTGAGCCGTTCTACCGTGTCGGTCGGGAGTCCCGGGGGATCGAGCGCGATCGCCACTTCCTGGCCCATGCGGCGGACCACCCGGCCCCGTATCTCGATGATCGTATCGGCGTCCACCCGGAGCTCTCCGCTTACCGGGTCGCCCACGGCAGGGGGACGCTCGAACGGCGCCACCTGATAGCGAATTCCACTCGCGCTCACATCGCGCAGGGGAGACGTCGCGTCGAACGACACCGGCACGGGGAGCCTCGGAGCCACCCGCCGCTCGCGGCTGCCCTGCAGGAGGAGAGCCCGCTCGGTGGCGATGGCGTCCTCGGACGGCCATGCCGAACCGTCGGGCACGATGGCCAGCCCCGACTTGTCGATGCGGACGATGCGGCCGCTGATCGGATGGCGGCCGCTGCCTCGCAATTGGATCTCCCCCACCACGGGCAGGTCGAGGTCCCAGACCCTGCCCGGCGGGGCGGGCTCGACCCGCAGACCCCCGATGCCGATGTCGCGCACCGCACATCTGAGTCCATCGAGCTCGAGCAGCGCCGGCGGAGTTCGACGGTATTCCGCCCGGGGGATGATGCGCCGGTCGAGCCCTCCCGACCGCCAGTGCGCGCTCATCCCGGTCCGGTCGGGGTCACCGTCCGCGTCCCCCGACTGTCGTCATCGGCCGGGCGTGACGTGATTCGGCCAGAATCTGGTGCGCCACGTTGATCGCCATGCTTCCATCGCCTACGCCGGCCGAGCACCGCTTGATCGAGCCGTGCCGGACGTCGCCCGCGGCGAGCACGCCTGGGATGCTGGTCTCGAGAAGGAAGGGATCGCGCTCGAGCGGCCAGGTTCCCGCATCGCGCTCGCGCAACAGGTCCATCACGTCCCGGCCGGTGCACACGAAACCCCACTCGTCGCGGATCAGGCTCGGCGGCAGCCACTCGGTTTCCGCTCGCGCCCCGATGAAAATGAAGAGGCCGTGACACTCCCGGCGCCGGCGCGCTCGGGATGGCCCGCACGCCACCTCGATCTCCCTGAGGACGTCATCCCCGATGAGGCCCACGCACTCCGACTCGTACTCGATGGTGACGTTCTTCTTCTTGTCGAGTTGCTCGACCAGGTATTGCGACATGCTCGCGGCGAGCGAACCCCCGCGAACCAGCATTGTCACCGAGTCCGCATAGTCCGACAAGCGCAGGGCCGCCTGTCCCGCGGAATTGCCGCCGCCCACGAGGTAGACTTTCTTGCCCTGGAACCTCCTCGCCTCCGCGCCCCCAGCGCCGTAGTACACGCCTTTCCCCGTCAGCTGGCCGATGCCCTCCATCTCGAGCTTGCGCCACTCGACGCCGGTCGCCAGGATGACGACCCGCGCCTCGACTGTGGTACCACTATCGAGGGCGACCGTATGCGAGATCCCCGACGACGGATCACCCGGGTCGAGTCGCTCGACCGAGCGCGCCAGGACCAGCTCGGCGCCGAATTTGGTCGCCTGGCGGCAGGCCCGATCGCTCAGCTCCTCACCGCTCAGCCCGGCCGGAAAGCCGAGATAGTTCTCGATGCGCGAGGAGGTTCCCGCCTGGCCGCCGAAGGCCGTCCGCTCGAGCAAGAGCGTGCGGAGACCTTCGGAAGCGGCGTACACCGCCGCTCCCAGCCCGGCGGGACCGCCCCCGACGACGACGATGTCGTAGGCGGCGTGCTGCGGCGCAGTCTGGAGGCCGAGCGCATCAGCCGTCTGGCGGTGCGTCGGGTTCTCATATCGGTGCTTTCGCTTCTTGTCGTTCTCGTCCGGCACTTCGAGAATCGGCGGCGGGAACGTCGAGCCTGCATGGGCGCCGGCGAGTTCGTTCCACTGGAATGGAATGTGATTGAGCGAGAGGAAGTTCCTCAGCTCGTAGCAATCGGGGTCGAGGCGGTGCCCGGTCACCATCGCGGAGCACTGCGGGGTTTCGACCGTGAGCTTGCGGATCCGGCTCACCCGGTCGAGCATGGTCCTCGAAATCTCGCCGCCCAGGATGCGACACTCACTCACGAGCATATGAAAGTCTCGCGGCTCCAGACGCATCAGCCGTGACCGCACGGTCGCCTGAAGACTGGCCAGGGCGGGCGCACCCAGCATGAGCGGCACTTCGCCGAAATAGTCGCCCGGCTCGTAGCTGGTGATTTTCAGATCGCGCCCGCCCACCGACTTGAAGACGTCGATCCTGCCGTCGAGCAAGCCGTAGAATGCCGCTTCCTGTCCTTCGACGAGCAACCATTCTCCCGGATCGAGTCGAACGTCGGCGGCACACTTCGCGATGGACGCGCGCTCGCTTTCGGGCACGCGGGCGAACAGGGAAATACGGGTCAGGTCGTCGGCTTTGATCATGGTCGTGGTCTCGCTCGGGTCATCGGAAATCGGATCTGCTTGATGATAGCCGGACCGTGACCTGGACGTGTGAGATGCGTCACGGTCAAAGCGTGCCGTGACCGGCAAGGTTTGCCCTCTTGTCTGGTGGCGGGCTTTGAGACCGGCCGTGGAGTCCTTATTATTTGGCCGCTCAAATACTAGCTGGCGTCATTTGCCGCCTCCCGACGCCACACGACGAGTCCGCCTGTATGGGAGCAAGGCTTTGACATCAAATAAGTTAATGGGTCAATACGCGGAAACCGAACGGGCCCCCAAATGGCAGCGCCGGCCCGACGAGCGGCGCGCCGAGATCCTGGATGGCGCCGTTCTCGCTTTCGGGACGAACGGGTACAAACGCGCCACGCTCGCGCACGTCGCCGAGCACGCGGGCGTCTGCCCCGGCACCGTGTCGCACTACTTCGGATCCAAAGCCAGGCTGTTCGAGCAAATGATCGCGGAGCGGCTCCTCCCCTTCGTAGAGACGGAGGAGGCGAGCCTCGCGACTCATCAGGGAGCCATGCGCGACCGGCTGGTCCAGCTCCTTCGCCGGCTGTGGGACCATGCGTGGCAGCCGGGCATGCTGGAGCTGATGCGCGTCGTGAAGGTGGAGAGTGCCGAGTTCCCCGAGTCCGGCCGTCTGCTGTGCCGGCAGCTGGGCGAGCGGTGGCGCCGGATCTTCGGGGTCATCCTCACCGCCGGAATGCAGGACGGCGAATTCCGGCCGATGGATGTGGATGTGGCCGCCCGCGCGATCAGCTACGCGCTCGTAGGCGTCGCCGAGAAGGTCTCGGCGTTCCGCGCCTATGACGCTCGGATGCCTGATCGAGAGGCGATGTGGCAGGCGATTCGGGACATGGTCGAGCGTTTCGTGCTGGTGACGCCCGCTCGAGCGCATACACAAGGAGAGGTCGTGTGAGGCAGAACAGTCCAGCGGGCGCTCGTCCGGTGATTCTCATGACGGTGGCCCTCGTGTTGGCGATGGCGTGCGGCAAGGGCTCCCCGCCGCCGCCTCCACCGCCGCCCGAGGTCGGGGTAGTGGAGGTCCAGCCGCAGCGGGTCCCCACCTCGTTCGAGTTCACCGGCGAGGTCGTGCCCTACCGGCGGGTGGAAGTGCGGGCGCGGATCGACGGCGTGATCGAGCAGCGTCCCTTCACCGAGGGCGCCACCGTGAAGCCGGGCCAGGTGCTGTACCGGCTCGACCCGGTTCGTCCGGAAGCGGCGTTTCGGAGCGTGCAGGCCCGCTATCAGAACGCCAAGCGGACCCTCGAACGGCTTCGGCCGCTCCTGGCGCAGAACGCGGTGGCCCAGCAGGACGTGGACAATGCCGAGGCCGACATGGAGGAAGCCGAGGGCGATCTCGCCGAGGCGAGGAAGAATCTCCAAGACGCGGTGGTGCGGGCCGAGATCGGGGGCCGGGTGGGTCGCACCAACCTGGAGGTCGGCGCGCGCGTGAGGGGATCCGACGATGTCCTGACGACGATCGACGTACTCGATCCCACCTACGTGAGCTTCCGGCCGTCGGCCCAGCAGCTCCTGACCTGGAAGCAGAATGCGGACTCCCGGAAGCTGATCCAGCCGGGAAGCCCGCTCAACGTTCACGTGACGCTGCCCGACGGCTCCACGCTGCCACGAACCGGCAAGCTGGACTTCGTGGCGCCCTCGCTCGATGCCGCCACCGGCACCCAGGAATTTCGCGCGACCTTCCGCAACCCCGACCACCTGCTGGTCCCCGGACAGTTCGTCCGCGTCCAGCTGACCGGCTTCTCGCAGGACAGCGCCCTGGCGATTCCCCAGCGGGCGGTCCAGCAGGCGCTCGGTCGCCAGTACGTCTATGTCGTCTCGAACGGTGATACGGTCGTGAGCCGCGACGTGGAGCCGGGTGCGTGGAGCGGGAATCTCTGGATCATCAACAAGGGCCTCAATCCGGGCGAGCGGGTGATCGTGGACGGCACCCAGAAGGCGGCGGCGGGGCAGCCCGTGCGTCCGGTCCGCGCGGCCGACAGCGTCGTGGCTTCGCCTCAGGAGACAGCGCGGGTGGGAGCATCCCAATGAACGGGTCGGACCAGGAGGTACGCTACCTCTTCATCCGCAGGCCGGTGTTCGCCATCGTCCTCAGCGTCGTGGTCGTGCTCCTCGGCGTCTTCGCCATCCGGCTGCTCCCCATCTCGCGTTACCCCCAGATCACCCCGCCGGCGGTGCAGGTGCAGGCGGTCTATCCCGGCGCCACCGCCGAGGACGTGGCCGAGGCCGTCGCGGCGCCGATCGAGGCGCAGCTCTCCGGATTGCAGGGGCTGCTCTACTACTCGTCGGCCAACGCCAGCGACGGGACGCTGAGTCTTCAGATCTACTTCGATGTGAACCGGAGCCAGGACCTGGCCGCGGTGGACGTGCAGAACGCCGTACAGCTGGCGGAGCCGCAGCTCCCCGACGCGGTGCGGCAGAACGGGATCACGATTCTCAAGGCGAACACCGACATCCTTGGCGTCGTCGCCCTGACGTCGGACGACCCGCGGTACGACGCGGCGTACCTGACGAACTACATGAAGCTGTACCTCGAGGACGAGATCAAGCGCGTGCCCGGCATCGGCAACGCGTTGACGTTCGGCGGACTCGAGTTCTCGATGCTGATCCAGCTCGACCCCGATCGGATGGCGCAGCTCGGTATCACGACGAGCGACGTCGCCGCCGCGGTCCGGGAGCAGAACGCCACCAGTCCGGCCGGGCGGCTGGGCCGCGAGCCGGCGCCACCCGGCACCGAGCTCACGTTGCCGGTCACCACCCTGGGGCGGCTCAAGACCCCGGAGCAATTCGCCGACATCGTCGTCCGCGCCAAGAGCAACGGCTCCATCGTGCGGATTCGCGATATCGGCAAGGTGGTGCTCGGATCGCGCAACTACGATCTGGCCGGCCGGCTCAACGGCAAGCCGGTGGCGCCCATGCTGCTCTACCTGCGTCCGGGCGCCAACGCGCTCGCCGCCCGCGAGGCGGTGACCAAGCGCATGGACGAGCTGTCGCGGAACTTCCCGCCCGGCATCGAGTACAAGATCCCGTTCGACACCACGCCGTTCGTGAGGGCCTCCATCGAGGAGGTCGTCACCACGCTGCTCGAGGCCATGGCCCTGGTTACGCTGGTGGTCTTCATCTTCCTCCAGAGCTGGCGCGCCACGCTCATCCCGATGCTCGCCGTGCCGGTGAGCGTCATCGGCACGTTCCTCGGGCTGCTGATGCTCGGCTTCACCATCAACGTGCTGACCCTGTTCGCGCTCGTGCTCGCGATCGGCATCGTGGTGGACGACGCCATCGTGGTCATCGAGAACACCGAGCGTCTGATGGCCAACGAGAACCTGCCGGCACGGGTGGCGGCCGATCGCGCCATCCGGCAGGTGGCCGGGGCGCTGATCGCGATCGTCCTGGCGTTGTGCGCCGTGTTCGTGCCGGTCGCGTTCCTCGGCGGCGTCACCGGCGAGATGTTCAAGCAGTTCGCGGTGACGCTCGTGATCGCGGTGCTGCTCTCGGGCATGGTGGCGCTGACGCTCACGCCGGCGCTTTGCGCCTTGCTGCTGCGGGAGTCCAACGAGGCCCATACCACCGGCTTTTTCGGCAAGTTCAACCGCTGGTTCAGCCGGGTCACCGACCGCTACTCCCGGAACGTCAGCCGGGTGCTGGGACGGCCCAGGACGTTCATCGCGTCGTTCGTCGTGCTGGTCGCGCTGGCCATCGTGCTGTGGCGCCGCGTGCCCACCGCATTCATCCCCACGGAGGACAAGGGCTATTTCGCGATCGCCATGCAGCTGCCCGACGCGGCCTCGCTGCAGCGCACCCAGGCCGTCGTGCACCGGGTGGAGGGATTCCTCCGCCAGGAGCCGGCGGTGGTGAACGTCGTGGGCTTCGCGGGGCTCGACGTGCTGACCCGGACGAATCAGACCAACAGCGCGACCATCTTCATTCTGCTCAAGCCGTGGGACGAGCGGGGGAAGGACGAGTCGATCGACGCGATCACGGGCCGCATCAACGGCAAGCTCTTCGGCATGAAGGACGCCGTCGGGTTCGCCTTCAACCTGCCCGAGATTCCGGGCCTCGGCGCCACGTCGGGTGTCGAAGCCAATCTCCAGAACCGGGCGGGCAAGGACGTCCGCGATTTCGCCCTGTCGGTGCAGGCCTTCCAGGCCGCGGTCAACAAGCTGCCGGCGGTGCAGGCGATGACCACCAACTTCCGGGCCAACGTGCCGCAGGTGTACCTGGACGTCGATCGCGCCACCGCCAAGTCGCGGGGCGTGAGCCTGACCGATCTCTTCGGCACGCTCCAGACGTTCCTGTCCACCCTCTACATCAACGACTTCAACCTGTACGGGCGCACCTACCGGGTCCAGGCGGAGGCGCTCCAGCAGTTCCGCCGGACACCCGCCGACATTGGCCGGCTGTACGTACGCGGCCGGAACGATGAGATGGTCCCGGTCTCCTCGCTGGTGCACACCGAGTTCCGGAGCGGACCGACCCAGCTGCTGCGGTTCAACGGGTTCCAATCCGCTCTCTTCACCGGCACCCCGAAGACCGGACGCAGCTCCGGGGAGGTCCTGAACCAGATCGACAGCCTGGTGACCAACCAGTTCGCGGCTCAGGGGATCGGGGTCGCCTACTCGGGGCAGTCCTACCAGGAACGGGCGGCCACCGGTCAGGCGGGCCTGGTCTTCGCGCTCGGCCTGATCATCGTCTTCCTGGTGCTCGCGGCGCAGTACGAGAGCTGGTCGATTCCCTTCGCGGTGCTCTTCGGCGTGCCCTTCGGCGCGCTGGGTGCCCTGCTCGGGATCTGGCTGCGCGGCCTGCCGAGCGACATCTACTTCCAGGTCGGCCTGATCACCGTCGTGGGGCTCGCGGCCAAGAACGCGATCCTGATCGTGGAGTTCGCCAACGAGATCCGCCAACGAGGCACGCCGATCGTCGAGGCGGCGGTCGAGGCGGCGCGGGAGCGGTTCCGGCCGATTCTGATGACGTCACTGGCCTTCATCTTCGGCGTCTCGCCGCTCGTCATCGCCCACGGCGCCGGCGCGGGCAGCCGGCATGCGCTGGGGACGGGCGTGTTCGCCGGAATGCTCTTCGCGACGTCGATCGGCATCTTCTTCATCCCGCTCTTCTTCCGGGTCATCCGCGGGCTCGCCGAGCGCGGCGAGTCGCGCCGGCCGGCGGGAGCGGCGGAACCACAGCCGTCTCCCGCCTCGCCGGAGGCACGGTGATCCCCCGCGCCGCATGGCCGCTCGCCCTCCTGGCGGCGGCTGGATGCGCCGTCGGTCCGAGCTACCATCCCGAGCCGGTGGTGCCCCCCTCCACCAAGGTGGGCGCCGCCCAGTCGAGCGAAAGCACCAAGGTGTTCTTCGACTCGCTCGCGCAGGCGCGGGAGAACGACAGTCTCGCTACCCCGGGCGCGGCGCTGGCGCCCCGGGTGATGCTCCCCGATTCGGTGGCGACGCTGGCGTGGCTCGACATCTTCCGGGATACCACCATGGTGGGGCTGGTCCGCACCGCCCTCAGACAGAACCGCGACCTGCAGACGGCAATGGGCCGGATCCGGGAGTTCCGGGCGGAGGTCGGGGTCGCCCGGGCCCCGCTGTTCCCGGCCCTCTCCGCCAACGGCAGCTACAGCACCAACCAGGTCGCCATCGGCGCCTTCCCGCCCGTCTCGTACGATGCGTGGCGGGTGACCGCCGACCTGGCGTGGGAGCTGGATTTCTGGGGCCGCACCCGGCGGGGCATCCAGGCGGCCAAGGCCGATCTGGCCTCGGAGGAGGCGGGCCAGCGGGCCGTCATTCTCTCCCTCGTCAGCGATGTCGCCACCGGGTACCTCTCGCTGCTCGAGCTCGATCAGGAGCGCATCATCGCCGAGCGGACGCTGGCCTCACGGCAGGCCACGCTCGCGCTGGCGCGGCAGCGGTTCCAGCAGGGCCTGACGTCGGAGCTCGACGTGCGCCAGTTCGAGGCCGACGTGGCCGCTCCGGCCGTCACGCTGGCGCAGGCCGAGCGGCAGCGCGCCGAGCAGGAGCACCAGCTGAGTCTGTTGCTGGGGGAGGCGCCCACCGCGGTCGCTCGCGGCGGCTCGCTGGCCCACGCGGTCAACGCGCTCGTCGTTCCGGATTCGCTGCCGGCCACGCTGCTCGCCCGGCGTCCCGACGTCCAGGAGGCGGAGCGGGCCTACGCCGCGGCCACGGCACGGATCGGTGTGGCGGACGCGGCGCGGTTGCCCACCATTTCGATCACCGGCTCGTACGGATCACAAGCCCCGAAGGCCGGCGACCTCTTCACGTCCAACGCGGAGATCTATCAGGCCCTCGCGGGCATCTCCATTCCGCTGTTCACCGGCGGCCGATTGATCAACCAGGCGCGGGTGGCCCGCGCCCGGGCGGACCAGGCGCGGTCGCAGTACGAGCAGAGCATGCTCGTCGCGCTCCGCGAGGCCAGCGACGCCTTGGTGGGGGTCCGCGCCGCCCGGGACGAGGTGGCCGCGCAGCAGACCCAGGCGCAGGCCCTCCGCCGAGCCTTCCAGCTCGCGGAGCTGCGCTACCGGACCGGTATCGCGAGCTACATCGAGGTCCTCGACGCCCAGCGAAGCCTCTTCGATGCCGAGCTCGGGCTGAGCCAAGCCCAGCTCCGGCAGCTCGCGGCGGCGGTCCAGTTGTACCGGGCGCTGGGCGGAAGCTGGGTCACGGAAACGCCATCGCGCTGATCCGGGGCGGTGACTTGCCGGACGGCGTCCGTCCGGCGACCTTGGGAGCGTTCCCAGACCCACCCTTCCCGGAGCATCGTCATGACTCGCCTCGTCCTCGTCGCGGCTTTGGCGCTGGCCGCGTCTCCCCTCCTGGCCCAGGATAATCCGTTCAAGCTGCCCAAGAACAAGGTCTCCGCCATTCAGGTCACTTACGCCTATGCCGGCGACATGCAGGGAACCGCGGAAAAGGCCATCTCCAAGGACCGGATCGTCTCCCATGAGACGTCGACGTCCAAGTTCTTCGGCAAGACGACCACCACCGATTCCTGGTCGCTCTTCACGCCGGAATGGAACTACACCGCCGACCTGACCAAGAAGACCGGGACGAAGATGCCCAACGTCCTGCCTTACATGGAAAAGGCCTACAACGATCTCGACGGCGCGTCGAAGCAGCGGCTGCACCAGAACATGCAGGACATGGCGCAGATGATCTCGCGCGCGTTCGGCAGCCAGGCGCTCTGGAGCGGCGAGAAGACCGGCACCACCAAGACCTATGCGGGGGAGACCTGCGAGGAGCACACCTTCGGCGGGTTCTCCGTCTGCTCGATGAAGGATGCCCCCGCCGTGCCGCTGCACATGCAGGGCAGCCTGCTCTGCGTGGACTTCGAGGAAACGGCAACGTCGGTCAAGAAGGGTGAGCCGCCCGCCTCGGCGTTCGAGCCGCCCGCGGGAATCGATTTCAAGTCCGACACCACCATGAGCAACCCGGACTCACTGGCGCGAGGATTCGTCGGCTATCTCGCCAGCCAGCAGCTCGCCGATTCGATCGCGAAGGCCAAGGCGGAAATGGAGAAGCAGCAGCAGGAGACCACGGCCGCCAACGCCAACGCCAGTACCGGGTCGGAGCCGCGCGAGATGACGCCGGAGGAAAAGGCGCAGGCCAAGGCGGCCTGCGAATCGCTCAAGAACTTCGATCTCGGCAAGACGATGGCGAACGCGGGCAAGTCGATCGTCAACGAGGCGGTGAACGAGGCGGTAGAGGAAAAGAAGGCCGAGCTCCACAACGATGCCAAGAACAAGATCAAGAAGATGATCAAGAAGCCCTTCTAGCGGGCGCCCAGCCAACCTTTCTCCCGGGACCGCCGTCTAACCAGGCGAAACATCGACCCACGCCGCTCGTAATGGCGAGGTTCACCTGTCAGACGGCGGGACTCGGGTGGTCAGTCGACGACGTTTCATCACTGCAACGGCCGGCAGTGCGCTGGCTTTGGCGCGTCCCGTCTCCTCGTGGCCGGCGCAGACGTCCGCGTCTGGCCCGGCCAACCCCATTCCGGCATCCCCCGGCTGGGTCCTCACCCCTGAGCTGACCCGCCTGTTACCCAAGCTTCTCGAGCTGGCGATGGTGCCCGGCGCCGCGGCAGCCATCATCGATGGCGGCCGGGTGTGGGAGCACGGCTTCGGGAGTGCCAGCGTCGATCCGATGCGCCGGGTCGCCGACGGCACGGTGTTCGAGGCTGCCTCGCTCGGCAAGCCGCTCTTCGCCTACCAGGTTCTCCGACTCGTCGACGCGGGTCTTCTCGGCCTCGACCATCCCCTCTACGACTATCTGCCGACTCCCGAAGCCGACAACCCCCAGATGCGGAAGGTCACCGTTCGCCATGTGCTGAGCCACACCACCGGACTGCCCAATTGGCGGCAGGATCCCGGTCCGCTCGAGCCAGCCGCCGAGCCCGGAACCGAGTTCTCCTATTCGGGCGAGGGATTCTTCTACCTGCAGCGCGTGGTCGAAAAGGTCACCAATCGTCCCGTCGCCCGACTCATGGACGAGGAGGTCTTCAAGCCGCTCGGCATGTCCGACAGCAGCTACGTCTGGCGACCCTCGTTCGAGCGGCGAATGGCGGTGGGGTACGACGAGGAAGGCCGGCGTGACGAGGTCTACGCGGTGATCGGGCGGCGGTCGGGGGAGGCGGCGGCCGAATGGAAGCGGCCACTCCTCGACTGGCGGTATGAAGACGCCGCGCGCGCGGTCCAGCTGATCAATCCCCAGTGGCCCGCGCTGCCGCTCTACATGATGCCGAACGTGGCGAGCTCGCTGCTCACCACTACCCGCGATTACGCCAAGTTCCTGACCCGGCTCGTGGCCCAACCGCCCAACGGCCTCCAGCTACGCCCCGTGACCCTCGCGGAGATGACCAAGTCGCAGATCCGCATCAACAGCGCCCTCTCCTGGGGGCTCGGCTGGGGCCTGGAGTTCGACGACTATGGCCAGCTGCTCTGGCAGTGGGGTGCCAACAACAGCTTCCGCAATTTCGCGATGGCCGATCCGGCCAACGGCCGGGCGGTCGTGGTCCTCACCAACGGCGGCAACGGCAGGCGCGTCTACGAGCGGGTGATCGAATCGGTCACGGGACACGACCATCCCGCGTTCCTCCGGGCTTAGCGGTGGGGCGGCAGAGCGGTAAGGTGTCCGTTTCATTCTGAGCGAGCGGTGCAAGCCGAATCGATCCCGCCGTCATCATGGCAGATGCGAGATCAACACCGCCCCAAGCAGGACCTGATCAGCGAGGTTACGGCGCTGCGGAAGCAGGTGGCCGACCTCAAGGATGCGATGACCGCCCGGCGGCGGGTCGAAGATGCGCTCCGCGCCGGCGAAGAGCAGATGCGCGCGCTCGCCGACGGGGCACCCGTCGGGCTCTGTCTGTTCAGCCGGAGCGGCACCCCCATCGCCGCCAACCTCCCCTTTGCTCGCCTGCTGGGGTACGACTCCGCCGCGGAATTCCTGCGCGTCGCGGGCTCGCTCGGTGTCTTCGCCAATCGGGAGGAGGAAGTCCGGGTGCTGTCGCTGGTGGAACGGGGACAGGAGCGGGTATCGGGCGCGATCTTTCGCCGGAAGGACGGCGACCGCCAGGCCTTCGGTGTGATCGGCGGGACCTGCGGAGCGCCGGACGCCGTCGTGCTCGTCGTACTGGAACGCCAGCCCCAGCCCTGGCGTGCGCCACCGCTCGCGGCGCTCAGCCAGGCCTGGTCCATGCCGACCCGGTCGGCCTCCTAGCCGGGTCGAGCTCAGCCTCCTTCGCCGCCCCCCATGATCGGCAGCACCTCACCCGTGATGTAGCTGGAGCATACCGGCGACGCGAGGAATACGAACGCGGGTGCGATCTCCTCGGGCTGCGCCGGCCGTTTCATCGCCTGCTTGGCCCCGAACTCGGAGACCTTGTCGGCCGGTACGTCGGCGGGATTGAGGGGCGTCCACACCGGCCCCGGAGCGACACAATTCACCCGGATTCCGCGCTCCAGGAGATTCTGCGCCAGCGACCTGGTGAAGGCGTGGATAGCCCCTTTCGTCGAGGAATAGTCGAGCAAGCCGCCGCTTCCGTAGAGCGCGGTTTCCGAACCGGTGTTGAGGATGCATGACCCCTTCCCGAGGTACGGGACGGCAGCCTTTGCCATTCGGAAGTAGCCGTAGATGTTCGTCTTGAACGTGCGATCGAACTGCTCGTCGCTCAGATCTTCGATGTCGTCGACGTGCTGCTGGAAGGCCGCGTTGTTGACCAGGATGTCGAGCCTGCCGAACGCTTCGACCGTGCGCTCCACCGCGTCCCGGCAGAACTCGGGATCGGTCACATCTCCCCTGATGAGGAGCGCACGCTTGCCCTCGGCCTCGACCGCCGCCCCGGTCTCTTCGGCATCCACGTCTTCATTGAGATAGGCGATGGCGACGTCAGCGCCCTCTCGGGCGTAGAGCACCGCGACCGCCCGGCCGATGCCGGAGTCGCCGCCGGTGATCAGCGCCGTCATGCCCTCGAGCTTACCTGATCCCCGGTACTCCGGCGCCTCGAAGCTCGGGCGCGGCTTCAGATTGGCTTCGCTGCCGGGCTTTCGCAGATGCTGCTTGGGGAGAGGCGGCGCCGGGTACGTCCGTTGTCCGACCTGCACCGCGTCCTTCGTTTTCCGTTTGGCTCGCTGCCGCTTCACCGCCATGATCGCCTCCGTTGCTGGCCTCTGCCGGACTGCCTTGTCCCGCCGATGATGACACCCGGCGGAGCCGGAGGATGTGAGGCCGCTCACGCCACAGGGCCGCCGATCCGGCGCGGGCGCGTTCCGAGGTGCTCGCGGCCGGGACGGCAGCATATCTTGAAACGGTCGACTCGACGGCGGCGTAATCTTCTCATGGCGTCATATCATCTCGTGATCAACGCACGGCGCCACGCGGTGCGTACCCTCCCCGACGTTCCTCTCCTGTGGATTCTCCGGGATTCGCTCGGCCTTACCGGAGCCAAGTATGGTTGCGGCATCGGTGCCCGCGGGGCGTGCTCGGTCCACCTCGACGGGGCGGCCGTACGTTCATGCACGCTTCCGGTCGACAACGTGGACGACCGGGCCGTCACCACGATCGAGGGTCTCTCGTCCGACGGCAGTCACCGGGTGCAGCGGGCCCGGGTGAGCGAAGACGTTCCCCAGTGCGGATACTGTCAGGGCGGATTCCGGCTGGATCGCGTCGTCGCGGCGGTGGATTGCGGCAGGGTGGTCAATCGAAGCGGCGCAGTAGCCCAGATCGAAGGCGGCGTGCTCGAAGGATTGAGCGCCGCCCTCTACGGTCAGGTGTCCGTGGAGAGCGGACGCCCGATACAGACGAATTTCGATTCCTACAGACTGCTTCGGTTCGACGAGGCCCCGCGCGTGGAGGTCCACTTCGTTCCCAGCGAGGCGCCACCAACCGGTCTGGGCGAGCCCGGGGTGCCGCCGGCCGCTCCCGCGCTCGCGAATGCCATCTTCGGCCTGACCGGCGAGCGTATTCGGCGGCTGCCGATCAGTTCCCGCCCAGCTTGATGCGCTCGATCCGGCGGCCCTGGGCTCTCGGGTTGTAGACCTGCAGACTCACCACCGCCCCGGGCTTCTGGGCCGCGATGATCTTCCGGAGCTCCGCCGGCGTCTTCACCGGCGTTCCCTCGACCGTGAGGATGATGTCGGGCCCGCCGTGGTCGCCGTCTACCAGGTCTCCCCACGAGGGTCCGCCTTCCTCGACATCGGTGACGATGAGCCCCCGCTGATCGGATTTGAGGTCGAGCTGCTGCATATCGTCCGAATCCAGCGGGGCCACCGTGATGCCGAGGCTCCCGAACTTGGCGGCCCCACCGGCGCTGTCGTCGGCGGTGTCGTTCGAGGAGTCCGCGGCCGCTGCCGTTTCCTTTGCGGCGGGCAAGGACTGCAGGCGGACGTCGACCGTCTTGTGCACGCCGCCTTTCCGGGCCACTTCGACCTTCACGACGTCGCCCGGCCGCCGGAACGCGATCTGCTGCTGGAGCTGCCCCACGTACTCGACCGGCTTGCCGTCCACCGACACGATGATGTCACCGGGCTCGATCCCGGCCTTCCGGGCCGGCGACGTCGCGCTGCCATAGTCCTGGACCACGATCCCGCGAATGTCCGGCAGCCCGACGTAGGCGGCGTCGTTCGGCGTGATGTCGCGGACGGTGACGCCGAGCGCGGCGCGCTCCACCCGGCCGTGGGCGATGATCTGGTTCATCACCTGGCGCGCCAGGTTTATCGGAATCGCGAAGCCGTACCCGCTGTAGAAGCCGGTCTCGCTCTCGATCGCCGAGTTCACGCCGATAACCTGGCCGGTGACGCTCACGAGCGGACCACCCGAGTTGCCCGGGTTGATGGCCGCGTCGGTCTGGATGAAGTCCTGGATGCTCCGGTCGCTCGAGTTGGGCAGCGCGAGGCTCCGGCCCTTGGCGCTGATGATGCCCGAGGTGACGGTGAAGGTCAGGTTCTCCCCGAGCGGGTTGCCCACGGCGAGCACCCATTCGCCGACGCGGGATGCGTCGCTGTTTCCGAGAGGCGCCGGCGTCAGGTTGTCGGCGTCGATCTTGAGCACGGCCAGGTCGGTGTTGGGATCGGTGCCCACGACCTTGGCGTTGAATTCGCGGCGGTCGAGCAGCCGGACAGTGACCTTGTCCGACCCGTCCACGACGTGATCGTTGGTCAGGATGTATCCGTCACGCGAGACGATGAATCCCGAGCCGGCACTCTCCTGAAACTGGGGCCCGGGCTGCATCCGGAACCGGGGGAAGAACTGCTCGAAGCCGGGCGGCACCTGGAACTGCGGCCCTGTCGGCCGGACCCGCTCCTTCTTGCCCGACTTGATGAACACGACGCTCGGCTTCACCTGCTCGGCCACCGCCGCGAAGGCCTGGCTCAGGTCGGTCAGCGCGTGGGCGCCGGCCGGTGGATTGCCCGGCTTTGGCGTGGCCGGCTGGCCGACGGCGTACGGGGTCCCGCTCGCCGATTGCTGGGCCGTGGAAACGCTCGGCAGGTGAAAGAGGCCGGCGACGATGAGGCCGGCCAGAAATGCGATCCCCGTGCTGGTCGAGCGGATACGACTCGTCCATCCATCAGACATTTATGCCCGTCTCCTGTAGGTGTGCGTCTCTCCTGGGGGCACGGCCCCCGGACAGTTGAGAAATGCCCGGGGCGACTCGAAGGTCGCGTCCGAAACCCGGCCGAAACCGAGACTTGCCCCCGTCCCGTAGTCAGGTGATGATCCCCGGCCGGGCGAAACACACCCCGGACACCATGACCGATGGAGAGACCCGATGGACCGATTGGTAACCGCTTCCCGGACGCCACTGGCTGGCCTCGTGCTCCTCGCCCTCCTCGCCGCATGTGGCAGCGGCCGGACAGCCCCGGCCTCGACGCCTGCGCCGGCTGGAGGGGCGGCCGCCCCTGTCCGAACGAAAGCGATGACGGTGCCGGTCTTCGAGGGCTTCGAGCGCGCGATCGCGAACGGCACCCGGAGCCGCACCGGGGCGCCGGGTCCCAAATACTGGCAGCAGTGGTCGGAGTACAAGCTCGAGGCCGAGCTCAATCCCGTCTCCAAGCGCCTTACCGGCCGCGGCACCATCAAGTACTTCAACCGGTCTCCGGATACCCTCGCCACCGTCTACGTCCAACTCCTCCATAACATTTTCGCGCCCGGGGCGCACCACGACACCAACGTGCCGTGGTCGGTGGAGGGGGTGGATCTCACCAGGGTCACGGCGCAGGGTACCGCGCTGCCGTCGGGAGGAGGCGGAGGAGCCGGGTATGAGGTGAACGGCACCGTCATGCGGATCCGGCTGCCCAGGGCCATCCCACCCGGGGGTTCCTCCGATTTCGCCTTCGACTGGAAGCTGAGGGTTCCCCCGGATGGCGCCCCCCGCGGTGGGCAGGACGGGGAGGTCTACTATATCAGCTACTGGTATCCCCAGATGGCGGTCTACGACGATGTCAACGGCTGGCAGACCGACCAGTATCTCGGGAATGCCGAGTTCTACATGGGATACGGCGACTACGACGTCTCGCTGACCCTGCCCGCGGGTTGGCTCGTCACGGGCACCGGCACGCTGGACAATTCGGCGGAAGTCCTGAGCGCGCAGACCCGCGCCCGGCTCGACACGGCGGCGAGCGCGACCGGGATCGTGCACGTCGTCGGGCCGGACGATCGCGAGCCCGGACGGTCTACCACGGTCGGGCGGAACGGCAAGCTGACGTGGCACTTCAGGGCCAAGAACGTGCGCGACTTCGCCTGGGGGGCGTCGACCCGATATCTCTGGGACGCCACCAATGCCGCCGTGGGCGACATGAACGGTGATGGGCGGCCCGACTCCTCGGCCATCTACGCCTTCTACCGCCCGGAGCAGCGGATCAGCCACTGGGACGAGGCGGCACGGTATGGCCGGCACGCGATCGAGTTCTTCTCCAGGTATCTCTGGCCCTACCCCTGGCCCCACATGTCGGTCGTGGATGGACCCAACTCTTGCGGCGGCATGGAATACCCGATGATGACCTGCATCGGCGGCGAATGGGACACCCTCAGCATGTACGAGGTGGTGGACCACGAGATCGGGCACATGTGGTTCCCGATGATGGTCGGATCGGATGAGAAGCGGTTCGCCTGGATGGACGAGGGGTTTACCCAGTTCGACCAGTCCCAGGGTATGGCGGACTTCTTCAAGGGCTTCGATGACGAGGCCCGCAACCGGAAGAACTATCTCGATCTGGCGGAGGAGGGCGGCGAAACCGAGATGATGCACCACGGGGACCGGTTCCCTGACTACAACGCCTACGGCGTCGCCGCCTATTTCAAGCCGGCCACGGTGCTCGTCGCCCTTCGTGGGGTGCTCGGACGGGACACGTTCCACAAGGCCTTCACCGAGTACGGCCGGCGATGGTTGTATAAACACCCCACACCCTGGGACTTCTTCGAAACGATCGAAGACGTCTCGGGCCGTGACCTGTCCTGGTTCTGGCGGACCTGGTTCTTCGAGACCTGGAAGCTCGACCAGGCGATCGATACGGTCACCACGGTCGGCGACTCGCTCGAGGTGGTGGTTTCCAATCGGGGGAAGGCCCCCATGCCGGTCAAGCTGGCCGTGACCCGGGAGGGCACCACGGACACGCTCACGGTCCCGGTGGACGTCTGGCTCGGCGGGGCCAAGCGCACGACGGTCCGGCTGGCTCGGGAGCCGGCCGTCAAATCGATCGAAATCGACCCGGCCAATGACTTTCCGGACATCGACCGGACCAACCAGAAGTGGCCCAGATAGGGTAACGAGTCCCCCCTAGTGGGCTTTCCCGGGCTATTTTCTGGGATGGCCCGGGTGTTGATCGTCGCTAACCGATTGCCCATCACCGTCAAAGTCACCGAGACGGGGGTGGATGTTCAGCGCAGCTCGGGAGGCCTGGCCACAGGCCTCCAGGGGCCGCACGAGCAGTCCGACGGGCTCTGGATCGGCTGGTCGGGCGCCTCGGAGGAGTTGGCCCCCGAGCGCCAGGCCGAGCTGGACGCGAGGCTCGGCCAGATGCGCCTGGTCCCCGTCCCGCTCTCCCCCGAACTGGTCAACCGCTACTACCTCGGTTTCGCGAACGGGGTTCTGTGGCCCCTGTTCCACTATCTGCTGGAGCAGGTGCCTCTGCAGGTGAGCGACTGGGATGCGTACGTGGAGGCCAACGAGCGGTTCGCCGATGTCGTCGCCTCCCAGTACCGTAACGGGGACCTCATCTGGATCCACGATTACCAGCTCATGCTCCTTCCGGGTCTCCTGCGACGACGCATTCCCGACGCCCGGATCGGCTTCTTCCTCCATATCCCGTTCCCATCAGAGGAGTTGTTCCGGACGCTGCCGTCCCGTGAGCGGCTGCTCGAGGGCCTCCTGGGCGCCGACCTCCTGGGATTCCACACACCGACCTACCTCCGCCACTTCTCGACGTCACTCATCGACGTCCTCGGCATCGCGGTCGACATCGACCGGGTCCAGCTGCCGACCCGGGAAGTGCGGCTCGGCGTCTTTCCGATGGGCATCGACGCGGCGTCATTCGAGTCGCTGGGGGCGGACCCGGCCGTCGAAGCCGAGGCGAAGGCCATCCGTGGCGACGGGAGCATGCGGCTCCTGGTTGGGGTGGACCGGCTCGACTACACCAAGGGCATCCCCCGCCGACTGCTCGCCTATGAGCGGATGCTGCACGACCACCCCGAGCTGCGGGAGAAAGTCCGGCTGCTGCAGGTGGCCGTTCCTTCGCGAACCGGGGTCGAGGCGTACCAGGACTTCCGGACGCTGGTGGATCAGCTCGTGGGCCGTATCAACGGGGCGTTCGGGACGCCCCGGTGGGTCCCGGTGCACTACATCTTCCGCGGGCTGCCCGAATCGGACCTGGTGGCGCTGTACCGGGCCGCCGACGTGATGCTGGTGACGCCGCTCCGCGACGGGATGAATCTCGTGGCCAAGGAGTTCATTGCTTCGCGCAACGACGGCGACGGTGTCCTGGTGCTGAGCGAGTTCGCCGGCGCGTCGTGGGAGCTGCCCGAAGCCGTGCGAGTCAATCCCTACGACATGGAGGGGGCGGCCGAGGTGTTCTATCGCGCGCTGACCATGCCGTCGGAGGAGCGCCGTGCCAGGCTCGCGCCGCTCAGGGCCAGGGTGCACGCCTTCGACGTTCACCAATGGGTCCGCGCCTTCCTCGAGCAGCTGGAGGAGTCCACGCCGATCGCCCCGCCGCGCGGACTGCCCGCCGGAACCCAGGCCGCCCGGGAGGCGTTGACCCAACGGGTCGCCGAGACCGGCGGGCTGCTGCTGCTCCTCGACTATGACGGAACCCTGGTGCCCTTCGCCGCGACGCCGGACCTGGCCCGCCCCGATGCCGAGCTCGTAACCCTCCTGGGGTCCGTGGCGGCACGTCCGGATACGGAGGTCCACGTGGTGAGCGGCCGGGCGCGCGACGCGCTGGAGCACTGGCTCGGCCACCTGCACGTGTGGCTGCACGCCGAGCACGGCTTCTGGTCACGGGCGCCGGATTCTCGCGAGTGGGTGCCGGCCGCCGAGCCGGGCGGAAGCTGGCGGGAGCCGGTGCTCGCCATCCTCCGGGACATCACCGCGCGCACGCCGGGCTCCCTGATCGAGACCAAGGCGGCCGCCATTGCCTGGCACTACCGCATGGCGGATCCCGAGATCGGCGCCCGCCGGGCCAACGAGCTCCGGATCCATCTCAACCAGGTGTTGAGCAATCAGCCCGTCGAGATCCTGCCGGGCCACCGGCTGCTCGAGATCCGTCCCTACGGCATTCACAAGGGGCGAATCGTGGCGCAGGTCTCTTCCGAGCGACTCGCCACCACGGCGGTCCTGGCCATTGGCGACGACCGGACCGACGAGGACCTGTTCGCGGCACTGCCGCCCGAGGCGATCACGATCCGGGTCGGCCCCGGTTCCACCCGCGCGCGCTTCCGGATGGACGGCATCAACGCGGTACGCGCACTGCTGAAGACGCTGGTGGAGACGGGTGTGGGCGCGGGACACCGCTGAGTCATGGGCAATCCCGCCTCGACGATCGACGGCGAGGACCACGTCCTCTGTCCCGACGCGACCCGGGTGACGCTCGTGATGTATGGGGATTTCGAGTGCCCCAGCTGCGGCGCCGTGCACCCGATCCTCCGGGAAGTGCGGCGGTGTTTCGGTCCGAATCTCCGGTTCATCTTCCGTCACTTCCCGCTGCGCGACACCCATCCCAACGCCGATAGGGCCGCGCAGGCGGCGGAGGCGGCCGGAGCGCAGGGCAAGTTCTGGCAGATGCACGACCGGTTGTACGAGCATCAGGACGCGCTGGACGAGCGATCGCTGGCGCGTCATGCCCGGAAGATCGGGCTCGATGTCGCGAAGTTCGAGAGTGAGGTGGCCACGGGTGCCCACGCGCCGCGAGTGAATCGCGACGTCGAGAGCGGACGCGCCGGCGGCGTGCGCGGAACCCCGTCGCTGTTCATCGATGGATCGTTGTATCGGGGCCCGCGGGATCGGGCTTCGTTGGTGGCGGCGCTCGCCCGCGCGGCGATGGCGCCCTCGGTCACCTAGCGGAGGATCGGGCGTTGGCGAGGAAGATCATGGGAGTAACGGTCCAGACCGGATCGCGGCGCATCGGCAGCCATACGATCCGGCGGCTGCTGGTCTACTATCTGCTCGCGGGCGCGATCCTCCTCGTGCTCACCGCGCTCTTTCCTCAGAAACCGATCGAGACCGGGGCGCCGGCGCCGACGGGGATGGGCGAGGCCCTGGATTGGCTCCGCCTGCGCCTGGCCGTGATGCCGAATGGCGCGCCGACCTGGCTCGACGCGGTCGTGCAGATGGCGGGGGCGCTTCTCCTCGTGCTGCCGATCGCGTTCACGTATATCCGCACTCGCACCCGCGTCAAATACGATCACTCGCTGGTGCAGACCGTCGTCGTGCTGCCGATCGTGGTGACGGCCATTTTGGTGGTGGTGCAGGACAGCCTCGCGCTCGCCTTCAGCCTGGCCGGTATCGTCGCGGCGGTCCGGTTTCGCAACAATCTCAAGGAATCGGGCGACGCGGTGTACATCTTCGGCTCGATCGGCATCGGGTTCGCCACCGGTATCCACGCGCTCGCCGTGGCGATGGCGCTCTCGACCTTCTTCGTGGTGCTCGAGCTGGTGCTCTGGAAGCTCAACCTCGGCGCCGAATTCGACGACATGTTCAACCGGCTGTGCATGCCGAGCGGCGCCGACCGCGCCGCGCCTCCGGCCTCGGCGGGCGACGTGCCCGAGCGGGTGAGCGGCAATGGCCGCAAGCGCCCGCCCGGCGACCTGACGGCCGATCCGCGTGCCGCGACTCTGCGCATCTTCGTGGACGACGTGACGGCGGGGCGGGCATCGGCGGAGCAGGTGCTGGCGCGCGATGCAAAAGTGTGGATCGCCGGGGCGACGGAGCCGGGCGAAGGCAGCGGCGGCGTGCTCGAGTACCGGGTCCGGCCCCGCAAGAGCATCGGCCTCGAGGGGCTGCGCGACAATCTTCTGCGCGATGGCGCGCCCCATATCATCGCCACCGACGAGGCGGCCGCCGGACACGTCTGACGAGATTCTGTCATTGAACCCATAGGCGCCGCTCGGGTCGCGCCGTATCCATGGGAGATGCGCTTCTCGGCCACCAAGAGCGTCGCCGTCGCGCTCCGCCCAAGGAATACGACCTGCTGCAGGCACTCCTTCGACGCAATGGCCGGGTGGCCACGAGGGCGGAGCTGATGCGGGAGGTGTGGGGGTACCACGAGAGCGTCCTGAGCCGGACGCTCGATACGCATGTGGGAGAGTTGCGGCGGAAGCTGGAGGACGATCCGGCCCGTCCCCGCTATATCCTCACCGTCCGGGAGGCTGAACGCTCGGTTGCCTTCAGCCTTTAGCCGTCATTGATTGGCCAGCGCCTCGGGCTTGATCCGGCGAATGGCCCGCTTGGCCGCGGCGGCGATCTCGTCGTTGATCTCCTCGTCCATCATCTGCTTGAGCCTGGGCACCGCGGCGGCGGCGGCGGGGCCGATCTCACCCAGGGCGACGGTCACGGGGAACCGGACGCTGGCCTCCTGGTCGTCCAGCGCCTCGATGAGCGCGGGGACGGCCGAGGCTCCGGCCGGGCCGAGCCCCGAGATCTCGTACGCCGCGGCGTTACGCACCTGGGGAGCGGCGGCCTTGAGGTCGGCTACCCATGCGCTCAGAGGCCGGCCGTCGACGACCGTGTCCCTGGCCGATACCGCGGCCTGCCCGTAGGCGCCCGGGGCGACCAGCAGAAAGGCCCCCGCCACCAGCCCCATCATACGCTTCAGCATGGATCCTCCGACGGCGATTACTGATCAGGAACAACCGGTCCTTCTGGCAATATAACCGGCATCAGGAGACGGCCGGCCCACCCCCGGCCGACTGGCGCGGCAGCCTCTTTTCAATGAATCTTCGGCCCGGCGCCCCAGCGGGCGCGCCGAGATCGCCCCCCAACCCGAGCCACCCGAATGAGACTTTCCAGACCGTGCCGCTCCTGCGTTGTCGCCGCCGGGCTTCTGCTGACTGCCATCCCACCGCTTCCCCTTCGGGCCCAGGCCCCCGGCGTCGCGTCCGCCTACAAGGTCGTGGCCGACAGCATCTACCGGGCGGCCATCGGCGACAGCCTGGCCTACACCAGACTGGGACGGCTGGTGGACACCTTCGGCCATCGCCTCAGCGGCTCGCCCAGCCTCGAGGCGGCCATCGATTGGATCCTCGCCGAGATGTCGAGCGACGGGCTGGAGAAGGTGAGGGGGGAGCCGGTCATGGTGCCGCGATGGGTGCGCGGGTTCGAATCCGCGGAGATGGTCCAGCCTCGGCCGGCGCCGCTCCGGATGCTGGGGCTCGGCGGCAGCGTCGCCACGCCGAGGATGGGCATCACCGCGCCCGTGCTCGTGGTCGCGAGCTTCGAGGAACTGGAGAAACGGGCGGCCGAGGCCAAGGGCAAGATCGTGCTCTATGATACGCCCTTCACCGATTACGTCGTCAGCCGCCGGGTTCGTACCGACGGGCCGTCCACGGCCGCCCGGGCGGGCGCGGTCGCCTGTCTCATCCGCTCGGTGGCCTCCGCGTCCATCCGAAGCCCCCATACAGGGGCGCTCCGATACGATTCCACAGCCGCCAGGATTCCCGCGGCCGCGCTCAGCGTGGAGGACGCGATGATGCTGCACCGGCTCCAGGACCGTGGCGAGCGCGTCATCGTGACGCTGCGGATGAGCGCGCATACCCTGCCCGACGCGCCGTCGCGCAACGTCGTAGCCGAGCTCACCGGGCGCAGCAAGCCGAACGAGGTCGTGGTGCTCGGCGGACACATCGACTCCTGGGACGTGGGGCAGGGCGCGATGGACGACGGCGGCGGGTCGGTGGCGGCGTGGGAAGCGGTTCGGTTGCTGCACCGGCTGGGACTTCGTCCCCGGCGCACGGTGCGGGTGGTGCTCTGGACCAACGAGGAGAACGGCGGCCGCGGCGCCCTGGCCTACCGTGACGCCCATCGGAAGGAGCTCGCGAAGCACGTTCTCGCGATGGAGTCCGACAACGGGGTATTCGACCCCAAGGGCTACACGTTCGTCGGCTCGGACGCCGCGGCCGCCGTGATCACTCAGGTGGCCGCGCTGCTTGGCTCAGCCGGTATCTCCGGCGTGCAGCGGGTGCCGGAGAGTCCGGCCGCCGACATCACTCCGCTGGTCGAGCTGGGCGTGCCTGGGATGGAGCTCGATGTCGACGCAAGCCGGTACTTCTGGTATCACCACAGCGACGGCGACACCCTCGACAAGCTGGATCCGGCCGAGATGGCGCGCTGCGTGGCGGCGATGGCGGTGATGGCCTACGTCATTGCCGATCTCCCGGATCCGTTGCCCCGGAAGACGGCGAGCTGAGCCGGGGGATCACAGCATGATGAGACCGAGGCGCGCGGCACTCACCACCGCCTCGGCACGGGTGGACACGCCGAGCTTGCCGAAGATCGACGCGACGTGCGACTTCACCGTGTGGTCCGAGATGCGGAGCCGGCTCGCGATGACCTTGTTGCCCAGCCCTTCGGCCAGCATCGCGAGGACTTCGATCTCACGGCGGCTGAGCGCCTGTGCCGGCGCGGACGGCGCGTGCGAAGCAGCCTTCGGAGCGGGGACGTGGTCGGCGGGGATCACCGTGAGTCCGGCGGCCGCCGCGACCACCGCGGCGGCGATCTGGCTTCCGGATGCGGTGCGTGGGAGGGCCCCTCGCGCGCCGGCCCTGATGGCCCGCCCGGCCCACGCGTCCGTCGGGTCGTCTCCCAGCACCACGACCCCGGGCTCGCGTCCGGCGCGATCCGGGGGCAGGGCCAGGGGCACGGGCAACGGCTCTCCAGGCTCGAGTGCCACGAGGAGCACGTCGGCTTCGACGGTGTCGGCAAGCTCCGCCGGCACGCCGGGTCGAGCCGGCGCTTCGAGCACGGTGAAGGAGGGGTTGGCCGACAGCAGCGCCCCCAGTCCCGCTCGGACCGCCGGCGCCGCGGCGGCGATCACGACACGAATCACGCGGCTCGGCGCCCGGGTGTCGACAGACCGCCCCATTCGAGAAACCGGGCTACTACGTTGACCGGCAGCGCGTGGCCCAGACCGCCGGCCACCAGCGTGTTGATGCCCACCACCCGGCCCCGCGCGTCGGCCAGCGGCCCACCGGAGTTGCCGGGTGCGAGCCGGATGTCGGCTCGAATCCACCGCGGCGCCTCCGCCTCGTCGCGGGCGACGTGGTGTACGACCCCGACGGCGAGCGCGTTGAGCACGCCGAGCGGATGGCCGAATGCGAGGACCAGCGTGCCGGGCGAGAGCGACGACGTGGCGCTCGGTCGCGCCACGGTGTAACTGCCGGCGCCAATCTCGAGGGCGGCGAGGTCCAGTGCCGGATCGCGGGCCACGACCTTGGCGTCTATGGTCCTGCCGTCGGCCAGGCCCACCTGGCCGGCGCGTCCCCGGGCGACATGGGCGTTGGTCACCACGAGTCCGCCGGGTCCCCACAGCACCCCCGCGCCCTCGCCCGCTCCTCCCACCCGTACCCGCACGGTGATCTCACGCAGCGCACGCGCGATCCGCTCGAGCTCGCCGGCGATCGGCGATGCCGAGAGCGCGGCGAAGGGTGTCAGCGTCATGTGCGCCGTCCCCGCCGGGTCGGGCGCTCCGCGACCGTCACCGAGACGGTCATCATCTCTCCGGCGCGCACGACGCGGATGGCCGCCGGCTTCCCGACACGATCGGGCCCGAGTGCCGCGAGCAGATCGGCCGGATCGGACACGGCATCGCTCTCGAGCGCGACGATGATGTCGCCCAGGAGGAGACCGGCGCGGTCGGCCGGACCGTCGGCCTCGAGGTTCACCACCACGAGCCCGCCGCGGTGCTCGATACCGAGCCGGCTCTGGAGCGCCTCGGGAAGCAGCACCGGCTGGACCGCGAGCCCGAGAAATCCGCGACTCACGCTGCCGGTGGAGAGGAGCTGACCCGCGACGCGGTCTACCGTGCTCGAGGGGATCGCGAGGGCCGTGGCCCGGGCGAGACCGGAGGTATTGACGCCGAGGACGCGCCCGCCGGCTTCCACCAGCGCGCCGCCCGAGAAGCCATCGTAGATCGAGAGGTCCAGCCGGACGAAGCGATCGATCCGGCCGCCCAGCCAGGTCCGCCACTCCCCCCCGACGGCGCTCACGATGCCAAGACTGGCGGTGAGCTCCGGCCCTGGACGGCCGACCGCCAGGACCAGACGCCCCACCTGGAGATCGCCGTCCCCGGCGCGCTCCACCGCGGGCACCGCGGCGTCCTCGAGGCGGAGGACCGCGAGATCGGTCGAAGGGTCCCTGCCCGCGAGCGTGGCGCGCACCGACCGTCCGCTGGCGAGGGTGGCGGTGATGTCGTCGTCCCGGGTGATCGTGTGGCTGGCGGCGACCACTACGCCGGGTTGCCAGACGACGCCCGAGGAGGGAATCCGGCGCCGGGCGTTGATGGCGACGACCGAGCGGCCGGCCAGCTCCACGGTGGCGGCCAGGTCCCGGGACAGTCCGGCGAGAGTGCCTTCGGCCGGCCCGGCGGTGGATGCGGTCATGCGAGCCTCCAGGTAGTCTTGGCGGACGCGGCGTGCGTCCCCCGCTGGCCGTACGATGCCGGGAGGCGGGCTGCCGGACATCGGCCAAACGGGCGAGCCAGGCATCGGACGTTCGGGCGGGACGCTTCGAAACTGCCCCGCGCGCGGCTGCGTAGGCCATGCTGTAACCCCCGCGACAGGACTCATGTTCCTACCACTGCTGCTGCTCCATCTCGGTGGCTCAGGCGGAACCGATCCGACCATGGTGTACAATGGCCGGGCCGGCAGAACCGACGTGCGCGCCCCCCGCCTCGACGCCAAGGTGGAAATCGACGGCAAGCTGGACGAGCCGGAATGGAGCCAGGCCGCGCTCCTGACCGGGTTCTCCCAGTTCTCCCCGGCGGACGGGATTCCCGCCGCCGACTCCACCGAGGTGTTCGTCTGGTACGCCGCGGATGCGATGTACTTCGGGATCCGGGCGTACGAGGCGCACGGCGCCGTGCATGCCACCCTGGCCGACCGCGACAAGATCGACGCCGACGATTACGTCCAGATCCTCCTCGGCACCTTCGACGACGGACGGCAGGCCACGGTGCTGGCCGTCAATCCGTACGGCGTGCAGTCGGACGGAACCCTGGTGGAGACCGGATCGACCAGCGGCAACGGCTTCAACAACGCGGTCGTGCGTCGGGAGGTGGCCGACCTGAGCCCGGACTACGTGTTCGACTCGAAGGGCCGCCTTACCGACTTCGGCTACGAGGTCGAGGTGCGCGTCCCCTTCAAGAGCCTCCGTTTTCAGCCCGCCAAGGAGCAGCGCTGGAGCATCAACATCACACGCCGGGTTCAGCATTCCGGGCAGGAAGACTCGTGGACGCCCGCCAAGCGGGCGAGCGCGTCGTTCCTGTCGCAGTCCGGACACCTGGTGGGACTCACCGACCTGCAGCGCGGTCTCGTGCTCGACCTCAATCCGTCGGTCACGTCGAAGACGCTCGGCAGCCGGACACCGGAAGGATGGGAGTACACCGGCGGGAGTCCGGATCTGGGGGGCAGCGTGCGCTGGGGGATCACCAACAACCTCAATCTCAACGGGACCGCCAACCCCGACTTCTCCCAGGTCGAGTCCGACGCCGGCAAGTTCCAGTTCGATCCGCGCGACGAGGTGTTCTTCCAGGAAAAGCGGCCGTTCTTCCTCGACGGCAGCGAGCAGTTCAACGTCCTCAACAACCTCATCTACACCCGCCGGATCGTGCAGCCCGTCGCCGCCGTGAAGCTCACCGGCAAGACGCTCGGCACCGACATCGGCTTCCTCTCGGCGGTCGACGATCGCGCGGTCTCGTTCACCGGCGAGGACCATCCGATCTTCAACCTGCTCCGGATGCAGCGGGACTTCGGGGCCAGCACCCGGCTCGGCATGGTGTACACCGACCGGATCGACGGCGACAACTCGAACCGGGTGGGGGGCGTGGACGGGCGGTGGGTCCGCGGAGCGTACAGCGCACAGTTTCAGCTGGCGGGCAGCCGGACCAACACCGCGGACGTCACCACGACCGCGCCGATGTACTTCGGCCGCGTCATCGGCAACGGCCGCACGCTCGGATTCCGGGCGACGGTCAACGGATCCGATCCCGACTTCCGGGCCCGCAGCGGCTTCTTCCCCCGGGCGGGCTACTCCCACGCGAACGTCCAGCCGCGGGTATCGTTCTACGGTCCCTCGGGCAGCGCCATGGAGAACCTCACCGTCGATCTCAACTTCGACGGCCTGTATCGGTGGGGGCGGTTCTTCACCTACGACGGAATGCAGGAGGAGAAGATCCACCTCAACGCCAACCTCATCATGTACGGGGGCTGGCACGTCGGCGCGTCGGTGCTCACCGAACAGTTCGGCTACCCGTCGGAGGTGTACACCGGCTACCGGCTGGAGCTGCCGAGCGCGGGCGGGGGACTCGACACGGTTCCATTCGTCGGACGCCACGCGATTCCGAACAAGGACTATGTCCTCACTCTCGACACGCCCGAGCTGAGCCAATTCTCCGGCAGCGTCTTCTTCCTCTGGGGGCACGACGAGAACTTCTTCGAGTGGGCGTCCGGCAGGATTCTGTGGCTCACCCTCGGCCTCGACTGGCGGCCCACCGACAAGCTCCGCCTCAACGGCACCTACGAGCTGCAGCAGGTGAATCGCCGCACCGACGGCAGCCTCGTCGATGTCAACCACGTTCCTCGTCTCAAGATCGAGTACCAGGCGTCGCGCCCGATCTTCATCCGTCTGGTGGGCGAGCTGCAGAGCGAGCGGCAGAGCGCCCTGCGTGACGACACCCGTACCGACGGGCCGATCCTGATCTTCGATCCTGACGTGGGCGACTTCGCGAAGACGACGGCGTTTACCCGGCGCTCCTTCCGCGGCGATCTCCTCTTCTCCTACCAGCCCACCCCGGGTACCGTCCTCTTCGCCGGCTACGGCAGCACGCTCCGCGATCCGGTGGACCCCGACGATCCGCTGCGCACCGGACTTCGGCGGTCGGACGACGGGTTCTTTTTCAAGATGAGCTATCTGTTTCGGATGTAGGGGAAGAGCAGCCGGTCTGTCGGCACAGACATTGCCCCCAAGGCACCGTCCCCGTCCCCCGAGGTCCGCCATGACCCGGCCGCTCTACGCCTTCGGCTGGAGTTACGTCGCCTTGTGCGGCCTCCTGCTGATGGATGCGCGCCATCGCCCGGCCTCGACCGGCGGCGAGCCGCCCCCGCCAGTCGCCCCGTTCCGCGGTGACGCGTACGAGTGGTTCGCCCAGGTCAAGCCGTTCTGCAATGCCGTCGAGGTGGACGTCCGCCAGCAACAGGTGCCGCCGCCGGCCAATGTGGACGGCGCCGGTTACAGCGCCGCCTGTTACGCCCTGGCGGGCAAGATCGAGCAGGCCAAAACGGTCATCGACGCGCTGCCCGGTCCCACCCAGAGATCGGCCGCCGCGGGCATCGTCTTCGAGATCGGACACCCGGTGGCCGATGCGGGAGATGACAAGTCGGCCGGTCCGATCATGCGTCTCGTCGTGGGCTACCAGCCCGGCAACTACATGGCGCTCTATCATGCCGGCATGTCGGAGTACATCCTGGGCGAGATGGACTTCGCCCGAACCCACCTGCAGCAGTTCATGAAGCTCTATACCAGTGAGGATGGCTGGCGGGCCAATGCGCGCGACGTCCTCAAGCGGCTGGGCGACCGATGACCGCGCCGGCCTCCGCCTTTCTCGCGCCCGGCACCGTGCTCACGGGCCGCTACGAGATCCTCCGTGAGCTGGGGCGCGGCGGCTACTCGGTGGTGTATCTGGCGCGCGACTGCTCGGTCGGCGTGGAGGTGGCGGTGAAGCTGCTGGTGCCGCCGCCCGCGGCGGCACAGCTCGCGCGCGAACGGATGCGGCGGGAGGTCCAGGCGGTGCGCGGGCTCTCGCACGCCAACATCGTCGCCGTGTTCGACTTCGTGGAAGACGGGCCCTGGAGCTTCATCGTCATGGAGTACGTGGCCGGCCCCGACCTCCAGGTGCGAGTGCGCGAGCGCGGCCCGCTCGAGCCCGGGCAGGCCGTCCAGGTCGGGCGCGACGTCGCAGCCGCGCTCACCACGGCGCATCGGCGCGGCATTCTCCACCGTGACGTCAAGCCGCCCAACGTGCTCCTCGAGCCCGACGGTCGCGCGCGCCTTACCGACTTCGGATCGGCCAAGCTCGACGGACAGCTCGGCGTCACCGGAACCGGGGCCCTCGCCGGCACCCTCGCCTACACGTCGCCCGAAGTGCTGGTCGGCCGGCGGGGCGACGCTCGCGCCGACATCTACGCCCTCGGACTCAGCCTCTATTTCGCGCTCACCGGCAGTTTTCCCGAGAGCTCCTCTCCCCATCTGCCTCCGACGCCACAGGACGATGGATATCACCCGCGACTGGTGTCGCCCGGCGTACCGCACTGGCTCGACGGGGTCATCGCTCGCGCCACCACATCGGCGGCGGAGAATCGCTTTCCCACCGCCGCGGCGTTCGGCGAGGCGCTGGTGGCGGGTGGTGTCTCACCCACGATGTCGCATGACGAGGCCGGTGCGTGCATGCTGTGCGGGGGGCCCGATCCGCTCTCGCTCGGGATCTGTCCGGCGTGCGGCGGGTCGCCCGATGTCGCCGACACCCTCGTGTTCCTCGATCCAGCCCCCACCGCCTCCGGTCGTCGTGCCGCGGCCCTTCGGCTTGCCATTGTGATGCCCGATCTCCGCGGACCCGACCGCGCCGCCGCCGCGCGCGGTGAGCGCCCGCTCTTTCGGGTCGCCGCGGCCAGCGCATCGCGGCTGATGGAAGAGCTGCAACGCCGGGAGCTGCCGTCGCGGTCGGTGGCTCCCGCGCGCGCCTGGGCCGCCTTTCCCACCGGGTTCTGGATGCTGCTCGCGGCCGTCGTCGTGGCCGGCGGCACCGCCGGACTGGCCGTGGCGCCCTCGCTCCTCGCCACCACGCCGATGGTGGGAGCGCTTCTGGTGCTCGGCGCGCGGCGGGCCTCACGCACGCCGCTCGTCGTGCCGCCCCACCGGAGGAGCGGTCTCCCGTCCGCGGTGGAGAACGAGGTGGTGCGAACGCTCTCCGAGCTGCCGCCCGGCACCGCGCGCAGTCTGCTCTCCGATCTCGTGCGGATGTGCGCCGCGCTCGGCGCCAGGCTCGAGCGCACCGGCGACGATCGGGGCCTGACGCCCCAGCTGGCCGATCTGCTGGCGGCGGCGTGTGCCGCCGCGACGGACCTGTGGCAGCTGGATGAGAACCTCGGACGATTCGAGCGCCAGCGCGACCGGCTCGCGGGGCTTCCGGAAGGATGGCTCGACACGCTCGCGCGCTGTGAGCGTACCCGGGACGCGCTGGTGCAACGGCTGCTCGAGGCGATGACGGTGGCCGGGCGTCTCCAGGGACAGCAGGCGGCCTTCGCCGTGGCCACCGATGACTCGCTCGCCGATCTCACGCGAGAGCTGCGGCTCGAAGGGGAAGCACAGGGCGCCGCCGCCAAGGACATCGCGGCGCTCTTCGCACGCAGGGGGTAGCACCGGCCGTCGTATCCATTGACACTGCTTCGCTGGGTGCATCCGGAATGTCGTTGGATCGCTACAACGAGTTCCCCTCACGCCCGCATGCAATCCGCTGCATGAGAGACACAACTCCCACCTCCAAGCAGGCATCGCTCCACACCTTGCCGCTGACCCACCACACCGCCGTATCACCCCGGCCGGGAGCGCCTGCAATGGCGTACCTCTTGCCCCTTTCACGAGTTGCGAAGGGCGAACACGGGAACGGCACTGCAACCCCTTGCAACCGCGAGACGGCCGCGAACGATGCGCGTACTGCTGCTGAACTACGAGTATCCCCCCTACGGTGGCGGCGCCGGTGTCGCTACCGAGGCGCTCGCGCGAACGCTGGCCTCTTCCGGTGTCACCGTGGACGTAGTGACCGCGGGCGACGAATCGAGTCGCGAATCGGTGCAGGTGGGGAAGGGGACGGCGCCGCAGGACGGCCGGCTCAACGTGCACCGGGTGCGTGCCCGCCGCACGTCCGTCCACCAGGCGGGGATGCGCGACGCGGCGAGCTACCTCGTCGCCGCCATGCCGGTGGTACGGCGCCTGGTCCGCGCCGAGCGGTACGACGCCGTGCACTTCTTCTTCTCGCTCCCGACCGGAGCGATGCTCCCCTTCCTCGACCTCCAGGGCATTCCCGTCATCGTCTCGCTCCGTGGATCCGACGTTCCCGGCTACGACTCCCATAACCTCACGCTCGAGCGGGCTCATCGGGTGCTGAAACCGCTGACCCGCTGGATCTGGCGTCGCGCTCACCGCGTGGTGCCGGTCTGCGAGAGTCTCGGCCGCCTGGCACGTCAGACGCTGCGCGACCTGGACTACACGGTGATCCCCAACGGCGTGGACCTGGAACGGTTCCACCCGGCCGCCGTGCGGCGGTATCGGAACCCCGACCGCATTCGCTGTCTCGCCGTCGCGCGGCTGGTGGAGCGGAAGGGGCTCGATCATCTGCTCCGCGCCATCGCCTCGCTCGAGCGCGGCCGCTACGAGCTCGAGATCGTGGGCAGCGGACCGGGCGAGCACGTACTGCGGGAGCTCGTCGCGACGCTGGGCCTCGATGGGCTCGTCACGTTCAGCGGCTCGCTCGACCGCGCTACCGTCGCGCGCCGCTTTCGCGAGGCGGACCTGTTCACCCTCGCGTCCGTCGAGGAGGCCTTCGGCAACGTCTTTGCCGAGGCGCTCGCCAGCGGGTTGCCGATCGTGGGCACCACCGTTGGCGGCATTCCGGAGCTGGTGAAGGACGGAGTCCACGGGCATCTCGTCCCGCCCGGCGATCCGCGGGCCCTCGCCGCGGCCATCCGGAAGCTCGGCGAGAATCCCGCTCTCCGTGCGGAAATGAGCCGGCGGAACCGGGAGCACGCGGAAACCACCCTGTCATGGGAGCGGATCGGCGCTCGCTACCTCTCGCTCTATGGTGGCGTCCGGGTTCGGGCGCAGGCCCGCTCGCCGCTGGCCGAGCTTCCCTCGAGCACCTGGTGAGCGGCGCCGTCCGCTTCTGGCTCGCGAAGGATGCCGTGGGTGTGTTCCGCGCCCAGCGGATGTCGTCCGACTCGCTCCAGGCGCTCGCCCGTCGGCGACTCGGCCGGCTGCTCGTGGCCGCGTCCCGGACCGACTTCTATCGTCGCCGGTTCGAGGCCGCGGGCATCGATCCGCGGAGCCCGATGCTCCGTTCGGATCCCGAGGCGGTGCTCGCGCTGCTCGCCCCCGCCGGCAAAGCGGAGCTTCGAGCGGCGGGCTCGGCGGTGCTGCAGGGGGGCCGGGCTCGGTCCGAGTGGAAGTCGTCGAGCTCGTCCGGCTCGACCGGCGAGCCGTTTCGCGTGTACTACGAGCCCCGCGCATGGGCCACCCTCAAACACCTGGTGAAGCTCCGCGCCCGCCAGGCCTGTGGCCTGCGGCTCACCGACCGCGTTGCGCTCCTCGACGCCACACCGCCCGACCGCCGGATCGGCGTGACCGGCCGAGTCGCGCGCATCAGCGTGCTCCAGCCCGCCGCCGCCATGGCCGACCAGCTCGCGACGTTCATGCCCGACGCCGCGTACGGTCTCCCGTCGTCCCTCCTCGAAGCCGCCGCCGCGCTCCGCCGCCGGGGCTCCCGGATGACGATCGAACGGATCTTCACCAGCGGTGAGCTGCTCCAGCCCGCCGCGCGTGACGCCCTGACCAGCGTGTTCGGCGCGCGGGTGTTCGACATCTACGGCAGCTCGGAGACGAAGGAGATCGCCTGGGAGTGTCCGGCGGGCGGGATGCACGTCAACGCCGATGTCGTTCACCTCGAGGTGGTCGACGACCAGGGGTGTCCGCTGCCCGACGGCGTCGAGGGCAATCTCGTCGCCACGGGTCTGGTGCATCACGCGATGCCGCTCCTGCGCTACCGGATCGGCGACCGCGGCAGCCTCCGTACCGAGACGTGCGCATGCGGCCGCGCCTTCCCGCTGCTGGGCGTCGTCACCGGGCGCGCGGCGGACATGCTGGTGCTGTCCGACGGCCGTCGCGTGTCTCCCTACGCGCTGACCTGCGCCCTCGAGCAGGAGCAGAGCCTGCTCCGCTACCAGGTCAGCCAGGTCGAGCCCGCCCGCATTCGGGTCCGGGCCATCGTCGCCCCGGTCGCCTCGCTCGACGCGGTGGCCGGCCGGATCCGCGCGCTGATCCGCGCCGAGGTCGCCCCGTATCTCGAGACCGATGTGGAGTTCGTCGATCACCTCCCCACCGGACCGCGGGCCAAGTTCCGCGTCGTCCAGCCGCTGGCCTCGCCGGCGGAATCCCTCGTCTGAACCCGGGATCCCACGATGATCCAGATACCCTCCGACCGCTCCCTCTTCCGCTCCCAGCCTGGTGACCGCGGCGGCGCGCGCGCGTTGCCGCATCCGCTCACGCCCTACACGGACCTCATCGTGAACTTCTGTCCGACGGGCATGATCCCCACCAAGGCGATGACGCCGCACGTGCCGGTCTCGCCGTCGGAGGTGATCGACCAGGCCTGCGCGGCGCTCGAGCGCGGGGTGGCCATCGTCCACATTCACGCGCGGGACGAAGACGGCGCACCCACATGGCGGGGAGAGATCTACGAGCGGATGATCCTCGGTATCCGGGCCCATTGCCCCGATGCCATCACCTGCGTGAGCTGCAGCGGGCGGAACTTCCCGGAGTTCGAGCGCCGGAGCGAGGTGCTCGAGCTGACCGGCGCCTCGCGCCCCGACCTCGCCAGCCTCACCCTCACGTCGCTCGACTTTCCGACCGGCACCAGCCAGAACGCGCCCGACATGGTCCTCGCCCTGGCGGAGAAGATGATGGCCAGGGGGATCAAGCCGGAGCTCGAGTGCTTCGACTACGGCATGATCAACACCGCCAACATGCTGATCGCGAAAGGACTGCTGGGCGAGGGACCGCACTACTTCAATCTTCTGCTCGGGTCGCGGTACTCGGTGCCCGCCACGGCGCGGCACCTGTCCGGCATGATCGCGGACATTCCCGAGGACTCGCTCTGGTCCGCCGCCGGGATCGGACTCTTTCAGCTTCCGATGAACACGCTGGCGATCGCGATGGGCGGCCACGCCCGGGTCGGTCTCGAGGACAACATCTTCCACGGCTTCGACCGGAGCGAGCTGGCCACGAACCAGGGCCTGGTCGAGCGGGTGGCGGACCTGAGCGAGACCTTCGGGCGCCGGCTCGCCTCGCCGGAGCGTGCCCGCGCGCTCCTGGGTCTCGCTCCCTCCGCCGCGTTGATCGCCGAACGTGCCGGGCTGGCCCGATGATCACCAGGGGACCTGACCTGCTCGGCACCGCCAGCGCGGTACAGCGCCACTCGCGCGCCGACCGCGCCCAGCTCCAGGCGTTCCAGGACGCGAAACTGCGCCGGCTCCTGTCGCACGCGTACGAGAACGTGCCCTACTACCGGAGGCTCTTCGACCGCCACCGGCTTCACCCACGGCACATCCGTGGCGCGGTGGACCTCGAGCTGATCCCGATCACGAGCAAGCAGGAGCTCCGTGACCTCTCGCCGTCGGATCTCGTGGCCCGCGGGGTGTCCCCATCCGCCCTCATCTCGGTGCGGACCAACGGCTCCACCGGTGAGCCGTTCGTCGTGCGCCGCACCCGCCTCGAGCAGGGCTTCCACACGCTCTTCCGGCAGCGCGCCTACGAGTCGTTCGGTCTGAGCCTGCGCGGCCGAATCGCGGCCGTGGGCCTGCCGCGCCCGGCGGATCCGAGGGAGAGCCGGGTCGTTGGCCGGTGGCTCAGCGCGATGGGGGTCCATCCTACGCTGCGGGTGGACGGATTGCAGGACCCCGAAGATATCGTGGAGCAGCTGGAGGCCTTCCGGCCCGATCTGATCTCGGCGCTGCCCGGCATGCTGATCCGGGTCGCCGACTATCTCGCGACCCAGGCGCCCGGCAGGCTGCGTCCTCGCATTCTCGTCGTGGGTGGCGAGGTGCTGACCCCGCTCGTGCGCCGGCGGCTCACCGAAGCGTTCGGTGTCGCGCCGCTCCAGACCTACGCCTCCCACGAGTTTCAGCTGCTTGGCTGGGAGTGTCGTACCCACGGCGGGATCCACACCTGCGACGACGGCACGGTCGTCGAGGTGCTGCGTGACGGCAAGGCCGTCGACGTCGGCGAGGAAGGCGAGGTTGTCGCCACCAATCTCCACGCCTACTCGATGCCGCTCATCCGGTACCGTCTGGCGGACCTCGTCACTCGAGGCTCCGACCGCTGCGGCTGCGGCCAGCCGTTCTCCGTCATCGGGGCGATCCGCGGCCGGATGGTGGATTATTTCCCGCTGCCCAACGGACGGACCATCCACCCCTACCAGATCCTCCAGTGCCTGCAGCCGGGGACGGATGGATGGATCCGCCAGTATCAGCTCCTGCACGACCGGCCCGAGCGCATCGTTCTTCGGGTAGTTCCCTCGGACACGCCGACACTGGAGCTGCAGAATCGAATCGCCGGCGCCGTGATGCCGCTGCTCGGCCCGGGCGTCGAGTTCCAGGTGAGAATCGTGGACGACCTCCCGCTCGATGCCGGCGGCAAGTTCCGCCACGCGCGCTCGCTCATGGCCTCGTCCTACGACCGCATCGCTCCCCCGGCGGCGAATGGTTAGCCTCGCCGAACGACACGAGCACGACTCGGCGCCGTGGCTGTTCGTGCACGGCGCGGCGGGTCCGGCGGCCGGGTCGCCGGGAGCGCCGCGAGCGGCGGAGCGCGGGTCGGAGCGCGCGCTCGTGCTGGCGCGCGCGCACGACATCGTGTGCGTGAGCGAGGAAGTGGAGCCCGCGTATCTCGCCTACCTCGCGGAGCTGGGCCTCGGGCCCGCGCCCGAACGGGTCGTCGCCGCATCGAGCTTCGGCGACCATATGTCCGGTCGCCCGCTCTGGGCCCGACTCGCCGGCAGTACCGAGGCGCTCCGGACTCTCGGCACGCTGCTTCGCGAGAGCGGCCCGTCGAGGCTGCATCCGGTCATCGCGTCCCGCGGCCCGTTCGCCCTCGCCGCGGCGCTCGAGGTCGCCGCCGATACCGAGGTGAGCGTGGTGGGCGGCGATCCGGACGTTGTGGAGCGCGCGGATCACAAGCATCTCATGCGGGAACGCGCCATTCAGCTCGGTATTCCGGTCGCCGACGGTGAGATCGTGGAGCTGGCGGTGGCCGGCGGGCGGCGCCGCCGGGACTTCGACGCCCTGCGTGTGGCCGTAGACCGTCGCCTGCGCCTGAGCGGCCGGGTCATCGTACGGGGTACCCACGGCGCGGGAAGCTCCGCCAGCTACGTGGTCGGCACCGGCGGGACTGATTCCGACGGATTGATCCGCGCCCTCGCCGAGCATCCCGAGAACCAGATCTATCTGGTCGAGGCGATGGTGCCCGCCACCGTCTCGCCCAACGTACAGGTCCATGTCCCGGAGGGCGGTGGCCCGATCACCTGCGTCGGGGTCACCGACCAGCGATGGGAGCGGCTCCTGGTCCACGGCGGCAACCTCTATCCCTCTGCCGCGCGTCTCGCCGACGCCATGCTGGAGTGGTCGATTCGCCTCGCCTCGTCGCTTCAGCGGGACGGCTACATCGGCCTGCTGGGCTTCGACTTCGTCGAGTACATGGACCCCGCCACCGGCGAGCGGCGCGCCATCCTGGCCGAGGTGAGCCCTCGGGTCACGGCGGACGCCTATTCGCTCGGGCTCTTCGAGCGGCTCAACGCGATTCAGCGCCGGCATGGACGGCCGGAAAGTGCCGCCTTCGCGTCCGGCATGCTCGACACCCGGCCTCGACGTTTCGCCGACTTCCGGCGCGCCGCGCATCATCTCCTCTACTCGCCGTCCGCGGGATGTGGGGTGGTCCCGGTCCATGTCGGCGCGTTGGGCCGCGGCAAGTGCGGCGTGATGGTGCTGGGCCCGACCCGGGACGCGGTCCTCCGGGCGTCGGGCGAGCTGCAGAGCTGGTCCCGCAGGGAAGAGCGGTGATGTCGCTCCTCGCCTCCGTCGAGGAGCGCTTCCTGGTCCCGGCCTACGCGTCGCGTCTCGCCGAAGCGTGGGTCGCCGCCCACGGCGCGCTGGCATTGCCGTTCCATATCCGTGGCGAGGTCCGCCGGTCGGTGATCGCCGGGGCGGGCGACTCGCTGCGCCTGCTGGAGCTCGGCCGGAAGAAGCATCTCGACACCGTTCCGCCAGAAGCTCCTCGGTCCCGTCACCCAGGAGCACGACGACGGGACGCTGACGCTCCTGAGCCCCGCCGCGCTCGAGGCCGTGAGCGCCGACCTCACGCTGGTGGAGATCCATCGGTGGATGGCGTCCCGGTTCCGCCGGGCAGGCTGGATCGTGGTCCCCACCGACGTCCGGTGGCGCGGCGAACTCAGCGATCTCCCGCCGCGGCGGTCCAGCGTGAGCCTCAAGTCGGACCTCGCGAAGGTGCGGCGCCACGGGGATACGCTCGAGCATGCCGCGGCCGCCGCGGATTGGGATGAGTTCTACGATGGCATGGTGGTGCCGCAGGCTCGCGCACGGTTCGGCGACGAGGTCTGGATTCCGAGCGACCGGTTGCGGCGCGTGTTGTCGGAACGGGGCAGGCTCCACTTCGTCCGCCGCGACGGCGTGCGGGTGGCGGGGATATGCTCGGTGCGGAGCGGCGGCTCGCTCTGGTTGCCGCTCATGGGGCTTCGCCAGGGCGATCGGGCGCTCCTCCGCGAAGGGGCGTACTCGGCGGTGTTCTCGCTCGTTTTCGCCTGGGCCCGCGAGGAGGGCTGCGTCCGGGTGGACATGGGGCGGACGTCGGCCTTCGTGCACGACGGAGTGCAGCGCTTCAAGCGGAAATGGGGTCTGCTGCCGGTCGCCGATCCCCTGAGCCATCTGATCGCGGTGCGCGCCGCCCCATCGGTGCGGGCGATGTTCGAGCGCCAGCCGGTGCTGATCGAGACGAGCCGCGGCCTCGTGACCTATCCGGAGGCCGCATGAGCCTGTCTCGCCGGATCACGAATCTCGCGGCTCGTTGGAGCGATCTCCCCGCCGAGGCAAGCCGCGCCTGGCGGCTGGGCGGCATGCGCGAGGTCCGGGACGTCCTTGCCGAGCGGTCGGTGCACCTGGTCTATCGACGCGCGCGGATGGTGGTGATTGCGCAGACCCTCGACGGCGTGCGCGAGACGCCGGTGCCCGCCGGCGTGACCATCGGGACGGCGAGCGCGGCCGACATCGACCGGCTCGCCGAGATCACCGGCGCGCGCGACCTCCGACTCTTTCGCGCGCGCCACGTAGCGGGCCGCACCTGCCTCATTGCCTGGCGCGCCGGCCGGCCCATCGGCTACACCTGGTTCTCCGACCGGGTCGGTCCAGACGTCACCATCTGTCCGCTGCCGCTGCCTCCCAATGCGGCCTACCTCTACGACCTCTACGTGGTACCCGCCGAACGGGGCTCCGGCGTCGGGTCGGCGCTGGTGAGCGCCAGGCTGCGCCTCGCCCGCGAACGCGGCTTCACCGAAGGGTGGCGCATGATCGCGGTGGGAAACCGGGCATCGCTCCGCACGGTGGACAAGACGGCGGGAGTCGGCACCCGGGTGGTGGGTGAGATGCGCTACCTCAAGCTGCTCGACCGCATCTACCCTCGCTTCAGTCCGGCTCCCGGCTCGGCCCGGTCGTGAGCGCGGCCCCCCTTTTCGCGGCGCCGGTTCCTGCCCGGTATGCCGTGGCCATCGAGGGTGGATCGGCGGGGATGGGCCCCGCCGCGTGGAATGCCCTCGCCCGACGCGGCTTTTCCCAGCACCGCTGGCACGCCGCGGCGGAAGCGAGTGGCTGGCGGGCCCGGCACCTGGTGGTCCGCGAAGGTGGCGCCATCCGGGCGATCGTCCCTGCCTATCTCCTCGACGGCGGCATATCCCTCGATCTCCACGACCGCTGGCTCGGCCCGCTCGGCGGAGCGATGGCTGCCGTCGGCCTCCGTCTTCGGCCCACCATCTCCATCGGCGCCCCCTCGTCGGCCACGAGCGACTGGCTCGGAGACCTCGAGGATCTGCCAGGCGTCGTGATCGCGCAGGTGTTCGCGGCGTTGGAGGACCAGGCCAGGCTGGACGGCGCCCGCGCCGTGGTCTGGCCGTTCGTGGACCAGGGCCGCTCGCGGGTGCGTGAGCTCGCGCGCGATGCCGGCTATCTCGACGCGTACGCGGGATGCTCGGCCCGGCTCGCCGTGGAGTGGCCCTCGTTCGAGGAGTACCTGGCGAGCCGGTCGAAGAGTCTGCGCCGGACCATTCGGGGCGAGCTCCGTTGGCTCGCCGAGCGAGGCATTCGATCGCTCATGACGGATGACTTCCGCGCTCATGCAGCCGCCATGGCCAGGCTTCACCGCGGTACCAACGGGACTCATCGCGGCCGCACGCCGATGGTTCCGGCGTCGCTGTTCGAGCAGCTCGCCGCAGCCCCGACCCCTGGGCTCTGGGGCCAGCTCGCCCTGCTCGAGAATCGGGTGATCGGCTCGAGCGTCTCGGTGTCGTCGGGCGGGCTCATGGAGGGAACGCTTGCCGCGTTCGAGCCGGAATTCCTCGGCGGGCCTGTGTACCACAACGACCTCGTGTACGAGCCGCTGCGCATGGCGTGCGCGGAGAGTATCTCCGCGCTCGATCTCGGCCCGACCGCGCTCTACCCCAAGGTTCTGCGGGGTGCCCGGCTTCGCCGCCGGCGGACTCTCGTGCTCGGACTGTCGCCGCTGGTGCACGCCATGCTGCGGACGCTCGGCCCGCTCGTCGGCCGCCGCACGGAGTGGAAGGAACGCAGGGCGCTCGCCCCCCTCGGCACGCTGAAGTCGCTCATCGCCTCATGACCACCGTCCAACTCCCGCTGTCCACCGCCGCCCGGCGCCCGAGCCTCCTGCAACGGGTCGCCGCCTACTCGGCGAGCCGGGGCGTCACCGAGGGTCTGCTCGGCCTCCGTGGCATCGTGCTCGCGACGGTCCTGGGACCCGCGGGATTCGGCGCATGGGCCTTGCTCCGGCTCTCGATGCGCTACGGCACCTTCGCCGCGCTCGGCGTCTTCCGCGGCATGGAGCTCGAGATGCTGAGCGTGCGCCGCGGCGACCGCGGCACCGCCGACTACGCGGCCAGCGCCGCGCTGGGATTCATTCTGGCCGAGACCGGCACGCTCGCCCTCATCGCGCTGGGGGCGTCCTTCATCGTGGGCGATCCGGGGCACGCGATGGTGCTGCGCGGGTTCGCCGGCGCCGTCGTCTTCGAGCAGGCCTACATCTACGCCATGGTGTGGACCCGGGTGCGGGCCACACTCAGGCGCTACGCCGTCCTCGAGATGGCCAATGCGGCGCTCCAGCTCGTGTGCGGAGTGACCCTCGCGAGGATCTGGGGACTTCCCGGCGCATTCGTGGGCATGGCGCTCGCCAGCGCCCTTGCGACCATGCTGTCGGCCGGATGGGTGGAGTTTCGCCCTGCCTGGCGCCCGGTCCCGCTCCGCCGGCTGCTCGGTATCGGCATCCCGATCACCGTGTCGATGCTGCTCGCCACCGCGCTCTACACGGCCGACCGGTGGGTCGTCGCCGCGCTGGGCGGAGCCACCCTGCTCGGCTACTACGCCTTCGCCGCCGCGGTCGCCGACGTCACCGGCTCGTTCGCCTGGGTCGTGCGCACCGTCGTGTTCGCCGACGTCTATGGCCTTGCCCAGTCGTCGGGCGCGGCGGCCGCGCTCACCCGCCACTTCGATCGCGCGGTGATCCCCTTCGCCCGGCTCTATCCGCCGCTGCTCGGCGCCATGGCGTGCGTGCTCGGTCCGGTCGTGACGCTCGCCGTGCCGCAGTTCGTCCCCGCCGTTGCGCCGGCGCGATTGTTCCTTCTCTGCGGCGGAGCGGCCGGCATCGTGAGCCTCGCGGCGGTCGGCGCGGTCGCGGCCGGCCGGCACCGGAGCCTTCCTGTTATCGCGGCGGCGGCGCTGGTGGTGAGCCTGTCGCTCTCGGTGGCGGCGATCCGATCGGGGCTCGGGCTCCAGGCGGTGGCGGCGGCCGCCCTCACCGGGCAAGCGATCTACGCGGCTGGAGTTCTCTGGCTCACCTGTCGTGAGAGCGGGCGGACGGATACGATTGCCTTACTCCGCCGAGCCCTGCTTCCGCTCGCCTGGTGCACTGCGGCGGTGGTCGCGGTCGGGCGGCTGTTCCCCGGCACCGATTTCTTCTCCGCTGCGCTCGCGCTGCTGGTCTACCTCGGTCTCATGATTCCGCTCGTGCCGTCCATCCGGCGCGAATGGCATGGTGTGCGGCGGTAGCTGATGGCGGCCCAGAGCGAACGGCTATCCGTCGTGGTGCTCACATCCATCCCCCTGGGGGTGGAGGTGGCCGCCGCCCTCAGGTCGCTACCGGAGGTGGGGAAGCTCGTGCTCCTGACAGCGCCGGCCGTGCCTGCGCGGTCGCCTCTCGGGCAGCTCGAGGCCACCTGGCGATACGAGGGGCTCCCGGGTCTCGGCCGGGCGGTGCTGCGCCGGGTCCGCAAGGCGATGCGGCTCGAGGAGGGGAACAAGGTGGCCCCGCTCGCGGCGCGCCGGTGTCCCAACGTCGCCCACTTCGCCATGCCCCGATTCCACTCCGAGGCGTGCCGGGACTTTCTCGACGCGATGGCGCCCGACCTCGGTGTCGTGGTAGGGACCCACATCCTGCGCGGTGAGATCTTCGGCCGCCCCCGTCTCGGCTGCATCAACCTCCATCTTGGCGCCGCCCCCGATTTTCGCGGCTCGTCGCCGGGCTTCTACGAAATGCTCGAGGGCGTATCCGAGGTCGGGGTCACCATCCATCGCGTCACCGATACCCTCGACGGCGGCAATATCCTCCTGCAGGAGCGTTTCCCGCTCGACCTCGCGCCCCGCGGCGATCCGCTCGCGTATCTTCAACGTTACGTGTCGGACGTACTCTGTATCAACGGCGTCCGGATGATGGCCACCGCCGTCGCGGGGCTTGCCCGCGGTGGATGCGGCGAGCGAATCCAGGACCCGTCGCGCGCGCGCACCCGTCGCCGCGCCACATGGCCTCAGAAGCATGAGCTTCGCCGCGTCGTGGCGAACCGTCGGAGAGTGCGCCGGGCCGTGACGCCCGGGAGGTTGACATTCCCCGCAACCGAGCCGTAAGTTGCCCGGAACAATCCCTAACAAGAGAGTCTGAATTGCCGCTTCGTCCGTTGATGCGCCGCTCTCAATGTCCTGTCCGAATCGGACGGGGGGGATAGGCGCGGAGGTACGTTGACGTATGAGTGTTCACGGCCGCGCCCCCATCGGGGTCGCGGCCGATTTGATTTTTCAGGCGATCCTACCGTCCAATGCGAGGGAATGAGGAGGAATCATGGGAGCGACACAAGCGGTGCGGCCGGTGACGCCCATCGAACAGCGGGGTTACGCCCATCCCGAAGTTCTGGTCTCCACCGACTGGGCGGGCCAGCATCTCAACGATCCGAAAGTCCGGCTGATCGAGTCCAACGAGGACATTCTGCTCTACGACACGGGGCACATTCCCGGCGCCGTCAAGCTCGACTGGACCACCGACCTGAACGACCCGATCGTCCGCGACTACATCGACCGGGACCGGCTGCAGAAGCTGCTCCGGTCGAAGGGGGTCAACGACGACACCACGATCGTCTTCTACGGCGACAAGAACAACTGGTGGGCCACCTACGCCCTTTGGGTGCTCCAGCTCTTCGGCGTCGAGAACGTGAAGATTCTCGACGGCGGGCGGCTCCGCTGGGTCGAGGAAGGCCGGAAGCTCAACACCGACACGCCTTCGTACCCCGCGGGCAACATCACGCTCGCGGAGCGGGACGATACCAGGATTCGGGCGTTCCGCGAGGACGTTCTCGCCCATCTCAAGAAGAAGGGCCAGCTCGTCGACGTGCGCAGCCCGGAAGAGTTCCGCGGCGAGCGGACTCACATGCCGGAATACCCGCAGGAAGGCTGCCTCCGCGGCGGTCACATTCCGGGCGCCAAGAGCATCCCGTGGGCCAAGGCGGTGGACCCCGACACCCACACCTTCCGGCCGGCGAGTGAGCTCAAGAAGCTGTACGAGCAGGACAACAACCTGAAGAAGGATGCCGAGACGATCGCGTACTGCCGGATCGGCGAGCGCTCCTCCCACACCTGGTTCGCCCTCACCTATCTGCTCGGCTTCGACAACGTGCGGAATTACGACGGGTCGTGGACTGAGTGGGGGAACGCCGTCAGGTTACCGGTGGAGAAGCCGTAACAGACCTCATCCTGTCTGGGAAGTTGGTGACGATCCCCGCCACCCCCCGGCTCCACAAGCTCCGGGCGGTGGCGGCCTCGTTCACCGTCCACACATCCACCGGGCAGCCGATCGTCCGTGCGCATTTCACGAACCGCGATGTCGGCACGGTGAGCAGCTTGTAGCGCTCCGGCACCGAGAGCAGGCGGTAGCCGGGGCTCGGCAGCGGCAGGCGGAGAAGCGAGGCCCGGTACAGCTCGGAGATCTCGGGACCGGAAGCCGCGCGGACGAATGGCGGGTCGCGGAACAGCTCGAGCGCCTCCCGGTGCTCGGAGGCGAGTACGCAGCGATTGGTCGCGCTCTCGTTGACCAGCACCTTCTGCACCGCGGCCTGGACCTCGGGCTCCTTGATCTCGATCAGCACCGGCATCCTCGGAAACGCCCACAACACCTCGCCCAGCGTGGGCACGCGCGTGCCCTGGCCGCGGAAGGGAAACGTGCGCCCGCCGTCGGTGGTGAAGTGGTACCCGGCATCCGCCGATCGGAGATCGACCAGAGCGTGAGCCCGGACCGGACCTTTTCGATCGGTGGTGCGGTCTACTGTCGCATCATGGATCACGACCGGAGCGCCGTCCCGACTCAGCCGCACGTCGAGCTCGAAGGCGTCGGCGCCCTGCTTGGCGGCCAGGTCGAAGGCCTCGAGCGTGTTCTCGGGGGCCCGGCCCGACGCGCCGCGATGGGCGATCACGGGGCGCGCGCCCAGATCGAGCAGTGGATTCATCAGCGACCGAGTTGAGCGCGCAGCGATTCGCGCAGCGCGGACTTGAGAAACTTGCCGGTGGACGTACGGGGGATCGCCGGGACGAACACGAAGTCGTCCGGGAGCCACCACGAGGGAAACCGGTCGGCCAGGTGGGCGCGCAGCTCGTCGGCGGTGACCGTGAGACCGCTCCGCGGCACTATGGCCGCCGCGGGCCGCTCGAGCCATTTGGCGTGCGGCACCGACACCACGGCCGCCTCGGCCACCGCCGGATGGCTCATCAGGGCACCCTCGAGCGCCATCGAGCTGATCCACTCCCCGCCGGACTTGATGAGATCCTTGCTCCGGTCGTGGATCTCCAGTGTTCCCATGTCGTCGATCGAGGCGATGTCGCCGGTGCGGAACCAACCGTCGTCGGTAAACGACCCGCCATCGTCTTCCGGACGATAATATGCGGAGGCGACATACGCCCCCCTCACCTCCAACTCTCCCATCGTCCGGCCGTCCCAGGGCACGAGGCCGGTGTCGTTCCGCACCCTGAGCTCGAGGAACGCGCCCGGCGTGCCCGCCTTGAGCCGCTGGCGGTATCGCGCCTCATCGGACAAGGACGCGGCGTCCGGTGTGAGCCGTCCCATCGTTCCCACCGGCGCGATCTCCGTCATGCCCCACGAGGTCAGCGGCCTGATGCCGTGGCGCTCCTCCAGGCCCCGCACCAGCGCATCGGGCGCGCCGCCGCCGCCGATCACGAGGGTTCGCAAGCGGGACAGGTCCCATGTACCCGGCGAGGCATCGAGCGCCTCGAGCACGCCGAGCCACAGGGTGGGAACGCCCGCGCTCATGGTGACGCCTTCGGCATGGCAGAGATCGAGGAGCACGCGGGGGTCCGGATGCTCGCCCGGGAGCACCAGCCCGGCACCGGTGAGCGCGGCGGTGTAGGGAAGACCCCAGGCATTCGCGTGGAACATGGGCACGGCAGCGAGGACCACGTCGGCGGCGCCGAGACCGAATCCGTCCGGCATCGCCGTCGCCATCGAGTGCAGCACGAGCGCGCGGTGGGAGTACACCACGGCCTTGGGGCGGCCCGTAGTGCCCGATGTGTAACACATGCAGGCCGCATCCCACTCACTCGCGTCGACGGGCGAGTCGAGCTCGGCGGCCTCCGTGAGCACTGTCTCGTAGTCGTGTGCTCCCCGGGCGACCGGCCTCGAGTCGGCCGCGACGATCACTTCGCGGATCGGCGTCCGCGAACGGAAACGCTCGAGCAGCGGCACCAGCGAGGCGTCCACGATGACGACGCGATCCTCCGCATGTGAGGCGATATAGGCCAGCTCGTCGGGATGGAGTCGCAGGTTGAGGGTGTGGAGCACCGCGCCGATGAAGGGCGCCGCGAAGTACGCCTCGAAATGCCGGCGATGATTCCAGCAGAGCGTAGCGACTCGGTCTCCGGCGCGAACGCCGAGCGTGCGGAGCGCCGAGGCCAGTTTGCGGGCGCGGGCGAGAGATTCGGCGTACGTAGTGCGGGTGATGAAGCCGTCGGCGTTCCGGCTCACCACCGGCCGCCGGCCCCACAGCGTTTCCGCGCGCCTCGCGATGGCGGTGACGGTGAGCGGATAGTCCATGGTGAGACCGCGAATGGGCGCGCTCACGGTTTCGCATGGCTCGAGAAGAAGGACCAGATCGTCGCCGTGGCGTCGAGGTCGCGTGTCGTGCGTCCGAGCGCCCGCGCCCAACCGGGGCCGCCCGGCCAGGTGTGGCCGCCCCCTTCAATGGAATAGAGCTGCACGTCGCGACCGTCCTTGCATCCGGTCCACGAGCTGAGCCTGACCCGCGTGCCGTCGGTCACCCGGTCCGGCTCATCGGTGACGACGGGCGTGCCCGTGCAACCGGCGGCGGTGGCCCAGCGCTCCACGCTGGCGGTGGCCGACATGACCTCGCCGCGCCGCGCCGCGACGTTTCCCCCGCTATAAGGAACGAGTCGGTCTTCCGTGCCTTGAAAGGCGGCGAGAGCGACCGGCACGGGCTGCGCGCACGAGCCGGCGATCGCGGCGGGCATCGCGCCGGCGACGGGCGCGACGGCGGCAAGCACGCCGGGGAGGTCACAGGCGAGCCGGTAGGTGAACATCGCCCCGTTGGAGATGCCGGTGGCGTAAATCCGTTTCGGGTCGATGCTCAGCTCGTGCGCCAGCGTGTCGAGCAGCGCTCTCACGAACCCCACGTCGTCGGAGGATACGAGGCTGCGTCCGTCGTTCCACCGGCGCCGGAGCCCCGCCGGGTACGCCACCACGAACCCCTCATGTTCGGCCAGCAGCGTGAACTTCGTCGCGCGCGCCATCTGACCCGGATAGCCGCCGGCACCGTGGAATACCAGCACCAGGGCCGACGGATGCGAGGCCTGATAGCCGGTCGGGACGTACAGGAGATAGCTGCGCTCGACCCTGGCGACGCGGAGCGTGTGAGCCGTCGCTGTGGGGCCGGATTGCGCGGCCGCGCGCGGCGGGGCCGAGCCGAGGGTCGCCAGAACGATCAGGGCGGCCGGTAGGGATTTGAGCCGGGTCATCGTGCTGGATTAAAGCGGTGCGTGGGGGTCGCCCACAACCGCGGTGCCGAGCTTACGCTTGGCTGCTGCTGCTCGGGGTCGCCTTCCTGGACCACCTGGCAGCCCGCGCGCCGGGCCACCCGGATGGATCCGATCGGCGCTCTCCGCGCGGAGTAGCGCGAGACTTTTGTCCGGACGGCGGGTAACATTCCAGCATACCCTCTCCGGAATCAGCATGACCAAGCCGAGCAGCATCGCCGATCTCCGCCGCGAATACTCCCGCGCCCGTCTGGACGAGGCCGACGTCAGCCACGACCCGATGGTCGAGTTCGCCCGCTGGTTCGCCGAGGCGCAGGACGCCGAGCTCCCCGAGCCCAACGCGATGACGCTGGCGACGGCCACCGAAGACGGGGCGCCCTCCGCCCGTATCGTCCTGCTCAAGGGCTTCGATGAGCGGGGCTTCGTCTTCTTTTCCGATTATCGCAGCCGCAAGGGCAGGGAGCTCGAGCACAATCCCAGGGCGGCGCTCGTCTTCTACTGGGGCGAGCTGGATCGTCAGGTGCGGATCACCGGCGGCGTGGCGCTCACGACGCACGAGGAGTCCGACCGGTACTTTCGCTCCCGGCCACTCGGCAGCCGGCTGGGCGCCTGGGCGTCACACCAGAGCCGGATCATCCCGAGTCGCCAGACGCTCGAGAAGGATCTGAAGGAAGTGGAGCAACGGTTCCCGAACGACGACGTGCCGCTGCCGCCGCATTGGGGTGGCTATCGGGTGGTACCGGATGCGATCGAGTTCTGGCAGGGACGCGAGAGCCGTCTGCACGACCGGATCCGGTATCTCAGGGAAGGGAAGGGGAAGGGGTGGAAGGTCGAGCGACTCTCGCCGTGAGAATGGGGAGCGGCCATGAGCACTGACTTCGACCACCTCATGACCTTCTCCCCAAACACTGGAGCACGTAGACTGGGACTCTCCACCGCTGCCTGAGGGCAGAGGAGGGCCCAGTGAAGAAGAGTCGCTTCACCGAGGAGCAGATCCTCGCCATTCTCGCCGAAGGCGATGCCGGCGTGAGTGGGATCGAGTTGGCTCGCCGCCATGGCGTCAGTCGCCAGACCTTGATCCGCTGGAAGGCCAAGTACGGCGGTCTCCAGCTCAACGAAGCGCGGCGTCTGCGCCACTTGGAGGACGAGAATCGCCGGCTCAAGAAGCTGGTGGCCGATCTCGCCCTCGATAACGCGATGCTCAAAGACGTGGTGGGAAAGAAGTGGTGACGACGGTGCAGCGGCGGGGCGTCGTCACCCATCTGACCGCCACCTTTCCCGTGAGTGTCCGGCGGGCGTGTCGGGTCGTGGGCCTGGCCGGCTCGACGTGGCACTATCGCGGCCGCCGACCGACGCGGGCTGAGCTCCGCCTTCGCCTGATCCAACTCGCGGGCGAGCGACCGCGCTGGGGCTACAAGCGACTCCACATCCTGCTGCGGCGAGAAGGGCACCGCTGCAATCACAAGCTGACCTATCGGCTCTACCGGGAGGCCGGCCTCAGCGTCCGGCGGCGCGCCCGGAAGCGGGTGGCGGTCCCGCGGCAGCCGCTGGCCGTGCCGGCGGGGCCCGATCAGCGCTGGAGCATGGATTTCGTCACCGATGCCTTGGTGGACGGGCGTAAGTTTCGCAGCCTGACGATCGTCGATGATTTCACGCGGGAGTGCCCGGCCATCGAAGTCGACACCTCGCTCACCGGTCGGCGCATCATCCGGGTGCTCGAGCAGCTGGCACAGACGCGGGGACTTCCCCACGGGATCGTCTGTGATAACGGGCCCGAGTTCGCGAGCCAGGCCCTCGATGTCTGGGCCCATGAGCGCGGCCTCAAGCTGCTCTTCATCGCACCCGGCAAGCCGGTTCAGAATGCCTACGTGGAGAGCTTCAATGGGCGCTTACGCGATGAGTGCTTGAACGAACACTGGTTTACCAGCCTGACCGATGCACGGAGCACCATCGAGCGCTGGCGCCAAGACTACAACGCGGTCCGTCCTCACAGCAGCTTGGCCGACCGCACCCCGGCCGCCTTCGCCCAGCAGTGGCGACAGACGGCGTTCACACCCGGAGTCACAGTCTGACTGCTCCAACATTGGGGAGAAGGTCAACAGCTCGCGCGGAATGTCCCTCCGAATTGAGACGGATCGTACCGTATACAAGGTCGGGGAACCGATTTCAGTCCGACTCACTCTGCAAAACATCTCAGGCCGCGACCTTCACTACATTTACTCTGAGCCCCCTGGGTTCGCCGACCTTGCGATATACGATGCGAAGGGGCAGAGGGTAGAGCCTACTGGCCCATCCACTGGTCAGATAACGTCGGGACCGTTGCAGACCTTGCCGCCGCAGAAGGAGCTTCGTGTTCGGACCAGAGAACACGGCGAGTGGACGAGCCTGAGTGCCTGGGGCTACGAGCTCCAGTCGCCTGGGAGATACACGATTGTCGGGATTCCCCTCATCGGAAACTCCAATACTAAACCAGATACCCAGACGTTGAGGTCCAGAGAAGGGATTCTGATCACGATCAGTGAATGAATCGAGTGAAAGGCGGTCGCGAATAGGCTGATCAAAGGCCCGCGAGCCTGAGGCAATAAACTAGCTTGCGGGCTAGCTTCGTTCCAAGTAAGAGTCTTCAGCTGTGTAAGAATGTGTGCGAACTTGATCCGCACATCCCGCGTATTTCCTCCCTTCACGGCGAACATCCTGCACAGCCCACCCCCGCTTTCCCCTATGAGTTGTTCAGATTGTTCCGAACTAGCCCCATATAAGGAATAGGCATCGACAAGCCGAACGTCGCCCATTCCGCTCCCCCGAAAAGCGCGCAGATTAAGGGCAGAACTCCCTATCGGAGCGCTGCCCCAATGTTCTGCAAATGCCTGCTATTGAGTCTCGCGACCGGGTGGCTGCTCGCCGGGCCCCTGCGCGCCCAATCCCCCTGTCTCGGCCCCGACGACGAATCCTCCAGCTTCGTCGACGGAGCCCGCGCGACCCTGGGCGCCCCCGGCAACTCGGCCGCGACCAAAGCCGCGGCGGCAACCGTGGTCCTTGTGACCTCGGCGACGACGTGCGACAGCGCCGTCGCCGCGTACAACAAGGCGCACGGATCGACGGACGGCAACGCGGTCGCGGCGCTCTACGTTGCCGAAGTGCCAGGAAAGGCCTACGTGGTGCGGCGGGCCGACGACCCGGAGCAGGACTGGTACGGCCCCGATTGGAAGCGCGGACGAACCCTTCGATAATCACGCGCGATGGACGATACGCCTCAACCCACTCGCGATTGCTCCGTGTCCATGGGCAAGGCCAACGTCTTCGCCATCGCGCTCATGGCCCCCCTCGCGGCCGCCCTGACCGCGCTCTTCATCGCCCGCTGGGGCTGGCCGCTCCTCAACCGCGGCATCTCGGACTTCTTCGACCTCCGCGTCGCCGTCCCCGTCATCATCGCCGGCATCTTCGTGCACGAGGCCCTGCATGCGGTCGGCTGGGCGCTCGCCAGCGGCAGACCGATGCGCGCGATCGCCATGGGCTTCCAGCTCCGGAGTCTCAGCCCCTACGCGCACCCGCGTGACCCGATGTGCGCCCGCGACTATCGCATCGGCGCCGCTATGCCGGGGCTCGTGCTGGGGATCATTCCCGCCGCCCTCGCGATCATGTTCGGCTGGCCGGCGATTCTCATCGTCGGGATTCTCTTCACCATTGCGGCCGGAGGTGATGCGCTCGTGCTCTGGCTCATCCGCGACGTCCCCGGAGACCGGCTGATTGCCGATCACCCCACGCGCGCGGGATGCATCGTGCTGGAGGATCCGGTATCCACCATTGAGTGAGGACTGCATTCTGACCTACCGGGTCACGTAGAGGTCACGCCGCTCCGCGAGCCTGAGGGAGGTTTATCGACCCCTCAGCCGCGGAGCGGACCATGCGGTTCACCGATCTTCCCTCATCGACCCTCTCCACTCCTTGGCCGCCACGGGCCCGACCGGCGGATCGTGAATACCGGCCGTTCCCGAACGAATCCGGACGCAACACTCGCCAGGCGGAAATCGAAGTTCCGCTCATGGTGCGGGCGCTGAGCTTGCCCCGCGGCGGACGTGTCCTCGAAGTGGGCTGCGGCCGGGGAGTGGCCCTGCCCCCGCTCGCGCGACTGCTCGGCCCCGCCCATCTCGCCGGTCTCGACTGCGATACCGATTCTCTGATCGAGGCGCGCGCCCGCGCCGACGCCGCCCGAGTCCCGGTCGAGCTCGTGCCCGGCGACGTCCGTCTCATGCCGTTCCCCGACGCCTCGTTCGATCTGGTGGTGGACTTCGGCACCTGCTACCACATCGCCCGCCCGGCGCAGGCGCTGGAGGAGATCGTGCGGGTGCTTGCTCCCGGCGGTCTCTTCGTGCACGAGACGCCGCTGAGCCAGCTCATCGCGCATCCCGTGCCCTCGTTCGGGAGACGAATGCCGTGGTCATCGGCGCCGCTGTTCGAGCGCCGGCGCACGGCGCTGCTCTGGACCTCCCGGCGCCGGCTCGATTCCCGGTGACGCCCGCGCTGCCGTTCCTCGGTCACGCGCTCTGGTTCTGGCGCGACACCAACGGCTTTCTCCTGCGTCTCGCCCGCGCTCAGGGCGAGGTCGCCAGATTCAGGCTGGGGCGGCGCGAGGCATTCCTCCTGTCCCACCCCGACCACGTTCGTCGCGTGCTGGTGGACGATGCGGCAATGTTCCGGAAGGGCAACCTGATGCGGCGCGCGAAGCGCCTGCTGGGAGACGGGCTGCTCACGAGCGAGGGCGAGCCGCATCGCGCTCAGCGTCGCGCAGTGCAGCCGGTGTTCTCGAGAGCCCGCCTCGCGACCTACACGGCTGTCGTCCCTGACCTCGCCGCCGCCGCGACGGCCGAATGGTCGGATGGACACGTCGTGGATGTCGCCGCGGCAATGGATAGCCTCACCCTCGCCATCGTGGTGCAAACACTCCTCGGTGCGGACCCCGAACCGCTCGAGGCCGATCTCCGCATGCTCTCGGCCCGCGGGCCGCTGCTCGCGCTTCCGCTCGCCGGTTTGCTCGAGCGTCTGCACGTTCCGCCGTTCGCCGGGGCCGGCCGAGCCGCCGATCGCCTGCGCGACGCCATGCGACACAACGTCTCCGCCGCGCCGCCGCTGAACGAGCCGTACCAGGCGATGACTATTTTCCTGGCCGGCCACGACACTACGGCCGCCGCGCTCGCCTGGGCTTGGCACCTGTTGGCGACCCACCCTGCCGTGGCCGCCCGTCTCCGCCGCGAGCTCGACGACGTGCTTGGCGATGGCGACCCGGCGCCGGACGATTGCGCCAGGCTGCCGTACACCTCGATGATCTTCGAAGAAACCCTGCGGCTATATCCACCGATCGGACGGATCGGGCGCAGGCCGCTGCGTGACTATGTGATCGCCGGACACCGGATTCCGGCAGGCTCGCCCGTGTTTCTGAGCCCCTTCGTCACGCAGCGGGATCCGCGCTGGTGGCCGGAGGCCAACCGGTTTGATCCGGAGCGCTGGACAGCCTCCGCAACAGCCGGACGGCCGCGATTCGCCACGTTTCCGTTCGGCGCGGGTCCGCGCTCGTGCATCGGTGGGGCGATGGCCCGCATGATCGGCGTGCTCGTCATCGCCACGATCGCCCACCGCTGGATGCTTCATCCCGTGACGGGTCCCACGCCACGGATCCGGCCGATCCTGACCCTCAAACCCGCCGGCGGCCTGCGCCTTCGGGCGGTGCGTGTGTCGCGCCGGCATCCTCTTCTCGTCCCCACAGCGTTGCCCGCTGCGGAGAGAGCATGTCCCACCCAGGTAGCCGGCCCCCGGGCTGGCCGCTGACGCTCGCCTCGCTCGTCTGTCTGACGCTTCCAAGCTGTGGCGAGACGACCGCTCCCCACGACGTGCCGGGACCCACGACGGCACGTACGCTTGGCATCGGCGGTCATCACGGCTGCAGCCTCACCGCCGACGACCGCGCCCTCTGCTGGGGACGGGCCGACGCGGGCCAGCTCGGCATCGGCGTCACCCCGCTTGAATCCCCCGTCGTGCAGGTCGCGTCGGGGGAAACACGCTTCACGAGTATCGCGGCCGGTGGGCTCCACACCTGCGCGCTCACCGCCGCCGGCGAGGCCTGGTGCTGGGGCGCCAACGACGTCGGCCAGGCCGGGCTGCCGGCGGCCATCACGCAGCCCTGCGGCGAGCCGATCCACGGGTGGCTGTGCGTGCCGAGTCCGCACCCGGTGGAGACCACGCTGCGATTCGACGTGCTGGTCGCAGGCGGCGCCAACACGTGCGGTTTCGCCAGGGACGGGATGGCCTACTGCTGGGGCTCGAACGGCGTCGGCCAGCTCGGTACTCCTACGGGCGAGATGTGCGACGGTACGCCCTGCGCACGTACCCCGGTCGCATTGCCCGCTGCACCCCCGCTACGGACCCTCGCCCTCGGCTCGGCCGCACACCTGTGCGGCCTCACCGCCGATGGCACGGCGTACTGCTGGGGCGCCAATGGCGGCGGGCAGCTCGGCATCGGTTCGGTGGGAGGAGCGCACCAGACGCCGGAAGCAGTGACCGGCGGCCTGCGCTTCAGGGCGATCGCCGTGGGCGGCGAGCACACCTGCGCGATCGCAACCCATGGAGCTGCCTGGTGCTGGGGCCGCGACATCCTGCCGCCCGGCGAAGGAGGGGTGAGCTTCTCCTCGTCTCCAGTCGCGATCGAGGACTCACCGGCGTTCGCGGATCTCATCACCGGAAGCTGGGCCGCCTGCGGCATTACCGCGGCCGGCCGGACGTTTTGTTGGGGCATCAACTCGGCGGGTGAAATGGGCGTGACGCCGGCCGGGCTCACCACCCGCTTCAATACGCCCATGGAGATGGCCGGGTCACCGCGCTGGACGCTTCTCGAGGGGACTCTGGCCACCTTCTGCGGCGTGGACGCCGAGCGAGATACGTGGTGCTGGGGACACGGGGCCGACGGGGAGCTGGGCCGCGGGCACCAATTCAGCACGACCCCGATACGGATCGCCCTGCCCTGACATCGGGGCTGGCGCGGCCCGACGCCCGCGATCACATTGGCCGGGTACCTTCAGCGAGTCTACGTCATGCGATCTGAACCCCCGCTTCTGTGCCTGATAGCACTCATCCTGTCCGGCGGACAATCCCTCGCCGCGCAAGCCACGGCCGATTCTGCCATTAGTGCCATCTCGGGCGACTCCGCCGAGCTACCGGCAGCGGACAGCAATGCAGCCGTGGCGGATAGCGCCGCTCCCCCCGAGCCGAGCCCGCAACCGGCGTTGGTGGTGAACGTTCCACCTCCGGTCGACCCGGTCGTCGAGCGCGCCTGCAGATCCGTCTCGGCCGGATCGTCGGCGCCCAACCTGATCGGCGTCGTCTTCCGGGCCGAAGCCACCGACAGCGACCGCACGGCCGCGGCGCGCGAGGTCGGCGGGACCCTGGTCGCGGCCGCCCGCGAGCGGGAGGCCTACATCAGCCTGCCCGACGATCGCGTGCCGGTTCGGACCGCGGCGAGCAAGCTGATCAAGGTGAGCGCGGTATCCGGTGTTTCGGAGGTCACATGTCCAGGGTGACCGCCGCCGCCGGCGTCATGGCGGGATTCGTCCTCGCGTCCTCACTGCAGACCTCCGCCCTTCGCGCTCAGACCTCACCGCCTCCCGCCTTTCCCGCTCTCGATACCGCCGGAATGAACCGGTCGGTGAAGCCGGGAGACGATTTCTTCGCGTACGCCAACGGCACCTGGATCGACCACACCGAGATTCCGGCCGATCGCAGCTCGTACGGCTCGAGCTCGGTACTGCTCGAGCTTACCGATCGCCGCAACGCGGAGCTGATCCAGGAGGCGACCAAGGCGGGCGCGCCGGCCGGCTCCGATCTCAGGAAAATCGGCGACTTCTACGCCGCCTTCATGGATACGACCGCCATCGAGGCGGCGGGGCTCACGCCGTTGAAGCCCGAGCTCGACTCCATCGCCGCCATCGCCGACCGGAAGGCGCTGGCCCGGTTCCTCGGCTCCACGCTCCGGGCCGATGTCGACGCCTTCAACGCCACCAATTTCTTCACCGGCAACCTCTTCGGTCTGTGGGTGGCGCAGGACCTCGACGATCCTGCCCACTACTCGCCGTTCATCCTCCAGGGCGGGCTCACGTTGCCCGACCGGAGCTACTACCTCGACTCGTCGGCGGCCATGGTCGCGATCCGCGAGAAGTACACGCCGCACGTGGAGGCGATGCTCGGGATGGCCGGAATTCCCGCCACGGGGGAGGACCGCGGCAAGCTCAGAATGGTCCAGGCGATAGCGATCGTCGCACTGGAGACCAAGATCGCGGCCGTGCACTTGAGCCGTGAGGCGTCGGGCAGCGTGAAGAATGGAAACAACCACTGGGCCCGGGCGGACTTCGACCACAAGGCGCCGGGGCTCGATTGGTCGGAGTACTTCGCTGCCGCCGGCCTCCGGGCGGACCAGTTCACCGTGTACCAACCGAGCGCCGTCACCGGCATTTCGGCTCTCGTGGCCGCCGAGCCGCTCGAAATCTGGAAGGCATATCTCACGTTCCACGCGATCCAGTCTCGCGTGGCCGTGCTGCCCAGTGCCATCAACCAGCAGTCGTTCGCCTTCTTCGGCCCAGTGGTGAGTGGCGCACAGAAACAGCGAGACCGCTGGAAGCGCGCGGTCACCGCCACCAACGACGCGCTCGGCTACGCCGTCGGCAAGCTGTACACGGCCAAGTACTTCGCGCCCTCGGAGAAGGCCAGGGCGGAGGCCATGGTAGCCAACATCATCGCCGCGTTCAGAGATCGGATCGACAAGCTCGAGTGGATGGCGCCCGCCACCAAGAAGGAGGCCAAGGCGAAGCTCGCCGTGCTCAAGGTGGGCGTGGGCTACCCCGATGTGTGGCCGAACTACCGCGGCCTCGAGGTCAAGCCGGGCGACGCATACGGCAACTTCGAGCGTGCCCAGCTGTTCCGCTACCGGCGCGCGCTCGCGAAGCTGAAGAAGCCGGTGGATCGTGGCGAGTGGGTGATGACGCCCCAGACGGTGAACGCGGTCAATCTCCCGGCGATGAACGCGCTCAACTTTCCCGCCGCCATTCTCCAGCCACCCTATTTCGATCCCAAGCGGCCGCTGGTGATGGACTACGGGGCCATCGGCTCCGTCATCGGCCACGAGGTGAGCCACAGCTTCGACAACCAGGGCGCGCTGTTCGATTCCAGGGGACGGCTGCACAACTGGTGGACGCCCGAGGACTTCAAGCACTTCGAGGCGTCATCGAAGCAGCTCGTGAGGCAGTACGACGGCTACAAGCCGTTTCCCGATCTCGCGGTGAAGGGGCAGCAGACGCTGGGAGAGAATATCGCGGACCTTGCGGGATTATCCGCGGCGTACGACGCGTACCACCACGCCCTCGGCGGGAAGCCGGCGCCGGACGCCTTGGGACTCACCGGCGACCAGCAGTTCTTCGTGAGCTTCGCGCAAAGCTGGAGACGGAAGGCGCGCGAGCCTGCGGTCAGAAACCAGGTGCTGTCGGACGGCCACGCGCCGGCGCCCTACCGTGCCTCCACGGTGCGAAACATCGACGCGTGGTATGCCGCGTTCGACGTGAAGCCGGGAGATACCCTTTACCTGGCTCCCGCCGACCGCGTCAGGGTGTGGTGAGCCCCTCGGCGAAGCCGAGCAGTGCGCCGCCCGTGACCCGCACCACCGGTTTCGCGCCGGAGGCCTCCGGGGCTTCCAGCGCGTTGCCGATCTTGAACGCGAAGAACCCGAATACCGCGTGGCCGTTGCTCTCCACCCGGATGCCGGGCGGGAAGCGGATCTGCACGTATCCCAAAATCGCGTCCACGTCGATGGTGGTCACGCCCGGTTGAAAGCTGGCGCCGGTGAGATCCAGCTCCACGTATCCCAGCCTCGCGCGGAGCGTGAGCTCGCGCGGCACCTCGCCGTCCAGCTTCCGCTCCTGGCCGGAGAAGAGCCCGAGGATTCGGATTCCAACATTCGGCGCGAGCGGAGCGTCCTGCTCCAGTTCGGCCGGCACCGCCTCGCCCGTGTGGGTCGTGGGAAGATTCTCGACCCGGCGCGTCGCGAGAGCGTCGGCAGGCTGGGGAGAAAGGGGTCGCTTCATGGTTCGCCTCGGATGAGTTTCGCTTACCGCCTCCCTGAACGATAGCCGCCCGGCCGGCTCTTGCCCGGCCCCGCCGCCAGGGGCCTAGCTTGCCTCACTCCGGAGCCGCTTCTTGAGGAACCGGCGCTCGGCCGGGTTTCTCGCGACGCCGATGGCCGCCTCGAAGTAGGCTCGGGCGGCTTCGCGGTCGCCCTTCCGGAGCTCCATCTCGGCCAGCGCCGCGGGATAGAACGGATAGCGTGCTAGGCGTTCGGATTCCGGGATCGCTCGGAGTGCATCGATCCCCTGGGCCGGACCATCACGCTCGCCGATCGCAATCGCCCGGTTGAGCGCGACCACCGGGGTCGGCGCCACGGCCATGAGTTGATCGTACAGGGATACGATGGTGCCCCAGTCGGTGACGTCGACCCGCGGCGCCTCCACGTGTGCCGCCGCGATGGCCGCCTCGATGTGGTAGGCGCTCACCTGGTCGCCGGCCGCCGACCGCTCGAGGAGTACCAATCCCGTGGCCACCATCCGGGAGTCCCAGCGTTCCCGATCCTGCTCGCCGAGCGAGTGAAGCTCACCCTCGGAATCCACCCGCGCCGTGAGGCGCGCCCCATGGAGGTACATGAGCGCCGCCAGGGCGTGCGTCGTCGCGGTGGCGGCCGCGGGGTGCTCGCGGAGCAGCTCGGTGAGCCGGATCGCCTCACCGCACAGCTCGAGTCTGACCACCGACCTGCCGGATCCGTGATACCCCTCGTTGAACAGCAGGTACAGCGCCCGCCGAACCGCCGAGAGTCGCGACGCGAACTCGCCGTCGGTCAGGTCGAACAGCCGCTGAGCTTTCGCGAGAGCCTTCTTGCCGCGCGCGATGCGCTTCTCGACCGCCGCCCCCCTGGCCAGGAATGCCTGCCCGATCTCCTGCGCGCCGAAGCCGCACAGAATGTTGAGGATCAGGGCGACCTGCACCTCCTCCTTCAATGATGGATGACAGCAGGAGAACATCATTCGGAGCTGCTCGTCGCGGATGGTGTGCTCCGCGAAGGCCTCGGCGACACTCGCCGCGGTGGCCCACTCGCTCTCGAGCAGGCGGCCCATCTCGGGGCCGAAGGTGCGTGCCGTCCGCTCTCGGCGTATGACGTCCAGCGCGCGATGCTTGGCCGTGGTCATGAGCCACGCGGAGGGATTGTCGGGCACCCCGCGGACCTTCCATACCTCGAGGGCGCGGCAGAAGGCGTCCTGCACGACGTCTTCCGCCAACGCCAGATTGTGCGGCCCGAAGATCCGGGTGAGCGCGGCCACCATGCGGCCGGACTCTCGCCGGAACAGATGGTCGTCGGAGAGGTCTGCCGTAGTCACCGGTCGGCGATCAGACGGGGAGGCTCATGACCGGACGGATCTCCACCGCCGAGCCGCCCGACACCATCGGGCATTCGCCGGCGAGCGCCACCGCCTCGGCCATGTCCCGGGCTTCGACGACCATGAATCCCAGGATCAGGTCCTTGGTTTCGGCGTAGGGTCCGTCGGTCACCACTTTGCTACGCCCACGGACGATCTTCCCGTTCGGGTCGAGCGGCTGGCCCGGGTTCTTGAGATGACCGCTCGCTTCCAGCCCCTGGACCCACGTACGCCACGCCGCCAGACTTTTCTGTGCCTGTTCCGGCGTCCCCATGGCCCCGTGCCGCTCTTCCTCGGTGGCCCGGAAGAAAAAGACGAAGTCACTCATTCTCCCCTCCTTGGTCGCGCCCGCCGCGGCTTCGGAACCCTTCCGCGTCGCCGGGCGTCTGCATGTCGACGATCCGGCGGAACGTTTCCGGACATTCCACTGTGGAGGTTATTGAGCGGCTTTCTCGAGCACCAGCGCCACGGCCTGCTGCGAATCCGCCACGGCCTTCGGGCAGCTCCGTTGGCGGCTCTGCCAGAACCGTGCGGCGAGGTCGAGGTTGACCTCGGCCGCGTCGTGGAGCCGGGCTGGGCTCACGCGGCGAAGGAGGGCCTGGCGTACCGTGTCCGACACGACCTGGAGGGACGAGTCGGCCGACGCGGTCACGCATCCCGCCGCCGACTCGAGCGCGAGACGGAGCACGCTCAGGCTCCGCCGGTACTGTTCCTCCGTGCCGATCCCGCGCTGGGTGGGATCGAGACCCAGCACATCGGTGGACAGCCCCAGCCGCGTGGCGACCTCCCGATTGGCCGGCTCGAGGTCGAGCGAGGCGAGGAATGCGGTCCGGGCGGAGCGGTAGTTCCGTCGCTGGAATTCGGCCTCGCCAAGGCCGGCATAGGCGTCGGCGTCGTCCCGGTTCCGCTTCAGGATATCGCGGAACATGTCGGCCGCGTGCGAAGGAGATCCCGCCGCCAGAAAGAGCCGCGCGATGCGCTTGCGTGTCGTGGCGTCGGCCGGCGCCTCCCGCTCCAGCGGCAACAGCTCCGCGAGGAGCTCCTGCCGGGCGTTGCCGGCGGCGAGGAGATCCACCAGCTCGAACCGCGCCTGCACCCGGTTGCCCATGGCATCGTCCTCCCATCGGCCGAAGATCGCCCGGTGATAGAAGGAGACGGCCTGCCCCGTCTTGCGCTCCCGTGTAAGGGCCCGCGCCATGATGAGACAGGCGGCGGCGTCGGTGGGATCGCGTTGCAACCGGTCGGCCAGCACCGCTTCGGCGTCGGCGACCTTCCCCGCCGTGAGCAGGACGGCCCCGAGGGCCCGCTGGTATGCCGGATTGTCCCGCTCGTCGGAGACGGCGCTGCGCAGATGGTCGATGGCCGCTGCCGGCCGGCCTGCGCGCTGGAGTTGAAGCCCTTCCTCGAACAGCTGCCGGGCCTCCGACCGGCGTTCCGCACGCTCCTTCTCCACCAGCACGGTGTCGATCGCGAAGAGCGCGGCGATGGCGGCAAGCACGATGGCGAAGGTGCCCACGAACGAACCGGCCGAGGCGACGGCGGAACGGCGCTCCAGTGCCGGATTACTCATGTCGAGTCGCTCGGCGGGCGTTTCCGGCCACGCCGTACGCCTCCAGTACGTCCTGCAGGGTGACCAGTCCCAGGACCTGCCGGATGTCGGCCCGGCTCACCACCGGAAGGACGTTGTAGCGGAGGGCTCCCATGCGCTCCAGCGCCAGCGTGAGGCCGTGATCGAGATGGACGTGCGGGAGTGCCGCGGCGTCGGGGCGGTGCGGCGAGGGTCGGGTCTTGAGCAGATCCGCCAGCGGCCGCGCGCCGCCACCCTCCGCGTCTGCTCTCTCGAGCTCGGCCCGCTCCACCATTCCGCACAACCCGTCCTGATCGGCCACCGGCCACGCGTCGAGCGCGCTCTCGCGCGTTTTCGCGAGGGCGCCCGAGACGTCCAGGCTGGCCGGCAGGGTCTCCGATGCCGCCGGCCGCATGACCGCCGTGACTCGCAGCCGGGCCCGCTGCACGTGGTGCTCCGAGGTCGGCAGGTGGACCCCATCCTGCCGCGCGAGAGCCTCGTAGATCGGCTGCCGCTGATAGTGCTGGCTGATGAAAAAGGCGATGAGGTTGGAGATCATGAGCGGCACGATGATCGTGTAGTCGCGTGTCAGCTCGAAGATCATGATGACGGACGTGAGTGGTGTCCGGACGATTCCAGCGAAGGCGGTCCCCATGCCGACGAGCGCGTAGGCCCCCGGGCCTGCCGTGTAGTCCGGCAGCAGGACGTGCGCCACGCTGCCGACCGCCGCGCCGATCATGGCGCCGATGAAGAGGCTGGGTCCGAAGATGCCGCCGGCGTTGCCCGAGGCGTAACACACCGCCGTGGCCACGATCTTGAGCACGGCCAGGAGGACCACCACCTTGAGCACGACGTCGCCCGCCAGGACTCGCTCCACCTCCGAGTATCCGACCCCCAGTACCTCGGGCAGGAAGTAGCCCATCAGGCCCACCGTGAGGCCCCCGGCCACCGGCTGGAACCAGATCGTCCATTTGGGCATATCCATGAACCGCTGCCGCAGCCCCAGCAAGAGCTTCACGAAACACACCGATCCGAAACCCCCCACCAGGCCCAGGACGGTGTACACCGCGAACTCCACCGGGTTGACCAGATGGTAGCCCGCCACGTGGAACAGCGGATCGTCGCCGAGCACCAGGTGCAGCACCATCCAGGACGTGGCCGAGCTGATCACGACCGATCCGAGGATGGGAGCATGGAGATCGCCCATGATCTCCTCGAGTGAGAACAGGACGGCTGCGATGGGCGTGTTGAACGCCGCCGCCAGGGCCGCCGCGCCCCCCACCGGCACCAGCGCCTTGACCTGGTCCTTGCTGAGTCCGAGGCGGCGCGCGATGACCGAGGCCAGTCCCGCACCGACCTGCACGGCAGGGCCCTCGCGCCCGAGAGCGATGCCGCTGGCCAGTGAGGCCGAACAACAGAAGAATTTTCCGAGGACGGTGCGGAAGGAGATGCGCCCGTCGTGGATGAAGACCGCGGTCTTGGTCTGGGGCACGCCGCTGCCCCGCGCGAAGGGGAAGTAGCGGAACAGGAGGTAGCCGGTCCCGAGGGAGCCGAGGGTCGGGACCAGGATGCGGCGCCACCCCGCCCCCCCGGCCGGGTACATGCGGGCGGCCAGCCTGCCCGTCAGCAGGATGAACGCGACGACGACCAGACCGACGAGCGCCCCGATGATGAGACTGAGCACCAGGGAGAGCTGATTCTCCCGACGTCGAAGGTCGTCGACCCAGCCCACCACCCGCGCGGTCAGGATGACCGACCAGCGCCGGCTCATGGCCGCCGCCGTGAACGCCGGTCCGGCGGACGGGTCCCAGCGAGGGTGAGCGGGTGTTGCCGCAGGAACCAGATGCCCGACCCGACGAGCCAGCCCGCGCCCAGGACCCAGACGACGATCGTGAGGAGCAGGATCACCCCCAGGCGCAGCCACCCTGCGGCGGTGCGGAGGTGCTCCATCGGGCCGCTGTACTCCCCCGCGACGACCCAGGCGAAGACGAGCGTCCCGACGGCGAGCCCGTAGCGCAGAATGCCGCGGCGCAGGATGAACCGCCTCCGCTCAGCGTCCGCTGCGGGAGGCGGCGCGTGGGAGGCGCCCATCCGGTCCTTCCAGGTCGGTGAACATCAGTCTCGCCGGCGAGGCGCCGAGGCCCATTTCGCTTACCAGCCGCCGCAGCAGGGCGACCAGCCTCCGCCGCTGCAGGGGTCGCAGCCGCCCAATACCCTGTATCAGGGCGAGCTGCGCCACGGGCCGGGTCCGGCGCAACACGCTCCGCCCCCGCGACGAGAGGCCCACCTGGACCCGGCGGCCGTCATCCGGTGCCGCCGCCCGGACTACCAGGCCGCGCTCGACGAGCCGGCGGACCACGACGCTGACGGAGCTCTGATGGGTGTGGGTACGCTCGGCGAGTTCGTTCACCGAGTCGGCCGGCTGCTCCCCCAGCTGCTGCAGGACGAACAGCTGGGCGCCACTGAGGCCAAGCTCCCGCTCCGCCCGCCGGGCGGACAGGCGCAGCGCATGGACGATGCGCCGGAACGCATCGAGGGCCTGACTGACGGTGGGATCGATCGGGTTCGGGTCTGACACGATGAGCGCCTCGGCGCCGCTGGAGCCGTGCGGCGAGTCTGACGTCGGCGCCGCTGCCGCAACATAAGAGCATGGGACTCCCATAGAAACGGGTCGGCCCCCGCCCTGACGCCGGGCCAGTTCCCCCATCGTTCCGTTACATCCGCTGCATACCGTTACATATTCGAGTGACCGCATCGGCTCCGAGAAGGGATATGCCCCATGCCACAGACCACCCAAGACCCCGACCTCCTGGTCATCAATACGATTCGCACGCTCGCGATGGACGCCGTGCAGGCGGCCAACTCCGGCCACCCCGGCACCCCCATGGCCCTCGCGCCCGTGGTCTACTGCCTCTGGCAGGACTTCCTCCGGTTCGACCCCGAGGATCCGATCTGGCCCAACCGCGACCGCTTCGTGCTGTCCAACGGCCATGCGTCCATGTTGTTGTACTCGATGCTGCATCTGACCGGCGTCAAGGCCGTGAACTCACAATACGAGCGCCAGGGCGCGCTGTCGGTGACGCTTGACGACATCGAGCGGTTCCGCCAGCTCGACAGTAAATGCCCCGGCCATCCGGAGTACCGCCTGACGTCCGGTGTGGAAACCACCACGGGTCCACTGGGCCAGGGTGTCGCCACCAGCGTCGGGATGGCGATTGCCGGCCGCTGGCAGGCCGCCCATTTCAACCGCCCCGGCTTCGACCTCTTCGACTACGACGTGTACGCCGTCTGCGGGGACGGCGACATGATGGAAGGTGTCTCGGGCGAGGCGGCCTCGCTCGCCGGACATCTCCGGCTCGCCAACCTCTGCTGGATCTACGACAACAACAAGATCTCGATCGAGGGAAGCACCGACTGGGCGTTCTCCGATGATACCGCCACCCGGTTTCTCGGGTATGGCTGGAACGTGACACGGGTGGGAGACGCGAACGACCTCCCCATGCTCCGCCGCGCCTTCCGGGTCTTCAAGAGCACCACCGACCGTCCGACGCTGATCATCGTCGACAGCCATATCGCCTACGGCGCGCCGACCAAGCAGGACACCGGCGCCGCGCACGGCGAGCCCCTCGGCGAGGAGGAGATCCGGCTGACCAAGCGTTTCTACGGCTGGCCGGAGGACGCCAAGTTCCTCGTGCCCGACGGCGTCCGGGAGCATCTGCGGGACGGCGTGGGCACGCGGGGACGAGAGCTGCGCGCCTCGTGGCTCGCGAGCTACGAGAGGTATCGTGGGCCCCACCCCGAGCTGGCCGATCACCTCCACCGGATGCAGCATCGTGAGCTGCCGGAGGGATGGGACCGGGACCTTCCCACCTTCGCTCCCGATCCGAAAGGAATCGCGGGTCGGGAGGCCTCGGGCAAGGTGCTGAACGCCATCGCGGCAAACATGCCGTGGCTGGTGGGCGGCGCCGGGGACCTCGCCCCCTCGACCAAGACCCGGCTCACCTTCGAAGGCGCGGGCGACCTCACGCCGAGCACGCCAGGCGGACGCAACATGCACTTCGGAGTGCGCGAGCACGCCATGGCCGCGGCGGTGAACGGCATGTCCCTGTCCAAGGTGCGCGCCTTCGGCTCGGGCTTCCTCATCTTCAGCGACTACGCGCGGCCGGCGCTCCGGCTGAGCGCCATCATGGAGATTCCCACCATCCACGTCTTCACCCACGACTCCATCGGCGTGGGGGAGGACGGGCCGACCCACCAGCCCATCGAGCAGCTCGCCTCGCTCCGCGCCATCCCCGGGCTCATCAGCATCCGCCCGGCGGACGCCAATGAGGTCGTCGAGGCCTGGCGCGTGATCATGACGCGGCGACACGAGCCGGTCGTGCTCGTGCTCTCCCGCCAACCGATCCCCACGGTCGATCGGACGCGATACGCCGCGGCGTCCGGCGTGGCCCGGGGCGCCTACGTGCTGGCCGACGCCGCCGGCGGCAAGCCCGACGTGATTCTCATCGGCACCGGCAGCGAGGTGGCCCTCTGCCTCGCCGCGGCCGAACGGCTGGGGGCGGAAGGAGTCGGCGCCCGCGTCGTGAGCATGCCCTCGTGGGAGCTGTTCGAGCACCAGGACGAGGCCTATCGCGACGAGGTCCTCCCGCCCGAGGTGACCGCCCGGGTCTCGGTGGAGCAGGCCGCGACGTTCGGGTGGGAGCGCTACGTGGGACTGACGGGCGCCACCATCGGCATGGAGACCTTCGGCGCGTCGGCGCCGCTCAAGGAGCTTCAGAAGAAGTTCGGCTTCACCATCGAGCGTGTGATGGAGGCCGCCCGGTCGCAGCTCGCCCGGCGGCCGGAGACCGTCGGGTCCAAATGAAAATCGTCATCGCCGCCGACCACGCGGGCTTTCCGCTGAAGCAGCAGCTGCTGCCGCCGCTCATGGCGCTCGGCCACGCCGTCGAGGACCTCGGCACCCACAACACCGACCCCGTGGATTATCCCGACACCGCCCGCGACGTGGCCCGGGCGATTCTCGCGGGCACGGCCGAGCGGGGGGTTCTGATCTGCGGGAGCGGGGTGGGCGCCTCCGTGGCCGCCAACAAGTTCAGGGGCATCCGGGCCGGCCTCTGTCACGACACCTACTCGGCCCATCAGGGCGTGGAGCACGACGACATGAACGTGCTGGTGCTCGGTGCCAGGGTGATCGGCGCCGCGCTGGCGGAAGAGCTTGTGCGAGTGTTCCTCCAAGCCGACTTCACCCACGAACAGCGCCACGAGCGTCGGCTCGGCAAGATCCGGGCGCTGGAGCGCGAGGGGAATGCCGATGCCACGTGATCTTCCGCTCTCGAACGGCCATCTGCTGGTGATGTTCGACCGCCAGTACCGGATCCGCGACATCTACTATCCGCACGTCGGCAAGGAGAACCACGGCACCGGTCACGTCTTCCGGTTCGGCGTCTGGGTGAGCGGCACGTTCAGCTGGATGGGACCGGAGTGGAATCCCGAGATGCGATACGCCGACTCCTCGATGATGACCGAGGTGCGTGCGCGGCATCCCGGCCTCGGCATCGAGCTGCTCTGCAACGACGCCGTCGATTTCTACGAGAACGTCCTGATTCGCCGGGTGCGGATCTCCAACCTGGCCAACCGGTCGAGGGAGGTCCGCTGCTTCTTCCACCACGACTTCCATATTCGGGGCAACGAGGTCGGCGATACGGCGTTCTACTCTCCCGAGGCCCAGGCCCTCCTGCACTACAAGGAAGACCGCTACTTCCTCATCAATTGCAAGGTGAATGACACCGTCGGCGTGCTGCACTACGCCTGCGGCACCAAGGAAGTGGCGGGGGCGGAGGGAACCTGGCGCGACGCGGAGGACGGCGTGCTGGGCGGCAATCCGGTCGCCCAGGGCTCGGTCGACTCCACGCTCGGCGTCTCCATCCTGGTCCCGGCTCGGTCCACCGGCGAGTTCTACTACTGGCTGGCCGCCGCGCGCGACTTCCGCGAGGCCATGACGATCAACGACGTGGTCAAGGACAAGTCGCCGGAGGAGTTGATGCGACGGACCGGAAACTTCTGGCGCCTGTGGGTGGGCAAGGATCGCCGGAGCACCGCCGACCTCCCCCAGGCGGTGGTCGAGCGGTACAAGCAGAGTCTCCTCATCGTGCAGAGCCAGATCGACCACAACGGCGCCATCCTGGCCGCCAACGACACCGACATCAGCCAGCTCGCGCGCGACACCTACTCCTACATGTGGCCCCGTGATGGCGCCCTGGTCTCGAGCGCACTCATGCACGCGGGGCACGCGGGCGCGCCCGAGCGGTTCCTGGGCTTCTGCTCCAGGGTCGTCTCTCCCAACGGATACCTGCGCCACAAGTACAACCCCGACGGGTCGCTCGCCTCGACCTGGCACGGCTACGTCAGGGAGGGCAAGCCGGCGCTGCCTATTCAGGAGGACGAGACCGCCCTCGTGATCTGGGCGCTGGGAGAGTACTTCCAGCTCTATCAGCGCATCGAGGAGACGGCGCCGTTCTACCGTGGCCTCGTGACCCGCCCGGCCGACTTCCTGACGAGTTACGTCGATCAGGGCACCGGGCTGCCCCTGCCGTCCTACGATCTCTGGGAAGAGCGCTGGGGCGTCCACACCTTCACCGTGGCCGCGGTGGTCGCCGGACTTCGGGCCGCGGCCCGGCTGTCCGCCGAGTTTGGCGAAAGCGAGCGCGCCGGACGCTACGACGCCGCGGCCGAGCGGATGCTCGAAGGCGCGCGCGCGGTGCTGTGGAACGAGCAGGAGCAGCGCTTCGCCCGGATGGCGACTCCCAGCGCCAGCGGGTACACGCTGGACATGACCCTCGACGCCAGTCTCTTCGGCCTGGCGCTGCTGGACGCGCTCCCGGCCGACGATCCGCAGGTCGATTCGACCCTCAAGCAGGTGGTCGATGGTCTCTGGGTCAAAACCGACATCGGTGGGCTGGCCCGGTACCAGAACGATTACTACCACCAGGTGGAGACGAAGGACACCGGCCGGGTGCCCGGCAATCCCTGGTTCATCTGTACCCTCTGGCTTGCCCGGTATCGGCTGCGGCGCGCCCGGACGGTGGAAGAGCTGGCGCCCGGACTCGAGCTGCTCGAATGGGCCGCCAAGCGGGCCCTGCCCTCGGGCACCATGGCGGAGCAGCTGCATCCCTACACCGGCGAGGCCATCTCCGTCTCCCCGCTCACCTGGAGCCATGCCGAGTACATCCGCGCGGTACGGGAATATCTCGACCGTCACGCCCACACCCACGTCTGTCCCACGTGTGGCCAGCCGCAGGCCGTGGCGGATCGCCGGTCCGGCCGCCACGCGGTCTTGAGCGGGGCGTGACGATGCGGTTCGTCGCCGCCACCCCGGACGAGCTGGTGCGGGCGTCGGCGGAGTGGCTCGGAAAGGAAATCCAAAGCGCGATCGCCGCGAGGGCCTCGTGCGCGCTGGCGCTGGCGGGCGGCCGGACGCCGGAGCCCGTGTATCGCGCGCTGGCGGCGAGCCGCGACATCGACTGGAGCAACGTCGACCTCTACTTCAGCGACGAGCGGGCCGTTCCGCCGGAGCATCCCGAGAGCAACTACGGCATGGTGATGCGCGCGCTCGTCTCACGGGCGCCCCTGCGGCCGGAGCGGGTGCACCGCATGGAGGCCGAACGAGCCGACCGGGACCAGGCGGCGCGCGACTACGAGCGCGAACTGGCGTCGCCGCTCGACGTCCTCGTCCTCGGCATCGGCCAGGACGGTCACACCGCCTCGCTCTTTCCCGGGTCCGACGCTCTGGACGAGCGGCGCCGGCTGGTGCTGCCGGTTCTCGGCAGCAAGCCACCGCCCGAGCGCCTTACCATCACCCCGCCCGTCATCGAGTCGGCACGGAAGGTCGCCGTCATCGCCACGGGCGCGGACAAGGCCGCCATGGTCGCACGGGGCATCGAAGGACCGTGGACGCCGCGGGACGTTCCGGCCCAGCTGGCTCGCCGCGGACACTGGTTCCTCGATCGGGCCGCCGCGGCCCGGCTCACCGAGCCAATCTCCTCATGATGGTCCTCGCCGGCGACGTGGGCGGTACCAACGCCCGCATGGCGCTCGTCGAGATGAACGGTCGGGACGCGCGGATCGTGAAGGAGAGCCGGTATCGGAGTCACGACTATCCCGGCCTCAGCCCGATCGTACGCCATTTCTGCGAGGAATCCGGCAGCCGCCCCGATCGCGCCTGCATCGCCATGGCCTGTCCGCTCGTGGACGACGACTGCACGGCGCCCAACCTGCCGTGGAAGGTCAACGCCCGCCGCCTCGCGGCCGAGATCGGCATTCCGGCAACTACCCTCATCAACGACTTCGTGGCCGTCGGGTACGGGATTCCGCTTCTCCAGGCAACCGACCTCGCGACACTGCAGACCGGCGCGCGGGCGGAGACGGGGACCATCGCGCTGATCGGGGCAGGCACCGGCCTGGGTCAGGGGTTCCTGGTGTGGGAAGGGGATCGATACCGGGTCCTGCCGTCGGAAGGCGGTCACGCCGACTTCGCCCCGCGGGGCGCGCTCGAGGCGGGGCTGCTGGGGTTCCTGGAGACGGAATTTCACCGGGTGTCGTGGGAGCGGCTCTTGTCCGGCGCCGGGCTCGTCAACATCTACCGCTATCTGGCGGCGTCGGGCGCGGCACCCGAGCGGAGCGAGGTGCGGGATGAGATGAAGCGAGAGGACCCCGCCGCCGTCATCAGTCGTCACGGACTGGCGCATAGCGACGCGCTCAGCGATCGGACGCTGGACCTCTTCTGCGGCATCCTGGGAGCGCAGGCCGGGAATCTCGCGCTCACGGTGGTCGCCAAGGGCGGGGTGTATCTCGCCGGCGGCATCGTGCCCCGGATCGCGGATCGGCTCCTGAGCGGATGCTTCATGACGACCTTTCTCGACAAGGGTCGCCTGTCCGACCTCCTGGCCCTCGTTCCGGTCCACGTCATCCTCAACCCGAGCGTCGGTCTCCTCGGCGCCGCCGTCACCGCGTCCCGAATCGCCTGAGCGCCCGCTGTTGGTGTGACCGCCTGTAGATTGCGGGAGAGGTCGCCGGGAGCGGCCGCAACGGAAGGATCCGACTATGGCACATCGCACCACCGGTACCGCCATGCAGGCCCTGCTCGAGCTGGGCCAGAGCGTCTGGCTCGACTACCTGCGCCGCGGGATGCTGCGCTCCGGCGAGCTGCAGACCCTGATCGACGACGGCCTTCGCGGCATGACCTCCAATCCCACCATCTTCGAGCACGCCATCGGCGGCAGCACCGACTACGACGAGGCGCTCCGCGCCGTCGCCGCCTCGCCCCGCTCCGACCAGGAGGTGTTCGAGCAGCTCGCCGTGCAGGACGTCCGGGACGCCGCCGATTGCTTCCGCCCGGTGTACGAGGCGACTTCCGGGGCGGACGGCTTCGTCTCGATCGAGGTATCCCCCACCCTCGCGCGCGACACCGACGGCACCATCGCCGAGGCGCGCCGGCTGTGGGCCGCCGTGGATCGGCCCAATGTGATGATCAAGGTACCGGGCACCAAAGAGGGCTGGTCCGCCATCGAGCGGCTGCTCACCGACGGCGTCAACGTCAACATCACCCTGCTGTTCTCGTTGGATCACTACCGCGCGGTCGCCCGGGCGTACCTGCGGGCCCTCGAGGCCCGTGTGGCCGCCGGTCTGCCCATCGACCGCCTCGCGTCCGTCGCCTCGTTCTTCGTGAGCCGGGTGGACACGGAAACCGACCGCCGCATCGAGGCGGGACCGGAATCGCTGCGGAACCTCCGGGGCCGGGTCGCGATTGCCAACGCGCAGCTCGCCTACGTCTGGTTCCGCGACCAGCTGCAGGGCGCCGAGTGGCGGCGGCTGGTCTCCATGGGCGCGCGGCCGCAGCGGCTCCTCTGGGCCAGCACCGGCACGAAGAACCCCGCCTACTCCGACGTGCTCTACGTCGACTCACTGATCGGCCCGGACACCATCAATACGATGCCCCCGGCCACGCTGCGCTTCTTCGAGGACCACGGCACGGTCCGGCGGACCCTGCCCGACGATGTGCGCGACGCGGTGGTGGCCATGGACCGGCTGAGCGCGGCCGACGTGGACTTCGACGACATCACCCGCGTGCTGGAGGATGACGGCATCGAGAAGTTCGCCAGGTCGTTCGAGGCCGTCCTCGGGGTCATCCGGGCCAAGCGCCACGCCCTGCGCACCCAGACCCCGCCTCGTCACTCGGCCGTGATCAGCGGCATCGACGCGGTGATCGCGGCCAGGCTCGACGACATGGAGCAGCATCAGGTCCCCAAGCGCATCTGGGCCAGGGATCCGACGGTCTGGAAACCCGACCCGGCTACACCGGAAATCACCGACCGGCTCGGCTGGCTCGTCGTGGGCAAGGCGATGGCGCAGCAGGTGAAGTCGCTCGCGGCGTTCGCGGAGGAGGCGCGGTCGCAGTACGAACGCGTCGTGCTGTGCGGGATGGGCGGCTCGAGCCTCGCCCCCGAGGTGCTCTGGCGCACGTTCGGGGCGGCGCCCGGCCACCCCTCGCTGCACGTCCTCGACAGCACGGATCCCGCCGCCGTCCGCGGAGCGGAGCAGGGCGATATCGCCAGGACACTGTTCCTCATCTCGAGCAAGTCGGGCACGACGCAGGAGTCGGACAGCTTCTTCCGGTATTTCTGGGAACGCACCGGCGGGCGCGGCGATCAGTTCGTCGCGATCACCGACCCGGGCACGCCGCTCGAGGCGCTCGCCGGCCGGCGTGACTTCCGCCGCGCCTTCCTCAATCCGCCGGACATCGGCGGCCGCTATTCGGCGCTGTCGTATTTCGGCCTCGTGCCGGCGGCGCTGCTCGGGATCGATCTGGAGACCCTGCTGCATCGGGCCCATCGGATGGCCGAAGCGTGCTCCGCGTTCGTGCCGTCGCTGCAGAATCCCGCGGCCTGGCTGGGCGCCATCCTCGGCGAGAGCGCGCTCGCGGGGCGCGACAAGGTGACGTTCGCCCTGTCGCCCGCGATCGCGAGCTTCGGCTCGTGGGCGGAGCAGCTGATCGCCGAGAGCACGGGGAAGGAAGGGAGGGGCATCGTGCCGGTGGTCGACGAGCCGCTCGGCCCGGCGGAGGTCTACGGCGACGATCGCGTATTCGTCTCGATGGCGCTCGAGGGCGAACCCGATGCCGGTGTCGAAGCACGCCTGTCGGCGCTGGAGAAGGCCGGCCACCCCGTGGTGCACCTGAGGCTCGACGACCGGTACGACGTCGGGCAGGAGTTCTTCCGCTGGGAATTCGCCACGGCGGTCGCCGGCGCCGTGCTCGGGATCAACGCCTTCGATCAGCCGAACGTGGCCGAGAGCAAGGCGAACACGAAGACGGTGCTGGCGAAGAACAGTCCCACGTCGCCGCCGGCCACCGCATCGGAGCTGGAGGCGTTTCTGCAGGGAATCCGGCCGGGCGACTATCTCGCCATCATGGCCTATCTCCCGCCCACGCCCGAGAACGACGCGCGACTCGGTGCCCTCCGCACGCGGCTGCGGGACCGGCTCGCTGTCGCCACCACGCTGGGGTACGGTCCCCGGTTTCTCCATTCCACCGGCCAGCTCCACAAGGGCGGCCGCCCGATCGGACATTTCCTCCAGATCACCGGCCGGTCCACCCGCGATCTGCCGATCCCGGGAGAGACGTTCACCTTCGGCCGGCTGGAGGCGGCGCAGGCGGAGGGCGATCTGCTGGCGCTACGCTCGCGCGGGCGGCCCGCCATCCGGATCGACGATCCCGGGATGCTCGAGCGGTGACCATCACCCATGTCTTCTTCGACATCGGCGGCGTGCTGGGCTCCAACGGCTGGGACCGCGAGCAGCGCGCGGGCGCGGTGCGCCACTTCGAGCTCGACCCCGCCGAGCTCGAGGATCGTCACGACGAGAGCATCGCCATCCTGGAGCAGGGCCGGATGACGCTCGACGACTATTTGCGATGCGCGGTATTCTACCGGCCGCGTCCGTTCACGGTCGAGGCGTTCAAGGCGTACATGCTGTCGCAGAGCGTTCCCTATCCCGAGACCATCGACCTCGCGCGGGAGCTGGCGCGCAGCGGCCGCTACCGGATGATGACGATCAACAACGAGTCGGACGAGCTGAACCGGCACCGGCTCCGCCACTTCGGGCTCCGGGACATCTTCATCGCCTTCTTCACCTCGTGCTGGGTCGGCATGATGAAGCCGGCGCGGCGCATCTACGAGGTGGCGCTGGCGATGTCCCAGGCCGAGCCCTCGCGATCGGTGTTCATCGACGACCGGGCCCGGAACCTCGAGCCCGCGCGGGAGCTCGGTATCCAGACCATACGATTCACCGACGCCGTCCGGCTGCGCCACGAGCTGGCGGAGCTGGACGTGCAGCCCTGAGAGGAGATTTCGAGAATGCAGCTCGCCATGATCGGCCTCGGCCGAATGGGCGGCAACATGGTACAACGCCTCGTGCAGGGCGGACACGAGGTGGTGGTGTTCGACCGGAGCGCGGAGGCCGTGCAGGCGCACGTCGCGAAGGGCGCCAGGGCCGCCGGGGATCTGGCCGCCCTCTGCGCGGCGCTCACGCCACCGCGCGTGGTCTGGATCATGGTGCCGGCCGGCGCGCCGGTGGAAAGCACGATCGAGCAGTTGCTGCCGGGTCTGTCCAAGGGGGACGTGATCATCGACGGCGGTAACTCGAACTTCAAGGACTCGAAGCGGCGGGCCACGGACCTCGCCAAGCGCGGAATCGAGTTCGTCGACGCCGGGACCAGCGGCGGCATCTGGGGTCTGACCGTCGGCTACTGTCTGATGATCGGGGCCTCGCCGGCCGCCTTCTCGCGCTGCGAGCCCATCTTCAAGACGCTGGCGCCGCCGGACGGCTACGCCCATGTGGGGCCGCCGGGGTCGGGCCATTACGTCAAGATGATCCACAACGGCATCGAGTACGGCATGCTCCAGGCCTACGCCGAGGGATACGAGATTCTGCACGGCTCGAAGGACTTCAAGCTCGACCTCCGGCAGATCGCGGCCGTGTGGAACCATGGCAGCGTGGTGCGCTCCTGGCTCAATGAGCTCGCCGAGCGCGCCTTCGCGAAAGACACCGAGCTCACGGCCCTCAAGGGCTACGTGGAGGACTCGGGCGAAGGACGCTGGACCGTGCAGGAGGCCATCGACCTCGACGTCCCCGCGCCGGTCATTACACTTTCGCTCCTGACCCGCTTCCGCTCCCGTCAGAGCGACTCGTACGGCGCCAAGGTCATCGCGGCCCTCCGCAACGAGTTCGGCGGCCATGCGGTGAAGTCCACATGACCGCGCGCGCCTCGACCAGCATCACCGCTCCCGAGGAGATGGTGCCGCCGGCACGCACCCTCCGGCGTCCGGAGCCGTGCACCATGGTCATCTTCGGAGCCGGCGACCTGCTCCACCGTAAGTTGATGCCCTCGCTCTTCCACCTGATGGGCGATGGACTCCTGCCCGACGAGTTCACCGTCATCACCGTGGCGCGGGAGCCGCTCGACGACGCCACCTTCCGGACTCACGTGGGTGACGCCATCAGGACGTTCCTGCCCAACGGCGCCGCGTTCGATGCGAGCGCGTACCAGCGCTTTGCGTCGCAGCTGTTCTACGTCTCGGGCGAGCTGAACGACGGGGCCACGTACGACATGCTGCGCCATCGTCTGGCCGAGACCGACGCCCGGCTGCCGGGCGGCAGCGGGCGGCTGTTCTACCTCGCGATTCCTCCCAGCCTGTACCAGGAGACCATCAACCGGCTGGCGGAGTCGGGTATCGCGCCGCGGGTGATGGACCCGAAGCAGCGGCCCTGGGTCCGGGTCGTCATCGAGAAGCCCTTCGGGACCAGTCTCGGCAGCGCGGGCGCCTTGAACGCGTGCGTCCGTCGCGCCTTCGCCGAGCACCAGGTGTATCGCATCGACCATTACCTGGGGAAGGAGACGGTCCAGAATCTCCTCGTGTTCCGGTTCGCCAACTCGATTTTCGAGCCGGTCTGCAACCGGCAGCACGTCCACTCGGTGCAGATCACCGCCGCGGAGAGTGTCGGCGTCGAGCACCGCGGCAAATATTACGAGGAGGCCGGTGTCGTCCGCGACATGTTCCAGAACCATCTGCTGCAGCTGCTGACGCTGATGGCCATGGAGCCGCCGGTCACCTTCAGCGCCGATGCGGTCCGTGACGAGAAGGTCAAGGTGCTGAAGGCCATCCGGCCGGTCACACCCGCGGTCATGCACGACTATGCGGTGCGGGGACAGTACGGGCCCGGCATGATCGACGGGAAGGCTGTCCCGGGTTATCGGGAGGAGCCGAACGTCGCGCGGGACAGCGCGACGCCCACCTATTGCGCCATCCGCTTCATGATCGACAACTGGCGCTGGCACGATGTCCCGTTCTACCTCCGCTCGGGCAAGCGCATGCCGCGGCGCGTCTCGGAGATCGCGATCCAGTTCAGGAAGCCGCCACACCTGATGTTCCCGATTCCCGAGGACAAGATCATCGAGTCCAACGTCCTCGCCATCCGGGTGCAGCCCAAGGAGGGGATCTCCCTGCGGTTCGAGGTGAAGGTCCCCGGCGTCGAGGTCAAGATGGCGTCCGTGGACATGGACTTCAGCTACGCCGAGGCGTTCGGGGAGCTGGACCACGAGGCGTACGAGACCCTGCTGCTCGACTGCATGCTGGGCGAGGCCACCCTCTTCACCCGGAGCGACGAGGTGGAGGCGGCATGGGCGGTGGTCGATCCCATCATCGACTTCTGGGCCAACAAGCGCCCGGACCACTTCCCCAATTACGCGGCGGGCACCTGGGGACCGGACGTGGCCGACGAGTTCATCGCGCGCGAGGGCGCGAGGTGGCGGGAGCCGTAGCGCGGCCGCTCACGACGACGATTCATCCAGCTTCACCAGGCGATCGTTCACCTCGGCCAGCAGGTGCTCGTAAGCTTCGCGTCCCAGCAAGCCCTGGCGGACGCTCTCGAGGGCGCCCGCTTTCTCCACCATCAGCAAGTGGCGCTGGACCCGGCGCAGATCTTCCTTGCGCAACTCGCCGCTCTCCAGGTGGAGGCCCTCCAACCGAGTCTGGACCTCCGCCAGGCGGGCCTGATAGTCGGCCCGCAGCGTCTCCAGCCCGGCCTGGTCGCCCTGCCCGGAACGGACGATCGCATCCAATTCGGCCAACGCGGTCTGTACCAGGTGGAGCTCGCCGCGGCCCAGGTCGTAGGCAGTCCGCTCCGTCCGGGACCGCACCACACCGAGGCGTTGAAGCAGCGGACCCATGGTGAGACCCTGCACCAAAATCGAGAGGAGCACGACGCCGAATGTCGTGCCGATCAGCAGATCCCGGTTCGGGAATCCCGGTGGGAGGCTGAGTGCCAGCACCATCGAGAGCCCGCCCCGGAGGCCGCCCCAGCTCAAGACCATCCGCCACGCGCGGGAGATGCGGTTGGCCCGGCGGGCGGTCAGGCCGGCCACCGCGTAGACCACGGCCGCGCGACCCAGCAGGACCGCGGCGAACGCCGAGATGATGAGCTGCCAGGAGCCCAGCATATCGCCCAGGTGCACCTCGAACCCGATCAGCAGAAAGACGATCGAGTTGAGCGCGAAGGCCACGTATTCCCAGAACGTCTCCACCGCGACCCGGGTCGTCGGGGTCATTCCCGTGCGGGCGCCATAGTTGCCGCACAGCATGCCCGCCACCACCGTCGCGATCACTCCCGACCCGTGGATCTGCTCGGCCGCGATGAAACTCCCGTAGGCCGCAATGGACGTCAGGGTAATCTCGATCATGGGGTCGTCGATCCGCTGGATGACGGTCGAGATCGTCAAGCCGATGACGAACCCCACTCCCGCGCCGAGACCGACCACCCGGGTGAACTCGAGCACCACGCCTGAGACCGTCACCGCCGCGCCACCCACCAGCCCCAGGATCAACCCGAAGAACACGATCGAGGTCCCGTCGTTGAGCAGGCTCTCGCCCTCGAGCAGCGCCGACAGCCGGTGAGGCGCGCCCAGAGAGCGGAACAGGCCCACGACCGCGATCGGGTCGGTTGCCGCAATCATCGCCCCGAAAACCAGGGCATGCCCCCAGGTCAGCGCATCCGCCAGCGGCAGCAGGGCCGCGGCGGGTACCAGGATGGCCGCCGTCAGCAGAATCGCGGCCATCACGCCCGGCACGGCGAGCGAGAGGATCAGGGTCTGGTCCCGGCGAAAGAGTGCGAAATCGAGGTGGAACGCCGCCTCGAAGAGCAGCCCCGGCAGGAAGACCGTGAACAGCAGCTCCTGGGTGAGGTGGGGGGTCTCGAAGGCGTGCAGCTGTCCGAGCAGCAGTCCCGCCAGCACGAGCGCCACGGTATACGGCAGTCGCAGCCGGCGGGCCAGGAGGGCCACGGCGGTCGCGACGATGAAGAGCAGAACGAGGATGGTTTCGGCGTGCACTGGCGTTACTCCATGAGTCCGCTCGGACGGAGCAGGGCGGCACCCGGCGACGGCACCAAGATCACTCCACCAGTCTCGAAGTGAACCTCGCCGCCTTCGCCGCCGAATCTCCGGTCTTCGGTCCAGAGGGCGAGGGACCAGCGCCGCCCCTCGGTCGGCCTCGTCTCCGGATGCTCGTCCGCCCGCATCCGGAGCTCCCCTGCGAGGTTGACGACCACCAGCAACTCGTGGCCTCCCGGCGATTGCCGGCGCAAGGCGAGGGCATGATCGCTCACGGCCGCCAAACTGAAGTCGCGGCGGTCGCGTGACCGCAGAGAGGGCTCGGTCCGCCGCAGGAGAAGCAGGTCGCGGTACAGAGCCAGCATGCCCTCGTGTGGTGCCCGGCTCGTTTCGTCCCATCGCAGCCTCGAGCGGAGGAACGTTTCGACGTCCTGAGGATCGGGAATACGCGCCCGCGCCGACGGGTCGGCGAACGCCGAGAATTCCTCGAACTCGTTCCGCCGCCCTTCCGTCACGAGCCGGCCCAGCTCCTCCGGAAAGTCGGTAAAGAACTGGAACGGCGTCGAGGCCGCCCACTCCTGCCCCATCCACAGCAGCGGCGTATAGGGCGAAAGCAACAGCAGGGCCGAGAGCGCGCGATACGCCGGCAACGGGATGTCATCGCTCAGGCGCTCTCCCAGGGCCCGATTGCCTACCTGGTCGTGGTTCTGGATGCAGTGTACGAACGCGGTGGTCGCATGGCCAGAGGGCGGGCCGACCGGCTCGCGCCGGGTCCCGCTCGTGCGCGGGGCCTCGCGGAACCAGCCGCGACGCAGCGTCGTGACGACGTCCTGGACCGTTCCACTGTAGTGCCGGAAGTACGCCTCGTGATCGCCCGCGGTGAGGCGGCGCAGCTGGTGATGCAGGTCATCGGCCCACACCGCGTCCAGGCCGTAGCCCCCCGCATCCACCGGCGTGATGAGACGGGCCTCGTTGCGCTCGTCCTCCGCGATGACGAGCCGCGGCCGCGCCAGCTCGTGGAGCGCACCGGCGATCTCGCGCAGGATATGCACCGGTGACTCGTCGATGATGGCGTGCGTCGCGTCGAGCCGCAGGCCATCCACGTGGTATTCCCGGGCCCAATGGATCGCGTTCTGGAGCACGAAGTCCCGGACCGGCGCGCTGTCGGGGCCGTCGTAGTTGATCGCGTCGCCCCACGGGGTGCGGTGCCGGTCCGTAAAGAAGCGACCCGCGGTCACCGCCCCGAGGTAGTTCCCCTCCGGGCCGAGATGATTGTAGACCGTGTCGAGAATGACACCGAGCCCCCGCTCATGGGCCGCGTTCACCAATCGCTTGAAGCCGGACGGACCCCCGTACGCGGAAGCCGGCGCGAACAGGCCGACGCCGTCGTACCCCCAATTACGAGTCCCGGCGAACTCGGCGATCGGCATGATCTCGATGGCGGTCGCTCCGAGTCGCGCGACGGCATCGAGTCGCTCGATGGCCGCCTCGAAGGTTCCACCGGCCGTGAACGCGCCGACGTGCAGCTCGTAGATCACGAGGTCCGCGAGCGCAATGCCGGTCCAGGTGTCATCGCTCCAGCGGAAGTCGTCCGGGTCGATGACCCCCGACGGGCCGTGTACGCCCTCGGGTTGTGATCGCGAGGCTGGGTCCGGGTAGGGTGGTCCTCCATCCAGGGAATACTTGTAGTGCGTGTGTACCTTGAGGCCAGCGATCTCCCCGGCATGGTAGCCGCCGGCCTCGGTCCGGAGGACGTGCCGCGCCTCCCCGGGCAGGGTCACGACCTCGACGCGTGAGGCGCCCGGAGCCCAGACCCGGAACCGCACACCGCCGCGTCCTGGGTTGGCGCCGATCGTGAGCATCAGGCCGGAAAGAGGAGCGCCGCGGGGGCGCGGTCGAGGATCTCCCCAAGCGGGATCGTGCCGTCGGCCGCCTGGATGATATGGCCCCCGACCGCGCACTCCCATTGGCTGGGCCAGGACCCGGGAATCATGAGCGCGGTATCGGCCCAGACCGGCCGGCCGGTCGGCGCGCCCGTTCCCCCAGTGAGGGTCAGCGACCATCTGGGCGCGACCGCGATGGCGGGGCCGCCCGATCCGGTTCGCGCGAAGGCGAAGACGTGCCCGGCGTGAGAGCCCCTCGCCGCCACCGGTTCGTACCCCGAGCCGGAGAAGAGGCAGCCATTCGCCCGACGCGTTCGCATGAGTCGCGCCGTCAGGTACAGCTTGATTCTGCCGTCCTCCGGAGCCCGGACCAGCTCGCGCAGCAGGGTCTCCGGAAGGCAGCCCCCGGGGAGCACGCTCCGGTCGAGGTCGTCGAGCAGCCTCAGTCGCAGCTCGTGGTCGACGGGGCGCCGGTTGTCCGGGTCCACGAGCGTGAAGTTCCACAGCTCGTCGCCCTGATACAGGTCCGGTGTGCCCGGGGCGGTGAGATGCACGAGGATGCGGGAGAGCGAGTTCCAGAGTCCCGGGCGGGCGATCCGTTCGACGAAGGCGCTCGCCTCGCGCCGCCATGCGGCCGACTCGGCCGAGTCGCTGGTCAGCAGGATCTCGGTGAAACGGGCGATCGCCTCTTCGTACCGCGGGTCGGGATTGGTCCAGCTGGTCCTGAGCTTGGCCTCGCGTGTCGCCTTTTCCATATACAGGGCGATCCGATCCCGCAGCGCGCGCAGTCCATCCGCGTCGGGCGCCGCGCCGCGCCAGGTGCCATCGTCGAGCGGCCACACGCCGACCACGGTCTGGTAGAACAGGTATTCGGTCGCCGGGTCCGGCGCCCTCCGGCCGCCGATGCGGACGGAGTGTCTTGCGTTGATCTTCCTCCATCGCAGCACCTGCGAGACCCAGGCGGAAGCGATCTCGGTGAGCGTGGCCAGCCGCGCGCGAACGTCGCCGCTGCGCTTCGTGTCGTGGGTGCTCGTGGTGAGCATGTTGAGCGGCCAGCTCCGCGCCCGCTCGAGATTCTCCCGGTGCAGCCGCTCGGCGGCGTCGTGCAGCGGCCGGTCGGGCTCGCCCCCGACCTCGTTTCGGGAGACCAGTGGAAGGAACCGGTAGAACGCCGTGTCCTCCACTCCCTTGGCCATCGCGGCGCCGCTGGTCTGCTGGAACCGGGTGACGAAGCGCAGATGCTCGCGTCGCTGTAACGGCGTCTGCTCCCGGTTGGGGTCGTACAACAGCGCCCGCCGCAGCGCGTCGACCAGCTTCGGCGCTGATACCCGAGGGCGCGCGTCGGCCGCCGCGTCGTCGATCCGACGCCGGTCTTCGTCGGTGAATCCGCGGTGGTCCACGTAGGTGCGATAGACGGCGAGCGACGCGATCAGCTGGCGGATGGGCTCCACGAGTCGCAACGGGGCGAGGCCGGCCACGAGCGGATCACGCCGTAGCACCACCGTCGCCAGCCTGCCGAGCCGCTGAACGTCGGCGGCCAGGCTGCCACGCAGCAGCTGAAGCTTCGACACGCGGGCGATCTCCCGGAACGGGCGCCCGCGCCGGCTCGTGTCCAGGGCGAGATATGCCTGCTCGATGCCATCGTAGCCCTCCGGATGGAGAAGGATGGCATCGAGATCGTTGAGGAACTCGTAGCCCGTCGTGCCCTGAACGGGCCACTCCGGTCGGAGGCGCTCGCCGTCGGCCAGGATCTTCTCGACCAGCACGGGGCAGGGGCCGAGCCGCGCGCGGAGCCGCTCGAGATAGCCCCTCGGCATGCGCAAGCCGTCTACATGGTCGATGCGGAGCCCATCGACGTCGCCGGCCCGGAGCCACTGGAGGACGAGCGCGTGGGTTGCCTCGAATACCGGCTCGTCTTCCGCGTGCAGCGCCGCCAGGTCGCTGATGTCGAAGAAGCGGCGATAGTTGATTTCCCTCGCGGCGCGACGCCATACGACGAGCGCATAGTGTTGCTTCCACAGCAGCCGGCGCATCCGGCGCTCGCCGTCCTCGCCCCGGGAGAATGTCTCGAGCGGCCGGGCCTGGGCGGTCCAGTCCACGATCGGACCCACCGTGGCGGGGTCCAGCGGCCAGCTCTGCTCGTAGTACTGCACCCGAAACCGGCCGGAGTCCTCCACGATGGTCAACTCTCCGCGCTCGAGCACGCTGTCGCGCCGGTCGCCAAGCACCGGGAGCACGAGGCGGCCCCGGTGCTCTTCGTCGGGCGTGTTCCAGTCGATGTCGAACCACGGCGCATACGGGGACCGGCGGCCCCACGTCAGCACGTCCTCCCAGTACGGATTGGAGGGCCCGATGCCCATATGGTTCGGCACGATGTCGATGACGAGTCCCATGCCGCTCCGGTGCAGCGCCTCCACGAGCGCCCGCCGGTCCTCCTCGCTGCCAAGCTCGGGGTCGAGGGTCGCCGGATCGGCGACGTCGTAGCCGTGCATGCTGCCCGGGCGGGACTTGAGGATCGGCGAGCTGTAGAGGTGCGAGACGCCGAGCCGGTCGAGATAGGGGACGAGGCGCCGGGCCGCGTCGAGCGGCATCTCCTGGTGGAGCTGCAGGCGGTAGGTGCCGGTCAGCGGGCCGCAACTGGCCACGGTGGTCTCGCGGGTTGGTGATGGCGTCAAAGGATCTCAGTCTCCGGCCGGCAGGTGCTGGCCGTAGTGAGGGGCGTCACACCGACAAGGTCTTCGTCTCTGTACCGTACGTGCAGTCTACCAACCTGACACGGAGAACATATGGCCACCAGGAAGAAGTCCACCCGCAAATCGAATCGCCGGCGCTATGGCAAGGCGGCAAGCAAGCGCGTCGAGAGCGCCATGCGGCGGCGGAAGAAGGGGACGCTGCGGAGCGGGAAGGGCGGCCGCGGCGGCAAGGTGAAGAGCCGCAAGCAGGCCATCGCGATCGGACTCTCGGAGGCGCGGAAGAAGGGCGCGAAGGTGCCTCGGCGCAAGAGCAGCCGGAAGAAGAAGAGCAGCTGATTGCGTGCTATCTTGGAAGGTCACGAGCGCGGAGCAGCGGTCATGACCTCCCCTGAACCCGACGTCGTCAACATCCTGAAGCAGCCCAAGGGCGGCGTCACCTACCGCATCCTGGCCTATCGGCACTTGAACAGGACCGAGATGATCCAGGCGGTGGAGGAGTATTACCGCCGCCCCGGGATGAAGGGAAAGAAACCGGCCGAAGGCGCCACCGTCACGATCATGACGGCCTATGGGGGCGGCCCGGAATCCTGATCAGGCCTGCTTGATGAGCGTCGCGGTCCCGGCCTCACAGCAGAGGCCCGGGGGGCGTCTTTGAGTGACACCACCAGGGGGCTCCCATGGTCCGGCTCCGTTCGCTGGTCCTGAGGAGATCCGGAGATCCGGCGGACCCATCGTGGTGCGCCGCGTCGGATCCTGATATCGGTCAGGATTCCTCGGTGATTCCGGTGTATTCCTCGCCCGAGGGCCGGAAGCTCGTGGTGAAGGCCCGGCGCTCCTGTGACGGCGTCCGGTCGGGTGACTCGCCGCCGCGGAAATCGAAGTGCTGGTCGGCTAGCACTCGGGGAGCGGGCACGGAGTAGGGATTGCCATACATCAGGTGTACCGAGGCGAGGCGGCGGGCCAGCCTTGCGTCTATCCACTTGCCGTGGGGGACGGTAGGGTAAGACTCGCGAAATTCTGGCCAGAGCCAGGCTTCTCTCGCGGACATGCAATGCCTCCAGGGTTCCCTCCATCATAGGCGCAGGTAGAAACATTGGTCAGCGACCTGGGTCACACTTTTGCAACCGGGGACTGCTCACTCACCTCGGCCGCGGCGAACGCCCCGCTGATGGCGGACGGCGCCACGCCCAGGAGCTCGAGTATCTGGCGCACTGCTCCATCCTCCGTGTTGATTGGAAGACCGTGATTCGCTCGCTCCCGCTCACTATCCTCGCGGCGCTCACTGTGGCCTCCGCCGCGGCCGCTCAACGCCTCTCGCTGCCGACCGAGGCATTGGCCGATTCGGCCGCGCTCGCCGCCGAGCTGCCGCGCCTCGCCGACGAGGCCGCCCGAGCCGATGACGGCGAGCCTCTTGCCGTCCGTCTCGAGCATCGCGTCCGACTCCGGATGGTCGCAGGCCGGTACGATGATGCGGCCGATGCGCTGGCGCAATGGCGTGCCGGTTGGCGGGATACGACCGCTCGCGGGCGCGCATTCGATCTGCAGTACGAGATCTTCGTGGACGCGAAGCGGCTCGAGGCGCACGAGAAGGTCCCCTTCGCCGACGCGTTCGCGCGAGCCTTCCGGAATCGCGTCGGGGCGCTCGACGATGGCGCGGCAGCCCTCGCGGTGCGGTCTTTCGGCGTGTTCGTGCCACCGGTGCCGGAGCGCCCCGACGGCGCCGAGGACGGGCCGGGCGGCATCACGACGATACCCGTGGCGGACGCGGTCGCCTGGCTCCGCGCCCGCCAGATCGCCTCGACCTACCGCGAGATTGGGTCGCTGGCGCAACCGCTGATCCGTGAGGATGACGCGCGCCGCTACCACATGACGACCGACATCCGGGTCAGGACTCCGGGCGGCGCGACCGTGTGCGCCATCGTCTGGCGACCCCGGAACGGCCCGGCCCGTGCGCCGGCGCTCCTGCAATTCACGATCTACGCCGACACGGTGGCGCTGATGGGCGAGGCCAGGCGAACGGCCGCCAGCGGGTATGTCTCGGTCCTGGGTTTCACCCGCGGCAAGCTCTGCAGCCCCGACACCACCGTGCCGTACGTGCACGAGGGCAAAGACGCCGCGGCCCTCGTCGACTGGATCAGCGATCAGCCGTGGAGCGACGGGCGGGTGGGGATGTACGGCGGGAGCTATTCCGGGATGACGCCATGGGCCGCGGCCAAGGAAAGGCCGCCCGCGCTCAAGGCGATCATGGTCGGCGCGCCGGTGGCGCCGGGCATCGATGTCCCGATGGAGGGGAACATCGTTTGGAACTTCGTCTATCCCTGGCCCTTCTACACGACCACCAACAAGACGCTGGACGACACGACCTACAACGACCGGGCCCGTTGGCGCCGGGTGGACCGCGCATGGTACGAGAGCGGCCGGGCCTACCGTGAGATGGACAAGATCGACGGCACCCCCAACCCCGTCTGGGACGAATGGCTGAGGCACCCCGCGTACGACGGGTATTGGAAAGCCATGATTCCTTCCGGCCGCGAGTTCAGCCGAATTCGCATTCCCGTGCTGCAGACCGCGGGCTACTACTACGGAGGGCCCGGCGCCGCGCTCTACTATCTCACCGAGCACTACAAGTCCTACCCGAACGCGGCTCACTACCTGTTGATCGGTCCCTACGACCATTTCCAGGCCCAGCGCGGCGTGGTCACCGCCCTCGGCGATACGGCCACCGTGCTGTCCGGGTACGAGATCGACCCGGTGGCCCGGATCGACATCGTGAGCGATCTCCGCTACCAGTGGTTCGATTGGGTCTTCAAGGACGGGCCGCGCCCGGGGTTGCTCGCCGACCGCATCAACTACGAGGTGGTGGATGGGAACCGGTGGAAGCACGCCCCGTCCGTCGCGGCCATGTCCAACGGCACCCTGCGCCTCTACCTGAGCGCCGAGCCTGCCGGCGACCGGTATCGCCTGACCGGGCGCTCCCCGTCGTCCGATAGCTCGGTGACCCTCACGGTGGACCTCGCCGACCGGTCCGACAGCAACCGTTTCGTTCCCGGCGGCGGCGTCGCGGATACCGCGATCGACACCGCGAGCTCGCTCGTCTACGTGGGCGACCCACTCCCCGCCGCCACCGAGGTGAGCGGACTGTTCTCCGGCCATCTCGAGATCGTCACCAACAAGCGGGATTTCGATTTCGGGATCGCGGTCTACGAGCAACGATCGGATGGGACCTACATGCAGATCCCGCCCTATCAGTCACGGGCGAGTCATGTGGGGAGCGTGAGCACTCGGCGGCTCCTCACACCGGGACGGCGCGAGCGCCTCGATTTCCGGAGCATCCGGCTCGCGAGCCACCGCTGCCGGAAAGGGAGCAGGATGGTCGTGATCGTGAGCGTCCTCAAGAGTCCGGGCCAGCAGATCAACTATGGGACCGGAAAGGACGTGAGCGACGAGACGGTCGCGGACGCGGGCGAGCCGTTGACCATCAGGTGGTACGACAGCAGTTACATCGAGCTGCCGGTCCGGAGGTAAGGCGGTACCTCTCAGGCGTCCAGCGTCGTGCGCACCACCTGCGCCAAGGCCTCGGCCGCGAACGGCTTCTGCAGCACCTTCGCCGGGAGCGTTTGCAGTGGGGTGAAGTGGGTAGTGCCCGGACTGTAGCCCGTCACGAACAGGAAGCGGATGCCGGGGTGTCTGGTGTGCACCTCTTCGAACACCGCCACGCCGCCCATTTCGGGCATCACCACGTCCAGGATCACCAGATTGAGCTCCGCCGCCCGCTCCGTGAGGACCCGGAGCGCTTCCTTGCCGGTCCCCGCCAGCAGGACGCGATAGCCCAGCCGTTCCAGCATCCGCGCGATCGTCATCCGGAGCGCACCGTCGTCTTCGGCCAGCAGGATCGTCTCGCGCCCCTTCGGCATCTCGGTGCTTGGCTTCGGCGCCGCGGCCACGGGCGCTTCCTCGAGGAACGGGAAGTAGATCCTGAAGGTGGTACCGCGATCCCGCTCGCTGTAGACGTGAATCAGCCCCTGATGCTGCTTCACGATGCCGTAGACCACCGCGAGGCCGAGCCCGGTCCCGTGACCCATCTCCTTGGTGGTGAAGAACGGCTCGAAGATCCGCGCCTGGGTCTGGGCATCCATCCCCTGGCCCGTATCACTGACGGTGAGGCGCACGAAGTCGCCCTCGCGTGCCCACGGATGCGTGGTGTGAAAGCTCTCGTCGAGGTACACGCGATCGGTGAGGATGGCGAGGTCGCCCCCGTTCGGCATCGCGTCCCTGGCGTTCACGCACAGGTTCATCAGCACCTGCTCCACCTGGCCCGGGTCGCCCATGACCACGCACGACTCGGCGGTGCGGTGGCTGGAGAGCTTCACGTCCTTGCCGATCACGCGATCGAGCATGCCCTGCACGCCCTTGACCAGCGCGTTGATGTCCACCGGCCGGGCCTCGAGGGTCTGGCGCCGGCCGAAGGCGAGCAACTGCCGGGTCAGGGCGGCGCCCCGATCGACCGTCTCCCTGATCTGCACCAGGTCGGGATACATCGGGCTCTTGGGACTGAGGTCGAGGATCGCGAGATCGGCCGTTCCCCGTATCGTGGCGAGCAGGTTGTTGAAGTCGTGGGCGACTCCGGCGGCCAGCGTGCCGACGGCCTCGAGCTTCTGAGCGAGGCGCAGCTGCTCTTCCAGCCGCTTCGCCTCGGTCACGTCGCGCGCGACGCCGTCCACCCGCGTCACCCGACCCGGCTCGGGCGGCACCGGAATGAAGCTGGACTCGATCCAGCGTCGCGAGCCGTCGGGGTGTTGGTAGCGGTACACGACGGTGCCCGACTGGCCGGCGTCCGCGGCGAGCCGGAAGCACGTCGCGGCCTGCTCGCGGTCTTCCGGGAGAATGGACGCGGTCCAGCGGAGCGGGTCCGAGGCGATCTCGCCCTGGGTGAGACCGAAAACGCGCTTGATGGCGGGCGAAAGGTAGTGCAGCTCCCGTCCGTCGGGGCTCATGCTGAACACCACGTCCGGCACCGAATCGAGCACCGACTGGAGCCGCTCCTCCAGCTTCCCGGCGTAGCGGGCCAGCTGCGCCTTGGCCGATTCCAGCTCTGTTTCCCGGTCCCGGAGGCGGCGGTTCTGCAGGACGGCGTCCTCGAACGTCGAGATGAGGAGGTCGAGGATCTGCTCCTTCTCCGATGTGACATTGAACGTGGACCCGAGGAAGGTGACGCTCACGCCCACCCGGCTGGGCGCCCCGCGGCGCAGTTCCCGGTTCTTGAGCATGTGCGAGATACGGGCGAGGAGCTGCTCCGGCTCGTACGGCTTGGTGATGTAACCGTCGGCGCCGGCCTCCAGACCCTGCACCACGTCCATCGGGTCGCTGAGGGCGGTGAGCAGGAGGACCGGCAGATGGGGTTTCCGCAGCGGCCCCTTGATGCGCTTGCACACCTCGTAGCCGCTCAGCCCCGGCATCGTGATGTCGCTGATCACGATGTCCACCGGCGTGGTGCGCACCGCGTCGAGGGCGGCTTCGCCATCGGTGGCCACCGTCACCTCGTACCCGTGCTCCTCCAGCAACAGACGCAATGCCTCCGCCTGGGTGCGGCTGTCTTCAACGACGAGGGCGCGAATTGCCATGCTCACCTCCCACGACCAGTTCCATGAGCCGCGGTCCGATATCACGAATCGACAGCTTCCAGTCCACCAGGCCGGCCGCGGCGGCGGCCTGGGGCATTCCGTACACGACCGAGGTCGCCTCATCCTGGGCGAGCACTCGACCACCACCCGACTTGACGGCCCGGAGTCCCGCCACTCCGTCCGACCCCATGCCGGTGAGAATCACCGCCGCCATGGCGCCGCCGACCACGCCGGCGGACGTCTCGAACAGGAAGTTCGCCGACGGCCGAAAGCCCGCGATCGGCGGATCGTCGCTCAGCAGGATGCGGCGATCGGGGCGGATGCCGAGGTGACGTTCGTCGGGCGCCAGGTAGACGGTCCGCCCGGCGAGCGGCTCGCCCGGTTCCGCCACCTTGACTCGCAGCCCGCATGTCGAGGCCAGCCAGTCGGCCAGACCCCCGACGAAGCCCGCGGCGATGTGCTGGACCACGAGCACTGGAACGGGGAAGTCGCCCGGCAGGTCCTGAAGCACCCGCTGCAGGGCGGCCGGTCCCCCGGTGGACGCGGCGATGGCCACGAGCCGAAGCCGCGTGGCCGCATGAGCCGCCCGATCGGCGAGCCCATTGCCGGCCGCCAGCGGACCCCAGCGGCGGACCACCTTCACCTGCGCCATCGCCTTCGCCATCGCCAGCAGGTCCGCCCGCCGCCTGTCGAACATCGGTGACCGGGGATCGTCCGGCGTGGACACGACCATCAGCGCGCCGGCCCGCATGGCGTTGAGCGAGAGGCTCACGTCCGACTCCCGGGCGCTCGACGTCACTATCAGTATCGGCGTCGGCGCCCGGACCATGATCTCCTTCGTGGCCGCGAGGCCGTCCATGACGGGCATGTGCACGTCCATGGTGACCAGATCGGGCTTGAGGCTCGCGGTCAGCTCCACCGCCTCCAGGCCGTTCCCGGCCTGGCCCACCACGGTGATCTCCTGGTCGCTGTCGAGGATCTCGATCAGGAGCTCGCGCACGGTGAGCGAGTCTTCGGCGACGACGACGCGGATCACGGCGACGCCCTAGCCGACCAGCTGCCCGATCGTGTCGAGCAGCGCCTGCTGATCGAAGCTGGACTTGCCGAGATAGGCATCCGCGCCCGCCTCGAGTCCGCGCAACCGGTGCTCCGGGGTCTCCAGCGCGGTCACCAGCACTACCGGCAGCTTCGTATGCCGCTTCGATCCGCGGATGGCCTCGCAGAGCGCGAAGCCGTCCATGCGGGGCATCTCGACGTCCGCGAGCACGAGGTCGCACTGCTGCTCCTGGAGCAGTCTCCAGCCGTCGGCGCCGTCCGCCGCGGTCAGCACGTCGTATCCCGCCGCCTCCAGGATGCTCTGCTCCAGGGTCCGCGTCGTGATGGAGTCGTCCACCACCAGGATCCGCCGGGGGCCGCGGCCGGTCTCCGCGTCGGTGGCGAACGCTACGCGCGCGGCGCCGTCGAGTCCGAGCCCTTTTCCGATGATCGTCGCGGGGTCGAGCACCAGGACCACCCGCCCGCTGCCGAGGATCGCGGCTCCGCTCACGTGGGGAGCGGGCTCCTGATCGCGCAGCACCGGTCGTACCACCAGCTCCTGCTCGGCGACCAGCTCGTCCACCGCCACCGCGAGCCGCTGCTCCGCCACGCGCAGGACGATGACGGGACGCGCCCCGGTCGCCGGCCGCTCGACCAGCGGCGGCAGGAGCCGCGCGAGCGACCCGAGCGGGATGGGACCCCACGGCCCGATCACGACGTCGCGGCCCTCCGCCTGCTTCACCTCGTCACGCCGCACGCGCAGGAGCCGCTCGACGAAAGCGGTCGGCATCGCGACGAGCTGCGGGCCCACCGACGCCAGCACCGCGCGGATCGTCGCGAGTGTCGGCGGACACTCGAGCATGAAGGTGGTGCCGCGGCCTTCGATCCAGGCGAGGTCCACCACACCGCGAATCCGCTTCATCGCGGCGCGGACCACGTCGAGACCCACGCCCCGGCCAGAGATCGGCGTGGCTTCCGCGCGGGTGGACATGCCGCTCTCGAAGAGCGTGCGGGCCAGACCACGATCGTCTTCGGGGATCGGCAGCCCGCGCGAGGCGAGTCGCGCGCGGATCGCCGAGAGGTCGAGCCCGGCCCCGTCGTCGGCGACCGTGACGGTGAGACCGTCGCCGCGGAGGGTGGCCGTGACGCGCACCGCGCCGCGCCGCGGCTTGCCGGCCCGCGCCCGCTCCACCGGCGTCTCGATGCCGTGGTCCACGGCGTTCCGCACCAGCGGCAGCAGCGCCTCGCGCAGTCCGTCGAGGACGGCCCGGTCCACTTCGACCTCGGCCCCGGCGATGTGGAGGTCCACCTCCTTGCGGGCGGTGTCGGCCAGGTCGCGGACGGCGCGGGGGAGCTGGTCGCACGCCTCCGCGAAGGGTCGCATGCGCAGTCGCCGGGCCCGGTCCGCGACGTCGTCCGTGGCGTGCGCGAGGATCCGCGCGTCCTCGGCCGCGCGCACCGCGATCCGGTCGCTGCCGCGGCGCAGCTCCGCGAGCCCCTGCTCGATGTCGGCGACCGCCTGCACCAATGCCGGCGCCGCATCCGAGCGCTCGAGCGCACGGCGAAGACCCCGGCGGTGGCGGGTCCATGTCTCGCTCGCGCGCTTCGCCAGGTCGTGCAGGGTCGCGGCCTCCGCGGGACGGCTCGCGGCACGGCCGCTGGTGATGAGAAGCTGGCTCGTCGCGCCGAGCAGCGCGTCGAGCTTGGCGGACTCCACCCGGAGCTGGCCATCGCCGTGATCGGTGGCTCGCGACGCCGGCCCGGCGGCGGGCGGCTCCTGCCGCACTTCACCCGACGTGAGCCGCGAACGGGCATCGCCCAGCGCATCGGCGGCGGAGAAGAGCAGGCCGAACTCGGCACGTCCCAGGATGAGCTTCCCGTCGCGGGCGTCGGCCAGCATCGCCTCGAGCGTATGGCAGGTCTGTTCGATGGCCGGGACGCCCGCCGCGCGCGCCGCGCCTTTGAGGCTGTGCGCGATGCGGAAGATCGAGCGGAGCCGGTCGGCGTCGGTGGGATTTCCCTCGAGGGCGAGCAGATCTGCGTTCATCGCCCCGACCTGCTCCTCCAGCTCGGCCGCGAAGGTGGCGAGCAGCCGCCGCGCGAGTTGCTCCTTGTTCATCGGGCGGCGAGCCGCCTCGGACTGCCCCCGTTGGCGCGGCTGCCGGTCACGATCTCCTGAAGCTTCCGGCCGAGCGCGTCCAGGTCCTGCGCTGCCCGCTCGGCCTGCTTGGTCGACGCGAGGTTCTGCTGCACCGCTTGGTGGATGCTTCCCATCGCCTGCCGGATCTGCGTCAGACCGGCGGCCTGCTGTCCCGCCGAGGCGACGATCTGCGCGGCCGCCTGGGCGGTGCCGCCGACGACCTCCGTCACCTGCTTGCTCGCGGCGCCCACCTGCTTGGTGCCCTGCTCGGTGGTCATGACGGCGGCGCTCGTCGCCCGCTGGATCTCGCCGAGGATCCGGCGGACCTCGATCGTCGCGCGCTTGGACTGCTCGGCCAGGCTCTTCACCTCGGCCGCCACCACGGCGAAGCCCCGCCCCTGCTCGCCGGCCCGCGCGGCCTCGACCGCCGCGTTGAGCGCCAGGAGATTGCTCTGCTCGGCCAGCTCGGTCACCGTCGCCGTGATCTCGCCGATCGCCTGCGCCTGTTCGGCCAGCGACACGATGCTCTCGGCCACCGCCTCCACCTGCTCACGCACGCTGGTCATCGCGGCCACCGACTCTTCCAGCGCCTGCCGGCTGGTCCGCTCGATGTCGCGGGCCCGCTGGCTCGCCTGCTCGGCCGTGTGGGCCACCTCTTCCATCGTGGCCACCGTCTGCGCCACCGCCGCCGAGGTCTCGCTCGCGCCCGACGCCTGCTGGGTGGTCGCGGCCAGGATCTCGCTGGCGCTCGAGGCCAGCACCCCCGTGGTTTCCTGCAGGGGCCCGCTCACTGCGCGGGTCAACAGTGTCGAGGCGACGATCACCACCGCGAGCGCAATCAGGGTCCCGGTGACGATGACCGCCGTCGTGTTGCGGGCCCTCGCCTCGGCCTCGGCTCCCCGGGTCTGGAGCAGGCCTCGCTCGTCCGCCTCCATCTGGCGCAGGACGTCCCGGATCTGCTCCATGAGCTGCCGGCCCTTGTCGGCCTTGACCAGGTCGACCGCCGCCTGAAAGCTTCCGGTCCGCCGCAGGTCCAGCACCTTCTCCATTTCTGCCAGCTTGTCCGTCACCAGCGGCTGCAGCATGTCCAGCCGCCGCTGCTGGGCCGGATTGTCCGAGGTCAGCTGACGCAGCGTCTGGATCTCGCCGGCCACGCGTGCGGCGGCGGCGCCGTAGGGTTCCAGAAAGCGGTCCGCGCCGGTGATCACGTACCCGCGCTGTCCCGTTTCCGCGTCCGCCATGGTTGATCCGACCCGCCCGATCTGGCCCAGCACGTCGAACGTGTGCGTCACCTGTCTGCTGGCCTCGAGCGATCCATGCGTGCTCTGGTAGGAGACGAAGCCCAGGATCAGGACGATCACCATGGAGATGCTGAACCCGGCGGCAGTCTTGCCGCCAATCGACAGTCTCATGCGGAGCCCTCCAGTCGTCGGCTACGATCGGTCTCGATCAGGCGCAGCACGGCATCGCCATCGAGCAGGAGCACGGCTGCTGACGTCATCCCTCGTACCACTCCCTCTCGCGCTTTGCTACTCTCGGGGAGCGCCCGCAGGTCGGTGGCATCGAGCCTCGCCATGCCGCGCGCCGTGTCGGCCAGGATGCCGAATGCATGGCGCTCCCGCCCGAGCACCACGACGCGGGAAAGGTCGTTGAGCGAGGTCGCCGGCAACCCCAGCTCCGGCCGGAGGTCGAGCACCACGAGCAGATCGCCGCGCCAGCCGGTGAGGCCGGAGATCGGCTGCCTCGCACCGGGGAGCGGCGCCAGCTCCTGCAGGCGGAAGACCTCGATCACGTAGCGCGACTCGATGGCGTAGGTCTCGTTCGCCAGCGTGAAAGTCACGACCTCGAGCTGCTCGGGTCCGTCCCGCGCGGTCGCCGGGCGGGCCAGATGCCGTGCCCGTTCCTGCAGGCGTTCCCTTACCTCCTCCGGAGACGGCTCGATGTCACCGGATATCGCACGGCCGGCCGCCTCGACCCGGGTACGGATATCGGCCCAGTCGAGCGTCGTCCCTCGCGAGCGTCGCGGGCCGGCCGTCACATCGTCGCCCCTGCGCCATGCATCAAGTCGAGCTGAACCCGGGCCATCTCGCCGAGGCGGGCGGCTGTTTCGCCGTCGGACGCCGGGACGACATCGTCCGAATTCATGCCCTGGAGGAGGATCAAGGCATTGCGGACGGAGCGTCTCGCGGCCGCCGGCTCGCCCATCCGCGCCAGGGCGCCGCCCAGCAGCAGGTGCGAGACCGCGAGACTGCGGTCGAGATAGATCGCCACCCGGGCGGCATGGGCCGCCTCCTGCGGGCGGCCCGATTCCAGGAGGAGCACCGCGTGGAGATAGGCCAGCTCCGCCGATCCGCGGTGCCGGTCCATCGCGGCGGCGCAGACGCGTCCGGCCTCCGGCAGGTTGCCCTGGTTGGCGAGCGCGCGCACCTGGGCGATGGCCTGCGAGGGATCCGCGCGGGCCGTGGACCTGAGCCGCCGAAACGGCAGCACCGTGGGCCTCTCCGCTGGAGCCTCTTCGCGTGGCTCGGGTGGAATCACGACCGTCGATGACACGCGTGCCTTCCGATAGGCGAGTCCGCTTCCGGTTACGTGGACCTCGCACCGTACCAGTCCTGCGATCGGCGGGTCCGACGCTCCCAGGATCAGCCACCCGTCGTCACTCAGCGAATCGAGGAGCCGTTGAGCGACCGCCGGGAGGGTGGCGTGATCGAAGTAGATCAGCACGTTCCGGCAGAGGACCACGTCCATGGCCGCCAGACCCGCGCTCACGCTGGGGAGGGCGTCGGCCGCCAGGTTGTGGTAGCGGAATTCGACGCTGTCGCGGATCGCCGGCGCCAGCTCGTACCGGCGGCCGGCCCGACGGAAGTACGCCTGCTCCGTCTCGTTCGGTACGCCACGCAGCGACCACCGGGTGTAGACTCCCCGCCGCGCCGCCGAGAGGGCCCGGCGCGAGAGGTCGGTGCCGATGATGTGCCCGATCGAGGCCGCGCCCAGCTCGTGGATGACGATGGCGGCCGTGTAGGGCTCTTCGCCCGTGGCGCATCCCGCGCTCCAGATCCTGAGCGGCCGCTCGCGCGAGCGGTGCCGGAGCAACGAGGGGAAGATCGTGGCGCGGAGCAGCGCCCACTGTTCGGCGTCGCGAAAGAAGTGAGTCTCGCCGATCGTGATCTCGGCCACCAGCGCATCCAGGAGATCGACCTCGCGGTCGAGCCTGGCCACGTAAGTCGAGGGGTCGCTGATCCTGGCCGCCTGCATGGCCTTGACGAGCCCGGACTCGAGCGCGGAAGCCCGAATACCGGCGAACGTGAGTCCGGTCTTCCGCCGCACCAGGGCGGCGGCCTCGTCCAGCGACTCGGAGGGAAGCATCGGGCGCGGCGCTATCCCGCGGCCTCCGCGAGCGCCGCGTCCAGCCGGTCGGCCTCGCTGGTGGAGAGGAATGCCTCGAGGTCCTGAATCACGAGGAGGCCGTCGGGGAGGCGGGCGATCGATGCCACGTGACGCGCCCCGTCCACGACGTCCTCCGGCGAAGAGAGGTCCGACCCGGCTACCTGGACGAGGTCGATGGCCTGGTCCACCCGCAATGCGGCGAGGCGGGGGCCGGCGAAGGCGAGGACGAAGTGATGGTGCAGAGCAGGGGGGCTGGGCGGGAGGCCGAATCTGCGTCGGAGATCGAAGACCGGGACCAGCGTTCCGCGGGCGTTGATGACCCCTTCGACGAACAGGGGTACGTCAGGCAGCGGCGATACCGCCACCGCGCGCACGATCTCCTGTACCGCGGTAACCGGCACGGCAAGACATATTCCCCCCAGCTCGAGGCGAAGTAACTGGAGAGATGGTCGTGCCGAATATCCTGCCGAAACCGGTGAGGACACCGGTGTATCCAGCATTGAAATTGACCGCGGTAAAAAATTTGACGCTCAGGGGTGGCGCCGGGTCCAACCCAAGACCCGAAGCCAAGATATAGCATAGTGTCACCATGGGGAGAGCAACAGGGGGGTTAGCGGGCGACGATCTTGAAGACACCCCCCTCCGAGGTGAGCACGTAGAGTTCCCCGGCGGCATCCTGCGCGAAGCTGGTGATCTTGCCGCCCGGCGCGAGGGCCGGCCAGTCGGTCGGCGCGCCCGGGTCGCCCGCCGCCGGGAAGCTGTGGACCCATCCGTCGCAGAAATCGGCGAACAGATACTGCCCCTGAAGCGGAGGCACCGCGGTGCCGCGATAGACGTAACCGCCGGTGATGGCACAACCCTGGTCGTGGCCATACACGAAGTTCGGTAGCGTGAGTCCGGTCTGGTCACAGCCGGCGGTCATGCAGTCCGGGCCTTCCATGACGCTCCAGCCGTAGTTTACGCCTCTGCCGGAGCCGTCGGTTGACCGGGCGCGATCCACCTCTTCCCACCGCGACTCACCCACGTCCCCCACATAGAGGTCGCCGGTCAGGCGATCGAAGCTGTAGCGCCACGGGTTTCTGAATCCGTAGGCCCAGATCTCGGGCCGGGCATCCGGCACCCCCACGAATGGATTGTCGGACGGCACGGTATAGCCGCTCCCCGAGGTGACGTCGATCCGGAGCAGCGCGCCGAGGAGGTCGTCGAGGGACTGTCCCCGGCCGTCGTCCATGCCGTCGCGCGAGCCGCCGTCGCCCAGGCCGATGTAGAGCATGCCATCCGGGCCGAACGTGATGAGACCGCCCTTGTGACTCGGCCCGGGCTGGGCCACCGACAACACCGGCGCCTCGCTGGTGGCGTCGGCCACCGAGGGATCTGGGCTGGCGAGGAACGATGCAACCCGGGTGTCGCCCGCGAGATCCACGTAGTACACGTAGAACCGCCGGCTCGACGCATAGTCGGGGGCGAACGCGAGCGAGAGCAGCCCCTGCTCCGCCTTCGTGCCGACCTTCGCCGAGACGTCGAGGAACGGCTGGGCCCGAACGACGCCGTTCTCAATGATGCGGATGGTGCCGCCCTTCTCGACCACGAACAGGCGCGTATCGGCGCCTCCCGGAGGTGACGCGAGATAGACCGGGAACGCCAGCCCGGTGGCGATCGTGTCCAGACCCGGTGAGCCCGGAGGTGGGGGAGGGGGTGGCGGCGGCGGCGGCGGCGGCGGGGTGGAGGCGGCTCGGGCGGCGTCGTGTCGGGCTCAACGGTGATCGTGAGCTGCCCGGTGACGCCGGAGGTCGTGGCCGAGATAGTGGCTTCCCCAGGGCTCGCGGCCGAGGCGAGACCCGTGCTCGACACATCGGCGTTGGAGACGTTGTCGCTGGCCCAGGAGAAGGTGTGGCCCGTGAGCGGGTTCCCGGCGTCGTCCCGCGCGGTCGCCGTGATCTGCACCATCTCCCCCACGGCCAGGGAGGAATCCGGCGCCGTCAGCATCACCTCGGCGACCGTGCGAGGCTCCGGCTCCTGCATGTCGGAGCCGCTGTCGCTGCAGGCCGCGAACAGCGCGGCGGCGAGTAGCGGACGGATCGTACGGCAGATGGTCATCGGGTCGATGGGCGGGGGTCGAGCGGGATGCTATCGCCCGGTGAGGACGGGCGCTAGAGTGGCGGCGGCGCAACAGCCGTAGCGCGTGAGTGTTAGAGGAGCGCCTCGTAGGCGGGCAGGCCGTGAAGGGAGGTGAACAGGAACGACCCCCTGATCGCGTAGATCGCGGCCGACCGCTCGGCCACCGCGCGCCCCAGACACTCCACTGCGCCGCCGTGATCCCCGAGTCCCGCGTACACATAGGCCAGGTGATGCGGGGGCATATAACCCCGCTCGGCCCGCGTCTCCAGCTCTTCCAGGATCTCGTGCGCTTTCTCCCGCTCGCCGGCCATTCCGTAGGCCTGGCCGAGCTGTCCGAGCCACACCGACGCCCCGGGCGCCAGCTTCACCGCGCGCTCCAGCTCGGCCAGGCCATCCTCGCGGCGTCCGCTCAGGAAGCAGGCCCAACCGAGCATGGCGCGGGATCGGTCGTGGTTGGGGTCCAGCTCCACCGCGTCGCGCGCGCCGACCATCGCCTCGTGATGGCGTCCCGCGCGGAGCAGGGTCGAGACCACCTCCAGCCGGTGGGACAGCGGGTCCAGCTCCTGGGCCCGGCGGTGGAGCGCGAGCGCTTCGTCGATGCGGCCGAGCCCCAGGCACAGCCGACCGTAGAGATCGTGCGCGTTCGCGTCGTCGGGGTCGAGCTCCAGCGCCCGCTTGAGCTCGCGCTCGGCGCCGGCCCAGTCCCGGTTTCGCACCGCCTTCAGGTGTCCGATCGCGGCGTGTGCCTCGCCCAGGTTCACGTCGTGCTTCAAGGCGTTCGCGGCGGCGGCGGCGGCCCGCCGGTATGCCTCCTCCGGCTCGGTCCATAGCTGCTCGGCCAGATCGATGAATGCGATCGCGAGACTCGCGCTGGCCGGCGCGAACGTCGAGTCGTGTGCCAGCGCGTGCTCGAAGCAGTCTATCGCGCGCGCCACCGACGTCAGGGTGGAGTCGCTGAGCCAGCGCCGCCCCTGCAGGTAGAGATGGTACGCCTGGTCGTGCCGGCGTTGGCTCCCCGCCGGCCGGTGCGCGGGCGCCGCCGATCGGAGCTGTTCCGCCAGCGCCATCACGTCGGCATCGGGCTCGAGATCCAGGTCCGCGCGGAGGCGGCCGGCGTACTCGGTGGCATGCCGGATGGCGCCGGCCCGGTCGCCCGCCGCGTCCAGCGCCCGCATGAGCGCGCGGGCGTATACCGCCGAGTCGGGGCGCGCGGCGACGAGGCGCCGGATCGTTCTGACCCGTCCGTGCACGTCGCCCTCCCGCTCCTGCCCCTCGGCCACCATGCGGAGCGCGCCGGTGTAGGCGTGGTCCAGCTCGTTCCGGTGCTGCTCCAGCCAGAACCCGAACTCGACCGACTCGCCGAGATGGAAGCCCTCGAGCAGCGCGCCGGTGTAGCAGCGGACGATGCGCTCGGCGTCGTTCGCCGCGACGGCGTCGCGGAGCTCGTGGAGATCGCAGGTGAGGTTGGCGGGGTCGAGCAGCAGGCCGTCGCTGGTCGAGATGATCGCATGCTCGCCCAGGGTGGAGCGGAGGACGTGGACGGCCAGGTTGAGCAGGCGCCGCGCCTTGGGCAGATCGCGGTCGGGCCAGAGCAGCGCCATGGCCCGGTCGCGCGAAAGCGGCTGGGGCCAGGCGGCGACGATGAGCGAGAGGAGGGCGATGCGGTGGCGTTGTGCCGGCGGGCCGGCCAGCGGGACGTCGCCGGACCTCAGGCTCGCCCCGCCGAGCAGCTGGACCTTGATCACTCGTCTCTCCGCCTCGAGCTAATCCGCGGCTAATCGGGAGCGCAAGGAGGAGCTAAGCGCTCCCGCGCAAGTTGCCTCCGTCGACTGCTGATAACCTAATCACCGACGCCCGGGAGGCCACCGTGAGACGAGCCATGTCGTTCTTGTGCTGTATTGCGTTGTTGGCGGGATGCGATGACAACACGAAGCCCACCGACGAACAGCAGGACCTCGCGACCCTTCGAAATCTGACCGAGCCCTACCAGAGCTTCGACGCCGGCGTGGCTGCCGGTTGGGACACGCCGTTCCAGAACGCCTGCTTCTCCAGCGACCAGGGGGCCATGGGTATCCACTACGGGAATTCGTCCATCGACCTCGCGGCCACGCCCGAAGTGACCCAGCCGCCATTCCTCATGTACGAGCCGCAGCAGAACGGCTCGATGAAGCTGGTGGGCATCGAGTACGTGAAGGCCGCACCCCAGACCGACCCCGCGCCGGTCCTGTTCGACCAGCAGTTCACCTTCAATACGACGCTCAGTGTGTGGACGCTTCACGTGTGGGCCTGGCAGGACAACCCGAGCGGCCTGTACGCCCCCTGGAACCCGACGGTCACCTGCGACTTCGCGCCCGCGTCGTTGGCCATCAAGTCCCACCACCACTAGAGGGCGGAGCGATGCCGAGATATCTGATCGAGCGGGAGATCCCCAATGCGGCGGCGCTCTCCGCCGAGGAGCTGCGGGCCATCGCGCGGAAGTCCTGCGCCGTCCTGGCGGAGCTGGGCCCGCAGATTCAGTGGGTGCAGAGCTACGTGACGGAAGACAAGATCACCTGCGTGTACATCGCGACCAACCCGGAGCTGGTGTATCGGCACGCGCGGGCGGGAGGATTTCCGGCCGACCGGGTGCTGGAGATCGCGGCGGTGATCGATCCGACGACGGCGGAGGTGAGGGAGGCGGTGGCGTAGGGAGGGCGGGAGGGCGGAGGGCGAAAGGGCAAAAGGTAAGACGAGAGCCGCCGGCCTCCTCCAACCTTTCTTTTTTCCCCCTTACCGCCGTTCCGCCCTCTACTACTCCCACCTCGCCCGATACCGGCACACCTGACCACCCTTCGCCCTGCACTCTTCCTCGACCACTGTCACCCCCTTCACCCCGCACATCTCCAGCGCCTTCTTGTACCAGCCGACGACGGTGAGGCAGTCGGGCGCGCTGAACGTGTCGGCGTCGTAGGTCGTGAGCACGCCCTCGTTCAGTCCCGCCCGTGTGTACTCCCGGCGCCCGGTCTCGTAATAGAGGTTGTAGAACGAGGGCGACTTGGCGAGGAACTCGTGGGCGTCGCCCTTGGTGAGATACCCGCTATGGATGGTTCCCAGGTTCTTCTCGGCCGAGGCGGCGCCCAGCCGCTCGAAAAACTCCGTCTTTCCGCCGCCCAGCTCGCGAACGATCGCGTCGTCCAGCGTCTTGCCCAGCTCGAAGGGATACCAGTTGGAGGTGAAGAGCATGCGCAGGGTGCGCTGATCGCCGTCCGGCAGACTGGCCAGCACCTTCTGCGTTCCCTCGGCGCCGAAGTGCTCCTGGATGAACGCCATCCGTGACTTGAGCACGGCACCCTTGATCTGCTGCATGCGCGTCGTCTGTCGTCGATTTGTCGGGAGGATTGCTAAGGGTCACCGAGTGAGACCGCGGCCTGCAAGGTCTGCCGCCGCCTGATAACGGACCGAAGGACTCTGCGGTCGCGAATGGGCGGCCGCTGATGATTGGGTGGGTCAGGGATCGGACCCCGCCAGATGGGCCCGGTAGAAGCCGTCCTGGAACTGTATCCACGCAGCAAGTCGCGCTCGCGCGCCAGTGACCGCGCGGGGCATCGACGCCGCGATGTTATGAAGCTCCCGCGGGTCGGCGAAGAGATCGAAGACGCGTGGCTCCAGCCCGGCCGCGTTGACGATGAACTTGTACTGTCCCTCTCGAAACCCGTACTCCATCGTCTGCGCGAAGGGACTGAAGAGGTATGCCCGGCCGGTGCGATCGTCCGCGAAGAGACTGCGGCCCTGCCAGGTGGGTGGAAGCGGATGTCCGAGCATGCCGAGGATCGTCGGCGCCACATCGATCATCCCACCGACGACGGAGTCGGCCTCGCCGTGAAACAGCCGCGGATTGATGAGCATCAGGGGCACGTGGACGTTCTCTTCGGCGAGCTGCCGCATGGGGGCCACCTGGACGCGGTTGAACGTGGTCCCATGGTCGCCGACGACGATGATAAGGGTGGAATCCAGAAGGTGCCGCTGTGACAGCAGGCTCATCAACTGGCCGAACGCCCGGTCGCTGTCCTTGAGTGCGTTGAGGTAGCGATTGAACAGCGTATCGGACACCTCGAAGCGCCTCGGGGCCTCCGACGGAAAGTAGGGATAGTGCGTCTGAGCGGTCCATACCATCGCGAAAAAGGGCCGGTCATCCGTCGATTTGTCCAGCCAATCAACCAGCCCGTCGACGGCGCACTGGTCGTGCGTACTCGTCGAGAGCCACGGTTCCCCGATCGCCGGGCGGTCGGCCACGAAGAGGCCGAGCGAGCACGGCAGGGATCGGAAATCGGCGAGGACGTCGAACCCCCGATCGCTGAGGAAGACGTCCTCCCCCTGGAAGCGACTGTCGGCCACGTTGAAGAATGCGGTTCGGTACCCGTGCCGCTTCAGCTCGCCGCTGAGTGAGGCGAGGCTGATTCGTGGATGCTCCTTGCTGAGGACGCGATAGGACAGCGGCGGGTAATCCGAGAGCAGAAGCCCCACCAGGGAATGGATCGTGGCGGGGACGTGGGCATAGATATTCGTGAAACGGAGCGCCTGTTCGCGTTGCCGATCGATCTCGGGCGTCGCCCCGTAGGGCGCGCCGAAAGCGCCGACCGACCCTGCGGACACCGTCTCCATGACGTAGAGGATCACGTTTCGGACATGGGCCGACCGCGCTCGGGCGGCGAACCCGGCCTCCGTGGGACTGACAGCGGCGGGATTCTGTCCGGCCGTTTCAAAGTCACCCGGTCCCGCCGCGGTCCGCATGGTGAACAGCGGCGGTTGCCGCCGGGCCACCACGATGGAGCGGGCGAACGCGAGTACCGGATTCTCCATCATCGTCGTCCGGAGAGTCGTGGCCGGCAGCCACTGCATCGCGAGCGAGAGATACGTGATTCCCAGAACGAGTCCCACGATGCCGAGACGTCGCCTGTCTACCTTGGACAGAATCCACCGGAATCCACGGGCCAGGAGAAGCGATGCGCATACCAGCAGGAGCGAGCCGAGGAGGACCTGCAAGGCGAGACCGATGGAGAGTTGCGCGGCGAGGGCGTTACGGGCGTCGAGGCTGTTGAGGAACTGCGAATAGTAGAGCCACTGCCAGCTGATCGGCCGGCCGAGCGACGCGACGGCGCGGATATTGACGATGGCGAGCAGGAGCGAGATGACAGCGGCTGTCAGAAGGAGCTTGCCGATGATCGGAGAGGGAGTGGACCGCTTGGGCAGGAGGAGATACCCTGCCACAGAAAGGACCACCAGCAACCCCACATACGTCAGATCGCCGGCCAGCGCCACCGTGAGCTCGCGGACGAACGTCAGCGGGGCGTCGAGATGCAGATCGCCCCATCGAACGAGATAGCGCGTTCGGAGTAAAGCCAGGAGAAAGGCAAGGACGATGCCCGTGCTGGCGACCAGCGCGGTCTCGCTCTCCGGAAGGAGCCAGCGCGATGGCAGAGCCTTGCCGCCAGGCAGAGGGCGCTCACGCTGACGAAAAAACACGATCCGAGACTTCCAGTATGCCGAAGGGTTCTGAAGCTGCCGCCCCTTCAATGTTGCTGGCGTGACAAATCGGCGTCAAGACGGTCACGAGACTGTCACGGCACGATGCAGGAAGAAACCATTGCGTCCCTGCGTCCCTCAAAACGTCGCCGTCACCGCCCCCAGCACCCGCCGACCGATCACCGACCCGCCGTAGAGCTGGAACCGCTGCTCGTCGAACACGTTCGTGGCCGTCGCGTGCACCCGGAGATAATTGTTGACCCGGTATCCCGCGCTCAGGTTCACGAATTCGCTCGAGGGCACGTAGCCCTGGAAGACGCCGGCCGCCCATGGGTAGCCGTCCACCAGCCTGACGGTGACGTTCGCGCCCACGCCCTGCTGGCCCGCGTACGTGAGCGAAAGCGTGCCCTTCTTGCTCGGCGTGTTGGGCACGAGCTGGTCGCCCTGCTGGAAGGAGTTGACCGTGAAGTCGAACCCGGTGAACGACACGTCGCCCCGGAGCTCCGGCGTGAGCTGATAGCCTACGCCCAGCTCGACGCCGCGCTCGGTCACCTTGCCTGCGTTGGTGTAGCTCAGGACGATCGCGGGAGTGCCGCCGGTGATGCGCGCCAGCGCGTTGGCGCCCTGGAGCGTGGTGCCCGCCACGAGCTGCTGGTACCCGCCGAGCAGCAATGGGATCGGCGCCCGGAGCTGGGCCGCCGCACCGGGAGGAAGCTGACCCGCCTGGTCGAGCTGCTGGATCCGCTGGTCGAGCGCCGTCAGCTCGGCGGGAAGGTCCACGCCGTCGGTCAGCCTGAACGACGGGAACGCGGGGTTCACTCCCGGCAGCAGGTCGGTGACGAAGTTCCGGAGCTGGTTGATGTAGAAGTCGGCCGTGACGTACAGCTTATTCGTGAGATCGCCCTTGTAGCCGAACTCCCACCCCGTCACCGTCTCCACGTCGAGGTTGGCGTTGCCCAGCGCCAGCGCCGGGGTCTGCGGCGCGAAGTTCCACGGCAGGTCGTCGGTGATCGTGAGACCGGCCAGCGCCTGGGGCGGGAGGCTCGCCTTGACCGTGGCGTAATAAGTCTGGACCCCGCCCTCGAGCGTGGCCGGGCTCGTCGTGGGCGCCGCCACCGGCACGCGGAGAAAGAACTCGGAGTAGTTGGGCGTCTGGAACGCGCGGTTCACCGAGACCCGGAACGAATGCCGCTCGTTGGGGCTGAACACGATGGCGCCTTTGGGCGACACCTGCGCGTCGATCAGGTCCCCGTCGTCGAACCGCGCCGCCCCCACCAGCCGCACCTGGGGCGTCACCTTGTACTCGATCTGGCCGTAGCCGGAGTAGAGGTTGTCGCTCCGATTGTCGTTGGCCGGGTCCATCAGCGTGCCGTCGGTGTTGACGCGCGTATTCCGGAACGAGGCGCCGTAGACCACGCGGCCGCGGTCGGCTAGGAAGTTCCAGTTCTGCTGCCCTTCCAGATGGAACACGTCCGACCGCTCCTCCAGCGGCAGCCCCGACTGGAGCGACACCTGCGGCTCCAGCGACGTCCGGCTGTTCCAGTAGGCGAAGACGTTGTAGCGGTCGGCCGCGACCGCGGCGCGAGCGTAGGGCTTGATCGCCTTGGGCACCTGCACGCGCCCGATGCCCGTCACGAAGATCTCGTTCTGCACCTGGGAGGCGCCGCCGTCCACCGAGAAGACGGTGCCGTTGTCGAAGTAGTAGTCCACCCGCCCGGCGCCATAGCCGTTGGCCAGCCGGTCGCGGTCGCCCACCGCCTCGCCGGTGGAGGGGTCGAGCGACTGACCGTTGAGCGGCACCACCTCGCGCGCGAGGGGAACCGGCTCGTCGGTGGCGTCGGCGTACTCCCGCTGGAGCGAGCTCCCGTCCAGCCGGGTGCGGCTGCGCGAGTAGGTATCGCTCCGGTTGTAGCCGCCGTTGACCCGGTAGCCGACGCGGCCGTCGGCGAGGAGGCCGGCGTGGCGGAGGTCGCCCCGGAAGGTCTCGAGCTCGCCGCCGGCGAGCGTGAGTTTGGTGCCGAGCACCTCGCGCGCGGTCGGCGTGGTGATGTTGACGACGCCGCTGAACGCGTTGGCGCCGTAGAGCGCCGAGCCGGGCCCGCGCACCATCTCCACCTTGCCGAGATCCTCGAGCGGCTGGGTGAGCCCGTTCCATTCCTGCGAGCCGAGGAACGCGATCGCCAGATCGCGGCCGTCCTGCAACACCAGCACGCGCCGGGTGAGCGAGCTGTTGAATCCCCGCGCGTTGACGTTGAAGTCGTTCACGCCGCTCTGGACCACGTCCACGCCCGGCACCCCCTGCAGGGCCACGGGAGCCTGTCCGGTGATGGACACGCTCTGCAGCGTCTGGGGCGGCACGACCGAGATCGCGGCCGGCGCCTCGACGATCCGGTCGGGCGCCCGGGACGCGCCCTGCACCACGATCTCTCCGAGAGCGATGGTGACCGCCTCGAGTCCGGCGTCGGCCGTGACCGTGCCGCCCGGCGCGACGGTCACGGCGACCGAAATGGGACGGTATCCCAGCCAGCGGAAGACGATCGTCTGGCTCCCGACCGGCACGCGCCGCAGCGTGTACTTCCCGTCGGTCCCGGTCACCGTGCTCTGGCCGGTGGACTCGACGGTGACGGAGACACTGCTCAGTGCCTGGCCATCGGCGGCGCGCGTGACGCTGCCGGTGACCGTGCCGGTTTCCTGAGCGAGGAGGGGCGGAGTGGAGGCGACGAGGAGCAAAGGGACGATGAGCGCGGAGAGCACGCCAAGCCGGGCCGACGGAATTCGGCGCATACCGTGGTCCTCGTGAGGAAAATGATTGGCCGCGAGCACCCCCGGCAGGTGCGGGGGTATGGGTGCCACGGCCGAGGGGAATGACCAAGTATACATTCCCCCCGATGCTCCTCACCATCGTCCTCCCAGCGATCCTGCAGCTGACCGTGCCCATCGTCCTCATCGGCTGGCTCGCCGTGGGGCGGCCGCCGTCACGCGCGGGCTGGCTGCTCCGTATCGTGCTGGTCGCCGGCTATCTCGTGGCGAGCGGCCTGGTGGGGCTGTGGCTCGCGTTCCCCTGGTATACGCCGCTGATCCTCGCCGCGTGCACGCTCGTCACGGCGGCCGTCTCGTACCGGCGCATCCGAGGCGACCCGGCCGCTTACCATCGGCCCTGGGGCGCAATCCGCGGGTTCCTGCTCGGCACATCCGCGCTGGTGATGGCGGGCGCGGCGGGCTATGCCGTGAAAGGGCTGTTCGGCCCGGCGCAAACCGTGGACCTGGCGTTTCCGATGCCCGGCGAAGGACGGTATCTCGTCGTCAACGGCGGCGCGAATGTCTTCATCAACCACCACGTGCGCACGCTCGATCCCGCGGTATTCCCCCAGTCGAACGGGCAGAGCTACGGCGTGGACCTCGTCAAGCTCGGGCCGTGGGGCCTGCGCGCCAAAGGCGCGTTGCCCGCCGACCCCCGCGCCTACGCGATCTTCGGACAGAAGATCTACGCCCCGTGCGCGGGCGACGTGCTGGCCTCCTGGGACGGGCTATCGGACCTTCATCCGCCGACCGTCGATACCGTGCACCCCGCGGGCAACGCCGTCCTGCTGCGGTGCGACTCCATCTGGGTGCTCCTCGCCCACATGAAGCGGGGGAGCGTCCGGGTGCGGCCGGAACAGAAGGTGGACCTGTCCACCATTCTCGGTGAAGTCGGGAATACCGGGTCGACCGGTGAGCCGCATCTTCACATTCACGCCCAGCGTCCCGGGACCCACAGGTATCCCCTGTCCGGCGAGCCGCTTCCCATCCGGCTGGGCGGCATCTATCCCGCCCGCAACCGCCTCCTGGAAAGTCCCGCCCCGCCGCCCTCGTCCGCCTCCCGGTAACCGCTGCCTCAGGAAGGGATCAGCACGGCGGCTCCGCGCAGCGCGCCCGAGCGGAGCCGCTCCAGCGCCGATCCTGCCTCCCCCAACGGAAGCGGCTCGACCTCGACCCGGAGCGGCACCTCCGCGGCCGTGCGGAGGAACTCCTCGCCGTCCCGGCGCGTGAGATTGGCCACCGAGCGGATCACCCGCTCACCCCACAGGACGTCGTACGGAAACGACGGAATGTCGCTCATGTGGATGCCGCCGCAGACGACGGTGCCGCCCTTCGCAACCGAGCGGAGCGCCGTCGGGACCAGGGCGCCCACCGGCGCGAAGATGATCGCGGCATCGAGCATCACCGGTGGCCGCTCGTCGGATCCGCCCGCCCACTCCGCGCCCAGCTCGCGGGCGAACGCCTGGCCAGCCCTGTCGCCGGGCTTGGTAAAGGCGAAGAGCCGCCGCGACTGCGATCGCGCGACCTGGGCGACAAGGTGCGCCGCCGCACCGAACCCGTAAATGCCGAGCCGCTCGGCATCGCCCGCCGCGGTGAGGCACCGATGGCCGATGAGACCGGCGCAGAGAAGGGGCGCGGCCCGCGCATCGTCGTAGGAGGAGGGGAGGGGAAAACAGTAGCGCGCGTCGGCGACGGTGTACTGTGCGTAGCCCCCGTCGATGTCGTATCCGGTGAACTTCGCGTTGTCGCAGAGGTTTTCGCGGCCCGACCGGCAGTAGGTGCATCGCCCGCAGGTCCACCCGAGCCACGGGACCCCGACCCGCTCGCCCTCGGTCACGCCCGCGGCGCCGGGACCGAGGCCCACGACGGTACCCACGATCTCGTGGCCCAGCACCAGCGGCAGCTTCGGCTGGTCGAGCTCCCCGTCGGCCACGTGCAGGTCGGTGCGGCAGACGGCGCAGGCACGCACCCGGATCAAGACCTGACCGGGGCCCGGCGTGGGGCGGGGGACCTCGGCACGCCGCAGGGGCCGGCGCGGCCCATCGAGCAGCATCACCTCCATGGAGTCCATGAAGAATGAAGATACGGCTATGCCCCCGCGGCCACCGCCAGTCCCACCGCCGACGGTATCGGCACCAGGTGCAGGTCGGCGAGCGCCGCCACCGCGCCGACCACGGTCACGACGGGGGACTCCAGACCATCGCGATCCGCCGCCTCCGCGATCGTCTCGAGGGTCGCGCGCGTCACGCGTTGCTCTGGGGTAGTGGCGGACTGGATGCACGCTGCGGGCGTCGAGGGATCGCGCCCGGCCGCGAGGAGCTGCGCGGCCACCGCCCGCAGCGCGTCGCGTCCCATCATCACGACGAGCGTATCGGCGCCGGCGAGCTTCCGGATGTCGGTGAGACCGTCCGCGCCCTGGGCGGTGACCACCGCGAACGACCGGGCGACGCCGCGGGAGGTGACGGGAATGCCAGCCGCCGCGGGGCCGGCCACGGCGCTTGATACGCCGGGCACCACGAATACCGCTACTCCAGCCGCACGGCACGCCGACGCCTCCTCGCTCCCCCGGCCAAAGACGAACGGATCACCGCCCTTGAGGCGGACGACGGTGCGTCCCCTGCGCGCGTGATCCACGAGCAGCGCGTTGATCTCTTCCTGCCCGTAGGGCACATGGCCTGGACCCTTGCCCACGTCGATCAGCTCGGCGCCGGCCGGCGCCTCCGAGAGCAGCTCCGGCCCGATCAGCCGGTCGTGGACCACGACGTCGGCGCCCCGGAGCAGCTCGAGGCCGCGCGCGGTGATGAGGCCGGGGTCGCCGGGACCGCCGCCCACCAGATGCACCGAGCCCGCGGCGGCCTCGCGCTTGGCGAGCGGGACGCGCGGGCGGAAGCGTGGTGGCGGCGGCGTATGCCGCCGGGCGAGATCGAGAATGATCTCGTCGAGGCCGGGGTACTCGCCCACCGGCCGGTCGATGAGGATGCGGCGCCCGGGCTTCGTGCCGGCGAGCCGGGGCAGGTCGTCGAGCGCGTGCGTGCCGCCGCCGATGAGGAACGGCACCACGACGATCGTAGCGGCCGCGGCGCGACCGAGGATCTCCTCGATCGTGGGCTCGTCGTCGAGGAACCCGGCCAGCACCTCACCCGCCACCCGGCGGCGGCGCAGCGTCTCGGCGAGCTGCACCGTGGACGCACGGCTCTCGGGATGACGCGGCGTGCCGTGTCCCACGAGCGCGAGCGACACCGCCTCGCGGCCCAGCATGTTCTCGCGCAGGAGCTCGGTCACCCGTCTCGCGACGAGCGGGGCGATGCCCGCGTGCGTCCCGACCGGCGGCGTCAGCCGGAGACGCAGGCCGGCGTGGCGGCGGTTCCGGGCGAGAGCCTCGGGGAGCACGACGTCGCAGTAGTGACCCGCACTCGTGAGCACGGGGACGATGGTCACCTCGTCGGCCCGCAGCTCGTCGAGCACGCCGTCGAACCCCGGCTCCCCCTGGTGGAACGCGGCGGCCACCTCGTCGAAGATCCGGCGCCCCCGCAGCGATTCGGCGAGACGGCGCACGTTGGCGTTGGCGGAGGGATCCCGCCTCGATCCGTGCGCCGCGAGGACGAGCGCGCGGCCGCTCAACTCGTCACCTCGACCGGAACGAGGTCCACGGTGGGAAGCTCGCGGCCGGTGACCGTGGTGCGGCGGGCGCGAAGACCCATCAGCCGCTGGTAGAAGTCGCCCAGCCCCTCGTGACCGGCCCGCTCCGACGCCCAGCGCGCGAGCAGCGGTCGTACCGCGTCCACCAGCTCCGCCTGCGGCACGTCGGCGCGGTAGAGGTCTACGAGACGGTCGCCGGCGAGCCCGCCGCCGACGTACACGTTGTAGAGACCGAGCGAGCGTCCGACGAAGGCCAGGTCGGCGGTGTAGGGCCGGGCGCACCCGTTGGGGCATCCGGTCATGCGGACAGTGAGCGGGACGTCGCGCAGCCCCAGCTCCGTGATTTCCGCCTCCAGCGCGTCGAGAACTCCAGGGATCACGCGCTCGGACTCGGCCACGGCGAGGCCGCAGGTCGGGAGCGCCGGGCAGGCCATCGAGTAGCGCCGGACCGCTGCCAGCTCGAGCGGCGGCCGGACGCCGTGCCGGCGTAGCGTCTGTTCCACCAGCTCCACGCCGGCGGCGTCCAGGTCGGTGAGCAGGAGGTTCTGCTGGCCGGTGAGATGGATACCCGGAGAGAGTTTGGCGACGACCTCGTGCAGCGCGGTCCTGAGCTCGTGCCCCGGCGTGTCCACGATGCGGCCGCTCTGCACGAACACGCCGTAGAACCAGCGCCCGTCCGGCTGGCGGTGGCGGCCCAGATGGTCGTGGAACGGCAGAGGTGGCAGGTCGGCCGCCGGGGCCAGCGGGAACGAAGCGCGGCGCTGAAACTCCTCGCGGAACCGGTCGATCCCCCATTCGGCCAGCAGGTACTTGAGCCGGGCGTGGCGCCGGTCGGACCGGTTGCCGTGGTCGCGGAAGATCGCCGCCACGACACGCACCGCCTCGACGCCGTGCTCCAGGGGGACGAACGCCAGCGGCTGGGCCAGCCGGGCGGTGGTGTCGCCCTTGTTATGGGTCATGCCCAGTCCGCCGCCCACCAGCAGGTTGAATCCTTCGATGCCGCCGCGGCCCACGATCGCGAGCAGCCCTACGTCCTGCGCGTAGATGTCCACGCAGTTGTCGGTCGACAGTCCCACGGCCGTCTTGAACTTCCGCGGCAGGTACTGGCGACCGTAGAACGGCTCCTCCTCGGTGGTCGCCTGCCGCTCGCCCTCGAGCCAGATCTCGTGATACGCGCGCGTGGCTGGACGCAGCTCCCGCGCGAGCGCATCGGCGACGCGCCGCACGGCCGCGTGGTCGCTGTCGGCCAGCGGCGCGGAGCAGCCCATCACGTTGCGCTGGACGTCGCCGCAGGCGGCGATGGTGGTGAGGAGCTCGTCGTTGATGCCCGCGATGGTGGCTTTGAGGTCGCCCTTGAGCACGCCGTGAAACTGGAATCCCTGCCGGGTCGTGACCCTCAGCGTTCCGTTGCCGAGCCGGTCGGCGATCGACGCGAGCGCGAGATACTGGGCCGAGGTGACCGCCCCCGCCGGGATGGCGACGCGCACCATGAACTGGTACGCCTTCTCCTCGCCGGCAGACTCGCGGGCGCGCCGCCGGTCGCGGTCGTCCTGCTGGTAGGTGCCGTGGAACTTGAGCAGGCTGGCGTCGTCCTCGCCGAAGTGCGTCGCGTCGGACGCGAGCGTGTCGGCGATCGAGCCGCGCAGGTGGCGCCCTCGTCGCTTGGCGACTTCGACTTTGGATTCCGGTTTGGTAGTCATATGGCCTGGTGTCCAGGGTCAGGGGTCACGAGTCGCGGGTCGCGGGTCACGTGACTTCTAGCTCGCGACTCGCGACTCGTGACTCGTGACCTGATGAAGCCCGCACTCCACCTTCGTCGTCCCGCTCCACCGCCCGGCGCGGCTGTAGTCGCCCGGCTCGGAGCCGCGGACCGCGAGGGTGCAGTGGGTGCAGCCGATGGTGGGGTACCCGCGCTCGTGGAGCGGGTTATAGGGCACCTCATGCTCCTGGATGTAGGCCCAGACGCGCCTCCGGTCCCACCGAGCGAGCGGGTTCACCTTGATCACCTCGTAACGGGGATCCCACTCGACGATCTCCAGGCGCGCGCGGACGGCGGACTGCGACCGCATGATCCCGGTGACCCAGACGTCCACGTCCTCGAGCGCCCGCCGCATCGGCTCGACCTTGCGCAGGCGGCAGCAGGCGTCGGGATCGCGCCGCCACAGCTCGGGGCCGTAGCGATCGGCCTGGAGCTGGGGGGTGAGGGTGGTCCCGTGATTCTCGAATCCGAGGTGCGGGTAGCGCTCGACCATCCGGTCGCGAAGCGCGTAGGTCTCCGGGAACAGGAACATGGTGTCGAGATAGATCACGGACATCGGCCGCTCGTGCCGCGCGACCATGTCGATCAGGGCGCAGCCTTCCATGCCGAAGGACGTGGTCAGGGCCAGATGGTGGCCGGCGAACCGCTCCAGCATCCAGGCCACGACGGTCTCCGGCTCCGCGTCGTCGTCGAAGGTCTCCAGCGTCTCGGGTGACATCGAGGCTCCGACTCCGGGTGTTGGCGAGCACAGGGCACAAAAACAAAACGCCCGCAGGACATACCTGCGGGCGTTTTGACACGTCGAACGTTGTGAGCCGCTAGGTCGTCTCGTCGGGGTGAGTACCGAGCATACAACAACACATCGCGGCACCGGTGGCCGGCGCGGCGAGGACTCGGATGACGGCGGACGTCGCAATGCTCATGGTATCTAGGCTAGCGTTGGCCCGAATGCTTGTCAACGGCAGAGAGAAAGTCATGCGGACGCTGAGGTCGTCCTGAGGCCCGTTGGCGGTAACTGCGACCCGGCCTCAACGCCCGCGATGACCCTCTGAGTTGAAGCGCTTACTGCTGGGTGGAATCCGTCGGCATCGCCATGGTCGTGTCGGCCGGCATCTCCATCGTCGAATCGGTGCTCATGGTGTCGGTGCCGGAGCTCATGGTGGAGTCGGTCGCCATCGTCGTGGAGTCCGCCGGGGTCGGCTCCGCCGCCATGGTCGAGTCCTTGGCGGGAGCGGCCGCCGCCGAAGGCTCCGGAGTGGGGGTGGTCTCGGGCTCCGACTTGTTGCAAGCGCCGAGCAGGCAGGCTGCGACAAACGCGGAAACGGCCAGTGTGCGGGTCATGCGATCCCTCTGCTGAAGGTGTGTGGGCCTGCTGGGCTCGGTCAGCCAACCATGGCACACGCTATTCCACCCCCGTCCGGACGCAATACTTCGTCCGATCGAAGATCGTTAGTCGTTGTGCTTCTGTGGCTTACGAGGGTTGTCTCTCCGGATTCGCGCGTCACGGGCATGACGGCTGCGCCGCCATTTCTGTCGCATCCCCTGCCCGCCGGCAACAAAGATGTCGCGCGGAACGGACTTCCGATAGGGGTGGGGGTCCTGTACCCTTCCTGATGCCGCCAGGGGCATGGGGGACGCCGTAAGCCTTAAGCCGTCCTCCATTGAGAAGACCCTTGGAACCTGATCCGGTTCATACCGGCGAAGGGAGCGCGGCGGGGCTTCGCCCCACTCTCTCTCCCTCCGCCTTCACGGGGAGATTTCGATGGCCACCATGTCGCGCCCGCAGGCCACTGCGCCCTTCACATCCTCGCCTGCGTCCTCAGCGTCTCCTGCATCCTTTGCGTCCTCGTTCCCCAACTCGACCAAAGTCTACGTCGAAGGCACCCGCGGCATCCGCGTCCCCATGCGGGAGATCGCGCTGTCGGGCGGAGAGCCGCCGCTGCGAGTGTACGACACGAGCGGCCCGGGAACGCCGGATCCGCGGGCAGGGTTGCCGCCGTTGAGGGCAAAATGGCGGAACGACGGAACGCAACTCCAGTACGCACGGAACGGGGAGATCACGCCCGAAATGGAGTTCGCGGCCATTCGCGAGGGAATGGAGCCGGAGCTGGTGCGGAGCGAGGTGGCACGCGGCCGTGCGATCATCCCCGCCAACATCAACCATCCCGAGCTGGAGCCGATGGTCATCGGCCGCCGCTTCCACGTCAAGATCAATGCCAACATCGGCAACTCGGCCGTGCGCTCCTCCATCGACGACGAGGTGGAGAAGCTGCGCTGGGCCACGCTCTGGGGCGCCGACACCGTGATGGACCTCTCCACGGGACGAGACATCCACGAGACCCGGGAGTGGATCCTGCGGAACTCACCGGTGCCGATCGGCACGGTGCCGATCTACCAGGCCCTCGAGAAGGTGGGCGGCAAGGCGGAAGAGCTGAGGTGGGAGAGCTACCGCGACACGTTGATCGAGCAGGCCGAGCAGGGCGTGGACTATTTCACGATTCACGCGGGGGTGCTGCTGCGGTATATCCCGCTCACCGCCAACCGGATGACGGGAATCGTATCGCGCGGCGGGTCGATCATGGCGAAGTGGTGCCTCGCCCACCACCAGGAGAGCTTCCTCTACACCCGCTTCCCCGAGATCTGCGAGATCATGGCGGCTTACGACGTGAGCTTCTCACTGGGCGACGGGCTCCGCCCGGGCAGCATCGCCGACGCCAACGACGAGGCCCAGTTCGCCGAGCTCAAGACTCAGGGCGAGCTGACCCGGATCGCGTGGGACCATGGGGTGCAGGTGATGAACGAAGGGCCAGGCCACATCCCGATGCATCTCATCAAGGAGAACATGGACAAGCAGCTCGAGTGGTGCGACGAGGCGCCATTCTATACCCTGGGCCCGCTCACCACCGACATCGCGCCGGGCTACGATCACATCACGAGCGCCATCGGTGCGGCGATGATCGGGTGGTACGGCACGGCGATGCTCTGCTACGTCACGCCCAAGGAGCACCTCGGGCTTCCCGACCGCGACGACGTCAAGACCGGTGTGATCGCGTACAAGATCGCCGCCCACGCGGCCGATCTGGCCAAGGGCCACCCCCGGGCGCGCGTCTGGGACGACGCGCTCAGCAAGGCGCGATTCGAGTTCCGCTGGGAGGACCAGTTCAACCTCGCGCTCGACCCGGTGACGGCGCGGGCTTTCCACGACGAGACGCTGCCGGCGGAGGGCGCCAAGGTGGCGCACTTCTGCTCGATGTGCGGGCCCAAGTTCTGTTCGATGCAGATCACCCAGGACGTGCGGGCCTACGCGGCGGAGATGGAGCGCAAGGCGGCGGAATTCAAGGCGGGTGGGGGAGAAATATATCTTACCGCCGCGTCACCAGAAACGCCGTCAGCGCCTGCACCTGCGCCGGGGTGAGACTCCGGGCGTAGGCCGGCATCCTCGAGCTGCCGTTCGTGATCCGGGCGACGAGCTGGTCCGGCGTCATCCGGCCGCCCACCTGGGTGAGATCCGGTCCCCGCTTCCCGCCGTACCCCGCGATCGCGTGGCAGAATTCGCAGCCCTTCTCGTGAAACAGCTTCGCGCCTTCCCCCGCCTCTGACCCAAGCCCGCCGGTGACCGCGACGGGGAGGGGCGGGGCGTTGAAGTCGGGCGACCAGTCGGCGCGCTCCCCCGCCAGCCAGAACACGGCGATCGTCGTCCAGATGAAGATGACCAGCATCGGCGCCCACGGCCGCCGCCGGAAGCTCCGCTCGCCCCGGTTGAAGAACGGCACGAGCAGGATGAATGCGCCGAACAGGAGGGGGCCGAGGATGATGATGATCGACTCGAAGATTCTGCGGCGCCATCGCCAGCACGGCGAAATACCAGAGCAGATACCAGTCGGGCCGGGGGTAGGCCTGGAGGATACTCGGGTCGGGCGGCCGCCCCAGCTCCGGCGGTCCCACCATGACCGCGAGCAGGGCGATCGTCGCGACGGTCGCCGCGCCGAACACCACGTCGCGCCAGGCGGCGTCGGGCCAGAATGGGACGCCTTCCCGCTGGAGCAGCTCGCCGTACTTCCGGCGGTAGGTGGCCGGGTCCACCGGCTCGCCCTTCCTGGGGCGCTCCGAGATGCCGTGCCGCAGCACCAGCGCCAGATGCAGCCCGACGAGCCCGAACACGAGTGCTGGAATGAAGAACACGTGGAACGCGAAGAACCGGCTCAGCGTCGCGCCGCCGATCGTGTCCCCCGCCAGGAGAAAGCGCGCGATGTCCGGCCCCACGACCGGCATGCGTCCGGCCTGGGCCGCGCCCACGATCACCGACCATACCGCGTTCTGGTCCCACCGGAGCAGCTGCCCCGTGAACGCGAGGGCCAGCGTCAGCAGCAGCAGCACCGCTCCGGTGAGCCAGTTGAGCTCGCGGGGAAACTTGTAGGCCGCCATCAGGTAAGTGCGGGAGACGTGGACGCCGATGAGCAGCACCATCGCCGACGCGCCGAAGAAGTGCATGCCCCGCAGAAACCGCCCGAGCAACGCCTGCTCGGAGATGAACTTCAGGCTGTCGTAGGCCTGGCCGCTCGATGGCACGTAGGCGGTGGCGAGCGCGATGCCGGTGATGACCTGCAGCACGAACGCGATGAATGTGGCGCTGCCGAACACGTACCACCATCCCGTGCGCGGGGGCACCGGATGCTCGAGGGCGCGCCGCGTCGCGGTCACCAGTCCGCTGCGGTCGTCGATCCAGGCGAGGAGGCGTGTCAGCAAGGCGACTCAGGCGATGGGGATCGGGCTGGTGAGGATCTCCACCTGGCCGTCGCGAACCCGTACGGGATACTGGGGCAACGGCTTGGGCGGCGGACCGGCGGAGACGGAGCCGTCGGCGTAGTACACGCCGCCGTGACAGGGACAGAGGAACAGGCTGGCGTCGGCGATCCACCGCACCGGACAGCCGAGGTGGGTGCAGTGGACGCTGAAGGCGGTGAAGCGGGCTTCGTCATCGCGGCGAAGCCAGGCCGCCGTGCGGGCCGTGACGCCGGCCCACGGGAGAGGTGAGGCGTCGTCGTAGCTCACGTTCACCGTCTCGCCGACCCGGAACCGGTCCACCGGACCTACCGGCCGCCAGATCCGGGGTGATTTCCGGGCGAGGGGCGAGAGCAGAAAACCGACCACCGGCACCCCCAGCACGGCGGCGACGCCGGCGGAGAGCGCGACGGACAGACGGGTGAGAAAACGTCGTCGCTTGAGCGGTGCACTGTCGTCGGACGTGGCAGGGTCCATCGGTCGGCCTCTCGAACAAGGGCGACGAGCTGTGGCGGGCCCGAACGTCGGCAACATATCGCGCGACAGTGGCCGGAACAAGAACGCGCGAGCCGCGACGCCCGGTGATAGCTTTCGCCCGAAGGAGGTGCCGTGGCAGAAGCCAAGTCGGGCGCGAAGCCCAAGCGCCGCCGAACCAGGAAGGAGCCCGCCGCGCCCCGCTCCCGTGGCGGCGCGGCCGAGAGCCTGGTGTCCGGTGCGCCGCCGGCCGCGGTCGGCCGGCTGCGGGAGTCGATCGAGGCCGTGGGTGGCGCCGTCATCGGGACCTACCGCGACCCGCTTGGCGGGCAGTGGCAGCTGCTGGCCGCGTTGCCCATCGATGCCGTCGACCCCACTCCGTACCAGCGCGATCTGTCCGAGGCCCACGTGACGCGCCTGTCCGACGCGATCGACCGCCTGGGGCGATTCCTCGACCCGCTGGTGGTGGTGCCGTCGGAGGCGGGCGACGGCCGCTTCTGGACCCCGAATGGCAATCATCGGCTCGCCTCGCTCCGGAAGCTCGGCGCGAAGGCCGTCACGGCAATCGTGGTTCCCGAGCCCGAGGTCGGGCATCGCATCCTGCTGCTCAACACGGAGAAGGCGCACAACCTGCGCGAGCGGGCCCTCGAAGTCTCCCGTCTCGCCGAGGGTCTCGCCCAGCTCGACGATCGGCCGGAGCGCGACTACGCTATGGAGTTCGAGGAGCCCTCGCTGATCACGCTCGGGTTCTGCTACCAGGAGAACGGCCGGTTCGCCGGCGGCGCCTATCACCCGGTGCTCAAGCGCACCGAGGAGTTTTCCGGCGAGCGCCTGTCGCACGCGCTCGAGACCCGCCGGGAGCGCGCCGCCCGCGTGCTCGAGCTCGATGCCGCGGTGACCGAGCAGATCAAGGCCTTGAAGGAGCGCGGCTTCGACAGCCCGTACCTTCGGGCCTTCGTCGTGGCGCGCATCAACCCGCTCCGCTTCAAGCGCGGCGGCACCGCCGATGTGGACGAGACGCTCGAGCGCATGCTGTCGTCCGCCCGCAAGCTCGATATCGCCAAAGTACGCGCCGACCAGGTCGCACGGACCGGCGGCGCGCCCGAAGAATCCTGAGGAGAGCTTCGATGCGCATTCGTTCCTGTGCCGTGACCGTCATTGCGTTCGGTCTTGCCGCATGCAGCCGCGAGCGGCCGGCCGGTGACCCCGCGGCAGCCGCCGATTCCAGCGCGGCGGTGGCCGCACCCGCGGCACCTCCAACCGTCGTTAACGGATTCAGCCACCCCGAGTCGGCCCGGTACGATGCCGAGCAGGACGTCTGGTTCGTCAGCAACATCAACGGCGATCCTACCGCCAAAGACGGCAACGGCTTCATCTCCCGGCTCAGGGGGGAAGGGACGCTCGACTCCCTGCATTTCATCGAAAGTGGCAAGAACGGCGTCACGCTGAATGGCCCCAAGGGCATGGCGATCGTGGGTGACACACTCTGGGTGGCCGACATCGACGCGATCCGCGCGTTCGACCGTCACAGTGGCGCGCCGCTGTCATCCATCGATCTCGAGGGGAAGGCCAGGTTTCTCAACGATGCCGTGGCGGCGCCCGACGGCGTCTACTTCACCGACTCGGGCTTCGGCCCCGATGGCAAGGGAGGGATGGGGCATCCCGGCCCCGACCAGATCTTCCGGGTTGCCGGCGGCAAGGCGACACTCGCACTCCAGAGCGCCGCGCTGGCCGCGCCCAACGGGATCGCGTGGGACAGCGCCGGCGGACGCTTTCTCATCGGGCCGTTTGCCGGGAAGACGATTCAGACCTGGGAGCCCGGCCAGAAATCGCTCAAGCCGCTGGCGGAGACGCAGGGGCAGGTCGACGGCCTCGAAGTGATTGGCCAGGGCCGCGTGCTTTACACCAGCTGGACCGACTCCTCGCTCGACGTTCTGCAGAACGGCAAGTCCACCCCCGAGGGCGGCAAGCTCCCATCGCCCGCGGATATCGGCATCGACACCAAGCGGAGCCGCGTCGCCATTCCTCTGCTGATGGAAGACCGGGTGGAGTTTCGTCCGCTCCCCGGCGCGACGCCCTGAGGCCGCCATGACGCACTCATCTCTCCCTCGCACCCGTGGTGCCGCGAGTCATCTCCTCGTGTTCGCCGTCGCGCTCGCCATCGGGGCGGCCGGGGCGTGGACGGTGCGTCCCCGCCGGCCGCTCGACGCCGTGACCACCCACGGCGAATGGGTCTACGTGAAGAACCGCGCCGACTCGATTCGGGCCTACGTCGCGTATCCCGAACGCAGGACCAAGGCGCCCGCCGTCATCGTGATCCACGAGATCTTCGGTCTCACCGACTGGGAGCCGACGGTGGCGGACCGCCTGGCCAAGGCGGGGTACGTCGCGATCCTGCCGGATCTGTTGTCGTCGAAATACGGACGGAGCCCCGCCGACCCTGACTCCGGGCGCAAGCTCATCGGCGATCTGGAGCCGGACCGGATCACCTCGGATCTCGACGCCGTGTACGCCTACGTCAACGGGCTGCAGGCCGTGGACAAGGGCAAGGTGGGCACGATCGGGTTCTGCTGGGGCGGCGGCCAGAGCTTCCGCTACGCCACCAACAATCCCGGCCTCAAGGCCGCCGTCGTGTGCTACGGCCCGCCGCCTGACTCGGCGGCCATCAAGAGGATCAAGGCGCCGGTGCTCGGCATCTACGGCGAGAACGACGAGCGGATCACGGGCTCGCTGCCGGAGGTCAAGGCGGCGATGGAGTCGGCGGGTAAGACGTACGCCACCGAGGTCTTCCCCGGCACCGGCCACGGCTTCCTCAAGCCTGGCCGTCAGGGATCGGACGGACCGCAGGTCGAGCGGGCCTGGAAACGGATCCTCGAGTTCTATCGCGCCAGGCTGGGCGCATGACGCTCTCGCGAGCGGTGACGCTCGCCGTCTTTCTCCAGGTGTCGGTCGCGGGCGGCGTCGCCGCCCAGGCCGACACGTCCGCCCCGGGCCACACACCCACCCACTACGACATCACCCTGGTGCGGAGCGACACCGGCGCCCACGTGCTGCTCGAGGTGGAGACGGCCTGGAAGCTCGGCTCGGCCCTTCCGGTGGTGGTGGATCTGGACTCGGCATTCCGGGTGATTCGCGTGTTCGTGGACGGGAAGCCCGACACCCGGATCTCGCGCACCCAGTTCGCACGTGGGTACGGCGACGTGCTGGTGCCGCAGGAGAAGCCCGCCGGCGATACGCTCACGACTCGCATTCGATATCACGGGGTGCCGCGCGGCGGCGTGCGCGCCGGACCCAATATCGACGGCGTGCGGACGCTGGTGGCCGAGACGGGGACGGTGGATCCGGCGGTGTGGCTGCCGGTGCCGGAGCCCGACCGGCGGACCGCGAAGATCACGTTTCACATTCAGGCCGATTCGGGCGAGCGGGCGATCGCGAACGGCAAGCTGATCGAGGTGGACACGCTGGCGTACGGGCATACACGGTGGGACTACGAGCTGAACCGGACGGTGCCGCTGACGGCGCTCGTGGCGGCGGCGGGGCCGTACGCGGTCGCCCGGTTTCCGACCTACACCTGCCCATGGATGACGTCGGCTTCGAACGCGCGAGACAAGTGCCCCCGCTTGGAGATATGGACCTGGGCCGGCGATTCGGCCTTTGCGGTGCGGGGGCCGTTTCGGCGCATCGGGACCATGACGGCCTTCTACACGCACATACTCGGAGTTCTCCCGTACGAAGTGGTCGCCCACGTCGAGGCGGCAGTGCCTCGAAACGTCGCCGGGGCATCGGTGATTCTCTACTCCGAGTCGGCCTTCCGGGCCAAGACTCTGGATGAGATGAGCGTTGCGCGGGAAACGGCGCGGCAATGGCTCCGCCCCGATGCTCCTGATACGGCCGCAAGCTATCTCGCAGGGCTGTGGAGATCTTCCTCGGAGGGAAAGGCCGTCGGGCCATCGGCTGCCGAACCGATCAGGCCCTTTTTGCTCTCGCCGTGATCCCAGGACGAGTCTCCCAATTGCTGCTTGCCGGTCTCTTCACGCTTGCCGCAACCGGGTGCCATGTCGGCCTGCCGCCGCTTCGGGGTAAGATCGAGGTGGGGAAGGACGCCTATGCGGTGTTCGTCGCCGGCACCGGTCGCGCCGGCGGCGACCTCTACGCCGTTCGCCCCGAAGGCGACGTCCCCATCCCCATCACGTTCACCAATGTCGGCGAGATGCGGCCCAGGCTCTCCCCCGATGGGGTCTCGCTCCTCTTCCTGCGCGGCCGCTCGCTCGTCGATTCGACACCGGCGACGGTCTGGGTGATGAATCTGCTGAGCGGAGGAGAGCGTGAGCTGAGGCTGCCGAAGGATGCCGGGCCACCGACCGCGGCCGCGTGGTCGGAAGGTGGCCGGACGATCGTCGTCGCGGCGAAATCCCTGTATCGCTTCGCCGCACCGCCGGCGGATGCCGACCCGCGCGAGGTCGGTCGGGCCGAACGGGCGGCCGCGGAGTCGAGCTTGGCCGTCGTGATCGGCAACCCGCCGTTCGGCACCGTTGTCCCCTGTGCCGAGCGGACCGATCTCTGCGTGCGGACCACAGGCGCACCACAGGTCCTGGCACGGGGCGCGCACGACCCGTTCGCCTGGGGCGGCGACTCCGTCGCCTACTTCGTGGGCGACGAGGTGGAGATCCGGCCGCTGGGCCCGGGCCTGAGCCGCCGTCTCGAGCTCGACGCGCCCAGGCCCAGACAGATGACGGCGTTTACGGGACGGCTGACCCCGTAGGCCGGGCGGCGATCGAGTCCCACGCCGCCGCCAGGGTGAGCGCGACCGTGGGACTGTCCGGTGCCCATTCTCCGGTGCCCACCCGCTCTGCCACGAACGCCACGAGCGCCAGCCATACTTCCGTCCAGAGCTCGGCCGGCCCCTGTCGTAGCGCGCCGTCGGCCTTCGCTTCCGTCACCACCCGATGGACCGCGCTGCGGAACTCGCGGGACGCTTCCCGGCTCCGCTCTTCGAGATGCTGGTCGTCGCGTTGCCGGAGCAGCATCCGAACCAGCGGCGCGTCCTCGGCCGCCGCCTCGACGATCCGTGCGGCGATGCGTCCCAGCCACTCTTCGGCCGGGGGATGTGGCTCGCCGCACTCACCGACCACGTCCGCTCCCCAGCGCTGCGCCTCGCGGTACGCCTCGTTGAGGAGGCTTTCCTTTCCGCTGAAATGTCGATAGATGGTGCCCTCGGCCACCCCGGCGCGCGCCGCGATGGCGGGGGTCGTCGTGGCTCTGAATCCGATGCTGGTGTACAGCTCCAGCGCCGCGCGGAGCAATCGCCGGCGGGTGGCCTCACCGTCACGGCGTTGGGGCCCCGTTGAAGCTCCGCGGTCGTCCCGGGTATCTTTCGGGGCTGCGTATCGTTCACTCTTGGATGGGGTTGTCAATGCGAATGCTGGTCCTCGGTGCCGGGCTACAGGGTTGTGCGTGCGCGTACGATCTGCTTCAGAACCCGGAGATCTCGCAAGTAACGCTGGCCGATCTCCACCCCGACAATCTGCCGCCGTTTCTCGCGGGAGACTGGCAGGGACGCCTGCGGGCCGTACGACTCGACGTTACCGACCCGGAAGCGGTCCAGCAGACGCTCCGCGGCCATGCGGCCGTGATGAGCGCCATCCCCTACTACTATAACGGACCCATGGCCCGCGCGGCCGTCGAAGCCGGCAGCCACTTCTCCGATCTCGGCGGGAATACCGAGATCGTGCTCGAGCAGAAGAAGCTCCAGGACCAGGCCCTGGCCGCCGGCGTCTCAGTGATTCCAGACTGCGGCCTCGCACCCGGCATGGTGAACATCCTCGCGGCCGAAGGCATCCGGCGGCTCGACCACGCCGAGAAGGTCAAGATCTTCGTGGGAGGCCTCCCGCAGGAGCCCGAGCCCCCGCTCAACTATCAGATCGTCTATTCGCTCGAGGGCGCCCTCGATTATTACACCACACCGTCGTGGGTGTTGCGGGGGGGCAAGCCTACCCAGGTGGACGCCCTGAGCGAAATCGAAGCGGTGGAGTTCCCCCAGCCGATCGGGACCCTCGAGGCGTTCCACACTGGCGGCGGCATCAGCACACTGCCGTTCGAGTACCAGGGCAAGGTCGACGTCATGGAGTACAAGACCCTCCGCTATCCCGGCCACGCTGCCATCATGCGGCCGATCCGGGACCTCGGCCTGCTCGAGGCGAAGCCCCTTATGGTCAAGGGCCAGCCCATCGTGCCCCGCGATGTCTTCATCGCGGCGGTCCATCCCAAGCTGCACAAGCCGTCAGGCCAGGATCTCGTGGCGCTGCAGGTCCGCGTGAGCGGTACGAAGGATGGCCGGCCCGCCGAGGTCAAGTTCCGCCTCATGGATTATTACGACTGCCTTCATGGTATCAGCGCTATGATGCGGACCACGGGATATTCCCTGTCCATCACCGGACAGATGCAGGCCGATGGCCGCGTGGCGCTCAGAGGCGTCCATACGCCCGACGAGGCGATGCCGTTCCAGTCCTACGTGGCCGAGCTGGCCCGCCGCGGCGTGATCATCGAGGAACTTCCCGCCTGATCGTGCTGTTCAGGGGCCGGGAGGAGCTGATGACCGATTTTGCGGCGTTATGGAACCAGGGAACGACCTTCGAGGCGTTCACCGCGGCGAGTGTCAAACAGAAGGGACTCTGGGACGGTCTGGCGCGCATCGCGATCGTGCCGGCGTGGGCGACGGCGGGGGTGCCGCCCGGAGTCCGGCGCCGGCTGCTGGTGATCGCGGAAGACTGGTGCGGCGACGCCTCCAGTACCATTCCCGTCATCGCTCGCTTCGTCCAGGCGGTGCCCGGGTTCGAGCTGCGGATCGTCAAGCGGGACGAGCATCCCGAGCTCATGGACCGGTATCTCACCAACGGCTCCCGGTCGATCCCCATCGTGATCGTGCTCGACGAGCACTTCCAGGAGCTGGGGCACTGGGGGCCCCGGCCGACCGTGCTGCAGTCGTGGGTGATGGAGAATCGGTTGACGACGCCGAAGAGCGAGCTCTATCCGCAGGTCCGTTCGTGGTACGCGCGCGATCGGGGCGAGACCACCATACGCGAGCTGCTGGAGATCGCGGGATTTCCCGTCACCGCGGCGGGCGCCGCCTGATCAGTACGCCCAGCCGCTGCCCACCGAGTAATTGAACCCGTCCGGCCCGCCGGCAAAATTGAAGGTGAGGATGGCGGACCGGAGGATTCGAACGGCGAATCCGCCTCCACCGCCCACCTTCCAATCGTCGGTGGTGAGGTGAAAGCCCGACTCCTCGAACACCCGGCCGCCGTCGACGAAGGCGAGCAGGGTGATTGCGCCGAGATCGCCGAAGGGCAGCAGGTCGTGGCGCACCTCGAGATTGGCGAACAACGAACCCCGTCCGGTATAGCGGCCGGTATCGAACGAGCGGTGTGAGTATTCGCCGCCCAGCACGGGGACCGAATTCTCCCAGCCCGGGAGCGCGAAGCGCGAGTTGAGCGTCGGGTGGCCGCCCATTCCCGAGCCCGCCAGCCTGGCGGCCACGACGGTGCCCTCTCGGACCGGCAGCCAGCCGCGGAGCATGACGTACTCACGAGTATAGCCGTTGCCCTCGCCGCCGCTCCCCACCTGCGTTCCCGCCTCGAGCAGCAGACCGCGGTGCGTGTTGTACTCCACGTCGCGGGTGTCGTAGATCAGCGCGAGGCGTCCGGTCGCGTCATCCTGCTCGAGCTCGCCCACCGGGAAGTCGCTCGTGAAGACCGATGATCCCGGGAGGGACGTGAATCGCACCTGCTCGACGTTGGCCTGAAAGGCCGCCATCCACGGCCCGCGGATCACCCGGGTCACTTCCGCCACCCCGCGATACCGTGTGCGCCGAACCCGGTAGAGGAACGGCGTGCCGTCGCCCACCAGGTCCTTGTCGTAGACCGTGTTCTCGCCGAGTCCGAAGTAGCCGTATCGGGCCTGCCGGTCCGCACTCAGAAGCGCGGTGACGCGCCAGTTCTTCCAGAGGCCAGGCGCCTTGAATTGCGCCGTGGCAAATCGGCTGCCGCGGAGTGTGAGGCCGGCGTCCAGCGAGAGCGAGCCGGTACTGGTGTAGCGCGCCTCGTACTCGGCCGGCTGCCAGTAGCGGACGCGCGCGGCGAGCACCGGGCCGTCGTTAGCGCCGCCCGTGAGGTAGGGGAAGTAGCTGGTGCGCCACGACGCCGTGTACGCCTCGGCGGTGTCCTGGGCCGCAACGCCGGTCGTGTCCTCGGCTGCGGCCGCTGAGCTGTCTTCCGGAGTCTGCGCGGCTGCACCTCGCGCCAGGACGACGAAGATCGCGAGCGGCAGGGCCAAGCCGCGGATCACGTCGACGTCTCGAGCAGATGGGTCGAATCGCAACGTCGGCGTGAGGGCGGCACGAGCATGCGATGGTCTCCGTGTGAGGTGGCGCGCTCAAACTGCCGGGGGATTTAGGGCGCCCAGCATCGGAAAGTCAACGGGTTATGTGCTGTGCTCCATGTGACGCACGGCACAGCAGGGCCCACGGCGCCATCTATTTTGGGCACCAGAGGGAGCACACCGTCTGGTGGATTGCGAGACGTCCGAGAAAGCCCTGGGCCTCCGGCTCTGCGGCCGGGCGCGTCGGACGGAACTGACTCCCCCTGTTTCTCCCATCACCTTTCCCCATCTCTTCTATCTCGCATGGAACGGGCTTCGGCCCGTTCCACCCGCCTTTTTCCCCGGGCTCAAAGCTCAAGGCTGAAGGCTCAAGGCTCAGGATTCCTAAGCCGCACACATCGGGCTGGATGTCTGCTCCGAAAGCCTTGAGCCTTGAGCCTTTAGCCGACTCATGTGACCCGTCCCACAGCCCCGTCCGCCGCCCCGAACCGATGTTGGGGAGGACTCGCACGACCACGAGGAGAGTGTCACATGACGGGTTGCGATCATTCGGCACGCACTGGACGGCGGCTGTTGCGAGGCGCTGGACGATCGGCGCTGTTCGCGACGATGGTCGCGGGCCTCGGGATAGGCGCCACCGCCGTCCCGGCCCAGGCTCAAGGCGGCGTCAACATTTCGCCGTGGGCCGGTGTATACATGCCGACCAGGAACAAGATCTCCGATCTGGACAATGCGGCCTTCAAGCGTGACGTCAGCGTCATCGGCGGCGCCCGGCTGACCTTCTGGGGCACGGGGATTCTGGGGTTCGAGGCCACCGGTGGATACGCGCCGGCCAAGATCTCCGGTGAAACGATCAACGAGAAGAACAGCGACCTCGCCCTGGCGAGCGCCCGGCTGCTGCTGGCGCTTTCGCCGGTGACCAACAAGGTCGGCTTCTATATCGGCGCGGGCCCGGCGGTCCTGGCCCGCGGCAGTAACCCGCTGGACGACGATCGCAGCAGGACCGACGTCGGTGGAACCGCGGGGGCCGGTTTCCGGTTTGCCTTGGGAGAAAGCGGCAACAGTGCGTTGAGAATCGACCTGGAGGATTACCTGTACGACGGCGACTTCGGCGGGGGTGATAAGTTCCAGAACGACCTGGTCGCCTCCCTCGGTCTCTCCTTCGCCATCGGCGGGAGTGCCAGGCAGTGAGCTTGAGCTGGTGAACCAAAGGCAGGAAAGCCAACTCTGACTGGGAGGCCAGGGTTGGTTTGAGGCGCGCGTCGCTGGTCGGGCGCGCGCCTCGCTTTTGTATATGAGCCGGCCGCCCACTAAATGTAGCAGCGTTGGCTGAGCCGGGACTTCACCAATGCACTATTTCCGGACAGAATCCCACAAAGGCCCTAGAGAATTGCAGAATCGGCACGAATACGTGTACACTTGATCGAGGCTCAAACCCACTCACCCCACCTGGCTCCGCATGTCCCACGCCCCGCGCAAGATCGTGTTCAACATGCCATCGCTCCTCCCGGAAGCGGGCACCGATGCTCCGGAGCCCTCCAGGCGCCGAGTGACGACGTCGCGTTCCCCCGGCGAGGCGGAGGCGCCGGGGGAGGGCGCGACCGAGCCGGCCGACGTTCGGAAGCTCGGCACGCTGATGGAGGTCGGTCAGGCCCTCGCCGGCACTTTGAATCTGCAGGCGGCGTTGTACGCCGTGCTGGAAGTTCTGGAGCGGCGGTGCGGCGCCGTTCGCGGGGCGGTCACCCTCCTGGAAGAAGCGTCCGGCATGCTCGTGATCGAGGCGGAGCTTGGCTATCCCCGAAGCGCGGGCCGCGTGCGTTACAGGATCGGGGAGGGCATCACCGGGCGTGTCGCCGCGTCGAAAGCGCCGGCCGTCGTCCCGCTCGTGAGCGGAGAACCGCTCTTTCTTCATCGGGCCGCTGGCCGGGCGGACCGTAACGAGGAGGTCACGTTTCTCTGCGTCCCGATCCTGCTCGACGGCGACACGACCGGCACCCTGTCGATCGAGCTCGCGGCGAGCGCCGAGCGGGATACCGAGCGAATGATCGAGGCGCTGCGGATCACGGCCGGCATGATCTCCCAGTCTCTTCGCTCCAGCAGCTGGTGGACGCCGAGCGCCGGCGGCTGGTCGAGGAGAACACGCAACTCCGCCAGGAGCTGCGTGAGCGCTACGAATTCACCAACATCGTCGGCACCAGCGGGCCGGCCCCCATCAGCCGGCAGCTGGAGGACTATGCGTGGACAGTCGATGTGGAATGAGCCGCGCCGATCTCGCGCGAGGATGCCCGCCCTCAGGCTTCCCGATGCACCTCGCGCGCGCCCTTGTCTTCCCTGAGGCCGAGATAGCGGGGATGGCGCAGAAGGCCGGCGGTGGTCCACTCCGTGAACCCGATCTCGGCCACGAGCCTGGGCGTGACCCAGTTGACCTGTCCGGACGGAAGGGGGCCGGGTGCGAACGGCGGGCGCTGTCGCCGAAGCGGGGACAGGCGCCGATGAAGCAGGTCGAGCGCGTCCCGGTCGTAGCCCGTGCCCACCTTACCCGCATAGCGCAAGGCGTCGCCCTCGTAGTATCCCACCAGCAGCGCGCCCAGCCGCTCGCGCGCGCCCTTGGGCGGGGTGAACCCCCCGATCACGAATTCCTGCTGATTCACGCATTTGATCTTGAGCCAGTCGGTCGATCGCCCGCTCACGTAGGCCGAGCCCGCCCGCTTGGCCAGAATGCCTTCGGCGCCGCGGCTGCAGGCCCGGCGGAACATCTCCGCCGCGCCCCGGGTCCGGAACGGGGTGAACACGATGTCGTCGTCGTAGCGAACGACGTCGCGGAGCACCGTCTTCCGCTCGATCAGCGGAAGACCGGTCAGGTCGATCCCCTGGGAGAACAAGCAGTCGAACAGGTAGATCTTGACGGGCACGCCCGCGCTCCGGGCGAGCGTCGCATCGCGAAGCTGGCTCCGGCGCTGGAGAAGTGAGAAACTGCTGAGACGGGTTCGTGGATCGATCGCGACGATCTCACCGTCGAGCACGGCATTGCCCAGGACGGCAGTCGCCAGACCTTCGACCACCTCCGGGTACGTCTCGTCGAGGGTCTTGTGATTTCTCGAGAAGAGCCGGGCCGAACCGCCGTGCGCGTAGATCAGCGCGCGGATCCCGTCGAGCTTGGGCTCGAAGATCCAGTCGCTCCCGCTCGGCAGCGACGCCATCAACGTCGCCAGCATGGGCGGCCGCCAGCCGAAGCGCCCCCGGCGGGCCGGCTGATGTGGGCTCACCCCGCGCCCTGTGCCTCGAACGCCTCGTGGAGACTCTGCTTGGCGCCGAGGATCCCGGCCCAGGGATCGCCCTGGCGGTCGAGGCGGTCGGGGGCGGTAAGCAGGGTGAAATCCGTCGGGTAGATCGCGTCGAGCTCCTCCCACGTCACCGGCATGGACACCGTCGCCGCCGGATGCCTGCGGGGGGAGAACGCGGTCGCGAGGGACTTCCCCCGACTGTTCTGGTTGTAGTCGAAGAAGATCCTGCCGCGACGCGCGCGGACGGCCCATTCGATCGTCACGTCCCGCGGGCGGTCCTTGAGGACCTGCCGGGCGATCGTGGCCGCGACATCCCGGGCCGAGTCGTAATCGACATCGCGCTCGATCGGCAGGTAGAGATGCAGTCCCGTGCGCCCCGAGGTCTTCACGAACGTGTCGAGGCCGAGCCCCCCGAGCAGCTCGCGGATGTACAGCGCGAGGGCGCGGGTCCGGCTGAAGGCTCGGCGGTGCAGTCGCGGCTCCTCCCCGGGGCTCTCGCGACCGGAGTAGAGGTAGGGATCGAGATCGAAGACGATGTAGTCGGGATAATTGAGGATCGAGCGCTCGAGCGCGCCCTCCGATCCGGTAAAGGTCCGGCTCCGAATCGTGGTGTCGGGCCCGGTCTCCACTCGCGAGAACCAGGCGTGCAGCTCGAGCGCGCCCATCTGCCCCATCCACAGCAGCGTCGGAAGATTGTCGCAGAGGAGGTATTCGCCGTCCTCGTTCCCGCTCGCCGCGTAGATCGACACTCGCCGCGCGAACTCCGGTGGATGCTCCCAATGCTTGTGGAAGAAGCCCTTGCCGGTGATCCCGCCGGGGAATCGCGTGACGAACAGCGGACGATCGGCGAGGTGGGGAAGGAGCCACGGAGAGACGCGGGCGTAGTAGCGGAGGAGATCGCGCTTGGTGAGCGCTCGGCGGCGTCCGGATCCGGGCCAGAGAATCTTGTCCAGACTCGTCACGCCGACCTCGTGACCGTCCACCACGAGTGTCGCGGATTTGCCTGCCTCATCCAATTGCTCGACGACGGCCTTGACCGACTTCAGGCCCTTCCGTTTTGCCATGGGACCGGTTTTCCACTTCGACTCGTGATTTCCACAGAGTTCTCGACATAAGCTGTTCGCAAACAACAGCTTAAGGTGCAAGATAATGCGTTGCGGATCGAAATCGTGCGGTGGGATGAGTCACAGTGCCCTGGTCAGGGCCGGGAGGGAGAAGCCCCCTTGCCACCGACCGCGCGGAGGATGCGGCGCATCGCGCCGGTGTCGCTGAGCGTCGGGGCGAGTGAATCACCAGACGGGAGGCTCGGCACGGAAAGGTCCACGGCGGCCGGGGCGGGCTCGATGGTCACCGAGGTGTCCTTGCCGGCCGTCGCCGCGGGCGACGCGCCGGCCGAGGTCACGATCGGCGGCTTGGCGGGTGCCGGGGCGGGAAGGCCGCCGAACGTCGGGCCGGTGGTGCTGGCCGTCGCGGTCGGAGTCCGCGGTGCCGGAACGGAATCGACCGCCGGCGAGGACCCCAGCGGAGGCGGTGTGGCCGATGCCTCCACCACCTCCGGCTTCGCGCTCTCCTCGACGGTGGCTTCCGTCTTGGTGGAAGGTGTCGCGGCCGAGAGCGCCACGTAGGATCCGACGATCAGCGCGGCCGCGAGCCCGCCCAGGTATGCCGGCTTGATCCGGCGCACTTCGGTCCTCGTGAGCGGCTGGTGCGCCACCGGGAGCGACACGTCCCCATGTACGACCGGATCGTGATGATGGCGGACAGTCTCCGACTGATGGGCGGCTCGTGCGTGAGGAGCGGTCTCGGCCGGACGGGCGGGCTCCTTGTAGGTGATGGCCGGCAGGGCCACGACGGGCGACATGATCGCGGCGGGTGGGAGATCACGCGCCGGCGCGGGTGCCGGAGCAGCCACCGCTTCCGGAGCCGGCTTGGGCGGATCGGTCGGAATGAAGGTCAGCTCCCTGGTGCGCGCGAATGGCGCCGGTGCCGGTGCAGCGGCCGCGGAGGGCATCTGTGCGACCTTGGCCGGCTTGGCCGCATGCCCGTGCGTCTCCGGCGACTTCGACGATTTCGCCCCTACGGCCGGGGTCTCCCCCGACTTCGTGGGCGGCATCGACAGGGCCTTCTTGTAGTGCGGGTGGAACTCGATGGGAAGCCACTTCTGTGACGCGTTATGGAATATCCGCGCGCGTGGCGTGACCAGCCCGTTGCGGATGCCGGTCGCCAACTCCTCGATCGTCCGGAATACGTTCTCCTCGCCCGGCTTGAGCTCGATCCGGTACATCGCTGAGCCTCTCGCGTAGTCGCTGGGGGGTGCCCGCGATGATGCCAAATTCGTGCTCGCAACGGCTGCACGTTTCTGCATGCCGGATTGACGGCGCCGCCGCGAGGCGAACACGGCTGAACGCGCGTCTCTCGATGGAGTTACACGGAGGGACTGGGCACCACCCGTCGGCCGGCTCGGCTGAAGGGGGTCTGTGATGGGTCTCGCCGCGCCGTTTCATTCTCGTAGTTTGCACGGTCCGCGCGCTCTGTCTCTCCTCTCCGACGGGGGATAAGTTGCCCCCATGTCGTCGTCAGAAGTCACTCTGCGCGCCGCGGATGTCTCGAAGCGGTATGGAGCCGTTCCCGCCCTGGATGGCGTATCCCTCGACGTCCACCGCGGCGAGTGCGTCGCGCTCATCGGCGAGAGCGGCTCGGGCAAGACGACGCTCCTGCGCTGCTTCAACCGGATGACCGACCCCGACGGCGGGCAGGTCCTGGTCGACAGGGCCGATGTCGCGACACTCGATCCGATCGCCCTCAGGCGGCGCGTGGGCTACGTACCGCAGGAGGGTGGCCTCCTTCCGCACTGGCGGGTGCGGCGCAATGTCTCCCTCGTGCCGTGGCTTCGTGGGATGCCGGATGGGGACCGGAGAGCCGCTCGTGCTTTGGACCTGGTGGGTCTCGACCCCGGCGAATTTTCCGGCCGCAAGCCTCGCGAGTTGTCGGGCGGCCAGCGCCAGCGAGTGGCGGTGGCGCGTGCGCTGGCCGCGGATCCCGACGTCATTCTGCTGGACGAGCCCTTCGGCGCCCTCGACGCGATTACCAGGGCCGATCTTCAGGCGACCTTTCTGCGGCTCCGTGGGGATCTGCATTTCACCGCATTGCTCGTGACGCACGATCTGCACGAGGCGATGCTCCTGGCGGACCGTATCGCCGTGTTGCGCCGGGGCCGAGTCGAACAGATGGACGTCCCCTCCCGCCTCCGCGACGAGCCGTCGTCCGAGTACGTTCGCGACCTGTTCCAGCGCGCGCGGATCACGACGTGAGGCCGTGGGGGCCATGCCTGCTCGCGGTGCTCGCGACGGCGGCGCCCTGCCTCGCCCAGACGGACTCGACCTCGCGGCCCGTGATCGTGGCGTCGAAGCCCTTCGGGGAGTCGTACCTGCTGGCGGAGATGTTCTCGCAGCTTCTCGAGGCGCGCGGGTTTCGTGTCGACCGCCGCCCCGGACTCGGCGCGACGGAGGTCGCTTTTCGGGCGCTGCGCGAGGGCGCCATCGATGTGTATCCGGAGTACACCGGAACCGGACTCCTCGCGATCCTGCACGAGAAGCCGAAGCCCGATCCTCGCGAGGTGTACGACCGGGTGTCGAGGGAGTTCCGTGACCGGTACGGCGTGCGCTGGCTGCCACCGCTGGGCTTCGAGAACACCTACGCCATCGCCGTCCGACGAGAAACGGCCACCCGGCTTCACCTCGCGACGCTGAGCGATCTGGCGCGGGAGTCTCGCGGACTGCGGGCCGGCCTCACGGCGGACTTCATCGGGAGACCCGACGGTCTGCCGGGGCTCGCCTCCGCGTACGGGGTCAAGTTCCGGTCGGTGCAGGCGCTGCTGCCCGCGGTGAAGTACCAGGCGCTTGCCGGGGGCGAGGTGGACGTGATCGACGGCTATTCGACGGACGGCTTCATCGCCCGGTACGATCTGGTGGTGCTCCGCGACGACCGCCGCTTCTTTCCGCCATACGAGGCCGCCGGCCTCGCGAGCGAGGGCCTGGTCCGGCGGCGGCCGGGTGCGGTGGTGGCCCTCACCGAGCTGAGCGACCGGCTGAGCGTCGAGGCCATGCGGCGTCTCAATCGGCGAATCGAGGTGGATGGCGAACCGATCGCGCGGGTGGCGGCCTCCGCGCTGGCCGAGCTGGGGCTGACCAGGGCTTCGGCCGTCTCGCGGCCGGTGGGCAGGACGACGGGTGAAGGCCTCCTCTCCTATCTCTGGGAGCGCCGTGCCACCATCGTCTCGCTCACCGGCCGGCACGTGCTGCTGGTGCTCGTCTCGCTGGGTGCCGCGATTCTGGCGGCGGTCCCGCTCGGTCTCGGGCTCGAGCGTCTTCGGGGCGGGGCGGAGCCGGTGATTCGGGCGGTCGGCGTCATCCAGACGCTGCCCGGCATCGCGCTGCTCGCCTTCATGATTCCGCTGCTCGGGATCGGCGTCGTGCCGGCGCTCGTCGCCCTCTTTCTCTACTCCATTTACCCGATCCTGCGGAATACCTATACGGGCGTCCGCGATGCCGCCCCGGAGGCCGTCGGTGCCGCTCTGGCACTGGGGATGACGCCGGGCCAGATTCTTCGCTACGTCCGGCTGCCGCTGGCCGCGCCGGTCATCATGGCCGGCATCCGGACGTCCGCGGTGATCAACGTCGGCACCGCGACCCTCGCCGCCTTCATCGGCGCTGGCGGCCTGGGCGATCCGATCGCGGCGGGGCTGGCGCTCTCCGATACCAAAATGATCCTGTCCGGCGCCTTGCCCGCCGCGCTGCTCGCCCTCGCGGCCGATGCCGGTCTCGGCCTCTGCGAGCGGGCGGTAACCGCTTGACGCCTCCTCATCCCCGCGGGTAGGATGTTGCCTTCAAGTCGGCTGAAGGCTGAATGCCAAAGGCTGAAGCTCAGCGCCTGCAGCCCGGAAGCTATTTGCCTTCGGCCTGGCGCCTTCAGCCTTCAGCCTTCAGCCTTCAGCCGTGAGCCTTTAGCCGACTCAGCCTTCATGCGACTGAATCCGTTCCGCGCCGTTCGACCCGCCCCCGACCTCGCAGAGCGCGTGGCCGCGGTGCCGTACGACGTGGTCAGCCGCAGCGAGGCGGCGGAGCTTGCCCGGGGCAATCCTTACAGCTTCCTGCATGTCGGCCGCTCCGATATCGACCTGCCCGAGGATGTGGATCCCCACGACCCCAGGATCTACACCCAGGCGCGCGAGGCGCTGGAGCGCTTTCTGGCCGAGGGGACGCTGCGGAAGGACCGGTCCCCCGCGATCTACCTGTATCGGCAGGTCATGGATGGGCGGACCCAGACGGGCATCGTCGGTTGCGTACACATCGACGAGTACGAGCGGGATATCATCCGCAAGCACGAAAAGACCCGGCAGGACAAGGAGGACGATCGGACCCGCCACGTGCTGACGCTGATGGCCAATGCCGAGCCCGTCTTCCTCACCTATCGCGGCCGCGAGGACATCGACCGTCTCATCGAGCCCGTGCTCGAGACGACGCCGCTCTACGATTTCGCCGCGCCCGACGGTGTCCGCCACACCGTGTGGGAGATGCCGCAGCCGGAGCGGCTGGTCGCCGCGTTCCGGCCGGTGCCCCACGCGTACGTGGCCGACGGCCATCACCGCTCCGCCAGCGCGTGGCGGGCCGGCAAGGAGCTTCGGGCGGGCGCTGCGGGGCCGCAGGGTGACGGCGAGCACGAGTGGTTTCTCGCCGTGCTGTTCCCCGCGGAGCAGCTCCGGATCCTGCCGTACAACCGGGTGGTTCGGGACCTCGCCGGACTCGAGGCGGCCGGAGTGCTCGCGCGGATGACGAAGGTAGGGAAGGTGACACCCACCGAGGAGGCGGCGCCCCGGCGCTCCGGCGAGATCTGCTTCTTTCTGGCCGGACGGTGGTATCGCCTGGAGCTCGACGAGGCGACGATCGACCGGACCGATCCGGTCGGGTCGCTCGATGTCTCGCTCCTGCAGGACCGTGTTCTGGGTCCGATCCTCGGCATCGGAGACCCGCGGACCGACGAGCGCATCGATTTCGTGGGAGGCATCCGCGGGACCGCTGAGCTCGAGCGGCGGGTCAGGTCGGGGGAGATGGCGATCGCGTTCTCGTTGTTTCCCACCACCCTCGAGCAACTCATGGCCGTGTCGGATGCGGGCAAGATCATGCCGCCCAAGAGCACGTGGTTCGAGCCCAAGTTGAGAAGCGGGCTGTTTGTGCATCAGCTGTGAGTGACGGGTCATGAGTCGCGGGTCACGAGTCGCCTAGAATCCTGGACTCGCGACCCGTAGGTCGCGACTCATAGCGTGCGACACCACGGAGTGTCCATGAAGGTTCTGGTTGCCGACAAGTTCGAGAAGGTGGGCGTGGACGGGCTCCGCGAGCTCGGCTGCGCCGTGGTCTCCAACGCCGACGTCAAGGCCGAAGAGCTGCCCGCGCTGATTCGCGAGACCGATCCGCACATCCTCATCGTGCGGGGCAAGAAAGTTCTCGCCGACGCGCTCAAGTCCGGTACCGCGCTCAGCCTCGTGATCCGGGCGGGCGCGGGAATCGACACGATCGATGTGGAGGCCGCCTCGGGACTCGGCGTTTTCGTCTCCAACTGTCCGGGAAAGAACTCGATCGCCGTGGCGGAGCTCGTGATGGGTCTCCTCCTCGCGTGTGATCGGCGCATTCCCGACCAGGTGCGCGACCTCCGCGAGGGCAAGTGGCGGAAGGGAGAATACTCGAAGGCCCGAGGGCTCCACGGGCGGCGGCTGGGCATCGTGGGCCTGGGACAAATCGGACGGGAGATCGCGGTGCGGGCCCGGTCGTTCGGCATGCCGGTCATCGCCTGGTCGCGCAGCCTTACGCACGAAGAAGCCGACGGGCTCGGCCTGGTCTACGCGCAGACGCCGCTCGAGGTGGCCCGACTGTCGGATGCCGTCTCCGTCAATGTGGCGGCCAACGCGGACACCAGGAACCTGGTGGGCACCGAGTTCCTGGCGGCGATGCGTCCCGGCGCGTATCTCATCAATACGTCACGCGGATCGGTGGTGGACGAAGCGGCGCTGCGCCACGCCATCGAGGAGAAGGGCATACGGGTGGCGCTCGACGTCTTCCAGAACGAGCCGGCCGGCAATGTGGCCGATTTCACCAATCCGATCGTGCAGGTTCCGGGGGTCTACGGCACGCACCACGTCGGGGCCTCCACCGAGCAGGCGCAGGTGGCCATCGCGCACGAGGTGATCCGGATCGTCCAGTCGTACGTCCAGACCGGCGAAGTCCCCAACGTGGTCAACCGCCTCGCCCGCAGCTCGGCCACGCACGTCCTCTCGATCCGGCACCGCAACCGCCCGGGCGTGCTGGCCCACGTCTTCGGCGTGCTCGCCGGCGCGGCGATCAACGTCGAAGAGGTCGAGAACATCATCTATCACGGCGCCCAGGCCACGCTCGCCCGGATTCATCTCGACGGCGAGCCCAATCACGGCGCGCTCGACCGCATCCGCTCCGGGAATCCGGACATCATCAGCGTGGAGTTGAGTGAGATATGAGCGATCGCATCTATAACTTCAGCGCGGGTCCCGCGGTTCTTCCCGAGCCGGTGCTGCGGAAGGCGCAGGAAGCCGTCTGGAACGTCGCCGGCAGCGGCATCGGCATCATGGAGCACAGCCACCGTGGCAAGGTGTTCGACAAGATCGCCGGCGAGGCCGAGGCGGCGTGCCGGGAGCTGGCGGGGATTCCCGACTCCTACCGGGTGCTCTTCATCCAGGGTGGCGCGTCGCTTCAGTTCTCGATGGTGCCGATGAACCTCCTCCCGGCCGACCGGACCGCCGACTATCTGCTGACGGGCGCCTGGTCGCAGAAGGCCGTCAAGGAAGCCAAGATTCTCGGCGGGAAAGTCCACATTGCCGCCACCAGCGAGTCCACCAACTTCGACCGTATACCGAGGCCGGAGGAGACCAGCTACTCCACCGATCCGGCCTACGTCCACTACACGACCAACAACACCATCTTCGGCACCCAATGGCGGTCGGAGCCGCCGGTACCGGCGGGGGTGCCGCTCATCGCCGACACCTCGAGCGACATGTACAGCCGGCCGATCGACGTGCGGAAGTACGGCCTCATCTATGCCGGTGCGCAGAAGAACCTCGGGCCGTCGGGCGTGACGCTGGTGATCGTGCGGGACGATCTGGTGGAGGCGGGCCCCAAGACCCTGCCGACGATGCTGCAGTACCGGACCTTCGCGGCGGAGAAGTCGATGTACAACACGCCGCCGACGTTCGGGATCTACATCATCGGCGAGGTCTTCAAGTGGATCAAGGCGCAGGGCGGTCTCGCGGCGATGGCCGAGCACAACGAGGCCAAGGCGCGCCTGCTGTACGACTGTCTCGACAACGGCGAGTTCTTCCGCGGTACCGTGCAGACCACCAGCCGGTCGCTCATGAACATCCCGTTCCGCGCGCCGACCGAGGAGCTGGAGGCCAAGTTCATCGCCGAGGCCACCAAGCGCGGTCTCGACGGCCTCAAGGGACACCGCTCGGTCGGCGGGATGCGGGCCAGCATCTACAACGCGTTTCCTCGGGAGGGCGTCGTGGCGCTGGTAACGTTCATGAAGGAGTTCGAGCGGGCCAACCGCACCACCGCGGTCGGCCGCTGAAACGAGGCGGGCCGGCGATCGCCGGGTGATCAGCCCGCGGCCAGGGCCCGGACCAGCTCCTCGTTGGTGCGGGCGCGGCGCATGTCGGTGGTGAGATCGCTCATCGCCGCGACCGTAGACATGCCGGCGATCCGATGACGCAGCAGCCGGGAGACCGCCAGCGCCTCTTCCGACAGCAGCAGCTCCTCCCGCCTGGTGGCGCTGGCCGCCAGATCGATCGCCGGAAAGATCCGCCGCTCCGCCAGATCCCGGCTCAGCACCAGCTCGCTATTGCCGGTTCCCTTGAACTCCTCGAAGATCACCTGGTCCATCCGGCTTCCGGTGTCCACGAGGGCGGTGGCGATGATGGTGAGCGATCCGCCGCCCTGTGCCGGGTCCACCTTCCGCGCGCTGCCGAGAAACCGCTTGGGCTTCTCGAGTGACTGGGCGTCGAGCCCGCCGGAGAGGGTGCGGCCGGTGCCCTTCTCGACGGTATTGTAGGCGCGAGCCAGACGGGTCAACGAGTCCACGATCAGCACCACGTCCTGCCCCAGCTCGACCCGGCGCCTGGCCCGCTCCAGGATCAGCTCGGCAACCCGCACCTGCTGCGACGCGGGGTTGTCGAAGCTCGATGCCACCACCTCGCCGACGCCGGCCGCCTCCATCTCGAACACTTCTTCGGGACGTTCGTCCACCAGGAGGATGAGCAGCGTCGCGTCCGGATGATTGGTGGTCACCCCCTCGGCGATCGACTGCAGGACCATCGTCTTGCCCGCTTTCGCGGGGGCGACGATGAGCGCACGCTGCCCCTTGCCGAAGGGGCAGAGGAGGTCGATCACCCGGTTGGTGAAATCGGGCTGCCCCTGGCGGGTGAGCCCGCACTCGAGACGGATCTGCTCGTTGGGATGAATGGCGCCGAGGCGAGTGAACTCCAGACGCCCGCGCATCTGCTCGGGGGGGCGGCCGTTGATCGTGGTCATCCGCTCCAAGGTGGGGCCTCGGCCACGCCCGCCGGGACGGGCGTCTCCCTCGATCTCGTCGCCGGCACGCAGCTCGAACTGGCGAATGATCCGCTCGCCGACATGGACGTCGCCGTCCGCCGGCAGATAGCCCGTCTCCCGGCGCCTGAGAAACCCGCTCCCGCGTCCGGAGAGGTCGAGGACGCCGGCCGTCACGCCGCGGAAGCCACGGAGCGCTTGATGCGATAGAGGATCGCGGTGAGGCCCTGGGTGCGGGTCATTCCCAGCGTCTCGCTCAGTCCCAGCTGGTCCAGGAGATCATCCGGGACGTTGGCCACGTCCTCGGGAGCGGCACCGTCGAGGCTCCGGGCCAGGAGCGAGATGAATCCGCGTACGGTGGGGGATTCCCGGGGGACGTCCGCGTGAATGTGGACGTGACCGTCATCCACTTCGACCCAGAGGAACACCGGCGTCTGGCACTCGTGGACCCGATGGGCGTCGTCCTTCTGGGTGTCGGCAAGACGCTCCGGCAGCGGCGGGAGCTTCCGCGAGTAGTCCAGAAGCGTCTCGAGCCGCGTGGCCCGGTCGGCCGCCTTGAAGCGGGGGATGATGGTGTCGATCGTGGGCATGGCGGAAGATAGGCGGTACGGGGGAACGGCGGAACGGCGCCCCTTCGCATACTTGACGCCCTGCCCAGCCATGCTGTATAGATATGCATGGCCATGACGACCCCGTGCGCCCTCAACATTATTCCGCTCCGACTCTCATCGAGAGGCGGCGCGTCGGCACACGGATAGCGGCACGTCCCGAGCCCTGGCAACCAGACGCGGCCTCTCCCTCGAGAGGCCGCGTCGCTTTTTGGCGCCCCCACACCGGACGAACCGACGATGACCCTCCGGCTGTACGATACGACCCTCCGCGACGGCACCCAGCGCGAGGGGCTTTCGCTCTCGGTGGACGACAAGGTCAAGATCGCCCGCGCGCTCGACCGGCTCGGCCTGTCGTACATCGAGGGCGGATGGCCCGGCTCCAACCCCAAGGACGTCGAGTTCTTCCGCCGGATCCGGCGGGAGCCGCTCCGCCACGCGAAGATCGCGGCGTTCGGCAGCACGCGCCGCGCGGGGGGCCGCTGCGAGGACGACGCCAACCTCCGGGCGCTCCTCGAGGCGGAGACGGCGGTGGTCACCATCGTCGGCAAGAGCTCGACGCTGCACGTGGACCGCGTTCTCGAGACCACCCGGGAAGAGAATCTCCGCATGATCGGGGAGAGCGTCGCCGTTCTGAAGCGCGCCGGCAAGGAAGTCATTTACGACGCCGAGCACTTCTTCGACGGCTACGAGCTCGACCCCGGCTACGCGCTCGATACCCTCGCTGCGGCCGAAGAAGCGGGGGCGGACTGCCTGGTCCTCTGCGACACCAACGGTGGAACCCTGCCCGACGCGTTCCGGGAGCGGGTCTGCCTGGTCCGTGACCGGCTGCGCGCGCCGGTGGGTGTCCACCCGCACAATGACGCCGGGCTCGCCGTAGCCAACGCGCTCGCCGCCGTGCAGGCGGGCGCGTCACACGTGCAGGGCACGATCAACGGGTACGGCGAGCGTTGCGGCAATCTCGACCTGGTCCCGCTCATCGCCACCCTGCAGCTCAAGCTGGGCATTCCGGTGCTGGAGGTGGAGGCCCTGCGCCGGCTGACCGAGGCGTCCCGATTCGTGTCGGAGGTCGCCAATCAGCATCCCGACGCCCATGCGCCGTACGTCGGACACAGCGCGTTCGCCCACAAGGGCGGCATCCATGTCGCCGCGATCGCCAAGGTGCCCGAGAGCTACCAGCACATCGACCCCGCCGACGTGGGGAACGAGATGCGCGTAGTCGTGAGTGAGGTCTCCGGCCGCCGGAACGTCCGAATGCGCGCCGAAGCCCTGGGCCTGCCGGCCGGCGAGAGCGAGGCCACCGTGCTCCAGCGGATCAAGGAGCTCGAGCACCTGGGCTTCCAGTTCGAGGCGGCAGACGGCTCGTTCGAGATGCTCCTGCGGCGGGCGGCGCCGGGATACCGGCCGCCGTTCCTGATGGAGGACTTCACGGTCATCGTGGAGAAGCGTGGGGGGGAGGGCAGCCGCTCGCAGGCGACCGTCAAGATGCGGGTGGGCGAGGAGTGGATGCACACCGCCGCGGAGGGGGACGGGCCGGTGAACGCGCTCGACCGCGCGGTCCGCAAGGCGCTCCTGCCCCACTTCCCCGCGCTGGCCGACGTGCATCTCGTGGACTACAAGGTCCGTATTGTGGACGAGCACCTGGGCACGGGGGCCAGACCCAGGGTGGTCATCGAGTCGGCCCGCGGGGCCGAGCGGTGGAGCACCGTCGGGTGCTCCGAAAACATCATCGAGGCCAGCTGGCTGGCGCTCTGCGACGGGCTCGAGCTGGCCTTGCTGCGGGCTCCGACGACCTAGGGAACTTCCACGGCGGCGCGCACTTGGCAGGCCGGGGAACCCGGGTCGAGCCGGGGGCGTTTCTATGGATCAGCGTAACGGTCCGGCCAAAGATCACGCGAAGGTTGTGACGGTTTCGTCTCGCCAGGTCCGCTGGCAAGCCGTATCATAGGCTCCGAGGTTCGTTCCACCCTGCCGTCTTCGAGGCCCGGCCGATCGGGCGAGGAGCCATTTCATGACGGGCACCGCCGTGTCGGGGCGCGTCGACCCGGAGTCCATCGCGACCCAGCTGCAGGAAGCGCGGTCGCGGACGTTGCTCCTGGTCGCTCCACTAACCGATGAAGAGCTTCGGCTTCAACACAATCCCCTCATGAGCCCGATCCTCTGGGATCTGGGCCACATTGCGCACTTCGAGGAGCTGTGGCTGACCCGGAACCTCGACGGGCCGATCGAGTTCGTGGAGATGCCGGGGCTGTACAATCCGTTCGAGCATGCGCGGAGCACCCGTGGCAACCTCGATCTCCCCGGAATCGCCGATTGCCGCGCCGTGATGGACCAGATCCGAGGCCGCGTGCTGGGCCGCCTCGCCGCCACCGACTTCGAGGGCGACCATCCCCTCCTGCACGACGGCTTCGTGTACAACATGGTGCTGCAGCACGAATACCAGCACAACGAAACCATCCTGCAGACCCTGCAGTTGAAGGAGGGACGTCCCTACGCGCCGATCGCCCGACTCGCACCCCCGCCGGCCCCCGTCGAGTCGAGGCGGCGAGAGCATGGTGAGATGGTGCTCTTTCCCGGCGGTCCTGTGGAGATCGGGACGGACGACCGGACCGCCGCGTACGACAACGAGCGCCCCCGGCACGTCGTGGACCTGCGCCCCTTCCTGATCGACATCCACCCGGTCACCAACCGCGACTATCTCCTGTTCATCGCCAACGGCGGATATGAGACGCGGGAGTACTGGTCGAATGCCGGATGGCTCTGGCGGGAGGAGGCGGGCGCCGTGGCGCCGAAGTACTGGACGAAGCAGGATGCCAAGTGGGTCGCGCGAAGCATGGATCGTGAGGGCCCGGTCGATCCCGACCACCCGGTCTGTCACGTGTCGTACTACGAAGCCGAGGCGTTCGCTCGATTCGCGGGGAAGCGGCTGCCGACCGAGATCGAATGGGAGACCGCCGCCTCGTGGGACCCCGCGGCGCAGGTGCGGCGGACCTATCCCTGGGGCGAAACGCCGCCGGACCGGGCGCTGGCCAACGTCGACCAGTTGTCCTTCGGGACCGCCGCCATCGGTGCGTATCCGCGGAACGTCTCGCCCATCGGCTGCTCCGGCATGATCGGCGACGTCTGGGAATGGACCTCGAGCGACTTCGGTCCGTGGCCGGGTTTCCAGAGCTTTCCCTACAAGGAGTATTCCGAGGTCTTCTTCGGCACCGAGTACAAGGTGCTCCGCGGTGGCTCGTGGGCCACTCGCCCGGGTGCGATCCGCAACAGCTTCCGCAACTGGGACTACCCCATTCGCCGCCAGATCTTCAGCGGCTTCAGGTGCGCACGTGATGTCTAATCCAACGTCCAACACCGCCGCCCGCGCGGCCCGTCCGGCTCCCCGCGGCAACGCACGCATGCTGGCGGAAGTCGCCGCGGGATTGTCGGCGCCTCAGAAGGAGCTGCCGCCCAAGTACTTCTACGATCAGCGCGGGTCGGAGCTGTTCGAGGAGATCACCCGGCTGCCCGAGTACTACCCTACCCGCACCGAGCGGGCTCTGCTCGAGGGGTGGATGCCGGACCTCATCCGCCAGCTCGGCACCCGGACACTCGTCGAGCTGGGAGCCGGCAGTGCCGAGAAGAGCCGCATCCTCCTGAACGCGATGCGCGCGGCGGGCACGGCGGAGCTGTACGTCCCGATCGACGTGAGCGCCACTTTCCTGAGTCTCACCGCGGCGACCCTGCGTCGCGAGTACCCGGGACTCTCGGTGGAGCCGGCCATCGCGGATATCTCCGAGGAGCTCAATCTCCCCCGCCGGCTCGCGCATCCGGTCCTTTTCGCCTTTCTCGGCAGCACGATCGGCAATTTCTATCCCCCGGCGGCCATCCGCCTGCTCCGCCGCGTGCGCGCCGCCATGTCGCCGTCGGACCGGTTCCTGATGGGCGTGGACCTCCGGAAGGAGGTCGCGAAGATCGAAGCGGCATACAACGATTCGGCGGGAATCACGGCGGAGTTCAACCGGAACATGCTGCACGTGCTCAACGCCGAGCTCGGAGCCGACTTCGATCCGCTCGCGTTCGACCACTGGGCGTTCTACGAGGGCGTCGCTCACCGGGTGGAGATGCACCTGGTGTCCAGCCGCGACCAGCAGGTCACGATTCCCGGCATCGGCGAGATCCGCTTCAAGCGAGGCGAGTCGATCCGCACGGAGATCAGCACCAAGTACGACCGTGGCAGCGTCTCCGAGCTCTTCGAGGCCGCCGGGATCCGAATCGAGGCATGGCCCACCGATCCCGCCACCCCGTTCGGTCTCGTGATCGGAGCCCCGGTGTGACGGGACTGATGCGCACGTCGCTTCGATCCGATCTCGCCGAGCGGGTCTTCGCGTCTTCGGCGGGGGCCGGGCCGCGACGGATCGGTGCGGAGACCGAGCTGATTCCGGTCGAGACCACCAGCGGGCGGCGGTGCCCGATCGTGGGCGACGACGTCCTGGCGATGCTGCCGTTCCTCCAGCGCTACGGCGCGCGGAACGAGTGGACCGAGACCACGACCGCGAAGGGCGTCCCGTGCTTCCACCTCCCCTGTGGCGGCGCGCTCACCTTCGAGCCGGGCGGGCAGATCGAGTACAGCTCACCGCCATGCCGGACACCGAGTGAGCTGCTCGACCTGCTCGGGTCGGTCGTCCCGCCGCTCCGGGCCGCGGCCGAGGACGAAGGGATCACGCTGCTGGCGGTGGGGATCGATCCGGTCAATCCGATCGAGTGCGCTCCGCTTCTGCTGGACGGCAAGCGCTACGGTCGAATGGCGCACTACTTCGCGAGGCGGGGAGCGTTCGGGGCGAGGATGATGCGGCAGACCGCGTCATTGCAGCTGAATCTGGACTTCGACGATGCGCCATGGCCTCGGTGGCGGGTGCTCAACGCCGCGGCCCCGTACGTCGTCGCGATCTTCGCCAATTCGGCGATCTACGAGGCTCGTCCGACAGGATGGCGGAGCACTCGGTCGCAGGCGTGGCGGGAGCTCGATCCCAGCCACACCGGTCTGCCGTTCGATCCCCGACGTCCCCTCGACGCCTATCTCGAGTTCGCTCTGGATGCGCCAGCCATGCTCATGCCGGCGATCAACGGCGAGCACCGACCGTTCGGCGAGTGGCTGGGTCTCGCGGCTCCGACGCTCGACGAGTGGCGCGAGCACCTGAGCACCTTGTTCCCCGAAGTACGCCCGCGCGGCCACCTGGAGCTGCGATCGGCCGACGCGATTTCGCCCGAATGGTACGCCGCTCCGATCGCGCTGGCCGTGGGGATCACCTACGATCCCGCGGCGCTCAGTGCGGCGGTGGACCTCCTCGGCGTGCCGGATCTGGGATTGCTGCAGCGGGCGGGACGGCTCGGCCTGGGCGATCCGGCGATCGCGACGACGGCGAGAGACCTGGTCGAGATCGCGCTCGCCGGGTGCCAGCGCCTCGGTCCTGATTACTTCCATCCGTCGGACCTCGAGCAAGCCCGCTGCTTCTTCGATCGATACACCAGGCGGGGCTATGCGCCGGCCGATTCCATGACCGGGCCGGCGAAGTTCACCACCGAGGCACAGAGGACACGGAGAAGGACGGAAGGGCGTTTCCACGGGCCTCAACTCGCCGGCACGAACGTCCGAACCGGGTCCTGCCCGCAGCCCGTCCACACGGTCTTGACATAGCCCCCGCTGCCGAGCGTGGCGTGGATCTCACCCGACGCGATCTTGCGATCGGTGGTGCACGACGCGTCCCACACGAGCGGATCGATCGTCGTGATCGCGAACGTCCGCACGGTGCTTCCCCGGGTCCAGGTGAAGGTTCCGCTCTTCTCGAAGGTCCCATCGGGCAGCGGCTCGCCGAGCGCGAGGCTCTCGCCCTGGGCCGGGGTGAAGGTGAGGAGCAGGTTGTGCGACACTGAGGCGGGCTGGCGCACCGGGAACGTCCGATCCACGGTCATGTTGTTGCTCAGCGCCAACCCGCCGGCGTTGCCGGTGAGGACACGGGTGCCGTTTCGCACGGCCGTGAAGCTCAGGTTGCCCTGGGGGCCGGTGAACCTGAACATGAGATCGTGGAGCGTCGCCTGGTACGCGAAATCGAAATCGGCAGGCGTCGGGTCGCTGATGTCGACGGAGCCGGTGATCTCGAGCGACCCGCCGCGGAATCCGGTCCAGCTGCAGGCCGGCAGGGCGAAGGTATAGGTCGCGAGGTCCGGAGCGCCGTCGCCGTCGGTATCGCCCGAGCTCGAGACGGTTGCGCAGCTGGTGCCCGGGGGTGTGAAGCCGGCCATCGAATGCGATGCCGCGGATTGCCCGGAAATCTCGCCGGTAGCGACACCCTCCACCGTCAGCGCTCCGACGGCCTGATCGACCTCGTCGGCCATGGCCTCGCCGATGTCATTGGCCTCCGCGGCGGTGATCTCGGCCCCACCCGAGGGGTTGGTCGAATCGCTGCAGCCGCTCAGGCTCACCACAAGCATGGCAGCGAAGGTGGAGGCCATTGTGGCCCACGGGGTTCGGCGCATGGGGTCGACGCTCCTCTCGAAGGTCCGGTCACGATGTCGGTCGGGATCCGGGCAGGATGACGGGTGTTCCCGGTTGGTGTTAAGGAGCAGGGGGAATGCCAGAAGGGCGAAAGGGCGAGAGGGCGGACAGCGGAACGGCGGAAGCAAGGAAACGAGGGAACGAACGAACCGGTGGGTGGAGAATGCTGTGTACCTCGATAACTTCATGCGTATGACCGGGCAACACGTTCCGTTTGTGCGTCCTTCCGTCTTTCCGTCATGAACGCCGTCCGCATCACCGCCCCCGGCGGCCCTGAAGTCCTTCAGCTCCAGAAGATTCCGGCGCCGAGCCCGGGTCTTGGCCAAGTGCTCATCGGTGTGGAAGCCGTGGGCGTGAACTTCGTCGAGATCTATCAGCGGACCGGCGCATACAAGGTCCCTCTCCCGTTCACGCCCGGCTCCGAGGCCGCAGGGACCGTGCAGGAAGTCGGGGACGGCGTGACCGGCGTCAACCGCGGCGATCGCGTGGCGTCCGTCAATGTGCTGGGGTCCTACGCCGATCATGCGCTGATCAACGCCGACCGCCTGGTGGTTCTGCCTGCCGGTGTGACGACGAAAATGGCCGGCGCGGCGATGCTCCAGGGTCTCACCGCGCACTACCTTACGACCTCCACCTATCCGCTCGAATCCGGAGATACCTGCCTGGTGCACGCGGCGGCCGGCGGTATGGGGCTGCTGCTCTGCCAGATGGCGAAGCGGCGGGGCGCTCGGGTGATCGGGACCACGTCCACCGAAGAAAAAGCGGCACTGGCGCGCGAGGCCGGCGCCTCGGACGTGATCCTTTACACCAAGACCGACTTCGCCGCCGAGGTGAAGCGGCTGACGAATAGAGCGGGCGTCCAGGTCGTCTACGACTCCGTCGGACGTACGACCTTCCTGCCGGGACTCGGCTGTCTCGCGCTCCGGGGAATGATGGTGCTCTACGGCCAGTCGAGCGGCGCGGTCGAGCCCTTCGACCCGCAAGTGCTCAACCAGCGGGGCTCACTCTTCCTCACCCGGCCGAGCCTTCCCCACTACACCGCCACCCGTGACGAGCTGGTCCGGCGGTCGAGCGAGCTTTTCGCCTGGATCGCGGAGGGGTCGATCACGATCAGGATCGGGGCGGAGTTCCCGCTCTCCCGCGCCGCTGACGCACACCGCGCCCTCGAGGGACGCAGCACTACCGGCAAGGTGGTGCTGATACCGTGACGGAGCCGCTCCCGCCGCTCGTCTCGACCGGATGGCTGGCGACGCGACTCGGACGCCCGGACCTTCAGGTGCTGGATGCCTCATGGTATCTGCCGACGACCGGGCGGGATGCGCGCGCGGAGTATCACGCGGGCCACATTCCCGGCGCGCGCTTTTTCGACCTCGACGCGGCCAGCGATCAGGCGTCGCCTCTGCCGCACATGCTCCCCTCCGAGCGCGACTTCACCGAGTACATGGCCGCCCTGGGTATGAACGACGGCGACGGCATCGTGGTGTACGACGGCTCGGGCATCAATCTGAGCGCGGCGCGCGCATGGTGGATGCTTCGGGCCTTCGGTCACGACCGCGTCGCGCTCCTCGATGGCGGGAGCCGCAGGTGGCGTGATGAGGGCCGCCCCGTCGAGCCGGGGGAGATCATGCCGGCCCGGGGCAGCTTTCGCGCGCGGTTGCGGCCTGGTGTGGTTCGCGACTTACCAGCGGTGCTTCGGGCGGTCGAGGAGGGCACCATGCAGGTCGTCGACGCCCGGTCACCCGGCCGGTTCTCCAGCGCCGAGCCCGAGCCCCGCCAGGGCCTCCGAGGCGGACACATACCCGGCAGCTTCAATATTCCCCATCAGCAGCTCGTTCGGGACGACGGGACGATGCTTTCCCTGCCGGAGCTGCGCCGGCGCATCGAGACCGCGGGCGTGGATCTCGCACGGCCGATCGTCGCGACCTGCGGATCGGGCGTCTCGGCGTGCGCCGTCATTCACGCGCTCCATTTGCTCGGCGCCGACCACGTCGAGCTGTACGACGGGTCGTGGACGGAGTGGGCGGGCCGCCCCGATACGCCGGTGGCTACCGGTATCTGATGTCCGGGGCTGGTAAGGTGATCGCCGCCCGCGACGTCGAGGACGTCAGGGCGGCGATTACGGCTCAGGGAAGGAAACACGCCGTACTGGTCGCCGCGATCAAAGGCGCCCTGGGTCGCTAGCGAACCGGCGCGGCCAGATTGCCGCAGGCGACGATGGTGCCCATGTTGTCCTTCGATGCGTGCACGTTGACGAAGTACTGTCCGGCCTTCGGCAGTGCCAGCGGTATGGTCGCATCGCCCTCCGCCAGCCCCTTGTCACCCACCCTCAGGATTCCATACGCCTCGGGCGGTCCGAAAATGCCTTGGTCCGCTCCGCAGCGGCCGATGTGAACGTGCCACGGATGCTCGCCACCCGGCGTGGCGTTCGAGATGCTGACATGGGCGTGGGTCTGCTGTCCGTCGGCCTCCATCCAGGCAGTGCCCCGCACTTGCACCACGCCCGCCATCGCCGCCGGCGTAGCCAGGACCGCGTTCCAGCGGGTGCCCAACGGCTTCGCGGTGGGATTGATCTCGACGGCCTTGTTTCCGCCACAGCCGATCACGCTCATGACGGCAGCCGCAATCGCGGCAGTGAGTCGTGCCTTCATCGTGTTCCTCCCCTGGCAAGATGTTCTCGCATCATCGCCTTTGAGAGGAGGGATTGCCGTGACCCCACGCACCATCCCGAGGCAACATCACTCACCTGGGCTTATGCGACTTCGGCACGGTGAAGTCCGGCCGGGCGCGGAACCATGTCGCCGCCGTGAAATGAGAGGCTCGAGTCGGCTCGTTGCCGCACATCGAGAGAGATCGCTCCGTATCGTCGCACTTGTAGGGGATCAGGGGTGGGCGCCTGTCGGTATTTCTGGCAGGGCTCGAGCCTCCGCCTCCCACATGGGGAGTGCTTGGGCTGCCGGATTGGGCCGTTTCGCCCCCCATGCCCTGGAGCTTGGAACAGGACGACACCGACAGCACGGAGACCGCCAGAATGGCGCCGCGCATACACGTCATCTTCCCTCCGGTTCAGTGGGGCTTGCGGACCCCACAACTACGGAGGATGCGCGAGGGCGCCGGATGGTTGGGGAAGAGCTTCCGGGCGGCCTGGGCGTGGAGGCGGGCCCGGTCGCAGCGGCCGGACCTGAGCCAGGCCGAGCCCAGCAACATGTGCACCCGATAGTTGCCCGGGTCCAGCCTGGACGCCAGCTCCATGTTCGCGAGCCCGCCGGTGCCGTAGAGCTCCATCGCCGCCGTCTGCGCCACGCTTCGGCCGACGAACAGCACACCGGCGACGGCGGCGGCGCCGAGTCCCCAGCGGCGGGAGACCGAGGTGAGGGTGATCTCGCTGATCGGTCTGGTCGCCGAGGTCAGGGCGCCGATGACGGTCCAGGCGAAGAACGTGGGTGTGGGAAGCAGGAGCACGGCGTCGAGCGATCCGACCACGGCCACCGCGAGGAGGGTCGCCACGATAGTCAGATCGGTGAGCTCGGGCGGCCGGCTGCTGCTATGGCGAATCCGGGTCCATCCACCGAGAGCCATCGCGACCCCGATCAGGGCAAGCAGCAGCAATGCCGGAACGCCGCGCTCCGAGACGACGGCCATCCAATCACTGCTGGGCCATGGATTGGTCGGGATGATGTCATCCGCGTCGTAGGATGGGTCGCCCCGAGACATGAATGTCGGGTAGTGGACCGGCCAGTTGCCCGGGCCCACCCCCAGGAGCGGGTGCTTGGCCGCCATCGTGAGGGTGTTGCGGTACTGGATGATCCGGCCCCGGCCGCTCCCTTCCTTATAGTTGGTCACGCCGGTGAGCGACTCCAGGTAGGGGGAATCACTCCGCCAGTTGAGCCGGTTGGGAAGCACCAGCGCCAGCATCAACGCTCCCACCGCGATCCCCACGAGCCGCAGCACCCGCCCACGCAGCCGCTCGTCGTGCCAGAGCCGTCCGACCCACAGCCCCTCGACGATCAGGAACAGGCTTCCCACCGCGGCCGCGAGATACGCCGCCCGCGAGCGTGAGAGCACGAGCGCCCCGGATGCGAGAGCGACACCGGCGGCGCCGAGCGAAAACCGCAGCGTGTCCCGAGCCTCGATCGAGAGGAAGAGGAGCAGTGGCAGACCGATGGCGACCAGATGCGCCATGAAGTTCCGATTGCCGAACGTCCCGCCTGGCGCCCGGCTGAGACTCGCGAGGCTCGAGTCCACCAGACCATAAGCCTGCACCAGACCCGTCACCGCGCCGAGCACGATCGCCACCGCGAGGGTCATGAGCAGGGGGCGGCTCAAACCCGTTCGACCGAGCGTGCGGCCGCACCAGAAGAGCGTGGCCCCGGCGAGGCTCAGCCCCAGCGCCCGAAACGCCAGCCAGCCGTTGGTCGCGAAGGCGGCCGACACGGCGGAAAGGAAAAGAAACGCGGCGAGGGGAATATCCACGGCCACGATGCTGAGGCGCCGGGCCGAAGCGAGGCACAAGGCCCCGGCGGCGAGCGCCGCGAGCTGGACGATGAGCTCCTTGGGGATGGTGTAGCGGTCGAGCTCGAACACCGGGATGGGCAGCGCCGCGATCACGACGGCGCATGCGGCGACCTGGAGAACTCTGAGGGCTGCGTACACCGAGGGCGCCGGGACGAGGGCGGGCCCGGGGAACGTACGCGGTGGTGAGAGGGGAATGGACCAGGGCAGCCCCGACATTACGGCACAAACTAATCACAACGGCGTGGTGAAACGACCGAGCCGGCGGCATATTTTGATCTCACCCCCACACGATCGAGGCCTCTCCGGCATGCTCCGGCTGAACACCTTCGGGGGACTGGTGCTGCAGGAGGACGGCCAGCTGCATACCGGCCCCGCGTCGCAACGCAGGCGCCTGGCGCTTCTCGCGGTCGTGGCCGCCTCGGGACGCCGGGGCACCAGCCGGGACAAGCTCGTGTCCAGTTTCTCGATGGCTTCCGTCTCGACGACGTGGTCGAGTTCGACGAGTGGCAGGACTCGGAGCGGCTGAGGCACGCGCGCGAGTTCGCCGCGGCGCTCGAGTCGCTCGCGTCCGCCGCTGGATCCGATCTGGGAACCGCTGCGAACGAATCCGAGGTTCCGCCGGCTGGCGGGGCTCCGGTAGGATCCCTGCGGACTGACGCCAGACTGCCCTAATGCTTGATCCAGGTCGCCTCGTGATAGGTCTGTGAGTCGTACAGATCGGGCTGCAGCTCCACGTCCGCCCGGATGTCGCTGTACTCCTCCCGCTGCACTTCCTTCCCATTCGCCTTGATGACGCACCTGGGGGCGACCCATGCCTTCGCCAGCGGCTGATAGTTCTCGAAGGTGATGTCGAGGACGTTGGGCGGCGCAGAGGGGTTCTTCGCGCTCTTGTGGGTCTCGATCAGCCGGACGAACAGCAACCGCTTCTGCTCGATCCAGAACTGACTGGTGGTGGTGTCACCCTTGTCGGCGCCGACCACCCACACCCTGGTGCCGTTCCAGCTGTCCTCGCGGATCTTCGTGAGATCGACCGATTGGCCCTGGAGCTGCTGGATCGTGGTCTCCGGCGGTTGGCCATACACGTCGAATCCCAGGGTCATGAGCAGGTTCCGGTCCTGATATCCGGCGACTCGCTTTCCTCCCTTGAACACGATGGTCGAGTCGCCCAGGAACATGAAGGCGTTCATGCTGTCGAGCGGGGCGATATCGATGCGGAGCTTCCCGGGAATCGTCCCGGCCTCGTACCAGGTCTCAGCCGGGCGGTCGGGGAAGGTGGTCTTCTGGACGAAGGTAAGGTTGCGATACCAGGTGCCGGCGTATTTCGCGTGCATCTGTCGAATGAGGTCCTCGCCCGACTTGGGCGCGACGTGGGTGCCCAGCAGGACGAGCGGAACGAGGAGAGCGGACGCGCGCACGCAGCCTCCGGAGGTTGGTGGGGGAAATGTAGCCGACGAACGACCGTACGCCGTCTCGCGCGTCCTGGTTTCCGCCCACCGCCCGCCGGTCCGCCAGCCAGCCTGTTGAGAAGCGATTGAGATCCGGGTGAGCCGCCTCCCGTAGACTATCGGCCGTCGAGAGCGAAGCAATCACACGACGGTTCCGAACCCCGAGGAGGTCTTCCGTGTCTCACCATCGTCCCGCCGCGCGCCGCGCCGCCGCGCTTCTGATCGTCCTCGGCGGCGCCTCGGGCGCCGCCGCCATCCGGGGCGGGGCGAACGAGCCCTCCCCTCTATGGGGATGGCATGCCCGTCGCGCGACGCACCATCAGAAGATCGGTGATGTTGTCGAGCGTGAGCAGGCCGACGAGCCGCTCGCCGTCCACCACCGGGAGCGCGGGAAGCCCCGAAGCCTTGAGTCGCTCGAGCGCCTGCTGAAACGCCATGGTGGAGGGGACGGGGGTCAATCCTGCGGTCATCGCCTCACCCACCGTGGACCCGGCGCCGCGCACGTGCAGCCCCTTGATCAGATTGTCACGCGTGAGCAGACCCTCGGTACGTCCCAGGTTGTCCACCACGGGAAAGTCGCGCTGATCGCCCGCGAGCAGCAGGTCGGCCGCGGTCGAGAGCGTCGAATGAATCGGGATGGTGTGGAACTCGGTCACCATCATCTCCGCGACGGTGAGTCCCGCCCCCACCAGCCGAGTCTCCACCGCCGTCGTCTCCGCGCCGGCGCCCAGGTAGACGAAAAGCGCGATGAGCATGAGGAGCGGCGCGCCCGACATGAGTCCTACGATGCCCATCACGATGGCGCAGAACTGGCCCACGCCGCCGGCGATCCGGGTGGCGCGCAAGAGTCCGAGACGGCGTGCGAGCAGCGCCCGCGCCGCCCTCCCCCCGTCCATGGGAAACACGGGAAGCAGATTGAAGAGGAGCAGGTACACGTTCGCGGCCATGAGGCGGAGCACGAATGGTTGCCGGCTCGCGACGGCGCTGTCCGGCGAAAAATGCAGTCCCATCAGATTCGCCGCGGCGAACAGGATGGCCGCGATGGCGAGGGTCACTGCGGGCCCGGCGATCGCGATCAGCAGCTCCTGCTTCGGGTCGTCCGGGATGCGCTCGAGACGGGCAACACCCCCGATCGGCAGGAGGATCACGTCCGGCGTCCGGACGCCGAAGCGCCGGGCCATCAGGATGTGGCCGAACTCGTGCAGCACCACGCAGGCGAAGAGCGCGAGGAGGAACAGGGTGTAGTCGATTGCGGCGGCGGGTCCGGCCGCCTGGTACGACGCGAAGGCGGCCCAGGCGAGGAGCAGGAGAAATGTCGCGTGCACCCGGAGATCGGTGCCCGCAATCCGTCCGATCGTGAAGGACCACCGCATTGGACCGACCTCCTCCCCGCCGCGATTCGGCGTTGACGAAAGATACCATCCCGATCGTACCTCACCTCGCTCGGCGCCGCGAGCCGGGGACGATGTATGTTCGGACGTGCTCTGACCGTGCCGGAGAATATGTCGCGCGAGAAGATCTATGCCGTCGTTCGCCGCATCCCGCGTGGCCGGGTGGCTACGTACGGCCAGGTGGCCGAGCTGGCGGGCCTGCCGGGGCACGCGAGGCAGGTCGGCTACGCGATGGCAGCGCTCCCCTCCGGGACCACGATTCCGTGGCATCGGGTCATCAATGCGGTGGGAATGGTGAGCCGGCGGAAGTATCCGGGCGAGGAGTTGAGCCAACGGCAACGGCTGGAGCGGGAGGGCGTGAAATTCGACGCCCGCGGGCGTGTGGATCTGAAGCAGGTTCGCTGGCGCCCGCGCTCGGCGGGCAGGCGGAAGACTGCCCTGGCCTGACCTGTCGGCGGTCGTCAGAACCGCGTGCCGTGCTTCCGTCGTTCGACCGCGGCGTCGCGGATACCCAGGCCTATCGCCACCGCCCTCATCCGCTCGTACAGCTCACTCCGGGTCGCGACGCTGGTGAGCAGCAGATCGAGCTCCACCTCGGTGAGCTCGACGAAGCCGGCGCGGTCGCCGGCGTGCAGACGAAGTCCCAGCGTCCGCCAGTCCGGGAACTCGTGGAGCTCGGCGTATTCCACCCCAAGGGACAATGCCATCCCCCGGAGGAGCTCGATCGCCTGCTTCCTGTGTGGTGGGTTCATGATCGCTCTAGTGCCGGTCGCCCGGCGTAATGGGCCCAGTGGAGGATGATGCTCCCCCCTGGTAAATGCGGTGATCCAGGTAACACCTGCTCGTGGTGGTGGTGGAACGAGGGGCCGGCGGTCGGGAGGAGGGCACCCTATCGGGGTCGGTATTTCGCGTATCTTATCCGAAAGGGAGGGGCGCGCGCGCCGTCCGCGCCCCGATTCGTTCCGTCCGCGAGCCGCCCGACCTCGACCGACCTGAGTAGACGTTGGAGATCGGTGTCGCCGGCTCCCGATCCAGGGAGAGACCCATGCCAGCAACGTTGCGCCCCGATCCCACGTTCTACCCGTCCCCCAAGTTGGCGATGGCGGGACCCACCGAAAAGTATGCCTACACCGCGCTGCTCCGGCCCGACCGCACGCGGCCCGACGCCGTGGGCGTCGTGGATGTGGCCCGCGGGTCCAAGACCTTCGGCAAGGTCGTCCACAAGATCGAACTCACCCACACGGGCGATGAGCTGCACCACTTCGGCTGGAATGCGTGCAGCTCGTCGCTGTGCCCGCTGGCCGCGCACCCGCACGTCGAGCGCCGCTACCTCATCGTGCCCGGCATGCGCTCCTCACGGATCTACATCATCGACACCAAGCCCGACCCGACCAAGGCGAAGATCGTGAAGGTCATCGAGCCTGAGGAGGTCATCAAGAAGACCGGCTACTCCCGACCGCATACCGTGCATTGCGGGCCCGAGGGCATCTACATCAGCACACTCGGCGGGCGCGGGAAGGACGGCACCGAAGGGGTCCCCGGCGTCTTTCTGATGGACTGCGAGAGCTTCGAGATCATCGGACCGTGGGAGCTGGACCGCGGCCCGCAGGAGAAGAGCTACGACTTCTGGTGGAATATCAACAAGGACTACATGGTGTCGAGCGAGTGGGGCCTGCCGCCCCAGTTCGAGAACGGTATCGTCCCCGAGGACCTGCTCGCCAATCGGTACGGCCACACGCTCCACTTCTGGAGTCTTCGGGCCCGGAAGAACGTACAGAGCATCGACCTGGGCGCGAACCACCAGATGCCTCTCGAGATCCGGCCGGCCCACGATCCGAGCCGGGACTACGGCTTCGTCGGCGTCGTGGTGGACACGACCAATCTCGAGGCCTCGATCTGGACCTGGTACCGCGAGAAGGGGGCGTTCAAGGCGGCAAAGACCGCTGTGATCGCTCCCGAGCCCGCCGACCCCGCCAATCTCCCTGCACTCCTCAAGGGATTCGGTGCGGTGCCGCCGCTCCTGAGCGATATCGATCTCTCGCTCGACGACAAATTCCTCTATGCGGCGTGCTGGGGCACCGGCGAGCTGCGCCAGTACGATGTTTCCGATCCGATGAAGCCGAAGCTCGCGGGCTCGGTGAAGGTCGGCGGTATCGCCAATCGTACGCCCCATCCCAACGGCAAGGCGTTCGGGGGCGGACCGCAGATGGTCGAGATCAGCCGGGACGGCAAGCGGGTGTACTTCACCAACTCGCTGTACAGCACCTGGGACGACCAGTTCTATCCCGATGGCGTGCCCGGCGTGCAGGTGATGGCCGACGCCAAGCCGGCGGGCGGGATCGAGCTCGACAAGGAATTCTTCGTCGAGTTCGAGCCGGGGTATCGGTCTCACCAGACCCGGCTCGAGGGCGGCGACTGCTCCACCGACTCGTTCTGCTTCCCGTCGTAGCTGCGGACGGCGACGAGCGTGTTCGAGCATCCGGGGGCGTGGCTGGCCATCGTGGGCCTGGGTTGTTACCACGGCATCAATCCGGGCATGGGCTGGCTGTTCGCGGTCTCCAACGGGATGCAGGAGAAACGGGGGCGCGCCGTGTTCGCGGCGCTGCCCCCGATCGCCGCCGGGCACGTGCTGGCCATGTCGGCGGTGCTGCTTCCGTTCGCCCTGGTGACGGTATCGCTGGCTCAGATGCGAGCACTCGGGCTTCTCGCAGGAGGCGCGCTTATCGCCTTCGGCGGGTACAAGCTGATGAACCGCCGCCACCCGCGCTTCCTCGCCCGGGTCGGCCCTGATCGCCTGGTCTGGTGGTCGTTCCTCATGGCCACAGCCCACGGCGCCGGATTGATGCTGCTGCCGGTGTATCTCGGCCTTGGCATGACGTCGCACGCGGGCGGGTCCGGGCACGCGGCCATGGCACAGGCCGCGAGCGCCGGCGTCGTGTCGGCCTCGCTCGTTGCGGTGGTGCACACCGCGGCGATGCTCCTGATCGGCGGGTTGATCGCGTGGGTGGTCTACCGCTACCTGGGTCTCAGACTGCTGCAGCGGGCCTGGTTCAATCTGGATCTGCTCTGGGCCGGGTGCCTGATCGTCGTGGGCGGCATCGCGGTCGTGACGACCCTGTAGCGATCTCTACTCCCCGGGATGGTACGTCCGCTCGGTATGGCCCTCGAGCTGACCCGGGTAGAAATACACGTCGCGCAGGTTGCCGGCGGCGTATCGCTCGGCCTGGTCGTTGAAATGCTTGGAGCGCGGATCGCCGCTCAATCCACCCGCGGTGACCGCCCTGGCCCGCACGCTGTCCTTCCCGAACTCCACCACCGCGACGAAGCTGTTCCCGTACGTGCCGTAGATGCGCCTGGTCCCCGGGTACGCGCGCGCCCCGAACGACGCGAGCGAGCCCCAGCGCGCCGACGTGAACGGCACGGGGATGCTGGGCGCCGAGTCGCTGAATGGCTGGACGATGTCGCCGGTGAGGCGCTGGAATCGGTTGATCTCGCCCCACGGCGTCTTCCACGTGCCGAAGTCGCGCGTGAGCCGGCCGACCGCGGCCGCCAGCGCCTCGAGCTTCCGCGCGGCCGTCGTCCCGGTGGCCATGTGGTCGTAGACCGCGAGCCCTGCCTCGTCGACCTCGCCCCGGGTGAGCGCCATGAGCGTATCGCCCCAATACACCGCCAGCGAGGTCGGGACGCTCGCCGAAGACCAGCGATAGTCCCACGCCCGGAGCGCCGCGATCGGCTCGGCGAGCGTTCGCCCGAGCGTATCGGTGCGGGGCGTCGAGTCGTACGCCGCAAGCAGCGCGGGTACGAGCTGGGCGAACGCCGTGAGATAACTGTCGAACGCGGCATCGCGGAGACGGTCGAGCGTGAAGTCCTTCCGGTTCTCGAGCACCCGGATCGCGTGCAGGCCGCGCGGGCTCTCGCCCACCATGTCCATGTATTTCGCGAAGTCTCGCTGTTTCGGGCTGTCGGGCCCCGCCGCCGACCAGGGCCAGTCGTTGGTGTTCTGAATCCAGCCGCTCGCGGGGTCGCTCACGTGGGGAATCTGATCCAGGCCAAGCAGGCCATCCCACGATGCCTTCTTACTGTCTACCGGGCGCACCCAGTCGAGTCGGTCGTCGCGCTTGGGGATGAACTGGGGGTGGAAGTAGGCGATATGCCCGTCGGCGTCGGCGTAGACGGTGTTGTTCGACGAGTTGGCCTTCAGCTCCATCACCTTGCGATACTCGGCCAGCGTCCGCGCCTTGGTGCGCAGGAACGACTGACTCAGCGCCTCGACCGGCTTCTCCATCAGACTGACGCTGATCCACTTTCCGTTTGCCGAGCGGACGACGGGTCCATGCCGGGTCCGGTAGGTGGTGAACGTCCGGGTCTTCATGCCGGTGGCCGTGCGGTACGGAATTGCGATGCGTGACGTTCTGACGAACCACCGCGAGGTGGGACAGCCCCCGTCCCTACCATGGAGGCATATATCCGGTCCGGCGCTGAAGAGGGCATCCCCTTTGTGAGTCACGGTCTCCGCGAACTCGTCGATCACGTCCGCCCCGGTGGACGTGTGCATCCACCCCACCCGCTCATTGAATCCCTGGTAGAGGAAGAACTGTCCCCACGTCGCCGCGCCGTACGCGTCGAGCCCCTCGTCGCTCGTCATCTGCAGCTCGGAGCGGAAGAAGAACGACGTGTGCGGGTTGATGAGGAGCAGCGCCCGGCCGTTGACCGTGTTCTTCGGCGCGATCGCGAAGCCGTTCGAGCCGCTCGGCTCCGCCAGGACCGTATCTCCCTCGGCAGGCACGGGCCTCGTGGTCGTGTCACCGTAGAACGCCCGGAGCCGGTCGAGGTCCACGCTTTCGATGTCGCCGCCGATGCTCCCCTCGCTGAAGGTGAGCGGCATCCACGGTTCGAACCGCGTCAGGACCCGTGGCTTCACCGCGGGATGCGTGTACAGGTAGTAGTTGATCCCGTCGGCCCAGGCATTCATCAGCCGTTTGAGCCACGCGGGGCTGGCGGCGTATTTCCTTCTCATATCGGCCGGGTCGATGAACAGCTTCATCCGGAGGTCTTCCCAGATCGCGCTCTCACCCTCGGCCTCCGCCACCCGGCCCATCGCTTTCAGGTAATTCATCTCGATCCGGTTGAAGTCGTCCTCCGCCTGGGCGTAGATGGCGCCGAACACGGCGTCCGCGTCGGTCCTCCCGCGCACGTGCGCGATGCCCCAGTCATCCCGCACGATCGTGATGGCGCGCGCCTCGCGTTTCCAACGGGCGATGTCGTCTGCGGGAGGATGGGTCGAGGGAGCCTGGATGAGGGTGAAGGCGGTCGCGGACAAGGCGGCGAGCAGAGAAAACATGGAGTCTCGTGGCGGATGGTAGACGGGGGAAATCTAGGGCCCCCCCGGGACTCCCGGCACCCGGGCCTGCGTACTTGGCACGGCGCGGTCCGGTGCTAGCTTCAACTATCCCTGTACCCACCCTCACCTTCGGATGGACTCGTGAGTGGTACCCAAGCAGCGGCGCCTCGACCGTACGACGGCGGCTATGGGCGAGCTCCGCATCAGGTCCTCGTTGTCGATGACGAGCCTGGCGTGCGGCAGCTGGCGGCCCGGATCCTGTACGAGGAGGGATACCGGGTGCACGAGGCCGTGGACGGCCGCGACGCCCTGGACTTCATCGAGCGCGGCCACGTGCTGCTCGACGCCGTGGTGTCGGATATCGTCATGCCGCGCCTGAACGGGGTCCAATTGGTGGAATCGCTCGCCCGGTCGCATCCGGACCTTCCGATTCTCCTGATGTCGGGGTACGGCATCGACGAGCTGGCCCAGCGGGACATCGCCAGCCCTTGCGGAGTGCTCGGCAAGCCGTTCACCCCCGAACGCCTCCTGTCCGAGCTCCGCCGCTGCATCGGCGATCGGCGGTGATCGGCTGCCTCGGCCGTGACGCCGGCGCGCCCCGTCAGTTGGCCGGCCGCGCGCGCTCGAGCTGCCAGATATCGCCGCCCTTTATCCGGGTTCTCGAACGCAAACACATGTTGGGCTGGCTCATGAGCGGGGAGACCCGGATCTCCCGCGTTCCGGCTCTGTCGTGCATGGGTCGATTGGCCGTCCCAAAATGGGTCGTCGGAAGATAGAGCCGTGCCCGGGTGGCTGGGGGAGTGGCGGGGCCACTCCCGGTGCCTCTTGACGACCATCCAATAGGCCGGAATATTCGTCCCGGATGCCGGTTGCGCACGGCCTTGGCCCGGGCGCTACGCCGCCGGCACCTCGCGTGAGAATTCCAGTGACACAACGCATCGTCGGCCCCCGGATGCAGCCGCTCCGGTCTGGGTCTGCTCCGTATCCCGATCTCCGAGATCATCCTTCGGTGCCCGGCGCTCGATTGCGCAACCGGCGTCGCGTCTTGGTCTCATGTGCCTGGTCCCTACCGCTGTAGAACGCCGCATTTCTTCGTCAGCACCCGAAAGGACGTACGCATCATGAGAGGGCTACGCTGCAGCACAGGCCTGTTCCTCGCGGCGATCTGGGTCGCGCCGTTGGTCGCGCAGGGGCCCACCGGCACCATCCGCGGACGGGTGACGGACCAGTCCACCCAGCAGCCGATCCGGGGGGCGATAGCCTCCATCGGCACCCTGCGGGCCGAGACCCGGGCCGACGGAGGCTACGTTCTCGAGGCTGTCCCCGATGGGACCGATACACTCCGGGTGACGATGATCGGGTACGCTCCGGTAGCCCAGGCCGTCACCGTCGTCGGCGGCCAGGCGGTCGACGTGGACGTGGCCCTCACGGCGCAGGCGGTCAACCTCGCCGAGGTGGTGGTTGTCGGGTACGGAGAGCAGCGGCAGGGCAACATCACCGGCGCCGTGACCAACGTGACCTCCGGCGAGTTCAACACCGGACGGGTGATCACGCCGACCGAGCTCATTCAGAGCAAGGTCCCGGGCGTGCAGGTCGTGGAGAACAACGAGCCGGGCGGGCGAACCTCGATCCGGGTTCGCGGCCCGACGTCGACCAGCGCGAGCAACGAGCCGCTATACGTCGTGGACGGCCTGCCGATCGGCGGGGTGAACGGCCTCGGCCGCGACCCGCTCAACTTCCTCAACCCCGACGACATCGCGAGCATCACCGTCCTGCGCGATGCCAGTTCGGCGGCCATCTATGGGACGAACGCCGCCAACGGCGTCGTGCTGATCACGACCAAGCGGGGCCGGCAGGGGGAGGGACCGAAGTTCGAGTACACCGGCTCGGTGTCCGCGTCGCGAGTGACCAAGGTGCCCTCGATGCTCACCGCCGACCAGTTCGCGGCGGCGGTCGCCCAGTACGCGCCGGGAAGCGTGGGCCAGCTGCAGACCGCCAACACCGACTGGTTCCGCGAGATCGACCGGACCGGGTTCGGCCAGGAGCACAACGTGGCCGTCTCGGGGTCCGGCCCCGCCATGGACTACCGCATCTCGGGCAACTTCCTCGATCAGCGGGGCATCATTCAAAAGAACAAGACCAGACGGATCGGGCTGGGAGCCAATTACAATCAGCGGCTCGCCAACGACCGCCTCAATCTTCGTCTCAACTTGCGAGGCACTCGGGAAGACGATCGGTACGTTCCACTCGGCGTGCTCTCCAACGCAGCCCAGTACGGCCCCACCCAGTCGGTCTTCGATCCCTCCACACCGACGGGCTTCTACAACTGGCCGGGCGGCCTGACATCGGCGGACAATCCGGTGGAGCTCCTGTCACTCGCCGAAGAGAAGGCCACGACGTACCGCAGTGTGGGGAACGTGACGGGCGAGTACAGCCTGCCGTGGATCGAGGGGCTCCGGGCCAATCTCAACCTCGGCTACGACGTGACCAGAGCCGAGCGGGAGAACTTCCAGCCGAGCGTCGTGCACGCGCAGACCAAGACCGGCAACGGCGGGTTCCAGAGCCGGTTCACTCCCACCCAGACGAATACGGTTCTCGAGACGTACCTCAACTACACCACGCCGAAACCGATTGGTCCGGGCACGCTCGACCTCACCGGCGGCTATTCGTGGAGCAAGAGCCACACCGACTCGTCGTTCTATCAGGGGGATGGGCTCTCCACCGATGAGCTCGGGAACGACGGCCTCGCCGTCGCATCGAGAATCAAGAACAACCTGTTCATCCAAGAGAGCAAGTTGATCTCCTTCTTCGGCCGGGCCAACTACAACGTCAACGACAAGTACATCCTCGCGGCCAGCGTGCGTCGTGACGGCTCGTCGCGGTTCGGTTCGGCGAACGACTATGGTACCTTTCCCTCGGTGTCGGCGGCCTGGCGGGTGTCGCAGGAGCCGTTCCTGCGCGGACTCAAAGGGCTGTCCGACCTGAAGCTCAGAGGATCCTGGGCGAAGACCGGCAACCAGTCGTTCGGAGACTACCTCGCCTACTCCTCGTACCAGCTCAGCGACGGGCTGACCCAATACCAGTTCGGCGACACCACCATCGCGACGGCCCGCCCCAGCGCGGTAGACCCGAACATCAAGTGGGAAGAGACCCGTGCCGTCAACATCGGTCTCGATTTCGGGTTCGCCAACCAGCGCCTGAGCGGCTCCATCGACTGGTACAGCAAGAAGACCAGCGACCTGCTCTTCACCGTCCCCGTCGCCGCCTTCAGCAACCTGTCGAACTTCGTCACCACCAACATCGGGACCATGAAGAATCGCGGCATCGAGTTGAGTCTCAGCGCGAAGGTGCTCGAGGGCAGCTCGAGAAGCGGGCTCAGCTGGAACATGGATTTCACGGCCGCGCACAACAACAACGAGCTCACCCAGATCACTCCGTTTGGCGGTGAGGCGCTCAAGATCCTGGTCGGCAACGTATCGGGCGGGGTGGGCACCACCATCCAGGTCCTGCAGCCAGGGGTGCCGGTGAACTCGTTCTATGTCTTCACCCACATCCGGGAGAACGGGAAGCCGATCTACAAGGATGTGAACGGCGACCGGGTCGACGGCATGCCGAACGGGACGATCAACGAGCAGGACCTGTATGTGGACGTGAACGGGGACGGCATCATCAACCAGGGTGATTTGCGGCCGTTCCACGATCCGGCGCCGAGCTGGATCCTGGGCCACTCCTCGTACCTCGCCAAGGGCCCGTGGGATCTCGGGTTCACGCTCCGGGCATACATAGGCAATTACGCCTACAACAACGTGGCATCGGCCAACGGCGACTATCGCGAGCTGCAGCAAGGCTCGCCCTATAACCTGCACAGCTCGGTGCTCGAGACCCAGTTCGCCACCCAGCAGCTGCAGTCGGACTTCTATGTGGAGGACGCGTCCTTCCTGCGGCTGGACAACATCACGCTGGGGTACACCTTCAACCTCCGGGGACAGCAGGCGCGACTCTTCGGGACGGTCCAGAACGTGTTCACCATCACCGGCTACAGCGGAGTGGATCCGGCCGCGAACGTCGCATCGGACTCCAGAACCTCGTCGGTGAACGGGATCGACAACAACATCTATCCCCGCTCGCGTACGTTCAGCGGCGGCCTGAGTCTGCGACTGTAAAGCCATGACCGCGGACGCACACACCCCCAGAAGGGACCGAGCCATGAACCGCAAGCCGCGTCGGGCGCTTGTCGCCGCCACGCTCCTGATACTGGGCGCGATCGGCTGCACCGATACTTCCGAGCTGCCGACGAGCACGATCACCGACACCAATTACTTCAATGACCCCGGCTCGTACCGGGCCTTCCTGGCGAAGATCTACGCCGGGCTCGCGGTCAGCGGGCAGCAGGGCCCGGCCGGGAATGGGGACATCCAGGGCATCGATGAGGGATTCTCGCAGTACCTGCGCCTCTACTGGGAGGCGCAGGAGCTGCCCACGGACGAGGCCGTGATTGCGTGGGGAGACATTGGGCTGCCGGAGATGAATACCCAGCTCTGGGCCTCGAACAACACCTTCGTCGTCTCGATGTACTACCGGATCGCGTTCCAGGTCAGCCTGGCCAACGAATTCCTGCGGCAGACCACGGATGCCAAGCTGGCCGAGCGCAACGTCTCACCGACGCTCAACGCGGACATTCAGACCTTCCGGGCCGAGGCCCGGTTCCTGCGCGCGCTCAGCTACTGGCATGGCATCGATCTATTCGGCAATATCCCGCTGGTGACCGAGGCCGACGAGATTGGCGCCACGCCGCCGCCGCAGAGCACCCGCCAGACGATCTACGACTATGTCGTGAGCGACCTGACTGCCGCCCAGGCCGACCTGCCGGCGGCCACGGGCCTGGGAACCTATGGCCGGGCCACGAAGGAAGCCGCCTCGGCGTTGCTGGCCCACGTCTATCTCAACGCTGAGGTGTACACCGGCGCACCCCACTATGCCGAAGCTCTCGCCGCGGCGCAGGCCGCGATCGCCGGGCCTTTCTCTCTCGATCCCAGCTTCCAGCACGTCTTCCAGGCCGACAACAATACGTCTCCGGAGATCATCTTCCCCATCATCCAGGACGGCAAGACCACGGAGACCTGGGGTGGCGGTACCTTCCTCGTCCACGCCTCGTGCGGCGGCAGCATGGATCCCGCCGCCCTCGGCGTTGACGGCTGTTGGTGGGGCCTGCGCCTGAAGCGTCAGGCCTACGACCGGTTCGCCGCGGATGACCCGCGCCGCGCGTTCTTCTGGACCGATGGCCAGTCGCTCGACGTCAATGCCATCAGCAACTTCAATGACGGGGTGGCCGCCCCCAAGTATCAGAATGTCACCAGCACCGGCACCGCCGGCTCCGACGCCACTCACGTGGATACCGATTTCCCGCTGTTCCGTCTCGGCGACATGTACCTGGTCGCCGCGGAGGCGCTGCTTCGGACCGGCGGGGACCGCGGGCAGGCGCTGGCCTATGTGAACGCCCTGCGGGAGCGGGCCTACGGTAATACCAGCGCCGATATCACCGACCCCGAGCTCACGCTGCAGTTCATCCTGGACGAGCGCGGGCGCGAGCTGCTGTGGGAGGCTCACCGGCGGACCGACCTGATCCGCTATCACCTGTTCACCGGCGGTGATTACGTCTGGCAGTGGAAGGGCGGAGCGGCAGCCGGCACCTCGACCGAGTCGTTCCGTGATCTGTATCCGCTGCCCGCCTCCGAGCTCGCGGCGAACCCGAATCTGACGCAGAACACGGGCTACTAGAAGGACGCAGGGACGCAGGGACGCAGAGGACGCAGGGGGTCGTCTCCCTCTGCGTCCTCAGCGTTTCCCCGACCTTCAGTTGCGCTGCGTCCCTGCGTCCCTGCGTCTCTAGAGGATCCCCAATGCTGCCCCGACCGACCACACTCGCCCTTCTGCTCCTGTGCCTCGCTCTCCCCGTCTCGGCCCAGGTCCCCGCGCCTGCCCTGGCTCCGGACACCTCCTGGGTCAAGCGTGGCGCGCTCTACGAGGTGTTCGTCCAGGACTTCTCCCCCGCCGGCACCTTCCGGGGCGTGACCGAGGGGCTGGACCGGATCCAGTCGTCCGGAGCCGACATCGTGTGGCTGATGCCGATCCATCCGATCGGCGTGCTCAACCGCAAGGGATCGCTCGGGTCGCCCTATGCGCCGAAGGACTACCGCGCCGTCAATCCCGCCTATGGCACGGCCTCGGACTTCCGCTCACTGGTGCAGGCCGTCCACGCGCACCGGATGAAGCTCATCCTCGACTGGGTCCCGGACCACACGTCCGCCGACCACGCCTGGGTCCGGGAGCATCCCGATTTCTACGTCAAGGACGAGCAGGGCAGGCCCAGCGTGCCCCGTGGCCCCGATGGCAAGCTCACCGACTGGACCGACGTGCTGCAGCTCGACTACGGGAACCCCGCGGTGCGGCGCGAGATGATCGCGGCCATGCGCTATTGGCTTCAGGAGTTCGGCGTCGACGGCTTCCGGGTGGATGTCGCCGGGTTCATCCCCTGCGACTTCTGGCGTGAGGCGGTGCCGGCGCTGCGCTCGTCGGTTCCCCGGCCGATTCTGCTGCTCGCCGAATGGGGCGACCTCGAGCTCCACCGAGCCGGCTTCGACCTCACGTACTCCTGGGACTCCTACGACCGGCTCACGGCCGTGTGGGGAGGCGCGCCCGCTTCCGGCTTCGTGCAAGGCGAGCTGCCCGACATGAAGGCCATGCCTCCGGGCGGCATGCGGCTCCGCTTTACCACCAATCACGACAAGACGGCCTGGGAGACCCCGCCGCTGGAGCAGTTCGGAGGCTCCGCTGGCGCACGGGCGGCGTTCGTCGCCGCGGCCCTGCTGCCAGGGCGCCCGCTGCTCTACAACGGCCAGGAGGTGGAGAATCCCGGCAAGGTCCCGCTCTTCGAGCCGCAACCCTTGCGGTGGCATCGGCCGGGCGCGGACCGGGCCCGAGCCTTCTATCGCACCGTCATGAAGCTGGCACGGACGGAGCCGGCGCTCCTCTCGCCGGACTTTCAGGAAGTCCGGACCAGCGCCCCCGACGACGTGATCGCCTATCGGCGTGGCGATCTCGTCGTTCTGGTGAACGCCAGGCCCCGCGGGGTGGGTCTCGCCGTGACCGGCGCCGGCGTGGCGGGAGCGCGCGACCTGCTGTCCAACGGCGTACAGAAGGGAGACACGATCCGGCTGGCTCCTTACGGCGCGGTGGTGCTCAAGATGAAAGGCGTCACCGGTGCAGTGGGCCCCTGCACCCACTGCACCGATTCCGAGGTGTTCTATCAGATCTTCGTGCGCAGCTTCCGGGACAGCGACGGAGACGGCGTCGGCGATCTCCGGGGCATCGAGGAGAAGCTCGGCTATCTCCATGATCTCGGCGTGACCTCGATCCTGCTCACGCCGATCAACCCGTCACCCTTCTATCACAACTACTTCGCCTCGGGCTTCGAGGGAATCGACCCGGCGTACGGGACACTCGATTCGTATCGGGAGCTGGTGCAGGCGATCCACGCGCGCGGGATGAAGATCTACCTGGACGAAGAAGTGCAATATGCCGCGGAGGACCATTCCTGGCTTCGAGAGTCACTGGGGCGCCCCGAGTCGAAGTACAGCCGATTCATCCTCTACAACGGGCCGGGGAACACGGCGCCCGAGTCAGGAATCTTCGGGCTCAGTGTGGTGCCGATGTACAACGGTGCCAAGGTGAACATCGCCTTGGTCAACCTCCTCGGTTCACGCACGCAACGGTACTTCCGGAACCTGTTCGTCTCCCTGGTCGATCCGAACCGGGACGGGCGCTTCGACGACGGCGTGGACGGCTTCCGGATCGATCACATGATGGACGATCTCGACAACAAGGGAAAGTTGACGGACCTCTTCGCCCGGTTCTGGGCGCCGATCTTCGCGCGGGCCCGGGCCACGAACCCCCGTGTGAGGATCATCGCGGAGCAGTACGACTGGGGATATGGCGAAGACTTCCTGACCCGGGGTGGGGCCGACATGGTGTTCGCCTTTCCGATCCGCAATGCCATTGTATCACTCCGGCGCGACTCGATCGCCGGCGCGATCGTGGAGACGCAACGTCGGACACCGGCCGGCAAGGGGCAGCTGGTGTTCATCGAGAATCACGACATGAACCGGTTCGCCTCGGAGATGGGCGGCGACGCGCGGAAGGAGCGGATCGGTGCCGCGCTCAACATTCTCCTCGCCGGCACGCCGCTGATCTACTACGGGCAGGAGATCGGCATGAAGGGCAGGCAGAACAAGAGCTGGGGGAGTGTCCTTCTACCGGCGCCTGCTGGCGCTGCGGCGAGAGCGTCCGGAGCTCACTTCGGACGATGAGCGTGTCGTCGCGACCGATCGGCCGGATGTGCTCGCCGTCCTGCGCACCAAGGCCGGACAATCCAGCCTGCTGCTGGTGAACCTGGGGGGCACGGCGACCACCGTCGCCTTCGAGCGGGACAATCTTCCCGAGACCCTCCTCGGGCCTCGCGTGAAGGACCTCTTGTCGGGGCGATCCGAAGGGCCGGCCGGCCACACGCTCCGCGTTCGACTTCCCCCGTTCGGGGTGAAGCTACTGTCACGCTGATCCAGTCCCTGTCCGGGGATGTTAAGGTCGCACCCTGGCCACACTGCTCGTCGGCGTGCTGGCGAGCTCGTAGTCCACGACGTTCCCCGGAACCAGCTGGAATCGTCCGGACCGGTACATCGGCTCACGCCCGCTGGATCTGGCCAAGAACTCAACGGGACCGTTGACGATCATCCCGGGTCGCACCACGAAGTGGCTAGTCAGGCCCGGGTACACCGTCCCGATCCGATAAGAGGTTCCTGATCCAGCGACGTAAATCTCCATCGGGCCGGCCGAGTGGTTGGTCACATTGAGGTGGACGGCGCCCTCGATATCCTGTGCTCTCCTCGTATCTGGGACCCTCCCGGTGCCGTACGTGCACGCGGAGATCGTCAGGATGACCCCGGCGATCAGTGTCGACGATCCGTGGAACCTCTGGTTTTTCATTTCGCCCCCCTGAAGGCTGCAGCCTGATGAGACCCATTCGGCGGTCATGAAGTGCAGCCCAAGGTGCGATGAGGCCGTCGCGGGATCGTCGTCGCGCCGTCGTCGCCTCGTCGTCACTACTCATGCTCTTGCGCCCGTATCGCCTCCGCCGCAGGATTGGGATACCGTAGGGTCATGAGAGAGGCTGGGATCGGCATGGTCCGACTCCGGGTGCTGGGAGGCTTCGCCCTGGATGAACGCTCCGGTGCACCAGCGCCGGCGCTGCCCAAACGCTGGGCCCAGGCCGCTCTCGCAGTGCTCCGGTACGGTATTGGGCTATTCCTGGCGGCGGTCTGGATCGCGCCGCTGCGTGCCCAGGAAGCCACAGGCACGGTCCGAGGGCGAGTGACCGACCAGTCGTCGCAGCTCCCGCTGCGGGGCACGACGGTCAGGTTGGGCGGCGCGACCGCCGAAACCCGGGTCGACGGTGCCTATTTGCTCACCGGGGTCCCCGCGGGAACCGACACGTTGCGGGTGACGATGATCGGCTACGCGCCGCTGGCCCAGGCCGTCACCGTGGCGGGTGGCCAGACGGTCGATGTGGATCTCGCCCTGACGGTGCAGGCGGTCAACCTGGCCGAGATGGTGGTGATCGGGTACGGTGAGGAGCGGCAGGGTAACATCACCGGTGCGGTGACCAACGTGACGTCGGAGGAGTTCAACACCGGCCGTATCGTGACCCCGACCGAGCTGATCCAGAACAAGGTCGCGGGGGTGCAGGTCATCGAAAACAACGAGCCCGGCGGGAGAACCTCGATCCGGATTCGCGGCCCGACCTCGACCAGCGCGAGCAATGAGCCGCTCTACGTCATCGACGGGCTGCCCCTGGGCACCGACGCCGGTGGTGGCGTCACCCCCGGTCGTGACCCGCTCAACTTCCTGAACCCCGACGACATCGCCAGCATCACCGTGCTGCGGGACGCGTCGTCTGCAGCGATCTACGGCACCAACGCCGCCAACGGTGTCGTTCTGATCACCACCAAGCGCGGGCAGCAGCGCGAGGGCCCAACCTTCGAGTACACCGGCACCGCGTCGGCGTCGCAGGTCACCCGATTCCCCTTCATGCTGGACGCCAATCAATTCCGGTTTGCGGTGCAGCGCTTCGCGCCGCAGAACGAGGGCCAGCTGCAAGACGCCAACACCGACTGGTTCGACCTGATCGACCGGACCGGAATCGGCCAGGAGCACAACGCCGCCGTCTCGGGCGCGGGCGCCGGAATGGACTACCGTCTATCGCTCAACTATCTCGACCAGTGCGGGATCCTCGGCCAATCCAGCGTGAGACGGATCGGACTGGGAGCCAGCTACAACCAGCGGTTCGCCTCTGATCGTCTGAACCTGCGCTTCAACCTGAGAGGCTCCCGCTCGGACGACCGATTCACGCCCTTCGGGGTGCTCTATAACGCGGCGGTGATGGGGCCGACTCAGCCGGTCTTCGACGCTGACGCCCCCACCGGGTTTTATGACTGGCGCGGCGGGCCGGGGTCTCCGGACAACCCGGTGGCCATCCTGAACCTGGCCGAGGAAAAGGCGACGACCTACCGCGCCATCGGTAATGCGCAGACCGAATACAGCCCGCCGGGGATCGCGGGTCTCCGGGCCAACCTGAACGTCGGCTTCGACGTGACCGACGCCGAACGGGAGAACTTCACCCCTGGCGTCCTGCATCAGCAGGCCAAGTTCGGCGAAGGAGGCATCCAGACCCGCTACCATCCGACCCAGGTGAACAGCGTGCTCGAGGGCTACCTCAACTACACAACCCCGCGCCCCGTGGGGCCTGGCACCCTCGATCTCACCGGCGGCTACTCCTGGACCAAGACCAAGCTCGACTCGCTCTACTTCGAGGCCGCCGGCCTCGACACTGACGCGCTGGGGAACGACGGGATTCCCGCGGCGGACCGGGTCGCGAACATCCTGTACGTGCAGGAGAGCAAGTTGATCTCCTTCTTCGGGCGGCTGAGTTACAACATCGACGACAAGTACATCGCGTCGTTCACCATCCGTCGCGACGGCTCTTCGCGCTTTGGCGCCGGGAACGACTATGGCACCTTCCCCTCCGTGGCCGTCGCCTGGCGGCTCTCGGAGGAGCCGTTCTTGCGGGGCGTCAAAGATCTTTCAGACCTGAAGCTCCGCGTATCGTGGGCCAAGACCGGCAACCAGTCGTTCGGGAACTATCTGGCCTATACATCCTATCAGATCGGCGATGGGCAGACCCAGTACCAGTTCGGCGACTCCCTCTTCACCACCAGCCGGCCCAGCGCGGTGGACCCGAACATCAAGTGGGAAGAAACCCGCGCGTTCAACATCGGTCTCGACTTCGGGTTCAGCAATCAGCGGTTCAGCGGCGCCATCGATTTCTACGGCAAGCTCACCGACGACCTCATCTTCACGGTCCCCGTGGCGGGCTTCAGCAACCTGTCGAACTTCGTCACCACCAACATCGGCAGCATGCGGAACCGTGGCGTCGAGTTAAGCCTCAGCGCCCGGATACTGGAGGGGGGCCTGAAGGGCCTGCGCTGGAACGCCAACTTCACCGCGGCACGCAACAAGAACAACCTCCGCAGCATCACCCCGTTCGGTGGATCCGCACTGAAGATCCTGCAGGGCGGCATCGGACTGGGAACCTTCATCCAGGTCCTGTCGCCTGGCGTACCGGTGAACTCGTTCTACGTCTTCGAGCACATCAGGGAAGATGGGAGACCGATCTACCGCGACGTGAACGGTGACCGGGTAGACGGGTTGCCGAACGGCGTCATCGACGACCAGGACCTGTACGTGGATCGGAACGACGACGGGATCATCAACCAGGACGACCTCCGGCCCTTCCACGACCCGGCGCCGAAGTGGATCCTGGGCCACTCGTCCTATCTGGCGTACGGCAACTGGGACCTGGGCTTCACCCTCCGGTCCTACCTCGGCAATTACGTGTACAACAACACCGCCTCCGGCCTGGGCAACTACGCGGGAGTCCGTTTCGACTCACCGTTCAACCCCCACGCCTCGGTGTTGGAGACCGACTTCGCCACGCCGCAGGTTCAGTCGGATTTCTATGTCGAGGATGCGTCGTTCCTGCGGATGGATAACCTGACGCTCGGCTACTCGTTCAATCTCCGTGGCCAGTCGGCGCGGGTCTTCGGCACGGTGCAGAACCTGTTCACCATTACCGGCTACAGCGGCGTGGATCCAGCCGCCAACATCGCGCCGGACGCCAACACCTCGTCGCTGAACGGCATCGACGGCATCATCTATCCCCGCTCCCGGACCTACAGTGCCGGCCTGACCCTCAGACTCTAACCGACTCTTGCCCCCGAAACGCCTCCACCGCAGGATTGGGATACCGTAAGGTCACGAGAGAGGCAGGGATCGGCATGGTCCGACTCCGGGTGCTGGGAGGCTTCGCCCTGGATGAAGGCTCCGGTGCGCCGGCGCCGGCGCTGCCCAAACGCCGGGCCCAAGCGGCCCTCGCCGTGCTCGCCGTCTGCGGAGATCTCGGCTGTACCCGGGAGCGACTCCTGGCCCTGCTCTGGCCGGAAAGCGACGAAGCCAGCGCTCGGCACGGCCTCCGGGATGTGCTCCATGCCATCCGGCGAGCGCTGGGCCCCGGAGCCGTGCCGGCCAGCGGGAGCCACTTGCGCCTCGACTCATCAGTCGTCGGCTCCGACGCTGGTGCATTCACGGAGGCGTTGGCCTCGGGCCGGCCGGCCGATGCGGTAGGAGTCTACGGCGGTCCGTTGCTCGATGGCTTCCATGTGGACGATGCCCCGGAGTTCGAACGGTGGCTGGATGGAGAGCGCACTCGACTGGCGCGCGAGTATCTGGAGGCGCTGAGGCAACTCGCCACGGCAGCCGAAAGTGCCGGCGTCTGGGATGAGGCCGCTAAGTGGTGGGCGCGTGCCGTAGAGCACGATCCACCGAATTCCCATCTGGTACTCCAGCATGTGCGCGTCCTCGCGACGATGGGGGACCGAGCCAATGCCATCCAGGTCCTGGAGGCGCACGCGCGGCGTCTTCGCGAGGAGTTCGACCTCGAGCCCGACCGCGAGATCCTCGCCACGATCGAGCGGATCCGTAAGGGGGAGCTGCAGGCGCTGCAGGGAGGCGTCCCGCCCTTCACGACCGCGCCACCGACCGAGCGGCGGCAGACGGCGGAGGAGTCACCCCAGCCGCACCTCCCGCAGACCGCGATAACCACGACCGTGCATCGGACGCCGCGCTGGCTACCGTGGGCAGCGGGGGTGGCGGCCATTGTGCTGGGGGCAACCTTTGGAACGGGGCGCTTGCTAAAGACGCGGGCACCGGAACCAAGTGCTTCGCGGACAGCGGTCGCCGTGCTGCCCTTCCGGAATCTCAGCGCAGACTCCTCCTACGCGTACTTCTCCGGCGGGCTGCACGACGAGCTGCTGACCCAGCTCGCCAAGGTGGCGTCGCTCAGGGTGATCGGCAGAACGTCGGTTCTCGGGTACGAGGAAACGTCGAAGCCGCTGCGTCAGATCGGCCAGGAGCTGGCGGTCGGGAGCATCGTCGAAGCCAGCGTGCAGGTCGTCGGGAACCGGCTCCGCGTCGCCGTGCAGCTGCTCGACCCGATCACCCAGAAAGCGCTCTGGTCCGAGCGGTACGACCGGACCCTGGACGACGCCTTTGCGGTGCAGAGCGACATCGCCCGGCAGATCGTCGCGGCGGTCGGGGCGACGGTGACGGGTCCCGAAGCAGGGGCCATTGGGGCAGTACCCACGCAGAACGCCGAGGCATACCAATTCTACTTACGAGGGCTCGAGTACCAGCAGCGGGCGGGGGGTCGGCGCGAGAACCTGGTGATCGCACAGCAGTTGTACGAGCGGGCGTTGGCGCTCGATTCCAGCTTTGCGCTGGCGCACGCGGCTAGTTCATACGTCCACACGATGATGTACAGGCGGGAGTACGATCGATCGACGACGAGGCTGGCGCTGGCGCAGCGCGAGGCCGACGTGGCGCTCCGACTCGCACCGGGCCTGCCGCAGGCGCATCTCGCAGCGGGCGTGCGCTATCACGCTCGCGGTATCCACCGTGCAAGGTTGGGCCAGTTGAACATCCGCGGTGACTTCCGCGCGGCGTTGGACCAGCTCAACCTCAGTCTACAGGGCGTGCCAAATGACCCCGAGGTGTGGACCTCGATCGGCTGGGTACACTGCAGCCTTGGTAATTACGATAGCGCGCTCGTGGCGTTCGACCACGCGCGGAGACTCGACCCGCGAGATGCGAGCCTGTTGGAGACCATTGGGGGCACCTACGGCTACTTCCGTCGCCACCGGGAGGCCATCGAGGCGTACCGCCATGCGTTCGCTCTTACCCCGGACCTCATCCATATACGACTCAACATGGGCTGGAACTACTTTAACTGGACGGGCAAGCTGGACACGCTTCGTGCTGCTCTCCAGAGCTTGCCGCTTACCGGCGATCCCGGAGGCGGAGGGGGGTCCGTCGGGGACCAACCCCTGCTGCTGCTACTATGGGAGCGCCGTCCGGATTCCCTTCTCTCGCTCGTCCCCGTCATCTATCCGGCGACCGACACGACCCCAGATGCCTCCCTGCTCCGTGTGGACTGGATCGCGCGGGCGCAGAGCCTCCGAGGCGACACCGCTGCAGCTCGCCTTTACTTCGATTCGGTTCTGGTGCTGCTGAACGCCGAGAAGGGCGCGCAACCCGATGAGCCTTGGTGGCGGCATCACTTGCGCGGCTTTGCCCTGGCGGCGCTGGGACGCCGTGCGGAGGCGTTGCGCGAGGTCGCTTGGCTCGAGCGGTTCGACGAATATCCTGCGAACCGCTGTAGCAGGGGGTTGGGATGGGACCGAGCAACGATCATGGCTCAACTCGGCGAGACCGGTAAGGCCCTCGGTGAGATCGAACAGTTGTTTACCCGCCCCGGCACGTTCAGCGTTCACGAGCTTCGTCTCGCCCCTGAGTTCGACCCGATCCGGAACGATCCACGCTACCTGTCGCTGCTCCGGAAGTACGCCAAGCTGGGCACCTGACAATCCCTCACTGTGATCCAATGAACACGCGCATCATCAGCTCTGTCCCCACGCTACTGCTTAGCGTCGTAATACTGTCCGGGGCCGCGACGCCGGTCTCCGCCCAGCGGCAACGCCTCTCCATGGATCCCGGCTGGCGCTTTACGCTGGGCGATCCCGCGGGCGCCGAGCGGCCCAAGTTCGATTACCGCCAGTGGCGCTCGCTCGATCTGCCCCACGACTGGAGCATCGAAGGCACGCCCGACGAGGGCGCTCCCGGCGGGGGCCGCGTGGGCTACTTCCCCTCCGGCATCGGCTGGTACCGGAAGTCGTTTCACCTGCCCAGGAGCGCGAAGGGCCGCGAGGTCTGGCTGGAGCTCGACGGTGTCTACATGAACAGCGACGTCTGGATCAATGGTGTGCATCTGGGCCGGCGGCCGTACGGCTACGTGAGTTTCGCCTACGATGTGACCACACACCTTGTGCCGGGCATCAACGTCGTCGCCGTCCGGGTGGACAACTCGCGGCAGCCCAACTCCCGCTGGTACACCGGCAGCGGCATCTACCGCCACGTCTGGCTCACGATCATTGACCGGCTGCATGTCGCCCACTGGGGCACCTACGTCACGACGCCGCGTGCCGACTCGGCTGGCGCCGACGTGTCGATCCGTACGTCCGTCGAGAACGGCTACACGAAACCACGGAAGGGCGTGCTCCGCTCGGTGATCGCGGACAGCAGCGGTCGCGAGGTCGCCCGGGCGGAAACCCCGTTTTCGCTGGCCGCCGGAGAGAAGGTCGAGCTTCATCAGGAGCTGCAGGTCGCGTCACCTGCGCTCTGGTCGGTGGAGTCGCCCGCCCTTTACACGCTGCGGACGGAAGTCAGGGATGGCGGCCGCGCCGCCGATGTGACGACCACCCCGTTCGGCATCCGCACCATCGCCTACGACAAGGACCGCGGCTTCCTGCTGAACGGCCGGCAGGTCAAGATGCGGGGCGTGAACCTGCATCACGACGCCGGCGGGCTCGGCGCCGCCGTTCCCGAGCACGTCTGGCTCCGCCGGCTCGAGACGCTCAAGGCGATGGGGGCGAACGCCATCCGCACCTCGCACAACCCACCCGCACCGGAATTTCTCGATCTCTGCGACCGGCTCGGCTTCCTCGTCATGGCGGAAGCGTTCGACGAGTGGACCATCGGCAAGGTGCCCGAGGGCTATCACAACTATTTCCCCGAATGGGCCGACCGCGACGTCACCGACTTCGTCCACCGCGACAGGAATCACCCATCGATCGTGCTCTGGAGCGCCGGCAACGAGATCGGCGAGCAGACCACGCCCGAAGGAGTGGATGTCCTCCGCAAGCTATTGGACGCCTTCCATCGCGTGGATCCGACCCGGCCGGTCACCACCGGCAACGACAACATTGCGGCCGATGGTCACCCCGCCACGCTCGAGTTCCTGAATGCGGAGGACATCGTCGGCTACAACTACGTGGATCGCTGGCACGAGCGGCGGGAGCTGTTCGCGACCCAGGACCACCATGACCATCCCGAGTGGAAGATGATCGGCACCGAGAGCGGCTCCATCTTTCAGTCCTTCGACGAGGAGTACTCGCTCGGCGAGGATTCGGCGGTCGCGCGACCGAACTACACCTCGGGCATGCTCCAGGCGGAACGGTTGTGGAAATGGGTCACGCTGAACGACTATTTCGCCGGAAGCTTCATGTGGACCGGGATCGACTACCTCGGTGAGAGCACCTGGCCGTTCAAGGGGTTCGCCTCGGGCGCCATGGACATCACCGGCCGCCCCAAGGACTCGTACTACCTCTATCAGAGTCTCTGGACCGACCAGCCGGTGCTGCACCTGTTTCCCCACTGGAACTGGCCGGGGCGGGCAGGGCAGGTGATCCCCGTGCTGGCCTACACCAACTGCAACATCGTCGAGCTGTTCCTCAACGGCCGTTCCCTCGGCGAAAAGCGCCTCGAGTTCCCCTCCCAGGGCGTATCCGGCAGCTGGAACACATACCCGCAACCGGTGGTGCACCCCACCACGAGCGATCTGCACCTGAGCTGGGACGTGCCCTACGAGCCGGGGGTTCTACGGGCGATCGGGAAACGGCGGGACGGCACGCCCGCCTGCACGGCCGAGGTCCGGACCGCGGGCCCGCCGGCCGCGATCCGGCTTTCGGCCGACCGTGATACCGTCTCCACCAGTCCGGACGACGTGGCGCTCGTGACCTTCGAGGTGGTGGACTCGGCAGGCACCGTCGTGCCGGAGGCGAACGAGCGGGTGCGGATCGCCGTCAGCGGCGGCGAGATCGCCGCCCTCGACAATGCGGACCTGCAGGACCACGACCCGTATCATGTGGACGCTCGCCGGGTGTTCAACGGGCGAGGGCTGGCGATCCTTCGGTCCCGGGTTCCGGGCAGACTGACGGTGACGGCGAGCGCGGCCGGATTGGCTCCCGGCAAGCTGAGCGTGCAGGTGGTGCGTGGTCGACTCTCCCGACTGTAGAGGCGATTCGGTCGACCCGCGACCCGTGACTCATGACCCTCGGCTACCGGCCACCTTCGTCACGGTCAGCCAGGTCCGCGTCGTCTGCTCCTCCCCGAACGTCTTGAGGATCAGCGTCATGAACACCGGCCCCTTCGGGGTTGGGAGGTAGGCGCTGAACGCCTCGCTGCCCTTCACCGCGAGGATCCGCGCGCCGTCCACCTCCTCCGGCAGCTTGAGCTTGGGCGGCGGGGGCTCCCGCAGGAACGTGACGATGCGCTTGGCGTTCGCGGGAAGCCGGAAGACCTCGTAAGGGTCGCTGGCCAGCATCTCCCGGAGCGCATCCACCGGCCGTATGATCGTGAGGAAGCTCCGTCCGAGCCGCTTGGTCATCGCCGTCTCGGCCTTCCGCTGCAGGCTGGCCCCGGAGGCGGACGGCGCGGTGAAGACGAGGTTGCCGCTCGAGAGCAGGGTCGACACGTCGCCAAAGCCGGCCGACTCGAACGCCTTCTTGAGGTCGGGCATCCTGGCGTTGGAGGGGCTGACCCCACGGAGAAACGCGGCGTAGCGCGGCATGGTCGATAAGATATTTCGGGGCCTTCCTCCCGCCACCATGAGAGCGATTTCGCGATGGTGAACAATCACGGAGCTCTGCGCGGTGGAGCGGTGCTCGCCGCGCTCCTCGTGTCGCTGGCGGGGGCCGCCGCTGGCCAGGCGACCCGCGCCGTCTACCTCGACAAGCAGGGCGTGATCCGCTGGAGTGACGACCGCACCGAGGTCGCCCTCTTCGGCGCGAACTACGTCCTCCCCACCGCCTCCGACTACCGAGCCGCCGGCTACCTGCACGCCGACCGGAAGAAGATGATCGACGAGGACATGGCCCACTTCGGCCGGATGGGGTGGGACGGGCTGCGGCTCACGTTCTGGGGTGACTGGGAGGCCTCGGACAGCGCGGGCAACCTGATCGCCAACGAGCATCTCGACCTGCAGGACTACCTCATCGCCCGCGCGCGCGCGCGCGGGATCTACATGCTGTTCAGCCCCATCCAGCTGTACGGCTCCAACTGGCCCGATGCCCTCGACGACACCACGGCGCCGGGTTTCGGCCGGCATTTCGGCAAGGAGCGGATGGGCACCGACGCTGCTGCTCGCGCGGCGCAGGTCAACTATCTCCGTCAGATCCTCGAGCACGTGAATCCCTACACCGGCGTTGCGCTCAAGGACGAGCCCGCCATTCTCTTCATCGAGCTGGTGAACGAGCCGTGGCACCATCCGGAGGATCTCGAGGGCTCCGTTCGCTACATCAACACCCTCACGGACGCGGTGCGCGCCACCGGCTGCCGCAAGCTCATCTTCTACAACGTCAGCCAGGACTTCCGGATTACCGATGCCATCCGGCGGTCCCGGGCCCAGGGCGTCACGTTCGGATGGTATCCGTCGAGCCTCAACTCGGGTCACGAGCTCCAGGGCAATTACCTTCGCGCCGTGGATGGGTACCCCGACATGCTGCGCAAGGATCTGAGGCCGCTCCCGCGGATCGTGTACGAGTTCGACAGTCCCGATCTGCGCACGGGCACCATGTACCCCGCGATGGCGCGGACCTTCCGGGAAGTGGGGACCCAGTTCGCGGCCATGTTCGCGTATGACATGCTCCGGACCGCCTCCCGCAATCTCGGCTGGCAAACCCACTACCTGAACCTGGTCTACACGCCGCGCAAGGCGATGAGCGCCATCATCGCGGCCGAAGCGATGCGCCGGCTGCCGCGCATGCGCTCGTACGGCGGATATCCCCGCAATACCAGGTTCGGCGATTTCCATGTGTCCTACGACGACAACCTGGGAGAGCTGGTGGCGCGCGACGCCTTCCTTTATGCTGGAACGACACGCGCCGCGCCGCCCGACCCGTCCTCGCTGCGTCGCGTGGCAGGATACGGCTCCTCGTCCACGGTCTCCTACGACGGCGAGGGAATCTACTTCCTCGACCGGGTTCGCCCTGGATTGTGGCGACTCGAGGTGTACCCCGACGCGGTTCCGGTCCGCGATCCGTTCGAGCCACCCAGCCCCGACAAGATCGTTACCCGCGCCATCAGCCGTCCCTGGCCGATGACGATTCGTCTGCCCGATCTCGGTGACACGTTCACCATTCAGCCCGTGACCGATGGACCGCCGGGTGCCGGACACGCGGCGAACGGACGGGTGACGGTGTCACCCGGCGTCTATCTGCTGAGCGCGACAGGCCCGGCCGACCTACGCTCACTGCCGGCGCGATTGGGGCCGCTCGGGTTCGCCGAGTATCACGCGCCGCCGCCCGATACGCTTCCACTGACGGTAGTGCCCCTTGCACCGGTCGCGTTCCCAGTCGGCCGAGATCTCGAGCTTCGTGCCCGGATCGTCGATCAGTCGCCGCCCGACTCGGCCATCATCTTCATCCGGCCGCGGGGAGGGCAGTCGTACCGCGGCTACCCGTTGAAGGTCGCGACCGGCTACGAGTATGTCGCCCGGCTGCCGTCTCCTGACTTTCAGGAGGGACCGTACGAATGGGTGGTGACGGCGTTCCACAACGGTCGATCGCTCACCTTCCCCGGCGGGGTTCCGCAGAGGCCGAACGCGTGGGACTATGCCGGACGGAACTCGTGGTCGCTGGACGTCGTGGCCCCCGGGACACCGCTTCGCCTGTTCGATGCCGCATCGGATGCAACATCCCTGGCCTTCACCCGCATCGGCGACGCCGGACGGCAAGGCCTCTTCCGGGTGCGGTTTTCCGGCGCCACCGGAAGGCCGGTCATCCGGTACGCGCTGCCGGTGGACTCCAGCGGGCACGGACTCTCCGATTACACCGCCTCGCTCGTCATCAAGGACCGGATCGGCGCCCGGCGGGAGCACATGATGGGTGCCGAGGCGGTGAGGCTGCGCCTGCGGGGGCTCGGTCCTCGCCAGACTCTGCACGTCACGCTGATGGAGGACGACGGCACCGCCTGGAGCGCGGCGGTGCCGATCGACAGCACCTGGAGCGAGGTGTCGCTCCCACTTTCAGCCTTCGCGGTCGCGCGCGGGGTGCTTCTCCCGGAAGGTTTCCCCGGAGAGTGGAACTATTGGGTTGGACCGGCGGAAGGGCGAGGCGGGGAGGCCGATCGTCTCCGGCTCGAGCGCGTGGAGCGGCTCCAGCTGTCCCTCAGGAACGAAGACAAGAAGCCCGTGGAGCGGGATCGGTACGGCGTCGAGGTCGAGTCAGTGGCGCTGGAGTTCGGCCCGCCGCGCGCGACGTCGCGCTGACGGCGGTCAGGGACGGCGGGTGACGGTGCTGTTGAAGAGCCGGGGCGCGATCGTGAAGTCGAGGACGGCGCCGGGGGCGAGGAGGACTTCGCCCGAGAGGAACGGCTGACCGCCCCCGCTGGGATGTGCCTCGAGCTGCACCGAGCCGTTGCCCACCAGCGTCTGAGGGATGGTGAAATGGGCCTCCATGCCTGGGTGAACGGTGCCGAGCCGTTGCGTGATCCCCGAACCCAGCGCAAAGACTTCCATGGGCAACGCGTGCTGGTTCGTCACCTCGACGGACACCGGAATGCTGCTCGGCTTGATCTCGCCAACGCCGGACTTCGAGCACGCGCCGACCGCCAGCAGCAGGGCTGGTACGACCATTCGCAATCCGCGCACATGGCCTCCCGGAAGCCTTAGTGGACACTAGTATGTGGGGCGCCGTCTGCGGCCGCCAGTCCGTCATCGGGCGACACCGAGAAACCGAATACCGTACGCGACCGATACTCGCGGCCGGGGCGTAGAATGATCGAGGGGAACGCCGGTTGGTTCGGCGCATCCGGAAAGTGCTGCGTCTCCAGACTCAGCCCCGAGTGCCGTCCGTACCGCCGTCCTTCCTTCCCCGGCACCGGCCCCTCGATGTAGTTGCCGGTATACAGCTGCATCCCCGGCTCGGTGGTACGGACGTCGAGGGTGCGACCCGACCCGGGGTCCACCAACCGCGCGGCCTGGACCATTCCTGGCCCTTCGCGGTCGATGACGTAATTGTGGTCGTACCCATGGCCGATACGGAGTTGCTCGTCGTCGTCGCCGATCCGGGCGCCGATCACCGTCGGCGTCCGGAAATCGAACGGCGTCCCGGCCACTGGCGCGAACCTCCCGGTCGGCGTGAAGTCCTCGCGCATCGGCGTAAACTCGTCGGCGTTGATCCAGAGTCGGTGGCCCAGGATGTCCCCCGAGCCATGGCCGGCGAGATTGAAGTAGGAATGCTGGCTCAGGTTGACCGGCGTCGGCTGGTCGGTGGTCGCGAGGTAATCCACGATCAGCTCGTTCCCATCGGTGAGCACGTACAGCACCCGCACATCCAGATTGCCCGGGTAGCCCTGGTCGCCGTCGGGGCTGCGATGCCGAAGCTCGATCCCCGCTGCCGGCCCATCACTCGCCTCGCGCACCGGCGTGACCCGCCAGACCATCCGATCGAACCCGAGCAGGCCCCCGTGCAGATGGTTCGGGGGGCGATTGGCCGTGACGCGGTAGTCCCGTCCATCCACGGTGAAGCGGGCGCCGGCGATGCGGTTGACGACGCGACCGATGATGGCGCCGAAATAGGACGTGTCGGCCGCGTACTCTTGGACCGAGTCGTGTCCCAGCACGACGTCGGCGACCACGCCATCGCGATCGGGGACCCGCAGCGATGTGATGATGCCGCCGTACGAGATGACGCGAAGCTCGACGTTGTTCCGGTTGGTGAGGGTGTAGAGGTCGACGGGCTCACCGGCGCGGGTGGAGCCGAACGCAGTCCGGATGACGCCGGTCAAGGAGCCTGTCGTGAGCGCCGGATCGCGAACGCCAGCATCACCACGCCGAACGCGAGCAGCACGAGCCCCCACGTCAGATTGACGTTGATCCCCAGCGAGCGGCCGTAGATGGCGCGATCGGACGTCGCGCCGAATATCGTGAGCAGGACGCCGTCGATAGTGAACATCAGCCCGATCGGGTAGCGAAGGTCGAGATTCATCGCGCGATCACCAGAAGATGATGTTGAGTATCAGGGTGAGACCGAGGACGGTGACGCCGAGGGTGGCGGGCCGCTTGTACCAGGCCATCCGCTCGTCCTGGATGCGGGGAGTCAGCGAGTACACCAGGCCGCGAAGCTCCTCGTCGGACTTCTCCGCCGTCGTCACCAGCGAGATGACGACCGTCGCCACGAAGCAGAAGGTCCACGCCACGATCGCGGTCCAGAAGTTCTGCGCCATCTCGCTCGGATAGGTATGGAGCGTCGCCCCCAGAAACGCGCCCTTGAGCCCGGGCACCGCGCCGTGCGGCAGGGTGAGGCCGTGATGGATCGCGGCGGCCGCGGTACCGGTGAGCAAGCCGAAGAACGCGGCGTGGCCCGTCGTGCGTCGCCAGAACATCCCCAGCAGGAACGTGGCGAAGAGCGGCGCGTTGACGAACGCGAACACCAGCTGGAGCATGTCCATGATGTTGTTGAACCGCGTCGTCGCGTACGCGGCGGCGACGCTGAAGACGATGCCGAACACCGTGGCGGCATGCCCCATCCGCAGATAATGCTTGTCGGTCTGTCCCGGCCGGATGTACGACTGATAGATGTCGTAGGTCCAGACCGTATTGAACGCGGTCACGTTGCCGGCCATGCCCGACATGAACGACGCCATGAGCGCGGTGAGCCCGAGGCCCAGCAGTCCCGACGGCAGATAGTGCGCGAGCAGCACCGGCACCGCCAGGTTGTAGTTGGGGGTCCCATCGGCCCCCAGCGGCAGGAGGCCGCCCCGGCTCGAGTGGAGCGCGATGGCGATCATGCCGGGCACGATCACGAGGCCGGGGAAGAGCATCTTGGGGATGGCGGCGAGCAGCGGGGTTCGGCGGGCGGCGGTCATCGACTCCGCCGCCATGGCCCGCTGGATGACCAGAAAGTCGGTACACCAGTAGCCGAACGACAGCACGAAGCCGAGGCCCATCACCATGCCGAACCATTCGACGCCCATCGGATTGGCGCTCGCCGAGCCGAGGTGCCGCCACGAGTCCGACCACGCGCCCGCGGCATATCCCGCGTCGGTCGCCACCGGTTTCAGTTTCTCGGTCAGACCCGACCAGCCGCCCACGTCCTTGAGCCCCAGGAGTACCAGGGGCAGAAAGCCCAGGACGATCAGAAAGAACTGCAGCACCTCGTTGTAGATCGCCGAGGTGAGCCCGCCGAGGAAGATGTAGACCAGGACGATGATGGCAGAGAGGATGACGCTGGTGTGGAAGTTCCAGCCGAGGACCAGCTCGAGCAGCTTGGCCAGCGCGTACATCGAGATGCCCGAGGAGAACACCGTCATCACCGCGAACGTGATCGCGTTGAAGCCGCGGGTTTTCTCGTCGAACCGGAGACGGAGATACTCCGGCACCGAGCGGGCCCGGGAGCCGTAGTAAAAGGGCATCATGAAGATGCCGACGAACACCATCGCGGGAATGGCCCCGACCCAGTAGAAGTGACTGGTCATCATCCCGTACTTGGCGCCCGAGGCCGCCATCCCGATCACTTCCTGCGCCCCGAGGTTGGCGGAGAGGAAGGCGAGTCCCGCGATCCAGGTGGGAATCGAGCGGCCGGAGAGGAAGAAGTCTTCGCTGCTCCTGACGAACCGGCGCAGCGCCCATCCGATGCCCAGGACGAAGGCGAAGTAGACGATCAGGATGGCGTAGTCGATGCCGCCGAGTTGGATCTGGTGCACGGTCGGCCTTCCCGGAGATGGGGCTGGGCGGAGGGAACCCGCCAATGTTCGGCGTCACCCGCCCCGGACGCAAGGTCGCGGTCGGTTTCAGGGAACGACGCCGCGCTGGGAGTGGTTCCGCCGGGACTCGGGGGCGTTCCGCCGGGACTCGCGAGCGATCCATCCGACCTCGAGGGCGTTCCATTTCTTCTGAGGGCGCCGCGCGTCGACCTGATGGCGAGTCTCCGCGACTCCAGACCGAAGCGCCGTACCTCGAGGATGTCCCGCCGCGATCGCCGGGTCATCCGCCGTGACTCGAAGGTGTCGTCTCGAGCTTCGGGGAGCCGCACTCGAGCTTCAGGGAGTCGCACTCGAGTCTGAGGGACTCCCATCTGTGCGCTGGCCGAAGGGCCCCGACGGCCTTACCTTCTCGCACGTCTGACCCTTCTCCAGATGACCAGGAAGCCTCCATGCGCCGGTTTCCGGGCTGTTTCGTTCCCCATGTCGCCCTGGCCGCGCTGACGGCCGGCATCTCCCCCCTCCAGGCCCAGATCCGGGTCGCCTCGCCCGACCGGCGGAACGAAGTCACGGTCGAGGTGCGAGATGGGCGACTCACCTGGGCCCTGGCCCGTGACGGACGCGCGCTCATCCTCCCGTCGGTGCTCGGCTTCGAGTTCCGGGGCGCGCCGCGGTTGCGTGACGGACTGCGCATCACCGACACGACCCGAGCCTCGCACGACGAGTGGTGGACCCAGCCGTGGGGCGAAGTGGCCCGGGTGCGCGACCACCACAACGAGCTGTCCGTGACCACCGAAGAAACGACGCCGCCTCACCGGCGGTTCACCCTCCGGGTCCGCGCCTTCGACGACGGAATCGGGTTCCGCTACGAGTTCCCGGAGCAACCCGGGCTCGGCGACTTCCAGATCACCGACGAGCTCACCGAGTTCGCGCTGGCCGACAACGCCCGGGCCTGGTCGATTCCCTCCAACTGGGCACGGAAGGACCGGTCGGAGATGCTGTATTCCTCGGGACCGGTTAGCCTGCTGGACAGCGTGCAGACACCGCTGACGATGCAGACGACCGACGGGCGGACCTTACTCGTGATCCACGAGGCCAACCTGGTGGATTACGCCCGGATGTTCCTGCGGGGAACGCGGACCGAAAGCCGGACCCTTACGGCGGCCCTCGCGCCGATGGCCGACGGCGTCAAGGTTCGCGGCCATCCGCCGTTCGTGACGCCCTGGCGCACGGTTCAGGTGGCCGACAAGGCCACGGAGCTGGCGCCCTCGCTGCTCGGCCTCAATCTCAATCCGCCGGACACGCTCGCCAGCACCGACTGGATCCATCCCATGAAGTACGTCGGGATCTGGTGGGGCATGCACATCGGGACGATGACCTGGAGCTCGGGGCCCAAGCACGGCGCTACCACGGCGAACACCAAGCGGTACATCGATTTCGCGGCGGCCAACGGGTTCGGCGGGGTTCTGGTGGAGGGGTGGAACGTCGGGTGGGATGGAGACTGGATCGCCAATCGGGACGCCTTCTCATTCACCAAGGCCTATCCCGATTACGATCTCCCCGGCCTGGCCGCCTACGCGAAGAGCAAGGGTGTCCGTCTCATCGTGCACAACGAGACGTCCGGCGGCATCCAGAACTACGAGCGCCAGCTCGACAGTGCCTTCGCCCTGTATCGATCCCTCGGGCTCGACGCGGTCAAGTCCGGGTATGTGACCGACCTGACCAGTGAGGGCCACTCGCACTACTCGCAATTCATGGTGAACCACTATCGCCAGGTGATCGAGACGGCGGCGCGCTACGGCATCATGCTCGATGTCCACGAGCCCATGCACGACACGGGGGAGCGGCGCACCTGGCCCAACATGATGAGCCGGGAAGGCTCGCGGGGCCAGGAGTACAACGCGTGGAGCGGCGACGGCGGCAACCCGCCCGAGCACGAGACCATCCTGTTCTTCACCCGCCTGCTCGCCGGTCCCATGGACTTCACGCCCGGCATCTTCGACATCCTCGAGACGAGCAGCGGCGCGCCACGCCGTCCCGACCAGCCGCGGGTCCGGACGACGCTGGCCAAGCAGCTCGCCCTGTATGTCGTGCTGTACTCCCCGCTGCAGATGGCGGCCGACCTCCCGGAGAATTACGAGGGAAAGCCCGCCTTCCAGTTCATCCGCGACGTGGCGGTGGACTGGGATACGACCCGGGTGATCGACGGCCGGATCGGAGACTACGTGGTGGTCGCGCGCCGGGAGCGGAACGCGCCGACATGGTTCCTCGGCGCCATCACCGACGAGGAGGGACGGACGTTCGACGTGCCGCTGTCGTTCCTCACTCCGGGGCGGCGCTACGTCGCGGAGATCTATGCCGACGGCCCCAAGGCCAACTGGCTGGACAATCCGCTTCCGGTCACCATTACCCGTCGAGCGGTGACGTCGGCGTCGCGGTTGCATATGGTGCTGGCGCCCGGTGGAGGGCAGGCCGTCCGCATTCGGCCCGCGCGCTGACACCGCCTCCGTCGTGAGCAGCTGACCTTTCTCGAAGGGCCAGTCATGGCACTCGCTGCCGCCGCACCCGCCGTTCGCTCGAAGCCCCGACTCTCGTTCTGGGAAATCTGGAACATGAGTTTCGGCTTCCTCGGCATCCAGATCGGCTTTGCCCTTCAGAACGCCAACGTGAGCCGGATCTTCGAGACGCTGGGCGCCAAAGTGGAGGATATCCCGATCCTCTGGATCGCCGCGCCGACGACCGGCCTGCTGGTGCAGCCGCTCATCGGTTATGCGAGCGACCGGACGTGGAACCGGCTGGGCCGGCGGCGCCCCTACTTCCTGGTCGGCGCAATCCTGGCGTCGCTGGCACTCCTCGCGATGCCGAACTCGCCGGCGCTCTGGGTGGCCGCGGGGATCCTCTGGATCATGGATGCGTCCATCAACATCTCGATGGAGCCATTCCGGGCCTTCGTGGGCGACAACCTGCCCTCCGAGCAGCGGACCACCGGGTTCGCCATGCAGAGCTTCCTCATCGGCACCGGCGCGGTGGTTGCCTCGATTCTCCCGTGGCTCCTCACCCGGCAGTTCGGCATTCGCAACGAGGCGCCGGCCGGTCAGATCCCCGAGTCCGTGCGCTTGTCCTTCTATCTCGGCGCCGCGGTCTACTTCCTGGCGGTGTTGTGGACGGTGATCCGGTCGAAGGAATACTCGCCCGAAGAGACCGCGTCGTTCGCTGAGAATCAGGCGCGAGAGAGCACCGCGGCGACGCGCCGGACGCCCGAGGAGTTCGGCCGGCACGGCGGGGAGCAGATGCGCCTGGGCGGAATCTTTCTCGCGATCGGGGTGGCGCTGAGCATCTGGCTCGCTCGCCAGGCCATCTACCAGGTGATCGTGCTGTCCGCCGGACTCGGCGTGGTCGGCATACTGCTCGTCGTCAGCGGGATGCTGCAGCGTCGTGGAAGCTACGACAACGCCTTCGTCACCATCCTGAACGACTTCCAGGACATGCCCCACACCATGAAACAGCTGGCGTGGGTTCAGTTCTTCTCCTGGTTCGCGCTGTTCGCGATGTGGATCTACACGACGCCCGCGGTCACGAGCCATATCTATCACACGACCGATACCACGTCGCCGCTTTACAATGAAGGGGCCAACTGGGTTGGCGTGGGCTTCGGGGCCTACAACGGGGTCGCCGGGGTGGCCGCGTTTCTAATTCCATTCCTGGCGAGACGCACCAGCCGGCGGATCACCCATGCGCTGTGTCTGCTCGCGAGCGCGCTCGGGCTGCTTTCGATCTTCATGCTCACCGATCCCCGCTACCTGCTCCTGTCCATGGTGGGCGTGGGCATCGGTTGGGCGAGCATTCTCTCCATGCCATACGCGATCCTGTGTGGCTCGCTCCCGCCGTCCAAGCTGGGGTACTACATGGGAGTGTTCAATTTCTTCGTGGTGATTCCCCAGATCGTCGCGGCCGCCCTGCTCGGCTTCCTGGTCGGGCGGTTCTTCGGGGGACAGGCGATCTACGCGCTCGCGATCGGCGGAGCGTCGCTCATTCTCGCGGCCGTGCTGACCCTGCGCGTCGAAGACCAGGACGAGGTCCGCGCGTGAGGCTCGCGATCGGGGTCGTCGCGTCTCTGCTCGTCGGAAGCTCGGTGTTGGGAGGGAAGCAGGTCACGAGTCAGGGGTCGATCGACGCTCGACTCGCGACTTCCGACCCACGACCTTCCTCCTACTGGAACAGCGCCACCGTCTACTTCCTCCTCATCGACCGTTTCAAGAACGGCAATCCCGCCAACGACACCGCGGCGGGCCGGGCGCGCGATGCGGGACTGCTCCGCGGTTTCGAAGGCGGCGATTTCGCCGGCGTCCTCCAGAAGATCGAGGACGGCTACTTCGACAGCCTCGGCGTGAACGCCATCTGGATGACGCCCTTCGTCGAGCAGATCCACGGCGGCGTGGACGAAGGGACCGGCAAGACCTACGGCTATCACGGCTACTGGACCCGGGACTGGACCGCGGTGGACCCGGCGCTCGGCACGAAGGACGACCTGCGCGCGGTGGTCGACGCGGCGCACCGTCACGGGATCAAGGTGCTGATGGACGCCGTCATCAACCACACCGGGCCTCCCACCCGGCTCGACCCCGCATGGCCGGGTGACTGGGTGCGCCCCGGCCCGGTCTGCACCTACCAGAGCTACGCCAGCACCGTGAGTTGCGATCTGGTGGCGCACCTGCCCGACATCCGGACCGATCGAAACGCGCCGGTCCAGGCGCCGTACGCGCTGCTCACGAAATGGCGACGCGAGGGACGCCGGGAGAAGGAGCTGGCCGAGCTCGACACGTTCTTCCGGCGGACGGGTTACCCCCGCGCGCCCCGCTACTACCTCATCAAGTGGCTCACCGACTGGGTGCGCGAGATCGGGTTCGACGGCTATCGGGTGGACACCGCCAAGCACTTCGAGCCCGAGGTCAGCGCGGCACTCCGACGGGAAGCGGAGCGCGCGCTGGCCGACTGGAGACGGGCCCACCCGGGCCTCGTGCGGGACACGCTTCCGTTCTATATGGTGGGCGAGGTGTACGGTTGGGAGCCGAGCCAGGGAAGGACCTACAGCTTCGGCGATCGGAGCGTGGACTTCTTCGCCAACGGCTACGACGCGCTCATCAACTTCGGGTTCAAGAGCGACACCGGCTCGCTCGACACGCTCTACACCCGGTACGCCGCCACGCTCCATGACGGTGCCCTCCAGGGTAAGGCGATCCTCAGCTACCAGAGCTCGCACGACGACGGCGCGCCGTACGACCCCGGCCGAAAGGATCCCATCGGTGCGGGCACGCGGCTCCTCCTCGCCCCCGGCGGCGTGCAGATCTACTACGGCGACGAGCTGGCCCGGCCCCTGCATGTCGAGGGGGCGGTCGGTGACGCCAATCTTCGCTCGGACATGAACTGGGGTGACCTCGAGCGTGGCGGAGTCACCGCCGAGATTCTGGAGCACTGGCGGAAGCTGGGAAGGTTCCGGCACGACCACCCCGCCGTCGGAGCGGGCGTCCACCGCTCCCTGCAGGCGAAGCCGTACATCTTCAGCCGGACGCTCGAGGGCCCCGGCGCCGATCGTGTGCTGATCGCGATGGACCAGCCTGAAGGCGCGAAGCGGATACCGGTCTTCGGGGTGTTTCCACCGGGAACCGTGTTGGTAGATGGAAATTCGGGCGTCGCTGGAAGGGTCGAGAACGACTCGATCTCGCTGACGACTGGTTCGAGCCTGGTGCTGTTGGCCGCGCACCGGTGATCGGCTCACCGCATCACCACGGAACACGCGAAAAGAACACGAAACGTCCAGTCAAAGCAGGAGTCTTCTAATGCCTTGCGGTAGGAGGCGCACGTTGAAGTTCATCAGGATGCCACAGGAGATCCTCAGGAGGCGCATGTAGGTCAATAGCTGAGCCGTATGAAGCGGCAGTAACGTTTCGACCGCCTTGAGTTCTACGACGATGGTGTCGTCACCAGCCGGTCGATCACATATCCCTTCGCGACCTCCACTCCCTTGTACTCGAGAGGCACACCAGCGTGACTGGCGTACGCGATGCCTCGCAGCTCGAGCTCGCGACACAGGCAGACCTGATAACTGGACTCAAGAAGGCCTGGACCCAGATGACGATGCACTTCGATGGCAGCCCCGATGACCCGTTCGCTGAGCAGATTGGTAGGATGATCGATGAGTCCCACATGGCCCCCTGAGGCTCTTGAGGCTATGGGCTGCTCGCCCGCCCAGTATCACCCTTTCCCTGCAATACTTCCCATTCTCTTCGAGAGAAACGCGTTCGAGAAGCGGACGTTTCGTGGCTCTTTCGTGTGTTCCGTGGTCTCACTCCCGCATCCACACGATTGCCGACCTCGCTGGCAGCTTCGCGCTGAGCCGTCCACCCGACGATACGGCCGCAGCGTCGGATGGATAGGCGACACGATAGCCCCCTCCCGCCGGCACTGAAATCTCCCGAGCAGCGTCCGACACGTTGAACGCCACCACCGCCCGCTGATTGCCGAGCACCCGATCGTATACCAGCACCCCACGCCGGTCGTCGGTCACCAGCCAGTGCACTGCCCCATCCACGAACAGCCGCTGATGGCCCTTTCTGAGCGCGATGAGGTCCCGATAGACCTGGAGAAGCGCGGTATCGGGCAGGACGCGATCGCGCCGGCGTGGCCGGCCGAACGGGCTCGCGACCTCGTCCTCGTACGACAAGTCCGACCAGACCATCGGCTTCCGCTCGTCCGGATCGTCGGCGCCCCACATTCCCACCTCGTCCCCGTACCAGATGTGCGGCGCGCCGACGTACGTGAACTGCTGCACCAGGATCTGACGCTGAACCGCCCGGGTCCGATCGTCCGGCCGGTCGATCCGGTACCCGGAATTCTCTCGCGGCGTGGTCTTGTACTTGTACTGGTCCCGGTTGTAGATCGAGGTGCTGAACCGCGGGGTGTCGTGGCTGGCCGTCAGGTTCATCATCGCGGCGAGGTGCGCCGGATCGATGCCGGCGGTCAAGCCGTCGAGGACGGCCGTATAGCGTGAGGCCGTGAGGGCGGGCGGAGCCGCATCGAAGAAGCTCCGCGTCGGCTGGTACCACCGGTAATTCATGACGGCGTCGAACACGTCTCCGCGGAGCCAGGGCGCCGGGTCCCATAACTTGTCCGGCCAGTGCTCCCACCACACCTCGCCGACGAGATACGCCTCCGGGTTGATGCTCCGGACGAATCGCCGGTAGTCGCGCCAGAAGCCGAGTGGCACGACGTCCGCCACGTCGAGCCGGAATCCGTCCACGCCGTCCGACGGGTCGCCGTCGCCGTTCGGGTCGAGCCAGCGCCGGGTGACCTCGAAGATGTGGTTCCGGACGCCGGCCACGAGATTGCCCTCGATCGGGCCGCTCGTCTTCCCGGCGGGGCGGCCGACTTTCTTCCATTCCGGCAGCCAGGGAACGCCCGCCCATCCCCGGAATCGGAACTCGTTCGTGTCCGGGGTCGCCGGATCGTCGAACCGCTCGATCTCGTACCAGTCGGCGAATCGCGAATCGCGCTGGTGCGCCACCACGTCGCGCCAGGCCCAGAACATGATCCCCGTGTGGTTCCACGAGTAGTCCACGATGAGGCGCATGCCGCGCCGGTGGACCTCGCGGATCAGCGTGAGGAACAGGCTGTCGGCGGCGGTCCATCGCCAGGTCGCGGGATCCGTCGGATCCTCCGTGGCGATCGTGGCCTCGTCACCCCGAGGGTCCGGGCCGAAGTTGCGATCGATGTGGGCGTAGTTGCGCGCGTCGTACTTGTGCAGCGACGGTGCGTCGTTCACCGGGTTGAAGTAGAGCGCGGTGACGCCGAGCTGTTGCAGGTAATCCAGCCGGTCGAGCACGCCCGCGAGGTCGCCGCCGTAGCGGCGGAACTGTACCTCGCCATAGAAGTCCTTGCCGGTCGTCCGTGCCCAGGTGTCCGGCCGATACCAGTCGTGCGTCCATGGCGTGATGCCCCAGCCCTTCGGGGGTGGCTCGTTCGTCACCCCCTCGATGTCGTGCGCGGTCGGGTCGTTCGACGGATCGCCGTTGCGGAACCGCTCGACGAAGATCTGGTACCAGATCGCGTCCTTCGGCCAGGCGGGAACGCCGAGATCGGGCGCCGCCGTCCTGGTGCCGTACAGGAACGTGAGCACGTCGCCGAGCCGCGCGCGCCACGATGCCTCGTTGTGGGTGGCGCCCTCGTAGCGGCGAACCACGAAATCCCTGCCCTCCACCCGGCCCTGGCTCAGCAGCCAGCGGCGCACGGCGGCGTGGCTTGGCCCGTAGGCGGAGTCGAGGCTCGAGGTTCCGTAATCGAACCAGTAGCGGACGCCTGGCGGCGCCGTGAGACCCTCGCGAATGTCTCGAATGACGTAGGGAGTCGTGTCCGGGGCACTCGGCGGCGGCTGGCTGAGGCCTTGTGCAGCCACCTTTTCCGAGAACGGGAAGTGGGTGGACACGCAGCCGCAGGCACCGAATACGTCGGGATGGCGGGTCACGAGATAGAACGAGAGGAGCCCGCCCATGGATGATCCCATCGCCGCGGTATTCGCGGGGCCGGTCCGGGTCCGGAACTCGCGGTCGACTCGCGGCATCAGCTCCTCGATGAGGAACCGGGCATACTTCGGCGCGTCGTGCCACGGCGAGTACTCCCTCCCTCGCGCGCTCGTGCTCCAGACGCCGACGACGATGATCGGCGGCATGACACCCTGACTCACCAGTCTGGTGACCGCCTCGTCCACGCCCCAGTCCACACCGGTGTTGGCGATGCGGGGATCGAACAGGTTCTGCCCGTCGTGCATGTAGAGCACCGGGTAGCGCATGGCCGGGTGCTCGTCGTATCCGGGCGGCAGCCAGATCTCGACGTGGCGCTTGGGCCCGAGGAAGGCCGACGACACGTCGGTCCAGTAGACCAGCCGGCCTTTGACGCCCGAGCCTCGCCAGTCGGCGATGTACTCCCGCTGATCCTTCTTGAACCCAGTGACCTCGTGAGTCAGGACCGTGTCCTTCGTGAGCACCAGCCGGTTGTTGGGCGGCACCGTGCCGGTGGCGCTGAGCGCCTCCCGCTCCCAGGTCCCGAGCGTGAACTTGTACTCGAGGGTCGTCCCCGGCGGCGCGGTGACGCTGGCGACACGTTCGCGTCCCGTGCCGGTCATGGCGATGCCGTCCGCGCGCCAGGGGCCGAGCCGGGGCAGGCTGCCGGCCAGATAGACCGCTCCGGTGCCGGCAGGCACCCGTGCCCGGATGGTGGCGGTGCAGCAGGGGAAGGGCGCGGTCGCGAGCAGCAGAGCGAACGTGAGAGCGGAGAGCAGGAGGCGACTCCTCGAGGCGTGTGGCGCTAAGCTGTCGGACCGGGAGCGCCACGGCAAGCCCGCGCCGTAGTGCGCGCCGTTGACGGCCTTTCCTTCACGTGCTAGCCTCGGATCGACCCGCGCGATCGTCCATCCATTGCCGAGTGGGGCGGAGGCCGACTGGATGAGGAAGACCGTCACCCGGATGGCCGACGGACGCGAGCTCATCTATTTCGACGAGAACGACGACGCGGTCCGCGACACGACCGACACGCGGGAGCTGCCCGAGCCTCCCCTCGCGTCGCGCCTGCGCTACGATCCGCTGTCGGATGAGTGGATCGCCATCGCGGCGCACCGGCAGACCCGGACCTTCCTGCCGCCCACCGACGAGTGCCCGCTCTGCCCCTCCACGCCGTCGCGACAGACCGAGATCCCGTCGGCGTACGACGTCGTCGTGTTCGAAAACCGGTTCCCTTCCTTCAGCACGCGAGAGGCCGAGGACGACCAGGCGCGCCTGCCCTCGATCAACGCCACCAGGCCGGCCCGGGGACGATGCGAGGTCGTGTGTTTCACCGCGGACCACGATGCCTCCTTCGCGACCCTGACTCCCCGGCGGGTCCTCACGGTGCTCGCCGCGCTTGCCGACCGGACTACCGCGCTGGCCGGGATCCCCGGGGTGGAGCAGGTGTTCTGCTTCGAGAATCGCGGTGAGGAGATCGGCGTCACCCTCCACCACCCGCACGGACAGATCTACGCCTATCCTTTTCTCACGCCGCGCACCCGGACCATGCTGGGTGCCGCCGGACACTATGCCGCCAGGACCGGCGGACGCAACCTGTTCGCCGATCTCCTCGCCGCCGAGCGGCAGATCGGCGAGCGCGTGGTGGCGTCAAACGAGCACTGGACCGCGTTCGTGCCGGCGGCCGCGCGGTGGCCCTTCGAGGTTCTGGTGGCGCCCCATCGTCGCGTGCCGGACCTCCTGGCGCTGTCCCAGGCGGAGCGCGAGGCATTCGCGCCGCTCTATCTCGATGTCCTGCGCCGCTTCGACGGTCTCTTCGGCACCCCGATGCCGTATATCGCGGCGTGGCATCAGGCGCCTGTGCGGGTGGATCGCGATCTCGCCTACCTGCACGTGCAGCTCTTCAGCGTCCGCCGGGCCAGCGGGAAGCTCAAATATCTGGCCGGCTCCGAATCGGCCATGGGTGCCTTCATCAACGATGTGATCCCCGAGGACGCGGCGCGGATGCTGCGCGCGGTAAAGACGTGAAGCCGGCGCTCGAGCGCCTGGGCGAGGTCTTCGCCACGGTGTACGGCCTGGACCCGGCGTTCGTGTGGTCGGCGCCGGGACGGGTCAACCTGATCGGAGAGCACACCGACTACAACGGCGGCTTCGTGCTGCCTTTCGCGCTGCCCCACCGCACCGCCGTTGGCGCGGCCCGGTCGGACCGGCCTGAATGGAGGGTCTGGTCGGAGGCGGAGAACCAGTCGGTGGCGTTCGGCGCGCGCGACCTCGAGCCCGGCCGGATACTCGGATGGGCCGGGTACGTCGCGGGGATCGTCTGGGTCCTGCGCGAGGCCGGCATCGAGGTGCCCTATGCCCGTCTCGCCGTCGCCTCCGACGTCCCGATCGGGGCGGGGCTCTCCTCCTCGGCGGCGCTCGAGTGCGCCGTGCTGGCCACGCTCATCGACCTCGCCGGCGCTTCCGACTCCGTCCCCGTGGCCCGATGGCCCGCGCTCGCGCAGCGGTCGGAGAATCTGTACGTCGGCGTTCCCTGCGGCATCATGGACCAGGCCGCCTCCACGCTGTGCCGGCGGGGCCACGCGCTCTTCCTCGACTGCCGGTCCCAGGCTACCGAGCAGGTCGCCTTCGACCTCGGCGCCGCCGGTATGGCGATGCTCGTCGTCGATACCCATGCGCCGCACCGGCACTCCGAGAGCGAGTACGCCGCCCGCCGCGCCACCTGCGAGGCCGCCGCCGCGGCGCTCGGTGTTTCGACGCTCCGTGAGGTGGCCGATCTGGACTCGGCGCTGGGCGCGCTGGGAGACGATCTGATGCGGCGCCGCGTGCGGCATGTCGTCAGTGAAAACGATCGGGTGCTCGAGACCGTCGCCCGACTCCAATCCGGTGCCGCCGCCGAGATCGGTCCGCTGCTCTCGGCGTCGCACGCCTCCCTGCGCGACGACTACGAGGTGACGGTGGCCGAGCTGGACGCCGCGGTCGACGCCGCGATCGCGGCGGGGGCCCTGGGGGCCCGCATGACCGGCGGAGGATTCGGCGGGTGCATCATCGCGCTCGTGAACGCTGCCGGCGTGCAAGCGGTCGCCGATGCAGTAGCCGCCGCCGCCGCCGCTCGCGGCTTCGCCCCGCCCACGCCCTTCGTGGCCCTGCCATCGGACGGCGTCGCACCCGATCGGCGCGTGGCGGGAAGTGCGTGATGAGCCCGCTCGACAGCCGCCTGTGCCGGGCCGGCGTGGTGGGCCTGGTGCTGGCGCTCGGCCCAGGTCGCGCCCAGGCCCAGCGCGCCGCCACGCCGGACGACTTTCCCGGCCTCACCCGTTGTGACGCCGGTCAGGCGATCACCCGGATCCGCGCCGATGTGCGCGACACGCTTCTCCGCGCGCAGCTCGAAGCGCACGAGGCCGTGCATCGCGAGCAGGCGATGGCCTACACCAGCTGCGAATCCTTTCTCGCGGGCCTCACGACGGCGCGGCGCGTAATCGACGTCGAGTTGCCCGCGTATTGTGCCCAATGGCGCGTGGCGGTAGGGCAGGGGGCCGATCCGGTCGAGACGCGCCGGGATTTCTCCTGGCGGATCGCGGCCCAGTCCGGGGCAATGGAGAATCGGCTGCAGGTCATCCAACGATTCGAGGTCGAGTGTCCCGCGCCTCCGACCTGATGGCCAGGCCGGAATGAAGCCCGTCGCATTCGGCCTCGCGGTCGTCATAGGGCTGGTGCTGGTCTACTGGACCTTCCTCTTCTTCTGGCAGCGGTCGATGCTCTTTCCGGCGCCGAGCGCCGCCGCCGCCCCCGCACGACCTCCGGACGCGCAGTCCATCTGGCTCGACATCCCCAATGGCCGCGTGGAGGCGTGGTACCTCCCACCCACGAAGCAGGAGACGAGGGCGCCTGCGCCGCTCCTCGTGTTTACTCACGGGAATGGGGAGTTGATCGACGACTGGCCGAGCGACTTCGAGGCGCCGCGTCAGTGGGGCGTGGGCGTGCTGCTCGTGGAATATCCCGGTTACGGCCGGTCGAGCGGATCACCATCGGAGCGCAGCGTGACGGACGGCGTGCTGGCGGCATACGACTGGGCGTCGGGCCAGCCGTCGGTGGATCCGAGGCGCATCATCGCGTACGGCCGTTCGGTGGGCGGAGGAGCCGCCACTGCGCTGGCGGCGGCGAGGCCTTTGGCCGCGCTGATCCTGGAGTCGACATTCACCAGTGTGGCGGCCTTCGCGAGCCGGTACGGCGCGCCCGCCCTGCTCGTGCGAGACCGGTTCGACAATCTGGCGGCGGTGCGACGGTTCAGCGGGCCGCTGCTCATCCTCCACGGCGAGCATGACGAGACGATTCCGGTGTCACACGGCAGGGCCCTTCACCTGGCGCAGCCATCGTCCCAGTTCGTGCTGATGCCCTGCGGGCATAATGATTGTGCGAGGCCCTGGGCGGAGATCCGTGGATTCCTGGGTAGGAATCGTTTGTTGGGAGAGGCAGAGCACTTGCAGCGCCCGGGTGGAGGAGACACCTTGAGGCTTCCGTGAACATGCGTCGTGCGTACTGGTCCCTGATGATGGCGGTCTCGGCCATCGCGGTTTCCGCTTGCGTGCTGGACGAGCGTCCCGGCCTGAGGGCCTGTGCCGGCGGATACTGGTTCGAGTTCCGCCGGGGCCCCTCCGACGGGGACCTTCCCGTTCTTCCCTCCGCCGTCTCCGGGGTCGAGATCGACTCCGCCGGTTGGCAGACGCTCGCGTCCACCGGCGGGTTCAACGCCGATATCCACCTGATCTACGCCAGCCGCATCCGCACCGTGCGACGCCTTCCCCTCGACAGTATCGCCTTCGTCTATCACGCCGAGGGATCGGCCAGGACGTTCAGCGACAGGGACCGTGACGATGGATGGTCCACCATCGTCGACACCGAGCTGCGGCCGCCCTTCGTTACCGCCAGGTCGTCGGCCAGAAGGCGTGCCCCGGAGGACCGGGAGCACCTGGTCGTGCCGGCCGGGAGCGTCGTGCGGACCGAGCGCGAGCTCAGTATCGGGAGTGGGCTGATGATTCTGTCGAGCACGGGCGCGGACATCTGCCCCCGCTCGGTGCAGCTCGTGCCGAGACAGGAGCTGTTGCGCTACGTGTCCCCCGAGCTGTTCTCCTCCCCCCGGCTCGCGGCGCTGGTGGCTCGGACGCGAGCCCTGAACGGTGAGGCCCGCCCACTCGAGATCGTGTTCGACACGCTGCTGCTGGATGGCTCCTTCAGCGGACTCGTCACCGGCATCGCGGTCAACACCACCGACTCCATCCTTCCCTCCATGATCGCCGCGTTGGTGGTGGACAGCGCCAACCCGGCCCGTCCGCCGGAATCCAATGCGAGCCTCGCGGGAACAATGCGTGATACGCTGGAGTACTATCTGGGCCCCGTTCCGCCGCACGCGGTGCGCACGTTTCTGGGTGGGAGGCTCGATCGTGGGATCGTGGTGGGACGGACGACCTATCCCGCCAGCGCGGTGCAGGGCCGGCGGATCGCGACGGGGCTCGACCGGTTCTGGGCAAGCCGTGCCGCGTACCGGGAGCAGGACAAGGTCCGGGAGCTGGACGAGCCGGCGAAGTAGTCACCCGGAAGGCACGGAGGGCTCAGAGAGGACGACGATCCTCGGCCTCAGCGCCGCCGTGATCGGGGGGCTCGTCGCGAAATGAGATGAAGGTCAGAGGTCCCCCAGGACCGCCCGCCTCGCCAGCGCCTTGTACTGCTTCTCGGTGAACGGAATCGGGTTTCCGCCTGCCGACGGGTCCTTGACCGCCATCGCCGCCACCTCGTCGAGCCTCCCGGTGTCGATGCCGAGATCGCCAAGCGTGTGCGGGATCCCGATCTCCTTCCGGAGCACCAGCGTCCACCGCAGGAACCCCCCGAACCCTCCCTTGATGCCGAGGTAAGCCGCGGCCCGCTCGATCGCCTTCTCGATCTTTCGCCGGTTCGCCTTCACCACGTACGGCATGATCACGCCGTTGAGCGTGCCATGGTGCGCGTCGTACAGCCCGCCGAGCGGGTGCGAGAGGGCGTGGACGGCGCCGAGCCCGCGCTGAAAGGCGGTGGCGCCCATGGTGGATGCCATGAGCATGTGACCCCGCGCCGTGACGTCGGTCCCCTTGTTCACCGCCCGCGGGAGGTTCTCCTTGATGAGCCGCATCCCCTCGAGCGCGATACCGGCGGCGAGCGGGTGATAGGATGGCGCGCAGTAGGCCTCGACGCAGTGGGCCAGCGCGTCCATTCCGGTGGCGGCCGTCAGCGTGGGCGGCAGACCCACCGTCAGCTCTGGATCGAGGATCGCGATCTTCGGCAAGATCGCCGGGTGGAAGATGATCTTCTTCTCGTGCGTCGCCGGGTGAGTGATGACGCCGGCTCGGCCCACCTCGGAGCCGGTTCCCGCCGTCGTGGGCACGGCGACGATCGGCGCGATCTTCGATGCGTCGGCCCGGGTCCACCAGTCATCCACGTCCTCCAGGTCGAATACCGACATGCTCTGGCCGTGCATGAGGGCGACCATCTTGCCCACATCGAGGGCCGACCCGCCGCCGAAGGCGACGACGCCGTCATGATCGCCCGCCTTGAACGCCTTCACCCCCGCCCTGACGTTGGCCTCGACGGGATTGGCCCGCACGTCGATGAAGACGGCGACGCCGAGGCCTGCCCGCCGCAGGTGGTTGACGATATCGGCGGTCATCGGCAGGGCCGCGAGGCCGGGGTCGGTCACGAGCAGCGGCCTGGTGATACCGGCGGTCCTGCAGTGCTCCGCCAGCTCCCTGATGCGCCCCGCGCCGAACTTGATCGCGGTGGGGTAGTTGAGGTTCCGGTGGGGGATCGTCATGTCCGGGTTCTCAGGTGATAGCTCTTGGGACGGGTCAGCGCCTCGTATCCGACCCTCGACAGCGTGGCGCCGCGCCCGGTTTCCTTGACCCCGGTCCAGGTCAGCGCCGGATCGAGATAGTCGCACCGGTTCATGAACACGGTGCCGGTCGCGATTTCGTCCCCGATCGCCTGCGCGGCCTCCACGTCCCGGGTCCAGATCGCGGCGGAGAGCCCGTACGGCGAATCGTTCATGAGATCGATCGCCTCGCGGTCGTCCGCCACCGGCATGATGCCGATCACCGGGCCGAAGCTTTCCTCCATCATCACGCCCATCTTGTGGGTGACCTCGGTGAGAACCTGGGGCGCGAGGTAGGGCGTACCGGCCTTGTCCATGGGGAACGACTTGGAGTCGATGTGCGTGCGCGCGCCGGCCCGGACCGCGGCGCCGACCTGTCTCCGGACGAATGCCGCAGCCTCCGGCCGGACCATCGGGCCCAGCGTGGTGTCCCCATCCAGTGGGGAGCCGAGCAGGTACTTCCGGGTGAGATCGACGAACCCGTCGAGGAACTCGTCCCAGACGGTCTTGTGGACGTAGATCCGCTCGATGGCGCAACAGCTCTGGCCGGAGTTGAAGAACGATCCGTCCACCAGGTTCTCGATGGCGTGCGCCATGTCGGCATCGGAGCGGACGTACGCCGGGTCCTTGCCGCCCAGCTCGAGCCCCACGGTGATGAACCGACCCGCGGAGGCCGCCTCCATCGCCTTGCCCCCCGCGACCGAGCCGGTGAAGCACACCATGTTGGCGAGCCCCGCCGCGAGGATCTCGCCCACCTGCCGGTGGCTCAGCACGAGGCGCTGGAAGGCCCCCTTCGGCAGCCCGGCCCGGTCGAACGCCTGCTGGAACCGCTCGGCCACGAGCAGAGTGGAAGCGGCGTGCTTGAGCACGACGGTGTTGCCGGCCATGAGCGCCGGGATCACCGAGTTGACCGCGGTCAGGTAGGGGTAGTTCCACGGCGCGATCGTGAAGACCACGCCGGCGGGGTCGCGCTTGATGTAGCGGACGAACCCGTCCTTGGGGCCGGGGTCGATAGCCGCCAGCGCCGGCTCCGCGATGCCGATCATGTAGCGGGCCCGCTCTTCGAACCCGCGCAGCTCGCCGGCGCCGTAGCGGACCGGGCGCCCCATCTGCCAGGCCAGCTCCGGGACGATCTCGTCCTTCATGGCGACCATCGCGTCCACGGCGGCGGTACAGAAGCGGGCCCGTTCGGCGATCGATACGCGCCTCCATTCCTCCTGAGCGGCGCGCGCAATCGCGAACGTCGTGGCGATCGCCGTCTTCGTCGCCACCGGCCGGCTGGCATACACACGGCCGTCGATCGGGGAGATGCATTGGATTGTCTCAGCCATGTCCTCTGATGCTCCGTCTCGACACACTGGGCTTCTCTGTGAGGTCTCTGTGTTCTCTGTGCCTCTGTGGTGGGCAGCCGCACCATGCCCGCTCAGTACCGCTCGAATCCCCGTTTGAGCTCCAGATCGGTGACCCGTCTATCGAACTCGCGCTGCTCCCACTCCGCCGTATGCACGTAATGATCCACGACCTCGTCTCCCATCACGCTCCGAAGGAACGCCGATCCATCGAGCAGCGCCTGCGCGTCGCGGAGCGTCTTCGGTACCTCCCGGAGCTGCTTCGACTGATCGTACGCGTCTCCCGAGAACGCCGGCTCGAGCGTCATCTCTTTCTCCATGCCGTCGAGACCAGCGGCGATGAGCGCCGCGAAGGCCAGATACGGATTGAGATCGGCGCCGCCGATACGGCATTCCACCCGGATGCCCGCGGTGTCCACGCCGCAGATGCGATACCCCGCCGTCCGGTTGTCGAAGCTCCAGATGGCGCGGGTCGGGGCGAAGGTTCCCGCCATGAAGCGCTTGTAGGAATTGATGTACGGCGCCAGGAAATAGGTGATCTCCCGCGCATGCTCGAGCTGGCCGGCGAGATAGCGCTCCATCGTCGCCGACATGCCTTGGTTCCCCTTCGGGTCGAAGAAGAGCGGCGACTTCCCGTCGGCCGACCAGAGCGACTGGTGGACGTGACACGAGCTGCCCGCCATCCCAGAGTCCCATTTCGCCATGAAGGTGACGGCCTTGCCGAGCCCGTGGGCGATCTCCTTGCACGCGTTCTTGATCACCGCGTGCCGGTCGGCCATCTCGAGCGCCTCGGCGTATCTCACATTGATCTCTTCCTGGCCCGGCCCCCACTCGCCCTTGGAGTTCTCCACCGGAATGCCGGCGGCATGGAGGCCGTTCCGGAGCGCCCGCATCACGCCTTCTTCCTTGGTGGTCTGGAGAATGTGGTAATCCTCGATGTAGTGCCCGCTGGTCCTGAGGTTGCGATACCCTTTCCGGTGCGCAAGGTCGTAGCTGTCGTCGAACAGGAAGAACTCCAGCTCCGAGGCTACGTAAGCCTTGAGCTGCATCGCCTCGAGGCGGCGGAGCTGCTTCTTGAGTATCGCGCGCGGCGAATGGGGAATGTCCTCGTGGGTGTGATGGTCGAGCACGTCGCAGAGCACGATCGCGGTGCCCGGCAGCCATGCCGCCCGCCGCAGGGTCGCCATGTCGGGCTTGATCACGAAGTCGCCGTAGCCCTTCTCCCAGCTCGTCGCCGCGTAGCCCGGCACGGGCTCCATCTCGATGTCCACGCCGAGGAGATAGTTGCAGCCGTGGGTCTCCTCGTAGCCGCCGTCGGCGAAGTACTCGGCATGGAACCGCTTGCCGATCAGCCGGCCCTGCATGTCCACCATGGCGGCCACGACCGTGTCGATCGTGCCCGCGGCGATCTCCCGCTTGAGGTCGCCCAGGCTCAGCATGCCGGTGGTCATCGTCGCTCCTTGGCTGGATGTCGCACACATGCAACGTACCCAGGCCGGTCGAGGGCGCCAGCCGATGCCATCGGCGTGCCACTGGCGTGCCGATTCCTCCGGTGCTAATTCAGGACCTATCCGACCGCGCCGCTCGCATGCTTCGAGGTTCATGGGGAGGTCGTATGCGCCGGGTCAGGCGTCTCTGCGTGATCCTCTTGGTGGCATCCTGCTCCGACGGGAGCGGCCCGTCGAGCACGGGCTTTCAGTCGGTCGCGCTGTCCACCGGAGACGGGCGTCATGTATGCGGCATCGTGGCGGACGGCGGTCTGTTTTGCTGGGGTCCGAACGGTGATGGCCAGCTCGGCGCCGGCACCACCGATTCCTTCGACGTGCCGGTGAAAGTGGATCTGGATCAGCCCGTAAGGCAGGTAGTGACTGGCAACGGCTCCTCCGAGGCGCACACCTGCGCGCTCACCACGGGCGGCGCCGTCTACTGCTGGGGGAGCAACGTGCGGGGGCAGCTAGGCGACGGGACGCTGAACGGAAGCTCGATGCCGGTTCCGGTATCGCTGCCGGCGGGCCATTACATGTCACTCACTGCCATGGTGGACGGGACCTGCGCCATCGCCACCGGCGGTGCCGCCTACTGCTGGGGCGACAACATCTCCGGCCGGTTCGGCACGGGAGACACCAGCTCGGCCGTGCCCAATCCCTCGCTCGTCCTCGGCGGATTCGCGTGGCATCACCTGGCCCTGGGCGACGATCGTGCCTGCGGGGTTCGCGAGGGTGGTCAGGTCTACTGCTGGGGCTGGCTGCCCGAGTACCTGGGCACCGGGGTGGACACGAACACCAGGGTCCCGCTGCCAGTGCTGGGCTCGCCTCCGATGGATTCAGTGACGCTCAGCCTCTTCCACCAGTGCGGTCTCACGGCGAACCAGGTGACCTACTGTTGGGGTGCCAATCTCAATATCGGGGTGGTGACGAGTGACTTTATCATTCCGTCGCCCATCCCGCTGGACGTGCCTCCGACGCTGCAGTCGGTCCATTCGATCTATAAGCCGACGTTCGGGCTCGGCAACGATGGCAAGGGCTACTGGTGGGGGCCCGCGCCCTATTGGAGCGGCGGCGGCCCTCAGACACCCGTGCCCCTGGAGGGTGATCTCGCGCTGCGCGCCATCGGCACCAATGACCTGGGCGTCTGCGGGATCGAGCAGAGTACGAGCCTCGTGTACTGCTGGAATCAGTTCGACATCGACGAATCCGGCCCCCCGACGATCGTGCCGGAGGCCTCCGACTGATCCTGCTGTCCTTCCGCCTTCTGCCGACCCCCGATAAGATCGGTCAGCCGCAGTCACCTCCTACCCGGGAGACATCCCGCATGATCGTCCGCGTCCTCGGTGTTCCCATGGACCTCGGCTCCGGCCGCCGCGGCGTGGACATGGGCCCGTCCGCCATCCGCATCGCCGGTCTGCACGAGCGGCTGCGTGAGCTGGGACACCGGGTCGCCGACGAGGGCGACATCGACATTAAGAACATGGAGGAGCTCCGGGTGGGTGACGCGAGTGCGCGGTACCTGGCCGAGATCTCCCGCGCGCTCCAGGTGCTGAGCCGGAAGGTCGAGCGTATCATGGCCCGCGGCGACTTCCCCCTGATCTTGGGCGGCGACCATTCGATCGCGGCCGGCAGCGTCGCCGGCATCGCGTCCCACGCGCGAAAGGAGAAGAAGAAGGTCGGTGTGCTCTGGATCGATGCGCACGGCGACATCAACACTCCCGATACCTCGCCCTCCGGCAACGTCCACGGCATGCCCGTCGCCGCCCTCCTCGGCTATGGACCGCCCCAGCTCACCCGGATCGGCGGCACCGGACCCAAGGTCGACCCCAAGAACGTGTCACTCGTGGGGATACGGAGTCTCGACGAGGGCGAAAAGAAGCTGCTCCGGAAGACCGGTATACAAGTGCAAACAATGGCAGACATTGACAGGCATGGCATCCACCGCATCATGAAGAAGGCGCTCGCGCGGGTAACCGACGGGACCCGGTACCTGCACGTCAGCTTCGATCTCGACGCGGTGGACCCGACCGTCGCGCCAGGCGTGGGAACTCCCGTCAAGGGCGGACTCGACTACCGCGAGGCACACCTCATCATGGAGCTGCTCCACGACTCCGGTCGTATGACGTCGCTCGAGATCGTCGAGGCCAACCCGATCCTCGACCAGGGCAACGCGTCGGCGTCCTTCGCGGTGGAGCTGGTACAGTCGGCCTTCGGCAAGAAGATTCTCTAGCGGAACATTCTCGAGGAGGATTCCATGTCACCCGTCACCCGCAGCGTGACGTTTGCCGTGCTATTGCTGGCCGGCATCCCGTTGCTCGGCCTCCGTCGCTCCGACGCTGCCGCGCAGGCGCCCACGCTCCCGAGCGACACGCTCGAGGCCAACTACGGCCCGCCGAGCGAGATCGCGCCCAATCCCGAGCTGGCGCCGAGCCTGCCGAGCGACACCATGCCGATCAAGAATCCGGTGGACTGGAGCGATTCCACCTCCACGCAGTCTCTCTACCCCGGTCCCGCCCGCGATGAAGACGCTAGCGTGGACCAGGGCCTTCCGCGGGAAAGCTGAGCTTCAGAGACTTCAAGTAGCGCACCATCGCCGGCGTGCTCGCGAACACGCGCACGCCGGAGTGCGCCAGCGCGCGGGCGCGCGGCTCCAGCTTGAGATCGAGGTGGGGCCACTTCCCGCCCAGGTGCAGCGCCTGCCGCGGCGCGCCGACTTCCCTCCGGAACGTGTCCAGCTCCGCCAGATCGTTGGTCGTCGACAGCACGTGCGACCACCCCGGCGCGTGCAGGTTCTCCCGGTCCATGACGATCACCTGCCCGGATCCTCCCGCAGGAACGCGACTGCGGCGTCGATCACACCGGGATCGCGGAGGATCGCCCGGTGGCCGAGGCCGGTCGTCGCGAGCAGCCGCCCGCGGGGGAAGGCGCCCGCGATCTCCTCCCCGTGATCGAATCCCACCTCGGCGTCCTCGCGGTCGTGCACCACGAGCGCAGGCACACCGATGGCTCGGGCCACCGTGGGGATGTGGAGATCCTCCCACCGCATGCTGAGCCGGGTCTCGAGGTTGCGCCGCATGGCGACCCGCGCGCGGTCCGGGATCCGGAGGTAGTCGCCGAACCTCTGGGAGAATTGGGTGACGTCGGCGGGAGAGGCCACGAGGACGAGACGGTGCGCGCCGAGCCCTTCACCAATCGCGAGGCACGCGGCGGCCCCGCCGAGCGAGTGGCCGACGATCCCATGGATCTCCCCGGATCGGTCCGCCACGGCCCGGAGCGCCCGGGCGAATTCGGGCAGCGAGGCGAAGCGCCCGGTGGACCGGCCGTGCGCCGGCGCGTCGTGCGCGACCACGCGGAAGCCATGCGCGAGGAGCTCGGTGGCGAGCCCGCGGAATCGCCCGGCCCGGCTGCCCCAGCCGTGCACCAGCAGCACGGCCGGTCCCGATCCCCATTCCCATCCGGCGATCTCCTGGCCCTCGCTCCGAACCATGAAGCGCCTGCCGGTGGCGACGAACGCCTCCTCGGCCTCGGGTGGGACGTGGCGGGGCGGCGTGCAGAAGATGGTCTCCGCCCATCGGGCGGCGACGCCGGGGGCGACCGTGCCGACGGTGCGGAACGCGGTCCGGAGGGCCCAGACGCGGACGGGACCGGGGCTCATCGAAAGTAGGTCGGGTGCGTCATCACCGGATTATGGCGGGTGATGTGCGCGGGGGGCCAGGGTGTGCCGTCCTCGCCCTAGCCCGTGCTCGTAGCCCGTAGCCCGTACCCCGTAGCCTACTTCCGCTTCAGCGTCACATCCTCACTGACCGCGTTCGGGCTGACCACGAGCACGAGCAGCCGCGACTCGTAGCCCGCCGCGGTCACCCGCACATACTGCGTCCGGCAGTTGTCCACCAGCGACAGGTCGAACCGGAACTGATACTCGCCGGTGTCGTTGGTGAACGTCACGTACGGCGTGCCCAGCATCTGCAGGTGCGCCCCGCCGAGCGGCCGGCCGTTGTCCTGCCGGTAGATCTTGCCCATCACCGTCCCGTACTGCGGCTGCCCGGTGGTGTCCTGCGCCGGCTGCCTGGGTGTACACCGCTCCGGATGGTCGGGGAGGTAGGCCTCCATGGGGCGACTCGCGCGCGGGCCGACGCCCTCGGGCGTGTACTTCTTGGGGCTCCCGAAGATCCGCTTGGCCTCCGATTCCATCAGCGCTTCCCTCGTGGCGAGCTCCGACGCCGGCGGCGCCGCGACCGGCTCGCCCGCCCGCTCCGGCTGCTTTGGCTTGTCGTCCGGCTCGGCGCCCTCCGACCGCTCCGCCTCGGGCGGTGCGTTCGCCTCCGGCTCGGGCGTCTTCTGCTCCTTCTTGGGCGGCGGCGAGAAGGGGCGAGGGATCGGGGCCGGTGGTGGCGTTGGCGGCGGTGGCGGTGGCCTGTCCGGTTTTTCCGCCGGGGCCGGGGGCTTCGGTGGGGTGGGGAGATACACCATCTGCACTTCCCGCCGCTCCTCCGGCCGGCTCTGCTTCTGATCCTGCTCCGGCTCGGCCGCCGGCATCCGCGACAGCCAGACCGCCAGGACGAGGACGACGGTATGGATCGCGGCGCTCAGGACCAGGGAGAGCCAGGATCGCTCTCTCCGTGCGGGTAGCGTTACCGAGGTACGGGGGACCCCGCCTGCCATTCGCTCGTCCGCAATGTGTCCATGAGGGTGTGCACCTGGGACCGGTCCTGATGCACCGCGAGGAGGAGAAGGTCGCCGGGGCGGGCCCAGTCGAGCGCGTGGCGCACCGAATCGAGCTCGTTCCCGGGTAGCGCGATCGCATCGGCCGGCGCGCCCAGCCGGGAGAACTCGTCGGCCAGAAGAGCGGGGATCTCGCCTGGCTTTCGGCCGCGCAGGTAGCGCTCCATTTCCTTGATCACCACCCGGTCGGGATGCAGGGTCCACGCGGCTCGGGCCAGCTCCCGGAGGTCGTGGTCGGTCCGGTCTCCCGCCTGCCCCAGCAGGACGAGCCGGCGTCGTGCCGGCAGCTCCCGGCTCATCCCCACCATCGCGGCCATCCCGTGCGGATTGTGGGCGAAGTCGATCACCACTACTACCCCGCCGATCCGGTAGACGTTGGCCCGTCCCGGGTTCTGCGACGTCGCCGTTCCAAAACGGCGCAGCGCCTCCGCGACCGCCGCGTGGGGGATCCCGATCGCGTCCGCCGCGGCCATCGCGGCGAGTGCGTTGGCGACGTTGTGACCCGCCGCGCCGCCCAGGGTCATCGGCGCCTCGTCCACCTGGAGTACCAGCGTCAGCTCGTCTCCCTTTCCCAGTATCATGGCGCCGTGATCCTGCATCGCGATCCGCCCGCCGCTCCGGATTTGGGCGGCCAGCTCCGGCCGGCTCGAGTCGAGCGAGAACCAGGCAATGGGCGCCGTCACCGATTTGGCCGCCTCTCGGAGCATAGCGTCGTCGGCGTTCAGCACCACCGTGCCACCGTCGTTCACCGCGCGCGCCACCAGCAGCTTCGTCTCCGCCAGCGCCTCGAGCGACTGGATGCCGAACTCGCCGAGGTGGTCGTCGGCGATGTTGGTGACGACGGCGGCGCAGGCATGCTCGATCTCGAGGCCCCGCCGGAGCAAGCCCCCGCGCGCGGTCTCCAGAACGGCGATCTCGACCTCGGGATGGCGAAGCAGTAGCCGGGCGCCCCCCGGGCCCGCATAGTCGCCGCTGTCGAGCGTCGTCCCACCGATCTGTACGGCATCGGTGGACGTGAGCCCCGGCGTGCGTCCCGATGCCCCCACCATCGCCGAGAGCAGCCGGACGACGGTCGTCTTGCCGTTGGAACCGGTGACGAGGACGATGGGGACGTCGTGCACGCGGTCCCAATCGACGGCGTCCGGGCTGGGCAGCGAGGTCGCGGGCCAGGCGACGACACCGGTGCCGGATCCCGCGGACACGATGTCGGCATCGGCGAGGAAGTTGAGGCCGCGAGCCCGGGCCGCCTCCCGGAGCGCGAGGAGCCGAGGGTTTCGCTCGGCGGCGATGGTGGCACGGAGCCGGTCGGCCGCGGCGGCGAAGCCGGCGTCGCCCTCCATGGCGGCGTCCCAGGCCCACTCGTTGAGATCGGTCGCGGCGTAGAGCGCGTCCGGCGGCGCGGTGAGGGCAAGCGTGGCGCCGCCCTCGTATGTGCGCACGGCCAGCTGCTCGTCGCTCCAGCCGACCGCGCCGAGCATGCGCCGCGCCGCGTCCCGCCAGCGGGCGATCGCGGAGGTGCGTTCGGGGTCGTCGAGGGGGATCTCGAGCGCGGCCCCGGGCCGGTCGAGCAGCAGCCCGGGGCCGGTGAGACGGCGGGACTCGTGGAACGTCAGATCAATCGTCCGCTTCGCGAGGCAGCCATACCCCACGATTGTCGCGCACGAACTCGCGGCGGCCGTCCTCGAACAGCGACGCCGTCACCAGTGGCGCGGGCTCGGGACGCGCCGCGCGCACCCGCTCCACGACCTTGGCGGGCGCCTCCGGCTGGAACTGGATCACCTGCTTCCAGCTCCGCGTGATCGCGTCGGCGAAGAGCAGCAGGAGGTCGCCCGCCTGCGCCTCCCGGAGCGCCGCGTCGGTGGCCGCCTGCTCGTCGGGAATCATCACGATCTGCTCGGACGGCACGCCTTTCGCCAGCAGCGCCTCGCGCAGGAGATTCGGCACCTCGTCCGGCTTCCGGCCCCGGAGGCCGTCGTCGCGCCGGCAGATGTATCGGTCGAAGTGCCCCGCCGCGATCGTGCCGATGTCCCGGATGTCCTCGTCACGCCGGTCGCCTGGTCCCGCCAGCACGCAGATCCGTTTGCCCACCACCTCGAGCCGGTCCACCAGCGTACACATCGCCTCGACCGCCGCGGGGTTGTGGCCGTAGTCGAGGATGACCTTGAACGGATGCTCGTCGAAGATGTTCATCCGGCCCGGCGCCTGGAAGAACGTCGTGTCGAAGGTGCGGAGGCCGTGGCGGATGTCCTCCAGCTTGAGCCCCATGCTGAACGCCATCGCCGCCGCGAACATCGCGTTCTGCACGTTGTGCATCGCCCGCCCCTCGAGCGTCGCGGGGATGAGATGGGTCCAGAGCAGGGGAATGTGGGCCCCGTGATCGTAGATCGTGATCATCTGCCCCTTGATACCCGATTCCAGCACGACGCCGCGTCCGCCGGCCTTGATGTGCTCGCCCACCAGACCGTGCGTCGGGTCCATCGTGACGTAGCACAGGTGCTTGGCCTCCGTGTAGTCGGCCATCTTGAGGCAGAACGGATCGTCGGCGTTGAGGATGGCGGTGTCGCGCGCCACCTCGACCACGATGCGCTTCACCTTGGCCAGGTCCTCGAGCGTGCCGATGCCGCGGAGGCCCAGGTGATCCGACTTCACGTTGAGCACCGCGCCCACGTCGCAGTGCCGCACGCCCATGCCCGCGCGCAGCAGCCCTCCGCGCGCGATCTCGAGCACCGCCACGTCCACCGACGGATCGCTGAGCACCATCCGCGTCGCCACCGGACCGGTCATGTCGCCCGGCACGGTGCGCTGGCCGTCGATGTAGACGCCATCGGTGGAGGTGAGTCCCACCGTGTGGCCCGCCAGCTTCTGGATGTGCGCCAGGATGCGCGCCGTCGTCGTCTTGCCGTTGGTCCCCGTCACCGCGGCGATCGGGATCCGGCTCGGCGTTCCCGGCGGAAAGAGCATGTCCATCACCGGCCCCGCCACGTCGCGCGGCCGCCCCTCGCTCGGCGCCATGTGCATGCGGAACCCCGGCGCGGCGTTGATCTCGCAGATGGCCCCGCCGATGTCCTTGTACGACTCGGTGATGTCGGTGGTGAGGAAGTCCACGCCGCCCACGTCGAGCCCGATCGCCTTCACGGCGCGCGCCGCCATCTCGGCATTGTCGGGGTGAACCAGGTCGGTGACGTCGGTGGCCGTGCCGCCGGTGGAGAGATTCCCCGTCGAGCGGAGGAACACGCGCTCGCCGGCCGCCGGCACGGATTCCTTGGTGTAGCCCTTCCGCGCCAGCATCGTCTCGGCCTGCTGGTCGAACACCAGCCGTGTGAGCACCTTCTCGTGCCCGATGCCGCGGCGGGGGTCGCCGTTCACCTGGTCCACCAACTGCTCGATCGTGTGGACCCCGTCGCCCACGACATGGCCGGGGACGCGCCGCGACACCGCCACCAGCTCGCCGTTGATCACCAGCATGCGGTGGTCGTCACCGGTGATGAAGCTCTCGACGATCACGCTCCGGCTGTGCTCCCGCGCCACCTCGAACGCGGTGGAGACCTGCTCCGGCGTGCTCAGGTGGATCGAGATGCCGCGGCCGTGGTTGGCGTTGAACGGCTTCACCACGACCGGGTACCCGACCCGTTCGGCGGCCGCCACGGCGTCCTCGGCGCTCTGGACCAGCCGCTGCCTGGGGACGGGAAGGCCGAGGTTGGCGAGGAGCCGGTTGGTTTCTTCCTTGTCGGAGGCCAGCTCGACGGCGATGTGTGACGTGCGGCTCGTGACGGTGGCCTGGATGCGCTGCTGAAATCGCCCGTGGCCGAACTGGATCAGGCTTTGCTCGTTGAGCCGGATCCAGGGAATGCGGCGCTCTTCGGCCGCTCGAACCAGCGACGCCGTGCTCGGGCCGAGGGCGCGCCGTTGGGCGAACCGGATGAAATCGTCGCGCTCCTCGGCAAAGTCGAAGTCGGGAGGCACCGCTCCCGCGGGACGCAGATCGGCCGGGAGCAGGGAGAGGAGGAGCGTGAGTCCCAACCGGCCGGCCTCGAGCCCCACTTCCTCCTGCTCGTACTGGTAGATGACGTGGTATTGGCCGCCGGTGTCGGTGGAGCGCGTCTTGCCGAAGGTCACCGGCTCGCCCGCCACGTTCTGCAGCTCGATGGCGACGTGCTCCAGGATGTGGCCCATCCAGGTCCCTTCGCCCTCGGTGAGTCGGCGAATGAACCCGCCGGGCTCGCCGTAGGAGCAGCCGTGCTCGTGGAGGCCCGGCAGCGCCGCGATCAGCGGGTCGGTGAAGGGCTTGCCGAGCTTCCCGGAGGGCCACTCTTCGAGGGGGCCCAGGTCCACGCCCAGGCGGATGACGGGGAAATGGGCGTAAAGGCTGGGGCCGACGTACACCGATTGGTCGATGATGCGCATGGAGGCTAAAGGCTAAAGGCTGAAGGCTAAAGGCTGAAAGCTGAAGGCTGAAAGCTGAAAGCTGAAAGCCGAAGGCTGGAGGCTATCATCTGGACTCGGAATCCGATAGGTCCACCGCCTCTCGCCGTCAGCCTTCAGCCGTTTCTTTCAGCCTTCAGCCTTCAGCCGCTTCTTTCAGCCTTCAGCCGTCAGCCGTCAGTTGTCAGTCGTCACCCTTCAGCTCTTGCCGCAATGGCCGGCGCCGCCGCCGCGACTCGGCTGTGCAGATTGAAGGTTGACCCGGAATCCAGGATGTGCAAGCGGAGCCCGATCAGGCACACCGCATCGTTTTTCCGGACGCGGGCCATGGAGGAAAATTCCAGTTCCGAGGGGTCGACGATGGTCAGGGCCCCTCCGCCGACCACCTCGAGACACTCGTCCGGGCCGATGAAGGCCGCGGTGTTCTCGTCGAGTCCGACGCCGATGGCGAAGGGGTTGTACGCCAACGCGGTAAGGAGCCGTCCCAGCCGGTCACGCTGGCGGAAGTGCTGGTCGATCACGATCCGGTTGGTGAGCCCGAGCCCCGGCGCCAGGGTCACCGCCTTGGCCCGGGGCGATCCGCCCTCCCTGCCGAACGCGATCATGTGCTCGCAGAGAAACGCCGCTCCCGCCGACGTTCCGGCGACATGGACGCCCTCCGCGTTGAGGCGCCGGATCGCCTTGGCTACCGGGGTCCCCCCGATGGTGGTGCTCAGCCGGAGCTGATTGCCGCCGGTGAGGAAGATCCCATTGGCCTCGTCCAGCGTCGCCAGGAACTCGGGCCGGTCGCAGTCGCCGCGGGACACGATCGGCACGGCCTTGGCCTGGCCGGCGCCAAGCTCCCGAAAGAGCCGCTCGTATCGCTCCCCGGTCTCGTTCAGCTCCGACGCGGTGGGGATGATGGCGATCCTCCCCTCCCCATTTCCGCAGATCGAGACGAACCGGCGCAGGATCGTGACATCGCCGATCTTCTCCTCAGCCCCGCCGACGGGCACGATGAACCCCCGCGCCTCCTCCGCGCGCGCCGGCGTCACCAGTTGACTGCCGGATGCTCGAACGTTCCCCGAACCAGCGGCTTGCCTTCGCGCGCGTGCCATCGTCCCCTCGCCATCACGTCGGAGATGTTGCCCTTCTCATCGAGCACCACGAGATCGGCGTCGCTCCCGGCCACGACCCGGCCCTTCCGCTCGAGCCTGAGGAGCGTCGCCGGATTGGAGGTAAACGCCGGCAGCACGCGCTCGAGCGGCTGCCCCCACTCCAGCAATCTGCGCAGCGTGGCCGCCATTGCCGACGGACGGCCTACATCCATGGACGTGACGCGCCCGTCGGCGTCGAACACCGGGAGGCAGCCGCCCCCGTCCGAGCTCACCGTGACCCGCTCGGGCTGGAGCCCGGCGTCGAGGTAGCGCACCAGTGCCTCTTCGGCGGACCAGGCATCCTCTCCCTCGGCCACGGGGAACGCCGTGATGTCGATGGTGCAGCCCCGCTCGCTCAGCGCCATTGCCTCGTCGAACAACCCCCTGCGCCGGTTCACGTGGGTGGGATTGAACACGGCAGGCGGCAGCTCGCTGCGGTCGATCGCGTCGCGCACCGGCTCGAGCCCGCGCGGCCCATCGCCCATATGCAGGTGCACGATCCCGGCCTTGCCGCTCATGAGCCCGCCCACGTGGGCATCGGCCGCCACCCGCAGCAGCTCGTCCAGCGTCGGCTGGCTCGACCGGTGGTCGCTCACCGCCAGCTCGCCCACGCCGACGATGAGATCGATGAGCACGAGGTCGGAGCGGATGCTGCCGGTCGCGGTCACCGGGGGCACATGGTAGCCGCCCGTGTAGCAGTACGCGCTCAACCCCTCCGCGATGAGGCCGCGCGCCACCGTCACCAGCTCCGCCGTCGTGCGGACCACGTCGTCGGTGCCGAGCACGCCGACGGCGGTGGTGACGCCGCCCATGGTGAGCTGGGTCAGCGTCACGGGCGGCACCCGCGTCTGGGGTCCCGCCTCGCCTCCGCCGCCGGTGAGGTGGACGTGGCCGTCGATCAGACCCGGGATCACGCGGTGCCCCGTGAGGTCGAGTTCGCGGACCGCGAGCACCTTCTCGATTGGTGGCAGCGCCTCGCCGATCCAGGCGATCGTCTCGCCGGCCACGAGCAGATCGCGCCGCCCGCGGGGCGCCGGGTCGTACAGCTCGGCGTTTCGGAGGAGATGAATCACGGGGAGGAACTTAGCTGAGCCGGAAGCCGCCCACCGCGGCGGTGAGCCGGTCGGCGGCCTCGGCGAGGTGGCCGGCGGAGGACGAGATCTCCTCGGTCGACGCGTTCAGCTCCTCGGCCGCGGCTGCGATCTCCTGGGCGGCGGCGGCGTAGTCCTCGGTCCCGGCCGACACCTCGCGCATGCGGCCGGCGATACCCTCGATCAGCCCCCGGACCTCGCTGGCCGACGCGGAGATCCGCCGGGTCCACTCGTCGTTCGCCTCGGCATCGGCCGCCACATTGATGAGGCCTTCGGCCGCCGAGTGCGCCGCGTCCTTGGCGGCCATGCCGCCCTTGCCCAGGCGGATCAGCCGCTCGCGCGCGGTCTGGACCCGGGCCAGCACCGACTGCACCGTTTCGCTCGTGGAGCCGGCCGCGCGCGCCGCCTGCGCCGCGAGCTTCCGCACTTCTTCGGCAACGACGCTGAAGCCCTTGCCTTCCTCGCCGGCGCGGGCCGCCTCGATCGAGGCGTTGAGCGCGAGCATGTGGGTCTGCTTGGCGATCGCCTTGGTCTGGGTGACGAACTTCTCGATCTCCTCCGACGCCGCCGCGAGCGCATCGGCCTCCGCCGCGGCCTGCTCCACCTCGTCGGCCAGTCGGCCCAGCTCGGCGGTGCTGGTATCGAGCCGCTCCTGGTGCGACCGGGCGAGCCGGGCCAGGGCCGCGTTACGTTCCGCCGCCTGGGTGGCCCCGACAGCCAGCTCGTGGGCGATGCCGAGGATCTTCCCGGCGTCGTCCGCGGCGGCGCGCACCACCACGGCCTGCTGGTTGGCCCGCTCCGTGAGATCGCCGGTGGTACTCGCCACCTCCTGGGTGGACGCCGTCATCTCCTCGGTGGACGCCGCGATCTCCTCCGACATCGCCGCGGCATCCTGCGCGTGCTGGCGGATGGTCCCGACCAGGTCGCGCAGCTTGATCAGCATCGAGCCGATGGAGGAGGTGAGGATATCCTTGGCCGCCCCCAGGGTCTGGCCCTCGGGGAGCGAGAGGTCGCCTTCGGCCACCCGGCCGGCGATACGGGCGGCCTTGCCGGTTGCCTTGAGGACCTTGTCCAGCAGGAGCCAGACGAGGATTCGCTCCAGCGCCAGGGCGATGAGGAAGAAGCCGGCGGCCCCGCGCAGAGTGACGTCGCCCCGGCGTCCCGATGCCCACCACACGAGCGCCGCCACGACACCCGTCAGCACCAGGGCGAGCCCCGTGCCGATCAGGTGCAGCCGCATGACGAACGGGTTGCGCTTGGAGGCCATGGGCTTACTCACGTCGCAGGAGACGCCGCAGCCTCGCGATCGCCGCGATCCCGGCCGCCGACGCGGCGGCGAGCCAGGGCCATCTCTTCGGGGAGGCGGCGGGCTCCGGCTCCGGGACGGGCTGGGACGACGCCGGAGCGGGAGGAGGTGGCAGCCGTCCCTCCAGCGCGTCGGCGAAGGCTGCTGCGGTCGCCCAGCGCTGGGCGGGGTCCTTGGCGAGCCCGCGGAGCAGCGCCGCCTCGACCTCCTCGCTCACGTCAACCACCGGCCGGACCGGCCGCGCGGGCTGCATCAGCCGCAGCATCAGGGTCATCTGCGGCGTGGGGCCCTTGAACGGCGGCTCGCCCACCAGCATTTCGTAGGTCACGCAGGCGAGCGCGAACACATCGCTCCGGCCGTCGATGTGCATATCGCCGGCCGCTTGCTCCGGGCTCATGTAGGTGGGCGTCCCGACGATCATGCCCGTGGCCGTGAGCCTGGACTGGACCTCGCTCACGGCCCGCGCCACCCCGAAATCGGCCACGAGCACGTCATTGCCCGCGAGCATGATGTTGTCCGGCTTGATGTCGCGGTGTACCACGCCCTGGTCGTGGGCGTAGGCGAGCGCGCCCGCGACGCCGCGCGTGATGCGGAGGGCCTCGGCCGGCGGCAGTTGAGGCTCCCGCCGCAGCCGCTCGTAGAGGCTTTCGCCTTCGACGAACGGCATCGCGAACCAGAGCTGGCCGCCGATGTCGCCCGAGTCGAGCACGCGGAGGATGTTGGGGTGATCCAGGCGCGCCGCCACCCGGATCTCGCGCGCGAACCGGTCGGCGCCGAGCGTGAAGGCGAGCTGCGGGTGCAGCACCTTGAGGGCGATGCGGCGGTTGTTCCGCACATCGTGGGCGAGGTGGACCGTCGCCATGCCGCCCCGGCCGAGCTCTCGCTCGATCGAGTAGCGGCCCGCGAGCGCCGTACTCAGCTCCTGACCCATCAGGCGCCCTGCTCCTCCAGCACGGGAGCGGCCGCGAGCATCCGGTCCACTTCGGCCGGCGGCAGCGCCGCCGCGAAGTAGTACCCCTGGCCGAGAAGGCAGCCCAGCTCCAGGAGCGCCGCGCGTTGCTCGGTCATCTCGATGCCCTCGGCGATGGTGTGGAGCTTGAGCGTATCGCCGAGCCCGATGATCGCACGGGCCAGCGCCGAGCGGTCGGCTCCGTGGCCCACCTCGTCGACGAACGGCTTGGCGATCTTGAGGATGTCGATCGGGAAGCGCTGCAGATAGCTGAGCGACGAGTAGCCGGTGCCGAAGTCGTCGATCGCCAGGCGCACGCCCAGGTCTTTGAGCTCGCGCAGCCGCTCCAGCACCGCCTCGGTCTGCTGCATCAGCACGCTTTCGGTGATCTCGAGAATGATGGCGCTGGGATCGACACCGGTGGCGGCCAGCGCGTCGCGCAGCTCCTCCGTGATGCCGGTGCCGTGGAGCTGGCGCCCCGAGATATTGACCGACACGGAGAGCCCGGTTCCCGGATAGGCGAGCCGCCATGCCTGCACCTGGCGGCAGGCCTCGCCCAGCACCCAGCGCCCCAGCCGCGCGATGAGCCCGGTCTCCTCCGCCAGCGGGATGAAGTGTTGCGGGAGGAGCAGGCCGTACTGCGGGTGATCCCACCGGACCAGCGCCTCGACCCCATACAGGGCGCCGGTCTCGAGATTCACGATCGGCTGGTAGTGCAGCGTCAGCTCGGAGTGCTCGATGGCGGCGCGAAGCGCGGCCTCCATCTCCAGCCGGGCCCTCACGTCGGCGTACATGCGGGACTCGTACGTCTCCGAGCGGCCTTTGCCGTGCCGCTTGGCGGCGTACATGGCGACGTCGGCGTTGCGGAGCAGGTCATCGGCCGTCTCGTCGCCCGTGGCCGTGGCCACCCCGATGCTGGCGCTCACCTGCACCTGGTTGCCGCTGAGCGTGAAGGGATGCGCCATCGCCGCGGTGAGACGGTCGAGCAGCCCCGCGCGGCCGTCCCCCCCGCGTGCTCGATGAGGATGGCGAACTCGTCGCCGCCCAGCCGCGCCACCGTGTCCGCCGCGCGGGCGCAGGAGAGGAACCGCTCCGCCGCCGCGATGAGCAGCCGGTCGCCCTCGGCGTGACCCAGGCTGTCGTTCACCCGCTTGAAGTCGTCGAGGTCGAGGAAGAGCACGGTGATCGGCCGCCCCTCCCGCTGCGCCAGCGCCAGCGCGTGGCTCACCCGGTCGCGGAAAAGCGCCCGGTTGGCGAGCCCCGTGAGCGGGTCGTGGAATGCCTGGTGGGTGAGCTGCTGCTCGAGCCGCTTCCGCTCGCTCACGTCGCGGGTGTTGAGCACGATGCCCCGCACCGTCTGGTCGTGGAGCAGGTTGGTGGCGAGCAGCTCGGCGTGGAGCCAGGAGCCGTCGGCCTGGCGGAACCGCCATTCGACCGGGCCCGTCACGCCGGGCCCGGCGGCGGCCTCGCGGAAGAACTGGGCCGCGCGGGCGCGGTCTTCCCCGTGGAGCAGCGACGAGACCTCGAGCCCGGTGAGCTGCGAGGGATCGTAGCCGAACACGCGCGCCGCCGACGGGCTCACGAACCGCATCGATCCGTCGGCCTTGGTGACGATGATGACGTCGGAGGAGTGCTGCACCAGCGAGCGGAACCGCGCCTCGTTTTGGCGCAACGCCGTCTCGGCCAGGAGCCGGACGTTCTCGCGCACCGCGAGAAGCTGGCGGGCCACGACGAGCGCGGTCGCGAGCAGCGCGCCCACGGCGAGGCCGCTCACCGGCTCGGTCCACGGCGTCAGCACGACGTAGGCGAGGAGGCCGTACGTGGTGGCGACGGCGAGATAGGGCAGGGGACTCAGCGGCTGGAGCCGCTGGCGCTGGGCCTTGGTGGCCAGCGTTCCCGCCACCGGGCGGCGGTAATACAGCTCGGCGCTGCCGATCAGCATCGCGTAGCACAGGAGGTACACCGCATCGGCCCAGCTCGCGCTTCGCCCGCCCACCATGAGAGTGACGAAGTTGAAGGTCAGGTCGGCGATGATGCTGACGAGCACGCCGCTCACCAGGAGGCCGAACGCGACCCGGTTGCCGTCCACCGGCCGCCGCAGCAGCACGGTCGTGATGCCGAGCAGCAAGAGCATGCTGACGACCGGATAGGCGAAGGCCAGCGCCGTGACCGCCACCCCGCTGTCCTCCGCCGCCGCGGTGGGCCGCACCGAGAAGTACCAGATCGCCACCACGCCGCCGACCACCACCATCGCGGCGTCGAGGCCGAACTTCCACCGCTCGAGGCGGGTCCGTCGGGCGAGGGGGAAGGTGAGCAGGGCGGCGAGCGTGAAGAGCGAGTCGGCGAGGTAGAACGGGTCGGCCCACGAGACGGTGGGATTGTCGTGCAGCAGGATCAGGTAGCCGACCGAGATCGTGTTGCCGACGAACACCATCGCGCCGCCGATCGCGAGGATCCCGAGGGCCCGCCGCACCCGGGGGTCCAGCACCGGGTTCCGCGACGCGAGCGCGTTGAGGACCAGGACGGCGACGTTGAGGGGCATGAACGCGACGTTGCCCACCAGGTCGCGCATCGCCGGACTCCCCCAGTCGCTGCGCTCCCAGACCAGGTAGCCGATGGCATAGACGGCGGTGAGAAAGGTGACCGTAAGGGCGGGCCACCGCGAGCGAAAACGAGCGGCGGAGTCTTGGACGGCGCCTCCAGAGGGATCGGACTCGGTGGCCGGTCGCGGGTTCCGTGGCATTCTGCAACTCGAAAAATGCCGCTGGGAGCGGCAAAGTCAGTAGTTCCAGGGGGATAGGGGGGCAGTATACGCCCTCCCGCCGAGTTCGGATACCCTGCAGGGCAATCCCGATGCCGGAATTTGCAGCCGGGGCGAAAAAGGTCGAAGGCCGAAAGGTCACGAGTCTCGAACCAGATCGCCCGAGACCTCCGACCTCCGACCTCCGACCTTCGACCTTCGACCCTAGACCCTCAAGACGATTCGGTCGGTGTGTAGGAGAACTTCTGCCCGCCCACGGTCGCCTCGTACATCAGGCCTCCCTTGGACATGGTCACGATCGCGACGCCGTTCCGGTAGGGGAGGTCCACCGACGCCCGTTCCTTGAGCGCCACCGCCGACGCCTGTGCGTCGATCTTGAGGTTGCCCTTCTTGAAGTTGTCGAGGGCTTCCTGGTTGTGGAAGAAGACCACCTCACTATACACCTGGCCGCCGAGCTGGAGCCCGACGTTCACCTGGGTGAGAGTCGAGCGGCCGATGAGCTTGCCCCCCTGGTAGACGGTGCCGCCACCGCGGGCGCCGCCGATGCCTACGCCGGCCTTGGTCACGCCGGGATAGACGGCGTATCCGGCCGCCTTGTCGAAGATCTCCGCCATCCCGGGGTCCTTCTCCTTGAACTTGGCGATGACCGCCTGGGCGTCCGCCACGTCGGCCTGGTGCTTGAGGCTGTCGGCGTCCTGGGCCGCGGCGGGCGCGGGCCGGCCCATCGCGAACGCCGCGAGGGCGACCGCGGGGTATGTGGCTCTGAGGAGTCGATCGAGGGCAATCATGACATCCACCTTTCACCTGTGTTCGGGGCTCTCTCCATCGCTGACATAGAGTAGGCCTGCGTCCCGAACGGCGACGTGAGTCAGGACACGCCGGTGGCCAGCTTCTGGAACCGTGGATTCTTCCTGAGGGGGTCGAAGAGCGGTCCGCCAGCGCCTCGGTCCAGCCCGGAACCGACTCGGCGATCTTCGTGAATCGCCTTGAGATAGGGTGTGGAAATAATGCGGGAGGAAGAATGCGGGCGCCAATCTCAGGAGACGGTCTTCTTCCTGGCCGGCTTTGGATCGCCGCCCGGCTCCTTCCGGATCACGCTGAGCTTCCCGTCGGCCTCGAGGAAGCATCGCTTCACCTGGCCCACGTCCTCGACCCCCTGCTCGCGGAGCTGCTCGGTGAGATCCTCCATCGTCAGCATCTCCGCGCGCAGGTTGCGGCGGTGGATACGGCCGTTCGAGACGAGCAGAAGCGGCGCCGGATGGAGCAGCCGGTAAGCCCAGGGATACCGGAAGCCGAGCCAGTCGAGGGCGTAGTTCCACGCGAAGATCGTCGCGACCAGCACCAGGCCTTCGGTGATCGAGTGGTAGTCGGCGGCCATCGCGTTCTGCGCCGCGTCGGCAACCAGGACGACCATGATCAGGTCCGTGGTGCTGAGGGTGCCGGCCTCGCGCCGGAAGAGGCGGAGAAGGACCAGGATGCTGAGGTAGACCGCCGACCCTCGCAGCACGATCTCGAGAAGGCTGACGGTCGGCACGAACATGGAGTGCCAGTCGATGCCGGTCATGCCGCCACCCCGATCATGCGATCGCCCGCACCACGCCTCCGTCCACCCGCAGCGCGGCACCGGTCGTCGCCGAAGCGGGGACGCTGCAGACGTACGCGATCATCGCCGCGACTTCCTCCACCGAGGCGAACCGCTGGATCACCGATGACGGCCGGGCGGTCTTGAAAAGGTCGCGCTCGATCGTCGCCTGGTCCACGGACTCGCTCGATACGAACACGATCCGGCCCCAGGCCCGCGCCCGCATTCCCCGCACGTAATGGCGCGAGAGGCGGATGCCGCTCAGCACGTTGGTCTCGAAGAAGCGGAGCCAGTCGGCGTCGGGGATCTCCTCGAAGGGTTTGGGCTCGAAGATCCCCATGTTGTTGACCAGCACGTCCGCCTCGGCGAGCTGCCGGATCACGGCGTCGCACCCGTCGGCGGTGCCGAGGCGCGCTTGCCGGTGAGTCCCAGATCCATTGTTCGTGCTCCAGGAGAAGTCGTGAGGCAACAGCAGGCCGGGAATCATGGTTCCCCGGCGACCGGTGGGCCGGCGCCGGAGTGACGGGCCTCAGAGCATCAGGTGGGCGAGCGACTTGCCCCGCGGCGGCCCCTGGTCCTCCGCCGCGGGCTCCTCGGTCAGTGCCGCCCCCTTCACGTCGGGACACGCCTGCGGCTGCGGCATGCCCGTGGTGAACATCGTGGGTCGTGACGTGCTGGCCTGCACCTCGTTGCCGCGCACCATCCCGCCATCGCAGATGAACCAGAACTGATACCGGTACCCGGCCGGCGCGGGCGGCAGCCCGTGCACCACCACGTTCCAGCGGTGGGTCGTCTCGTCGGCGAAGATGAGCACCCCGCCATGTGTGCCGTTCACGTCCACGCTCGCCTGGAGCACTCGGCCCGCCCCCCGTGTGATGGAAAGCGTGTCCATCAGCGCCGAGATCGCCGCGCGCTGGCTCGCCAGCTCCTGTTCCAGCCGTCCGACCCGGGCCTGGTTCGCGAGCCATCCTGCCACCACGAGGAGCACCGACGCCGCGAGTGCCGCGGGCACGAGCCAGCGAGGAGTCCCGCGGCGCGGCCTCCTCCCGAGCACCCGCTCCGACGCCCGGTGCGTGAAACCCGGCCTCGGAGCTACTGGGGAGGGCGCCGCCGGCAACCAGCGGAGATCGCTCTCGATTCGGGCGATCTCGACCTGGCATTCCTCGCATCCGGCGAGGTGTGCCTCGAATGTCCGCTCGTCCTCGGGCTCCAGCGTGCGGGTCGCGTACTCCAGCCGGTTCTCGACGAACCATTCGTGTGGTGTCGTCATGCGACCCAATCCCTGATCCCGGCGAGCCCGGTGCGGAGCCTCCCGAAGGCCAGCCGCAGCCGGGTCTTCACGGTGCCGAGGGGGATGCCGAGCTGGGTGGCGATCTCGGATTGGGTGTGGCCCTCGAAGTAGGCCAGCCGGACGACCTCCTGCTGCTCAGGGGGAAGTGCCTTCAGCGCGTCGTGTACGTGGGTGTGCACGTGCCAGCCGGGCTGGCCGGCCTCGTCGGGCTCGACCGGCCGCACGGAGGAGGAGTCCGCCTCGCGGGCGGCGGCGGCCGCCTTGAACTCGCGACGCCGCCGGCCCCGCAGCCGGTCGATGGCCCGGTGCCGGGTGACGCGCATGAGATAGGGGATGAGCGCGGTATGATCGCCGCGCAGTGCCGGGATGTTCTGCCACACCGTCCGGAACGCCTCCATGACCACCTCTTCGGCCTCGTCGGCGTCGTGCAGCATGCCCTGGGCGATGGAGTTGAGCCACGGGCTGGCGACGTCGATCAGCTCGACCAGCGCCCGCTCGTCGCGGGCGACGAGACGCTCCCGAAGCGACGATTCGTGCGTCGCCTCGAGCAGCCGGGGACCGCCTCTCGGATCGGTCAACCGAGGAACGCCTTCGGTCGGCTTGCGGTTCTCATTTCGGCCCTCGGCGGGTCACGGATCAGTCCTTTGGGGCGGTCAGGGCCTGGAAGTCGCGCCGCCTGCGGAGCGGCACGAACGCCGGGTCGAGATGGATCCACCCCGGCCACGCTCCCACGCCGAGCGCTTCGCGTGTGCGCGCGACCGCGCTGTCGGGACGGCCACGGAGCACAGCCAGTCTGGCACGATAGACTGCAGCCGACCAGCCCACCCGGGCCACCGGCTGCGCGGCCAGCCATCGATCCAGGCTGTCCGCCCGAGCCGTATCGCCGCGCTCGGCGGCGAGCGTCCCCAGCTCACCGACCACGTCGACGTTGGTGGAGTCCTCGAGCAGCAGTTGGCGCGCGACCTGTTCGGCATCGGTCCGCGCTCCGGCCATGTCCAGGGACCATGCGGCCACCAGCCGTTCCTCGAACGTCGCCCGCTCGTCGGGAGGCCGGCTCCGATACCACGCCACCGCCCGCTGGGCCGCCTGGCGCGACGCGATCGTGTCTCCATGGACGGCCAGCTCACACGCGACCCACCATGAGACCCACCCCGGCGTCGCCGAGTACTCCGGACGTCCGTCGGTGTACGGCGCGATACCGAGGTCGTTGGCCGTTTCGACGGGAAGCGTCAACGCCGTGTCGAGGAGCGCCAGCGCCGCGGTCGGCCGGGAGAGGGCAGCGAGCGCGCTGGCCCGGAGCCACGCCCGCGTGAGCGGAGCGCCCGGTGTCATGCGGTCGCTCACCGCAAGCTCCTCCCGGTGGCGTCCGAGCAAGTGCAGTGCGCCGCTGAGGCCGGCCCAATAGGTGACGTGGGTGGAATCCGTGCTCCACGCCAGGTCCACCGCCGGGTTCATGCGCCGCAGAAGCTCCAGTTGCAGTCCGGGGCGGTTAGCCCAGCTCGCCGCGGCGGCGGCGGGACCCAGATTGCCGGGGGAACGCGGGTCGAGATCCGCGCGCTCCAGCGTGAGCCGAAGCATCTCGTCGTTCCGGCCGCGGCACCTCGCGTCGATGATTCGGAGCGTGACCTGATCCTTCCGGCCGAGGGCCGGCTTCCGCTCGCCGAGCGCGCGCCCGATGGAGTCGCTGAGATCGCAGCGTTTGTAGTTCGAGGCGGTCATCGAGGCGGCGAGCGCGGCCGGGTTGAACGCGGTGTCGCGGTGCGCCGCGTCGAGGAACAACTGTTCCGCCCGCTGGCCGTCGCCGTGCCAGAATGCGTCCCAGCCGTCCACGTAGTCCCGGTACGCCTCGAACGGCGGGACTTCCGGGCCCCGGATGTCCATGGTGGCGCGTACCTCGACCGCCGTCGCGACCGCGGTCATCACCCGCGACCGCAGGTCATCCAATCCGACCACGGGATTGCGGGCGCTCGAAGAGGATCGGTCCCACGACGGACGCCAACCGGCCGGTCTTCGCGTTGGTGATGGCCGCGTTGAAGAACAGCGTGTCGCCTGAGCGGAAATAGCTGCCCGATACCAGCACCGTTGCGCCGGTGTGGCGCGCGAGCATGGCCGGGTCGGCGGCCCCGCTTGCGGAAAGGTGACTCTGCACATACACCGCCTGCGGGTCCACCACGTCCACCATCTCGGTCTGGATCAGGCCCTGCGCCAGCCAGTCCTGGGCCATGCGGCCCACCGACGCAAGCGCCGAATCGCCGGTCCGGTTCTCGAAGACCTCGACCAGCACGCGCGCGCGGGGCGTTGCGGCCGACATGTGGGCGGCATGCATGGCACGGACGCCGGCGAAGCCCGCGATGGCGATCATGGCGGCCGCCACCGCGGTGGTGAGCAGACGACGACGGTGCGGTTGCGGGCGGACAGACGGCAAAGACGGCGAGGACCTCGGTGCCGGCACCGCCACGGCCGGCTTTCGGCCCCCGTCCCTGATCCGTGACGCCAGCGCCTCGGTCTCCCCGCTCGGCGTCGCGTCGAAGTCCGCGGCGAGCCGGCGGGTGGCCGCGTCATACAATCGAAGGGCGCCGCCCGTGTCGCCGCCGTTGTCGAGCAGCGACATCGCCCGGCGGAGCCACCCCTCGTCGCCCGGGGCGAGCGAGCACGCGCGCTGGGCCCACCCCGCCGCGCCGAGCAGGTTGCCGGCCGCTTCTTCCCGCTCCACCAGACCCTTGACCGCCTGCATCACCAGGTCGCCGATCCGGCGCCGCTCCGCCGACAGCCACGCCTCGAAGATCTCGCCGGCGTTGGCCACGTGCAGCCCGGCGAGCAGCTCCCCCCGGAACGCCTCCACCGCTTCCTCGTACCGTCCCGCCGCGACAGCATCGGTCAGCCGGGTGACGTCGCAGGTGAGTCGGGCGGGGTCCACGGACACGGCGTCGTCGCCCCGAGTCACGATGACCCCGTCGCCCAGGGCTTCCCTGAGATGGTAGAGGGTGTTTCGCAGCGCCCGCCGCGCGGCGAACTGGTCCATGTCGGGCCAGAACATCGCGGCTAGGCTGTCGCGTCGGAGGTATCCGGTCCCGGCACCGATCGCGAGATGGGCCAGAAGCGCAAACCGTTTGGGCTGCGCGGGTAACGAGCCGAGCTCCCGTCCGTCCGGGCCGCGGACGGCGTGAGGGCCCAGCAGGCTGAGCTCGATCATGAACGTGTCCGAATGTACGGTCCGCCCCGTCGCCCGGCAAACGACGCTCCGGTGACGGCTGGACGACGCATCCGGTTGCAGGTTCCCGCCCGAAGCACCGCCCCACGAACTGTTTCGACGAGGAGCACCATGCATCGACTCATCCTGGCCGCCGCGTTCGCGTTGCCGCTCGTGGCCTGCGGGGGCGGGGACGACACGACCACGAGCTTCCTGAGGAAGGCCATCGCAGCCGGCGCGTCGTCGTCCAGCACCCACGACCCCTGCTCCCTGATGTCCGGCGCCGAGGCCGGGCCGTACGTCGGCCAGCTGGCGAGCCCGCCGTATCGCGCGAGCGACGGGGTCGCGGACGCCAAGGGAGACGAGTGCATGTACCACGGCAAGGACGGACGGCAGGTCAGCCTCCGTCCCGAGTGGGAGGGCGGGGCGCTCATCGGCAACGTACTCCAGGGCATTCCCAACGCGCTCGGCGGCGTGCTCGGCAAGGGGGCGCCGGGCCTCGACAGCATGGCCCACATGGTGATGAAGCCGGAGACCGGTGGTCCCTGGGACAACGCCACCTGGATTCCGAGTGGTGCGCTGTTCGCGACCAAGGGGCCCACCCAGGTCCAGGTGGATGTGAGCGGCGGCAGCGGCCGGGAGAGCGACGCGCTCGCCATCGCGACGATCGCGGTGCCACGGCTGGAGCATCCGCTCGACTACGACGGCGCCAAGGCTGTCGCGCTGGCGCCGAAGCCCCCATCACATCCGGCCCACGCCTGCGACCTGGTGCCGCGCGCGGCGGTCGAGGCCGCCATCGGCAGGCTCGACGGCGCCCCCACGTCCGACGCTCCCGAGACGGAATGCACCTGGCACGTCAGCACGGCTCAGGGCGAGCGCACGTACGCGGTGGAGTTCGTGTGGCAGGGCGGCGGGAAGAACTACCGCATGCTGACCCACGGCATGTCCATGGTCGGCGGCCTGCTCGGCGCGCCGTCGTCCTCGCCGCTCGACTCGATGACGCTGCCGCCGAACGTGCAGTCGATGGTCGGCGGGTTCATGAGGTCGCTCGCCGGCAGCTCGGAGGGTGGCGGACCGGGCAGCGCCACCGGTGCCGTCGCCACGGTGGGCTTCAAGACCGATACGGCGCTCAAGGGGCCCTGGGACAACGCGGCGCTGCTGCACGGCACGCAGCTCCTCGCGGTGCGGCACGACGTGTTCGTCGGCATGCAGCTCGTGTCCGCCGACTACGACAAGGCGAAGGCGCTGCTCGGCGCCATCTGCTCGCGGCTGTGATCGGTCGCTCAGTGAACTCGCAAGGGAGGGTTGTGATGAAAGCCTCATGGATGATGCTGGCCGCGGTCGCGTTGCTTACCGCCTGCGGCGGCTCGGACAGCACCGGTCCCGGCGGTGACAACGGGAATACCAACGACGCCTGCACGATCACCCTCAGCGGCGCCCAGACGGGCTCACCGTCCTGCCGCGAATTCTCCGCCACCTGGACAAGCGATGACAACCTCACCGTGTTCGGGATCGACCCTTCGGACGCCTCGAGCCCCGTCGTTGGCACACTCGACCTGTCGGGGGAGCCAACCAGCAAGAGCTACGACAGCGCGGGGGGGCTGACCGCGTTCCTGTCGGTAACAGCCGACGGCGACAGGCAGTGGGTGGCAGGCGCATCGCTTGGCAGCTATACACTCACGCTCACTTCCGTAAGAGTGACCAGTTCGAGTGCCTCGCTGAAGCTGTACGCGGTTCATGGCACGCTCACGGCGACGCTCGAACCCGCCGACGGCTCGAACGCGTCGGGCACGGTCACACTCAACGTGACGTTCTAGGAGCCCCGAACGACGCCGCCCAAGAAAGGAATCGTGACATGGCGAGTGCCTGCGCGATGGCAATCCTGGCGGCCGGCCTGCTGGCAGCGTCCTGCGGAAAGACGGGGAGCACCGGGCCAGCGACCCGCACCAGGGCCGCCGCAAGAACTGGGGGCAATGCGTGCGACCGGAAACTGCTGACGACGGCAGACGTAGCGCCGCTCCTGAGCGAGCCCATCACCGGCGCCGAGTCGATCCCCGGCGACTCCCAGAGCTGCCGGTTCAAGACCGCCGGATTTTCGTCGGCCACCGTCGCGCTGCGTCCCGGACTTGGCCGCACCACCATCGGGAGCTGGACCGGCGAACGGATGCCGCTCACGGCGACGCCAATGGCCGGCGCGGGCGACGAGGCGGTGTGGGTGAACGACCTCACCGAGGTGGTGGCTGAGAAGGACGACCTGCTGTGCGACATCCAGGTGACCGGCCTTGCGGCAGGGCTGAGCCACCAGCCCGCCGCCGCCAGGCAGAAGGCGATCGGAGCGCTCTGCAACAAGATCTTCGCGGCGGTCCGGTGACCGGCGCCATTCCTCTCACTGCCCTTCGACGGAGCGACTTCATGTCTCATCGTCCTGCTCTCGGCTCGTTGCTCCTCCCCGCACTCCTGGTCGCCGTGGCTCCGGCCGGCGCGCGAGCACAGACGATCCCGCCCGCCTGCAGGCCGCTGCTCGACGCACAACGGAAGTCGATCATGACGCCGCACCACCTGTACTCGACCGACGGTCCGGCGGGTCAGAGCGCGAACGCACGGGCCGACGAAATGATCTCCGTCGGCGGCGTGAGCTATCTGCTCTACCAGGGCAAGTGGCGGCGAAGCCCCATCACCCCGAAGGAGCAACTCGATCGGCTGCAGGAGAACATTGCCAACGCGAAGGCGCTCTCCTGCAAGCGTGTCGGGGCGGAGTCCATTGGCGGCGTCGCGGCCGATGTTTATGCCTCGCACGACGAGCACGATGGAACCGCGGGAGATGCGCGGCATTGGGTCGCGAAAGGCTCCCGGCTGATACTCCGCACGGAGGAGGACATGGACACCGGCTACGGGAGCAAGCGCCACATCTCCATTCGTTACGACTACGCGAACGTGCACGCGCCGGCGGGAGTCGAGTAAGCCAACCACATCCGGAGCACAATATGAACCGTCGCATGGAAGCCATCGTACTGCTCGCTTTCTCGTGTGTTACACAGCCGCTGTTTGCGCAGGAAACGCCCGTGCCGCCGGCCGAACTGAGGCAGCTGGGCACCTTCCTAGGGACCTGGCAGTGCACTGGGCGGAATTTCGCCCAAGGCTCGCGCCCGGAGCACCCGACGGCAGCGGTGGGTCAGGCCACCAAAGTGGTCGACGGGCACTGGATCCAGTTCGGCTATGAGGAACGGAAGACGAGCGCCAACCCTACGCCGTACCGCATCGCCGGATACATGGGATACGACGTGAGCAAGAAGAAGTTCGTGCAGACCACCGTCGATAACTACGGGACCTACGGGCCATCGTTCAGCGACGGCTGGAAGGGCGACACGATCACATTCGAGGGCACGAGTACCGCGGATGGGAAGTCCACGCCGGTCCGCGACCACTTCGTCAGGAAAGGCCAGCACGCCTTCGTGCATTTCAGCGAAGGCCAGGGGCCCGACGGGAAATGGTTCCAGCCCGACGAAGAGACCTGCCAACTCGGTAGCTAGAAATGATAACGAAGCCAATGGCCGTGCTTACGGCACTCCTCCCGCTGGCGCTCGCGTCGGCGGTGCCCGTGGCCGCACCCCGCGCCATCGTCACGCCGCGCACCCGGACGTACTTTATCGCCGCCGACGAAGTCCCCTGGGACTACGATCCCGGCGGCCGCGACGGGATCGCCGGCCGGCCCTACGCGGACTCGGCATTCTTCGACGGAGCCAAGCCGCGCCCGGTCAGCACCGTGTACCGGAAGGTGCTCTATCGCGAGTACACCGACAGCACGTTCCGGACGCTCCAGTCTCGGCCTCCGGAATGGCAGCATCTGGGGTTCCTCGGTCCCGTGATCCATGCCGTCGTGGGCGACACGATCCGCGTCGTGTTCCGCAACAACGGGCGCCGGCCGTTCAGCATGCACCCGCATGGCGTGTTCTACGAGAAGAGCTCGGAGGGAGCGCCGTACGGCGACGGCGCCGGCGGTGGGCGCACCGGCAACGGCGTGCCGCCGGGTGAAACCTTCGTCTACGTGTGGCCGGTGCCCGAGCGCGCCGGTCCCGGACCGATGGACGGCAGCTCGGTGCTCTGGATGTACCACTCGCACGTGGACGAAGTACGCGACATCAACAGCGGTCTCATGGGTCCGATGATCATCACCGCGCGGGACAAGGCCCGGCTGGACGGAACGCCCAGTGATGTGGACCGCGAGATCGTCACCGCCTTCGCGCAGGTGGAGGAGAACTTCAGTTGGCTCGCGGACTCCAACAGGGCGAGCCAGCACCTCCCGTCCGGGCCGTCGGTGCATCCCATCCCCAACCCGTCGGAGACCGACGCCGGCTACCCGTGGTACGTGAAGTTCACCATCAACGGGTACATCCATGGAAGCCTGCCCCTGTCGGGCCTGACGGTGCGGAAGGGCGAGCGGGTGCGATGGTACGTCATGTCGTCGACCAACGACTTCGACGTCCACGCGCCGCACTGGCACGGCAACGACGTGCTCGTCGGCGGCATGCGCACCGACGTGCTCTCGCTGTCGTTCATGGGCATGATCGTCGCCAATATGGTCCCCGACAACCCGGGCACGTGGCTGTTCCACTGCCACGTGTCGTTCCACAACTCGGCGGGCATGGCGGTGCGGTATCGGGTGATGTAGAGGAGGGCCGCAGGTCTGCCTTACGCCGGGTGATAATCCGGGAGTCGGAAATCGTCCCGCACCGAGCGCTCGATCAGGGGCCTCGCGACGATCTGGAACGAGAGGGCGTTCACAATGAGGTTGCGCACCCTCAGACCCACTGCGGTCCGAGGCGCGAAGAAGCCGCGAAACCCTATGGCCCCCTTCTGCTTGGCAGTGACGAACGAGCGCAGCCGGGCTTCGTACGCGGCAAAGGCCCGGGTGAAATCGCCGGCGGCCTGCCCGAGCTCACCGGCAAGTACGTAGGCCTCGGTCATGGCCAACCCGGTTCCTTCCCCAGCGAGGAGTGACGGACAGGCGGAGGCGTCGCCCAGCAGGGCGACTCGTCCCGCGGACCAACGCGGGAGATGGATTTGGCTGACGCGATCGAAATAGAGATCGTCGACTTCGTCCATGCGATCGAGAAGGTCGGGCACCTCCCAACGCATGTCGCCGAAGGCACGGCGCAAGGCCGCTTTCGGGTGATGCTCCGGAGAGCCGCCGTCGACGAGCTCCGAGCGGCACACGAGCAGGACCAGCGTCTCGTCATCGCGCAGCGACACCCGCCCGACGTGGCGCTTCGGCACCGTGTGCGAGAGATAGGTCAGCTCGTTCCGGCGAGGATACCCCCGGAGGCGAAAGGCGGCGACGTGGCAGCCCAGGGTCTGTTCGAATCCGGCCTCCGGGCCGAAAGCCAGCTCTCGCACGCCCGAGTGCAGCCCGCCGGCCCCGATGACGAGATCGAAGCGCTCCCGGCGCCCGTCCGACAGCGTCACCACGGCTCCGCCGCGGTCATCCTCGATCGCCGCGACCCAGACGCCGAAATGAGCGGGAATGCCCTGGCAGGCGCTGAAGAGGGCGGCCGCCAGGTCTGACCGTGCGAGGCTGATGAAGCGGCCCTGAAGCATCTCGCGAATCGGTCCCAGGTCCAACCGCGCCTGGTCCCCCCCGTCCCCGTCAACCAGGCGCATGCGTTCCATCTCGTAGCACTGTTCGCGCAGGGTCGGGATCAGACCCATACGCTCCGCGATCTCATAGCCGAGGCCCCAGAAGTCGATCAGGTACCCTCCTGTCCGTAGCGTCGGCGCCCTCTCGAAGAGAACGGGGTCGTGACCGAACTGCCGTAGCCAGTAGGCCAGGGTCGGTCCGGCCACCCCTGTCCCGTTGATGGCGACACGCATGCCAAGCTCCTTGCGCAGGATTCTCCCCGAAAGGCGAGGGCCGACGGCGGGGCCCCGCCGCGGCCCTGCTCCTGAGGGTACTACTTCTGGCGGGCCGCGGTAAAGTCGCCCGCGACGGTACGCCCCCCGTAGGTCATGGGACGCAGCTCGAACTGGCCCGAGAGCGAGTCACCATGCAGGTGGCCGACCATCCGGCTGACGACCTCCTCGTTCAGCTCCTTGCTCCGGTGCGGCGCCGATTCCGTGACGAATCCCGTATCGGAGCTCCAGACCACATTGGTCTCGTACGGGGCCCCCGCGGCGGGCGTGATCGTGCCGCTCAAGTGACCATCGGCGGCCGTCTTCCAGGTCATGGTGAACGGCTTGCGCGCGGAGGAGGCGGACGCGTATCGAGTTCCCTTCCAGCTTCCCACGAGCTGTCGGGCAAGCTGGGTGGAGTCCACTGCCGCGTGTCGGTACGCGCTGGTGGCGTGGTGCGGGCTGGTGTAGGCTCCGGCTCCCGCGATCCAGGCGGCGCCGAGCGCGATGCAGAGCGTACTTCGCATAGGGTTCTCCCTTCGGACGATGTGGGGCCGGATCGTCAGCCGAATTGAACCGTCCCGACGGTCTGCGGCGGTGCCACTTTCGACCGGCGAAGGCGCTTCGCGCGGGACTGCGAGATGGATCGGGCAGAGCACGGTGGGACCGACGACCGGCGGACTTGCGTACGGCGACTTCACGAGTGTGACCCTTCGCAGACGCCACTTCAGCTATCTAATTGTCGGATTCCCCACGGATACGAATCGTCGCCGGCGCGGCCCCGGAATTCCCTCGTCAGGGATCCACGTGCAGCACCGCCATCATTCCCGCGCCCAGATGCTCCGCGATGTGGCAGTGCAGCATCCAGGCACCCGGGTTGGACGCGTCGATCAGCAGGTCCACCGTCGACCCGACCGGGATGATCGCGGTGTCCTTCCAGACCAGATTCGTGCTGGGCACCCCGTCGCGCGTCACGACCAGCATCCGCTGGCCGTGCAGGTGGATGGGATGCTGCATGGGGTGGAACGAGCGCGGGTCGTTGAAGATCCTGAGCTTGATCACCGACCCGCGCTTCGCGTGCCAGTCGATCGCCCCGTTCTCCTGGCCCGTGCTGTCATCCCGGAGCACCCACGTCACCTGGCTCGACGTCGAGAGCCAGTTCATGTCCGGCATCCCGTCCACCCACTCCACGGGCGCGTAGTACGCGGTATCGATGGTCATGAACTGCACGGTCGCCAGCGGCAGCCCGGCGGTGCGGACCGTGAGTGTCAGCCGCTTGTCGGGCGCCTTGTCGAAATACGGGCGGTAGCGCTCGATGTCCCTCGACACGGCGGCGTTGGCCCGAAGCCGCGCGAACTCGGCGCCGTGATCCGGGCTCGCCGGCGCCGAGTCCACCGTGATCATGCCGAGCGTGTCCACCTCGGGCTGGAACTCGCCCCGGAAGTGGTTGATCGCCTGGACCATGTTCACCAGGGCATATTTCCCTGGCCGGTCGAACTTCACCTCGACGACGTAGCGCTCCGCCGGCCCCATCACCACGCTCGGCACCATCGCCTCGCGCTCGAACCGGCTCACGTCCGACGCGAGCAGCTTGATCGGGGCGCCGCCGAACGAGAGGTTGAACGTGCGGGAGCTGGCTGCGTTGGTGAGATGGAACCGCACCACCTCGCCGCGATGGACCCGCAGCGCATACCCTGGCTCCCCATTCACCAGCAGCACGTTGCCCAGCCGTCCCATCAGCACGAAGTCGGGTCCCTCCTTGCCATAGGGGATGAGCGTATCGGCCTGCATCAGCAGGTCGCTCAACGCCAGCACCTGGTCCCGGTTGGCCGGCGAGTAGTAGGCCGAGTCGGGCGAGTCCACCAGCATGTTGCCGAAGAGACCGAGCGACTGCTCCACGTCTTCCCGCACGTGCGGGTGATACCAGTAGATCCCGGCGTCGGGAAAGTGCACCGTGTAGACGAAGTCGGCGCCCGGCGCCACCGGCTCCTGCGTCACGCCCACCGCGCCATCGCTCCGGTTGTCCAGCCGTACGCCGTGCCAGTGCACGGTGCTCGGCAGGTCGATCCGGTTGTGGAACCGGACGGTGATCGTGGCGCCCTGCGCGACGCGGATCAGCGGGCCCGGCACCTCGCCGTTGAAGCCGTACATCGCGAAGGCATGCCCGTGGATCGTGCGCCGGAGCAGCCCGGCAGTGAGGTCGAGCGTGTCGCCCTCACCGAGCCGTGTGAGCGCGGCGGGCTTCGCGGCCGGCAGGGTGGACGGGTCCACCCCCCGCCCCGGCAGGAAAGGCGACGTGGTCGGCGTGAGCCCCACGAGCCCCGGCATCATGACCATCCCCGCGGGCATCGGGATTGGCATCGCCATCGCGTGAGACGAGTCGTGCATGCCTGGCATGCGGTGCGTCGGCTGCTGGGCGCGGAGCGCCCCCGGCGCGGCGAGCATGGCAACGGCGAGCGCGACCAATACTCTTCGGGTCACTGCGAGATGCCGCGGAACAGCGGATGGGTGAGGAACGACTGGAGCCAGCCGCTCGGCGAGGTGCCGTGCAGCACCGTCGGCCCCGCGTGCTTCTCGGGTGCGGAGTCAGCCTCGGCGGTGATGACGAGCAGGAACTTGTTCAGCTCGATGGGCCCCACCGTGGACGTCCCGTTGCGCGCCACGCCGAGTCGCACCCATTGCTTGAGATCGGGCGTCGCCGCCCAGGCCACGTAGCTCGTGAAGTGTCCCAGGCTGTCGGGGCGGGGAAGCCGCTCGGCGGTGATGCGGACGGCGTAGCTCGCGTGCCCGTCGGCCGTCACCCCGATACCGAACGGCGACCCGTTGGGAACGAGCCGCGCCGCGCCCCGCGCCGCCGGCGCCGTCGCCGAGGGGAACAGCGTGATGTCGTACGGCCCGATCGGCGACAGGACGAGCAGGCTCGCGGCCAGCGCCGCGAGCCTCGATGCGCTGGTCACCGTGTTCCGCTGCTCGGCGCGCCTCCCGCCGCGGCGACGACGGGGCCGTGATCGTAGTCCTGCACACTCGAGATGTTCGGCATCCCCACGTCCTTCCCGTTCCAGCCCTTGAAGCCGTCGAGCCGGAACAGCCAGAGCCCGCTCCGCATGTCGGTCATCGCGATCAGGCCGTCGCGGTTCCGCACGTCGATGCCGAACGCGCCCTGCTCGACGCTGTTGTGCCCCTGCCACCCGTTGTCGGGATTCCCGCCGAAGCCGTTCCCGTGCTTGCACTCGCAGGTGTAGTACCAGCCGTCGGTCTTGGGCGCCATCGGGTTCTTGAGATCGAACACCTGCAAGCCGTCCTCGTACGCCGACACGAACACGTAGGGCCAGCGCACCTCGTGGTTGTGCGAGAGGTCGCGCCAGTCGGCGGTCCAGGCGCTGATCGCGAGGTCCAGGTTCTGGGTCGAGTCGCTCTGGCCGGGCCGGAGGTCCCAGATCCGGAGCGGGGTGTACTCGTACTCGGTCATCGTCACCGCGTACCGGCCGTCGGGCGACGGCGTGAAGGTGTGCGCGATGTCGAAGCCCAGGCCGGTGAGCGTGAAGAGCTGGGTCGGCGACTCGGGATGGGTCACGTCCCACACCGAGTACCCGCCGAGCCCGGCGCCGTAGAACTTGTCCTGGTGGGTGGCCGGGTCGTAGCCGACGTAGAAGTCGTGGTAGCCGCCGGCGCCGATCTGCTTGAACGGCGTGGGATTCGGCACGCCGCCGACGAGCCAGGTCGTCGAATCCGCGCCGCTCACCACCTTGCCGAGATCGTAGACCAGCGCCTTCGTCTCGTTGACCGTCGCGAACAGCAGCACGCGCCCGTCCGAGTGCTTGTAGGCGAAGATGTTGTGGAACCCGCCAGGCGCCGCCGGATACCTGAGCCGCGCCACCTCCTTCACCTTGCTCGAGTCGGGCAGGCCCGTCACGTCGAACACGACGGCGCCGAGGTCCTCGTCGGGACTGCCTTGCATGAACTGGTACGACTGCACGTAGTAGTACTTCGGGCCGACCTTGAAGTACTTCCCGTCCATCGCGCCGATGCCCCGGTGCAGCTCGGGGTTGTCGACGGTCCAGCGGAACACCCGCTTGGGATGCGCCGGGTCCTTCACGTCGTAGACCTGAGCGTCGAAGTTGGTGAACCCGGAGACGTAGACGTAGGGGCGGTCGGGGTCCTGCTCCATCTCGATGTCGGCCGCCTTCCACGCGCCGGGATTGTTCACGACGTGGGCCAGCATGTGCACCGACTTGCTGCCCCCGTGTTTCTGGTCGAAGGGTCGCACGGCCACGCCGGGGTCCTGCGCGGCGGCGACGGCGGGAATGGCGAGGGCGAGGAGTGCGGCGTGCGGGCGGAACATCGGGGCTCCTGGCGGATGTGATCACAGGAAGATAGCCGTACACGGTCGGGGCCAGGCTCACCTGGTTGAGGCCGGGCTCGTCAATCGCTCCCGCCTCGACCAGCGAGTCAGCGGGCCGGTGGCGCCTGCGGTTCCCGATCCTCCTCCCGGGCCCAGGCGAAGAAGATCGCCGCGATCGCGCTCAGCACCACCAGGCCGCCGATCAGCTCCATCACCCCGCCCGCGATCGCCTGGTCGTTCATGACCGAGCGGCCGCCGATCGGCGGCGCCAGCTCGTAGGTGGCATACACGGGGTACCGGGCGAGGAGCAGCCACATGCCGATCCCGGTGTGCACCATCGAGGCGGCGAAGAGATAGCCGATCTTGGCGAGTCCGCCCCCGGCGCGCGCCGGGAACGGCGCCAGCACCGGCCACCAGAACACGAGCCCGCCCGCGATCCAGGCGAGGTCGATCGCGAACGCGCCGGGCTGCGTGCGCATGAGCCCGTCCACCACCGACGGCACGTGCGTGACCACGGCCATCAGGTTGAACGCGACGCCGGTCACGAGCGGATGGGTGGCGGCGCGGAAGGCCGCACTGTCCCCCAGGCGCGCCTCGAGCCAGTCCCATCGGTGCGGTGCAATGCCCCCGTAGAGCAACGGCGGCACGATGAAGGAAAACAGCAGGAACTGCGCGGCATGCACCGCCATGAGATAGCCGGAGCCGAGCGTGCCGACGGGCCAGTCGAGCAGAACCCAGATGAGCACGAGTCCAGCCGCGCCGAGCAGACGGCGGGGCATCCCGCCGCGCCCCGGCTCGCCGCCCGGGTCTCGCCGCCAGGCGGTCCACGCGTAGGCCCCCGCCATCGCCAGGACGAAGAGCCATACCCCGGGATAGGCCCGCCATTCCCAGGTCCACGCCTGCCCGGTGGCCGAGCACCACCAGCTCACCGAGAGCAGCGTGTGCCTCCGCCCGATCCGGTCGCGCTCACGACGTCGTGTCCAATCCCGCCCGCACCAGCAGCGGAAGATCGTGGGCCCAGTCGTCCTGCCGGGTACCGGAGGGATACTCTACCCGCTCGAGGTTGTCGGGCGTGTATCCCAGCACCTGCGCCGCATGGCCCACGGCGTAGTCTCCTGTCGCCGAGTCGGCAGAGTCGGGGACGGCTGGCAGAATCCCCGCCGCGATCTGTGCCCTCGTGAGCTGCTCGGGCGTGCCGGTGAGGCCGACAAAATCGGAGCTGAACCCGCCGAGCCACTTTCGGAGCCGCTCGGGCGTGTCGCGCGCGGGATCGGTGGTGACGAACACCACCTTCACCCGGTTCGAGACCTCGAACGGGAGCCGGTCGAGGACGGCACCGAGATTGGCCATGTGCACCGGGCAGACGTCGGGGCAGTGGGTGTAGCCGAAGAAGAGCAGCGTGACGTAGCCGTCGGTCTCGCGCCGGAAGTCGAACGGCCCGCCGCGCATCGAGGTCAGCACGAACTCCGGCTTGGGCCTCGGCCGGGCCAGCTCGGCGCCGGCGTAGCCGCTGGGCGAGAGTTGGCGCCGCTCTGCGCACCCCGACGCGAGCGCGGCGAGCGCGGCAACGAGAAGGATGCGTCTGGTAGGTGTCCCGGGCCTGATCACTTCTCCAGCTCCTCGATCGCCTCGGTCACCCGGAGCACAGGCACCGAGAGCCGCATGTGCTCGCCGCCGGAAAATCGCAGCTCGAGTGGAATCGTGTCGCGGGAGAATACCTCGGCGGCCACGTTTTCGAGCATGAGGTGCTGACGTCCGGTGCCGAATACTATCGTCGTGCCCGGAGAAACGGCCACCCGATCGATCAGGATCATTCGCCGGAGCTTTCCCCTCGGGACCACGTCGTGCATCGTCACCTCGGCCGCCGGGCTGGTCGCGCTCGTGAGAGTGTCCGGCGCACTGCCGCGGTTCTCGAGTCGAAAACCGACCGTGGCGATCCGGTCGTCCGGCATTCCCCAGCCCACCGCGTGAGTCACCCGCAGCTCGCCGGCGGCCGCGGTGGCTCCGCGGGCGCCGCCGCACGCCAGCGTCCCGGCGGCCGCGATCGCCACGAGTGGCCTCACGCGGGCACCTTCCGCTTCCGGGCCGTGCTCGCCTGGTCCAGCTTCTTCTCCCACGCGCGGTAGTTCTCGGCGCCGTCCTGCACGTAGGGCGAGTGGGCGATGAGCTGGAGCACCATCCAGTTGAGCAGGTTGGCCGGAAACCGCAGGGGCCGCACGACGTCGAGGAACAGCACCACCCGCGTGCCGGGAGTGTCGTTCCACACCTCGTGCTCGTACGTGTCGTCGAACATGAGCCCCTGACCCTCTTCCCAGTGGCGCACCTCGCGGCCCACCCGGATGCGGCAGCGTGCCCGTGGCTCCGGCACGATCAGTCCGAGATGGTAGCGGATCACGCCCTTGAACGGGCCCCGGTGGGGCGGGATGTGCTTGCCCGGCGCGAGAATGGAGAAGAACGCCGTCTTCATACCTGGGATCGCGTCGATGATGCGCGACGTCTCGGGGCATCGGGCGCGGTTGCCGTCGGCGTTGATGCCGTAGGCGCAGAAGAAGAAGGTCTTCCACCGGTCGTCGCTGATCCGCCGCTGGTCCTTCGAGATGTCGTGGAAGCTGGGCAGCAGCTCCTCGTACTCCAGCACCTCATCCAGCTCGGCGCGGATGGTCTTCCAGCGCGACTCGAGCTGGCGGCTCCAGGCGAACTCGGGATGCGCCGGCGGATCGAAGAATGCGGGGTTGCCTACCTGAGAGCCCCAGGCGATGACGGATTCGAGCCGCTGGATCAGCCACGATCCGGCGGAGACGACCATCTCGTGCAGTCGTTCGCGCATGCCTGCCTCGGTCACGGTGTGGACGCTCGCGCGCGGACGGGCGCGCGGCGGCAGGGGCCCGTTCGGTCGGCGATCCCCCGCGAAGTGATGGCTATGCCGTGGCGAGCGAAGGCGGCGCGGTGGCGAAGGGACGAAGGTGCTCCGGAGGAGACGGCGGAATGGACGAAAGAGAAGTGGCCGGGGCCGGCGCCCCCAGATTCGCTTTCGGACTGGGTGCGGCGAGCCCCGGCCTCCACGGAGCGACGGGCGCCGCGCAGCAGAGCGCGGGGCACGTGCATCCGTGCTGGTGGCGCCCGTGATCGGGTGGCAGCCCATGGCCGTGGTGACCGTGCGTCTCCGTCGGCGAGCCCGTCTGGCTCGTTGATGCCGGGCAGTGGTGGACCAGTCCCGGGGCGAGCAGCACCACGGTGAACCAGACGCCCAGCACGGCGCCCGCACAACGGCCCCATCGCTCGATACGGCCCATGAGGGCCAATGTAGAGAGGTGTCGAGCGGCGGGGCAAGCGGCGGGCGATGGCCCCGTCGCCGGCGGGACCGCGTTCTCCGGTATGAAGCGCCACTTCAACCGGAGACGTGCCATGCCCCGAGTCCGCACCGCGACCGCGCTGGCGGCGGTAACCGCCGCCATGATGCTGCCCCCGTCCGCCGCCCAGGCTCAGACTACCAGCCGCCTATCGGTGCCCCGCGTCGCCACCGCGCGGAGCGGGGTGCCGGTCTTCCACGGATCGCAAGCTGCCGCCGGCGCGCAGGCAGTGGCCGCCCCCGCGATCCCGCCCATGCCCACGCTCGACAAGATCGAGATGACGGCCCTGTCGCTGCCGGGGTCGGACGTCCACGGCGCGGGCGCCACGATCCATCTGGCGGCGTCGCGGCCGGTGGTACCCAACGGGACGATGTCGGTGGAGGGGGCGACGACGCAGCCGATCTTCGGACAGGACGGCTCCGTCCTCTTCGACGACCTGGGGCATCGCCCGGCGGGGACGGTCAGACTCCGTGTACGTCTGACGGCGACGGACCACCCGCACGTCGTCGACTGCGCCACGGTGGCCAAGCCCGGCGTCGCGTGGGAGATGAGCGTCGGGCCGGAGACCCAGATGATTCCGCCGGGCTCGCACGCCTTCACCGCCCAGCACCTGAGCGCCATCGTGGTGCCGGAGCAGCCGGGCGAGTTCGTCATCACGCTCCGCCCGAAGCTCGTGTCGCCCGCCAGCGGCTACGTCTTCACGACCCTCGGCTACTGTGACGTGACGGTGCTGCAATGAGACGGTCCCTTGAGAGGAAAAGGGCGCCCCCATCGGAGGCGCCCCGCGAAACACACCGGTGCTGTTCCGGGGCTACCGGCGTCCAGCCTCCGCCGGTTCGCCCTCTCCTTTATAAGCCCGCTCCATCTCCGCGATGTCGAGCTTCTTCATCTTGAGCATCGCCGCGAAGGCGCGCTGGGCCCCGCCCGACTCATCGTCCTCGAACATTCGGTCGAGCGAGTCGGGGACCACCTGCCACGACAGCCCGTACTTGTCCTTGAGCCAGCCGCACGCCTGGGCCTTGGGGTCGCCGCCGGCACCGAGCTTCTCCCAGTAATAATCGATCTCCTTCTGGTCCTTGCAGTGGATCATGAGCGAGACCGACTCGTTGAACGTGAACGCCGGCCCGCCGTTGAGCGCGCTGAACTTCTGGCCCTCCAGCTCGAAATCCACCACCATCACGCTGCCCGGCGGACGGCGGTGGACCTCCTTGCCGGCTTCGGGATACCGGGAGATCCGCGTGATCTTCGAGTTCTTGAAGATGCCGGTGTAGTATCTCGCCGCCTCTTCGGCCTGATCGGCGAACCAGAGGAACGGGCTGATTTTCTGAACATTGGGCATGCGTTTCTCTCCTTGATGTGTCCTGAACGACGGTATGGGCCACCTTACGCCATGAGGGAAGACCCGTCTGTGACGGATGGCCTCACGGTTCCACGGTGGCGGGCCACGCCTTGCCGTTGATCGTGAAGTAGTTGGGAAGCCCGCCCTCCATCAGCATCGCGGGATAGGTTAGACGTACCGCCCGCCGGGTGGTACGGGCACCTGGGTGATGTCGCCGGGACCGTCCATCGCGTTGGGCACGACGAGGCCGTGCCAAATGCATGGTCGCGGGCTCCGGCAGATGATTGATGAAGTTGATGCGGACGTGGTCTCCCTCGGTGAGCTGCAGACGGGGGCCCGGCACCTGGTGGTTGATCGCAGACGCCGTGACGGCCGCGTCCGGCAGAATGTTCCACCGGATCACCGACGCCTCGAGGTCGAATACCTTCACGCCTCCTTCGAGCCGCGGCGCGAGGGGGCGGTCACCCCGGGCCGACGACGGCGCCCGGTACCTCGCTGAGCCGGGCGGGGCGCACCCGCACGAAGACCGCCAGGCCCACCGGCGTCCGGCCGCCGTATGTGCTCTCGAGCGCCGTCGGCACCAGGTTGAGGGCCCCCCGGACGCCGGCACCGAGCGTGGCGCCCTCCAGGGCCGCCAGCTCACGGACGTACCCGAGCGTCAGCGTGCCGATGTCGAACGCCTGGCTCGGATCCCCGGCGATTGCCAGCTCTTCCCCATCCTTCCGCACATACTCGGCGCGACCGAACACCGTGTTGCGCCGATCGAGCTGCAGGTTGGATTCCGCCATGAGGCTGTGCTCCCAGGGACCGTTCCCCGTATTGGTTCGCGAGACGTGCTTGTTGCCCCCGTACACCAGTGCGAACGCCCACTCACCTGCGGCGCCGGAGCGCGTCGTGTACAGCGCCGACATACCGAGCCGGCGCTGGTCCTCGTCTGGTCGCAAGCCCTCGGGCTGCGTGAGGTAGCCATAGCTCGCGCTCAGCGCCCAACGCGGCGTGGGGGCCACCGAGAGCCGGAATCCGTAGGAGTCGAGCGCGTGGAAGTCGAAATCGTAGCGCTCCTCGTCCGGCTCTCGTCCGTTGAAGAGGGTGCCCTCGAGCTTGATGGTCCGGGTGAATACTCCGGCTGTGAGGACGCCGTAGGTGATGTGGGTGGCGTCGGTCCAGTGGTGTGCCAGGGGAGCGAAGGGGTCGTTGAGTGCCGAGGGGCGGTGCATGTAGGCCACCGGTCCGATGCCGGGCTCACCGACGGGTGCCGCGTAGACCGCGATGCCGAGCCTCCTGGTGATGGGCCGCTCGTAGAGCGTTGACAGCTCCATGAAGAGATCGTGCGGGTGCTGCCGGTCGTGCAGCGGCTGCCCCCGGTACGACTCCCCGCTCTGGAGCAGCAGTGGATAGCCTCGCCCGCCGAGAGTCAACGGCTCGGCGCTCGCCATGCCGTGCAGATGGAGCGTTCCCCCCGCCAGCGGGCGCATCGCCATGAGCATCGCCCAGTTTATGCTGCCGACCTGGTCGTCGCCCCGAGGGCCGCCTTGATGATCGTATTGAAGGAAGGCATCGCCGTGGACCATGAGCATCCAGGGGCCCGCCATGAAGTGCCACGCGCGCATGCCGGACGCGTCGGGCAGCCAGGAGGTGCCGGACCCCATCCTCGTCATCGGGATGCCGAACGGGCGCTCCTGCATCCCCGCCATCCCGGTCATGTGCATGTGGCCCTGCCCGGCCTGCGCCGACAATGAGCGGCCGGCGCAGGCGAGGATGGCGATAGCGAGCGTTATTCGGCGGACGCCGCCACCGGGCGCGACGTGCGCCGGCGCCGGGGCTGCGCCTTGGCCTCGCGAGCCGGCTTCTCCTGCCGGGCCGTCTGACCGGGATGCAGCACGACCTTGGTCCACCCGTTCTCGCGGGCGTCGAAGTGCTTGTAGGCGTTCGGGGCCTCGTCGAGCGCCAGCTCGTGGGAGACGATGAACGACGGCGTGCCGCTCCCGGTCCGGATCAGCTCGCGGAGCCGCCGGTTGTAGCGCTTCACGTCGCACTGGCCGGACCCCACGGTGAGCCCCTTCTCGAAAAAGCCGGCGATGTCGAATGCAACCTCCCCTTGCTTCAGGAGCTTGTCCGGACTCTTGGGGTCCTGGGTGAACACGCCCACGACGCCGAGCCGCCCGGTCGCCCGCACCGACTTGACTAGGTTATTGAGCGTGACGTTGGGATGCTCGTGCCCCTGGGGGTCGTGGGCCTGCCAGCCGACGCACTCGCAGCCCCGGTCCACGCCACGGCCGCCGGTCAGCTCCATCAACTGCTCCACCGGGTCGCCCTTCGTATCGTCGATCGGCACGACGCCGATGCTCTCGGCCAGCCTGAGACGGTCGGGATGCCGGTCCACGATGTAGATGTCGCCCGCCCCCCGGACCACGGCCGAGTATGCGGCCATGAGCCCCACCGGTCCACAGCCATAGATCACCACCGAGTTGCCCGGCTCGACCCCGGCCAGCTCGGTGGCATGATAGCCCGTGGGCCAGATGTCGGCGAGCATCACGTAATCCGTCTGCTTCGCGTCGGCATCCTGGGGCAGCCGAAGACAGTTGAAGTCCCCGTATGGCACGTTCAGGTACTCGGCCTGGCCGCCGGGGTAGGGGCCCATGCCGGAATAGCCATACGCGGCGCCGGCGGTGCCCGGATTCATCGAGAGACAGAAGCCGGTGTACCCCCGCTCGCAATTGCGGCAGTAGCCGCAGCTCACGTTGAAGGGGAGGCAGACCCAGTCGCCCTTCTTGATCCGGCGGACCGCGCTGCCGACTTCGACCACCTGGCCGAGGTTCTCGTGGCCGATCACCTGGCCGGCCTCGAGATCGGTGCGGCCTTCGTACATATGGAGATCCGACCCGCAGATGTTGGTGCTCGTGATGCGCACCAGCACGTCGGTAGGCCATTCGATCTTGGCATCGGGCACCTCTTCGACGCGAACGTCGCGAGGTCCCCGGTAGACGAGTGCTTTCATTGCTGAACTTCCCGTGGCGGAGGATGCCTTGGCTGGTCCTGGCTCGGAGCCAGGCCGTCGATGCGGAGCTCAAAAACCGCCTCGAGTATGGCCCTCGCTTACGGGTGCTGCTGTGACGCTGGTCGCAGTCTTTCAGGATGGCTGGGAAGGTTCTTCAGCGGCGGGGGTTGTGGGAGGCGTCGGGGCCGCCGGCTCGGGCGGCTCGAGGACTGGCCCCGACCGCCCTCCACCCGCGAGCCTCAAGGCCGTGACGCTCAGTCCCATCAGCGTGGGTCGTGGCACGGGGCCTCCTAGCTCAGGCGGAATTCGTCTCGCGCGCGCAGGCCGCTGGGTGAGCGCCGGACCGGACGCCCAGGTCCCACCAGCACCACCGGACACGACGCGAGGAGGGAGAGGCGCCTGGCCGTGGAGCCGAGCGAGATCGGCTGATAGCCCGAGGCCCCATGGGTGCCGACGACCAGTGCGGTGGCATCGTACTCCTCCGCCGCCCTCGCCAGCTCCGCCCATGCACGGCCGGCCCGGAGAATGATCTCGCCGAGTCCCACGGACATCTTGCGGAGCCACGCCGCCGCTTCCCCGTCGGGTCGCCAGACGCCGATCAACGGCTCCGGCAGCACATGCACCAGGCACACCTGGGCGTCCAGCAGCTGGGCCAGTCGCTTCGACTCTCTCACCGCGCTCGCGCACGGGTCGGAGAAGTCGACCCCGACCACCAGTCTGGGCTCGGCATCATCATCGTCGATAGGGTACATGCCACCCTGCAAAGCATTCCGTGTGCCTGGCCGGCACATCGGCGAAATCATTGTCGTCGCGGAGTTTACCGGGGCGATGCGTGGCCCGGGTGGGGCATTCCGGGATGGCGACGGCCGGCGGTGGGGCAGGATGCTACACGTCGAGCGTCGGATTCTCCGAGCGGTACTCTTCGAGCTTGCGGTAGAGTGTCTTGCGATCGAGGCCGAGGATCTCGGCCGCCTTGGACTTGTTGCCGGAGACCTGGCGGACCACTTCCAGGATGTAGAGCCGCTCCATCTCGCGCACGGTCAGTTGCTGGCGCGCGGCGGCCGCGATGCGCTCGGAGATCTGGCCACCCGTGGCGATGCGCTCGGGCAGATCGGCGAGGGTCACCTGGCTCCGGGTCGCGAGCGTGGCGGCGCGATAGACCGCGTTCCGGAGCTCCCGGACGTTGCCGGGCCAGGGATAGAACGTGAGCGCCGCGAGCGCGTCGGGCGAGAACGACGTGGGTGGCGTCCCCGACTCCGGGATCTTGCCTTCCCCCGTGCCGCGCGCGAGAAAATGGTGCGCCAGCAGCGGGATGTCCTCGGTCCGCGCTCGCAGCGGGGGGACCTCGACCTGGAGCACGTTGAGGCGCCAGAACAGGTCGTCGCGGAACCGCCCTGCCTCCACCTCCTGCTCGATGTTCCGGTTGGTGGCCGCCAGCAGCCGCACGTTCACCGACTGCGAGGCCACCGCGCCGACGGCGCGGATCTCGGACTGCTCCAGCGCGCGCAGCAGCTTGGGCTGGAGCGGCAGGGGCAGCTCCGTGATCTCGTCGAGAAACAGCGTGCCTCCGTCGGCCACCTGGAACAGCCCGTCCTTGCGCCGCTCCGCGCCGGTGAACGCCCCCCGCTCGTGTCCGAACAACTCCGACTCCAGCAGGTTCTCGGGCAGCGCGCCGCAATTCACCGTCACGAACGCGCCCCGATTCGACCTCGAGTGCAGCGCGCGCGCCACCAGCTCCTTGCCGGTGCCGCTCTCGCCGGTGATCAGCACCGGGTGCATCGAGCGTCCCGCCCGCCCGATCAGCTGGTACAGGGCGCGCATCGGGGCGCTGTCGCCCACGAATCCCGGCGGGACCACCGTCTCCGCCAGCCGGGCCCGCTGGGCCTCGTGCCGCCGGCCGCGGCTTTCCGCCAGCGCCCGGTCCACCGCGAGCAGGAGGTCGTCGGTCGAGAGCGGTTTGGTGAGATAGTCGAACGCGCCGGCCTTCATCAGCTCGATCGCCGAGTCGATGGATCCGAACGCGGTCATCACCAGGACGTTGAGCTCGGGTGCCCGCCGCCGCACCTCCGCCAGGAGCTCGTGCCCCGGCATGCCCGGCATCATCAGGTCGGTGATCACCAGGTCGGTCGGCGCGCCCTCGGCCAGGCCGGCGAGCGCGGCGCCGGCCGAGGCATAGCTCGTGGCCCGATAGCCCGCGTCGCGAAGCACATCGGTCAGCAGGTCACGCAGCTCCCGGTCGTCTTCCACCACCAGGATCTGATCAGACATGGGCCGCGCTCCGGGCCGGAGGGGCCACCGGCAGGGTCAGCCGGAAGACCGCGCCCCCCGACGGCGCGTTGGCCGCATCGAGCTGGCCGAGATGCTCGAGCATGATCCCGCGCGCGACGCCGAGACCGAGCCCGGTGCCCTGCGGCTTGGTGGTGAAGAACGGCTCGTACAGGCGAGGCTGCGCCTCGGGCGCTATCCCGTGGCCGGTGTCCTCGATCTCGAGCCAGACCGTGTCGTCCGCGGGTCCCGGGCCGCCGCGCACCGTCAGCCGTTTGGGGGCCTCCGTGCTCTCCATGGCCTGTATCGCGTTCATGACGATGTTCACGAGCACCTGGTGCAGGAGGTCGGGATCGCCCTGGAACGCGACGTCGGTCTCCTCGTCCCGTACGACCTCGATGCCGGCGCGCTCCATCTCGCCTTCCATGAACTCCAGCACCCCGTCCACCAGATCGCTCAGCCGGATCGCCTGGTAGTGGGGCTCACGCCGCCGGGCGAAATCGAGCAGGTTGCGGACGATGGTCGTGATCCGGCTGGTCTGCTGCACGATGATGCGGAGGTTGCGGTCCCGCACCTCCGTGTCGTCCGGCCGGCGCAGCACCATCTCGGCCCGGCCGCTGATCACGTTGAGCGGCGCCGCGATCTCGTGTGCGATGCCGGCCGCCAGGTTCCCGATCGCCGCCAGCTTCTCGGTCTCCCGCAGGCGGCGCTCCAGTACGATCCGTTCCTCGGCCTGGCGCGCCTCGGTGTCGCGCGCCTGCTCGATCCGGCTCGCCATCGTGTTCAGCTCGCGCGCGAGCTGCCCCAGCTCTCGCGCATGCCCCTCCTGGACGATCCGGAACGCGAGGTCCCCGCCGCCGACCGCCTGCGCCGCCCGCACCATCTGCTCCATCGGCTTGGTCACGACCCGGCGCACCAGCCAGAGCGTCACCAGTGCGAGGGCGAAGAGCAGGGTGACGGTGTTGAGCAGGTATCGCTTCCGCACCTCCGACTTCTCCGCCTCGATGAACGACAGCGGCTGCGCCACCTCCAGGGCCCCGTTCACCCGCCCGCGCGGGCCGTGGATGCTCCGCAGCACCGAATACACCAGCCTGCCGTCGATCTCGCGCTCGAGGCCGGCGGGCTTCCCGGTCTCCAGCACGCGAGACAGGATCGCGCGCGGCGGGAGACCCGGCGACCGCACCGAGTCGGAGGCATACGTCTGGTTTCCGGCGGAGTCGTAGACGATCACCCCGTACACCGACGGGGCCAGCGTCACCTGGTTGAGGATCTCCTGCACGTTCTCGTGCCGCACGTCGCGCAGGGCGTAATCGAACGCGAGGCTGAGGGCGATGGAGTAGGCCTGCGTCTCCGTCCGGGCCGCCGGCGCCAGGGTGTCCTCCCGGTCGGCCAGTGTCCAGACCGCGTAGATCCCCATGATCGCGGTCACGGTGGGCAGCAGTGGCAGCAGCAGGCGCGTGCCGAGCGCCAGCCTGGTGCTCGGCCGCGGCGGCGGGCCGGATGGTCCATTGTTCATGTGTCAGCCAACATGCCCGCCCGGAGTCGGGCAAGTCAACCGCGCCCGACCCGGAGCCCGGGCGGCAGGCGCTATCGGGGGACGAGCGTGAAGTCAGCCTGCCCTTACGCCCGCCGTGAGCGCGATGGTGTAGCCCGCCGCCACGCTCCCGGTGATGGTCGCGAGCTGCCCCACGCCGCCGTCGTTGCCGAACACGTTATCGCTCCCGAGACTGACCTGCGACAGGTTGCTGAGGCTCTGGGAATATCCCTCGGCGCCGCCGTACACCGTGTCGCAGGCGGCCTTGGTCATCGCGATCTGGGACGTGTGCAGCACGTTGGAGGCGCTCGTGGCCGCGGCCAGCGAGGGGTAGACCTCGAAGTGGATGTGGGGCCAGCGTCCGGAGTAGCACGCCAGGGCGACTCCGTATGGGCCGGCCCGAGCGCCGCAAAGGTTGTCGCCCGCTGGTACGAAGGTTGTCGCCCGCTGGTACGAATGATGGCAGCAACCCTTCGACGGGGCTAACGTTAGCTCTCCTATCCCCCGAACCCGACTCGCCGATGACCGGCACGCTCATTCCTCGCCCGGACGGATCCGACAGCCGACCATCGCCCATCCGCGTCGTGTACGTGGGGAGCTGGAGTCGCAGCGGCAGCACCCTGCTCGATCTCATGCTGGGGCAGACCCACGGTTTCGTCTCCACGGGCGAGTTGCGGTTCCTCTGGGAGCGCGGGCTCGTCAAGCGCCAGCGCTGCGGGTGCGGCGTGGCGGTGCTCGATTGTCCCTTCTGGCACGCGGTGCTCGACGAGGCGTTCGGCGACGCTGAGGACGTGGATGCCAAGGCGATCCTGAGGCTGCAGCGGCGGGTGGACGGGCTGGCGCGCACGCCGTGGGTGTTGTCGCCCTGGAGACGCAAGCGGTTCCGGCGCGACCTGCGACGGTATCGGGAAGTCCTGGCGAAGCTCTACCGCGCGATTCACAAGGTGTCGGGCGCGGCAGTGATCGTGGACTCCTCGAAGTACGCCGCGTACGCCGCGATCCTGGCCGGCATTCCGGAGATCGACCTGTCGGTGGTGCACCTGGTCCGCGACAGCCGCGCGGTCGCCCACTCGTGGACCCGGAAGAAGGCGCTGCCGGAGGTGTCGGAGGACGAGCCGGCGGAGGCGCGGTACATGCCGATGTTCGGCCCGGTGCGCACGGCGCTTTACTGGGACCTGGAGCACCTGGCGTTGGGGCTGGTGCGGCGCCTGGCTCGCGGGCGCTACGTCATCCGCTACGAGGACCTCACCAGGAATCCGGCGGCGGTGCTGGGCGCGGCGCTCCAGCGCGTCGGCATCCATGCCGACGTGGGCTTCCTCGGCGACGGCCGGCTGCGGCTGGGCGACAACCATCTCGTCGCCGGCAATCCGGTGCGGTTCGAGCGGGGCGACGTCCCGATCACCCCCGACGACGAGTGGCGCCGCCGCCTGCCGAGCGATCGCCGCCGCATCGTCACGGCGCTGACCTGGCCGCTGCTGCTCCGCTACGGATTTCTCTTCTGATGGAGGCAATGCGTGTCACGCTCGCCGGCGGGTAGCGACGGCGCTCGGCGGGGACCGGCCCGGCTGATTATGCTTCGCCGTGCCGTTCACCTCTCTCAAGCTCCATCCCAGTCTCCTTAAAGGAATAAAGGAGCTGGGCTTCGCCCGGCCCACGCCGATTCAGGCCGACGCGATCCCGCCGGCCCTCGCCGGCCGCGACGTTCTGGCCTGCGCCATGACCGGCAGCGGCAAGACGGCGGCCTTCGTCCTGCCGATCCTCCAGCGGCTGATCGACAAGCCGCGCGGCTCGACCCGCGCCCTGGTGATCACGCCGACCCGCGAGCTCGCGGCCCAGATCGTGGAGGACCTGAACGACCTTGCGGTCCATACCCCCGTTACCGCGGCGCCGGTGTTCGGCGGCGTCGGCATGGGCCCGCAGGAGCATGCGTTCCGGAGCGGCGTGGACGTCATCGTCGCGACCCCCGGGCGCCTGCTCGACCACTTCACCCACCCGTACGCCCGTCTCGCCGCGCTCGAAGTCCTGGTGCTGGACGAGGCCGACCGGATGCTCGACATGGGCTTCCTGCCCGAGATCCGGAAGATCCTGCGCCACCTGCCGGGCAAGCGGCAGACGCTCTTCTTCAGCGCCACGATGCCCGACCCGATCCTGGCGCTCACGCGCGACATGTTGCGCGATCCGGTCCGGATCAACCTCGAGCGCCGGGCCGCGCCGGCGGTCGGCATCACCCACGCCGTGTACCCGGTGCCGCAGGAGCTCAAGTCGGCGCTGCTGCTGGCGCTGCTCCGGCGGGGGGACATGCAGGACGTGCTGGTCTTCACCCGCACCAAGCACCGGGCCAACCGGCTGCAGAAGCAGCTGGTGAGCAGCGGGGTCAGCGCGGAGCGGATTCACGGCAACCGCTCGCAGCCGCAGCGGACCGAAGCGCTGGCCGGATTCAAGAGCGGGAAGTACCGGGTCCTCGTGGCGACGGACATCGCCGCCCGGGGGATCGACATCGAGGCGCTGGGCCACGTCGTGAACTTCGATGTGCCGAAGGTGCCGGAGGACTACATCCACCGGGTAGGCCGCACCGCCCGCGCGGAGGAGGTGGGCGACGCGTTCACCTTCGTGGCGCCCGACGAGGAGCAGGACTTCCGGCGGATCGAGCGCGAGGTGGGCCGGCGGCTGCCCCGGGTGGTGGTCCCGGATTTCGACTACGCCGCCAAGCCCGAAGGAAAGCTGGAAGTCCCGATCGGCGCCCGGATCGCGGAAATCCGGGCGCGAAAAGCCCAGGAACGGGCGCGGGCGGAAGCGAAGGGACGCCGGCCACCTTCGCGACCACGCTGAAGGCTCCTCCACCAACCGGTATGGATCGCGACACCGACCGCACCGCCAAGGTCCCCGCCGTCACCCTGACCTTCTGGGTGCTCAAGATTCTCGCTACCACGCTGGGCGAGACCGCGGGCGACACCATGAGCATGACGCTCGATCTCGGCTATCTCGCGGCGACGGCGATCTTCGCCGCCGTGTTCGCCGCGGCCGTCGCCGCCCAGATCGCGGCGGCGCGGTTCCATCCCTGGATTTACTGGGCGACGATCATCGCCACCACGACGGTCGGCACCACCCTGGCCGACTTCGCCACCCGCTCGCTCGGGATCGGCTATGCCGGCGGCAGCGCGCTCCTGCTGGCCCTGCTGCTCGGGTCGCTCGCGGTATGGTACCGGACGCTCGGCACCGTCTCGGTGGAGTCGGTCCGCACGCCACGGGCGGAAGTGTTCTACTGGGTGACCATCATGTTCTCCCAGACCCTCGGCACGGCGCTCGGCGATTGGACGGCCGACACCGCCGGTCTGGAGTACGGAGGCGCCGCGGTGGTGTTCGGTGGGCTGCTGGCGCTGATCGCGGCGGCCTGCTTCTGGACCAGGGTATCCCGGACGGCGCTCTTCTGGGCGGCGTTCGTGCTCACCCGCCCGCTCGGCGCCGTGCTCGGCGATCTGCTGGACAAGCCGGTCGCCTCGGGCGGGCTCGCCTTCCGCAGGCCCCTCGCGTCGGCGGTGCTGCTGGCGGCGATGGCCGTCGGCCTGATGGCCATTCCGCAACGGCCCGCCGGCCGGTCGCACTGATCGCTCGATGGCCAGCGCTCGAGGCGCCGCTACTCCGCGCGCAGCGCCTCGGTCGGTCCCACCCGCGCCGCCCGCGCGGCGGGTAGATATCCCGCGATCGCGGCGCTCAGCAGCAGGACCCCGAGTGCCGCGGCGATCGACGGCGCGTCCACCGTGCCCACCCCGAACAGCTGACTCCGGAGCAGCCGGGTCGCCCCGAGCGCGAGCGGCACCCCCACGAGCGCCCCGCCGGCCACCAGCGTCATCGCTTCGCGCAGCACCATCCGCCCCACCTGCGACCCGTCGGCGCCGAGCGCCATGCGGACCCCGAATTCGCCGGTCCGCCTGAGGGTGGTATACGTCATCACGCCGTAGAGGCCCAGCGCCGCGAGCCCGAGCGCCAGCAGCCCGAACACGCTGGCCACCCGGGCGACCAGCAGGTCCTGGCTGATGGACTGCCGCATCAGGGTCACGAGCGGGTCGTTGTTGAGCACCACCGTCGAGCCGTTCACCGCCGCCAGCTCGCGCCGGGCCGCGGCGACGAGCTGGACCGGGTCGCCCCGGGACCGCAGCTCGAAGGTGAGCTCCAGCGGCATCGGGCCCGCCTGGTAGGCCGGCAGGTACATCCGCGGGCCCGGCGTCTGGCGCACCTGGTGGTCCTTCGTGTCCGCCACCACGCCGACGATCTCGTAGGTGGCGCTGTCCGCGACCAGGCGGTGTCCCAGCGCGTCGCCGTTGGGGAAGTAGTGGGCGGCCATGGTGGTGTTGACCAGTGCGACTCGCGGCGCGCGCGCATCGTCGCGCTCGGTGAGGTCCCGGCCCGCCACCAGCCGGGCGCCGATCGCCTCGACGTAGCCCGGGCCCACCCGATCGTAGTTGACGGCCGAGTCGTTCGCCGTGCGAGGCGTGAATCCCTCCACCTGCACGCCGGTGGCCGACTCGGTGCCGCTGAAGATCCCGTTCTCCGAGAAGCTGGCGGCGGCGACGCCGGGCAGGGCGCGCAGGCGCTCGAGCTGGGTCTCCGCGAGGTGCGCCAGCCGCTCGCCCTCCAGGCCGGTGGGCGCCGCGTCTACCGTCACGATCAGCAGCCGGTCGCGCGCCAGCCCCGGGTCCACGCCCACCAGCGCCCGCGTGCTCCGCACCAGCATCCCGGTGCCGACCAGCAGGGTGAGCGACAGCGCCACCTGGACAACCACCAGCAGCTTGCCGAGGCCGAGCTGGCCCGGGCCTCCCAGAAGCGAGCCCGTCGCCCCGCGGCCGCCGGCGCGCAGGCTGGTGCCCGGCTCGACCCGCGTCGTCCGTATGGCCGGCACCAGGGCGAACAGCCCGACCGTCACCCCCGTAATCGCGAGCGTAAACCCGAGCACCCGCCAGTCGAGCCGCACATCCAGCGGAATGGCGCCGAACCCGCCGCCGGCCACGGTGAGCAGCGCCCGGCTGCCCCAGATCGCGAGCAGCAGACCGAGCGCGCCGCCCAATGCGCCGAGGATCAGGCTCTCGGTCAGCAGTTGCCGCACCAGCCGGACGCGACTCGCGCCCAGCGCCATCCGCACCCCGACCTCGCGGCCCCGCGCCGCGCCGCGCGCGAGCAGCAGGTTGGCGACGTTGGCGCAGACCACCAGCAGCACCAGCCCCACCGCGACCATGAGTGTCGTCAGCGGCTCGGCGTAGAGCGCCCGGATGGGTGACAGTCCGCGGGCGCCGGACGCCACCGAGACCTCCTCAGTGGCGAGCCCGTCCGCCGCGTCGTCCGCCGGGTTGGACGCCACCAGCGCGCGCCTTACCAGTGTCGGATACGCCGCCTGGACCTGCGTCAGCGTCGCGCCGGGTGCCCGGCGGCCGACGAACAGGAGCCAGCTCATGTCCGGCCGGATGAGCCAGTCGCGTTTCATCAGCGCCGGCGCCATCGTGAGCGGCATCCAGAGATCGGTCATCCGCCCCACGACTTCGCCGTAGAAGCCCGGCGGCGCGACGCCGACGATGGTGAAGGGCACCCGGTTGATCGTCACCGTGCGTCCCAGCACCCCGGGATCGCCGTCGAAGCGGCGCTGCCAGTAGAGGTAGCTGATGACCGCCACCGGCGACCCGTTGGCGGCCCGGTCGTCGTCCACCGTTAGCGGCCGGCCGATCAGCGTGGGTACGCCCAGCACCGCGAAGTAGTTGCCGCTCACGAGGCGGCCGCGCGGGTGCTCTCCCTCGTCGGACCCGCCGTCGGCCGCGGCGCTGCCGGGCGCGGCTCCGGCGATGAGATCCAGCCGGCCCGTCCGGCCGGTCGCGGCCAGGCCCTGCAGCAGCGGTGGCCGCCGGCTCAGATCGGCGTAGGCCGGATAGGAGAAGAGATCGGTGCGGAGCGATCCCTCGGAAAGGCTGCTGGTGCGGCGGGGATCGCCGATGACGACAAGCTGGCCGGCCTCGGGCACCGGCAGCGGACGGAGCAGCAGCGCGTCGATCAGCGTGAAGATGGCGGTGTTGGCCCCGATCCCGACGGCCAGCGACAGGACGACGACGAGGGCGAAGCCCAGGTTGTGGCGGAGCGCGCGGACGGCGTACGCCGTGTCCTGCCGCAGCTCGGTGAGGTAGTTGGCGCGACGCACGGTCTTCTCCCTTTGCGTATCCATGGCCACCAGCTCGGCGCGCACGCCGTGCCAGTTGCCGAACTGCCGGAGCGCCTCGGCGTGGGCGGCGGCGGGATCCATGCCGCGCTCGACCAGCCGCCGCACCCGCATGTCGAGGTGGAAGGCCAGCTCGGCGTCCACGTCGCGCTCGACCCGGCCGGGGCCGAGGCCGAGGCGGAAGAGTCCCATCAGCCCGGCGCCGGCGCGGCGGCGCGGAGTGCCCGCCCGGCGACGTCGACGAAGCGATGCCACGCGGAGCTGCCCGCCTGCAGCCGGGCGCGGCCGGGGCGGGCCAGGCGGTAGTACTTGGCCTGCCGGTTGTTGTCGGAGACGCCCCACTCGGCGGTGATCCACCCGCGGCGCTCGAGCCGGTGGAGGGCGGGGTAGAGCGTGCCCTCGCCGATCAGGAAGGCGGTATCGGTGGCCTGCGTGATCCATTCGACGACGGCGTAGCCGTGCCGCGGGCCCCAGCTCAGGGCCTTGAGGATCAGGAGATCGAGGGTCCCGCGGAGGAGGTTGACGTCGAGGTCGTCCATCGCCCGGTCTGGAGTAAGGTTCTTCGGAGTCTAGCACCCTCCCCTTGCCACGCAAGGGGTGCGCATCCTTTCGCCCTTTCGCCCTTTCGCCCTTTCGGGCAGATTTCTGCCCGACCCTCACCCGGCACCACCGTGACCATCCCAACATCCCTGGCCGACGCCCTGCGCGAGCGGTACGCGCTCGACCGCGAGCTCGGCCAGGGTGGCATGGCCACGGTGTACCTGGGACGGGACCTGCGGCACGACCGCGCCGTCGCGATCAAGGTGCTCAAGCCCGAGTTGGCGGCCGCCATCGGGGCCGAACGGTTCCTCGCCGAGATCAAGACGACGGCCAATCTGCGGCACCCGCACATCCTGCCCCTCTACGACTCGGGTGAGGCGGCGGGCTTCCTCTATTACGTCATGCCCTTCGTGGACGGTGAATCGCTCCGCGACCGGCTCACCCGGCAGAAACAGCTTCCCATCGACGAGGCGCTCGGCATCGCGCGTGAGGTGGCCGACGCGCTGGGCTATGCCCACGCCAGGGGCATCGTCCATCGCGACATCAAGCCGGAGAACATCCTGCTCGAGGGCGGCCACGCCGTAGTGGCAGACTTCGGGATCGCCCGCGCGATGAGCGTCGCCGGCGGCGATCGGCTGACCCAGACCGGGACCACCCTCGGCACTCCGCTGTACATGAGCCCCGAGCAGGCCGCCGGCAGCGACGATCTCGACGGCCGGAGCGATCTCTACAGCCTCGGCTGCGTGCTGTACGAGATGCTCGGCGGACAGGCGCCGTTCACCGGGCCCACGGCCGAAGCCGTGGTTCGCCAGCACGTGCTGACGGTCGCGGCGCCCATCACCAACCTGCGCCCGACGGTTCCGCCCGACGTCGCCGGCGCGCTCGCGCGGTCGCTGGCGAAGAATCCGGCGGACCGGTTCAACCCCGCCGCGCAGTTCGTCCAGGCCCTCTCGGGCACCGGCCTCGCCACGACGCGTGCGACGCCCGGCCCACCCGTGCCGCCCGCGACGGCCGTGCCGCCCGCGCCGCCCCCGCCGGGTACGCGGCGAAAGTGGCTGACCCTCGCAATCGGCCTGGTCCTCGTGCTCGGCGTGGCGGGGTTCCTGGCGGCACGATGGAAGGGCTCGCGCGCTGCCGGCGCCATCCGATCGATCGCCGTGCTCCCGCTCGACAACTATTCGGCCGATTCCACCCAGGACTACTTCGCCGAAGGCATGACCGACGAGCTGACGACGGATCTGGCGACCATCAGCCGGCTCCGGGTGACGTCGCGCGGATCGGCGATGCAGTTCAAGGGGAAGAACCGTCCCTCGACGCCCGAGATCGCGAAGGCGCTCGACGTCGATGCGATCCTGGAAGGCTCGGTCAGCCGCTCCGGCGACCGGGTGCGGATCACCGCCCAGCTCATCGACGCGCGGGCGGACCGGCACCTCTGGGCCAAGAGCTTCGAGCGCAGCTCGAGCGATGTCCTCGCGCTGCAGGCGGAGCTCGCCTCGGCCATCGCCGAGGAGATCGATGTCCAGCTCACGCCGAGCGAGCGGACCCGTCTGTCCGAAGCGCCGAGCGTCGATCCCCAGGCGCACGACGCCTACCTCAAGGGCCGCTATTTCTTCAACCGTCCGAGCGACGCCAACCTGCGCCTGGCTATCGCGCAGTTCGAGGAGGCGGTGCGGCTGAGTCCCACTTTCGCGCCGGCGCACGCGGGATTGTCCGACGCCTATCTCTGGGCCGGCTACAACGAGGGGTTCATCACCGCGAGCGAGGCCAAGCCCAGAGCGAGGGCGGGCGCCGAGCGGGCGGTGGAGCTGGACAGCAGCTCGGCCGAGGCGCACACCTCCCTGGGCGTCTACAGGGCCTGGCTGGAGCATGACTGGGAGGGAAGCCTGCGGGAGTTGCGCCGGGCCATCGCGCTCAATCCCAACTACGCCTTCGCGCACGATCAGTACGGCCAGGTGCTCAGCGTCGTCGGGCAGATGGACAGCTCGATCGCGGAGGGCAAGCGCGCGATCGAGCTCGACCCGCTCTCGCCGTCGATCTTGATCGACTGCGTCTTCACCCACATGTACCTGCGGGACACGGCGCGGGTGAGGGAGCTGATCACGAGGGCGGGCGAGCTCGATCCGACCTTTTATGCCGTTCCCACGATGGATGGCTGGATGGACCTCGAGATTGGGCGGTACCGTGCGGCGGTTCCCAAGCTGGAGCGTGCGGCGAAGATGGAGGCGCCGCCCTTCGTGACGGCGATCCTGGGTTATGCCTTCGGCGCGTCAGGCGACCGGGCCCGAGCGCAGGCTACGCTGAAGGATCTCGAGAAGATTTCGCCCAGGGGCCAGGTTGCGCCGTTCAATGCGGGAATGATCCGCCTCGGCCTGGGCGACAAGGAGCAGGCGATCGCGGATTTCGAGCGGGCCTACGCCGCCGATTCGGAGTTCCTGTTCTGGCTCGTGCAGGATCACCTGTTCGATCCGCTGCGGTCGATGCCGCGGTTCGTCGCGCTGATGAAGAAGCTCAACTCTCCAGCAGCTTCTTGAATCGCGGATTGTTCCGCAGCGGATCGTACGTGGGATCCAGCTTGAGCCACCCGGGCGCGAGGTGGTACGGGATCTTGAGCAACGGCTCCAGCTGGTCGAGCGCCTTCTCCGGCTCGCCCGCCAGGATGTATGTCCGCACCAGCTGGAGCTGCATGTAGGGACCGCCGAACGCGTCCTTGGAGATCGGATTCAGCTCGACGCCCTTGAGCGCCTCGCGGATGGCCTCGTCCTTCTTGCCGAGGTAGCCGAGCGACACGCCTCTGAGCGCGTGGAGCTGCGGGTCGTTCGGCGTCGCCCGCAACTGCTCCGCGAACGCCATCTGCGCTGAGTCGGCGTAGGCCCGGGCGTGAAGCTGGTCGCCGCGGAGTGCATAGGTCTGGGCCAGCACGAACGCCCAACCGGCTCGATTGTTGTCGAACTGCCGGGGCGTCAGCCGGAGCACCAGCCGCTGCTGCTCGTCGTTCAGGATCCAGTACAGATCGTCGTAGGTCGCGAAGAAGGCCGCCAGGGCCGTGGGCTCGACCTCGGTCGGCACCGCTCGCAGGGTGGCCTGTGCTCCCGCGAGATCGCCCTGCATGAGATAGATCGAGGCCTTGTTCTGGACCACGATCAGGTTGGTGGGGGCGAGCGCGATTGCCCGGTTGGCCACCGTGAGCGCTTCGGGAAAGTGCCGTCGCCACGATAGCACCCGCGCGAGCCTGCGCGCAGTCTGGGCAGAGTTGGGATCCAGCACCAGTGCCCGGCGATAGTGCTCCTCGGCTGCGTCCCACCGGCCGAAGCCTTCCTCGACGAAGGCCTCCGCCGAGACCAGGGCGGCGTTGTTGGGCGTGAGATGCACGCCCTCCGTGTACTGCTCCAGCGCGCGCTCCAGACTTCCGCCCGCGGTCTCGTAATACTTGCCCATCGCCAGCCTTGCTTCCGGGCTCTCCGGTGCGAGCGCGGTGACCCGCTCGGCCGCCGCCAACGCGGCCCGCGCATCCTCAGGTGTGGGCTCGCTCAGACCGTAGAGCAGCGAGTGGGTCTGGGAGAGCTGGGCCCACGCCAGAGTGAACGTGGAGTCGAGCGCCACCGCCTGCTCGTAGTAGCTCAGCGCGCGCCGGAGCAGCGTCGGGTCGATGACCGCCAAACCGTTCGAGATCTCCTCTCCTTTGAGGAAAGCGTCGTACGCCGCCAGGTTCTTGGTCGGCGGGGCCTCCAGCGCCTTGCGCTCGGCCGAGCCCAGCGCCGCGCCCAGTGCCTGCGCCACCCGGGTGGCGACATCGGCCTGCACCTGGAACACGTCGGTGAGCGAGGCGTCGAATGGCGCCTGCCACCGGGTCTTGGGAGTCCCGCCGGGTGAGACCTCGACCAGCTCGGGGCTCACCAGCACTCGGCTCGCCCCGCCGGCGCCCTTTTCCCATCTGACCGTGCCGGTGAGCAGATAGCGCGCGCCCAGCTCGCGTGCGATCTGCTCGGCTGACTTGGTGGCCTTCTTGTAGGGCTCGGAGCTGCTTCGGGCGATCACCTGCACGCTCGGGATCGCGGCGAGCTTTCCTCGTACCGCGTCGGTTACGCCATCGGCGAAGTACTCGTCCTCGCTCGGTCCCAGGTTCTCGAACGGCAGAACGGCCAGCACGCTGGATCCGTCGGTCGTCGGCGGCACCGGCGCTGCCATGCTTCCAGGCGAACAGCACACCCAGCCCGATCAGGAGTCCCGTGACCAGCGCCGCGGCCGCGAGCGGGAACCGCCGGCCGTGCGGACCAGGCTGTGATTGAGAAGCGGCACGGGATGTCGGCACCGTCGCCTGGGCGACGGTGGCTGCCGATGTCGTGCTGAAAGGGGCAATCTGCAGCGCCTGGGCGAACTGGGCGACGGTCGCGAACCTGTCGGCGGCGACCTGCGCCAGCGCTTGCCGGATCGCGTGGTCCACCGACTCCGGCACGCTCGGCCGGGTCGAGCGAACGCTCGGCGGCGGCTCGGTGAGCCGCTTCACGATCAGCGCCTGAATGGTGGCGCCGGTGTAGGGCGCTTCGCCGGCAAGCATCTCGTAGAGCACCGCGCCGAGACTATAGAGGTCGGTCCGGGCGTCGAGTCCCTTGTCCCCGCTGGCCTGCTCCGGGCTCATGTAGGCCGGGGTGCCGACCACGAGTCCGGTCTCCGTGAGCCGCGATTCCTCCGCTCCGGCGCCGAGCGCCCGCGCCACGCCGAAGTCGGCCACCAGGGTATTGCCGTCCCGGGTGAGCAGCAGATTCTCCGGCTTGATGTCCCGGTGAATCACCCCTTGATCGTGCGCGTACTGCAGCGCCTGCGCCGCCTCTCGCGCGATGCGGATGGCGTCCTCGACGGGGAGCTGGCGCTCGCGTTGCAGCCGGGCGCGAAGCGACTCGCCATGGACGAACGGCATGGTGAACCAGAGGAGGGTCGCCGCTGGCGAGGCGACTTCGCCTGAATCCAGCACCGTGAGGATGTGAGGATGCTGCAGTCGCGCGGCCACGCGGATCTCGCGCTGGAACCGCTCCGCACCGAGCATTTGCCCCAGCTCCGGATGCAGGACCTTGAGGGCGACGGGGCGATCGTACTTCAGGTCGTGCGCGAGATAGACAGTGGCCATCCCCCCGCGCCCGAGCTCGCGCTCGAGCGTGTATCTGCCGCTCAGCCCGCCTTGAAGCTCTGCCAGCAGGTCGGCCATTGGGCCTGGGAAAGGAGTAGAGGCTGGAAATCGACCCCTCTATGATACTTCTCCCCAGGGCGACGGGCCACGTTCAACCTGTTCCCATCAATGGCGAACCCCCCTCAGGTCTTCGCAACCTCGGTCACGATCGAGTCCGGGTACACCTTCGCCGCCGTGAGCTTGGCGATGAAGCGCCGTTAGGGATCGTACATCCAGGTCGAATAGATTGGTTGCGACCCCCACCGCGCGAGGCCCCGTGTACAAGACCAAGCCCTGCTTCCCCTGCGTCATGCCGTCCGACGCGCGCCTCAACGTGCTGGCCCTGAACGCGTCGCTCAAGCACGACCCCGACCTGTCCAACACCGGGGAGCTGGCCTCGATGGTGCTCGACGAGATCCGCGCGCTCGCCCCGGCCGACGCGACGGTCGTCCGTCTGTCGGATGCAAAGCTTCCGGTGGGTCTCAGGTTTCAGGAGGCGCCGGAGGATGACTGGCCGGGCCTGGTGACGCGGATCAAGGCCGCGGACATCGTGCTCTTCTGCACGCCGATCTGGTGGGGCGGGCGGTCCAGCCTCATGCAGCGGGTGATCGAGCGGCTCGACGCGCTGGACGAGGAGTACAGCGCCAGCGGCCGCAGCGCGATCAAGGGCAAGGTGGCCGGCATCGTGATCACCGGCAGCGAGGATGGCGCGCTCAGCGTCATGGGCAGCATCATGATGGTGCTGAGCTGGATGGGCTTCACCCTGCCGCCCGAATGCACCGCGTACTGGGTGGGCGAGGTGGGCCAGCCCACCTCCCAGGATACCGACAAGCGCCGGAAGAACATGGCCACGATGCACATGGCCAAGAATCTGGCGCAGAACCTGGTCTACCACTCGAGGCTGCTGAAGGCGCACCCGCAGACGCCGATCGGCGGCAAGGCGACCTGCTGTGCGATGCATGCGGGGCTCGAGGCGCCCGGTAGCCTGAGCCATGCTTGACCGCCTCCGTCCCCGGCCACTTTCGGCCAGCAGCTCGAAAGGGCAAGCTCACGTGCGAGTAGCAGTCGTGGTCGCGCTCCTCGTTGCGGCTGTCCAGCCATCCGCCGCTCAGATACCTCGTGCGGTCAGCGAGGATCCGGTCCCGGATAGCATCCACCCGGCGCGGATGGAGGTGCTTCATATCCCGTCCGGCGGCGTCAAGATTAACGGAGTCGCCTATTTGGCACCGGGGGCGGGCACCCATCCAACGGTCATTCTGCTCCACGGGCTTCCCGGGAACGAGAAGAATCTGGATCTCGCGCAGGCGATCCGCCGGGCCGGGTGGAATGCCATCACGTTCAACTATCGAGGCTCCTGGGGGAGTCCGGGGAAGTTCCGCTTCGACGGCAATCTCGAGGACGCGGACGCTGTTCTCGCGTTCGTGCGGGACAGCGCGACGGCGCAGAGGCTCGGGATCGATCGGAGCCGGCTGGTGCTGGCGGGGCACAGCATGGGTGGGTGGGTGACGGCACTGACCGCCGCACACCATCCCGAGCTCCGCGGCGCCATCCTTCTGTCCGCCGCCGACATGGGTCGCGACGGGCGGATGCCGAGGGACTCGCTCATTCAGGAGATGGCGGACGACATGGAGTCGCTGGCCGGCGTCACGGCGCAGAGCATGGCAGATGAGCTGATCGCGGGGAACGGCCGATGGGGGTTCGAGAAAGCCGCCGAGGGTCTCGCCCACATGCCCTTGCTGGTGCTCACGTCCGACGACGGCCTCGCGGCAGATACGGAACCGCTGGTCGCCAAGGCACGCGCGCGGGGCAATACCCGGATCACCACGGTTCACGAGGCGACGGACCACGCGTGGTCGGACAAGCGGATCGCGCTCGAGAGCGCCGTCCTGTCGTGGCTTTCGAAATTGTAAAACCTCCGGATCAGGACTACTTCCGCTCCATCTCCGCCACCCAGACGTCGGCCTTGCGGTCGCTGAGCGTGAAGTAGAACCGGTCGCTGGAGGCCGCGAATCCGATCCGATGCACCTGCCGATCGGGGGCGTCGGCGTACGCCAGGGTTCTCGAGGTCCCGCCATGCGCCGGGGTCGAGTGGATCGCGAATCTCCCTTCCTCGTTGGCTCCCCAATAAATCGTCTTGCCATCCTTGGACCACGCGGGCCAGACCGAATTGGCGGGCGTGGGCGCAACCAACCGCTCGCGCCCGATGACCGGATCGATAACGCGCACTCCCGAGTCACGGGAGAAAGCCACCGATCGACCATCGGGAGACCATGCCGCATACACCGCGGAGCCTTTGGCCAGGAGCAGCTTCGGCTGCTCCCATGTCTCGCCGACCCGTCTCGCGATCCACAGCGCGGAGTCGCTTCGGGTCGGCCGGACGAAGGTGAGCGTCAGCCCATCGGCCGCCAGGCGCGGGTTCCAGTCGTGCTGCGGGCTCTTCGTGACCTGTATCGGGGTTCCGCCCGACGAGGGGATGACGAACACGTCTCTGTTGCCGGAACGGAACGAGTGGAAGGCCACCTCGTTCCCGTCCGCCGAAACCAACGGACTGAATTCCGGCGCCGGGTCCGTGGTGACTTGCTCCGCCGGGCCCGCCGCGGTGCCGCCGGCCAACGGAACACCCCAGATGTCGGAGTTACCCCTGAGATCCGAGTCGTAGTAGAGCCATCGCCCGTCGGCCGAGACGGTCGAGGACGAGCGGAGGAACGGAAGGATCGGGCTGCCAGACGACTCTCGGCCAGCAGCTTGCGACGTTCGTCGGACGGGGCGCCAGGCTCGATCATCCCTGCGCCTCTGCTTGACCACCGTCGTCCCGACCCCTATGCTCCCTCCTTCCGCCGGACTCTATACCCAACCGAGCTGGCTATGGCGACGCCGGACCAAGGTGTAACCCGTCTGCTCCGGGCCTGGGCATGGGCGTGGCTCAGTTGCAAGCTCGCGGGCTAGCCTAAGACCAACCATGACGGAACCCGACAGCACCCGGTCCGACCGGTGGGATCGGATCAAGACCATTGTCGGGCGCGCCTTGGAGCGAGGGCCCGACGAGCGGACCGCCTTCGTCGCCGCGGCCTGTGGCGACGACGTCGAGCTCAACCGCGAGGTTGAGTCACTGCTCGAGGCGCACAGCGCGTCGATTTCGTTCTTTCAGACGCCCCCGGCCGATCCCTCGAGCCCGAAGGCTTCCCAGGAGTTGGCCGAAGGCCAGACCTTGGGGTGCTATCGGGTGCTCCGCGCGTTGGGGCGCGGGGGTATGGCTACGGTGTACCTCGCGCACGATCTGCGGCATCGTCGCTCGGTGGCCCTCAAGGTCCTTCACCCCCATCTCGCGCTCGCGCTCGGTCCCGGCCGATTTCAGCGCGAGATCGAGCTGGCTGCCAATCTCAGCCACCCGCACATCCTGCCGCTTCATGACTCCGGCGAGGAAGCCGGCCTCCTTTACTACGTCATGCCGTACGTCGAGGGCGAGACGCTCCGGGACCGGCTCCGCCGCGAGACTCGGCTCGCCGTCCCCGACGCGGTTCAGATCACCCTCGAGGTCGCCGACGCGCTGGCTCATGCCCACGCCCACGGCGTGATTCACCGCGACATCAAGCCGGCGAACATCCTGCTCAATGGGGGCCACGCCGTGGTCGCCGATTTCGGGATCGCTCGATTGGTCGAGCCGGGCGGCGCCGAGCGTGTCACCGAGACTGGCATGATCGTCGGCACCGTGGGCTACATGTCGCCCGAGCAGGCGAGCGGCGACCGGCAGCTCGACGGCCGGAGCGACGTGTATAGCCTGGGCTGCGTCCTCTTCGAGATACTTGCGGGCGAGCCCCCATTCGACGGGCCGACAGTTCGGTCCATCCTCATCAGGCAGCTGCGCGACCCGCCGCCGAGAGTTCGCGGGCTCCGGCCGGAGCTGCCGGATCATCTCGACGAGGTGCTGGCGCGGGCGCTGGCGCCCGCTCCCGACGACCGATTCGGAACGGCTGCTGAATTCACGCAGGCGCTGCGGCAGTCCGGTGTGGCAGGGACAAGTCTCTGGCGACGGGCCGTCTCCCGCGCCCGGCGGAGCCGCGGAATGGCAGCGACGGCGATAGTCGCCGCCGGCGTCGCGCTCGTCGTGGCGGGAGCGTGGGTGACTGTCTCGCGTAGAGAGCGGAGCCTGCCGGAGCGTCCCGCCGGCAGAATCCTCGCGGTCCTCCCGTTCGAGAACCTGGGCGACTCGGCCGACGCCTACTTCGCCGCCGGCGTTAGCGATGAGATACGTAGCCGGTTGTCGTCGATCCCCGGGATTCAGGTCATTGGTCGCGGCAGCTCCAACGAATACCGGCATTCGGACAAGACCGCCCAACAGATCGCCCGGGAGCTCGGCGTCAATTATCTCGTGACCGCCACCGTCCGCCCGGCTGATAGCGGCGCATCGCGGACGGTCCACCTCAATCCCGAATTGCTCGAGGTTGCTGGAAGCGGAGGGCCTCGGGCGATCTGGCAGGGTCCCTTCGCTGAGCCGGTCACGAACGTGTTCCGGGCCTACGACAGCATTGTCATGGGTGTGGCAAAGGCGATGGATCTTCCGGTCAGCGACAGCACCCGGACGGGGCTGGCGCGGCGGCCGACCAGGAACAGCGAGGCGTATGAGGCGTATCTCCAGGGCGAGGCCGACGGCCTCGGCAGAGGGGACCCGGGTACCTTGAGAGACGCCCTGCCGCATTACGCACGAGCGGTCGGTCTCGACTCCACCTTCGCCGAGGCCTGGGCCAGGCTCTCGACCGTGTACTCGCAACTCTACTTCAATGGGTCTCCATCGCCGGAATACGCCCGGCTCGCGGGTCTCGGGGCGGAGCGGGCGGTGGCTATCGCTCCCGATGAGTCGGCCAGCCACCTCGCTATGGGTTACTACCGCCAGTTCGTCACGCGTGACGTGGCGGGTGCGGCCGCGGAGTATAGCGCGGCACTGCGATCGAGCCCCGACAACCCCGAGCCGCTGGCGGCCATTGCGCAGATCGAGCAGATCGCAGGCCTGTGGGACCAGGCCATCGCCCATTTTCAACGAGCGCAGCAGGTCGAGCCTCGAGCCGCCGGCGTCGCGTTGAACGTCGCGATGTCGATGCTCTGGACTCGGCGGTATCCCGAGGCGGAGCGCGCCATCCAGCGCACGCTGGCCCTCGACCCTCACCATATCCCGGCTATTGAGATGGCCGCTATGATCGACGCGGCACGAGGCGATCTGGCCGCGGCCCGGGCGAGGATCGCGGGGGCCCCGCCGTCGGTGGCCCGGGACGCTCTCGCGGCTGAGTTTGCGATGGTGTGGGATCTTGTCTGGATGCTGGACGAGTCGCAGCAGCAGGCCATCCTGCGCACGACCCCCAAAGCGTTCTTCGACGACCGGGGCATCTGGGGCGTGGTGCTGGCGCAGACGCTCTGGCTGCATGGCCAACGGGCGCTGGCGGCGAGCTACGCCGATTCCGCCCGCGTGACGCTGTCCGATCGCGTGCGGGAAAACCCGAAGGACGACCAGCAGCACCTCCTTCTCGGATTGAGCCTGGCGTATCTCGGGCGGAAGGACGAGGCGATCCGGGAGGGACTGCGCGGGCTGGCCCTGGGCCCGATGTCGAGCGACGCGCTGTACGGGCCCTACAACCAGCACTTGCTGATCCGGATCTATCTCCTGACCGGAGAGCGGGACAAGGCGATCGAGGGCCTCGAGCGTCTGTTGAAGGTGCCGTACTTCCTTTCGCCCGGCTGGCTCAGGATCGACCCCACATTCCAGCCGCTCCGGGGCCATCCGCGATTCGAGCGTCTGCTCTCGGGAGCCCAGTAGCGCCAGCCCATGGCGGAGCCAAGAAGGGCTGCTCGAGCCGCGGTGGCCACCGGCGCATCGCAATCACGGAGAATTCACGCTGACGCCCTAGCGTCGTGTCGCCGGCCGTTTTCACTACTCACTCGACATCGGGAGGTCGCCATGTCACACGAGAAAGGCCCGTTTATGCTGAAGCTGACGGCGGAGCAACAGGAGCTGGTACGGCGGGCGACGGGCAAGGTGGGGGATACGCTGGAGCTCAGCATCGAGGAGCTGGAGGAGCGGATCGCGCCTTCGCTGCCTCGGCCGCATACGTTCGGGTACCGTACCCCATAGTGCCGTGAGGGGCAAGAAGGCGAATTCAAGGTGGCGTACTAGCGTCTTCGCGCCAGCCGTTTGAGGCGCACACTCGACATCGGGAGGTCGCCATGTCACACGAGAAAGGCCCGTTCATCCTGAAGCTGACCCCGGACCAGCAGGAGCAGGTGCATCAGGTGACGGGCAAGATGGGAGATACGCTTGGAGTTCAGCATCGAAGAACTTGAGGAGCGGATCGCGCCTTCGCTGGCTCGGCCGCATATCTCCGGGTATCACCTTCCGTAGTGCACCTGCTTGGGTCCCATCTCGAACCGCGCGAGTGGCGTCGGAGGCTGCTGCCCGCGCCGGTTTCCCGCCGCGTTTGGGATTACTGGTCGGCGCCCAGCACCTCGGTGAAGTACCCGGGGAGATCGAGGACGAGCGGAGGTGCTGCCAGATCCGGCTGCCAGACGAGGCTTTCGGCCAGCAGCTCGGGACGTTCGTCGGCCGGGCGCCAGCGCTCGATCATTCTGGAGTCGAGGTCTACGATCCAGTACTCGGGCACGTTCTGCGCCTGGTAGAGCCGGCGCTTGGTGAACCGGTCGTGGCGAGCTGTACTTGGCGACAGCACTTCCACCGCGAGGAGCAGCCGGCGGACCTCTTCCCAGGTGAGCGGCTTGGCGCCATTCACCAGCGGCACGACGAACAGGTCCGGCTCGACCATGTTCCGCTCGTCGAACTCGACGTCCTGGGGGGCGATCTTGGCGTGGCCGACGCGGTGCTCGCGGCAGTAGCCGCGGAGGACGGCGAACAGCTCTTCCACGGCCTCGCCGTGGTGCCATGAAGGTGCCGGCGTCACCAGGAGAGTCCCGCCGACCACCTCGTAGCGGTTGCCGTCGTCGGGCAAGGTGCGGACCATATCCGCCGTCCATTCCTGCATCGAGTGACCCATACCAATAACTTGGCCTCCTCGGCACACCCGGAACAAGATGCCTAACGGGTCCGCTCGAGCCACTCCCGCAGCTCGGCCAGCCCATGCACCCGCTCGTACCCGTCGGCCGGCCTCACGCCCGGCCGCACGATCTGCGCGGCCCGTAGTCCCAGCCGCCGTGCCGCCGCCAGCTCCGAGTCAGGGTTGTCGCCCACCACCACCACGCCGCGCCGGTCGAGCCCTCGCTCGGCGATGAGGTCCGCGAAGACCCGCTCCTTGCCGCGATGATCCGGCTCGTCCACCGCGTCGATGACCACTGCCTCGAAGAGTGGGGCGATGCCGAGTGCGCGCACTTTGCTCTCCTGCTGGCGGCGGAAGCCGGAGGTCACGAGGAAGCGGCGGTCGCCGAGGCGGGGAAGCTCGTCGAGGTCCCCGTATCCATGCATGGGCGTCCGGACCTCGAGGTCGAGGAACGCGCGCCGCCCCGCTTCGATCATGGCATCGGTAAATCCGTACCGCTCGGCGAGTTCGTCGAAGGCGACGAACCAGAAGTCCCCGAAGGCCGCCTGGAGTTGGTCCCCCGAAACGGAGCCGTCGTTGGCTTTGCGTATCGCGTCGAAGAGCGGGTCGAAGAAGTCGTTCCCCGGCTCCCTGGAGGAGGCGAGGCAGTTGTCGAGATCGAAGATGAGCGCGCATCAATCATGGCCCCGAAACTCGGGCCACCGAGGCGGTGGAGCGGTGACCGCAGTCACCCGGCGCCGGTGGCAGTAACCCCACTGGCGGAATAGATTTAGCGCTTGTCCCCTCTTTCAGACCAAGGCAGTGTGATGGCGAAGACCGACGCAAAGACGACCGAACCAGCGACCGACCAGCCCGCTCCCGCGCCGGCCGGCGCCGAGGCGTACGACCCCCAGGCCGTCGAGGCCAGGTGGCAGGCGCGCTGGGCCGAGCGGGGGACCAACGAGCCGGATATGGACGGGGCGGAGCGCCCGTTCTTCAACCTCATGATGTTCCCCTACCCGTCGGCCGAAGGCCTGCACGTGGGGAACATGTTCGCATTCACGGGCAGCGACACCTACGGCCGGTTCAAGCGGCTCCAGGGCTATGACGTCTTCGAGCCCATCGGGTACGACGCGTTCGGCATCCATAGTGAGAACTACGCCATCAAGCTGGGTATCAACCCGGCGGTCCTGATCCCCAAGAACATCGAGAACTTCCACCGCCAGCTCGCCAGGATCGGCGGCATGTTCGACTGGCGCCACGAGCTGAGCACCACGGACCCGCGGTACTACAAGTGGACCCAGTGGATCTTCACCCAGCTCTTCAAGGCGGGGAAGGCGTACAAGAAGGCGGCGGCGGTCAACTGGTGTCCCCGGGACAAGACCGTCCTGGCCAACGAGCAGGTCATCGATGGGCGGTGCGAGCGCTGCGGGGCGACGGTGGAGCAGCGCACGCTGGAGCAGTGGTTCTTCCGGATCACCGAGTACTGCGACCGGCTGCTGGCCAACCTGGACGACAAGTCGAAGATGGACTGGTCGGACAGCACGACGACGGCGCAGCGGAACTGGCTGGGGCGGAGCGAGGGCGCGGAGATCGTCTTTCCGGTGTCGGGACCGGCGGACCGGCGGATCGACGGGCCGACCGATGAATGGGCGGCGATCCGGGTCTACACCACGCGTCCCGACACGGTCTACGGCGCCACCTTCATGGTGCTGGCCCCGGAGCACCCGCTGGTGGATGCGCTTACCATGCCGGAGCAGCGCGCCGAGGTGGACGCGTACCGCCGCTCGGCGGCGAAGAAGGACCTGGTCTCCCGCAAGGTGGGCGACAAGGAGAAGAGCGGCGTCTTCACCGGCGGTCACGCAATGAACCCGGCGATGGGCACGATGATCCCGGTCTGGATCGCGGACTACGTGTTGATGGAGTACGGCACCGGGGCGATCATGGCGGTGCCGGGGCATGACGACCGCGACTTCGACTTCGCGAAGAAGTACGACCTGCCGATCGTGCGGGTGGTGGCGGAACCGGGCGGGCCGGCCGGCGCGCCGCTCGACGCGGCATACACCGACAACGAGCAGGGGCGTCTGGTCAATTCCGGCCCGCTCGACGGTCTCACCGTGCCCGAGGCCAGGAAGGCGATCACCAAGCAGCTCGAGCAACAGAAGACGGGGAAGGGCGTCGTTCAGTATCGTCTGCACGACTGGTGCATCTCGCGCCAGCGGTACTGGGGACCGCCGATTCCCATCATCTATTGCGACGAGCACGGCGCGGTGCCGGTGCCGGAGAAGGATCTCCCGGTGCTCTTGCCGGAGCTGGAGAACTTCCAGCCCGACGACAGCGGCGTCTCGCCCCTGGCGCGCTCCAAGGAGTGGTATCACGCGCCGTGTCCCACCTGTGGCAAGCAAGGGCACCGCGAGACCGACGTCAGCGACACCTTCCTCGATTCGGCGTGGTATCACCTGCGCTATCCCAGCACCGAGTTCGACGATCGGCCGTTCGACCGGAAGCGGACGGAGAAGTGGCTGCCGGTGCACACCTACATCGGCGGCAACGAGCACGCCGTCTTGCACCTGCTCTACGCCCGGTTCATCAGCATGGTCCTGCATGACTTGGGGCACCTCGACTTCGAGGAGCCGTACCGGCGGTTCCGCGCGCACGGGCTCATCATCAAGGACGGCGCGAAGATGTCGAAGACCAAAGGCAACGTGATCGTTCCCGACAAGTACATCGAGCGCTGGGGCGCCGATACCTTCCGGCTGTACCTCATGTTCCTGGGCCCGTTCCAGGAAGGGGGCGACTTCCGAGACGAGGGCATCAGCGGGCCGAGGCGGTTTCTGGACAAGGTGTGGACCCTGGTGGGCGAGGCCTGCGACACGCACGCGGACGACGAGGTCCGGCACGAGGTGCTGGTCAAGTACCACCAGACGGTCAAGCGGGTGACCGCGGGGATGGAGGAGCTGCACTACAACACCAGCATCGCGGCGCTGATGGAGCTCGTGAATGCGTTCCGGGCCGACAACTGCACCCATCGGCTGCTGGTGGAGGGCCTCATCATCATGCTGGCCCCCTTCGCGCCCCACTTCGCCGAGGAGAGCTGGGAGCGGCTGGGGCACTCGACGTCAGTCTTCGACGCATGCTGGCCCGAGTGGAACGAGCGGCTGACGGTGGAGGACGAGGTGGAGGTGGTGGTGCAAATCAGCGGAAAGACGCGGTCGAAGGTTTCGGTTCCCAGAGACTCGGGTCAGGATCAGGTCGTGGCGGCGGCGCAGAAGGATGCGGCGGTGAGGCGGTTTGTGGAGGGGAAGGAAGTGCGGAAGGTGGTGTATGTGAAGAACCGGTTGCTGAACTTGGTGCTGGGGTAGCCATATGCGCCCCCAAGTGTCATGGCGCATCCCTCCGCTATTACTGATATTCGCACCGGCACATGCAATCGTTCCTACACTGGACCATAGAAGAGGATATCGAAAGATCAGTGAGGGGTAAGCTCCCCTATCCCACAGACAGTTAGGAGTGGACTTTCGGATGCCCAGATCACGAGGGGGCGGGCATGCGGAAGGGCAAGTTCTCTGGAGAACGCGGCGATCAAAGACGTCCTCCACCGAAAGTCGTGACGCCGTCCGCGAAGCGGCAGGCGATCGCCCAGATGGTGAGCCAGCACCGGCTGTCGGTGGTGCAGGCCTGCCAGGTGGTGCGGTTGGCGCGGGCGGCCTGGTACCGGCCGCCGCGTCCCGACCTGGAGCGCGATGCTGAGGGGATCGAGGCGTTGAGCGCCGTGGTGGCCGAGAGCACCCGCTGGGGCTTCTGGAAGTGCTATGATCGCCTGCGGAACCTGGGCCGGTCGTGGAATCACAAGCGGGTGCACCGGGTCTACTGTGCCCTGCGACTGAATCGGGCTCGCCGAACCAAGCGGCGGGTGCCGCGGCGGCCGCGGGTCCCGCTCACCGCCCCGCCGACTCTCAACCGGACCTGGGCGCTCGACTTCATGCACGATGCCCTCTATGACGGGCGGGCCTTCCGCGTGCTCAATGTGCTGGATCAGGGGAACCGCGAGGCGCTGGCGATCGAAGCCGGCTTCTCGCTGCCGAGCCGTCGGGTGCTCGAGCTGCTGGAGGAACTGAGCGCGCTGCATGGCGCGCCGGAGAGTCTCCGGATGGATAGCGGCCCCAAGTTTCTCGCCACCGCCCTCGGGAGGCCGTCATGGGTATTCCGACCAAGCTGCCGCACGTCCGTCGCCTCGCAGCATCGCTCGCGGTGACCGTGGCCGCCGCCGCCCGGGGAGCGGCCGCGCAGGACGCCGCCCAGGGCACCGCGGCTCAGTTCCAGGGCGTGGAGCGCTGGGACGGCGTGGCGACCCTCGATGTCTATATCAACCTGATGGGGGGCTCCAGACACCGCTCGAAGACCGTGAAGTTCACGTTGGACAAGCATCGGGCGAGCGGGACCACCGAGACCTGGCTGGGCAAGGTCAAGGGCGGCACGAAGGACGAGGACAGCGCGGGCCCGTTCAGCGGCGACGTGGTCGGCGGACGCAACAGCGACGTGACCTTGACGCTCGACATGAACGGCGACGTCGCGCGGCTCGACGTGCACACGGACGCGAGCAAGCACAAGATGACGATGAAGGCCATGGGCGTGAAGCTGCAGTCCATGGACGTCGCGCAGCCGGCGCGCGACACCCGAACCGAGCTCCCCATCCCGGAGGACGCCGAAAACCTAGTCTTCGGGAGCGATGCCGAGAACGGAGGCGTTCGGGTGAAGAACGTGGTGACGCTCACGCCGAACGAGATTCCGCTCAGGGCGGTCCTGACCGCCGGGTTCGCCGTCCGCGGTGCGACAGCGATGCTCGATGGATCCAGGTCCAAGGGCCGCATCCGGACCTTCAAGTGGACCTTGACACCGCAGGGTGCCTCCGGCGCAAGAGCCGCGACGTTCGAAACCCGGGAGCGCAAGGTGCAGCTCGTGCTGCTGGAGGACGTGAAGGTGGACCTCGAGGTGAGCAACGGCCGGAAGCGATCCTCGACCTCGGACCTCGCGAAGGTGCGTCCCCGACAATGGGCCACGAAGTTCGTGCAGCGGCGCGATGACGGCGTGCTGGAAGGCGAGCAGCTGGTGTCGGAGGACGCGGTGCCGCTCGCGGTGAACCGGTTCGGGCAGGACGCCTGTGCCGTCGAAGGCCCGGGCTCCGGCCATGGGCTGCACACGACCAACCCGGTCACCTGGAAGAACGACCCAGACGCGGGCTATACGGTGCAGGCCGTCGACGATCCGGACCGCCCGTTCGACGGCTACTGGTACGTGAAGGAGCAGGCATTGATCGTTGAGCGCCGGGCGCTGTTCAACCCCGATCTCATGGCCGGCTCGCCGCTGTTCGCGAAGAATGCAGCCAAGGGCACGTCGGAGCCGTTCGGGCGCCTCGTCGCCTCGACCCGGGCGCACGAGTACAAGCACGGCGAGCTGATGCGCCTCGCGCTGGTCCGCGACGATCCGGCCAAGCGCATCGAGCGGCTGGTCGAGCCCGGGGAGGACGAGTTGGCCACGCGCGCCGATATGGAGATCCGCGAAACCGAGACGCGCCTTCAGGAGGGGGAATTCCACGAGCTGGAGGTCCGGGCTGCCATGCGGAAGCAGTTCTCAAAGGGCGGCACCGTGTGGGTCCGGGACGGACGCGGCGGATTCGCGCCATGGGCCATCGCGTCGTTCGCGGACAAGGCGAAGTAGGTGGCGAGCGCGATGCCCAGGAATTAACTGTCGCTAGCGCTCACCCCCCGCGCGGTTTTACTTATCCGCCACCCCCATGCCCGTACCGGACTCCCTGCGCGACTCCCTCAGCGACCGTTACACCGTCGACCGCGAGCTCGGCCGCGGCGGCATGGCCACCGTCTACCTCGCCCACGACCGGAAGCACGATCGCCAGGTCGCCCTCAAGGTCCTCCGGCCCGAGCTCGCCGCCGTCCTCGGCGCCGAGCGGTTCCTCGCCGAGATCCGGGTCACCGCCAACCTGCAGCACCCCAACCTGCTGCCGCTGTTCGAGTCGGGTGAGGCCGGCGGTTTCCTCTATTACGTCATGCCCTACGTCGAGGGCGAGACGCTCCGCGCCCGCCTCGAGCGCGAGCGCCAGCTCCCGGTGGATGAGACGGTTCGCCTGGTCACCCTCCTCGGGAACGCCCTCGCCTACGCCCACGCCCGCGGCGTGATCCATCGGGACCTGAAGCCGGAGAACATCCTCCTCCAGTCGGGCCAGCCGGTGATCGCCGACTTCGGCATCGCGCTCGCCGTCGCCCAGGCCGGCGGACACTCGCGTCACCGAGACCGGCCTCTCCCTCGGCACCCCGCACTACATGAGCCCCGAGCAGGCCGCCGCCGAGCGGGAGATCGACGCCCGGTCCGACCAGTACGCCCTGGCCGCGGTGGCCTACGAGATGCTGCTCGGGCGAGCCGCCCCACACCGGACCCACGGCCCAGGCGATCATCGCGCGGCTCATGACCGAGCCGGTCCGCGACCTGCGCGCCACTCGGCCCGGCGTGCCCGTCGAGGTGGAGCGCGCCGTGACCCGCGGCGCTGTCGAAGTCGGCGGCCGACCGGTTCGCCTCCGTGAATGACTTCGTCGCCGCACTGACAACTCCCGCAGAGGCTGCATCGGAACGTCGCGCCGTCGCGCCGTCCCGCCGTTCCGCCGCGCTGCGCTGGATCATCCCTGCCGTTCTCGTCGCAGTCGCAGCGTTCGCCGTCAGCCGCATGCGACGCACCGGCCACACGGGCAGCGCCAACGCCCCCGACAATCTCCGCGTCGTCGCCGTCCTCCCCTTCCGCAACCTCTCGCGCGACACCGCGCAGCAGTACTTCAGCGCCGGCATGACCGAGGAGATCGCCACCCAGCTCTCCCGCGTCGCCGCGCTCCGCGTGCTGAGCCGCACCGCCACCGCGCAGTACGACACCGTGGGCGACCGGCTCCAGCGGATGTCGCGCGAGATGGGTGTGGGCAGCGTGGTGGACGGCAGCGTGCGTCTGGCCGGCGACCGGGTCCGCATCGCCGTCGAGCTGACCAGCGTGCGGACCGGCCAGTCGCTCTGGACGGAGCAGTACGACCGGCAGCTCTCGGACCTGTTCGCGGTGCAGGACGACGTCGCCCACAAGGTGACGGCGGCACTCCGGGCCCGGCTCACTCCCGCCGAGGCCAAGCGGGTGGCCCACGCGCCGACCTCGAACATGGCGGCATACCAGGTCTACCTGCGGGCCCAGGACCTGAACCCCATTCAGCGCGCCGGGAACATCGCCCGCGCCGAGCTGCTGCGGCAGGCCATCGCGCTCGACACGGGATTCGCCGAGGCCTGGGCCCAGCTGGCGCGCAATCACTTGTTTCGGAGCGTGGCGGGCGAGCGGATCTACACCGACTCCGCGTTCATCGCCGCGCGAAAGGCCGTCGCGCTCGACCCCGAGCTGGCCGACGGCTGGTTCGCGCTCGGCGACCTGGAGAGCGTCGTCTTCAGGCTGTCCGATGCCCGGCGCGCCTACCTCAAGGCGCTGGAGCTGAACCCGAGCCACGGCGGCGCCATGGCCGACCTGGCTAACGTCTACGTCGCCCTCGGCCGCTACGATGAAGCGCTCGACTGGTCGCTGCGCAATGAGCAAATCAGTCCGACCGAATCCCACGGCCCCTACCACGTCACCCTCGGCCTGATGCCGCTCGACGACGACTCGGCCACCAGCCGCTATCTGCTCGCCGCGGAGCGGCGCTTCCCGGCCGAGCCCAGGATCCAGATACTGCTGTCCTGGCTCGACCTGAGGCGCGGGTCAAACCAGGCAGCCCTCGAGCGGGTCCGCCGCGTGCTGCGGAGCGATCCCGACAACACCGAGGTGCCGCCGAACCTGGCCGAGCTGGCGGTGGTGGTGGAAGCACCCGACGCCGAGCGGCTCATCGAGCCGCTGGCCCGCCAGGACCCCGAGGCGATCGGGCAGATGTTTCCCGAGTCGCTCCGGTCGCTCTATGCCCTGACCCTCCATCGCCGGGGGGACACCCGTCGCGCCGCCGAGCTGTGGCAGGCCTCGGCCGCCGCGGCGCAGCGGCACCTCGATGCCGGCCAGGAGAGCTACAACGCCCCGATGGAGCTGGCCGCGATCAACGCGATCCAGGGTCAGACCGGCGCGGCGCTCGAATGGCTCGAGCGCGGCTATCGGGCCGGATGGAGGGATGCCCGGCTCCTGAATCTCGATCCCTTCTTCGCCTCGGTGCGGCGGGAGCCGCGATATCAGGCCCTGGTCACCGCCATGACGCAGGATGTCGCGGAGATGAGGAAGCGCGCGGCGGCCGCGCATCCAGCACTGTTCGGCCCGCCGCGCTAACCGTCCCTTCACGCGGCCCGACGGGCCTCCAGCCTGGTAACCGTCGTCTCCGTCTCCGCTCGGCGCGTCACGACGCCGAGCGCGATGGCCAGCAGCAGGAGGGCCGGCACGTCGCCAACGAGGTGACCCGTCTCGGCCTGGTCCGTCAGCGCGCTCCCCAGCATCGCCAGCGAGTGGACCACGCTCGACCAGACCGTAAACCAGATGAGACTCAGGTTGGCCAGCGGGTCACGGGAACCCCGGATCAGGAAGACTCCGAGCGTCGCGTACACGCCGAGGATCATCGGCCAGTAGTGGGAATGGCCGGACCCCCAGCTCCACCCGCTGGGCCAGACCCACGCCAGTGTCTGGATGCCGAAGACGAAAATCACCCCTATTCCGATCATGGAGTAGCGAAGCGCCGTGAGACGAGTAGAGCGGGTCATGATGACCTCCTGTGTGACTCCGTTGGGCTTGGTTGCGGTGGTACGAAGCGCAACTGGATTCTGGGCGGCAGGTGCGGTTCCGCCAATGATCCATCGTCCCAACTTCCTGCTCCCGCGTCCGCGCCGTTGGGTCGCGCGGCCTCGTCCACCTTGCTCGATCGCGATCTGACCTCGATCATATCCGGGACCCATGAAGGCACACCCGACTCCGCCGCTTGGAGAGGAGCAAGGCAATGACCCGTCGACCCATCAAGGCAGGTGTGATCACTGACATGTCGGGCCCGCTCTCGTTCCTCGGCATGGTCAACGCCAATGTCGCCCGGATGGTGATCGACGACATCAACGCCGAGGGCGGTTTGCTGGGAGACAGGATCGAGCTCTTCCTCGAGGACAGCGCCACGACGGACAGCGTCGCCGAAGCCAAGGCCCGGAAGCTCGTCGAGCAGGATCGGGTGGATGTGCTGTTCGGCGGGATCTACAGCTCTACCCGCCAGGCGATCAAAGGCCCCGCCGTCGAGAAGGGCAAGAAGCTCTACATCTACCCCGAGCAGTACGAGGGCGGGGAATGCCACCCCCTCATCTTCTGCACCGGCCCGGGTCCGGCGCAGCAGGTCGAGCCTCTCATTCCCTGGCTGATGGAGACGACCGGCGCGAAGACATTCTATTGCCCGTCGGCCGACTACATCTGGCCCCACGTCATGAACGGGAAGCTGCGCGAGGTGGCCACCGCCAATGGCGGCTCGATCGTCGGCGAGGAGTACTTTCCTCTCGACCACACCGACTATCGGGAGACGGTGAGGAAGATCATGGCCAGCGGCGCCGACGTCGTCTTCAACACCACCGTGCCGCCCGGACTCGCGCCGTTCCTCGAGCAGCTCCACGACGCCGGCTTCTCCAGGCGCGGCGGACGTCTCGTCTGTACCTACTTCGAGGAGAACATCCTTGGCCTGCTGCCCGCTGCCCACGTGGAAGGCCTGTACGGCTGCCTCGACTACTATCAGACCGCGAGCGATCCGTTCAGCAAGGAGCTGCTCGCTCGGTACAACACGCTGAATCCGGGTGGCCCCAGGCTCACCGCCGGAAGCGCGGCCACCGGCATGTATCGAGGTCTCAAGCTATGGGAGGCCGCGGTGAAGGAGGCGGGCTCGCTGAAGCAGGACGACGTCATCACGGCCCTGGACCATGCGAAGATCGCGCGGGGCCCCGGCGGCCCGGCGGAGATGGTGCCGGGCCAGCATCACGTGCGGATGAACATGTATATCGCCCAGGCCAGGAACGGCGTATTCGAGATCGAGAAGAGCCTCGGCGCCATCGATCCGAAAGAGTGCACTCGAGGCACGAGGTAGAAGAGGCGAGATTGCGGTCGAGAAGGAATCACCGCTGCCAATACGCCTCCGCCTTGGCCTGGTTGCCCCCGGCTGCGCGGCGAGCCCCCACCGCCGCGCGCCCGGGCGTCCCACCTTGTGATGGGACGGGTGCCGGGCTGGGCCGGTCGCCGCCCGTACTTTCGGGAGCATCCGCATGAATCTCAAGCCAGTGCTGACAGCCTCGGCGATCTACCTGGCCCTCGTCGGCCTCGGAGTCCTGGTCGTTCCCCGGTACTTCGGTGTCGGCGCCGTTCCCCCTGACGCCTCGCCGGCGCTGATCGCCTTTCTCCGGATCTTCGCCGGGCCCTGCCTCGGCATCGCCGTCCTGAACTGGATGGCGCGCAATGCCGGCCCGTCCCCCGCGCGCGATGCCATCGTCGTGGCCAATATCGTCGGATTCGGCTGCGTAGCCATCAACGACGTGTGGGGCGTGCTGAGCGGCGACGCCCGAGAGATCGCGAAGGCTTTTCTCGTGGTCCATCTGCTGTTCACGGTCGCGTTCGTCGCGGCCGGACGGGCCGCGATGCGGCAGGCGGCGGAAGCGCTCCCGTGATCACACGGCGCCGCGGCCTGGGTGGGCTATCGGAAGTCCGCCTCGTCGCCCACTAGCGAAGGCCCCATGCCCGCACCGGGTTGGCTCCAGCGCCGCTGGAAGGTGGTCCTCGCCGTCGTCCTGCTCGTGGGCTACGGCCTGAGCGGCGGCTGCTACGCCGCGCGCCTTCCTCCCTCGCCGGGGCCGGAGCAAGCCGCGCTCCTTCGCGAGGCACCGCTTCCCTACACGGTCGTCGTCGTCCCCTGGGAAGGCGCGGCCGCCGCGGCTCACACCCAGAACCCGGAGGCCTACGCCAACGCGGCCCTTCGATGGCTCCAGGGATCCGGCGCCTTCGCCCACGTACGGCTCGGCACCTCGCAGGACCCCGACGCCGACCTCCTCGCGTCCTCCACCGGCGCCTACTGCAACGCCAATCCGATCCCGCTGTTCACCATCCTCAGCCTGGGCATCTTCCCAACGATCTTCACCGACACCGACTGTGAGGGCGCGGCGCTCTACCCTCGACATCCAATGTCAGGCTCGGCCGACTCCGTCGTGATCACCCGCGACATCTCGAGCCGCTCGATGATGGGATGGCTCGCCGTACCCGTCGGACTGCTGCCCGGCTGGACCCACGGCGACATACGGGACCACGCACGTACTCGCGCGCAATCGCGGCTCGCCATCCTCGAGTACAGGGCACGGCTGGCGCAGCTCGCGAGTCCCCGATGAGCGTCCCCCCCCCCCCCGACCACGCCTTCGGCGACTCGCTGCCCCGCCCGGGTCGGTGTCGGGCTGGGCATCGCTCACGTGCACGACGCGCCGCCCCCGCTCGAGCTCCCTCCGACATTCGCCGTTCACACAGAATTCCTTTCACGCGCCGGTAATGCATGGGATCTGCTGGCACTCATCACGACTGTAAACTGCTCGGAGGATCGCGTTGCCTTCCATGCTCGCGCGACGATCGCGAGTGAGTGAACGCATCGAGTGTGCCAACTCTTGCGCGACCTGATCGTCTTGCGTTCGCCTCATCAGTCAAAGCGGTGTGACGAATGGCGATGGTTCACGCGAGTGGAACGGACCACATCAACAGTCGCCTTCCTCGAAGTTCCCCCGCCGAGGACTGTGACCCGGATTCGGTTCGCTCCTCCTGGAGAACAATGCGATGCTCCCACGTCACGGCAGGCCGCGAGCTCGTGCCGCCGTCTTCCAGGGACGCTCCGGCCCGGCGCTCGGCGATCCGGAGGCTCGCTCGGCCAGGCGGCGCCTCGCTCGGCAACTCCGGGTCTCTGCCTGGCGATACGGACGCCCGCGCGGCGTTACCGGGACGTCACGATTCCTCACGCACGCCAGACGAGGGACTCCCGCAACGTCAGGAAGTGACTTGCGATCCCATCACCCGACGGCTTGCGGGTCTGGTCACATAGGAGACGGCCAGCAGCGCCAGGAGCACCAGCGGCAGGGCCCACGTTTCCCCGACGAAGTAGGCCGAGATCGTTGCCATGACCAGCGCGAACGTCACACCGGCGTAGGCCCATTCCTTGAGCAGTGGAAGCCCGGGCAAAAGAAGGACGATGGCGGCGACGGGCTTGGCGATTCCCAGCACGATCCTGAGATATTGCGGGTAGCCGGCCTTGGCAAAGCCGGAGACGACTTGCTCGCTGCCGGTCAGATAGGTGAGAGAGCCAAGAAGCGCCACGACGAGGATCGCGGTGCTGATCCAGTATCCAACCTTTTGAGGCACGGGACCCTCCAGGCACGGGTTTCGTGGAAAGAAGCGACGGAAAGTCCGGCGCGCCAGCGAAGGCTCGTACAGTTTTCCACCGATCGCCGTACATGACCCCGGAATCCCTCATGCCCCTCGCCCTCCTCGCCGCGCTGCTCGTTCAGGCACCGCCCGCGCCCCATCGGATCCTGATCCGGGATGTCACCATCGTCTCGCCCGAGCGGAAGGCACCGCTGCACCACGGGTACGTCGTCCTGGAGAACGACCGGATCGCCGCGGTGGGCCAGAGCACGCCGCCCTCGGCCCGCGGGGATTCCGTCGTCGCCGGTGGGGGACGGGTGCTCATCCCCGGATTGATCGACGGACACACCCATCTCGCGAGTATCGCCGGACTGCCGCTCCCGGTCCCGCCGGAGCAAGAGCGGCTCGCGGCCGCCTACGCCGAGCAGCTGCCGCGGAGCTATCTGTACTCGGGATTCACGACGGTGATCGATCTGATCGTGTTCGATCGGCCGTTCCTCGATCGGTTCAAGGCGTCGCCTCTTCACCCGGACAGCTACGACTGCGGCGGCGCGCTCGCGCTGGCCAACGGCTATCCGATGGTGATCGACCCGAAGGAGAAGCACTGGGACTTCTTCCCGAACTTTCTCTGGGACCCGCGGCAGGAGGACTCGATTCCCGCCCGGTTTCGCCCTGAAGATCACACGCCGAAGGCCACGGTGGCTCGGGTCGCAGCCGACGGCGGCATCTGCGTCAAGACCTTCGAGGAGCGCGGATTCGGTCCCGCGAAGAACCTGCCGACGCCCACGGTCGAGATGATCCGGGACGTCGTTCGTGAGAGCCACGCCCGTAGACTCCCCGTGCTGATCCACGCCAACTCCCTCTCGGCCTGGCGGTTCGCGGTACATGCGCAGGTCGACCTGATCGCCCACGGGCTCTGGAACTGGGACCAGTTCGAGAACACCGGTGACACGCTGCCGGCGCCGATCCGGACACTGCTCGATACGGTCGCGGCGCGCCGGATCGGCTTCATGCCGACGCTCCGCGTGATCGAGGGATTGGGCGACATGTTCGATCCCGCGTTTCTCGACGACCCGCGCCTCGCCCGCGTGCTGCCGCGCTCGCTGATCGCCTGGTACCGAACGCCGGCCGGGCAGGCGTTCGCCGGCATGATGCGGCGCAATTTCGGAAAGGCCGGCGACGACCAGATTCGCCGGACTTTCCAGGGTGTGGCCGAGCACGGGGCCGCGACCACCCGCTACCTGGTGTCTCACGGCGGCCGGCTCATCTTCGGCAGCGATACGCCGTCGGGTCCGACCTACGGGAATCCGCCGGGCCTGAACGGATACCTCGAGCTCGAGCGACTCGCCGCGGCCGGAGTCCCGCTGCCCCGTCTGCTGGAAGGCGCAACCATCGAGGCGGCGCGGGCCTTCCATCTCGACAGCCTGTATGGCACGGTCGAGGCCGGCAAGGTCGCCAACCTCGTGCTGCTCCGCGCCAATCCGCTGGGGACGGTCAAGGCCTACGACGCGATAGACCTGGTCGTTGTGCGGGGCAGGGTGGTCGAGCGGTCCGGACTCGCCGCGCGGTAGGGTTAAGCTCGGTCTCGCGCACGCCAGACCACCGCCCACGCGCACGCCAAGCGAGCGCCGATGCGCCCCTGCCGATCCCGAGATATTATAGGAAAGGCACCGACCCCCCGACGACCGGCTGACGAATTGTCTCACTCCGCCTCCACAACGGTAGGCCACCTGCTCCAGGAGCTGAGGGCGGGGAACCAGACCGCCTTCGGCGAGCTCCTGCCGCTCGTCTACGACGAGCTGCACCGGCTCGCCGAGCGCCAGCGCGGGCGGTGGCAGGGCGACGAGACGCTCAACACGACGGCGCTCGTGCATGAGGCCTACCTGAAGCTGGCCGATCAGTCGATGCCCGAGTGGCAGAGCCGCGCTCATTTCCTGAGCGTGGCCTCGACCGCCATGCGGCAGATTCTGATCGACTACGCCAAGCGGAAGTGCGCCGCCAAGCGCGGCGGGCGACAGCGGCATGTGCCGCTGCACGAGGTCGAGGGCGCCCTGGGTCAGGCCGAGCCCTCATCCGAAATGTGTGACGAGGCCCTGATCGCGTTGGACGATGCGCTGCGCCGCCTCGACCAGTCGAACCGGCGGCAGATGCGAATCGTCGAGTGCCGGTTCTTCGGCAACATGTCGGTGGACGACACCGCGGAGGCGCTCGGCGTCTCCCCGGCCACGGTGAAGCGCGGCTGGGGGATGGCGCAGGCGTGGCTCTACCGCGACCTCAAGCAGACGGTGGAGCAGGCGGGGTGAGCCCCGACCGTGTGGAGGAGCTGTTCGAGCGCGCCCGCTCGATGGGCGCCGAGGCCCGGGCCTCGTTCCTGGCCGAAGCCTGTGGCGACGATTCCCAACTGGAGCAGGAGCTGACCTCCCTGCTCGCCCACGCGGAGCCCGCCGAGTCGTTCTTTGCCGGGCTGGCCGAAGCCGTCGTCTCGCCCGCAGTCGGTCACGAGGTCGGCCACTACCGGCTGGAAGGCATCCTGGGAACCGGCGGTATGGGTACAGTCTATCGTGCCCACGACACTCGGCTCGACCGGATGGTGGCCCTCAAGTTTCTTCCCCTGCATCTCAGTGCCCACCCCGAGGCCCGGGAACGATTCCTGGTCGAGGCCCGCGCCGCGGCTGCCCTGGAGCACCCCAACGTCTGCAGCATTCATGAGATCGGAGACACCGACGACGGCCGGCCGTTCATCGCCATGGCCTGCTACGAAGGGGAGACGCTCAAGGAGCGCCTGAGTCGAGGCCGGCTGTCGCCCCGGGAGGCGGTGGATATCGCCGTACAGCTGGCCTGCGGCCTCGGCGCTGCGCACGCGCGCGGCATCGTTCACCGGGACGTCAAGCCGGGCAACATCATGGTCTGCGCCGATGGCACGGTCCGCCTGCTGGATTTCGGGCTGGCGAAGATGGCCGATATCAACCTCACTGGTCCCGGGGCGACGCCGGGCACCATCGCCTACATGTCGCCGGAGCACGCCCGCGGCGACGCGGTGACGCACCTGACCGATCTGTGGAGCCTTGGTGTCGTGCTCTACGAGATGCTCTCGGGGGAGCGCCCATTTCGCGGCGGCAACGACCGCGCCGTCATCCAGTCGATCCTCCACGATCAGCCGACGCTTCCTCCACCTGCCAATGCCATCCCGCGCCTGCCCCGGATCGTGAAGCGCCTGCTGCGGAAGGCGCCGGAGGAGCGGTATCAGACGACGGACGAGCTGCTGTCCGATCTCGGACGGACGCATCCCGCAGGTCGGCTCGACGCTGCGGACGGCTGGGTGCGGACCCACCTCCGGACGCTCTCCGTGAGCGTCGCAGGTCTCGTCGTGGCGGTCGCGCTGCTCTTCCTGGTCCGGCCGGTCCACCCATCCGGGACCGCCGCGCCCCCACCCGGTGCGACGTCGCGGGCTCCCACCATCGCGGTGCTTCCGTTCACCGTGCGCGGCCCGAACCTCGACGTCTGGCGCGAGGGGATGGTGGATCTTCTCTCCCTCGGGCTCGACGGAGCCGCCGGGATTCGGGCGATCGACAGTCGCACGCTCCTCGCCCGCTGGCACCAGGAGATTGGGGACACCTCCGTCACCGATCTCGCTCGGGCGCTGGGCGTCGCTCGCCGGAGCGAGGCGCGCTATGCGCTGGTCGGCTCCGCGGTCGCGTCGGGACCGCGCGTCCGATTGGGTGGGGAGGTGTACGACGTCGCGAGCGGCAATGTCATGGGGCCGGTGCAGGTGGAAGGGCCGTCCGACTCGGTGCTGGCGCTCCTGGATCGCCTGGGCATGCAGACGCTCGGTGTCGTGCTGAAGAAAAATCCGGGCGAGCTCCCCGCACTCGATCTGGCTGCGGTGACGACCACGTCGCTCATGGCGCTCAAGGCGTACCTCGAGGGCGAGGACCACTATCGGCGCTCCGAGTTTCGCCAGGCGACTGAAGCGTGGGAGCGGGCCGTGGGAGCGGACCCTCAGTTCGCGTTGCCCCATCTCGGGCTGGTGGACTCGTATGCGTGGGAGGGTGACGACGGCCCGACGCGGGTCCCGCCGCATCTCGAGCGCGCCCGGAGACTGGCCGAACGGCTGCCGATTCGGGAACGCACGATGGTGCAGGCCCGCCTGGCGGTGTACACCGGTGATCCCGAGGCGGTTCCCACGATCCGCGAAGCCATCCGGAAATACCCTGACGCCGCCGAGGCGTGGTACGCGCTGGGAGAGGTGTATTTCCACCAGGCGCTGGCATGGGGTGGCCCGGAGGACGCGCAACAGGCCTTCCGGAGGGCGGCGGAGCTCCAGCCGACGATGGCTCCGTACCGCCTGCATCTCCTCGACCTGGCGTTCATCTGGAAGCCCGATAGCGCGGCTATCGCGCGCGAGCTCGAGGCCTATGGCCGGCTGGCCCCGGAAGCCGCCGAAATGCGAGCCGGCCGGATCGCGCTCGCCCTGGCCTTTGGTGACACTGGCGCCCGTGCTCGAGTCAGGGCTCGGCTCGCCACCCTGGATTCCCAAGCGGCGTTCGAGGTCTATTGCTTTCTGTTCCACCCTCGCTTCTCCGACCAGAGGGAAGCGGTCTTTCCGGCTCTGGACCCCCACTTCGGCGCGAGCGGGCGTGCCGGCATTCATGAGGCGCGGGTCCGGCTCCTCGGGCTCATGGACGGTCGGGTTCACGACGCGTTGGCCACGCTGGCCGATTCCTCGAACCCGAGCTCTGTCGGGTACTGCGGCCCCCTGTACCTGTCGGTGCGGGGAATGCCCGTGCCAGAACGGACGCTGCGGCAAAGCCTGGCTGCCGCCCAGGCGGACCCGTCGCTGTTCTCCACTCGGCTCGCTGCAACCTGTGCCACTGCCACCGCGGCACGGCTGGGCGATTGGAAGGCCTACCGGGCCATGCTGTCCCGCATGCGGGAGAACGCGGCCCGTCAACTGGCCGCCGGCGACAGTCACGGCGCCAGGCGGTGGGACTGGGCCGTCCACGCCTCCGAGGCACATGGGCTCTGGCGCCGTGGCCGGAAGGCGGAGGCCCTGCGTGCGTTCGAGGGCACGCTTGCAGGAGATCAGGGCTGGTTCACGCTCTGGAACGTGGGCCAGCTCTCGCTCGAGCTCGGCCGACTGGACCAGGCCGAGCGCGCCTTCCGGACGCTCTGGCGACAGGACGGGACCCCGTCCTACCTGCAGCTCGCCCGGATCCTTGAGCGGACCGGCCGGCGCGCCGAGGCACTCGAGGCCTACCGGTTCGTCGCGTACGCCTGGCGCCATGCCGACCCCGAGCTGCAGCCGCAGGTCGAGGAGGCGCGCCAGGCAGTCGTGCGGCTGTCAGTCCCCGCCGCCCCCTGACGTTCCCAGAATCTTCCACGACGTCGCCGCCGACTGATTCAGCAGCCAGCTGGCCGCCGCGCGGTCGCCCGCATAGTCGGCCCACGCCGCGATGTCCAGCGTGGTCTGATTTCCCAGCCAGCCGGAAGACTCGTCGAGAGCCACGAGCGGATCGCCCGCTGTGGCCGGCAGGCGCAGCGCCAGCGCGGTCTGGATCCATGAGACATTCGCGGCGTTGCCCTGGGCGGTCGCTTCTGCGTGCTGGACGCCGGGCTCGACGGCCAGGGCCCACAGGCCGCCGTGAGACCGGTTGGCGGAGAACGTCGCTTGAACCGACGCGTTGACCGTGGGATTGTCCTGTCCCGACAGCATCACGAACGTCGGAACGGCAAGGACGGAAGGGTCCGTGATCCCCGGAACACTGGTCGGCACGCGTACCAGCACCCCGACCGTGCGTGTGGGAGCCCGCGACGCCAGCCCGATGGACTCCTGACCGCCTGCGTCGAGCCCGAACGTCAGGACGGGCGCATCCGTCAGCTCCGCATGCCCGCTGGCTTCCCCCGCGCTCGCGAGCGCGCTGAAGAGCGCGGCGTCGCTGGCGCCGCTGTTCGCCAGGCTGTGTATCGTGGTGCCGAGCAGTGCGACGCGCGACGTTTTCGCCAGCGTTCGAAGACTGGCGCCCAGCGCCTGCAGCGATTGCTCGAGGGTCGGGTTGCCCGGCTCCAGGGGGCCGCCGGTTACGAATCCACTCGTGGTCACACCACCCCCGAGCGAGATGATGGCGCCCCGCAATGGTCCGACTCCGGCCGGCACGTAGATCGAGTAGGAGCCGAACGTGAAGATTTCCTGCGCCGTTAGCGCGAAGTCGTGGGTGTTCGCGCCTGCGCTGATCGTGACAGCCTCCTCCGACGCCATGTAACCGGGCCGAGTGGCACGGACAGTGGCGGTGCCCACCGAAAGCTCCGTCAGCTCGTAGTGCCCATTCTCGTCACTCATCGCCTCGCGAGTGCCGACCGAGACCGTGGCATCCGCGAGCGCCGCCTGGGACTCCACCGCCCGGACCACTCCCGAGAGTGTGCCGCTGTTTTCATCCGGCCCCGGCCCAGGGCCACCGCAGGCGGGCAGGAACAGGAGAGTCAGCGTCGCGCCCCCGAACGTGAGCCGGCGCGCGATCGCTCGCGCCCGGTACCCCAGGGTGGGTCGAGGTGGGAAGTGACGTGTGGACATGCCTGTCTCCGGGCCGGGGTGATCCGCGGGGATCCGCTGTGTCTCTGTTACGACAAAACGCCCGGATACGGCTCATGGACCCGCGAAACCTCCGTTCCTTACCACCCGTCGTTCGAAGCAGCCAACCGCAGCCGCCGGCAAGCTCGCCTGGCGGCCGATGGAGGGGACCCGCACGTTCCGGGAGGTGTTCGCTCACGTCGCGGCGGAGGGGAATACCGAGACCGCGATGTTCGGCCGACCCTTGCCGGCCGGGTCGCTGGCCGATTTCGACGCCGAAGAGGCACGGCTGAAGAAACTCCCCGACGATCAGCTGATCGCGGCGATGGACCGCGGAATGCAGAGCCTGAGCGCCACGATGGACGGCCTGTCGCGGGCGACGATCAACACGCCGATCATGTACTACGGGGAGAGCACTCTGCCCCGCCCGGCGACGACCTACACCCTCAACGACCTGCACGAGCATCTGGGCCAGCTGGTGGCGTACGCCCGGATGAACGCGATCGTGCCGCCGTGGACCGGGAAGGCGTGAGCTAGGGGTGGTAGGCCGATCGATCCCAACTTCGATCCGTTGCGGAAGAATCCGCGGTTCGTGAAGCTGGTGGAGGGGACGGCGTGACGTCTCCCGGGCCCGATCCCTACCTACCCCGCTGTATCGCCGCCCCCAACTCCTTGTAGGCCGAGGCGTCCACTTCCCGGAACGGAATCGCCCGGTAGCTGATCCGGCCGTCCGGCCCGACCACGAACAGGTTGCGATTGGTGAGACCGGGCTCGTCGGCCAGGGCTCCGTATTGCCGGGCGACAGCCAGCGCCCTGTCGCTCGCGAACAGGAACGGGTACTCCTTGTCGCGCGCCCAGGAGGCGAGCGCGGTGTCGGGGTCGGCGCTGATGGCAATCAGAACTACCCCTCGGCCGTTCTTGAAGATCGTCGCGTACTGATCACGGTACGCGTCCATTTGCACCGTTCAGCCACCGGTCCTGGCTTTGTAGAAGAACGCCAGCACCACCGTCTTCCCCTTGAAGTCGGAGAGCCGGACCGGCTTCGCCAGGACGCCGTAACGTGTGGCACCGAGCAGGCTGAAATCGGGCGCACGAGCGCCGATCTCGAGGGGACGCGCGGGGTGGGTCGTTTCCTGCGCCCCGAGTGCGGCCGGGACGAGGACGAGACCGGCGCTGACGATGAGGGCGAGCGACAGCGGCTTCATATGCCCTCCGTATGATGAGCGAGCCTGAATATACGCCGGATGCACCCAGGGAAAACCCCGAGGACGCGGCCGCCGAGATCGAGGTGCAAGGCGCCCGCTATTCGGAAGGCTCGCAGCGGATGATCGACCGCTGACGGCCGTCGCTACGGCACGACCGGCTGGTACTTGTCCAGCCAGGCGAGGCTCTCCTGAATCAGGCGCACCCGGGGGACAAAGTGACTGCCTTCTCCGATGATGTGACGCTTCTGCTCGGCCGGGGTGCCCAGGAGACGGAACATCGGGACTTGTGACGTCTCGATGGGGAAGTAGAAATCGTAGCGGCCATTGATCATCAGGGTAGGAATCCGGATCCTGGGGAGATAGTTGATCGGGTCCGCCTCTGGCCGGACCGGGGGGAAGTCCAGGCCGGCCACCTCGAGCACACTCACGCGGATACGCGGCTCCACAGCCGGCATCAGCCCGCCCATTTCGCCGCCCCAGCTCACACCGTAGTAGGCGAGTCGCTCCGTCGAGACCTCCGGCCGAGTCTCCAGGTAATCGATGCCCCTCCCCAGGTCCTTGGCCCACATGACGACGTGGTCGCGATAGAAGATGGTCGAATCCTGGGTGTCGCTGGCGAGGGAGTCGTGCCGCTGGTAGGTGCCCTTGTATATCGGGTACAGCACAGCCCGGCCGCTCTTGAGTATGAAATCGAATTGGCGCGTCGCCCCCGCCTGAAGCGCGAGGTCGTAGATGGCGTTTCCCGCCGGGAAGAAGACCACCGCGGGGAAAGGCTTCGTCCCCCGTTTGGGGAGATAGAGGTACACCAGCAGGCTGTCGTCGGCGTAGCCGGCGTTCAGGCGGACCAGCTCCCGGGTCCAGGCTCCCTCGTCCACCGTTTCGATCACCCGGGGGTCGAGCGGTTTTCGATCGTACTCGTACATCTGACGGTAGATGGCGAAGACGGCGTCGCTCACCGGCTGCACCCGGAGAAAGTCACGCAGTCTCCGCGTGAGCGGCGCGGCCGCCCGCGCCAGATTCGAGTCCGTCGCCATGTATCGGACCAGGCGAATTCCATTGGCGGGCGATCGGTCGAAGGGAGCCTGGGTGTAGGAGTCGTTGAACAGGTACGGCGGGTCGTTCCAGCCGCCGCCCAGGATGAAGCGCTGGGCGCCGCTGGCGTTCAGGCACCACTCCCGCACGTTGCCGGCCATGTCGTAGGTACCGAAGGCGCTGACGCCCCGGGTGCTGCCGATGGGAACCGTCCCATGGCCCGAAAAGTTGCTGGCTGGAACGATCCAGGCACTGTTGCGCAGGCTGGCGGCCCGGTTCCAGTGGGCCACACTGGGCAGCGACTTGCCCTCAAACCGGGCGAATGCCATTGCCTCGAACCAGCTCACCCCGCCGACCGGATCATTGTCCTTGCCGGGCAGGTACTCTCCTGCCTCCCAGGTGGAGGGGCCGGTCCGCCCGGTTCGATCGGTCATGAGCTTCATGGCCTGCCCCCACGGGATCGTGCGGCCATCCTTCACGAGCGGCTCTTCCCACAGCTCCCGGCGCCGGTATCCCCCGCTGTCTACGAACCGCTTGAAGTCGCGATTGGTGATCTCGAATCGGTCCATCAGGTAGTCGCCCAGCACGATCGGCTCGACATTCTCGAACCCCGGATATTGAACGCCGAGCCTGCCTCCGGCGATGCGGACCATCTCGGGCGGGATCGCACCGTCTCGACTCAAGGCGATCACCGAATCGCCGAATGGCAGGCCGACCAGGTCCAGCGTTCGGTAGCCCGGGGCCCGAATCCTCAGACGGTTGGCATCGAGAAACTGCCCGCCCGCTCCGCTCAGGGCCACCAGTGCGCTATCGAGCGGCGTGCGCCCAAGAAGGACCCACGTTGACTCAGGCGTGTCGTAGCCCTTCCGCCAGACCTCGGCTCCCGGCGGTGCCGTTCGGATTCGGTAGCGGCGGGCGAACCTCGGCCGCAACGCATCGAACAAGGAATCGGGTCCGAGCCTGGCCTCGACCTCTCGGGCCAATTGGTAGGCCGCTTCCCACTCTCCGGATTCGGCCAAGGTCAGGAGCTGCGGTATGGCTTTGTCGTGCGCCCAGGAGCGCTCCCGCGCTCGGTGTCCCGGGCCGGCCCACAACCATCCGCCCATCGCGACCGTCAGGACTGCCGCGGCGATCGCCGCACGGCGTCGCCGAATCGACCTGGCGCTCCCAGCAGGGCTCGCGGCCGTCACTCCGCCGCCTGGCGTGGCGAAGGCCTCGAGCTGCGCCAGCAGCTCCTCGGCCGACTGCCAGCGGTTCTCCGGATCCTTTTCGAGGCAGCGCATGATCGCCGCCGCGAAGACGGGGGCGACGTCCGGACGGAGCGGCCCGAGCGGCGCCGGGGTCCGGCCAATGTGCGCCCCCAGGATGACCTCCGGCCTCTCCCCCGTGAACGGCGGCTGCCCGGTCAGCATCTCGTACCCCAACACGCCCACCGCGTACAAGTCGGCTCGACCGTCTGTCCCCATCCGACCCGTTGCCTGCTCGGGAGCCATGTAGGCGGGAGTGCCGATGGCCAGGCCCACCATCGTGAGGGTGCCGCCGGCGATGGAGTCCCCGGCTTCACTGGCGGCTCTCGCCACGCCGAAATCCACCACCAGGGCGTGCCGTCCCCTGAGCATGATGTTCTCGGGTTTGATGTCCCGATGGACGATCCCGTGCCGGTGAGCCTCCGCCAGCGCGTCGAGCACGCTTCGCAGGATCGATGCGGTGTCGCCCGGCGACAGCGTGCCTTCCCTGGCCAGGCGACTCCGGAGGCTTTCCCCATCCACGTAGGGCATCACGTAGTAGAGGAGGCCGGGTCCGTTCCCACCCGGTCCGGGGACTTCGCCCGAGTCGATCAGCGTCAGGACGTGCGGGTGCTGCAGATGGGCGGCGATGCGAATTTCGCGAAGGAAGCGCTCGGGGCCGAGCGCGGCGGAAAGTTCCGGATGCAGGACCTTGAGGGCGACGGAGCGATCGTGCCTCAGGTCGTGCGCGAGGAAGACGGTGGCCATGCCGCCGCGGCCGAGCTCACGATCCAGCCGGTAGCGGTCCGCAAGAGCACCCCGTAGACGTGCGAGCAGGTCGGACAAGTTGGCTTTCGAGGGGGTACTGAAACATGGGTGGGCGCCGAACGCCCGGCTAGTCATGGGGTGGTGAATGCCGATCATTAATCGTCGACGTCGCGCCGGGCTCAGGCTCGCCTACCGTCCTGTCGCCTGGGACAGTGCCCTCGCGGCCGCCGTGCCCCGCGCGAGCGCCGCGGCCGACCGCGCCGCCTACTCCGACGAGTACCCGTGTGTTCGTCTCCCCACTAGCTTGAACAGGTTGGGGGATTCACCCCGCGACCTCTGTTCCTAGCCCAAGGATCGCCGTGCTGTTCCCGGTTGTCGTTGCCTTGCTGCAGGTTGCGGCCCCCACTGGCGCGATCGCGGGTACCGTACGCGACGACGCGCAGGGACGGCCGCTGGCCGGCGTTCAGATCGAGACCGGACCGGCCGGCGGCGTCACCAGCGATTCCCTCGGCCACTATTCCATCGCCGGACTGGACGCCGGCCCCCACCGCCTTCGCTTCTTTACACCCGGGTATCAGCCACTCGAGCTGCGCGTGCTGCTGCCGGACGGATCGTCCGAGACCACGGTCGATGTGCAGCTCGCGGCCCGGCCCACCCAACTGCCTACGCTCCAGGTGGTGGCCTCCTCCAGCGACTCGTCTCGCCGCGATCCCATCGCCGAGCTCGGCCGGACTGCGCTGAGACGCGACTGGCTCGATTGGCGGCTGGCCGGCGAGGGTGACGTGCACCGTGCCCTGACCGCGGTGCCAGGAGTGCAGGGACGGGGCGAGACCGCCACCGGACTCCACGTGCGCGGGGGCGCCTCGTCCGACAACCTCATGCTGCTCGACGGGATTCCCCTCGTCTCCGCGGTGCACTTTTCCAGCGCATCGAGTGCCGTCAATCCCGACGTCATCGCCGGTGCCGACCTCCACGCCGGCGTCGCCTCGGCACGGTTCGGGGATCACCTTGCCGGTGTGGTCGAGCTCGAGACCAGCGATCCCGCCCCCTCAGGGTTCCAGGCCCGCGGCTCCGTCGCCTCCACCGATGTCCGTCAGACGGTCATCGGCTACCTGCCTTCCTTGCGAACAGGCATCGTGCTGGGTGCCAGGACCAGCGTCCGGGACGCGCTCATGGGTGAGGGCCACGGGGGGCAGGGCAGCGGCTATCGCGACCTGGTGGGTGTCGCCACCAGCCGAGTCGGGGACGGCCGTCTCCGTCTGGTTTCCTTCCTGGCAGGCAATCGGCTGGAGTTCCCCTCCGTCGGCGACGTCGATCTGGATTCGACCGCGCCCGAGGATGCCGGGGAGCTCCCCGGCGCCCGGAACAACAGCATAGCCTGGAACAGTCACAGCCAGGGACTCACCTGGAGCCGCACGTCGCCGTCGGGGGCCTTCCTCGAGACCGCGGCGTGGTGGGTCGGCAGCTCCGCCCGGATCGGATGGCAGACGGCCGACGGAGTCGAGCGGCTCCGCAGCGATCTGAGTGAGCTAGGACTTTCCGCGCGGGTCGCCTGGCCCAACGGGATCACGGCAGGCGGATCGCTTCTCCGGCCCACTACCCGGTACGAGGTCACCGCCGCCGGCACGCCTTCCGTGTCCGGGCTGACGTTCGGCGCCGCCCCCGCGGTGGGCTCGCTGTTCGCCGAGCGTTCGTGGCTGCCCTGGAATGCCCTTCGCCTTACCACCGGACTGCGGGCGAGCACCGATTTTTCCGGCTGGGCCGGACTCGAGCCCCGGATCACGGCCCTGCTCGACGCCGATGCCAATACCCGCTTCGGCATCGGCATCGGTCGAAGCCACCAGGTGGTCCAGTCGGCGCTCAATGATGAATCCGCGCTGGGACTTCTGCTCGGACTCGACCTGCCCGTGGCGGCGCGGCCCGGCCTCCCGGTGGCCCGGGCGGATCAGCTCGAGCTGCTCGCCTCCCGGCGCCTGGCGGAGGGCCTCGATCTATCGGTGTCGGGATACCTCCGCCGGACGAGCGGCGTCGCCCTCGGTGCGGCGTCGACTCTCGGGTTCTTCCCCGACGACAGCCTCATCGTCGGCCGGGGCGATGCGAGAGGTGTCTCGGGGGCCCTCGAGTTGAGGCGAGGACGCTTCGCCGGCTCCGCCTCCCTCACCATCGCTCGGGATGAGCGAACCGCGGGGGCCATCCGCTACGACCCGAGCTACGGTCACGGCCCCAGCTTTTCCGTGGATCTCGGCTATCGCATCCAGGCGGACACTCGGCTGCTTGCGCGGCTCCAGGGCGGGGCCCGGCAGCCGACATCGGTGGTGGCTCCCGGATTCGAGTGGACGCCGGCCCCTTCTTTCGGTCATTCAGGTGAGCTGGCCGGCACCCCGGAGAATCTTCCCGGTGAGGTGAACGGCGCCCGGCTTCCCGCCTATACCCGCCTCGATCTCGGCGTGCGCCGCTCCTGGCGCGTCCCAGGGTTCGCCACCGGGACCGCACTGACCACCGCCCTCTCGGTCACCAACGTGCTCGACCGCCGGAACGTGCTGGGACTCGTCGCCCGCCCCGGCGGGGGGCTCGGCGTCATCCATGGGCTGTCCCGGTCCCTCGCGCTCGAGGTCGGCTGGCGCTTCTGACGTGGTTGTCACAAGGGAACGCCGTCGCGCGTTCCCCTGACGTGCCCCGCTACGCGACACCTCTCCCGCTCACGCCGTTGCGTTTCGGTGCCTCTACCGAAGGGGACTCCGCCGCGTCCATCATCGTGCCTCGGGACGGCCCTTCGTTCGAGGAAGAGTTCCGCGCGTGCTACGCCGCACGCTTCGCCTCGCTCTTCACCTATCTGGACCGCCTGACGAGCGATCCTGACCTCGCCTCGGACATCGCGCAGGAGGCCTTCGCGCGGCTTCATCGCCGGGGCGAGATGCCCGACCAGCCGGGCGGCTGGCTCGCCGCCGTGGCCAACAACCTGATCCGCGACGAGCAACGGCGGTCCAGTCGCCAGCTGCGGCTGTTGGCCGACGAGCCCACCCGGGCGCCATCGGGATCCCCCGCCGCCGATCCTGCCGAGACGCTCGAGCGCGCCGAGAAGGTCCGGGCCGTGAGGGCCGCGCTCGACACGCTCAGCGCCCGTGATCGTCAGGCGCTCCTCCTCCGGCATGCCGGTTACAGCTACCGCGAGATCGCGGCGGCGCTGCGTCTGGCCGAAACGAGCGTGGGCACCACGCTGGTTCGGGCGGGACGGGCGTTCCGGACCGCGTTCAAGGAGATGCACGGTGCACCCGAGTGATGCGGCCCTGCTCGCCTGGATCCACGGCGAGCTGGGCCCCGGCGCGACGGCCGAGATGACGGATCACCTGCAGGCATGCGACGCCTGCGACCACAGGGCGCGCGAGATCCGCGAGGGAGACGCGGAGGAGGGTCGATTGCTCGGTGTTCTCGATCATCCGGTGCCGGTGCTTCGGCCCCCGGACCTGCTGGCCCCCCGGCGCCGGTTCCGCCGCCCGATCCTCGCCGCTTCTCTCGGGCTTCTGGTCGCCGGCGCGGCAGCGGCCGCGGTGCCGGGCTCTCCGGTACACCGCTGGATTCACGACCGGCTGCTCTCGTCTCCCGCTCAGGAGCCGGCTCCCCACCACGCGTCGTCGCCGCCGGTGCCGCTACCGGGTCAGGCCGCCGGCGGCGTCGAGGTGCCGGTTGCGCCCTGGCTGACGGTCGCGTTCGGCGCCGAGGAGCCGGGTGGCGTGCTCAGCGTCACCGTCGCCGAACGGCCCGACGTGTCGCTCAAGGCGTTCGGCGGGCAGGTCGCCTACCAGATCGGCGCGGGCAGGATCGTAGTCGACAACCGGCGGCCCGCCGGGCCGTACGCGCTGGAGCTGCCGGCGGGCGTCAGGCGACTCACGGTGGTCCTGGGTGACCGCACCATCTACGACTCCCAGGGCTCGGCGCCGGGCACCACCGGCCACGACACGATTCCTCTTTCGGCGGAGCACGCCCGATGACGCGGTTGCGCCTTGCTGCGGCGATCCTGTGTGTCCTCGCCTCACCCGCGATGGCGCAGACGGTGCCCGACACCGGATCGTCGGGCCCTCGTCTCTCCGCACTCACGGTGCACTTCGAGCCCGATTCCACGGCGGTCTCGCCACCGGACACGGGTGACCGGCGCCCGAGGGCCATCCAGTACAGCGACGCCTATGGTACCCGGCTCGCCATCCATCGCTATGCCAGCTACGCCGAGCTGCCGCTCTTCGCGACTGAATACGTGCTGGGGCAGCGCATTCTCAACGGGCAGCGCACCGGGGACTTCGCCTCGCCGGGAACCCGCTCGGCGCACAAGGTGGTCGCGGGCGCGCTGGGCGCCCTGTTCGCCGTCAACACCGTGACCGGCGTATGGAACATGATCGAGGCCCGCCACGATCCGTCGGGCCGGACCAGGCGCAATCTCCATGCGCTCACCATGCTGCTGGCCGACGCCGGATTTCTCTACACGGCCTCGCTGGCGGGGGACGCGCGGGAGAGCCAGGACGGGGCCAACAAGCACCGCAATGCCGCTATCGCTTCCATCAGCGTCGCGACCGTGTCGACCCTCATGATGTGGCTCTGGAAGGACTGACGATGACGGTGGTGCAGACACTGGTCCATGCCTTTGCCCCGTGGCAGTCGCTGTACGCCGATTCCAAGTCGGTGGCCTCGGTGGTGACCGGGGTCCATCTGGTCGGCATGCTGTTCGGGGGTGGGCTCGCGGTGGCCGCCGATCGGTCCACCCTTCGCGCCTTGCGACGCGAGCCCGCCGAGCGGGCCCGGGCCCTCGCCGAGCTGCGCGCCGTGCATCGCCCGGTGCTCGTGGCGCTCGGGCTCCTGTTCCTGAGCGGCGCAGCCCTCGCGGCGGCCGACGTGGAGACCTTCGCCGGCTCTCCGGTCTTCATCGTGAAGCTGGCTCTGGTGGCGCTGCTGCTCGCCAACGGCGCCGTCCTCGAGCGCACCGAGCACGCCCTGCAATCGACCGTGGTGGGCCCCCGTCATGAGTCCCGGCTGTGGCGGCGCCTGCGCTGGACCTCCCGCCTCAGTCTCGTGCTGTGGACCAGCACCGTCGTGGCCGGCACCGTCCTCGTCAATGCGGCCTAGCCGAAGCCCCGAAACCTCCTTTCCCCATGGATCGCTGAATGCAGCCACCTGACGCCCCACGAACGCCCGCCTGCGAGGCCTGCGAGTTTTCTCTCGGCCGCCGCGGCTTTCTCCAGGGCATCGGCCTCGCCTCTCTTGCCGTCCTGGCCGGGCTTGGAGTTCCGAGCCAGGTCGCGATCGCCATGACGCCGCAACCCGCCAGGGCGCGACGGGTGCTGGGTGGGAATCCCACCTATCCCATCCCTCCGGCCGATGGCGTCCAGATCGACCGCGATCAGGAGGTGATTCTGGTCCGGTGGCAGGGGGCGGTCTACGCCTTCAACCTCTCCTGTCCCCATCAGCGAACCGCGCTCCGCTGGAACGCGGGCGATTCCCAGTTCCAGTGTCCCAAGCATCACTCGAAGTACCGGCCGGACGGAACGTTCGTTTCGGGACGGGCGACACGGGGAATGGACCGCTTCTCGGTGACCCGAAGCGGCGACGACATCGTCGTCGACGTGGGCGCCATGCACAAGGAAGATCACGACCGGGCCGGGTGGGACGCCTCGGTCGTCCATCTCTAAGGTGCGGAGGGTTCAATCATGTTCGATCGAACGGATGACGCGATCACCGGGACGGCCGAGGTGTGCGATGCCTGCCTGAGCCGGCGGACATTCCTGGCGCATATGGCCGTCGCGGGCGTGGCGGCGTTTCTCGCCGGCTGCGCCGGGGGCTCGTCCACCGGTCCGTCGGGACCGCTCGAAGTGACCGTGGCGAACTTCCCCCCACTGGCCTCGATAGGCGGCATCGCGCGCGTGGACGGCAACAGCGGCAAACCGATCGCCGCGGTCCGGACAGGAGACTCCCAGTACGCGGCCTTCTCGCTGGTCTGCCCTCACCAGGGCGCCACCGTGGGGATCGACGGCTCCGGCTTCCGCTGCCCCCAGCACGGCGCCCGTTTCGCGGCCGACGGTAGCTGGACCGGCGGACAGCCGACGTCGAATCTGCACTCCCTGCCGACTCAGTTCGATTCCGCGACCGGGATCCTCACGATCAGCTGATCCTCGGCGCCATGCAGACCCGCCCTCGGAGAGCTTTGTAGCGCATTGATCGACCGCTGACCGCTCCCTGCCTCAGGCCGCGGGCTTACATTGTCTGGTGAAATGAACGTGCGCGCAGCAGTCCATGCGCGGTTACCCGCTCGGCACCGCGTGGCCCATCCTCCCCGGCTCACCCGCGCCGACATGCCGGTCGCCGCCCCGAGGCGGCGAACGGCACGAAGTTCATCGGCTCGCCCACGACGGGCGCCAACGGAGATGTCACGGTGATCGCATTGCCCGGCGGGGTGACGATGTCGTTCACCGGACAGGCCGTGCGCCACGCCGACGGCCCGCAGCTTCAGCGGATCGGGCTCGTGCCGGACGTGCTGGTGCGGCCGACCATCGCGGGGCTTCGGGCGGGGCGGGACGAGGTGCTGGAGCGGGCGGTGCGGTATCTGGAAGGAACACAGCCGGGGCGACCGGGGCGCCGATTCGAGGTCTCAATGGCGCAGCCTAGCCGGTTCGCCTGTCTCCCATTTCTACCGGAACGCTCCCCGTTCGCAGGCCGGAGAGGTCGCAGGCTGATGCGCCGGGCACGACGTGCGGAGCTGAGAGGCCCGCCCTATTCGGCCTGGAGCGTCCGTGCCGGGTCGACCCCGGTCGCCCGCCGCGCCGGCAGCAGCGTGGCGAGGAGGGCGATGCCCGTCAGCACCACGGCGGCGATCACGAACGTGAGAGGATCGGTGACGCTCGTCTCGTACAGCTCGGAGCGCAGCCACCGTGTGCTGGCGAGCGCGGCGGCCGCGCCCAGAAGCACACCGGCGCCCGCGAGTCGCAGGCCTTCGCCCATGACCAGCGCGAGCACGTCCCGGCGTTGCGCCCCGAGCGCCACCCGGATGGCCATCTCGCGGCCGCGCTGCGCCACGAGGTAGGCTACCACCCCATAGATGCCGAGGGCGGCGAGCAGCAGCGCGGGCAGCGCGAATGCTCCGAGGAGCCCGGTGATGAACCGGCGGTAGGCGAGCGACTGCCGCAGCATCGACGGGAGGTCGTACACCCGGTTGTAGAGCGATGCGCTCTCGAGCGGCAGGTCGGGCTCGACCGTATGGGCCGCGCGGGTCACTGCCGGTATCATCGCCGCGGGGTCCCCGGCGGTACGGACCACGAGGGACATCCAGCCCCACACCGTCACCGTGTAGGGCAGGTACACCTCAGGCACGAAGTCGGTGTCCAGTGAGTAGTGCCGCACGTTGCCCACGACCCCGACGATCGTCGCCCGCACCCGCTCCCCGAACTCCGGACGGCCCTGCGCCGACTTCCGCACCGCGATGCGCTTGCCCAGGGCGTCGCCGCCCGGCCAGTACCGTGCCGCGAGCGCCTGGTTCACCAGCACCACGTCGCCGGGATGCTCCAGCTCGTCGGCGGTGAAGCCGCGGCCGCGCACGATGGGGATGCCGGCCGTGCGGAAGTACGCTGTGTCCACCTCGCGAAACAGCGCCTGATCGCTCTCGCGGGCGGCCGCGCCTTCCACCTCGACGGGAGTGTCGATGGAGGCGCCGCTCAGCGGGACGTGGTTGGTGAGCGCGACCGACCTCACGCCCGGCACCGCCGCCACGGCCGCCGCCACGTCTCGATAGAGCTGCAGCGCGCGGTCGGGGCTCGCGTACTTATCCGTAGGCGCCATGATCGGCACCGCCAGCAGGTGCTCCTCGTCGAACCCGGTGCGAACCCGCTGCAGCCGCTCGAGACTGCGGATCAGCAGGCCGGCCCCGGTGAGCAGTACGAGCGCGTGCGCGATCTCCCCGACTACCAGCGCCCCGCGGAGTCGGCGGCGGACCGGCAGGGCACCCGTCCCGAAACCCTCCCGCAGTCCGGCGATGAGCGAGCTCGAGCCACGGAGCGCGGGCAGCACCCCGAGCCCGACCACGAGGGCCACCGCGAGCGCCACGGCGGCCACCATCGCGAGCGGGTCGACCGCGAGCTCGCCGGCGCGGGGGAGGAGGTCCGCCGCCCCGACCCGTAACCAGCCCACGAGGAGGACCGCGGCCGCGAGGCCTATCGCGCCGGCTGTCACCCCCAGCACCACGCACTCGGCGGCGAGCAGCCGAAGCAGCGCGCCGCGTCCCCCGCCGAGCGCCGTTCGGATCGCGAGCTCGCGGGCACGGGCGCCGGCCCTCGCCAGCGCGAGCGCCGCGACGTTGACGCACGCGATGAGCAGCACGAAGACCGCCGCCACCGTCAGCAGCCGGAGCTGCGGCCCGGCTCCGCCCAGGATCTCCGCGGCCACCGGCAGGAACGCGACCCTCCGCCAGCCGCCGTTCTCCGCCGGATAGGCCTCGGCCAGGTGGGCGGTCACGGCGGAGAGCGCCTGCACGCCGCCGGCCGAATCCACGCCGGCGCGGAGCCGCCCGACGACCCGGCTGTCCGTATGCAGGCCCCGCTGTTGCAGCTCGGGGCTCGAGGGAAGAATGACGGTGATCGGCGCCCAGAGATCGGCCCACGTCGGGTACCCGAAGTCCACCGGCATCACACCGACGATGGTGTAGCCGCGCGCGACGAAGGTGACGTTCCGGCCGATCACCGATAGGTCTCCCCCGAACCGCCGCTGCCAGAGTGGCCAAGAGATCACCGCGACCGCCGGCGCGCCGGGGGAGAAGTCGGAAGGCTCGAGGGCGCGGCCCACCGCCGCTGGCTCGGGAAGCACCCGGAAGTACTGGTCCGAGACGTATGCGCAAATCAGACGCTCGGCGCCGTTGGCGCTCTTCAGCACCTCTCCCTGACCGCGCACGAAGGCAAGCGCTTCGAAGGCGCTGGTGCCGGTGTGCCAGTCCTGGAAGGTGGGATACGAGGCAGGCCGGATATTGTCGGCGGAATCACGCTCGGCGATCATCATCACCCTATCGGCGGGCGCCCACGGAAGCGGTCGCAGGATGACGGAGCGGAGGACGCTGAAGACGGCGGTCGTGCCGCCTATGCCGAGTGCCAGGGTGAGGACGACCGTGACGGTGTAGCCCGGGGTGCGGGCGAGCGTGCGAAGGGCGTGGCGGAGCTCGCGCAGCATGTCCGCGATACTACTCGAAGAAAACCGCCGCCGAAAGTCGCGATCTCTCGGCGGCGGTTCACCTGCCACTTCCCGGGGCCGACCACTCCCCGGTCATGCCGCGGGTCTCCCCTCGCCGCCCGCTGTCGGCGTCCCACCCGGCCTCGCATCGTGCTCCTTCGCCGTCCGCTCCGGCACGCCCAGCACCTTCTGCGCACTGACCCACTGCTCCAGCGCCTGACGGTCGTCCTGATACCGCAGCCGGTTCCGGGCATCCATCGCCCGGACCACGTCGTGCGCCTGCGTCGTCATGGTCTTCAGCTCGCGCGTGGCGGCGGTGTGCACCGTCCGGCCACCTGCACCCAGACGTACCGCCGCGTCGAGCTCGTCCAGCGAATTCCCGAACTGCGCCAGCACCGACTCCGACAGCCCGTGCTTCACCAGCACTTCCTTGTGCGCCCGGGCCGCCGTGAACATTCCCCGCGCCGCCGCCTGGAAGGCCAGCAGCGTGTCGGCCGTCGGCTTGAACACGAACAGGCTCCGAAGCTCGTGGTCCTCACGCGCCGCCAGCGACCCGATCTTCGCCAGGTGGGCGATCGGACTCGCCAACATCTCGCGCCGGAGCTCCTGCTTCCGCGCCGACGCCGCGCGCGAGTCGATCCTCCCGCTGCGCTGCTCGTCCACGACCTGGGCCATGCGCGCCACCAGCGCCTGGAGCCGCCCGACGAGCACGACCATGCCGGGCTCGTCATCCGGATGCGCGGTCAGCCAGGCCTGCACGCGCAAACACATTTCGTACACCCTACGTGTTACCGCTTTCATCTTCCCTCCACCATGGTGCTCGGCAGTGACGGGCATCCACCGGCACTGTTGATGAGACTGCGATGCATGACTCGATCGAAGAAAGCACCCGCGATTCGATCGCGAGGGTGCGCTCATGCATCGAGTGTGCCAATCAGGGCGCACGTGTCGCGAGCGTGCGGTGCGACATCGAGCGTGAGTGCGCGCGGCGATTGCACTTGCGCTGCGAATCACCAGCGCGTTTGCGCGCCGGCGTCATCGAGACCGAAGGAAGTGGAATGTCCTCCCGGTGGACACTCCGATCCGATGCGATCGCCCCGAGATTGACTGGTGATCAGCTTCGGGACGATGCGTCGTGCTCGCCGCGCGATGGTGCGGCCGGAATAGCGGATCGGACGCGACGGGATGCGATGCGGCACCGCGGGAAGGCGATGCGACGCGGCGGGAAGACGATCGGGATGAACGGCGGCGCGACCCGGCGGGCCGGGAACGCGACCGGTCAGCCCGGGGAACGATGCGATCGGCCGGCATGGAGGCCGGGCGGACGGGAACACGATGCGACGGGCCGGGGATGCGATCGGATCGCTGAAGGTCGCGACGCGATCGATCGGGGAGGGGCCCGGATCGAGGAGGAACGCGATGCGATCGGGCAAGGATTCGATGCGATCGCGGCCCAGCCGGCTCGGTTGTCCGCCAGTTCTACTGGAATGTATCGGGAACAGCGGTGCCGGGCTTCCGCCGGTCAGGGACCCGTCGCCCCGAGCAGTGATCCTCGAGAGCACCCTGTGTCAGCGATGGGGAATACGGCGCCGGGCTTTCGCTCCGGGCAGGGACCGTCTCGCTCGGGGCGCTCCAGTCTGCTCCGCTCGGAGCCAGCAAACTGCGCTGTCTCCTCGTCTCCGCCGACTGACGCGCGCCCTCGCGACCCGATCCCTGACCCGTCGCCGCGAGCAGCGGTGTTGGCGGCGCGAGCCGGAGGGATAGGGGTTCGAAGGCGACGACCCAGGGGGGTGGCGGTGTGGTTGTCGCGGTCGGCGCCGGAGAGCCCCTGTCCCTCCGGTGAGCGCCCCGAGCAGTGATCCTCGAGAGCACCCTGTGTCAGCGATGGGAATACGGCGCCGGGCGGCGAGGCCTGGCCCGAGCCTCAGAGCCTTCGATACCGCACCTGGAGCACGAAGAACAGCCCGTAGCAGATCAACCCGAGCGCCGCCGCGGCGAGCAGCAGCCGACCGTTGCCTAGGCTCGAGAGCAGCCAGAGCGCATCCGCCCACTCTCTCACCTCCGACGGGTCGTACTGGACTGCCACCTGCACCAGCGACCATCCGGTGATCAGCGAGAGGACGCCAAGGGTCACGTAGCCGACCGTTCCGCTCACGACCGTCACGAGCCGCGCGGGTCTCGACATGCCGGACGTGAGCAGCCGCCGGAACCGGCGCATGATGGCGAGCCGAAGCTGGAACACCCCCGCCGTCATGACGATCAGGCCCGCGAGCCCGACGAGCATGCGCCCGACGTGGGGAGTGAGCACGGTGGCGAGGAGGCGCTTCAGGTCGAGGCCGCCGCCTTTCCACCCGAACACCAGTTTGACAGCCGCGAAGGTCAGCAGCGTATAGCCGATGCCGGTCGCGAAGAGCCCCAGTCGCTCCGCGATGCCCTGGAAGCTCTTTCCTTTCCGCTCCGGATCAAGGACGGCGCCCACGAACATCCAGACCGCGTATCCCGCGAGCCCGGCGGCCAGCACCGCGAGCATCCATCGCCCGAACGGCTCCCCCAGGACCGACTCGACCGCACCTTGCTGGCCGGTGATCTCCCCGCCCTTTCGCAGAGCATACCGCAGGGCCAGGCCGCCGACCATCATGGTCACGAGCCCCTTGGCCGCGAAACCGATCCTGGTCACGACATCGATCACCGGGGCGGTGCTGCCGCTCGTGCGTTGAAGGCCGGGGTGGCTGATGTCGGGGTGGCTCATGATATAAGGTAAATCGCCGAGGACCTCCGCCACCCGAGGAAGGTCGCGATCAAAACGGGAGGTTGGAAGGCGCCCAAGGTGACCCATCCCACCGACACTGGCCAGCCCAAGGGAGATCGTGCAGAGCGCACCCCGGGGAGGACCGATGAAGGCGCTCAGGATGGCTGTTACCGGATTCGTCGCGATCACCGCATGCTCCCGATCCGCCCCGGAACGTGGGACCGAGGCCAGCCGGACACCCGACACCTACCACGAGGCCGCCGCAGCTCGGCAGGGCTTGGTCCCCCTGAGCGCCGTGCCCCAGTCCGGGCCCGCCTCACCCCCGGCCTCGGCGCGAGCCTCCGCCGGGCGTCCAGCTCCCCGGAGCCAGGGTTCCGAGTCCGTGATCGTGGATACATCCCCCTATGCGACCGCGGAACGCGATACCGGCATAACCACTGATACGATGGGCTATCGCGCGTACTCGGGCGCCGATGGCGCTCGATCGGCCGGCCCCGGACGCGCCAATGCCGTCGTGGTGGGCACGGTGATTCATGTGAGCCTCCGGGACTCGATCGACTCGAAGCGCGATTCGAGCGGGAAGGAGATTTCCGGGATGGTCATGCAGAACGTCACCGGACCGGGCGGAGAGGTCCTGGTGCGCGCGGGATCGCCGGTGATGCTCACCATCTCCCGCCTCCGGCCGGGCCGCGGCAGCGGCCAGGGCGCCATCGAGGTCCATCCCGATTCGATTACGCTCGAGGGCCGCATGCGAAAGCTGGAGGCCACGATCGCGTCGGTGCCGTACGAGCTCAGAGGCCGCGGCGTGACCGGTGAAGATGCGGCCAAGGTCGGGATCGGGACGGTGGGCGGCGCCGTGGTGGGCCGAGTGATCACCGGCAAGACCAAGGGCGCCGTCGTCGGCGGCGTGGTCGGCGCGGCGGGTGGCGCCGTGGTCGCGTCGCAGACGGCGGCAAAGGACGTGGTGGTAGGGGCTCGAACGCCGGTCGAGATGGTGCTCACCGCTCCGCTCGTCGTCCGCTAACCCCTCAGCCGCACCCGCGGGCCGATGCGCAGCTCATGTCCTTCGTGCGAAAGAAGAACCTCTGCCACGGGGCGGGCCTCCCGGGAACGGGGTTGGTGCATGACCCACCACTCCTCCGCTCGCTGGGCGGTCCATGCCGAGGTCAGGGGAACGCGGTCCAGGCGGGCGCTGAACGCATCCGCGCTCGGTGGACGCCGCGCAGGCTCCTTCTCCAGACACTCCATGACGAGATCCTCGAGCGACGCCGGGATGGGCAGCTCGATCCGCGTCGATGGCCTCGTCGGGGGCGCCTGTGCGTGCTGGATCATCACCTGCATGACGGTCTCGCCCTCGAAGACCATCGTGCCGGTGAGGAGCCAGTAGGCGACGCAGCCCAGCGCGTAGAGGTCGACCCGATGATCGGTGTCGGTGGCGCCGAGGACCACCTCGGGCGCCATGTAGCCGGGTGTGCCGCTCCAGCTGCTTTCGCCGCTGAGGTTGACGGCATCACGGTCGGCGCGCCGAGCGCTGTCGAGCTTGACGAGTCCGAAGTCGAGCACTTTGACGAAATCGAAGGTCGTGCCGGCCCGACTGAGGACGATGTTCGCGGGCTTGATGTCGCGGTGCACCAGGCCGTTGGCGTGTGCGTCCTGGAGCGCCGAGCAGACCTGGGCCAGGATGTGGACGACACGCTCAGCCGGAAGCGGCCCGTGCTGCCGGACGAGTGTGTCGAGGTCGAGACCGTCGAGCAGCTCCATCACGTAGTACAGCCGCCCATCCTCGGCGACGCCGAAATCGTAGAGTTGGACCGTGTGCGGGGACGTGAGCGCCGCTGTGGCGCGCGCTTCCCGCTCGAAGCGCCGCATGAGCAGCTCGGGGTCGCCGGACGCGGCTGCCACCGCCTGGGGGCGGATGAGCTTGATCGCCGCTGGCCGGATCAGCAGGCGGTGGCGCGCGCGCCACACTTCTCCCATGCCACCTCCACCGATCCTGTCTTCGAGGAGATACTGCCCCAGCTCGGTCGCTTCGACGACCTGCCGTCGAAGTCCGTACAGGACGCGTGAAACGATGGTGGCCAGCGTGGTCCCCAGAACGCTCCAGAGTACGGTGTTGAGCGTCATGTGCAGCTTCTGATAGCCCGCGCTGAATCCGGGAAGGAACGCCGTGGGGTGATGACGAGTGATGCACACGACAACCGCCGGGGCGAAGACCAGGGCCGAGAGCAACAGGGTTCGCCCCGGCCTGGAGGGCATCAGGATGGCGCGGACCATGACCGTGACCGTCAGGGCCAGCAGCGTCTGCAGGATCTGCCCCTCGTCCTCGATCGTCATGAGAGAGAGGAACCCGCCGGCCACGACGAAGCTGACGGCGTCGAGCGCTCCCAGGCTCCATAACGAGAGCCTGGCCCGAGTCGCCAGCAGCCAGAGCAGGGCCATCGTCAAGCTGGCGAGAAGGTGTCCGAGCGCCACCGGTCCGCGCACCACGGCAAGGAAGGGCGCGCCGCCGATCAGCGTCAGACTGGCGAGGAGGAAGAGGTAGAACCCGAACGACACGAGGAAGAGCGTCTTGCCGAGCAGCGCCAGGCGCTCCCGCACGAATCCCAATCCGCCGGACGTGTCGAATCCCCGCTCGAGGAGGGGAGGCGCCGGAGGGTGGCTCGCGATGGTAGTCATGGTGGCGAATTCTAGGGCGAAATGACGAAATGGCGAACCGCCTATCCAGCTACTGGTTTCGCCCTTTCGCCCTCTCGCCTTTTCGCCTTTTCGCCCGTTCGCCTTATCCTAGATGCACCCCTCATGACCCAACCTCCCTCCCGCCTCGCGGCCGCCCTGGCCGACCGCTACCGCATCGAGCGCGAGCTCGGCGCCGGCGGCATGGCGACGGTCTACCTCGGGCACGATCTCCGCCACGACCGGAAGGTCGCCATCAAGCTGCTCAAGCCCGAGCTCGCCGCCGTGATCGGCGCGGAGCGGTTCCTGAGCGAGATCCGAACCACCGCCAACCTCCAGCATCCGCACATCCTGCCGCTGTTCGACTCGGGTGAGGCCGACGGCTTCCTCTTCTACGCGATGCCGTTCGTCGAAGGCGAATCGCTGCGCGACCGGCTCGCGCGGGAGAAGCAGCTGCCGGTGGGCGACGCGGTCCGGATCGCCACCGAGGTCGCGAGCGCCCTCGACTACGCCCACCGCCACGGCGTCATCCACCGGGACATCAAGCCCGAGAACATCCTGCTGCACGATGGCTCGGCGCTCGTGGCCGACTTCGGTATCGCGCTCGCTGCCAGCAAGGCCGGCGGGACCCGCATCACCGAGACCGGTATGTCGATCGGGACGCCGCACTACATGTCGCCCGAGCAGGCGATGGGTGAGCGCGAGATCACCGCCCGGAGCGACATCTACGCGCTCGGCGCGGTCACTTACGAGATGCTGATCGGCGAGCCGCCCTTCACCGGTCCTACCGCGCAGGCCATCGTGGCCCTGGTGCTGACCGAGGACCCGCGGCCGCTGCTCCCCCGCCGGCGCTCCATCCCGCCCGAGGTCGAGGAGGCCGTCCTCACCTCGCTCGAGAAGCTCCCGGCCGACCGGTTCGCCACCGCGCACGAGTTCGCCGAGCATCTCGGCGCCGAGCGGACCAGCCGCCGCACAGGCGCCCGCGCGCGTGCCACCGCGGACGCGCCATCGTGGCGCCGATCGGCCGTGCTCGTGGCGGGCGGCGCCGCACTCATCGTTGCGGGCTATCTCGCCGGCGCTCGCCGGTCGCACAGCGCCGCGCTGCCGATGAGCTTCGGCTCCGTGGACAGGGTGACCTGGGATCCCGCCCTCGAGGTGCTGCCGGCGATCTCCCCCGACGGGAGAACGGTGGCCTACGCGAGCGGCACGCCGGTCCGCATGCGGGTGTTCGTCCGGCCGGTGGCCGGCGGCCGCCGCATCGCGCTCACCGACGACACGACCCAGGTCCAGTCGCATCCGCGCTGGTCGCCCGACGGAAGCCGGGTGCTCTTTCTCGAGCGGGGCGGCGTGGTGAGCGTGCCCGCCAGCGGCGGCGCCGAGACCGCGGAAGTGCCGCCGGGGCGAACCGGGCCGGTGATCTCGGCGGCGTGGGCGCCCGACGGCAAGCGGATCGCGTACGTGATCGGCGACTCGGTCTTCGTCCACGAGCCTCGCGGCGATTCGCACGGAATCGCCCGGGTGTTCGAGGCCCACGGCTGCGCCTGGAGTCCGGACGCGGCACAACTCGCGTGCGTCTCGGGCAACGCCATCGCGCTCACGCCGGGGACCCTGTTCGGCAACGCCTCGCCCAGTCGGGTGGTGAGCGTGCGCGTGAGTGATGGCCGGGTCGTGCCGGTCACCGACAGCCTCTTTCCCAACCTGAGCCCCGCGTGGTCGCCCGACGGGCGCTGGGTCTACTACGTCTCCAGCCGCTTCGGTCCGCGCGACATCTTCGCCCAGGCGGTGGCCGGGGGAGCGCCGCGCGGGCCGGCGCTCCGGCTCACCACCGGCCTCAACGCCCACACCATCTCGCTCTCGGCGGACGGCAGGCGGATCGCGTATGCCGATCTCGCCATCGAGAGCAATGCCTGGTCCATCCCCGTGCCGGCACACCTGCCGGTCCCGGCGTCGAGCGCGATCCAGCTCACCCACGGGTCCCAGTTCGTCGAGACGACCCAGCTCTCCCGCGACGGCCACTGGGTGTACTACGACTCCGACGTGAGCGGCAACATGGACCTGTACCGCATGGCGCTGCCCGCCGGCGCGCCCGAGCGGCTCACCGCCGACTCGAGCGACGACTTCTGGCCCACACCGTCGCCCGACGGCCGTGAGGTCTCGTTCCACTCCTGGCGGGGAGGCTCGCGCGACATCTGGGTCATGCCGCTCGACGGCGGCCCGCTGCAGCGGGTGACCTCCTCGCCCGCCCAGGAGGCCATGGCCATGTGGGCGCCCGACGGGGATCAGCTTTCCTACTCGCTCTTCACGGAGCGGGGCGGCATCTGGACGGCGCGCCGGGTGAACGGCGCCTGGCAGAAGCCGGTCGAGCGCCTCGGCTGGGGCTTCTTCGCCAACTGGTCGCCCGACGGCCGCACGCTCGCCTTCGGCAGCTCGCTCACGAGTGGGTCGCTCTGGACCATGCCGGCCGACTCGGGCGCACCCCGGCTCCTGGCCGACACCACCGGGCCTCGAGCGCTGCTGGGGGACCAGGTGCGATGGAGCGACGACGGCCGCTCCGTCTATACCCGGAACGCCGACGCGACCGGCACGACGTTCTGGCGCATCCCGCTCGGTGGTGGCACACCCGAGCGGATCGTGACGCTCGAAGGAGGACAGCGTTCGTCCGGCGGGTGGGGCAACGCGGCGGGCCGGCTGGTCTACGCGGTATCCGAAGAGCGGAGCGACCTGTGGGTCATGGAGGTCCGGACGCCGTAGCTACGGTCGCGCCTCGAGCTCGACGACCGCCGCACGCCGGATCGCGGGAAGGCGGAGCAGGAGGCCGCGAGCGGCCAGGGTCGCGCCGGTGGCCGGCCTCATCCGGTGCCCGTCCATCGTGACCTCGTACACCGCGTGGGGGAGAAGCCCGCGGAGTCTCAGCGTGAGAGCCCCGGAGCTCCGCGCCAGACGATAGGCCAGGACTACCGCACGCCGGCTGACAGGCTGCACGTATTCCAGCGCCGTCCATCCGGTCGGCGCATTCCGTGAGGGCGGTGGTGTCAGATGGTAGACATCCGCCCCGGTGATGGTGCCGCGAATGCGCCGGTAGAGGGCGACGTTGGCCGCGGCGCGTTGTCGTACGGCCGCGCTCCACTCCGGGATCCGTCCTGAGATGCCGAACTGGCCGTTCATCGGGACGCGCAGCATGAAGTCCCACCAGCCCGGCGGTCTGGTCGAGTCCACCACGCCGCTGTCCGCATCGCCGACCATCCAGTGGTTGCAGACCTCGGGCGCGAACTGCACCGTGCAGCCGTAACCCAGCGCGACCGACGCCATCGGGTCCACCACATCGGACAGCCAGGCCGTATGCGTGTGCGCCATGACGCCGAGGTCGAGCCGCAGTCCGCCGCTGGAACAGTTCTCCAGGACCAGGTCCGGGTGCGCGGCGCGGACGGTATCCAGCCACGCGTAGTAGGCGGTCAGATGATCGTGGAGCCGGCGACCCGATTGTCCGCGTCGCGCCGGGTCGACCCGATCGCCCACGTCGATGTTGTAGTCGATCTTGATCCAGTCGAGCCGGTACCGGGTTACCAGGCGGTCGACCGTGGCCGTCGCCCAGTGCCGCACGGCCGGGATCGCGAAGTCGAGCTGGCAGCGATTCGCGGTGATCCAGGGCCTTCCGCCGTACGGCAGGCACCACTCGGGATGCTCGCGGAAGAGGCGCGACTCGGTTCCGGCGTTCTCGATCTCGACCCAGAGCCCGAACTTCATGCCCTTGTCGTGGACGTGGTCGGCCAGCTCCTCCAGTCCGTGGGGGAACTTGTCGGGATCGGGCTCGTAATCGCCCAGGGTCCGCTCCCAGTCGCCGCTGGTGTACCACCCCGAGTCCAGCACGTACACCTCGGCGCCGATCGCGGCGGCGGCGTCCGCGGCCTGGATGGTGTTGGTGATGTCGACCGCCGGACCGAGCGGAAACCAGGTATTGAACTGCACCAGCGGCGGCTCGTTCGTCCTCGCGCGGGGCACCAGGTAACGGCGCTGATAGCGATGCATCCGGTTCGCGGCGTCGTCCAGGTCGCCGGTCGTCGCGGTGAAGACGGCGCGCGGCAGGGTGATGCTGTCGCCCGGAAGCAGGGTCAGCGGGCCGCCGAAGTCGTTGTGCATGCCGAGCTCGACCCGAAGCGGCTGGTCGCCGAGCGGGGCCGCGCCGGTGCCGGGCCGGCGCTCGGCCTGCATCCACCAATTTCCCGACCACGCCAGCTCGGCGATGTACTCGACGCCCAGCGTCCGGTTCCGGAGTGAGAGCCATGGCACGTAGCCGTTGGTCGATCGCCCGCGGGTCTGCTCGAATCGTCGCGCACCGGCCGCGAGCGTCTCCATGGCGAGCTGCCGCTCCTGTCCCCAGCTTCCCCAGAGATAGCGCAGAGTGTAGTCGCCGCCGGAAAGCTCCCAGCTGATGCTGGGCAGCCGCGCGACAACCAGGGCACGGTCGCCCCGGTTGGTGAGTCTGATCTCTCGCGAGAAGACGCCGGTCGCTCCCCACGCGGTATAACGCACCTCCAGTTGAATCGGAAGGCGCAGGTGGACGAAACGAAGCCGGAGCTCGTTCACCTCCGGAGACACCGGCACCACGGAGTCGGAGAGTAGCCGAAGGGACGCGGGCTCGAGCACCTGATCGGCGGCGACGCCGGTCAGGTCACCGCGTGACGGCTGCGCCGTGTCGGGCGCCGCGCCCATGCGCGACGTCGGGCCGAAGTAGTCGAAGGCGACCCCCTGGTCCCGGCGAAACAGGCGATACGAGACCGGGCCCGAGGTCAGGGTCCAGGTGCGGGCCGCCGAATCGTATGCGATGTGCTGTGCCGCCGCGCGGGTCGACCAGGCCGTCGCGACGAGCAGCCCCGCGAAGAGCTGGTGAAGAGACATGGGCGTGGAAGCTACCATGCCGTGTACCGGGCCGGGGTGACTCGCGCGAGTCTCCTCCGGCGCGCATTTTTGAGTCACCGATGACCGATCCCCGGTTCCACCTTGCGACCGCCCCAGGAACACACATGAAACGAACCCTCACGGTCTCCGCGCTTGCCTTGATTCTTGGTGGATCGGTCGCGGTTGCCCAGGTGCCGCCCGCATCTCAACAGATCACGGCCGCCCTGCTTGCCGCGCCCAAAGAGCTGCGGCCGGACGCGACCGTGCTCGGCTACGCGCCGGATGGAAAGCTGACGACGCTGCGGAAGGGCACCGGCCCGATGATCTGCCTGGCGAGCAAGCCAGGTGGGAAGCAGTTCCACGTCGCCTGCTATCATCGGTCGCTCGACCCGTTCATGGCGCGGGGCCGAGCCCTCCGCGCCCAGGGGGTGCCGGAGGAACGGGTGGACAGCGTGCGGTTCGCCGACGTGCGGGCCGGCAGGGTGGCTATGCCGCGCCGAGCCGCGATGCTTTACTCACTCACGGGTCCCGCGGGGAGCTTCGACACCGCCACCGGCACCGCACCCAAGGCGAAGCCTCTCTTCGTGGTCTACCTCCCCAACGCGACGGTCGCCTCGAGCGGGCTTCCAGCCACCCCGACCGAAGGCATGCCGTGGATCATGGACCCCGGCACGCCGAAAGCCCACATCATGCTCGAATCCGGGATGTAAAGACAGCGTTCGATTCGGGTGAAGCGGATCGCGCGTTTCCGCCCGGGGCCCATGATTCCGGTCTATCGAGCCGCATGGATGCAGCTCTCCTTACCCGCCACGCTCCGCTGGGCTCCCACCGCCGCCCTCGCCGCCACGCTCGCCGGCGGCTTCGGCGCAGCCGCCGATGCCGTCGAGACACCTGATGCCACGGCGGTCCAGGTCGGATGGCAGTCCACTGTCGGATTGTTGGTCCGGTTGAATGGCCCGGCACCGTTCGACTGGGCGATGAAGACCTCGGAGTTGCCGGTCCGGTCGCTCCGGAAGGCGAGGTACGCGCCGTCGGGCGACCACGCCGGATAGCTGTCGAAGTCCACCGCGTCGGTCACCCGCGTGGCGCTCCCGCCGGCGGCCGGCATCACGTACACCTCGAAGTCGTCGTTCTCGGCGCGGCTGCTGCCGAACGCGATCAGGCTGCCGTCCGGCGACCAGGCGGGCCGCCCGTCGAACGAGTCCGGCGCGTCGGTCAGGTTCGTCGGGTTGCCGCCGTCCGGATCCATCGCCCACACGTCGATGTCCCCCGCCGGTGAACGGTCGCTCTGGTAGATGATACGCGTCCCGTCGGGCGACCAGTCCGGGTGCTCGTCCACCCCGTCGCGGTTGGTGATGTTGGTCTGCTCGCTCCCGTCGGCCTTCATGGTGTAGACCTCCTTGTTCCCATCCCGGTCGGTGGCGAACACGATCATGCTCCCGTCCGGCGACCAGGCGGGCGCCCGGTCGGCCCCGGCGGCGTTGGAAATGTTGACCTGGCCGCTGCCGTCGGCGTTCATCAGGTAGATCTCATCGTTGCCGTCGCGATCGCTCACGAAGGCCAGCCTGGTGCCGTCGGGCGACCAGTCGGGCTCGAAGTCGTCCGCCGCCGAATTCTGGCTCAGGTTCACCAGCCCGGTGCCGTCCGCCATCATCGCGAACACCTCGTAGTCGCCGGTGCGGTCGGTCTCGAAGGCGATACGCCCCGCGAGGGCCGGCGGCGGAGGGCTGCAGGTGACGCCGAACGCGGCCGATGCCGTCCCCCCGCCGCTCACGCTCACCGTGCGCGAGCTGCCCCCGCCCACGACGCAGTTCTCCGCCACCCCGCCGAGCGCCACGCTGTGACTGCCCGCGCTCACGGCGTCTATGGTGAGCGCGTCATTGACGCCGATCGCCTGCGCGGTTCCGCCGTCCACCGCCACGGTGTATCCGTCGGGATCGGGGTCGCTGCCGCCGGTGGTGGTGGTCACCGCGATCGATCCGGTGGACGGCCCGCTCGAGCCGTCGCCCCCGCACGCGGCCGCCGCGAGGGCGAGCGCAGGGAGCCAGAGGGGGATGCGCATGAAACGGTCTCCGGAATGAGGGTCTTCCGGGACTAACGCAATCCGGGGGCGGAACCGGCCATCGGACTGTATCTTGGCCTCATGACCTCCGTTGTGGACCTGATCCGGGGGGTCCGGGCCGGAGACCGCAGCGAGTTCGACCGGCTCTTCTCCTCCCTCTATGACGAGCTTCGCCGCGTTGCGCACCGGCACCTGCGCCACCGGGTCCCGGGGCAGACGCTGGACACCACCGCGCTCATCCACGAGGCCTACCTCAGGATGGTGGATCAGAGCCGGGCGGAGTGGGCCGATCGGGCCCACTTCTTCGCGTATGCCTCGCAGGTGATGCGGGCGGTGCTGGTGGACGAGGCCCGGCGCCGGGGCGCGGTCAAGCGCGGCGCCGGCACACTCCGCTTCTCTCTGGAAGACCGCGATCTCCCCGTGGAAGAGCAGAGCGAGTTCGTCCTCGCGCTCGACGAGGCGCTCGACCGGCTCGGCGCGCTGAGCGAGCGCCTGGCCCGCACCGTGGAGTGCCGCTTCTTCGGCGGGATGAGCGAGGAGGAGATCGCCGCGGCCCTCTCGGTCTCCGGCCGCACGGTGCGCCGCGACTGGCTCAAGGCCAGGGCCTGGCTCTCCGCCGAGTTGTCGGGCGAGGCGACGTGACCCCCGAGCAGTGGCGCCGGCTCGACGCCGCGCTGGACGACGTGCTCGAGCGGGAGCCCGGCGCCCGGGCGGAAGCGGTGGCGGCCGCATGCGCCGATGATCCGGAAGTCCTGTCCGAAGCCCTCCGGCTGGTCGGCGCGCTGGAGCGCTCGCCGGCGTTCCTCGAACGCCCGCTCGGCGACTACGCGCCCGACCTTCTGGAGGGGCTGTTCGCCCGCGCGCCGGACCCGACGCCTCCGGTCGAGCGCGCCGGGCCCTACCGTCTGCTGCGGGAGCTGGGCCGGGGCGGGATGGGCGCCGTCTACCTCGCGGAGCGGAGCGACGGGCAGTATCTGAAGCAGGTGGCGGTGAAGCTGGTGCCGCCGGGCCCCGACACCGCCGCGCTCACCCGCCGCTTCCTCACCGAGCGTCGGATCCTGGCCGGCCTCGACCATCCCAACATCGCACGCCTCCTCGACGGCGGCGTCACCGAGAGCGGGCTGCCCTACCTCGTGATGGAATACGTGGAAGGCGAGCGGATCGACCGCTGGTGCGAGACGCGCGGCCTCGGCGTGGCGGAGCGGATCCGTCTCTTCGACGCGGTGGCGGCCGCGGTGCAGTTCGCCCACCAGCACCTCGTGGTGCACCGCGACCTCAAGCCGGGCAACATCCTGGTCACCGGCGACGGGCAGGTGAAGCTGCTCGACTTCGGCGTCGCCAAGCTGCTGGAGCGCACGCCGGGCGACGCCGATGTCCCGGAGACCCGCACCGGCATGCTGCTCGGCACGCCCGCCTACGCCAGTCCGGAGCAGATCCGGGGCGAGCCCGTGACCACGGCGAGCGACGTCTACGCGCTCGGCGTGCTGCTCTACGAGCTGCTGGCCGGGCGCCGGCTCCATCCCGACACCGCGGGCCCCGAGTCGCTGGCCCGTTCGATCGTGGAGGAGGAGCCGCAGGGGCCCAGCCGGGTCGCGCCGGTGGCGCAGCGCGGGGCGATCGCCGGCGACCTCGACACCATCGTGCTCGCCGCGCTCCGGAAGGAGCCGGCGCTCCGCTACGCATCGGTCCAGCACCTGCGCGACGATCTGCGGCGGCACCTCGATGGCTTCGCCGTGCAGGCACGGCCGCCGAGCCGGCGCTATCTCGCGGCCAAGTTCCTCCGGCGGCATCGCGGCGGCGTCGCGGCCGCCGCGCTCCTCACGCTGGCGCTCGGCGCCGGGGTCGCCGGCACCGCCTGGCAGGCGCGCGCCGCCGCGCGGCAGGCCGCACGTGCCGAGCGGGTGCGGGATTTCCTCGAGGGGATCTTCGCGATCTCCGACCCGGACAGCGCCCGGGGCCGGAGCGTCACCGCGCGCGAGCTGCTGGACCGGGGCGCGGCCTCACTGGCCGGCGGCCTCGAGCGTGAGCCGGGGATGCGGGCGGAGATGCTGGGGATGGTGGGCGGACTCTATCAGCGGCTCGGCCTCTACACCGAAGCGCGGCCGCTGCTGAGCGAGGCGCTCGCGGTGCAGCGGGCCCGGGGCCCGGCGGCGGCGCTGGACGAGGCGGGCGCCGCCCACGATCTCGCGTCGCTGCTGCACGATCTCGGCGACTACGAGGAGGGCGAGCGGCTGGCCCGCGCGGCGCTGGCGGTCCGCCGGCGCCGCCTGGGTGCCGACGATCCCGGTGTGACCGCCAGCATGCAGCTGCTCGCGGACATCCTGCGGGCGAAGGGCGAGTACGCCGAAGCCGACTCGCTGCTCGTGGTGGCGCTGCGCGCGGGACGCGCCCGGGGCGACAGCGTGGCGGAGGCGGAGATCCTCGATGCGCGGTCCGCCATCCTCTGGCGCGAGGGCCGCCTCGACTCCGCCCGGGCGGCGGCCGAGCAGGCGGTGGCTCTCCTGCGCGCGACGCGCGGCGATCTCCACACCGAGACCGCGGAGGCGCTCCGCTCGCTCGGCCTGGTGCTGACCGCGCAGGGCGACTACGGCCCCGCCGAGCGGACGCTGCGCGAGGCTCTCGGCGCTCGCGAGCGGCTCCTCGGGCCCGATCATCCTTCGGTAGCCGCCGCGCTCGCCGATCTCGGCCGCGCGCTCGAGGAGAGCGGACGTCTCGCGGAGGCCGAGTCGGCGCAAACACGGGCGCTCGCGATCAAGCGCAAGGCCTATGGTCCGGTGCATCCCGAGATCGCGACCGGGCTCAACAACATCGCCGTGCTGCGCTACCGGTCGGGACGGCCGGCGGACGCGGTGCCGATGTTCCGGGAGGCGATCGCGATGTGGCGGACGTCGCTGGGCGAGACCCACCCTACCGTGCTCACCGGCCTCAACAATCTCGGCGCCGCGCTGGGCGAGTCGGGCGACCTGGCGTCGGCGGAGTCGATCCTGCGTGAAGTCCTCGCGCTCAGGACACGAGTGCTGGGCGAGGACCACGCGGACGTCGCCTCCAGCCACAACAACCTGGCCTTGCTGCTCCGGCGGCGGGGCAAGTTGCAGGAGGCGGAACGGCACAACCGGCGGGCGCTGGAGATCTGGCGCGCCGCCCTCGGCGAGCGGCACCCCACCACCGCGTTCGCCCTGCTCGGTCTTGGCCGGGTGCTGCTCGCCGAGGGCAAGGCGGAGGAGGCGCTCGGACCTCTACGGGAAGCGCTCGAGATCAGGCTCGCGGCGATGGAGGACAGTGCCCCCGACGTCGCGGTCACCCGGCGCGACCTGGGCATCTGCCTGCTGCGACTCGGGCGCTACGAGGAGGCCGAGCCGCTCCTGCGGGCCAGCCTGCCGGTGATACGGTCGCACTATGGCGAGGACCACGAGGCGACGCGGATGGCGCGCGACGCGATCGCGCGGCTGGAGCGGGAAAGCCGCGGCTCGTGATGCGTCTCCTTTCGTGGAACATTCTCGCGGGGGGCGGCTCGCGCTGCGGTCCGATTCTCGATGTCCTGCGGCGCTACGATCCCGATATCATCGCGCTCCAGGAGACGATACCGGGTCGAGCGGTCGATCTCTGCCACGTGCTCGCCGGCGTCGGCTATGCCTGGCGGTTGAGCGCTCCCCGGGCCGGGCTCGATCGGGGACAGTGCGTGCTGTCCCGCGTGCCGCTCCTGCGCGTCGGCGGTCCCCGTCCCCCGCAGGCGCGCATCAATCCCCGGGGCTGGCTCGAGGTCGAGGTCGTCGGTCATGGGTTGCGGCTCGCCGCGGTATACGGGCCACCCGAGGGTCCGGCCATCCCTGCGTTCTGGAACGCCACTGCCGGCTGGCTGCGCCGTCGCCGGGCGAGGCCGTTCGTCATGCTGGGCGACTTCAACGCGGGCGCGTCCCTGATCGACGCCGAGGACTATCGCTTCAGGTCGGGCGAGGCATTCGCGGCGCTGACCGGAATCGGGCTGGTGGATCTCTGGCGGCGGCAACACGGCGCGAAGCGGGAGCACACCTGGTTCAGCCGTCTGCGCACTCCCCGCGCGGGGCGAGGATTCCGGATCGATCATGCATTCGCGTCACCGGCCATTGCCGAGCGGGTGACGGCGTGCCGGTACGATCATGAGGTACGGGAGCGCGGCTGGTCGGACCACTCCTTGCTGGTGCTGGATCTGGGCTGAAACGGCCGTGCTTTACAATCGAGAGGCAGGTGGCGCTGGCGCATTCATCCGCTGTCCTATATGTTCCGCCTGCACATATACCGTTCCCATGACTAATCTCGACTACCACGTCCTCCTCGCCCTCGCCTCCGGCCCCCTTCACGGCTACGCGGTGAAGCAGCGCGTCGAGGACGAGTCCGGCGGCAGCCTCACGCCGCAGCCCGGCTCGCTCTATCGCGTCATCGCCCGGCTCATGGCCGCCGGCTTCGTCGCCGAGACGGAGCCCAAGGGCGATGTATCCCCGCACCCGGGACTCTCGCGCCGCTACTACGGGCTCAGCGCCGCCGGGCGCCGGGCCCTCGCCGCCGAAGCGAACCGGCTCAAGAACGCGGTGGCGCTGGCCGAGAAGCGGCTCCGGACCGCCCGGTCGTGAGCCGGCTGCTCGCTTTCCTTACAAGCCTGTTTCCGGCCGCCTTCCGCGAGCGGTTCGGGGCGGAGATCGCCGCCTACGTGCGCGAGGACCTGGCCGCCGCCCGCGCCCGCGGGCGACTCGCCGCGCTCGGGTACATCGTCACGGCATCGCTCGACCTCATCGGTACTGCCGTGGCCGAGCACTGGAAGCCTTCATTGAAATCCAATCCCCGTGAAGCAGGGGGAGGAGGACTCGTGCGCTGGCTCCGCGACGGCTGGATTCAGGACCTTCGCCACGCGGTGCGCGCCCTCCGGCGCTCGCCCGGCTTCACGCTCGTCGCCGTCGGGACGCTTGGACTCGCCCTCGGTGCCAACGCCGGCATCTTCAGCATCGTGGACGCGGTGCTGCTCCGGCCGCTGCCGTTCCCGGAGCCCGATCGCCTGGTCTACATCGGCGGCACCGCACCCGGCTCCGATCTCCCCAGGGAGTTCGACCTGTCAGCCGAGTTCTTCGTCCAGTATCGGGAGCAGTCGAAGACGCTCGAGGGGCTCGCGCCTTACGACGACTTCACCAATACGCTGCGCGTGGGTGACCGTGCGGAGCGGGTGCGGATGGCCGTCTCCACGGCTTCACTGTTCCCCACCCTCGGGGTGGCACCTGCGCTGGGCCGCGTGCCGACCGCCGAGGACGAAGACCGGGTCGCTCTGCTCAGCTACGGCCTCTGGCAGAGCTGGTTCGGCGGCGACACCGCCGTCATCGGGCGGTCCTATTACATCGGCGGGCAGCAGCGGACGGTCATCGGCGTGATGGGTCCCGACTTCCGTTTCCCCCGCGACGGCGTCACGCTGTGGATCACCGCGGTCATCCGTCCCGAGGACATCACGCCGGGCCGGTTCGGGATGGCGTTCGTCGGGCGGATGCGTCCCGGCGCCACGCTCACCGGTCTCGAGCGCGAGCTGGGGGCGCTGGCGCAGCGGTTGCCCGACCGGTTCGGCGGGTCGCCCGGCTACGCCGAGCTGATCAGGAAGTTCCGTCCCGTGGTGCGTCCCCTGGACGAGCAGCTCGTGGGCCGGGTCGCGGGGCCGATCTGGATCCTGTTCGGATCAGTGGCGGTCGTGCTGCTCATCGCGTGCGCCAACGTGGGCAACCTCTTCCTGGTCCGCGCCGAGCGGCGGCAGCGCGAGCTGGCCGTTCGCCGCGCCATCGGCGCCGCGCGCTTCCAGCTCTTCCGCGCCCAGATCATGGAAGCCGCCGTCGTCGCGCTGCTCGCCGGGGCGCTGGCCATGGTCCTCGCCTGGGTCAGCGTTCCATTGTATCTGCGATTCGTCCCGCCCGACGTGCCCCGCGTGGGCGACATCCACGTGCGCTGGGGCACGCTCCTGTTCACCGGCGTCGCTTCGGCGCTCGCCGCGCTGCTCTGCGGCGCGTTGCCGGCTCTGCGCGCGTCCGAGCCGAGTCTCGACCGGCTGCGCGACGGCAGCCGTGGGTCCACCACGCGGCGGCACTGGGCCCGCGACGGCCTCGTCGTGGCGCAGACCGCGCTCGCGCTCGTGCTCCTCACCGGCTCGGCGCTGCTGTTCCGGAGCTTCCAGAAGATGCGGAACGTCGACCCGGGCTACGACACGCGCGACATCTTCACCTTCCAGATCGCACCCGAGGGCGACCAGCTCCACGACGCCAAGTCGTACGCCCGGTTCCACCTCGCCTTCATGGAGCGCCTCGCGCACCTGCCGGGCGTGACCTCGGTGGGGATCGTGGACCACGTGCCACTCAATGAGGGCCTCGATGACGGGCGGTTCCTTCCCGCCGGGCGGGCGGGGGAGACCGATGGCACCCGGCTCGGGTTCGTCTCCATCGCGGGCGACTACTTCTCGACGATGGGGATCCGCCTGCTCGAGGGGCGCACGCTCACCGAGGCGGACCAGTTCACCGATCTGGGGCACGTCGTCATCAACAAGGCCGCGGCGAATCTGCTCTGGCCGGGACAGTCGGCGATCGGGCGGCGGCTCAAGCGGGAGGGCATCGACGCCTGGGAGACCGTCGTCGGCGTCGTGGAAGACGTGATGCAGGACAACTTCCGCGATCCCGCGCCGGCTGCGGTCTACTACCCGCTCGTCGGCCAGCCGCCCGCCGACTGGTTCGTCTCGTCACCGGCGTACGTGGTCAAGTCGCCGCGGGCGGAGACGATCGCGCCCGAGATCCGCGCGCTGGTGCGGGAGGTGGCGCCGGGCGCGCCGATGTACCGGACCTACACCATGGCGGGTCTCGCCGCCGACACCCGTCTGCCGCTGGCGTTCACGATGCTGACGCTCGGCGTGATCTCCCTCCTCGCCGTCATCCTCGGCACGGTGGGGCAGTACGGCGTGCTGTCGTACATCGTCGCCGAGCGGACCCGCGAGATCGGCGTGCGCATGGCGCTCGGCGCGGAGGCGGGGCGGGTGCAGCGGATGGTGGTGGGGCAGGGGGCGCGGGTGCTGCTGGTGGGCGTCGTCATCGGGCTACGCGGTCGCCGCTGCGTCTACCCGGGCGCTTCGGAGTCTCCTGTTCGGCGTCGGGGCGCTCGATCCCGCCACGTTCGCCGCGGTGGCGGGCGCGATGGTGCTCGTGGGCGTGCTGGCGGCGTATCTGCCGGCGCGGCGCGCGTCGCGGGTGGACCCGATCGAGTCGCTGCGGGGCGAGTAGGGCCGGTGGGTAGCTCGCGCCCCGAGTGTGACCGTGCGCCCGCTCACGTCAGCTTGAGCAGACCCAGCGTCACCAGTAGCGGGATGGCCACCGCCACCAGGGCCTCGCCCGCGATGAGCCCGGACGCCGTGGGAATGGAGTACTGCGCCTGCTGCCGCGGCGCCACCCGCGCCCACACCTGATCGAGCATCGCTCCCAGAAAAATTCCTGTCACCGCGTTGAACGGGATCAGCATCGCGATCCCCATCCCCGTGGGCGACGGCACGAATCGCCGCCAGTCCTTCCTGAGCTCCAGCAGCGTGATCAGCACCCCGACCGCCGCGCCCCAGGCGAACGAGGTCTTCATCCAAGCGAGCCGCGCGGCCGCGGCGCCCGACACGGCGCCGCCGCCGAGCTCGTGCGTCACCACCTTGGCGAATCCCACCCAGCGCTGTGAGGTCGGACTCAGGAGTTGCGCGTGCTCGCCGACGATGCCGTACGTGTCCCGGATGAGCGGATACATCACCGCCAGCGCCAGCGCGCCGACCGGCACCGCGAGGAGCTGCATGTACGTCAGGATCCTGGGTGTGGATCCGATCATCCAGCCCGCCTTGTAGTCCTGCATCAGACCTTCCGACTCCGCGGCCACCGCGCCGGTGATGCCGCTCGACACCATGCCGGCCCGGAGATCCCCAGGGGCGAGGACGCCGAAGATGGCCTGCACCAGGTTCACCATGGTGCTGATCGGGCCCCAGTTGGTCTCGCCCAGGACGCGGAGCGCCACCAGGCCGAACGGCAGCGCGAGAACGATCGCGATGACCGATTGCCATACCGGCGTGCGGAAGAAGATCCGCTGCACCACGACCAGCAGCGCCGCCGAGGCTGCACTGCCGGTCCACACCCAGCGGAGCGGCAGGTCGTACGCGTCGCCGCGGGCCGCGGCGAGACCCTCGAAGCTCTTGAGCAGCACCCGCCAGCGAAGCAGGAGTCCGGCGATGCCGGCCGCGACCATCATCCCGACCGCCGGCCACATGACCGTGAGCAGAATCTCCACCCGCGTCGCGTTCGGAGTGATCAGCCCGTGGCGCAGCAGCCACGGCGGGAGCAGCACCCAGCCGATCAGGGCGCCGAGCATCATGCTGGTGCTGACCCGGGGGCCGATGATGATCCCGGAGCCGATGTTGAGCAGCGAGATCGCGAAGCCGACCCCGCCTCGGGCCGAGAAGGCGTTGAGCGTGACCGGTATCGCGTCGGCGATCCAGCGGAGCTGTGTCGCGAGGAAGGTGAGGCCCGACGCGGCGAGCGCTCCGACCATCGCGAACGCCGAGCGGCGTGCCTCGGGCCCGCTCGAGTCGAGCATGATCAGCGTCTCGCCGGCGGCGATGCCGTCGGGAAAGGGAAGTTGCTCGTCCTCGATGAAGTGCCGGCGGAGCGGCACGGCCAGGAACACGCCGAGCAGTCCCGAGGCGGAGAGCCAGATCCAGGTCTGCGGCCAGGTGAGCCGCACATCGAATCCGCTCCCCGGTTCGGCACCCATGATGTCGAACGCTGCCAGCAGCCAGCACAGGAAGGCGATCTGTCCGGCCGTCGTTCCCGCGGTCTGGACGACGTTGTTCTCCCACCGGTTGTAGCTGCGGGAGAAGAGCCCCAGGGCGAGAAACCCGAAGAACGCCGAGACGACCGAGATGTTCGGGCCGAACCCGAACTTGAGCACCATATAGGGGTAGGAGGCGCCGATCACGAGCGCCACCAGGAGGCCTACGAGGATGGATCGGGCTGAGAACTCGCGGATATGCGCGGGCTTCTCCGGCCTGGACTCCGACATCGGTGGCTCCGGGTGCGAGAGGAGGAATCTGGAGGTACTGTATCGTTGGCGAGCCCACAAGCCCGTTATATTCTGCTCGACCCCGACCGACAGCGATCTGGAAAGCGAGGCTGCAGCCGTGGCCATGACGCCGGTCGTGAGACTGGGCCTGGGACTGCTGCTCCTCACCGCGACCCGCACCGTGCGGGCGCAGTCTCCACCTGACAGCACCAGCAGTGTCGTACTGGCTGGCGTTACGGTGTTCGACGGAACCGGTCACCCGCTCCGGCCGAATCAGAGTGTGCTGATCGAGGGCGAACGCATCGCCGCGATCTTCCCGACAGGATCCCGCCCGCTGCTGGCGGGGGCCAGGGTCACCAACCTGACCGGCCGCTATCTGATCCCGGGGCTCATCGACACCCACGTCCACGTCGCGACCGATCCCTCGGGCGAGGATTCACGCGCACGGGCCGAACGGCGGCTGCGCGGCGCCCTGCTCGGTGGCGTCACCGCGGTTCGCGACATGGCCGGCGATGTGCGCGCGCTCGCCTCGTTGCAGCGCGACGCGCTGCTCGGCGAAATCACGAGCCCCGACATCTACTATGCCGCGCTCTTCGCCGGACCCGCCTTCTTTGCGGACCCCCGTACGCACGACGCCAGCCGAGGGTTGATTCCCGGCCAGGCGCCGTGGATGCGGGCGGTCACCGACACGACGGATATCCACCAGGCGGTGGCGGAAGCGCGAGGAACCGGAGCCACCGGAATCAAGCTGTATGCCGAGCTCAGCGGAGCGCTGGCCCGCCGGATCACCACCGAGGCTCATGCACAGGGCCTCAAGGTGTGGGCTCATGCCGCGCTCGATCAGGCTCGGCCGATCGACGTGGTGGAGGCGGGTGTGGACGCCGTCTCCCACGCCAGCCTGGTCGCGCTGGCGATGGACTCGGCCCGGCGCGTCGTGGCGTTGCACGCACCGGCCAACGCGCCGCTCGACCTCGACGACGCCGGCCTCGATACCCTGTTCTCGGCGATGGTGCGCCGCGGCACCATCTTCGAGCCGACCTTGACCGTCTTCGCCGACAGCCCTCCCCGTCTCCGTTTGGCTGGTGCGATCGCGCGGAAGGCGCACGAACGAGGTGTGACGATGATCGCCGGCACCGACACGCTGGGCTCCGCCGACGCCGATTCGACTTCCTTGCCCAACCTGCACCGGGAGCTGGACCTCCTGGTGACGCTGGCAGGCCTGAGCTCGGCGGAAGCGCTGGAGAGCGCCACGCGCGACGCGGCGATCGCGCTCGGTGCCGAGCGTGTGCGCGGCACCATCGAGGTGGGGAAATTGGCCGATATAGTGGTGCTGCGAGCCAATCCGCTGCTCGATATCCGGAATACTCGCGCGATTCAACTCGTCATGAAGCGGGGACGGGTGATCCGGAGACAGCGGCGCCGGCCAGCACTCGGCGTGCAGAACACGTTCCAGCGGCTGGAGTACGAGCGACGCGCCCAGCTTCGCTGACCTGTCGGAGGCCCACCCTGGATCTCCGCATACCATTCGCGCTGGCCCTGGCGCTCACCGGCCACGACCGCGCCCCCGGTGCTGGCGACGACGACCAGATCGTGCCGTACGCCGATTCGGCGCCCCTGTCGGCGAAACTCCTCAAGAACGGGACCTTGAAGACCTACAAGGGATTCCCGCACGGCATGCCCACCACCGAGGCGGATACCATCAACGCCGACCTGCTGGGGTTCCTCAAGCGCGAGGCTCCGGAAAAGACCACTCCCCAACTGGCCGGAGCCGGTGTTTGAGATGAGCCTCGTGTTCTTCGGCTGAGGGGGAATTCGCGGGCGGGGTGTAGCTTTCCGCATGTCCCTCGTCCGCGCCCTCCGCCACCGCAATTATCGGCTCTTCTTCGGCGGGCAGACCGTCTCGCTCGTCGGCACCTGGATCACCCGGATCGCCACCGGCTGGCTGGTCTACCGTCTCACCGGCTCCGACCTGCTGCTCGGGATCGTGAGCTTCTGCGGCCAGATCCCGACGCTGTTCCTGGCGCCGGTCGCCGGGGTGTTCGTGGACCGGTGGAACCGCCACCGGGTCCTCGTCGCGACCCAGGCGCTCTCGCTGCTCCAGTCGCTGGCGCTCGCGCTCCTCACCTTCGCCGGCGTCATCACGGTCGGCGAGATCCTGGCGCTCCAGGTGTTCCAGGGCGTCATCAATGCCTTCGATACGCCGGCCCGCCAGGCCTTCGTCGTCTCCATGATCGAGGACCGCGCCGACCTGCCGAACGCGATCGCGCTCAACTCCTCGATGGTCAACGCGAGCCGCGTCGCCGGCCCCGCGATCGGCGGCGTCCTCATCGCCTCGATGGGCGAAGCGTGGTGCTTCCTGGTCGACGCGATCTCGTACGTCGCCGTGATCGGGTCGCTGCTGGCGATGCGGATCACGCGCGAGGAGCGTGCGCCCGCGGCCAGCCGCTTGGTCGAGGAGCTGGCGACCGGCTTTCGCTACGTGCGCGACTTCGAGCCGATCCGCACCGTGCTCCTGCTCCTGGCTCTGGTGAGCACGATGGGCATGCCGTACGCGGTGCTCATGCCTGCCTTCGCCTCGAAGATCCTGCACGGCGGGCCCAACACCCTCGGCATCCTCATGGGCATGTCGGGCGTGGGCGCGCTCGTCGGCGCCGTCTATCTCGCCTCCCGCCCGTCGGTGCTGGGCCTCGGCCGCGTGATCGCGACGTCCGTCACCGTGTTCGGGATGGCGCTCATCGGGTTCGCGCTCTCCCGCACGCTCTGGCTGTCGGTCGCGCTGCTGCCGCTGGTGGGGGCCGGATTCATGGTGGCACTCGCGTCGAGCAACACCGTGCTGCAGACGATCGTGGAGGAGCACCTGCGGGGACGCGTGATGGCCTTCTACGCCATGGCGTTCCTCGGCACCGCGCCGATCGGGAGCCTCTTCGCGGGCACGCTCGCGGAGCACATCGGCGAGCCCGCGACCGTCATCATCGGCGGCGTGGCGTGCATCGCCGGCGGACTCTGGTTCCGCAGCCGGCTCGGACGGCTGCGCGAGCTGGTGCGGCCGATCTACGTGAAGCGCGGTATCCTGGCGGAGGGGCGGTAGCGTGGCTGCGCTCTGGCTCTCCCCGGCTCGGGCAGTAGGTTACGGGTGCACGCTCGTATGGCCCCTTCATTTCAGACAGGAGACGCTATGATCGGTCGCATCGCGCTCGGCCTCGTCGCGCTGTCCCTCGCCTCGCCGATCGCGGCGAGCGCCCAGACCGGCGGGGATGTCCGCGCCGAGGTCACAAAGATGGACAAGGCATGGGAAAAGGCGTACAACGCGGGAGACGCGGCTGCTCTGAGCGCGCTCTATACCAAGGACGCCAAGGTCATGGCGCCCGGTGCCGAGCCGGTGTCCGGCACGAGCGCCATCCGCGCGGCCTTCGCCGAAGACATGAAGCATGGAGCGAAGAACGAGCTGACGGTGGAGGACGTCACCGGCTTCGGCGACTACGCGCTCAGCAACGGGAAATGGGTGGCCACATCCGCCGAGGGGAAGCACCTGGACCACGGGCAGTATATGACGCTCTACAAGAAGACGGACGGCGGGTGGAAGATCTACCGCGACACCTGGAACAGCAGCATGGGGAGCAAGTAGGTCTAGGGTCGCCGGCTCGCCCGCCACGCGACGGCGAGCGAGTCCAGCAGCGCGTTCGGCTGCTGGAAGCCCAGGTTGGTCGACACCACGGCGGCGAAATGCCGGTCCGGGAGATAGAGTACCGCCGAGCTGCCGGTCCACACGCTCCCGGCCAGCCGGGCGACCGTCGCGCCAGCCGGTCCCGAGACCATCCAGGCATATCCTCTCCCCGTGGGCCGCGGTCCGATGGGGGATGACCTGGTAGAGGCTCGCCTGCCGTATCGTGGCCATGCCGGCCGGCACGAAGATGTGGTCGCGGAGGAATTGCTCGTATGTCTGCGCCGAGACGCCCTCAATGGCGCACGCAAGTAGCACGTACCCGGCGTTGGTGTACACCTCACGCGTGCCGGGAACCGCGACCAGCGTGTCCTCGGCGAACGCTGCCACCGCCGCCCCGACCGACCCGTAATGCACCCGATTGAAGACGTCCGCGCCACGGCTCGGCCGCACTCCGCCCTGGTGGACCAGGAGCTGCGAGACCGTAACCGGCCATGGCTTGCGCGGGTACGCGGGACAGTAGTTCTGGATCGGCTGCTCGAGATCCAGCTTCCCCTGCTCGGCGAGCTGCAGCACGGCCGTCGCGGTGATCAGCTTGAGGGTCGAAGCGGAGGAAAAGAGAGTAAGAGGGGTAACCGGAACGCTGTCCTCCAGGTTGGCCAGGCCGAAGCCGCGGGAATAGACCAGAAGATCATCCAGCACGATGGCAACTGAGGCGCCAGGGACCTTCTGGTCGTGCATGTACCGCTCGACCAGGCGATCCGTCGCCGCCCGGGCGTCGGCGTGTCCGCTGGACTGCGCGGCCAGGCGGCCGGCGAAGAGTATGATGGTTACGGTCAGCAACTGCCCCTGGCGCATCGGGACGTCCCGGGTCGAGGTCCTGCGGTTTGGCTGGGGATGGTGAAGGTAGGATTGGACGACCTCGCCGAAGGTTGCCACGCGACAGGATCCAGCAGGCCGGGTGCCTGGCCCGGCTCATACACGCAAAGGACGCAGCCAACTACTCTGCGTCCCTGCGTTCCCTGCGTTCCTGCTTACGTCCCCTGCCGCTCCCCCTTCGCCGCCGCCGTCACGTCTGCGCCTACCACGGTCGCCGTCTGCCGGGCCAGCCCGAGCTGCTGTTGCACGTCCGGCAGCAGGTTCGTCGCCAAGGTCTTGAGCGACGCGATCTTGCCGCTCTCGGACTCCTGCTGGTAGAGGCGCACAGCCTCGTCGTGATCGTTCACCGCTTCGGCCATGTAGTTCTTGTCGAACGAGCCCTTGCCCATCTTGGAGAAGCGGTCGACCACCTGCTTGTGCTGCCGGAGCAAGACCGGCGACGGATAGGCCGCGCCCTTCGCCCCGTCCGCGAGCTTCTTGTTCGTTTGCTCGTACTCGTCCGTCATCTTCTTGCCGAACTCCCGCACCGCGGAGCTGGTTCCCTTTTCCTGCGCCATTTTGCCGAGCTTCGCCTGGAGCAGGCCGAGGCTGCCCGCGGTGGCGATGAAGCTGCTATCCTCCCCGAGCGCCTGCGCGTCCGCCCGCGATGGCGCCACCGCTGTGTTCAATAACAGACCCGTAACCGCCGCCGTGGCCAGTAGCCTGATCATATCCCGCATCCTTTCCCATGTTCGCGATTGAGTTGTCGGTGACAGGAGATTGGACGGGGGAATGCCGCGGATGGTTTCTTCCGGCGACGTTGCATCCGTGTAACGGAAATGCCAGCAGAGCGGCGCGACGGGTGTATTAGAGGGAAGCAGACTGTGTCAGCGAGTTGTCACTGAGGGAGAAAGACAGCGATGCGTACCACCCGATCTTCATTCATCTTAGCCGCCATGGCCGTCCTCGCCGCGGGATGCAGCCGCACCCCGGATCTGAGTCCGACGCCCGCGGTATCCGCCGACGCCAGGGCCAGCCGGCAGGCGATCCCGGTGCAGGTGAGCAACCAGAACTACAACACGATGAACGTCTACCTGGTGCGCCAGGGCGCCCGCTGGCTGGTGGGGCAGGTCAATGGCTTGAGCGACAGCACCATCACCATTCCCGCCAGCCTGGCGCCTGCCGACCACCAGGTCCGGCTCCGGGCCGAGGCGATCGGCGGCGGCGCCATCACCACGCCGCTCCTCATCGTGCCGGCCGGCGAGCGCGTCTACTGGACGCTGGGGTCCGACCTCTCGACCTCGACCGTGTCGGCGGGCTAGGTCGAATCCCGGCTTAGCCGGGGATCGTCGGGGCCCCCGTCGCGCTCCCCGCCTTCATCGCCGAACCAGGCCTTCCAATCCTTCCGGTACAGCTCGCGAATGGCGCGGCGGTCCTGGGACGACGTCGCGGTGCCGCTCACCGAGACCCATTCCCTCATACGGTCCTTGTAGTAGGCCAGGTTGAGGGTGGCCATGGGACGGGACACCAGCTGCCTGTCCGGCCGCGGCTTGGATCACTTCGGCCCTTGGCCGTACTCGTCGTGCCGACGTATCCAGACGCCCGTCTCGTTGCGTCCCTTGGGGGCGCGGTCGAGCCACTGGTACATGCCCCAGAGCGCGTCCAATCCGCGCGCGTAGGCCGAATAGGTGTGGTAGACCACGCCGTTCTCAAGCGCGAACGCGCTCATGCCCGGCCGCTCGCGCGTATACGTCAGCACGTCGGTGCCGGTCGTGGCCGCCATCTGCGCCACCGGTCCCTCCTCGCCACGCTTCTCCCACTGCTTCACGTCCCTGCCGGCCAGCGCCTCGGGGGTGGGCTCCTCCTGATGGTAGTTGTAATCGATTGCGCCCTCGCGCTGCTGTGCCTCGGTGAAGAAGACGTTGAAATCCGGGTTGAAGTCGCCGCCGAACGAGGAGGCCCACGGGAACGTCCATCCCATCCGCTTCCTGTAGGCCTGCAGCTTTGGCAGCTGCGCCCGCGATACCGCCATGAGCGTGACGTCGTGATTGGCCAGGTGCGTCACGGCGCCATTGAAGCCGTCGGCGATCGACGAGCACGCCGGACAGCCCGCCGTGTAGTCGGGGCCGAACATGAAGTGGTAGATGAGCAGCTGTGAGCGGCCTCTGAACAGATCCGGAAGCATGGCGCGGCCGTCGTCGGTGTCGAAGCGATAGGCCTTGTCTATCCGGACCCAGGGCAGCTCCTGCCGCTGGCGAGCGACCTCGTCACCCCGGTGGGTCAGCTCCTTCTCGGCCTTCAGCAGCTTCAGGCGGGCGGCGAGCCACTCGTCTCGCGTGCCGGTTTTGTGCTCGGGTTGGGTCATCGTCGTGTGGTTGGCCATGTCCGACCTCCTTTGCGGTGAGGCTAAGGCCGGAGGGCAGGTCATTCAAGGGCCAATCCGGCCCCGCATGGCCATGCCAATCGGAGATGGTCCCACCGGGTCGGAGGCGGAACCGTAGCGGCCTCCCTCGATCGAGGGCATCTTCCACCCTTCTCCATGAACATGCTCCCGCCCCAGCTCGAATCGGGTCTCTCCGGCCGTTACCGCCTCGAGCGCGAGCTCGGCCAGGGCGGCATGGCCGTCGTCTTCCTGGCCCAGGACCTGCGCCACGATCGCAAGGTCGCCCTCAAGGTCCTCCGTCCCGACCTGTCGGCGGCCATCGGAGCGGAGCGGTTCCTCCGCGAGATCAAGCTGGCCGCCGGGCTGAACCACCCGCACATCCTGCCGGTCTACGATTCCGGCGAAGCCGGTGGGCTGCTTTTCTACGTGATGCCGAACATGGAAGGGCGCTCGCTCCGGGAGCGGCTCCAGCGGGAGCGGCAGCTGCCGCTCTCGGAGGCTTTGGCCATCACGCGCGAGGTCGCGTCGGCGCTGGACTACGCCCACCGGCACCAGGTGGTCCACCGCGACATCAAGCCCGAGAACATCCTGCTCCACGAAGGGTCGGCGATGGTGGCCGACTTCGGCATCGGCAAGGCGCTGAGCGCGGACGCCTCGCTCACCCAGACGGGCATGGTGATGGGCACGCCGACCTACATGAGTCCCGAGCAGGCCTCCGGCGAGACCGACGTGGACGGGCGCACCGACCTCTACAGTCTGGCCTGCGTTCTGTTCGAGATGCTCACGGGCGAGCCGCCCTTCACCGGCGCCACGGCCCAGGCCATCATCGCCAAGCGGTTCATCTCACCGATCCCGAAGGTCCGGGTGACGCGCGACGTGCCCGAGGCGGTGGACGTCGCGGTGAGCCGAGCCCTGGCGAGGACCCCGGTGGACCGGTTTCCCACCGCGGCGCAGTTCATCGAGGCGCTCCGTCACATCAACGGCCTGGATTCCTCCGCCCAGACCACCGTCGCGACGGGCCGGCCATCGGCCCCCGCGCCCAAGGCCATCGCGGTCCTCCCGCTCGCCAACATGAGCGCCGATCCCGAGAACGAGTACTTCAGCGACGGCATGACGGAAGAAATCATCAACGCGCTCGCCAAGGTGCCCGGCATGCAGGTGGCCTCGCGCACTTCCTCCTTCAGGTTCAGGGGGAAGGAAGTGGACGTCCGCGAGATCGGTGAGAAGCTGGGCGTGAGCACCGTACTCGAGGGGAGCGTGCGCAAGGTCGGACCCCGGGTTCGGATCACGGCCCAGCTCATCAACGTCGCCGACGGCTACCACCTGTGGTCGGAGACCTACGACCGCCAGCTGGAAGACGTCTTCGCCATCCAGGACGAGATCTCGCACGCGATCGTGGACGCCCTCAAGCTGCGGCTGGGCAGCGACGCCGATACCCTGGTGGCGCCGGCCAAGAACATCGAGGCGTACACGTTGTACCTCAAGGGCCGGTTCGTCTTCAACAAGGACACCGAGCCCTCCACCCGGAAGGCGCTCGAGTTCTTCCAGCAGTCGCTGCTGCAGGATCCGACGTACGCGCGGTCCTATGCCGGCATCGCCGATTGCTGGACGCAGCTCGCCGATGATTTCGTCGTGCCGGATGACGCCTACCCCCGAGCCAAAGCCGCGGCGACCCGAGCCCTCCAGCACGATCGCGACCTCGTCGAGGCGATGACGTCGGTGGGCAAGGTGCTCTGCTGGTACGAGTGGGATTTTGCCGGCGCAGAGCGACAACTCCGTCGCGCCGTGACGGGGAACGAGAACCATGCGGAAGCGCACTGGGCCCTCGGCAGCGTGCTCCCGACCGTGGGACTGCTGTCCGAGGCCGTCGATGAGATGCGGAAGGCGCTGATCCTGGATCCGTTGTACCCGGTGTACAGCCGCTGGCTCGGGCGCTTCCTGTTGTTCGGCGGGGATTACCACGGGGCGATCGCGCAGGCGCAGAAGACGATCGATTTGGACCCCGACTACGCCTACTCCTATCTCGACATCGGCTCCGCCTACCTGGAGCTCGGTGATGCCGAGAGCGCCCTGCGGTGGTTCCAGCGGGGCCAGGGACAGGACACCAGCGTGCGGTCCTACGATGCCCTGATCGTGCGGGCGCTCGCACCGTTGGGCCGGCGCGAGGAGGCCGACGAGATCCTCAACCGGCTGGACGAGGAGTCGCGCCAGCATTACGTGCGGTCAGAGATCATGGCGATGGGCTACGCCGCCGTCGGCGACCTCGATCGCGCCTTCGCCTGCCTCGAGCGCGCGTTCCAGGTCCGGTCGGCCGGGCTCATCTACCTCCATGTCGATCCGGGATACAAGTCGTTGCGGGTCGATCCTCGGTTCGGCGAGTTGGTGGAGCGGATCGGGCTGCGTTAGGACGCACAACGATCACGGTACGTCGACGGGACGCGTTCCACTCCTCGAGCCCGCCTGCAGCCCTGGCCTCACTCACCGCACGCCCGATGTCGAATCCCCCGCCTCTCGTTCGACGTGTTGGTGATGGCGCGGATCGCGCTCTCATCCGCCGAGACCCGCGACACGACTGTAAGCCGGTGTCACCGGCGGCTTTCACCCTCCGAGGAGACCACCATGAAGTACCTGATGATGATCAAGCACTCCGAGCAGTACCGGAACCAGGAGATTCCCCAGGCCCTGATGGATGCCATGGGCACGTTCGTCGGCGAGAGCTTCGAGAGCGGCGTTCTCAAGGACACGGCAGGTCTCAAGCCGACCAGCGAAGGGTTTCGGGTTCGCTTGAGTGGCGGCAAGCTGAAGGTGACCGACGGCCCCTTCACGGAGACCAAGGAGGTCGTCGGCGGCTACGCCATCGTCGAGGTGCCCTCCAGGGAGAAGGCGCTCGAGATCGCCAACGAGTTCATGGAGCTGCACCGGAAGCACTGGCCGGCGTTCGAGGGGGAGTCGGAGGTGCGGCCGATCGCGGATATGTAGGGGCGTCACGCCATCGTGGTCGGCGCGATGACGGGCCGATTCCTGTCCCGCCCCAAAGCTCGGCGCTCTCAGTCCGGACGGAAGAAGCCCCAGGTCCTGACGCCCGGCGCTATCGTCGCCTCACCCACAATCCGGTATCCGAGATGGCGGTACAAGGCGACATTGGCGTCGCTTTCGGTCGTGAGCGAGACGCCCTTGGAATCTTCCCGTTCGCGCGACATGGCGTGCACCCGATCCATCAGCGTCCGGGCGAGTCCCCGGCCCTGATATCGCGGGGGGACCGCCAGCATGTTCACGTGGACGTTCGGCTCGACGTCGGGGATCTGTCCCCAGGCTCGCACGCAGTCGTCGTAGCGGGCCCTCGCCTCCGCGCCGAGGCGCGCCCACACTTCCTCCCGGCGCTCTTCGAGCTCCGGCGGCGCCGTCCGGTCCGGCAGCGAGCAGAGGGCGACGGCCCGAAGCTCGTGACCGGCGTCGATCCCGAGGATCGCATCCTCCCGGAGCACCCGCGCCAGGACGAAGAAGCCGATCAGCACGCCGAGCCGCTCCCGGTACTCGGCCGTCCGGCCCAGCACGTACCGCATCACCGGATACTCGGCGAACGCCTCGCAGAGCACGTCGGTGACTTCGGTGGCGGTGGCCCGGGCGTCGAGCAGGCGGACGGTATAAGGCATAGGGCGAAAGGGCGAAAGGGCGAAAGGGCGAAAGGGCGAAAAGGCAAAGGGCTAAAGGGCTAAAGGGCGAAAAGAAAGTACTTCCACTCGAGGCCGCGTTCTTGGAAATTTGGAACCGTATCGCCCCTTTCGCTCTTTCGCCCTTTCGCCCTTTCGCCAGAGTACCCCATGCCCCTCACCTTCAACAAGCTGTCCCCCGTCCTCGTCGTGGACGCCATCGAGCCCTGTCTCTCGTTCTGGACCGAGCGCCTGGGCTTCACCAAGATCGCCGGGGTGCCCGAGGGTGACCGGCTCGGCTTCGTGATCCTGCAGAAGGATGCCGTCGAGGTGATGTACCAGAGCCGGGACAGCGTGCGCAAGGACATCCCGTCGCTGGCCGATACCCCACCGGGTGCCACGCTCTACATCGAAGTGAGCGACATCGCCGCCGCGGAGAAGGCGGTGAAAGGCCTGCCGGTGGTGGTGCCGCGGCGGAAGACGTTCTACGGGGCGGAAGAGATCGGAGTCAGAGAGCCAGGCGGGAACGCCGTGATCCTGTCGGCGCATTCCTGAGCGACGTGGCGAGCGCGAGCACTGCCCGCTCCTTCGCCTTGGCCTCGACATCCACCGTCAAGGAGAGGCGGCGCCAATCGGGGGGCACGTCGGCGGGATCGATGTAGTCGGCGTGGGCCCGCGGATTGGGCCCGTCCCACCCGTCGCGCGGCGAGGAGATGTGCATCCACGGCTCGCGATCCCTCCACGTGGATACCGCGAGCGCGGTCGCCTCCTTCACGCTCAGGCCGTCGGGGTTGCAGCGGTGGTGGTGGACGTCATACACCATGGGCACGCCGGCCCTCAGGCAGAGCGGCGCCAATGCCGCCGGCGTGAATAGCCGGTCGTCGTTCTCCAGCGCGATCCGCGACCGGGCCGGCCCGCCCAGCAAGTCGAGCCCGCGCTCCAGCCGCTCGAGAGCCGCGGTCAGGCCCCCTCCGATCCCACCGCCATGGCACACCAGCGTATCGGCGCCCACTGTCTCCGCGAGCGCGGCCTGGAAGTCCAGCTCGTCGACGGCCGATTGCACCACTGCCGGCCGCTCCGAGTTGAGAACCACGAACTGGTCGGGGTGGAAGCTCAGACGGATATCATGCCGGGCAGCCGTCCGGCCTGCGGCGGCGTATGCCTCACGGATGGTGCCGCTCCGGTCGAGCCGCTCGAGCGTGTAGCCGCTCACCGGGTGGGTGCTGAGCGGAAGGATCTGGCTGGTGATGCGAAAGGCGCCGATGCCAAGGGTGTGGCAGTGGAGCGCGGCGGCATGAAGGGCGGCCGCGTTGTCGCGGGCGATGGCGACCAGGTATTTCCGCCGCTCCGCCGCGGTGAGTGTTGCGACGTATCGGTGGGTGGCGGTGCGGAACCGGATGGGCGCGTCGAGAAACTGGCAGCAGAGGCCCCACCGGATCACAGCAGCGTCACGATCCAGTCCCCGAGCACGTAGCCGACGGCGGCGACGCCCAGGCCCACGAGGAACATGTCCATGCCGCTCCGGAGCACGCCCCGGCCGGTGAAGAAGCTGCGCGCCGCGCCGACGGCGAAGTGCGACGCCATCGCGATCGCGAACGAGGACCAGATCGCCCACCTGTGGGTGCTGATGAGCAGTGGGGCGACCGGGATGAACGCGCCGAACGCCGTGGCCGTGCCCGTGATCCATCCCTCACGGAGCGGCGTGCTCGTGGCCTCCCCGATCTTGAGCTCTTCGCGCACCTGCTCCTCGAGCGCCTTGGCCGGGTCCTGCATGAGCTGGGCGGCGAGCTGGCCCGCCTGCGCCTCGGGAATGCCCTTCGCCTGGTAGAGGAGGCTCAACTCCTCCTCCTCCAGCTCCGGCATGAGCCGGATCTCCTCCCGCTCCATCGCGATCTCGTGCTCGAACACCTCCCGCTCGCTCTTGGCCGCGAGATAGCCGGACGAGCCCATGGAGAGCGCGTCGGCCGCCATGCCCGCGAGGCCGGCGATCACCACCGCGTGACCGGCCACGTCGAGGTTTCCTTGCGCGCCGATCATGCCGGCCACCAGCCCGAAGTTCGCGGTCAGGCCGTCGTTGAAGCCGTAGACGATGTTGCGGAGAAAACCGCCGGCCCCGGTCTTGTGCCACGGCTCGCCGCTGCCGCCGCTGATCGTGGCGAGCGTCTCGGCGTGCTCCTTCGACTCCTTGGCCAGGAGCAGGGCCGTGGGGGCGGCGGCGCCGTCCGGCTGGTTCTGGTAGAGGCGGAGATATCCTTTGACCTCGCGACCCTCCTCTTCGAGGAGCATGGGCAGCAGCACCCCGGTCCCGACCCGGCGGGCCATCCAGGCCCGAAACCTGGCGGCCCGTGACGGCTGGGGAGCCGGGGTGGGGTGACGGTGCTCGGCCAGGAGCCGGCGCCAGACCTCCACGTGGCGGTCTTCCACCGCGGCCAGCTTCAAGTACAGCTCGGACTTGGACGGGTCGCGCTCGGCCCGGGCCAACTCGCGGTAGAGGTAGGCGGCATCGGCCTCATCGGCCAGGTGATGTAGCCACTCGTGGGGGGGCGCGGCAGTCTCGGTCATGTTCCCAATAGTAACCCCGGGTGTGGCGTTAACGCCCATCCCTTGACGCGGTCCGATTATGGGGACATGCTCATCCCGAGACGCGGCGTTCTTCTTCTCCTCGCGCCTCTTTCCTATTTAACAAGCCATAGCCCAATCTCACCGGGGGTACAATGCGACGCACGTCGTGGACCGGCCTTGGCCTGTCGGCCGTCCTCTGTTCGGCAATTCTCTCTGGCTGTGGCGAGCAAACTCCAACCGGACCAGGCAATACCCAGGGTCCCGCGATTGTTGCGCCGACCTACGCCCGGGCCAAAGGGCCCAACGGCGAATCCCGCTACCTCGTCCAGTTCAAGCAGAAGGAAGGCGCCGACTTCGAGTCGAAGGTCAACGCGCTCGGCGGGAAGGTGTCGCGCCGTGACACCGAGATCGCCGCGGCCCTGGTCACCGGCCTCACGGCGTCGTCGGCCGGAACGCTGCGGGCCCGGGCCGACGTCGAGGACGTGAGCAGCGACCTGCGGGCGCAGTTCATTCCGCCGCGCGATCGTCTCGTCCATTCGTTCATGCGTGCCAGCGCGACGCCCCGCGCCAGCAGCAACAACCAGAGCGGCGCCTTCTTCTTCGACGTCTACCAGTGGAATCTGCGGAAGACCTCGGCCGTCCGGGCGTGGAACCAGACGCCGGCCGGCCACGGCGCGAAGGTATGCGACCTCGACACCGGCATCGATCCCAAGCACATCGATCTGCAGGGCAAGGTCGACATCAAGCACAGCACGTCGTTCGTCGAGAGCGAGCCCTACATCCGCGACCTCAACTTCCATGGCACCTACACCGCGTCGATCATCACCACCAACGGGCTCGGCATGGGCTCGGTGGCGTCCGGTCTCGCCAAGATCTGCGCCGTCAAGGTGCTCGATCAGACGGGTAGCGGCAGCTTTGCCGACGTCGTTTCCGGCATCGTCTACGCCGCCAACCTCGGCGTCGACGTGATCAACATGAGCCTCGGCGCGCTGCTCGACTACAACGACCCCGACCAGCGCGGCGTCGGACTCGCGGTGCAGAAGGCGATCAACCTCGCGTACAAGAAGGGCGTCCTCGTGGTCGCCGCCAGCGGTAACGACAACCTGAATCTCGACCAGAGCGTCAAGATCAAGTCGGTGCCGGCCCAGCTCAACCACGTGCTGAGCGTGGGCGCGACGGGGCCGATCAACCAGCAGAGGTTCGACCGCCTGGCCAGCTACTCGAACTACGGGGTCAAGGGCAACGACATGGTGGCCCCGGGTGGGGAGAACATCAACGGCATCACCCTCGATGAGTTCGTGCTCCAGGACCTGATCATCGGTGCCTGCAGCGAATTCGTGCCGGGTTGCGAGGGGGGCGACTTCTTCGCCTGGGCCGACGGCACCAGCGCCGCCGCGCCCCATGTCACCGGCGCCGCGGCGGTCATCGAGTCCAACATGGCGGGCGACCAGACGCCCGACCAGCTGGAGGCCTGCCTTCGGGCCTACGCGGACAAGATCGGGGCCCCGGTATTCTTCGGGTCGGGCCGGCTAAACGTGCTGAAGAGCGCGCAGTGTAAATAGGCGGACGGGCAACGGGCGAAAGGGCGAGAGGGGTAACCCCCTTTCGCCCTTTCGCCTTTTTGCCGGTCCGCCCTGCCTGCAACCAAGTCCCGCCCCAGCGCATCTTTAGGAAACCATGACCAGGACGCTCCTGATGGATTCGTACCTGCTCGCCGACGCGGAATCCGTGGTCGCCAGGGCCCGGGCGGGAGATACAGCCGCTCTCGAGGCGTTATACCGCGCGTTCGAGGTGCCGGTCTACAACCTGGCCCGCCGGATCTGCCGGACCGCGGAAGACGCCGAGGACGTGCTCCAGGAGACGTTCTTCGAGGTCTGCCGGAGCATCGGGCGGTACCGGGAAGAGGGCAGTCTCTGGGGATGGGTGAGGACGATCGCCGCGAGCAAGGCGCTCATGCGGCTCCGCCGCAACAAGTATCGGGAGACCGAGGAGCTGCAGGATGAGGTCATGGGCCACCGGCGGGAGGACACGCATCTCCGGATGGACCTCGAGGCCGCACTGGAGCGGCTCTCGGAGACGGCCCGCGCCGTGGTCTGGCTGCACGACGTCGAGGGATATACGCACGAGGAAATCGCCTCGATGATGGGCAAGACTCCCAGCTTCTCCAAGTCCCAACTGGCACGGGCCCATCTGCGGCTCCGTCGCTGGCTGGGGGAGGAGGTCGCCTGATGTCACATCTCACACTCGAAGCCCTGATGGTCCTGCAGGAGCCCGGCACCGAGCCGGGGTCGGCGTCCGCCCGGGATCACTTGCGCAGCTGCCCCATCTGCCAGACGGAGCTCGAACGGCTCCATCAGCGGGTCGCCCGGCTCAAGGCGCTGCCGGCGCTCAGGCCGGCCAGGGACCACTGGCCCCAGGTGGCCGCACGGGTTCGAGCGGAGCGCAGGCGACGCCGCTCGCGCATCGGCAGCCTGGCGGGACTCGCCATCGCCGCGTCCGTGGCGCTGGCGCTTCTGCTGTCCGGCCCCCGTGGCCCGACCGGTACGGCCGGCCGGGAGATCGAGCAGGCGATGGAACGGTCGCGCGCGCTCGAGAGCGCCCTCAGCATGTTCAACCCCGAGGGCCGCGTGCTCGACGGCCGCACCGCGGGCATTGCCCAGGGACTGGAGGACAGGATCGCGCGGGTGGACCGCGAGCTGGAGATGGCGGAGCTGCTGGAGCAGCAGCAGCGCGACGACCAGCTCCTGAAGCTCTGGCGCGAGCGGGTCGGGCTCCTCGACGCGCTCGTGGACGTCCACGTCACCCGCGCCAGCAACGTCGGGCTCTGAACCAGGAGAATCCCTCATGACCCGTCTTACCGTCGTCGGAGCCGCTGTCGCTGCCGCCGCCACGCTCTCCTTGTTCCCGAGGCTGGTCATGGCCCAGGATGAGCGACACCAGACCGCGGATACCATCGTCATCAACGACGACCGGGGCCCCGGTGGGCGGATGATGCGCATGATGCTGACCCGCCGCGCCCGCCTCGGGATCAAGGTCAACCTCCAGCCCAGAGCCACGGACTCGCTCGGCGCGCTGGTAGACGCGGTCCTGCCCAGCGGACCCGCCGCCAAAGCCGGCATCCGCTCGGGCGACATCATCACCAAGCTCGACGGCAAGTCGGTCCTGGCCGACAAGGATGCGGACCATGGCCGCGGCCAGTCCCTGTCCGGGCTCAAGCTCATCGAGCTGGCGGCCAGGCTGGAGCCGAACGATACGGTCCAGGTGGAGTTCCTCCGGGGCAAGGATCGCAAGACGGTCCCGGTGGTCACCGAGGGTGAGCCCGACTATTTCGCCGAGCGGGACGGGCGCCCCTTCAGGATGCAGGTCGGGCCTGGCGACCACCTGGGAGTCATGGACCAGTTCGACTTCCCCCCTCCCGGCCGTGATTTCCTGGCCGGCGGCCCCCTGGCAGACCTCGAGCTGGCACCCATTAACTCCGATCTGGGCACGTACTTCGGCACTACGGAGGGGGTCCTGGTGATCAGCGCCCCCAAGGACGGGAAGCTGGGCCTCAAGGGGGGCGACGTGGTGCTGGCTGTGGGTGACCGGAAAGCGACCGACCCTGCCCACCTGATGCGCATCTTGCGGAGCTACGATCGGAGCGAAACCTTCAAGATCGACATTCTGAGGAACCGGAAGCGCGAGACGGTAAACGCCAGCCTGGGCGACAAGTAGGACAGGGCAGCCCGTCCGTGTGCGTCCGGTCACAGATGTCGTAGCGGCCCGCTGCTATTCTGGCGGCACCGATACAACTTCCTGTAGCTCACCCTGGGAGGACGCGATGCACTTCCTGTGGACTCTGATCATCGGGTTGGTGGTCGGGGCGATCGCCAAGCTGCTCATGCCTGGCAAGGACCCGGGCGGGTTCATCGTCACGATGCTGCTGGGTATTGCGGGCGCGCTACTGGCCGGGTTCCTCGGCCGCGCGCTGGGCTGGTACAACGACCCCGGCGAGGCCCCCGGACTCATCGCTTCCGTCATCGGGGCGATGGTCCTCCTTCTGATCTACCGCGTGCTGATCGGCCGGCGGGGAACGACGGTGACGTAAGACGGACGGAAGGACAGAAGGACGGAAGGACGGAAGGTCCGGACGTGACGGGCCTCCGTCCTTTTCCTTTGGGAACTTTTCCGCCCTTCCGCCGTTCCGCCCCTCGTTGCTACGCCAGCGCCACTCTCGTCTTCGTCTCCCGCCCCGGATGCACCAGACCCGCCAGCTCGACGAACATCGGAATGTCGAGGCTCTGCGCCCCGTCGCTCACCGCACGGGCAGGATCGGGGTGCACCTCGACGATCAGCCCGCAGGCGCCCGCGGCGAGCGCAGCCAGGCTGAGCGGCTTCACCAACGACCGCACGCCGGCCGCATGGCTCGGGTCGACCACGACGGGGAGATGGGTGCGCTCGCGCACCATCGCCACCGCGTTGAGATCGAGCGTGTGCCGCGTGGCGCGCTCGAAGGTCCGGATGCCCCGCTCGCACAGCACGACGTCGGGGTTGCCTTCCGCCAGAATGTACTCCGCGGCCATGAGCCACTCCTCGATCGTGGCGCCCGCGCCCCGTTTGAGCAGAATGGGCTTGCGGCTCCGAGCCGCCGCTCGGAGCAGCGTGAAGTTCTGCATGTTGCGCGCGCCGATCTGGAGCATGTCGGCGAAGTGCGCCACCACCGCCACCTCCTCCCAGCTCAGCACTTCAGTGACCACGGGCAGCCCGGTGCGCTCGCGCGCGTCCGCGAGATAGCGCAGCCCCTTCACGCCGAGGCCCTGGAAGTCGTATGGGGAGGTACGGGGCTTGTAGGCGCCGCCGCGAAGCATGTCGGCCCCCGCGGCCGACACGGCGGAGGCGGTCTCCAGAATCATCGCCTCGCTCTCGACGGAGCAGGGACCCGCGATCAGCACCGGCTCCTCGCCGCCGAAGGTGAGATGGAGGACACTCACCCGGCTCCCGTCGGGCTTGCGCCGGCGGTCGATGAGCGGGATGTCGGGCTTCTGAAGATGGTGGGCGGGGATCGGCGGTGGCGCGGCGAGACGCGATCCCTCGATCCACGCGTCGTAGCTGCCGAGGACTACCACCTTGGCCGCGAGGGCCTCGACCTCCTCCAACGCCTCCGCCACCCGCGGGTCGCCGGCCGATCCGTCGATGTCCACGTAGAAGCGATAGGTCCACGGCGCGGATCGCTCGGGCCGGGACTGCAGGGCCATGAGGTTCACGCCGCGCACGCCGAAGGCCTGGAGCGTCAGCGCCAGCATGCCGGGCTTGTGATCGACCAGCACGATGAGCGAGGTCTTGGAGCGCGCGGTGCCTTCGCTGCCGGCGGGTAGTCGGGGCGCGGCGGCCGGCGTGAACGTCAGGAACCGCGTCTGGTTGGTCGGGTCGTCCTCGATCCGCTCGGCGAGAGGGACGAGGCCATGAGCGTCCGCCGCGTCGCGAGCGGCGATCGCGGCGTGGGCGGGATTGCCCTCCTGCGCCACCATCTCCGCGCTGCCCGCGGTGTCCCACGCACTCACCAGCTCGACGTCGGGCATGTGCTCCGACAGCCAGATCCGGCACTGGCCCAGCGCTACCGGATGGGAGAAGACCCGCCGGATGCCGCCGATGGTCGCGCCCGGCAGCCCCATGATCGTGTGGTGGACGGGGTAGAGGATCTCGTGCGTCAGCCTGAGCGAGCCGTCGCCGAATGCCTCCTCCAGAAGGTCGTACGTCGTGGTGACCGATCCGATCAACGAATTCTCGATTGGAAGACATCCCGCGTCGGCCTCGCCGGCCCGCACCGCCGCGACGACGTCTTTCGCCTCGCGGCAGGGCAGCGTGACCAGCTCCGGCCACCGCCGCCGCGCCGCCGCCTCGCTGAACGAGCCATGAGTGCCTTGAATCGCCACGCGCATCGTCCACTCCTCTGGGTGAGAAGCAAAACGCCCCGCCGGATCGGTCCGGCGGGGCGTCGATCAGTCCAGGCTGGCCAGCGTTACGACACGCCACCGGCACCGGACGGGCATCGCGCCGCGCCGGCGTTGGTAAAGGAGAACGCGAAGTAGCTGGAACCGGAAACCATGGAGCCCAAGCTACGTGGCGCCGCAGAGCCTTGTCAAGGCGAGTATATCTTTGTCGGCCTGTGAAACTCCCTCTCCGGGCTTCAGCTCTTCTGATTTGCCTTTCGGCGCCCTGGCTTTCCGCCGCCGCGCAAGGCCTCCCGTCGTTCGCGCCCATCAACCCGGTGGCTGCCTCGCGCACCGGGGTCTACTACCAGCCATTCCGGCTGCCCGCACCCGGTCGCTGGAGCGGTACCGTCTCCCTGGACTACGCCAGCCAGGCCGAGCTCAACCGGCTCCCGGACGCCAGTTACACGCTCGACGCCGAAATGCTCCGCCTCGACGTCGGGATCGGCCGCGACCTGAGCACCCACGTGTTCGTACTGGCGGATGCCGAAATCGGCGGAGCGTACGACGGCTTCCTCGACGGCTTCCTCGACTGGTACCACCGCACGTTCGGTCTCCGGGTGCGCGAGCGCGACGAGCTGCCGAAGAACCGGTTCCGCTACGAGATCCTGCTGCCGAGCGGCCGGACGTTCTCCCGTTCGCCGAGCGATCTCTTTCTGGGTGACACGCGTGTGGGAGCCGGATACCGCATCGCTCGCGCGCTCCAGTCGGTCGTCTCGGTCACGCTACCCACCTCCACGGCGCCGCGCGGATACGGACGCGGAACCGTCTCGATCAACCTCCTCAACACCGCGCGATTCGAGCCGCATCCGAGGCTCGTCTTCGAGGGAGGATTCGGGGTGGGCTACACACCGGCGCACGGTGATCTCGAGCAGATCCAGCGCGAGACCTTCGTTTCCGTGAGCGGGAGCGGGCGTTATCGGTTCTGGGGCCGGCAGTCGCTGTTCGCGACGCTCTTCTATCACAGTCCCTATTACCAGGACACGACATTTCCGAGTCTCGACCGCGACGAGCTGTCGCTCGACTTCGGCTGGATTCTCGCGACGAAGAGTGGGGCCGACTGGCGGATCGGACTGACCGAGGACTTGCGTCCTGGCGGTCCGGCGATCGATCTGATTTTTCGGTTGGGAAGGAGCTTCTAGGCCGAGGACGAGCCGCCCACCTGTCGCGGCGCGAAGAGAAACTGCTCCATGTTGCGGAAGAGGAATTCCTTGGCCTGCGGGTCGCGCAGGTTGAGAGCGTAATGGTTGATGAGCTGCTGCTGCATCTTCAGCCACTCTGCCCAGCACACGCCACAGATCTCCTCGAAAGCCCTCTTGCCCAGGTCGTTCTGGAACGGCTGGAACGCCATCCGTTCACGCTCCTGGCCGCACCGGACACAGCTAATGGTTTCCATGGCGGCAAGATAGCCGGAGCCGGGAGTGTGATGCAGTCCACGGGCCCGGAACGAGGAGACCATTAACTTTGGATCATGGCGTCAATTGGTGCTGGTTTTGCCGCCGGAGGATCCTGGCGCCTGTGGCAGTGCCGAGACCGACACCGACCCCGAAGACAATGGCAGTCGTCACCTTGAGCAGGGGTAGTAAAGCCAAGGGCCATGCGATGATAGCGGCGGCGGCCCCGGCCAGGAGCGGGGCGAACGGCGAGTACACCGCGTCCACGAACCGCAGCCGACGGTGCACGAAGTTGCGTGCCAGCAAGTAGCCGGCGATCCCGGCGACGAGAGTGACGATCAGGGGTATCATGGGCAACTCCAAGTAGGGTAATGACTCTGGCGCGTTGCACTACGAAACACGGTACGGGAAAGATTCAACGTTCCGATGTGCGGTTTGGCATCAATTGCGCTACTGTGAGAAACGTATCGCGGGTGTAGGAATGTTCGTGTCCTGCCAATCCCTCAGGGACGGAGGCCACCATGCCTAGACATCCGACGGTGCAGGTGCCCAACATCGGTCCCATGGATCATGCGTGGGACCTCTTGGGCGAATGGCAGGCGGAATTCGAGCTCCCCGAGACGGAAGAGCCGATGCATGGCAAGGTGATGTTCCGCTCGTGGACCGACGCCGAGCTGCAGTTGGATCCGGTGGAGGCCGCGATCGCGGGCATTCCGTCGAGCGTGCCGCTGGAACGCGCCAGTGAGATCCACCTGACCGATGCCGGCGGTGGAGCGCTCCAGTGGGTTCTGCACGCGCCTTCCACCAACTGGTCGCTCCAGGCGACCATGTGGCCGGGCTCGCTTCACCTGTTCGTGCACGACGCGGATGACGACGAGGAACAGCTCTACCGGGCCCGGGCGACGAGGACGCAGGCCTATTATCTGCGGAAGTATCCTCTCGACCAGGAGTAAAGGGTCCCGATGGACGTACGGGAAGTACCGGTACAAGTAAAAGGGTTCGGCGCGCCCCCGACCACCGCGGTCATGGATGTTGCGGTGCTCTCGGGGGCGGACCGCATGAAGCGGGCGGGCGTGATGCTCGGCGCAGGGGTCGTGGTGGCGCTCGTGGGACTTCCCATTCCGATCGTCCATTTCTTTCTGGTACCGGGAGGACTGCTCGTCGGGATGGGGCTCGCCGCCACTCGCCTGTCGCAGTCCGAGATCATCCAGCGCGCGACGGGGCCATGTCCCTTCTGCGGCAAAGAGCAGGCCTTCGCGATCATGGGGCGGTTCCGGCTACCCAAAGGCGCCCACTGCGAGCATTGCGGGCGCGAGCTGACGCTCGACGCCGAAGGCCGCTGAGCCGGCTCACCACCGCAACACCGCGCTCCCCCACAGGAAGCCCGAGCCGAACGCCGTGAAGGCGATCAGGTCGCCGCGCTGGATGCGACGGGCGCGGACGCATTCGTCGAGCGCGATCGGGATCGTCGCCGCGGTGGTGTTGCCGTAGCGCATGATGTTGTTGTACACCTGGTCGTCGCGCAGGGCGAGCGAGCGTTGCATCATCTCGGCGATGCGCAGATTGGCCTGGTGCGCCACCAGCAGCTTGAGATCGGCGGGTGTGTGGCCCGTCTTCACGAGCGCCGCCCGGACCGACTCGGGCATCCGCACCACCGCGTGGCGGAACACTTCCTTACCGTCCATGCACAGGTAGTGGCGTCCCGCGTCGATCTGCTCGTGCGACATCCGCGGATGGTACATCGACCCCGGCGCGTCCACCCACAGCTTGTCCGCCTGTCCGCCGTCCGAGTGAAGGTCGAACGCGAGGATCCCGGCGCCATCGTCATCGTTCGACGGCCCGAGCACGGCGGCCCCCGCGCCGTCGGCGAAGATCACCGCCGTGTTGCGTCCGGCCGTCGACACGTCGAGCGCCGTGGACTGGATCTCGGCTCCCACCAGCAGCACGTGCCGGTACAGACCGCTTCGAATCCACCCGTCGGCCACGGCCAGTCCGTACACGAATCCGCTGCATTGGGTTCTGATGTCGATGGCGGGAATCTGCCCGCCGCCCAGCAGATGCTGAAGGTACACGCCGTTGCCGGGCGCGAAATGGTCCGGTGTGGAGGTGGCGTATACGATCGCATCCACGTCGCTCGGCTGGAGCCCCGCCATGTCCAGCGCGGCGCGGCTGGCATCCAGCGCCAGGGAGACGCCGGTCTGTCCCGGGGTTACCCAGCGGCGCTCTTCGATGCCCGTGCGGGTCTTGATCCACTCGTCGCTGGTATTCATCACCTGGGACAGGTCGTCGTTGGTGACCACACGTTCGGGCAGAGCGTGACCGGTCCCCAGGAATCGGGCTCGTACCATCCGCACTCCGCTTCGGGTGAGATTTCGAGGTTAACGGCGAGCCCGACGCAGCGCCCACCAGCCCCAGGTCCAGGCGAGCCAGCTCAGGAACAACGCCGCCCCCATGCTCCGCCAGGTTTCCCACACTACGCCCACGGGCGTGAGCCAGCGGGGCCAGGCGGCGTCGGGGCGGAGGTGATGGCGCTCGACGATCTGGTTGGCGCCGAATCCCGTCCGCAGGCGGTCGAGGATCGTGGGACAGGGGTCGCCCCCGTGGGCGTCCTTCCAGCCGGGGGCCGACACCAGGTTCCACGTGAGGTTGGTGGCGCCCCAGCCGTGGATGTCGCTCACGCCTGCCACAAACTTGTTCGTGCGCCGCGCCAGCGCCACCACCGAATCCCGCCGGGCCCGGGTGAATTCGGCGGCCTTGGGTGATGCGTTCACGATCTCGAACCCGTCCGCTCCCGCGGCGGCGAGCGAGTCGAGCCGGCTCCAGTGGTTGCGCTCGTACTCCGGGAGCGAGAGCAGCGAGAGCGCGCCGTAGACCGAATCGCTCGTGCGCAGCAAGGCCAGGAGCCCGTCCAGCGAGCCGTTGTAGCGGTTGCGGTCCACCGGCACCGAATCGCCGAGCAGGACGACGTGGGCTTTCCACGCGCTCACCTCGATGCCGGCGCAGCGGGCGGGGTTGCTCGCGCGCGGCCCCAGTCCCTCGACCGTGTTGTGGTCGGTGACGAACACGGCGTCGAACCCGGCACGGCGGTGCCAGCGAAGGTCGGCGGCGACGTCGAAGCCGCGCATGAGCGTGTTCTTCACGTCGTGCGAGACGGCGGTGTGGCTGTGAAAGTCGGCGACGATGCGATCCGGCGGCACACCCGCCAGCGCGATCATCGGCCGGTGCCAGAGGAGGCCGCCGGCCAGAAAGAGGAGGAAGAGCCACACGGCACCGATGAACACGATGGCTTCGCGCCGCCAGCTCATCCGGCGGCCGGTCAGGTGAACCAGGACGCGCCAGAGCAGGTACAGGAGGGCGACGCCGATCAGGAACCAGGTGAGACGGGTCATGCTCAGCATGGACGTGCCGTCCCACACGCTGAACAGCGGGCCCAGCGCGAGGTAGAGCCAGGGGGCGTCGAGGTGGAGCGACGGAGGAAGCGCGGCGCCCGTCGGATCGGACAGCGCCGGCGCGGCGGCGACCCGCGCGGCGATGAGCCCCGCGGTCGCCGCGAGCGGAACGATCAGATCCCGCCGAGCCAGGGGTATCCCTGATCCTCCCAGTACCCCCCGGGACGCTCACGGGTAAACGTCACCGAGGTGAGGTACTTCGTCATCTTGTAGCCGAGCTTGATGGGCGAATAGAGACGAAGCGGCGCGCCCTTCATGATGGAGAGCGGCTGATCGTTGTGCGCGTACGCCAGAATCGTCTGCGGATGCATCGCGCTCTTGAGGTCCCACCCGTTGTAGTAGTCGCTGTCGAACGTGTCGAAGCGCAGGTACCGGGCATCGGACAGCGGCTGCACCATGTCGGCCACCGCTGAGACCGGCACGCCGGTCCAGCTGCCGATGGCCGTCCATCCCTCGACGCAATGATGCTTGACGGTGTACGTCACGCTCGGCATGGCCCTGAGCATGTCCAGCGTCAGCCGGAGCGGGTGCTGCACCAGGCCGCCCACTTCCAGGGCCCACGCGTCGGGGCGGTCGAGCGAGGGGAATCCGCCAGTCAGGTTACGGGTGATCGAGTATGAGGGGAAGTCCTGCGGCGGAGTTCGCGCCTCGACCGGGTATTCCCGGGCCAGCCGTCCGCGCGACAGGAAGATATGCTCCCCGACCCAGTCGTTGATACGCGAGAAGGCGCGAAGCCTGGGCTCGAGCGTCGGGCCGCCGTCCCAGCCGCACGCCGCGATGAGCGACGCGGGGCCCGCTGCCAGCCCCAGTCTAAGCAGATCGCGGCGTGTGAGCCGCCTGGACTCCCCCCGGTCAGTCATGGCTGGGGAACCGTCCCCGGTACCACCCGGTGAGCATCGCGCGCAGCGACGACGGATCGACCAGGAACACGAGCGCGATGTGGAGCAGCGTGAACCCGATGAATACCCACACCGCCACGAAATGCCAGTATCGGGCGAGCTCGTAGCCTCCGAACAGCGACGTGAGCCAGGCCAGCTGCACCGGCTTGTAGATGGCGAACCCGGTGAGCGCGGACAGGGCGCCCAATACCACGATGAACGTGTAGGCTGCCTTCTGCAGCGCGTTGTGCTTGCCCTGCGGCGGATGATCCTTCCTGAGCCGGAGATAGTAGAGCTGCATCTGGATCGCGGGGACGAGGTCCCGCGGCCGGAAGAGCAGGGCCCGCCATTCACCGCTCAATGCGAGGAAGCAGAGATACAAGAGGCCGGTGATGACGAACGGCCAGGCCAGCGCGAAGTGCCAGTTGAGTCCGCCGGCGAGCCATCCGCCGAGGCGGCCCCACTGGGGGATCGGCCTGCCGTCGAGCGGATTGGGCAGGGGCAGGGGCTCGCCGCGGAGACCGAAGTGGCTGTACGCCCCGTAGATCTGCAGCCCGCTCGCGATCATGCCGAGCAGGACGATGGCGTTGAGCCAGTGGGTCAGGCGAACCAGGCCGTGATGGCGCTTGACGAGGGGCCGCGGAACGGCGGCGGACTCCATGGACTCTCCCGGGGTTACCTGAAATCTAAGGCGAAACGACGCGACCCGGGGAACGGTTCCGTGCTCGTCAGCCTCGTTCCAGGATCGACTCCGCCGCCCGCCGCCCGGTTATCAGCGCCCCGTGTACCGTCCCGGTCCGGCCAGCCCCGGCCAGGGCCTCTCCGCCCAGCACGAGCGTCCCGGCCACCGGCTCGGCCAGGGCCGCGCGGGCCTCGTGCGCCCCGACCCGGCCATAGCTGTACGCGCCCCTCGCGTACGGATCGGTGATCCAGTCGTGGTGGTACGTCCCGAGCGTGCGTTCGGCCTCACGCCGGGCGGCGGCGCCGAAGATCGCGACCAGGGAAGCCGTGGCCGCCTCGAGAAGTTGATCGAGCGGCCTTCCGGCCAGCTCCAGGGCGCGAGGCCCGCCGCACCAGCCGGTGAGCCGGGGCTCGTCGTGGGGGCGGGACGACCACCACACCGGAAACGCGGAGCCGGGGCCGTGCACGAAGCTGATCGACGTCCCGCCCTGGTTCCACCACTGCCGCTCGAAGCGCAGCACGATGCGGTGGGCCGGCCCCATCTCCAGACCGTTCAGCGCCTCACGCCACACCGGCGGCATCGGGTCGATCGAGACGCCTCCACGCTCGGCCGGCGTCTTGAGGACGCCCAGAGGCAGCGTCACGATCGCCCGCGAGGCGCTGATCTCCTCCATCCCGCCGCCCGGCGTGGCGACGAGCGCGTGCACCGACCCCGGGATCCAGCGCAGCGCGAGCAGAGGGGTAGCCAACCGGGGGGCCAGGAGGTTCGATGCGCACTGGTCCTGCAGCCAGCGAGGCACGGCGTCGTACCCGCCGGGCAGGGAAAACGCGTCATCGCCGTCTTCGTCTTCGGCGGCCTCGTTTTCGGCCAACCAGCGGATCCCGACCTTGCGGATGTCCGCCGCGTGAAACCCCTCGATGTAGCCGATCGTGGCGGCGAGCACGGCGGGGTCACCGATCGCGCCTCGCTGCTCGTCGAGCACCTCCCCGAAGGACCGGTCGGGCCGCGAGGAAGAGTCGCCGATGAGGCGCTCGAGCGTGCGCCGTACGTCGGGAAGGTCGTGAGGCCGCCCCTGGCGGATGCTCTCGTGACGCTCGAAGACCGGTCGGGTCGGCAGCCCTGCCTTCTCGATGACCGGCCAGAGCGCGTTCGAATGACCGTGAATGAACTCCGCGCCGAGCTCGATCGGCCGGGGAACGCCGGGCACATGCAGGGAATAAATCCGTCCGCCAATGCGCGCGCGCGCCTCGATGAGGATCACCCGCCGGCCGGCGCGCGTGAGTACCGCGGCCGCCGCCAGGCCGGCGACGCCCGCACCGATGACCAGAACGCGTGGATCGCTACTCGTAGCGGAGAGCGACGATCGGGTCGAGGCTCGCGGCGCGGCGGGCGGGCCAGATCCCGAAGAAGAGGCCGATGACGGCGCTGAACCCGAAGGCGATCGCCACGGCCAGCGGCGAGATGAACGTGTTCCACTGCAGGAATTTGGACAGGGCCACCGCCGCGCCGGCGCCGAGCAGGACGCCGAGCACGCCGCCCACGAGGCAGAGCGCGAGGGCCTCGATCAGGAACTGGAGCAGGATCGTGGTCCGAGTGGCGCCCAACGCCTTGCGTACGCCGATCTCGCGAGTCCGCTCGGTCACCGACACGAGCATGATGTTCATGATCCCGATGCCGCCGACGATGAGGCTGACCGCGGCGACGCTGGCCAGGAGACTGGTGAACACCTGGGTGGCCTGCTGCTGGGTCTGAAGCACGTCCTGCTGGTTGCGAATGGTGAAGTCGTTATCCCCGCCCGGGCGGATGTGGTGCTCGCGGCGCAGGACGCGCTCGAGGTCCACCATGCCCCGCTGGATCGGTACGCTGTCGTCCACCTGGATGGAGAAGGCCCGCAGACGCTTGCTGCCGAACACGCGATAGGTCGCGGTCTGGAGGGGGATGAGGACCTGCTCGTCGGGGTTGCCGAACCCGCCGGCCGAGCCCTTCTCGCTCAGCACGCCGATGATCTCGAACGGAATTCCGCGGATCTGAAGCGTCTGGTGGATCATGGCCGCGGGGTTGCCCCCGAGCATACCCGGTACGGAGGCCCCGAGCACCACGTAACGCTGCCGGGCCTCGTTGTCGCCCGCGGTGAACATCCGTCCGTAGGGAATCGTGTAGTTCTTGACGTCCACGTAGTTCGGCGTGGTGCCGACGACGTTGATGTTGGCGTTCTGGTTCAGATATTTGACCTGGAACGATTGCTGCATCTCCGGGACGATCGCCTTGAGGAGGTGCGCGTCCTTGAGCAGCGCGTCGTAATCGTCGGTGCTGAGGATGGTCCGGTCGGTGATGCGCACGCCGCCGAACGACGCCTGGCCCCCCATTACCGTGAAGACGTTGGCGCCGAGCGCCGCGATGCGGTCGTTCACCGCCTTCTGCGCCCCGGTCCCGAGCGCCACCATCGTGATGACCGCTCCGACGCCGATGATGATGCCGAGCATCGTCAGCACCGAGCGAAGCGCATTGGCCCGGATGGACTGGAACGCGACGGCGATGGTCTCGCCCAGCAGCACGGCTCAGCGACTCCCGGTGTTCGACGGTGGGGCGGCGGTCTGGCTCCGCATGCCGGGCACGGCGCCGCCGCCGGTCATCCGGTTCATCCGTTCCTTCATGTCCGTCTGCGACTGCACCAGGCTCGCGCTCGGCAGCAGCAGGACCGAATCCCCCGGCTCCAGTCCCGACAGCACCTCGGTGTAATCCATGTCGGTGAGACCGGTGCGAATCCAGACCGGCTGGATCGCTCCGTTCCGCTTGGCGAACACGATGTACCGGGTGGACAGCCCCTGGCCTCGGCGCCCGCCGCCGCCCTGCATCCGCATCCTCGCGCGAATGCTGTCTCCGATCAGCGGGACGCGCCGCTGGAGCGCGCCGCTGCTGTCGCCCTGCGGCCGGCGGGAGAACCGCCCGGTGCTGTCGCCGCGAGCGGATCGGCCGCCCGCGGAGGACAGGCGGGCGCTATCGCCGGTCGAGTCCGCCGGGGAAACGACGGAGGCCTGCTGGGCGGCGAGCTCCTTGTTCACCTGGTCAGGGGCGAGCCCGAGCACCGATGCCGCGGACCCGACGTCGCGCTGGGTCCTGAGCGCCGCGTTGGGCACGGCCAATACACTGTCGCGCCGGCCGACGTGGATCTCGACGTCGGCATTCATCCCGGGACGCAGGAGCCCTGCCCGGTTGTCGATGCGCACGAGCACCGGAAACATGGTGACGTTCTGCTCGGTCACCGCCTGCGGCTCGATCTTGAGCACCACGCCATCGAAGGGGCGGTTGGGATAGGCATCGACCGTGATGCTGGTGGGCAAGTCGACCTTGATCTTCCCGATGTCCGTCTCGTCCACCAGGGTCCGCACCTGCACCAGGTTGAGGTCGGCCATCTTGAGCAGCGTCGTACCGCCGCTGACGTTGTTGGTGGCGGACGCGATCACGGTGCCGCGCTCCACGTCCTTCTCGATCACGGTACCGGTGATCGGGGCGCGGACATCGGTGTCCTCCAGCTGGATCTTGGCGTTGTCCACCGCCACTCGCGCGTTCACCACCGCCGACTTGGCGTCGGCGAAGGCGAGCACCGACTGCTCGTGCTCCTGCTCGGTGATCGATTGAGACTTGTAGAGCTCGTCCGAGCGGTTCTTCTGGGAGGTGGCGTTCGTCAGCTGGGCTTTGGCGACATCGAGGTTCGCCTCGGCCTGCGCGAGGGAGTTGCGCGCGTTGCGGGGATCGACCCGCACGAGCGGCGCACCCCGCTTGACCAATTGACCCGTCTCGGCGAGGACCTGCAGGATCTCGCCCGAGGCCTTCGACTTGACCTCGACGGTCGTGTCGGGCTGGATCGTCCCCGAGGCGAGCGCCGAGACGGAGATGTCGCGTCGCTCGACGGGCACGGCCTGGTAGACGACCTGCTCGACCTGTTTCTTGCAGCCGGCGGTCAGCACGAGGGCGGCAAAGAGGAGCCTGGATGCCGTCTTCGCCGCCCGTGCCGTCTTCATGCGGTGCCCCCGGTGGCAAAGTCCCGCTCCACGTGCCCGTCCTTGAGATGCACCTCCCGCCGGGCGTGGGCCGCGATGTCGGCCTCGTGGGTCACGAGGACGATCGTTTGTCCTTCCCGGTAGAGGCCCTCGAAGAGCTGGAGGATTTCCTCGCTCGTCGCGCTGTCGAGGTTGCCCGTCGGCTCGTCCGCGAGCAGGATGCTCGGCTGATTCACCAGGGCGCGCGCGATGGCGACCCGCTGCCGCTGGCCGCCGGAGAGCTCGTTGGGCTTGTGCTGCATGCGGTCCTCGAGGCCGACGCGGGTCAGCGCGTCCGCCGCCATGGCCCGCCGTTCCTTGGCCCCGAGCCCCGCGTATACCAGCGGCAGCTCCACGTTGTTGAGCGCCGAGGCGCGAGGGAGAAGATTGAAGGTCTGAAAGACGAACCCGATTTCCTTGTTCCGGATCCGGGCCAGCTCATCGTCCTCGAGTTCCGAGACGCGGTGACCGTTGAGCCAGTACACGCCCGCGGTTGGACTGTCGAGGCACCCGATGAGATTCATCAGGGTGGACTTTCCCGACCCGGAGGGGCCCATGACGGCCACGAACTCGTTCTTGCGGATGGTGAGGTCCACGCCGCGGAGCGCATGCACGATCTCGCCGCCCATATCGTAGTCGCGCTGGAGGTCGCGGGTGACGATGATGGCGTCGCGTGGCACGTCGGCCGGAAGCATCGCCATCCGCTCGGCGGTATCACCCAGAGAGAGGGTCACAGCGTCCGTCCGATCAGCGCTTCCAGCTGCGCCTTGGCGCGAAGGTAGTCGAATCGGGCGACCACGACGTCCACCTCCGCCTGGTTGAGGGCTTCCTGCGACGTGAGCACGTCCACGATCGTGGAGGCTCCGAGACGATACCGCTCCTGCTGCACCCGGAGATCCTCCCTGGCCGCCGCCACGCTGGTCTGCGTGATCTCGATCTTGGCGCGGGCCGCGGACAGCGATGCGAGCTGCGCCGTGAGATCCGCGTCGAGCTGGCGCTTCGCATCGGCCGCGGTGGCCTCCGCCACGTCGAGCGCTACCGAACGCTGGGTCACGGCCAGCTCGCGGTCGAAGCCGTTGAACAGCGTCCATCGCAGGCCGAGGCTCACCTGCCGCTGATTGAAGAGATCGTAGTCGGTGGCGCGGCTTCCATTCCAGTTGGTATTCGCCGCCAGGTTGAGACTCGGCCAGTACGCGGCCCGGGAGGCGCGGAGGCCGGCGCGCGCGGCGTCGGCATTGGCCACGGCCTCCTGCACCCCGGGCGAGCGGGCCGTCGCCTCGTCCCGCACCGCCGCTGTATCGACCTCCGGCGAGACCTGATAAAATGCGGAATCGTCCGCCGCGCCGACCCGACCGGACTCACCGATGAGCCGCGCCAAGCCGGCCTCGGCGGTCGCGAGGTCGGTTTGCGACTGGATCAGGTCGAGCTGAGCGGCGCCGAGGGTCACCAGGCTGCGGAGAGAGTCGGACCGGGTCGCCGAGCCCGCGTGCAGCTTGTTCACCGACACCTTGAGCTGCTCCTGGGCGCGGCGCACGCTCCCCTGCCGCACGCCCACCAGCTGCGACGCCGCCAAGGCGTCGAAGAACTGATTGGTGGTCTGCAGGGCCTGCTGAAATCGGGCGTCGACCAGCGAGGCGCCGGCCGCATCCTGGGTGGCCTTGGCGGCCCGCATGTCGGCGCCTCGCCGGAACCCGGTGAACAGATCGATGTTGGCCGAGAGTCCGGCGCTCACGCTCCGGCTGCTGCGGTTGCCGGAGATGACCTGTTGGGTGACGGGGTCGACGCTCGAGGGCCCGGCGGAGAAGAAGTCGCTCGCCGACGACGTCGCGCTCACCGTGGGCAGGTAGGCGCCCCAGGCGCTGCGGCGCTGGGCGCTGGCCGATTCCACGGTCCCCCGGGCCTGCACCACCCCGGGCTGGAGCCGCTCGGAGAGGCGGATGGCGTCCTGGAGCGTGACCGTGCGGATCTGGGCCCCGAGCCGGGGTGCCGTAACGAACGACAGAACCAGCAGGGATAGCGAAACGCTTCTCATGCCTCTCGGAGGTCGCGGGTGTCAGAGCTCGCCAGGAGCGACGGAACAGGCGACGTCGGGAGCGTGTCGGAAGATACCCCCGGCCGCATCGGTGGGCAGGATTCCCGGGGAAACGGGTTCGTCGCGCCATGAGGCCCACTGCATCTACACCCCCGCCGCGGCAGCCGTTGGGTCCAACGGGCGGCCGGGGCGCGGTGTATACTGCCTCTGACGTCTCCCGCCGGGCCGTCCGACGGGACCCTTCCGGCGGCGCGGTCCTCACTGGATGCCGGGGAAGGTCACATCCGATTCCGTACTCGCCGTGGTGAGCGCCGATCAGGGGCAGGAACCCCCGCCCAGTGAACCGGCGCCACCGCCTCCCGACCCCGAGGAGGCGGATGCGATCGTCCGTGTCCAGCAGGGTGAGACCGAGTCATTCGAGCTGCTGGTTCGGCGCTACATGCGCGGTGCGTTCGCCGTCGCCTTCCGCCTGCTGGGACACCGGCAGGACGCGGAGGACGTGGTGCAGGAGGCGATGCTCGCCGCGCTGGCGAATATCCGGACGTTCGATCCGACCCGGCCGTTCGGTCCCTGGTTCTACCGGATCGTCGTCACCCGCGGGCTCAATTTCCGCAAATCGCGCTCGCGGAGGCAGGCGGACTCCATCGACCGGAACGAGTTCGCCAGCAGCGCGGCGGGTCCGGCGACGGCGGCCGAGCGGGCCGCGCTCCGCGAGGCGGTGCAGCACGCGATGGCCCGCCTCCCCGAGCGACAGCGCATGGTGGTGCAGCTGTTCGAGCTCGATGGATTTTCGGGTGCCGAGATCGCCGAGATGATGAAGATTCCGGCAGGGACGGTCCGCTGGTTGCTGCACGAGGCGCGTCGCTCGCTCAGGGACATGCTGGCCCAATTCGAGGAATCGGCAGGATGAACGACGAGAATCGCTGGGATCGGGATCCGCCTCCGGACAGGTCGCTCGCGCGGATGCTTCGCGCCGGCGGGGCCGACGTGCCGCACATGGCGGTGGACTGGGAGGGACTCTGTCGACGGGTCATGCACCGCGCCGGGGTGGAGTCGCGACGCAGATCCGATTGGATGGATGTCCTCGCCCGGTGGGGCCGGCCCGCCATGGCCGCCAGTCTCTTGGCCATGCTGCTCAGTGGTTTCCTCTTCCTCAAGGTGTTCACCCGGTCATCGGAGCCCGAGATCGCGAGCGCGGCGCCGGAGTTCAGCGCCGTCGCGCGGGCGGCCTCGGCCTACCCGGACGAGCCGACCTTCGTCTCCCTGGTCCGCAACGAGCACCGCGACGAGTTCACGGCCTGGGGCTCTCGATGAGCCCCTTCCGCAGCTCGCGCCTCCTCGCGGCCATCGTCATCCTCCTCGTCGGGCTCGCCGGTATCGCCATCGGCGCGGCGATCGACCGGGCGGTCGAGCACCGGCGGATGATGTCGTATTTCGTCGGCGGCAAGACGCCGAAGGGACCGCCGCCCGAGGCACGTCGGTGGGTGCTCTCCAGGCTCCAGCGCGAGCTCGATCTCACGCCAGCGCAGCGCGAGCAGGTGGACTCGGTGCTGGCCCGGCGGGAAGCGGACGTGCGGGCGCTGATGGTCGAGGTGCGGCCGCGCTTCGAGGCGATCTCCGATCGCACGCGCCGCGACATTCAGGCGGCGCTCACGCCCGCACAGGAGCAGCGATTCATGGAGATGAAGGAGAAGGCGGCGCCGGCGGAGCCCTGACCGGCCGGCCTCAGCGGTCGGCGCGGCGGCGGAATGCCTCACGCCAGGCGCTGACCGCGAGCCAGGCGCACAGGGCGCCGAAGGTATAGGCCGCGGTCTTCGGCAGCACGAAGAAGAAGACGCCGAGGACAACCAGGAGCAGCGTGAGCGGCAGGAACACCGACCGCCGCGCGTTGGCGATCAGGATCCGGAGCACCACGGCGGCCCGCTGCCGCCGCTCCCGGACGCTCTTGTGATGCTCCGGAACGGGTACCTCGGGCTGCTGGTGGGTCAGCGCGGTGGGCAGGGCCTCGGAGATGCGCTGAGGCGCGCGCACCGGTCGCCGCGTCACCTCCCGGCTCCGGGCGATGTCGATGCGGAACTGACGCTCCATCGCGTCCGCCAGCCCGGTGTTCTCGACCAGCACATCGAGCTCCCAGTTGCCCATCAGGCTCGACGCGTTGAGGTTGCTCGACCCGATCCGGCTCCACTGGCCGTCGGCCACGATGGTCTTGGCGTGGAGCATCGGCCCTTCCCACTCGTAGATCCGCACGCCGCTCTTGAGCAGCTCGCGATATCCGATCCGAGAGAGATTCCGGACGAATGGAAGGTCGCTGGTGCCCGGAACCATGAGACGCACGTCCACCCCGTCCCGCGCCGCGTCCTGCAGTGCGAGGATCAGCCGCGGCGGGGCGACGAGATAGGCGTCGGTGATCCAGAGCCGGGCGATGCTGCCCGCGGCCAATAATTCGGTGACGCGGTAGGTCCGCTCCCGGCCGGGCTCGCCCCTGATCACCCGGACTTCGGCATCGCCCTGCGGCTCGATCGAGCCCGCCAATTCTTCGGGCGAGAGCGTCTCCCCCGCGATGTCCCAGACGGTGCCGAAGGTACGGTCGAGCAGGCCCGCGGCAGGCCCGGCGACCTCGACGGCGGTGTCGCGCCAGGGCCACCGGCCGCCCTTCGTTTCGCCCACCCACTCATTGCCGATGCAGAGCCCGCCCAGCACGGCCCGCGCGCCGTCCACGACGACGAGCTTGCGATGGTTGCGGGACACGTTGGCGACCAGGTCGAGAGGCTGGAAGGGATGAAACGCGCGCACGTCGATGCCCGCCTGACGGAGCGTGCGCCAGTATTTCCGTCTGGTGGCCGACGAGCCGAACGCGTCGTAGAGGACGCGGACACGCACACCCTCCCGCGCTTTCGCGATCAACGCCTCGGCGAAGCGCCAGCCGGTCTCGTCGCTCCGGATGATGTAATTCTCGAAATGGATCCAGCGGGTGGCCCGGCCGATGACCTCGAGCATCCGGGCGTAGACCTCGGGCCCGTCGATGAGCACACGCACGTCGTTGCCGGGAACGGGACGGCTCCCCGCGGCGCGGTTGACCGCGGAGGCGATCGACTCCTCCGCCGCGGCCAGCCGGATTCCGGTCAGACGCCTCCCAGTCCCAGCGCCCGCTCGTGCGGCCGCAGGGCACGCAAGACGAACTCGATGTGCTCCTCGAGCGGGACGCCAAGCTCCGCCGCTCCCCGGGTCACGTCCTCACGGCTGACGCCCCTCGCGAAGGCCTTGTCCTTGAGCTTCTTCTTCACACTCGACACCTCGAGATCGGCGAGGCTCCGCGAGGGCCGCACCAGCGCACACGCGACGAGAAAGCCGCACAGCTCGTCCACGGCGAAGAGCGCCCTGGCCATCGCTGAGTCCCGGGGCACGCCGGTGTACGACGCGTGACCCAGGATGGCGCGCTGCATCGCCTCGGGCAGCCCCTCGGCGGCCAGGCGGCGGACGCCCTCGGCGGGGTGCTCCTCGGTCGGCGAATGCGCCGCGTTGGGAAAGCGCTCGTAGTCGTAGTCGTGCAGCAGACCCACGAGGCCCCAGGCATCGGGATCTTCACCGGCCAGCTCGGCCATCGCCCGCATGGCGATCTCGACCGCGTACATGTGCTTTCGCAGCGCGTCGGACGCGGTGTACTCGTGCATGAAGGCGAGAGCCTGGTCGCGGGTCATGGGTCGTGTCTCACTGCTGTGCATATCCCGCCGTCAACGGCACCCGTGTCGCCGTCTCGCCGTCCAGGGTGATCTCGAACGCATACGGTCCGGGCTTGGGCAACGGAACGTCGAACACGAGCACGGCGCCGGCTTCCACGTCCACCACACCGGCGGGTGGCTCGCCGAACTGCACCGTGCCTTCGCCGCCGAGCAGCTCGGACCCGCCCTCGTCCACGAAGCGGATGCGGATCGTGTGCACGCCGATCTCGGTGCGCCGGCCGCGCACCCGGAGCACGAGGTGGGTCCGGGGGCAGACGGCCGGAAAGCTCGTCAGCCAGACGTGCTGAAAAATACCCAGGACGCTGAGCTTTCCCTGCTGGTCGATGAGGGCGTAATCGGCGACGAGGGCGAAGTCGAGGTGCAGGGTCAGGCGACCCGGATGGAGGTGATGACGTCGTTCTGCTTGATGTTGTTGACGACGTCCATTCCCTCACGAACCTGGCCGAAGACCGTGTGAACCTTGTCGAGGTGCGCTTGCGGGCTGTGACAGATGAAGAACTGGCTGCCACCGGTATCCTTGCCGGCGTGCGCCATCGACAGGGTGCCGGCGGCGTGCTTGTGGGTGTTGAGATGCGTCTCGCACTTGATCTTGTAGCCCGGGCCGCCGGTGCCGACGCGAGGGTTGCCCGGCTCTCGTGAGTAGGGATCGCCGCCCTGGATCATGAAGTTGGGAATGACGCGGTGAAAGCGGGTGCCGTCGTAGAACTCGCTGTTGGCGAGCTTCTCGAAATTGGCCACGGTGCCGGGCACTTCGGTTTCGAAGAGGTCGGCGACGATGGTGCCTTTGCTGGTCTCGATGGTCGCGGTCTTGGCCACGGAATTCCTCACGGTACGGAGTAAACGGTGGGGTAATCTATACCCGGTGACCGTCACGTCGGCACCGTCGCGGGCAGCATCGCCAGCGTGTTCCGCCAGGCCTCGAGATCGTCCGCGGGCGCGCTGCAGCTGGTACCGCTGCACGCATATCCCCGCGGGCTCCGACCGATCTCGAGCATCGCGGCGAGCGGGGCCGGCAGATGCTCGCCGGCGGTGCCCGGCGCGGCGATCCGGCGCACGATGCGCCGGGGGGCGAACGCGGCGAGCGCCGCCGAGTGCATGGCGTTCGCCGTCTCATCACCCTCGCCGCCTACGACCACGAGGTGCGTGGCCGGATTGAGATGCCAGTCGGCGGCGAGCAAATAGGCCGCGCTGTGCACGCCGAGCTCCTCCGGCCGCCCGGCGAACGCCCGCAGGAGCGACTCGCCGCGGTCACGCCAGGACGAGTCGCCCGTCATTTCCTGCAGCCGGGCGCAGACGATTCCGGCGACGCCGTTCGGCGAGGGCGTCGGCGTGTCCTGCACCGGCTTGGCCCGGGCGGGAAGCAGACCCCGCCGGCCGTCGCCCGACACCTCCCGCGTGCTATCGAAGAGGCCGCCGGCGTCGGGATCGGCGAAATCGCGCCAGACCCGCTCCATGAGTGAGCGGGCCCACTCGAGCCAGGACGAATCACCCGTCGCCTCGAACGCGTCGAGGGCAGCGGCGGCGACGTGCACCTGGTCGTCGAGCAGATGGGTCACGCCGCCGGGAGTGTGAGCCACGGCGTCGTTCCGCTCGTTCTCCCTTCGGAGACGTGACAGCGTGCGCAGCGCGTGGTCTCGTGCCCACGCGTCGTCCAGGACGGCGCCGCCGCGAAGGAGCGCGGAGGCCATCATCGCGTTCCAGTTGGCGTACCGGGTGCGATCTACGAACGGTTCGGGGCGGCGCGCGCGGGCGGCGCGTAACTTCTCTTTCGCGGCGTCCAGGAGGCGCCGGGTCTGTCCGGCTTCGCGCGGGGTGCGACCGGCGATCGCCGAGATCGGCTCCGCGACGTAGAGCACGTTGCGGCTCGGGTCGTGGTGCATCTCGCCCGCGGTTCCGATGTCGTAGTACGCCGCGGCGACCTCCATCTCGTCCGGACTCAAGACGGCCGAGGCCTCGTCTCTCGTCCAGGTGAAGTAATCGCCGTCGTCGTCGAGGCCGACGTCGGCGTCCTGGCTCGCGGCGTAGCCGCCTTCCGGATCGGCGGCCACCTCGCGTACCCAGCGGATGATGCCCCGCGCTACTTCGGCGTACTCCTCGATGCCGAACAGCGCGAAGGCCTCGGCGTAGGCCTTCAGCAGCTCCGAGTTGTCGTACGACATCTTCTCGAAGTGCGGCACGATCCACTCCGCGTCCACGCTGTAGCGGTGGAACCCTCCACCGAGCTGGTCGTACACCCCGCCGCGGCCCATGCCCTCGAGCGTGCGGTGGATGATCGTACGGGTCAGGTCGTCGTGGGTGTCGGCCCATCGATTGAGGAGAAACAGAATCGCGGTGGGGTGGGGAAACTTGGGCTGGCTTCCGAAACCGCCGCGCTCCGGATCGAACACACGGGCCATGTGCTGCGTCGCGTCCCGGAGTACCGAGGGCGGGAGATCTCCCGGCGCGGTCTCATCGAGGTCGGCGGTGACGACGCGTCGGATCGCGCCGGCCTGCGCCAGGACCTGGTCCCGCCTCGAGCGGTAGGCGTCGAGCACCGAGCCCAGAACCGCCCGGAAGCCGGGCCGCCCGTACTTCCCGTCCGGAGGGAAATACGTGCCGCCGTAGAAGACTTCGCCCTCCGGCGTGAGGAACGCCGTGAGCGGCCACCCCCCCTGGCGGGTGAGGGCCTGCACCGCACGCTGGTAGCGCGCGTCCACGTCGGGGCGCTCGTCGCGATCCACCTTGATGCAGACGAACTGGTCGTTCAGAAACGCGGCGAGATCGGGGTCCTCATAGGACTCGCCGTCCATGACGTGGCACCAGTGGCACCACACGGCGCCGATATCGAGCAATACCGGCCGGTCCTGGCTCCGCGCCGCGGCAAACGCCTCGTCCGACCAGGGAAACCAGTGCACGGGCTGATGCGCGGCGGACTGCAGGTAAGCGGAGCTGGACTGGGCGAGATGATTAGCGGGCATGGCTGAATGCTAAAGGCTGAAGGCTAAAGGCTGAAGGCTGAAGGCGGACATCGGAGTATGCCTTCAGCCTTCAGCCTTCAGCCTTACTTGTGACTCAGCGAGTACACGTACGCCGCCACCTGTTTCACCTGGTCGTCGGAGATTGGTGGACTTGAGCCGCCCTTCGGTGGCATCACGATGCCGCTCTTCGACTCTTCCTTCGCGATTCCCTTGGTGACGGTCGCGACGATGAAGTCGTAGGAGCCGTCGCCGTGGATCCACGTGCTGTCGGTGAGATTGGGGCCCACCAGACCCTGTGCGTTTGCGCCGTGACAGGCGTAGCAGTTGCCGGCCGAATGGAAGATGGTATCGCCGGCGGCGATCGCGGCGGGGGTCACCCCGGGCGGCGCGGCGGGCTTGGTCTGGGAGAACGCGGGGGCAGCATGGAGCGCGGCGACCATGCCGGCCAGGACACCGAAGCGAGCCCAACTTTTCATCGTGACTCCGGGAAAGCAATTGGAGCGAACCAGCCCGCTGGACAGCGGGAAGGCCACTCCAGGTCGACAAAGCCGCAGATGATGCTTGAGAATACGGTCCCAGTCAGCCCGGTCAAGACGGGCGGGAAGCAAGCGGCGGACCGAAGCCGCACTCGGCGGTTATCTGGTTGGAGAGACTTGGTTTAGAAAGAAAATGGCCGGGGCAGGGTGCCCCGGCGTGTCCTCACATCGGGACGGTTATCGGGTCTGACTGACCGAGTCCGAAGGCGCCGACGCTCCGAGGTGGGCGGTCGACGTGCTCTTCGGCTTGAAGTACGCCACCTCGTAGGCGCTCCGCGGGTTCCACAGCACCCATCCCCGGAGACCCAGCTCCTCCGACGCCCGGATTTGATCCCGGACGTGCTCCGACGTATAGCGCGGCTGGCCCAGAGTGAACGCCTGGAGATAGGGCCTGATCTCGGCCGTCTTGCCGAGGGGCTCCGACCGGCGGATGGCGTCCTGCATCGCCCGGCGAATGACCTTGTACGGCTCGCTGTTCGGCTGCTTGATGCTGTAGTACCCGCGGAAATAGTGACTCGGATACACCATCGGCAGCACGACGTCGGCCGTGGTGACGAGGTCTTCCCACATCTGTCCGATCCCCATGTCGGTCGGGGCGCTGGTGGTCAGGCCGAAGACATCGATGGTGAACGGCACACCGAGGGAGCGAGTCCGGTCACCCAACAGCTTGAGGTTCCGGGCGACGCCCTGCCGCTTCGTCTCACCGGGCCGCCGGCCCGGAAAGACGGCGAGTGCCAGCCGTGACTCGGGCTCGTCGGGGAACCGGACGTAGTCGTACTGGACCTCGCCGAAGCCGATGCGCACCGCCTCCGCGGCGAGCTGAGAGGCGTAGACCCACACCGAGTCGTTGAACGCGTCCACCCAGGCGAAGTCGAGCCGGTCCCGCCACAGGCCGCCGTCCACGTGGCGGACGGACCATGCCGGCTTCCTGGAGGCGAGAAGGGGGTCCTTCGCCACGACGATGCGGGCGATGGGGTGAATTCCGTGCTCGCGCAGGATCTGGAGCCGCTTCTGTACGTCGGGGGCGCGACGCTGCGTGTTGGCGCCGATCTCGATGGCGGTCGGGACCTCGGAGCGATAGGTGAGGTAGCCCGTGTCGTCTTTCACGTCGATGACGAAGGCATTCACCTCCGTGTGGTCGGCCAGACGCACGAGGTCGTAGAACCTCCTGCCCCCGAACGCCCAGGCGTTGACGTAGATGGCCTTCACCTCCGCCGGCGGACGAGCGAGCGGAGGGGCCGGCCACCGCACCGGAACTTCGATTTGGGGAATGGCGAATATGGAATCGGGAAGGCTCGGGGCCGGCGGGAGCTCATCCCCCCAGGATCCCGCCTGCTGAGCCGACGCAGATGCAATGTGCAGAGTAATTGCCAGAACGCCGAGTGCAAACGATCGAATCATGTCGCCCAAGATGTTGCAGGGGAAAGTGTTCGCGGCGCCTTACCTTCACGTCGTCGACACTATCCCAAGCAAATCAAGGGCCGGGCGTTACGAGGCGAATCTCCACCCGCCGATTGGCGGCTTTTCCGGCGGGTGTGGTGTCGGGTGTGCGGGGGACGGTCGAGCCATATCCCTTGGAAACGACCTGCTGATAGGGAACACCCTTGAGAACGAGATAATCACGAACCGCGTCGGCCTGAAGCCCCGTGAGACGCATGGCCTCGGCGGGCGCGGTGGAAATGTCGGTATGGGCGGATACTTCGACCGTCACCGACGGGTCGGCCATCAGGATCGTCGCGATGGAGTCGAGAGCCTGATATGAGGCGGCTGAAAGCCTGGCGGTTCCCGGGGCGAAGCCCACGCCCGGGACCACACCGGCCGCGATCTTGCCTGGCGCGGCGGCCGCGGCTCGGTCGGCTGGCGCGTTCCGCGCCGGGGCGTTTTGGGGCGGCGCCTGGGCCGGCGGCTGGACGGTCGGCTGCTGCGGCCTGGGCTGTGGCCTCGGTGTCTGGCGGGGCCGCCTGCCCGCCGTATCCGGCAGGGGAGCGGCGGCAGGGGCCGGCATGACAGCCGGAGCCGGCTGGCCGGGAGCCTGTCCGGCAACGCAGCCATTGGGCAGCACCGTGGCGCCTGTGGGCGTCCGTGGGCACCGATCCAGGCCGTCGAGCACTCCGTCCCCGTCTTCGTCTCCCGGGCAGCCCAGGGCGTCCACCGTGGCTCCGCGGGGGGTGTCCGAACACCGGTCGAGGCCGTCGGCGACCCCGTCGCCGTCGGAATCCTTCGGACACCCGTTCGGGGTCACCAGCACGCCGGCCGGGGTGTCGGGGCACCGGTCCAGGCCATCAGGGATATTGTCCCCGTCGGAGTCCTGGAGGCATCCCCTTGCATCAACCGTGACGCCCGCCGCGGTACCGGGGCAGCGGTCCACACCATTCGGCACACCATCGTTGTCGTCGTCGGACGGGCAGCCGCGGCCATCGACCTGGGCGCCCTGCGGCGTATCGGGGCAGCGGTCTCGGTTGTCCTGAATGCCATCGCCGTCGGTGTCCGGAATCGGCCGGCTGCCGAGCATGACGCTCACGCCCAGGCTGGCGCCCAAGTTGGACAGATTTCGGCTGCTGCTCTTGTTGCGGCTGATCTCGATCTCCGCGCGGGTCATCACGGTCGGGGTCAGGCCCAGGCGGAACCCGACCCCCCCCAGGATCAGACCGCTGTTGGCGCAGAGCGTCGTGGACGGGCCCGAGCAGTTGCTGCCGTACTTCGTGGTCCCTCCTCCCGCCTTCAGGAAGAACGAGTTTCTCGTGCCGGCGAGGATGTTATAGAGCGCGGAGATGTAGAAATTGCGGACGTTGACCGAGAGCGTATTGCCCAGCAGATCGGGTGACGTCTTGGGCTTGGCGAAGGCGGCGGCCAGCTCGAGCGAGAAGTTCGCGGGCAGCCAGAGTCCCAGCCGGCCGACCCCGCCCAGCGAGCCGTCGAGCTGGGTGGCGTTGTCGTACGACTGGTACGCCGCGCCCAGCTCGAGCTCGACCAGATTCTGCCGTTCCTGCGCGGCGAGCGGCGCCGCGGCCATGATCGCGAGGAGAACGAGCGACGAGACCCGACCCCGATCGGTCAATCGGTAGGTTCGCATGGCTCAAATAGATACGACGGCCCGGCTGTCATGACAAGGAGCGCCGTCGCCACTGTCGGTTGCCCTTGGCATCTCCTTTCGCCGCCGCTACGATTCGCGGCACAGGCGCGCCCATTTCCCTTCGAGAGGATCACTCGGTGCAGATCACGATCAAGTACTGCGTCGTCTGAAACTATCGGCCCCGAGCCGCCGGTCTGGCGGCTGAGCTGACGCAGGCCTTCCCCGGCGTCGAAGTCCGCCTGGTCGAATCGTCCGGCGGGGTATTCGAGGTGTCGGTGGACGGCCGACTCGTCTTCTCCAAGAAGTCGCTCGGACGCCATGCCGAGCCCGGAGAAATCGTGCGACTGATCGGTCACACGCCCTGAATGCGCATCGCCATTTCCACCGGCGGCGGCGACGCCCCCGGGTTGAACGCGGTTATCCGCGCCGTGGTCCTGTCAGCCTACTATCGCGGGTGGAAGGCGTACGGCATCCAGCGCGGCTACGAGGGCCTGCTCTCCTATAACGGCGTCATCCCGCTCGGACTGGCCGAGGTCCGCGGCATCACCCACCTCGGCGGCACCATTCTCGGCACCACCAATCGGGGCGATCCGTTCCGCTACGTGATGAAGGACGAGGCGGGCGTGGAGTACGAGACCGACCGCTCCGGCGATCTCGTCGCCGCGTTCCAGGCCAGCGGCTTCGACGCGCTCGTCTCCATCGGCGGCGACGGCAGCCTGCAGATCTCTCACGATCTGTGGCGCAAGGGACTGCCGGTGGTCTGCGTGCCGAAGACCATCGACAACGACGTCGAGGGCACCCAACGCACGTTCGGCTTCGATACCGCCGTCAGCACCGCCACCGAGGCGATCGACAAGCTCCACTCCACGGCGGAGAGCCACAACCGGGTCATCGTGGTCGAGCTGATGGGACGCTATGCCGGATGGATCGCGCTCTACAGCGGGCTCTCCGGCAGCGCCGACGTGATCCTGCTGCCCGAGATTCCCTTCGACATGAACAAGGTGGTCGAGAAGATCCGAAACCGGGAAGCCGTGGGCCGGCACTTCAGCATCGTGGTGGTGGCCGAGGGGGCGCGGCCGCGCGACGGGACGATCGAGCTGCTCGAGCGGCGCGGTGTGGGCACGGTGGACCGGCTGGGCGGCATCGCGAGCAAGGTGGCGCGCGCCATCGGCCAGCTCACCGGCAAGGAGACGAGGACTCTCGTGCTGGGCCACCTGCAGCGGGGCGGGTCACCCACCACCTACGACCGTCTCCTGGCGCTTCGGTTCGGGTCGGCCGCGGTGAGGGCGATCGCCGATCGGGCGTTCGGCACGATGGTGGGTCTCAACGGGTCCGATATCACCCGTGTCCCGCTGCACCATGTGGTTGGCAAGTCGAAGAACGTGCCGCTCGACTGCGATACCATCCGCACGGCCCGCGAGCTCGGAATCTGCCTGGGTGATTGACCCACATTATCCTGATACAGCCGCCGGCGACACCGTCGATGTGCTTCACGGCGAGAGCATTCCCGATCCCTACCGCTGGCTCGAAGACGGCGACTCCACCGACACGAAGCTTTGGACCGAGCGGCAGAACGCGCGGACCGAGGCGTATCTCGCCGCGAAGCCGGGCCGGGAGACGATCCGGGCCCGGCTCGACACGCTGCTGTCGATCGGCGTGCTCGGGGTGCCCGTGCCCGTGCGCGGCCGCTACTTCCATCAGCGGCGCGATGGACGGCAGAACCAGCCGGTCCTCTACGTCCGGGAGGGAGTGGAGGGGAGCGATCGCGTGCTGGTGGATCCCAACAGCATCTCGTCCGGTGGCACGGTCGCGCTCGACTGGTATTACCCGAGCGACGACGGGGCCCTGCTGGCGTACGGCCTCTCCGAGAACGGGAGCGAGCAGAGCGTGCTCCACATCCTGGAGGTGGCGACAGGCCGGGAGCTCGAGGACCGCATTCCGAGAACCCGGTCGGCCGATCTGGCCTGGGTTCCCGACGGGAGCGGATTCTACTACACGCGCTACCCGGAACCGGGTGAGGTGCCGGAGGGCGAGGAACACTACCACCGGGCAGTTTTCTTCCACGCGATCGGGGCCGATCCCTCGAAAGACCCGCTCGTCTTTCGACCGGCCCGCAAGGAGTATTGGCCCGGGATGGGTATATCGGCCGATGGGCGCTGGCTGCTGATCAGCGTGGCGCGCACCTTCGACGAGACCGATCTCTATATCCGCGACCGCTTGGCCGACGGACCGATCGTCCCGGTCGCGGAGAACCTCGCCGCTTCGTTCGATGGCGAGGTGGTGCGCGGCAGACTGTTCCTCCGTACCAACCTCGATGCGCCCACCTACCGGCTATACGACGTGGCCCCCGAGCGCCCCGGCCGGTCAAACTGGCGGGAGCTGGTCCCGCCGCGTCCGGACGCCGTGCTCGAGAGCGTCCGCGTCACTCAGGGCCACCTCGCGTTGAGCTATCTCGAGGGAGCCTCGTCCCGACTTCGCCTGGCGGCGCTCGACGGTGGCACGCTTCGAGACGTGGCGCTTCCGGCCCTGGGGAGTCTCTTCGGTGTCACCGGTGAGTGGGATGGCCGGGAGCTGTTCTACGGCTTCTCCTCGTACACGGTCCCGCCGAGTGTCTACCGCATCGATCTCGCGACGGGCGCCGCGACGCTGTGGCGGCGGGTGGAGGCGGAGGTGGACCCCGACCGGTTCGAGGTCCGCCAAGTTCAGGTCCGGTCCAAGGACGGCACGCCCGTCTCCATGTTCCTCGTCCATCGCAAAGGGCTCACACGCGATGGGCGGAACCCAGTCTATCTCACCGGCTACGGCGGATTCAACATCAGCATGACGCCGGCGTTCTCACGGTCGCTGCTGCTGTGGCTGGAGCGCGGGGGCGTGGTCGCGATTCCCAACATTCGCGGCGGCGGCGAATATGGTGAGCAGTGGCACCAGAACGGGATGATGGGCCGGAAGCAGAACAGCTTCGACGACTTCATCGCGGCCGCCGAGTGGCTCATCGGGGAGGGATACACCCGGCCCGACCGGCTCGTGGTGGCGGGCGGCTCGAACGGCGGCCTGCTCATGGGAGCCGTGCTGACGCAACGGCCCGATCTGTTCCGGGCCGTGGTGATCCAGGTGCCGTTGCTCGACATGCTGCGCTATCACCTCTTCCTGATCGCGCGGCTGTGGATCCCGGAATACGGCTCTCCTGACGAACCGGAGCAGTTCGCATGGCTCCGGGCGTACTCACCGTACCACCACGTGCGCCGTGGCGTGCGCTATCCGGCGGTGCTGCTGGCCACCGCGGAGAGTGACACCCGGGTCGATCCGATGCACGCGCGCAAGATGACGGCCCGGCTCCAGGCGGCGACGGCCTCGGACTATCCGGTGCTGCTGCGACTCGAGTCGCGCGCCGGTCACGGGGCGGGGAAACCGTTGTCGAAGGTGCTCGACGAGCTGACGGACACGTGGACGTTTGTGTTTTCTGAGCTTGGGGTGGAGCTTTAGGGGCACTCGAATCGGGGAGTACGAATCTGATGGCTTATCGCGCACGGCCGCCCGTAGCCATGGCCTTTCCCGCTCAATGGCTCGCGGTGCTCCGGATCGTCGTCGGCCTGTATTTCGCCAAGGCCATGGTCACCAAGATGACCGTGGTTCTCCTGGGCGGAGTGCTGCCGTTCCCGGCGGTGCAGGACCGCTGGCTGAGCGTGATGCCCACGATCGTCGCGAAGCAGGCGGCCGGCAATCCGATCGCGTTCTACAAGAATTTTCTCGAGAATACCGTGCTCACCCACAGCGATCTCTACGCGCATCTGTCGGCGTGGGGCGAGGTAGTGACCGGTGTGGGGCTCACGCTGGGATTGCTCACGGGCGTGGCGTCGCTGGTGGGGATGATGCTCGTCTTCAACTACGGATTCGCCACCCAGTGGATGTCGCCCGGGCAGCAGGGCTTCCACCTGGTGCTGTTCGCCCTCATGATCGCCTTCTTCTTCGCCCGCGCCGGCCGCACGTGGGGGCTCGACGCGTGGCTCGCCAACGCCAAGCCGAAGTCTCCGCTCGTGCGGCGCCCCTTCTCCTAGTCGTTCACCTCACGAATCGTGGTCGGGATCGCATGCCGCCCACGACCCCATCCGCCTCGCAGTGCGCGTCGCGCGCGCTGTAGACGACGCAGAACACTCCATCCGCGTGCCAGCGTTCGTACCATCGCCGCATGACGCCGCGATCCTGGACCGAGAACTTGGTCGAGGGCAGGGAGTCGGTGAAGAGGTAGACGTGGGTGTGCACGGTGCCCGCCCAGTCCGGCGGACCGCACTGTACCACCGACGCGTCCGCGGCGATGCCCATCGAGTCCGCCTCCTCGGGCTCGAGCGGCAGGATCCGGCTCACGAAAACGGTGTCGTTCCGGACCGTGGCGGCCAGACAGGCCACCCGTTCTTCCTTCGCGGCGACGCTGGTTCGCCACAGCTCACCGAGGCCGGTGCCGGCCTCGGGGGCGAAGCGGAAGGCGGGCTGGGGGGCGGGGGACGGGGACTGGGCGCTCAGGAGAGGGAGGCAAGACCGAAAGGGCGGAACGACGGAAAGAAGGCAAAGGACGGAGAGGATGGCGGTCCACCTTTCCATCGTTCCGTCCTTCCGTCGTTCCGTCATTCCGCTCTCAGTACGTCGTGCTCGGAAAAATCAGGATTCCCGAGGGTCCGTCCAGCTCGCAGTGGATCATCGTCTCGGTAAAGAGCAGGCAGAACGTGCCCTGGGTGTTCCATCGCCGCCCCCAGTCGAGCATCACCCCGCGGTCGGCGCCGGAGAACGTGGAGTAGGGCCGCTGGCCATCGTACAAGGCGATGTGGGTGTGGACCGTTCCCTGCCAGGTGGGAGGGCCGCAGGTGTCGAGCGAGGTGCCAGCGCCGACGGCGAGCGAGTCGATGCCGGGATCGGTGAGCGGCAGGATCCGGGTGATATGGACAGTGTCCCCGTCGACGGTGCTGGCGAGGCAGGCCACCCGCTCCACCCGCGACTGGAGACTCTCCTTCCACAGGCCGTGCATCGCGGTCTGCGCGTCGGGAGCCAATCGAAAGGTGCTCGGCCCGGGGGCCGAGGAGGCCAGCGCGACCGCCGCGACGAGCGGGACCGCGCCGACCCGTATCAGGGCCGCTGCCCGATCGCCACGCCCCATGGGGATTTCCCGACGGGAATCTTCTTGGTGACCGTGAGGTCGCGGGTATCGACCACCGTCACATCGTTCGAGGGACCATTGGCGGTGTACAGCTTGGTGCCGTCCGGAGTCAGCGCGATACCCCAGGGCCTCGTCCCCACTGCGACGGAACCGGTGAGGGAGTCGGTGCCCGGATCGATGACCGAGACCGTGCCGCCCCGGCCGTTGGAGACGTACACCGACTTGCCGTCCGGCGCGACGACCACGTCCATCGGTTTGGAGTCCTTGGGCATGGTGATCACCTTGAGCTTCTTGCGCGCCGCGGCATCGATCACCCAGACCGTGCCGTCCACTTCGGAGCCCACGTAGGCGCGCTTGCCGTCGGGGGTGAAGTCGAGCGAGCGCGGCCGTCTGCCGACCTCGATGGCTCCGAGCTTCTTGCCCGTCTTCGTGTCCAGGATCGTGACGTTGTGATCCGTTTCCCCCGTTACCCATACGGTGCGTCCGTCCGGAAAGAGTCGGACTCCTTCGGGCTCTTTCCCGACCGGGACGGTGGAGCGGATCTTCCCGCTCGCCACGTCCACCACCGAGGCCGTCCCCGCGTCCTCATTCGACACGTAGAGGGTGCCGCCGTCCTTGCTGATGTCGAAGTTCTCGGGATCGGAGCCGCCGGGCAGCACGCGCGTCACGGTACGGGTGGCCGCATCCACCACCGCGACGCCGTCTTTGGTCTTGTCGGCCTTGAGCTTCTCGCATTCCTCGTCGGGCATCGTGGGCGGGCACCGGGGAGACCCGCTCAGGGCCACGAAGATGGTCCTCCCATCGGCGCTGATCCGGACGCCGCGGGGGCGCGTCCCGACGGGAATAGTGGCGACGACGGTGTCCGTGCGCGTGTCGATGATGCTGAGCTCTTCGGAGGCCTCGTTGGTCACGTACGCGAGCAGTCCGGGCGCCGAGACGGACGCTTCCGGGGCAGCTTTTGAGCCGCTGTCGGCCGCGGCGGCGGCGTCACCGCCGGCCGCGCCGCGGTTGCACGCCGAAGACGAGAGGGCCAGCAGGGCCGCCAGACCCAATACTTCATTTCGCATCGAAGATCGCCTTGTCCTTGTTGCGGGCCTCGGCGAGTCCCTGCATCCGGGCCACGCCGGTCGCTCCGCTGAAATCCGCGCCGTCGAGGTTGGCCTTGGTGAACCTGGCCCCCGTGACGTCGCTCCTGGTGAGATCGGCCTGGACCAGCTCCGCGTTGCTCAGATCAGCGTCGTTGAGCTTGGCGCCCGTGAGCGTCGCATGGGAGAGGTCGGCCTTGAACAGGTTGGCGCCCGAGAGATCGGCGCCCGAGAGATCGGCGCCGACGAAGGTGGCGCGCATCACGCCCATCGACTGATTGCCGGGGTCGGCGCCGGCATTCGCCTTGCGCAGGGTGGCGCCGGTGAGCCTGGCCGAGCGAAGAAAACCGATGATCCGCGCGCCGGAGAGGTTCGCATTGCTCAGATCGGCGGCCTCGATGATCGTTCCGAAGAGACTCGCCCCTTCGAGATTCGCCCGCTCCAAGTGGGCCCGGCGCAACACCGACTGGTCGAGATTGGCCTTGGACAGGTCGGCGCCGGTGAGCACGGCGTCGGTGAGATCGCAGGCGAAGAAGCTGGCGCCAGCGGCCTTGATGTTCCCCAGGTTGGCGCCCGTCAGGTTGGCCTTCTTGAAATCGAAGCCGGCGAGATCGAGACCGCTGAGATCGACCTTCGAGAGGTCGGGAGCTCCGCTCGTATCGGCGGCAAGCCGCGCCTTGAGCCGGGCGAGATCGAGCCGCACCGCCGGTGTGTCGGCGGCCGCGGCGACAGCTCGCGAGGCGGGCAAGGCCGGCCGGTGGTCGGCTGTCGTCCGACCGGCGCCCAGAGCCAGCGCCGCTCCCGCCCCCAGGAGGGCCCGCCGCCCGGCCCGAGCCAGGCGGTCCGACCGGCTCCCGCGCGTAGCTAGCCCGCCTTTCGGACGGCCGGACGGCCGGGCGCCATCTTGGCATCGCTCCGGGCCTTCACGTAACTGTAGATCTCGTCAATGGTGCCCATCTCCATGCCCAACGCGCACCAGGAGGGCATGCCCTTCTCGGGACGACCGGCGCAGACGGTCTGAACGAACAGCTCTTTCGTGTTGATCGGGCCATCCGGCTTGAGCGACAGGATCAGATGGGGTGCGATCGTTGTCCCGAGGACATCTTCGCCGTGGCAGCGGGCGCAGTTGAGATTGAACTGCTTCCAGCCGTCGTACACTTCCTGGCTGACGGTATCGCGCGGGGCCTGGTGATACTGGTCCCGGAGCTCCTGGGCGGCGGCGGGGGAACTCACGATCGCGCCGATGCCGGCGAGCCCAGCACCGAAAATCAGCATGCGGACAGGGATGAGGGACGAGCGCATGCGCGGACGGAGTCCTTTCGCGATGGGTAAGCTCAACCAGTATGCCGGATGTGACTAGCGTCCGGCGACTTTGCCTGAATCACCTGAGGGTTTCGGCATCTCCGTACTGCTGGTCTTCTTTTCGCCTTCCTTCGCTTCCGCAGGGATGGGGAAGGTCGGTACCGAATATTCCTTGAGCAGGGCCTGGATCTCCGACTGGTGCTGCTCGAGGAAGGTCTGGAGACTGTCCCGCAGCTCGTGATCACGGCGGCGGACCGCCATGCCGACGTTATACCGCATCGGGAAGCCGCTGACCGAATCCACGTCGACGGCGATGGGCGTCAGGACGAGGGGCACTGGCGATCGCTTCACGAAGTACCCGGCCATCGGTCCCCACACGATCGCCAGATCGACCTCTTTCTTCGCTACCGCGTTGATGATGTCCTCGGGCCGGATGTTTTCGTCATACGAAACGTTGTAGCCCTTGAGATTGCCGACCACGCCATGGCTGCTGAGGGCCATTTCCGGAGGGGAATGTTCGCCGTCGGAGGAGACGAACAGGTTGACTCCGATCCTGAGCTTCTTGAGCCGTGGGTCGTCGAGGGAGTTGATATTCTCGAGGCCGCTCCCCTTCAGACTCACGAAGCCGTAGGCCGACCGGTAATAGGGGTTAGTGCTTCCCGCCATGTCGACCCCGGCGGGCGATTCGATCGCGACGTCGCAATACGTGCCGTTGAGCATGCGGTAGTAGCCGCGGCGGATGGGCCACCATACATACTGGAGCTTCGAGTCCCAGCTCTTCGCGATCAACTCCGCGATCTTGTTCTCGTAGCCTTCGCCCTTCTGGTTGGAAAAGGGCAAGTTATCGGGGTCGGCACAGACACGGATCAATCCGGGCGTCAGCGGGGCGGGTCGCTGGGCGCTGGCCGGAACGGCCGGGGCCGTGACCGCGAGACCTATCAGGGCCTGGACCAACCGTCGGATCACGAGCTGACGCATCATTACCTGCCATTGCTGGGGGCATTTGCGTCCGGGGGAATTAGGCCGGACCCTCTGCCCGGGAAAGCGCACGGCGCCGGAGCTGACCGCCCCCCGGCGCCGTGCTCTTTTCGTAATCTACCCCTGCCGCCGCCGGAGGCTATATCCCGGCGGCGACGCGAGGGTGGTGCGACTTACTTGCCCATCCCGGGGTTCTTCAGCCCGAAGACGGTGAGGACACCGCCCTGGGTGCTGAACTGGCCCGCGTCGCCGAAGGCGCCGAGCGCGCCGAGACCGGCGGTCGGATCTTCAGCCCCGATGCCCGCGGCCACGCCGATACCGGCCCAGCCGCCGATGCCCGAGTACACGGCCACGTTCTGCTGGCCATCGGGCGTGAGGTAGGTCATCGGGTTCCCGATGATGCCGGACGGGGTCTTGAACTGCCAGAGGACCTTACCGGACTTGGCGTCGACTGCCTTGAGCCAGCCTTCCATGGTGCCGTAGAAGACCAGGCCGCCGGCCGTCGCGAGCGCCCCGCCGTACGCGGCGAGGTTCTCCTTGATTTCCCAGTTCACGCTGCCCTTCATCGGATCCCAGCTGATGAACCGGCCGCGATGGCCGCCGGGGCCCGGGAACATGCGCACGATCGCGCCGACGTACGGCTGACCGGCAGTGTACTTCACTTCCACGCCCTCGTAGTCCATGCAGATGTGGTTCGTGGGGACGTAGAACATGCCGGTAATCGGCGAGTACGCGGAGGGCTGCTGGTCCTTGAAGCCGATGGCGGCCGGGCAGATGCCCTCGCCGTTCTTCTTCGAGGAGGTGCCGTACTTCGGATCCTTGACGGGAACGCCGGTGGACACGACGCCCTCGACCGGGGTGCCCGTGCCGCCGCTCTTGGCCCAGTTGATCGGACCATACGCGTTGCCGACGATGACCTTGCCGTTGGTGCGGTCGACCGTGTAGGCGATGCCGTTACGATCGAAGTGGGCGAGCAGCTTCTTGCCACCGCTCTCGAAGAGGACGTTCTCGTTGACGCCGTCATAGTCCCACTCATCGTGCGGCGTCATCTGATAGGCCCACGCCGCGTGCCCGTTGTCGGGGTGGCGGGCGAACATCGTCATCGACCACTTGTTGTCGCCCGGCCGCTGGTCGGGATTCCAGGTGCCCGGGTTGCCGACGCTGTAGTAGAAGAGGTCGAGCTCGGGGTCGTAGGAGTACCAGCCCCAGGTGGTGCCGCCGCCCCGCTTCCACTCGTCGCCCTGCCAGGTGGACACGCCGAGGTCCTTGCCCTTGTGCGACGGATAGTTGGCATTCGCGTCGCCGTCGATGAGGACTTCGTCGTCCGGACCCGTGCTGTACGCGGTCCACAGATGCTCGCCGGTGTTGGCGTCGACGGCCGTGACGCGGCCGCGCACGCCGAACTCGCCACCGGAGATGCCCATGATGACCATTTCCTTGCCCGACTTGGTCTTGATGTAGATCGGGGCGTTGGTCATCGTGGCGCCCTGCTTGTAGCCGTTGGCCTCGACCCCGGCGTTCGACTTGTCCGGGTGCTTGGCCTTCCACAGCTCCTTGCCGGTCTTCGCGTCGAGCGCGATCAACTCACCCTGCAGCGCCTGGATGTAGATCTTGCCGCTCGGGCTGTAGGCCGTGCCGCGGTTCACCAGGTCGCAGCACGCGATAGGAATCGCGTCCGGCGACTGGTTCGGCACGTACTTCCAGATCTGCGGCGCGCCGGGCTTGGACAGATCGAGCGCGTACACGATGTTCGGGAACGAGGTGTTGACGTACATCACGTTCCCGATGACGAGGGGGTTGCCCTCGTGGCCGCGCAGCGTCCCGGTCGAGAACGACCAGACCGGGCGCAGCTCGCCGACGTTGGCCGTCGTGATCTGCTTGAGCGGGCTGAACCGCTGCAAGCTGTAATCACGGCCGGTCATCGTCCATTCGCCCTCTTTGCCGTTCAGGGTCCAGGCCCCCGAACGTGCCGCTTGGGCGTTGGCGGATACGGCTACGGCTACCGTCAGCCCAGCCGCGATGCCGCCAGACAGCACCTTCTGGGTAAAGCGGTTCATAACTGACCTCAGGATGAAGGGTGGTTCTACTGCTCTACTGCAAAACCGTTGCGACATGCCGTCTGCGCCGAAGCCTGGCGCGGAGCGGATCACGGCGGGCTGCGCTCACCCGTGGACCAGTCTCCCCGGCGTTGAGCCGCGTCGACGCACGAAGCGAATATGTGAGTGTGGCTGGCAGGGGAAGAGAGCGGAGTGCGCGAGGTGCGGTGAGAGCCTGCCCCCCCGTTGGGGTGCCAGCACCAGGCCCAATGCCACGCCTCCCGTGAATCGCGCATGTGGCGCGCCTGCACGGGCCCCGTGGTGGAATTCGACATCGAGCCAACGGTGGAAGCGAACGGGAACAAACCCATCTCACCCCTCAGCGTCGCCGCTGAACTGCCGTGTGTTTCAGAAAATGAACTGCGGCTGAGGAGGCGGCGCGTACCCACCGCCGCCTGAATGATTCATCTCAATGACTGACCGAAAACTCGCGATAGTCGGGGAGAGCGAGTGACCGGCCTAGACACAACCGCTCGTGATTTGCCAAGTCGCCACGTATGGGAAGCTTAGAGGGGCCAGTATACACCCTGCAAAATGAACTGTCAATCACGCAGCGAGGCCGCTTCCGCCCGCCAGAGGCGTGCGCCGGAATTGGCGAATCCGCCTTCGAAAACCCGACCGTCCCCCCCCAGAAGCTCCCGCACGCGGCGGGACAGCACCCCGCTCGCGGCTTCGCTGTCCACCAGCCCGTAGACCGCGGGTCCCCAGGAGCTTTGCCCCACGCCGGCGGCTCCCCATTCCGACATCCGGGCTACCAGCATCGCCGTCCGGCCCGGGGCGAAGACGCCGCCCTGCTCCGGCGCGAACCAGGCGCCCGTGATCCGCTGCACCGCAGTGAGCGCCGCGCCGAAGGCCGGCAGGTCCTGCTCCACCAGCGCCGGCAGCAGCTGCATCAGCACGATGTGAGAGACCCGCTCGACCTCATGCTCTGGCGGCAGCGGCAATCGCCGGAATGCCGCGGACTCGGCCTCCCCGCTCAAGCCGGGCTCCCCGCGCGGGACGGCGATCACGCATCGCCACGCCGCCGGGAACGGCAGGCGGACCAACAGGGGCGCGATCTCGAGAGCGCCGACTCGTCTTCCACCCTCCACGATGAAGCCGCCCCGGGCGAATGTCCAGATGCCGATGGCCGACCGTTCCCCGCGAGACACCGCCCGGGCCAGCTCTGCAGGGTCCCAGGCGGCGCGCGTGTCGTAGACCTCCGACAGGGCCCGCGCCACTGCGAGGCCCAGCTGAGTGCCCGAGCCGAGGCCGCTGTGCGCCGGGATCGCGCGGTGAACCCGCAGGCGCGCGCCGCCGCTCAGGCCGTGATGCCGGAGGAAGCGGCGGGCGAATTCCGTTGCCCGGTCGGCATCCTCGCCCTCCGCGCTGAGCTTCGAGGCTGGAGCCGCCTCGAGCAGCAGCGAGGGCTGGGGCACGGCGGCCCCGAGCCCGCCGAAGCGGCGCCCCAGCGATCCACGCAGATCGAGCACGCCGAAGTGGAGGCGGGCCGACGCCTCGACGAAGACGCTACCGCGACCGGACATACTCGGTCAGCATCTTCATCGCCTCCTGCTCGCGCGGGCCTGCCGTCTTGTCCACGATCACCCGCAGCCTGGCGAATTCCTCCGCGATCTGCTCCCGCGGGATGAGGTGCGTGCGAGTGGCGAGAATGGCCGCCTCGAGCACGGCGTGCCGCGCGCGATTGAAGCCGAGAAACTCCCGGCGCGTCCCGGCGTGGCGCACGCGCGTGACGATGCGGGACCGCGGCGGCGTCGAATCGATCGACCCGGCCTCGATCTCGCGCCAGGAGCAGGCCGCCTCGAGTACGGCTCCGCGTACCACGGTCGCCGGCAGCCAGGGAAATTGCGGACTCGAGATGGCGCCCTGCGCGAACAACATCACGTCGTCGGTGAGATTGACGACGGCGACTCGCGCGGCGAGGACGTTGCGATAGGTCGTCGTCTCGAGAAACGGCTTGAGGACGATGGTCTCCTCGCCCCACTCCACACCCATCGGGGCGAAGTTGATCGTTCCATCGGTGCCCATGGTCGTGACGATGCTCTCGATGATCACCGCACGAGATCCGCAGGCGGAGGGTCGCTGGCGAGCGTGGAGGGCCCCGGCTCGAAGGCGACGAGCGCGCCGTCGGCGGCGAGCGGCACCGCCCTTGGCGTCTGGCCGACTCCGTGAAGGAAATGGTCCAGCAGGCGATACCCGTGCTCGGTCAGCACCGACTCGGGGTGAAACTGAACACCGTATACCGGGTGGCGCGCGTGCTGCACGGCCATGATCTCGCCGTCCTCGGAGGTCGCGACCACCTCCAGCTCGGGCGGGACCGATGCCGGCGCGATGACCAGGGAGTGGTAGCGGGTGGCCCGAAAGGGGCTCGGGAGACCGGTGAAGAGGCCCAGGCCGCGGTGGTGAATCCTCGAGGTCTTGCCGTGCATGGGGCGGCCGGCTCGGACGATCTCTCCACCGTAGGCGGCGCCGATGCACTGGTGCCCAAGACAGACGCCGAGGATGGGGATCGTGGGACCCGCCCGGGCGACCAGCTCCGTGGAAATGCCGGCTTCGAGCGGGGAGCAGGGACCGGGGGAGATGATGATGTGAGACGGCGGCTCGGCCAGGATCTCGTCAACCGTGATCGCGTCGTGCCGTCGTACGACGGGCGCCTCGCCCAGCTCCCGGACGTAGCGGGCCAGGTTGTAGACGAACGAGTCGTAGTTGTCGATGAGAAGAACGGTCACGGGTCACGGGTCTCGCGACTCATAGCACTTCGATCAGCGCCCGCGCCTTGTCGAGCGTCTCCCGGTACTCCAGCTCGGGGTCGGAGTCGGCGACGATGCCCCCACCGGCCTGGAAGTATACCTGCCCGTTCCGGGCTGCGTAGGTTCGGATCACGATGCTCGTGTCCATGGCACCCGACGTGGAGATGTAGCCCACCGAGCCGCAGTACACGCCGCGACGGGTCGGCTCCAGCTCGGCGATGATCTCCATCGCCCGCACCTTCGGCGCACCCGTTATGGACCCTCCGGGGAACGCCGCCCGGAGCAGCGCCACCGCGTCGGCGCCTGGCTCGAGCTCGCCCACGACCGTCGACACCAGGTGATGCACGGTCGGGTGCTGCTCGAGGGTGAACAGCTCGGGGACCCGGACCGTTCCCGGACGGCACACGCGCGACAGGTCGTTCCGCAGCAGATCCACGATCATGACGTTCTCGGCCCGGTCCTTGTCGCTCTCCGAGAGCGCCCGCCCCAGCGCGGCGTCGTGCATCGGGCCGAGCCCGCGGGGACGGGTGCCCTTGATCGGCCGGGTCTCGACGTGCCGGCCGTTCTCGTCCAGGGACAGGAATCGCTCCGGGGACGCGCTCAGAACCATTACGTCCTCGAACCCGAGATACGCCGCGAACGGCGCCGGATTTCTCCGCCGCAGCTTTCCATATAGATCGAAAGGCGCGGTCGGCGATGGGGCCTGGAATCTTTGCGACAGATTGGCCTGGAAGATGTCTCCCGCCACGATGTATTCCCGGACCCGAGCCACGGCATCCAGATACCCCCGGTGGGTAAAGGTCGAGCGAAGCCCGACCCGCTCCGCGTTCTCGATGCCCATGACGGGGTAGGACGGGGCCGCAGATGAGCCGGAACTCCCCGAAGGCGCCGCATGGGCCGACGCGGGATCCGACCGACGCAGCCGTTGCCGCACCATGGCGAGCCGGTCCGCTGCCCGACGCTGCCGATTCGGCCCGGTTTCCGGTATGCCGGTGGAAACGACCCAGGCCGTACCCAGCCGGTGGTCCCAGGCGATGACCCAGTCGTAGAGCCCGAAAACGACCTCGGGGATGGCAAGGTCGTCATAACGGGGAAACGGGAGCCGCTCGAGGAGCGATCCGTAATCGTAGCCGATGTAGCCGGCCAGGCCTCCTTGGAAAGGGGGGAGGCCCGAGATGGACTCGGACGAGAACGGCCGCAGCAGGTCGCGGGCGGTGACCAGAGGATCCCCTTCGACCTGCCGCATCGCGCCGCCGGGCGGCCCGACGTCGGTGACTCCGTTCCGGCAACGGATGATCTGGACAGGATCAGCGGCGAGAAATGAATAGCGTCCGAGCGGGTGCACCTCCGAGCGTGCCGTGGCACCCGTCGCGCTGTCGAGGAACACCAGGAAGGGGAGATCGAGAAACCGGCTGGCGACGTCGGCCGGGTCTCCCGTGTCTCCCAGATTCTCGACGAGGGGCGCCCCGTCGCTCATTGTCCCTCGGCGCGCCGCACGGAGGGGTGATCTGGCCGTCGCCGGCGAGGGGCGATCTTCACGTGCTCCGACGTCACGTCGTCCGGCGGCGTGAGATAGCCCCAGTCGAGTGCCCCCTCCTGGCGATAGGTCTTCCCGAGCGTGATGGCGAGTCGGGCCTTCATCAGCTCGCGGCCGAGATAGAACGCGTGAGTCGGGTCGTCCACCCCGAGCTGGCGGAAGATCTCCTGGATGTCGGTCCCGCGGATGAACAGCTCGTCGTTGAACACCGTGATCGTGGCGCGATCGGTGAAGATGCGGAAGTTGGGGTCCTTCACGGCGCCATGGAGCCGCCGCAGCTCTTCCTCGCTGTACTCCAGGATGGTGGCGTCCTTGGTGGTGAGGAGCCGATCGTCCACGCCCTTGGGCAGCGTGCGGTGAGCCACCGCGTGGTGCATGAGGCGGCGCGCGATGTCGATCTCCCGGACCACACCGCGGGCCCAGGGAATGACCTCCGTCGTCAGCACCGCCCTGACGCCGGTCTCCTCGCAGATCGCGATCAGGAGCGCATTGACGCCGGTCGTATCGGCGCTCGTCAGCTCCGTGATGTTCCCGATGCCCATGAGCTTCGGGACTTCGGGATAGCGCCGGTGGACTTCGGCGTACCGCTCGAGCGACGCCATGAACCCGAAGCCCACGGGCTCGATGACCGGGTCGATGACATGCGGCACGCTCCACCGCTCGAGGGATTCGATGCTGCGATCGAGCGTATCGAGCCCTTCCCCGAAGTCGGGGATGACGACGACGCGGGCAGGGCCGCCGGCCAGCTCGCGCGCCACCTCGAGATTCGAGCCGTTGACGCTCAGCACCATCTCGGCGCCGGCTTCCACCGCGGCGCGAATCTCGTCGGGGTCGAAGCTGTCGACACTGACGCGCAGACCGTCCGCTCGCAGCGCGCGGACGGTGTCGCCGAGTCCGGGAAACGCGATGCCGGGGGTACAGCCGACATCAATGAGGTCGGCGCCGCTCCGGTGGAAGTAGTCGGCGGCCGCCTTCACCTCGCTGAGAGACAGTTTGGCAGCGTTATTGATCTCGGCGAGGATCTCGATGGTGTAGGGCCCGTACCCCGAGGCCGCGGCCTCCTTGCCGAAGTATCCCGGGATCTCCCGCAGATCCTTGGGGCCCTTCTCGACCGGCACACCGATTCGCTGGCTCACGACCGCGGGATCGCCCTCGCAGAGCCCCGGAATGAGCACGAGGTCGGTGCCCTCCGGGACTTCCAGGAAGCGGGCGATCCACGGCGTGGTCATGAGCGCCGCGACCGTGATCTTGAGGACGGCGACGCGGGCCTCGAACTCCGGCCGCATGTCGTCGAGGACTTTCCTGAGGGCCGGCTCGGCCAGCCGGCCGGTGACGAACAGAACCCGGCGAGAAGCTACCGTGGATCCCCCGGCCGAACCCATTTGTTCGGCGTCCCCTCGAGCGCCCCGTCCTTCGGCTTCCAGAGCACGTGCTCCTCGATCTTCCGGGCCAGCTCGAAGTCCTTGTCGGTGATGCCGCCGGCGGCGTGGTTCTGCAGCTTCACGATCACACGGCCCCAGGTTACGGTGAGGTCCGGATGGTGATAGGCCGCCTCGGCGAGGTAGCCGACGGTATTCACCAGCATGAGCGTCGTGGGCCAGCCATCGGTCTTGTAGACCCGCCGGATCCAGCCGTCCTCGTAGTACCACCCGGGCAGCGCCTCGAGGCGCTGGGCGATCTCGGCATCGTTGTAGGTTCTCTCTTTGGTCGTTGGCATGGTTCACCTCGTGTTGGGTCGTGACCCTAGATTACTCCTCCGTTCACCGCCAGCATCTGTCCCGTGACGAAAGATGCCGCGTCGGAGGAGAGGAAGACGGCGGCACCGGCGACATCGTCGGGCACTCCCCATCGCCCGAGCGGCGTTCGCTCCACGACCTGGCGACGCCACGTCTCGCTCGCCTCCTCGCCGAACGACGTCTCGATGAACCCCGGCGCCAGGATGTTGACCCTGATCCGGGGGGCGACGTCTCGCGCGAGCGACTTGCTGAAGCTCATGATTCCGCCTTTGACGGCGGCGTAGAGGACCGGGTTCTCGCCGGCCATGCCGACATTCACGTGATCCCAGGACATGTTGATGATCACGCCGCCGTTCGATTGGTCCCGCATCAGCTTCACGGCAGCCCATGAGGCGAGAATGGTTCCGCGGAGATCCACCCGCAGGAGCAGGTCGAGTTTCTCCAGTGGGGGCAGCCGCCTGCCGTCCCCGGTGAGGATGTCCGCGCCGGCGTTATTGATCCAGGCGTCCACCCTCCCGAGCGTCGATCGCGCCGTCTTCGCCAACGCGTCGATGTCCTTCTCCCGGCTCACATCCGCTTCGACGACCTCAACTCTGCGGCCGAGGTCTCGAATGCGCCGGGCCGTCTCCTCGACCCCGTCGCGGTTGCGCCGGTAGGACACCACAAGATCGGCGCCCGCCCTCGCGCAGGCGACCGCAATCGCTTGGCCGATTCCGCTCGAGGCGCCGGTGACGAGCACGATCTTCCGTTCGAGGTTCACGCACCTCCCGCCGCCCTGGTTGTCACCTTAACTTCTAAATCCTAACATATCAGCGCGTTAGCTTCTCACAAGGGAGCGGAAGTGCGGCTGCTTGTCAGCATACGGTCGGCGGCGGAGGTCGATGCCGCCCTGGCCGGTGGCGCCGACATCATCGACGTCAAGGAGCCGGCGCGTGGAGCCTTGGGTGCCGCCGGGGTCGAGGTGGTAGAGGCGGTGACCGCCCGGGTGAACCCGGGCGTTCCCCTGAGCGTAGCCTTGGGGGACCCGCCGACCGTACCCGACGTGGTGGCCGCCGTGCTCGGCCTGATGCCCCCCCGCCGGGATGGGGAGATCGTCCTGAAGCTGGGCTTCGCCTGGGTCGCAACCGACGAGCGAGCCGCGGAGCTTCTCGCGGCCGCCGTTGCCGCGGCGCGGCCGGCTGCGGTTGTGGCGGTCGCCTATGCGGACTGGTCCCGCGCCGGCTCGCCGCCACCGGTGAGCTTGATCCGGGCGGCCGCTCGGGCCGGGGCCGCGGGCCTGCTGCTCGACACCTTCTCCAAGGACGGCCACGGCCTTTTCGACCTGATGCCGGTCGAGATGGTGGGGCGATGGGTTGAGCAGGGTCGAGCGGCCGGCTTCATGATGGCGGTCGCCGGCTCGCTCGGTACGGGGGCACTCCCCCTTCTTGGCCAGATCAGGCCTGACGTCGTGGGCGTGCGGGGCGCGGCGTGTGAGGGCGGGCGCATGGGGTGGGTCAGTGAGGTCAAGGTCAGGGAGCTGCGCACGGGGTTGGACCGAGCCGTCTCCCCGACGAGTGCCACCGCGAAACGCCACACGGCCGCCCTGGTCGCTCCCTTCCGATGACGGGTCCTTCTCCTTCAGAGCGCATTCAGGGCATCGAGCGGGGGGCATGACTATTGCCTGACGAGCGCTCGGCGCAAGCCATTGCGCCGGGCTGAGTTGGCTACTTCGAGTGCGAACCCCGCGACGAGCTCCGACCTTGACGCTGCCACACACACCGCTTCAGAGCAGGTTTGGCCGTCGCTTGCTCCTGCTCTTCGTCGGCTGCGCGCTGATCCCTATTCTCGTCCTCGCGGCCCTCTCCTACCGGCATGTCGCCGGCCAGCTCAGGACCCAGAGCGAGATCCGGCTCCACCAGGCCAACAAGGCGCTCGGGCTCGCCATCTTCGAGCGCCTGCTGCTGCTCGACGCCACCTTGCGGAGCATCCCGCCGGCCGCGCTGGTTCAGCTCGGCGGCGGATCGCCGGGATCGCGGGCCCCGATCTCGGCCGCGGACGTCAAGGAGCTCGAGGCCACCAGGATGCTGACTGCCGGCCTGGACCTCGTGGCCAGCAGCCGCTTCGTCGCCCTCGAATTCGTGACGGAATCCGGCGCCAGGACCCCGGTCTTCGGACGGCTCGACAGTAATCCGCTCGACGATAGCGCGTACCAGGACGATCTCGCCCTCGGGCTTCCCGCGGTGATCACGCACCCCCGGCCGGGAGCGCCCGCGAGGGTGTATATGCTGAGGCGGGTCGACCGTCTGGGAGGCATCAAGGGAACGCTGGTCGGTGAAGTCAGCTCCGAGTTCCTCTGGGGCACCCTCGACCAGGGGATGCCGTCCGCGGAGACCGTCGTGTCGGTCGTCGACGACTCCGGGGCGGTGCTGTTCAGCTCGACCGCGAGCGCGCCGGCATCGAACGGAGGGCTGGAGGCCGACGAGCAGTACCTTCGGGACCTCACTCGTCCCACGGCCGACTCCCTCGACGCGGCTCAGTCGGAGTCGGCTCCATATGTCACCTCTTCCTGGCCGCTCGTGCTGGACGAGGTCTTCGCCTCGTCGAACTGGCATCTCGTTCTCGGCCAATCGAAGGCCGAGGTGGTCGGCCCCATGGCGAAGTTCACGCCGACGCTGCTGGCGGTCGTGGTATTGTCCTGCGCGGTGGCATTCCTCCTCAGCCTCGATCAGATCCGGCGCGGTCTGGTGCCGCTGCAGGAATTGCAGGCGGGCACCCGGCGTATCGCGCAGCGCGATTTCGGGAGCCGGGTGACGGTGAAGAGCCGTGACGAGTTCGAGGAGCTCGGCGCATCGTTCAACTCGATGGCGGCGCAGCTCGACCGGCAGTTCCAGGCCCTCGCCACGGCCGCCGATATCGACCGGGCCGTGCTCTCGACGACGGATGTCGCCGGCATCATGGAGACGGTGATCGCCAGGGTGCGCGACGTCTGCCCCTGCGACCTGGTGATGATCACGCTGGTGGCCCCGGACGGAACCAAGTCGCTGCCCGGTATCCTCCACGACCACCGGGACTCGACGTCGAAGCACTTGCGGGTGGATCTCCGACTCGCCGATGTACAGGAGCTTCTGGAAGAGTCCGAGACGCTGGCGCTGCCCCTGGCGGGGAAGGACCTTCCCTCGTACCTCGCGCCGATGGAGGAGTTCGGCGCCACCAGCCTCTTCGTTCTTCCCCTGCGATATCAGAGCCAGCTGATCGGGGTGATCGCGCTCGGCGACGGCGGCGGACCGCCTCCGCCGGAGGAGTATCGGGTGCAGGCGCGCCGCCTCGCCGACCAGGCCGCGGTGGCCCTCACCAACGCCCGCATGCTGGATCAGGTAAGGACGCTCGCGTTCGTGGACAGTCTGACCGGGCTGCCGAACCGCCTCTCTTATAAGGAAAGGCTGTCCCAGGCGCTCGACGACGCCCACCGCGACGAGAAGCTGGTGGCGGCGTTCTTCATCGACCTCGACCACTTCAGCCGGATCAACGACACGCTGGGCCACGACGCGGGAGACCAGCTGCTCCAGCAGGTGGCGCACCGTCTCCGGGCGTCGTGCCGAGGTCGTGACGATCAGGTGACGCCGGCCTCCGAGCTGGTGGCTCCCGAGGTGGCGCGTCTCGGCGGCGACGAATTCACGGTGATCATGCCCGGCCTCACCGATCCGGAGGATGCGGCCAAGCTGGCGCGCCGAGTCCTCTCCAGTCTGGCGCATCCGATCCGGGTCGGCGAGCAGGAAGTGTTCGTCAACGCGAGCATCGGCATCGCGATCTATCCCTTCGACGGGGAGGATCTCGAGACGCTGCTCATGCATGCCGACACCGCGATGTACAAGGCGAAGGAGCAGGGCGGCAACTCGTACCAGACGTTTTCCCGCTCGATGAACGCCACCGCGTTGCACCGGCTCACCTTGGAGAACGATCTCCGCCGCGCGCTCGACCGCGAAGAGTTCGTGGTCCACTACCAGCCCATCGTCGACGCGACGACGGGGCTGGTCTGCGGCGCGGAGGCGCTGGTGCGCTGGCGCCATCCCGAGCTCGGTCTGCTGCTGCCCGGGGAGTTCATACCCCTCGCGGAGGAGAATGGGCTGATCGTGCCCCTGGGTGAGTGGGTGCTGCGAACCACGTGCAGGCAGAACCGCGAGTGGCAGGTGGCCGGGCTGCACCGGATCCGGGTGGTGAGCAACCTCTCCAGCCGCCAGCTCAAGCGGAGCCTGGCCGATACGGTGGGGCGCGCGTTGCAGGCGTCGTCGCTCGAGGCGCGCTACGTCGGACTCGAGCTGACGGAGAGCATGCTGGTCAACCACGAGAAGGAGAGCACCGACACGCTCCACGCCCTGAGGGCGATGGGCCTCCATCTGGCCGTGGACGACTTCGGCACCGGCTACTCCTCGTTCAGCTACCTGAAGCACTTTCCGCTCGACGCGCTCAAGATCGACCGGAGCTTCGTCCGCGAGATCGTGAGCCACCCCGACGACGCCGCGATCACCACCGCCATCACGGCCATGGGTCACGCACTGGGGCTTCGGGTCGTAGCCGAGGGTGTGGAGACGGAGGAGCAGCGGAGCATGCTCAAGCGGCAGGGGTCCGACGAGATGCAAGGCTACCTCTTCAGCCGCCCGGTGTGCGCCGAAGAGTTCGCCAAGCTCATCGCCAAGCCGGCGGCCCGCGAGGCGGCGCGGCGATGGAAAGTGGGCTCGGCGACCGCCTAGTCGGCGCTCACCGTTTCGCGCCCAGGAGCGTGGGAAGCTCGCCGATCCGGGTCCAGGGGATCGCATCGTATGGCATGCCGGCCGGCAGGACGGTACCGAAGCAGGGATCGACCACGTCGATCCCGTCGATCGACGGCTTGACCAGGACGACCCGCTCCGCGTCGAGGGCGCCCGCCACGAACGCCGCCACGCTGTCGCTCGTCGCGTCCCAGGTGTGCGGCAGCACGTCGGCCGCGCGCATCCAGCGCGAGGGCGCCAGCACTACGACGCCGGCAGGGTCCACGGCCCCGGCTACGGCCCCGGCCTCGTCCACCAGCACCGCCCCCACGATCCGTTCCGCCAGGACCTCCGCATACTGATCCATCGCGAGCATCGCCATCCAGTGCGATGCGTCGGCCGAGATTCCATGGTCCCGGTCGAACGCCCGCACCGTGTGGGCGAAGGGCCCACCGCCCGGCACCACCACGACGGCCGCCGACCGGCCCGCGTCGGCGACGGCACCGCACACCGAGTCCAGGGCTCCGGGAATGGCCGTGAGCCCGCCCCCGATCTTGACCACCGCGATCCTGGGCCTCATGCGGTGCCGATCGGAGGACGGGAGGCCAGCAGCCATGCGACGGCCGCGGCGGGTGCCGTGAGCGCCGCATCGCCGAGCCGATCACTGAGCGAAATCACCGTCAGGCCGCCTCGCTCGGCGGCCTCCGAGGCGATGAATGCGCCGAGGCCGGCGACGACCGCCCGGGTGATGGACGGCCATCGCGCGCGGACGGCATCAATGCCCGCGACGATCCGGCAAATCTGGGCCTCGGCCAGCGCCGACGCGATGCGGTCGATCGCCGTATCCCCGAGCATGTCGCGGTCGGCGCAGACCAGCCGTGCCAGCCTCTCGCCGGCGAACTCGCGCGTGGCCGGCCGGCCATCGGGCGTGGGCGCCGCATACGAATCGGGGTCGAGTCGGCCGAGCCAGACGAGGGCATCCCCGATGAGCGCGAAACCTTCGGCGGACACAGCCGTCACGCCGCCCGGGAGAGGGACCGCCTGGACGAGCGCCTCGGCGGGTGTCCGCACCGTGCCGGTGTAGACGAGCTCTCCGCTCTGCAGTCTCGCGGGGTCGGTGCGGCCGTTGGCTCGGACGCGTCCGCCGGAGATCGGGATGATGTCCGTCGTGGTCGAGCCGGTATCGATCATCAGGGCTTCCGGCTCGAAGCGGGCTACGAGCGCGGCGGTCGCGGCCCAATTGGACGCCGCCACCTCGAGCGGCCGGCGCCGGGCCTCGCCGGGGCTGATGTAGTCGCCACCGACGGTGTACACCAGGACCGGATCGTCGGGGAAGGCGGACTGCACCGCGTCGAGGACGAACCCGACGCCCTCGCGCTTGGTCCTGAAGAACTGGGAAAGCTCCGCCGTCATCGTCACCGCGTGCGCACCGGCCCGGTCGCCTCTCAACAGCCGTTGCGCCAGGCGCGAAAGCGTGGGCCCGAGCGCCCCCGCGGCGCGCTGCAGCTCGTAAGGCTCGGACAGGGCACGGAGCCCGACAGGTCCTTCCGGAGCGGACTCAACCCGAGCCGCCTTGGTGTTGACCCCCCCGATGTCCCACCCCAGCACAACCGGCCTGCTGCTGGTCATGTCAGTCTCAGCGGCGGTAGAATAGGTGAATGGAAATCGTCCCGGTGCTCGATCTGACGGCTGGCGCGGCCGTGCATGCGCGCGCCGGCGATCGGGCTGGCTACGCGCCGGTGACCTCCATACTCGCGCCGGGCGCGCCGGGCGATCCCATCGCGCTGCTGCGCGGCTTCCGCGAAATCCTCGGCGCGTCGGCGTGCTACGTCGCCGATCTCGATGCCATCCAGGGCGGGGCGGTGCAGCGCTCGATGCTGCGGGAGCTGGCACAGCTCGCCATCGGCTCCGCGGGACCTCTGCTGGTGGACGCCGGCACGTACGAGCTGCACGGTGCGCTCGAGGTGTTGTCCTGCGGGGCCAGCGAAGTCGTCGTCGGCCTCGAGACCCTCCGCTCGTTCGCCGACCTGGCGGAAATCGTCAGCGAAGTCGGAACCTCGCGCGTCGACTTCAGTCTCGACCTCAGGCTCGGCCGTCCCGTTCTCCATCCCGAGCTGCAGGATGACGGCGTGATCCCCGATCCCGTCGCCATGACGGCGCGGGCGCTCGACGTGGGCGTGCGCTCGGTTCTGGTCGTGGACATCGGTCGGGTGGGGACCGGGTGTGGCGTGGATCTTGGATTGGTGGAGGCGCTGCGCCGCCAGTTTCCGTCGGTGCGGCTGCTCGCCGGCGGGGGTGTGCTGGCGCGGAGGGATCTGGACCGGATGCGGAACTCCGGGTGCGATGCCGCGCTGGTGGCAAGCGCGATCCACAGCGGGGCCATCACATCGGCCGATGTCGCCGCCCTCGCCAATCCGCCCCGCGGTCCTCAGTCGGCCGCGAGCGCCTGACGGAACGTCGCCGACTGGCCGTAATTTTCCTCCACCTCCAGCTCCAGCAGTGTCAGATGGGTGTAGCCGCTCCGGACCAGCTCGTCCCGGACCCGGGTCCCGATATACTGCGCGAGCATCTCCGCGGTGCTGTTCTGGATCTCGAGCAGGGCGCAATCGCTGCGGGGAAAGACGTATGTAGGCTTGCCGAAATAGTCGACGGCGATCCGGTCGCCATCTTCCCGGAACGACAACTTGGGATTGAGCGTGGGAAGCAGCACCTTGTGGTCGATCTCGTCGACGAGTCGGCGAGTGATCTGCTTGAGGACGCTGAAATCGAGCACGAACAGGCACTCGGCGTCCACCGCCCCCTCCACCGCCACGCCGACGCGGTAGTTGTGGCCGTGGAGCGACTCGCACTGGTGGCCCCGGAAGGTGATGAAGTGAGCCGAGGCGAATACCAGGTAATCCTTGCTGACCTGCACCCGAAAGTGGCTCTGCACGCGTCCCCTCATCGTTCCATGCTTTCTATTATAACGACGAACAATGCGGCACAGGTCAGGTCCGCGGTAGTACCCGGGTTGCGGCTGTTGGTGGCGTCCCGGAGTTCCGCGTCGAACGCGGCCAGCGCCTCCCGCCCGGCCGGCGTGCGCACGCCGCCCGACTCCTGGACCTCGCGGGCCCGGCGCGACACTGCATCGGCGGCCTCCCTTCCGAGCTTCCGGGCGATGTGCGTGTCGGCCTGCACACCGAGGAGCCGCAGGTAGGTCTCCACCGTCGCGTCGCTCCAGTCGAGACCGTCTCTCCGGGCGATCGTCAGCGCGGGCACCCCGATCTCGAACGTCATCGCGAAGTCCGTCACGTACTCCCTGGCCACGGCATCGCGCTCCGACGCCAATCCCATCGCGTCCCGGAGAGTGACGCTCGGCGCGCCGGCAACGTCCTCCGCCGGCGCGTGGCCGAGTCCCCCCGGGCGGGCGAGACGAATGGCGGCATACACGTCCTGCGCGTCCGCCACCGTCGTCTCCTCGAGCACGCGCGCGAGCCTCGTGCGCAGGTCTCCACCGGAGCGGGCGGCGGCCCGGGCCACAGGGGCGAGGAGCAGAACCATCCCCAGATTGGTATTCGAGCGGGTCCATTGGGCGGTGGCCTCGAGGGCGGCTCGAATCACGGCGCCGAGCGATCTGATCCCGCTCGTGGCCAGGGCCGGTCCGATGGCGACGGCGCTGGCCAGAAAGTCCTCGTATCTCGTGTCATGAAAATGGAGCGCGGGCGACACATTGCCCGGCTTCGGCGCGCTCACCTCGAGCAGACAGGCGAATTGCGCCGCGACCGCGATATCCGCGCCCTCGATCACGGACAGGATCGGGTGAGCTGATCGATCAGCGCCAGGGCCACGTCGACACCCGTCGCCTCCTGCAATCCCCGCCATCCCGGGATCCCGTTCACCTCCAGCACGGTGACGGTGCCGTCGCGGGCCGGCAGGAGGTCCACACCGGCGTACTCGGCGCCCACGGCCGCGGCGGCCCGGATCGCCAGCGACGTCCAGTCGGGCGGGAGCTGGATCGGCCGAGCCGAGCCTCCCCGCGCCAGGTTCGTCCGCCAGCCATCCGCGTGCCGCTCGATGGCGGCGACTACCGACCCGCCGATCACGAACGCCCGAATGTCACGGCCCTCATGGTCGACGGTCTGCTGCAGATAATACACCCCGCGGATCTGCTCGATCGTCCGGAATACCCGGTACGCCATCTCTTCGTCGGTCAGGCGGACCATGCCGAGTCCCATCGAGCCGAACAACGGCTTGACGATCACATCGCCGAGACCGCGATACGCGGCCAGCGCTTCTTCGGCGTCCTCGCAGACCACGGTTCGCGGAGTGGGCAGGCCGCAACGCTCGAGCAGCGCCGACGTCCAGAGCTTGTCCACGGTCCGCTCGATGGCGCGGGGCGAGTTCATCACACGGACGCCATGCTCCTCGAGACAGTGGAGCGCGTCGACCCTGAAGATGATCTGCTCGAGTGATCCGGACGGAATGATGCGGGCGAGGATGGCATCGGCCTGCTCCAGCGCCTCGGCGGCCCCGCTGATGCCCGAGGGCCCGCCGATGGAGGCGACGAGCCGCTCATAGGGCACGATTGCCCCGGTGTGCCCGCGCGCAGTGAGCGCGCGGGTCAGCTCCCGGGTATGCCATCCCTCTCGGGAGGCGAGGATGACGAGATGCAGGCTACTGCTGCTCCCCGATGAGTGCCGTGAGGCCGCCCGTGGCGAACTTGGGCAGGTCGTCGCCGACTTTCTTGAACGCCGGGGTGGCCGTCCCCTTCTTCAGGGCATCCATCGACGGGAAGCACAGCTCCGCCTGGCGATACTTCGCCGGCGCCGAACCGTCGAGGTTGGAATCGAACTTGGTGAGATCCGCCCGCTCGAAGCCGATCTCCTGTTGTCCCGACTCCACCAGCGGAAGGTGACTCGCCGAGTAGTACGACTCGAAGGCCGACGCGTCCTTCGGCGTATCGTAGATGACGGTGACCAGGGCGGGGCAGGCAGCGTCGCTCTTGTCCCCGGTTTCCACCGCCACCATGCCGACGAGCCCGCCGGTGGCGAAGTTCTTGAGGTCGCCGCCGACCTGCTTGAACCCGTCGGTGGCCATCCCCTTCTTCGCGTCGTCGAGCGAGTTGAAGTACAGCTCCGCCTGGCGGTAGAAGGTCGGCTTCTTGCCGTCGAGCGTACTGGTGAATTTCGTGAGCTCGGCCTTGGTGAACCCGATCTCCTGCTGCTTGGAGGAGACGAGCGGCAGGTGGCTCTCCTTATAGTACTTCTCGAACGCCTTCGGATCCTTGGGCTGGTTGTAGATCACGGTCACGATGGCCTGCGGACCGGCCGGCGCGGGCGCCGCTACGGCGGCCGAGTCCGCCGGCGGGGCTTCGGCGGCCTTGTCTGCCGGCTTGCTGCATGCAGCCGCGAGAGCAATCGAGGGAATCAGCCAGCTCGGACACCGTCGCATCGGAATCTCCTGGGGTCGAAGGGGGTTCACGCTCAACTTGGATAACACGAGGCGCTCAGCACTGCGGGGTTGAGGGCTCCCGCGTGAAACGTCTTGCCCGTCTCCGCGCTGGTGAGCCACACCTCGGCCGGGCTGAACAGCAGCGGATCGATCTTGTAGAAATCGCCTTCATACCGCTGGAAGATGTCGTAGAACGGCGTCCCGTAGTCGCGTGAGGCCGACGCGGGCACCTTAGCAGCCAGCGCTTCCAGCTCCTTGTCGCCGGCCCGGATCGTGTAGCGCGCCTGTCCGCCATACAGGATGCAGTCGTTGGTGCGGCCGATCGCCCGGAGGTCGTTCTTGGCCACCGGCGGCAGCGGCGCCGTCCCGAATCCGCTGAGCACCCTGCGCACGTCGAAGCCCAACGTCTCCATCTTGTGTAGTCCCGTTTCCAGAATCCGCGCTGCGATCTGCACGCCCCCGGCGATGCTCGCCGTCGGTGCGATCACGAGGGTGAGCTGGGCCGGCGAGAGCCGGGCCTTGCCGGCCACCCAGTCCGCCACCGCCTCGGTGGGCAGGGTGCGCCCCTCGAGCACCAGCACTCCGCGCTCCGCCTTCTCCTCATATGCCAGCTTCTCGAACAGCTCCTTCTCGACCCGCGCGTGCGCCCGCAGCGGACCCGAGCCCATCGCGAAGAACTGGTCCACCGAGATGGCCCAACCCGCATACTGCGACGCCATGCAGGACTCGGCCGGATGATCGGTCCAGACGGTGACGCCGGACCATGACTGGTCGCCGATCTGCACCGGGGCGTACGCGATGCTGCCGAGCCCGCCCATGCAGATTTCGGCGAGCGCGAGCCCGGCGTCGTAGCCACCCGGCACCTCGATGCCGGCGTCGATCACACGGGCGCCGGTCCCGAGCGTGCGGCTCTGGACCCGCAGCAGCGGCGCGTGCTCCTCCATGCTGTCCGCGATCTCGCCGGCGAGCTCGTTCATGCCGAAGGCCGTCATGACGCTGTCCATACCAGAATCTCTCCCTTGCCGATATCGGCGAGATCGCCGCTGAACCGCTGGTAGAATCCCGCCAGGTGCTGGTCCTCGAGTGGAAGCTCGTAGCGCGCCCGCATTCGTCCGAGCACGAGCCTGAGGTGCGGGGGGCGATAGGTGCAGGCGTAGCGATAGGTCGGGGGAATGGCCACCGGGCCCAGCGCGACGACCGAGCCGCGCTTGGACCAGAGACCCGGTGACGAGCCCGCGTCGCCGAGCACGATAACCGTGCCGGCGATCATGCCTGCGCCGGCGCGTCCGCCGGTGTCGCCGCCGATCACGAGCAGACCTCGCCGCATGCGCAACCCCGCGTCCGCGCCCACCGTGCCGCGAACCACCAGCTCCCCGCCGGTCATTCCGCGTCGAGCCTCGGCCGCCGCACCGCCCGGCCGGTCACCCGCGCGCCCGTGCACGTGGATCGAGCCTCCGGCCATGCCGGTACCCACGTCGTGACCTGCGTCTCCCTCGACGACGACCTCGCCCTGGGTGAGGCCGGCGCCCAGGCCGCTCGCGTTCGAGAGGTCGCCCGCGAATCGGATGCGCCCGCCCGCGGTACCGGTCAGGTCGAAGAAATCTCCGAGGACGGCCGGCTTGCCGGCACCGAGCGAGACGGCGCGTCGGGCCAGCTCGGCGGGGCCCAGCGTGGTCCAGTCACCGGCGAGCACTCCGCGCAGATCGGCCGGCGCCTTCAGCGAAGAGCGCAGGCGGGCGACGATGCCGTCGCTCACGCCGTCGGTTCCTGTGCCATGATCTTTCGGAGGTGGAAATGATGGGGGCCCAACTTTCCCCCATAGTTGCCGGCGGTGATGGAGACGACGCCATCGCGGCACGCCGCGTCGATACCCGCCCGCATGGCGGCGGAGATGGCGCCGGTATCGGTGCCGTTGATCACGATCTCCAACACCGAATTGACGCTCTCGGGAAGCTCGGACTTCGTGATGGCCTTGAGCGTCGGACAGAAGGCGTCGTTGGTCGAGGCGATCATGCTCTTGATCCGGCGGGACCCCACCTTGCTCCCGCTTCGGACCACCCCGCCCGGGAAGGGCAGGATCACGCCCGGGCGCGATGACATCGCGTCCGCGGCGGCTTCGGCGGCCGCGAGCGCGTCGTCGGCGCTCCGGGCCAGGATCAGGAAGTTGCCTCCGCCGATACCCTTCAGCATGCCGAATTTTTCCTGGACCAGGAACTCGCCTTCCATCACGGGAATCCGCCAGAAGCGCTGGCCTCCGATCATCTTGCTCGATTGGAATCCGTCGCCGAAGAATCGCAGCGCCGATCCGACGCCGACCCGGTCTGGCGCATCGGGGAGGCCGTCGAAGCAGGCGGTGGTGGGGCAGGTCAGCACCGTCTGGCCGACCCGCTCGATGAGCCGCTTGGGCAGATCGTCCTTGCCCATCGTCATGAGGAGCACACTGAAGCCGGGCCGGCCGTCGGGCGTGCTGTCCGGCGTCAGCTCACGCTCGATGCCCGCTTCGCACTTGCAGCCGATCACGGACGTCGCGAAACCGGTGAGCTTGAGCGTCGCCTCGCGCGCCCAACGGACGTTGCGTCCCGTGATGATCAGGCGCGCGACCCGCATGGTGAACGCTTCGGCGAAGGTGTCTTCGATGAAGACCCCGCGGATCTTCATCGTCCCGCCCTCACCGCCACCGGGTCACCCGGCAGGTCCCGCACCGGATAGTTCTCGAACGACACGGAGGAGTACGCCTCGAAGTGCCGCCGGAGATCCGGTAACAGCGCCTCGTCGTAGCCCGGAGCCACTCGGAGCCGCTGTCCGGCGGGGGCCCGGCGCAACTGGCCCTCCTCCACGGTGACCATGCCGTCCTTGATGACGTAGCGTGGGGTCGAGAACATCGTCGCGATGTCCGGGTTCCGGTCGTAGATCGTCACGTCCGCGTCGGCGCCCACGCCAAGGTGGCCCTTCCGGGTCAGCCCCAGCTGCCGCGCCGGCCCTGCCCGGGTAATAATCGCGATCTCGTTCAGGGTGTACTCGCGCGAGAGCCCGTCGGCCAGCGCGCAGCCCGCGAGCAACTTGGGGTTGACCTGCTTCAGCCGCTCGTCGCGCACGGCGCGGTCCATCAGGAGCTGGATGAGCGCGGGATAGGAGAGGAAGGACCCCCCGTTCGGATGATCGGTGGACAACACCACGCGCCACGGGTCGGTGCTCAGCAGGAACAGCTCGAGCCCGATGGCCCACTGAAGCGAGGCCACCGCCGCCTTGTCCTTGAACGCGAGCGGAACGATCCCGCAGCCCGTCTCCAGCTCGATATCGATGTTGGTCCACCGCCGCCCGCTGCTCTTGTGAAGCAGGTACTCCACGGGGGCATCCGCGGTGATCGTCATCGCCGGCCCGAACATCACCTGCCCCACGTCAGTGCTCACCTCCGGGTGGGAATTGACGTACTCGATGATCTCGGCCGCGCCGGACTTCCACCCCGTGCCGGGCTCGCCGCCGTAGCAGTGGAACTGCAGGTGGGTGAAATGGGCCCGTCGCCCCGACACCGCCTGCATGCTGGCGAGCGTGGTGCCGGCGTTTCCGGGGATGCCCAGATTGTTGCAGTGGATGTGGACCGGATGGGGGAGACGCAGGTCGGTCGCCACGCCAGCCAGGGTCTCGAGCACCGCCCGTGGCGTCACCTTCCGCCCACTGATCGGCTCGTCGATGCCGGCGACATTGCGCTGCCCCGTCTTCCACGCCTCCACCCCGCCCGGGTTGACGACCTTGATCGCGTACCCGCCGGTCGACCCGAGCAGCCACGCGGCGTAGTCGCGGGCCCGGTCGGGGGAGCCCGACTCGATCTGCCGCAGGAGGTACTCGTCGTTGCCCATCAGCACGAAGATCCCCCCATCGACACACGGCGTATCGTCGAGCTCGCTGTGGGAATGGCGGGCGGTGAGCGGCGCTACCGCCGCGTCGAATGCCGTCGTGTACCCGAGTCCTGCGTACCGGTACCCGGTGGTGAACGTGGTGGGAACGGTGCCGCCGCTGCCCGAGCGTGCCGGCGGCTCGCCGTCGGCGAGAGCCGGAGCCGGCGACGGATCCGCGGCGTGCTCGTCCGGGATCAGCCGGCGCGCGTGATTGCAGCTCGAGCTCGCGAAGTGCGAATGGATGTCGACCCCGCCGGACATGACCACCATGCCCTTCGCATCCACCGTCGGCGCACCCTTCGGGAGGCTCGCCACGATCTTGCCGTTTTCGATGCATACCTCGCGGACCTCTCCGTCCACGCCGTTGGCGGGGTCGTGCACGGCGCCTCCGACGATCCTCAGCCGGGCCGGCGCGCTCATCGCTTCGACCCTCGCGCCTGCAGCGCGGACAACAACGCGCGAAGCGTGTCCGACGCGGATCGTGCACCGGTCAGCGGCGGCCGTAGCGGGAGCGGGATGTCATCCAGGCGGTACCCGATACCGTCCTCCTGGATACCGGCGATGCCGGTGTCCACCGCCACTCGGGTCGTGAACGGCGCCTGGCTCGCGCGCGGACCGATCAGCACGGCAGGGATGCGGCCGAGCGCTGCCGTCACGTCCTCGGGCATGCCGACGGTGGACCCGGCCAGAAGTGCGGCCGCGGCCTCAGGGGGGCCGTGGAACGCCCGGTCCTCCGGCGCATACCGTGGGAAGCCGCGCGCGAAATCCACACTCATCGGAAACCCCGTCTGCCAGGTCAGCGCCGCCTCGGCTCCGGTCCGGTTCCCGCCGGCGCGCAGAGCGGTGAGCGCGGCCCTGGTCGAGCCGTTCAACGACTGCGTCAGCGCAATGAGCCCTTCGGCGCGCGCGGGATCGGCTCGATCAGCGCCCGGCTCCGCCTCGAGGACGATGACCGCGTACCTGGCTTCGAGGAGAACTCGCGCCGCCTGGGAGGCGGCCTGGAGCCTGGGGGGCACCTCGGCGATCGCGTGGCCCGACGCGACCGCCCGCATCACCGAGATCGCGGCGACCTCATCGGTCGGTTCGAGAGTGACCTCGAGGTCCCCATCCGCCGGACCGCGAGCGGAGCCGACCGTCACGGAGATGACGCGTCGTCCTGACCGTCCCCCCGGCACGTGCGTGCCCGAGACCTCGATGAACCGCTCCATGAAGCGGGGATAGCGAGCCTGGGGATCGATGCCCCAGAAGAGGACAACGTCGGCACGGTTCCGGACTTCGCCGAGCGTCGCCGCGGCGCGCCCGCGCCGTTGCGCGGCCAGCAACCCCGCGGCCGCCGTGATGGAGGTGGCCGTATCCACTCTGGCGCGGAGCAGATCGGCTATAGCCAGCGCCACGCGATGGGCCTGCGTGGTCAGGTCGGGCCCGAGGTAGACGATGGCGTGTCCCGTCGCCCGGGCCAGCACCTCCGCCGCGTCCGCGATCGCCTCGTCTTCCGTCGCTGGCTTTCCTGCCCGGAGGATCGCCGCGGGTACCGATCCGTCGCCGAACCAGCGGCGGGCGACCGGACACGGTGGAGTGATCTCCACGATCCGGCCGTCGGTGACCCGAACCGATAGATCGTCGCAGCCACAGCCGCACCCGAGACAGGTCACGGCCTCTGCCGTGCGCTCTGAGCTCACGCCGCCCCTCGCGCGGGGGACTCGACCGCCCGGTAGACCACCGCCGCCGCTTCGACCAGTCGCCGGTGGCATGTACCGGCATCGTCGGCGTCGGCGAAGATGGTGCAGATGGGATGTCCTTTGAGGATCCGCTCGCCTGGATGCGGCAGGTCCGCGGCGCCGATCCGGTGCCACGCCGGCCCGGGTGGCACCGTCACGTTCTTCCGGGCGAATACGATCGCCTTTCCCGACACCTGGGTGGGGTGTGCGACGGCCGCGGGTAACCCACCGGCGCAGGCGCGCTCGTGCAGCGCGAAAAGCGAGGCCCCCGACCCCGATGCCCGTTCGACCAGCTCCATCGAGGCGGAGTACCGGGGGTTCACCTCTATTGGAATGGCCACTCCGTCACGGGCGATGAAATCGAGTCCATTGAGGCCGACCAGGCCGAACTCATCGGTCGCCGCGGCCGCCAGCGCACCGGCGACGCCTGACACTGCTGCCTCTCGTGAGAAAACGGGGCGGCCCGGTGTCGAGAGTATGCTGCCGCAGTACCGGAAGCCTCCGGCGCCGAAGGCGCGCTCGCCCACCAGCTGCCGGGAAATGCCGAGAGGCAGGACTCGCCGGCCGTCGGCCAGAAAGGAGATCGAGCCGGGAGTGCCCTCGATGCGCGATTGGAGATACGCCGACCGTGGAAGATGGCCTCCGGTCCAGAGGCTCGTACCATGGCCGCCGCCCGAGCGCCGAGGCTTCCGGAGCCACGCGCCTCCCGGGGCCCCGCTCGGCGGTGTCGCGCGAGTGGCGGGGACGGCGAATCCGCGCCGGCGGAACGCGCGCATCAGTGTAATGGGATTTCGGATCTGCGCGAGCACGTCCGGTGAATTCCCCAGCAGTCGCCGTCCTCGCGAGAGCCGCGCGACGGCGTCAGGATAGTTCTCGAAGTTCGACGTAAACGCCGCGGCATCGGCCTCCATGTCGCGCGCCGCCATGGCCGCGGCGCGCGCGGAGAACCTCGTCGCGGCCCCGGTCCGGGCATCCATCACCATGGCGACGGCACGAAGGTCCTGGTCGCCGAAGGCGTCGATCGCGGTGACCTGCCATCCGGCCCGTGCCGCCGATTGGGCCAGCGCCCTCGTCGTGACGCCCGCGATGATGAGGCGCTTCATCGCGCGCCCAGGCCGAGGCGCGCGCGCGCGGCGTCCGGTGCCACCACGTACAGGTAATCGAGCACGGTCCCGGCGGCGTCGCGCAGCCTCATGTGATCCACCAGGCCGCGATGCGGTCCTCCTGCCAACCCATCGGCGATGAGTGCCGCGCCTTGCGCGCCCTGCTTGGCCACCGTGGCGAATCCCTTGAGCGCTCGCACCGGACGCACGTCGGCCAGGGCTCGCCGGATGCGCTCCAGGATCTCGACATCGGCCGCGTGCCGGCCCGAGAGCAGGATCTCGTCCGCCTCCGGCGCCGATCGAAGGAGCTGCACGGCCATCCGGGCTGCCCCTTCGACGTAGGCCTCGACTGCCATGTCCCGACTTTCCGGCCGGCGTTCCAAAATCGTCTCGACGCCGCCCTGGAACAACGTGGCCTTGGAGACATCGCCGGCGAGGAACACGGCTTCGCCATCCCACGCACCCGGCGCTCGCCAGCCAAGTGGGCCGGAGCTCCCGCCGACACCATCGACGATCCGGCCGGCATCCACCGCGACACCCGCGGTGAACGCGCCGCCCAGCTCGACGAGGACGGCCGACACATCGGCGTAAGTGCGGCCGAGTCGATCGCTCTGCTCCTGGATCGCCAGTGCCGCCGCCGAGACCTTGTCTGCGGTGCCCATGTCCACCCGGTTGAGCTTTCGATGCCGGGGCACCGTCTCCAGCAATACCACGCCGGGGATGAACGTCATCGGCAGCCCGGCGTCGGCCAGGCGCCGCGTCAGCCGCCCGATGCCTTCGATCCCGCCGCCATCACCGGGCCGGGCAAGGAAGGCGAGGCTGAGATCGTCGTCCGATACGCCGGCCGCCGGAGTGATGGGAAGCCCGTAGCCCGACGGTCCCACCACCAGATCCACCGGCCCGGAGGCCAGGATCGATTCGACCAGTCCTCGCGGGTCGGCGATGGCCTGCGCTGTCGGCCAGCTCGCGTCGAGGAAGACGCGGCCGTCGACGAGACCACATAAATCGAGGCTCACCGTCCCCGGATCGATCCCGACGACCCGCGGCATCGGCGATCAGGAGACTTTCTTCGTTTCCAGCTCCCGGGCGACGTCGGCGATCGCCTCGGCGTCCATGACCAGGTCGTTCCGGGTGAACAACCTGGCGACGCAGGCCTTGTGGAGCTTGGTCTTGAAGTTTCCGACGCCGAAGGCGCCGAACGCGACGACGCCGTCGCGCTTCTCCCCCGCGTCGTTCACCTCCACACCCTCGATGCCCAGCGGCGGGACGGCGTTGAGGTCCACGGCGATCTTGATGGACTTCTGCGCGGTCCAGGCGCTCCGGGGAGCCATGAGCACGCCCGCGGGGCCCGAATTGAGCAACACGTCGGCGCCGTCGAGTACCTTGGCGCACTGAGACGGGTCGGACATGGTGGTCGCGTCGACGTGGACATTGAAGCGCGCGCTGATGAACTGGCGCGCCTTCTCGCCCTGCTCCGGCTTGCGGGACGTGATGGTGACCTTGGCGCCGTCGCGGGCGAGGAGGCCGGCCGCGCGCTGTCCTACGGGACCGGTCCCGGCGAGGATGACGACCTTCTTGCCTTTCAGGTCGCCCAGCGTCCGCTCGATCTTCACGACGGCGGCCACGGCGGTCGTATTCGAGCCGTTGGAGTCGAGCATGATCGACACCTTGAACGGCTCGAACAGCGCGTCCTGCGCCATGGCGAGAAGCTGCTCGCCTGCCGACATGTTGCTGCCGCCGATCCAGACCGCGGTATTGTGGAGATCCTTGACGCCGCGGGTGAAGATGCAGCCGTGAATCAGGTCGCGAACGTCCGTCTCGGTGACACCACCGTAGCTCATGATGACGTCGGCGCCGGCGTCGTACCCCACGACCTGATCGAACACGCTGGGGAGGCGGGAGCTGTCGAGCTGAAGCAGGAGCTTACGCATGTGCGGGGACCTTCTCCTGAATTCTCGTATTCTCGAAAAAGCGAGGGGCGCCCCGTGAGCGGGCCGCCCCTCGCGGTACCAAGATGCAGCGGGACTCTACGATCAGCCTTCTGCGCCGCTGGCGAACGGATGACGGGCGGCCTTGTACTTGGACAGCACCTCGTCCACGCTCGGCTTGCCCTGCAGCGCGCGCGCGATCGACTCCTTCGTCGCCTGATAGTTGAACTGATAGATCTTCTTGTCGTCCTCGGCCTGCCAGTGGATGAAGACGCCCACCAGGACGACGAGATCGTTGGCCTGCGCCTTGTTGATCACGCCCTCGTTGACCGAGTCCACGACGGCGCGGGCGACGGCAGCCTGAGCGGGCCCGAACATCTGCACTGCCTGCTTCGCACCCTTGATCGTGACCTTGTTGAAGAGCAGCGTGTCGGGCTTGGCGGGAAGATTCGGCGTGACGACGGCGAGCAGCGTGGTGAAGCCGTCCGTATTACGCGACAGCGCCTGGGTGAACGCCGCGCCGGCCGGCCCGGACTTCGACCCGATGATCAGGTCGATATGGGCGATTTCATTGCCATCGCCGACGAGCGACTCACCGATGAAGAAATCCGCGGCCATACCTGCCTCCATGTGCGATTTGGTGAATAGCGAGAGAATTTGTCGGAACATACGCAGCTCGACGAGGCGATGAGTGACCGGCAGTGGAGCGACGTGGGGGAGAGGGGCCACGCAGTCCCGCATGAAGCGGGTAGCTCTGTCTAGGCGACCAAGGCGACGCGCTGGCGTGCGTAGAGGCCACTAGTATGGACGGCCCTCTCGGGGGTGTCAAGGAGCGTTTGCTCACTCAGTGGGCGCGTCGCCGGTGGGCGCACGCGCGATGGATGCACGTACTCCTCCATAGCCTCGAGCCCGGGGCCCGGGCTCGGCCGATTTTGAGGTCAGCGGCGTCTGCATTCGAGGACGGTCACCCCGTCAGGCAAAACCACAACAGCAATGGTGGCAAGAGCTTACACAATGGCACGACCCTCGCTTCTGGGTACGGTGTCGTCTACCCGAATCCTAGAGGCCACGATGAAAGCCACCGTCTTTGCGGGTTCGCTGCTGTGCGGTCTCGTGCTCACGGCTCCACTCGCCGCACAGCAGGTTGCTGCCCAGGTGTTCGTTCGTAGCGGTCCGGTCGCGGGCCATGTGGTCGTCGACCACGGGTACTCGACGTACCGACCCCCGGCATCCCGCCATCCCGACGCCCGGCGGGTCGTCGTCGAGCGCCGCGCGCCGAGGGTGATCGTGGTGGAGCGGATCCGGGTCCGTCACCAGCGCGCGTATTGGGCCCGCAACGGGTTCCGTCCGGTGACGCTGTACTACGTGGACGGCCGGTACTACGACCGATGGATCGGCGGTGCGCGCGTGCGTGAGATCGTGGTGTACGAGCGTGACGGTCGGTATTACGGCGACTGTGATTGCGACTATCGCTGACGCGACAGGGGAGTTCCCTGGAGCGATCGGCCTGCCCATGCACCATTCCGGTGCCGATCTCCCAGATCCAGGCTCCGCTTCAGGACCAAGTATCCCCGCCCTCCGGCGGGGATATTTGTTTCCCGACCTTCCGGGCCCGTTTGGGTGCCCCATCTCACGGCGCGACGGTGGCACGTGCCGACACATTGCACACATATGCGGTGGCGTCGGGTTGGCTGGACAGTCGTGTGGCTGGTGGCCGCCATTGTCGGCGGCGTCACCCCTCTGCATGCCCAATACTTCGGGCGGAACAAGGTGCAGTACCAGTCGTTCGACTTCGACGTGCTCAAAACGGACCATTTCGATGTCTACTTCTATCCCGCCGAGCGCGAAGTCGCCGGGGCCGCGGCGCGCATGGCCGAGCGATGGTACGTCCGGCTGTCTGCTCTGTTCCATCACCAGCTCAAGGGTCGCCAACCGCTCATCCTGTACGCCAGTCCGGCCGAGTTCAGACAGACCAACGCAGTCGGTGGCGACCTGGGAGAAGGGGTCGGAGGGGTCACCGAGGCCCTGCGCCGTCGGATCGTGCTGCCCAGTGGCGGTACCCTCGGCGACCTCGATCACGTGATCGGGCACGAGCTCACCCACGCCTTCCAGTACGATATCACGGGATACGGGAGCGCCGGACTCACCGGCGCGGCCCAGTTCCCCCTCTGGTTCATCGAGGGCATGGCCGAATACGCCTCGCTTGGCCCGGTCGATCCTCCAACGGCCATGTGGATGCGCGGTGCCGTCGCGGATACTGCCCGGGACTCTCTGCCGTCCTTCGGCCAGCTCGACGATCCGCGGGTCTTCCCCTATCGGTACGGTCACGCTCTGCTCGCCTTCGTCGCGGGGCGCTGGGGTGACCGGGCGGTGCCCGAGCTGCTCCGCGTCGCGGGGCCGCGCCGGGGACTCGAGCCGGCCATCAAGCAGGTGCTCGGCGTTCCGGCCGATACCCTGGTGGCGATGTGGCACCGCGCCACCCACGCTCTCTACGATCCGCTCCGGCAAGGCACGGCCGCCCCGCCGGGCCAGCGCCTGGTGGCCGCCCGGCGGGATGAGAACCGCTACAACGTGTCGCCATCGTTGAGTCCCGACGGCTCGCGCGTGATGTATTTTTCGGATCGCGGTCTCTTTTCGATCGATCTCTTCCTCGCCGATGCCCGGACCGGGAAGATCGAGCGTCAGATAACCGAGACGGCACTGGACTCGCATCTGCAGAGTCTGCAATTCATCCAGTCCGCCGGGAGCTGGTCGGCCGACGGGCGGCGATTCGTCTTTGCCGGACTCAGCGATGGCAAGCCGGTGCTCGAGCTGTATGACGTGGAATCGGGACGGGTGGATCGCGAGGTCAGGCTGGCGCAGCTCAAGGAGATCCTGAATCCCTCGTGGTCGCCCGACGGAAGGCTGGTGGCGTTCTCGGGGAACAGCGGCGGGTTCACGGATCTGTACGTTTACGACCTCGGGCGCGACGCGCTCGAGCGGCTCACCAACGACGAGTTCGCCGACCTGCAGCCGGCGTGGTCGCCCGATGGCCGGTCGATCGCCTTCGCGACCGACCGCTTCACCACCGACCTCGACTCGCTCGCGCCGGGGCCGTACCGCATCGGTCTTCTCGACCTGGCCTCGCGCCGGATCCGACCGCTCCACGACGCCGAGGCCGGGAGGCAGGTGGATCCGCAGTGGTCTCCCGACGGCGCGAGCCTGTATTACCTCTGGAATCCGGACGGCATCACCAACATCTACCGGCTGGAGCTCGCGAGCGGTCAGGTCAGCCGTCTCACGGACCTCTTCACCGGGGTCAGCGGAATCACCGAGACGAGCCCGGCGGTTTCCGTCGCGCGGCGCTCGGGCCGCGTGGCCTACAGCGTGTTCAGATCGAACGGCTACGATATCTACGCGGCCGATTCCCTTCCGGGTGGGGCAGAGCCAGCCGCGATCGCCTATCGGGCGACGGGCCCGAGTGACTCGTCGGAGGCCGGGGCGCTCCCTCCGCTCGTTCGCAAGCCGCCGGTTCTCGCGGGGCCGGCGGTCGACGCCGGGAAAGGGCTACCGACGGATTCGGTCTTTCCCGTTTCTCCCTATCACGCGGGACTCTCGCTCACCTACGTCGGGCGGCCTTCACTCGTGGCGGGGAGCAGCTCCTTCGGGACGTTCGTGGGCGGCGGCGCGTCACTCTACTTCAGTGACATCCTCGGTAATCACAACCTCGTCACCGGGGTTCAGATACAGGGGACGCTCAAGGACGTCTACGGACTGGTGGGGTATCAGAACCTGACCCATCGCCTGAACTGGACCGTCCTGGCGCAGCAGACGCCGCTGCTCACCGGGGCCTTCAACGAGGGATACGCCGACGTCGACGGCCAGACGCTCTTCGTACAACAGCAGCTCCTGGAGCGGCAGACCAACCGGGATCTGTCGTTCCAGATCTCGTATCCGTTCAGCCAGGTCCAGCGGATCGATGTCGGAACAGGCTACACGAACATCTCCTTCGATTCGGAGCTCAAGACCAAAGGATTCGATCCGAATACGGGTGAGCAGGTGCTGGACGAGAGCCAGGACCTCCCTACATCGCGCGCGCTGAATCTGGGAACGGCGAGCATGGCCCTGGTGTACGACAATTCGTTCTTCGGTGCGACCGCGCCGATCCTTGGCCAACGCTACCGCCTCGAAATCACGCCGACGTTGGGCTCGCTGAGTTATCTGGGCGTGCTGGCGGATTATCGCAAGTACTTCATGCCGGCACGGCCTTTCACCCTCGCAGTGCGTCTGCTCCACTACGGACGTTACGGCTCGGGAGGTGAGGACGAACGGCTGCAGCCGCTTTTTCTGGGCTATCCCGGGCTGGTTCGCGGCTACACTTTCGGCTCGTTCGAGGCCTCGGAATGCCATCCGCCTCCCGACGCGCCCGACAGTTGCCCGGTGTTCGACCGGCTGTTGGGCAGCCGGATGGCGATGTCGAGTCTGGAGCTGCGCTTCCCGCTCCTGGGCGCACTTGGCGTGGGATCGGGGTATTACGGCGCCTTTCCCGTTGATTTCCTTGTTTTCGGCGACGGGGGGCTTGCCTGGGACACCCAGAACAAGCCCTCGTTTGCGGGGGGAGACCGCAAACCGGTGTTCAGCGCCGGGGCTGGCCTGCGCGTCAACCTGTTCGGGTTCGCGGTGGGCGAGCTGGACCTGGTGAAGCCGTTCGACCGCCCGGACCATGGATTGGTATGGCAGTTTGACCTGCAGCAAGGATTCTAGACTAGCACCAAAGCCCGTAGCTCAACGCGAGCGCCTCCTGGCACGGTCGCCGCGCAGCCTGCAGCCCGCGGCTACTTTCCAGCATGCATCCCGCCCGCGATCATCATCTCCCTCCCGATCCCGACGCGTACCGCCACGCCCCGCATCCTTCCGGCCGGATCATCGTCATCGCCCCGACCAGGGCCGCCTGCGAGACGATCGAGCTGGCCCTGGGACTGCACCTCGACACGCTGCTCGAGCGGGAGCACGGCGCGGAGGTGCGGGCGCTCGCGGCGTCGGGCCGGGGATTCGGGATCGTGGCCGGCACCGGCACGGGCAAGACACTCGGCATCCGCCCGATTGCCGAGTCCATCCTCGAGACCCGGTTGTACGTGGGAGTGGTGAATCGCGAACGCGAGGCGACGCCGGAGACCCCGGCCTGGAACGTGGTGATCGTGACGACCGGCATTGCCCGGCGCTGGTTCCAGGACGACCTCATCACCGGCCGCGATACCATCATCGTGGACGAGATCCACCAGACCTCGGCGGAGCTGGAGCTGTGCCTGGCGCTGGGCAAGCGGGCCGGGTGCCGGTTCATCTGGCTCAGCGCGACCGTCGATCCGTCTTTCTACGCCCGCTATCTCGGCAGCGCGTCGGTGCTGGAGACCACGGCGTACGATCCGGCGCTCAAGGCGAAGGTCCAGATTCTGCCGCAGTCGCCCGAGGAGTTCTTGAACGAGCGGTACGTGCGGCACGTGATCAAGGAACGCCGCGGCGTCGCGGTGTTCGTGCCGACCCGCGCCGAGGTCGAGCGGCTCGCCGCGGAGCTGGGGCAGCAGTGGAAACGGCTCACGACGGCCTTCTACCATGGAGGCGAGCCGATCCGGGTCATTCGCCCGTTTCTCGAGGGTGAGGTCGACCGCCCGTTTCTCCTGGCCATGACCGCGGCCGGCCAGTCGGCGCTCAACGTCCGCGGCCTCGACACCGTGATCATCTACGACGCGCGCTACGGCAACGTGGTCGAGCGAGGCCGCAACGTCCTTCATCGCCTGTATCTCGGCGCCAACGAGATCCTCCAGATGGCAGGCCGGGTACACGGGCGGGTGGCCGGGGGCGAGGTGGTCATCCTGAGCGATCGCCAGCTCGTGTTCGATCAGCTGCGGCCGACGCCGCCGGAGTTCCAGCTCGCCGGTGACGCCGAGCGCGTGGCGATCACCTGCGCAGCGTTGGGGGTGGATGCTCGCGATCTCGACCTGCCGGTGCCGCTCGACCGGACCGCGTACCGGCGAGCGGTTGAGCTGCTCACCGCGCGTGGTCTGGTCGAGGCGGGCCGCCTGACGAGCTACGGCCGGGAGGTCGAGGCGCTCCCGGTGGAGCGCCCCTGGGGTGAGCTGCTGGTGCACGCCTCCGAGTCGCTCATTCCGGTCGCGGCGGTCTGCGCCAATATCGATTCGCTCCACCGGATGACCCGCGAGGAGCGCGATCTCCACGGTGTGATCGTGAACGGCAGCGACCATCTCACGGCGTACAACCTGTTCGCGGAGGCGGTCAACCAGCACGGCTATCTGGGAGAGGTCTACGGTCTTCCCCGCCATCTCTTCGAGGACGGACTCTCGGAATGGGCCGAGCGCCGGGGCGTCCTCGTGAAGGCCATCGAGGACGCCGCGCTGGGGACCGCGTCGGTATATCGGTCCCTCGAGCTTCCGCTGCCGAAGACGCTGCCGTACGCCGGCAAGGAGCTCCGAAAGGAGTGGGCCGAGCTGCTGGCGCGCATCATGCCTTTCGACCTCGTGATCGACGAGCACGCCGCGGACGGGCAGGAGGCCCGGGTGTCGAAGACCTCCGTCGCCGGCAGCTGGGGCGCGGTCGCCGGCACGCTGCGGTTCTTCGCCGACCGCTTCGGCGTGCCCCGCGCCGGCATCGAAGGGACGACGCTGTCCTATGACCTGGTGCGCGAGTACGCCGTGCTCGGTCCGCCCAGGATGGTGCTGAGCGGGCCGAGGAAACATCAGGGCCTCGCGGTCGAGCGGCGCCGCTCGTATTTCGGGTTCGAGCTGGATACGGAGATCGAACCGATCCGCGGCCGGATCCCCGATGTCCTGCGGGCGTCCGCGCGCGACGTCCTGGGGCGCGCGCTGATGGCGGGGGAGACGAATCACCCCGACCAGGGCCGCCTCCGTCGATCCGTGGAGATGCTCGACGAGCTATGGCGACGGTCCGGAGGAAGCCTGCCCGAGATCGCGCCCGATACACTCCGCGAGCGCCTGCTGGCGCAGCTCGTGAGCGTCGACGGCTGGGACCGGTTCCTCCACACCCCGATCGCACTCGATCCCGCCGACCTGGTCGCCCCGCCGACTCGTGAGCGCCTCGGCGCGCTTCCGGGCATGCTGCGGATCCGGGGAGACGCGGCCCCACTCGGGTACGAGATCTCCGATGGCGTCGGCGTGGCTCGGGTGCGCCTTCGCGAGGGCCAGGCCAAGCGGCTCCGGGCGGACGAGCTTCCCGTGCTGGATCGGCCGCTCCGCTTCGCGGTTCAGCGAGGCAAGTTCCCCCCACTGCTCGCCGACTCGCTCCAGGAGCTGCAGCTCCTGCTACGCCGCCCCCCCAAAACGAACCGCCCGATGGATGACGACCGGCCGGGAGGAGGCCGCCGCGTCAAACGTGGCGGACGCCCATACCGGCGGGGCCGGCGGCGGTAACCCCTCCCACGCTCCATTGTGCACCCCCGGGGCCGGTGTGCGTCTTGAAGAGAGTGGGTTGCCTCATCGTGACTTAGCGTGTCCCCCAGGATACGTTCCGATACGTCCAAATTTGAAACCGCGAGTCCTCTGACTGCGTACTTCAGCCATGCCCGAGACGCTTCCGCTCAACTCGATGCCGTCGGTGTTCTCCCCGTTGGCCAAGGCACTCTTGGACGGATTCAGCGAGGGTGTCGTGGTGTTCGATGTCGAGGGCCGTCTCCTGTACGCCAATCAGCAGGCCAGGGAAGCGCTCGAGGGGATCGATCTGTCCGAAGGCGCGCTCGATCTTCAGCCCCGTCTGGCGGCCCTCGGCGGCCGGTTGCGTCCGCTCAGGGTGGGCGCCATCGAGCTCGGTGAGGCGATGTTCATTCCGGGTATCGAGGGTCCCACCACGCTGGCGGCGCGGGAAAAAGAGGCTATCGTGAAGACGCTCGACGCACACAACTGGAAACTCGCGGAGACGGCCAAGCACCTCGGCATCAGCCGGACCACTCTCTGGCGTCGTCTCAAGGCGTACGGGCTCCATCGAGACGGCCGGAGCAAATGGGCGCAAACATCCTGATCCTGTTGCTCTCCGGCACCCTCCTTCAGTCACCACCCCCCGATTCCACACCAGCCTTCTCGACCCCCGCCGTCCAGCGGTTGATCGAGCGCGCCATGGCGGCGCGTCACGCCGGGGACTCCCTGGTGTCCGACTATCGCAGCCGGATCCGATACCGTCTCTCGGTGGGGTTCGGCCGGCGCAGGTGGGCGCAGGTGCCCCCGGCCGCGCTCGAGGAGCAGATCGCCGACGTCCAGTGGCAGCAGCCGAACGATCTGCGGGTCGACGTGCTCGGCCGCCGCGCGCTGTCCCGTTCCCGCGACCTGCGGCTCTCGAGCGTCTGGGATCGGCCCTGGTTCGTCCCCCGCGGCGTCGACGATTCGGTGCGGATCTTCAGCAACGATTTCCCGGCGATCGGCGCCCTGCACCCCCTCGCGCCCACCGGGCCGGCGTGGTACCGCTACGCCCTGACCGGCGACCTCTCCGTCACGCCCGCGCGCGGCGGCACGCTCCGTCTCATGCGCGTCGAGATCACGCCCCGTCGCGCTGGTCCCGCCCTGATCGCCGGGCAGATGTGGATCGACTCGGCGAGCGCCCAGGTCGTCCGTCTCACCTTTCGCTACGTGGGCACCGGGCTCTTCGTCCGGGCCCACGGCGGGGAGAAGGGCCTGGACTCCGTCAAGGCGCGCCGGCTCAACGCGCTCGGCAACCAGGTGGTGAGCGTCGACGCGGATCTCGAATACGGTCTCATGGACGGCCGATACTGGATGCCCAACCGTCAGGTGATCTCGGGACGGGTGAGCATCCCCATCGTGAGCAATGTGGTCATCCCGTTCCAGGCGAGCACGTCCTTCGAGGACTACGAGGTCAATACAGGCCGGCCGGTGACCTTCGACCTGCCCGAACCCGCCAGCGACCCCGGAGTCGCCCGGCGTCTCGATCGCGCGAGGCGAGACTCGATCCGCGCGGCGCGCCGCGGCGGCGACGGGGAGGACAGCCTCCGTGCCTGGGACTACGCCGGATTCTGGGCGGGAGGCCGCTACGAGCTCCACCGGCCCAGCGACGCCGAGCTCGACCGGTACAACGAATGGCCGGACAGCCTCTCGCTCTCGCTCGACCCGGAGGAAGCGCGCCGTGTCCGAGCCGCGGAAGTGGAGCTGGCCAGGCTGGCGGAGCGGCTTCCCGACTCGCTCACCGACCGGCCGAACAGGGGGATCGCCTACGAGCGGCTCAGTGACGCCCTTCGCTACGACAGAGTCCAGGGACTGTCGTTCGGCCTGGGCTACCGGCTCCGGGTGCCGGGTGTCGACTTCACCGTGCTCCACGGCACGGTGCGCTATGGGCTCAGCGACAACCGCGTCACGGGCCGTCTCTCGCTCCTGCGCGACGCCCCCGGCGGGCGGCTGGCCGTCAGCGGCTATCGTGAGATCGACGATCTCGATCCGTTCGCGCCGGGGCATGGATTCGGCAACACGCTCGACGCGCTCTTCGCCGGCCATGACAACGGCGATTACTCGCTTGTTCACGGCGGGGGATTAGGCTACGAAACGTCGCTCGCCACCGGTCTCGATCTCGATCTCGGCGCCTTCGTCGAGCGGCAGGCGAGCGTGGGCCGCGAGGCCAAGTCGGCGGTGAACGATTTCCTCGGTGGCTCGGGAGTATTCCCGCCCAACCCGGCGGTCGAGGAGGGTACGTTCGGCGGCCTCCAGGCCCGGCTCGATGGCTACGGCCGCCGGCGGTGGCGGATGACGGTGGATCTGCTGGCGGGTGAAGGGCGGACCGTCGGACGCGCGTACGGCCAGATCCGCCAGGAGGTGGGAGATAAGCGCGGGGCGACGCTCGAGGTGAAGGCCGGAATCGCGAGCGAGCCGACAGTGCCGCAGTCGCTCTTCCGTCTGGGTGGAGTGTCGACGGTGCGCGGTTTCGAGTACGGCACCCTCCGGGGCCCGGCCTTCTGGGCCGCGCGTCTCGATATCGCGCCGGTGCGTGGCCGCCTGCGGCCCGTGATCTTCGGAGACGCGGGCCAGGCGGCCCGGGCGGGAGACCTGTTCTCGAGTACCGCGCTGGTGGGCGTCGGGGCGGGGTTGTCGGTGTTCGATGGCGTGTTGCGATTCGATCTCAGCTACCCCGTGTCTCCCGACATCGGCGGCAAGGTGCGGTTCGACATCGTGGTGCAGGCGGCGCGGTGAGCAGGGCGCGCACCGGGGCGATGGTGGTGGGGCTGACGGCGTGGGCGGTGACAGCCGCCTGCCGGAAGCCGGCCGACGCGCCCAAGGAGGGGGCGATGCTCGACGTGCGCTGGGCCGGTCCGACCGTGGACAGTGCCAACTTCAGCGCGCCGGGAAGCGCGGCGTGGTGCGACTCGCCCAGGATGGTGCAGATCCAGGCGCTCCGGGGCGATACCGGCATCGCCATCATCGTGTATCCGGCGAAGGAGTTCGGCGCCGGACGCTTTCCGGTCGTTCCCCCCGCGCGGGCCGACAGCGCGGCGCCGGCTGCCGCGGTGGCCATCCGCTGGTTCGCGGAAACGGCGGTGCGCGGCTTCCAGGGCGACAGCGGAACGGTGATCGTGCAGCAGGATCGCCCCGGGAGCTACGCCGGAACGTTCGAGCTGGCCGCGCATTCGGTGACCGATCCGGCTCACATCACGATCCATGGCTCGTTCCGGGGCCTGACCCTGCGCCCGGGCGGTCGCGAATGTGGACCCAGGCCGCCGCACTCCGACTCGGCGCAGGGTGTACATTAGTCCTCATGGACAGCACCTATTACCGGCGGGGATTCGGGCTCAAGTCGGAGATCGAGAGCCAGCTCACCGTCGACTACCACAGCAGCATCGTCGAGGCGGTGCGTGTGGGAGGATACCGGTTGAGCGTGGGGCCGCTGACGTTCCGGCTCGCCCGCGAGTTCGGCTTCTGCTATGGAGTGGACCGCGCCGTCGAGTATGCCTACGAGACCCGCGCCAAGTTTCCCGACCGCCGTCTCTTCCTGGTCGGCGAGATCATCCACAACCCGCACGTCAACCAGAAGCTCCGGGACATGGGGATCCGCTTCCTGTTCCAGGAGGAGGACGGCGGGTTCGACTTCACCGGGATCACGGCGGAAGACGTGGTCATTCTTCCCGCGTTCGGGGTCACCCGCGCCGACTTCGACCGACTTCGGGCACTCGGTTGCGTGCTGGTGGATACGACGTGCGGATCGGTGCTCAACGTCTGGAAGCGGGTGGAGAGCTACGCGCGCGACGGCTTCACCGCGATCATCCACGGCAAGCACCGCCACGAAGAGACCAAAGCCACCGCGAGCCAGGTCACGAAGTATCCGGGCGGACGGTACCTGGTGCTGTTCGACATGGCCGAGGCGCGGATCGTGTGCGATTTCGTCGAGCACGGAGGCGACGCCGGCGCGCTCAACGCGCGCTTCGCGCGGGCGATGTCGCCCGGCTTCGATTTCGCGACCGATCTCGAGCGGGTGGGCATCGCCAATCAGACGACGATGCTCTCGGGCGAGTCCCTGGCCATCGCGGGGGAGATCCGGCACAGCTTCGAGCGGCGGTACGGAGAGGACGAGGCGCGGAGCCGGTTCCGGTCGTTCGACACCATCTGCTCGGCCACGCAGGAACGCCAGGACGCCGTGGTGGCGCTGCTGGACGAGCCGCTCGACGCCATGGTGGTGGTGGGGGGGTACAACTCGAGCAATACGTGTCATCTGGCCGAGCTGGTCGACTCGAGAGGGACGCCCACCTTCCACATCGAGGACGCCGCCTGCGTGGAGACCGACACCGGGGCGATCCGGCACCAGCCGGTGGGGATGAAGAGCGAGGTGCGCGCCGACTCGTGGCTGCCGGCCGCCGGCGTCATCGGGATCACGGCCGGCGCCTCGACTCCCAACAACAAGATCGGCGAGACGATCGTCCGCATCTGCGAGCTGGCCGGGGTGGCCGGCGAGCTTCGATCGCTCACCGGCTGAGGCGCCGCCGTGCCCTTCGTCGATCTGAGCCATCCGATCGTCCACGGAATGACCACGTATCCGGGCCTCCCCGCTCCCATCATCTGCGACTATCTGAGCCGTGAAGCGTCCCGCGGGCGATATGGCCCGGGCGTCGAGTTCCAGATCGGCAAGATCGAGATGGTCGCGAACACCGGTACGTATATCGACGCGCCCTTCCATCGATACGCCGACCGCGACGACATCTCCGCCCTCCCGCTGGAGTCGCTCGCTGATCTACGGGGCGTGGTGGTCGACGGCGGCACGCAGGCGGTGGGTGCCGAGGTGTTCGAGGGAGTGAATCTCCGGGGGGCGGCGGTGCTGGTGCGGACGGGCTGGGACAAACACTGGAGCACGCCGCGCTACCTGATCGGCAATCCGTATCTTACCGGCGACGCCGCGAGGTATCTCGCCGAGCAGGGCGCGTCGCTCGTGGGCATCGACTCGCTCAACATCGACGACGTCGGCAATCCCGACCGTCCGGTCCACTCCACCCTGCTCGGGGCGGACATTCCGATCGTCGAGCATCTGTGCCGTCTCTCGGAGCTGCCCGCGCAGGGCTTTCGGTTCTCCGCCGTGCCGGCCAGGGTGGCGGGGTTCGGCAGCTGGCCGGTGCGCGCCTTCGCCTCGCTCTAGTCCGCCCGCTCCAATCGAAGGTCCTTCCAGGATACGGGGTCCTCGATCGGCTCGAGGTGGGTGTCGACGCTGCTGTTGGGGACCGCGGCGCGGACCTGCTCCTCGATCTGCTCCAGCAGGTCGTGTCCCTTCTGTACGCTCCAATCGCCCGGCACCAGGATATGGAAGGAGATGAAGCGGCGAGCCCCCGCCTGCCTGGTCCGGAGCGCATGATAGCGCACGCCTTCCTGCGCGCGAGCCTCGAGGATGGCGGTGATGGTGCGGCGGGTGTCTTCCGGGAGGGCGGTATCCAGGAGACCGAGCATGGACCGGCGAACCAGGACGACTCCCGCCCGCAGCACGTTGGCTGCCACGAAAATCGCGACGATCGCGTCCAGACGGTTCCAGCCGGTGATCGCCGCGGCCCCGACGCCGACGATGACCCCCAGCGAGGTCCAGACATCGGACATCAGGTGTTGGGCATCGGCCTCCAGCGCGATCGATTCGTGCTGGCGCCCGGCCCGGGACAGCACCCGGGCCACGCCCAGGTTCACGACGGCCGCGGCCGCCGTAATCGCGAGACCGACGGCGGGGTCCCGGATGGGTAACGGTTGGAGGAGTCGCTGTACCGCGCCCACTACGATGCTGGCCGCCGCGATCAGGATCAGCGCGCCCTCGAAACCGCTCGAGAAATACTCCGCCTTGGTATGACCGTAGGCGTGGTCCTCGTCGGCCGGCCGGGCGGCCACGGACAGCGCGAAGAGCGCCACCACGGCCGCGATCAGGTTGACGAGCGACTCGAGGGCATCGGAGAGGAGACCGATGGACCCGGTGAGGAGGTACGCGCCGCCCTTCAGCGCGATCGTGACCAGCGCGGCGGCCACGGACAACGCGGCATATCTGATGAGGCCGTGGCGGCGGATCACGACGGGGTCGCCGGCAGGAGGCGGGCCACTTCCGCCACGGTGAGTGGCGCGCTCCCCTCCGCCCGATTGTTGACGAGGAGGTAGGCGGGAATGCGCGTCCTCACGGCCGTCTCGATCAGCCGGACGAGATCCCGCCGGAGCTTCAGGTTGGGCTCCTTGATCCGGTCGTAGGGCGCGAAAGCGTCCACCGCCTCGTTGTAGGAGCGCCCCGGCCGCAGGAGGGCGCGCGCGACGATGAACGGCGCCGAGAGTGCTCCGGGCAGATCGAGCTGATGGCCGATGGGAGGCATCCGGGTCCACGAGCTGAGGACATGGGCCACGCCGTGCTCTCGCAAGACCGCAAAATACATCGGCGTGAGAAACTCCTCGTTGCGCAGCTCCACCGCGTACATCCCCTCGACGGGCAAGGCGGAGAAAAACGCGTCGAGCCGGTCGGCGAAGCGCGCCGGCGTGATGCCGCTGCGTTGGGCGATGCTCTGAAACTCGAGAACCAAGGGACCGGCGTGCCCCGCGAAATAGCGGTCATACGGCTCGTAGACCGCTTCGAGGAACACCTCGGGACTCAGGAAGTCCGGATTGGCCTGACCGGCGCGCGACGGGTCCTGCGCCTTGGTGAAGCTCTGAATGGTGATCTGGTTCCATACCTTGCTGACGCAGGGGAAGCCCGGCGGCAGGTGCTCGGCATAGGCTCGCAGCAGCGCCTCGTCGGGCGGCGCATAGAAGCTGGAGTCGATACCGACGGTGCGGAAGAGCGGGAATCGCGCGTATTCCTCCAGCATGCGCGCCGGCGCGCCGGCCCCGCTGTACTCACGATGGTAGACCAGGCCCCGCCAGCCGGGATAGTTCCAGGACGAGGCGCCGAACCGGACGGTGCCGGGAACCCGGGCGGCCAGCGCGCGCAGCTCATCGGGATCGATCACTTGTGGACGATACGGAAGACTTCACCGCCGGCGCTCATGACGTACAGCTCGCCCGCGGCGTCCTCGCCAAAGCTCGTCAGGTTGTTGCCGAGCGCCAGCGCCGGCCACTGAAAGTTCTGGACGATCGTCCCGCCGTCGATACGGATGCTCCGCACCCAGCCGCGGCAGTAATCGCCGTAGAAGTAGTGCCCCTGAAGGTCGGGGATGGCGGCGCCGCGATAGACGTATCCGCCGGTGATCGAGCAGCCCTGCCCGTGGTCGTATTCGAGCACCGGAAGCGCCAGACCCGCCTGATCGCAGCTCGAAGCGCCGAAACAGTGCTTGCCTTCCATGATATTCCATCCGAAGTTCAGTCCCTTGCCGGCGCCGTCTGATGCGGGCGAGACGTCGATCTCCTCCCACGCGCTCTGCCCGACGTCGCCCACGTAGAGGTCGCCGTTGGCGCGGTCGAAGCTGAACCGCCAGGGATTTCTGAGCCCGTAGCTCCAGACCTCGGGGCGGGCGCCGGTACGTCCGGCGAATGGGTTGTCGGCGGGGATTGTGTAAGGCGTCGTCGTGCGAACGTCCAGTCTCAGAATGGAACCAAGCAGATCGGTCAGGTCCTGGCCGCGTCCCTCGGGATCGCCCCCCGATCCACCATCACCCAGGCCGAGATACAGATAGCCGTCAGGTCCGAAAGAGAGTTGCCCGCCGTTGTGGTTGGGGAAGGGCTGCTCGGCTGCGAGCACGAGTTGCTCGGAGGCGGGGTCGGCCTGGTTCGGATCGGCCGACGAACGGAGAAACGTCGAGACCCGGGTATTTCCCGCGACGTCGGTGTAGTGCACATAGAAACGTCCGTTCGTCGAATACTCGGGGTCGAAGGCCAAGCCGAGCAGGCCGCGTTCGCCGCCACTGGAGATGTTCGCGGCGATGTCGAGGAATGGCGCCGTCAGGAGCGTGCCATTCCGAACGATGCGAACGGCGCCGCCCTGTTCCACGATGAACAGCCGTTCCGTGTCCCCAGGAGGCGACGTGAGATACAGCGGCGAGCTCAACCCCGATGCAACCAGGCTCAATGCCGCGATATCCGGCCCGTCGGGCGGCTCCGGTGTGGACGAGCCGCCGGTGGAGTCGCCGCAGGCCCATCCGGCCGCGCTCCACGCGCCGAGGAACAGCAGCGAAAGAAGGGGGAGTCGACGCATGAATCCGTCCGGTGCGGGTATCGGATGCCTAAAGCTATCCCGCCACGGGATCATGCGCCGAGCCGCGCGGAGGCACCTGCTGGTGGTACTGTTTCTGCCCGCTACCGTGACCTGCACTCCACTCGGTCTCTGGATGTATGAGGACCCGGCCGTCACCGTCGCCCGCGTGCGGGTGGGCGCGGACTCGCTCGCGGCGGCACCCGTCACGGTGGCGCTCGATCTGCAGAACCCCAACGACTATCCGCTCTCGACAGTGCGGGTGCAGCTTTCGCTCGAGCTGGATGATCATCCGATCGGCCGGCTCGAACAGGCCAGCACGGTGGACCTTCCCAAGGGAGCGACGTCCACCGTGGCGCTGCCTCTCGAAGTGGGCTCCGGGGTCGCCGTCCGCAGTCTCGTCGGCTTCGGATCGGGCACGCACCGGTTCCTGATCACCGGCGAGGCGGAGTTCAAGACTCCCTTCGGGAAGCGTCAGGTCCGCTTCGCGCAGGAGGGAGACCTGCGGTTCGAGACGCCGTCTTCGCCAGCATCCGCTCCAACCGGTCCAAATGGGTGACGGTGAGGGTCACCACGCCGAACTCCTCCTCCACCTTTCCCCGAAAGATGAATGGCCCCTGATCGAAGAGCACGTGCCCGCGGTCGCGGTAGACCTGCGGGAAGAGGACGGTCTCGATCAGGCCATCGCCATCATCGAAGGTCGCGAACTCCATCGGCTCGTCCTTCACGGTGTGAACCGGCTTGGCACTGGTGAGCATGCCGGCCGCGAGGACGTGCTCCCCCACATGGCGTGACAGCTCGGTGCTAGGGCAGAGACGGAAGCGCGCGAGCGCGCCGGCGTGGAGCCGCATCGGGTGGGCATCGGTGATGAAGCCCATTGCGGCGTATTCCTCCCGCCGGCGGCGATCCAGCGGATAGTCCCGAAGCCGGGGCCCCCGGGCTTCGCTCGTCTCGTCCTTGCCGTCCTTGTCCCTTGCATCCACCTGCCACAGCAGCATCGGCCGGCTCCAGCCGTTCGCGACGGAGTCGAGCGCCCCGACCTTGATGAGCGCCCGGAGGTCGGACGGGGTGAGCCGGGTGCGGGCGCGGAGGTCGGGGAGGGAAGTAAAAGGACGGTCTCTGGCTCCCAGCAACCGTTCTACCCCTTCCGCCGACAGCTCCTTCACGAACTGCAGGCCGATCCGGAGCGTGCCGTCCCGGCCGGTGCAACGGAACTCGCTGGCGTTGACGTCGGGCGGGAGCACGGTCAATCCCATCCGCATGGCCTCGGCGACATAGGTGAACGGATGGTAGTAGCCGCCGCCGTTGGCCAGCACCGCCGCGATGAACTCCGCCGGATAGTGGGCGCGGAGATAGCAGGAATGCTGCGCCACCTGAATGTACGAGGCCGAGTGGCCCTTGCAGAAGCTGTAGCCCGCGAACGACATGACCATGTCCCACACCCGTCGGGCCGTCACGACGTCGCGGCCGAGGGCCAGCGCGCCGGTGAAGAACTCCTCGGCGTAGCCGGCGAGCTGCCTGGCGGGGCGCTTCTTGGAGAGCGACTTGCGGAGGCCGTCGGCGGTGGCGAGCGACATGCCCGCGAACGCCGCGCAGACGTTGACGACGTCTTCCTGATAGACCATCACGCCGAAGGTGTCGGCCAGCGTGTCGCGCAGCACCGGATCGAGCGGCTCGTACGGCGCGCCGTGCAGCCGCTCGAGGTACGTGCGGATGAATCGGTTGGAGGCGGGGCGGATGATGCTGGTGTTGAGCACCAGGAGCTCGAAGGTGTCGGCGCGGCTCTTGGCGCACAGCGCGCGGGACGCGGGAGACTCGGTGTAGAACACGCCCATCGTCCGGCCGGTGCGGAACAGCTCCCTGGTCGCCCCGTCGTCGCCCGGATCACTCGAGGTATAGTCGATGAGCCGGCCGGTGTGCGCGTGCACCGCGGCGATGGCGTCGCGGATCACGGCGAGCGAGCGGTTGCCGAGCAGGTCGATCTTGACGAGGCCGGCGTCTTCGGCGCCGTCCTTCTCGAACTGAATGACGGGCACGGTGAGCCCGGCGTACCCCGCCAGCGTCTTGGCCGCGGGCTCGGTGGGGACGTACTCGGTGAGCGCGGTGGGCACGATGACGACGCCGCCGGGATGGACCGAGAGGTGGCGGGGAATGCCCACCAGCGGCCCGGCCTGGCGCGCCAGCTCGCTCCACCCAGCCGGTAGCTCGAGGTCGCGGAAGTTGGGATGGGAGGCGAGCAGCCGGTCGAGCGGCTCCTCGTCGTACCAGGGAATCCGGCGGGTGACCTCCCGGATCTCGCCTTCGGGGCGCCCATGGACCTTCGCCACTTCCCGCAGCGCGCCACGCAGGCGAAACGTGTTGTGGTTCGCCACCATCGCCGATTGCGGATGGGGATAGTGACGGAAGACGTACGCGAGCACCTCGTCCCGCTCGTCCCAGGGAAAGTCGAGATCGATGTCGGGCGGATCGCGGCGCTCGGGATTGAGGAAGCGCTCGAACAAGAGCCCGGCGCCCAGCGGCTCCACGTGGGTGATGCCGAGACAGTAGCTGACCATCGAATTGGCCACGGAGCCGCGCCCGCAATGCGTCCTCGCCCGCCTGACGATGTCCTGCACCACGAGGAAATAGTCGGCGAATCCCTTGATCCGGATGATCTCGAGCTCCCGCTCCAGGCGCTCCCGCGTGACCGGCGCGATGGTGCCGTAGCGGCGCCGGGCGCCGTCGTACGCCTCGGCGCGAAGCCTGGCGAAGGCGTCGTCGGCATCGGCGTAACGGGGAGCGACCACCCGGCCGACCGGGATCCGGTACTGGCAGCGCTCGGCGAGCTCGGCCGCGAGCTGTACGGCCTCGGGGCAGTCGGGAAACACCCGCTCGATATCTGAGACGGGACGGAGCCAGGCGTCTCTGGAGGCGAAAGGGCGACCTTTCGCCCTTTCGCCCTCCAGCGCGGACAGTGTGGTGTTGAGATCAATGGCCCGAAGCAGCCGATGTCGCGACCAGTCTTCGGGGTTGGCCATGACCGCGCCGGCGGTAGCGACGACGGGCAGCCCGAGCGTCCGCGCCGCGGCGAGCACGGCGTGGCGTTCCTTGCCGGGCACCAGCTCGGCGTAGAGATCGCGCGGGCCGCTCGCGCGCGACACCCGCTCGAGGAGCTCGACATCGGACGAGAGGAGGATGAGGCCGTCACGGTCGGAGGCCAGGTGGGCGGAAAGACTCTTTCCGTCTTCCCAGTGAATCCTCGTAATCGCCCGGCAGAGCGCCGCCCATCCTCGCTCGTCGGTGGCGAGCGCGACGGCCTCTTCGCCGCCGGCGACGAGATGCGCGCCCAGGATGGGCCGCACACCCGCGGCTTCGCAGACGCGCTGGAATTCGACGGCGCCGTACACGCCGTTGGTGTCGGTGCAGGCGAGCGCCCGAAACCCGCGTCCGGCCGCCGCCTCGGCGAGGACCGCAGGGCTGGACGCGCCGATGCCGAAAGAGAAGTGGGAATGGACGTGGAGATGGGTGAACACGACCGCTACCGAGCGTCGAGGAATCTCTCGAGGATCGCGGTGACGTCCGCCGGCTTGTCGAGCTGAATCCAGTGGCCGGTGCCTTCGATGCCGTCGTTCACCACCAGCTTGCCGGTGGGACCGCTGATTCGCCGGCTCATCGATTCCATCCCGGGCTTACTCGCCTCTCGTTTTCGGTATTTCTTCGGTATTCCCAATATGCGCTTCGCCAAGCGGAAGCGTCAAGCCCTCCGCGAGCGCGTTGCCATCCAGGGCGGCTTGCGTCGGGCGATGACCCGGAACACCGGACACGACTCGGCATGCGCGCCCGGCAGATATCCGATACTCATCAGAAACTCCCCCACGATCTCGCCCCCGGTGAAGCGGAACGTCTGCCGGAAGAGCTTGACCCACTCCTCCTTGCTCCGAGGGTGGTGGGCCGCGAGCCAGCCGGCGAAGGAACCGTGAGTTTCCCTCAGCTCCAGCACGCGCTTCGCATTGGCAATGGCGGCATCCACCTTGAGCCGGTTCCGAATGATGCCCGCGTCGGCCAGCAGCCGGCGCCGATCGCGGGCGCCATACGCGGCCACCACCTCGGGATCGAAGCCGCCGTACGCGCGGCGGAACCCGTCTCGCTTCTTGAGAATGGTGAGCCAGGAGAGACCGGCTTGGTTGATCTCGAGGATGAGCCGCTCGAAGAGCTCGGCATCGTCCCCGAGGGGGAAGCCGTATTCGTGGTCGTGGTAGGGGCCGTGCCATTCATGGCCGGGCGCGACATCGCAATAGTGCATCGACGAGAGTCCGGGTTCGGTGGTTATTCGGTGGAGCAACGGAATATGGCGCGCCCGGCGGGGTGGTCAACTTGCCATCGGCCGGGATACGTTGCCGACCCATGGCGCAGACGCTCCTGGTGATCGATGACGAGCCGCAGATTCGCCGCGTCGTTCGGAACGCATTCAAGGAGAGCGTCGCCCGATGCCTCGAGGCGGCGACCGGCGCGGAAGGGATCGATCTGGCCGCCTCGGAGCGACCGGATCTGATCATTCTGGACCTCGGGTTGCCCGACGTCGTGGGGGTGGACGTCTGCCGAGAGATCCGGAAATGGTCCGCGGCGCCCATCCTCGTCCTTTCCGCCCGGCACTCCGATGAAGAGAAAGTCACCCTGCTCGACGCGGGGGCCGACGATTACGTGACCAAGCCGTTCAGCACGCTCGAGCTGCAGGCTCGCGCCCGTGCGCTCCTGCGGCGGACGCTCGAGACCGTCCGCCCGGGCGAGAGCCGGATCGAGGTCGGCGATCTCGTGCTGGACCTGCGCGCGCGCGCGCTCACGCGAGCCGGCAAGCCCGTGCATCTGACACCCATCGAGTGGGACCTCCTCCGGACGCTCATGAGCAACGCGGGCCGGACTCTCACGCACCAGCACCTGTTCGCCCACGTCTGGAGCGGCCGGAAGTTCGGCGACGCACAGCAGTACCTGCGGGTGCACGTCGCCCACCTGCGCCGCAAGATCGAAGCCGACACGCTCCATCCCCGCTACATCAGGACGGAGCCGGGCGTGGGCTACCGCTTCTCGACCGCCGCTGAGGCGGAGGCAGGCCTACGAGACTGACTCGGTTCGGCGTCGGGTGGGGCACGTGGATCATCTGGGTGGCCGCGCTCGCCGCCGCGACGCTGCTCCTGCTCGCGTTCCGCGCCCGTCTCGACACGGCCCACGTGGCGCTGGTGTATCTGCTCGTGGTGCTTGCCGGAACGCTGCATGGGCGCCGACGGCTTGGCCTGGTGCTCGCCGTGGCGGCGTTCCTGCTCTTCAACTTCCTCTTTCTCCATCCCTATGGCACCTTCGCTATCGCGGACCCGCTGGATTGGCTGGTGCTGCTCACGTTTCTCGTGGTCAGTACCATCGCCGCGCAGATGCTGCACCGGCTGCAGGCCCAAGCCGAGGCCGCCGAGCGGCGAGCTGCCGAGATCGACCGCTTCGCGACTCTGGGCGCCGAGACACTCAACGTCGGAAGGGCGGACGAGGCGCTCACCGCCATCGAGGCCGTCATCCGCTCGACGCTCGAGCTGGCCGTGTGCCGCATACATGTCCGCCCCGGCGCCGCCACCGACGATTCCCTACTCACCTGGGTGGTGGAACATGGCACGCCCGCGGCGCGGCGAGCCGACGGCACCATCCACCTGATCGAGTCCTCGGAGTCGGTGCCCACGCGTCTCGAGGTTGCGCAGGCGGTCTTCCTGCCGCTCAGAGTTCGCGAGCGGGTCGTCGGCGTGCTGGAGATCGGTCAGAGCCGGCCGATCGTGCTGACTCCCGCCCAGCGGAGCTTTCTGACGGCGCTCATCTACTACGCGGCCCTCGCCGTCGAGCGGACCCGATTGACCGCGGAGGCCGATCGCGCGGAAGTGCTGCGCGAGGCCGACCGGGTGAAGGACGCACTGATCGCCTCCGTTTCCCATGATCTTCGGACTCCGCTCACGACCATCAAGGCGCTGGCGCACGATCTCTCGGGCATCGACGACCGGGCCATCACCATCGAAGAGGAGGCGGACAGACTCCATCGCATGGTGGCGGACCTGCTCGATCTCTCCCGAATCCAGAGCGGAGCGCTGCCGGTCTCGATCGAGCTGAACGCGGTGGACGATCTCGCCGGTGCGCTCGTGCAGCGTGTGTCGGGCGTGACGGAGGGTCGCGAGCTCGGCGTTTCGCTGGAGCAGGGCGGCACCCTGCTGGTGGGGCGGTTCGACTTCGTGCATGCCTTGCGGATCCTCGTCAACCTCGTGGAGAACGCCCACAAGTACTCCCCCCCGGGAGCGCCGATCGATCTCGCCATCCGCCGGGTTGGCGACACGCTCGAAATGAGCGTGTCGGATCGGGGGCCCGGGGTACCGGACGCCGAACGCGACCCCATCTTCCAGCCCTTCTATCGGCGGCAGGGTGCCACGCCCGACGTGGGCGGCACCGGTCTCGGCCTGGCGATCGCCCGCCAGCTCGCCGAGGCCCAGCATGGCACCCTGACCCACTCCGGCCGTCCCGGCGGCGGCAGCAGCTTCACCCTCACTCTCCCGGCAGCCGACCTTCCCAGCGCCGAGTTTCCCTCGGACACCGTCCGACCTTAGCGAAATCTTAGCACCGCCACCCTTCCTCTTTGTGCGGTCTTCACGGGCCGCACGCTAGTGTGTTCCTCGTTCTCTGTCACCGGGCCGCGGCAGATCGTGAGGAGGAGGTTGGCAGTGCTCGACGTGTTGTACGTGCTGGGGACGATCGGGTTCTTCGGGGCCATGGCCGTCTATGGCCGAGCCTGTGCCGCGCTGGGCAGTGGTGAGGCCGACGAGGAGGTTCGCGCGTGAGGGCCGAGACCTGGATTGTCGCCGTGACGGCGCTGGGTCTGATGGGGTATCTGCTGTACACGCTCATCCGGCCGGATCGGTTCTGAGATGACGGTCAGCGGATGGATCCAGATCGCGTTCTATGCGGTCGCGCTGCTGCTGGTCACCAAGCCGCTCGGGACCTACCTCCACCGCGTCTTCAGCGGACAGGTGACATGGCTGGCGCCGGTCGAGCGGGGCATCTATCGCCTTTCCGGAGTGGATCCCGCCGAGGATCAACGCTGGACGCGATATCTCGGCGCCATGCTGCAGTTCAGCCTGGTGTCCATGCTGCTCACTTACGCGGTCCTCCGCCTGCAACACTGGCTTCCCCTCAACCCGCAGCAACTGGCGGCCGTGCCCGACCGCCAGGCTTTCGAGACCTCGGCGTCCTTCACGACGAATACCGACTGGCAGTCGTACGCGGGGGAGTCGACGATGTCGTACTTCTCCCAGATGACTCAGCTGGCTTTCCATAACTTCACGTCTGCCGCGACGGGGATGGCGCTCGCCATCGCGCTGGCGCGAGGCATCGCGCGCCAGTCGGCCGGCAGGCTCGGCAACTTCTGGGTCGATCTGGTGCGCGGCACGCTGTACGTGCTCCTGCCGCTCTGCACGCTGCTGGCCCTGCTGTTCGTCCAGCAGGGAGTCATCCAGAACTTCAGGCCGTACGCCGGCATCACGACGCTGGAGGGGGTGACGCAGACCCTCCCCATGGGCCCGGTGGCCAGCCAGGAAGCCATCAAGCAGATCGGTACCAACGGCGGCGGCTTCTTCAACGCCAACTCCGCCCATCCGTTCGAGAACCCCACGCCGTGGACCAACTTCTGGCAGATGCTCGCGATTTTCGCGATCCCGGCCGGGCTGGTCTACACCTACGGGATGATGGTGGACAACCGGCGCCATGCGTGGACCATCTGGGCGGCGATGTTCGTGCTCTTCTTCGCCGGTGCGTCGGTGGCGTACTGGGCCGAGGCTCGCGGCAACCCGATCCACGCCCGGCGCGGTGTGGACCTGGTCGCCTCGGCGACGCAGCCGGGGGGCAACATGGAAGGGAAGGAGGTCCGGTTCGGGCTGGCCAACTCTGCCCTCTACGCGACCCTGACCACAGACGCGTCATGCGGCTGCGTCAACGCGATGCACGACTCGTTCACCCCGATCGGGGGGTTGGTGCCCCTGGTGAACATGCAGCTCGGCGAGCTGGTGTTCGGCGGCGTCGGCGCGGGGCTCTACGGGATGCTGGTGATCGTCGTCCTTACCGTCTTCATCGCCGGTCTCATGGTGGGGCGGACCCCGGAGTACCTGGGCAAGAAGATTCAGGCGCGGGAAGTCAAGATGGCGATGCTCTACGTCCTGATCTTCCCCGCAACCATCCTCACCTTCACGGCCCTGTCGGTGCTGGTGGGCCCCGGGATCGCGGGGCGCAACAACACCGGTCCCCATGGTTTGAGCGAGATCCTCTACGCGTTCAGCTCCGCCACCGCGAACAACGGAAGCGCCTTCGCCGGACTCGCCGGGTCGACCTACTACTACAACACCCTGCTGGGCTTCGCTATGCTGGTCGGCCGGTTCGCCATGGTCGTGCCGGTGGTGGCACTGGCCGGATTTCTGTCCGAGAAGAAGATCGCGCCGGCCGACGCCGGAAGCTTCCCGGTCACGACGCCGCTCTTCGCCGCGCTCCTGGTCGGCGTGATCCTCATCGTGAGCGCGCTCACCTTCTTTCCCGCCCTGTCGCTCGGGCCCATCGCCGAGCAGCTGCTGATGCGCGGCGGCAGGCTGTCCTGAGATGACCGTCACCCGACGACCCATGTTCGATCCGGCGCTGGTGCGCCGCGCGCTGGGCGACGCGGTCACCAAACTGCACCCGCGGCACATGATCACCAATCCGGTGATGTTCGTCGTACTGCTCGGCAGCCTGCTCACCACCGGCATTCTCGTGCGCGACGTCATCAGCGGACGCCGTGACATCGGGTTCACCCTGCAGATCGCGATCTGGCTGTGGTTCACGGCGCTGTTCGCCAACCTCGCCGAAGCGATCGCGGAAGGACGGGGCAAGGCGCAGGCGGAGACGCTCCGCCGGGCGCGACGGGATACCATGGCCAGGCGGCTCCGGCATCCGGCCAGCCGGACGACGGCCGAGGAGGTGCCGGCGACCGACCTTCGCTCCGGCGACGTGGTGCTCTGCCTTCCCGGTGACCTCATTCCGGGCGACGGGGAGGTGATCGAAGGCGTCGCGTCGGTGGACGAGTCGGCCATTACAGGGGAGTCCGCGCCAGTGGTGCGGGAATCGGGGGGAGATCGCTCCGCCGTGACGGGTGGAACCACGGTGCTCTCGGATTTTCTCGTCGTCCGGATCACGGCCAACCCGGGGGAGACCTTCATCGACCGGATGATCGCGCTGGTCGAAGGGGCGTCGCGCCAGCGGACGCCCAACGAAATCGCGCTGACGATCCTCCTGTCGGGTCTCACGCTGATCTTCCTCCTCGCCGTCGCCACCCTGCAGCCCTTCGCGGTATACAGCGGCGGCCCCGTGGGGACGCCGAGCCTCATCGCGCTGCTGGTCTGCCTCATCCCCACCACCATCGGTGGATTGCTCTCCGCCGTCGGCATCGCGGGGATGGACCGCCTGATCCGGCAGAACGTGATCGCCGTGAGCGGGCGCGCCGTCGAGGCGGCGGGGGATGTCAACACGCTGCTCCTCGACAAGACCGGCACGATCACCCTGGGCAACCGTCAGGCCGTCGAGTTCATCCCGGTGCAGGGAGTGTCGACGCTCGAGCTGGCCGACCGGGCGCAGCTCGCTTCGCTGCCCGACGAGACCCCCGAGGGGCGCAGCATCGTCGTGCTGGCCAAGGAGATGTTCAATCTTCGCGGCCGTCCGGTCAGCGAAACCCCGGAGCACGATCACATGTCGTTCGTCCCGTTTTCCGCTGCGACCCGGATGAGCGGTGTGGACATGGGGCAGGTGAAGCTGCGGAAGGGAGCGGGCGACGCGGTGGCGAGCTGGGTGCGCGGTGAGAACGGCGATGTCCCCGATGAGATCGGGGGGATCGTCGGGCGCATCGGCCGCACCGGTGGGACCCCGCTCGTGGTGGCCGAGCGGAACAACGGCAGCACCCGCGTGCTCGGCGCCGTCTACCTCAAGGACATCGTGAAAGGAGGCATGCGCGAGCGCTTCGACCGGCTCCGGGCCATGGGCATCCGGACGGTGATGATCACCGGTGACAATCCCCTCACCGCGGCCGCGATCGCGCAGGAAGCCGGGGTGGATGACTTCCTCGCCGAAGCCAAGCCGGAGGACAAGCTCGCCCTTATCCGTCGGGAGCAGACCGGCGGGAGGCTGGTAGCCATGACCGGCGACGGGACCAACGACGCGCCGGCGCTGGCCCAGGCCGACGTGGGCGTCGCGATGAACACCGGAACCCAAGCGGCCCGCGAGGCGGGGAACATGGTGGATCTCGACTCCAACCCGACCAAGCTCATCGAGATCGTGGAGATCGGGAAGCAGCTCCTCATGACCCGGGGCGCTCTCACCACGTTTTCGGTCGCCAACGACGTCGCCAAGTACTTCGCGATCATCCCGGCGATATTCCTGGCGACCTATCCTCCGCTCGCCGCGCTCAACGTCATGCGGCTGCATTCGCCGCAGTCGGCCATCCTGAGCAGCGTGATCTTCAATGCGCTCGTCATCGTTGCCCTGATCCCGCTGGCGCTCCGGGGCGTCGACTACCGTCCCATCGGCGCCGCGGCCATCCTGCGCCGCAATCTGCTCATCTATGGCGTCGGTGGTGTCATCGTGCCGTTCGCGGGTATCAAGCTCGTCGATGTCATCCTCGTCATGCTCCACCTGGTCTGACCATGCTTCTCACCCCACTCCGGCCCGCCATCGTCATGACGCTCGTACTGTGTCTCCTGACCGGCGGGGTCTACCCCGGCGTCGTCACGGCCATCGCGCAGCTCGTATTTCCCCGGCAAGCGAATGGCTCGCTCGTGAGGGCGAACGGGCGTCTGGTCGGGAGCGCGCTCATCGGCCAGCCATTCTCGCGACCCGGCTATTTCCATCCGCGCCCTTCGTTCGCGGGGGCGGGCTACGACGCCACCGCCTCCGGCGGATCGAACAAGGGGCCGACCGATCGTGCGCTCGCCGATACGTTGATCGCCCAGTCGGTGGCCCGGGTCCGGGAGGAGGATGGGGCGCAGGGGCCGTTGCCGTCGGACATGGTGACACGATCGGGCTCCGGCCTTGATCCCCACATCTCCCCTGCCAATGCGGCACTCCAGGTGGCTCGAGTCGCCCGCGCCCGCGGGATGGATGAAGCGGTGGTCCGCAGCATCGTCGCTCGCCACACGGAAGCGCCCCAGTTCGGCCTCTTCGGAGACCCGAGGGTGAACGTCCTGCTGCTCAACCTCGATCTCGACGCCTCGATCCCGCATCGCGGCGCGCCGTCGAGTCCATGAACGGGCCATGGCGATGAATCGGGCGCAATGGATTCTCTCGATGTCGTTCGTTCTTGCCGCCTGCGGCCGCGAGGGGCCGGCAGACGCGCCGAGTGACGGGCGCCTGAACGGCGAGTGGGAGATCGCGCTCTCGGTCCAGCCGACGGCCGAAGGAAAGGACGTGGATTCGGCGTCGACCCACGGCACCGTGGCGTTCCTCCCGAATCGGGCCCGAGCCAGGGTCGCGGGGTTCGGCGGCGTCCCGCAGCAGGTCGGGACCCACAACCTCCGGCTCGACCGGCTCGCGCCCGATCTCGATTCGCGTTCCGCGACTCCGATAGCTGCCGGATCCTCGGCGGGAGACTCGGTCCATCTCGTGCTGGACGCCGGCACCGACGATCCGATCCTGCTGCGCGGAGTCTGGCGAGGGATGGAAGTGACCGGAGTCTGGCTCCTTCATCACCGCGCCGGGATCGACGAGGAAGGCCGGTTCTCGCTCCGGCGCCTGCCGTGACCCCCGATGACGCTCTCCACCGATCGCGCCGAGCCGTCCTTCGCCGATCTCGTTCGGGCGAGGGATCGGGGCAAGCTCAAGGTCTACATCGGCTCGGCAGCCGGCGCGGGGAAGACGTATCGGATGCTCAACGAGGCGCACGCCATCCGCGGCCGCGGGGTGGACGTGATCGTGGGGTTCGTGGAGACGCACGGGCGCGCGGAGACCGCGGCGCAGATTCGCGACCTGGAGGTCATGGCCCGCAGACGCGTGGAGTATCGCGGCGTATGGCTGGAGGAGATGGATGTCGATGCCATCATCGCCCGGCGCCCGCAGATCGTGGTGGTGGACGAGCTCGCGCACACGAACGTGCCGGGCGCGGGCCGGGCCAAACGCTGGGAAGACGTGGTGGCCCTGCTGGATGAGGGCATCAGCGTGATCACCGCCGTCAATGTCCAGCACCTCGAATCGCTGAACGACGTGATCCAGCAGGCACTGGGCGTCACGGTCAGGGAAACCGTTCCCGACTGGGTGGTCGGCATGGCCGACCAAGTGATCAACCTCGACATCTCCGCCGAAGATCTGCGCCAGCGGCTGCTGGAAGGAAGGATCTACCACGCCGACAAGATCCCGAGTGCGCTCGCGAGCTTCTTCACCGAGGAGAATCTCACGACGCTGCGGGAGCTGGCCCTGCGCGAGGTGGCGAGCTCGGTCGATCGCAGCCGCGAGGCGATCGCCTCCCGCGAGGTCCCACCCTCGGCACGGCGCACCGTCGACCGGGTGCTCGTCGGGATGAGCAGCAACCCTCGGTACACGGCGCGGCTCCTCCGAAAGGCGAGCCGCATCGCGGGCCGGCTCAATCCCGACTGGTACTGCGTATACGTCCAGACCTCGGCCGAAAGCCCGAGCCGGATCGACGCCACGATCCAGCGCAAGCTGGTCGAGAACATTCAGCGGGCGCAGGCCATGGGCGCGGCCGTTGAGACGATCCCGTCGGAGGATGTCCCGGGGGCGCTCCTCAAGTTCGCCCGGCAGCGGAAGGCGACGCTGATCATCGTGGGACAGTCGCGACTGTCGTGGTGGCGCCGCTTGGTGCGCGGCCCGGTGATCGAGCGGTTGGCCCACAATCGCGACGGTATCGACCTCCTGGTCGTGTCGCTCGAACAGGAGAAGGACGAGACATGAGAATAGGCCATCGCCTCGTTCTCGCGGTGGTCCCCGGAGTCCTCGGACTCTTCGCCGTGGCGGCGCTCACCTACCGGGGACAGGCGAACCGTGCGGAGCCTCTCCGGCTGATCGTCATAACCGGTGTGGCCACGCTGCTGTCGCTCGCCCTCGCCTGGCAGAATACGCGGTATATCGCGCGCCGGATCGAGCGGCCGGCGGGGCATGGACCTGCCACCGGTGAGTCCGCCGTGTCGCCGCTCGCCGCCGTGGCTACGCGTCTCCGGTGCGACGGATCGGCGGACGAGATCGATGCGATCGAGCGGGTTCAGGAGTACGCCGCGCTGCTGGCCGAAGGCGCCTCGGCCGTCTCGCGCCAGATCGACGAGATCCGGCTGCCGATTCATATCCTGCTCGAAAACCACTTCGGGACGCTCAACGAGAATCAGGAAGAGATGCTGGCGTGTGCGCGCTCCGCCGCCGAGGCGGCGGGCACGGAGCTGGCCCGGCTGCGCGAGATCGCGGAGCTCGACCGGGGCGCCCTCAACTTCCGGCGCGACCGCATCCGGGTAGGCGACCTGTTGCAGACGCTCGAGCCCCAGCTCGTCGCCGATGGCGAGCGCGCCGGCGTCGGTGTGACGATCGACGTTCTTCCCGGACTCCCGGTGGTCGCTGGGGACCGGATCCGGCTGCAGGAGGCGCTGGATCTGCTGCTCCGTCATCTCGTCCGCCGCGCGCTTCCCGGCAGCAAGGTCAGGATCGAGATGGAGCGCGACCAGGGAGACGTCGCGCTCAACGTCGCCAGTGGCTCGACGCCGACGCTCGATGCCACCGTGGCGCTGGCCCAACGCATCATCGGGGCGCACGGCGGCCGGATGGAAACGCGCGACGGCCTGGTCCGCATCCTTCTCCCGGGGTTCCGGGAATCGGCTAGCGGTCTTTACCCACACCGCCCCAGCCCTTAGCCTCCAGCCTCATGAACGCCATGATCTACGCCGGTGCGGGCGGTCCCGAGGTCATCACCCTCGGCGAAGTCCCCAACCCCGAGGTCAAGCCCGGATACGTGCGCGTTCGGGTGCACGCGGCGGGACTCAACCGCGCCGATCTCATCCAGCGGCAGGGCCACTACCCCGCGCCGCACGGATGGCCCGCGGACATTCCCGGCCTGGAGTACGCCGGTGAAGTCGAGGCGGCGCGTGACGTCTCCCGCTGGTCGGTGGGCGACCGGGTCATGGGGCTCGTCGGCGGCGGCGCCCAGGCCGAGATGGTCGTGGCCCACGAGGACGAGATCCTGCCGATCCCGCGGGGGATGTCGTATGAGGACGCAGCGGCGATTCCCGAGGCGTTCCTCACGGCGTACGATGCGCTGGCGACCCGCGGGCGGCTGGCGCCGGGTGAGCGCGTGCTGATCCACGCGGTGGGAAGCGGGGTCGGCACTGCCGCGGTGCAGATCGCGCGGCACATGGGCGCCACCGTGCTCGGCACGTCTCGCAGCGCGGCCAAACTCGCCCGGGTGGCCGCGTACGGCCTCGATCAGGGCATCGATACCAGTCGCGGCCCGTTCCGCGATGCGGTGCGCGAGCCGGTGCACGTGATCCTCGACGTGCTGGGGGGCCCGGCCTTCGGCGACAATCTCGCGGTGCTCGCGCCTCGCGGCCGTCTCGTCATGCTCGGCTTCCTCGCGGGCAGGGAGGCGACGGCGGATCTCGGCCCGATCCTGCGCAACCGGCTCGAGGTCATCGGCACGGTGATGCGGACCAGGGGGCTCGAGGAGCGCATCCCCCTCGTGCGGGAGTTCACCGAGCGGATGGTCCCGCTGTTCGACCAGCGGATCCAGCATGCCGCGCCGCTCCGCCCGGTCGTCGAGCGCGTCTATCGGATGGCCGAGCTGGCCGAGGCCCACCGGCTGATGGAGCGCAACGAGGCTTTCGGCAAGATCGTCGTCGCCTGGTGACCCGCGTCACCTGGTGACAATCCGTCCCGGCGCGGACAACCTGGCGCGCCCGTCGGGCCTGCAGTGTCACCCCCCTTCCGCTTGGCCGCCTGTTTCCGCCTTCGAGCCCGCATGTGCCGCGGTCTGGGAATTGCCTTGCCTCGCGCGTGGAGCCGATCGGTTTCGGCCCCCATTCGACTCTCGACGGAGGCGGTACATGTTCGCCAGACATAGCGCGACCCTCGCGGCGGCCCTGATCTTCGGGATGGCCACGGTCGGGCACGCGCAGCAGTCCACCGATACTGTCAAGCAGGCAGACGACAGCCTTCAGCACGCACGTCACCACGGCGAGAAGATGATCACGAGCGACACCGTGAAGCTGAATCGCGACATCGCGATTCGGGACTCGGTGCGGAAGGTGCTCGACAGCGATCAGGCCGCCGCGACGGCGGAAGGGAAGAAGATCGATTCGCTCAAGGTGGTGCTCGACAAGGAGCGCAAGGCGTCGCCGCGCGACGCCGCGGCAATCAGCCGCACGCAGGGGGAGATCAACCAGGCGCAGTCACGCCACGACCAGATGCTGGACAAGGCAAGTCGCGAAAAGAAGCGGTCGGAATTCGCCGAGAAGACGGTGAAGCGGGAATCGCAGGCCGCGATCGATGCGCATCACGACGTTCGCGCTGCCCACCCGGCCTCGTCGAAGAAGGCTACCGCGACGAGCAAGGGCTGAGGCCAACGGCGCCTCGCATCACGCCGCGCATGCCCCAGCGTCGACGGATTCGATCGATCGCCTGCTGCAACGCTGGCTCGCGACCGGCCGGGTCATCCGGAGTCTCGTGACGGGATTCCGGATGGCCGTCCGTCGCCGCGTCCCACAAGTCGAGCTGTGACTCTCCGATCTCCAGTTGATCCAGCGTGAGCGATATCACCCGCACGGCAAGGCGCCGAGTATTGGCCTGGGTAAAGCCGCGGCGCGCGCCGTCCCACAGCTCGGCGTCGAGCGTCGCGGGGCGGAGCGCGACGGTGCGCGTGACGGCGGTGTAGTCGGTGTAGGTGGCCTCGATCCGCAGCCGGCGTGCCGTCAGGCCGCTCTGCCGCAAGCGGCGGCCCAGCCGCTCGCCCAGAACTCGCAGCAGCGGATGCAACACGCCGAGGTCGTTCGTGTCGGTGGCGAGCGTGTGGCTGGCGCGGAACTCGGCGCGGCGCTCGGGCGGGAGCACTGGCGTCGGGTCGATGCCGCATGCCCGAGCCCGCAGCGTGCCGCCCGCGCGCCCGAAGACGGCACGGAGCGCGTCTTCACTGATGGCCGCGACCTCGCCGATCAGCTCGAGCTGATATTCGTCGAGCCGAGTCCGGATTTTGGGAGGCACGTCGGGGAGCACGTGCAGTGGATGGGGTGCCAGGAAGCCGGCCTCCTCGCCACCCGGCACTTCGAGCAGGGGCTCCGGCTTGACGACGGTGGTGGCGGCGCGGCTCACGAGCTTGTTGGCGGCGATGCCGACCGAGACCGGCAACCGCAGCCGCTCGCTGATTTCACGGCGGACCCGCGCCGCGACGTCCACGGCGGGCCCGAAGAGTCGTCCGGTCCCGGTGAGATCGAGAAAGGCGTGGCCGTAGCCTCTCGGCTCGATGACGGGCGCGTAGATCCGGAGGACCTCGTGCAGCGCGCGCGATGCGCGGGCGTAGAGGCGCGGGTTGGGCGGCAGCAGCACGAGGTCGGGGCAGAGCCTGCGGGCGTGCCGCACCGGCATCCCCCGGGTGAGGCCGGCCGATCTCGCTTCACTCGAAAGCGCGAGAATGGTGGCGCGGTCGGCGCCGGGTGGCGCGACGGCCACGGGCCGGGTTCGGAGCGCCGGGGCGACGATGCCTTCGACTGAGGTACAGAAGGCGGGGGGATCGATGAAGAGGACGGAACGCGGCGCCATGTGAGCCCCGGTAAACTTCGGTATTTATTCGGTATCCCCGAGGAATAATGAGCCGCGGTGGAGGCGGGGTCAAGCTCGACTGCCTATGCAATAACTTGCATATCATGCAAGTGGGCCCCGATTGCGCTGTCAAAGAACACTACTAGCATTGTTACAATCCAACTCATTTCACATCTCTAAATCAATAGCGACCGGCGACATACAGTATATATGTTTATAGGCATATATGGTGGTGTTCGATTTCTTTCTATTCAGCCGACCTCGCTACGGTTCGTTAATACCCACCAGCCCAAGGGCGGGGAGGACGATCCGGAACGGTTGGGTAATCGCAAGCGCACTGGAAAGGCACAACGACGATGACGTACACATTCAAGCTGTCGCGCAGGCTCGCCGCCTTACCGGCCCACACGGTGCTGGTAGCGCTCGCGCTCCTCACCGGTTGCACGGGTGAGCCGACCGCGCCCGAGCTTTCCAATGTCGATGACGTCTCCGTTCCCATTCCCTCCTCGTCCGATCTCACGCCCGAGTTGTCCCTCGGCTCCCAGCCATCGAGCCACGGCATTCCCTTCGGCGCGTTCGGCCTGCGGACCGCGCGGGCGAAGACGCCGTTCACGCTGAGCCAGGACAGCTACTCGGCGAGCACCGTCATCCGTCTCATCGACGACGCACGGCGCTCCGGACTCCGGCTCCACATGGCGCTGGCCGGCGGCTCGCACGACAACTACAAGACCGGCGGCACGTTCGATCTGGCCAAGTGGCGCGCCAAGATCAACACGTACAACACCCCGGCCGTCCGGGCCGCCATCGCCTCCGCCGTAGCTGACGGGACCGTCGTCGGGGCGATCGTCATGGACGAGCCGCACAACACCGCGTCCGACAACAGCTGGGGTCCGGCCGGGACGGTCACGAAGGAGATGGTGGACGGGATGTGCGGCTACGTGCAGGCCATGTTTCCGACGCTCCCCGTCGGCGTGACCCACGACGCCGGCAAGTTCGAGCCGGGCAAGAACTACCAGCGGTGCGACTACATCGTGTCGCAATACCGGTATCGCAAAGGGCCCGTGGCCGACTTCCGCGATCAGGGTCTGGCCTTCGCCAGGCGGAGTAACGTGCAGGTGATCTTCAGCCTGAACATTCTGGACGGTGGGTATCCGATCGCCGGCTGCCCCGCGTCCAAGACCGGCGGCCCCGGAACGTACCGCCCGAACTGCCGGATGACGCCGGCCCAGGTTCAGGAGTACGCCCAGATCCTCGGCCCGGCCGGGTGCGCGCTGCTCATGTGGCGGTTCGACGAGGCGTTCATGGCGAAGGCCGCGAACCAGACCGCGTTCCGGAACGTGGCGGGGATGCTCTCGCGGCATCAAGGGCAGAGTTGCAAGCGGAGCTGACGCAGGGACGCAGGGGCGCAGGGGCGCAGGTCCTCTGCGTCTTCTCAGATTCCCAGCGCCCCTTGAGCGTCCGCCGGTGCCGCGTCTCCCGGGTGCCGATGCCGGCCCAGGTACACGTGCTGGGGGAAGCCGTGCCGGCGCTTGAGGTCGTCGAGCCGGCGGTTGAGCGCACGCTGATACGCGGCGCTCACCCCGTTGCGCCGGGCGAAGTGGCGCTCGTAGCGCTCGGCGAGATGGGGAAACTCACGAGCGAGGACGGGAAGGAAGCGGTGCCGCGCCGCGGGACCGAGCCGGAGCGCCGACCCGACCACGTAGCGGGCGCCCGCCTCCTTCGCTTGCACCATGAGCCGTGAGAGCCCCTCGCGATCGTCGGTGATGCCCGGGAGGATGGGAGCGAGCAGGATGCCGGCGTGGACGCCGCCCTCGGTGAGCCGGCGGAGCGCCCGGAGCCGGGCGGCCGGGACCGGCGAGCGGAGCTCGAGGCGGCGCGCAAGGCGTGCGTCGGCGGTGGCAAGCGAGACATCCACCGCCACCTCGTGCCGCTCGCTCAGACGCTGCAGCACCGCCAGATCGCGGGTGACGAGCGGGGACTTGGTGATGATCCCGATCGAGAGCCCGCGGTAGTGCAGCAGCAGCTCGAGAATACCGCGGGTGAGCCGGAACCGCCGTTCGGCCGGCTGATAACAATCCGTGGCGGTGCCGATGACCAGGGACTCGCGCCCCAGCCGGGCCGGATCCAGGGTGCGGGCCAGCACCTCGACGATGCCGCGCTTGACGAGGATGCGCTTCTCGAAGGCCTGCCAAGCGGGCATCGGTTCCTCGTCTTCCGCGCCGCGGCGCTCCATGATGTATCGGTGGGTGTCGCGCGCGTAGCAGTAGGTACACCCGAACTCGCACCCGACGTACGGGTTGATGGACCAGAACCCCATGTGGGTGACGGCCGGCGTGTTGAGCGCCGAGCGGACCGGGAGCGACAGAAAGCGCGTGCCGCGTTGCCGCTCGTCGAGCAGTGACCATCCGGCCGGTGGCTCGATCCCGGACGCGGGGCCGAGCAGATCGAACTGCGTGGCGGATATCGACGTCGCTGGGCTCATCCGCAGCGACCCCATCCGCATTGCTGGCAGCATAGGCAACCCGAGGCGCGGACGACGGGGCCGTCGCACTCGGGACAGCGGCGGATCAGAAGCTGGGTGGCCGGATTGGTTGGACGGCGGGGGACGGCGGGGTCGGAGGTGCGGACAGGAGAGAATGACACGCGACTACCCCTGATTCGGGTTTGGTTCAGGGCTTCCAAACCCGAATATATACCGAAAGCTGTCAGGGGTCAATAAACGACGAAGTAGTCAGACCGAGGGTCGCTGGCCCAATGCCTTCTCGATGCCTTCGAGGGTCCCGGCAATGCGCTCCTGGGCCCGCATCCCTCTCCAGAGCGCCGTCAACATCGTGGCTACCACGACGATCCAGACCAGCGCCCAGAGGAGGAAAAATCCTCGCGCGTGTCCTGCCATCGGTCCCATGGTTCCCTCCCGAGTAAAGGATTGTCAGGCCGGCTATGCCCCATTGTGGCGGACCGCGGTCTGCCACCAAAGCTTGGCCTCCGCTTCGCCCCAGGGTTCAACCTCGACCGCCGAGAGCCGGTGCGCCAGTTCCTCCACGGTCTGCGGCCGGGCGTCGGGCTCCTTGGCGAGACAGTCCATCACGATCTGCTCCAGGCCCGGCGGCACGGCGATGCCGGCGCGCTCCGACGGCGGCACGGGTGCCGTACCGAGGTGCTTGCCGATCATCTGCAGCGCATTGCCTTCGAAGACCAGCCGGCCGGTCAGCAGGAAATACGCGACGCACCCGAGGGCGTACAGGTCGGCGCGGCGGTCCACCGCCACGCCCGAGGCCATCTCCGGCGCCAGGTAGGCCGGAGTGCCCGGCGTCAGTCCCGCGGCGGTGGCCAGGGAATCTTCGCCCGTGGCGCCCGCCACCGATTTCACCAACCCGAAGTCGAGCACCTTCACGAAATCGTGGCGGCGGCCCAGCCGGCCGACGTGGATGTTGGCGGGCTTGATGTCGCGGTGTACCAGGCCCGACTCGTGGGCCTCCTCGAGCGACTCGCACACCTGGCGGAGGATGTGGACCACGCGGTTGGCCGGAACAGGGCCGTGGTGCCGGACCAGGGTCTCGAGGTCCATGCCGTCGAGCAGCTCCATCACGAAGTACAGCGTGTGATCGTCCGTCACGCCGAAGTCGTAGAGCTCCACGGTGTGGGGCGAGCGGAGATTGGCGGCGGCCTGGGCCTCACGGCGGAACCGGGTGACGGCGATGTCTCCCGCATTGCCCGCCGCTCCCTTGATCATCTCCGGCCTGATGAGCTTGATGGCTGCCGGGCGCGCGAGGAGGCGGTGAGTGGCCCGATACACTTCGCCCATGCCGCCGCGGCCGAGCAGCTCGCCGAGCTGGTAGCTGCCCAGCTCCCGCGCCGTGACGACCTTCTGGCCCAGCCGCATGAAGACCCGGGAGATCACGACCGCCACGATGACGAGCAGGTAATCGGGATAGTGCATCACGATCACGCTGCTCGTCGGGCCGGACCAGGTGCCGCGCGCCCTGGCGATGAGCATCGCAAGCGGGTTCATCGAGACCGCGATGAGACTGGCCACGAACGTCTTGCCCGGCGTGCTGGGCACGATCGCGGCGAATATCAGCACGATCGCCCCGACCCAGGTAATCATGGGAAAGACCGGGAAATCGGCAGGAATCGGATCCCAGTGGATGATCAGCGCGAGGGTGATCGCGTTGAGCAGCATGTAAGCCAGTCCCAGGTCGAGCACGAACCTGGGACTCCGATCGGCCTTTCCGATGTAGGCGTACAGGACGAGTGAGGCCGCGATGACGACCGCGGCCGCGGCATCGTCCATATCGGGCTGGATCCACCGCGGGTCCCCATGGGTGAGGACCCGCAGGGTGAGATGATCCAGCACAGTGGCGATCGCCCACATGACCGCCACCAGCAGCGCGGTCGTTCTCAGGCGGCGGGAGGCCTCCCGGAGCACATCCTCGGGCAGCGTGCGGCGGCCACGGGACGTTCCGGTGCCGATTGGGGTGCTCGGCACCGGGGGGACGATCAGCTGTGTGGGCATGAGCCCTTTCGTGGGGGCGGCGGGTTCTCGTCCGGTTCGAATCTGACGACCGGGCGGGGCCCGCGCTACCGACGACGCCTCGACCGGCGTAGTCTACGGTTGGCCCCGACCAGGGACTCCGCATGGCACGCATCGACCCCATCCGTTACGAGGACGCCCCGCCCGACGCGCGCGCCGCGCACGACGAGCACCAGCGACATGCGGGACGCATCACCAACATGAAGCGCACGCTGCTCCATTCCGTGCCCGCCTTTCACGCACTCATGGAGTGGTATCCGCTCCGCGACACGGTTCGTCCCTTCCTCGGTGACCGCCTCACCACCATCTTCGCGCACGCCATCTCGGCGGAGACCGACTGTCTCATCTGCTCCACCTTCTTCCGCCGGATCATGATCGAGAGCGGGGAAGACCCGGACCGGCTCGAGCTCGACGACCGGGAGCGCATCGTGGCGGCGTATGGCCGCCAGCTCGCCACCGATGCCCACCAGGTCTCGGATGCGCTCTACGCCGACCTGGCCCGATACTTCACGCCGCCGCAGATCGTCGCGCTCACGACCTTCGGCGCGATCATGCACGCCACCAACCTGTTCAACAATGCGCTCCGGGTCGACCTGGACGGGTATCTCGAGCCGTACCGCCGCCCGGCCGTGGCGCCGGCCCCCGGCTGATGGGCGAGCTCACCGGGCGGGTCGCCCTCGTCACCGGCGCCGCCCACGGACAGGGGCGGGCCTCCGCCCTGGCGCTGGCCCGCGAGGGCGCCCGGATCGCCGCGCTCGACGTCGCGCGGCCGATGGCCTACCCGGGATATGCGATGGGCTCCTCGGCCGATCTGGACTCGCTCGCCGCCGAGTGCCGGAAGGTCGGGATGGAGTGCCGGACGTTCGTGGCGGACGTGCGCGACGACGCCGCGGTCACGGCGGCGGTCGAGGGCACGCTGGCCGCCTTCGGCCGGATCGATATCCTCTTCAATAACGCGGGGATCTGCGCCTACGGGCTGGCCCACGAGCTGACCGAAGATGCGTGGGACGCGATGATCGACATCAACCTCAAGGGGAGCTGGCTGGTGGCGCGGCGGGTGATTCCGGTCATGATCCGGCAGCGCGCGGGCGTGATCCTCAACAATTCGTCAGTGGCCGGTTTGCGGGGAATGGGCCGCCTCAGCCACTACGCCGCGTCCAAGTGGGGACTCACCGGTCTCACGAAGTCGTGGGCCATCGAGCTGGCGCCCTACGGGGTCCGGGTCAACTCGATCCACCCCACCGGCGTCAATACGCCGATGAATGATGGGCTGGCGGACATGGAGGGCCTGACGACGAAGGAGATCGCGGAGCGGTCGGCCGGCAACCTGCTGGCCGTGCCGTGGGTCGAGCCGGAAGATGTCGCCGCGGCCGTGGTGTTCCTCGCCTCCGACCGCTCGCGCTTCGTGACCGGCGCGCAGTTCGTGCTCGACGCCGGCCTGCTCAGCCGATGAGGGAATTCGGCGACTACACCACCACCACCGGCTTGGCGATCCAGGCGAGGACGTGAGTGCGCAGCAGGGGGATGGTATTGGCAATGGTGTAGAGCAGGGGATGGATGCCGCACAGCCGTCTGGCCAGCGGGGGCGCCAGCGTGACTCGGGTGGTCTCGAGCTTCCCGGCGGGAAAGAGCGACCTGATGCGGGCCAACGGCACCCCGCGCACGTCGGGGTTGCGCGGGTTGTCGATCGTGAAGTCGTACCACAGCACGCCGCCGCCGGGCTTGACCCAGCGCCAGACGGCATCGGCCAGCCGTGCCTGATACGTGTCGTCCAGCAGCGACGAAAAGACGGTCGACACGTATACGATGTCCTGGCTCAACGGCTCCAACTCGAGCGCTGTGGCATCGGCAAGCACCAGAATCGTGGATTCCGGGAGTACCTCCCTCGCCACCGCATACCGCTCGGCCAGGAGCTCCACCCCGGTGAGCCGCGACGGCGCGAACCCCAGCCGCAACAACTCCACGAGATTGCCGCCGGCGCCACAGCCGACTTCCAGGAGCCGCTGCGACGACAGCTCCGTCCATCCCAGGCGCGCAAAAAGCTGCAGCATCGCCCGTTGGCGCTCCTGCTGCGTCTGCCACACATCGGGCCGGAGCATGCTGTAGCGCTCCGACCCCGTGCGCCGGCTGTAGCGGTCGTGGATGGCCGCGGCCTCGTCCGCCGACTTCGAAATCCCCATGTGCGAGCCTGCAGGTCGGTCGAAACCGCCGAAAGCGTGGACCGGGATCAACACATCGTCTTCCGCCGCCGCAGGAACGAGGCCAAACTTTGGTCGTGACCGGGCCCATGCTGCGGGTGACGTATCTCGTGCGCGCCTCCGCGGGCGACATCGCGTCGCGCGCCGACGCGCTCATGCTGGAGCAGACGGTGGAGCTGCCGCGCGCGGCACTCCGAACCGCTCGCCTGCCCGAGCAGGTCGTGGGACAAGTGGATCGCATCGAGGCGTCGGGTGAGGACACCTACCGAGTCGTCATCTCCCACCCGTTGGACACGACGGCGTCCGACCCCGCCCAGCTCCTCAACGTGCTCTTCGGCAACAGCTCGCTCCAGCCCGATGTCGTCCTGGCCGACGTCGAGCTTCCCGAGCCGGCCTTCGGCTGGCTGCCAGGCCCCCGGGCGGGGATCCCCGGACTCCGCGCGCTCACCGGCGTTGCTCGTCGCCCGCTGCTCGCCACCGCGCTCAAGCCCATGGGCCTCGGGCCGGACCAGCTGGCCACGCTCTGTGGCGGCTTTGCCCGCGCGGGTCTCGATATCGTCAAGGACGATCACGGACTGGCCGACCACCCGTTCTGTCCGTTCGAGGCGCGCGTGGAGGCCTGCGTTCGCGCGGTGGAGGACGCGGCCCAGGAGACGGGACGCCAGACTCTCTATGTCCCCAACCTCATCGGCACGCCGGCGCATATCCTCGATCAGCTCGCCTTCGCCCGGGACGCCGGGGTTCGGGTGGTGATGCTCTCGCCGATGCTGGTGGGACTGCCGCTGCTGCACGAGATCGCGTCGTCCGCCGATGGTCTCCCGGTCTTCGCCCATCCTGCGTTGGGGGGAGTGCTGCGGGCCAGGGAAGCCGCGCTGTTCGGCACGCTCTTCCGCTGGTATGGCGCGGACGCGGTCATCTTTCCCCACGCCGGAGGCCGCTTCGCCTACGGCGAGGACACCTGTCGGGAGCTGGCGTCGGCGCTGCGCTCGACGCACCCGAGGGTGAACCCGTCGTTTCCGATGCCGGGCGGCGGCATCGTCCTGGAGCGGGTGGAGACCCTGCTATCGTTCTACGGCATGGACTGCATTCTGCTCATCGGCAGCAGTCTGTACGAAGCCGGCGAGTCCCGGTTCGAGCGGGCGCGCGAGCTGGTGGCCCGAGTGGAACACGCATCGGAGGAGTCGGTGGCATGAGCGTGCACGTCCGACAGACCGACCCGTTTCGTTGGGCCGGGATCGCCGTGTCTCCCTACCAGCCGAGTGGCAGCCATTTCGCCGGCATCACGAGGCAGCTCCTGTTCGACGGCGGAGACGGGCTCGCCTGCCAGCTCCGCTACTTCGAGATCGAGCGGGGCGGCTATTCCTCCCTGGAGCGACACCGGCACGCCCACGCCATCATGGTGATCCGCGGCCCCGGACGTGCCCTGGTCGGCGATCAGGTCGTCGATCTCGCGGTCAACGATCTCGTACGCGTCCCGCCGCTCACGTGGCATCAGTTCCGGGCCGACGGCACCCCGCTGGGGTTTCTCTGCATGGTCGATTGCGGGAGGGACGTTCCGGAGCGGCCGGATGCCCAGGCGCTCGCCGCGCTCAGGGCCGACTCCGCGATCGCCGCGTTCATCCGAACCTGACCGCGCACCACCCCGATTGGTCGACAGGTCCATGCATCTCACCGGCATCCATCATCTCACCGCGGTCTCCGCCAGCATCCGGGAGAACTATCGGTTCTACACCCGGACCATGGGGATGAGGCTCGTCAAGCGCAGCGTCAACCAGGACGACGTGAGCGCATATCACCTCTTCTATGCCGACGGCGCCGGCACGCCGGGTACCGATCTCACGTTCTTCGACTGGAAGATGCCGCGGGAGCGGAGAGGCTCGCACAGCGTGACGCGAACCCATCTCCGGGTGCAGGGGCGGGAGGCCCTGGAATGGTGGAAGACCAGGCTGGACGAGTCGCGGGTCGCGAGTCACGGGTCGGGAGTGGAGCACAGGATAGAGGAGCGCGATGGACGGCTGGTGCTCGATTTCGAGGACCCCGAGGGCCAGCGTCTGTCGCTGATCGACGACGGCGGCCACGGTGATGCGGCTCGCCCGTGGGAGAAGAGCCCGGTGCCGCCGGCGTATCAGATCAGGGGCCTGGGGCCCATCGTCATGACCGTGCCCGATCTCGCGCCGACCGAAGTGATCCTCACGCGGGTCATGGGCCTGCGCCGGGTGCGGGAGTATCGATGGGAGGGCGCGTCCGCGGTGCACGTCTTCGAGATGGGGAAGGGAGGGCCGCACGCGGAGCTGCACGTCGTGGTCGAGCCCGATCTGCCCCAGTCGCGGCTCGGCGCGGGCGGCGTCCATCACGTCGCGTTCCGCACGCCCGACGAGACCGAATATCACTCATGGACCGACCGGCTCGAGACGATGCGGGTGCCGAACAGCGGCGAGATCGACCGGTATTACTTCCGGAGCCTCTACTTCCGCGAGCCGAACGGAGTGCTGTTCGAGATCGCGACCGACGGACCCGGCTTCGCCGTCGACGAGGATCCGGCCACGCTCGGAGACCATGTGGCGCTCCCGCCGTTCCTCGAGCCGCGGCGGGACTCGATCGTGGCGGCGCTGGAGCCGATCGACTAGGAACGGGATGAAACCTTTCGGTGGGTAAGGGTGTCTAAGCGGGGGTCGGCTGTTCGCCTCGTCACCTCGAGACACTCATGGAAACCCTGCTCCAGGACGTTCGCTACAGCATCCGCCGGCTGGGCAAGAGCCCGCTCTTCGCCCTGATCGTGGTCGTCACGCTCGCCCTCGGCATCGGCGCCAACACGGCCATCTTCAGCGCGGTCAACGCGATCCTGCTCCGGCCCCTGCCGTATGCGGACCCCGGACAGCTGGTCACCATCTACCACTTCTATCCCACCCTCAACAACCTGAAGGCGCCGATCTCCGCGCCCGGATTCCGCGACTACCAGGCGCAGACCCGCTCGTTCTCGTCCATGGCGGTGCAGACCGGCTGGAACGCCAACCTCACGGGCGTCGGCGACCCGGTCCGGCTTCAGGGCACCCGCGTGACCGGACGCCTCTTTTCGACGCTCGGGGTGCCCGCGATGATCGGACGGACGATCCAGCCGGGTGAGGACAGCCTGGGCCAGGATCACGTCGTGGTGCTGAGCCACGGGGTGTGGCAGCGACTGTTCGGCTCCGACCGGAAGATCGTCGGGACCCGGCTGTCCCTGAACGGCGAGAGTTACGAGGTCGTCGGCGTGATGCCGCCGGGTTTCCGCACCTTCTTCGGCCGGAACTCGGAGATCTGGGCACCACTGGCGTTCACGCCGGAGCAGCTGGCCGGCGGCCGGACCAACGAATATCTCGACGTCACGGCGCGACTGAAGCCGGGGGTATCGATCGAGCAGGCCTCGGCGGAGCTGAAGGAGCTCGCCGAGCGGATGAAGCAGCAGTATCCCGGCCAATACGGCTCGACCTGGACCCTGACGACGGAATCGCTCGACCGCATCGCCACCGGCGATATCCGCCCCGCGCTGCTGGTGCTCCTCGGCGCGGTGGGATTCGTCCTCCTCATCGCCTGCGCCAACGTCGCCAACCTGCTCCTGGCCCGGGCTGCGGGCCGCACCCGCGAGATCGCGGTCCGCACCGCGCTCGGCGCCACCCGCGACCGACTGGTTCGCCAGCTCCTGACGGAGAGCGTCATCCTCTCGCTGGCCGGCGGCGCCATCGGACTGGCGCTCGCGTGGGCCGGCCTCCGGACCCTCGTCGCCCTCAAGGGGGGCAATCTCCCCCGCGCGGACGAGATCGGCATCGACGGGCACGTGATGACGTTCACCCTGATCGTGTCGGTGCTCACGGGGCTGCTGTTCGGACTGGCGCCCGCGCTGCACTTCTCGGCGATGGGGCTGCACGAGAACCTGAAGGAAGGCACCCGCGGGGCCACCTCGGACCGGGGCAGCCTCATCGTCCGGCGGGCGCTGGTCGTGGCGGAGCTCGCGCTGGCCCTGACGCTGCTCACCGGCGCGGGTCTGCTGATCAAGAGCTTCGCGCGGCTCGAGAACGTGGACCCCGGCTTCCAGCCGGACAATGTCCTGACCTTCGATATCGCCCTGCCCAGGACCCGGTATCCGTCCGACACGTCCCAGATCGCATTCTTCGACGCCGTGCTGCCGCGGCTCGCCCAGGTGCCCGGCATCAAAGCGGTCGGCGCCACGTCGGTCATGCCGTTCGGGGGGTCGTGGTCCACCGCGAGCTTCGATATCGAGGGGTACGAGCCGCCGCCGGGGCAGCCTGGTCCCTGGGGCGACCTTCGGATGGTGAGCCCCGGCTTCTTCCAGGCGCTGCACATTCCGCTGCTGCAAGGCCGGCTGCTCGACGAGAGCGATCGGGCCGGATCACGGCTCGTCGTGGTGGTGGACGACCAGATGGTGCGCCGCTACTGGCCGCAGGAGAACCCGATCGGCAAGCGGATCACGTTCGGTCCGCCGGCGGGCGCCGCCGACACGGCGTCGCCGGAGTGGATCGACGTGGTGGGCGTCGTGGGACATACCAAGCACGAGGGACTCGCCGCGGAGCCGCGGGTGCAGTACTACCTGCCGTACCGGCAGGCCGGCAGACCGGCCATGCAATTCGCCGCGCGCACCGCGGGCAATCCGGAGGGGTACGTGAATGCGGTCCGCCAGGCGGTCCGGTCGATCGACCCCGACCAGCCGATCTCCGGGGTCAACACCATGAATGCGCTGCTCGACCAGTCTGTGGGCCAGCGCAAGCTTTCGATGCTGCTGCTCACGCTCTTTTCCGGCATCGCGCTCCTGCTCGCGTCGGTGGGCATTTACGGCGTGATGAGCTACTCGGTGTCGCAGCGGTCCCGGGAGATCGGGGTGCGGATCGCGCTCGGCGCCGAGCGGGCCGACGTGCTGCGGATGGTGCTTCGCCAGGGGATGCGGCTCGCGTTCACCGGCGTGACGGTCGGGCTGCTCACCGCGTTCGTGCTGACGCGAGTCATCGCCAGCCAGCTCTACGACGTCACCCCCACGGATCCGCTCACCTTCGTGCTGGTGGCCGCGCTGCTGACGTCGGTGGCTCTGGTGGCCAACCTGGTGCCGGCGCTCCGGGCGACCCAGGTGGATCCGGCGGTGGTCCTGCGGGAGGAGTGATGCCGCTCAGCGGTGGCGCACCCGGCGAGCTTCCTCGTGCGGCATCGCGAAATCCTCCTCGGTGGGTGGGCGCACCAGCAGGTCGAACGCCAGGAACAGGGTTTTCGAGTACGGGAAGAAAACGACGGGAACGATCACCATCAGGACCGCGGTGGTGATCTGGAAGATGCCCCACGGCGGGTCGGGCCAGGTCAACCAGAGGAACCCCGGGACCCAGATACTGAAGACGGTCTCGACGGCCATCAGGTTGAAGAAGTAGGCGCCGAGCCAGTATCCCTGCTCGCCGCGCTCCAGTCCCAGACCGCAGACCGGGCAATTGGGCACCAGCCGCGACCAGGTCACGAAGATCGGCCCGCCACCGCAGTGCGGGCAGCGCAGGCGCATCGCGCGCACGAAGGACCGCATCACCACACCTTCACTCTACCTCAGAGCCGCGCTTCGATCCACCCCGTCACGTCGGCCAGGACCCGCTCGTGGCCGAAGTCGGCGAGGAGCGCGTGATACCCGCCGGGGTACTCGATGAGCTGCTTGTCGGGTGCCCCCACCTCCGCCGCGAACGCCCGGCTGCCCGCGGGTGAGACCATCCGGTCCTCGGTCCCATGGAGCAGAAGCACCGGCAGGGCGAAGGCCCCGGCGCCGGCCCGAACCCGCGCAATCGCCGCGGTCACCTCGGTCGAGAGGCGCGCGCTCCCCCTCCGGTGGAAGAGGGGGTCGTTCACGATGGCCTCCGCGACCGAGGGGTCGCGGGCGAGCCCCGAGAGGTCCAGTCCGGTCTCGAGCGAGAAGGTCGGCCAGACCTTGGACATGAGCCGTCCGAGGGCAAGGAGCGGGGCGGGAACGTTCAGCCGTGAGAGCGGCGCCGACACCGCGATCACGCCGTGGAGCCCCGCCGGTGCCTCGAGCGCGTAGTCGAGGACGATGAGCCCGCCGAGACTGTTCCCCAGCAGAAAGAGCGGCCGTCCCGGGTCCTCCCTCGCCACCAGCTCCAAGAAGGCGGCCAGGTCCTCCCGGTAGCTCCGCCAGTCGTGGACGTGTCCCCGCGGGCCCGCCGAGCGGCCATTGCCCCGCAGATCGAAGGACTGGACGGCCATCTCACGCCCGACCAGATGGTCCACCAGCGTCGGGTACAGACTGGAGTGGTCGCCGAGCCCGTGGAGGCTGGCGACGACGGCGCGAGGCGTGCCCGGGGGGTGCCACGATTGGCGGAAGAGGTCGAGTCCACCGTAGCCGGCGAACCGACTCTCGGCGTGCGTCGCGATGTCGGACATGGCTAGATCGGGAGGTTTTCCCGGATCAGAACGAGGATGGCCGCCTGGGGAACGACGAGATACTTCTTTTCCTCGAAGGTGATCTCCACCGCGGCCTTGCGGAAGAAGATCGCGTGATCGCCAACCTTGGCCTGCATCCCTTTGCCGCGGGTCTCCGATGTCCCGACCTTCCAGGGCTCGTCGTCCAGGCTGCTCAGATCGGCCACGGGGGTGCCGGGCCCGGTGGCGACGATGAGCCCGGTCTGGACCTGCTGGGAATCGATGGCGGTGGCCGGGAGGTAGAGTCCGACCCGGGTGCGATCGTCCCCCTCCTCCGTCGTGATGAGAACCCGGTCACCGACGACGAGCAGCTGCTTGGGGGGGAAGTCCATCGAGTGTCGCCGCCTATCGTTCGATCGCGGAGCCGGCTTGATGGACGGTGACCAGCTCGGTCACACGGACCCGCCGGGTGGCGGTCGGGAGCCGAAGCGTGATCTCATCGCCGACCCGGCGGTCGGAAAGGGCCCGGCCGAGCGGCGAGGCCAGCGAGATGTGGCCGGCGTCGATGTCCATCATCTCGGCCAGCACCACCATGTAGGTGTCGGTATCGTTGGAATCGAGATCCAGGACGGTGACCCGGGAGCCGAGCCCGACGCGGTCGCTCGGCGCCTCGTGGTTGGCGAGCTGGCTGAGCTGGTTGAGCCGCTGATGCAGCTGACCCAGCCGTGCCTGCACGAACTGCTGCCGCTCCAGCGCGCTCTTGTATTCCGAGTTCTCGCGCAGGTCGCCCAGCTCGACCGCCTGGGCGATGGCCTGGGGGAGGAGGACGTTGAGCTCATGGCTGAGCTGGTCGATTTCCCGGCTCAGCTTTTCCCGCATTTCACGAATCATGATTCTGCCGGACTGTGATAAAAGAAACGCAGCCTGGAGTGGATCTCCCCAGGCAGGAAAGATGGAATTAACATATCACGCCAAGCACGAAGGCGGAATAGGAGACCAGTCTAAGGCCTTGAGGGACAACTAGTTGGTAATTTGAGCCCGGACTCGTCATAGGCCCTGGTCCGGCCCGCGGAGGGCTGGATGGCGGGATCGGCGGGACCGCGAAGCAATTGCAGGCGCGAAACCGCGCGAATTCCTTGACCTCCAGCACGCAAACTCGTAAACTGCGGCGGCCTTTCACTATGGGTTTCGTCGTTGATCCTCGCCAACAGGACGGCTGCGTGATGCGTTTGTGGACCGCTGTCATCCGGCGTCTGCGCCGGCTGGCTCCGTTGTTCTGCCTGATCGCGTTGGCCGTGGCCGGCTGTTCGCCGGATCACTATCCCCAGACCGCGCTCCGGCCGATCTCGGACTTCGGCCGCATCGGCGACGACATCCAGACCACCACGTTGAAGTGGGCCGTCGTGGTCTTCGTGCTCGTCGAGGGCGCCCTCCTGTACGCCGTCTTCAAGTTCAAGGGCAAGGCCACCGACCCCGAGCCGACCCAGGTTCACGGCAACACCACCATCGAGATCGTGTGGACGGTCATCCCGGCGCTGATCCTGGCCGCCATCGCGGTCCCGACCGTGCGGGGCATCTTCGAGACGAACGCCTCGCCCGCGAGCGGCGCCCTCGAGGTGCACGTCATCGGGCATCAGTGGTGGTGGGAGTTCCGCTATCCGTCGCTCAAAGTGACGACGGCCAACGAGCTCCATATCCCCGTCGGCCAGACGGTGTCGCTCAAGATGGAAACGGCGGACGTGGTGCACAGCTTCTGGAATCCTCGGTTCGCCGGGAAGCGCGACGTCTTCCCCAACCGGGAAACCCGGCTCTGGTTCAAGGCGGAGCAGGCCGGCGAGTACCCCGGCCAGTGCGCCGAGTTCTGCGGGATCCAGCACGGCAGGATGGCGTTCCGGGTGGTGGCCCAGCCGGCCGAGGAGTTCAAGGCCTGGGGCGAGCACATGCAGTCGCTCACGGCCAAGCCGATGACGCCGCCGGCGCCTCCCCCGCAGGCCGACACCGCCAAGAGGAAACCGGAGCAAGGCCCACCGGCGCCGCCCGAAGCGGTGGCGGCCGCCCCCGGCGCCGGCGAGAAGCTCTTCCTGTCCAAGGGCTGCGTCGGCTGCCACTCGCTCAATGCGTACGAGGCGCCCACGGGGATGATCGGGCCCAACCTGGCGAACGTCGGAGCCCGCACCTATATCGGCGCCGGCACGCTCAAGAACACCGACGAGAACCTCGCCCGCTGGATCATGAACCCGCAGGTCATCAAGCAGGGTGTGCTCATGCCCAACCTCGGCGTCAACGCCGCGGACGCCAAGGCGCTGGCGGCCTTCCTCCGCGCTCACCAATAACAGGGCACGTATGGCAACCTCCGCACTCGACCAGCAACGAGCCCACGCCGCGGCAACTCACGGGGAGAAGACCGGCCTCTGGAGCTGGCTGACCACCGTCGACCACAAGCGCATCGGCATCCTGTACGGCTCGACCGCCTTTCTCTTCTTCCTGATGGGCGGCATCGAGGCCCTGTTGCTCCGCATCCAGCTCGGCTCGCCGGACAACACGTTCCTCGCCCCCGATACGTACAATCAGCTGTTCACGATGCACGGCACGACCATGATCTTCCTCGCGATCATGCCGCTCAGTGCCGCGTTCTTCAACTTCATGATCCCGCTCCAGATCGGGGCGCGCGACGTCGCGTTCCCCCGGCTCAACGCCTTCAGCTACTGGGTGTTCCTGGCGGGCGGTCTGCTGCTGAACTCGAGCTTCCTCTTTCGGCTCGCGCCGGACCAGGGGTGGTACGGTTACGCGAACCTCACGTCTCGGCAGTTCTCGCCCGGCGCGAACGTCGATTTCTGGCTGCTCGGTCTCCAGATCCTCGGCGTGGCCTCGCTGGCGGCGGCGGTGAACTTCTTCGTCACCATCGTCAACCTGCGGGCACCGGGCATGAAGCTGATGCGCATGCCGATGTTCGTGTGGATGAGCTTCATCACCCAGGTGCTGCTGCTGCTGGCGTTCCCGGTGATCACGGTGGCGCTGATCCTGCTCATGTTCGACCGGTTCTTCGGTACGCATTTCTTCGTGCCGTCGGGCGGCGGCGATCCGCTGCTGTGGCAGCACTTCTTCTGGATCTTCGGCCACCCCGAGGTGTACATCCTGATCCTGCCGGCCTTCGGCATCATCTCGGAGGTCCTGCCGGTCTTCTCCCGGAAGCCGCTGTTCGGGTACGCCGCGATGGTGTTCTCGGGCGTGTTCATCGCGTTCCTGGGGTTCGGCGTGTGGAGCCACCACATGTTCACGACGGGCATGGGCCCGATCGCGGACACGTTCTTCTCGCTGACCACGATGCTCATCGCGATCCCGACCGGCGTGAAGATCTTCAACTGGCTGGGCACCGTGTGGGGCGGGTCGATCCAGTACAAGACGCCGATGTACTTCGCGCTCGGCTTCATCGCGATGTTCATCATCGGCGGCCTGTCGGGCGTCATGCACGCGTCGCCGCCGGCCGACCTGCAGCAGAACGACAGCTACTTCATCGTGGCCCACTTCCACTACGTGCTGTTCGGCGGGAGCATCTTCGGCATCACGGCGGGCGCCTACTACTGGTGGCCCAAGATGACCGGCCGGATCCTGAACGAGGGCCTCGGCAAGCTGCACTTCTGGCTCATGCTGATCGGGTTCAACGTCACGTTCTTCCCGATGCACATCCTCGGCCTCAATGGGATGCCGCGGCGAGTCTACACCTATCCCGCGGGCCTCGGCTTCGAGACGCTGAACCAGATCGAGACGGTGGGCGCGTTCATCCTGGCTTTCTCGTTCCTGGTGTTCCTCTACAACATCTACCGGACGAGCCGGGGGCCCAAGAACGCGGGGGCCGATCCCTGGAACGGCGCGACCCTCGAGTGGTCGATTCCGTCACCGCCCCAGGAATGGAACTTCGCCGAGGTTCCCGAGGTCCACGGCCGCGACCCGCTGTGGGAGGCCAAGCGGGCCCGCGGCGGTCCGCTGCCCGAGCCGCCGCTCGTGACCGGGAAGGGGATCCATCTGCCCAACCCATCGATCTGGCCCCTGGTTTCCGCGACCGGCGTGCTCGGACTGGTGGGCGGTGTGCTGGCATTCCCCCACATCGGCCCGTGGGTCAGCATCGTGGGCGCCCTGGTGCTGTTCTTCGGGATCTATCGCTGGGCGTTCGAACCGGCGGGGTGAGGGACTTGCGACCCGCGACCTACTAGGAGCCGACATTGTCCGACCACGCGCACGCCGCGCATCCCGAGACCTCTACCGGTTTGGACAGCCGCAAGCTGGCGATCTGGACCTTCATCGGGTCCGAATGCCTCTTCTTCGCGACGCTGATCTCGAATTACCTCGTGCACAAGGAGACCTGGTTCTCGGGACCGGGGCCCTTCCCGCACGAGGTGTGGAAGGCGCCCAACGGACAGATTTACGAGCCGATCATCGAGATCCCGCTCGTGACTCTGGGTACGGCGCTTCTCCTCTTCAGCTCCCTCTTCGTGGTGCTGGCGCTGGCCTCGGCCCAGCGCGACAACCGCAAGGGACTGCTGCTCTGGCTGGGGGCCACCATCTTCTGCGGCATCTTCTTCGTCGGCATGCAGGTGTTCGAGTTCACCCACTTCGTACACAAGGGACTCACGCTCCACACCAATTTGTTCGGCGCGAGCTTCTTCACGCTGACGGGGTTCCACGGCACCCACGTGACGCTGGGCGTCATCTGGCTCATCACGATGTGGGTCGAGGCGGTGCGGGGCCGGCTGCCGTCGACCAAGTCGCTCAACCTGGAGATCGCCGCGCTGTACTGGCACTTCGTGGATGTGGTCTGGATCGTCATCTTCCCCGTCGTTTATCTGATCAAGTGAGGCCCTGACATCATGGACACCCACGCCGCCCACGCCGCCACCGAGCCCTCGCACCCGAGCGCCGGCGTCTATGCCAAGGTCGGCCTGGTGCTTTTCGTCCTCACGGCTCTCGAAGTGGGCCTGTACGAGATCACCTATGGCGAGCATGCCGGGCCCTCGAGCGCGTCGATCCAGCCGTTCTTCGTACCCCTGCTCCTGCTGCTGTCGGCGTTCAAGTTCGCGCTGGTGGCCATGTTCTACATGCACCTGAAGCAGGACCACCGGCTGTTCTCGGGCGTGTTCGTGTTTCCGCTGATCATCGCCACCATCATCATTCTGGCCATGATCGTGCTCATGGCGTACCACTTCGCCTTCGCCAGATCGGGGTGAGGCGCCCTCCGCCGCTCGTGCCGTCATGACCGCTCCCTCCATCCCGCCGGCCGATTCGGCTTCGGCGCGCGCGCTGGCCCCGCTCCAATCGCTGCTCATTCCGGGAGAAGAACTCCAGGCCCATGCCATCCAGCGCCGGCTCTTCGCGCTGACCCACCGCCGGATGGTGGTCGGCAGCACCACCGGCCGGCTGATTTCCACTGCGCGGGGGCTGTTGGGCGGCTTCACGGCGGACGACGTGCGCTGGCAGGACCTTCACGAAGCGGCCATCGGAGTCGGGATCTTCGGCGCCACGCTCACCATCACGGCCTACGTCACGCGGGACCTCGCCAGCACCGAGGAAGCCCGCCGAACCCTGGTGTTCACGGGGTTGCGGAAGGACGAAGCGCAGGCGGTGTATCGGATCTGTCAGGCGCAGGAGCAGGCGTGGCGGGAGAAGCGGCGTATCCGCGATCTCGACGAGCTGCGGGCCAAGTCGGGCGGCATCCAGCTCGGCCAGAACCCGGTTGCGGGCGGGGCGGCTGGTGAGGCGGATCGGACACCGGCCGCCAGGCTCGAGCGCGCCCGCGACATGCTGCAGAAGGGGCTCATCACCGACTCGGAGTTCGAGCAGATCAAGGCGAAGATCGTGGCCGAGTTGTGACCCGCTGCAGTCCCTGGGGCGGCCGTCTCTCCCCGGAGCTTGCCCCTAGGGTGTCGGCGCCCGGGCTGCCAGCCCCAGGCAAATCCATCCCGCCAGAAACGCGAGCCCGCCCAACGGCGTGATGGCCCCGAGCCAGCGTACCCCGGTAAGCGCGAGCGCGTAGAGGCTACCGGAAAAGAGCAGCGTCCCCGCCAGAAAGCACCATCCTGCCCAGCCCGCGAGCGATCCGGGCCACCGGGTCACGGCCCACGCCACGGCGAGCAGGCCCAAGGCGTGATACATCTGGTAGCGCGCGGCGGTCTCGAAGACGGCGAGCAGATCGGGGGCCAGCCGGGCACGGAGGGCGTGCGCGCCGAAGGCGCCCGCGGCCACGGCGAGAAAAGCGGAGGACGCGCCGAGCCCGAAGAAGAGGCGATCCACCGTCAATGGACGCCGCGGGCGGACGCGCGCTCCGCCGGCGATGGCGCCTTGTCGGCCCACGCGGCCAGCGCGGTCATGGCGAGGATGAAAATGATGTCGGCGGCGGCGACCGCGGTGATGCCGGGTGGCGGCGGACCCATGATCGCCGCCGCGTATACGGCGGCGAGGACGAGCAGCACCACCGCCAGCCGGAAACGCCGGACCGGGTGCCGCTTGGTCTCACGGAGCAGGTACACCGCCGCGCCCCCGGCCAGCAGCAGAATCTCGAGTGCCACGCTGAGACCTTCGTGACGCCAGAGGCCGAGCCCGAGCTTCGGCGAGTCGTTGCCGATCAGCGGGAGGTCGGGCACGTGGACGATGACGTCGAGCAGATAGTGCGATATCACGGCCAGCCCGATGACGGCCGAGGCCTGCCAATGGCGGGACGTATCCCGCGTCGGCCAGGAGTAGTACACGACCGCGGCGCCGATGGCCCATCCGAGCATCCCGGCGAGGCCGTGCGAAATGGGATAATCGATGAAGTCGAAGGTGAGCAGCGGGTTGGGGTCTTCCACGATGCGGACGTGTTCCCAGCCGATCAGGAGGAAGCATCCCCACAGAAGGTCGGCGAGCTGCACCGAGAGAAAGAGACTGCCGAGCGAGATCTTGGGCTCGGCGCGCTTCAGGGCGAGCGCGACGCCGTAGTGTCCGAGGAACATGACCTCAGGTCCTCCCTCCGGCGAGCCACGAGCCTCCATCCACCACGAAGATCGCGCCGGTAATCCAGTCGGCGGCGGGGCTCGCGAGATAAGTGACCATCTGGCCGATGTCGTCCGGCGTGCCCCATCGGCCCAGGGGGATGCCGCGCGCGACGAATTCCTCCATCCGGAAGAGATCGGGCGCGCGGGCGTCCGGTGGAGTGAAGGCGCGCATCACTCCCTCGGTCGGAATCGGCCCCGGCGCGACGGCATTGACCGTGATATGGTCCGGCGCCCACTCGAGCGCGAGGGTTCGGGTGAGTGCGTCCACGCCGGCCTTGGCCGCGGTCGCATGGGCCATCAGCGGCCATCCCCGATAGTGCAGCGTCATCGAGATGGATACGATCCGGCCGCCGCCCTGCGCCTTCATGGCCGGGTAGACCGCCTGGGCGCAGTGGAACGTGCCGTACAGATCGGTCTCGACCACGGCGCGCCAGGCGTTGGGCGACAGCGTCGCCGAGGGCGCGTAGAAGTTGCCCGCGGCGTTGTTCACCAGGATGTCGAGCCGGCCGTGCTCCCCCAGGACGCGCTCGACCATCCGCGCCACCGCCTCCGGCTCGCGCACATTGGTCTCCACGGTCGTCACGCGCGCGCCCTGGGACCGTAACTGCTCGGCGGCCTCGCCCAGATGCTCGGGCTTTCGGCTCGCGAGGGCGACGGCCGCGCCGGCGGCGGCCAGCGACGCGGCGATGCCGAGCCCGATGCCGGTGCCGCCGCCGGTGATCACGGCGACCTTGCCGGCCAGGAGGTCGGGGCGGAAGACGCTATCGGGCAAGGAAGCTCTCGAGCCGGCGGCGAAACTCCGGGGTCTGGAGCGCCTGCAGCTGGGCGGCTCCTTCGGTGGCCAGTGTCTGCTCGAGCGCGCCCAGCTCTCCCGAACGCACGAGACGCTTGATTGCGCGGATGCTGGCCGGCGCACCGTCCAGGATGCGCTGTGCCATCGCCCGCACGCCGTCATCCAGCTGCGCATCGTCGGCGACGTCGTCCACCAGACCGATGGCCCGGGCCTGTGCCGCGTCCAGGGTTTCACCGGCCATGAGAAGACGCATCGCCGGCCCTACGCCGACGAGCCGCGGCAGGGTGAAGGTCGAGCCGCCATCGGGGACGAGACCCATGCGGGAAAAGGCCGACGTGAAGGTGGCGCTTCGGCCGGCGAGGCGGAGATCGCAGGCGACGGCGAGATCGAGCCCGAACCCCGCGACCGTTCCCTGCACGGCGGCGATCACGGGAACCGGACAGCGCACGATGGCGAGCACCGCCGCCTGGAAGTCGCCGAGGCCGCGCTGGAGGTCCCCGGTGGACGGCATGCCGCCGATCATGCCCAGCCACTGAAGATCGAGACCGGCGCAGAAGTGACCGCCGGCGCCGGACAGCACGACGAGGCCGGCGCCGCCATTCTCCTCCAGTTCCTCCAGATGGGTGGCGATCCCGCGCGCGATGTCGGGGGTGAGCGCGTTGCGCCGCCGGGGACGGTTCAGCGTGATCCGGAGGACCGGACCATCCGCGCTCGCGAGCAGGTCATCGGACATGCGCCGGCTCGACGGGCGACGCCATCCCCATCACGTTGAAGCCGTTGTCCACGTAGATCACGGCCCCGGTGATGCCGCGGGCCAGCGGGCTGCAGAGGAAGGCCGCCGTGCCGCCCACGTCGCCGGCGTCGATGGGCTGAGGGATGGGCGAATTGGCCGCCGCGTAGTCGATCATCGTATCGATGAAGCCGATCGCCGTGGCCGCACGGGATGCCCAGGGGCCGGCGGAGATGGCGTTGACCCGAACTCCCCAGCGCCGGCCTGCCTCGAAGGCGAGCGTTCGGGTGTCGGCCTCGAGCGCCGCCTTGGCCGACGACATCCCGCCGCCGTAACCGGGGATGACTCGCTCGCCCGCGAGATACGTGAGCGAGAGGAACGCCCCCCCGGCCCGCATCAGCGGCGAGAGCTGCCGCACCAGGGAGACATTGCTGTACGCGCTGACGCTCACCGCGGCGAGGTACCCCTGCCGGCTGGTGTCCACCAGCGGCGACCGCACCTCCGGCGCGTTGGCCAGGCTGTGCACGACGATGTCCAGGGCCTGCGGTCCGAAGTCGTCCCGCATCCTGGCCGCCATGCCCGCGATCGAGAAGTCGCCCTGCTCCTTGTACCGCTTGTTCTCGCGGATGTCCGCCGGCGCTTCGTCGAGCGTGTCGAACGCCGCGTCGAGCGGATAGATCCGCTCGAACTCGAGCGTTCGTCCGTCCGAAAGCCTGGAAGATTCCGCGAGCTTGCCGCGCTCGAGCAGCTTGCTAAAGATGCCGAGCGCGGGCGGCCAGCTTCCCACGCAGATGGTGGCGCCCGCCTCGGCGAGGGCCTTGGCGATGGCGAAGCCGAAGCCGCCGTCGTCCGAGACGCCGGCGACGAGCGCGCGCTTTCCGGTGAGATCGATCGCGAGCATGCGGGACACCCTCGAGTTGGTGGCGGGAATATAGCGCGCGCGAGGTGCGGGGGTGACTACTCGGCTCGCAGCACCTCGAGCGGTGGCCGGCGAATCACGTCGCGGCTGTTGAGCAGCCCCACGACCACCGTGAGCCCCACCACGGCGACCACGAGGCCGCCGAGGGGAAGCAGGGCGGGCGAGAAGTCTCCCTCGAAGAGAAACCTGGCGAGCGCCCACGAGGCCGCCATCGCCAGCACCACGGCCGTGAGCGAGGCCATGAGACCGAGGGAAAGATACTCCGCGAGGACGACGCGAAAGAGCTGTCCTCGCGTCGCGCCGAGGGTGCGGAGCAGCGCGCCCTCGCGCATCCGCTGAAAGCGGCTGGTGGCGAGCGCGCCGACCAGCACCAGCGCGCCGGTGCCGAGCGTGAAGAACGCCATGAACCGGATCGCGAGGACCACGCGCGCGAGGAGGGATTCCAAGGTCTGCTGCACCGAGGACAGGTCCAGCGTGGTGACGTTGGGGTACCGCTCCGCCACCCGGCGCTGCAGCGCGCCCCGGTCGGCGGGGCGCTCGACGCGCGTGAGCGTCACGAGCGATTGCGGCGCATCCTCCAGCGCGCCGGGCGCGAAGACGACGAAGAAGTTGGGCTCGAACCGGGCCCACTCGACGTCACGAAGGCTCGCGATCCGGGTCCGGATCGGCACGCCCTGCACGTCCCAGACGATCGAATCGCCCACCGTGACGCCGAGCTCCCGCGCCACCTCCGACTCGACCGAGATCTCGCCGGGTTTGCCGCGCCCGCGCCACCACGCTCCAGACACCACTCGCTCCGACGAGACCAGGGTATCGCGATAGGTCGATCGATATTCGCGCCGGTAGGCCCAGCCGCCGCGCGGCCCGTCCTCGCCGGCCGTGCTGTCGGCCAGGATGGCCGCGGCGGGGCGGCCCTTCACCGATTGAATCCGCATGGGGACGATCGGCACCGGAGGCGTCCACCGCAGCCCGGCCGAATCGAGGATGCCCTGAACGCCCCGGAGCTGGTCCGGCTGGATATCGAAGAGGACCAGGTTCGGCCGTGCGGGACCTCCGGTGAGTCGAAGCGTGCGAAGCAGGTTGGCCTGAACCAGAAGCAGGGTCCCGAGGAGAAAGGCGCCGAATCCGATCGCGAGCACCACCATCGCGGTCTGGTTGGACGGCCGCTGAAGATTGGCGAGACCCTGGCGCCACACGTACGGCCACCGCGAAGGCGGCCACCGGCGGGCGGCCGCCGCGAGACACCAGGCGGCGGCCCAGAGCACCAGCAACGCGAGCGCGATGCCGCCCGCGAAGATCGCGCCTTGCCGCCAACTCCCCGCCTGCCGGGCCGCGAGCGCCACCGTCGTCGCGGCAAGCAGCAGCACCACGACAGCCCGCCACCCATCGAAGCGGCGCTCGCGCTCGCGCTCGTAGGGGCGACGCAGCGCCGCGAGCGGAGGCACGCTCCGCACGCCCAGCAAGGGGATGGCGGCGAAGAGCAGGGCCGTCAGCACGCCCACACCGACGCCCAGCACGGGCGCCTCCCATGAGACGCGCGGCTCCACGTCGATCGGCAGCAGGCCGGTCACGATGCCGGGCAGGAGCCGCTGCGCCACGAGTCCACCCAATGCGCCCGCCACGCTTCCGGCCAATGCCATCACCGCCGATTCGACGGCATAGACCGCGACCACCATCCAGGCGGTGGCACCGAGGCAGCGGAGTACCGCGACGGTCTCCCACCGCTGTCTGATGAACACGACGACGGCGCTCGAAACGCCCACGCCTCCGAGCAGCAGCGCGATGAGGGCCACGAGTCCGAGATATCGGGTGAGACGCGAGAGCGACTCGTTCAGGTCGTTCTGGTCTTCCGATACCGTGCGGATCCGCGCCCCTTCGGCCGCGAGCCCCTTGCGGTAGCGATCGGCGAGCGCCTCCGGTGACTGGGAGGAGGAGAGCCGGAGAAACGCCTCGTACTCCGCCCGGGAGCCGAACCCGAGGAGCTTGGTGTCGTTCAGATGGCTGGCGGGGATGAAGATCTTGGGGCCGAAGGCAGAGCGGATCCCGGTATTGCCCGGCGCGCTCACCAGGGTGCCGGTGATCTCGAAGCGTGCCTCGCCGAGCGAGAGGGTGTCGCCCACGCGGGCACCGAGCGCCGTGAGCAGCGACGGGTCCACCACCACGCGCCGCCCGCCATGCAGGTCGCCCCAGGCACGCTCGGGGTGGGTGACGATGCGGCCGTAGAACGGATAGCCCTGCTCCACCGCCTCCACCTGCACCAGCCTCGCCCCCGTGGTCCGCGGCGCATAGGCCATTCCCGAGAAGCTGGTGACCCGCGCGAGCCGGGCACCCGACCGGGTGATGGTGTCGAGCACGGCCACGGTCTTCGGGGTGAGTGGGCGGCGGCTCGAGACCACGAGGTCGGCGCCCAGCAGCGCTTGCGCCTGCTGGCGGACGGAGTCGCGAACATTTCCCGTAAAGGAGTCGATCGCGACCAGCGCCGCGACGCCGATGGCGATCGAGCCGGTGAGCGGGAGCAGCCGGCGTGGTGCCGCGCGCAGCTCCCGCGCGGCCATGCGGAACACGAGACGAAACGCGCTCACGCCGCGCTGTCGGCGACGAGACGCCCGCCGGCCAGCCGGAGCGTGCGCCGCGCCCGGCCGGCGAGATCGAGGTCGTGGGTGACGAGCACGAGGGTGGTGGCGTGATCGCGATTCAACTCAGCCATGAGATCGATGATCGCGGCGCCGGTGACGGCATCGAGGTTCCCGGTCGGCTCGTCGGCGAACAACACCCGCGGACGCGAGCTGAACGCGCGGGCCAGCGCGACCCGCTGCTGCTCGCCGCCCGAGAGCTGGGCGGGATAGTGGCCGCCGCGGTCGCCCAATCCGACGTGCTCCAGCAGCTCGGCGGCCCGCGAGTCGCCGTTCTCGCCCCGCAGCTCGAGCGGCACCTGCACGTTCTCGAGCGCCGTGAGCGTGGGAATCAGCTGAAACGACTGGAAGACGAATCCGATCTTCTCGGCGCGGAGCCGGGCCCGCTGGTCTTCGTTCAGCGTCCCGAGGTCCTGGCCGTCCAGATGCACCGTTCCCGCGGTCGGACGATCGAGTCCGGCGAGCAGACCGAGCAGGGTGGTCTTCCCGCTCCCCGACGGCCCCACCACCGCGACGAATGCCCCCGGCTCCACCTCCAGCGTGATATCGTTCAGAACGGTCAACGGACGACCGGCCGAGGTGTACGTCTTCGTGAGAGAGGCGCAGCGCAGCATGGGGCGAATCATATACCGATCATGGGTCATCGGTTTGGCGGCGCTCATCGCCTGCGCCCGGGACCAGCCGCGCCCCGCCGCGTCGGGATCCTCGTCGCGAACCCCGGGACGCGAGCGGGTGGTGTTCCTCGGCACCAGCCTCACCGCCGGCTACGGTCTCGACGATCCGTCCCAGGCGTATCCCGCGCTCATCCAGCAGAAGATCGACTCGGCGGGCCTTCCGTTCGAGGTCGTCAATGCCGGCGTGAGCGGCGAGACCTCCGCCGGGGCGCACCGCCGCATCGAGTGGGTGCTCAGGGAGCGCCCGGCCGTGCTGGTGATCGAGACCGGCGCCAACGACGGGCTTCGGGGCCAGAACACCGACTCCCTCGCCGCGAATATCCAGGCAATCGTGGACCGGGCATCCATTCTCAACCCCAGGCCGCGCATCGTCATCGCCGGGATGCAGATGCTCTCCAACTACGGAGCCGACTATACCCGGCGCTTCGCCGCCGTCTTTCCCGCCATCGCCCGGCGTAACGACCTGCCGCTGATTCCGTTCCTGCTTCAGGGTGTGGCGGGTGTGGACTCGCTGAACCAGCCGGATCAGATCCATCCGACCGCGGCCGGACAGCGGATCATCGCCGAGACGGTGTGGACGACGCTGGAGCCGGTGCTGCGGGAGGTGCCGGTGTTGGCGGTCCGCTAACGAATCAGCTCGGCGAGCACCTCCACCGCGGTATCGATCTCCTCCCTCGTGTTGTAGTAGTGCGGCGAAATGCGAAGCGCCGACTTCGCGCCCTTCTGGTCCATGTCGATCACCGCGTCCGACCGATCGGGTGAGCTGGTGTTGATCCCCCGCACCCGAAGCGCGAGTTTTATCGCTTCCCCTTCGTGCTGCCCTGGCTGCACTGTTACGATCGCGCACAGCTCGGCGCCCCGGTCGAGCACCCGGACTCCGGGTACCGCCGCGAGCCGCTCTCTGGCGTAGGCCGCGAGCGATCGCGCCCGGTCTCGCGCGGTCTCGATGCCCACGTCGAGCGCGTAGCGCACCGCGGCGCGGAGACCCAGGACGAGGGCGCCCGACATTTCCCACGACTCGAACCGGCGGGCGTCGGGGGTAAGGGTAAAGACATCGGGATCGGTCCAGGTGGCCCCGTGCATGTCCACCAGCAACGGATGGGCCCCCGCGGCGATGGCCCGGTCCGAGACGCAGAGAAAGCCGATGCCGCGCGGGCCGCGGAGAAACTTCCTGGCAGTGCCGGCGAGGTAGTCGCAGCGCAGCCGGTCCACGGCGATCGGGATCTGGCCCACGGCCTGGCAGGCGTCCACCAGATACGGTACGCCCCCGGCCTCACAGACCTCTCCCACCGCTTCGACCGCCTGAACCAGACCCGAGTTGGTGGGCACCCAGGTGAGCGCGACGAGCGTGGGTCGCCGTTGGGCCACGAGCGCGCGGACGGCATCGGGATCGATGCCGCCCTCGGCCAGATCCGGCGCCCGGACCACTTCGACCCCGCGGCGGCGTGCCAGGGAGAGGGACATGATCTGGTTGGAAGCGTAGTCGGACCGGCTCGTGAGGATGACGTCGCCCGGGCCGAAGTCGAAGGCGTCGAGGGCCATCATGAAGGCCAGCGTCGAGTTCTGGGTGAAGGCGATGTTGCCGGGACCGGTGCCGAGCAAGCGGCCCATGGCGAGGTAGGCGTCCCGGATCTCGTCCTTCCTCGCCTCGAATGCCTCGTACCCGCCGAGCTCGTCCTCGAGCTGCAGGTGGGCGCGGACGGCCTGATGGACCGGCCTCGGGGTCAGCGAGGCGCCGGCATTGTTGAGGTGAACCCTGTTGACGCAACCCGGGGTGTCCTGCCGCCAGCGATCGATCATCGTGCCGCCACTTTGGCGTCGGACGAGGATCGGGACAGCCAGGCTTGAAGCTCCTCAACGCCGCGGCGCCAATGCTGGCTGAGGAGGCGCGCCGCCCCGCCGCGGTCGCCGTGTCCAAGCGCCTCGGCGATCTTCTGGTGCGGCAGGGTGGAGAGGGCGATTCGGGTGGACCCCCGGAGGTAGGCGAGGAGGTAGCGGCGGGAGATCTGTCGCACTGTCGAGATGATATCGAGAAGATGGCGATTCGTGCACCCATCGAGCAGCACTCGATGCCACTCATCTTCGAGGTCGGCGCAGGCGACGGCGTCGCCCCTCGTATGCTCGAGCTTTCGATCCAGCTCGGCCAGCCGATGGAGTTGCTCGGCCGTCGGCTCAGTGGAGATCTCCAGGGCCAGCGACTCGAGCGCGCCGAGGATCTGGCCTGCGTCGCCGATCTCGTGAAGGTCCAGGGGCGGGACCCGGAACCCCCGACCCATATCGGCATCGAGCACCCCGTCCCGGGTCAGGCGGAGGAGGGCTTCGCGGATCGGCGTCCGGCTCACGCCGAGGTCGCTGGACAGGATGGTGTCGCGGAGTTTGGCGCCGGGCGCCATGTCGCCTCGCTGGATGCGGTCGAGGATCTGGCGATAGACCTCATCGCGAAGCGGTGATCGCTGAATCATGGCGCTTTTCCGAATGTTATATACTGAATACAGTATGTTATATACTAGAATTGGTCAATGGCTCTGACCCACATCTGAGAGCCCTCGTCCTGAGCTTTGCGTCTTTCCCGGCAACCGTCATTCAAGGCCATCCCATGCGCAACCGGCACCTTCCATCCGTGATCGTTCTCGCGGTCCTTGCCGCCGCCACCAGGCTGCACGCCCAGTCGGAGGCCGCGCTCAGGGAGTACTTTGAAGGGAAGACCGTCACCCTGAAGCTCGCCATGCCCGGCACCGAGGACGGGGTAGACGTCTATCCCACCGACGATCCTCCGCTCAATTACCCCAAGTATGCCGGCCGGCTCAAGGAACACGGGACCGCGATCAGGCCCGGGGAAACGGTCATGGTGACCAAGATCAAGGTCAAGTCTGACCTCATCGAGTTCCAGCTCGGCGGCGGCGGGTATGGCACCTTCGGTGATGAGACGTCCAGCAACGTGAGCGTGCCACCTGCGCCCAAGACCAAACGGGAGAAGAATCTCGAGGTCGAGATCAAGCGGGCTACCGATCCGATCAAGAAGCGCGACATGAAGGAGGAGCTGGACGATCTCAAGGCTGATCGCGAGCGCGAAGACGCCAGGAACCGGGCGGAGGTGGCCGACGCGCAGGAGCAGAAGAAGCAGAACATCAGACAGCGCCGGCTCGAGGGCGGCTCCCGGTTCAACCTCCGCTACAAGGGGCGCGTGCCCGCGTCGGCGCTCGCGCCCGAGTCTGTGAGGGCGGCATTGGCGGAGTACGTCACGTTCGAGCAGACCCAGGAAGAGGCGAGTCCGCTGCAACCCGGCCCCGAAGTCGCGCCGCCCGCGCCGGTGGGCGGCCTCCCCCGCAAAGGCATGCTGACGGCCGATGTGGATCGCCAGCTCGGCACCCCGGAGAAGACGTCCGACCGCAAAGAGGGGCGGCTCACGGTGAACAGCCGGATCTACTCGACAGCCGGCGGACGTGTGAGCGCCGAGTTCGTCGAGGGCGTGCTGATCCGGTTCACGGTCACCTCGAATTGACCGAGCCGCCCCGGGTGGTTCGCCTGCTCGCCTTCGCCGCGTCGTTGCGCCGGGCTTCGCTCAACCGGCGTCTGCTCGCGCTGGCGGTCGAGGCGGCGACCAACGCCGGCGCCCGGGTCGATCTGGCCGAATTCCGCGAGTTCGACGTGCCGCTCTTCGACGGTGACGCGTTCGCCGCCGTCGGCGTCCCGTCGGGGGCGATGGAGCTGGCCCGTCGCGTGTCGGAAGCCGACGGGCTGATGATCGCGTCGCCTGAATACAACTTCTCACTTCCCGGTACGCTCAAGAACCTCATCGACTGGCTCTCTCGCCTCAAACCCGTCCCCATTCGCGGCAAGACGGCGATGCTGCTGTCCGCCTCCAACAGTCAGGTCGGGGGCATTCGCGGCCTCTGGCAGCTGCGGATCCCTCTCGAGGGTCTCGGGACGATCGTGCCGCCCGACATGTACACCTTGCCCTGGGCCGACGCCGCGTTCACCGAGGACGGGCGTCTGAAGGAGACCGAGCGTCAGAGCCGGCTGGAGCAGATGATCTCGGGTTTTCTCCTGATGACACGGAGGCTGACAGCTCAGGAACCGGGATCGTGACCGCTCCGAAGCCGGCGCCCGGCTTGTCGGCGTAGCGGAGATCGAGAAGATGCACCAACACGGCGCCGTCGGGCGCGCGCTCCTCCAGCACCACAGGAAACCGCGCCCAGGAGAGAAACCGGCGCGCGAGCGTGGTATGCGTCGCGATTCCGACCGCCCGCGACGCCGGCCGTTCGCGCGGGTACGATTTGACCGTCGCGCGGTCGATGTGGGGACGGCGGAGCCAGCGGAAGTACCCGGTGAGATAGCGGCTGCCCTGCGCCGCCACGACGTAGCGTGTCATCGGCGTGACCGCGGTCGGCCCCATCATCAAGCGGTCCACCGGCGCGTCGGCGATTGACGCAAGCTCACCCGCCGCGATTCCGCGAGAGGCGAGCCCGCCCAGCCCCATCAGCACGATGTAACCGGTCGCCACTCCGAGCGCGACCCGCGCCGGCCGTCCCGTGGACCGGCGGTGCCGCCGCTCGCCGCTCATGACCACACCGATGCCCAGGATGGCCCACAGCCACGGATCCACGATGAAGAGCGTGTCACCGTAGTACCATCGTCCGTCCAGCGGCATGAGCCAGCGCACGCCGTAGGTGTTGAGCGTATCGAGGACGGGATGGGTCCAGATCGATACGGCCGCGAGCAGCAGGACATTGGGGATGGACACCGAGGTCGGCAGCGTGGCGCGGGACGCCCGGCGCACCGCCAGATCGACGAGCATGACCAGCCCGGTGAGGACGAACGGGAGCACCAGCATCGCCGGAATGCCGTGGGTCCATCCCCGTCGAAAGGCCAGGTCGCCGGCGGGACCGTCGAGATAGGCGAGCACATCGATATCGGGAAGGTTGGCGCCGAGCAGGAGGGTGGCGGTGCCGTATCCGGTGCGTCGCGCGAGCCCGGTCCGTCCCAGCGCGGCGCCGACCAGCGTATGGCAGACGGGATCTATGGCCGCCTCATCCGCCGATGCGGCGGGTGACTCCACTAACCAGCCGAAACGGGCTGGTGTCGTGCACGAAGGTCCAGCGGAACTCGAGAAATGGCTTCCATCCGGGGACCTCGGGCGCCGCCGTGAGCCCGGCGAAGAGGTTGTACCCGGTACGGGTCTTGTCGCCGTTCAGGTGAACGAACGCGATGCCGCCGCCGCCGTACACGGTGCGGCCGGGACCGAACATGATGGCCGCGTCGCCGTTGGCCTGCCAGCCGGTCTTCCCGTCCTTGGGAAAGAACGCGTCGGCGCTGGGCCGGAGCTCGAGCCGCTGGCCCCCGGGAATCCGCACGACGGCGCCGGCGCTCCACGCATGATTCTCGAAGTCGCGGCCCACCCGCGGCCCCACCTCGATCGGCCCGGAGAGGATGCTGGAGCCGCCGCCCCTGCGCTGCGCCGCGGCGGCGGGCGCGAACAGCACCAGCGCGAGCAGCGTCGCACCCAGCAGTCTCGCGCGGCTCATGACGTGGGCACCGGCTTGCCGTCGGCGTCGAGCGCCTGCACCGGGCCCAGGCCAAGCTCCCGGATCGGCTTCTCGATCCTGGCGCGGTCGCCCACGATGATCCACACCAGGTGATCGGGCTGCACGGTGCTCCGCGCCGCCGCCGTCACCGTGGCCACGGTCTGCGACCGGATCTGCTCGGCGTAGGTATCGTAGTAGTCGTCGTCGAGCCCGAACGCCACGATGTCATCGACGCTTCCCGCCACGGCGTTCATCGTCTCCCAGAGTCCCGGCAGCGTGAGCGTGAGCGACGCCTTGGCCCGCAGCAGCTCGTCGGGCTGAATCGGCCGGTCGGCCACGATGCCGCGCAGCTCCTTCAGCAGCTCGGCCGCGGCTTCCTTGGTCTTGTCGGTCTGCACCGGTGCATAGACCAGGAACGGCCGCTGCCCCCGCGCGTCGCGGATGAAGCTGAACGCGCCGTAGGCCCAGTGCTTGTCCTCCCGCAGGTTCATGTTGAGCCGCGATCCGAAATCGCTGCCCAGCACCGCGCTCATGGTTTCGATGGCCGGCTCCTCCGGATTGGACTTGGGTGGCGCGATGTTGCCGGCGATGATCACCGACTGCTCGGCGCCGGGACGGTCGAACAGGTAGACCGAGGGGCGGGGTCGTTGCGTCACCGTGCCGATATTCTTCGCCGGCACGTCCCCCGGTTTCCAGTCCGCGAACAACTTTTCCAGCCGGGGCCGCACCTCGCGCATCGTAATGTCGCCGACCACGACGATCGTCGCATGGTTGGGCTTGAACCAGGTCTCGTGGAACTTCACGAGGTCGGCGCGGGTGATGCTGTTGGTCGAGGCCTCGGTCCCCGAGCCGGTCCAGGGATTGGCGTAGGCGTGCCCTTCGCCGAAGACGAGACCGGGGAACACGCGCAGCGCCAGACCGACGGGGTCGGCCTTCTCCCGCTGAATCTGGGCCAGGCGCTGCTGCTTGAGCCGGTCCACGTCGGGCCGGCGGAAGGCCGGGTTGAGCACGACGTCGGCGAAGAGATCGAGCGACGGGTCGAGCCGGTCGCGCCATGCCGACAGGGAGATGGTGGAGACATCGAGCCGCGACGACGTACCGAGATTGGCGCCGAGCTCGGCGAGGCGATCGCTGATCTGGAGCGCGGTGCGGGTCCGGGTCCCCTCGTCCAGCATGGCCATCGCGAGGCTGGCCGTTCCCGGCTCGGCGAACTGATCGGACGCGTAGCCGGCATCGAGCAGCAGGTCGAAGCGCACCTGGGGAATCGACCGCCGTTCCGCGAGGACGATCCGCAGCCCGTTGGACAGCGTGTCGCGCTCGAGCGCGGGGAAGGACGGCGCCGGAGGCGGCCCCGCCACCGGAAGACCGGAGCGATCCACCCCCGTCGGCGCCGACGCGTAGTCGGGGAACGGATGGACCTCGAGGGTGTAGTCGCCGTCGGAGAGCCAGCGGGAGGCCGCCGAGCGCACCTGCGCGGCGGTGGCGGTGGCGATGCGCTGCAGCCGCACCTTGTAGAAGTCGGGGCGACCAGCGAACACCTCGCTCTGCGCCAGCACGTCGGACTTGCCACCGAAACCGCCGATCCGCTCGATACCGCGGATGAATCCCGCCCGCGTCCGGGCTCTCACCCGGGCCAGCTCCGCCGGGGTCGGACCCCCGGCGAGGAAGCGGGCCAGCTCCTCGTTCACCGCTCTTTCCACCCTGGCGAGGTCGACGCCGGCGCGCGCGCTCGCGGTGATGACGAACTGGCCGGCGATCTCCTGCCCATCCATCACCGCGTCGACGTCGGTGGCCACCTGATCGTCGTAGACCAGGCGCTTGTACAATCGCGAGGACTTGCCGTCGCTCAGCACCGACGCGGCGACCTGGAGCCAGGTCGCGTCGGGCGACGCCCACTGCGGCACGTTCCACACCTTGTAAAACCTGGCTTGTGGCACCCGGTCCTGCATCGTGCCACGCCGGCTCCCCGTTCGCTTGGCCACCCAGGGCCCCTGTCGTGCCACGGGGGGGCCCGGCGGAATGTCGCCGAAGTACCGCTCGACCTTCTCCCGCGCCGTCTTCGTGTCGATGTCCCCGGCGAGCACGAGGACGGCGTTCGACGGGCCGTAATAGCTCCGGAACCAGTTCTTGACGTCGTCGAGGCTGGCCGCATCGAGGTCCCGCATCGAGCCGATGACGGTCCAGGAATACGGGTGGTTAGGCGGGTACAGACGCGGCGTCAGGAAATCCCACACCTTGCCGTAGGGCGCGTTTTCGTTCTGCCGCTTTTCGTTTTGGACCACGCCCCGCTGCTCGTCGAGCTTGGCCTGGGTGATGGCGCCCACCAGGTGTCCCATCCGGTCCGACTCGAGCCACAGCTCGAGATCGAGCGCCGAGGTGGGGACGTTGACGAAGTAATTGGTCCGGTCCTCGTTGGTCGTGCCGTTGAGGTCGGTGGCGCCCGCCCGCTCGAGCGGATCCTGGAATTCCTTGTCGTAGTGCTCGCTGCCGTTGAACATCAGGTGCTCGAAGAGGTGGGCGAAGCCGGTACGGCCGGGTTGCTCGTTCCTCGAGCCGACGTGGTACCAGACGTTGACCGCGACGATCGGCGCCTTGTGGTCCTCGTGTACGATCACCGTGAGGCCGTTGGGCAGGGTGAATCGCTCGTAGGCGATGTCGGGAATCGCCTGCGCCGAGGCGGGAAGGGCAAGCGGCGGGCACAGCGACACGACCAGCGCCGCGGCGACGCCGGGAAGGCGAGACGGCACGAGGAGCCTCACGAGGATGACGGCGATGCCGGGACGGTCCGGTTGAGGCCGAGCCAGTACCGGCCCAGCTCCTGAAGCGTCGATCGGAACGCGCCGAAGACGACCGGCTTCTGCACGCAGCTGTTGGCCCCCCAATGATAGCACTGCTCGACCTCGCGCGGATCGGCGGACGAGGTGAGCATGACGACCGGCACGGTGCCGACGCGGGGACTGGTGCGGAGGGCCCGGAGGACGTCGAGGCCATCGACGCGCGCGAGCTTGAAGTCGAGCAGCACGAGACGGGGCCGGGGCTGCGGGCCGCGATGGCGGAAGGGTCCGCGGGCAAGCAGGTAGTCGAGCGCCTCCTCGCCGTCCCGTGCCACCCCGATGCGGTCGCCGGGACAGAGCTCCTCCAGGGACCGCAGGAGCAGCTCGACCTCCGCCGGATCATCGTCGACCACCAGGATGTCCACCGCGTCGGGCAGGGTCACCGCTTGCGCCCGCCGAAGGTCATGAAGAACGTGGCGCCGGCGTCCGGCTCCGCTTCGGCCCACACCCGCCCGCCGTGCCGTTGCGCGATCCGATGGACCAGCGCGAGCCCGGCGCCCTCACCCTCGAACTCATCGGGCCGGTGGAGCCGCTGGAAGGTGCCGAAGAGCTTGCCGGCGTAGGCCATCCGGAATCCGACGCCGTTGTCCTGCACCGCGAGACCCACTTCCCCCTCGGACTCGACGGGCCGGACGCGCACGACGGCGCGCTCGCGCGGCCGGGTGAACTTGACCGCGTTCCCCACCAGCTCCTCGACGGCGGCGCGGACGAGCGTCGGGTCGGCATCGACGCTCGGCAGCGGCTCGATGCGCCAGTCGATCGCGCGCCCCTCGACGGCGGGCTGGAGCCGGTCCACCACGTCGGCCACCACCGTGTCGAGGTTCACCTCCCGCCGCATCAAATCCTGCCGGCCCACCCGGGCGAGCATGACGAGGTCCTCGACCTGGGCGGCCATCCGCTCCGCCGCCTCGCCGATGCGGTTGGCGTAGTGGCGCAGCCCCGGCGCGAGTCCCGGTCCCCCGTCGAGCAGGATCATCTCGGCGAACCCGTGGATGTGCCGTAGCGGATTACGGAGATCGTGCGAGACGGCGTGGAGCAGTGTCTCGGTCTCCGCCGTCGCGGCGCGGAGGGCGGCGCCGGATTCGGCCACGCGGCGCTCCAGCTCGCCGGTCTGGCGGCCCAGCTCCTCGCGCAGTCGCGCGTGCTGGATGGCGATGGCGAGGGGCGCCGCGACCTCCTGCGCGATGTCGCGGTGCTCGGTCTCGAAGGCCGCCGGGCTCCGGGAGGCGACATTGACCTCGCCGATCGCATCACCCTCCGCGAGCAGCGGCACGGTGAGGACGCTCCGGAACCCCTCCGCCCGCAGCTGATGCAGAAAGGGCGGCGGCGACTCCGCGGACTGCAGATCCTCGACGTGGCGTAGCGCCCCGTGCCGCAGCACCTCGATCGGCGAGAGCGCGTCGAGCGGCAGGGCTGCCGCGGGAAGGGACCCACCGTCCGCCCAGCCGGCGACCATCTGCGCCTGGCTGCGGCCCATGTCGAAGAGGATGATCGTGCACCGGTGGCAGGGGACCATGCGGCGGAGACGGGCCAGCGCCGCCCGGCCGATCTCCGCCGGAGAGCGGGCCGCGAGAATCGCCTGGTCGAGATCGTGCAGGACGCCGAGCCGCTCCGCCGAGCGGCGGAGCCGGTCTTCGGCGCGCTTGCGCTCGGTGATGTCGGTGACCATCCCGACCGCGCCGATTACCGTGCCGTCCCGGCTGAGGATGGGGCTGCCCGATACGAGGCCCCACACCTCCCTGCCGTCGCGGTGGCGGAAGCAGAGGTCGCTGCCCTCGACCGTCGCCTCGCCCCTGAGGGCCTGGTGGCCCGGATCGCGCGACGTCGGGTCGAGGAAGTCGAACACGGGCCGGCCCAGCATCGTGCCGTTCTGGTACCCGAGCAGCTCCACCATCCGCTGATTCACATAGGTGATGATGCCCCGGTCGTCGGCCACCCAGATCCCTTCCTGGGCTGCGTCCACCAGCTGCTTGAAGCGCTGCTCGCTGTCCTGGAGCGCGCGCGTGCGGTCCTCGAGGCGGGCCTGGCGGCCCTCGAATGCGGCGGCATGGCCGAGCGCGGCGCCGGCGAATCCGCCCAGCAGCCGCAGCGCTTTGGCGTCGCGGTCGGTGAAGGCGCCGGCATTGGGGGAGACCACCTTCAACACGCCGAGCGTGTTGTGGTCGTCGCGCAGCGGAACCGCGAGCACGGATCGAATCCCGAGCTCCTGATACTGCCCTTGGATGATCCGCGGATCCGCCGCGACATCGTCCGACCGCTGCAGCTCTCCCGACTCGATGGCGAGCCCCGACAGGCTGCCGGCGGTCGTCAACCTCGGTGCCTCGACGCCGACCGAGATCTGGGGCACGAGGTCGTCGCCCTCGGGCCGCTCGATCACGGCGCCGCTGGCGCCGGTGAGGCCCATGCTGCGCTCGGCGATCACCAGCATGACGGTGGCGGAGTCGAGTCCCGCGCTCGTCACCGCCTGCTGCACCTCGATCACCGCCTGGAAGAGATCGGTGTCGAGCCGCATCTCCGCCTCGGCGAGCTTCCGCTCGGTGATGTCGTACTCGGTGCCGAGGAAGCCGGTCCTGCGGTTCGACTTGTCGCGGACCGTCTCCCACGTGCTGGCGCACCAGCGGATCTGGCCGGTGCGCGTCACCACTCGGTACTCCTGATCCCGCAGGATCCCGCCCTGCTCCAGGCGGGCCCACTCGGCGAGGAGCGCGGCCCGGTCGTCGGGGTGGATGTATTGCAGGAATTCCTGGTCGCGTACGTCCTCTTCGGCGTAGCCGGTCAGTCGCTCGAAGGCCGGGTTCACCCGCAGGAGCCGCCGATGCATGTCGTAGACGATGACGCCCTCGCGCATCGTCGAAGTGACGGCATTGAGCTGACCGCGTGCTTCGGTAGCCTCCGCTCGGGCCTCGCCGGCGCGGCGCATCGACCGCACCAGCGCGACGAACAGCGCCACCGCGACAAGCGCGAGGGCGGCGATGGCGGCGTATTGCGGCGTCAGGTACTCCTGGATCGAATCAGGCATCGGGCTCCCGGCTCAGGGCAGCGCGCCGGCGCTCTCGGGATCGCCCAGCACCTGGCGAACCTTCCGGAGCAGACTGTCCAGCGAGAACGGCTTCTCCAGAAACTCGGTGCCTGGAGCGAGCACGCGGTGGCGGGCGATGGCTTCGTCGCTCGTGGCCGACACGTACAGGACCTTGATGGCAGGACGATGAATGCCCAGTCGCGCGGCGAGCTCGCGGCCGCTGAGCCTCGGCAGGAACATGTCGGTGATCAGCAGATGGATGTGGCCCGCGTGCCGGTCGGCGATAGCCATGGCCGCTTCGGCATCCGAGGCCGCGAGCACCGTGTACCCCGATCGCTCCAGGACCCGGCGGGCCAGGTCGCGCACCTGAAGCTCGTCCTCCACTACCAGCACGGTCTCCGTTCCCGAGAACTTGAGCCGCGACGCGTCACCGCCCGGTCCCTCCGGCACCCCGCTCTCCGCAGACGGCAGGTAGAGCGTGTAAGTGGTCTCCTGGCCGCCGCTCTCGAGGTCCATGAAGCCGCCGCTCTGCCGGGCGATTGCCGCGATGGACTCGGGAATGGTTCGGGGTTGGTCCGTGGGGGCGGTATCCCGGACTCCGAGGGCGACGTAGCTGCCGTGGCGGACGCCCGGGAATCGCGCGACGTCGCCCTCGCCGAGGGTCACGTTCCGCGTCGTCAGCTCCAGACTGCCGCCCTCGGACATGGCATCGCGCGCGCTCGCGCCGAGCTGCAGGAGAACCTGCTCCAGCTGGCCCGGATCGGCGAGCACGCGGTCGAGGTGCGGATCGAGAGCCGGCACGACCTGGATCCTGCTTCCCATCATCCGGCGGATGGCCGACACCGTGCCGCCGACGAGGCGGTTGAGGTCGAGGATCCGGGGGGTGAGCACCTGGCGCCGGCTGAAGGCGATGAGCTGGCGGGTGAGGCTCGCGGCGCGGTCGGCCGACTGCTGGATCTGGGCGATGTCCTCGCGGGCGTCATCGGGCAGATCGGGCTGCTCTCCGAGCAGTCCCACATGGCCGAAGATGCCGGTCAGCAGATTGTTGAAGTCGTGCGCGATGCCGGCGGCGAGCTGGACGACGGCCTCGGCGCGCTCGGCCCGCATGAGCCGCTCCTCCAGCGACCGACGCTCGGTTATGTCGGTACACCAGCCGACATAGCCGCCGCCGGCACCCGGCACGCCGGCCGCCGCGAGCCATCGGAACGTCCCGTCGTGCCGGCGGGCCCGGAACTCCGTCGCGATGGGCCGCCCGGACGCGATGGCCTGATCCATCTGCGAGAGCGCGGCATCGCGATCCTCGGCGTGGATCCGGTCGAGCCACCCCTCGCCCAGCTCCTGCTCGATCGCCCGGCCCGTGAATTCGGTCCACCGCGAGTTGACGTAGTCCCAGCCCCGTCCCTCGGACGAGGTCCAGATGACGAGGGGAAGAGCGTCGTAGGCGGAGCGTGGGTCGGCTGAGACCATGCAGGCGGCTTGCTGAGGGTCCGGGAAATGTCGCGGTCCGGAAGGGTAAAGGCTAGAGGCCGAAGGCTGACTCGACACCAGCCGACAGCCTTAAGCTTTGGCCTTTAGCCTTAAGCCTTTGGCCTTTAGCCTTAAGCCTTTAGCCTTTAGCCGTTACTTTAGCCCCATGGCGTTCCTGGATACCAAGCGTCAACGCGCGGCCACCCTGATCCTGGTGCTCGGGATCGGCCTCGCCCTGGCCCTGTGGCCCTTCTTCACCGGGCTCACCGGCGCGCTCGTGCTGTATGTGGTCTTCGGGCCGGTGCACCGGTCGCTCAAGAAGCGGATGAGCCCGGCGGCCTCGGCCAGCATCGTGGTGGTGGTCGCCATCCTGCTGATCGTCGGACCGGGCATCTCTTTCGTCGGCCTGATCGCGAACGAGGCACAGGGCATGGCGACGAGCGTCATTCGCAGCCCGCTGCTCGGCCGGCTGCGCGAGCTCCGGGTGGGGACGTACGATGTCGGCGCGCAATTCGAGTCGTTCGGGTCGCAGATTATCGCCTGGCTTGGCGGCAACGCCCTGAGCGCGGTCGGCACCGCGACTCGTGTCGGGATCCAGCTCACCATCACGTTCTTCGGCCTCTACTACATGCTCCTGGCGCCCGAGGGCGCCTGGAGCGGCATCAGTCCGTTCATTCCCTTCTCGCACGAGAGCGCGGAGATCCTGCGCTCCCGATTTCGCGACGTGACCGTCTCCACCCTGGTCGGCACGGGCTGCACCGCCCTGGTACAGGGGTTTCTCGTGGGCGTGGCGTTCTGGGTCACCGGACTGTCCAATCCGCTCTTCTGGGGGGTGGTGACCGTCATTCTGGCGGTGTTGCCGCTGGTGGGAAGCGGGTTGGTCTGGGGACCCGGCGCCGCCTCGCTGGCGCTGGACGGTCACTATGCTTGGGCCATCGCGCTCGCGCTCTGGGGCATCCTGGTCGTCGGCACCGTGGACAACCTGATCCGGCCGTTCGTGTTCCGCCGGTACGCCCGGATCCACCCGTTCATCACCGTGATCGGGGCCTTCGCCGGCATCCGGTGGTTCGGGTTGCTCGGCCTGCTCATCGGCCCGCTCGCGATCTCCTATTTCTTCGAGCTGATTCGCATGTACCGGGCCGAGTATCTCGACCCCGAGGGTGTCGAAGAGGACGAGCCCGCCGCAGCGAGATGAATCGTGAAGGTCGAGCCGGTTCCCACCTCGCTTTCCGCAGTCAGCTGAAACCCCATCGCCTCCGATAGCGATCGCGAGATCGCCAGGCCGAGCCCGGTGCCGCCGTAGCGCCGCTCGGTCGCGTTATCGCCCTGCTGAAAGAACTCGAAAATTTCCTGCAGCCGGTCCGGCGGAATCCCGATGCCGGTGTCGGCTACCGTGATGCTGAGCGGTTGTCCCGTTCCCGGATCGCCGGTCACGGAGACCGTCACGTTTCCCCGCTCCGTGAACTTGAGGGCATTGCCCACCAGGTTGATCAGAACCTGCTTCAGCCGGGTCGCGTCCCCGTCGACCGTCGCGAGGCCGGGCGGCACGTCGCTTCTCAAGTGTACCGACGGCTTGGCCAGGTGTCCGCCGAGCTGGTCGAGGGTGTCGGCGATCAGGGACGCGAGATCCACCGGCTCCCGGGACAGCTCGAGGCGGCCCGCCTCGATTTTCGAGAGGTCGAGGATGTCGTTGATCAGTCCCAGCAGATGGAGGCCGTTCTCATGAATGCGGGAGAGATAGGTCAGCTCGCGCTCGCCGAAGGACGCCTGCTGCTTCTTTAGCAGCACATTGGCGAATCCGATCACCGAATTGAGCGGGGTGCGGAGCTCGTGGCTCATGGACGCGAGAAAGCGGCTCTTGGCCGAGTTGGCGAGCTCGGCCGCCTCCTTGGCCTCCTGAAGGCTCCGGTTCAACAAAATGAGGTCGGCGGTGCGCTCGTGGACCCGATGCTCGAGCTCTTCCTGTGCCAGGAGCAGCTCCACCTGCGTACGCCGGCGCTCCGTGAGCTCCTCCTCGAGCAGGTCGTTCACCAGGGCCAGGTCCGCGGTGCGCTCGCGCACCCGTTGCTCGAGCTCGTCGCGGCCCTCCCGGAGCGCCGTCTCCGCCCGGCGCCGTTCGGTGATGTCGGCAAAGGAGGCGACCGCGGCGTGCGGCAGCGGCTGGTGCTCACGCCAGAGGGGCTCGCAGTTGACCCGGAGCCAGACGAGGTCCGCGCCGCCGGAAATGCCGATGATCGCGCCCACGCAGCGGCGGCCGGTGCAGAGGGTGGTGACGAGGGGAAGCTCGTCGACGGGGCAAGGGGATCCGTCTTCGCGGACCACGGGCCATGGGTGCTCGAAGACATTGAGACGGCCATCGGCGGCTCGCAGAGGCGCGAGGAGGCGCTCCGCGCTGGCGTTTACCGGGTGCACGCTCCCGTCCGCGTGGAGCAGGGCGACGCCTTCGTGCAGCGCCGCGACGGCCGAACGGTGCCGCTGCTCGCTCTCCTGCAGCGCCAGGAGCGCCGCCTCCCGCCCCTCGGATGCCGCTGCGCGCGCGAGGCCGGATGAGAGGAGGCCGGCCACCAGCTGCATGGTCTGCGCGTCGCGGCTGCTGAAGTGATTCGGCTCCGGCGACGTCGCGACCAGCACGCCGCTAACGGCGCCACCATCCCGGAGCGGGACGAGCATCGCCGAGCGGGCCTGCATGTTTCGGGCAGCGTCCTGGTTGACCCGGGGGTCGGCTTCGCTGTCGTCACAGACCAGGACCTCGCCGGTCCGAAAGCAACGTCCGATGAGGCTCGCCTCGAGCCCAAGACGCAGGCCCTGTGACGCCGCCGCCGTGCCGACTCCGCTTCGCAAAACGACCTCGTCTCCCTCGCGCCCGGCGACGGCCGCGCCGCTCGCGCGCGTCAGCGCCTGCACCCGCTCGCCGAAGAGGCGCATGATACCGGAGATGTCGCTGCTGTCGGTTGCGACGAGCTGCTGGGCCGCGATGACCTCGGCGAGACGCTCGGCCTCGTCCTCGAGTGCCTGCTCGGAGGCCTTGAGCTCGCCACGGATCCGTCGCTCCTCCCGCACCCGGAGCCATGCGACGACGGCCACGCAGGCGACGAGCAGGGCGATCACTTCCCACCCGAGGCTCACGCGAGCAGACCGGAGATCGTGCTCAGCAGGATGCCCTCGTCGAGGATCGGCTTGCTGACATAGCCGTCGAACCCCGCCTCGAGATACCTCTCGCGGTCTCCCGCCATGGCATGCGCGGTGAGGGCAACGACGGGAAGGTGGGCCAGCGCGGGATCGGTCCGGATCCGGCGGAGCACCTCCGTGCCATTCATCTCCGGCAGGGAGATGTCGAGCAATACCAGATCCGGCACCGACCGGGGCAGGGCGGCGATGGCCTCCCGGCCCGACTCGTATTCGGTAAGGGCATAGAGCCCCTCGAGGATGGCCCCGACGAGCAGACGATTGTCGGCATTGTCTTCGACGAGCGCGATTCGTTTCATCCCCGACCGTCGCGTTGGGCTTCGAGGGTCACTCGAATCGTCTCGAACGCCCCGGACATCCGGTCGAGGCGCTCGGCCAGCTCGTCCCACCGCCCGGCGTCCGCCTCGTGCTCGGTCCGGCGGGCGTACTCCGCGAGCCCCATCGCGCCGACGTTGCCGGCGCTCGAGATCAGGGCGTGCACCGCGAGGCCGAGCGCGTCCCCGTTGCGGCCATCGAGGGCGCTCCGCGCGTCGGCGAGGCGCCGCGGGCCTTCGGAGAGGAAGATGCCGATGATTTTCCGCGTGAGCCCCGGACCGCCCAATACATCGAGGCGGGCCAGGGCCGCGGGATCGAGCTCGGAGATGCGGGTCAAGCCGCCGCCCACTCAATTGGTGCGCGTCAACTCCACCCGCCGGTTCTGGGCCCGGCCTGCCGCGCTCGCATTCGACGCGACGGGCTTGCTGGATCCGAGCCCGGCGGCGGTCAGCCGGTTGGCCGCGACGCCCTTTTCGATCAGGTAGGCACGGACGGCATCGGCCCGAGCCTGCGACAGCCGCTTGTTGAGCGCCGCCGACCCGGTGTTGTCGGTATGGCCCGAGACCTGGACCTTGATCTCCTCGTTGGCGACGAGGGATTCGGCCACGCCGTCGAGGATCGCCTCCGACTCCGTCGTCAGCTCGGACTTGCCGGTCTCGAAGTTCACTCCTTCGAGAATCAAGGTCTTCTTCTTGGGCTCGAACAGGATCTGGCACCCGTCGGCGTCCACCTTGGCGCCGGCCGGGGTATGGAGGCACCGGTCCTTGTCGTCCATCACGCCGTCGCCGTCGGCATCCTTGGGCAGGGAGCAGCCCTTCTCGTCCACCTTGTCGCCGGCCGGGGTGTTGGCGCACTGGTCCTTGTCGTCGGTGACCCCGTCGCCGTCGGCGTCCTTGGGCAGGGAGCAGCCCTTCTCGTCCACCTTGTCGCCGGCCGGGGTATTGGCGCACTGGTCCTTGTCGTCGGTGACCCCGTCGCCGTCGGCGTCCTTGGGCAGGGAGCAGCCCCTCTCGTCCACCTTGTCGCCGGCCGGCGTGTCGGCGCACTGGTCGGCATCGTCGAGCACGCCGTCCCCGTCGCTGTCCTTGATGGTGCATCCCTTCGCGTCGACCTTGTCGCCGGCCGGCGTCTTGGGACACTCATCGACCTTATCGGGGACACCATCGCCGTCTTTGTCCCTGACCTTTCCCTCGCGCTTGCCGAGGAGGAAACTCAGTCCTGGCTGCAGACCCCAGTTCCAATTGTCCGACGCGCCGTTCTTCGGTGAGGGGATGTAGTCCACATAGCTGTCGATGCGTACGGACGTCACGTCCCCCAGTCCGAGCCGCAGTCCGACGGTTCCGGTCGCGCCGTTGTCCGACACGCTGCGATCGCGGCGGTACATGGAGTGCACGAAGCCTCCGCCCAGCACGAGGCCGATGTGCTCACCCGTGACGTTGTACGCCAGCCGGGCCCGCAGCGGGATGTAGGAGACGTTGCTGTCGTTGGGCGCGCTGACCGGCACCCAGGCGGCCTCACCCTCGACGGCCAGATGGTTGGTCAGGAAAAATCCGATCCGGCCGCCCGGCCCCGCCTGACCCTGGTCGAGCCGGAGTGAGTTGTCGAAGTAGCTGAGATGGGGAAAGAGTCCGAGCTCGATCGTGCCGGCCTGCTGCCCCGCCGCGTGCGAGACGAGGGCTACCGTCGCGACCAGCGCCAACGCGGACGAACGCATGTATACCTCCTCGAGCGCAAAGCTACCCGCTGACGGACTGCGGAGCGAGACGATTCTGTCGCATCGACGAATATAGTGACGGGCGGGTTGAACGGAGAGTGAGCACGGATAAGCAGCCGTGGCGCTGGGGGCCGCGTCGGAACCGGGCAAGGGGTCCCCTGGTTCGTGAATGGACGGGAGCAGCATATTGGTCGGTGGCTACTGTCCGTTGGTGTGCACCGCATCGAGAGGCGTGGAGTAAGAGGGAGAGGATATGCCGGGCATTCATCACGTCACCGCGATCGCGGGTGATCCGCAGCGCAACATCGATTTCTACGCGGCGTCGCTGGGGATGCGACTGGTCAAGGTCACCGTCAACTTCGGCGATCCGGGCAGCTACCACTTCTACTTCGGCGACGAGTTGGGAAAACCCGGATCCCTGCTGACGTTCTTCGCGTGGCCCCACGGCGGATCCGGTCGCCAGGGCACAGGGCAGGTCGGCACCGTCGCGCTGGGGATCCCTCCGGCCGCGCTCGGGTTCTGGATCGAGCGGCTGCTGGCTCGCGGGATTCGCTATGAGGGACCGAGCGCGCGTTTCGACGAGCGCGTCTTGTCCTTCAAGGATCCCGATGGGCTCCTGCTCGAGCTGGTCGCCACACCGCGCATGGAGCATGTCATGCCATGGGGGAATGGTCCGGTGCCCGCCGAGCACGCGATTCGCGGCGTCCATGCCGTGACGATCTTCGAGGACGGAGACAAGGGATCGGCCGAGTTCCTCGGGCGCCACCTGGGTTTTCAGGACGCCGGGGAGGAGGGCAACCGGCTGCGGATGCAGGCGGGCACCACCGGCACGGGGACCATCGTCGACCTGCGCCGGGTACCGGGGTTCTGGCGAGGAGCCGAGGGGGTGGGCACGGTTCACCACGTGGCGTTCCGGGCCGTGAACGACGCCGAGCAGCTCGGCAAGCGCGGCGAGCTCGAGGGCGCCGGCGTTCACGTGACGCCCGTGCGCGACCGTCTCTATTTCAGGTCCATCTATTTCCACGAGCCGAGCGGCGTGCTCTACGAGATCGCGACGGAAGGCCCGGGATTCACCGTGGACGAGCAACCCGGCGAGCTGGGGTCGCAGCTTCGCCTTCCCCCGGGGCTGGCGTCCCTGCGTGAGACGATCGAGCGGGCCCTCCCTCCGCTGCGGTCACCCGCGATCGGCCTGGTATCGGCATGAGCGCCGATCTCGGTTTCATTCACCGGTTTACCCCGGGCTCGCGGCCCGGCACGCTACCTTTGCTCCTGCTCCACGGGACGGGTGGCAATGAGGACGATCTGCTGCCCTTCGGAGCGGCCCTCGCGCCCGGCGCGCCCTTGGTGAGCCCTCGGGGCAAGATCCTCGAGAACGGCATGCCGAGATTCTTCCGGCGTCTTGCCGAGGGGGTGTTCGACCTCGACGATCTCCGGTTCCGGGCCGGCGAGCTGGCGGCCTTCGTCCGTGCGGCGCAGAGAGCCTATGATCTCCCGGCGCCGTGGGCCGTAGGCTTGTCGAACGGCGCGAATATCGCGGCGGCCGTCCTGCTGCTCCACCCGGGCACACTCGCTGGCGCGCTGCTGCTCCGCCCGATGGTGCCGCTCGTGCCCGATCCGCTGCCGGATCTCGCCCAGATTCCGGTCGAGATCATCGCCGGGCGGGCCGATCGGCTCGTCGCGCCCGAGCAGACCGAGGCCCTCGCGGAGCTGCTTCGAAGGAGCGGTGCCCGGGTCCAGCTCGACTGGCTTCCGGGCGGCCACGCACTCACGCGTGCCGACTTGGAGTTGGGTGCGCGGTGGTTCGGTCTTTCTTCTCTTTCGCACGCGGGCTGATCCGGCCAATCCTAGAAAGCCGCCGGTATGCGCGGCCGCGGGCTCCTGGCTGCCCGCCCCCTTCCTCTGCCGGCCGGCGCCAGTACGGTCGGCGCCGCCAGTTGAGGACCTATGTGATGCTTTCTGCCGCCCTTGAACAGGAGCGTCTCCTCATCGCGGAGCGCTTACTCAACGAGATCGAACGCCGGCACGGGCTACCCCATCCACACAGTCGAGAGCTTCACCCCCTCATCATGGATCGTTTCCTTGCCGCCTATCTGCCCGAGGCGCGCGAGGGTGAGCCCGCCCCCCAGGCGCTCGAGTTCGCATTCGCCCCGACTCTCACCGAGTCTCTCGAATTGCTCCGCGACGTCGTGAGCGAGTCGCCGGCTGGAAGAGGCGCGGCGCTGTATGTGCATGACCTCGATATGGGGGTCACCGCGGATACCCAGGAGATCCACTGATCCGGCAGGCGACCGGACCATGCTGAGCAAGGCGAGCTCCCGAGTGGCGGCTCGCCTTTTTCGTCCCGCGCGACAGCTCCATCGTGCCCGTCGCTTCCGGGAGGGGGAAGGCCGGTGAGTCGATTGCTCGCCGGGCTTGGTTGCGCCGCGGCCCTCATGAGCGCGGCGCCGGCCGAGGCGCAGAGGGAGAAAGTGGATCGGACGCTCCAGCGGGAGCTGGAAACGCTCACGCGGGACTTCCACGGCGACGTCGGGGTCTACGTGCACAACCTCCGCACGGGTGCCTCGGCCGCGATTCGCGCGGACGAGGCCTTCCCCACCGCCAGCATGATCAAGGTCCCGATCATGATCGCCGTGTTCGACCGGATCGAACGGGGGGAGATCGCGTTTACCGACACGGCGCCTCCACCCAGGGCCGTGGCGAAGTATCCCGAAGGCGATCTCGCCGCTCAGCTGGACGATACGGCGCACCTCGAGCTGAGCCGGCTGCTCACCATGAGTCTCACCTTCAGCGACAACACGGCGTCGCTCTGGCTCCAGCAGATCGGAGGCGGCGGACAGGCGATCAACGGCTGGCTCGAGCGGAACGGCTTCGCGATCACGCGGGTCAACGCGCGCACGCCGGGGCGCGAGGCGCAATTCGACTCGCTCGGCTGGGGGCAGACCTCTCCGCGGGAGATGGCGCGCCTCGTCACCATGATCCGGCAGGGAAAGGTGGTCGGTCCGGCCGCGAGCGAGGAGATGTACCGCACGCTCACGCGAAGCTACTGGACGGGGGAGGCGCTCTCGCAGCTGCCCCCCACGGTGCAGGCGGCCTCCAAGCAGGGCGCCGTCGATCGCTCGCGGTCCGAAGTGGTGCTCGTGAACGCCCCGTCGGGCGACTACGTCTTCTGCGCCATCACCCGGAATCAGGCCGATACCAGTTACGCCGCCGACAACGAGGGATACCGCCTGCTCCGCGACATCTCGGCTCTGCTGTGGCGCCGGTTCGAGCCCCGGCATCCCTGGCGGCCGGCCCCGGGCGCGGCGGCCCTCAAGCCCGCCGGCTAGCGGACCGCCCTCGGGGTGCTTGCGCGGCGGGGACGAGGGCGCATATTTATGCAATATGCAATCCGGCACCCGGTCCCTCGTCCTGGCCTTCTCCGGCGGCCTCGATACTTCCTACTGCGTGCCCCGTCTCGCCGACGAGGGATGGGCCGTTCATACCGTCTACGTCGATACCGGCGGGTCGACCGCCGAGGACCGCGCGGCCATCCGCCGGCAGGCGGAGCGGGTCGGCGCGGCGGCCCATCACGAGGTCGACGCCCGCGAGCGGGTCTTCGACCGCTTCGTGCGCTATCTCATCCAGGGCAACGTGCTCCGCGGCGAGGTCTATCCGTTGAGTGTCGCAGCCGAGCGTACCCAGCAGGCGCTGTCGGTCGTCGAGGTGGCGCGGACCATCGGCGCCAGAGCCGTGGCGCACGGCTCAACGGGCGCCGGCAACGATCAGGTCCGGTTCGACGTCGCCCTCCGCGTGCTCGCCCCCGATCTCGACATCATCACGCCCATCCGCGACGCGGGCATCAGGCGCGAGCAGGCCATCGCGTTTCTCGAGGCCCGCGGACTGCCCGTGCCCGCGAAGGCGGGCGCCTACTCGATCAACCGTGGTCTCTGGGGCACCACCTGGGGTGGCGGGTGGACCCACGACACCTGGGCCGGCCCGCCCGCGGAGCTGCTGGATGCGCCGGCGGAGGCCCCCGCGCCGCGGGAGATCGTGCTCGGATGGGAGACCGGACTTCCGGTCTCGCTCGACGAGGAGCGTGTCGCCGGCCCCGTCCTCGTGGCCCGGCTGGGAGAGCTGGCCGAAGCGTACGGCTTCGGCCGGAACATCCACGTCGGCGAGACGGCGCTCGGCATCAAGGGCCGCATCGGGTTCGAGGCCGGCGCCGCGCTGCTGCTGATCGCCGCGCACCGCGAGCTGGAGAAGCTCGTCCTCACCAAGTGGCAGACGTTCTGGAAGGATCAGCTCGGCCGCTTTTACGGCGACCGTCTGCACGAGGGCCAGTACTTCGACCCGTCTCTCCGGGACATCGAGGCCCTCATCACCAGCTCCCAGGCGCGAGTCACCGGTGACACCAGGGTCCGGCTCGCGCCGGGGCGATTCCAGGTGGTGGGCACCCGCAGCCCCCACTCCATGATGGACCGGTCCGTCGCCACGTACGGTGAGGAGAACCGCCTCTGGACCGGCGACGAGGCCCGCGCCTTTGCGCGAGTGTCGGCCGTGCCGTCCCTGCTCGCCGCCCGGGCGGCGGGTCACGAGTCACGAGTCACGAGTCTCGGAACTCACGGCTGACGACCCGCGACTCGCGACCTTAGACATCACACCACGAAGAGACTACGACATGGTCGTCACCACCCGGGTCCGGCTCGACCGGATCAGCTCCTCCACCAGGAACGCCGCGCTCTCGCCGGAAGTGATCGTGGGCGACGAGATCATCGCGGCGGAGGGGTACGTGCTCGCGGTCCGGATCCTCGAGGACAAGGCCGCCTATAACACGATCGAGGACACGAGTGGCCGGATGCTCTCCCTCCGCGCGGGGGACGTGCTCGCCGGCGTGCTGGGCACCCGACGTGCCCTGCGCGGGTACGCCGGCGTGGTCCCGACCCGGATCGCCCCGGGCGACACCATCGACGTGCTCAACCTCGGCGGGATCCTGGGCCGATGCACCTCCGTCAATCCGGACATCGGTCCGCCGTTCAAGGCTGAGGTGCTCGGCGCCGTGCTCGCCTTTCCGGCGCTGGGCGACCGGGTGGGGCGGCCGGCGCACATCAAGCACGGCGCGGTCCCTCCCGCGGATGGGCTGGAGTCGAGGGTACCCGTGGTCTATGTCGCCGGGACGTGCATGAACGCCGGGAAGACCGTCGCCGCCACGGAGCTGGTCCGGGGTCTCGCGCGGAGCGGGCTCCGGGTGGCGGCCGCCAAGCTCACGGGCGTCTCGCTCATGCGCGACGCGCTTTCGATGCTCGACGCGGGCGCCGTCGCCGCACTGACGTTCAACGACGTCGGCATCGCGAGCACGCATGCCGGCGTCACCGTCTCGACGGCCAAGGGAATCTTCAATCGCCTCGCGGCCTCCAAGCCCGACGTCATCGTGGCCGAGCTGGGCGATGGTATTCTGGGCGAGTACGGCGTGCAGGACATCCTCCGCGATCGCGACCTCACCAGCGTCGGAGCGGCGTACATCATGGCCGCGCCCGATCCCGTCGCGTGCTGGGGAGCGGTCGAGCTGATGCGCCGGGAGTTCGCGCTGCCGATCGCGGCGATCACGGGTCCCGCGACCGATAACGAGGTCGGCCAGGTATACATCACCACGGGTCTGGGCCTGCCGGCGCACAATGCTCGGCGCGACGCCGCGGGACTGCTGGCGGTGGTGAAGCGGGCGATGGGGGAATGGACGGCAAAGGCGGATAAGACGGCGCGGGCGGAAGAGGCCCTGGTCCGGTGAAAGTCTCGGTCATCGGGGCGGCCGGCTATGCGGGTGGTGAGCTGCTCCGGCTCCTCCTCCAGCACCCGGACGTGTCGGAGTGCCTGGCGACGAGCCGGAGCCGGGCGGGCAAGTCTCTCTCCGAGGTGCACCCGGCGTTGGCAGGCATCGACGACGCCCGATTCTCCGGCGCCACCGCCGGCGAGGCCGCCCGCGGGCGCGATGTGGTCTTTCTCTGCCTCGAGCACGGCGAGTCTTCGCGGGTGGCGGGTGAGGTCTTCGACGCCGGCCCCGGCATGGTGGTCGACCTCGCCGCCGACTTTCGGGTGCGTGACCCACGGCTGTACCAGCAGTACTACGGGGCGCATGCCGCCCCGGACCTCGTCGAGCGCTTTACCTACGGACTCGCGGACGTCGTCGGGCGCTCGCTGTGCGGGGCCAAGGCCATCGCCGCGCCCGGTTGCTTCGCCACCGCGGCGCAGCTCGCGCTCTATCCATTGGCCCGCGCCGGGCTCGACGTCACTCCGTCGCTGTTCGCGGTCACGGGATCGAGCGGAGCCGGCGTTCAGCCCAGACCCACCACGCATCACCCGATGCGGGCCCACAACCTGTTCGCCTATTCGCCCCTGGGGCATCGGCACGAGGCGGAGGTGCTCCAGGCCTGGCGACAGTGGACCGGACGGCCGGATGCCACGGCCCGTCTCATGACGCATTCGGGCCCCTTCGTGCGCGGCATCTACCTCACGCTGCACGCGTATCTGCCGGCGGCCCTCGCGGCCGGCGGCGGTTCCCACACTGCCGCGGGCTTGTTTCGCGAGGCCTATCGCGAGCGCCCGTTCGTGCGGGTGGCGGATGCGCCGCCCGAGCTGACCCACGCCGTAGGCACCAACTTCGCCCTCATTCATGCGACCCAGAGCACCGACGGCCGCGAGATCCAGGTCAGCGTGGCCATCGACAATCTGATCAAGGGCGCGGGCGGCCAGGCCATCCAGGCCATGAACCTGGCCCTGGGTATCGACGAGCGGGCGGGTCTCACCGCCGCGGGGATCTATCCATGCTGACGGGCGGAACGACGGAATGGCGGAAGGACGGGAAGGCGGAAGGACGGAACGACGGAACGAGCGACGCCGCGACTGGGCCTGCGCTCCTGCCGGTCTACGCGCAGATGCCCGTGCGTCCAGTCCGCGGAATCGGGTCCTGGCTGGAAGACGAGACGGGCGCCCGCTGGCTCGACGCGTACGGCGGTCACGCCGTCGCGTCCACCGGCCACAGCCATCCCGACGTAGTGAGGGCCATCGCGGAGCAGGCATCGGCGTTGCTGTTCTATTCGACGGCCGTCCCGTTGCCCCAACGCGAAGCGCTCGCCGAGCGTCTCGCCGCGTGGTGTCCCGATCCGCTCGGGCGCGTTTTTCTGTGCAACTCGGGCGCGGAGGCGAACGAGAACGCTCTCCATCTAGCGCGGCGCCACACCGGACGACAGCTCATCGTGACGCTGCGCGGCGGATGGCACGGCCGCACCGCCGCGACGCTCGCGTGCACGGACGGCGCGCGTTATGAGGAATCGGCCAGACGCGCGGGCGTGCCGCCCTCGCGGAAGATCCCATTCGACGACCTGGCGGCGCTCGACTCGGCCATCGACGACAGCGTCGCGGCCGTGCTCATCGAGCCGGTGCAGGGATTCGCCGGGGCACGGGACTGCTCGCTGGAATTTCTGGCCCAGGCCCGGCGCCTGTGCGACGAGCGTGGGGCCGTGCTGTTGTTCGACGAGGTGCAGTGCGGCGTCGGTCGCTGCGGCGCCTTCAGCGCGGCCGAAGCATACGGCGTGACCCCGGACGCCCTCACCTTCGCCAAGGGTCTCGCCGGCGGTCTGCCGATCGGCGCGGTGGTCGCCTCGCCGATGCTCACCGATGCGCTCACGCTCGGCGATCTGGGAAGCACCTTCGGCGGCGGACCGGTCCCCTGCGCGGCGGCGCTGGCCAATCTCGCGGTCATCGAACGGGACGGTCTCATCGCGAACGCGCTGGCCGTGGGCGAGCATCTGAAGCAAGGCGCCGGGGCGCTCGGTGTCGGGCGCGTCACCGGTCGCGGGCTCCTGCTCGGTCTCCATCTCGGCCGGCCGGCCGCCGAAGTGCAGAAGGCATTGTTCGGAAAACGGATTCTCACGGGGACCGCCACCGACCCCCTCGTGCTGCGGCTGCTCCCCCCGCTCTCGTTCTCCCACGACGAGGCCGACCTGCTCCTCGCGGGACTCAAGGAGGTGCTGTAGTGGCCAAGCGAGACTTCCTGGCTCTGGAGGAATGGGCGCCCGGCGAGGTGGACGGGCTGCTCGAGCTCGCGGCCAGGATCAAGCAGGGCGAAGTGACCGGCGGTCTCGAGCGCAAGGTCCTCGCGATGGTGTTCATGGACCCGAGCCTGCGCACCAGGACGAGCTTCGAGACCGCGATGTTCCTGCACGGCGGGCACGGCATCGTTCTCGAGCCGGGCAAGGGAAGCTGGACGCTCGAGACCGAGCCGGGCGCGGTGATGGACAAGGACCGCGTGGAGCACATCGTGGACGCGGCCCGCGTTCTCGGGCGCTACGCCGACGCGGTGGGCGTCCGCAGCTTTCCCCGAGGGGACGACTGGGCGGTCGCGCGGCGGGACGACATCATCCGCAACTTCGCTCGGCACTGCGAGAAGCCGGTGATCAACTTCGAGTCGGCCCGGCGGCATCCCTGCCAGGCGCTGGCCGACGCGATGACCTTGCGGGAGAAGCTGGGCGAGACCGCGGGGAAGCGCTTCGTGCTGAGCTGGGCGTGGCACCCCAAGGCGCTGCCGACCGCGGTGCCCGCGAGCGCGGCGCTGGCGGCGGCTCGACTCGGCATGGAAATCGTGATCGCCCGGCCCGAAGGGTACGAGCTGGATCCCGAGGACACGGCGTTGATCCGGAAGGTGGCGCAGCAGTCGGGCGGAGAGTTCGTCCACATCATCGACGATCCCGATGACGCGACGGTGGGCGCCGATGCCGTCTACGTGAAGTCGTGGGGATCGGTCAAGCTGTACGGCAATCCGCAGGCCGAGGCCGCTCAGCGCGCGGGGCTTCGCGACTGGCGTCTGACGCCGGGCCGGATGCGCTCCACCCGAGGCGGCCGCGGCATCGTGATGCACTGTCTTCCGGTCCGGCGCAACGTGGAGATCGACGATGCCGTGCTCGACGGTCCCAACTCGGTGGTGGTGGACCAGGCGGAGAACCGGCTGCACGCGCAGCGGGCACTGCTGCTGGAGTTGATCGGAACGACGGAGATTGCTCATTGACCATCGACACGACAAAAGGCATCGCCGGGCTCAAGGGCGCGCTGCGCTACGTTCGCGCGTACCGCGATCAGGTCTTCGTCGTCAAGCTCGGCGGTGACGTCGTCGGCGACCCGGAAGCGCTGGAGGAGGTGACCGCGCAGCTCGCGCTGCTCTCGTCGCTCAGCATTCGCCTCGTCGTCGTGCACGGGGGGGGGCCCCAGGCCACGGCGTTGAGTCGTCGCCTCGGCGTCGAGCCGAGGATCGTCGCCGGGCGGCGGGTCACCGACGACGCGGCCCTCGGCGTCGCCAAGATGGTGTACGCCGGGCAGCTCAATGTCGACCTGCTGGCCGCGCTTCGCGCGCACCGGGTGCAGGCGGTGGGCCTGAGCGGGGTGGACGCCGATCTCATCACGGCGCACAAGCGGCCCCCGGTCCAGGTGGTGGACGACGCCGGAGCCACGCTCAAGGTGGATTACGGCCACGTCGGCGATATCGATGCCGTCGACACGCGCGTGCTGCTCACGCTCCTCGAGGCCCGATTCGTCCCGGTCATCGCCAGTCTCGCGGGCGGCGACGACGGCGAGGTCTTCAACGTCAACGCCGACACCGTGGCCGAGACGCTCGCGGTGGCGCTGCGGGCGCAGAAGCTGATTTTCCTGACCGGCGCCCCCGGCGTGCTCAGGGACCGCGACGACCCGTCGACACTCGTCACCTTCGCGGACCCCGACGATCTCGCCGGTCTCGTCGCCAGCGGTGTGCTCACCGGGGGCATGCGTCCCAAGGTGGAGGCCTGCATCCGGGCCGCCACGGGCGGGGTCGAGCGCACCCACATCATCGACGGCCGGGCGCCCGACGCGCTCCTGCTCGAGGTCTTCACCGGAGCGGGTTGCGGGACGATGATCGTCGGGCGGAAGGAGAAGGCGACGTATCTGGGGGTGGACCTTGCGGGATGAGGTCGAGCTCCTGTCGGCGATGGTGGCGATCCCGTCCGTCAGCGGTGACGAGGCGACACTCGCGGCATTCGTGGAGGAGACGACCCGGTCCTGGCATCTCCATGCGGAACGGGACGAGTCGGCGGTTCGTATCGAGGTAGAGGGTCGGAGGCCCGGGCCCACCATCGCGCTGGTGTCGCACCTCGATGTCGTTCCCGCCGGCAGGGGCTGGAGCCGCGACCCGTTCGTGCCGGCCATCGAAGGCACTCGGCTCTACGGGCGTGGCTCGGGCGACGCGAAGGCGTCGGTGGCCGCCATGCTCTGGGCGGCCCACGATCTGGCCAGGCTGGATGCCGTGGAGACCGGGCGGCTGCTGGTGATCCTCGGATACGGCGAAGAAACCAAGAACACGACGATGGAACGCGCCGTGGCGGCGGCCGGGCCCATCGACGCCGCGGTGGTGGGCGAGCCCACCAATCTCGACGTCGCCATCGCGCAGCGCGGGCTCATGATGGCGGACCTGCGCGCCTCCGGCGACCAGCGCCATGCCGGCTACGCCACCACCGATGGCGACTTCACCAACGCCGTCCTCGTGCTGGCCGGCGATCTCCTTCGCCTCGGCGGTCTCTTCGCCGATCGCTCACATCCCGTGCTCGGCCGCGCGACGGCCACGCCCACGATGCTCGAAGCCGGCATCAGCCGTAACGTCACGCCTCCGGTGGCGCAGGCCGTGCTCGATATCCGAAGCACCCCGGACTGGACCCACGAAGAGATCGAGCAGGTGCTGCGCCGCTCGCTTCGGAGCGAAGTCGTGGTGACCTCCCGCCGCCTGGTTCCCTGCGAGACGCCGGCCGGATCGCGGCTTCTCGCGGCCGCGCAACGCGTACGACCGGAAACCAGGACGTTCGGCAGTCCGACCTGCTCCGATTGGGTATTTCTTCGTCACACCGACACGATCAAGTGCGGGCCCGGCACGAGCCGGCGCTCCCACACGGCCGACGAATACGTGGACCTGCCAGAGGTTACCTCGGCGCGGGAGTTCTACGGCCGGCTCGTACGCACGTACCTCGGCGGAGACTGAGCCGTGTCCCGACCCACGACGCTCTGGACCCAGCGTGCCCGGCCCGATGGCGCCACGTGGGAGTTCACCACGGGCAGCGACCGTCCGTGGGACGCGAGACTCCTGCGCTGGGACGTGCTCGGGAGTCTGGGGCACATCGAGTCACTCAAAGCGGGCAAGATCGTCAGTGCCGCCGAGTATGGGCGGCTGCGGCGCGGGTTGCGGGCGGCGCTCGTCGCGGTGGACGACGGATCGCTCAAGGCCGGATGGGCCCACGAAGACATTCATACGGCGGTCGAGGCCTGGCTGACGCGCCGCCTGCCCGGCACCGGCGAGCGGCTCCATACCGGGCGCTCGCGCAACGATCAGGTGGCGTGCGACCTGCGGCTCTATCTCAAGGACCGGCTGCTCGTGCTGCACGGAGCGGCCCTCGACCTCGCGGCGGCGCTCATCGGCTTCGCCGCCCGTCACTCGAACGTGCTGTGGCCGGGCTACACCCATGGTCGCCGCGCGATGCCCTCGTCGATCGGCCTGTGGGCGGGCGCGTACGCTGAGGGCCTCTTGGATACCGTCGAATCGCTGCAGGGATTCTGGCCGCTCGTCGACCGCTCGCCGCTCGGGAGCGCGGCCGGCTACGGGGTCCCGCTGCCATTGCGGCGCGAGGCCGCGGCCCGAGCCCTCGGGTTCGGGGGGCTCGATCGCAACGTCGCGACGGTGCAGGCAGGACGGGGAAAGCTCGAGGCCGCGGCGCTCTTCTGGTGCGCCCAGCTCGGTCACGACGTCGGCCGCCTGGCGCAGGATGTCATTCTCTTCACCGGCGACGAGTTCGGCTATCTGATCCTGCCGGCCGACCTGGCGACCGGCTCCAGCATCATGCCCCACAAGCGGAATCCCGATCTGTTCGAACTCGCCAGAGGCGGAGTCGCGGCGATCGACGGCGATCTGGCCGCGGTCATGCAGATCCGCGCCAAGCTCGGCGGCGGCTACCATCGGGACTTTCAGTTGTTGAAAGAGCCGCTGATGCGCGGTCTCGAGCGCGCAGGGCAGATTCTCTCCGTCGTGGCGGCGGCCATGCCTCGACTCGGCGTCGACCGGGCGCGGTGCGCGGAGGGGCTCACCGGCGGCGCGCTCGCCACCGACGAGGTGATGCGGCGGGTCGAGCAGGGGAGAGCCTTCCGCGACGCGTATCGGGAGGTTGCCGACGCGCTGGGATCAGGTGCGTCGTTCGATCGGCCCTCACGGTCGCGGTTGCTCGCGCGCCGCCGCTCGACCGGCGGACTGGCTAACCTCGGACTGACCGAAGCTCGGGCGAGACTCGGACGGCAACGGAGCTGGGGACGCCGGCAGCGTGCGCGATTCGATTCGGCGATGGGCCGGCTGGCGGGGAGGCGTGGCGGCCGATGACCGCCGACCGGCGCAAGCGTCATCTCAAGATTCTCGAGCTCATCAGCACCCGGGCGGTTCACACCCAGGAGGAGCTGGCCGAGGCGCTGGCGTCGGAAGGATGGGAGGTCACGCAGTCGTCGGTGAGTCGCGACATCGCCGCCCTGCGGCTCGTGAAGACGGGTGGCGCCTACCGGCGGCCGACCACATCGGCCACCCCGGTGGACCCCGACGAGCGTCGGATCGCCGACGGGGTGCTTACGGTCGATCAGGCAGGCGACGCGCTCATCGTGCTGCACACGCCGCCGGGCGAAGCCAACCGCGTGGCGGTCGCGATCGACCGGCTGGCGTGGCCCGACGTCGTCGGCACCATCGCGGGCGACGATACCATTTTTCTGGCCGTGAAGGACGCGCACGCCCAGCGCAAGGTCACCGGCGAAGTCCGCAAGCTCACGAGAATCTGAAGGAGGGAGAATGCGGCTGCTGCCGCTGGTGCTTGCCCTCGCGCTCGCCGGCTGCCAGGAGAAGACCGGTGCGCTCTCCGCCGAGGAGCAGGCACGCCTGGATCGCGAGGTCGTGGTCCGCCGCGCCGACGACCAGACGTTCCGCTACACCCACGGCTCGGGAACGCGTGACGCCGGATGGGAGGACCGCCGGGCCTCCATCATCGTCACCCGGCAGAGCGTCATCATCCACAAGAACGAGAAGCTGGGGCTCGAGATCACGCCGAGAACGCGCCGGTTCGTGCAGGTGCGGCGCGACGGCAATCGCGTGCGGATCAGCGCCGGGGGAGGTCAGTCGGCGGAGAGCTGGTCGTTCGTGCCGCCGGGCGATGCCGCCGGCTGGGCGGACGACATCAGGGCCGTGGTGAAATGGGGGAAGGGTCAGCCATAGGCTTCAACGTGCGATGCCGCTCGATATACACGTATGCTTTCCGGCCCGGCGCGATCGCAAGGAGACGTTGGTCGTCTGGCCGATCCTGGACCACCCAGATCCGTGCGTGCTCAAGATCCGGCTCGTTGACCACGAGGCTGGCGAGGCGTCCCGGGGCCTTCCTGACGAAAACGACCGCGGGTTCTGGAGGGAGTCGGCGCAGCGCGGCGTCGAACGTCAGGTACCGCTCGCGATCCTTCAACCGTGTTGTTCGCGCTTTCGCAACTTGGCCAACGGCCGGGACCAACCATAGCGCCATTCCAGCCCATGCTCCCACCGACATCACTGTTCGTATAATACCGGACGCACCCCAGGCCCCGACTCTTCCCGACGCGAGACTCGTCAGTCCGAGCGCCGTGATGAAGGCGACTACCGGAATCGCCTCGAGATAGTATGGATACCACGATCGAGGATGGGCAAAGCTCAAATGGAGGGCATAGAGCAGAACCGCGGCGGCAAACGCGGGCCGTGCTCTCGCTGGGGACACGAGCAGCCCCACGATGGCAAGAACTGCCAGGACCGGAGCCCCCTTGCCAGCCGTCGCCTTGAAAATTCCCCAGGCCCGTGAGACCGCATTCCTGGGGAGTTCCGCCAAACTGTACTGCCGATGCACCAGTCCCATTGGGGCGAGGAGACTGCGGGTATCGGGGGTCACGCGAAGCGGTGGCGTGGAATCGAATCCAAATCCCAACCGGTCGTACGGCAGGTATGTCCTCGCGTAATTGGTCCACGGCATCTCATACCAGCGACCAGTGATCTGGTGATTCGCAATCGGGAGGATCGCCAGAATGCTCAGGCCGAGCGCCGCTGCCGGCACGAGCTGGCGAGCCAGGTGGTCTCGCCGAACGCGCAAGCCGACGACCAAGGCCACAGGAAGCAGGTAGGCCATTCCCGTCAGCGGCCGGGTGATGAGGCACCACGCGACACCAGCCGCGACGGGTACGAGATGCCCCGTCCTGCGAGATGTCCACCAGCGGTCGAGCGCCCACCACCCCACGAGCCACAGTGTCGTCGTACTCACGTTGGAGAGAAACGTGGGCTGATATCGCAGATCGATTGGCGCGAGCAGCCAGATCGTCCAGGCCAGGACCCCGGTCTGGGCTCCGCCGATTCGCGCGGACAGCGCGAAAACGAGGCTGCCGCTCAGTCCGACGAGCAGGAGAGGCACGAGCCACGGCGCATGGAGCAGCGTGCCGATGGTAAGCAGGAGGGAGTGCCCCGGCGGGTACTTGGCGGCCAGGACCGGCGTCACCAGCACGTGCAGCTGCTCGAAGAACTCGGGCAGCGGCCGTCCCGGCGCGGTAAAGTGGCCGCCCGCGAAGATACGCGCCTGAACGAGGTAGGCTGTCTCGTCGAAATGCCCTGGTCCAGGATTCCAGCTTCCCCAGATCCACCAATAGAGCGACGCGGTCAGGAGCCCGAGCACCAGGGCCAGGACCGGACGTGATACAAAGGGCGGCCGATACCAGGCCGCCCTTCGTGGTGCTGCACCGTCGGTTTCGTTCAATCGCGCATTTCCATCTGGAGTAGGCGTTTCTCTCGGCCAGCGTCTGGCTAGATCAGTACGAGGGCTCGTCTACGTGGAACGTGCCCGACTCGAGCGGCGGGAAGCCCGGGGCTGTGAACTTCAGCTTGAAGACGCGGGTATGAACATCCTCACCGAAGCCGAAGTCCCCGATCATAAACAGCTCGTCGAACAGCGCTTCGCCGGCAGCGACATTTTCGGACTCTTCGGAAGCCGTGCTCACGGCCGTGTTCCCGGTGAGATTCGGGACGCCAGCAACGGCATCCGCTGAAATCAGCTCGGCCGTCACGAGCACTCCGCCGACCGGCTCACCCTCGGAGTCCTTGAGTAGAACCCCAGGGTAGGCGGTATGCTCGCTATAGCCGAACCATCTGATGGGGACCCCATCGCCGTCGAAGAAGAACTCCTGTCCCGACGGATCCCGGCGATCCTGTCCTGCGAAGCTCTCTGGATCAAATGAGAACTCGCTCGTATTCCCGCCACGATCGGTCACGGCGAACGGGCTCAGCGAGCGGGCCAGGCCCCCGAGGCCGCTCTTGCCGGCGGCCATCGCCGCGGCGGCCTGAGCCTCATCCGGTAACAGGACCGACGCCAGCACCGGTCCGGCGTAGTGCGTTGTGTGCCGCCAGGCCGACATCGCGAATCCCTTGAAGCTGCCCATGTCCAAAGCCCCGATGCGGCTAGGGAACCGGGGACAGCTGAGGCCAAGGCTGATGTATTGAGCCGTGGTTACGGCGTTCGGGTCCAGGACCTCGAACCCGCCAGGATTCGTGCCCTCCTGGATGGCCTGATGCGCGATGGCCGGGTCGTTCAGCTGCGGAGGCGGAGGCAGAAGGTCATCCGCGTCCGCGCAGAATCCCACGACGGCGAATTCGCCGGTGTTCAGATAGTGTTTCCCGTCGGCATTGGAAGCGGTGATCTCGTAGAACGGACCAAAAACCGGCTGCGGCGGCGACGTGAACCCTGAGGTCGACCGCCGAAAGATTGTGATCAGCGTAGGCTGGTTGAACCCGTTCGGCGGGATCACGGTGCCAGCCTCGAAGTTTCCGGTGTTTATGACTTTCTGGGTACCTGGCACGAACAGCCCGTTGCCGAAGTTGTTGCCGTCGCCGAGCGCCTCGGGCGGAAATTGCGGTGGCTTAAGTCCGACCGCGGAGTAGAGATCATTGGTGAGCTTGAGCACCCGCTGGCTCGACCCGCTCGACTTTCCCCCGATCAGCTTGTTGGCCTGGAACTGCTGGACCATGAACTTCACGAACGATGCGACGCCGGCCTGGGCGTCCGTGGTCTTGCAGACTGTCCAGAGCGCGCCGATGGCCACGTTGCGCACCAGGGCGTTGGCCTGCAGCCCGCCGGCAACGGGAAAGATCTTGATGATCTGAATGGTGAGCGGGGCCACCGGGTAGCGCGTGGGGCGACAGCGGGGGACGATCACCGTCTCGGGGCCAGGCTCGGTGGGGGTGGGGGAGCGGTCATCCGAGGTACAGGCGGACATCGCGAGCAGGCCGCAGATCGCGGCCAGAGTCAACCGACGCATGGGGGTCTCCAGAAGGATGCAGTTGCGATGTTCCAGCGGAGTGTCCGCCGGTGCTCGCGACACGATTGACTCACAGGAAAGGCTTACGATGCCGCCAACTCAGGCGATGTCAAGCGACTGCAACAAATTGCACTCCAGCCATCCCCTTGTTCCTCAACGCGTCCGCACCAGATCCTGAAACGCCGGATCGTCCGACAGTCCGCGGAACCACCACCCCGGGTCGTCCGACAAAGTCCCTCTCCGGTCAGGGTTTACGCTCAGATATACCTTGAGCGCCTTGATCGCCCCGGGCTTGTCGTTCAGCAGCACGCGGACGAACGCTTCGATATACGACAGATCGCGGGTGGGGTCGACGTCGGAGTTGCCCCGCGACCGGTCGGCGACATGGGCGGCGCTGTCCGCCAGGCCTTTCGCGTTAGTGTCGGCCAGCCACTTCCTGGCCAACACCGCGGCGACCGCCATCCGGGCCTTGAGGGTTTCGAACGGTCGGTCGGACGCGGCGACGAGGGCCGGAATGCTGTCCGCCAGCTTCCACGCCAGGTCCGGGTCGGGATCCGTCGCCCTGGTCGTGAGCATCCAGAGCTGGCAACTCACGAACTTGGCATCCTTGGGGAATCGGTGCTGGCCTTCCTCGCATGACGTCGTCGCGGCCGTGAACTGGCCCAGATCGTACGAGGCGAGGAAGAGGCGGGACAGAACCTGATCGGCATTGCTGAGGTACGCGTCCGCTTCGTATGCACGCTGGGCGGCCAGGGCGGCATCGGTTTCGCCGCCCGTCTGGTTGTAGAGGTGGCTGAGGATCGCCCACGCGCCGGCCTGACCAGGCTTCACCCGGACCGCGGTTTCGAGGTCGGTCTGGGCGCTCGAGAGCAGCGCCTTGGCGGCGACCGGTCCCGGCTCCAGTCCCAGCAGCCACTTCCAGTACCGAAGTGTGCCCCGCGTCTCGAGAGCATCGGGATTCTGGGGATCGAGGGCGAGCGCGCTGTCCGCGAATTGCTCCCCTTTGGCGATCCACGGTTTGGCCTTGAGCGGATCGTCCACGGCGATTCTCGACCGGCGATACGCGATGCCCGCGCGGCCGATGAGCGGCTCTGCCCATCTGGGGTCGAGAGCCTCCGCTTCGGCGTAGATCGAGTCCGCTCGGTCGTACGCTCGGGCGACGGCCGGCGTGGTGTCCCCGCCCGCGGCGAGCGCCTCGGCCTGCTTCCGCGCCGCTTCGGCTCGTTGCACCCGCAGCCAGGCGTTGGGACTGCTGGTGCGGGCGCGCTGTTCGCGAAGGCGGAACTCCATACCCAATTGCTTCCGAATCATGCCCGCGACCTTCTGTGCCAGGGTGTCCTGGACGGCGAGCACCGACCCGCCCTGCTGCTCGAAGCTGGCCCGCTTGAGGTCCACACCGCTGCCCCCGTCGATCAGGCGCACAGAGACCCGGAGCCGTCCCCCGTTCTGCTCGACACGGCCGCCGACCAGCGTGCCGACCTTGAGTGCGCGCGCGACACTGTCGGGTGGGATCGAGTCGGCCGTATACGGGGCGACGCCGTTGCTGGAAATGACGCTCAGCCCCGGCACTTCGCTGAGCCGGCTGATGAGCGCCTCGGTCAGACCACTGGCGATGAAAGCGAGCGAGTCCCCACCACCCTCGCTCCCGAAGTAGCGCACGGCCACGCGATGGACGTCGAGTCCATCCGCGGAGGCCCCGGCCGTCGCGGCCGCCGTCTCCGGCCCACGATTCCGCAAGCGCATCCAGCCACCGGCCCCGACCAGCAGCAGGGCCACGATCCCCGCGACGATCCATGCCCTGGTCCGGGCTGGCCGCACCGCCGGCGTAGCCACCGTGCCGGTGGGAATCCGCCGCGACGCCGTCGCCGCCCGCCGCGCCGCCGTCCGCTGCATCGTGGAGTCCGCCTCGGCCTCGGTGAGCGCATCCACCATTTCCTGCATGGACTGGAACCGGTCCGCCGGCGTCTTCTCGAGGGCGCGCATGACGATATCCTCGACCTCGTCGGGCACGGCGCTGCGAACCACCTGGAGACTGGGCACCTTCTCCATGGAATGGCGGGCCATGATGGCGACCGCGTTCGGACCCGTGAACGGAGGCTGACCGATCAGCAGCTCGTACAGCACGCAGCCGAGACTGTAGACGTCGCTGCGTCCGTCCACCCGGTCGCTGCCCATCGACTGTTCCGGGCTCATGTAGTACGGGGTCCCGATCGCCATCCCCGTCTGGGTCAGCTTTTCCCCGCCGGCCTCGCTGACGGCCCGGGCGATGCCGAAGTCGGCGACGAGCGCGTGTCCACCCAGCAGCAGGATGTTCTCGGGCTTGATGTCGCGATGAACGATGCCGTGTCGGTGGGCGTAGTCCAGGGCCTCGGCGGATTCCCGGGTGATCCGCAGCGCATCATGGATCGGCAGCTGCTGCTCCCGATCGACCCGATGCCGCAGGGATTCGCCCTCGATGAACGGCATCACGTAATAGAGGAGCCCCTCCGCCTCGCCCGAGTCGTACAGTCCGAGAATGTTGGGGTGCTGGAGGGTGGCGGCGAGACGGATTTCACGGAGGAACCGATCGGCACCCAGCGAGGCGGACAGCTCCGGACGAAGGACCTTGATGGCGACGGAGCGCTCGTGCCGGGTGTCCTTGGCGAGGAACACGGTCGCCATCCCCCCCTCGCCCGCCTGGCGCTCCAGGACGTAGCGATCTCCCAACACGGAGCGGAGCCGGTCGAGTGGGTCGGTCAAAACGAGGGCCTCGGAGCGATGAGAACGATGCTCCAAGATAAACAGGAAGGCTAGGCGATTGTGGCGGGTGTCAGGGCGTCGCGCATGGCGGCGGCGGTTTCCCACCGATCGGCCGGTGACTTGGCCAGGGCGCGGGCAATGGCGTCGGCGAGAGACCCGGGCACCTCGGGCCGAATCGTGCGGATGTCGGGGGCCGGCTGAGTGAGATGCAGCTGGAGGACCACCGCTTCGTTCCTATTGAAGAAGGGAGGCTGGCCGGCCAGGCACTCGAACAGGACGGCACCCAGCGAGTAGATGTCGCTGCGGTGGTCGATCTCCTGGAGCGCGGATATCTGCTCGGGGCTCATGTACGTCGAGGTGCCGACGGCGATACCGGATCGGGTCAGCCGATCCTTCCCTGACGCCGTCACGGCCCTCGCGATCCCGAAATCGAGCAGCACGGCGCCCTCGGGCGACAGCACGACGTTCTCCGGCTTGACATCGCGATGGATGAAGCCGTGGCCGTGGGCGTGATCCAGGGCGTCGAGCAGATCGTGAGCCACCTTGACCACATCGGGCAGCGAGAGGGCTTTGTTCTGCGTCATGTGCTCCCGCAGCGTCGGGCCTTCGGCGTACGTCATGACGTAGAACACGAGCCATTCGCGCTCCCCTGAATCGAGCAGCCGCGCGATGTGCGGATGGTTGAGCTGGGACGTGACACGGATCTCCCGGAGAAACCGGTCGGCGGCGACGCTGACCAGCAGCTCGGGATGCAGGATCTTGAGCGCGACGAGGCGGCCGTCGGGATGCCGCGCGAGGAAGATCCGGGCATTCCCGCCTTTGCCGATCTCACGCTCGACTTCGTAGCATCCGTGAAACGCCTGGCGCACCAGCGCCAGCATGTCACGCGGCATATCGGGACCTTCTTGAGGGAGCACCTGAATGGTCGCGGCTGGTGCCGTGCCGCGCAAGGTGGACTAGAGCAGCAGATCGGTTCGGATTCGGCGCCGGACCGCCCACCACAGCGACCCCCAAACGTTTGACTGCCTGAGAGTTACGCTGACCTCACCCGTCATCCCGGCCAGCGCGCCGGGCCCGGCGGGTAGCGCAACCCGAAGCTCGACCGCCCCCGATTCACCGGGGGAAGCGGTGGACACGCCCCCGACCGGCGCGGAAACCCGTTGGCCGTTCATGTGAAAGAAGAGGCTCGCGGGTTGTCCGGCCCTCACCAGGGTGGAGCCCGGGCCGGTGAGGGCGGCCCTGACCTCGAGCGACTCCGGGACGCCGAGGAGCATCAGCAGCTGGCCGCGATCGACCCACCGGCCGGCCATGTCTTCCGGTCGTGGCGTCAACACCGTCCCGCTCGCGACCGCCCGGACGGTGAGGTTCTCGTGGTCCGCCCGGAGACCGGCGAGCCGGGCCTCATCCGCCGCCCGCTCGGCCCCCAGTCTCGCCATCTCGGCGGGCCGGTTCGCCGCCCGCGCTTCGGCCTCCCGCGCGGTGAGAGAATCCACTCGCCGGGCCGTGGCGAGCTCGTCGCGCTCCAGCGTGAAGTCGCGGATCTCGATCAGCGGCGTTCCTGCATCGACCCGGGTTCCCTGTCGCACGAGGACTCGGCCCACGACGCCGCTGTCGGGAGAGGTAAGCGGAACCGACCGTGCCGGCGCGGCGACGAACGGGCCGGTGACGGTGACTGGGCGCGGGACGAACGCACCGATGAGCGCGAGGGCGGCTACGCTCACCAGGAGCCGCCGCCGGAACGGCCAGCCGCGCCACTCGGCCCGACGTTCCCGCCAGGCCGACAGCAGTGTCCCACTCCACTCGCGGAGGGCGCCTTTCGTCGACATCCACAGGCCCACGAAGAAGAACGCGACGCCCAGCACACCGAAGAACCGGGTCATCCAGCCGTAGGTGACCCCGGCGAACACCACGAAGATCGAGCCGATGTAGGCCGCGGCCAGCAGACCGTAGATGAGAAAGATCCGGCGCTCGCGGTCGTCGGCCGGCGGCATCGGCGCGTCCAACCGGAGAATGCGCGTGTGCACGAGCCATTGCACGTGGCCGAAGGCCCGCTGTCGAAGGTTGGGAACCTCGAGGTAGTCGCTGAGGGCGTAGTAGCCGTCGAGCGGGATGAGCGGGTTGGCGTTCATGAGCACGGTCGTCACGCCGCCGATGATCATCGCGCCCAGGGCGACCACCGAAACCAGTGATCCCGGAGCGGCGGCCCACCAGACGATCGATGCGATGCCGGCGAGGACGAGCTGGATCCACGACCCGGCCGCCGTGACCCACAGCCGGGCCTTGAGGTCGGGAAAGGTCCAGGCGTCGTTGACGTTGCAGAAGAACGCCGGCTCGAAGTAGAGCAGCATGGCCCCGATCTCGTGGACCTGCCCGCCGAAGTACTTGCAGGCGTATCCGTGGCCCAGCTCGTGGATCGCGATGATGACGCCCGCCGTCAGGTAGAAGACGACGATCGTCTTGATCGGAAGCTCCAGCCGGAACAATGCCGAGACGGCGGCGGAGAACTCCGGCCACTTGGCGGCGATCACGAGGCAATAGATCGCGAACAGCGCGACCGACGCGATGAGGAATCCCCGCGTGAAACAGAAGCGTACGTACGGCATGGTGCGGTCGAGGAACTTGTCCGGATCGCCGACGGACCAGCGGAGTCTCAGGATGTCACCCTTCACCAGACCGCCCCCGGCGAGCCGCGCCCGCCGCTGGGCGCGAAGCCGCTCCATCATGAGCACCGAGCGCTCACCCAGCGTGCGCTCCAGCAGTCCCATCGCCTTGAGCTTTCCGGCGAATTTCTCCACGGCGGCCGCCGACACGTTCACGCCCCCCGCCACCAGGGCCGCGGCGGCGTCGGCGGGCGTCCGCTCTCCGTCGAGCGACTGCATGACCACGATCTCGACAGGGCGGAATCGGAAATACTTGTGGGACTTGGGGTCCTTCAGGATATAGGTCTGCTCGCCGCGGTAGGTCTGCTCGACCAGGACCAGGTCGTCACGCAGCTTGGGGAGGCCGCTCATGGCGACGCGCTGACCACCTTCTCGCCCGGCGTGATGCCACTCACCACCTCCACCCGGTCGGTTCCGATGTCCCGGCCGAGGGTGACGGCGCGGAGCGTCGTCCGGTTGTTCTCCACCACGAGGGCATACCCTTCCTTCGCCACCGCGGTTCGCGGGATCGTCACGACCTGACGCCGCTCCGCTCCCAGCTGCACCGTCACCGCGCTGCCCGGACGGAGCCGTGACCCGCTGCCCACTTCCAGGACGAGCTCACGCGTCCCGCTCGCCGCATCCAGTACGGGCGACGCGCGGATGACGCGCGCTCGCGCGCTCGCGCCGCTGGCGCCGAGGATGTGCGCTTCGGCGCCGACGGCGAGACCGCCTGCGCTGGTCTCGGGCACTCGCACCGCGGCGAGCAGCGGCGACAGGGCGGTGACCCGGAAGAGGGAATCGCCGGGGTTCACCATACGCTGGATCCGCGCGCTGCGGGACGTCACCACGCCGGCGAAGGGCGCGACGATCCGCGTAAGGTCGAAGTCGCGCTGCGCCTTCCGGAGGGCCAGCTCGGCCTCCCGATACTCGAACTCGACCTGCTCGGAGTCGGCCCGGGTCGCCACGCCGGCGATGGTAAGAGCGCGCTGCCGGTCGACCGTCTGGGTGGTGCGCGCCAGCTTCTCCTTGGCCTGGGCGAGCGCGATCTCCTGATCGACACTTTCCAGCCGGGCCAGCTCCTGTCCCTCCTTCACGGACGAGCCGATGTCGGCCTGAATCGCGCGCACCATGCCCGAGGAGCGCGCGAGGACTGGGGCGTCGTGCTCGACGTAGAGCTGCGAGGGAAGCGTCAGCGGGAGGTCTACCGTGGTCGTCTCCGCCATGGCGATCGCCCCGGCCGGCGCCCCCGTCGTCGCACCGGTCTCGAGGGTGCGCGCGGCGGCCGGCGGAGTGTCGCCCCCGCATCCCGCGATCGCGCCAGTGAGCGCCACCATCAGCACGACCGGTACCACGCCGCGCGCCGTCACGACCACAGTCTCCACCACTGCAGCCGGATCCACCTGGCGGGGCCGCGGAGCAGGCGCATCGCCGCCGACTCGGGATCGGTGAGCACCCGCACGTAGGCCGGCTGGCTCGGCCTGAGGAGTCCGTCGGGGTTGCCTACGACGGCGCGCACTGGGAATCCGGTCGCCGTCCCAGTGTCCACCGCCTGGGGCGCCACGGAGATCACGCTGCCGGTGAAGGTACGCTGGGGAAGGGCCTCCGTCCGGAGCCGGACTTCCTGTCCCGGGCGCACGCGGCCGATGTCGCGCTGGTCTACGACGAAGTCGAGCTCCAGCGAATCGGTGCGGCCGATCGTCATCAACAGATCGCCTTCCTCCAACGACATGCCGGCGCGTTCCTCCGTGCGGGCCGTCAGCACCGTGCCGCTCACCGGTGCCCGAAGCACGGTGAGGCCGAGCTCTTCGTCGATCAGGCCGAGCTCCCGGCGCAACGCGTCGGCCCGCATCCGGTGCAACCGTTCCTCGGCGGCATCGCCACGGCTGGCCGCGAGGGACGCCAGGCGATCGGCGGAGGCGGCGTCCGCGGCGGTCGCTTCACGGTCGGCGCGCAGCGCATTGGCGCGCAGGTAGGCGACCGGGGTTCCCCGGGCGACGGCCATTCCCTCGCGGACTGGTATCCGCTCGACCACGCCCGCAACCAAGGCCCGAACCGGCGCGAACGAAGTCGGGCGGAACGCGGCATCGGCGCCCGGGACCCGGTACGGCCATCGGACCAGGCACAGCAACGCCACGATCACGGCTGCGACGGCGGCGGCGGCGAGCACCTTGCGTCGCGGCATCGCGGCGAGCGCGCGTCGCTGGGCCGCGAGGGCCCCGAGCGCGTCCACCATCGGGACCTGGTGATACAGCTGCGCGTTCCGGAGCGCCACCGCCGTCTGGTTCGCCAGGATCGCGGCCACCTCCCGCTGCGTCGGGGTGGCGAAGTCGGTCGCGCGCGATTCGAAGACCAGGACGCCGAGCACGCCCTCTTCGTCCTTGAGCGGCAGGTACAGCCCGCTGACCACGTCGTCGTTCTCCAGATCGGGGCCGAAAATGGTGATGAACATCCGCTCCGCGTCCGAGGCCGGTGCCGTTCTGTCGGAGAGGTAGAACGATTCGCCCCGGCCCGCCGCCCACTCCGCGCGGCCGACCAGGTCCTGGAGCCGGGGGTCCTTACTATCGATCTTCTCCTCGCCCGATACCGCGCGAATGTCGCACTGCCCCTTGTCGTACAGACCCACCGCCCCGCGGTCGAAGGGCAGTGCCCGGGCCGCGAGGTGCACCACCGACTGGAGCACGCGGTCGAGGTCGAGGGTGGCGGTGATCTCGCGGCTGATATCGAGGAGGACGGCGAGCTCATTGGCGCGCCGTTCGGCGGCGTGGAGCCGGGCATTGCGGAGAGAGACGGCCGCGAGCGAAGCGACCCCTTCCAGCAGCTCACGGTCGCCGCCGTCGAACATCCCGTCGCCGGTGGTCTTGTTGGAGACCTGGATGGCGCCGACGGTGACGCCTTCGGTCACCATCGCCGTCGCCATGACGTTGAGGGCGATGGCCTCTTCGGATCGGTCGATGGCGGGTTGAAAACGGGGGTCTTCCTGAGCCCGCGTCACGATCGTGGTCTTCTGCTGCTGGGCCACGTCGCCGACGAACCCCGTGCCGACGGGGACTTCCGCGCCGATCAACCGCTCGCCCCGCCCCCCCACCGCCAGGCGGCACCGGAGGACGTCCCCCTCGGCGGTCCAGATGGAGCCGCCCTCGGCCCCCAGGGTCTCGAGAACCCGATGAAAGACGCGAGGAAGGAGCTCGTCGAAGTCGAGCGACCTGCTGAACTCCAGGCTGAGCGCATGGAGCAGACGCAGCCGCTCGACCTCCGGGGACGTCTCGCCCCGCGAGGCCGACGGTTCGCTCAGGATGTCGGGCATGGAACGATAATGAGGCGTGCGCCACGGTTACGTAAGTGGCACCGGCGCCACACACACGAAGTGCCGGGCCCTGGGGGCCCGGCACTGGTGCCACTCATCGGTCTGCTCGGGCGATTAGTTGCCGCCCTTGCCCTTGATGTTCAGCTTGGACGGGGCGATCCGGTCCTCGAGCTCGTCCACCGTCAGCTCCACCGCTTCGGCTTCCTTGCCCGTCGCCTGGCGGACCTGAGCCTTCTGGTCGGGGGTCAACTCGATGCGAATCTGGTCCTTAGACATTGAATCCTCCTGGGTGTCACTGGGAGACCGTGGGTGCCGCGTCGATCACAGTGGGGAATCTGCCACTCCGGCGTGAACCCACCGTGAATTTCGGGATTGCCCTTCCGTGAATTCCGGGTACGTTCGTGACACCCCCCAATGAAGGTAGGACCGTGGCCGGCCTCGTCCTCCGCCTGCTGGGTTCACCCGCCGTGAGCTTCGCCGACCGGCGGGACCTGCCGGTTCCCCCGGGGGCCAAGGCCATCGCGCTCCTGGCCTACCTGGCCTTGGAGCCAGGCCCACACTCCCGGGAAGAGCTGGCTGGACTGCTCTGGGGCGAGTCCCCCGAGCCGGAGGCGCGCGCGTCGCTCCGTCAGGCGCTGCGCGCCCTGCGGATGGCCTTTGGCGAGGTGATCCGGGGCGGCCGGTCGCTCATGGAGCTGGCCGAAACGCCCTATTGTGACGTGACGGAGTTCCGTCTCGTCCTGGCGCAGGACCCCACCCGAGTACTCGGCCTGGAGCCACCCAGGTTCCTTACAGGGTTCTCGGTACGCCATGCGCCGGTGTTCGAGGACTGGGTCTCGGGAATCCGCACCGCCCTGCTCCACGACTATCACCGGGCCCTCGGCACGCTTGCCCGGGAAGCGATGAGCCGCCGGAAATGGCGGGAAGCCGCCCAGGCTGCCGACCGGTGGCTGATCAGCGACCCGCTGTCCGAGGAAGCGGCACACGTCGCGGTCGAGGCGCTGTTCTTGGCGGGCGACCGGGGCGGTGCACTGGCTCGGTTCAACGCCTACCGCGCGGCCCTGCACAACGAGACGGGTTGTGAGCCCGGCAAGGCGTTCCGCGCCTTGATCCAGCGGGTCGAGGCCGATCGTGAGGGCAAGTCCCAGTCGCGCCCGTCCGATGGGGGAGAGCCACCACCGCCCCGAATCCAGGGGAGCCTGATCGGGCGCGAGGACGAATGGCGGCGCCTTACCACCGCATGGGGGGAAGTGCGCCGGGGTGAGGGACGTATCGTGCTGCTCGAGGGTGAAGCGGGGGTCGGCAAGTCGAGATTGGCGGACGAGTTCCTGCGGTGGGTCGTGGCCGAAGGCGCGGGCACCGTACTACGTGGTCGGAGCTTCGACGGCCGGGCGGGCCTCCCGTACGAGCCCGTGACCGATGCGCTGCGGGCTGCCATTGCGGCGCCGGGACTGGCCGGGGCAGCCCCGGAGTGGCTGGTCGAGGTGGCTCGCCTGGTGCCGGAGCTTCGGCAGCGATTCCCCTCGCTCCCCGAACCCCCCATGCCATCGGACTCGACCGAAGGTTGGCGCTTGTTCGAGGGGATCGCCCAGCTGCTGCTCTCGCTGGCCGGCGAGCGTCCGGCGGTGGTGGCGATCGACGACCTGCAGTGGTGTGACGAGGAGACCTGCGACCTGATCCGGTACCTGATGCGCCGGCTGGAGCACGCGCCGGTGATGTGGCTCGGCGCCGTGACCCTCGGTGAGGCAGAACGCGATGCCCCCGCGACGCGGCTCTGCCGGGTGCTTCGCGCCAAGTCACACGCCGATACCCTGGAGCTCAAGCCGCTCAGCGAAGAGCACCTCTGGCGGCTCATCCGCGAGCTGGGGCAGGTGAGAACACCCACCGGAGGGCGACGGCTGGCCGCGAGGGTCCACCGCATCTCCGGCGGCAATCCCTTCTATGCGATCGAGCTGCTCAAGACCATGTTGGCGCAGGGCATGCTCACCGCCGACCAGGTCAGCGGCGAGTGGATGGTGACTCCGGTGAGAGACGCCGCCAGCCGGGAGTTTCCCCTCTCGCGCACGCTGCAGGACCTGATCGCCGAGCGAGTGGATCGGCTGCCGGCCGAGCTGCGCGAGCTGCTCATTACCATCGCGGTCGCGGGCTCGGGCGGCCGGCCGCAGGTGTTCTCGCACGTCCACGGCATCTCCCGGCTCCGAGTGGCCGCGATGGCCGACAGTCTGGTCGAGCGCCACCTGGTGGTGGAGGCGGGTGGGGTCTACCGGTGTGCGCATCCGGTGATCGCCCATGTGGTACAGGACGGTCTCACGACGTCACGCCGGCAAGAGGTCCATCGGATGCTGGCCCTCGCGCTCGAGCTCACCAGGTCCGGGGGCCACGACCAACCGTCGGGAGAGATCGCTCTTCATGCCGATCGGGGCGGCGAGCCGGAGCTGGCCTATCGGCACGCGCTCATGGCCAGCGAGGCAGCGGTCCATCGGTATGCATTCGAAGAGGCGCTCTCGTGGCTCGACCTGGCCGCCGGGGTGGCGCGCAACGCCGATGAGGCCAAACTCGTCAACCGCCGCACCGCGGATCTGATCGAGGCGGCGGGCTGGAGTGCGGCGCCTCACCGTCCGCCTCAACCCGTCACGCGGGAGATCGTGACCGAGGATCTCGATCTGCCGGTCAGTGGCTGACTAGCGCAGCGCTGCTGACCCTCCGTAGCGCACGGCGGTCATTTCGGCGAGGATGGCGAGCGCCGTCTCGGCCGGATGGCGGCCGCCGAGATCGAGGCCGATGGGCCCGTGCAGCCGCTCGAGGGTTTCCTCGCTCACGCCCCGGGAGCGGAGCCACTCGCGCCGGGCGGCCTGGGTCTTCTTCGATCCGAGCGCTCCGATGTATCGCGCGGGAGACTGGAGCGCCGCCAGCAGCGCCGGCTCGTCGAACTTGGGATCGTGCGACAGCACGCATACGTAACACGACCGGTCGAGCCCGATCTTCGCGAAAGCCTCTTCCGGCCATCCCAGAATCAGCTCGTCCGCTTCAGGAAACCGTTCTCGATCGAGAAACGCCTGACGGCCGTCGGCGACGATGGTGTAGTACCCGAGCGCCCGCGCAAGCGGAATGAGGGCCGTCGCCACGTGCACGCCACCGAAGATCACGAGCCGGGGACGTCTGGGGTACACCTCGAGGAACACGGTCGCGGGCCCCGTGGGTGTCTCGATCGTCGCCGTGGTGCTCGCTTCACGGGCGAGCGCCGCGAGGGCGGCATCGCGTACGGGCCCGGCGGGCAGATCGCCCGCCGGTCCCTCGGCCCGGCCATCGTCGAAGACGCGGAGCGAGCTGCCCAGGCCGGGGCCCTCGATGACGGTGGCGACGACTTCGCCCCCCGGACCCCGCGCCGCGTCGAGCACTTCGGTGCGAACCGACGGCTCGATGAAGACCTCGATGGTCCCGCCGCAGGCGAGCCCGACCTCCCACGCGTGCGCGTCGCTGACGCCGAACTTCACGAGCGTGGGTGAGCCTCGCGCGATCGCGGCCGCGATCTCCATCGCCACCGCGCTCTCCACGCAGCCGCCCGACACCGATCCCGCGATGGCGCCGTCCACCGTCGCCAGCATCGAGGACCCCGGGGGGCGCGGGGCGGATCCCCACACTCCCGTGACCACCGCGCGACCGAAGGGCCGTCCGGCCGTCCGGTAATTCTCACTCTGTGTCAGCAGATCGCGCATGGCCGTCACCCCGCGCCGGCGCGGCGCGCGAAGTCGGTCCAGAAATCCTCGGTGAGCCTTCGGGCCGTCCCTGTGATGAGCGGCCCCCCCACCTTCGCCATCGTGCCGCTCACCTCGCTCGTTGCCGACCAGTCGAGTCGCACCCCTCCGGACCTGCCATCGGCGATCCGGAGCGAGGACAGCACGTCGATTTCCGAGCCTGGCGCGCGGCCGCTCGCCCGCATCTTCAGGGACTGGCCATCGACGATGTCGAACAACTCGATGTCGAGCGTGAAGCGGATTCTCACCGTGCCGAACCCGAGACCGGAGATGACCTTGAAGTGTGTGGAGTCCACTGCTTCGACCCGCTCGACGCCCGGGGTCGAGGCCGCTACGAAATCGGGGTCCGTGAGCCGCGACCAGACGCGCTCGCGTGTGGCGCCGATCTCTGGTGAGCCGGAAAACTCGAGCTTCATGTCTTGCGGTCCTTCAGCATGAGGAGATCGGCCGGGGTGTCGATATCCGGATTGTCGCCCGACACGTCGATGACGGTGACGCCCGGAGAGCCGGCAGCGAATTGACGGCCGAGGCCGCTGTCTCCCTCGAGCTGCTCGGCGAGGGGCCAGACCCTTCTCGACAGCAGCACGGGATGGCCGGGCGTGTCCGGCGATTCGGCGTAGCGTGGTCGGACGGCCGCTGGCGAGCCTTCCCTCCATGCGCGGAGCAACGCTTCGATCACTTCGGGACGCACCAGCGGCTGATCTCCCAGCACGATGAGAGCCGCGTCGAGGTCTTCCCGCAGAGCCGACAGACCCAGGGCCAGCGAGCGGGACAGACCTCGCCCCGGCTCGGAATTGATCACCACCGCGGCATCCCGTCGCCGGGCCAGCTCCTGGATCTCGCCGTCGCTCTCGGCCACTACCACGACGACGTCGGCGAGGAGCCCGCGCTGCCGCGCTTCCGAAACCGCGTCCAGAACATGGGCGACGATGGATCGACCCGCGAAGCCGGCGAGGAGCTTCGCGCGGCCGAAACGGCGTGCCATGCCCGCCGCCAGCACGACGGCGCCGATTCTGCCGTCTGGTTTCATGGGAAATCCTGGCCTTGACCGGGCCCGGCGCGCGAAGGTAAAGTGTCTGTCCGCCGTGTACTTAGTCTTTGGGGTGTAGCTCAATCGGCAGAGCGCCCGGCTGTTAACCGGGAGGTTGCTGGTTCGACCCCAGCCGCCCCAGTCCTCAATGTGACACGCCCCCGACGCTGCGGCCAGCATCGGGGGCGTGTCTCGTCATCAGTCCTCGGGCGGCCCGACCCGTGGAGGACAGGCGTCGAGCCATCGTCGCTCGGATTCGTCGAACACCCGCGACCGGGTCAGGAAGCGGACGCCGAGGGGCGCTTCAAGCGAGAACCCGCCGCCTCGGCCTTCGACCACGTCGATCAGGAGCTGCGTGTGGCGCCATGCCTCGTACTGGAGGCCGCCGATGTACACCGGCGTGTCTTCGATCTCACCCAGGAGCACGTCCCGCTGTCCGATCCGGAATTCGCCGGCCGGATAGCACATCGGTGAGCTGCCGTCACAGCAGCCGCCGGACTGATGAAACAGTAGCGGTCCGTGCTCCGCCCGGAGACGGCGGAGCACGGCGGCGGCCTCGGGCGTGATGTCGACGCGCAGGACCGCCTGGGGCTCAGAAGAAGCCAAGCTTCTTCTCACTGTAGCTGACCAGCATGTTCTTGGTCTGCTGGTAGTGGTCGAGCATCATGCGGTGGTTCTCCCGCCCGATGCCGGACTGCTTGTAGCCGCCGAAGGCCGCATGGGCGGGATACAGGTGGTAGCAGTTGGTCCAGACCCGTCCGGCCTTGATGGCGCGACCCATGCGATAGCAGGTGTTCGCCTCCCGGCTCCAGACGCCGGCGCCGAGTCCGTAGAGAGTGTCGTTCGCGATCGCGAGCGCGTCGTCGAGCGTCTTGAACTTGGTGACCGAAACGACCGGTCCGAAGATCTCTTCCTGGAAGATCCGCATCCGGTTGTGGCCTTCGAAGATGGTCGGCTGGACGTAGTAGCCGCCCTTGAGCTCTCCCGGGTGGACTCGGCGCGCGCCGCCGGTCAGCACCTTGGCCCCTTCCTTCTTCCCGATGTCGATATAGCTCAGAATCTTCTCGAGCTGGTCGTTGGATGCCTGGGCGCCGATCATCGTGGCCGAGTCGAGCGGATCTCCTTCGACGATCGCCTTCGTGCGCGCCACGGCCCGCTCCATGAACTTGTCGTAGATCGACTCCTGCACCAGTGCTCGCGAGGGACAGGTGCAGACTTCGCCCTGGTTGAGCGCGAACATCGCGAAGCCTTCGAGCGCCTTGTCGAAGTAGTCGTCATCGGCGTCCATGACGTCGGCGAAGAAGACGTTGGGCGACTTGCCGCCGAGCTCGAGCGTGACCGGGATGAGATTCTCCGAGGCGTACTGCATGATGAGCCGGCCGGTCGTGGTCTCGCCGGTGAACGCCACTTTGGCGATCCGGTTGCTCGACGCGAGCGGCTTGCCCGCCTCCACGCCGAAGCCCTGGACCACGTTGACCACACCGCTGGGAAGGATGTCGGCGATCAGCTCCATGAACGCCATGATCGCCACCGGGGTCTGCTCGGCGGGCTTGAGGACGACCGCGTTGCCGGCGGCAAGCGCGGGCGCCAGCTTCCAGGTCGCCATGAGCAGCGGGAAGTTCCACGGAATGATCTGCCCGACCACGCCAAGCGGCTCGTGGAAGTGGTAGGCCACGGTGTCCTGGTCCAGCTCGGAGATGCCGCCCTCCTGGGCCCGGATGGTGCCGGCGAAGTAACGGAAGTGATCGACCGCCAGCGGGAGGTCGGCGTTGATCGTCTCGCGAATCGGTTTCCCGTTGTCGATCGTCTCGATCAGCGCGATCTCCTCGAGGTGTTCCTCCAGCCTGTCGGCGATGCGATTGAGGATGTTGGCGCGATAGGCCGGTGACGTGGTATTCCAGCTGAGCGCCGCGGCATGCGCGGCATCGATGGCGCGCTCGACATCCTCGCGGGTGGACCGGGCCACCTCGCAGAGGGGCTGCCCGGTGACGGGGGTGGGATTGATGAAGTACTGGCCCTTGACGGGCGCGACGTATTCGCCGCCGATCCAGTTGTCGTACCGGCTCCGGATCGGTATCCGCTTGGCGAACGTGGCTGCTCCGGCGGGCAGCGTCGCATGTTCGGGAGGGGCTTTGATGGTGGTCATCGAGGGTTCTCCTGCGGGATGAGAGGAACAGTGGCTCGCGCGCCGAGCGGGTGACGGAAAGTCGATCGACGCTCACTCGAGCTGCTGGTATGCGGCGAGCGTCAGGAATTCCGGGAACGGTCCGGCGGACACGAGGGAGTCGAGCAGCGCCGCGGCCTGGGCCCACTGAACTTCGGTACGGCCGGGAAGAGCCAGCTCCCGTCGGATCATCTCCCGCACGCGTCCGAGGGTGACCGGGCCCGCTTCAGTCGGCGTCGCATGGTGAATCCACTGCCAGAGCTGCGCTCGCGCGATCTCGGCAGTGGCGGTGTCTTCCATCAGGTTGTTGATCGCGACGGCGCCGTGACCCCGAAGCCAGGCCTCGAGGTACTGGAGCGCCACGCTCACGTTGCCATGAACTCCGATTTCGCTCACCCGGCCGCCCGGGACTTCGAGGTCGAGCAGCCGGTTGGCCGTCACGGTCGTCGACGGCGCGCGGTCCTTCTGGTTCGGCCGGTCGCCCAGGCGCTCGGCAAAGACCGCGGCCACCACCGGCACGAGATCGGGATGCGCCACCCAGGCGCCGTCGAATCCAAGATCCGCCTCGGCCTTCTTGTCCTCGCGCACGCGGGCCAGCGCCGTCCGGTTGACCTCCGGATCGCGCCGGGATGGGATGAACGCCGCCATGCCGCCGATGGCGTGCGCCTGACGCCGGTGACAGGTCTGCACCAGCAGCTCGACATAGGCGCGCATGAAGGGCACGGCCATCGTGATCTGCGCGCGATCGGGCAGGACGAAATCCGGTCGCGCGCCGAATTTCTTGATCATGCTGAAAATGTAGTCCCACCGCCCGGCGTTGAGGCCGGCGGCGTGGGTTCGAAGCTCGTACAGGATCTCGTCCATCTCGAACGCGGCGACGATCGTCTCGATCAGCACGGTGGCGCGTATCGTGCCGCTCGGCAGGCCGAGCATCCGCTGGGCTTCCTCGAACACGGCGTTCCACAACCGCGCCTCGAGGTGGCTCTCGAGCTTCGGCAGGTAGAAGTACGGTCCGCTTCCCCGGCGCCGCAGCTCGTGCGCGTTGTGGGCCATGTAGAAGGCGAAGTCGAACAAGCCGCCGGGAACGGGCGCCCCATCCACCCGCACGTGCTTTTCTTCCAGGTGCCAGCCCCGAGGGCGGAGGACCAGCGTCGCCAGGTTCTCTCCGAGCCGGTACTCCTTTCCTTCCGGGCTCGCATAGGCGAGCGTGCGTCGCACGGCGTCCATGCACGACACCTGCGCGGCGACCACATTGCTCCATGGCGGTGAGAGAGCGTCCTCGCAATCGGCCATGAAGACCTGCGCGCCCGAATTGAGCGCGTTGATCATCATCTTGGGCTCGGCGGGACCGGTGATTTCGACTCGGCGATCGTTCAAGTCGTCGGGAGCCGGGGCGACGGTCCACCGACCATCGCGGATCGAGGCGCTCTCGGGCAGGAATCCGGGCAGTTCGCCGGCATCGAATCGCCGCTGACGCTCGCGCCGTTGGTCGAGCAGACGCCAGCGTTCGTCTCGGAACAGCCGGGTGAGGTGTGCGGCCAGCTCCAGGGCAGGCCGCGTCAGTACGCGGTCCGCCCCCGGCACCGGGCCGCCGATCACTTCGACGTCCTTCAGCATGGACCCGTCACTCGTCGTCACCAGTCGCCGATCCTGAGGCTGAGTATAGACCAGCGCGACCGTCATCGGAACCTGGCCTGGCGGATGAAACGGGGCATGGGCACCCTCGAACTATCCGGAGGGCTTCCGCCGGTGTTCGCCGAGCTGCTGCCCATGGAAGCCGTCCCCTCCACGCGGACGATGGCGCGGGAAGGGCACGAGCGCAACCTTCCGGCCCCTCACGCAGCGACGTACCACAGCATGAATCCGAAGTGACAGCCACTCCCTACCAGCACCAGCATGTGCCAGATCTCGTGATGGCCGAACACGCCCGGCCAGGGGTCGGGACGTTCGCGGGTGAAGATGATCGCGCCGATGGTGTACGCCAGCCCTCCCGCGACGAGCCAGGCCAGGCCGCCCGCGGAGATCCTCGTGGCGAGCGGCACCGCCGCCGCGAGAGCCAGGTACCCCATTCCCAGATAGATCCCGGTCGAGAGCCACACCGGCGCGTCCAGAAACCAGATCTTGAAGGGGATGCCCGCCACCGCGATGGCCCAGGCGGTACCGAGTATCGTCCATCCCCAAGGCCCGTGCAGCGTCACCATGGCGACGGGTGTGTAGGTGCCCGCGATCAGGAAGTAGATGGCGATGTGGTCGAGCGTGCGAAGCCGCCGGAGCCGCGCGGCGGAGAGGTGGAGCGCATGATAGACCGTACTGGCGGCGTAGAGCAGCATGAGCGAACCGCCGTACACCGCGAACGCCACCCGCTCGGCGGGCGTGTCGGCCATTCGGAGCAGCACGATCGTTCCTGCCCCCGCCAGAACGAACCCCGCCAGGTGGGAGAGCGCGTTGAACGGCTCCCTGAAACGCATCATGGTGTCAATCTAGCGGTTACGGTCACGCCAGGGTATCGAAACGATGGCCGTCGGCGGGGGCACCTTGTCGGGCAGACCCCGCCAATCTAGGGTTGAACCATGATGGGATCCCTCAGGATTGCGTTGTTCTCAGAGGTCTACTGGCCTATGGTCAGCGGCGTGGGTGTAACGCTGTTGCGCCTCACCGACGCGCTCCAGGCTCGGGGGCACGCCGTGAGGGTGTATACCGCCACTTATCAGCTCCCGCCGGGTGAGCGCGACCGGCCGGAGGTTCACCGGTCGCCAAGCATTCCACTCTTTCTGTATCCCGATGTCCAGTGGGCATTCCCCCGCATGCGCGACGTGGTGGACGATCTCGCGCAGTTCAGCCCCGACGTCGTGCACGTCGCGACGGAGTTTTCTCTGGGTCTCGCCGGGGTGAAGGCATCGCGCCAACTTCAGCTTCCCGTCATCGCTTCGGCCCATACCGACTACGACCAGTACGCGGCCCGGTACGGTGTCCCCTGGGCGCTGAAGGCGGGATGGCACTATCTCCGGTGGTTCTACAGTCAGGCCCATCGGGTGCTCTGCCCGTCGCGCATCTACGAGGGGCACCTGCACAGTCGAGGTGTGACCCACACCGGTCTCTGGAGCCGGGGCGTGGACCCCGACGTCTTCTCGCCCCGGTTCCGACACACCGGCTATCGCCAGCGATTCGGCGTCGGACCCGGCGATCTGCTGGTGACGTACATCGGCAGGCTGGCCCGCGAGAAGAACCTCGACCTGCTGCTCGATGCCTGGGACGCGATCGTGACCGAGCGGGGCTCCGCGCAGCTGGTGCTGGTGGGTCAGGGCCCCCTGGAGGACGAGATCAGGCGCCGCGAGGTACCCGGCGTGCACGTCGCCGGTCTGCTCCATGGTCCTGAGCTGGCGCGGGCCTACGCGTCGGCCGATCTCTTCGTCTTTCCGTCCACCACCGAGACATTCGGAAACTCGCTGCTCGAGGCGATGGGCTCCGGCCTTCCCCCGCTCGTCGCGGCGTCAGGCGGCGTACTGGAGTTCTCCGAGCACGGAGGGAACGCGTGGCTGGTGGAACCCGACAGCGCGCCTGCCATTGCCGAAGGGCTGCTGCGGCTGCTGCAGGATGGGGCGTTGCGCCGCCGCTTGGCGGGCGGCGCCCTCCGGGCCGCCAAGGGGCGGGACTGGAGCTCGGTGTACGACTGCTTGATTGCGGACTATCGCGATGCGATCGCCGCCCGCGAGCTCGGGAGGGCGGCGTAGAACTACGGCATAAGGCTGAAGGCTGAAGGCGAGAGCGCTGCGTCCCCCCAGCCTTTAGCCTTTAGCCTTCAGCCTTTAGCCTTCAGCAGTACCAGATACCCCATCGCCGCGATGGCCGCGCTCATCGGCATCGTCAGCAGCCACGCCCACACGATTCGTGTCGCGACACCCCACCGTACCGCCGAGATCCGATTCGCCGCGCCGACTCCCACGATCGCGCCGGTGATCGTATGCGTCGTACTCACCGGCACGCCGAGACCGGATGCGATGAGAATCGAGATCCCGCCCGCCGTTTCCGCGCAGAAGCCGCCGAAAGGGCGGAGCTTGGTGATCCGGCTGCCCATCGTCTTCACGATCCGCCAGCCGCCGAGCGCGGTGCCCAGCCCGATGGCGGTGTAGGCCGACATCTCGACCCAGAGCGGGATCCGGTCGGCGGTCGGCACGTAGAGATGGTGGAGCCACCCGGTCTCGGCCGCGAACAGCGCCTGCGCGGCCACCAGCAGCCCCACGATGATTCCCATCGTTTTCTGGGCATCGTTGGCGCCATGGCTCAGCGAGTAGAGCGCCGCGGACACGAGCTGCAGCCGGCGAAACGCGTGGTCCAGGGGACCCGGCCTCTGGTCCCTGAGCAGCCAGGAGAGGGCCACGGTGAGGCCCAAGGCCAGGACCAGGCCCAGCATCGGCGACAGGATGATGAAGATGACCGGCTTGACCCAACCGCTCAGGATGAGCGCGCCGAACCCCGCCTTGGCGATGGCGGCACCGCCATACCCGCCCAGGAGGGCATGACTCGACGACGTGGGCAGGCCGAGGTACCAGGTAATGAGGTCCCAGACGATGGCGCCGACCAGCGCCGCCAGGATCACGTTGGGGTCCACGACCGCGGGATCGATCAGCCCCTTGCTGATGGTCTTGGCGACGGCCGTGCCGACCACGAACGCGGCCACGAAATTGAAGAAGGCCGCCCAGACCACGGCGACGCCCGGCGACAGGACCCGGGTAGACACGACGGTCGCGATCGAGTTGGCGCTGTCGTGAAACCCGTTGATGAAATCGAATCCGAGCGCCACGACGATGATCGCGAGGACAGCATGGACGCTGTTCTCCATGTTCAGGCGTGCTTGATGGAGATGGATTCCAGCACGTTGCTCGCGTCCTCGATGTTGTCGAGCGTTTTCTCCAGATTGTCGTAGATCTCCTTCCACTTGATGACCGTCAGCGCATCCGGCGGACCGTCGAAGAGCCTGCCCAGCCACTCGTGGTAGATTGAATCGCCTTCTTCTTCCAGCCGCTTGACCCTCACGCAGGCGTCGAGAACCGTCCCGGCCTTGTTGTCCTCCAGCCCCTCCACCGCCACCTGGAGCTGGATCGTGGCCTGGGCGATCACATCCGCGATCAGGTTGGCCCCGTGGGGCGAATCCCCGGCACGGAAGATGTGGAGCCGCCTCGCGGTGCCGTCGATCAGGTCGATGACGTCGTCCAGCCGGGACGCCAGGAGGTGGATGTCCTCCCGGTCCAGGGGGGTGATGAACACCCGGTCCAGCCGGCTCACCACGTCATGGGTGATCTGGTCGGCCTGATGCTCTAACCGCTTGATTTGATCGACGATAGCGCCACGGTGCGAGGTGTCGGCCAGCAGCAGATCCTTCTGCAGCCGGGCGGCTTCGACGATGAAGGCGGCGACCGCGCTGAACAGGTCGAAGAACTTCTCGTCGCGGGGAAGCAGGCGCATGTAAATTCCTTGTAACGGGCGGCGGGAAGATAGCGGTCCACCTCTAGTTGGCAATTGCCGGGACTTCCTTGACGAGTTCGGTTTACCCCGCAGATTCCGCCTGACGATGACCCAGGTGAGCGCCCCCCCACCCGAGGCGGAGCGGCTTGCCGCGGTGCGGCGGACGGCCCTTCTCGATACCCCACCCGAGGAGGCGTTCGACCGGCTCACGCGGCTGGCCTCGCGGCTCCTGGGCACCCCCGTCGCCCTCATCTCGCTGGTGGATGAAGACCGCCAGTTTTTCAAGAGCGCCACCGGTCTACCCGAGCCGCTGGCGATCGCCCGAGCCACCCCGCTCACCTATTCCTTCTGCCGCCATGTCGTCGAGTCCGGCCGCCCCGTCGTCATCGAGGACGCCACCCGGGACCCGCTGGTTCGGACCAACCCCGCGGTCCGGGAGCTGGGGTGGATCGCCTATGCCGGCGTCCCGCTCACGGACGAAGACGGCAATGTCCTCGGCGCCCTCAGCGTGATCGACGCCGTGCCGAGGCTCTGGTCCGATAGGGACCTGGATCTGCTGGCCGATCTCGCGGTGTGGGCCGCGACCGAGATCGAGCTTCATGCCCTTCGGGCCACCAGGGTAGTAGCCTCCCCGCCGACTGCCGTCATTCCCGTGTTCGGGGAGACCGGTGTGCCGATGGCCATCGTCTCTGAGACCGGCAAGCTGGTGAGGGTCAACCGGGCCTTTGGAGCACTGGTCGGCGCCGAGCCGTCCGAGTTGGCAGGCCGGCTGGCCGAAGATCTGACTCACCCGGCCGATCGCGAGGCCGACCGCGAAGCGCTCCGCTTGCTCAGGGCCGGCGAGTGCGCCAGCTACACGACAGAGAAGCGCGTGCTCAAGGAATCGGGCGAGCCCGTCTGGGTGCAGGCGACGGTGACGCGGGTGGCACCCCGCGACCAGGGCGGCGACCATCTCATCCTCGCCCTCAACGACCTGACGGAGCGCCGGAGCGTCGAGAGCGGACTGCGTGAGCGCGAGGAGTTTTTCCGGCTGGCCGTCGGCGCGAGCGGTAACATCGTCCTCGACTGGGACCTCCTGAGCGACCGGATGTCGTGGTCCCATGGCACCGGACGCGTGTTCGGGTATACCTCCTCCGAATTCGGCGGCACCGCTGCGTGGTGGTACGAGCGCATCCACCCGGACGACCGTGAACGCGTGGTCGGCGAGATCCACGGTGTCGTGGCCCGGGGCGAAAGCCTCTGGACCAGCGAGCATCGCTTCCGGCGCGCGGAAGGACGGTGGGCTCACGTCGAAGCCCGTGCCTCGATCGTCCGGGATGACGGTGGCGACGCGGTCCGGATGGTGGGCTCGTTCGCCGATGTCACGGAGCGCCGGCGGGAGGAGCTGGTGGGGCGGTGCCAGAGCACCATTCTCAAGGAGATCGCCGCCGGGCTCGACCTGGGCGACGTGCTCGGTCGCATCGTGGACTTCACCGAGGCTCATGGCGGTGGCATCGCTGCGGTCCACCTGCTCGACGAAGAGGGCAGGCTCGCGCTGGCGACGGGGCATCGTCTCCCGGCCACCTATGCGGAATCGATCGAGACGATCCCGGTCGACCTCGAAACGGGACCATGGGCGTTGGCAGTGCTCCGGCGCGAGGGCGTGATCTCGCCGGACATCGACGAGGATCCCAGGTGGCAGGGATGGAAGGACACGCCCCTGGCCGATGAGCTGCGGGCGGCGTGGATCTCCCCGCTGCTCGGCGCCGACGGGGCCGCGCTGGGAACGCTGGCGATCTTTCACCGCGAGTCTCACGTGCCTGACACGGAAGACGCGCGGATGGTCCAGGTGGCTACCGACCTCGCCCAGATCGCGGTGGAGCGGGAACGGAATCACGCCGCGCTCCGCCGCAGCGAAGAGGAGCTGCGCCAGGCCCAGAAGATGGAGGCCGTGGGGCAGCTCGCCGGAGGCGTCGCCCACGACTTCAACAATCTGCTCACCGGCATCCTGAGCTTCAGCGACCTGGTGCTCCAGGAGCTGCGGGCCGGCGATCCGATCCGCGCCGACATCGAGCAGATCCGGCACGCCGGGCAGCGGGCGGCGGCGCTCACCCGCCAGCTCCTGGCCTTCAGCCGCCGCCAGGTGCTGCAGCCAAAGGTGCTCTCACTCAACGGCATCCTCGACGATATCTCGGGCATGCTGCGTCGCCTTCTCGGCGGCGCCATTACACTCGATATCGATGCCGATCCGGGTCTGTGGTACGTGATGGCCGATCCGGGCCAGCTCGAGCAGGTGTTCGTCAACCTGATCGTCAACGCCAAAGACGCGATGCCCAAGGGCGGTCGCGTCACCATTGCCACCGCCAACTGCCGGGTCGGCGCCGACGGGCCGGAGCGCGCGGGTGGCGTCAAGCCCGGCGCCTATGCCGCCGTGGCCGTGACGGACACCGGGGTCGGGATGGACGTGACGACCCAGGCCCGGATCTTCGAGCCGTTCTTCACCACCAAGGAAGCGGGCGCCGGCACCGGCCTGGGACTGTCCTCGGTGTACGGCGTCATCGAGCAGAGCGGAGGGCACATCACGGTCGAGAGCGCTCCCGGGCGTGGCTCGACGTTCACCCTCTATCTCCCCCGGCACAACGATCCCGGCACCGCGGTCGTGGGCGCGCCCGACCGCCGGAGTCTCCCGGTGGGTACCGAGACGATCCTGCTGGTGGAGGACGAAGCGGCCGTGCGAATGTCCGCGCGGCGGCTGCTCGAGCGGCACGGCTACACGGTCGTGGAGGCCCGGCATGGAGTGGAGGCGCTGGAGCTGGTGGAAGATCCCGACAACCAGTTCGACCTGGTGTTGACCGATGTCGTCATGCCGGAAATGGGCGGGCGGGAGCTGGTCGAGCGACTCCGCGCCCGTCAGCCGTCGCTCAAGGTGCTCTTCATGTCGGGATACACCGAGCGCACCATCCTGGTGGATGGGACCATGCCACCGGGCACCGGCTTCGTGGAAAAGCCCTTCACCGTGGAACAGCTGATCCGCCGGCTGCGCAAGATCCTCGACGACTAGCGAAGCAATCCGGTCAGCTCGGCGGGCGTCTCCAGCCAGAAATCGGGCGCGGCGCCCTCGAGATTGCTCCTCCCGAACGGCCCCCAGAGCGCCGCGGCCGTCCTGACCCCCGCCGCACGACCCGACTGCATGTCGTGGATGCTGTCTCCCACGTAGATCGTGTCCCGCACATCGCCGTTCAGAATGGTCACGGCCTTTTCCACCGGCTCGGGATGCGGCTTGGGGTTGGTTACCTCGTCGGCGCACACCAGGACGTCCATCATGTCGACCAGTCCTGCCAGACCGAGACCGCGGAGCGCGCCGGGCCGATTCTTGGAGGTGACGAGGCCGGTGCGCACGCCGGCATCGCGGATGGTGCGGATGGCGTCCACGACACTGGGGTAGACGGTGACCATGCGGTCGTGATGTTCGAGATTGTATTCGCGATAACTGGTGATCAGCGCCTCCAGCATGGCTGGATCGTCCCGCCACTCGGCGAACTGGACCTTGAGCGGCGTGCCGAGTCCTTGGAGCCAGTGCTCGTCGGCCCGGGAGGCCAAGCCGTTCGAGCGCATGGCGTGATGGTAGCTGTCGAGGATGAGACGGATCGAGTCGATGAGCGTTCCGTCGAGGTCGAAGAGGATGATTCGGGGGCTTGGCATGGCCGTAACGTAGCGGCGCCAGCGCCCCGTTGCGCGGTGATTGCCCCGCCTCTATCGTGAGCGGGGGCTGAGACCCAACGAAGGAGCGGTTTTATGGTTCGCGAAGCCCGGCTGCGCGCCGAATTCGCCGCGCTGTATCCCGGCGTAGATCCCGATACCTGGTACACGGCCGCCACGCTGGCGGAGCATCTGCTTGCCCGCATCGTTCGCGGCGAGGTGGATGGGCCCGCGGCTCCCCGCGTACTCGATCCGGCCCACTTCGAGTTCCGGGGCGAGAGCACGGCCGGGGCCGGCGAGGGCGCCCGGATGCCAATCGGCTCCGAGGCCGACGCGAGCGCCGAAGTCATTCTCCGAAGAGCGCCACACACCTGAGCTTGGCCTCGATGGCGACGCCGTCGGGGACATCGTGAGGGCAGGAGACGGGAGCCCGCTGGCTCGGGCGCTGCAGTCTGCTTCGCTCGGAGCCAGCAAACTGCGTAGTCTCCTCGTCTGCGCCGACTGAACGCGCCCCTCGCCAGCAGGCCCCCGTCTCCTGCCCTCACAATGTCTGCTTCGCCTGGACGAGCTCCCGGACCCGGAATATCGGTCTCCCGAAACAGCCGAGCGCGTGTCCGGAGCGCGACATTGCTCGCCTGATGCGACGGCGCGCTTCCCCCCATGAATCGGGAGATACGAGCAAGACGTGGCTGTACTATGGTCAAGCTTATGCGCTGTACGGGCGGGATTCGACCGGAATCCGCTTCGATTCTACTGCGGATGCCCCATCCGGTGTAACTGGTTGGGTCGCAGGCACTCAGCTGGTCAACTATTTCACGGGATCATACGGGCGCGGCGTAATCGGGAATACAGACGGTCACTGGTATCTCGATGGGTGTTTCTACTACCACCTGTACGTGCCTGATGAGGACGGCGAGTTCAGCTGGAGCAGTGACGATAGCCCGAAGAACAGACTGTTCCCGGAGGATACATTTTCGTCGATTATTCAGTTTTCAAGACTTACTTCATGTTTCGCAGTGACGCCGAGCACGCGATTTGGGTTCCACTTGGACATCTGCCGTGGGAAATTGGAGGCTACGCCCAGAAGTGGGACACTACATCAACCAACCATGGTTACTCAGCGATGTCGGACACTGTCGCTGTGAATGACGGTGGCCCTTGGTGTGGCGGGACGCAGCCGGCTTTAGGGCGCCACGAAGCAGTTGAAGACGCTGGTGAAGGAGCTGGGCACGATGGTTCTTTTCATGAATGCCGGAACCGTCAGCGATTCCAAACCATCAATTCGCCTCACTGGCCGATGCCAAGGCGACGATCGAAGCGTGGCGGATCGACTATAATCAGCACCGCCCTCACGGTTCCCTCGGGCACCTGACCCCGGTGGAGTTTACCCAGAAATCGTCAGGAGCAATGGACCGCGGAAGTCGCCTTACTCTAGCGCGCAACTGTCTACAAACGGGACCAACGTCAGTGGCGTGAGCGGCCCAATCCTTACCCGTCCACCAAACCGGGTGAACTCCAGTTGCGTAATCATCACCCAACTGCCCGAGTCCGGTCGGCCACCAGCTTCTTGAGCCGGCAGTTCTCCTCCTCGAGCGCTTTGAGGCGTTTGGTCTCGCCGACTTGGAGGCCGCCGTACTGACGGCGCCAGCGATAGAACGTGGTCTCCGTGATGCCGTGTTTCCGGCTGAGCTCGCGGATCGGGGTGCCGGAGGCAGCCTCGTGCAGGATCGCCACGATCTGCTCGGCGGTGAATCGGCTGGCTTTCATGAGTCCTCCCGCCTCGCGGCCGACTAGGACTCCCAACCAATCCGCTGGCTCCGCTCACGGGGAGAGGACCATATGCAGTAGGACACGGTCCTGTTCGTTGATGCATCAAGAACGCGCAGCCGGCGGGTCCACCGAGATTGCTCGGCCAACGCGAGCGCGGAAGTCATTCTTCGAACAGCACCAAGCCACTGAGTCGTGCTTCGATCGCCTCCGGCCTTGGCGTGGCGGCAGGAAGCCGCGCGACGGCCCGAGTGAGCTCCCGCGGCCCCAGCTCCATCAACTGCCGCACGAGCATGGATTCACCCGCCGTATGTCCTCCACTCACGAATGCCAGCGCCCGCTCCAATCGCTCCAGCGCGCCCAAGTCTCGGGCGCGAGCGGCCCGATGTGATGCCTGCCTCAACCGACGGGCGAGGTATCGCGCAGCCTCGTCGGGCTCTGGGTAGGCCCAGCGCCGGCTCGCGGCCATGGCGAGATAGTGCCGGATCGGTGATGCGAGCGACCGAATGGCGTGGCGGCGGCTCTCCGCGCTCACCGGACATGTGTCGCCGACCATCGCCGCCGCCATCATCGCACGCTCGACCTCCTCCCGATCCTCCGTCCACACGCCGCCCTGTCTCAGAACGCCCACGAAGGATCCCACACACACCGCTTGGCTGCCGGCCATCGCGTGGAGTGTGAATCCGGCGAGCAGGCACCGATGCGCTCCGTGCATGACTCCGATGCCCGCCACCGCGGGCCCCGGTCCCAGCCTTTCGGCCAGCTCGTCGCGCCACCGCCACGGACGCAGCGCCTTCGGGCCGAGCCCGGCACGTGCAGGGAGCGCCGACTTTCGCGCCAGGGCCGACTCGATATGGATCTCCGCCTCGAGCGCCGGCGGAGGGAGAAAGCGCACCACCTGCACCTCGCCATGCGCCGATCCGAGCCGCACCGCGCGCCCTTCCCGCTGCTCCAGCCGCATCGGCGTCCACGGCGCATCGTAATGAACGATCCGCCCGGCTCGTTGGAGATCGAGCCCCTCCGCCGCCACATCGGTGGCGATCAGATGGATCGGGAGACCGAGATCGGATCGGCCTGTGCCGGCCCCCGCCCGAAACCAGGAGAGCACCGTGTCTCGCGGCACCTGCACCCGGCCGAGACCGGCACGGTCGCCCGTACACCACGCGACCGCGCGCCCGCTCAGCCGATCTCTCAGATGACGAACGGTCTCTCTGCTCGTCGTGAACACGACGGAAGAGCGGCCGTCGAAGAGGAGCCTTTCCAGACGTCCGAGCTTCGGATCGTCGCCCGCCGCCTCCTCCGCCGTCTCGGCGATGACCGCATCGAGCACACCAAGATCATCGACCGCGAGCTCGGCGCCCGCGCTCACACTCCCCACCAGCTCCCACATCACCAGCTGGTCGTCGAGCTCGCCGGCGAAACGGCGGATCTCCGAGCGAGTTACTGGCCGGCCCGCGGCTGATGCGTCGCGCGCGTGGAGAAGGAGGGTGCGATAGCGCCGCAGAGCGCCGAGCAGCGCGGCGGCGCTCGATCCCGCGGCGCGAAGCAGCACGCCGCGAATGAGAGTGGCCGTGCCGGGGACTCGTGAGAGTGCGAGCCGGTGAATGCGACGGATGACATCGTGGATAGCAACGTTCTCTGACGCGCAAGCCGGACTCTCCGCTTCACTGCGATCCGGTCGGCTCGCGCCCGAGCATAGCTCCTCGACGACGACACGCCCCAGGATCGCCGGGTCGGCGCCGTCGAGAATGGCCCGCTCGATCGATACGACTCCCTCCGCGACGAGCGCGTCATCGCGGATGCCGAGTCGAAGCTGATTCCCGAGGTCGGCGGGACGATTGACGATCGGCGTGGCGGTGACGAGAAGGACCGGTCGCCCGGCGAGCCACGGTGCGACGAAGCCATAGCGCCGCGTATCGGGATTGCGGTAATGGTGACTCTCGTCGATCACGACGAGACCCCGCCCGACGAGTGGCAACCGGCCTCGGCTCACCTGCTCGTGAGACACGATCTCGACCTCGACGCCGAGGTCCTGGGCCGTGGCGCGCCATTGGCCGACAAGCGTCGCCGGAACGAGACACGCCGTGCGCCGGTCCGGGTTTAATGCCGCGGCGACAGCCAGGGCCACGAACGTCTTCCCGCTCCCCACCGGGTCGGCCAGCATGGCGCCCCTGTACCGCCGCACCGCGGCGATCACCCGTCGGCAGCTTCGCTGCTGGCCAGGCAGCAGCCATGAGGGCAGCTCGGTAGAGTCTTCCGGGGGCAGCAGATTGCGGGCGATAGACCTCGCCACGGCGGCTGGCGAGGCCACCGGTCCGGTGCTGAGGCCGGTGATGAGGGGTTCGGGCACCGGGGTCAGCGCTTCAGCGGCGATGTGCGGTGCCACCGGCCACCATCGCCCTGAGCGCCGACCGGTCGGTGGCGGAGAGTCCGAGGTGGTAGGCGGCGAGATCGTCGAGCTCATCGTGTATGGGCGCCCCATCGCGAGCGGCGATGGCGAGCTGTCCGAGCCGCTCATCATCCAACACGGACAGTGGGAGTGGCAGGCGTTGGATCGTGTTGCCGGCGAATCGCGCGAAGCCGCCGGCGGCCGGGACGGCGCCTACCCTGGCCGCCACACGGAGCCAGGTGCAGTTGAGCCAGGCCGCGAGCCGATCGGCCTCAGCGCGCGAGGAAGCCAGGGCGACGTAACAGGTGTTGAGCGGAATGAGGTCGTCGTCGTGCTCGCCCGTGAGGGCAGCTGCCGCGAGCATTCGGGCGACATCGGCCCACACGACGCGGTGGCGAGCGGTCGCCGCCGCCACGCGGAACAGGGTCCAGGGTGGCCCGGTACGGAAGTCGGCGCGCCGGCGAAGCGCATCGAGATGTGGCGAGAGGTGGGCCGCGGCCGCGGACGGAAGGGTGACCAGCGGCCTCCCCTCGGCATCGTGGGGAAACAGCAGCCGCCGCGGAGCACGAACTCGAAACGGGGCGACGTCGCGTCCCCGAATGGCGCGGCGCACGAGCCGAGCCTCGACCCCGGCTGGGGGATCGAGAAATAGAGCGTTTGCTCCTGTCTTGAGCCCAAGATGGCATGGAACACCGTCGCCCAGCTTCGGATGGTCGGCCATGAGGGCAGCGAGAACCTTTCGGGCACGACCTCCGGTGAGAACCCAGGGACCACCGCCCCGCAGACCCGCCTGCTCGACCCGGTTTTCATCGGAGGCGAGCGCGGTCCGCACCTGATGGCGCGCGGGAGCACGTGAGCGTCGGGCGACGATGGCGAGCGGGTAGACCGTGGCATCGAACACGGCGTCTGGATGCCCGGTGAGATCTGCGATGGCAACGAGCGTTGCCGTGGACGCGAGCGCGTGACGCGCGGAGGCCCCGTAGCTCGCAGTGGCAAGCTTGGCGGGTACCAGCATCGCCACCACTCCATCGGACCGGACCAGCTCGAAGGCACGTTCGAGAAAGGCCACCGACAGATCGGGCCGATTCCGGTATCCACCTCCTCCACGCCACCATCGGTACCGGCTCGCCAGCCGCTCCCGCTCGAGGTGCGGAATCTCCTCGGCCCGAAGCCACGGTGGATTCCCGACGACGACGTCGAAGCCGTCTCGGCCGCAAAAACGTCGGGGAAGTGGCTCGGGTAGTGGAACCATGGCAGCTCACGGTTGCGCTCGAGCGACGCGTCGCGCGGTCCGGATGCCCCGAAGCTCCACTCTCCGCTGGTGCCGAGACTGAGCACGCAGCTCCGCATCGATGCCGCGGCGGCCGCCGAACAGGTCTCGTGACCGTCGCGGCGTCGGAGACATTCGGCGATGCGGTCGCGCAGACGAGTCTTCCGCGCTCTTCAGAGATTCCCTGGCGCGACTCGAACCTCGAGCGTCTTCCAGCTCACGCACCAGCGGACGCTTTGCCGGGCCCACGGCTGTGACCACCCGCCGCCGCAGATCGCCAATGCGGCCGGCCAGCTCCGGCGACGGTCGGCAGGACGCGGCTCCGAGCCCGGACGGCTCGAGGAGGCTGTCTCCCTGGCGCACCAGGCAATCGAGATTGGGGAGCGGTTGCACCGAGACCGGCCGCTCGGCGGGATCGCCTGCGATGACCGCGAGCCAGAGCCTGAAGCTCCGCCAGCCGCACCGCCGCGCCCGAGCGATCGACGCCGAAGAGATTGCGCTCCAGCACTCGTCGCTTTCGAGCGGCTTCGCTTTCGCCCATGCGCGCGTGGAGCGACGCGAGACGCTCGAGTGCGCCCAGCAGGAACGCGCCCGATCCGACCGCGGGATCGAGAATGGTGAGGCATGAGGCCGCGGCGACGGCCCGCGCCTGACCCGACTCGAGCCTCGACGCTGGCCTCGACATTCGCCGCAGCCGAGCCGCGCGGCCACCGCGGCGACGAGCGCCGCATCGATGATGTCCGCGACGAGCGCGGCGGGCGTGTAGTACGTGCCAGACGCGCGCCGGACATCCGGCGCCATGACGCCCTTCGAAGACCCGGCCGAGCATGTCGGGCGCGATGTGGCCGGGCGTGGCTCCTTCCACCGTTGTGAAGTGGAAGCGCTCGAACACACGGTCGAAGGCGTCACGCCACGCGATCATTCGGAAGATCGCGGCGGATGCGGCGCTCGAGCGGGTGAGGCTCGAACAGACCGCCATTGAGAAAGGGAATGGCGCCGAAGCGTGCGGCCGACCGTGTCCGCTCGGCCGATGGACGGTTCAACGTTCCGAAGAAGAGTGGTCTGCAGCAGATGGCGGTGAAGGTTCTTTCCCGAGGCCAGACACCGGTCTGCTTCTTCTCCCAGAAAGCGCTCGCGGCCGGCCAGCCAGCCCTTGGCCTGCACGAAGTAGAGGAAGAGGACCCGGGTAAGCTGGAGGAGCACGAAGTCACGACGGTCATTGGCCGCGGATGGGGCCGGCGATCGCCGCCGCCATGCGCTCCAGCACCGCGCGAAACTCGCGGAAGAATCTTCGGCCCACGCTCTCGATCGACAGCGCATCGGCGACCCGCGCCGCATAGGCCAACGCGCCGCCATCGCCCCCGCCGCACATCTTCCCAAGCGATGCGAGAGCCCCGCTCGAGGGATGACTGAGGTCGATGACGAGTGACGGCGTGCCATCCCTGTCGACCGCCAATGCGAGCCGGCGGCGTTGCTCGTCGAGGGCGAGTACGCCGGCGATTCGACCCCGCTGGCCCAGCCGCCGCGCCAGGCTTCGCGCCGCCGCCTCCGGCGTGAGACTGGTCAGCGCGAACCAGGGGAACGTGCCGGTGCGCCCGACGGCGATGACCTCTCCATCCGGACCTCCGGGGGCGCGATCGGATAGCAGCGCCGCGGGCTCGTACAGCGGATGATGCCCCATCGCGCCCAGCAGACTGGAGATATCGCGGAGGTTGTGGATGTTGCGAAGCGCCGCTTCGAGTTCCACCGCGTGGCCTCCCCGGCTCGGAGAGAGCCAGGGTATCGGCATCCTTCATCGAAGCCGGCACCATCTTCACGCCGCACGGACCAGGGGATATCCTCCAGCATGACTCCATACGCCTCGATGCTCCTGACGCTGGCCGTCTGGTCGGCGCCCAGTGCTCTATGCGCCCAAACGGTGGCCGACAGCGGAGTCTTCGTGATCCGTCACGCCGGCGACACCGTAGCGACGGAGCGCTTCACCCGGACCGCGACCGCCATCGTGGGCACCCTCGCTGTTCGGAGCGCGTCGACGACCGCCCAGCACTACAGCGCCGTGTTGGCTCCGGATGGATCGGTTCCGCTCATCGAGGTGACCGTGCGGGCCGACGCCGACAGCGGCCGAGCCAAAGGCAAGGTCGTGTCTCGATCTCGGGTCATTTTCAGGGAAGACAGTGCGGCGGTGGATGAGGCGAACGACCGCGGTTTGCGAACGTTCGTCTTCGGCACGCAGAAGGGCGCGATCCCCTACCTCAATCTCTCATTCGCTCTGCTGGAACAGGCCATTCGGCAGGCTCGGGCACCAGGCGCCGCATCGCAGGTGCCCCTGTTCAACCTCGGTGGAGCGCACAGCGGAGGAGGCCAGACTCTCAGCGTGAAGGTGTCGAGCCTGGGAAGCGACTCGGTCTCGATGGCCATCGGCACCGTGGAGTATCGGCTCCGGGTGGATGCCGCCGGTCATCTCCTTGGCGGCCGTATCCCGGCCCAGAACGTGGTCGTGGATCGTCTGAGCGGAAGTTAGCGGTCGCCGTACGTGCGCCCGCGCCAGACGACCTTTCGTCCGCCGCGGACGATCGATCGGCCGGCGATCATCAAGGCCATCGCCGCTCCGAGCGGATACAGCAGTCCGTAGAGCAGCGGGATCCGCATGCCGTACGACACCAGCATCCAGAACGTCGCCGACGCCAGCGTCGCCGCGAGCGCTGCGCCACCCACCGGTCCCGCGCCACCTGTCAGGAGCAGCGCCCCGGGGGGAGCCAGCCAGAAGCCGAACGGCGCCGTGATCATCACCGGCACCAGGGCCTGAAGGATCGGGTGCCCGGCGAACGAGCGCCGGCCACCCAGATACATGTTCTTCGACCACCCTTCGACCAACTCGCCCAGGCTCCGGTACATCCTGGTTTCCATCAGGCGATCCGCGAAGACGAAATGAAGCCGGCGGCCGGCTCGCAGGTAGGCCTGGGCCAACGCCAGATCTTCCGCCACCTCCTGCTTTACTGCCGTATGCATCCCGGCGGCTTCGTACGCCTCGCGGGTCGTGAGGATGAACTGGCCGTTCGCGATGACATCGCGCTCCCGGCGGGCGGCATTCACCCTGCCCGGGTGGTACCGAATGCCCAGCAGCAGCCAGATCTGCGGCATGACGAGCCGCTCCCAGAAGCTCTCGCACCGCTGATGCGGCGCCACGGTCACCAGATCCGCGCCGGTCTGCCGTAACGCGCCCACCGCTCGCGCGAGTAGCTCGGGTTCGTGTCGGGTGTCCGCGTCCGTGAAGAGCACGAGGTCGCCTCGCGCGGCGCGAAACCCCTGCAGACAGGCCCAGGGCTTCCCATACCACCCCTCCGGCAGCGGCTCGCCGTGGATCACCCGCAGGCGGGCGTCCGCGCTTGCGAGGTTCGCCGCGATGGCCGCGGTCTCGTCGGTGGACCGGTCGTCCACTACCACCAGCTCGAAGGGCTCGTAGGTGGAGGCGAGAATCGAGCCGACGACGGTCGGGAGATTGGCCGCTTCGTTGCGCGCCGGCACCACGACCGTCACCAGAAGGCCGGAGCTGGGAGGGACGCTCGAGAGATTGGGCTCGGTGCGCGCCAGTTTCGGCAGCGCGAGGAAAGGCGCCAGCCACGGGAGGGCCGGCAGCAGGTGCAGGAGCGGCATCGGCGCCCGCCGGCTACCGCTGGCGCCGCTTGATGATGGTGCTGAGCTTGTGTTCCAGCGCGGCCAACTGGCGGTCGACTTCGGTGGCGTCGTACTCCGACCCGGCAGCGGGAACGCCGTTCTCCGCGAACAGCGTGGCCACGAGCGCGTCGGTGTAGCCCACCACCGCGGTCGCCACGCCCTTGTCGATGACCCGGTTGAGACGCAGCATCACCGCCATGCCCTGGCGCGCGCGCATGGCCGCGAGCACCGGGGCGAGATGACGGATGAGCAGTTCCCGCAGATATTGCAGCTCATCCACGACCTCACCGGCGGCGAGCCCTCGCGCCGAGGCGATGCGGCCATAATGCTCGCAGGTGTCGAGCCAGATGCCGTTGACCTCACGGCGCAGGGGACCCACCATCTCGCTGACCACGTCGAGCAGCAGGCGAAACTCCCGCTCGACGAGTTGACGTGATATCGTGGGGGCTGATGTAATGCGATCGCCGAGCCAGCCGGACCACTGCGACACCATGATGTCCCGCGACTCGGCAATGACACGGCCGGCGGCGAGCAACAACGTGGGCTGTGATGCGCGCACTACCGCCCTCCGTTCGTAGAGGTGCGCAGAATTTAATCCTGGAGCATCGATGGGGTCAAAACCGTTCGTACGCCCTCCTCGGCTCGGACGTGGAAGCCGCATCGCGCTTGTCGCACCTGCGGGACCGTTATTGGAACGGGACGATATAACACGGGCCGAGGAGCTGTGCCGTGCGCTGGATTACGAACCGGTCACCGGACCACACGCCGGGAATCGTTCGGGGTACCTGGCGGGGACCGACGACGACCGCCTGGCCGATCTCAACGCGGCGCTCCAGGACGAGCGGATTGACGCCGTCTGGTGTCTCCGGGGCGGCTATGGGGTGACCCGCATCCTCGAGGGGGTGGATTTCGAGGCCCTGGTCCGTCGCCCGAAGGCGATCATCGGCTTCTCCGACATTACCGCCCTGCTCGCCGGGGTCACCCGCCATGCAGGTCTGGTGACCTTCCACGCTCCGGTGGCTCGCAGCCCGATGCCCGGCTTCAGCCGCCGGCACTTCGAGCGGGTACTGACGGTGGCCGGCGCCGCCGGCCAGCTCGAGGCCCCAACGGTGCCCTCGGATATGCTGGTCCCCCGCGATGATCGGGTCGTCACCCTTCGGTCCGGCGTCGCCGAGGGCATCCTCGCCGGGGGCAACCTCACGCTACTTCAATGCCTGATCGGCACGCCCTGGTTCCCCGACCTCGATGGTGCGATTCTCGTCCTCGAGGACACCAACGAAGATCTCTACCGGGTCGACCGCGTGCTCGCCCACCTCCGAGCCGTGGGCGCGTTCCGCGGTCTGGCCGGCATCGCGATCGGCCGGTTCACCGACTGCAAGCGCTCTACCGGCGACGGGGCGTTCGGCTTCGATGAGCTGCTGGGGCAGTACTTCCTCCCTCTCGGCATTCCGGTGGCGATCGGATTCCCCGTGGGCCATATCGATGCCCAGTGGACGTTGCCGCTCGGCGTGCGTGCCCGCCTGGATGCTGGCGCGCGGACGCTCACGCTCCTGGAGCCCGCGGTGGTCTGACGGGTACCTTTGACCATGGCGACACCGACACTCTCTCGTCACCTCGTGCCCGGCGTCCTGGGCGACATTGCCGTCGATGTGCGCGCCGGGAGAAGAGGCGACTCCCGGCCCGCTGTCGTGACCGTCCATGGATTCAAGGGGTTCAAGGACTGGGGGATGTGGCCCCCGTTCGCGGAGCGTCTCGCCAGGGCCGGCTTCACCGCCGTGTCGCTCAACATGAGCGGGAGCGGGGTCGAAGGATCCGGGTTCGTGTTTCCTGAGCGCTTCGGTCACAACACCTTTTCCGCGGAGCTGGATGATCTGGGGCGTGTGGTGGCCGCGCTGTCTCGGGGAGAGCTCGAGGTCGCGACGCCGACGGTGTTGGGACTGGTCGGCCACTCGCGTGGCGGCGGAGTCTCGATCCTCCATGCCGCCAACGACGCCCGCGTGCGCGCCCTGGTCACCTGGTCGGCCATCTCGACCGTGGAGCGCTGGCATCAGCTCGAACGGAAAACGTGGCGCGAAGCCGGGGTCCGGCAGATCACCAATGCCCGGACCGGCGAAGTGCTGCCGTTGTACACGGACGTCCTCGACGACATCGAAGAGAACGCCGCGGCGCTCGACATCCGGTCGGCGGCGGAGCGCATGAGCATCCCCTGGCTGCTGGTCCACGGAACCGAGGACGAAGCAGTGAACGTCGCCGAAGGGATGGCCCTCGCGGCCGTGGCGCCTCCGAGTACCCGGGTCGTGACGGTCGAAGGCGCGGGGCACACGTTCGGTGCCGCGCACCCGTGGAACGGAGGCAGCAAAGATCTCGACCGCGTGTTCGACGCCACGGTCGCGTTTCTGTCGGCGGAGCTGACCGGGCGATGAGCTTCCCGCTGGCCGACCTGTCGGGGCGGGTGTGCGTGGTGACCGGTGCATCCAAGGGGATCGGCCGTGCCACGGCCGAAGGCCTGGGAGGGCTCGGCGCCAGTCTCGTCCTGGTCTGCCGGCGTGCCGAGGACGGCGGCGAGGTGGCTGAAGGGATCACGAAGGCGGGTGGCCATACCCCGAAGGTGGTGCGCTGTGATCTGTCCTCGCAGGCCTCGATCCGCTCGGCGGCCGGCGAGATCCTGGCCGCGCACCCGCGGGTGCATGTACTGATCAACAACGCCGGCGTCCTGCTTCGCACCCGCGAGGAGTCGGTGGACGGTCTCGAGATGCAGTTCGCCGTCAACCATCTGGGTTACTTCCTGCTCACCAATCTTCTGCTGGACGCCGTGAAGGCGGGCGCCCCTTCGCGCATCGTCAACGTCTCCTCGGGCGCACACCAGGGCGGCCGCATCGACTTCGACGATCTCCAGAGCCAGCGCCGATACGAGCCGATTCGGGTCTACAGCATGACGAAGCTCGCCAACCTGCTCTTCACCCACGAGCTCGCGCTCCGGCTGGAGGGGACCGCGGTGACGGTGAACGCGGTACATCCCGGCGTGATCACAACAAGGCTGCTCGCCAACTACCTCGACCTGCCGGTGGCAGGAGCCGTGGTGTCCAGCGCGTTCGGCGGGAACCCGAAGCGCGGCGCGGAGACGCCCATCTATCTCGCGGCGTCGCCGGAAGTCGCCGGGATCACCGGCGGGTATTTCGTGAATCGGCAGGAGAGCCGCTCGTCCGCCGCGTCGTACGACGAGGCGGCGGCCCGGAGGCTATGGGACCTGAGCGCCCGGCTCACCGGGATCGCCTGAGCGATCGGCTGGCAAACCAGGTGGCCTCGCGCTAATCTCCTTTCATGCCCATCTATGCCTATCGCTGTTCGGCCTGTGACACCGAGTTCGAGCGCCTGGTGCGGGGTGACGCGGCCGTCTCCTGTCCTTCATGCACCGGCCGGAAGCTGGAACGCCTCATGTCCGTCACGGCGCGCCCCGCGTCTGCCGGCAAGCCGGCCGACCTGAGTCGCCTCGGACCCCCCGCCGGCGGGTGCTGCGGCGGAAGCTGCCACAGCCACATCCACTGATCGATCGCCTCCAACGGCTGCGGGATCGGCTCTCGGCGCGACCTGTTCCCCCCGACGATGCCGATCCCGCCCTTTTGTGGGCGGCAGTTGGTCTGGTTCTGGTCCCCTCTCCAGACGCGATCCTGCTGATCCGTCGCGCCGAGCGCCCGGGTGATCCCTGGTCGGGGCACATGGCGCTGCCCGGTGGCCGTCGGGAGCCTGGCGACGACGATCTCGTCCGGACGGCGATGCGAGAGGTCGAGGAGGAAGTCGGCATCACGCTCGAGCGGTCCCGACTCCTGGGTCGTCTGGCCGATGTCATTCCGAGAACGCCGGTCCTTCCCCCGGTCGCGGTCCGGCCGTTCGTCTTCGCGATACCCGTCCGACCACCGGTGCGCCTGAGTCATGAAGTATCGGCGGCACTATGGGTGCCGATCGATCGCCTGCTGCATCCGGATACCTACAATCCCGTTCGGATCGAGGTTCGGGGAGAGACCCGGGAATTCGCCGCCTATCATCTTGAGGACTCGTTCGTGTGGGGGATGACGGAGCGGATCCTGACAGACCTGCTGGAGGATTTTCGCGAATCGGAATCTTGACTTTAGGGTAGTCTTATCGCAAATTTAGGCGACCCTAAATCGAGAGCTCAGATGAGCGCCCCCACGGCTGCCGACTCGCTCACTCGGTCGGTTGAAGATTATCTCAAAGCCATTTATCGACTTAGCCCCGAGGGGCGCCCCGCGTCCACGAGCGAGATCGCCCATCTGCTCGAGCTCTCCGCTCCCTCCGTCAGCGGCATGGTGAAGCGCCTCTCCGAGCTCGGCCTCCTGGAGCATCTCCCCTACAGAGGCGTTCAGCTCACGGCCGAAGGGCGCCGGGCCGCACTCAGGATGGTGCGGCGCCACCGGCTCATCGAGTCCTACCTGGTCGAGTTCCTGGGATATTCGTGGGACACGGTGCATCAGGAGGCGGAGCGGCTCGAGCACGCCGTCTCCGACACGCTCGTCGAGCGCATGGCGGCCGCGCTGGGGCACCCGAGCGTTGATCCGCACGGAGATCCGATCCCCACCGCCGATGGGGCCGTCGAGGAGCCGGAGACCACCCCGCTCGCCGTCCTCGATGCCGGAGACACGGCGGAGATCGTTCGCGTCGTGGAGAACGACGCCGATCGGCTTCGCTACCTGGCCTCGCTCGGGCTCAAGCCCGGCGCGATGGTCACCGTGCTCGACCGGCAGCCGTTCGGCGGCCCCGTGACGATCGAAATCCGCGGAGAGATCCAGGTCATCGGCCAGGCGTTGGCGCTGGTGCTGCTCTGCGCCATGGGAGCGCGCCGATGAGCGCCGCGTCTACCCCACCGGTCGAGAGTCTTGGCGGATGGCGCTACCCCCGCACCATGCCGAGCCTGCCCGAGTCGCACCACTCCGTTCCGGTTCCTCGCGGAGTTCCGTTCTGGCGCAAGGCTCTCGCCTTTGCGGGGCCCGGCTACATGGTCGCGGTCGGGTACATGGACCCGGGCAACTGGGCCACCGACCTCGCCGGCGGCGCGCGCTTCGGGTACCTCCTGCTGAGCGTCATCCTGCTCTCCAACCTCATGGCGATCCTGCTCCAGGCGCTGTCCCTCAAGCTCGGCATCGCTACGGGACGGGACCTCGCGCAAGCCTGCCGCGACCACTACTCGCGACAGGTCAGCTTCGTCCTATGGGTGCTGTGCGAGATCGCCATCGCCGCCTGCGACCTCGCCGAGGTCATCGGGTCGGCCATCGCGCTCAACCTGCTGTTCGGCATCCCCATGATCTGGGGCGTCTGCCTGACCGCCCTCGACGTGCTGCTGATCCTGCTCCTGCAGAACAAGGGCTTCCGGTACCTCGAGGCGTTCGTCATCGCGCTCGTGGCCGCGATCGGCCTGTGCTTCGCCATCGAGGTGGCGATGGCCCAGCCGGCCATCGGCGAGGTGTTGAGCGGACTGGTGCCGCGCACCGAGATCGTCACCAATCCCGCCATGCTGTACATCGCGATCGGGATTCTGGGCGCCACCGTCATGCCGCACAACCTGTATCTGCACTCCTCGATCGTGCAGACCAGAAAGGTGCTGCCCGACCCGGAGTCCAAGCGCGAGGCCATCCGTTTCGCCACGTTCGACTCCACGGTGGCGCTGCTCTTCGCGTTCTTCATCAATGCCGCCATTCTGATCCTGGCGGCGGCCACGTTCCATACCACGGGCCATCAGGAGGTGGCGGACATCGGCGACGCCTACCGGCTGCTTACACCGCTGCTCGGCACCACGCTCGCGAGTACCCTGTTCGCGATCGCCCTGCTGGCCTCGGGACAGAACTCGACGATCACGGGCACGCTCGCAGGTCAGATCGTGATGGAGGGCTTCCTCAACATCCGGTTGCCGGCATGGCTGCGGCGGCTCATCACCCGGCTCATCGCCATCATCCCGGCGGTCATCGTCACCGCGCTCTATGGAGAACGTGGCGCCGGCAGCCTGCTCATCCTGAGCCAGGTGATCCTGAGCCTCCAGCTCTCGTTCGCCGTGGTCCCGCTGGTCTATTTCACGGGACAGCGGACCAAGATGGGCGAGTTCGTGAACGGAAAGGTTCTGGCCGGCACGGCGTGGCTGGTGGCAATGGTCATCATCGGACTCAATGCCTGGCTGCTCTTCGGGACTTTCAGGGAATGGGTGGCCTGATCCCGAGCCGCGGGCCATGGAGGGTAGAGAAGGGGACCCGCTCGGCGGCTCCCCTTCTCGCTTTGGTGCTCACGATGGGCTCCGGTGCCGTCGTCGCCCAGGAGGCCCGGCCCATCGCCGACAACAGCTTCCTGATCGAAGAGGCGTACAACCAGGAGCCCGGGGTCGTCCAGCATATCAATACCTTCTCGCGAGTGAGCGGCGGGGCATCGTGGGTCTACGGATTCACCCAGGAATGGCCCATGGTGAGCGAGAAGTATCAGATCAGCTATACCGTCCCGGTGCTGCACGACGATGGGTCGGGTACCGGCGTGGGTGACATCGCGCTCAACGCCAGGTACCAGCTCCTCGGTGGCGAGAACACGGCAGTGTACCTCGCGCCCCGGCTCAGCGTCCTCCTGCCCACCGGCGACGAAGCCAGGGGGCGAGGGGCCAAGGGGACGTCGGTGCAGACCAACCTTCCGCTCAGCTGGGTGCCCTCTCCCCGGCTCGCCACGCATTGGAACGCGGGGCTCACGCTCTCTCCCGGCGCCGCGGCGAGCCCCTTCCTCGGCGCGAGCGCCATCTGGCTCCTCCAGCCGGCGGTGAATCTCCTGGTCGAGACGTTCTGGACCGGCGGAGACGAGCAGAGTGTGGTGCTGAATCCCGGTATCCGGTGGGCGTTCAATTTCGAGAGTGGTCTCCAGATCGTGCCCGGCGTGGCGTACACCATCGGCCTCGACGATGGGGCGGGGCCGGACGCGCTGTTTCTCTACCTGAGCTTCGAGCACCGGTTCCGTCGGCTGTCGTCCAGGTAGCATCACCACGCGAACACAACCGAGGGTCCAGGGCCCGGACCTTCGATCCTGGAGCTTCTGGCTGAAGGCTTTGAGCCGGACGCTGTTTTATTAGTCGTATGCTCGGCCACATCCTGTTCCTGCTTGCGACGCCGACCCAGGCCCCCCTCCAGGTGCCGGGCATCGCCGTGGAGCGCCGGGTCGCCACGCAGCTCGGGCTCTCGGTCGGCGATACCGTCCGGCTGGGGCCCACCCCCGACTCGCTGCGCGTGGTGGCCACGGTGTCGGCGATCTACGAGCCACGGCCCGACCCGGCCGAAGTCGCCCGGCCCATTCGGCGGATCCGGTTGCACCTCCCCGATCTGGCGGGCCTGCTGGGGGTTCCCGACCGGGTGGATCGCTTCGGCATCGCGCTGACTCCCGGCGTCGCACCGGATTCGGCCGCCGCGCTGCTCAATCGATCCGCCCTGGGATACCAGGCCTATTCGAGTCGCTCCATCGCCGCTGAATCCTCCGAGACATTCAAGGTGGTGAGCCGGTTCCATCGGGCCATCGCCGTCATTTCCATCGTGGCCAGCGCCGTGTTCCTCCTCTGCATCATGCTCTTGAAGGTGGAGGAGCGGCGGCTCGATGCCGCCGTCATGCGATTCGTGGGTGTGCGGCGGCGGACCATCTTCGGGGCTCTCGTGCTCGAGGCCGCCCTGGTCGCCGTGGCCGGATCGGCCGGGGGGACCGTTTTCGCGATCGCCGCGGGGGCCGCGACCAACGCCTACTACCGGCATTACTTCGACACCGCGCTCAGCTTCTCCATCATTACGCCCGATATCGTGCTCTTCAGCGTGACGCTCTCGCTCGTCCTCGGTATGCTCGCAGGCGCGGCGGCGGCCATCCGGCTGGTCCGCACGCGCCCCATGGTGTTGTGGGGTCGCGGGTGAGAGGGATCGGGTGGGGGCTCCGGAGTCTCGGGCGGCATCGGCTCCGCACCGCGCTCTCCATACTCGGGATTGCCGTCGCGGCGGCCATGCTGCTCGACATGGTCATGCTGAGCGGCGGCATCGACAAGTCATTCGCCGAGCTGCTGCTCGGCCGGGGATTTCAGATCCGGATCACCCCCAAGGGCACGCTGCCCTTCGATACCGAGGCGTCCATTCCGGGTGCTTCCCGCATCCTCGCCGACATCCGCCGAGACCCCGACATCGAGCTCGTTGGTCCCGTTCTGGGTACGCCGCTCTTCGCCCACGCGGGGGATTCCCTCGTCTCGATGTTCGGCTACGGCATCGAGCCCGACGCGCAGGGCCTCTATGCGCTGCTCTCCGGAGCCGATCTCACGTCCATGGATTCATCGGGGATCGTCCTGAGCGCGACGGCCGCCGACCTGATGCACGTCTCCGTCGGGGATACGGTCACCCTCGCGAGCCGGTTCGATCCTCAGGCGGTCGGCCGGCAACCCGGCCTTCGTCTTGTGGTGCGAGGCATCGTGCGCTGGCTGTACGACGCGCGAGGTCAGGCGTCCGTCGGCACCATTCTGCCGGTGATGCAGCGGCTCGCCCGCCAGACCGGGGACGACCGCGTCTCCGTGCTGATCGCCAAGGTAAGGAGCGATGGCGCGGTGCCGGCCGTCGTCGAGCGCCTCCGTCGCGACTATCCACGGCTCGAGGTGAACAGTGTGGCCGACCTGGTGGTGAACTTCAGGAAGCGCCTGGTCTATTTCCGCCAGCTCTCCTACATCCTGAGCTCGGTCAGCCTGACGGTGACGGTGCTGCTCGTGGCCACCATCCTCACGATCACCGTCACCGAACGGCTCGGCGAGATCGCCACCCTGCGCGCCATCGGCGTGAGCCGGGCGACGGTCGCGCGCCAGGTGCTGGCCGAAGGCATGGCTCTGACGGTGGCCGGCGCCGCGCTGGGCATCGGACTCGGGCTCGTGACGGCTCGTTACCTCGACGCCATTCTCACGAGCTTCCCCGGTCTCCCCGCCGCCTTCTCCTTCTTCGTTCCCCGGTCCGATGCGTTGGCGATGGCGGCCGCCGTCCTGTTCGTCACAGGATCGTTGGCGGGACTGTATCCGGCCTGGCTCGCCGCCCGTGCGCCGATCGCCGCGACCCTGCGCGCGGAGGCCACGTGACCCCGCTGCTGGTCGCGACCGGACTTCGGAAGGACTATCCGATGAATGGGGACACCGTGCACGCGCTGCGCGGCGTCTCCCTTCGGGTGGATCCGGGCGAGTACGTGGCCATCGTCGGCCCGTCGGGAAGCGGCAAGTCCACGCTGCTCCAGCTCATCGGTGGTATCGACACACCTTCGGCCGGATCGGTGGAGCTGCTGGGGACGCGGCTCGATGCGCTCTCCGACGCCGCCCTCACGAAGCTTCGGCTGACACGGCTCGGGTTCGTCTTCCAGCGCTTTCATCTGCTGCCCGTGCTCACCGCCCGCGAGAACATCGAGCTGCCGATGGCCGAAGCCGGAGTGCCGGCTCGCGAGCGCCGCACCCGCGCGGAGGGGCTCCTGGCCTACGTCGGCCTCGCTGCCCGCGGAGGCCATCGCGCCACCCAGCTCTCGGGCGGCGAGATGCAACGCGTCGCCATCGCCCGCGCCATCGCCAACCGGCCCGCGCTCCTCTTGGCCGACGAGCCGACGGGCGAGCTCGACGCCGCCACCGGTCGCGAGATCCTCGAGATCTTCCGCCGGCTGAACGCGGAGGGCGCGACGCTGATCGTCGTCACGCACGATGACCGTCTGGCCGCCGAGGCCGGACGGGTGATCCACATGCTCGACGGCGCGATCTGCGACTGATGCTGCTCACCCTGGCGTTCCGTCATCTGTGGGTCCGGAAGGTCCGGTCGCTCTTCCTGCTGCTCGGGTTCGCCCTGGGCGTGGGCGTCATGGTGGTGCTGCTTTCGGTGGGCGAGGCGATGCTGGACCAGTCGCGCGACGTGTCGCTGGTCGGTGGCGGCGAGGTGACGATCCTTCCCCAGGGAATCGACATCGACGCCATGCGGACCGGCGGGGCCGGCGGGATGTTCTTCACGATCGAGCGCGCGCCGTTTCTCACCCGGCAAATGCTCGGCGGTGCGCGCCACGCCGCGGTGATTCGCGCGGTCTCTCCGGCGCTGGAAAACAAGCTGGTGTACGTGTGCAAGGGGGTGGGCTCGGCCTGTAGCCCGACGGCCGTCCGCGCCGGAGGGGAGATTCCGTCGAGGGCGTCAGCGGTCGGGGCGGGGCTGGATGTGCTGCAGGGTCGCTGGGCCGATTCCCCAGCCGACTCGGCGTACATCGAGCCGAGCAGGCAGCGGCTCTACGACGAGCTGGACCGTTTCCATATTCCCCGCCGGCCGGACTCCACCTGGGCCGAATGGCAGTACTACAATGTCGTGACCGGCCCGCACGAGTGGTGGTACCTCACCTACATGGTGGATGGCGCGCTGCCAACGGGGCGATGGGGCGGCCGCGTGCTCGTCACCCATCGACGACCCGACGGGAGATACGAGCGCTTCACCGCCGAGGCGCCGGCCTCCGAAGTGGCGATCGATACCGCTCGCGCGGATCTCACCGTGGGGCCGAGTCGGGTCCGTCAGCGGGACGGCGTCTACACTCTCGAGGCCCGCGCCGCGGGCGATGCGGGTGCAGCCACCGTCGACCTGACCATGCGTCCGGCTTCGGAGCGGTACTTTCCCGCGGTCGAGCTCCGGGAGGAGGCCCTCCTCTCCGGCTACGTCGTGCCGGCGCTCGCGGCCTCGGCGAGCGGCACTCTCTGTGTCGCCGGCCGGTGCCGCGCGGTCGAGAACATGCCCGCCTACCACGATCACAACTGGGGTGTCTGGCGCGATGTGACCTGGGAGTGGGGTGCGGCGCGGGGCGACCGATTCGCCCTCCTGTACGGCGGGGTTTACGCCGGAGATGAGGCGGGCTCTCCCTTCTTTCTCTCGCTCGTGGACTCGCTGGGCGTGAGCCAGATACTTCGCTTCGACTCCATCCACTACGTGGGGGCGCGGCCGGCCGCCGGACTGCAGGCAGCCGTCTCGCCTCGGTCATTCGAGCTTGTCGCGGCGAGGCTGATGGACACCCTACGACTCCACGTCGACGTCGGTGACGCGCTGGCCAGCGAAACGGGGCTCGGGGCCGCCCGGCGCGGCTTCCTGCAGATGCGGGGGACCTTCCGCGTGTCGGGCCGCGTAGCCGGCCGGATCGTCGCCGATACGGGATCGGGGTTCTTCGAGACCTATTTGCGGCGTTAGCTTCTCATCGCCCAGCCCGACAGCCTCGATCGCCTCACTCCGCAGCTCAAGGACCGCTACCCCGTCGAGCGCGAGATCGGCGCCGGCGGGATCCGCCGCTGCGAGGCCGTGTGCGGGAGGCGAAGGAGGCACTCGCGACGATCACCTCGGAGCCACGGCAAGGATCATAGGCCCAATCTGAGCAGCACGCCGGCGGACCGGTAGCGGAACGCGCCGGTCGTCGAGCTCACCGCGCTGTTCGTGACGCCGCCGAATCCCTCGATCCGATTTCCATCGCCCCAGTTTCTTCCGATGCGCCCTTCGACGTGCCACTCCGTCTGCGTGTCTCCCCCCCGCCCGATCTGCTGGCCTCCCAACCCGCCGCTCAGGCGCCCATCCCACCGCTCGTCGCCGACGCGGATGGCGCCCGTCCCCTCCAGGAGATGGAACCGGTCGGGTGAGAAGTAGCCGATGCCCGGCTGGCGATAACCGAGCGCCTGGCCGCGTATGCCCACCTCGAGGCGGCGGCCGAGGTCCCGGCTCGCCGATGCATGGGCTTCCCTGCGCCGATTCCCGTCGCTGAGCCACAGGGCACCACCACCGCCGGCGAGCGAGACCCCGCCGCCGGGTCGGGCGTCGAATCCTCCTTCCAGCGCCTCGATCGTGATGTCGCGCTCGAACAACGAGGCGATGTCGTCGAAGGGGTACCGCGCATATCCGGCCGACACTCCGAATTCCTGCCGCGGGCGCCAGCTCCCGGTCGCGCGATACGTGGCCTCGGTGCGGCTCGGGGCGACATCCGGGTCGAGGCGCCGCGCGCCGGCGAGTGCCGACAGGCGGACGCCCCCGGTCCACCAGCCGAGTCCTGCTTCTCCGCCGAGGCGCACCGCGTCTCGTAACGGGTCCGACGCTTCCAGGAGACTTGCGCGGGCGAGCACTCGCAGGCCTGCCGCGACGGGCGCAACCAGGGAGAGGCTCTGCCAGAAGTTGGTGTTCCGGTCCGAGTCGTTGCTCCAGTTGGCCGATGCCTCGACCGACCCGCGGCTCGCCCGGCGAACCGCATGCTCGAGCGCGAGCGCATCCGCGTTCGTGGAATCGAGTGCCAGAGCGGCCCTGAGTTGGCGTCGGGCGGCCTCGTCGCGGCCGTCCCAGTGGTACGCGTAGCCGAGCCCGACCATCGCGTCCACATTCGAGGGGTTCCGGCGGAGGAGGCTGTCGAACCTGGCGATGGCTTCACGCCTGCGGCCGGCCCAGCTCAGCACTCGCGCCTGGGCCATCTCGAGCTCGGCATTGTCGGGATCGGCCTGCCTGGCCGTCGCCAGCAACGCCAGCGCCGAGTCGAACCGGCCGGCTCGGGCGACTTCCAGCGCCCTCCTGGCAGTCGGCTGCTGGGCCTCGAGGGACGGCGCCCCCAGGATCGGTAACAGGGTGAAACAGAGCAGGGCCGAGACGCGGAACTTGCGGCTCGGATGTATGTTCTGAATTATGGCGCAGGAGGAAGATACTCGCGCGTTGGGGCGTGGCCTCATCGACACGTTCGGTAAGGGGTGGGCCAAACCCGACGTGGAAATCTTGATGTCGGTCTACGCACCCGGAGCGGTGTTCGTGGAAACACCATTCTCCGAGGCGCTGCGCGGAACGGATGCCATCAGGCGTTTCTGGCTCGATGTGCCATATGCTCAGTCGGAGATCACGTTCTCCTCGGGAGAGATTTACGCTGCGGGGCCGTGGTTCTCAACCGAATTCAAGTCCGTGTTCCGGCGCAAACGGACCGGCGAATGGGTCGACGCCCGGGGGGCGATCTTCTGCGAGACGGCCGGCGGCCTCATCACCGAGATGCGGATGTACTGGCATCGCTGGAACGGTGGACGCGAAACCGGGAAACCGTAGCCGAAAGAGGACGATCGGATTTCCAACAAAAGTCGTAAGTCATTGTATAGTAATGATGTAAAATGGTGGCACACAGTTCGCTGTCAACGGAATGACCGGCTGTCTTGGTCACAACCCCGTGCCACACAACGGTTTCAGGTGTAACCGCAGTCTCGAGGAGGCTGCCCATGATCTCCGCGCTGCTCTTCACTTTCGCTCTCGCAGGAGCCCCGGCCGATTCCATCGCCGCCGCTCCTGCCGTCGCACCCGACGATCCCGCCGTCCAGCTCTGGATCAGTGACGACAGACGGTTCCTCCCCGGCGATCGCGCCAAGGTCCAGGTGCGCGCCCGGGAAGACGGCTATCTGCTCGTCCTTCATGTGGACACCGACGGGCATCTTCGAGTGCTGTTCCCCCTCGATCCCAAGGACGACGATTTCGTACGCGGCGGGCGCAAGTACGAGATCCGCGGCCGGGGAGGACGGGAATCGTTCACCGCAGACACGCGGACAGGTCAGGGGACCGTGTACGCCGCCGTGTCCAGCGATCCCTTCAAGTTTGACGGTTTCGTGCTCGGCGATCACTGGGACTACCGGGCGCTGGCTCCCCAGCGACTCTCCAGTACGCCTGAAAGCGAGCTGAACGAGCTGGTGCGTCGCATGTCGCAGGAGGATTTCGACTACGACATCATGACCTACGACGTGCTGGACCGTGCTTCCTATGCCGATGCCTATCCGTCGTCGTACTACGGGCCGACCTACTATTCCGGCTATTACGATTCCTGCTTCAGCTGCGGGTACGGCTCCAGCATCTCGTTCGGCCTGTACTTCGGCCGGCCCTATCGCCGGTACTACGACCCGTTCTACGATCCGTTCTTCTTCGATCCGTACTACTACTCGCCGATCTACTATCAGCCGTACTATTACCGGCCGTATTACTACTCGCCGTACTCCTATCCGCGATTCTATTACCCGAGCCGTTTCTACACGTACCCCTACACTCATTACTACGGGTACAACAACAACCCGCGGTATAGCGGCCCGTACACACCCTACCGGTTCCGCGGGAGCAGCGTGGCGATCGCGGACTATCGCACCAGGGGCTTCGCCGGTGCGAGGAGCATCAACACGGTCTACCTGCCGCCCCGCAGCCGGGTCGTGCAGCCGACAACGGTCAATCCCGCGCGGAGGATCAACGCGGAGTCCCGCGAGGTGGCACAGCCGGTCGCCACTCCGGCACGGCAAGACGCACGGCGCGTGGAGTCCGCCCCGGCGGCTCGCAACAACTCGGGGCAGGCGGCTTCGGGTGACCGTCGGGCTCCCCAGCGCGGCGGCGCCGAGGCACGCCGGTCGGGCGATCCGTCCACCAGGCGGAGCGCGAACCCGACGGCCCACCAGGAGAGCTGGCCCCAGGACGTGAGTCCACGTCGCAATACCGACACCAGGGATGTGACGGCGCGCCGGTCGGAAGGCGCGCCGAGTAACGTCGACCCCAGAAGCGTCTCTCCCCGGGATGTATCGCCACGGAGGGAAGCATCGCCCCGGGATGAAACGCCCCGGGACGTGACGCCCCGGCGCGCCGACGTCGAGCGGCCCAGCATCGAACGGGCACCGGTCGTCTCGGAGCGCCGGCCGGAGCCGGAAGCTCGTCCCTCACGGAGCGAGCCGGTGCGGAATGACTCGCCGCGCAACGACCCGCCGCGGTCGGTCGATCGTGGTGGTGGTAGCGGTGGCGGCGGCGCCGATCGGAGCGCGCCGGCGCCACGATCATCGGGCGGCGGTGGTGGGGGCGGCTGGAGTGGTGGGGGTGGAGGCGGCGGCGGTGGGCAGGCTCCGTCGGGTGGTGGCGGTCGGAGGCACTAGCATCGAAGAGTGACATCCCCCGGAAGCGATTCCGGGGGATTGTTTTTCGCTTCCTGTCCGGTCCGCTCACTTCAGATCCGATCCCGCTGGCTTGGCGGGTGCCCGGTTTCTGCGGGCGTAGTCGAGTCCCCATTCCATGAGCTCGGCGCTCCGCAGCCCCACGCGCATTGCCTGGTTGACGGCCTCCTCTTCCTCGAATCCGCGGTCGAGGATGAGCCACGGGATGAGCGCCCCGCCGACCCGGTTGCCGCTGCCGCAATGCACGAAGACCGTGCGGCCGCCGGCGCCGCGGAGCACGCTGAGGATCTTGTCGATGGTGGCGTCGTTCTGGGTAATGGGCGTCACTGGGACATTCACGTACTCGAGTCCCGCCTCCCGGGTCGTGTGCGGCTCGTCGAAGGGGCGAGGCTCCATGGGATCGCGCAGATCGAGCACGATGCCGCGGCCGGCGGTCCCGAGCGCGGTGAGATTGCGCGGCGCGGGTTGCCCGCCGGTCAGAACAGTGGGGGCGAGGAGGCAGGCATTGGGCACGCCCGCGATCGCATCGAGCGCGGCGGCCATCAGCCGGCTCCTGCCGGGGCGTCGGCGCGGTAGATGACGACCTTCGCCCGCTCGAGGGTAATGAGCCCGCCGCCCATCATCTCGTCGAGCTCGGGGAGCAGGGCCTGGATCTTCTCCTCACTCTCCACCGCCTCGACCACCAGCGGCAGATCGGTGGACAGCCGCAGCACCTTCTCGGTATGGATGCCCGCCGTGGCGCCGAACCCCATGATGCCGCGGAACACGGTGGCCCCGGCGAATCCCCGCTGGCGCAGCAACAGCACGATCGCCTCGTAGAGCGGCTTGCCGTGCCACTTGTCGCGCTCGCCGATATGTATCCGCATCAGCGTGCGCTCACCCGTCAGGCCGTGCATGGGACCTCCCTTCGAACGATCACGACGCCCGCAGATCGAGCGCGGCCCGCGCCGCCATGAATCCGACGAAGGTGGCGACCAGCGACACCACCACGCTCGCCACGACGTACAGGGTCGCCCGGCCCCATTCGCCGTCCTCGATCATCACCGCAGTCTCATAGCTGAAGGTCGAGAACGTCGTATAGCCGCCGCAGAGGCCGATCGTCAGGAAGGCGCGGGCTTCGGGCGAGATCAACGCCGAATCCACCGCGAAGCGGATGATCGCGCCGAGGAGAAAGGAGCCGGTGATGTTGATGAGGAGAGTGCCAACCGGAAGGGCCGAGCCCATCCATCGCTGAACCACGCCGCCGAGGAAATAGCGGGTCACGCCACCGATCGCGCTGCCCGCGGCGATGTACCAGATCATGCTGTAAGGTATACATTTCCGTCGTGCTACGCCTCGCCATCGCTCAGACGCGCCCCCGCAAGGGCGCTTACGACGACAACCTTTGCCGTCTCGGCGCGATCTTTCGCGAGGTGTCGTCGTGGGCCGAGCCGCCGGAGCTGATCGTCGGGCCGGAAACGGCCCTCACGGGGTACTTTCTCGAGGGCGGCGTCAGGGATCTCGCCGTTCCCGCGGAGAAGCTCTTCGACGATCTCGCCCGCCAGCATCGCGACGCGAAAGCGGCGCCCTTCGACGTCGCGCTGGGCTTCTACGAGATTCACCGTAACCGGCTCTACAATTCCGGCCTCTACGCCACGCTCGGCGGGTCGGACGCCGGCATCCGGCACGTGCACCGGAAGGTGTTCCTGCCGACCTACGGGGTGTTCGACGAAGAGCGTTTCGTCGAGGCGGGCCGGGCAGTCGAGGCCTTCGATACCCGCTGGGGACGCGCCGCCATCCTCATTTGTGAAGATGCGTGGCACTCCTTCACACCCATGCTCGCGGCGCTCGGCGGCGCGCAGCTCATCATCATTCCGAGCGCGAGCCCGGCCCGCGGGGTGGCCAGCGCCGACGATAGCGGCCGGCCCACCAGCCTCGCCCGCTGGAGTCGCATCGTGCAGGACATCTCCGGGGAGCACGGTGTATTCGTGGCCCTGGCGCAGCTCGTGGGGTTCGAGGGGGGGAAGGCCTTTCCCGGCGGATCGATCGTCACCAGCCCCCGGGGCGACGTGCTCGTCGAGGGGCCGATCTTCGAGGAGGCGGTGCTGGCCGCCACCCTCGACTTCGAGGAGATCACCCGGGCCCGGGCCGACCTGCCCCTGCTCGCCGATCTGGAGATGCGGCTGCCGCACCTGCTGGGGTCGCTCCATGCGGCGCGGCGTGATGGCGGCAGGACGGAACGGCGGAACGACGGAACGACGGAACGGGGCATCGGGAGAGGGACCGAGCCCGAAGGCGCCGCGGCCTCGAGTTCTTCCGCCGTCCCGCCGTCCCGCCGTTCCGTCGTCCCGCCGTTCCAAGCCTCCGCCGATCCGCTCGGCATCGATCCCGAGCTCACACGCCGCTGGCTGGTGGAGTTCATCCGCGATGAGGTGCGCCGCCGCCGCAGTTTCGATCAGGTCGTCATCGGTCTGTCGGGCGGCGTGGACAGCTCGCTCGTCGCGTTTCTCGCCGCGGAGGCGCTGGGGCCCGAGCACGTGCTCGGCGTCCGGATGCCCTACCGGACCTCGAGCGCCGAGAGCCTGAGCCACGCTCAGCTCGTGATCGAGGCCCTCGGCATTCGCGCGACGACGGTGGACATCAGCGCCGCGGTGGACGGACTCGCCGGCGCCATCGGCGGCACCCCGGATCCGGGGCGTCTCGGCAACATCATGGCGCGGACCCGGATGATCACGCTGTTCGACCTCTCTGCCGCGCACCGGGCGCTGCCTCTCGGCACCGGCAACAAGACCGAGCGGCTGTTCGGGTATTTCACCTGGCACGCCGACGACTCGCCGCCGGTCAACCCCATCGGCGATCTCTTCAAGACCCAGGTCTGGGCCCTGGCCCGCCACCTCGGCGTCCCCGACGTCATCGTCTCCAAGCCGGCGAGCGCGGACCTGATCGTGGGCCAGACCGACGAGAGCGACTTCGGGATTTCCTACCCCCGCGCCGACGCCATCCTCCATTGGATCCTGCTCGGCTACCGGGACGCGGACATCTCGGCGCTCGGGTTCACGGCCGAGGAGACGTCGCTGGTGCGCAAGCGGCTCGATTCGACCCACTGGAAGCGCCGGCTTCCCACCGTCGCCATGTTGAGCGGAACGGCGATCGGCGAGTATTACCTGAGGCCGGTGGATTATTGATGACGGTTCCCGAATCCCGCCCCATGTCGTACTCCGTCGGCACCATCACCACGTTCGTCATGCCTGACATGCAGAATATCCGCGGCGACCTCTTCGGCGGTCATCTCATGGCCCTCGTGGACCAGGCGGCGGCCGTCGCGGCGATCCGTCACGCGGGAAGCCCGGCCGTCACCGCGAGCATCGATCGGGTGGACTTCCGCGAGCGCATTCCCGTCGGGGCTCTCGTCACCTGCGAGGCGACCGTGGATTTCGTGGGCCGGTCGTCGATGGACATCACCGTCGAGGTCTGGTCGGAGAAGGTGACGACGGGCGAACGGCGTCATACCCACACCGCGCACGTGGTGTTCGTGGCCATCGACGAAGAAGGCAAGCCGAAACCGGTCCCACGCCTGATTCCCGAGACCGACGAGGAGCGGGCCCGCTACGCGCGCGCGGAATCGCACCGGCAGAACCGCCACCGGTCGTGATGGCGCGAAGGGTGTCGGTGGTGCTGAGCGGCGGCGGGGCCAAGGCGGCCGCGCACATCGGCGCGGTCAGGGCGCTTGCCGAGGCCGGCATGGAGCCGGCGCGATATGTGGCCACCTCGATGGGCGCGGTGATCGCGGCCGGGCTCGCGAGCGGTGTCCCGGGCGACGACTTGCTGAATCGGCTGATCGACGTCGGCTCACGCGGCATCGCTCGGGACATGCTCGCGCTCGTCCGGGGACTCTTCGCCCGGTCGCTGCTCCGGGTCGCGCCGCTCCGCAAGGCATTCGAGTCGCTCGTCCCGGCGCGGCGATTCGCCGACCTCGAGGTGCCGCTGACGGTGGCGGTCACCGATCTCGACAGCGGCGAGCTGCTGCTCTTCGGTGCCGGCGGACTGGACGCGCCGCTCCACGACGTCCTCCTCGCGACCACGGCGCTGCCGCTCTACTATCCTCCGGTTGAAATCGACGGACGGCGCTGCGGGGACGGCGGACTCCGTGGCGTGCTCCCGCTCGAGACCGCGGCCCACCTCGGCAGCGAGCCCATCGTCGCCGTCGACGTGGGTCCCGGGTTCGAGGCGGCAGCCGACTCGGAGCCGCCGCCGGCGCCGCCGCTGCTCCGGGCGCACGACGAAGCGGTCGGTACGCTCATGGCCGCGCACACCCAGGAGCAGCTCGCCCGCTGGAGGGCGGAGTCCGGCCGGCCGGCTCTCCTCTACGTCCGGCCCTCGATCGAGCGATACGCTACCTTTCGCGTTGATCGCATGCGGGTCTATGCGGAGCAGGGCTATCGAGCCGCGTGCGACGCGATGGCCCGGCAGGCCGCGCGCACTTGACCCCCTGGGGGTTCGGGACAAATTGAGCGTCTATGAGAGCCTCAGAAGCGATGGTGCTTGATCCTCACGTCGCCGTGGCCGGCGCGATGGCCAGCGAGGTGGCGATCATGCTCAAGAGCCGCAACATCTCGGTCGTGCCCGTGGTGGATGACCATCGCCGGCGCCGGTTCCTCGGCACGCTCAGCGATCGCGATCTCGTGACGCGGTGCCTGGCCGAGGGAAAGCATCCGTGGCACACGCGGGCGGACGAGCTCATGCGGACACGCTCGCCGGTGGTGACTGGCGACCGCGAGCTCCAGGGCTTTCAGATCCGGATGGATCTGGACCCCACCGATTCCCATCTCCGACCCACGATCACGGTGGTCGATGGCGACGGTTGCGTGATCGGCTTCATCAGTCATCCGGAGCAGATCGAGGGGGTCGAGATCGTTTGGGGGTGACACGTGCCTGACTTCAAGCTCTTCACGCTGGAAGAAGCCGAGCGTACGCTGCCGCTGGTCAAGCGCATCGTGCGTGACCTCACGGTGGAATACCCGGCCTGGCGCGCGGCGGTCGGGAAGTTCGAAATCCTCACCGGCGGGGCACGGGCCGAGTGGGGGGAAACGCGGGAGCTGATCGAGGCGCGTGACGAGGTGAGCGCGCACGCCGAGCGCATCAACCGCTACCTTCAGGAGCTGGAGGCCGTGGGTTGCGTTTTCAAGGGCTTCGAGGCCGGCCTGGTGGACTTCTACACGTTGCGGGAGGATCGTCCGATCTTTCTGTGCTGGCGGCTGGGTGAGGAGCGGATCACCCACTGGCACGAGGTCGAGTCCGGCTTCGCCGGCCGTCAACCGATCGACCGCGCGATCCTCTCCGCGACCCCCTCGTGATCCGGTTCTGGCTCTTCGTCCATCTGCTGGGATTCACGCTCTGGCTGGGTGGAGCGTTCGCGGCGATGGTGGCCGGCATCGCGGCGAAGCGGGAAGACCGTGCCGGGCTTGGGAGCGGTGGTGCGAGGCCAGGTGGCCGTGCAGAAGTCGCTGATCGCGCCGGGCGCGCTCCTCGTAGTGCTCTCGGGCCTGATCCTGACGTTTTCGGTGTCGGGGCGTACCGGCGAGCTGGCGGGATTCAACCTCGCGCTCGTCGTGATGCAGGCGGCGGGGCTCCTGGGCGCGCTGCTGACGCTGACGGTGGCCTTGCCTACGGCGGCCCGTCTCGGGCGGCTCGATCCCAACGGCCCTGGGGCCGCCTATTTCGACGAGCTGCGGCAGCGGCAGAAGGTGGTCTCCGCCATCGCCGGCACGCTGGCCCTCGTCGCCCTCGTCGCGGGTGCACTGGTTCGCTGACTCCGCCCGTCAATCCGTCAGCGGCACGATCACGGGCGACGCGCGGTTCGCATGCCCCCCGCCGAGCTCGCCGTTCTCACCCCGTCCCCAGCAAGCGATCCTTCCATCGCCGGTGAGTCCGCAGTACGTACTGTAGCCCGGCTTGATCCATTGAAAGCGCAATCCGCCGGACACCGCCACGGGCTCGTCCCACCGCTGCAGGCTCCCCACTGGCTCCTTGCCGATCTCCCCGTTGAGGTTGGGTCCCCAGCAGAATGCCGCACCGTCGGTGTCGAGACCGCACGTGGTGACGCGTCCCGCGCGGATTGAGCGGAAGTGATGGCCGCCGGCCACGGGGACCGGGTCCAGCGATTCGAGCATCGCCGGTCCCGCTCCGATCGCATCGATACCCCAGCAATATCCGCTGCCGCCGGCCGAGATGCCGCACGTGTGATATCCGCCCGCCGTGATCTGCCGGAGCGCGGGCCCTTCGATGGGAGCGGCGTCGGGCGAAAACGTGGGGTGATGCCCCACGCCACCGCCGGAGGGCCCATCCCATCCCCAGCAGAAAGTCGTGCCTCCGTGGTCGAGCGCGCAGACGTGAGAGAGCGCGGCCGTCATCGACGCGAACCTCCGCCCGCTGGCCTCCGCGAGCGGGGTGTGAGAGCAGCGGCCCTCCACGCACGTCTCGGTGTCGGCCGTGGACCCGAGCTGTCCGTCGTCGTTCAGGCCCCAGCAATAGGCCAGACTCTCCACCGTGAGTCCGCAGGTGAACCGATGCCCCGCCGCCAGCTCGCGAAACCGGAGGTTGCCGGCCACCGGCTGCGGCCGGGTGGCGCAGGGGAAGACGCCGCATCGCTCCGGCGCGGCCGCGCCGAGCCCGAGCTGGCCGTCGCGGTCGGATCCCCAGCAGTATGCCTGTCCGCCGGCGTCGATCCCGCAGGTGTGGGCCTGTCCCGCGGTCAATGCGACGAACCTGATGTCGTCGGGAAGTGTGACGGGTGTCGTGTCGGCCGGCGTCGCGCCGATGCCCAGCTGGCCATCGACGCCCGTCCCCCAACACACGGTCGCCGATTCCCGCGCGAGGCAGGCGTGGCGATCGCCAAGGGCCATGACGGCGTCGTCGGCGGGCGGTGTGGGGTCGAGAGTGTTGTCGCCGCTGGTGCAGGCGAGGAGTGCGACGCTGACCAGCGAGATGTGAGTCGGCCGAAGCCGGAGTGATCCTGGCATGCGTGTGAGACGTGGCGGACCGGCGATCTTACACTCGCCGCCCCGTCGCGCAGGCCGACCTGACGGGACACGCCTCGCAGCGCGCCCGACGGGCTGTGCACACCAGTGCGCCCAGCTCCATGATCGCCTGATTGAATTCCCACGCCCGCTTGCCGTTGCGGGGCACCAGCATCGCGCCCGTCTCCCACAGCCGCCGGGTCGCGCCTCGCGTCGAAAGCCGGGGATGGAAGGCGCGGCGGAGCACTCGCGCGACGTTGGTGTCCACCGCCGGCTCCGGGCGCTCGTAAGCGAAGCTCGCCACGGCCCCCGCGGTGTAGCGGCCCACACCCGGCAGGGCGCGAAGCGCCAGGGGATCGGCGGGTATGACGCCGGCGTGCTCCGTCATGACCCGTCGGGCCAGCGCGTGCAGATTGGCGGCGCGGCGGTAGTATCCCAGCCCTTGCCAGGATTCCCGGACCGCGGCGGGCGCGGCATCGGCCAGTGCCCGGACCGAGGGATACGTCTCCAGGAAGCGCGCGTAGTACGACTCGACCCGGGAGACCTGGGTTTGCTGCAGCATGAACTCCGACACCAGCACGCGATACGGGTCGCGGGTGCGGCGCCAGGGAAGGTCGCGGCCGGTGCGGCGAAACCAGCGAAGCAGCCTGCGCCGGAAGTCCGGGGCCCGCGAAGCTAGCGAACGGTGAGGGGTAGACTTACGCGGCATGGGGGGGCAAGATAAAGCAGCTATGGCCGCTTCCACCACGTTCGATGTCCGCCAGATCACCGGCCGATGGGTTCTCGAAGGCGCCTCCCAGGTGGGGCGCCTGACCTATTTCATGCTCGACGTGATTCGCGGGCTCGCTGAGGTGCGGATCTGGTGGCCGCGGATGCTGGAGGAGGCCTGGAACATCGGGGCGGGGAGCCTCTTCATCGTCATCCTCATCTCGGCCTTCGCCGGGGCCGTCACCGCGCTCCAGACCGGCTATCAGTTCACCGGCAGCATTCCGTACTATGTCGTCGGGACTCTCGTCGTCTCCTCCATTATCCTCGAGCTCGGGCCGGTGCTGACCGCGCTGATTCTGGCCGGCCGCATCGGCGCCCGCTACGCGGCGGAGCTGGGTACGATGCGGGTCACTGAGCAGATCGACGCGCTGGAGAGCCTGGGGCGCTCGCCGGCTTCGCACCTGGTGATTCCGCGCGTGCTCGCGGGACTCATCATGATCCCCGCGCTCACCATCCTGGCCAACCTGTCCGGGATCCTCTCGGGCTGGATCTCGGTCAAGGCGGTGCTCCCCGTCACCGACGCCGATTTCATTTACGGCGCACAATACTACTGGCGGCCGTGGGACGCCTATTACTCGGTGATCAAGGCGTTTTTCTTCGCCGGCTCGATCACCATCATCTCCTGCTACATGGGGTTCAACACCCAGCAGGGCGCCGAGGGCGTGGGCAAGTCCACCACGACGGCCGTCGTCACCAGCTCGGTGCTCATCCTGGTGCTCGACACCGTGCTCACCAGGCTGCTGCTCAACCAATGATCGAGCTTCATGACATCCACAAACGGTTCGGCAAGCAGGTCGTGCTGAACGGCGTGGACTTCGAGGTCCGCGAAGGCGAGACGGTGGCGCTGCTGGGCCCGTCCGGGACCGGCAAGAGCGTGCTGCTCAAGCACATCATCGGGCTCATCCGGCCCGACAGCGGCACCATCATCGTGGACGGCAAGAACGTGAGCCGGCTCAAGCGCCAGGAGCTGTCGTCGCTCCGCTCCAACATCGGGTACGTGTTTCAGAACGGCGCCCTGTTCGACTCGATGGACGTCTTCGAGAACGTGCGGCTCGGCATCACGGACGAAGACAAGTACCAGGACCTGGACTACTGCCGCCAGCGGATCGCCGAATGCATCCGCCTGGTCAACCTGCCGGCCGACACCATCGAGAAGTATCCGGCCCAGCTCTCGGGCGGCATGCGGAAGCGGGTGGGGATCGCGCGCGCGATCGCGGGCAGTCCCAAGTACCTGCTGTACGACGAGCCCACGTCGGGGCTCGACCCGGTGAATGCCGACATCATCGACGGCCTGGTGGAGCGGCTCGACGACGAGCTCGGGGTCACCAGCGTGATGGTCACCCATGACGTGCGCGGGGCCTTCCGGGTGGCCGACCGCCTCGCGCTGCTGAGCGAGGGGAAGATCGTCATGCAGGGCACTCCCAAGGAATTCCTGGCCTCGCCCAACGCGAAGGTCAGGGAGTTTCTCGAGCGCGACTTCGATAATCCCTCCTTCGCGGCCTGAGGCTCATGGATCTTCGCATGCGGGAAGTGACCGTCGGCTCGATCGTCATCGTCGCCATCCTCGTCTTCATCTTCGGGACGATGTGGCTCAGCGGCCGGTCGGTGTCGTCGGACAATCTCATCCGGATGCAGTTCGCCAACGTGAGCGGCCTCAAGCGCGCGTCGCCGGTGCGGATCTCGGGCGTGAGCGTCGGCAAGGTCGAGCGGATCGAGTTCCAGGACGTCGGGAAGGTGCTGGTGACGGCGAGCCTGCCGCCCAGGATCAAGCCGCGGGTGGACGCGACCGCCACCATCGTCTCGATCACGCTGGTCGGGGATTACGCGGTGGATTTCGATCCCGGCAACGCCGCCGAGATCCTTCCGCCGGGCCGCGTCGTCCTGGGGACCCAGGAGGTGGGGCTGTCGGGCAAAGCGGTGGCGCTGGGCGACCGGGCCGACAGCGTGCTGGTCGGCGCGCAGGCGATCGTCAACCAGAAGACCGCCGACCAGCTCTACGCCACGATGAACGCGCTCCAGTCCACGCTCAAGGCCGCGACCCGGGTGATGGAGATGTACGGCGATCCCAATCGCGGCCCGAGCGCCGAGCTGACCCAGACGATGGCCAGCCTGCGCCGTCTGACCGACCGGTTCGACAGCACCCTCGCCAACCCGGCGCTCACCCGCACGCTCGGCCGGACCGACACGCTCACCGCCAACCTCGCGACCATGACCGCGCAGCTCACCAGCACCGGCGCCCGGCTCGACACGCTCCTGGCCGATATCAGCCACGGCAGAGGAACGATCGGCAAGTTCGCCACCGACAGCGGATTCTACTACGACATGCGGGCCCTCTCACAGTCGATGAAACAGGTTCTCGACGAGCTGCAGAAGCACCCGGGCAAGGTGCCGGTCACGGTCAAGATCTTTTAGGGCGCCTTACACTTTCCCGCCATGCTATCCGTTACGTTTCTCGGCACCGGCGCCGCCACGCCCACCATCGACCGGAACGTCGCCGCGCTCTCGGTACAGCGGGAAGGGGAGATGATCCTCTTCGACTGCGGCGAAGGCACCCAGCGTCAGATGATGCGGTATGGCGTGGGATTTTCGTTCGCCGAAGTCTTCTTCACCCACTATCACGCCGACCACATGCTCGGCATCACCGGGCTGCTGCGGACGATGGGGCTGCAGGACCGGAGCGCACCGGTGAGGCTCTACGGGCCGAAGGGCGCGGGACGGGTGCTCGATGCGGCCGTGCGGCTCGGCATCGAGCGGAACAAGTTTCCCATCGAGATCGTCGAGCTCCGCGCCGGTGACCGCATCAGCCGTGGCGACTACGACATCGTGGTGTTCGAGACCGAGCACCGCGCCGACACCGTCGGCTACGCCCTCGCCGAGCACGTGCGGCTGGGCCGGTTCAACCCGGATCGGGCGCGGCAGCTGGGCGTCCCGGAAGGGCCGCTCTGGGGCCGGCTGCACAAGGGCGAGACGGTGACGCTGGACGACGGTCGCACGCTGGGGCCCACGGACCTCGTGGGCGAGCCGCGCCGCGGGCGGACGCTGGTCTACACCGGGGACACGCGTCCCTCACTCCACGTGGTGGAGGCGGCGCGGGGCGCGGATCTGCTGGTGCACGAGGCGACGTTCGGGGGGGAGGAGGCGGAGCGGGCCCGCGAGACCGGCCACTCGACGGCGGCCGAGGCGGCGCGCATCGCGGCCGACGCGTGCGTGCGCCGGCTCGTCCTCACGCACATCAGCCCGCGCTACACGCGCGACGCGCCCGAGCTGCTGGCGGAAGCCCAGGCGGTGTTTCCGGAGACGAGCATCGCGCGCGACGGACTGACGGTCGAGGTTCCGTTCGTTGAATAGCTGAAGGCTAAAGGCAAAAGGCTGGAGGGAGCTATGGGTGGGAAGCCATCTGCCTACGAGTGGTCGCTCCTCGTCTCGCTCACGGCGTTGCTCATCTGGTCCGGCATCGGCCCGCACGACCGCTTCACCTGGGTCCTCGAGGTCTTCCCGATCTTCCTTGGCGTGCCCGCGCTGATTCTGCTCTATCCCCGGCTCCGGCTCACCCCGCTCGTCTACACCCTGATCTGGATCCATGCGGGCATTCTCATGCTGGGTGGGCACTACACGTACGCCCGCGTGCCGCTCGGGTTCTGGATGGAGGACTGGTTCGGGTTTGCCCGGAACAACTACGATCGGATCGGACACCTGGCGCAGGGATTCGTCCCGGCGATGATCGCGCGTGAAGTCTTCATTCGCCGCTCCCCGCTCGGCGGGACGCGATGGCTGCCGTTCCTGACGGTGTGCTTCTGTCTGGCGTTCAGCGCGTTCTACGAGCTGATCGAATTCTGGACGGCGCTCGCCACCGGCGAGGGCGCGACCGACTTCCTTGGCACCCAGGGCGATCCGTGGGACACGCAGTGGGACATGATGCTGGCGCTGATCGGCTCGGTGGTGGCGCTGCTGGTCATGTCCCGCTGGCAGGACAGACAGCTGGAGGCTGGAGGCTGAAGGCTGAAGGCTTCCCATTTTCAGCCTTCAGCCTTTGGGCTTTTCGCCTTTCGCCTTCTGAATCCCCTTCACCGACCAGACGTTGTTGGGGAACCGCCGCAAGTCTTCCTGGTACGCGACGATCGCTTCCTTCTTCTTCCCCGACGCCAGGAGCAGCTCCGCGTAGGGCTGCCTGAGCGGCAGGTACCAGCCGGCCGGCTCGTCGTAGGTGAGCTCGTCCTCGAGCGCGATCCCCTGCTCCAGCGCGGCCAGTGCTTCCTTCGTTTTCCCCTGTCGCGCCGCGATCTCTGCCGCGAGATGCCGCTCGGCGATCGCGATGATGTCCTTCGCCGCATTGAGGCTGGCCGGCAGCTCGGGATCGATCGACTTGGCCGCCAGAGCGACGCTGTCGTGCTCGGCCATGGCGCGCGGGTATTGCGCCTTCGCGGCGAAGGCCAGGCCCCGCGCATAGTGCCAGACGGCGCTGGTGTACTGCAGCCCGGCGGGCGGACGGGGCTCGCGGAGGATCTCGTCCCATCTGGAGAACCGCGCCAGGGCGTAGAGCGGCTTCGCGGTGAACGACTCGACCGGTGGAACCTGCAGTGCGATGTCGTACGGATCCACGGTCACGATCTTCCTGGCCGTCGCGATCGCCTCGCCCCCCCGTCCCAGCATGGCGAGGGCGGCCTGCATGACATCGAGGTTGTGCGGGTAGTAGCCGATCGGATAGACCCCGGTCGGGTGCCGGTCGTGGATGAACCGCTCGTCCGCGGCTATGGCGTGCTTGTTGTGCTCCACCGCCTCCTCCCACATGCCGAGTCTCATGTAGATGTGGGTCGGCATGTGGACCAGGTGACCGGCGCCGGGGACCAGGGTCTGAAGCCGCTTCGCGCACGGGAGCGCCCGCGCGGCATCGGCGGAGGCCTCGACGGCATGGATGTAGAAGTGGCACGCGCCGGGATGGGTCGGGTCCCGCATCACCACCCGCTCGAGCACGGTCACCTGCTCCAGCGTGCTGGGCGCCATCGGTCTGCCCGCATTGGTCCAGTAGTGCCAGGGCCGCAGGTCCATCAGGGATTCGGCGTAGAGCGTCGCCGCGTCGTCGTCCGCGGGGAACTGGCCGGCGACGCCTGCCATGGCCCGCGCGTATGCGGAGTCGAGCGGGGCCCGTGTCATTCCCGCGGCCGACGGGTCATCGGCATAGCGCCGGGCCTGCGCCTCGATGAAGGCCCGTTCGCGCGGCGTGGCCCGGGGCGAGAGGCGGAGCGCTTCCCTGCTGGCCTCGTAGGCCGGCCGCACGGCGGAGGTATCCATGGGAAGATTGATGTTCGGGCCAAGGGCGTTGGCGACGCCCCACCAGCACATCGCGCAGGTCGAGTCGGCGCGGATGGCTTCCCGGAAGGATGCGACGGCCTCGTCGTGGTTGAAACCGTAGGTGAGGCGGATGCCCTGATCGAAATACTTCTGTGCCTCGGGTGTGGCGGTCGTGACCGCCATGTGGTAGCTGCCGAGGTTAGTGTAGAGCGGTGGCCTGGCGTCCTGCGCCGCGACCGAACCGGTGACGGCGGCCGCGGCGATGAGCGCGGCCATGGTTGGTGTCCGATACATCTCCGGTCTCGCTGTTCGGGTTTGAAAGGGCGGCTGTCCGCCCCCCACGACCATTCTAACGCCGCGAGCGCGAGTTCGGGTCTCCCGTGGGAGGGCTGCAGCGTGCAGCAGAGGGCCGGCTGCTCGTCCACGCTGGCATGAGTCCCAACGTTGGTGCCCTTGTCGCGGCCCTGCTCCTGTCTCCCCACCTCTTGCGGGGTACTCCGGCGCGGGAGGGAGGGGCCGAGGGTCCGGACGTTGCGTTCGTCGATGTCTCGGTGGTCCCGCTCGACCGCGACTGGCTCCTGGAGCACCAGACGGTCCTGGTGCGCGACGGGCGGATCTCGAAGATCGGACCGGCGGACAAGGTCAGGGTCCCCGCTGGCGCCGTCACGGTGGATGGCCGCGGCAAGTACCTGATGCCCGGCCTGGTGGACATGCACGTGCATCTGTTCAATTCGCGCGATCTCCTGCTATACCTCGCCAACGGCGTCACCACCATCCGGAACCTGGGCGGCTACGCTGCCGCCGATTCGATCCTGCGTATCCGCCGGGAGGTTGCATCGGGCCAGCGGCTCGGGCCCACGATTTATACCAGCGGCAACTGGCTGGATGGCGACCCGCCGTTCCGATCGATCAATACCGTGGTTCGGACGCCGGACGAAGCGCGGAAGATCGTGGCTGAGCAGAAGGCGTCCGGATACGACTTCATCAAGGTCTACCAGACGCTGAGTCCCGAGGTGTATCGGGAGATCGTGCGGACTGGGCGCGAGCTCGGGATTCCGGTGACCGGGCACGTTCCGTCGTCCGTGGGGGTGGACGGAGTGCTGGCGAGCGGGCAGGTCGGAGTGGACCATGCCGGCCAGCTCGTCGGGGGAGACCCGGTGGACGTGGCGCGACGGGTTCACCGGGCGGACGTCGGCGTGACGACTACGCTCGTGATGCTCGACCGGGTGCTCACGATGCGCGGCAGACCGGAAGCGGTGGAGTCGCTGCTCGCGCTGTCGGAGGCCAGGTACATCTCGCCCGACACCAGGGCGTTCTGGCGGCGAGCGCCCTATCTCGGCATGGCGAGGGCGGACCCCTCGAAGCCGCTGTATGGGGCGGCAGAGGCGCTGGTGCGCGCGCTGGAGATGGAGGGTGCGGTCGTCATGGCCGGCACCGACGCGGGGATATGGGGCAACGAGCCGGGCTATTCCCTGGTCGAGGAGGTGGTTCGACTGGCCGACGCGGGGCTCACTCCCTATCAGGCGCTGCGCGCGGCGACGGTGGTGCCGGGGGAGTTTCTCGACCGGTGGGTGAGGGGCGCCCGACAGCCCACCGTTCTCAAGGAAGGTGCTCGCGCGGATCTCGTGCTGCTGGAGGCGAATCCGTTGCGCGACCTTGGTGCCCTGCGGAAGCGGGCGGGTGTGATGGCGCGCGGTAAGTGGTTGCCGGGGGCGGGGCTGGACCATATGATGATGGAGCTGGCAGCAGCGTACGCGGCCGATTCCGTGCCGGCCGTCTCACGTTGACCGGGTCTGGTCCGATAACTAGGTTTAGCGCCTGCCGGGGCTGTAGCTCAGCTGGGAGAGCGCTGCAATCGCACTGCAGAGGTCAGGGGTTCGATCCCCCTCAGCTCCATGTCTACGGCTGAAGGCGCAAGGCTCTTTCCAGAGGGAGCCTGCGACGTCAACAAGCCGATGGCCTTCAGCCTTAAGCGGTAGTTCTGCCCCTTGGTGTAACTGGCAACACGCCTGACTCTGGATCAGGAGAGTCCTGGTTCGAGCCCAGGAGGGGCAACACATCAGCAGGAACAACCCCCGGATCAGGTACAGCCGGAGGAGCGATACGTCCATGGGATTATTCATCGTCTGACTCCAGCGCTGATTCAGTGGACATCGCCGGAGCTGGTACTCGAGCAGGTCGCCTGGCTGGCACTCGAGTGCGGCGCAGATTGCTTCCAGCGTCGAGAAGCGGATCGCGCGGGCCTTGCCGGTCTTCAGGATCGAGAGGTTGGCGAGGGTGATGTTGATCCGGTTCGCCAGTTCGGTCAGCGTCATCCGGCGGTCGTAGAGCATCTCATCGAGTTTGACGACGATCGCCATCTCAGACCGTCCCTTCCAGCTCGTCGCGCATCCGGGTCCCGTGGTCGAACACCCGGGCCAGCACGAAGAGCAGCAGGATGGCGAGCCAGGGCGTCGGGGAGAATTTCCAGCCCATGCTCAGCGGAGCGGCCGTCACGGAGATGCTGGCCACCGCGAGTCCGACGCCGAGGTGGAGCACCTGGAGTGCGAGCACGGCCCAGGCGATCTTCTGCAACCGGGTGGCGTTCTCCGCCACAAACGGATCCCCCACGGTCACGGTCGTCACGATCGCGAGCAGCCGCGTCAGCGCGAGGTTGGTGATGGGCACGCCGAGCAGGCCGATGACCATGATCGATCGCATGGCCCGGATCAGCGATAGCGTGGCGTTGGTGGTCGGCACTCCCAGGGCGCCGGCGACCCACGACCCGTCGACAAGCGAGGCGACAAAGAGGCCGAGGATGCCGACCCCCATGACCCAGTTCAGGGCAATCAGCAGCCGCAGGACCCTTCGGGAGAGCGCTAGGGCGCGGGAATGAGACTCGGGCATCGATCCTCCACGTGCGACAGGTGTGATATCGACTAACGATAAACAAGATATCGCTTTTCGGCAAGTGACAGATTGTCATTCGATGTCTTCAGGTCGAGTCGTTCGAAGATGGGGGAGGAGGTCGATCGTCTGACGACGGGCTTTGCTACCTGGGTTCAGGCTCTGGGCGGCGTCTCAAGGAGATGATCGACCTCGTCGCCCGCCATTCGCCGGAGTGGGGACAGCCGGGCTCGCACGACCGGGCGCTCGTCACCCTCGCCACTGCGGTCGGTGCGCTGGTCCTGGCCCGTGCCGTGGACGACCCCAAGCTCTCCGACGCGCTTCGCCAGGGGGCGCTGAACCACCTCACCCCAGCAGGCTGATACCCAAAGGACCGATTCCGGGGCTGCGCTTGCTCAAGAATATGATGAACATCATATACAGGAACGGCAGTTACCTCAACGGAAAGCGAGCACGGTATGGCAGACCATCAGGAGCACCAGACTCGGCCCGTGGCGATCGTGACGGGCGCATCGGGAGGGATTGGTGAGGCGAGCGCGCCGGCGCAACAGCGCCGGCTTTGGTATTCGGCACTATCGCCGGCCTTCGGCGCCGAGCGCCGGGTATCGAGTACCTGGAGTGCAACGTGAAAGCGACGAGTCGGTCCAGACCGCCATAGGTCTGGCGCTGGCGCAGGCGGGCCGCATCGATCTGCTGGTCAACAACGCAGGGGTGGGATTGGTCGCGGGGGCGGAGGAGTCGTCAGTGGAGCAGGCGAAGTCTCTTTTCGACGTGAACGTGTTCGGCGTCTTTCGCCTGACCAACGCGGTGCTTCCCACCATGCGCCGCCAGAAGTCGGGACGGATCGTCAATATCAGCTCGGTCATGGGCCTGATCCCGGCGCCGTTCATGGCCCTGTACGCCGCCAGCAAGCACGCCTTGGAGGGGTATTCAGAGTCGCTGGACCATGAAATCAGGGCTACGGGGGTCAGAGTGGTGCTGGTCGAGCCGGCCTACACGCGGACTTCCTTCGAGGGCAACGTCTACCAGGCAGACCAGCAGCTCGACGTCTATCGGTCGGCACGAGCGAACGCGGAGGGAGTTCTGCGGGACGAGATGAAGAGTGCCGACACGCCGGAGCTGGTCGCGAATGCGGTCGTGAAGGCTGCGACCGAGGTCAACCCGAACCGACGCTACGCCGCAGGCCGGATGGCTCGCCAGGTCAGTCTGCTTCGGCGCTTCGTGCCGGCGTCGGCGTTCGACAAGAGCCTGCGGAAGCAAATGCGCTTGCCGGCATGAGTCGGATCGACCGAGGAGAACCGGTGGGGGGTTGCCTCGCTTCACCGACGAGGGCTTCGGCTGAGCCGAAGCTATTCACGATTGCGTCTGAGGAGGTCACAATGTTCACCAGAGTCCAGAGGCGTGCGCTTGTGGTACTGAGCCTGGCGCTTCCATCCATCGGACACTCGCTGCGCGGTCAGAGTACGACTTCGGCCGATTCAGCAAGTCAGGATAAGAAGATCGAGCTGTCGTATCACGTGAAGGCGATCAAGCGGGACAGCTCCGGACAGTACACCATGTCGGGTACGGTGAATGGCGAGCGGCAGGGTAGGGCGACGCTCGTGTTCGGCTTCGACGAGGGGTCGTCCGGGCAAGCCGGCAAAATACCGGTTCATTCGTACTGGGTAGTCACCGCGGTGCCGGCTTCAGAATCGTTCAAAGCGAACTTGAGTGGAACCGCTGAGCCGGTCTCAGGTCAGACCCACCTGGTCGGCACGATCACCGAAGGCGCCAACAAGGGGCGTCGGGTCGAGACGAGCAGCCGGCTGCTCGACTTCGGACCCAACCATTCGCTAAGTGACATCGACGGCAACATGACTATCGACGGGAAGTGAGGGCGTCGCACAGCGAGCCCAATCAAGTGTGTCGCCGCCAGATCCGTGCGCGGGCCCACTCCGGCTGCCCGGTCTATTTCATCACTTGGCAGCAACTCGGTCGGGCTTGAGGCTCGGGCCCTGAGGCGCCCTGCCGCCATGGATCGTCGTCATGCTGGCCGACTCCCCATTGAGTGCGTAGGGCGGATCAAAGTCCGGATTGTGGGCATTCGCCATTTTAGGGGGCGCGTAAAAGATTGTGGGCGGCCACCAATTGGCCTGGACAATCCACACGCAGTTGGCTCTTGTGGCGGATCCCGCTCGTTCCTAAGCTCCAATTCGGCGCGCCAAAGCATGTCGAGGGGGTAACGCCGCAAGCGCCAAGGTGGCACTTTCGCGATCTTGTCTGAAAAATAAGGAATGAAACGATGACACCACATATGACCGATCACAGAACCGGAACCCGTGAAGCGTGGCTCGCCGAGCGGGCCGAGCTCGCCAAGCTCGAAGCCGAGCAGGCGGAGCGGAACCAGGAAATCGTGAACAAGCGTCGCGAACTCCCGTGGGTCCCGGTAGAGAAGGAGTACGAGTTCGATACCGAGGACGGGAAGAAGACCCTCGCCGAGCTTTTCGACGGACGCTCACAGCTCCTCGCCTACAACATCATGTTCGGCCCCGACTACACGCTCGGCGCCTGCCCCGGCTGTACCAGCCTGGCCGACGGGCTCGACGGCTCGCTCATCCACCTGAACCACAGCGACGTGACACTGCTCTGCTTCTCCCGGGCACCGATCGAGCGCCTGACCGCCTACAAGCGGCGGATGGGCTGGCAGTTCCCCTACGTCTCCACCTACAACACGCAGTTCGCTTTTGACTTCGGCCTTGCCATCACCCAGAAGCAGGCGCAGCAGGTTCCCGAGGTCAAAGAGATGATCGAACACCCGCCCGGCTGGCTCCAGGAGTGGTCAGGCCAGATCGGGGCCCCGCTCAAGGACGGCCTGCGCGAGACCCCGGGCTGGATCGCCTTTGCACGCGAGAACGGGACGGTCTACCACACCTACACCGTGACGGCGCCCGATCCCTTCGTCGCGCCCTACTTCAGCTTCCTGCTCGAGCGGACGCCGAAAGCCCAACCCGCCGAGCCCCGTTCCTGGCGGAAGGACGAGTATCCGGAATGACGCCGGTCGGCCCCTACAACTCCCGCTCCGCCAGCTCGCGGAAGGCGTCGGGAACGGAGCGGCGGGCGTCGAGGGCGACCGAGGCGTAGCCGACGGATTCCCATCCAAAACGGTCGCGGATCGCATCGATGGCGCGGTCCGCGAGTAGGTGCACCATCCCCCTCCTGGCGCCGGGGCGCCGCGCCTCGTCGGCGAGGCCGAGCGGCAGATCGAGCTGCACCACCGGCTGCTCCTCGATGTGCGATACCGAGATGGCAAGCAGGGAGATCGCGCGTTCTTCGGGATGGCTCCTGAGGACGGCTCGCACCAGGTCCTCGGCGATCTCCGCGAGGATGGCCGTAGCGGCGACAGGTTGCGGCAGCGTCACGGCGTGGGTAACCGAGCGGAGGTCGCCGAAGCGCACCCGCACCGTCACGGTCCGCCCGGACTTGGCCCTAGCCCGCAGGCGCGAGCCGACCCGGTCGGCCAGGTGGCGGAGCGCCGGACGGATGACCGGGTCCTCGACGGACCTTCGGCCGAGCGCCGATTGCGCTCCGACCGAGCGGGCGCGGACATGGGTCCGAATGGCCCGGGGATCGCGGTTCCAGGCGAAGGCGGCCAGCCTCTCGCCAGCGGCGCGGCCGAGAAGCCGGGTAATCGCGCCCGGGGAGCTCTTCGCCAGGTCGCCGATGGTAGCGACGCCGCTTTGGGCGAGTCGCGCCCTGGTCGCCGGGCCGACGCCCCACATCATCTCCACCGGCAAATCGTGAAGGAAGGCGAGCTCGGTTCCCGGATCGACGACCGCCAGCCCGTCGGGCTTGGCGACCTGCGAGGCGATCTTGGCGAGGTGTTTGGTGCTGGCGACGCCGACGGAGATGGGCAGGGCCAGCTCGTCGCGCACCCGCCGGCGGATCGCCGCGGCGATCTCGGCCGGCGTGCCGAAGAGGTGGGTGCAGCCCGCGACGTCGGCGAACGCCTCGTCGATCGAGATCCGCTCCACCAGCGGCGTGAAGTCGCCCAGCACCCTGATCGCGGCGTCGCCGAGCCGCTGGTACTCCTTGAAGTGCCCGCCCACGAAGACCAGGTCGGGGCAGATCTCTCGCGCCCGCCGACCAGGCATACCGCCGTGGACACCGAAGGCCTTCGCTTCGTAGGACGCCGCGAGCACCACGCCGCCCCCGACCGCGATCGGCTTCCCCTTGAGGGACGGATCGAGCATCTGTTCGACCGAGGCGTAGAACGCGTCCAGGTCCGCGTGAAGGATTGTGGCGGTGTCCATGGCGAGGCGTGCCCGCGGCGGGCGTGTGGCGTGGTTGGCGACGATGAGTCTACCAGAGAACATACCAGGACATGACTTGCGGCTGTCAAGCGTCGGGCTCGGCGCGATGGCCGAGCAGCCGGCTCACACACTACACGCCGACGACGGAACTCCCGGACAGCACATGTCCGGCTCCGAGTCGGAATTGCGTTTGCCCTAACACTAAGGAGGAACCACGTCTCCGGCCCGGCAGAAGGGTGCGGGGAGTCTCTCCGCGAACGGCACCAGGAGGATCCAATGGGGGCCCCCAGGGTACACCATCGTCTCGCACCGCACTGCTTTCCCATCCGGCTTGCGATGCCGGCTCTCGCCATCTGCATCACGTTGCTCGTCATCGTCGGCTGCGGGGGCGACGGCCCCGCCAGTCCAGGCTCCCCCGGAGGTCCCGGCACCGGGCCGAATCCACAGCCGACGCTCGAGTGCGACGCGGAGCGATACCCCTGCTCCCTGTCCCAGGTTCCGCTCGAAATCCTCGAGCGCAGCGAGGCGCTCGGAGACGCCATCGCGGAGATGATGAGTGGCGGCGCATCACCCGCCGCGGTCACCGCGTGGCTCGAGGCGCAGCCCGGGATCGCCGAAGTCGCGGCGGACGCGCTGACGCTCCGGTTCCGGCTTGACGGCGGCCGGGCCTACTGGATCCTGCTGGAGGACCCCCTGGACGAGAGCCGGGCGTCTTCGCGGATCCGCCCGAACCCAGCGTCCGGGACACTGTCTCCCTCGTACGATGTCGTCGGACCCGCCACGAAGCAGAAGCGGGCGCTCGTGCTCTCTCCACTCCTCTGGGAATTCCAGCACTGGGACGACGGGCCGGTCATCCGGGACATTCTCAAGGGCACCCGCGGGTACGAGGGCGGGGTCGACTACCTGTTCAACGAAGATACGCTCTCCACCGGCGTCGGTGTGGCGACCTTCCGGACCTGGGAGAATTACCAGGTCGTTCACGTCACCTCGCATGGAAGGCGTCTGTGCGACGCCGCCGGCTGCCGGGCCATGATCGTCGCCACCAATCTGAAGGCGATCCTCGCGTCCGGATCCGAGACCGAGGCCGAGGCGGCCCACCGCCTCGAGCAGGACGGCTTGGACGTCAGCAGGCCGGCCGACGGGAGCGGAGTCAGGTACGTCGCGGTGACCGCCGACTTCTTCCGTAGCTACTACAAGACGGGACTGCACGACACCATCGTCCTGCTGAATGCCTGCCAGACCTTCGGCGCCCAGGCTACCGATCTGGTCGAGGCGATCCAGGGGAACAGCAGCGTGGTCCTCGGCTGGGACGAGGCCGTGCACGCCGCCGAGGCGACCGCCGCGGCCGAGGCGCTCTTCACGGAGCTCTCCGAGTGGGGATATCCCGCCGAGATCGCCTACGAGAGGCTGGGCAGCGTGAAGACCGGCACGCCGACGGATCACGGCCCCGCGGCGACGCTGATTCTCGGCAAGCGGCCGATGGGTGGCGACCTGCGGGTACGGGACGTCGTCACGCTCCTGGACCCCGCCTCGCACCAGCCGCTGACGCCCTCGAGCGTCGTCGGGATCGACGGTACGATGGGCGACGGCGAGCCCGATGGGGCGCCGTATCTCGTCCGGGTCGACGGCGTGATACCGGACCTCGCGACGCAGGCGCGACTGCACGTCGCGATCGACGGCATCGAGGCGGATGCCGTGCCGGTCAGCATCGGGGAGGTCGACGACCACGACCAGTGGATGGTTCGCGGAACGGCACCGCTGGGCTACGACCTGCAGGAAGAGAAGGCAGCGACCTTCCGGGCGTGGGTGGAGCTTCCCGATGGAGGCGAGAGCGACGACGAGGTCGTGGCCACCGTGAGCGGTGACGAGCCGATCATGGGTCACACGTGGGAGCTCGAGGCGGTGCATACCTCGGGGTGGACCGGTGGCATTCCGCACACACCCTACACGGCCACCGCGCACCTGACTCTGCGGTTCGCCCCGGGCCAGGCGGCGGCGGAGCTCCACCCCAAGTACGTCGTGACGGGCGGCACCGTGACCTACGACTACAGCCACACGTACTACGACTGCTCGTACACCGCGCCGCCCATCACATTCGAGGTGACCGAAGGCGTGTCGCAGGACTCCCACCTCAGCTTCGACACCGCGCCGAACCCGGTCAGATACAGCGGGGTGATCTATACCCAGGGTCCGGAGATTCAGGTCGTCGAAAGCTGTGGTGACGAAAGCTCGACCCGCACCCAACGGGCCGCCAACACGTGGCTCCTGTTCAATCCTGCAGACGCCCAGGCCGTGTCAGGTGACCGGAGATCGATTGTCGGTAGCTATCGTGTCGAATCCGGCGGCGGCTTCTACATCGAGTCGAAGTACACCATCACGCGGATCGATTAGCGGCCGTGAGCGTCAGTGCTCGGAGACGACTGCTCCCCGGCGAGCAGGTCGACCAGAAGTCGACTGAGGTGCGCCGGAATCCCAGCCTTGGGGGGCAAGTGGGGTACGTCAGCCGCGCCATCCTGCCGGTCATGCCCTGGCCTGGATCGCGTCTCGGGCGGGCGGAAGCTGGCCTATTTCATGGTGGTCAGCTCGACCGCTAATACACGAACAAAGGCCGTCGGCGAGGTGGAGGCCATGGCGAGCTGCGTCGAGTGCCATCCCCAGGTTGTCGGAAGCATCAACACCGTCACGTGGTGGTCGCCAGCGGCGAGGGAGCGCTGCTCCGAGTCGATTGGTGTGCCAATGACAATCTTCACGGGCTCCGAGGCGTTGATGATGTAGTCGACCAGCACGGGTGCGTTAGCACTATTGGATCGAACTTGAACTTGGACGGCGGACTGGATATGCCCGTTTCCGTCAGACCCTGCGAGGTGAATGTAGTTCCCACCGATACCGGATCTCACAAGCTTGGCGAAGTGGGTCACTAACCCTGCCTGCTCATGCACGGCAGGCTGGGCGGGAGTGAGGCGGATCGTGGATACGATGGACGAGACGCTCTCCCCCGGCCCCAGGGCACCGCGTGCCAGGGCGATCTTGGTTGCCGCGGCGAGTGAGCTCGGAGCGATTTCGACGCGTTCACTGCCGGCCGGTGCGGCCGTCCCGTTGGAACGCACGACGAGCGGCCCAGCTGTCGCGGTAGCGGGCGCGATTCGCTGGCCTGGAAGGAGGGACGGGTTTCGCTGAGCTTCCAGGGGGCCGGGCATGAACTGGAGCAAGATCGTCAATACGAACGGTATCAGCTTACGCGAGCCGGTCATGGCGGGTTCCTGAGAGAGTCATTCTGGGAAACGGATTCCGGCTCCGTCGGGGGCCACGCAGCCCTCCAGTGTCCTGCCGCGGCCCCTTCCGGCGCGCGAATCCGTCTCGAGGTGGAGAACCTCATCCCGGAGGCCTGATGACGACCCCATGGAGAATCCTTGCCCCGAGCGTGCTCTCCGCTATCCTCGTGCTTCCCGCCTGCTCCAGTGGAGGAGCCGATGATCATCCGGAGTCCACGCCGGCGCCTGCTTCAAATCGCGCCGGCGCGAGGGATGCCTGCCGCCTGGTCACCCAGGAGGAGGCGACCTCCCTCCTCGGCGTGGCCGCGAGCCGTGGCACGAGCGGGAACACGGTCGTCGACCCTGCCATGATCGGTGAGTGTCTCTGGGAGTACGACACGCCGACCACCAATCAATTGCTCCAAGTTCGGGTGTGGGAATCTCCGAAATATTACGGCGCTCCTCAGGATGAGTTCACGACCCCATTCGACCTTGGTGAGAAGGGCTATCTCCGCGCCCATCCCGGCGCCGGTGTGGACATCGTCTGGATTCAGGGTGGTCGGGTGGTCGAGCTAAGCTACTCCACGGTGGGCAGCAGCGGTGACCCCCGCGCCATCGATCACGTCGAGGAAGTGAAAGCCCTGGCGAGGAAGGCGTCGGGGCGGCTCTGAGGCGGCCGACGGCATCGCGGCCGATTCGGTCCGGCGCTGAACGCGCGCCATCAAATTACACGGGGTGCTGTGGCATGGTTGAGGTGCGCCGCGAACAGGCGCAGGGCGAGGATATCGCCCCCATTCCCGGCACCAAGCAGGTCGCCGGCGTCGTGGAGAACACCGCCGCCGACCGCATCGAACTGGGCGCCGAGCAGATCGGGCAGCTGAACAACCTCACGCCGGCCGCCGGCGAGCGCCATGAAGAAAGGAACATGGCCGTCATCGACCGCTGACCAAGCCGGGGCCGTCCCGCCGTCACGCCACGCGGATATGGTAGGCTTGGCATTTCCCCTGTTCCGTAGCGGCGTGCCGCGGTCGGACGCGCCCCCGCCGTGCCCTCATCGTAAGGGCACCACATCGAGATAGAGCGCCAGCGAGCCGTTGGGCCCCGCCCGCGGCGACACCGTCATGAGCGTGTTGCCGGCGAACAATAGCGGCGAGCGCGGGTCGGAGACGTCGCTCCACGGCGCGGCCGTCCCCTCCGGCACCTCAGCCGCCAGCACCGGCGTTTCTCCGGACAGCGACTCCCGCCAGAGCTGGTCCGAACCGTCGGTGCCTGGCCGCCTGGTGTACATCTGGGTGGCGTCGGCGCCGACGAGGATTCCGGCGAGGGCTAGCGAGGCCCCCTGTCCCGGCCCGCCATACACCTCGGCCTGGCCCGGCATCGTCTCGACTACCACCGCGTCGCCCGCCGGGAACAGCCCGCCCCGTGCCGCGTGCAGATCCTCGGCCGTCGACCACGGCGCCTGCACGCGATAGACGTCTGGCCCGTTGCTCCAGAACACGGCCGTCGGCGAAGCATGCAGCGCCCCACCGAGCAGCAGGGCGCCGGCCTGCATGAGCTCGCCATTGGGGACGGGGACCTTGCCCGCGACCTGGCCAGTTGACGGGTCGATGCGCCACAGCTCGCCCCGTGCCCCCGACCCGCCGACCGGTTGCTGCACCCAAACCGCGCCGCCGGCGGCGGCGATCGCCGGGCTGGCCGAGGGACAGACCTGCAGCGGGATCTTTGCCTGAGCCTGGAGGCTCGTCGCGTCCAGGCGCGCGACGCGGCAGCTCGTTCCCGTCGACGTAAAGTCGCTGGCCACTACCCAGACGGACCCGCCGGCCGTTGCGACCCCTGTCTCCGCACCGGCTGTGGCATCGAGCTTGGCTCGTGCGCGCAGTCTGGCCGCGACCGGGTCGATCGCCAGCAGCTCCGTCACGTGGGTGCCCGGCGTGCCCTCCGCCACGATCGCGAACACGGTGCCGTCGGGCCCGAGCACCGACCCGCCCATCCCCGAGATGTCGGCGAGCAGCTGCGTCGACCCCGGCGTGGCCCGCGCGGTCGGCGCGGTCGTCGGCGCCTGGCGTCCTTCGTCCAGCGCAGCCGCGCCCCGCGCCCCGAAGGTCGCGGCCGCGGTGTAGCCCGTCACGAACTCGTTCCGTCCGGTCACGGCGACGTCGAAGACACAATCGTCGTGCAGCTCAACCGGAAGGACCGCGCCGCAGGTCGAATCCGCGGAGGCGCGCGCCGCCGGGTCGAGCACCATCGGGTGAGCCGACCCGAGCTCGGGGACGAACCCGGCGACCGTGTAGGAGGCCGTCGACTTCCCTCCGTCGTAGTCGAACAGCGACGTCCGGTTCGTCACCCGCCACGCATCGGCGAATCGCCCGTACCTGAAGTGGTACACGTCGGTTGCCGCGCTCGCGTAAGGCAGTGTCGTCGCGTCGGGCAACGGCGGGAGCGCCGCGCCGGGAGGGATGCGCGCGAGGAGGCCCCCGCCGTGATCGCGCAGGGCGGCCGACGGGAGGACCATGATGTTGATTCCATACTGTCCGGTGTGGAGTGCCCACACCGTCGTGCCGTCGGGCGCATCGACCTCGAGGCCGTTGTTGTGGACCACGAGCCGGCCGTCCCCCTCGAGACCGGTTGTCGCGGTCACCACCTTGCCGTCGACGTGGGCCTCGACGGCGTCGCCCTCGAGGTACGCCCCCACGCGGTGCGCGCCGAGGCGCAGCGCGACCGCGGTGTTGATCGTCGCGCCGACGGAGCCGCCCGCGATGGACTCCTGCCGGGCCTGGACCTCGAGGCTGCCGTCAGCCGAGCGCAACAGCACGAACTCGCCCGCCGTCTGGAACTCGAACCGGCGCCGGTTCACCGTAATGAGGTGAGGGTCGCCGTTACTCCCCGGGCACGTCGTGGGGCAGGGAGGAGGCGTGGGTGGCGGGTAGCTATTCTTCTTCGCCTTGCACACGTCAGCGATCGGCACCGACTCGAAATGTGCCTGGCCGCCACCGGCGAGGGACGCCATGGCCCACTTCACCTGGCCCTGGACGTGGTAGAGCGACGACGCCAGCGCGCTGGTGCTCGGGCAGGAGCACTTGTCCCAGCACAGCACGATTGTGCCGGCGTTGACGAGCTCCTTCTGCGTGCCGTCGATCAGGCGCGTGGTACCCGTCGCGGAGACGGCAACAGCCGTCCCCGATGGCTCGGGGAACACGACCACCTGGCTCGTGGAGTAGGGGAGGGCGGTGACCGTCTTCTGGCCACCATTGAAACTGGCGGGAAGGATCGTGCTTCTCGCCGTCTGGTGCGGCGCCGTCACGTCCCAGGCGTGGCCCCATCCCGGGTCCTCGTAGAAGCTCGCCCCCCACGCCTGGCTGAGGGCGCTGTACCCGGTGCCGGTCACGGCGTTGAACCACTCCGTCGTCGACCACCCGCCGACGGCCGCGTGGGTCCACACGTCCCACCACTCGGGCCACAGCGGCCGGCCCAGGTACTCGAGCTCGAAATAGAGACCGATGGCGTCGTACGAGCGCCGGGCCAGGGTGGTGTCGGGCGACCCGAGGTAGGCGCCGAAGGCGGCCTCATCGAAGCCGGTAATCGACGCGGCTGCCCAGGTCGCGCCGCCCTCGCTCACCCATTGCGGTATCGCATAAGCCACCGCCGCCGTGAAGTGGCCGATCACGAAGCCCTGATAACAGTGGAACACCTCGTGGTACAGCACGGCCACCTCCAGGGGCGTGGGGCCCCAGTGCGCCCAGATCGCCGGCCCGACGAAGATCGTGCAGTCGGTGACGCTCCCGCCGAAGTCCCCCTTCCCGTCGCTCGAGATCGGGCCGTGGCTGGCCAACGTCCACGCGGCGGCGGTTCTGCCCTTCGAGACCGGCAGTCCCTCCGCGGCGAACGCGATGTGCACGGCGCCCGGCTTGGCGTTGGTCGGGGCGTCGCCGAGGGCGTGCCCGAGCCTGGCCGCCTCGGCGGTGACCGCGCCGCGGATGTCGCTCACGATCGCCACCTGAACATCGAGAGAGGGGGATGGGGGTGGCGCGCTCGGGGAGACGATGAACGCAGCCTGGACGACGTAGCCGGCCTGGCGCGTGGCGGCCGGGCCTGGGACCGTGTCGAGCGACCACGCCTTCGTCCCGGGCGCCGGCCGGTAGTATGGAAGAACGGCGTCGCGTTGCGCGGGCGAGAGCTCGCCCAGATGCGGTGGGATAGCATCGAGCGCGAGCTCCCCCCAGTCGCCGGTCGAGTCGGGGCCGCCCGCCGGGACGGTCACCCCGGGCAGCGGCGCCACGGCATAGGAGAACAGCTCCAGGACCCCTTCGAGGTCGAGCACGCCGTCGCTGTCGAGGTGCCGGGAAAGGATGGCTCGTGGCACAGAGCGGCCTGTGGGCGCGGCCCTGCCGTGCGTCGCCGCAGGGGTCGAGGATGCGATCGTGGGTGTCTTGACCTTCGACGGTGCGGCGCGGTGGTGACCGCCGCTGCAAGCAACGAGCAGGGCGGCGACGACGCCGACGCTCGCCTGAATGAGAACCTGTGAGGACTGCGGTTCATGTGATTCCCGCTTCATCGCTCACCTCCGTTGGTCGATCACTGCCTTGCGGGAACGGGCGAACGAATGTGGCCGCATCGTTGGCCGCAACTTGATGAGCCGGCACCCGCCGAATGGGGAGGCGCACGCCGCGGTGACGGAACAAAGAGCATCAGCGGTTCTCGCGTGCGGGGACCGGGGTCGGAGCCCGCCGCGTGGCCCTCGGGCATCCGGAAGGAAGGTGCTTGTAATGTGCGGCCGGGCACGGGGGCGTGCCAGCGGTAGTGCCAGCACCGCGGGTAGCAGGTGGTTCTGGTCGTGCTCCTTAGGAGGGCTTCGTGAATAGCCCTCTATCCGCATTGCACGTGCGCTAAAGACAACTTCATCTGCAGTTAACCCCTGCTTGGCAAGTTGAGTCGCATGTTCACGGAGTGGCACCGGCCCGCAGCTTTCTGAACGGCCAGTCTTAGCAATACTCCGCTCCCAGGGCGTGAGCGGCTCACGCCTCAAAGGAATCAGTATGACCCGCCTTCAATTCGCCACAACGATCTGTGGGGTATGTATTGCGATCGTGGCCTGCGGCGATCCTTCCGCGGTCGGTCCCACAGATCCAGAAACCATGGCGGCAACAGCGCCAAGCGCGGATGCCGCGGTCAACGGTTTGGTTTTCCACGGTACCTGGAGGCCGAATCACCCCCTTCTGCCGGCGCGCTGGCGGACTGCCGCTGGTGCTCTCGGCAAGTCCATCGTAGTGGTGGGAGGACTCGGTTCGCAGGGGGCTTTGCGCAGGGTCGACGCGTACAATGTGGAGACACGGACCTGGACTGCGCTGAAATCCTTGCCGGCTCCGCGGTATGACGTTATCGGGGCCACGCCCATTCATGGGAAGCTGTACGTTGCCGGGGGACAATCGGCCGACGGCAAATGTGCAAAGACGCTGTTCGTGTATGACCCCGCGGCAAACTCCTGGACTCGCAAGGCCGATATGCCGAGCAAGGGCTGTCTCGGCGTACAAGCCAACGTGCTCGGTCAACTCTACGTTTATACCCTTTATACTGGCTCGAGCCCACTCTTTGCGTCGTACAATCCCCGCACCGATAAGTGGGTCCGTCGGCCGCTCATTCCCGACGAGGCATACCAGAGTTACCCGGTGGGTGGCGCAATCAACGACAAGTTCTACCTCACCGGAGGGATTGACGTTTCGGGACAACCCGCCCGGGTGCTCTACGCCTACGATCCGGCGGCGAGAATGTGGACCAAGAAGAGCCCTATCCCCACCGGACGAGATGGTGCGTTCGGCGCGGTCCTTCATGGAAAGCTATTCGTGGCCGGGGGCGTGGTGCCACGCGACGTCTGGGTTTCGACCGACGTCGTCGAAGCATACGACCCCCTGACCGATACGTGGACCACCGGACCATCGATGCTTGCTCCGAGGGGTTTCGGAGCCTCCGCACGGGTAAGCGGGAAGTTCTTCACCATTGATGGTCTAACGGATGGTGCATTGAGCAACCGGGTCGAGGTTTTGTCGACTGCGTACTAGTGCAGGTTTCAGCTGGTTCGCGACATGTCACGCGGGAAGGGCGCGATGCTCCGGCCATCGCCGCGCGTCGCGCCTCGCGCGGTGAGTCGGCTCCAGCAGCCGCGCGAGCGCGAAGAGCAGGACGGCAAGGCCTGGGCGATATCGTCGTACTGGTACTCCGCCAGCACATGATCCAACACCACAAGCGCCACGGCGAATAAGAACAGGTCCAGCACCGGGATCGACGCCGCTCGCCACCACACCATCTGACTCTGCGTCGCGAGCCTCCCGGGGCCGCGGCCGCGCGTCGAGGATGGCACGACTCTTCCCGCGAGTCCCGGATGCATGGAGATTGTATCCACTCGCTTCATATGGAACTCGGGAGCCCGGACCATGGCACGACTGCTGGTGCTGTTCGTGACGGCGTTCGTGGACATGGTGGGGCTCACCATGATCATCCCCCTGCTGCCGTTCTACGCCACCGAGCTGGGTGCCAGCGCGACGGTGGTGGGGCTACTGGTCTCCGCCTTCTCGATGGCCCAGCTGGTTGTGGCCCCTGTATGGGGTCGCTTCTCCGACCGTTTCGGCCGCCGGCCCGCCATCCTCGCCGGGCTCCTGCTCACCGGCTGCGCCTATGTCATCTTTGCCTTCGCCGGGTCGGTGCTGGTCCTGCTTCTCTCCCGCCTGGTGCAGGGATTGGGTGGCGGCACCATCGGGGTGGTGCAGGCGTACGTGGCAGATGCCTCGTCCCCCGAGGAGCGCACCAAAAGCCTGGGATGGCTGTCGGCCGTGACCAGCCTGGGCGCCGTCGCCGGTCCGGCGTTCGGATCCTTGATGATCAGCCTGGGAGGAAGGTCGGCGCCGGGGCTCGCCGCGGCCGCACTGGCGCTCATGGTCGCGGGTTTCGCCGCGTGTTTCCTGGTCGAGTCGCACCAGCTCCAGATGTCTGGCTCTCACACCATCCCGTCCACGACCAGCACCCGCCAAGCGATCGGTCGGGTAGTCTCTCACTGGCGCGAGCCGGCCTCGCGGCTCATCTGGATCTACACCGTCGGCATCGGGGCCTTCTACGGTACCATCCAGGTCGTGCCCCTCCTGCTCATGAACCGGCTGGGTGTCACCGAGCGGAACATCGGCTACTTCATCATGTATCTGGGCGGCATGGGGGTGGTGGTGCGCTCACTCCTGCTGGGGCATGCGGTCGATCTTCTGGGGGAGGCTCGGCTCTCCAGACTGGGGCTCGTCCTGCTGGCGGCCGGCCTCGGCTGCACAGGCCTTGCCTCACACGGCGTCATTCTCTTCCTCGGTTTTACGCTGATGCCCCTCGGCACCGCATTTCTCTTCCCCTGCGTACCGGACTCCTGTCCCGGGTAGTGCCGGGTAATGAGCGCGGCCTCTACCTGGGAGTCCAGCACACCTTCGGCGGCCTGTCGCGCGTGCTGTTCCCGGTCGCCGCGGGGCTTCTTATGGACCGCTTCGGGGTAGGGGTGCCGTTCTGGATCTCGGGACTTCTGGTGCTCGCTACTCTCCCACTCGCCTGGGCCCTGGCTGATTCGCTGCGGTCCGAATCTCCAGCCACCGTCGCGGTGCGGATGGTCTCAGCCGCGGATGTGACGGGGGAGTTTCCAGTGGAGAAGGTGGTGGAGGACGTCTAGTACCGACGTAGTGCGCCCCGATCGCCTCGAGGAGGTGCCGCCGCCCTTCTTCCGGGGCGCTCGCCCCGTTGCGGCTCAGACGCTCCTCGACACTCCGGATTCGCTCCGCGAGCTCATGGTCCCGCCTGAGGAAGAATCGCTGATGGTAGGGAAGCTCGGCGAGTGGTACTGGTGCCAGCGGCGCAGGTGGGGCTGCTCCGCTCGTCGGCCACGAACTGCTTCGCCGCCCGCCGGTCGAGCAGCAGGCCCTCGATCCGGCCGCGAGCGGCCGGAGGCTCCGCCGCGGTGGGCAGCGAGAAGCCGGTGTCGCGAAGCGCGGCTGCTCCTTCCCGGTGCAGACCGGGAAACCGCACGGCGTAGTCCATCAGGAGCTCTACTTCACGGGTAGCCCGCCCGATACCGTTCCCGGAGGGCGGAGTGATCCGATCGCCGTCCTCGCCGTCTCAACCCTTGAGCAGCTCCTCGGCGTAGCTGATCGTCTCGAACAGGATGCGGGATTCGGGCGTGACGTCTCCCCACCGTATCGGCCCGAGCGCGTCCTCCACCTGTCGGCACCAGTACTCGAGCGCATTCATGACGGTGAGCATGAGCGGCCCGAACGCCGCCTCGTGCTGACACAGCCCGACGTGCCGCTCCAGACCGTATAGCAGTTGGGCCATCAGCTCCCCGCCGGCCCACAGATGGCTCGCCTGCTCACCGGTCAGCAGATCATGGAGGCTGAAGACCGCCCGCTGCTCCCGCTCGAAACGGTGCTTGAATCCGCTCTCGAGATACTCGATGGCCCGCCACCGCAGCCAGACCCCGGCCGCCGCCTCGCGCGCAGGGTCCAGAACTCGGCGAACTTCCTCGAGCCATTGCTCGTGCAGACCTTCGAGATACGGTCGCATCGGCGTCTTGACGACGGGCGGATTGCCGATGTCCGTGGCAACGATCGTGGTCATGGCTGCTTCCTCCAACTATTAGAGGAGCCTAGCTCCGGCGTCATGAAGAGAGCATGAAACACCCGCGAACCTGGGCCCACAGTCCGCGCTCCCGAGAGGGGGAACCCGAGTGAACCTCGCTTCACGTCCGCCTCATCGGGGCCTCATGCAGGGCGCTGTAGTGTTGATTCCTGGCGGCAGACGGCCGCCGGGAGGTGCCCATGTCGAGACGACCAGGGCATCCGTCGCGGCCCATTCAGGTCAGGGGGTCAGGTTCATCGCCAGGCCATGAGCGGCTTCCGGTGGAGGCCGGTGCAGGTAGGAGGAGGTCCGCCGTGACGGTGCCGACAGGAAACGTTTGGGATATCCCCGAGGAGGAGTTCCCCCGGTCCGGCCCGATCGAGCGTCAGCTCCGCTTCCTGGTCCGCTATGCGATCCTCGCCCCCTCGGCCAGGAACAGCCAGCCATGGCGCTTCACGCTCGCGAGCAAGACGGTTCGGCTCCTCGCCGACATCGAGCGCGAGCAACCGGTTTCCGACCCCGATCGACGCGAGCTCTACATCAGCCTGGGCTGCGCCCTGGAGAACCTGCTGGTCGCGGCCGAGCACTTCGGCTACCGACACGACGTCACGTACTTCCCCGAACGGGGCAACGACGAGCTCGTGGCGAGCGTCGCCTTCGAGCCCGGAGAGATGCCGTCATCTGCGCGCGCCGGTCTCCCGATGGACGCGATCGCGCTGCGTCACAACGACCCCGGCATCTTCGGTCCGGCGCCTCTCACCGAGAGCGTGCGCCGGAGGCTGGAAGCCTCCCGGACGGAACCGGATCTGCGCCTGGACCTGACTGACGACTACGTCTTCCACCGCCGAGTGGAACAGCTCACGCTGGAAGCCGATCGCCTCGAGTTCGCCGATCCCGAGTTCCGAGAAGAGCTGGGGAGCCGGATACGGGAGGGCGCCATCGGGCTCCCCAGGGTGCTGTCGCGACTGGGAAGCCTTGCCGTGTCGCGCCTCGACCTGGGCGACCCGGTGGCCAGACAGGACCAGAAGATCGTGGATAGCGCGCCCCTGGTTGGGCTCATCAGCGCCACCAGCGATGGTCACCGGGCGCACGTGCGCTGCGGCCAGCTGTTCGAGCGCCTCTGGCTCACGGCCACGACCATCGGGGTGAGCGTCAATCCCATGAGCCAGACCATGCGGCATCCGCACCTGCGGTCGGCCATGGCCGAGCTGATCCCGGGCGGCTGGGTACCGCAGCATGTCTTTCGGGTGGGCTACTCTCTTGGGCAAGGGGAGGCGGGCCCTCGCACGCCGCGGAGATCTCTGGAAGAAGTCTTGCCGGATCCGATACAGGATGCGGTGCAGAGTCGGCGTGAGGCCCTGCCGGATGGGGCGTAGGTTCCCGATGTCCGGAGCTTCCCAACATGAGGACGGTATGAGAATCTTTCCGTTTGCCGCGACCTTCTCGGCGCTTGTGCTCAGCGCATCCGTCGTGGCCGCCCAACAGCCGGCACCACCGCGAAACCCGCACCGGCAGCCGGGCGCCATGATGGGGCCGGGGATGGCGCCGGGAATGCGGATGATGGACTCGCTGAACGCCCGCTTGGACACGCTGTTGAGCCGGATGAACCGGGCGACCGGGGATCGCAAGATCACGGCGATGGCAGATGTCATCAACGAGCTGGTCGGGCAGCGCAGAGCGATGCATGAACACATGCGCGGGATGATGGAGCCGCCGATGGGGAGGATGCACAGGATGAACCAGTCCGCCGGTGCGGACTCTACGGCGGCCGACACCACGGACCAGACGAAATAGCATCCGCCCAGCTGATCCCGTTGACCGGCGGGTGTGCGCCACCGGGCCACTTCCGCAGAGCACACTCGCAACCTGGAGGGTAGCCTCATCCGGTACTCCGCCTGGGCCATTCTGGCCGTCCTGCTCGGTTGCTCCCACTCGCCGGCGGTGACCATCCAGCCCGAAGCCGGTGAGCGCCACCTGCGCGATCTCCGTCAGCTCACTTTCGGCGGGAACAACGCCGAGGCCTATTTTTCGCCGTCGGGACGACAGCTGATCTTCCAGCGGCAGGAGACGCTAACGAGCGGCTGCGACCAACAGTACGTCATTAACCTGGACGGCAGCGGAATGCGGCGGGTCTCCAACGGCCTCGGCCGGACCACCTGCGGCTACTTCTACGACGGCGGCCGCCGCATCATCTACAGCTCGACCTTCGAGGATTCGCCCGAGTGCCCTCCTCGTCCCGATCGCTCGCAGGGATACGTCTGGCCGCTCGCCCCCTTCGAGATCTACAGCGCCAGGGCCGATGGATCCGACCTCCGCCGGCTGACCCGGAGCGAGGGGTACGACGCCGAGGCTACCGTGTCGCCCGACGGCAAGCGGGTGGTTTTCACCAGCACCCGCGATCACGACATCGAGCTGTACACGATGAACCTGGACGGAAGCGACGTGCGGCGGATTACCCATCGGGTCGGGTATGACGGCGGCGCGTTTTTCTCCCCCGACGGGACCCGGATCGTCTGGCGGGCGATGTACCCCGAGACGTCGGAGGATTCGGTCGATTACCGGCGACTTCTCGAGCGCAGGATGGTGCGTCCTTCCCACCTCGAGATCTGGGTGGCGAACGCCGATGGCAGCGACGCTCGCCAAGTCACCCGGCTGGGCGGAGCGAATTTCGCCCCGTTCTTCCATCCCGACGGCAAGCGGATCATCTTCGCCTCCAACCACTCGAATCCTCGCGGCCGCAACTTCGATTTGTATCTCGTCAACCTGGACGGAACCGGACTCGACCAGGTCACCACCAGCACCGAGTTCGACGGCTTTCCCATGTTCAGTCCCGACGGTCGGCGGCTGGTCTTCGCCTCCAACCGCCACGGGGCTGAGCAAGGCGAAACGAACGTCTTCGTCGCGGAGTGGGTCGAGTAGCCCGATTGCCGACCCAGAACGTGGAAGAGCCCATGGCACTGCGATCCGGCCCCTCGGCATCATCGTGGTGAGGCTCGCCTCCATCACCGTCGCCCTGACCGGCTTCTGCGTGACGGCCAACGTACTTCGCCTCTTCCGCCGGACCGCCGCCGACCGGCCCTTGGCAGATATTTTCACAAGAGGTTCATCGTGGCCTCACGGGCGGAGTGTTAACTTGCGCACGCAACTCAAACCAGGAGGTATCATGCGAGTTGCACTGCGGAACCCCATCGTGGGGAAGCCGGGCGAGGAGTTCGATCGGGTATTCGATCGGCTGCTCGTCCCCCGGTTCCTGACGGAGCCGCTCCTTCCACCGTTCCCGTTCGAGGCCACGGGTGCGGAATGGATCCCGGTCATGGATATGCTCGAGAACGCGACGGAATATGTCGTCCGGCTCGAGGCCCCGGGCTTCCACAAGGAGAACCTGGACATCAACCTCATCGGTGACGTGCTGACGATCACCGGAAAGAGGGAGATCGCTCCAGAGGCCGAGGGAGAAGGCTATCTGGTGAAGGAGCGGGCGTACGGCAAGTTCGTCCGGACGATCCGCCTGCCGGCTCCGGTGGCCGAAAAGAAGGTGCTGGCCGAGTATCAGAATGGCATGCTGGTTCTTCGTCTCCCCAAGGAGACTGCGGCGCCGGCCACCAAGGTCCTGATCAAGTAACCTCCACCTTCACCGTCGGCAGCCCGGGTCCTCACCCGGGCTTTTTTTGTCCTGCTGCTCACCGGGATTAGGATGCACCGGGGAAAGTCTTCATCGACTCTTCCGGACGTGCATCGCCTCTTCGTGGCCGGCCGCACGCGGCTAAGGTGGGTGCGCGAGAGAATGGCGAAGGGCCAGGCGCGCCCGGCCGAGGGATCCCACAGCTGCTCGAAGCTGGTGTAGGCCCGGAGCGCGGTATCCTGGAGCAGATCCTCGGCGTCGGCCTCGTGCCCGCGGCACAGCCGTAGCGCTGTGCGGAACAACGCGTCCAGGTGTTCGGCGAAGACCTCCTGAACGCCCGCCCGGATTGATTGCGTCGCGTCACTGGTTCCCTCAGTTGCCCGGAGACGGTTGTTCCTCGGCGAGCAAGTCAGCCAACAGGCGTCCGAGCCGTGCCGGCATCCAGGGCTTGGTCAGCAGCTTGACCCGACCGTCCTCCGCCGCGACCGTCTCGAGGCTTTCGACCGAATAGCCGCTGGCAAAGACGAACGGTGTGTTCAGTCCCGCGGCTCGCGCCTCCCGGAGCAGTTCCAGGCCCCCCATCCTCGGCATGACGACGTCGGACATGACCACCGCGAATGATGGATCGGCGAGCAGGACCGCGAGCGCCTCCTGGCCGTCATCGGCCACTTCGACTACGTAGCCCAGCTTCTGGAGGAGCATCTTCGTCAGCCGCTGCACTTCCGGATCGTCTTCCACGAGCAGGAGCCGGGCTCGCTGCGCCCTGGTGACGACTCGCGAGGGCGCGAGCTCGCGTCGAACGTCGACGATGTTGGTCGAGGGCTGCTCGGGGAAGTACAGCGACATCGTGGTGCCCTTCCCATCGGTCGGCTGAAGGCGGACGGTGCCGCGATGGCGCTGCATGAGACCATACACCATGGACAGCCCCAACCCGCTTCCCGCCCCCGGCGGCTTGGTCGTGAAAAAGGGATCGAACACCCTGCCGCGAATGGAGACCGGAATGCCCTGGCCGGTGTCGCGCATGCTGAGCACGACATAACGGCCCGGGGAAGGCAGACCGAGGCAGCCGGCCTCGTGGGAGCCCACGTCATCCTGCTCGATATCGAGCACGAGCTCGCCGCCGTGAGGCATGGCGTCACGCGCATTGGTCGCGAGATTGAGGAGCATCTGTTCGACCTGCACCTGGTCGACCGCAATGTTGGCTTCGGGAGCACTGGTCGGCAGCGAAATCCGGATATCGTCGGGCAGGACGCGCCGCAGCAGAAGCCCGGCGCCGTAGACGACCTGGGCGACCGGAACCAACTGTCGCTCGACTGGATCGGATCGGCTGAACTGGAGCAGCTTCCGGATGAACGCTCCGCCCCGCCCCACCGCCTGCTCGATGGCGCCCAACTCCTCGGGAATCTCGCCCGGAGCGTCGGCCAGTCGGTCGCGGGCAATGGCCAGGTTGCCCAGAATGACCGTGAGCAGGTTGTTCATGTCGTGGGCAACGCCCCCGGTCAATCGGCCCAGCGCTTCCATCTTTTGCGATTGCTGAAGCTGGGCCTCGAGTGCCCGGCGCTCGGTTACATCCTCGATGATGAGCTGGGAGCCATCACCGGCTGGCCGGCATGCGATGCGGACCGTTCGCGCGGACCCATCCGTCGCGTGCCAGCTCCACTCGGTCGACTCGGGGCGTTCGGCGGCCACGCATTGCGTCAGGAGGGCGTCGCCGTCCGCCAGATGGGTGAAGCACCAGCGAATGTCCCGTCCCAGGAGATCGGTAACCGGTCCCATCCCGATCAGCCGGGCCAGGGCGGAATTTGCGGCGGTGATTCGGTGCTGTGCGTCCAGCTGGCAGATGCCGTAGGGGGCATTGTCGACCAGCTCCTGATATCGCGCGTGATGCCGGCGGTCGCGCTCGAGCGACTGATGGATCGCCTCATCGAGGGCCTGGGAAAGCTCCACCAGCTCGTCACCATCCCGCGGCGGTCCCGGCGCACCCTGTGACCCCTTGAGTCGTGTGATCAGTGTCCGAACCCGCCGGGTGACCGAGGAGGCGATGACTCCCTGCGCGGACACGGCGACGAGCAGCACGAGCATCCAGGCCGTCAGCACCAGCTGCCATGCCGCCCACTCGGCCATGCGCACCGAATCATCGGCGTGGACGCCGACGAGGAGCACGGCAATCGGCCGGCCCGCCGGGTTCCGGACCGCCGCGGCCACGACGGAGAAGAGTCGGCCGGAGAGAAGGGTGCTTTCCTCTCGGCCCGACCATTGCCTGTGCGCCGCCCTCTCGAGGTAGGGCCGCAGCACGGGACGCTGGGCGTCCACGGCAACGATACAGCCTGTATCGCAACCCAGACGCACGAGTGTCACGAATCCCACCCCGGGGTTGGCCGAGCGGAGCAGGGCGAGTCGCGGCGTGACCCCGAGGTCCGGACTGTCGGCGTCCTTCATAAGCGTGCCGAGGTCGTCGGCGGCGCGGACGGCGATGGGAAGGTATTGGTCATGAAGCTGGCTCAACCCGACCCGAAGCACCGCGAGTACCGCCGAGGCGGCCATGACGCCAACCCCGACACCGAACAGCGAGAGGGCCGCGAGGGTAAGGCGCGTGCTGATGCTGCGCTGGCCACCCCGTCCCGCCAGGATCAGGAATCCGGACAGGAGCGGGAGCAGCAGCGCACCGGCCAGCAGCAGGAAGGCCAGCGGACGGGGCAGCACCGACAGAAGCTCGAGTGCGCTCAGTCGGGGCCTCCCTTCGCGGCGAGATCGACATCCGTGAAGATCGAAGTCGCCAAGCCGGCCTCACAACTGGTGAGCCGGGTGCTGGACGCCGTGAGCACAGGGGTAAACCAGAGGAAGATATTGGGCGCCAGACTGTCGATGCGCGCACTTGCCTTCCCCATGAGCCCGGCTCGAACGGCGGTATCGCTGACGATCCGGTCCTCGTCGAGCCACCGGTCCACCAGGCTGTCACCGAACCCGCCCTCGTTCCCGGCCATTCCGGCGACGCTCGAGTGGAACCGCGAATAGAGGTAATCATCAGGGTCAGCCGCATCGGGATAGCTGACTCTGACGTCGATATCGGCCATGACGGAATCGGGCCACTGCCATCGGATCGCCCGGATGCCCACGGCGTCCCAGTAGGACACGAGGAGCGAGGAGAAGTCCGCAGAGAACTCCGGTGTCTCATCGGGGGGCAGTTGCATACTCAACGTTTCGGGAAGAACCAGACCACTCTCGGTGAGAAGACGACGAGCCATTTCGGGGTCATACGGCATGGCCGGTGCCCGGCGCTCGGCTCCGAGCACGCCGGGCGGCAGCGGTCCATTGGCCAGGATCACCGGCCCCGACGACGCCTCCCTCGCGAGTCGCGGCCGGTCGAGGGCCAGGCCCAGCGCGCGGCGAACGCGCACGTCCCGCAGCGTCGGGTTCCGCAGATTGAACACGATGCGTACGAGGCCCATTGGCCCCGAGCCGGTGAGACGAATGTCGGTCCTGGCCGCGAGTGCCGTTCTGGAGTCGCGGGTCATGTCGGTGGTACAGTCGACTTCGCCGCTGGAGAACCGCCTGACGAGATCGCTATCGGGTATGACCCGGATCTCTACCGAATCCATCAGCGGCCGCCGTCCCCAGTAGCTGTCGTTGCGCGCCAGTCGGATCGTGTCCCCCGTCGCCTTGCCGGAGCTCCATCGCCAGGCTCCGGTGCCCACCGGACGCGAATCGTTGGCGCTGGCGGCGCCGATGAATGTCTGTGACTCCGCGATGAGACGGGGAAAACGAGGGTACGGCCGCGACAACCGAACCTCAAGCGTTGAATCGTCGACCGCCCGAACTCCGGAGAGACGGGTGCTACGGCCGGTTGTGACCGCGGCCGAGCCCTCGATGATGTCGAGAGCCCAGGGATGGCGGATGCTGGTGGTGGGCTCTCGGAGGGCTGTCTCCCACGCTCGCACCACATCGGACGCGCTGAACGTGGTGCCATCGTGGAAACGCACCCCGCTCCGCAGGACGAAGCGATAGGTGCGGTCGTCGGGGCTCACCTGCCACCCGGTGGCAAGTGAAGGGACAGCTTGCCCAGTGCTGTCGATGCGGGTCAGTCCCTCGAATACCAGGGTAGCGAAGTAGGCTTCGTAATAGCCTCGCGTGAGCGAGAGGGCGAACCCTTTCATCCGGCCCGCGACTGCGAGCTTGAGGGTCCGGGAAGGAGCCGACTCGGAAGCGCGCCCCCCGCTACACGCCGTAGCGGGCAGGGCTACGAAAACGGCCAGTGCACAGACGCGCCAGTCAAAGGCAGCCGTGGACCTCGACACGGGATCTTTCCTTGCGGGGGACTCTAGGGAAGACCCTCATATTTATCTGTTGGCCGTGCGAACCGCTACCCTTCGGAGGTGGCATCGGTGGCGCGCGCGTGCTTCCACGGCGTCTACCTCGGGTCCTCGCCGTCACCCCGCATCGGAAATCGCGGCGCCAGCACCTCGAGCCCCGCCTGAAACGGCGTGAGCAGCTCCGCGCCTTCCCCGGTAACCGCCACCATCTCGCATTGCCGCAGGCCCCCCCACCCCTCCAGGTAGACCGCCGGCTCCAGATTGAACACCATGCCCGGCTCCAGCACGTCGTCGGAGGCGGGATGAATCCGCGGCCGGGCCAGGGGATCGATCGCGGCGAAACCGACGCCGTGGCCGGTGCCGTGCCGAAACGCCTCGCCCAGGCCTCGCGCCTCGAGAACATCTCGCGCCGCGCGGTCCACGTCGCGAGCACGAACGCCGGGAGCGACCGCGTCGAGCGCGGCTCGCCGGGCGGCCAGCACGGCATCGAACAGCTCGCACACCCGATCGTCCGCGCCGCCGTGATAGTAGGTGCGGCTGATGTCGGTCCAGAGTCCGTCCACGAAGGAGTTGCAGTGGACCATGATCAGGTCGCCCATCCGGATGCTCCGGTGGCGGGTGCGCGCGTATGAGCGGTAGGCGAGGGCGGCGTCGGGCCCCGACATGCACCAGGTGAAGCCGCCCGCCCGCATGAGCGCCGCGCCTTCGCGGTCGGCGTAGGCCTCCAGCGGCGCGCGGAACGCGGCAGCCACCTCGCGTTCGGTGGCGCCGGGAACGATGCTGGCGGCCCCTACGCGGAAGGCCTCCCCGGCGACCCGGCACGCCACCCTGAGCCGCGCCAGCTCGCGACGGGTCAGCACCGACCGCAAGGTCCGGAGCGTCTCGTCCGCATCTGCCGGCGCCGCCTCGGCGACGCTCGCCAGCAACGACGGGATCGCCGCCACGTAGCGGGTGGTTCCGGCGTACGAGCTTGGTTCCAGCACCGGTCCGCTCTCGTGGCCGATTCGGCCGCGCCCGACTCCCAACCGGCGCAGCAGCTGCGCGAATGGATCGGCTACCACCGACGTAAGCGCCGGCAGCCCGTCGAGCGAAGCGGGCGCGAATGGCTGCCGGATGTCGGCCCACGCCGAGGCCGCCAGCTCCTGCTCGTCCTCCGGCAACACGATGCCGACCGCCCCCTCGCGGGTCGCGACCGCTATGCTGCTGCCGACCACCGGCCAGTAGCCCGAGAGGAGCAGGACGTTCGAGGGCAGGGCGCAGACGAGCGCGTCGAGCCCTGCCTCCTCCAGTGCATGCCGGATGCGGTCGAGCCGCTCACGGTCGAGCTCCGCCACGGCTGTCGTCGACGACAGGAGCGAGCCCAAGGCGCCGCTCATTCCCGGGTGTTGAGGACCGACCAGGCGGACCACAGCAGTGCCGCGCCCGCACCAGCCACGCCGAGCGCGATGCTCAAGGCCCGCTGATTGGCGCGACGCTCCGCGGCGCGGCGGTGCGCCAGCAGCGCCGCCTCCGGCCGCTCATCCGCGCTGACGGCGGACCGACCTCTGAAGGCCAGGTCGAGGACCTGCGCCAGGTGCAGCGGCATCCGGTCGGTGCCTTGAATGATCTGCTCGCGGCAGCTGAAACCGTCGGCCACGATGAGGGTGGCGGGATCGGCCGCTCTGACGGCGGGCAGGATGGCCCTCTCGCCGCAGGCGATGGACACGTCGTAATGGTCGCCTCGCTCGAACCCGAACGCGCCCGCCATGCCGCAGCAGCCCGCGTCGGGCACCTGGACGTCGAGCCCGAGCCTCCGGAGGGCGGATTCCTCGCTGCTGAAATCGAGCACCGCCCGATGGTGGCAGTGGCCGTGCAGGATAGCGGTACCCTGGAGCTCGGGCCACGCGAAGTCGGGCGCATTCCGGTCGAGGAACTCTCCCAGGGTGTACGTCAGTTGGTGCAACCGCTTCGCGTCCTCGTCGCCGGGCAGGAGATTCGTCAGCTCGTCTCGAAACACCGACGCGCAGCTGGGCTCCAGCACCACGAAGGGAATGCCGGCCTGAATCTCGGGGCGCATGGTCTCCAGGATGTGGCGAAGCCAGCGGCGGGCCATGCCGAGGAAGCCGTAATCGTAGAGCGGGCGCCCACAGCAGAGCTCGGCGCGTGGAACATGGACCTGGAAGCCCGCGCGCTCGAGGACTCCGACGGCGGCCTGGGCGGTCTCAGGATGGAAGAAGTCGTTGAACGTGTCGGCCCAGAGCACGACCGGCGTCCCCGAGCCTCGCGAGCGCTCACGCCGGCGGTGCCACCGCTTGAACCGCTCGGGCGCAAAGGCGGGGACCCGGCGCTCCGGCGCCATACCCGCCGCCCACCGGGCCAGCGGTGACAACATGGGCGCGTGGGTCACGAGATTGGCGACGGCCGGCAGGGCTCCGCCGATGCGCGCCCAGTGGTGGATCCAGCCGAATGCGTACGCGTGCCGCGGACGCAGGCGGCCGGCGTGATAGTGCGCGAGGAACTCCGCCTTGTACGTCGCCATGTCCACGTTGACCGGACAATCGTGCTTGCACCCCTTGCAGGCCAGACAGAGGTCGAGCGCGTCGTGCACCGCTTCGCTCCGCCATCCGTCGGCCAACACTTCGCCGTTCAGCATCTCCCAGAGCAGGCGCGCCCGGCCCCGGGTGGAGTGCTTCTCCTCCCGGGTGGCCATGTAGCTCGGACACATCGTTCCGCCACCCTCCCGGCGGCACTCGCCCACACCGACACAGCGAAGCGCCGCGCGGGCGAACGCGCCCCTGTCGGCGGGATAGTCGAACCAGGTGTCGGGTGCGGGAGGATTGTAGTCGCTGCCGAGGCGAAGATTCGACGTGACGGGGTAGGGATCGACCACCTTGCCGGGGTTCATGCGTCCGTCAGGATCCCAGATCGCCTTGAACTCGCGGAACGCCCGGATCAGCTCGGGGCCGAACATCTTCGGCAACAGCTCCGCCCGTGACTGGCCATCGCCGTGCTCGCCCGACAACGAGCCGCCGTGCTTCACGACCAGGTCGCTCGCCTCGTCGAGAAATCTGCGGAAGGTGCTGATGCCGTCCGCGGTGTACAGATCGAAGGGAATGCGGCAGTGGATGCACCCCTGACCGAAATGACCGTAGAGCGCGGTTTCGTAGTCGTACCGCTGGAGCAGCTCGTTGAAGTCACGCAGGTACTCGCCTACGCGCTCCGGCGGCACCGCGGAATCCTCCCATCCTTCCCAGGTGTCCGGGTGCCCCGGCACCCAGGCCGTGGAGCCGAGTCCGCCTTCCCGCACCTTCCAGATTCGCCGCTCTTCGCTCGGGTCGTCATACAGCTTCATGGCCGGCGGATTCGTCGCCCGCTGGAGCAGAGCCATGACCTCGCGCGCCTGGCTGTCGGCGTCTTCCTTGGACTCTCCCCCGAACTCGATCAGGAGCCAGCCTCCGCCGGGTGGCAGCAACGCGATGTCGGCGTCCTCGTCGCCCTTGGCCCGCACCCAGTCGAAGAGACAGCGGTCCATGCCTTCCAGTCCGATCGGGTGGTGCGGCAGGATCTCGCCGACGTGGTCGGCGGCGTGGTAGACGTCGGGGTAGCCGAGGATGAGCAGCGAGCGGGCCCTGGGCGCGGGCACGAGGTGGAGCGTGGCCTCGAGAATGGTGACGCAGGTGCTCTCGGTGCCCACCAGGGCGCGGGCCACGTTGAAGCCGTTCTCGGGCAGCAGCTCGTCCAGGTTGTAGCCCGAGACCCGTCGCGGCAGCTTCGGCATCCGGCGGCGGATCTCGTCGGCGTAGCGGTCGCGGAGGTCCCTGAGCGAGGCGTAGATCCGGCTCCGCCGGTCGCCGCCCCGAACGATCGCATCCAGCTCGTGCTCCGGCGTGGGGCCGACGCGGAGTCCGAGGCCGTCGTAGGTCAGGATCGAAAGCTCGTGGGTGTTGTCGGAGGTCCGAAGGCCGAGCCCGTGCTTGGCGCAGAGCAGGGAATGCACGCCGCACGAGTTGTTGCCCAGCATGCCGCCCAGCGTGCAATGCGTGTGGGTGGAGGGATCGGGACCGAAGGTGAGGCCGTGACGCTCGGCGGCGGCTCGGAGGTCGTCCAGCACGCAACCGGGCTCCACGCGGGCCAGACGCCGGCCGGCATCGATTTCGAGCACGCCGCGCATGTACTTCGAGAAGTCCATCACCACGGCCACATTGCAGCACTGGCCGGCCAGGCTGGTTCCGCCGCCGCGCGACAAGACCGGCGCCCCGAACTCGCGGGCGAGCGCGACCGTATGGACCACATCCTCCACGTCTCTCGGCAGCACGACCCCGATCGGCACCTGCCGATAGTTGGAGCCGTCGGTAGCGTAGAGCGCCCGGCTTCCCTCGTCGAAGCGCACCTCGCCCCGGATGCGGTCGGCCAGGGCAGCGGCCAGACCAGCGACATCGAGATCGCCGCCGGAGCGGGGCCGGTCCACCGCGGCGAGGCGTTCGAAGCGACCGCCTTCCTGTCGCCGGCGTTGCTCGGTGAGGCTCCTCATCGGCTCCTCGTTTCGGTCTCCGTCCCGGCGTACAGCTCGGCCGCTTCGTCATCCACGATCGGCAACACGTGTCCGCCGTAGCGGAGCACCGCAATCGTGGCGTCCGGGCCTTGCCGCTCGAGCGCGAGATGGAGCGCCTCGGTGGCGGTGGCCGCGTGGCGGAAGCCGAGCTTCCGCGCCTCGTCCGGTTTCACCCCCGGCGAGACCATGATGCACTCGGCGTGATCCACGATCTGGGCGATGTCCGCCAGCACCGCCATCCCCACGAGGTCGTCCGCCCCGCCCTGCTGCACCAGCCTCACCAGCTCGGCCTGCGGCCGATACCCGATCTCGAGCAGGTTCCGGTGATTGCTCGCGACGCCTTCGGGATTGGGAGAGACGAGGATGATGCTGCCTCCCGTCCTCGCCGCGATCGTCGCGGCATAGGGACCCTTGCACGATTGCCAGAAGTCGCGGTCGGCGGAGTGGGAGTCGATCAGCACGATGTCGGCCCGGGTGGGGAGATGAACGGCGTATACCTCGCGCGACCGGGCGCAGCCCGCGCGGTGGGCCGCGACCACGTCGCCGGCGAAGGCACCCACGATTCGCCGGTCCACATCGTACACCACGTTCACGATCCAGCGGAGCCCCGCGAGGCGGGCCGCCTCCTCCATCCGAAGCCGCATCGGGTTCTCCGCGACTCCCATCACCGTGACCGACATGTGCATCGAGGCTTCCCACTGGTTGCGTTCCATCAGTTCCGGACCGGAGACCCCGGGAAAGGCGATCTTGGCGCCGCCGGAGAATCCCTTGATCCGATGCGGCACGATCGAGCCGACGCCGAGTACGAAGTCCACCTCCGCCAGCAGACGATTGGCGGTGACGGGCGTGCCGTCGCGGGTCCGGCCGAAGTCGCGCAGGGCCGCGCGATCGAGGTAGTGGTGCTCGTGAACCTTGAACCGCCCGTGGCAGGACCCGAGCTTGGTCCGAAGCTCGCCATCGGTCATGGGACGATGGGTGCCCGGCGCCTGGAGAAACTCGATGCGGTCGTCGGCCACGCCGGCGGCGCGCAGTTCGTCGATCACGAACGGCAGTACCCGCGCGGCCGGCGTGAGCCGGGTGGCGTCGTCGATCAGGATCAGCACCCGGTCACCCTTCTTGACGGCGTGACGCAGCAACGGAGAGTCGATCGGATGGGCGAAGGCGTACCGCAGGGTCTCGACTTCGTCGACTTGGGGGAACGTGCGCGGGGTGAACACGCCGAGCAGGTTCCGGTCCGGGACGTCCACCGGCGCGATCTGCTCGTAGCCGGGGTAGGGGAAATCGATCCGCATGATTCGGCTGATTCACTCCTTGTGAGGAAGAAAACTCTCCACCAGGTCGCGGAAGGATTGCCGGATCACACCGGCGGCGTCGGGATCCCCCCTGACCATCGAGGTGGCGAAGGCGCGGGCCTGCATGACCGTGATGTGGGGCGGCAGCGGCGGCACGTTGGGGTCGGTGTAGGCCTCGAGCACGAACGGCCGGTCGGCCGCGAAGGCCCGGTCCCACGCGCCGCCAACCTGCTCGGGTCGGTCCACTCGAATGCCGTCGAGGCCGAGCGAGCGGGCGTATTCCGCGTAGGGGAAATCGGGAACGTCCTGCGACGCCTCGAACTTCGGGTCGCCCTCGAACACCCGCTGTTCCCAGGTGACCTGGTTGAGATCGCGGTTGTTGAGCACCAGGATGACGAGCCGGGGGTCGGACCACCGCATCCAGTACTTGGCGATCGTGATCAGCTCGTTGATGCCGTTCATCTGCATCGCGCCGTCGCCGACGCACGCGATGACCACGCGGTCGGGGTGGGCGAACTTGGCGGCGATCGCGTAGGGCACTCCCGGCCCCATCGTGGCCAGGTTCCCCGAGAGCGAGGCCATCATGCCGCGCCGGAGCTTGAGGTCGCGGGCGAACCAGTCCGCCGACGATCCGGAATCGGCCGTGATGATGCAGCGGTCGGGCAGTCGCGGGGAGAGCTGCCAGAACACCCACTGCGGGTTGATCGGGTCCGCGGGGTTCTTGGCCCGCGCCTCCAGCACCTTCCACCATTCGACGACACCCCGCTCGATCTTCTCTCGCCAGCCCCGGTCGTCCTTCCGGCGCAGGAGCGGCAGCAGCGCGCCCAGCGTCTCGCGGCTGTCGCCGACCAGGTTGAGCTCCATGGGATACCGGATGCCCAGCATTCGGCCGTCGATGTCGATCTGCACGCCGCGCGCCTGTCCTTCCTTCGGGAGGAACTCGGAATAGGGAAAGCTCGAGCCCACCATGAGGAGTGTGTCGCATTCGGTCATCATCTCCCAACTGGGGAGCGTTCCGATGAGACCGATGGACCCGGTCACGTACGGCAGATCATCGGGCACGACGGCCCGTCCGAGCAGGGCCTTCGCGACGCCCGCCCCCAGCCGATCGGCGGTCTCGATCACCTCGTCCGTGGCGCCGAGGGCCCCCTGGCCCACGAGCATGGCCACCTTCTCGCCCTCGTTGAGAATGGAGGCGGCGCGCTCGAGATCGCTCTGGCGAGGGACGATGCGCGGTGGCGTGTATCCGGCGCCCGAGTGGATCGTCCCATGCGCGCGCTCCGGCTCGCGCACGGCATCCATGGTCTGGAGATCGTTGGGAAAGATGAGGCAGGTGACGGTGCGCTCGTCCCTGGCAATCCGTACCGCGCGATCGACCAGGTGGCGCACCTGCGCCGGCACGCTGGCCATCTGCACGTAGTCGCCGGCCACGTCCTTGAAGAGGCTGAGCAGATCCACTTCCTGCTGGTAGGACCCGCCCATGGCGCTGCGGGCCGACTGCCCGACGATGGCGAGCACCGGTTGATGGTCCATGCGGGCGTCGTACAGGCCATTGAGCAGATGGATGGCCCCCGGCCCCGACGTGGCCAGACACACGCCGATGTCGCCCGTGAACTTGGCGTGCGCGCAGGCCATGAACGCCGCCATCTCCTCATGGCGCACCTGGATGAATTCGGGATCGTTGTCCCCGCGGCCGAGCGCGCCCATGATGCCGTTGATGCCATCGCCCGGATACCCGAAGATCCGGTGGATCCCCCAGGTCCGCAGGCGCTCGAGCAGAAAATCGCTGACCGTGTCAGCCATGATTCCTCCTCTGTTGGGAAAGGCCCATTCCGAGCGCGAGCGCACCGGCGGCCAGGGCGAGCGGGCCGCGATGCTGGGAGAGCCAGATCTGCCAGCTGCGTGGCCTCGCGATGGCATCGAATCGCCCGTGCGCGCCGAAAGCTCCCTCGACCGGCTGCCACAGGTTGTCGGGCCGGTCGGGATCCTCGGGCTCGCCGGTCTGCTGCGAGTCGTATCCGGTGCGGGCCAGATAGTGATCGAGGAGACGGGGAGCGACACGGTTGCCCACGATGGCCTTGACCGCGGGGAAGCCGAGATACATCTCCGGCCGGTCGTGCGCGGCCGCCCAGACCACCGCGTCGGCGATGACCTCGGGTTGAAATACCGGCGGAACCGGTTGTGCCCGTCCGGGTAGCCGGCTTCGCACCCAGTCGAATTGGGGGGTATTGACGGCGGGAAGCTGAAGCATCGTCACCCGGACGTGGCTGCCGTCATGGTACAGCTCCGAGCGGAGCGACTCGGTGAACCCCTGGAGCGCATGCTTCGCGGCGCAATAGGCCGACTGCAGCGGTATGCTGCGATACGCGAGGGCCGAACCGATCTGGATGACGACGCCGCGATCCCGGGGGAGCATGCGCTCGAGCGCGGCCAGCGTCCCGTGCACGGCGCCCAGATAGGTCACCTCCGTCACCCGCCTGTACTCGGACGACGTCATCTGCTTCACCGGCGAAAAGACCGAGACCATCGCGTTGTTGACCCAGATGTCGATGGGTCCGAATCGCTCTTCGACCCGGGCCGCCGCGTCGAAGACCGTGTCCTCCCTGGCCACGTCACCCGGCAGCACCAACGCTTCGCCCCCGAGCCGCTCGACCTCTTCCCGGGCTTGAACCAGACGGTCCACGCCGCGCGCGATGAGACCGAGCCGCGCGCCTCGTCTCGCGAAGGCCCGCGCCACCGCGCGGCCCACACCGGCCGACGCGCCGGTCACGACGACCACCTGTGAGGACAGTTTGGCACTCATGCTATTCGCCCCTCACTCCAGATGGCCGTCGAGCGATACGACCTCCGGGGAAGGTCGATCCCCGGCGGCCGCACCGGAAGCGCGCGGGATATCTGCGCCGGTGGCGAGGAGGAGGGCGCCGCCCTCGAGTACGATTGCATCGGGAATGGTCTTGGTGACCGACGGGGTGCCTTGGGTGAAAACCCGCTGCTTGCGAGCCTGCCCTGCATCGTGGTCGGCCCCGACCGTGTTAGCGGAGCCGTGTTCATGAAGTAGCATAGTTTGCCGATGCGAAGGCTACCGTGACCTCTGTCACCGGCCTCGCCCAATTTCCGGTGACCTCCCGGTTTGCGGCCCCGCGAAAACCGCGATATCCTGGCGGCATGCCGATCCGCTTCCGAGAAAGTGAACACGGTCCGTCCGATACCGGACCGACTCTGGAACAGGGGGCGACATGGTGACCGTCAGGATGGTTCTGCTCACCGCTCTTACCGCCGGCGCCATCGTTCCCGGCAGAACCGTCCGGGCCCAGGGCACCGTCAATGTCGTCGTCACGCTTCGGGGTGACGTCGGGCAGTACGCCGGTATGTGTGGATCCCACGGCGGAGAGGACAAACTGACGGGCGGCCTGCAGCTGGTCAGCTTCGACAAGGACGACGGCACGGCGATGTACCAGGGCACGCTCGATCGAAAGACGGCGGTGGATGCCTGTGGCACACAGCCGAATCCAACGGAGGATCAGGTGAAGATGGGTTTCGCCCACCTGGATGGGTCCGCGCGGATGAACGTGACACTGGAGATCTATGAGGACGACAGGGGGGCGTACCTGAAGTCGGAGCCGCTGCCGGCACCGGCCGTCCAGCTCAGCAAGAAAATCAACGGGTGTCCCGAGGCGGGCGAGTGGCTGGACGCCTACCCCAAAGATGGAATCATGAGCGGCCTGCGGTTCGATGACGTGCCGTCGGGGCATCTCCAGGCGGGGCGGTACGGAACGGCGGAGCTCGAGCTGACGGTGTACTAGTCCCGCCGACCCTGATCCACCAAACCATCGTAGATCTGCTGGAGCGTCTCCACCGTGCGTCGGACATCGTAGTGGCGGCTGTCGATCTCTGCCCCCGCCGCCAGCTTCGCGGCATACTCGGGTCGCCCCAGCAGATCGAGCACACCCGTGGCGAGTGCCTCCGCATCTCCAGGAGGCACCAGCAGCGCGCTCTCACCATGGCGCAGCACCTCGCCGAGGCCGTCCGCCGTGGTGGACACGATGGCACGGCGCATGGCCATGGCTTCGAATATCGTGAGCGGCGTGCCTTCCCAGAGGGACGCGAAGACCTGCACGTCGAGGACCGACTGCAGCAGGGGCACGTTTTCGCAGAACCCGGTGAACACCGTTCGGGCGGCGACGCCGAGGTCGCGGGCCTCCGCCTCGTACCGCGCCTGAAGTGGCCCATCGCCCGCGATCACGAACCGGACGTCGGACCGCTGCCGAAGCACCATCGCCGCTGCCCGCAGGAAATACGTGATGCCTTTCTGATCGTCGAGCCGCCCGACGGTCCCCACGACCCGCTCGCCCCTTTGCAGTCCCAGCCGGGCGCGCTCGGCTTCTACCCGCTCGGCCGGCGGGGGACGGAACTCCTCGAGGGGCGCACCGTTCTGCACGACCCGGATACGGTCGGGAGCGAAGAACCGGCGACTGACCATGAAGGCCTTGGTCGAGTTCGAGACCGCGATGCCGAGGTCGGCGCGCCCTGCCAGCAGCCAGTCCACGGACCGCTGGTACGTGGGTATACTGGGGAACGCCGCGTGCTCGTGCACGATCGTCCGCACGCCGGTCAGCGCGCCCACGATCCGGGCGAAGTTCGAGCTCGCATAGCCGTGCGAGTGGAGGATATGGGGCCGGTATCGCCGCACGAGCCCCAGCAGGTCCGTCCCGACGGCCGGGTTGAACGGACCTCGACCGAGGCAGAGGGGGTCCAGGCCGTGACGCTGCAGGTAGGCCGAGGCATGGTCCCGGCCTCGAAGTCCCACGAGATGCACATCGAAGCGGGCGTCGAATCGGGGCAGCCACCAGGTAAACAGGCGGGAAACGCCGTGCGTCACCGCGCCCCGGATGCCGAACTTGTCGCAGAGGTGAAAGACCCGGATCCGCTCGGAACCGCTCACCTGCGGTCTCCAGGTCGCGTCAAAACAGGGTTGGTCCTGGTCGAGTCACATCGTCGCCTTTTGCCGCCCCGAAGGGCCCCTCTGGAGGTCATCGGTATGCACGTTCTGCCTGAACCGGTCAAAGCTAGTCGCGTCGCTGCGGCGTTTCGTGGGGCTTCGGGACTGAGAGCGGGCCTCTCCGGCCTGGCGTTGATCGTGGCCTGCATCGCAGGTGATCGTGGCTCGGGCGAGGGCGGATGGGAGCTCGGGGCGGACACCGTACGGTCCGAAGGGGATGCCGGCGTGCGCGCTGTGCCGCGGCTCAGGGTGGTCGGGAAGGAGGGCCCCCAGGGAGCGCCACAAACCGAGGCAGTCGTTCTCAGTTTCGACTGCCTCCCGGGGCATGCGATCAGCACGATCATGACCGACCAGGCGCTTCGGCAGGGAAGCGTGGACGCGGAGCTGACGCTGGATGCGGGTTCGCCTCACCGGCTTCCCGGCTTCGCCGGAACGACACCGAGCGGTGGACAGCTCGTCTTCACGATCCCTCAGGACTCCATGCTCGCTCTCCTTCACGGCCATCGGCGCGCGACCATCGAGTACTCCGATGGGGCAGGCTCATCCAAGACTACGGCCGTGTTTTCCGTGGCGGGTCTCGAGCAGTACCAGGCCCGGTTCCACACGGACTGCGCGAAAGGAGGGGGCGAGTCCGACTAGCCGATGGACGCCTTGTTCGTCTTCGCGCTCACGCTCTTCCTCGCGGTGCTCGTCTCCGGTCTCGCCGAGCGAAGCATCCTGTCCACTACCGTGTTGTTCCTTGTGGCCGGCATGCTGGTGGGTCCGAGTGGGTTCGGTCTCGTGCGCCTCGACCCGCAAGCCCCGGTCGTGAGCGAGATCGCGACCGTGGCGCTGTTCAGTACCCTGTTTACCGGCGGGATGCGACTGGGCATCCGGGACCTGATCGAAACCTGGCGGCTTCCTGGACGTGCGCTGCTGCTGGGATTCCCGCTGAGCGTTCTCGCGACGGGGCTGCTGGCCCATGTAATGATCGGGCTCGAATGGCGGTGGGCGTTCCTGTTCGGCGCCGTCCTGGCGCCGACGGATCCGGTGTTCGCGGCGGCCCTGGTCCAGCGGCGGGGCCTGGCCTCGTCACTCCGCCACCTGCTCAACGTCGAGAGCGGCATCAACGATGGCCTGGCCCTTCCCGTGGTGCTGTGGCTCATTCACTCGCATCGGTCCGGCGAGCAGGCCATCGCACTGCTGCCGCCCCTCATCGCCGGCGTCGCGGTCGGCATCGTGGTGCCGTGGCTGGGTCACCGGCTGGAGGGAAGCCGATGGTTCGGAGCTCATGAGAGCTACCAGGCTTCGGCGGCGGTGGCCGTGGCCCTGCTGGTGTACTCGGTAGCAAAGCTCGTCAATGCGAACGAGCTCCTGGCCGCCTTCGCGGCGGGAGTGACTGTCATCTCGCTGCGACCCGACATATCCGATCACTTCCGCGGATTCGCCGAAAACCTCGCCAACCTGTTCAAGTTCGCCGGCGTCTACATCTTCGGGACACTGCTGTCGGTTTCTCTCATCCGCGACTTCTCCTTGCCGGACGTGCTGCTGGTCGTGCTGGCGTTGCTCGCCGTGCGCCCGGCGACTCTCATGCTGGCCCTTCTGGGCAGTGGCATGCCATGGCGAGAGCGGGCGGTGGCGGCCTGGTTCGGGCCCAAGGGATTCGCTTCGGTCCTGTACGCTGTTTTGGTTCTCCGCGCCGGCGTCCCACCCGCCGAGGAGTTGTTCCGGCTGGCGGCGGCCGTCATTACTGCGTCGCTCGTGATCCACTCGTCCACGGATGTGCTCGCCGCCCGCTGGCTGGCGCGTGACGGACAACGGCGGCGGCCGCGGTCCGACCTCGACCGCGGTTGAGACCCCGGTCGCTCTACGGCCGGTCCCGCAGGGCCATCTGCGTGGGTTCGACACTACGGTTGATCCGCCGCAGGATCGCCGTCCGATCCGACGAGCCGAGGTACGGCGAATCGGCCAGGATCTCCGCCCGACGTCCCAGCTCGTATACCTGACCTGTCTTGCCCTGCTCCTGCGCGATCCATGCCGCGTCGAGGTAGGCGTCCGCCGCCGCCCTGAGGTCGCCGCGGGCGAGGGCCTGGGCCGCGGCCTTGGTCATGTCAGCCCGCGCGGCCGAACGATCCTTGCTCGCGTAGGCCAGCGCGGCGGCCTCGGTGAGACACCGGTAGGCGAGCGGATCTTCGGCGGTCCGGAGCGCCGCCGACCGGCGGTGGAGACTGGCAGCGTCGCGCCAGCGGTGCGTCGTGTGCGCCAGCGTCACCGCCGCCTCGTGCAGGCTGTCGGCCTTGAACGAGCTGACGAGTCCGGGAAGCTGGTATTGCGCGGAGAGGGAGACCGGCAGTCCGAGAGTCAGAAGCAGCAGGCCGGCCGTGGAAGCCCGGCTGGTGAGCGTCGGCGTCATGGGGAACCTCCTGGGGCGGCTCGTCGTGTCGTGATGCTGGGTACGGCCTAAAGTGGCCATCCGCGCCGCGCGACGCAGGGGACGTTCGTCCCATGAATCGGCCCTGGGGGAGGGTTCAAGAAACAAAGCGTGGGGAAGGGCGTAGTGGGTCGACCCGAGGAGCAGTCCCATGAACCTGGCCGCATTGGCTCGAGCCGTGCATGTACTGATGTCCCCACTCGAGTGGGGGAACACGGACGCGTGGCTGCGTGAGAGCCTGCGTCATGTACGCGACGTGAGCGGACATGCGAGCCCCGATCTGCCGGCAGACCCGCGCGTCGAGTTGGAGACCCTGCTGCGCCTGCCCGAGGACAAGCCGGGGTGGCTGTCGGCGGTGCTCGAAGATCCGGAACCAGAGCTTCGGGGCAAGTCGTTGCCGACGACCGCGGATGTCCCCGAGATGCTGCTTCCAATCCTCTCCCTACGCTGCGCTCTCGGTGCCGGACTCGGCGCTCTGCACCAGCTCCGCTCGTTGCGGACTACGCTCGGCCAGACGTTCGACGACGTGGAGACTGGCATGGCGATCTTCGGGGACGGCGGAGCCCGCGAGGCCGGGCGGAACGCGCGGCTGGAGGAGTTGCTCGAGGAGGAGCCCGACCGCGACCGGCTTCTCGAGAGCATCGCGCGCCAGGCGGCCAGGCCGGCGGCCGTGCCCGCAAGTGCGCGAGAGGAAGGTCAGGACCTGGATCTGGCAGGAGGGTCTTATCGGCTGGTGACCAGCCGGACGTCAGCCGGAACACTGCTGCACGAGCCGGCGGTGCTCATTCTGGTGAATCGCCTGAATCCGAGTCTGCCGACCACACGCGAGCTCCGCGTGTCGTTCGGGCTGCGAGGGCGCGAGCCGCAGGTGGCGTTGCTCGCCGCGGAGGGACTCTCCAATGCCGCCATCGCCGAGCGCCTGCGACTGAGCTCGCACACCGTCCGCCACTACCTGGAGCGGGTCCTCGGGCGGCTCGACCTCCACTCGCGCAAGGCGCTGGCTCTGCATCTCATGGCCGGCGGCGGGGACCATCCGCAGCAGACCAACCGGAAGTCACGCCAGGCCTAGCTTCCTCCCATCCGACGCGCCAATTCGAGAAACCGGGGCTCCTCCCGCAACGGCTTGAGCCGAGGATCGATCAGCAGGTACGCCAGCACCGTCGAGCGCTCCTCGTAGGCGCGCTCGAGCTCGCGAAGCGCCTGATCCCGCTCCCCCAATCCGACATGGATCAGCGCGAACCAGTACGAGGGCACATACCGCTGGGAAGCCTGCTCGCGGAGCGCGGCGAGGATGGCTCGCGCACGGCCCGTCTTGCCTGCCACGGCGTAGGCGTGTGCCAGCGACGACCTCCGGAGTGGGCTGGTGCCGCTGATCGGTTCGAGGATCCCGATCGCCTGATCGAGCTTTCCCTCCTGCTCGTCCACGAGCGCCAGACCCCATTGGGCGGTGACGTCGGCCGAGTCGCGTTTGAGCGCATCCCGGAGACGCGTCTCCGCCTCGCCATAGCGGCCGGCGAAATAGTCGAGCAGCGCGCGATTGGCCTGGAGCGAGACCGACAGGGGGTCCAGCTCCACGGCCCGGCCCAGCTGGGCGATGGCCTCGTCGAAACGCCGCCGGGATGCGAGAAAGCGGCTATAGGAGAAATACGCGTCGGCATAATTGGGCCTCAGCTCGATGGCGCGTCTGAACTCGGCTTCGGCCGCACGCCAATCCCATTCGTAATACGCCCGGATGTACGCATTGGCGGCATGCGCTTCCGCCAGGCTCTCGTCCAGCTCGAGTGCGCGGGCCAGCATCTGACGCGCCTTGGGCAGCACATCAGCGGGCGAGACGTCGGAGAAGAAGGGCAGGGACGTGTAGTAATTGGCCATGCCCACGTAGGGCGGAGCCCAGCCGGGGGCGATCCGACTCGCCTCCTCGAAGAACGGCCGCGCCTGCTCGACCTCCCCCTGGTCCAGGTAGAATCGGCCCCGAAGGTATGCGTCGTAGGCGCGCTGGTCGACCTCACCGCGGGCGCTGAGGCGGCTTCGCTCCGAGCCTTTGAGCCTGGCACTGATCGCGGTCGTGATGGCTATCGCCACTTCCCGTTGCAGATCCGGCAGCCTCCCGAGACCGGTCCGGTATTCCCGTTCGAAGAGGACGGTGCTGTCCGGGGCACGCAGGAGTCGCACGCGGACCTGGACCGTGTCGCGGGTCCGCCTGTATGAGCCGTTCACCACGGCCTGGACGCCGAGCTCGCGGGCCAGACGCGCGAGTGTCCGGGCCCCCTGGGCTGCCGCTCCCGATTCGCGCGAGATGACCTTGATGGAGCCGATGCCCGCGAGGTCGGCAATGAGTCCCTCGGTGATCCCGTCACCGAGGTAGGAGCCCGCGGAGTCGTTGCCGAGGTCCTGAAACGGCAGCACGGCCACCGAGTGACGCGCCCGGCTCGCCGTGCGTCCCCTGGCGACCCACAAGGCCGCCAGCAGGGCCAGCGCACCCGCGGCGGCGACCGTGATCGCAAGCAGGCGCAGACGCGAGCGGCTTCCGCCCCCCGACGTCGCGGCCCTCTCCTGTCCGCCCTTGGCCGCCTGCAGCGCGTCCAGAAACCACTCCATCGACATGTAGCGATCGCCAGGGATCTTCGCCATGGCCTGGACGATGGCGTTCTCCACTCCGGCGGGCACGGTCTGCCGCATCGCCCGCAGGCTGGGCACCGGATCGGTCGTGTGCCGGGCGATCACGGCCTGGGAGGAGGGTCCCACGAACGGGGGCTGACCGATCAGCATCTCGTACAGGGTGCAGGCGAGGCTGTACTGGTCGCTTCGGCCGTCCACCACGCCCCCGGTCGCCTGCTCGGGGCTCATGTAGTGGGGCGTGCCGAGAACGAATCCGGTCTGCGTGAGGGCGGCGGCCTCCGCGACATGCAGGGCCCGGGCGATCCCGAAATCGGAGACGACGGCCTGATCTCCGAACATCAGGATATTCTCCGGCTTGATGTCCCGATGGATGATTCCATGCGAGTGCGCGTACTGCAACGCGCTGCCGACTTCGTGAGCGACCTGGAGCGCCCGGTCGATCGGGAGGGGCCCGTCCCTGGCCAGTCGTTGCCGGAGGCTCTCGCCCTCGACGAAGGGCATGACATACCATATCAGGCCGCCAGCCTGTCCCGAGTCGTACAATGGCAGAATGTGGGGGTGCTGCAGGGTGGCGGCGATCTCGATTTCGCGAAGAAATCGGTCGCCGCCGAGGACGGCCGACAACTCGGGCTTGAGCAGCTTGATGGCGACGGGGCGACGATGCTTCAGGTCGTGGGCCAGAAAGACAATCGCCATGCCGCCGTGGCCGACTTCCCGCTCGACCCGGTAGCGCTCACCGAGCGCCGACCTGAGCTGCTCGAGGAGTTCCATGGCTCACCTTTCCCGCTCGAGAAATCCGTCCCGGGAACGGCAGGAAATCACGAGCCGAAGAGTCGCGAGACTATCTCGACCCCACGGCCGCGGCGGGAACGGCCCACGACCGGAAGGGTATCACGCGCTGCGCCAGGAGAAGGGTGCGTACTGGCCGTTGTTCTTTCCGCTCGTGTCGGTCCAGCTCAACCCCAGGGCATTCACGCGGCTCCTGGTCGCATGGGCGAGGGCGAAGCGGTTCGTGGCGGGATGTCCGGTATTCTCGAGATAGAGCGGCTCCGTCACGTTGGGATTGATGCCCATGGCGCCCCGCGCGGCCATGTCGACGAGCTTGGCGGCACTCACCGACCACTCGGCGCCCGACCGCTCGAATCGGATCGGCGCCGACGCGGCGCCGAGAAATTTCCCCACCAACGGAGCCAGGGCGCCCATCGGGCCGCCCGCGGCGCCGCTCGCGATCGCGGTGATGGCGTCCCGCTGCTCGTCGGTCGCCCGCTCGTCGGTGATGACGCCGACCGACCAGTTGCCCTTGCCCATCTCCTCCGGGGTCAGGCCAAGGACAATGTAGCTGAGACCGTCGAGCAGGACATTGCCGTAGCTTCCACGCTCGACCTGAAAGGCCATGGCGAACGTGCACGATCCCTGAGTGGGCTTGACCGCCAGTTGTCCCGGAATACAGGGACACACGAAGTCGCAGCTGCAGGTCTCGTAGTACTGTCCGCTGACGTGCCAGGACGGTGTCGACATCTTCGACCTCCTTTGATGCTAAGATGCCACGTTTCCCGGCTGGTTACCAGCACAGTGAGTCCGCCAGCCGGGAGGTTGATCGGCCCAGGAACCGCTCGGGGCCGAGCAGGTCCGGGGCGCTCCCGAGCAGACAGGGTCGCCGCTGTGGTCGTGTCGTACAACGCTAATCGCAGGTGAACGCTCGCGCCAAAGCCGGGAGTGACCATCCTCACAGTATCGGCGCTCCGGATTCGCCATAATACGGATCAGCCGATGGCCAGTACGGCATACTCACCGTCTGACCCTACGAATCATCCGAAATACCTCCGGGAGTGAGCAATGGGATTGCTTTCCAAGCCTATCAAGAGCCTGAATGACCTGTTCGTGCACCAGCTTCAGGATCTGTACTACGCCGAGCAGCAGATCACGAAGGCGTTACCGAAGATGATCGAGAAGGTATCGGACCCGCAGCTCAAGCAGGGGTTCGAGCAGCACCTGCGTGAGACCCGGGGCCAGATCCAGCGACTCGAGCGCGTTTTCGAGCTGCACGGCGAATCGCCGAAGGCGGTGTCCTGTCCCGCGATCGACGGCATCATCGAAGAGGCCAACGAGATCATGGGCGACGCCAGCGATGCCGAGGTGCTCGACGCCGCGGCCCTGGCTGCCGCGCAGGCGGTGGAGCACTACGAGATCGCGCGGTACGGCACGCTCATGGCGTGGGCCCGGGAGCTCGGCCGGCCCGAATGCGCCGACGCGCTCGCGCCGACGCTGGGAGAGGAGAAGGCCACCGACGCCAAGTTGACGAAGCTGGCCGAGGCGCGGCTCAACCGCGTCGCCGCCGGCAGGAACTAGCGCTGGACCCGCCGGCCCCGGAAGATCCGGGGCCGGCCGCCCTCCCCTCGGCATCAGCCCGCGCACTTCGCGCTCCTCGGTCGACCGGGGGAAGCCGGCATCCACCGATCGGTGGATGTTGACGGCGCCGGTACGGCTTTGCATATTGACCGTGTGGTTAAACCAAAGAGTTCAACCGGACGGTTAAAGCGGAAGCCCCCCCGGCCCGACCAGGAGACCCGGGAGCGGATCCTCGATGCCGCCGTCGCAGTGTTGATCCGGAAGGGCACCGCGGGCAGCCGCACCCAGGAGATCGCCGACGAGGCCGGCGTCAACAAGGCCTTGGTTCACTACTACTTCGGCACCAAGGCCGCGCTCGCCGACGCCATCTTCGAGCGGGCCCTCTCCGCCCTCGTGCCCAAGATCTTCGGCATCCTGGCCGATCCCGGCCGGACGATCGGGCAGAAGGTGGCCGCCATCGTCCGGGAGCAGATCGACTTCCACTCGGCCCGGCCCTTCTTCGCCGGCTATCTCGTCTCCGAGCTCCACGCGGAGCCGCAGCGGATCGCCCGGCTCATGCTCGGCCACGGCCGGGTCCCGCTCGATGTGATTCGCAAGCAACTCAAGGACGCGAGCAAGGCCGGCGCCATCCGCCCGATCAGCGCCGAGCAGTTCGTCGCCAACCTGATGGGCCTGCTGATCTTCCCGTTCGCCATCCGGCCGGCCCTGATCCAGCTGCTGTCGCTCGATGAGGCCCGTTGGCGCGCGTTCCTCGAGGAGCGTCGGCGCCTCCTTCCCGACTTCTTCATGGCAGGGCTGCGGCCATGACCCACGCCCGCGTCCTTTCGTTCCTCGTCGTCGCGCTGTCTCTGTCCGGATCCACCGCGCGGGCGCAGGACACCCTCAGCATCGAGCGGCTGCAGGAGGCGGCGCGGCACAGCGATCCGAGGGCCGCGCAACGCAGCCTGCTGCGGGAGGCCACCGATCTCCGGCTCGCCGTGATCGCGTCCGACCGGCTCCCCCGGCTCGAGGTCAACGGGCAGGCCAGCCATCAGAGCGACATCACCCGCCCCACCTTCGGCATTCCCGGGGCCATCATCCCCGAGCTTCCGAAGCAGCACTGGCAGGCGACGCTCGACGTTGAGCAACGGCTGTACGACGGCGGCGACGTCGCCCGGCGTCGGGAGGTGGAAGAGGCCCGCAACGCCGAGTCCCAGTCGGCGCTCGACGTCTCGCTCTACCAGCTCCGATCAGACGTCAATGCCGCCTTCTTCTCCGCGTTCCTCTTCGAAAAGCGCGCGGCGGAATATCAGGCGCTCGTAGGGGATCTCGACGCGCGGCTGGCCGCGGTCCGGGCGCGGGTGGAGGCGGGCACCGCGCTGGGCCGGGACGCCGCCGAGATCGATGCCGAGCGGATGCGCGCCGGTCTCCAGCGTGACGAGGCGCGGGCCTCGCGCCGCGCGTCGCTCGCCATCCTCGCCGATCTGGTGGGCAAGCCCATGGATACCACGGCGGTGCTGGTGCTCCCCAGCGACGAGCCGGAGCGCGCCTACCCCACCGACCTCGACACCATCGCGGCGCTGCGCCGGCGCCCCGAGTTCGATCAGTTCCGCCGCTCGCGGGAGCGGATCGACAAGGAGATCGCGTACACCGCGGTGGAGAACCGGCCCAGGGTGTTCGCCTTCGGCCAGGCCGGCGTGGGGTTGCCGGGCTACGACCAGTTCCGGAGCACCTCGGACGCCTTCTATCAGGTCGGGCTCAAGGTGCAGTGGCAGCCGTGGACCTGGCGCTCCGCGGGCCGGACGGCCGAGGCGTACCGGTTGCAGCAGGACATCGTGACGACCGAAGAGCAGGCGATGGGCCGGAGACTGGCACGGGCGGTGGCAACCGATCTCGAGGACATCGCCCGTCTCAAGGCGGCGCTGGCCGACGACGAGCGGATCGTCTCGCTCCGCACGGACGTCGAGCGTCAGGCGCGGGCCCAGTACGACGAAGGGGCGATCACCACCCCCGACTACGTGGAGACGCGCACGGACGTGCTCGAGGCGCGGCTGACCCTGGAGCGCCATCGGGTGGAGCTGGCCCAGGCGCGGTCACGGTATGTCACCACACTGGGCATCACGCCCGGCAAGGAGAGCCGTACCCCATGAGGCACACGAGGCGCCGTCCCGTCCTCTCCATTCTTTCGGTCCTGTCCGTCGTTTCCGCCTGCCGGAAGGACAGCGTGGACGCCTACGGGAACTTCGAGGCGACCGAGGTCACCGTGGCCGCGGAAGTGGGCGGCCGGCTCCTCGCCTTCGGGCTCGAAGAGGGCGACCGTCTTGCCAAGGACACGGTCGTCGGGGTGGTGGACACGATCCCACTGGTGCTGGAGTGGAGGCAGGCGGTCGCCCGCCGGGCCGCCGCGGCCGCGGGCACCCGCGAGGCCGACGCCAACATCGCGGCGCTCGAGGTGCAGCGGAGCATCGCCGACCGCGAGCTCGCCCGTACCGAGCGGCTGCTCAAGCAGTCGGCGGCCACCGCGCAACAGGGCGACCAGGCGGAGCAGGGCGCACGGGTGGTGCGGGAGCAACTGGCCGGCGCGCGGGCAGCGCGGGGATCGGCTCATCAGGAGGTCGCGGCGCTCGACGCCCAGATCGCCTCGATCGACGAAAAGCTCGCCCGGAGCCGGATCACCAGCCCGATCACGGGGACCGTGCTCGCCCGTTATGTCGAGGCCGGCGAATTCGTCCAGGCCGGCCAGCCGCTCTTCAAGCTGGCGTCGCTCGACTCGCTCACCTTCCGGGCCTACGTGAGCAACGCGCAGCTCACCCGGCTCAAATTGGGCCAGCAGGTGCGGGTGGGGGTGGACCGCGCCGATTCGATCGCCACCATGCCTGGCCGGGTCTCCTGGATCGCGTCGGCGGCGGAGTTCACTCCCACCCCGATCCAGACGCGCGACGAGCGGGCCGACCAGGTGTACGCCGTCAAGGTCGCGGTCGCTAACGCGGATGGACGGCTCCGGATCGGCATGCCGGGCGAGCTGACGATCGCGCCGGAACAGGCCAATGAGTGACGCGCCGGCGGTGGAGGCCCGAAGTCTGGTCCGCCGCTTCGGCGATCACGCGGCGCTGCAGGACGTGTCCTTCGAGGTGTCGCCCGGTGAGCTCTACGGCGTGATCGGGCCCGACGGCGCCGGCAAGACCACGTTGTTCCGGATCCTGGTGACGCTGCTGCTGCCCGATGCCGGCGAGGCGCGGGTCCTGGGACGGGACGTGGTCAAGGACATGTGGAACCTGCGTACCCGGATCGGCTACATGCCGGGCCGCTTCTCGCTCTATCCCGACCTCAGCGTGCTGGAGAATCTGACCTTCTTCGCCGCCCTCTTCGATACCACGGTGGCGGAGGCCAAACAGACGATCGAGCCCATCTGGGTCCAGCTCGAGCAATTCGCCGCGCGCCGCGCGGGCGCCCTCTCCGGCGGCATGAAGCAGAAGCTCGCACTCTGCTGCGCGCTGGTCCACCGGCCCGAGATCCTGTTTCTCGACGAGCCCACCACGGGTGTGGACGCGGTATCGCGCAAGGAGTTCTGGGACCTTCTCGGGAGGCTGCGCGACGAGGGCCTGCCGATCATGGTCTCCACCCCGTACATGGACGAGGCGATCCGTTGCGACCGGGTGAGCCTCATGCAGGAAGGCCGGCTCCTGATTACCGACCGGCCCGACCAGATCGGCCGGCAGTATCCGCGTCCGCTCTTCGCCGTTCGCGGTCCCAACATCCTGGCCCTGCTGGGCGCGCTGCGGCGCTTTCCTCACGCGGAGGCGGTGTGGCCGTTCGGTGAATCGGTTCACTACACCGACGCACGGCCGGACGCGGCCCCCGAGCCGATCACCCGGGAGCTGGCCGCGCACCTCGAGTCTGCGGGGCTGGCAAACGTATCGATGACCCCAATCGCGGCGAGCATCGAGGACGCCTTCATGTGGTACATGACGCAGCCGAAGGCCGCATGACCGGCAACGCGATCGAGGCGCAGGCGCTCACCCGGCGGTTCGGCGCCTTTACCGCGGTCGACGCGATCACCTTCCACGTCGAGCCGGGGGAGGTCTTCGGCTTTCTGGGCGCCAACGGGGCGGGGAAGACGACCGCCATTCGCATGCTCATCGGCGCGCTCGCCCCCACGTCCGGCTCGGCGACGGTGGCGGGCTACGACGTCAAGACCCAGGCCGAGCAGGTGCGCCGGCGGATCGGCTACATGAGCCAGAAGTTTTCGCTCTATGAGGACCTGACGGTCCGGGAGAACATCACCCTGTACGGCGGCATCTACGGGGTGAGCGACAAGGATATCGTGACCCGTACCAGTAACCTCCTCACCCGGATCGGGCTGGAGCACGCGGGCAAGGAGCTGGTCAGGGACATCCCGCTCGGCTGGAAGCAGCAGCTCGCGTTCTCCGTTGCGCTACTACACCGTCCCGCGGTGGTCTTCCTCGACGAGCCCACCAGCGGGGTTGATCCCATCACGCGCCGCCGGTTCTGGGAGCTGATCTACGAGACAGGCGCAGCCGGGACCAGCGTGCTCGTCACCACCCACAACCTGGACGAGGCGGAGTACTGCCGGCGCATCTCGATCATGGTCGACGGGGCCATCGTGGCCATGGGCACCCCGGCGGACGTGCGACAGTCGGTGGGCGCGGCGACGCTGGATGAAGTGTTTCTCAAGCTCACCCGGCCAGGAGCTGCGGCGTGAGGGCGTTCCTCGGCTTCGTGCGCAAGGAGACGCTCCACCTCCTGCGCGACCGGCAGACGCTGGCGATCCTGATCCTGTTCCCTGTGGTGCAGGTGCTGATCTTCGGGTTCGCGGTGCGCACCGACGTGCGCGACATCGCGATCGCGGTCGTGGACCCGACTCCGGACGTGGCCACGATCGAGCTGCAGGAGCGAGTGGCCGCCTCCGACCGCTTTCACCTGGTCTGGGTGGGCCCCAGCGCCGTGGAGCTCGACACCCGGTTCCGCGATGGCGCGATCCGTCAGGCGCTGGTGTTGCCGCGCGACGTCGAGCGCCGGCTCGGCCGCGGTGACTCCCTCCCCGTCCAGCTCATCACCGACGGAAGCGATCCCAACACGGGGGGGATCATGCAGGGCTATGCCAGTGCGATCGTGGAGCGCTGGTACCGGGACGCGGTGCCGGCCCGGGGTGCGCTCCGGATCGAGCCCCAGGTTCGCATGCGCTACAACCCGACGCTCGAGAGCGCGCATCTCTTCGTGCCTGGACTCGTGGCCTTCGTGCTGACGATCGTCTCGGCGCTGATGACCGCCATCTCGATCACGCGGGAGAAGGAGACCGGCACCATGGAGATGCTGCTGGTGTCGCCGATCCGGCCGAAGGCCATCGTGGCCGGCAAGGTGATGCCCTACATCGTACTCGGGTTCGTCAGCGTGCTCCTGGTGCTGGTGGCGGCTCGGCTGGTGTTCGGGGTTCCCCTCCGAGGCAGCCTCGTCCTCCTGCTCTCGGAGAGCGTCCTCTATATCGTCACCGCGCTCGCGCTCGGCATCCTGATCTCGACCAAGGTGCCGAACCAGCGCACGGCGATGATCGCGGCGCTGGCCGGGCTCATGATGCCGACGCTGCTGCTCTCGGGGTTCATCTTTCCTATCGACTCGCTTCCCCAGGTGCTGCAGTGGCTTTCCAACCTGGTGCCGGCCCGCTGGTTCCTGACCATCGTGCGAGGCATCATGCTCAAGGGAGCCGGCCTGGCGACGTTGTGGCAGGAGACGCTGATCCTGGTCGGCATGACGGTGTTCCTGCTCGTCACGGGGTCGCGTGGAATCGCGATCAGGCTGGAGTAGCCCGATGCGCACCGTCTTCTTTCTCGTCCGCAAGGAGTTTCTGCAGATCTTCCGCGACCGCACCACGGTGTTCCAGATCTTCATGATCCCGATCGTGCAGCTGCTGGTGCTGGCGAACGCCGCCACCTTCGACGTCAAGCGGGTGGCGATGCTGGTGGTGGACGAGGACCGGACCACGGTCTCGATGGGGCTGGTGGAGCGGCTGGAGGCGGGACGCCAGTTCAGGATCGAGCGGGACGAGGCGACCGATGCCGGCGTCGACCGCGCGCTGCTCGAGCGGCAGGTGACGGCGGTGCTCCACATCCCCCGCCGGTTCGAGGAAGACCTGGTCCGGCGCGGACGGGCGCCGGTACAGCTCATTCTCAACGCGGAGGAGGGAGCAACTGCGGGCATCGTCCAGTCCTACGCCAATTCCATTCTCGCCTCCTACGCGAGCGAGCTGGACCGGACCCTGCCCACCGCACGCGGCGACGCGGGAGCGCGTCCCCGGTCAGCCCCGCTCGACCTCCGCACCCGGCGCTGGTACAACCCGACCCGGAACTACAAGTACTGGATGGTGCCGGCGCTGCTGGTCTCGCTCACCACCATCATCGGCCTGCTGCTCACCGCGCAGAACATCACCCGGGAGAACGAGCTGGGCACGCTGGAGCAGCTCAACGTCACACCGATGACCAAGATCCAGTTCATCGCGGCGAAGCTGATCCCGTTCTGGATCCTGTCGATGGTCATCTTCTCGATCGGGCTCGTGATCGGGAAGCTGGTCTTCGGCATTCCCACGCGGGGGAACCCGCTGATCGTCTACCTGGCGGCCGCGGTGTACCTGGTCGTCGTGCTGGGCATGGGACTCGGCATCTCGGCCATCACCCGTACCCAGCAGCAGTCGATGTTCGTGGCTTTCTTTGTGATCCTGGTCTTCCTTCTCATGAGCGGGCTGTTCACGCCGGTGGACTCGATGCCGGCCTGGGCCCAGCGGGTGGCCGAGGCCAACCCGGTCAAGCACTTCGTCTCCATCATGCGGGCGGTGCTCATGCGGGGCGCGGGCTTCGAGACCGTAGGCCCGCCGATCGTCGGGCTCGCCATCGGCGGGGTGGTGGTGCTGGCGCTGGCCGTCCTGCGCTACCGGAAGTCGGTAGCGTAGCGCGGACCCCCCATCAGCTCGTGCGGCGGCCCTGTGCCTGCCGGCATGACGTGGCCGGGTGCGTCCCGGCCGCGGCGGCCAGCTCGCGGAGCGCCGACGCGACGTCGGGGCGATCGATGACGCCCGGCCGGCTGTCCCATGAAATGAAGGCGCACGGGTATGGCGAGTCGAGCAGGGCGTGGCCGTAGCGGAGAATCTCGCCGCCGCTCATGGCCGATCCGTTTTCCCCGGTGGCGTCGCTCGATCCCTCCCCCCCCTTGGTGATGTTGAGTCCCACGATCAATCCCAGCCCCTCCGACTGCGCTGCGGCCACCTCACTCGCTACGTAGTGATCGATGGGACCCTTCTTGACGGTGTATTGGGCCCAGGCCACGTCGAGATTGCGCCAGTGATAGTGCTCCAGCTCGCTGGGGGCCGCGCGCACCGCCGTCGGCAGGTCCGGGAAGATGGACTTGGAGTATGCCGCCATCTCGTCGAGGGTGGATGCCGGCACGTCCTCGCCGCCCCAGCGCTTCTTGGCCGAGGGCTCATCTAGGATCATCACGGCCAGGAGCGTCCCGTCGGCGACGTAGGCATTGAGCTGCGCGGCCATCGGGCGGAACCGGTCGAGCCTGGCCTTCCAAAGGCCGAGGTCGAGTCGTCTCCCTGCGTCGGTGTACTTGGCGCCACCGCCGGCGAAGTTGACGACGATCCGGGCGCCGCGAGACTTGGCCGCCGCGAGATCCGCCAGAATGTCATCGGGCCTGGCCTGCTGCATGGCCGAGGTGTACGGCGCGACGAGCTCTCGTCCGGCCATGCCGAAGAGGCCGAACGGGATGCCGGTGTCGGTAGGGCCCTGACCGGTCAGGGCGGCGGCGGCGACGCCCAGCGATGCGAGTTGGATGAGTGAAGATGGCAGCATGGCGGCGATCCGATGCAACGAGCGTACCGTGGCGTTTTCCCCGTCTTTTCGCCCGATCGCGGCCTTCCAGCGGTCACCTTGTCCGCGCCGGGTCACGGCGAGGCCAACTTGTCGCCTACCGGAGACGGCCTTCCAACCATTTTGGGCCGTACGGTGTCCAACCCCGTGACTTTCATCAAGGGTGCCCTCGAGTGACCACTCTGGTCGGTGTGCTCCTGCTGCTTCAGGGCCAGGCCATGGGGACGGTTCCCCCTCTGCAGGCGACGAACGCCGTCCGCGCCGCGCGCGCGGCGGAGCCTCCGGTTCTCGACGGGCTGGACGCCGATCCTATCTGGCGCTCCGCGCCCGCGATCGACCGGTTCCTCGAGGCCAAGCCCACCGAGGGCGCCGCGCCCAGGTTCAGGACCGAAGCGAAGGTAGCCTACGACGAGCACAACCTGTACGTCTTCGTACGCGCCTTCGACCCGCACCCCGACAGTATCGTGAGCCTGCTGGCCCGCCGGGACGAGCAGCCGCCCTCGGACGAGATCGTGCTCATGCTGGATCCCTATCACGACCGGCGGACCGGCTACGAGTTCGTGGTGAACCCGGCCGGAGTCAAGGCGGATCTCGCCATCTACAATGATGGAGACGAGGATGTCGCCTGGGACGCGGTCTGGGATGCCGCGACCCGGATCGATTCGCTCGGCTGGACCGCGGAGTTTCGGATCCCACTCTCCCAGCTGCGGTACGCATCCAGGCAGAACGTCACGTTCGGCTTCCTGATCTGGCGAAACATCAAGCGGAACACGGAGTCGGTCACCTGGCCCCTCTATCGAGTCTCCCGATCCGGAATGGCGTCCCAGTTCGGCGAGCTGACCGGGCTGGACGGTCTGGGGAGCCCGAACGACGCGGAGATCACGCCGTACGTCGTGACCAAGAACGTGACGGATCCGGGTTCGGCGAGGTTCGACCGGACTCAGGATGTGACGGCCGGCGGCGACCTCAAGTACCGCCTGGCCTCGAACCTCACGCTGAGTGCCACCGTGAACCCCGACTTCGGCCAGGTGGAGGCCGACCCGTCGGAGCTCAACCTGAGCGCGTTCGAAACGTTCTTCGAGGAGCGGCGGCCGTTCTTCGTGGAGGGGAAGGGGCTCTTCACCTTCACCGTGAACTGCGTGGTGGTGGTGGACTGTAATACCGGTGAGGGATTGTTCTATTCACGGCGCATCGGACGCGCACCGCAGCTCAGCGACGTCTACGGCGACGCGACCGCCCCCACCTCGACCAGCATCCTCGGCGCCGCCAAGGTGACAGGACGCCTACCAGGGGGCCTTTCCATCGGCGTGCTCGACGCGGTGACCAACCACGTGAATGGTCCCGGCTCGACGACGCTCGAGCCGACCACCAACTACGCCGTCGTCCGCGGCAACCAGGACCTCCACGAGGGAAACCTGAGCCTCGGCTTCATCATGACGGGGGTGAACCGTTCCCTCGACCCGTCGACCGCCACCTACCTGCACCGCGGCGCGTATGCCGGCGGCGCGAATGCGCGGTGGCGCTTTCATCCTCGCTACGAGGTGTCGGCCTCGCTCGACCTGAGCCGGGTCGAAGGCGACGCGGCGGCCATCGCGCACACGCAGCGAAGTCCCGTCCATCTCTACCAGCGACCGGATGGAGGCGCCGCCTTCGACTCGACCCGGACGTCCTTGAGCGGCCTCAACCAGGAGGTCCGGTTCGCGAAGGTGGGAGGGAAGCGACTGCACCTCGAGACCGCGTTCCAGCGGCGCACACCGGGGTTCGAGATCAACGACGTCGGGTTCCTGCGCCAGGCGGACTTCGAGGCGTGGACCAGCTGGGCCAACCTGGCGTGGAACTCACCCAATCCCGTGTTCCAGCAGCTGCGATGGAACTTCAACAACTGGGAGTACTGGACGTCGGACGGGCTGCCGACGGAGCGGGCATTCAACACGAACGTACACATCCAATTCACCAACCGCTGGTGGCTCCATACCGGCGGCACGCTCGGTCAGCTCGGCGCCACCTACTGCGACCGCTGCGCCCGCGGCGGTCCGGCGATCCGGCAGGACGCCTACATCTCGCCCTGGTTCGAGATCGACGGCGACGACCGGCGGCCACTGGTCCCGGTCTTATCGGGCAACTACACACGCGGCGACGGGGGGCGCTCCGAGACATACGAGCTGCGCCCGGAGCTGACCTACAAGTGGTCCAGCCGATTCAGCACCACCCTCGGCGCCGACTACACCCATAATCGCAATGACATCCAGTACTTCGGCACCGTCGTCGACGCCGCGGGGACGTCCCACTACACCTTCGCGCATCTGGAGCAGCGTACGCTGAGTCTGACCTGGCGCCTAGGCTACACCTTCACGCCGACCACGTCGCTCCAGGTGTACGCCTCGCCCTTCGTCTCCAAGGGCACGTACTCCAACGTGCGCGAGGTGGCCGACGCGCGTGCCGGCGACTACGATGCGCGCTACCAGCTCTACGACGACCCCGCCGTCGCGGCCGATCCGGGCGGCTTCAATTTCCAGCAGTTCAGGTCCAACGTGGTGTTCCGCTGGGAGTACCGGCCGGGCTCGACCCTGTTTCTCGTGTGGAGTCAGGGCCGCCAGGGCTCATCGCCGGTTGCGGGTGACCATTCGTTCCGGGGCGACTTCGACGACCTCTTCGGGCGCCGGGCCGACGATACGTTCCTGGTCAAGGTCTCGTACTGGTTCACGCGCTGAGTCTCGGCCGGCTCAGTGCGCCTCGGACAGCCGGCTCACATCGGACCGAGCGCGTCCGGCGTTGGTGACACCTCCGCCCCAGTCGACGAAGATGTCGCCCAGCCCGTTCCGCATGGCTCGCGAGCCGGACGGGAAGAGACGCAGCACCTCGTCCCCAGGACCGACGGTGGCCCGGCGGAGCCGGCCATCCTGCCCCGTGGTCTCGAGCTCGTGCCCGGGGCCGAGGATGGCCCAGCGGAGCTCGCCATCCTGCTCGCGGGTCGCGACGATCCGGCCACTCTCGAGAAGGATACGGATACCGGGCGCCATCGGTATCGTGACGCGCGCCAGGCTATCCGTGACGACGACGGGACTGGAGATGGCCGCGACCGGTCCAGCCTGCCTGAGTCCCACGGGCGCCCGCGGCTGCGCCGGTTTCGCCTGTTTGAGCCCCGCCGGCTGTTTGTGTGCCGGGGGAGGGGGAGGAGGAGGGGGGGTCGATGACGACTTGTTCGCCAGCTCTTTCTGCGACAGCATCGTCGCTTCCTGGACCGTGGTCTTGGGCACGATGGGCTTGGCGGCAAGGAACGCGAGATCGAAGCCGGCCCACCCGGATTCATTGACATACTGCCCCTTCACGCAGGCGGGCGGGTTGAGCACCGGGTCGGTGGTGCACTTGAGGACCATGCTGATCTTGCCGTCGACCGCATAGCCCCCGTGGTCGCCCTTGACCTTGAGGTCTTCGCGCAGGTCGCCGTTCTTGCTCCAGCTGAGCACGCCGACGGTCCAGACGTTTCCGACGTGGGTGAAGGTCTTTCCGCTCGATTTCTTGCCGACCTGGATCAGCTTGCAGATGCCCTGAAACGTGTAGCGGCGCTCGGCCCCGAACGGGACGCCGGCGGCCGCGATGAGCTTGAGCCCCTGGGTGCACTCGACGGCCGGACCGAGGTTGACGCTGAACTCATCGCCGCCGAAGAAATCGGGGAGTTGGGCTTGTGATCCGGGGGGCGAGAGGATCGGCGCGAGCAGCAGCGCCAGGGAAAGCATCCGGGGTGACATGGGACCTCCTCAGGGTTCGTAGAGCTGCCATCACCCCCTTGAACGCGATGGCGGCCCCGGAGGGGCCACGCCGGCCTTGAGGCTGCGCTCGAACAGGCGGGTATCGCCGATCCCCGCGGTCCAGGCTCCGAACTCCGGCGCCGGGCCTCGCCACGCCAGCTCGTCCACGTCGCGGAAGAGAGACGCGTCGGTCCGGAGCGTGGCGAGGTGCTTGAACAGCAGAGCCTGATCCCGCTCGGGTCCGAGCACGCTCTCCGGAAACGACTCGATCGGACCGTACTGGTTGAGTAGCCGAGCGGCCGTGACCCGCCCGATGCCCGAGATGCCGGGATAGCCGTCCTGAGCGTCGCCTACCAGGGCGAGCAGGTCTGCAATGCGGGCGGGATCCACCCCGAACTTGGCCCGCACGCCGTCGGCATCGCGAATCTGCTTGGCCCGCCGGTCCACCTGCACGACGCGACTGCCCTGGACGCACTGGGCGAGATCCTTGTCGTTGGCCCAGATGCAGACCCGCTCGACGCGGTCGTCTTCCGACGCGATCCGTGCCGCGGACGCGAGCGCATCGTCGGCTTCCAGCTCCACCATCGGCCACACGACGACTCCCATGGCGGCCAGCGCCACCTCCAGCGGCTGGAACTGGGCGAGCAGCGCCGGCTCGATCCCGTCGCCGGTCTTGTAGTCGGGCCAGAGCTCGTTGCGGAACGATTCGATGACGTGGTCGGTCGCGACGCCGAGGTGCGTGGCACCCGTCTCGATCATTTCCAGGACCGAATGAAGCAGGCCCACGACGGCGCCGAACGGCTTGTCCGCTCCCTTGTTGAAGCGGCGCTGGCCATAGAAGTGGCGGAACAGCTCGTAGGTCCCGTCGACCAAGTGGACGATCATGAGAGGGCGAGGGTGAAGGGTGAATGGAAGCTATAGGTTAGGCCGCTGGAGCCGTCGTGCAAGCTCTGCTGTGGACAGGCCCCCCTTCCCCCTACACCCTTCCCCCTTCACCCTTCCAGCCATGACCTCCGGCTTCCCCCTCGATCCCCCGATCGAGCCCATGCTCGCCGCGCTGGCGGGGAGTTTGCCCGCCGACGGCGACTTCCTCTTCGAGCCCAAGTGGGACGGGTTCCGGGCCATCGTCTACCGGGGATCCACGGACCTCTACATCCAGAGCCGCGACTCACGGCCGCTCGACCGCTACTTCCCCGAGCTGCACGATGCCCTGCTCGAGCGGCTGCCCCAGGGCTGCGTGATCGACGGTGAGATCGTGATCGCGACCCCCCACGGACTCGACTTCGACCTGCTCCAGCTCAGGCTCCACCCGGCGGCCTCACGGGTCGCCAAGCTCGCGAAGGAGACCCCGGCCTCGTTCGTCGCGTTCGATGTGCTCGCCGCCGGCGGGCGCAACCTGATGGCCGAGCCGCAGCACCACCGCCGCGAGGTACTGGAGGGGCTGATGCGGGGCATCGGTGCGCCGGTTCATCTCACGCCCATGACCCGGGACCGGCGCATCGCGGAGCAGTGGCTGGAGCAGTTCGAGGGCGCGGGCCTGGATGGCGTCATGGCGAAGCCGCCGGAGAGCCCCTACCAGCCCGGCAAGCGCACCATGATCAAGATCAAGCACGTCCGCACGGCCGACTGCGTGGTGGCGGGCTTTCGTTTTCACAAGTCGGGGAAGGATGCGGTGGGCTCCCTGCTGCTCGGTCTCTACGATGACGAGGGCGTTCTGCAGCACGTCGGGGTCACCTCGTCGTTCACGATGGCGAAGCGGAAGCAGCTGGTGAAGGAGCTGGAGCCGCTTCGGGAGAGCGCGCTGGAGGACCATCCCTGGCGTGGGTGGGCGGAGATGGGCGCGAGCACCGCGAGCCGCATGCCCGGCGGACAAAGCCGCTGGAGCGCGGGGAAGGACCTGTCATGGGAACCGCTCCGCATCGAGCGGGTGTGCGAAGTGAAGTACGACCACCTCCAGGGCGACCGGTTCCGCCACGCGGCGGTATTTCTCCGCTGGCGACCGGACAAGCGGCCGAGTGAGTGCCGGTACGACCAGCTCGAGGTGACCGCGCCCTACGAGCTGGAGAAGGTTTTTTCGTCGGGGTCCAACGGCTCCTGAGCGGGCCGGATGTCCGCCGGGACATGCTGCAGGTTCACCCGGATCCGGGTCCAGGTCGTAAACCGTCCGCGCATGGAATCCACCAGGATGTCGGCCGGCTCCAGATGGCGTGCGACGTCGGGATACCGCTCCTTCCAGCGCTCGAGCCCGGCCAGGGCCTCTTCCTTCCGCTTCGCTCGTCCGATTTCGATCAACGGATGCTTGGCGGCCCGCGCCTTGGAGGGCTGAACCCGCTTGGGCTCGCCCGCCTGCTTCTCGTAATGGGGTGGCCACGGCGCGTCGCCCAGACCCTCCGCTTCGTGACGATCGGAGAGCTCCAGGAGGGAGTCCAGCGAGCCGGCATGCTCATCAATGCCCCCGTGACGGTCGCCCACTTCCGCAAACCGGGCGGGCATGGTGGCCAGGGTGAACTCTCCGGGGTCGCAGCTCGCCAGCTCGTCCCAGGTGAGCGGCGCGGAGACGCGAGCGTCGGGCGTGGGCCGCACCGAGTAGGCGGACGCGACGGTGCGGTCCTTGGCGTTCTGGTTGTAGTCCACGAAGACTCCGTGCCGCTCTTCCTTCCACCACTTGCTCGTGGCGAGCTCGGGCGCCTGCCGCTCCACCTCACGCGCGAGAGCCAGCGCGGCGCGCCGCACCTGATTGAAGGTCCAGCGGCGTTCGATCCGGATCACGACGTGAATGCCGCGAGAGCCCGAGGTCTTGGGCCAGCCGGTGAGGCCGAACTCATCGAGCGCCGCCTTGACCACCAGCGCCACCTGGCGGACCTGGGGCCACTCCACGCCGCGCACCGGATCGAGGTCCACCCGCAACTCGTCGGGATGATCGAGATCGTCGGCCCGGACGGGGTGGGGATGCAGCTCCAGGCAGGCGAGGTTGGCGAGCCAGGCCAGCGCCGCGGCGTCCCGCGGCACGACCTCTTCCGCGCTGCGACCCGAGGGGAATCGAAGCGACACGACCTCGATCCATGGCGGCCTCGACGTGGGGGCGCGCTTCTGGTAGAAGAACTCGCCCGTGATTCCGTGGGGATAGCGGACCAGGACGTTGGGGCGCCCGCCGGCCCCCCTCAGCGCGCCCTCGGCCACGGCGAGGTAGTAGCGCACGACGTCGAGCTTGGTATACCCGGGAGTGGGGAACAGCACCTTGTGCGGATTGGAGACGGAGACGTCCCGATCGCCGATCGTCAGGCGCTCGGTCTCACCGCCGCTCTTGCCGCCGGAGGCGGCGCGGGATCTGGGCATACCCGCTAACGATATCCCGGGAACGTGGCTGTCTCAGCCTACGGGCGGCCTGCCGCCGGTGTTTCCGAGCGGTGAGAGCGTTGCGGTGGAGGCAAGCGAGCCGGCATGTCGTCTGGTGGGCGTCTCGAACCACTCGTGAGTCGGCCGATGGATGGGGTCGGCACCGATGGTCCCGACGAGGGCCGTGACGTAGGCCGGCGCGCTCACCCGCTCGAGTTCCGCCCGCGCGTGCTCGAGCCTCCCGGCGATCCCCAGCCGCTGCGCCTCATCCTTGTGCCCGGCCCGTGCCAGGAATTCGCTCAGACTCCTGACGTGGCGCTCCCACAGCGCGACGTCCCGCTTCTGCTTGGTCGTGAGCCGATCATGGTACCAGTCGCTCGAGAGCAGTGCCTCACGGGTGAAAAGTGCCCGGACGTCGGGATGCTCCGCGGTTTTTCCTTGGTACGACCCATGCGCCATGATCTGGAGCAATGCCTGGAGGGGCGGACACGCGTCGTCGATCGTCCCGTCGGCGAAGTACGCCGCGGCCACGCGCTGCTGCGCCTCGACGATGTTGTCTACCCCGTCGGCGAACACCGCCGGGTCCTGTGTCTCCGGTCGCAGAATCTCCTCGGTGAACACGGTGGTTGGATTGTCGAACAGCCGGCCGAAGAAGGTATGGACGAACCGGTCGGTGATCCGGTAGCCGAGCCGGCTCGCCAGCACGACCTTGCCGTCGCACTCGTAGTCCTCGAGCTTCTCCAGGTGACCGGCTTCGATCAGCCGCTTCGGATCCCGCTCGTGGGGGAAGAGCCGGCACCAGAGCTCCGGAATCAGCAGGCTGATGTCGTGGTCCACCCGGTAGCGCGGGCCGATGAAGCCGGCCGCCGAGCTGAAGCCGCCGTACCCCGTCAGCAGCATGGAGACCAGGGCATTGTTGAGGTCGGCGGTCGGCGCGAGGGCATTGAACGGCCCCTTGGTGAGCGCGCCCTCGGAGCCGGCGCCCGTGGTGCTCGGCGACGTACCCGTCAGCGAGCACACATAGTCCATGAAGAGCTCGGGCAGCTCCTGGTAGTGGATCGGACCGTAGACGCAGAGGGGCCGGACGCCCTCCTCGGGGCGGTTGTTCCGGCGGCCCGAGAGAACGCTGACCACCGGGAAGAGGACCGGCGCGTGGAGCGGCAGACGGCGATTGAGCCGCGCGCCCATCTCCGCCACGTAACGGTCCAGCGGGCGTGTGAGGTCGGGCCGCACCTGGAGGTAGCGCGGGTTCTTGGTGCGCTTGCCGTCGATGATGCGAGGCTCGGCCGAACAGATCGAGTATCCGTCGTCGGTCCGTTGTGAAGTCCGGGTCACGTGGTCGCGCATCGGTTGGGTCAGGGCATCGTGCACCGCGACATCCTCGACGATGCGCCGGGCGTCGTCGCGGGTGAGCGGCTGGAAGTTGGAGCAGAACAGGCCCCCTGCCGCCATGTCCTCCTCGGTCTGCCGGTCGAGCCCCGGATGGATCGCGTCGTCGGGCCGCTGGAAGAGGCGGAACTCGCAGTTCTCGGCCAGCTTGAGACTCGGATGCCCGTCGTACTCGCCGGGCAGGCCCACCAGCCTGCGGGCCGGGACTACCACCGACGCCGTGATGTCGTCCTCCATCTGCACCTTGTCGGCCGCGACGAAGTCCTGGCGCAGCTTGTAGGTGCGCCACGCGCCGTTCTCCTCCCGGCCGATCCGGAGATAGTTGGCGACGAGGCGCCGCCCCTCGTACTTGAGCTCGTGTCCGGGCGCGCCGTTGATGATGTCCACCCCGAAATGGCTCCGCCAATCATCGCCCCACTCCGGCCGATAGAAGCGCTTGATCACGAAGACCAGCCCGCGGATGTGATTCGGGATGCCCTCGAGCCATGCGTTGTACTCGGCGGTGAACTCCGGGCTGGGGGTGAGCAGCTTGACTACCGAGCCGAGCGAGCGGTCGGCCGAGAGGATGGAGCGCCCATCGTGGTAGTCCCGGTCGAAAATCGCCTGGACCAGGGCCATATCCTCGTCGAAGCTCGTCACATAGAAGGAGCCGGGAAGGATCGCGTCGACCAGGCTCTTGCTGATCTCCGATTTCCCGCCTCCCGAGACGGTGCAGGGCTTATGGCAGAAGGCGCCCTCGGGCACCGTGCCGACCAGCCGCCAGCTCGGCGCGGACCGGTGCTTCGCCATCCGCACCTTGTAGCCGCTGGGATGGATGTAGATCCGGCCGGGGAGCAGCTTCAGGTGCTGCTCGATGCCCCTGCTCGTCCATTTGATGTCCTGGCTATGGACGTCGATCTCCATGTCCTCCGGCATGTAGTGGATCTCGGGATGGAGCACATCGGTGGCATACCCCGAGTCGTGAAAGGTGGCCCGGTTGCCCAGCAGGCCCCTCACCTCCGCGAGCCGGTGCTGCGCGCTCACGATCTTCACCAGGTCCGGAAGGAATCGGTCGCCGAGATTGAAGGTCGGGAACGCGAGCGCGCCGCCGGCGTGCTCCTCTTCGGCAAGCCCGAACAGGTTCGCGCTGTAGCCGATCTGGGTCTTGACCTCCTTCTTGCAGTAGCCGAAATAGTTGTCGGCCAGGATGGTGACCATCACGCCGTCGATGCTGCGAGACGTGATCTTGAACGGCCGTCCCCCGTTGTACGGCTCATCCTCGTCGATCCAGCACATTCCCGCCGCCCGCGCGGGCTCGCTCGCCTCGCTCGCGTGCGGCAGGCCGACGTCCTTCTTCCTGATACGGGTGAGGTGCGGGGCAAGGATCACGCAGCCGCTGTGTCCGGTCCAGCGATCGACGTCGAGCGCCGCGTCGTTCGCGGGCAGGTACGGGTCTCCCGCGTTGCCGAAGATGCTCTCCACGAAATCCAGGTTGGATACCAGGCCACCCGGCACGAAGAAACGGACTTCCAGCCGTTTCTCGTGTGAGACCCTGGGAACGGCGGGGCAGACGAGCGGGCGCAGCAGGAGGGACACCATCGTCTCGACCGGCTTGTCCCAGTTCGCGGTGAACGGCAGGCGCGTCAGTGTGGCCGGAGGCCGGAGCGCTTCCCGAAGCAGGCGGACGAACGTCGCGAGCGGCACCGGGATCTTGTCCGCCGGGATGGGGAGGCCCCCTTCGGCGACGTGAAACACTCCCTGGGTCGTCCGCCGGTCGTTGACGGGATTGTGCAGCACGCCGTTGTCGAGGCGATAGCTCGAGACGAGCTCGTTGTGCCAGGTATGACCGTCGTGTGGCAGCGAGAGCTCGCGCGCGAGGCCGTACTGGTCCAGAATCAGGGTCTCGGCCGGCAGCCGAACCCGATCGGCCAGCTCCGCGGCCGAGAGCAGGCGGTCGATGTAATCCTGGATTCGGCGGTCGGCGGGGCAGAGATGTTCCGAGAGGAGTCGCGTCTGCTCCCGGTAGCGGGCGAAAAGATCTCCCGCCAGGTGCAGGGCGTCCTGATCGCCCGTATCAACGGGGATCTGGACGCCCATGGCCGCGAGCTTGAGCAGAATCGAGCGCGCGGCGATGCGCCGCTCCGGTAGCCACACGCTGCCGTCGGACCTGAGGCCCACCGAACGCTCGAGCTCCATGCCAGCGCCTCCGACGACGAGTGGATGCCGTGACCTCCCCAACGTTTCACCCGGCCATCCATCCGTCAACCTGAAGCTTATTCCTTCTTCTCTGGCGGCTCCATGCTGTAGCGCCGGCGATGGCCCGGCTGTGGGGAGGCGGGCGAGGCGGCGGGGGCCTCGCCCGCCGCGGCCGAGCCGGGCGGGGGCGGGCTCGGGTACATGGGCTCGGGTTCGTGCGGGGGAGGTGGAGGTGTGATCCCGTTCGGCATGGGCGCCCGCTTCGCACGGGCGCCCGGTACTTCGTGGGCCAGCAAGTCCATGGGCGAGGGCGAGGCCTTCGGCGGATCCGCCACGGGCGGGGGCGGCGCCGTCACGGGCGGCTGCATCATCTCGTAGTCCGGCGGTTCCTCCTCCTCGTCCCACTCTCCGAGCAGCAGCGCCTGTTCCGACAACCCCATCGCGTGCGCGGCGTGCTCCTTGAGTGCCATCATGACGATCGCCATCAATGCGGAGACGAAGATTCCCATGTACAGGGCCGTGAGCTGGCTGAACATCTCGATACTGTCGAGGTCGGCAGTGCGGAGCACTTCCTCTCGAGACAGATCCGGGACGGTCGGTCGGGATGGGGCGTGACTGCCGGCCGGATCGGGCGAATCCCGAAACGCGACGGGGCCTGACATCACCGCCGTAGTGAGCTCCAGGGATTGGCTGAACCGCCGCGTGTAGGTCGTGAAGCAATAGAACGACACACCGAGGAGCAGGGCCGGCAGCAGCGCGACGAGTACCGAACGCAGCTTCCCCAGAATCCGGGCGCTCTCCGGCTGGTACTCGTAGTCCTCCGGGTGGAAGCTGATGAGGTCGGCGAAGAGGAGCCGCGCCAGCGAGTCGCGCACGTAGAAGAGATAGCCGACAGCCAGGAGGCAAATGACGGGGGTATACAGAATGAGGAACCGGGCGTGCTGCTGGTAGGTAGGCAGCAGCCCAAACGCTGTCACCGGAATCGGGAAGAGCGCCACCAGCAGGGCGGCACCGAACAGGAGGTTTCGGAGGTTGCTCGAGTAGCTCCGACGGTCCGGCGGCCTATCGTACTGCGGTACAACGGAATCGCTCATTGCCCTCAATCCAGCGGGAGGCGAGTGACTCGAAGCTAACATAGTCCACCCCACCCTGAAGGGCTACCTTTCACCGGCTCGGCCCGCTCCCAGCGACACCCCACGTCGGCCGGCTGCCTGGAGGCCCATGACCATCGATCCACTGCTCGCTCTCGCGTCGTTCGGCATCGGCATCGTCGTCGGTCTGACCGGCATGGGCGGAGGCGCGCTCATGACCCCGGTCCTCGTGCTGTTCTTCGGGGTCCAGCCGCTGGCGGCCGTATCCTCCGACCTCGTGGCGAGCGCGATCATGAAGCCGGTCGGCTCGTTCGTGCATCTCCGACGGGGCACGGTTCACCTCGGGCTGGTGAAATGGCTGTGCATCGGGTCGATCCCTGGCGCTTTCAGCGGGGTACTGATCGCGCGGGCGCTGGGTCGGGGTCAGGAAGTGCAGGACGTCATTCGTGCCGCTCTCGGGGTGGCGCTTCTCCTGGCCGCGGCAGGCCTCACCGTGCGCGCTTATCTGCGTCTCCTCGAGCGAGCCCGACGCCGTGATGGCCGGGCGGATCCGTTGCCTCAAGGCCCCCCGTCGGTGGTGGTGCGCCCGGTCTCCACCATCATTCTCGGGGCGGTCGGCGGCATGGTGGTGGGCCTGACCTCGGTGGGCTCGGGATCGCTCATCATCATCGCGCTGATGGCCCTGTATCCCTCGCTCAAGGCCAGCGAGCTGGTGGGCACCGACCTGGTGCAGGCCGTCCCACTCGTCGCCTCCGCGGCGCTGGGCCACGTCCTGTTCGGCGACTTCCACATGGACATCACCACGACCCTGCTGGTGGGGTGTGTCCCGGGAGTGTGGATCGGCGCCCACCTGTCTGCGCGCGCTCCGGGCGGCCTGGTGCGCCGCGCGCTCGCCTTCGTCCTCCTCGCCTCAGCCCTGAAGCTGCTCGGGGTGTCCAACAAGGACACCGGCATCATCCTGGGTCTCGTGCTGGCCATTGCCCCCGTGCTGTGGATGGTTGTCCGTCGCCATCACGGGTTCCCCGCTCTCGCCCGTTCGGCCCGGCGGACGGCCCAAACGAGCCACGCCGCCCAGACCGAAGCCGGGGCGGCGCGGAAACAGGTGACGTCCGAGTAGCGGGGCTAGTTCACCACGCACGAACCGGCATTGCGGGTCCGGGCGATGGCGGCGACGGCATCCAGCGCCGCACCCACGCCGCTCTGGCTCAGATACGCAGGGTCGTACCTCCATCCCACCAGGGCGCACACCGACGGTTCCTTCGCCAGCACGGTGCCGAACTGCTGGATCTGGCTGGCCGTCATCGGTGCGGAGCCGAGCCCGGTCGCGTCCATCAGATTGAGTCCGGCCACGAGGCCGAGCCCTTCCGACTTGGCCGAAGCGACCTGCCGCCCCAGCCACGTCTTGATGTCGCCCAGACTCGTCTCGTACTCGGCCCACCCGGCGTCGAGATAGGTCCATCGGAAGCTTGCCGCGGCGAGCGTGGTCGGCGCGACGCGCACCGAGGTCGCGAGATCGGGCCAGATCGACTTGCTGTACTTGGCCATGGTCTCGACCGTCTTCCATGAGATCGCCTGGCCACCCCAGCATGAGGTGCAGTCCGGCTGGTCCACCAGGTGGTGGAGGTACAGCGTCTTGCTGCCGATGTACTTACCCAGGGGAAGACCGCGGTACCGGTCGACCTCCGCTTTCCACTTTGTCAGGCTGAACGTGCCGTTATCGGACTTGACGTCACCCGGGTTGGCCAGCACGACGATCAGCTTCGCCTGTATGGCGGCCGCGCGATCGAGCTGCTTCACCAGGTCGGCCGGATCGGCCCGGTAGACGGAGCCGCTCCACCGCGTGGAGTAGTCCTCGATGGGCATGTGCGACAGCCCGAAGGGGAGCGGCGTCGTCGCGGGTGACGTTCCAGGCGGCGGCGCGGAAGCTGGAGGCGGAGAGGCCGGCGGGGGCGGCGCCGGGGCCGGTGGCGTCTGGGTGGAGCCCGCGCAGCTCCGCGCGGCCCGGTTCTGCGCCTTGGATCGCAGCGCGTCCATCGCCGCGGCGACCCCGCTCGACCCCAGGTAGCCGTCGTCGTAGGTCCAGCTGATGAACGCGCAGGGGTAGCCGCTAGCGAGCAGTGCGGAGCCCCACGCCTCGAGCTGGCTCGCGGTCATGCGGCTGCCATTGGGCGTCCCGCCCTTCAGGAAGTTCACGCCGACGATGAGACCGAGCCCCCGGCTCTGCGCGTCGGCAACGTTTCGCTTGAGGAAGTCCTCGGGCGAGCCCTTTCGGCCGAGATACTGGGCCCAGGCCACGTCGAGGTACTTATAGGTCCCGTCGAAGTAGCCGGGCTCGGCGCGGACGATCGTCACCATATCGGGCCAGAGCGACTTGCTGTACTTCGCCATCTCCTCGACCATCGCCCCCGGAATGGGCTGCCCGTTCCAGTTGGCGGGGTCATTCGGCTCATCGATCATGTAGTGACCGATGATGGTGCCGTCGGCGAGGTAGGACGAGAAGTTGATGCCCTTGAAGCGATCGACGCGGGCCCTCCACTTGTCGAAGCTGAAGTGGCCGCTGCCGTCCTTATAGTAGCCCTCGTTGCCCGCGAACATGAGCGCGGTCCGGCCGCCCCGGGCCTTGATGTCCGCCAGCTCTCTGAGGAGCAGATGCGGGGCGATGTTCCGCATGGCGCCGTTGTACCGGCTGCCGAATTCGGTCGTGGGCTGGGCGAAGATGCCGAACGGGATACCGCCCGCAAAGTTCGACGTGGCGAGCGCCGGAGAGCCGCCCGGGGTGGCGTCCGGCGCGGAGCTGTCGGGATTCAGGGTGTCGGTGCTGTTGCAACCGGCGACGGCGAGGACGATCGTGGCGGAGAGCGCCGCGCGAAGCATGGCGATTCTCCGGGACAGCTTGAACGTGTAGGTCATGGCGGGAGTCCTCGTGCGGAGTGCCGAAGCTGGGTCGCGACCGGACAGTTGAGGAGGGGAGGACGCGTCCCCGCTTCGCAAATCGCGGGCCCGAGTGCCGCGGTGACATGGAGTTGCGAGCCCGCGCCCGTCAGGCCCGCATGAGATCACAGCTTCCACCCTGCCCGATCGACGAGATGCAACTCTTTGCGTCGCCCGCGAGGGACATCCTCAGCGCAGACAGTGCGACGAATCGGGCATGCTGCGGGCCCGTGGAAAGTGCGACCATTGACCCCCAGCGTCCCGGGCCTATCTTCGGGTTACACCTCAGATGCCATGAACCCCTGCGCAGGTTTTCTGGTCGCCCGAGCGCCGGGCGGAGCGAATCGCGAAACCGGCTGAGCAGGCTCCTGCTTTGCCGGTTTGCCTATTTCCTCACCCCGAAGTCGGAGCCGCCCTCACCAAGACACTTTCACAAGGAGACCGCCACATGCCGGCACCCGCCACCATGCTGTCGCCCCAACAGCTCATCGATGCAGCGAAGGCCCCGGAGCTCGCCTACAACGACAAGAACTGGACCGCGGTCCGCGCCAGCGTCACTCCGGACGTGGTGTACGATGAGATCGCCACACAGCGGCGCGTCCAGGGAGCCGATGAGGCCATCGGCCTCTGGCAGCGATGGGCGAAGGCGCTTCCGGATTCCCAGTGCACGATCCATAACGCCATCGCCAGTGGCACCAGCGTCACTCTCGAGCTGACCTGGCGGGGGACGCACACCGGACCGCTCGAGACGCCGGGCGGGCCGATCGCGGCGACGGGCAGGCGGATCGAGATTCGCGCCTGCGTCGTGTGCGAGCTGGAGGGGGAAAAGACGAAGGTGCAGCGTCATTACTTCGACATGGCGACGCTGCTCCAGCAGCTCGGAGTGACCGGCTAGCGCCGCCGTTGCGCCTCGGCGCTGACCTCGGCCCAGTCGAGCTCCTCCTCGACCAGATGAAAGGCGTCGTCGCCGATCACGCCGGTGGCGCGGAGGTGGGAGATCGTGCGGCGCTCGACGGCCTGGGCCCGGCGCAGGATGTCGCCGTACGACGCGTCCCCGGGTAGATCCTCGAGGTCCTGGCCCGCCTCGGCGCGGCGGAGCCGGGCCTGATACTTCCGCCGGAGCAGAGCCACCATCTCGTCGCCGTCGCCTGCCGACGTCGTCTCCGCGAGCGCCGCGCGGAGCGACTCGATCCGCGCCAGGCGCACCTCGCGCTCCACCGCGTCGTCGGGCTCGACGCCCAGCAGGCGCATGAGCGGTGTGACGGTGAGGCCCTGGAGCACGAGGGTGCCGAGCACCACGCAGAACGCCGTGAACAGAATGAGATCGCGGTATGGGAACTCCTTGCCGGCGCCGGTCGGCAGCGCGAGCGCCGTGGCGATGGTGACGATTCCCCGCATTCCGCACCAGGCGATGATGGCCGCCAGCCGGAATGAGGGATACCGCGTCGGGCGTCCGCTCGGCGGCAGAAGCCCCGTCGCCCACCGCCCCATCAGCGCGTACCCCATCACCCATACGATCCGCACGACGATCACCGCGGCGCACACGGCGGCGGCGGCGACCGCGTATTGGATGAGCTCCTGCTGGCCGAGCCGTTGCAGGATCGGCTTGAGCTGGAGGCCCACGAGGATGAAGGCCAGCACGTTGAGCACGAAGACCGCGACTTCCCACACGGCATAGGATGGGATCCGGAGCCGGGCGGGGATGCGATCCGGCGCGGTGCGGGCCACGATGATGGCGTACACCACGACCGTGATGATGCCGGAGAGCCCGATCTGCTCGGCCAGGATCCAGACACCGAACGTCGAGGCGAACTGGACGATGACCGAGGTGGCGACGTCGCTGATCCGGGGGATGATGGCCTGGATCACCCGCGAGCAGGCGAACGCGAGTACGATGCTGCCGGCCGAGACCAGCGCGAGCGTCGGCAAGGCGGTCCAGCCGGAGAACGTGCCGGTGAGGGCAGCCGCGACGGCGAGCCGGTAGATCAGCAGCGCCGTGGCGTCGTTGAAGAGACTCTCCCCCTCCAGGATGACGAACACCCGGTGAGGGGCCCGGAGCTGCCGAAGGACGGCCGTAGCGGCGGCGGCATCGGGCGGAGCGACGATGGCGCCGAGCGCGATCGCGGCGGCCCAGGGGATCCCGGGGACCATCTGACGGATGACGAACGCGACCGCGGCGACGGTGAGCCCGACGGCAATGAGCGCCAGTCCGGTAACGACGCGCCAGTGGCGGCGAAGGTCCCGCGGGGATGAATCGAAGGCGGCGTCCAGCAGTACCGGAGCGACGAAGAGGGCTAGCGCGAGATGGGGATCGAGGCTGACGCTGGGAGTGCCCGGCACGAGCGCGAGTCCCGCACCCGCCAGCGCGAGGAGCGCAGGGTAGGGAATGTTCGCCCGACGAGCGAAGGCCGCCAGCATGGCTCCGCCGAAGAGCAGCGCGATGACCAGCTCGAAGACAGCCACGGCTGGAAACTTAGCGGTGCGGCAGGCGGGACAGCGCGTACTGCACGGCGAGGTCCGTGGTGCTCCAGAGCTGGAGGTCGGAGCCGGTGCCGTACCGGGTGGGAATGAGGTGGCCGTCCTCGATGCGATAGCTCCACAGCTCGCTATGCTCGAGGCCCGATGCGTTGACCGCGGCCAGAGTGCGGCTCAGGGTTTCGCCCAGGCTGTGGACGTAAGGCTCGAGCGTGGGATCGCGCAGCTCGCCCGCGGCGTCGTAGGCATCCGAGAGCCGATTCGCCAACCCGAGCAGCAGCAAGTTCACCTCCCGTCCCCAGACGACGCGAGGTGAATGATACGGGTCCTTCTCGAATCGCTCCCAGATGTCGGGCGTGGCGTAGGCGTCATTCGCCACCACGGGTCCCAGACCGCCGACGAAGAGACCGACCGGGTAGTCGCGCGCGAACGGTTCCAGATCTTCCAGGACGGGCTCGGGCCGGATTCCGTCCGGTCCCGTGTCCGTGGCGAACCCGCCGAGGAAGAGCTCAGCGGCCGGGTCGGTATTGGGAATCGGAATCGGCCGGCCCAGCGAATCGAGCGACAGCGCGAGGAAGCCGAGCGAGTCGCCGAGCTCTCCTTCCGCGGTCATCGTCTGCTCCCAGTACCGCCGCTCGTTGCCGGGGAGCGAGGCCAGCCTGGCGCCGACCCGCCTTTGGATTTCTCCGGCACCGAAGGCCACCTCGAAGTGCCGCCGGGCGCCCTTCCAGGTCTGGATCGCCCGCCGGAGGGACGGCGGATGGGCCAGGTAGCCACCGAGGGGGGTGCCCGCGATCACGCCCGCCACCGAGTCGGGTGCCTGGAGGCCCAACCCGATCCTCGGCAGGGTCTCGACGATGGTGGCGATGGCCGCCAGCGCGCGAGGCGCCCAGATGACGTTCACGTCCATCGCGAATCGACCATTCGCGTAGCCCGCGTCGCTGTCCCGCCAGCTCGCCGATCGCCAGTGGGTGGAGTCCCGCTTGACGAACCCGACGAGATTGATCGGCGTCGGATCCACCGCATACTGACGCGTCATCGTCGCCACCAGCGCCATCTCCCGCAGCAGCCGGGTCAGGCGCGTGCCGCCACCGTCGCTGGTGTCGAGCAGGAAGGCCCGCTTGCGGGCGGCCCCGATGGCGGTGTCGGCCAGGTAGCGCGCCGTCAGCACCGGGAGCTGGAACTCGTCGTCGATCATGAGGTAATTCTCCCGGACGCGCTGGAGGTCACCCAGCAACGCTCGGGCGGACGCAAGCAGGCTGTCCGCACGGCGGGAGGGGCGGCTCCTCGCGGCCCGCAGGTACTGCCCGATGAGCAGGTTGTACGCTGCGGCGTTCTCCCGGATCGCCTGCCCGCCCAGCGCCTCCTCGTGGCTCACCTGCCCGTCGGGGCCCAGCTTGCGGAGCACGCTGGCGATCACCAGCTCGGCCATATCGGGCCGCCAGATGTCGTGCATCATGAGCCCGGTCATCATCATGTCGCGACCGAAGTAGGTGGCGAAGTTGGGCAAGCCGGCCATGAGCTTTTCCCGGGTGGCGAGGAGCTCCACGCTCCGCACTTCGCGCTCGAGCCGCCGGGATCTCCGGTCGCCGGAAGAATCGGCGTGCCCGCCGCGCCGCAACCAGTCGAGAAAGCCCGCGGTGAAGATCGCGTCGCGGGGAAGCGGCGTGAGCGGCTCGCCGTCGGTCGCCACCCGGACGGTGAACCGCACCGTGGAGTCGTGAAGCGAGCGGAGCCACAGCACCCGGTCTCGCACCGCGCTCGCGGTCTGCCGCGGGTCCACCGAAATCTCGAGCAGGAGGTGGTGGCGACCATCGAGGGACGGCCGTTGCACCCGGAGCCGCCAGACCGTGTCCGCCACCGCCGGCCCGAGCGCGGGTTGCAGCCGGGCGCGCAACGCGGCGAGACCGGTCGTGCCCAGGAGCCGAAGATGCTGCGCCTGCTCCGCCCGGGGCAGCCGGCCGATGTTCGCGACCAGCAACGATTCCTCGGCGACGTAGAACGGGGGCCGGGTGAACGCCTCGAGGTGTCGCTTGGCGTACTGGAAGTCGCGCTCGATCCGCATCGAGCCCAGCACGAACCAGCCGATCTGTACTCGCGGGACTCGAGTGGTGAGCCGGTATTCAACCCACCGGCTGTCCGCGGAGTCTCCCACTATCGCATCGTCGTCCCAGTCGAGCCCGGCGGCCATCCCGGCCGGATCGCGCACCGTGAAGCCGAGACTCTCGTCGGCCGCGTCGGCCCAGAGCGTCACGACGCGCCCGCTGCCGGCATCGAGATAGGTCTGGACCGTATTGTCCTTGGAGTCGCGATAGAACCGGGTCTGGTAGCCCTGATACGCGGTGGTGTCGTCGAGGTCAGGCTGGGGAAAGGAAAGGACCGGTGCCACCGGCTGGGCCTGGAGAAGGAGGATCAGGCCGACAGCCGCGATCACCGGCGGGATCTCTCGGAGCGCGGGGTCATCCGACGGCCTTTCGCGTCGACGACGATGTCGTAGCGCTTGCCGCCGATGCTCACATTGCGCAGCCTGAGCCGGGCGATACTGGACGGCAGCATCGGCCTGAACGCCGGGGCCACGCCGTTCGGCCCGAAGCGGAGGCCGGTGTAGCCGAAGATGATCTGCTGCAGGAACCCTCCGGCTCCGGTGACGAAATTCACGGCATCGTTGGTCGGGGTCTCGGACAGCATGAGAAAGGGACCCTTGAGGTGTCCCCGATAGCTCGGCACCAGGAGGGAGTCCACCATCGCACGATCGCCCAGTTCAGCCGCGCCGACCGAGAGGAGCGTCGATCCCATCATCGCGCCTCCACCGCTGGCCAGCTCCTTCGCCACCGCCTGCTCGAGATGCGCGCGCTTGGCGCTCGCGCGCATGGGAATGCCGAGCGGGTACGCCAGAAGCGGGGTCACCTCACCGAGGGTCGAGTCGGGAGCGCCTTGGTACGTGCGATAGTACCCGCTGGCCGAGTCGTAGGGGAGGTGGAGTCCCGCGGCGATCGTGGCCCATCTCGGGTCGGGAGCGATCCCCAGTCTCATGCTCGCCGCGGTGGCGATCTCGAGATTCTTCCTCGCCACGGCGTTGGTATAGGCGTCATCGGTGACGCCCATCAGGCCTTCCGACACCGAGACGACGTTCCGGATGTGGTATCGGTGGCGGGCGTCGCTGCGAACTCGTGTCGCCCAGAATGCCGCCGTCTCGCGGATCACCGGATAGGCCTGGTGAGCCAGCCACGCGGAATCTCCGGTGGCCAGGTAGTACTGCCACTGCGCGAGCGCCACATCGCCGGTGACATGAATCTCCGAACGGGCGTTCTGCACCGCGAAGTGCGGGGTGGTCTCGCGGCCCAGCTCGTCCGCCTCCCACGGGTACATTGCCCCGCCGAACCCGTTGGCCCGGGCATTGGCCCGCGCGGCGCCCAGAGTGCGCGAGCGGAAGGCGACGAGCGACCGGGCGACGTCGGGATGGGTCAGCAGCAGAGACGGAAACATCCAGGTATCCGAGTCCCAGAAGATGTGCCCGTAATATCCCCCGCTCGAGAGCCCCATCGGCGGGATGCCGAGGCCGGTGCCCGAGTCGGCGCTGCAGAGGAGGTAGAAGAGCATCGAGCGGGCAACGCGCTGCAGCTCCGGGTTCCCTTCGATCACGATATCCGTGGTCCAGCGCCGGGCCCAGGCTGCCGCATTGTCGGCCGCGACACCGTCGTAACCCCGGGCGAGGGCCGCGTCCACGATCCGCGAAGCCCGGACCAGCGGTTTGGGCCCGTCGGCCGACGACGCGACCGCGGCGAGCTGGGTGAAGGTGTAGGTCCGACCCGCGGCCCCGTGGAACGCCACCTCGACCATCGTCGTGTCCCTGCGGGACATGCTGCTCACGCTAGGCCGCGGAACGTTCCAGGTCACCGCGGCGGTCTGCATCACGATCGTGTTCCGGCCCTCGGGGCTCGACTCCATCGACAGCCGCGCGCCGTCCGGACGCACCGTCGCACTCCGGGTCAGCACCCGCATGTGTCCGGGATACCAGATGTCGTCGAGCTTCCAGCTCGGCGAGGCTCGCTCGAGCGTCGCCAGCGGTTGGCGCCTGGGCTCGGGAAAGCCCACGATCGAGAATCGAATCCTGAGCGGGCCCGCCGCGCGGGGGGTCACCCGCAGGCGGAGCCCGGCCAGCGCGGGGGCATCGCGGGAAACGAAGGTTTCCATCTCCACCCTCGTCGTGAGACCGCCGTTCACCCAGTCGTAGCCGGTGCGGGCGGTTCCCGAGCGCATGTCCACCGTCTGTCCGTAGCGGCGAATCGCGCCAGCGGCGAGCGCGGTCGTGTCGAGCCACCGCGCGCCGTCGTAGATGCCGACCGCCTGCCAGGCCGGCAGTCCGGCAATGCGTGGCACGTCCGTCGGCGCCATCTCGTAGAGGCCGGCCAGGAAGGACGGGGTTGCGCCGATACCGAGGGGCGGAATGACGACTCCGAGGTGCCCGTTGCCGATGAAGGGCGACGGCGAGCGCCTCGGGTCGTTGGTGGTGAGAAGAAACGTCGAGTCCGCCGCGCCCGGCGCCGCCTGGGCGCCGAGCGGGACGGCGGCGAGAGCGAGAACGAGCCACGCTCCCACCGCCCTGACCCTGTTACCGCGGTCCACCGAAGTCGTAGGTCACCGCCAACGTGACCCGGCGCGGCAGGATGGGCCGCGCGAGGAACACAGGCGTCCCGCCGGTAGTGAGGAGGCGCGGGTTGCCCTCTTCCAGCCCCTTATCCTGGAAGGCATTCAAGAGGTCCAGGTTGATCCGGGCGCCGGTATTCGGCACGGTGTAGCCGGCGCCGAAGTTGAAATAGTTATACGTCGGGAGCGACGTGCCCAACGTCTGGTCCACCGGCCGGTTGCCGACCCAGTGCCAGTCGCCCTTTACCTGGAAGCCGGTGCGGGGAAACGTGTAGGTGGCCGCCACGTTGCCGATCGAGGCCGGCACGCCGTTGATCCGGCTGCCGATGTCGGCGCCGGCGCCGGTGCCGAGCTCCGCCCGCAGGAACGTGCCGTTGCCGAAGACCTGGAGTCCTTCCACCGGGGTGGCCACCAGCTCCACCTCGGCGCCGTACGAGTTGTTCTCCGGAGAGGTGACGATGATCCAGGTGGTACCGCCGGTATTGGGATCCACCACCGCGCCCTGGCTCACGATGTTGGTCAGCTTGGTGTAGAACCCGTTCACGGTGAAGCCGAGCGGGCCCACGATGCCCTTCACCCCGCCTTCCACGGATTTCACGACGCGCGAGTCGAACAACTCGATCTGCTGGACCGCCGTCGCGTTCAGGAACTCGTCGAGCGCGGGCATCTTGTAGCCACGAGAGCCGGAGGCGTAGAGCGAGATGTTCTTCCTGAGCTGGAAGTTGAGGCCGATCGAGCCGGACCAGTCGGTGATGTTCCGGGTGAAGTGCCGGAAGCTGTTGTTCCCGAAGGTCTCGTTGTCGTAGGTCGTGGCCGGATCACCATCCAGGTCGAACGTGGAGGTATTCTCCGAGCTTTGCACGAAGTTGTCGTACTCCACCCGCGCGCCGATATCCGCCCGGAGTCGGGGCATGAGCTGGACCTCGGCGCCGATGGTGCCGGACACCACGGCGGTCTCCCCGGCGCCATTCACATAGTTGCTCAGGAAGTTGCGGAACCCGTTTTGGGTGACGTTCACGGGTGTTCCGCCCGGGGGGGTGACGACGAGATCGAGGAAATGCGGGTTGTCCCGCACGTCGGTGAGGATGTCGGTGAAGAACCAGTGGTTGTCCTGGGTGTAGTCGGCCACGTACCCGCCGAACGCCAGCGAGTGGGGCCCGAACTGCTTCCGCAGCTGAAACTGGTCCTGAATCGCAGAGAGCGGTTTGGACACGTGCCACTCGCCCGCCGCGGTGACCAGCCCGTTGGGTGTGTTGAACGCCAGCGGGGCGCCGGCGTCGTCGAACACGTTGGTGAAGAAGTACTGGGAGGTCGTGCCGGTGGGAAAGCCGAGACCTCCCTGATTGGTCGGCAGGGTGGCGTAATCCGACGCCAGGAAGGCGTTGTTGGGGAGCAGCGCGTTCCATTGCTGCGCGTCCCGCATCACCTGCGCGGTGTTCTGGAGATGCCACCCCTCTTCGAAGTCGAACCCCACGTCCACCGTGAACCACGACGCGACGGTCTTGAGCCCGTTATCGAGCGGGAGGGTGAGATCGCCGGTCGGCGTCGGGACCCGGAGATCGAGCCCTTCATTGGTGTTCATCGAGCCGTAGTCACCGAAGCCGGAGACATAACGCGGGTCCGACGCGTCAGTGAATGGGAGCGGCAGGATGAACTGGTTGCGGTCGTCGATATGCTTCGCGGACACCCGGATGTAGCCGTTGTCGAGCTGGCGGGTCACGTTCGCCTTGATCTGGCCGCCGGAGATGCCCGGAAAGCCCGGATCGCGCACGCCATGGTCGTAGCGATAAAACCCGCCGACGTTGAACCGCCAATCCTGGCCCAGGGGCCCACCGACGTTCAGGTCATAGCGGGCGAGTCCCTTGGTGCCGCCCGTCGCCCTCATCGTGCCCGCGAACTGATCGCCGCCGGTCTTGTTGATGAAGTTGATGATGGCGCCCGGCGTATTGGAGCCGAACAGGGAGGAGGCTCCACCCCGCACCACTTCCATGTGATCGATGTTCTCGTCCGGCCGGAACAGGTTGTCGGCATTCATGAAGAACGTGTGCATGGTCGGAAAGACCGGCATGCCGTCCTCCATGAACATCACGTACTCCACGCCGAGGATGCCACGCATCGTGATGTTCTCGTTCACCTCGCCGCCCGAGCTCTCGACCCGGGTGAATCCCGGGACGTAGCGCAGCACCTCGGTGGTGCTGCGGGGCGCCGCCCGCTCGATGTCCTGCGAGGTGAGATTGGTCACGGCCACGCTCGCATCGAGGTTCAGCCGCGGCGTCGTCGTCCCGGTGACCACCATCGTCTGCAGCTGGAGTGGATCTCTCGTCAGCGTGAAGTCTGCGGTCGCAGTCGCTCCTGCCGCGACGGTCACGCTCGCCGAATCGGGCCGGAAGCCGAGCATGCGGGCGCGGACGACCCGTGGACCGGTGGGGACCTTCTCGAGCGTATATCCGCCGTCCGCGCGGGTCTGCCCCGCGACCTGGGTTCCCCCGATGAAGACCTGGGCGCTGCTCACGGGCGTGCCCTTGTCATCCACGACCGTGCCGGCCACGGTGCCGGTTTCCTGCGTCTGCTGCGCGGCCGCGGTGTGCGGTGCCATCAGGAAGAACGTTGCCACCGCCATGATACTGATACGAGTCAGGGCATGCATAGCATTCACCATCCTCTCAGAAGGCCGCGAGCGCGCGTGTGGGAGGCCTCACCGAGGAGAGCATGCGCGCTGGCAGAATGGGCGGGACGTGGAGCAACAATGGGAACTACGCGATGAGTGCAACGGGAGGGCTTGACCGGGCCCGAACCATTTCGACGCCCTCCGCCGGAGGGTCGGGTTGCAGGACGAGGCATCAGGCTGACCAAGGGCGCCGCACGGACGGCGGGCGCTGATCTGACGAGGTCACGGTTGTATGTCCGGCACCGCTTTGAGGCGCGCAAACGTAGGCGACGGCATAGTAAGCGGACCGGCTCGATCCGCCTTGGACACATAGCCGTCACTGTGCTGGCGCGCAAGAGGACGCGGGGACGTCCTGCTTACGCCCTCCGCGTTACCGGTCGCGCCGATTCGGTTTCGAGGACCGCCCGCACCTGGGTGAGGAGCAATGTCGGCGAGAAGGGCTTCTGAATGAACGCGGTGCCGGCCTCGATCACCGCGCGTTGCAGGACGGTGTCGTCGGTATACCCCGACATGTACACCACCGCGATGTCCGGCTGGAGCCGGCGAAGATGCTCGACGAGCTGGCGCCCCGTCCCGTGGGGCATCATCACGTCCGTGAGGACGAGCTGGATGGGGCCCTCGAACGACGTCGCCGCCTCGATCCCGGTCTCCACGTTTCCGGCTTCGAGCACCTGGTAGCCTGCTTCCCGCAGCACCCGGGCGGTGAACCGGCGGACATCGGGGGCATCCTCGGCCAGCAGGATGACCTCGCGACTCCGGGCGTCCGGCCCCGGCGCCACGGCCATCGGCTCCCGCTCGGTCGCGGGCTCGGCCACGTGGGGGAGGTAGATCTTGAAGGTCGCCCCGTGGCCCGGCTCGGAGTAGACGAAGATGCTGCCGCCGCTCTGCTTCACGATGCCGTAGACGGTGGAAAGCCCGAGACCGGTCCCCTTGTCGACCTCTTTCGTCGTGAAGAACGGCTCGAAGACGCGGGCGCAGGTGAGCGCGTCCATGCCCATGCCGGTGTCGCTCACGGACAGCATCGCGTAGGGTCCCGGCTCCACCCCGAGGTGCGTGCTGGCGTAGTCCCCCTCGATGGTCAGGGGCGCGGTCTCGATCGTGAGCGTGCCGCCGTCCGGCATCGCATCGCGGGCGTTGACCGCCAGGTTGAGCAGCACCTGCTCGAGCTGCCCCGGGTCGGCCCTGACGCGGCCGGCATCCGGCGCGAGGATCATGCGGAGCTCCAGATCTTCGCCCAGAGTTCGCCGCAGCAGGCCGTCGAGCCGGGCGACGACATCGTTGATCTCGAGCACGGCCGGATTGAGCGACTGGCGGCGGCTGAACGCGAGCAGCTGCCGCGTGAGGGCGGCGGCCCGATCGGCGGCCTGCTCGACGTCGGCCAGCTCCTCGGACAGTGGACTGCTCGGAGCCAGCCGCCGGCGGGCCAGCGACGTGGTGCCGCTGATGACCGTGAGCAGGTTGTTGAAGTCGTGGGCGATGCCGCCCGCCAGCCGGCCTACCGCCTCGAGCTTCTGCGCCTGGAGCAGCTGGCTCTCGATCGAGCGGATCCGATCCTCTGCCTCGTGGCGCTCGGTCACGTCCACCTCGATGCCCATCCATTCGGCGATGGCGCCGTCCCCATCCCGCACCGGGGCCGCCCGCACCGCCATCCAGCGATAGACGCCGTCGTGACGCCGCACGCGATGCTCGGCGACATGGAGACGCCCGGCCGCGAGGGCCTCCCGCCACAGCGCCGCGGCGCGGTCACGGTCGTCCTCATGAACCGCATCGAGCCAGCCCCAGCCGCGGTGCTCGTCGAACGGCTGGCCGGTGTAGGCCGTCCATCCGACCTGCGCGGCCGCAAACTCGCCGCCGGCGTCGCGGGTCCACATGATCTGCGCACTGGCCTCGGCGAGTGACCGGAAACGCGCTTCGCTCCGGCGGAGCGCCGCTTCGCTCTCGCGGGTCCGGGCATGCTCGGCGGCGATGCTGCGGAAGTAGCGGTCCACCACGCTGCCGGCGAGGGCGACGCCGAGGATGAGGAGCGTCGCCACGATGACGAGCACGCCCAATCCGTCGGTCGCGATGAGGCCGATCGTCAGCACCTTCGCCCGGGCGTCGAATTCGATGCCTGGCCCGAGCGGATGAAATCGCGCGGCGGCCATGGCCGTGTAATGCATGCCCGCGATCGCCGCACCCATGACCGTGGCCGCGATGCCGCGGCGGATCTGGGTGGTGGGGGACTCGTCGCTCTGGAACCAGGCGGCGAGCGCGAGCGCGGTGCCCGAGGCCACCACCGCGATGATGATGGAGGCCAGGACGAGCGACGGCCGCCAGGTGAGCGCGGCCGCCGTGTGGAGTCCCGCCATACCGATGTAGTGCATGCCGGCGATCGCCGCCCCCATCGCGATGGCGGCGATGGGAAGCCATGGCCACGTCCCCGCCCGATGACTCACCACCCAGAGGGCGAACCCCGAGGCGGCGATCGCCACCAGCACCGAGAGCCCCAGGCGCGGGACGTCGTAGGCGATGGGCCGGCCGCCCAGCCGAAACGCGAGCATGCCGACGAAGTGCATGGCCCAGATCCCCGTGCCCATGGCGAGGGCGCCGGCGACGAGCCAGGCCTGCCGCAGCCGTCCGCCGGCCGCGATGACGCGGCTGGCCAGCACGAGCGCGACGTAGCTCGCCAGCGAGGCGACGACCACCGACGCGACGACGAGCGGCGTGGCATAGGTGCCGTGGAGCAAGTTCTGGTTCTGGACCACGTCAGGTGGCATGGGCAGCTGCCGGGAATGGCGGGCGCGAGGTCCGGCGGTGAGCCGGTGCTGAAGTATGGCACGGTGGGCAGCGGTGGGGCAGGTGCCCGGCGCTGGCCGCCGGGCTCCGGGTGGACTTCCAGGCCTCGCGGGCGATCAACGCGTCGCGCTGAAGCAGAACTGAGTGCAGGAGAAGAAGAACTCTCCTCGCTCCGCGAGCTCCCGCTGCTCGGCGGCCCAGCCCGAGGCCAGCGCCCGGCCGATTTCCTCGTGGCCCGACACGTACCGCTCGATGAGGGGGAGGATCGCGCCACCGTACGATTCCAGCGTGAGCTGCGTGGTGGAAAACACGTATCCCTCGACCTCGATCCGGCTGAAGCCCGCGGTCCGGAGCAGGGGTGCGAGCGTGCGGGGGAGCGCCGGGTGGGCCAGATGTGCGTCCCACGCCTCGAGGACGCGATGCATGCGCGCGGAATCGGACGAGTGCCACGAGAGGGTCGTCCAGTCGATGTCCCAGACGACCAGTCGCCCGCCCGGGCGCAAGGCGCGATGCATCTGGGCCAAAGCGGCCGGCACGTTCGTAACGTACTCGAGTACCTGGATACAGAGCACGGCGTCGAAGTCCGACTCGCCCACGGGCAGGGACGTGGCTTCGCCCTCGCGAAAGTCGGCGTTCGAATGAGTCCGGCAGCGGCGCGCGGCGATCGCCAGCATCTGAGGACTGCGGTCGAGTCCCACGACCGAGCCCTCCGGCCCCACCTCCTCGAGCAGCTCCGCGACGTAGAAGCCGGGCCCGCAGCCGACATCGAGAATTCGCTGCCCCGCCTTCGCCCCGAGGGCCTCCCGGACCAGCCGCCGCCTGCGGACGATGTCGCGCGAGCGATACAGGGCCTCGAGCTCCGCGGCGGTCTTCTCATCGAAAGCCAACATCTCCGCGTGATACCTCCTGAATGGGAGCCTATACTGCCCGCCGGCCAACGGCAACGCTCCCGCTCGATCCTTGGCACGCACACGGTCTTCGTGTTACCGTGAGAACTTCACGCCGACACCCGCCGGGGAGACCTTCCGATCCTCACGCTGCCGTACGCGCTCCGCCCGTCGGTCTGGCAGGCAGCGCTCCTTCTCGCCCTCGCCTGCCGGTCCGCGCCTCCACCCGCGACCGGGCCCGCGAGAGTCGTGTTTCCCGTCAGCACGCTGGGCGCCGAGGGCCGCGTGCTGCAGCGCCAGCTGGTGGAGTTCATGCGCGAGCGGCCGGACATCCAGGTAGTGCAGCGCAACACCCCCGACGCGGCTGATCAGCGTCACCAGCTCTACGTCCAGTGGCTCAATGCGCACGCCGGCGAGCCCGACATCCTCCAGCTCGACGCCATCTGGACGCCCGAGTTCGCCGCCGCGGAGTGGATCCTTCCGCTCGAGCGCTTCCGGCCCCCGGTCGATTCCTTCTTCCCCGCGACGATCACCGCCAACACCTGGGATGGAAAGCTCTTCGCCCTGCCCTGGTTCGTGGACGCGGGGATGCTGTACTGGCGCACCGACCTCATGCCCGCGCCGCCGGCGACGCTGGATGACCTGGAGCGGATCGCGGAAGCGGCGATGGCCGCGAAGAAGGTGCGTTACGGCCTCGTGCTCCAGGGCGCCCGGTATGAAGGCCTGGTCACCGTCTTCACGGAATATCTCGGCGCCTTCGGCGGGGCGATTCTCGACCGCGGGCGCGTCGCGGTGGCGTCACCCGCGGCGATCGCCGCGCTCTCGCGCATGCGCGACGAGATCTACACCGACCGCATCATCCCGCCCGTGGCGCTCACCTGGCACGAGGAGGAGGCCCGCTTCGCCTTTCAGAACGGGGAGTCCGCCTTCATGCGGAACTGGCCGTATCCGTATTCGCTCATGAACGACAGCGCCGCGTCGCGGGTCGCCGGACGCTACGCGGTGGCTCCGATGCCCGGCGGGCCGGGCGGCGGGCCCACCGCCGCCCTCGGTGGCGCCCAGCTCGCGGTCAACGCGAACAGCGCGCACCCCGACGCCGCCTGGGCCGTGATCCGGTATCTCACCCGGCCCGAGCAGATGCTCGAGCGGGCCCGCGTCGTGGGCCAGTTTCCCACCCGGCCGGCCTTGTACGACGACCCGCGACTCGCGCGGGCGCTGGAGGTGCCGGTGGGTCAGGCTCGCGCGGTAATCGAGCGGGCGGTGCCCCGCCCAGTGACGCCGGTCTACACCCAGCTCTCGGAGATTCTCCAGGTGCAACTGCATCGGGCCCTCACCCGGCAGATCGAGCCGGCTCAGGCGCTGGCCGAGGCGGCGCGCGAGATGCAGCAGCTGCTGGATCGCTCGGGGCTCGGGACCGGAGGCATGGTTGCGGGGCGGTGACGTGCCGCACGGGGTGGAGCGCCGCGAGGCGCGACTGGCCTGGTGGCTGGTGGCACCGGCCGTCGGGGCGATCTTGCTGGTGGCCCTGTTCCCGCTCGCCTGGACGGTATGGGAGTCGCTCCACCTGCACGACCTGCGTATGCCCTGGCTGCGGCGCCCCTTCATCGGCCTGGACAACTACGCCGAAGCGCTGCACGATGCCCGCTTCTGGTCCGCGATCGGCCATACCGGGTTCTTCGCCGTGGTGAGCGTGACGCTCGAGCTGGCACTCGGCACCGTGCTTGCCCTGGCGATGAATCGGGCGTTCCGAGGGCGAGCGCTCATGCGCGCGTCGGTGCTGGTGCCCTGGGCCATGCCCACGGTGGTGTCGGGACTCCTCTGGAAGTTCATGTTCGATGCCGACGCCGGCATCGCCAACGCGGTGCTGGTCAAGGCCCACATCCTCCGCGAGCCGATCGTCTGGTTCATCCACACCGGTCTCGCCTGGGTGCCGGTCATTCTGGCCGATGTGTGGAAGACCACGCCCTTCGTGGCCCTGCTGCTCCTGGCGGGACTGCAGAACATCGACCGCTCGCTCTACGAGGCGGCACGGATCGACGGGGCGTCGGCCTGGAGACAATTCCGGTACGTGACGCTCCCGCTGCTCCGGCCGGCGCTGCTCGTGGCGCTCATCTTCCGCACGCTCGATGCATTCCGGGTGTTCGATCTGATCTACGTGATGACCGGCGGCGGCCCCGGCACGTCCACGGAGCCGATCGCGCTCTATACCTTCAATGCCCTGCTGCAGAACCTCCGCTTCGGGTATGGGTCGGCCCTCTCGGTCATCGTCTTCGCGGTGACCTTCGGACTGGCCCTGATCTACATCCGGTTCCTGGGCGAGGGACTGATGGAGGCCAGGCCGTGAAGGACGACTCGAGCTCGGGCGGGCGGAGCGGGTGGGCGCTCGTGGCCGTGGCCGGTCTCGTGCTCGCCACGGCATTCCCGTTCTACTGGGCCATCGTGTCGTCGTTCACGCCCGAGGCCCGGCTGTTCCAGGCCCCATCGTTAATACCTCATACGTTCGTGGGCGACCACTACCGGGCCCTCTTCACGGAGCGCGAGTTCTGGGTTCCGATTCGAAACTCCCTCGTGGTGGCCGGCACCACGACGGCCTTCTGCGTCACGGTCGGCGCCCTCTGCGCCTACGCCCTCGCGCGACTCCGGTTCCGGGGGAAGGCCCTCCTGCTTGGCGTCGTGCTCGCCGTGAGCATGTTCCCCCAGATCTCGGTGATATCCCCGCTGTACCTCCTGCTGCGGAGTCTCCACCTGATCAATACCTATCCCGGCCTCGTTCTTCCCTACCTCACCTTCGCCATGCCCCTCACCGTGTGGCTACTGGTGGGAATTTTCCGGCAGCTGCCGGCGGAGCTGGAGGAGGCCGCGATGGTGGACGGCGCGAGCCGGCTGCGGACCTTCCGCGAGGTGGTGGTGCCGCTCGCGCTCCCCGGTCTGGCGACCACCGCGATTCTCACGTTCGTGTACAGCTGGAACGAGTTTCTCTTCGCGCTCTCGTTTACACTCGGGCCCGAGCGACAGACCGTGCCGGTGGCGATCGCGCTGCTGCGCGGCATGTACCAGGTTCCCTGGGGCCAGATTCTCGCCGCGTCGATCGTGGCGACGGCGCCGGTGGCGCTGCTGGTGCTGGCGTTCCAGCGGCGCATCGTCCAGGGACTCACGGCAGGAGCGGTGAAGGGGTAAGCCATGGCATCGGTCACGCTCGAGGGCATCCGCAAGACCTACCCCAACGGCCACGTCGCCGCCCGCGGCCTGAACCTGCAGATCGCCGACGGCGAGTTCATGGTCCTCGTCGGACCGTCGGGGTGCGGGAAGAGCACCGCGCTGCGGGTCATCGCGGGGCTGGAGACGCCCACGGCCGGACGCGTGCTGATCGGGGACAGGGACGTCACCGGTCTCCCGCCGCAGGAGCGCGACATCGCGATGGTGTTCCAGAGCTACGCCCTGTATCCCCACATGACCGTGCGGCAGAACCTTGGCTTCGGTCTCCGCATGCGCGGGGCCGACGCGGCGGTGATCGCCGACCGGGTGGTGAAGGTGTCGCAGGCGCTGCTTCTGGAGCAGGTACTCGACCGGAAGCCGGGCCAGCTCTCTGGTGGGCAGCGGCAGCGGGTCGCGCTCGGTCGCGCCATGGTGCGGGAGCCGCAGGCATTTCTCTTCGACGAGCCGCTCTCGAATCTCGATGCCAAGCTCCGGGTGGAGACGCGCGCGGAGCTGGCCCGGCTGCACCGAAGACTCCAGGCCACGATCGTGTACGTCACTCACGACCAGGAGGAAGCGCTGACGCTGGGGAGCCGGGTCGCGGTGCTCCATGACGGCGTGGTGGAGCAGGTGGACTCACCGATGGAGCTCTATCGCCGTCCCGCGACGCGCTTCGTCGGAGCGTTCGTCGGAAGTCCGGCCATGAACTTCCTGGCCGGCGCGGTGGCGGGCCGTGCCGACGGCGCGACGCTCGGCGTTCGGCCCCATGACATGACGCTGGTGGCCCGGGGTCAGGGGGATCTCGACGCCCGGGTGGATGTAGTCGAGCCCCGCGGGAGCGAGCTGCTGGTATACCTGCGACCGGCGGGTGGGTCAGCGGACGAGTTGCGTGTCATCGCCCCGCCGGAGCCGATGATCCCGGCCGACGCTACGCTCGGCGTCCGGTTCGACCGCGAGCGGCTGCACTGGTTCGACGCCTCCGGCCGGCGCCTGCCGGGGACGTGAGCCGCCTCACGACAGGAATATGCCGCGAGAGCTAGATTATTGGTTCACTCTTGACCGGAGCCGCTCATGGGTCGTACCACAAAGCGCGTAGCGAAGGCCGCGGCCGCTCTGGCGGCCTCGGTGCTGATCGAGAAGGCGATCGAGAAGGCTTCGGCTGCCGCCAAGACCAGGAAGGCTCGACGGAAGGCCGCCAGCGTCGGTAAGGCCGTGCGCAAGCGGGCGAAATCGACCGCCAAGCTGGCCGGCGAGAAGGTCGGCAAGCTGAAACGGGCCGCCGGCAAGAAGGTGCCCGTCGCCAGGAAGAAGGCCGCGAAACAGCTCGAGAAGCTCGCCAAGATGACGGCACCCTGAGCGGCGACCGTTGAGCTGATACCACGGCAAGGGCCGGCGCGGATTCCCGCGGCCGGCCCTTTCGACTGCGAGTACTCGGACCTTGTTATCTCGCCGAATCACCCGGAGCAGCCATGGTGGTATCCATCGTGGCGCTGGTCGAATCGACCGGGGCGCCCATCGAATCGACGCTCGGATTCAGCGTGTCGCCCTTGGCCGTCACCGGCTGGCCCTGGTCCGGACGTGTCTGGGTCACGGTATCCCCCGTGACCGACGCGCCGCTGGAGTCGATGACCCCGGACTTCGTCTGATTCGCCTTGGCCGAATCACTCAGCATCGTCGTATCGCGTGCGCCCGCCTGATACCCCGACGTGTTCTGGGTCGTGTCCGACGTGGCCGCAGTCTCGGCCGGGTTCGCCATCGTGTCGAGGCTCTTCGCGCATGCCAGTCCCGCCACCAGGGCGCCAAGCGCGGCGAGACGGGTAATCGATTGGACTCGCATCTGTGAACTCCTCACTCCCGCCTGTTTGAGCGTTGCGCTATCCCTCGCGGCGGTCGGCAGGGACCGCCCAGAACATGACCGCCCGCTCCCGGGGAAGCGGTGAGTTAGCTCACCACGGGAGTCGGGGGTCCCCCCCCCCGCGGGGCGCGGTCCGGCCCGGGTCCCGGTATCTTCCATCGCCCATGACCGATACCCCCGATCAATTCGACGGGCTCATCCGTTTCTCCCGATTCCTGGGCGGTGACGCCCGGCTGGTACAGCCGGGTGGCGGCAATACGTCGCTCAAGGCGGGTGACGAGCTGCTGGTGAAGGGGAGCGGGACCGATCTTCGGACCATCGGCCGCGCGGGATTCACCCGGCTGTCACTCGGCCGGCTTGCGCCCCTGGCCGTGGCGGACGCGATGACCGACGCGGAGATGATGCGCTTCATGGCAGGCTGCATGGTGGCGGACGGGCCCGCGCCGAGCGTCGAGACCCCGCTTCACTCCCTCCTTCCCCATCGGGTTGTCGCTCACACCCACGACGTCGCGACGATGAGCCTTACCAACGTGCCCGACGGCACCGCGGAGCGTCTGGTAAGGGAGCTCTTTGCCGATCGTGTGGTCTACGTGCCGTACGTGCGCCCGGGATTTCCGCTCGCGCGCACGGTGGGCCGGATGGTGTCCCGGATTCCTCCGGGTGCCATGGGGCTGGCGCTCGCGCATCACGGTCTGGTCATCTGGGGCGACAGCGTGGACGAGTGCCAGGCCCGGCTATCCGAGGCGGTGGCACGAGTCGACGAGTATCTGGCCAAGTGTCGTCGCGGGCGTCGGTGGGCCGCGGCGGCCGGCCGTGCGGCGCCGTCGCCCGATGGCCGCAAACGGACGGCCGAGGCCATTCTCCCGGCCCTGCGCGGGGCGCTGAGCGCCTCTGAACGGGTGATCCTCCACTTCGACGACGGTGACGACATCCTGCAGACGCTCGCCGCCGAGGGCATGCGCGAGCTGGCGGGCCGGGGCATGGCCACGCCGGAGCATCTGCTCCGGGCCGGACGAATCCCGGTCTGGATCGACCTCGACCTCAGCGCGTCCGTCGAGCAGCAGCGCGAGCAGGTTCGGGCTGGGATCGTCACGGCACGGCGGGAATACGAAGAGTACCATTACCGGAACGCGCGGCCGGGCGAGCAGCCTCTCGACGACTGGGCCAAGGTGGTTCTGATCCCGGGGCTCGGGCTCATCACCGCGTTCAGCGACAAGCGCGGCGCGCTCACCGCCAACCTGTGCTACCGTGCCGTGCTCGAGACCATCCTCAACGGGGAGGCGCTGGATCGCTTCCAGTTCCTCCCCGAGCCTGACGTCTTCGAGTTCGAGCACTGGCCGCTCGAGCGCCGGAAGGTCGACGAACAGACCGCGAAGGATCGGGCCGGCAAGCTGATGCCCCGGCACGTAGTGGTGATCGTCGGCGGGGCGAGCGGAATCGGGAGGGCCGCGGCGCGGCGGTTCGCCGAGGAAGGCGCGCATGTCGTGGTCGGCGACCTCGATGGCGCGGCCGCCGCCGCGGTCGCGTCGGAGATCGCGGCCACCTTGCCCGGACGGGCGATCGGCGCCGCCGCCGATGTGAGCAGCGACGCGAGTCTCGATGCCTTCTTCTCCCGGGCGGTCCTGGAGTTCGGCGGGGTGGACTCGCTGTTCTACACCGCGGGGCTTCCGCCCCGCTTCGCGCCCATCACCGAGATCCGGCGCGGCGACCTGCAGCGTCAGCTCGACGTCCACTACCTCGGCGCCGTCGCCGCGATCGCCCGCGCGGCGGCCATCATGCGAGCGCAAAAGCTCGGCGGCTCCATCGTCGCGTCCGTGTCCAAGGCGGCCCTGGTGCCTGGGAAGGAGGCCGTCGCGTACGGCGGCAGCAAGGCCGCGCTCCTGCAGGCCTTGCGCGTGGCCGCGGTGGAGCTCGGACCCGATGGCGTCCGGGTCAACGCCATCAACGCCGACCAGGTGGACACCCCGTTGTTCCGCCAATTCGTCCGGGAGCGGGCCGCCGGCCGCGGCATCTCCGAGGCCGAGCAGCTGGAGGTGTACCGGCAACGCAATCTTCTCGGCGCCACGCTCATCCCACCCGAGGCGGTGGCCGATGCCGCGGTGGCGCTGGCCAGCGAGCGGTTCCGCTACACGACGGGCGACATCATCACCGTGGACGGCGGACTACCGGACGCGTTCCCCCGCTGAGCTGCGCAGCGCCCCCCGTACCGAATCCAGTGATCCGTCCGTCCGGACGGGACGAAGACCCAGCACCGAAGCCATGAGCGCGTAGAGGTGGATGTTCCGGAACGGCGGCATGACGACGCCGCTCCGGAATGCCGGTCCCCGCGCCAGAAAGATCGCCCGCATGTCGGGGACCGTGTCGTCGTACCCATGGTCTCCGTTGGTGTTCCAGCCCGTCCCCGACGCGCTGTCGGTGATTTTCCAGCCGGGGTCGGCGATGGCGACGACCGGTGGCACGCGCGGCCCCGCCAGATGGAAGCGTGGGGGCAAGTCATTCCGGCGGAAGACCGAGAGGTGGGGAACGCCCGTGAGCCGCGCGTACATCGAGTCTTCGAGGCCGGCGTGGGGCCACGCCATCAGCGTCGGAGACAGCACGTCGACGTCGATCCACTGACGCGGCAGATACCGGTCGAGGTCGATGACGCGGTCGCGGCTGAGCGCCGTCATGCCGTGATCGGACACGACGATGAGATTGATCGGCAGCCTGCGCCGGTCGATACCCCGGGTCAGGAGGCCGACCATACTGTCCGCGTGGACGATGGCGGCGCGAGTCTGCGGCGCATCGGGGCCGAAGCTGTGGCCGGCGTTGTCCACTCCGCTCAGGTACATGGTGAGGAAGACCGGGCGCCGGTGGGCCGGAAGATCGAGGTATTCGAGGACGCGGGCGACGCGGGCCTCGTCCGGAAGCTGATGGTCGTACGGAACGGAGTACGTCGGCCGCACGCCGGCGATGGCCGCCTCGCTGCCGGGCCAGAAGAACGGCGCCGTCCGCCGCCCCTGCCGCTCGGCCGTCACCCAGACCGGCTCGGCGAGCCAGAATGCCCCGTCCCGGACGTTCTGACGGTCCTCCATCGAGAAGTGCGCGTGGATGTCGGGCGCCGTGAACGTGTTTCCGACGATCCCGTGGTTGGCGGGGTATCGGCCGGTGACGATGGACGCGTGGTTGGGAAAGGTCTTCGTGGGAAACACCGGAACCATGGCGGGGGCGTGTACGCCGGTCGCGGCAAGGCTCGAAAGACTCGGTGTCAGGCCGCGGTCGAGATAGTCCCACCGGAACCCATCGATGGACACGAGCACGACGATCGGCGCCGTTGTGGGCCCCTGGCGGGAGGCGCAGGCGAGGGCGAAGAAGAGGGCGAGCGGGGCGGTGATGAAGCGCAGTCTCATTGATCGAATCTATCGGTCGATAGGCGTGAACCCAACGCCCGTGATAACAGTTATGTACTTAGAGGTACAAGATTCGCAGGAGCTCAAAGGAGCGCCGTATGTTGACAACCTTGCTGTTACTGGCTTCCACCGTCGGGCCTGCTGCCGTCCGGCCCGCCAACCAGGATCCCCCCATTCACGTATGGTATAACTCGGACGGCACCTACACCTATGGCGATCGTGCCAAGGTCTACGCCCGAGCCGCGGAGACGGGGTTCCTCGTGGTGCTGCGGGCGGACAATGACGGACACGTTCGGGTCCTCGCCCCGCTCGACCCGGGAGACGATCAGCACGTCAACGGAGGCAAGAAATACGAGCTCAAGGGCCGGGGTGGACGTGAAGCCTTCGTGACTGAAGACACCACCGCGCAGGGCATCGTGCTGGCCGCGTGGTCCAACACCCCGTTCAATTTCGACCGTTTCGAGAAAAACGGCCGATGGGACCTCGACGCGCTCTCGGGCACCGGTGCGCAACCCGCGTCCGACGATCCCGAGGCGCGGCTGCTCGACATCGTCCACGAGATGAAGGCGCCGGGCGGGCACTTCGACTACGACGTCGCGACCTACACCGTCACCCAGCCGGAGATCGTTCGCGCCTATTACCCGTATCCCTACGGATGGCGCGGCTGGGGGTATGACCCCTGGTGGGGCTGGGGTCCGGCGTTCGGCGGCCGGGTCTTCGTCGGCCACCGCATAGTCCTCGGCGGCAGGTGGCTCTACCGCTGACCGGCGTGCGATCACCGTCTCCGAAGGGGGTCATGGCATGCCATGGCCCCCTTCGATGTCTTCGGGCATCTATCGTCTGGCGGCCACCGGTACCCACGCCCAGATTCCGGCTGGTCTCCACCACGACACTTCGAACGGCCGCATGACCCGGAGGGATCGATGACCGTCACGCTCACCACCTGCGATGGCACCCAGGCCGCACTTCCTCAGAATGAGATCGATGCTCTCGCCGCGAGTCTCACGGGGGGAGTGCACCTGCCACCGTCTCGCGAATTCACCGAATCGTGCACCATCTGGAATGCCATGATCGAACGCCGGCCCGGGCTCGTCGTCCGCTGCTCCAGTGCCACCGATGTGTCGCACGCCGTCCGGTTCGCCCGGCGTCACGACCTGCTGGTCTCGGTCCGGGGCGGGGGCCACAACATCGCCGGCAACGCGTTGTGCGACGGTGGCATGATGCTCGACCTCTCTCCGATGCGGTCGGTGGACGTGGACCCGGCCGCGCGGACCGCACGGGTGGGCGCCGGCGCGACGCTGGCCGATGTCGACCGGGCCTGCCAGGACCACGCCCTGGCGACGCCACTGGGCATCAACTCGACCACCGGTATCGCCGGCCTCACCCTCGGCGGCGGCTTCGGCTGGTTGAGCCGGCGATTCGGCCTCACCATCGACAACCTGCTCTCCGCCGAGGTCGTCCTCGCCAACGGCAACGTGGTGCGCGCGAGCGCGCATGACTCACCGGACCTGTTCTGGGCCATTCGTGGCGGCGGCGGCAATTTCGGCGTCGTCACCTCCTTCGAGCTCCGGCTGCACCCGGTGGGACCCGAGGTCCTGTCCGGAATGGTCATTCATCCACTGGACGCGGCCCGCGGAACGCTCCGCTTTCTTCGCGACTTCCTGCCGACCACGCCGGAGGAGTTCGCGTGCTGGTTCGTGATGCGCAAGGCGCCGCCGCTCCCATTTCTCCCGCCGGAGTGGCACGGCCGTGAGATTCTGGCGCTGGCCATGTGCTATTCGGGGGCGGACTTGAAAGAAGGTGAGCGCATCGCCGCACCGCTCCGGCAGTTCGGCAAGCCGATCGCCGACGTGGTGGCCCCGCACCCCTACGCGGCCTGGCAGACGATCCTGGATCCCCTGCTCACGCCTGGTGCGCGGAACTATTGGAAGTCCCACGATTTCGCGGAAATCAGCGACGGCCTGATCGATGCGCTGATCGACACGGCGCGGAAACTGCCGGATCCGAGCTGCGAGCTCGCCTTCGCCCAGCTCGGCGGCGCCGTGGGTCGCGTCTCCAACGACGCCACGGCGTACTCGCACCGGGACGGCCAGTTCGTGCTGAACGTGCACGGCAGGTGGGACGACCCGGCAAAGGATGCCGAGTGCATCGGATGGGCGAGGGAGGTATTCAGGGCTACCGCACCCTTCTCGACGGGCGCGGTGTACGTGAACTTCCTCACCCAGGACGAGGGCGACCGGGTACGGGCGGCGTACGGCCGCAATTACGACCGCTTGGGCGCGATCAAGAACCGTTACGATCCCAGGAATTTATTCAGGGTCAACCAGAACATCAGGCCGGTGTCGCTGGTGTGAGCGTGCCGGAGGGGGGCGAGTCTCAACACGCAAACCGGGGACCCGAATCCGTGGTCCCCGGTGCCGTATCGGCTCGCGGCGGTCGTGCCGCTGTCATGTCACAAGACCAGCTGCTAGGTACTGCTGCTGCCTGTCTGTGTGGGGATGGATCGGTTCATATGCCGACGGCCGCTTCGCGGGATCCCGGTTCTCGGCGGACGCCGTGCATTCCTCCTCTCCGGCGGCGTGCGCCACATCAATACGACATGGGTCCGGTCATGTCAACCCGAATGTTCACCGGGGCCAGAGCCAGCCAAACGTTCCCGCCGTGACCAGGCCGTAGAGCAATCCGTCGAAAATCTCCTTGAGCGCCACCGACCACGGCTTTCCCATCCAGATCGCGGCCGGCACCGTGCCCGCGGCGTACGCGAGGAAGCCGACGGCACCGACCACGCGAAAGACCTCGAGGTAGGGGGTGCCCGGAGCGATGGTATGGGAGGCGACGTACGCGATGAAGAGCGAGACCACCAGGTTGAACAGGAACCACTGGCCGAGCGAGGGGCCCATCGAGGGAGGACCGGCCGCTTTGAGATTGAGCACGGCGATCGGTCCTTCGGTGAACTTCTGCTGCATCTCGGGGGACTGCATCTCCTTGGGACTGGGGCAATACGGAATGATGTACTGCGCGGGCTTGGGGCTTCCCGATCGGATCGCCGCCCGGACCGCGTCTTCGTTGGGCAGCTTGCTGTAGTCGCTCGCGTGGTACCGGAGCACCATGTGGACCACGAAGCTGGTGAGGAACACTATGACGGCGGAGAGAACGATGGGGAGCCAGAGTGCGCCGAGCGTCACCATGCGATGGACCTCCGTTTGGCGGTATCGGGGTGAGCAGCGCTGAGTAACTTATGGCGCCTGGACCACCGGCGGAAGCAGCGGGAGCCACGACGCGAACGCCGTGGCTCCCGAGCTGTTCCTCAGGTGACGGGTTACGTGGACATCTTCGTCGCCTTGCCGCGCACGAACGCGTAGGTGATCTGCGGCAGGATGTTCGCATCGGCGGCCTGGGCCGCCCACTCCTTCGCTTTGCCCGCGTCGCCCTTGCCCTTGTAGGCCTGCGCCGTCTGGTAGAGGACCTCGGGGTCCTGCTGGTTGGCTTCGGCGAAGTGCGTGATGGCGCCGTCGTAGTTCTTTTCCTTGAGCGAGATCATGCCCGCGAGCTGGTGCGCCTGGCGCACGCGGAAGGCGTTGTGCCGCTCCTCCGAGCCGCTCATGTAGGCGGCCGCTTCCGTCCTGGCCGTGGCCAGGTCGCCCTTGGCGAGCGCCACGCGCCCCTGGTTGAAATGGTCGGCGAGCGCGACGTCCGCCTTGACCTCGGCCGACAAACTCGACTTCTGCACGAGGTCGTTGGCCAGCCGGAACTGCTTGGCCGCCTCGTCGGTCTTCCACGCGTCGAGGAGGATGTTCCCCATGAGCTGCGCGTCACCGCTCATATTGGCCGTGTCGCCGAGCTGGGCGTCGAGGGCGTATTCCTTCTCGACCTCCTTGACCGCTGCGGCGGTCCGGCCGGCATCGGTGAAGATCACCGAGCGCGTGAACAACGCGGTGCGCCGGTCGGCGTCGTCGCGCGCCGAGTCGTACAGCTTCTCCATCACCGCGGCGGCGTCGTCGTGCTTGCCCTGGAACATCAGATTGGAGGCGGTGCCGACCTTCGAGGGGCTGAAGTTGGGGTCTACCGAGAGGGCCTTGGTGTACTGCGCGATCGATTCATCGAACCGCCCGGTCTTCATCAGCAGCTCGGCGTACGAGTCGTAGGGGTTCGGATCGTTCGGGATCAGCTCGATGTACTTCTTGAAGGCCTGCTCGGCCTCATCGTACCGCTTGAGGGGCCGATTGGCGTAGCCGAGGAGGTTGTATGCCGGCGCGAAGCCGGGGTTGATCTCGATGGCCTTCTTGTACTCGCCGATCGCGTTCTCGTAGTCCTGCTGGCCGAACCACGCCCCCCCGAGCAGGAAGTGCGCGCGCTCGTCGCCGGGAAACTTCGCGACCAGCTCCTGCGAGAGCTCCAGGCCCTTCTTCGGCTGGGCATTGGCTCCCGCTTCGGCGATCCGGATCATCAGTTTCTCACCGTCGCTGGCCTTCTCGGAGAGCGTGATCGCCTCGTTCAGGTGATCGAAGAAGTCCTTGGCCGTGGCGGAATTGAGCGCGAGCTGGTAATGCGCCATGGCGAAGGAGGGGTCCTTGGCGACCGCCTGCTCGAACAGCTTGCGGCCGTCGTGCGCGCGGAGATTCTCACCCAGGGCGCGGCCCTTGAGGTAGAGATCCCGAGCCTCGGTGGACGAGGTGGTGATGGCAACGGACTTTCCTGCTTCGGCGCTCGCGCCGGCCGTCGCCGTCGATGTCGCGCTCGCCGATTCGGTGCCGGGCTTCCCGGGGCTGCAGGCGGTGAGTGTGGAGAGCAAGGCCGCACCGGCGAGCACGGCAGTGGATGAGGTCAATGCGCGGGGCATCTGGTCCTCCGGCGGCGTTTCAGAATGTTTCGACCTGAGTACGTGGAAAGGGGGCCTATGAGGGCCTACGGTGGGGGAGGGAACGAGTTTCAGCGCCATCTATCCCGGCCCGAGCGAGGGAGCCTCCCTCCGTGTTAACGTTGGGTCCTGTCGACGGTGCATCCTCCACTGCCGGGGCTCGCGAGTCTATGCCAAGCACTTTCTTCTCCCCTATCCCGATCGTCGTCCTGGTTTCGGTGCTCGCGGCCTGCGGCGGCGGGTCGGATCTGGTGGAGCCCACGACGGGAACGATTCACATCACGACGACCACCACTGGCGACGAACCGGATACCGACGGATATACCGTCCAGGTCGACGGGGGTCCGGCCCAGGCCATCGCCACGGCCGGCGAGGTCAGCGTGACGGCCGACTCGGGGAGCCACAACGTGCGCCTGGACGGGGTCGCCGGCAACTGCGCGGTCGCGGGCGACAACCCGCGGAGCGTCACCGTCGCCGACGATCAGACCACCGACGTCGCTTTCGCCGTCACCTGCACGGCCACGACCGTGCCGACCGGAAGCGCACTGGTGACGACCGCGACGTCGGGCTCGCTGCCGGATCCCGACGGATACCTGCTCAGCCTGGACGGGGCACCGGCACAGCCTATCGGCGCGAACGCGTCCGCCACCTTCGACGCCCTGACCCCGGGCAGCCATACCGTCGCCCTGTCGGGGATCGCCACTAATTGCCGGGTGGATCCCACAGCCCAGCAGTCCTTCGACGTCGCGGCCGGCGCCGCGGCCTCGGTGACGTTCACCATCACCTGCGCGGCGACCCAGGTGGCGTTCAGCTCCAATGCCCCAGGTGTGCAGGCCGTATTCGTGGTGAACCCGGACGGATCCGAGCTTCACAGCCTCACGCCGGACGGAGTGTTCATGAGCACGCCGATCTGGTCGCCCGATGCGCGCCAGATCCTGTTCGCGATGGACGACGGGCTGCACGTGATGAACGCCGACGGCAGCGGCGCCCACCGCCTGGCCAGGAACGACGTGGGCATCATCGAGTACCGCTGGTCGCCCGACGGGGAACACATCGGGTACGTGGCGTTGCGGCGGTCGGGGGCTGACGTGGTGGGGGATCTGTGGGTGATGAACGCCGACGGCTCCGGCAAGCTGATGCTCGCCGGCAATGCGGAGCAGCCCACCTGGTCGCCGGACAGCCGCCGCATCGGCTACACCAGCGTCGCGGACATTCTCGACATGCACATCCGAAGCGTCGCCCTGGACGGCGCGGGAGACGCCCGGGTGACGCCGAAAGGGACCCAGGCCTTCGAGCCCGACTGGTCGCCCGACGGCACCCAGATCGCGTTCGTCACGCTCGGGGACAACGATATCGTCCTCATCAATCCCGACGGCGGCGGCCTGGTCAACCTGACCAATGGCGTGGCCGAGGACGATTCGCCCACCTGGTCGCCGGATGGCAGCAAGCTCGCGTTCAACACCGGCAGCCTGGCCGAGCCGCTCGAGAGCGAGGTGGCCGTGATGAACCGGGACGGAACCGGACGCGCCAGTCTCTCCAATCTCGCCGGGTTCGATTTCGGGCCGAGCTGGTCACCCGATGGAAGCGGCCTGGTGTTCACGAGCACGGTGGATGGCAACTCCGAGATCTACGTCATGAACACCGACGGGAGTGGTCAGAAGAACCTCAGCCAGCACCCCGACGCCGAAGACACCGAAGCCGACTGGTCCGGCCGGACAGCCGACGGAGCCCAGGGCTCCGGTGTTCGGGCGGCGAAGCGCCGCTGGCAGCTCGAGCTGTGCAAGGCGTCGACTCGGTGCGGAGGGTAGGGGCGGTGATACGCGAACCGTACATGCAGGTCGTCATTCCGCTGCTCTGGCTGGCGTGGCTGGTCTATTGGGGTGTCTCGGCGCGGGACGTCAAGCCCACACGATGGCACGAGTCCGTCGGATCCCAGTTGCGGTGGCGCGTGCCGCTCATTCTCGCCGGCATCATTCTGGCCGCGCCCCGATGGGTGCCGCGGGTGCTGACGAAGCGATTCCTTCCGGTGAGCGGGGTGTCCCCGCCCATCGGCGCGATCGTCGTGGCTGCCGGGCTCGGGCTGGCGGTGTGGGCCCGCCGGCATCTCGGGCGGAACTGGAGCGCGCAAGTGACGGTGAAGGAGGACCACGCCCTCATCCGGACCGGTCCCTACCGGCGGGTCCGCCACCCGATCTACACCGGTATCCTGCTCGCGTTTCTCGGAATGGCGCTGGCGATCGGTGAGTGGCGGGGGCTCGTCGCGCTCCTGTTGGCGACCGTGTCGTTCGCGCTGAAGGCCAACGTGGAAGAACGGCAAATGTTGAACGTGTTCCCCGAGTACGGGCATTACCGGCGGGAGAGCGCCGCGCTCATTCCCTTCGTGTACTAGCCGTGGCTGTGTGTCGAGACGTCCCGAACATACCGGTTGCGCGACTGGGCGCGCGCGCGGCCCTTGGCGGCCTCGACCTCGCGATTTCTGGGCGGGGCCGAGGTCACCAGCGATCCCATGAGCCGGCTCACGACATCGGACACCTCGTCGACGGCGCGCTCGAATGGCTCCTGATTGGCGGCGGACGGCTTGGTGAAACCGCTCACCTTCCGCACAAACTGCAGGGAGGCCGCCCGGATCTCGTTGTCGGTGACCGGTGGCTCGAAGTGATAGAGGGTTCGGATGTTGCGGCACATGAGACGGGGTGCTCCATTCAACGTGTTTATATCCCGGCGACGTTGTACTCCTCCGGTAATCTATCCCGCACCATCCCCCATCGCATGGTGCCGTCGTGACAGTAGATTCAGATCCACCATCGTTTCGGGAGACTTCCATGAAAGGCCAGATTGTGCTTTCGGCCCTGTTCCTCTTCGGCCTCGTCGGGTCGGCCGCCGGCCAGGGTGGGACGCCCGTGGCCGACGCCCTGCGCTCCAACGCCACGCGTGCGGCCAAGAACCTGGTCGCGGCCGCCGAGGAGATGCCGGCGGACAAGTACGGGTACAAACCCACGCCGGCGCAGATGAGTGTCGGCGACATCGTCTCGCATCTGTCGGGCGGCAACGACTTCCTCTGCTCGTCGATCAGCGGCATGCCCGCGCCGAAGCGCGAGAAGCTGGCCAAGGGTGCCGCGAAGGACAAGCTGGTCGCGCGTCTCAAGGAGACCTTCCAGTTCTGCGAGTCGGCGCTGGCCAAGGTCGACGACTCGAGCTTGGGCGCCGAGGTGCCATGGTTCGAGGGGAAGGCCACCCGGGCCAAGGTCATTCTGGCCGCCGTGGAGGACTGGGGAGACCACTACAGCCAGCTGGCCAACTACCTGCGGCTCAACGGCCTGCTGCCGCCTACGGCCAAGAAGGGGTAGCGCGCGTCAGGAGTGCCCGGCCCTGATGCTCACGGTTCGCGCCAGCTCGTCCATGTGCTGGAGCACCTTGCGCCTGAGGTCCGGGGGCAGCCCCGGGTGGTCGGCCAGATACCTCCGCACCACGGCGAGGGCGGAATCCGAGGTCTGCCCTCTGAGAAATGCGGCCAGCCAGGTCTCGAGATAGAAGATCCGGCGGTGGGTCTGAATGAAGGGAAGCGAATCGAGCGCCGGGCGCAGATAGGGCAAGGTCAGCGCCTGGTGCTCGATCGTATTGAACGGCCCCAGGCTTCCTGAGGCCCACTCCTCGTTGAGCGACTCGTCTCCGAAATACCGGGTGAAGTACTCCCGCTTCACCGCCGCGCTCGGCCGCCCCGCGCCCGCGATGAACGCCAGACGGCGTCCATCGGCGGTGGTATCCCTTCGACGTTGTTCGCCCAGCCGCGCCTCCGCCTGCGGCGCGCTCATCTCGAGCAACCGGGTGACGATATCCCAGCGGGTCGGGTCGCGCAGCGGCTCGCCGGCCGCCGAATCGGCGGACAGCATGGCGGTGAGCGCCGCGATGCCGTCCGGAGATTCCGCGAGCCCGATGAAGGCATCGAGGTAGGCCTTCCTGACGCCGTATGCGCGCGACGTGTCCCCCGCCCCCTCCCTCAGCACCCGCTCGACATCCACCTGAACGCCGCGCCGAGTCTCGGGAGAGAGGTACGCCGACACCGCCCGGTCGAGCCGGAGCAGGACGACGGGGACGATCTGCTCGTCGGTCTCGCTGGGCAGCTCCCGAAGCGCGAGCCGGACGAAGCGCTCCGGAGGCATGCGAAGACTGCGGACCTGATCCCACAACGCCCCCCACAGCATGGCGCGCAGGAAAGCATCGTGCGTTCGATCCAGCGCGCCGCCTTCGAGGGCGCTGACGCTCGAGCTATCAAGGAGCAAGAGGAAGTAGCCGAAGTCGCGCGAGTTGGAGAACACGAAATCGGGCTTCGGACGGCCGGACACACCCGCGACGACGGTGACCGGTGCGCGCAGCTCCACCGGGATACGCAGCGGTGGGCGATCCCGGTAGGCGAGCAGCACCTCGGTACGCTCGGTCCAGGGCCTCGTGCCCGACAAGCGCTGGACCGGCCGCTGCGCCAACTCGAGACGGGCGATCCTGCCGTCGTGAATCGTCAGGCGCTGCTCGACCAGCGGCATGCCGGGCCTGACCATGAAATCGCGCCCGAATCCGTCGAGCGAGCGGCCTCCTGCGCGTCCGATCGCGCCGAGCAGATCGCGCCAGCCCGCGGTGCCGTACGCATGCGTCCGGAGGAAATCGCGGACGCCCGTCTTGAAAACGGAGTCGCCCACGAGGTACTCGAGCTGCTTCAGGACCGCCGGCGCCTTGTTGTACACGATCGCCCCGTAATTGCTCTTGGCCTGGTCGAGATTGGCCAGCTCCTGCCAGAGGGGGCGGGTTCCGGCGGTCTGGTCCACCGCATAGGCCGACGGCTTCGTGGCGAGGTAGAACGTCTTCCAGGCGTGGGCCGAGGGCTCGAGCGCCGCGAGGCCCTTGGCGGCCATGAAATTGGCGAATCCCTCTTTCAGCCACAGATCGTCGAACCATCGCATCGTCACCAGGTCGCCGAACCACTGATGGGCCACCTCGTGCAGGATGGTGGAGAAGCGGCCGAGGCGTTGGGGCAGGGTAGGCCGCTCGCGGAAGATGAAGCGGTCCTCGCTGTAAAACACCGCCCCAGGATGCTCCATGCCGCCGAACGGGAAATCCGGCGCCAGAACGAAGTCGAACTTCTCGAACGGATACGGCCGGCCGAAGTAACCCTCCATCCACTCCAGCGCGCGGTGGTTGAGCGCGAGCATGGTATCGAGGTCCGCCTCGGTGGCTCGGGAGCGGCGAACGAACCCGGTGATGGTGCGGCCGTTCCGGGTCGAACTGGCGTGTGCCCATGGTCCGGCTGCGAACGCGATCAGATACGTGCTGATCGGCCTGGTCTCGGCAAACCGGGTGGTGATCCGCTTCCCCAGGGTGTCGGCCGAGGCGATCGTCCCATTCGCGACCACCGACCACGCGGCCGGCGCGGTCACCGACAATCGCACTGCGGCTTTGAGATCGGGCTGGTCGAAACAGGGAAAGAGCTGGTTGGCGTCGGCCGGAACCAGCAGCGTATAGAGGTAGTCGTTGCCGTCCGTGGGGTCGTGAGAGCGGATGATGCTCGCGCCGCTCGGCGCGATGTCGGCCACGAACTCGAGCTCGAGCGTGTTCTGCCCGCCGCGCAGGAGGCCGGCCGGAACGACCACATGCCCATTTTGCGGGTGGCCTGGCACCGGGCGACCATTGGCCACGGCCCGGCCGAGCCTGCGCCCGCGGAAATCGATGATGGCGTCACCCGAGTCCGTTCGCTCGAAGCGCACCGTCACATGTCCGATGGTGCTGTCGGGCGCCGTCACGTCGACCGTCAGCTCGTAGCGGACGTCGTGAATGGTGGCGGCGCGATGGCGGGCGAGTGCGTGCGAGATGCCCGGTGCCAGCAGCGCTTCCAGCTCGGCCGGCGACTGGGCGCCGCCGCTGGCGGGCAGCGTCCAGCACAAAGCCAGAAGAAGGGTGGGGAGCCTACCCGTGGCGGTCGCGGCCAGACGGATCGCCGGTGATGGCCTCTTCCGAGGGCTATACGTTTCAGGCTTCTCGCGGCATCGCCCGGCCGACGACGATCGTGATGTTGTCGTGACCCCCCGCCTCCAGCGCCTCCTGCAGGAGCGTCTCGCATGCCTGCCGAGCCGAGGTCATGGAACGCAGCACGTCGCGAATGCGCGTATCGGGCACCTCCCTGGTGAGGCCGTCGCTGCAAAGCAGCAGGACGGTTCCCCAGGCCATGTCGACGCAGGTGACCTTCGGATCCGTCTGGCTCCCGCCGATCGCGCTCGTGAGCGTATGCGCCAGCCGGGTGGCTGCCGCCGCCTCCGCCTTCATGACGCCAAGGTCCACCATTTCCTGCGCCATGGTCTGATCGCGGGTGATCTGGAGGAGCTCGCCGTCTCTGAGGAGATAGCCGCGGCTGTCGCCCACCTGGAGCAGGTAGGCGCGTGGCCAGACGCCGAGATAGAGGGTGAGCGTCGTGGCCATGCCGACGTAGTCCGGATCCGATTCTCCGCGACGCAACAGCTCCGCATGACACTCGTGCGCGCCGTTCTTGAGGGCGTCATACAGCTCCTGGTCGTTGTCCGATTCGGAGCCGTAATAGCAACGAACGCCACGCGAGACGTACCGAGTGACGGCCGACAACGCGGCGCGGCTCGCCGCCTCGCCACGGGCCGCTCCGCCCACGCCGTCGGCCACCATGGCGAGGGACGCGATCCGCTCATCCACCGAGTGCAGCTCCTCGGACTCGGGAATGCTGCTGAGCCGGACGACGAGCTGCTTCCTGAGCGAGCAAAGAAGGAAATGGTCCTGATTGTCCGCGCGGACCTTGCCGCGGTGGGTGACGCCGTGGGCGTCGATTTCGTCTTCCCGCGGTCTCCGCGGCGGCGCGGCGGAGGTCTTGGCGGCGGTCGTGGTCATTGTGATCCTCGTCTACGATCGGCGACAGGAATCAATCTACGGCGCGGCCGCCCTTCTGGTCAGCGTCGCCGCCCGGGGCGTCGTCAGGCTGATTCGCTGTCGAGGGCTTACGTCTTGGCCTGGAGTGGCCGGGCCACCAGGACTCCCGTGGCATGACGGATCGCGGCGACGTACTCGGGCAGCGTCGTCCGGGTAATCTGCACGACGCCGCCCGACAGCGGTGCGTGGAGCACATGAACGACCCCGTCGCCACCCCGATAGGCGAACGCCGAATGGGTGACGTCGAGGCCATCGATCTCGGTGGCGAACGCAAGCACGTCTCCGGTCTCGATGCCGTCCACTACCTCGGGAATGCGCTTGGTGGGAACGACGAAGCGCGGCTGCCCATCCAGGTTCCGTTCGATGGTCGCGATCTCCCGAAACACGGCTTCGTCGGCCAGCGCCGGGTAGCTGCCGCGGTGCCGCGTCATGAAGCGAAGTGGGCGCCCGTCCTTCCTTCCTCCCAGCTCCGCCCCGAGATCCTTGACGAGGCCCCGACTCGCTCCATCGCGGATCCACTCGCTGAAGTAGTGCAGACGCGAGGTGTACCCCCGGCGCCGGCCGCCGCGATACCGCATCCGCTCGACCTCTCTCCCGAACCGATTCCAGGTGCCGGCACCCTTCCCGCAGCTCCCGCGGGCGACGGCAAGACACGACTCGACGAGTGTGACGCAGTCGAAGCGGCAGAGGGAGAGAGTGAGCGGCTCGGTCGAGGGACTTCCGCCCGCCTTGAGATAGGCGTCGAGCGTCCCGGCCACGTAGGGGGTACCCGCGGCGAGCTCGCCGACCCGGATGGCGGCGCGCCCGATCGAAGCTCCGCCACCGGTCAGGTGCTCGGACCGGAGCGTCGCCGTCCATGCGGTGAGCCGCTCCCGATCGGGGTCGGAGGCGTCGTGGGGCCGGCGTGGCACCAGGAGTACGGCCATGGCCGCGGCCATCTGCTGTAGCAGGTCCCGGCGGGACAATGAGACTGAGATCGGGGTTCCTCGAGCTCGAGAGTGTGTGGAAAGGTCGAGCCATGGGGCGGACTCGGCAACCTTGCCGGATGCGAGCGAGGGTGGGGTTGCCCGCGAGGTTCCCCCGGGTACATTCGTGCTGTGAGCCGGCCTTCCGACGGTCCCCCCCGGTCCGTTCCTCCATCGTGCCTGGCGCGCGGGCCTTGATTTTGTGCGTCGAACGCGACCCCCATATCCGCGAGCTGGAGGCGTACTTCCTCGATCAGGCGGGGTTCGTCGTTCATTTCGCCGGGAACGGGACCGAGGCCCTCGAGCTGGCCCGATCGCTCAAACCCTCGATCGTGATCAGCGAGATCCTGGTGCCCGGCCTGGACGGCCTCGCCCTGTGTCATCAGCTCAAGTCGACACCCGAGACACGTGACATACCGGTGGTGATCTTCAGCATGCTCGCGGCCGAGTTGCGAGCCCATGAGGCCGGCGCCGAGGCATTCCTGAGAAAGCCGCTCGCCGAGCACCGGTTGGTGCAGGTGACGCGTGATATCCTGGCGCGGCCGAAACGGTCGGTCACCTCGGACCTGGCGTGAGCCTGCCCAGCCGCCCATCTCCTCCCCAATCCGGTGCCGACGGAGCCGGTCGCATCACCACCGGAAACCGGGATGCCGACTCGATCCTGGGCGGCGGATTCCCGGCCAACTCGATCAATGTCATCATGGGAGCGCCGGGCACCGGCAAGACGCTCTTCGCGCAACAGCTTGCCTTGTACAACGCCGACCCCGACCGGCCGGTGCTCTACCTCACCACGCTGTCCGAGCCGATGGCGAAAGTGGTGACCTACCTGCAGGAGGTCTCGTTCTACGACGAGAGCAAGATCGGGACAGCCGTTCGCTACGAGGATCTGGGGCCGGAGCTGCTGGAGCATGGCATCATGGCCCTGGTGTCGCGCGTGCGCGAGGCCATCAAGGAGTTCTCGCCCAGGCTGATCATCATCGACTCGTTCAAGGCCTTGCACGACCTTTCCGCCTCGGCCGCCGATACCCGGCGGTTCGTCGCCGAGCTGGCCGGCCTGGTGACGGCCTTCTCCACGACGACGTTTCTCGTCGGGGAGTACACCGACGAGGAGGTGGCGAAGTATCCCGAGTTCGCGGTCGCCGACGCGATCGTCGAATTCGCGCGGCGCAAGCGGACTACGAACGATGAGCGGTACGTGCGGGTCTCCAAGCTGCGTGGTTCGGCCTATCGGGAAGGGCTGCACGGGTTCAGGATCACCGGGAGCGGGCTCGAGTTCTTCCCCCGGCTGGTTTCGCCGGAATTCCCGAAGGAATACGTACCCTCTGCCGACATCATCCGGACCGGCGTGGCCGGCCTCGACGCCATGCTGGGTGGTGGCCTGCGGCGCGGCACCTGCGCGCTCGTGATCGGCCCCACCGGATCGGGGAAAACCACTATCGGCCTGCAGTTCGCCCTCGAGGGCATGAGAAGGGGCGAGCCGGTACTCTACCTCAACTTTCAGGAGAATCCTTCACAGCTCAGTCGGTTGGTGGATTCGCTGGGCGGTGTCGAGGGCGGGCTGGCCGATCTCTGGCACGCCATTTACGTCTCTCCCGTCGAGCTCCAGATCGACAGCCTGATCGGGCGGTCTTTCCAGATGGTCCGGGAGCTGGGCATTCGCCGCCTGGTCGTGGACAGCGTAGGCGATCTTCTGCTCGCCGCGGCGGACCCGCAGCGCGTCCACGACTACCTCTACGCGTTTACTCAGCATATGGCCCGGAACGAGGTCTCGTGCTTCCTCACCTACGAAACCGGCCTCGGGCTTCGGAGCCGGGGGGGAGTCTGACCGACCAGCTCCACTTCAGCGCCCTCGCTGACAGCATCATCATGCTGGACCTCGAGGTCAGTGACCGGATGCGCCGCTCCGCCTGGATTGTCAAAGCCAGGAATACCTCCCACGACCTGGCTATCCGCGAGATGGAAATCACAGCAGACGGCGTCCGAATCGGCTAGGATGGCTGGCATGACAACAGCCCTCCCGGAAGGCGATTCCGCCGAACTACTTAGGGCGCTGACCCGCATCAGCCACTCGGTCAGCAACGCGGTCTCGCTGGATCCGATCATGGAGTTGGCCACCCAGCAGGCGGCGGCGCTCCTCGGGGCCGAACGGTCTGTGCTTCTCCTCACGGACGATGCCGGCGGGCTGAGAGTGCGGACCTGCCATGGATGGGACTGTCCCGGAGGACAGTCCTTTTCAGGCTCACTGGACGAGACACTCCCCCAACGCCTGGCCCCACTGCTCGGCGCCGGATCGCCGGCGCAGGTGGCCGTCGTGCCCCTGGTGGTCCGGGGTCGTGTCACCGGCGTCATTGCGACGGCCCTTCCTCCCGGGGTGGAGTTCACGGGCCCCGCCGAGACCGTCCTCACGGCGCTGGCGGACCAGATGGCCGCCCCACTCGAGAACGCGCGCATGGCCGAGGAGGTGCGCCAGGCGCAGCTCCTGGTCGAGAACGCCAGACTATTGGACGCGGAGCGTGAGGCGCGGCGTGCCGTGGAGGGGGGGCGTGACGTTCTGCAGGCGGTGCTCGAGTACATCCCCGAGGGCATCACGATTGCGGACGCGCCCGACGCCACGATTCGAGTGGTCAGCCGCTTCGGCCTGGAGCTGCTCAGACGGTCCCGCGAGCAGGTGTACGGGCTCTCCGCCGACGAGCAGGCCTCCCAGCTCCCGATGTGCCGGCCCGACGAGGACTCGCCGGCGCTCGCGGCGGACCTTCCGCTCACCCGCGCCATCCGCCACGGCACCGTCGTGCGTGAGGAGGAATGGATCCTGCGCCGAGTGGATGGCACCCGGGTTCCGGTGCTCTGTGACGCGGGCCCGATCCGGGACAAGGCCGGAAAAATTACCGGCGGCATCATGGCCTGGCGCGAGATCAGTACCCACAAGCGCATGCAGGAGCAGCTGGCGCAGGCGCAACGACTGCAGGCCGTGGGGAAACTGACCGGCGGCGTGGCGCATGAAGTCAACAACATGATGACGGTGGTGATCGGGTTCGGACGATTCGTGCTTCAGGAGCTCCCCGCCACGGATCCGAGGCGGCACGACGTCGAGCAGATTGTACGTGCTGCCAGCCGCGCGGCCGGAATCACCCAGCAGCTTCTTGCGTTCAGCCGCCAGCAGGTCTTGCGGCCGACCACCGTCGAGCTCCCCCCACTGGTGCAGAACCTGGGCCCTCTGCTGGAGCAGCTCCTCGGCGTCGACAAGGCGCTCGAGATCCGGCCGTCGTCCGAGCCCGTCTTCGTGTTCGTCGATCCCTCTCAGATGGAGCAGGTGCTCATCAACCTGGTGGCCAACGCCAGGGACGCCCTGGCGCCCGGCGGGCGGGTCACGATCGAGATCGGCGAGCAGGCGCTCGACGCACCATACGCTCGCTCGCATCCCGAGGCGGAAGTGCGTCCGGGCCGCTATGCGGTTCTCATGGTGAGCGATACCGGAAGCGGCATGAGCGCCAGCACCAAGGCGCGAGTGTTCGAGCCGTTCTTCACCACCAAGGGCGTTGGTGAGGGAACGGGGCTCGGACTCGCGACGGTCTATGGCATCGTGAAGCAGTCGGGGGGCTACATCTGGTTGTACAGCGAGGTAGGTCTGGGCACGACCGTGAAGGTCTATTTCCCGCTCACCGAGTCGCCGGAAGACCCGGCGCTGCCCCGCGCTTCACAGCCGGTGCCCGTTGGTCGCGAGACGGTCCTGGTCGTGGAGGACGAGTCCATCGTCCGGCAGTTCACCTGCCGGAGCCTGGAGGAATTGGGCTATCACGTGCTGGAGGCGGCCTCGGGCAGAGAGGCGCTGGCGCTGATGGAGCAGAATGGTCGTGCCGTCGATTTGATCGTGTCGGACGTGGTCATGCCGGGGCTGAGTGCCAGGGCCCTCGAGGATGCCGTCGCACGAGCCCGCCCGGACCTCCCGATTCTCTTCATGTCCGGTTACCCTGGCGAGGACGTCGTGCGCCGCGGCTTGTTGAGTTCGGACGCGCCCTTCGTTCAGAAGCCATTCGCGCTCGCCGATCTCGGACAGAGTGTGCGCCGGCTGCTGGATCGGGCGCGCGATGCGGGCACGGGGTAGGGCCGGCAGTTTCACTCTGGATCGCTTCCGTTCCGTGGACTTGTCCGGGCTGAGCCGCACGCGATATTGGAGAAACCCGCGGTCTTCGCGTCCCCCGGCGGCACGACCATGCGCCCGACCCTCCTCGAATCCGATCGCAGTTTCTTCCAGTCCGCCGAGTGCGCCTTCGTGAGCATCATGGCGCATGCCGCCGTCATATGGGTCGCGGTAAGCGTCACCGACGGCGGCGCATTGCTGCCCAGCAACGAGCGCGAGGCCCGGGTGTTCTTCCTGCTGCCACCCGATCGCGTCGACCTGCGGATGCATCAGAGCGAGACCATCCAGTGGGGGCGGTTGGGACAGGATCTCCAGAACGGAAAGCTGGTGATCCCGCCCCTCGATGGCCCCGGCTACCGCGAGCCGACCCATAGCGCCCGTCAGACCTGGGCGCCGGGCGGCGCGCGGGGCGAGCTGCCATTCGGTCCGGTGCAGCCCTTCGTAGCTGATACCGCGTTCAGCGTCCTCGAGGTCGACGAGATGGTCGAGCGGTATGAGAGCAGCGCCGCACCGGTCTATCCACGCGACCTCCTGGCCGTCGGCGCGCAGGGGATGGTGCACGCGATCTACGTCGTGGACACCACGGGTCGGGTCGACACCACCAGCATCAAGGTCGTGGAGAGCGACGACCCGCGTTTCACCACGTCGGTGCTCGCTGCGCTCGGCCTGATGCGGTTCCGGCCGGCCCGCCGGGCGGGCAAGACGGTCCGACAGCTTGTGGAGCAGAGCTTCCGCTTTCGCATCGCCCCGCCGGCGGAGCCCTCCAAACAGGTCAGCTGAGCGCCGTGCGGTCATCGGCATCGCTGGCAATGGGTGCTCGCCGGTGGCAGATTCGGGGTCGTGTCTCCTCCGCCTATCGTGAACGACCCGCCCGGGGACGTGGTCAGGGCACTCCGGGGTCAGTTCGCGTTCGAGCGCGAACTCGGCCGCGGCGGAATGGCCACGGTCTATCTCGCCCGCGATCTCAAGCACAAGCGTCCGGTCGCGCTGAAACTGCTGCGTCCGGAGCTCGGCTCGTCGCCCGGACCCCAGCGGTTCCGGCTCGAGATCGAGACCGCCGCCCGGCTCCATCATCCGCACATCTGTCCGGTCTACGACTCGGGTGAGATCTACGACGACGCCCGCACCGCCTCGCCCCGTCTCTGGTTCACCATGCCGTTCGTGTCGGGCGGCTCGCTGCGCGACCGGCTGCGTGATGCGGGTGTACTTCCCGTGGCAGAGTCGCTCAGGATCGCGCGGGAGACGGCGAATGCCCTCCAGTTCGCCCACGACGAAGGCGTGATCCACCGGGATATCAAGCCCGAGAACATCCTGCTCTCTCATCACGGCTCGACGCTCGTCGCCGATTTCGGCGTCGCCAGGCCGCTCGATCAGGACCGGAGTCAGATCACCGGAGCAGGTCTCGCCGTCGGCACCCCCGCCTACATGGCGCCCGAGCAGGCCACCGCCGAAGGGGGCGTCGACGCCCGAGCGGACCAGTATGCGCTCGCCGTGACCACCTACGAGATGCTCACGGGCGTGCCTCCGTTTACCGGACCCACCGCCGCCGCCATCATCGCCAGTCGGTATTCGCGGCCCACCCCGAGCGTCCGCGCCATCAGGCCCGAGATTCCCGAGGCAGTCGATGCCGCACTGCAGCGGGCGCTGGCCGTCGAGCCCGGCGACCGTTTCGAGTCCGTCGTGGCGTTCGCCCGCGCGCTGGAGAGCGACACGCCGGTGCCCGCTTCGCCCAAAGGGCCGGTGGGCCGGCCCCGCCAGGCATTGCTTCTGGCGCTGGCCGTCGCCGCGCTTCTCGGTACGGCGGGGATGTTCGTCTGGCGGCGGGGCCACACGGTCGCCGCCACACCCGCATCGGCGACCGCCAAGGTGCTCGCGGTGCTTCCCTTCGGCAATCTGGGCGACTCGAGCGATGCCTACTTCGCCGACGGGGTGACCGATGAGGTGCGCGCCAGGCTGTCACAACTGGGCGGCCTCGACGTCATCGCGGGAAGCAGCTCGAGTGAGTATCGCCGCAGCGGCAAGCCCGCATCGCAGATCGCGCAAGAGCTTGGCGCCGACTATCTGCTCACCGGCAGCGTGCGGTGGGACAAGTCCTCGAGCGGCGAGAGCCGGGTGCGTGTCATGGCTGAGTTGGTCGAGTTCCATCCGGGCGAGGCGCCGCGCACCCGGTGGGGGCGGCAGTTCGAGGCGGGGATCACCGACGTGTTCGCGGTACAGGCCGATATCGCGAACCGGGTGGCTGAAGCGCTCGATTTGGCGTTGGCCTCCAGCGCGCGGGCGCGGCTGGCCGTGCTGCCCACCCGGAACCTCGACGCCTATACGGCCTACCTGCGCGGGCGGGAGGTGAGCTCCGGCGAGCGCTCGACCGAGGCGCTGCGCGCCGCCATGGCGGAGTTCAAGCGCGCGGTGAGCCTCGATACCGGCTTCGCGGCGGCCTGGGCGGAGCTGGGAATGATTCAGCTCGACGTCTTCCAGCACGGCGGCTCGCATTCGACGGACGCCGAGGCGGCGGCGGGCTCGATCGAGCGCGCCAGCGTGCTGGCGCCGGCATCTCCCGACACCCGGCTGGCGCGCGGCCGACTCAAGCAAATCGCCGAGGGCGATCCGGTCGCCGCGCTGCTCGAATACCAGGCTGGTCTCGAGGTCACCCCGGGGCGGTCCGATCTGCGGTCGGCGGTGGCGGATGCGAAGATGCGGCTGGACCGATGGCCCGAAGGCCTCGCCGATCTCCGGCACGCCGCGCGGCTCGATCCCCGCTCACCGGTCGTGCTGGGCAACCTGGCCGACACATACGGGCGGATGGGTCGCTTCCGTGATGCCCGGACCACCATGCTCAGGGCCCGCGATCTGCGGCCGTCGAGCCTGAGCCTCGCCTATACCAGCGCCCGGATCGCTGCGGCGCAGGGCCGCCTCGACCAGGTGCGGGCCATTCTGCAGGCGATGGAGCCGATCCATGGCATGCGGGCAGTCGTGGCCTATGTCGCCCTGCGCGAGGACCTGATCTGGACGCTCGATGCCGAACGGCAGAAAATCCTGCTCCAGCTCACGCCAGAGGACCTCGATGGGGGCAGGGCCGACTGGGCCCTTGCGATGGCGGAGACACATTGGCTGCGGCAGGACCGGACGGCCACCCGGGCCTATGGCGACTCGGCGGTCACCGAGTTCGACTCGCTCGCCGCCGGCTGGGGAGGTCGCGCGGGGCGGGGACAGCTCATGGTTCTCCGCGCCATGGCGCTGGCCTATGCGGACCGCTTGCCCGAGGCCGTCGCGCAGGGAGAACGGGCCAATCTCATCCAACTCCCCGGCGAGCGGGTCGCCGGCCCGTACACGCGCTACCTCCTCGGCCGGATCTATCTCATGGCGGGAGAGCCGGAGAGGGCCATGAGTCGGATCGAGCAGGCCTTGCGCGTGCCCGATTTCCTGAGGCCGGCCTGGATCAGGATCGACCCCACTCTGGCCGGGCTCAGGCGGAGCACGCGATATTCCTCGATCATCGGCACCGGACGATAGCCGTCGGGCGGGGCCCCGACCAGCCGGCTACCGAGTCGGCCCCTTCCTCCGTCGGTCAGGCCGTCGTCTTGCCGACCTTCTTCTGCAGTTCCTCCGCCCGATCCAGATGTTTCTGGATGGTCGGCTTCGCCGCTTCGATCAGTGACTTGAGCTCTTCGTTCTTGGCGTCACCGTGGGCCTTATCCAGCAGATCGAGCACGGCCTTGTGGGCCGTGACTTCCTGGTCGATGTAAACGCTATCGAAGGCCGTGCCCTTTCCCGCGGCCTTGAGTGCCGACATCTCGCTCTCGCTCGCCGTCGCCACGGGGTCTTCCGTGGGGGGCTCGGGGGTCACGTTGATCTTCTTGGCCAGTGCCTGTCCCTGTGCGCGCAGGGCGTGATGCTCTCCCATCATCCGCTTGGCGAACGCCTTGACGTCGGCGCCGGCAGCCTTGCCCAGCGCGTACGCCCCGGCGGCGCTGTCGGCCTTGTTGGCCTCATCGAGCAGTGCCACGATGTTCGCGTCGCTGAGGGGGCCATGATCGGCCGTCGCGGTATCGGTAGCGGCCGGAGCCATGCCCGTCGCGGAGGTATCCGCGGCGGGGGGCGTCGCTGCTCCGCCGGTGTCGGCCGCGTCGGTTCTTCCTTTGCACCCCGCGGCCAGCAGGACGCCGAGGCACGCGGCCCCGAGCATCGTGGAGCGGGTGGGCCATGCCAGTTTCAAGTACATAGAACCTCCTCGTGGTGCTCAATCGTATCTCCCGGATCCTCCGGGAGGCGTGACGCCTGTCACGGGTCCGGGCCACCCTCCCGGGGCCCCGGGCCCCCGGGCGCCCGCCGTGTATTGCGGCCGCCGTAGATCGTCATCTATAGTAGGGAGCGCCCCCTCACTAACCCGCGGGCGGCTTCGAACATGCGCCTTACCCTTATGGAATCCGACCGGAGCTTCTTCCGGTCCGCCGAGTACGCCACCATCAGCATCCTGGCGCATGCCGGGGTGATATGGCTGGCCGTGGCCACCACCACGGGCACCTTCCAACTCCCCACTTCCGAGCGGGAGGTGAAGGCCCTCTTCCTCCTGCCGCCGGATCGGGCGGACGCGAGCGAGCGGGAGGCCGAGATCTCCCTGCCGGGCAGGCCGGGCTCCGGCCTGGACCAGGCCGGCCTGTTGCCTGCCGAGGGGGAGGGGATGCGCCTGGTCGCCGCCACCAGCCGGGAGCGGAACAAGGGCGACCGGAGCGGTGCGAAGACTGATGAGCCTTTCGGACCACCGGCCTCGCTTCCGGCCGTCGTCTATAGCATGCTGCAGGTGGACCAGATAGTGGAGCGATACGCGAACAGCGCCGCACCGGTGTATCCGCCGGAGCTGAGCGCCCGGGGAGTGCAGGGGAAGGTGGACGCGACCTACGTCGTGGATACCATGGGCCGGGTGGACACGACGACCATCAACGTGATGCAGAGCGACGATCCCCGCTTCACCCGGTCCGTGCTGACCGCGCTGGCAGAGGCCAGGTTCCGGCCCGCCATGCGGCAGGGGAAGACGGTTCGCCAGCTCGTCCAGCAGCGGTTCAGCTTCAAGCTCGCGCCGGCCGGAGCACTCATCCCCGGCAACTGAACGCAGGGACGCGGGCACGCGTCCTATTTCATTCTTGGCTTGTACCGGTTGAGCGTGTCGTACATCGGGGGCCAGGGGAGCGGATACCCCAGGTCGGCCGCTGCGTGACGGGTCCAGTAGGGATCCCAGAGATGGGCCCGCGCCAGCACCACGAGATCCGCCCGGCCCGCCGCGAGGATGGTGTTGACGTCGGCGGGCGACGAAATGTTTCCCACCGTCATCGTGGGCACCCGGGCCTCGTGGCGGATCCGGTCGCTGAACGGCGTCTGGAACTGGCGGCCGTAGACCGGCTTCGCCTCGGGCACTGTCTGTCCCGCCGACACATCCACGATGTCCGCGCCCGCGGCCACCACCATCCGCGCCACCTCCACCGAATCGTGCGCTTCCATCCCGCCCGGGGCCCAATCGACCGCCGAGATTCTCACCGACAGCGGCCTCCGCTCGGGCCACGCCGAGCGAACCGCGCTCACTAGCTCGAGCGGGTAGCGCATGCGGTTCACCAGCGATCCGCCGTAGTCGTCGGTGCGCCGGTTGGTGAGCGGCGAGATGAACGATGCGAGCAGATAGCCGTGGGCCAGATGCAGCTCGAGCAGGTCGAATCCGGCGGCATCGGCCATGCCGGTCGCGCGGATGAAGTCGGCCAGCACCTGGTCCATGTCGCCGCGGGTCATTTCCCGCGGCGTCTGGTTGTGGGGCCGGTACGGAATGGGCGAGGGCGCGATGAGCGGCCAGTTCCCTTCGGGCAATGGCTCGTCCTCGCCTTCCCACAGCAGCCTGGTCGAGCCCTTCCTGCCGGCGTGGGACAGTTGCATGCCGATCTTCCCGTCGCTCTCCGCGTGCACGAAGTCGACGATCCGCTTCCACGCCGTCACGTGGTCGGGGAGATACATCCCGGCACATCCCGGCGAGATGCGGCCCTCCCGGCTCACGTCGGTCATCTCGGTCATCACCAGGCCGGCGCCGCCGATCGCGCGGCTGCCGAGGTGCACGAGGTGCCAGTCATTGGGCAGCCCGTCCTCCGCCCGGTACTGGCACATGGACGACACCACGATCCGATTGGGCAGCACGAGATCGCGGAGCCGGTAGGGCGTGAACAAGGGTGGAGGGCAGGGGTCTCTTTTCACGGTGCGTCCGCTCTGCTCGGCGGCCTGCTCGGCGAACCAGCAATCCACCTTCGCCACCAGCGCGGGATCGCGCACCCTCAGGTTCTCATGGGTGATGCGGAGACTGCGGGTGAGCAGGTTGAAGGCGAACTGGAGCGGCTCGGTGTCGTGGTAGCGTTCCACCGATTCGAACCACTCGAGGCTGGCCTGCGCCGCGCGCTGCAGGCTCTCGACCTGGGGGCGCCGGGCGGCCTCGTAGCTCGCCAGTGCTCCGCCGAGCGAGGGTTCGGTCCGGAGCGCATCGGCCAGCGCGATCGCATCCTCCATCGCCAGCTTGGTGCCGGACCCGACCGAGAAGTGCGCGGTATGGGCGGCATCGCCGAGCAGGACGACGTTGTCCGAGTGCCAGCAGGCATTCCGGACCGTGGGAAATCGGCGCCAGATCGATCGGTTGGCGATGAGGCTGTGGCCTTCCAACTCGTCGGCGAACAACCGCTCGAGATAGCCGATAGTGGCCCGCTCGTCGGTCGCCTCGAGGCCGCTCGCCTGCCAGGTCTCTTCCCGGGCCTCGACGATGAAGGTCGAGCGCCCCGGCGCGTACTGATACGCGTGGGCGCGCCAGAGCCCGGCCGGCGACGGCTTGAAGTAGAAGGTGAACGCGGGAAAGGGGCGGGTACTGCCGAGCCAGACGAAGCGGTTGCGGCGGACGTCGATCAGGGGCTGAAACCGGTTGGCCATATCCTCCCGGATTCGGCTGGCGGCGCCGTCCGCCGCTACGATCAGATCCGCGCCAGGCAGGCCGCAGTCCGAGAGGGCGCGGATCTCCTGACCCCAGTGAAGCTCGACACCGGTCGAGAGTGCCCGCCGTGCGAGCAGCTCCAACAGGATCTTCCTCTCGAGGCCGGAGAAGCGATGTCCGGTGGACCGCATCACCGTGCCGCGGTAGTGAATCTCGATGTCCTCCCACCGCGCCGCGGCGGCCGCCAACGCCTGGTTGGTCTCGGGGTCTGCCTCGCCGACGTTCTCCATGGTTTCGTCGGAGAACACGACGCCGAAACCGAACGTGTCCTCCACCCGGTTGCGCTCGTACACGATGACCCGATGGTTCGGGTCGAGTCGCTTGAGCAGGATGGCGAGATAGAGGCCGCCGGGGCCGGCACCGACGATCGCGACGTTCACTGGTCGAGGTCTCGCAGGAGGTGAGTGGGAAAGGTAGGCGGCGGCCGGGTCACTGTCGATGCGATCCGGGCTCCCACGCCGGCGCGATCAGGCGGCGCCGGCCGTCGGCGTGATCCCAGAGCTTGCACGTCACCGGCTTGTGCACCTGGTCGAGCCCTTCGCAGTAGTTGGTGAAGACGCAGCGCCGCACTTCGCCGCCCCTCCCCAGTCGCAGCTTCCTGAACCAGTCGGGGTCCGCCAGGCTTTGCCGCGCCGAGGCGACGATGTCGGCCGATCCGGTGCCGAGCAGCTCCTCCGCCTGCTCGAAGGTCGAGACGCCGCCGGACAGCACGATCGGCGTCTCGCATCCGGCGGCGCGCACCGCGTCCCGCACGGCACGAGTGGCCCCGCGGTTCCGGCCGAACGGTCCGCGCGCGTCCGACCGGACGGTCGGCATGCATTCGTAACCGCTCGGGCCGGTGTAGGGATAGCGCGCCCAGCCGATCCGCGGCTGTTTCGCGTCCTCGAACTTGCCACCGCGGGAGAGCGACAGGTAATCCATCCCCGCCCGAGCGAACTCGGCGCCGAACCATGCCGCATCCGCCTCGGTGTTGCCGCCGGCGATGCAGTCCTCAGCCAGGAACCGTGCGCCCACCACGCATCGCTCGCTCACCGCGGCGCGCACCGCGTGGTAGACCTCGAGCGGCAGCCGCACACGATGGTCGCGCGATCCCCCGTAGCCGTCGCCCCGCGTGTTCAAGGCGGACAGAAACGAGGCCATCGTGTACGCGTGCGCGTAGTGCAGCTCCACACCGTCGAATCCGGCCCGCTCCGCGCGCGCGGCCGCCCCGGCGAAGAGTTCGGGCAGCACACTTGGCAGGTCACGGATGTGCGGCAGCCAGGTGTCGGTGACCCGTTCCCGTTCGCCGAACCGGAGGCTCTCCAGTTCGCGCTCGTCCAGGACGTCGGGCCACGCCGTTTCCGGCAGCCGCGTCAGTGCCTCGCGGATGGCCTCGTCGCTCCCCGGCAGGGCGGCGCGGTGCCGGTCGGTGATGACGAGAAACTCCTGGAAGTAGCGCTCCGGCTGCGGGCGCCGGCGGATCCGCAGGAAGTCGATGATCTGGATGAAGACCCGAGTCCGTCCTTCGCTCGCCCGGCGCACGGTGCGCACCAGCTCGGCCAGGCCGGGGATGAACCGGTCGTGTCCGATCCGGAGCAGCGGCCCGCTGGGAATGTCCCGGATGCCGGTGGCCTCGACCACGAGCGCACCCGGTTGGCCGCGCGCGAACCGCTCGTACCAGGCCAGGACTTCCGGCGTCACCAGCCCATCCTCGGTCGCCCGCCAGGGCACCATCGCGGGAACCCAGGTACGCTCGCGGAGGTCGAGCCGGCCAGACCGGAGGGGGCTGAACCAGCGCGACTGCGCGGCCGTCTCGGCGCTCGGCGGCTCGGTATGCGGGATCGGGTGTTTGACGAAGGGGTCGGGGTGCCACATGGCGGAGGCGAAAGATAGGGGAGGGAGGGCTAAGCCCGCTTGAGCAGCTCTCCCGCGATGATGAGCTGCTGGATTTCGGTCGTCCCTTCGTAGATCCGGAGCGCGCGAACGGCCCGGTAGAGCCGATCGACGGGATGGTCCGCGAGCGCGGCGCGTCCCCCGATGAGCTGCACCGCGTCGTCCACCACGCGCTGCGCCGTCTCCGTCGCGAACGACTTGGCCATCGCCGCCTCGCTCGTGATCCGCTCCTGCCCGTTGTCTTTCTCATAGGCGGCGCGATAGGTGAGGAGCCGCGCGGCGCTGAGATCGGTGGCCATCCGCGCGAGCTTCTGCTGCACCAGCTGAAAATCCGCGAGCGGCTTCCCGAACTGCTTTCGCCCTTTCACGTGTGCCAATGCCTCGTCGAGCGCCCGGGCCGCCATGCCGCACGCCGCGGCGGCGACGGTGGGCCGGAGCCGGTCGAGCGTGGCGAGGCCAAGGCCGTACCCCTTACCCTCGGCGCCGAGCATTGCGTCGGCGGGGACCCGGCATCCCTGGAAGGCGACCTCGCCCAGCGGGTGGGGCGCGCTCAGCACCTGCGCGCGAACGAACCGGAGCCCGGGCGTGTCGCTCGGAACGAAGAAGCAGGTGATCCCCTTGGACCCGCTGGACCGGTCAGTGGAGGCGAAGACGACGTAGACGTCCGCGATCCCGGCGTTCGAGATCAGCGTTTTCGCACCGTCGAGAACGTAGTCCCGCCCGTCCCGCCGGGCGGTGGTCGCGATGCCGGCCACGTCGGAGCCCGCCTCGGCCTCGGTCATCGCGAAGGCGGTCATCACTTCGCCCCTGCCGATCGGCCCGAGCCAGCGGTCCTTCTGCGCCTCCGTGCCGGCCAGCAGGAGCGGCGTGGTGCCGAGCCCCTGGAGGGCGAACACGGCGTCGGCGAGCGGCGACGCGGCGGCCAGGGCCTCGCGCACGAGACAGCAGCCGCGCAGGTCGAGATCGAAGATGGGCTTGAGCCAGCCGGCGGCGCCGAGCGCGCCCAGCAGTGCCCGTGCTTCCCCGCGGGCCGCGCCGTCGTCCGCCGGCTCGGCGCGCCGGGCGATCTCCTCCCTGGCGAAGGCACTGGCGCGCTCGGCGAAAGACGCGTGGTGCGGCTCGAGGAAGGTGCGGATGAGTCGGCTGTCCATCATCGCTATTCGAACCTCGGTTCACGCTTGGCCCGGAAGGCTTCGTACGCTTCCCGGAAGTTCGGGTTCTGCATGCAGTCGGCCTGGGCCCTGGCCTCCCACTCGATGGCGGATACCAGATCGAGCGACGCCTCCTCGTTGAGCGCCTGCTTGGTCACGCCGAGGGCCACCGACGGCCCCTTCGCCAGCCGCGCGGCGACCTCGGTCGCTTCGGCCATCAGCCGGTCACCCGGCACCACCCGATTGTAGAGCCCGATCTGGGCCGCGCGTTCGGCGCTGATGAAGTCGCCCAGCATGAGGATCTCGCTCGCGTGCGCCATGCCCACGATCCGGGGGAGGAGCCAGGCGGCACCCATGTCCGCCCCGGTCAGGCCGACACGGGAGAAGAGGAAGGCGATCCTGGCGCCCTCCGCCGCGATGCGGATGTCGCTCGCGGCCGCGATCACCGCGCCGGCGCCGGCGACCGTGCCGTTGAGCGCCGCCACGACGGGACGGCGGCATTGGCGTATGGAGAGGATCAGGTCTCCCGTGAGACGGGTGAACTCGAGGAGTCCGGCGGCATCGCGCGCGAACAGGGCGCCGATGATGTCCTCCACGTCCCCTCCGGTACAGAACGCGCGTCCCGTTCCGGTGATGACGATGGCGCGAACGCCGGGCTCGCTGTCGAGGGCACGGAAGGTGTCGCGCAGCTCGGTGTAGACATCGAAGGTGAGCGCGTTCAGACGCTCGGGACGATTGAGCGTGATGGTCGCGACGGAGGTCAAGGGGTCGAGCTGGGAGAGGAACGAGCGTGAATTCAGCGGCATCTCAGAGGTTCGCCTTGTGCTGGCCGCCGTCCACCACGAGACATGCGCCGGTGATCCAGCTGGCCCGCTCCGAGGCGAGGAACGTCACCGCGTCGGCCACTTCCTCCGGCGTTCCCATGCGGCCACCAGGAATGTTCTTGAGGATGGCGCCGTAGAAATCCGGATTCTCCTGCTTCGCCTGGGCCCAGAGACCACCGGGAAACTCGATCGAGCCCGGCGCTACGGAGTTGACCCTGATCTTCTGGGGCGCGAGTGCCACTGCGAGCGCCTTCGCATGACTCACCAGCGCGGCCTTGGCCGCTCCGTACGCCGGCGGGAAGCCCGTGGCCTCGAGACCCGCGATCGAAGAGATGTGCACGATCGCGCCACCACCCGCGCCGGCCATCCACGGAATCACCTTCCAGCTGGCGCGCACCGCCGCCATCATGTCCACGCTCCAGGTCGAGCGCCACGCTTCCTCGTCGTCCGCGAGCATGATGCCGCTCGGGTTGTTGACCAGGATGTCGAGACGTCCGAGACGCTCGTGGGCCGCATCCAGGAATCCATCGAGCGCCTTGGCATCTCCGACGTCGCAGACGGCGGCGTAGCTCGGCACGGCGCGGCGGCGCAGCTCGGCTTCGACCTCCCGCAACGCCGGCTCGCCGCGGGCGCAGACGGCGACGCCCGCTCCTTCCTCCGCGAGACGGAGTGCGGTGGCGCGGCCGATGCCTTTGCTCGCGCCGGTCACCACCGCGGCCTTACCTCGTAGTCCCAGGTCCATCGTGATCGTCCTTTCGGAGCTAGCCGAGCACGGCTGTCGCCTCGATTTCCACCATCGCGCCCGGGTCGACCAATGACCTCACCTCCACCAGAGCCATCGCCGGAAAATGCTTCCCCATCCGCCGGCGGTACACCTCGCCCAGCGGCTGGAGGCTCGCGCGGTACTTCCCCATGTCGGTCACGTAGATCGTGAACCGGCCGATGTCACCCGGCTGGCCGCCCGCCTGCTTCAGCACCGCCAGCGCATTCGCGAGCGCCCGGTCGAACTGCGCGACGAAATCCGCGGGAGGGACCTTGCCCGAGCCGTCGCGCGCCGTCTGGCCCGCGATGAACAGGGTACTGCCACCCGAGGTGGCCAGCATCCCGTTGCTCCATCCTCTGGGCGCGCCCAGCTCCTCCGGATTGATGATCGCGAACCGCTCACTCATCGGATCTCCCCCGTTCAAGACCAGCGCCTCGCCGTTGGGCGGATGTGTCACCGCGGCCACGGAGAGCGAGATGACCGCGGCCGCCACCTCTCCCGGCAGGATGAGTCTCGGTTGGCCCTCCGACGCCAGCACCGCCTCGAGCGCCGTCTCTCGGCTACGCCCCGTCTTCGCCGCGATCCGCTGCACCGTCTCCGCAGTCATGTCGGTGTCCACGAAGCCGGGACATACGGCATTGACCGTCACGCCCGTGCCGGCGACCTCGGCCGCCGTCGCTCTCGTGAGACCGAGGAGTGCGTGCTTGGCCGCGGAGTAGGCCGCGAGGTATTTGCCGCCGCGCAGTGCCGCCGTCGAGGCCACGTTCACCACTCGGCCCCACTTCCGCTCCAGCATCCCGGGCAGAAACGCGCGCGTGCAGAGGAACGCGCCGGTCGCGTTGACCGCCAAGAGACGGTTCCATTCGTCGAGGGAGGTCCGAGGCAGGGGACTCGACGAGGCGGCCCCCGCATTGTTCACCAGCACACCGACCGGACCCACCTCGGACGCCCGGCGGGCCAGCTCCGCGACGCTCGCTTCGCCGGTCACGTCACACACGATCGCCCTCGCCGCCCGGCCCGTGCGCGTGATCTCGGACGCCAGGCTTTCGATCTGGTCGCCGCTGCGCGCCGCGAGGATCACCTCGACGCCCGCCTCCGAGAGCGCGATGGCGATGGCGGCGCCGATCCCGCGGCCGGCGCCCGTTACCACGGCCACCCGCCGCTCGCCGGTACTCATGTCGCGGCCCGGCCCGTGAGCGCGACCTGCACCGCCTCGTCGAGAATCTGGCCGAGCACGCCGATGGTGGCGCGCCCCTCCGCCACCGTCGCCTGGGCGGGGTACCCGAAGTAAGCCCGGGGACCCTCCGCCTCCTCGAAGCTCCGTTTCCCGTCCTTGATGGCTCGGGAGAGCGAGGCGGGGTTCGCCGGCAGCGCGGCCCTGACTTCCTCGCGCACCAGGTCGGGCCGTTCCGCCAGCACGATCGAGGTCTCGAATTGTCCGGCGTGGCAGGCGCCGCTCTTGAACTCCTCGCTCAGCCGGCGCGCCCACGGTTTGGTGGCCAGGTTGGGGAAGGCGATGGTGAGCGTCAGATGACGCCGGATTCCTTTCACGGCTGCATCGAGCGACGCCAGGTGGGTGGGGTCGAGGTGGGCGTTGGCGATCGCAAGCGCCTCGAATCGCTGCCGGGCGAGGTTTCCCGCGATGTCGACCATGATGGCCGTCACGATCTCCGGACGGATCGAGAAGGTCCCGGCGAAGCCTGCCGCGAACCCGGCGGCCGTGTAGACCAGCGGCGGTAGCACCACCACGCGCAACCCCCGGGCCGCCACGCGCACCGCGCCCGCCCGTGCCATCGCCTGGGCAATGAGGACGTCGGTGTCGAGCGGCAGGTGCGGCCCATGGGCTTCGATGGCGCCCACCGGCAGAATCGCGACGGAGCCAGGGCCGGAGGCGTCCCGGGCCTCCTCCCAGGTCATGGCGGCAAGCGGCTGCTCGATTATGGCGTCCTCGATGGGCGATCGGCTGAGGTGAAGATTGACGCGGGGTTGGAGATGGTCAACCCGGCCGATTGGGTCATTGCGGCGTGCGCCCGGTCGATTATTGTGCCCTCACCACCCCCTTCCGTGTTCCGCTCACGGAGCCTGCCAATGACGGTCGAGACCGCTCCCCGCCTCAACATCGCCGATTTCTTTCTCGATGCCCGCGTGCGAGAGGGTCGGGGAGAGCGCACCGCGCTGCAGACCGATGCGGGACGGCTCAGCTTCCGCGACGTTCAGGCGCTGGCCAACCGGTACGCCAACCTCCTGAGCGCGGCCGGCGTGGCTCCGGAGCAGCGGGTGATGATCGCCCTTCCCGACGGGCCCGACTACGTCGGGGCGCTGTTCGGAATCCTCAAGGTTGGTGCGGTGGTGGTGATGGTGAACCCCGAGCTCAAGCCCGAGGCCGTCGAGTATTTCTTCGAGTACAGCCGCGCGGTCGTCGCGCTGGTAGCGGCGGAGCGGGCCGAGGCCTTCTATGCCGCGGCCTCGCACGCGACGCATGCGCCGACATTGCTGGTCGTGGGGGGCGACGACTGGCAATCACGTCTCGGCTCCGCACCCGCAACCTGGCGAAATTTCCCCACCCATCCCGACGACCCCGCCATCTGGCTCTTCTCCGGTGGCACGACGGGACGGCCCAAAGCGGCGGTGCAGCCGCACCGATCCTTCGTCAACACCTGCCAATGCTATGCCGGGCGGGTCTTGCAGTATGCCGAGGACGATGTCACGCTCTCGGTCCCCAAGCTGTATTTCGGATACGCCACCGGCTCCAATCTGCTTTTTCCGTTTTCCGCCGGTGCCTCGAGCGTGTTGTTCGACGAGCGCTGCACCGCGGAGTGTCTCTTCGACCGCATCGCCCGCTATCGGCCCACGATCCTGGTCGCGGTGCCCACCATGATCAATCAGATCGTGAATCATCCCGACGCCGCCCGTCAGGATTTCTCCTCGCTGCGCCTCGCAACCTCCGCGGGCGAGGGCTTGCCCGAAGAGCTGCACGCCCGGTGGGACCGTCTCTTCGGGGTCCCCCTGCTCGACGGACTCGGCACCGCGGAACAGTGGCACATCTTCCTTTCGAATCGACTCGGTCGCGTCCGCCGGGGGACCCTCGGCGAGGTCGTGCCCGGGTTCGAAATCATGGTGGCGGACGACGAGGGGCACGCAGTGGAGGACGGGACCATGGGCTACCTCTGGGTGCGCGGCGGCTCCCGAGCGCTGGGCTATTGGCAGAATCTGGAGAAGAGCCAGGCTTGCTTCCGGGGCGAATGGGTGGTAACGGGCGACCTGGTCCGCCGCGACCCGGACGGGTACTTCACGTATGGTGGCCGGGCCGACGAGCTGCTCAAGGTCTCCGGAAAGTGGCTGTCGGCGACCGAGGTCGAAGGTTGCATGCTGCTCCACCCGAGCGTGGCCCAGGTGGCGGTGGTAGGCGTAACCGACGCGAATGGCCTGATGAAACCGTGCGCCTGGGTCGTCGCCCGCGAGCGCCCCGAGGGTCTGGCGGAAGAGCTCAAGGCGTTCGTACGGGAGAGGCTCGAGGCCTACAAGCATCCTCGGGAGGTGTACTTCGTGGACTCGCTGCCGACCACGCATCTGGGGAAGGTGGACCGGGGCAAGCTTCGTAGCAGTCCCCGGCAGTGACCACTGCTGCTTCGCGAGGCCGCTTGGAGAGACGACCGAGGCGACGGTAGATGGCCGATCCTCAGTACCGGGTGGCCGGCGGAGTGGCGGTGATCACCTTCGCCAATCCGCCCGTCAACGGCCTGTCCCACCGCGTTCGCGCCGGCATCGCCACCGCCATCGCGCGAGCCGGGGCGGACTCCACCGTTCGCGCTATCGTCCTCTCGGGCAGCGGTGGCCTCTTCTCCGGCGGCGCCGACATCCGGGAGTTCGGCACGCCCGCGAGCCAGGCCGATCCGTCCCTCCGACAGCTCATCGAGCGCATCGAGACCAGTACCAAACCGGTCGTCGCCGCGATCGCCGGCACCTGCCTCGGCGGTGGGCTCGAGCTGGCGATGTCCGCCCACTATCGGGTCGCGGCCGCCGGCGCCAAGCTGGGGTTGCCCGAGGTCAAGCTCGGTCTGATCCCGGGCGCGGGCGGCACCCAGCGTCTGCCCCGCTTGGTCGGCGTCGAGCGCGCGATCGAGATGATCACCGGTGGTGAGCCGGTAGCGGCCGCCGAAGTGGGAAACACGGCGCTGCTCGATCGGGTCGTGAACGGCGATATCCTTGCGGCGGCCACCGACCTGGCCTCGTCGGACGACGTGACGAGCAGACCCCCACCCCGTGCCCGCGACCTCGCGCTCGATCGCTCGAGTCTCATTTCGCTGGGCGCCGCGGCTCGTGCGAGACTCGCATCCGCCCGTCCCCCCTTGCCGGCCCCCATCCGCGCGGTGGATGCGATCGAAGCGGGCGGCGAATCCTTCGACGCCGGGCTCGCGGTCGAGCGGCGCGCTTTCCTCGACCTGATGGACACACCGGAGTCGAGAGGCCTCCGCCACGCCTTCTTCGCGGAGCGTGCCGCCGGGAAGGTCGAGGACGTGACCCCGGCGACTCCGGTTCGTCCGCTCGGTCAGGCCGCCGTGATCGGGGCGGGGACGATGGGGGCGGGCATCGCCGTCGCGCTGCTCGACGCCGGCATTCCCGTCGGGCTGGTCGAGACCGATCAGGCGGCGCTCGACCGGGGAGTGGCGCGCCTGGCCGGCATCTACGAGGGCCAGGTGAAGAGGGGGAAGCTCGCGTCGGACGCGCGCGACCACCGGATGGGACTGCTCCACCCGACGCTGTCGTATCGAGACATCGGCCGTGCCGACCTGGTGATCGAGGCGGTGTTCGAATCGCTTGCCGTCAAGCGGAGCGTGTTCGTCGCACTCGACCGGGTACTCAAGCCCGGCGCCATCCTGGCGACCAATACCTCGACCCTCGACGTCGACGCGATCGCCAACTTCACCCGCCGCCCGGCCGACGTTCTCGGGCTCCACTTTTTCAGCCCCGCGAACGTCATGCGCCTTCTCGAGGTGGTCCGCGGCCGGGCCACGTCGCCCGAGGTGGTGAGCAGCGCGCTCGCGCTCGCGAAGAGGCTCCGCAAGGTCGCGGTCGTGGCCGGGGTCTGCGACGGCTTCATCGGCAATCGCATGCTCGAGGGCTACACCAAGCAGGCCTGGTACCTGGTCGAGGAAGGCGCCACGCCCTGGCAGGTGGACCGGGCCATGGAGGCCTTCGGCTTCGCGATGGGTCCCTTCCGGGTCGGTGACCTGGTAGGCCACGACGTGAGCCAGGCGATCCGTCAGCATCGCCGGACGACGCGCTCCGGCTATCTCACCTCCACCCTCCCCGACAAGCTCTGCGCATCGGGCCGGCTCGGCCAGAAGACCGGCGGCGGGTGGTACGACTATCCCGACGGCCCCCGGCGGCCGGTGCCGTCCCCGGCCGCGGAGGAGCTGATTGCGGCCCACCGGACGGAGCTCGGCATGACGCGGCGCGAGGTGGGCGACGAGGAGATCGTGGACCGCCTGGTGTACGCCCTCGTCAACGAAGGCGCGCGGATTCTCGAAGAGCGCGTCGCCGCGCGCGCCAGCGACATCGACGTCGTCTATCTCACGGGCTACGGATTTCCCCGATCCAAGGGGGGCCCGATGTGGTATGCCGATGAGGTGGGGCCAGCCCGGGTTCTCGATCGCATCCGTCAATTCGCCAGGAACCCCCACGGCGATCCCGGGTTCTGGAGCCCGGCCCCCCTCCTCGAGCGGTTGGCGGCGTCGGAGGGGGACTTCGGCACGGTCAGGCTCGGCCGGTAGCCGCAGGTCGGGGGAGACGCGACATTTCCGCTACCCAATGCGCGGAGTGTCTCGATGGATCGGTTCCTTCCCTTTCTCGAGCGCGACCGTCTGGTCGCGGTCGCCCTGATCGCCGTCCCCCGGCTGATCGCGGCGCTGGTAGTCATTCTCCTGTTCTGGGTCGGCCTGCGGCTGACCCGGCCGGCGCTGCGTGGCGTTCTCCACCGAGCCCATTTCGCCCCGGCCCTGATCAATCTGCTGGTGGACGGCCTGTTCAAAGGCATGGTCGTCGTCCTCGCCGTGGTGATGGCCGCCAGCCAGCTCGGCATCAATGTGGGCGCGGCCCTGGCCGGCCTTGGGGTGGTCGGCATCGCCGTCGGGTTCGCGGCACAGGAAACCATCGCCAACACCATCGCCGGGTTTCTCATCTTCTGGGACCGGCCCTTCCGCGTCGGCGACTTCGTCACCACGCTGGACCGGTACGGGGAGGTCAGGGAGATCACCATGCGCACCACCCGCATCCGCACGATGGAGAACACCTTCGTCGTGATTCCCAACAAGCAGATCATCGGTGATATGCTGGTGAACCACTCCATGTACGGCGAGGTGCGGGTCAACGTGCCCGTCGGCATCGCCTACAAGGAGCGTATCGCCGAGGCGCGCCAGGTGCTCCTGCCCGCCGTGGGGACGGTGCCGGGCGTGCTGGACCGGCCCGCCCCCGAGGTGATCGCGAGCGGGTTCGGCGATTCCAGCGTGAACCTCGAGGTGCGGGTGTGGATCGACAATCCGGCCCAGGAGCGGCGGACCTATTTCGCGGTGATCGAGGCGGCCAAGATGGCGCTCGACGAGGCGGGCATCCAGATACCGTTCCCGCACCTGCAGCTCTTTGTGGACGACGTGAGCGACCGGGTCTGGGCCGGAGCGTCCCGGCTGGCCGACCTGCGGCGGGCCGAGTGATGCGGAGCCGGGTCAGGCGGCGTGTCCGCGCCACCATCGTGGGAGCGTCGCGCCTGCTCAACTTCCACAAACGCCACCCCCCGGTCGGCGCCCCGCCGGGCACACTGGTTTTTCCCGAGGAGCGGCAGGCGGCCACGGTGCGGGTCACCGTGTATGGCCCGGACTCGGTCCAGGAGCATGTCGGCGTCGGCGTCGAGGAGATTCCGGACCACATGGCCGCTGATCGGGTATCGTGGATCGACGTGTGTGGACTGGGCGACGAGCCGCTGCTCCGCCGCCTGGCGGAGATCTTCGACATTCACCCGCTGGCGCTCGAAGACGTGGTCAACGTCCCCCAGCGTCCCAAGGCGGAGGCCTACGACCAGCAGCACCTCGTGATCACGAGAATGGCCCGCGCGGCGGAAGGCTTCCTCGACGTGGAGCAGGTCAGCCTCTTCATCGGCTCCCAGTATCTGCTCACCATTCAGGAGCGGGAGGGAGACGTGTTCGATCCGGTGCGCGTCCGGATTCGCGCCGGCAAGGGGCTCATTCGCCGCAGCGGCCCGGACTACCTCGCCTATGCCCTGATCGACGCGGTTCTCGACGGCTACTACCCGGTGCTCGAGCAGCTCGGCGACCGGCTGCAGGCGATCGAGGAGCGGATCCTGCACGAGACCCGGCCGTCCAGCCAGCGCAGTATCCACCGGATCCGGCGCGATCTCCTCGTGCTGCGCCGCGCGGTCTGGCCCCAGCGCGAAGCGGTCGGCGCCCTGGTGCGGGAAGAGTCGCCGCTCATCACGCCGCAAGTGAGGCAGTACCTGCGCGACTGCCTCGATCACGCGGTGCAGATTCTCGACGTGATCGATACCTATCGCGAGCTGGCATCCAGCCTGATGGATACCCACATGTCCGCCATGGGGCAGCGCGCCAACGAAGTCATGAAGGTGCTCACGATCATGGCGAGTATCTTCATTCCGCTGACCTTTCTGGCCGGCCTGTACGGGATGAACTTCGACTATCTGCCGGAACTGCACTACCGCTGGAGCTATCCGGCGCTGATCCTGATCATGGTGGCGCTGGCGGCCGGGATGCTCCTGTACTTTCGGCGCAGGCACTGGCTGGGGGGAGGGGACGACCCGGACGAGGACTGACCGCGGCCCGCGTGCGATCCAGTTCGCCGCGCGGCCTACACCGTGGCCGCGCGCGCGATTTTCCGCAGCATGCCGGCGAAGATCACCTGATGAATTCCCCACAATCCGTACCAGTAGAGCAGTCCGGCCACGCCGACCGGATCGAACATCGCCGTCTGCCGGATCAGGCTGCCGCCGTTCTCGGGCGTCACCTCGAATTGCAGCCACGCCCGGCCCGGCAGGCGCATCTCGGCGGCGAGCCGGAGCAGACGGCCGGGCTCGATCGCCTCGACCCGCCAGAAGTCAAGCGTCTCTCCCACCCGCAGATGCTCCGGGTCCGGCCGACCGCGCCGGAGGCCCGGACCGCCGACGGCAAGATCGAGCAGCCCGCGGAGACGCCACAGCAGGTTGCCATAATACCAGCCTGCTTTTCCGCCGATCCGCGCGATCGGAAGAAAGGCCTGGTCCGGTAGGAGGTGCACCCATGCCGCCCTCGAATCCACGCGCCGGGAGCCGAACCTGGCGCCCCCCCATTGCTTCGGCTCCCGTTGTGCCGAGAGGGCATCGGACCAGCGAGTCGCGGCGAACCCGAGGTCTTCGTGGACGAGCGCGCGACGGAGGACCTCGCGCACGCCACGGGGACGCAGGCCGAAATCGCGGCGCGCGCGGTCATCCTCGACGACGGTGGGATTCCGGACGCCCTCGATCAGCTCCCGACCAACCTGCGCGTACACGGGGGTCACGAGGCCGAGCCACAGGCTGGATAGACGGGGCGAGAGCACCGGGACGCGAATCATCGCTCGCCTGAGACCGCGCAGGCGGGCATACTCCCGCATCAGGTCCCGGTACGACACGCGATCGGGGCCGCCGATCTCGTAGACGATCGTCTCGTCGCCCCTCCGGTCGAGCGCGGCCACGAGATATCCGACGACATCCTCGATGCCGATCGGCTGAGTGGGCGTATCGACCCACCGCGGCGTGACCATGAGCGGAAGCTTCTCGACCAGCCCGCGTACCAGCTCGAATGAGACGCTGCCCGAGCCGATTACGATCGACGCGCGGAATTCGATCGTCGGTACGCCGGACTCGCGGAGAATCCGGCCGACCTCCTGCCGGCTGGCGAGATGGGGAGACAGATCGTCACCCTTGCCCAATCCCCCCAGATAGATGATTCGCTTGACGCCGGACTCGCGGGCGGCAGTCGCGAACTGCTCCGCGCCCTGGCGATCCCGCTCGGCATACCGGGGCGACGACGCCATCGAGTGGACCAGATAGTAGGCCGTATGCACGTCGCGGAGCCCGGCGCCGAGAGAATCGGCGTCCAGGACATCGCCTCCTACCACGGCCGTGTCAGGTGACACCCTCTGCCGGAGGTACTCCGGGTGGCGGGCGAGACAGCGGAGCGGGCGTCCGTGCGCCTCGAGGGCCAGACGCAGGCGGCCGCCGACGTATCCGCTCGCGCCGGTCAGGAGGGTTAGAGGGGCGCCGCTCAGGTGTCGCCCCCTGCCGCTGCGCGGGCGGATAAACGGGCGAGCAGGAGTCGCAGGTCTTCCAGGCTCTCGACCAGCCAGATGCCGTCATGCGAGGAGTCGAGCGCGACGTTCGGCACCGCGGCGCCACCCAGCAAGAGCGGCGTGCCGGCGGGGAGCCCCTCACGCGTCTGGCGAATCGCGCTCAGGAGCGCGGCGGGATCCGGCGCGTGGACCGCGCTGAGCGCCACCGCGTTCGCGCCCGAGGCGCTCGAAGCCTCCAACAGGTCGGCTACGGGAAGGTCCGGCCCCAGGTACGTCACGTCCCAGCCTTCCGCCGCGGCCGCCACGGCGACCATGAGGGCGCCGAGCTCGTGCATCTCGCCGGCGGGCGTCGCCACGATCAGTCGCGGCGCCGGCCCCTTCACCTCGTAAACATCGAGCAGCCGGTTGAGCACACGCCGGAAGACGGCGGTCGCCAGATGCTCCTGAGCTACCGAGATCGTGCCGGCGGCCCACCCCCGTCCGATCTGGTCGAGCGCAGGCGCGGCGACGTGGTCGAGAAAGTCCGGCGCGCCGAAGGTGACCGCGGCGCGCTCGAGAAGCGACTGAAGGCTCCCGTGATCGAGCCGGCGGGTCGCCCGGAGCGCGGATTCGGTGACGTCGTGAAGGGTGTCACCCTCGACTCCGGCCGGGGACGGCGAACCGGTCTGGTCGGGGTCTGACGTGGCGGCGTCCAGCTGGCTGAGGGTGTCGAGCGGGAGGGTGGCGATGCGGCTGATGGCGTGGCCCCGCTCGGTCAGCCGACGCAACAACCGCAACCGCTGAACATCGAGATCGGAATAGAGCCGCTGGCCGCCCTCGCTCCGCAGTGGCTCGACCACTCGGTAGCGACGCTCCCACGCCCGGAGCACGTGCGGAGACAGGCCCGTTCGGGTGGACACGAGGCGAACGGGGAATCGGGACGTGGACGGAGACTCGGGCTCGTTCATGGTGTGCAAGCTACCACTTTGTCTATATCTCGTCAAGGAAATTACTTAGACATTACCTTGACATATGGCCATCTCAAGTGTAGTTTGCTGGACAGGAGTTAGACAATCGCCAAACTAAACATGAGGATCATATGAAAAACCTGGACGTCATCGCCGCCGTTCTCCTCGTAATCGGCGGCCTGAACTGGGGCGTTGTCGCCCTGCGTGGAGGCGACCTGGTAGGTGGTCTCTTCGGCGACGCGAGCCCGATCAGCCGTGTCGTTTACCTGCTCGTGGCCCTCGCCGCCATCTATCAGGTGCTTCAGTGGAAGGCGATTCAGCGCCGCTGGCAGCACGCGAACTAGGAGGGAATTGTCATGAAACACTCCATGCGTCACCTCGTGCTGATCGCGGGCCTGCTCGGTGCCGCTACCGTCGCCTCCGCCCAGGAGCCGAGTCGACGGGCGACACTGGAAGCTCGGGCCGGGCTCTACCTGCCGACCTTCGACATTGCCGATGCCGTCGATGCAGGTCCGGGGTTCGGGATCGGCGCCGGGATAAAGGTGTCGGACAAGCTCTGGCTTCTTGGCGATCTCGATGTCGGCTTCCACTCGGGAGCCGACGTGGGTGGCGGTCTCGAGGGGCCGGACGTGAAGGTCTACCACTACATCGCGAAGCTCGGCTACGAGGTCGTCTCGGCGAACGAGTCGCCCTGGTCCGTGATCATCAATGCGGGGGCCGGTGCGCTGACGTTCAATCCGGACGGACCAGGGTCCAACACCTATCCGGCGATCAATGTCGGCGCCAAGATCGCCTACCGGCTCGGCTCGCGTACGGCCCTGCTTCTCAGCCCCCAGGGCGACATCGCCTTCGCCAAGAAGGATGAGGTCGGCACCAGCAACGCGTGGGTCTGGCCCTTCACTGCCGGCCTCCGCTTCGAGCTGTGACGGGGACGACTCACCAACGCAGGGAAAGGCAGCTCAACCCTCCGTCCATCTTGCGGTACTCCGTCATCCCGACCTCGACCACCTCGTAGCCAAGCCTGCCTAACAGGTGCTGGGTGGCCCGAAACCCTCGGGCCACCAGCACCACCTCGTTGACCCGGATACAGTTGGCCGCGTACGCCTCACCGGGCGGCACCCTCACTACGTCCCACCCGCGAAGCGCTTCGTGCCCATCGAGCGCCGCATCGGCGAGAAGCCGCCGCCCGCCGAGCCAGGAGAGCCCCGTCTTGAGATGCAGCAGGCTCGGCGTGTTCCGGATGTCGATCACGCTCGACTCGAACCCGCCCCGCGCCAGCCATGTCGTGAGCTGCGCCGCGCCCTCGGCGTTAGTGCGTGACGATCGCCCGATGAAGAAATGCGAGCCCGCCTCGCATATGTCGCCGCCGTCGACCGTGCCGGGTGGGGCGATCGCCTCGATGCCGGGAAACCACGGCTCGAGCGCGGCGCGCACCGACTCCACTTCTCCCATCCGGCTCGTCGCACCCGGACGGGTGAGGATCCCCCCGCGGCGGGTGACGATGGCGGTGTCCTCGACGAACGTGCTGTCAGGGAACGCGGGATCGGGCTCGAGGCGCTCGAGGGCGACGCCGAGGCTCTCGAGCGTCCGGCAGTATTCCTCGTGCTGCTCGAGCGCCAGCTTCAGATCCGGCGGACCCAGGGCGGACGTGGTGATCCCGCCGGCGAACGTTGCCGCGGGTGGACGCACGAGGGCGCGGGTGAATCGCATGGGAGGTCGGCGGCGTCGTCTGGCTAAGGTCCCGACACCACCGGCAGTTCCACGAAGCTCGACTGGCCCGGGGCGTGCCAGACACGCTGGGTTGCTTTCCGGTACTCCGCAGGCTTGGCCCAGAAGATGTTCGGAACGAAAGTCTGCGGATTCCTGTCGTAGAGCGGGAACCAGCTCGACTGGATCTGGACCATGAGCCGATGGCCCGGGAGGAAGACGTGGTTGGTTGTGGGAAGTGCGAATCTGTAGGTGAGCGGTTTGTTCGGCGTGATCGCCTTGGGCGCCTCGAAGCTTTCGCGATAGCGTCCCCGCAGTACATCCGCCGACACCATGAGCTGGTAGCCGCCCATCTCCGGCTGTCCGGCAACCTCGTCGGGATAGACGTCGATCAGCTTCACGACCCAGTCGGCGTCCGTCCCGCTGGTGGAGGCCACGAGATTGGCGATCGGCCGGCCGCTGATCTTGAGCGGTCGCGCCAGGACATCGGACGTGAAGGTGGCGACGTCGGGCCGGCCCGACTGCTCGCGCTGGTCGTCCACCAGCCAGTGCTCCCAGGTGAAGCGCCCTCCATATCCCACCGGCTGGATCGGCCGCGAGCGGAATGGCACCGGCTTGGCCGGATCGGAGACATACTCGTCGTATGGGGGGGCATTCTTGGCCGGCGCGGTCCAGCCGAGCTTCGACCCGGCGAGCAGGTTGAGCGGTGTTGGCTTGACGGGGCAGCCGGCCTCGCACCCAGATGGCCAGGACTTGAGGCGGCGCCACGTATTGGTCCCGGTCTCGAAGGCGGTGACCGGTGCGACGTCCATCGGCGGGGCGTTGTCCTTGAGGTAGTGATCGAGGAACGGGCGCAGCACATGTTGCCGGAACCAGAGGGCCGTGTTGCTCTCGAACCGGATCGCCGCGAGGCTGCTCCCTTCGTCGATCTCTTGCCCATGATACCAGGGGCCCAGAACCAGGAACACCTTGTCGTTGCCCGAGTCCTTGGGCTCGAGCGCGCGGTACACCGCAGGCGCCCCGTAGATATCCTCCTGGTCCCACAGGCTGTGCACGAGCATCACCGGGATGGTGAGCGGCAGCTTGCCCAGAATCGAGTCCATCGCCTGCTGCTGCCAGAACGCATCGTAGCTCGGGTGCTCCAGGATCTTGCGCCAGAACCCTACCTGCTCGAGTCCGCGCCTGCGGCCCAGTTCACCGGCTGACCCTGCTTCCATGTACATGTCGTAGTCGTCGAAGTTCGAGGTCCACCAGGCGGCCGAATTGTTGCGAGTGGCCTCCTGCTCGTAGATATACGGCATGTTCTGCTGACGGAACGCGCCGTTGTGGAACCAGTCGTCGCCCATCCACCCGTCCACCATCGGGTTCATCGGCACCGACACCTTGAGCGCCGGGTGTGGATTGACCAGGGCCATCAACGGGGTGAACCCGTCGTAGGAGATGCCGAGGATGCCGACCTTCCCGTTGCCCTCGGCCACGTGCTTCACCAGCCAGTCGATCGTATCGTACGTGTCGGTCGAGTGGTCCACCGGCGCGGGATTGAGCGGGCCGTGGAGCGGGCGGTTCATGACGTAGCCGCCTTCGGAGCCGTACTTGCCCCGGACATCCTGGACCACGCGGATGTAGCCGCCTTCGACGATGACGTCGGTGGCATTGTCGTAGCCGTAGAGGCTTGGGCCCAGGTGCGAGCTGTGTGAATTCGCGGTCAGGGCGTCGGCGTTGTAGGGCGTACGCGTGAGGAGCATCGGGGCGCGCTGGGCGCCCTTCGGCACCAGAATGACCGTGTGGAGCTTGACCCCATCTCGCATCGGGATGTTCGCGATCCGCCGCTCGTAATCGAACCCCGTCGTCGCGGGCCGCAGGGCATCGGGCGTCTCGCTCGGCAGGGTCGGGGTCTGGGCGGAGGCGAAAAATGGGGAGACGAGAAGCAGGGCGACGATGAACAGCGGCTGGGTGCATCGAAGGAAGGTTGGCATGCCGCCAATATACCTTGCGCCTGAAACTGTGCCGCCCAGGGCTGCGTCGGCGTCTCTATCGGCAACGCCAATCGACCGACCTCATCTTCAGGGAACCATGGCCATGCTCCGCCGCGACCCCGTCTCGACGCTCGCCATCGCGATGCTCGCTCTCCTTGGATCCGGCTGCTCCGGAGGCTCGGCGGGCACGCCGGCTCCCAAGAACGCTGCCGACCCCGCCGCCGTCGCCAACGAGCTGCTGGCGGCCGACAGGGCGTTCGCCACGGCCAGCGAGCGGACCGACGTAGTATCCGGTATCCGTCCCATGCTCGCCGCGGACGTGGTGATGCCGGTGGACGGTGGGTTCGCGGTGGGAAAGGACAGCGTCCTCGCGGTCATCCGCGCCAATCCCGCCAATGCCGGCGCCAAGCTCGGCTGGGTCCCGGTGCGCGTCGGCATCTCAGCCGATGGTTTGCAAGGCTTCACGCTCGGGTATTCCACTTTGCACGCCGCGGATGGCTCTTCCACGCGGGGGAAATATCTGACGTACTGGGTCAAAGGCTCCGAGGGATGGCGGGCCGCGGTGTATCGCGGTCGCCGCGCGTCGGGTCCTCCGCCCGCAGATCCTCTACCGCCGGCGCTGCCCTCGAAGATGGTGACGCCGTCCAACGACGCCGCCACTATCGCCAGGTACCGACAGAGCCTCGATACCACTGAGCGGGCCTTCTCCCGCGACGCCCAGAAGGTCGGCCTGGGGCGGGCGTTCGTGCAGTATGGGAGTGCGGACGCGATGAACATGGGGAGCAGAGCGAGGGCGGCGTTCGTCGTGGGGGCGGACTCGATCGCGGCCGTCGTCGCCGATGGTGAGCCCGCCACCGGCAGCTCGGTCTGGTGGTCCCCCGAGCATGGCGTCATCGTCGCATCGAGCGGCGACCTCGGCGTGACGATGGGGACCATCGTCACCAACGAAGCCGACCCCACCGCCGCTTTCGGCAAGTTCACGTTCTTCACCGTCTGGCGCCGGCAGAGTCCCGATCAATCCTGGCGCTACGTCGCGGAGTAGCGCCTCATTTCGACCCGCTCACCTTCACCGGCAGCGACCGATTGGTGTGGGTGCCGTCGCCGAGCTGCCCGTAGTTGTTCAGGCCCCAGCAGTAGAGCGAGCCGGTTGTCGTCACCCCGCAGCTGTACTCGTTGTCGCCGGGCGAGTTCAGCGACTCGAACGTATGACCGCCTCCCACCGGCGCCGGCACGGATCGATCGGTGTTCGTACCGTCGCCAAGCTCACCATTTCCATTGAATCCCCAGCACCATGCCTGGTGGCTCTCACTGAGTCCGCATGCATGACCGTAGCTCGTGCTCACCGCGATGAAACGGGTACCGGTCGAAACTTGAGTCGGGATCAACCGGTCGGTCTGGGTCCCGTCGCCCACCTGGCCCAAGGCGTTCCACCCCCAGCAGAACGCCACGTGCGCAGTCGTGACTCCGCAGGTTGTCGGACCGCCGGTGACGAGCTGCTGATACTTGCGACCCCCCGCGACCGGTGTGGGCTCGAGGCGGGTCGTCCTGGTCCCGTCGCCGATCGAGCCTTCGTCTCCGCGTCCCCAGCAGTATGCCGCATTGCTCGTCGTGAGACCGCACGAGACGTTGCCGCCCGGCACGATTCGGAGGAACTTCAGTCCGCCCGTCACGCGTACGGGCTTGTTCCGTTGAGTCTCGGTGCCGTCACCGACGCTGCCCTGGCTGTTCCAGCCCCAGCAGAAGCCCACGTCGGCAATCGTCACCGCGCAGCCGTGCCGGAAACCGGTCGCCATGTGGCGGAACCGGCGGGAGCCGGCGACGGCCTTCGGCTTGGTGCGCTGGGTCGTGGTGCCATCGCCCAGTTGTCCGAATTCGTTGGCGCCCCAGCAATACGCCTTGTCGTCGGTGGCGATGGCGCAGGTGAAGTCGTAGTTGGCCCGGATCTGGGTGAAGCGGAGCCCGGTCGAGACCGCGACCGGCCTTTGCACCGAGGTAAAGGTGCCGGTGCCGAGCTGGCCGTAATCGTTCTGTCCCCAGCACCAGGCGCGCCCGTCGGTGGTAAGCGCGCAGGCGTGGTTCTGGCCCGTGGCCACCTGGCTGAAGCTCTTCAAGGCGGCGGCGCTCGCGAGCGAGGGATCGTCTGCGGTCGTGTTCGGGCCGGTCTGATCCCGACAGGCCATGGCGAGAACGGCGACCAGGAGAGCCGAGCGGGGGAGCGACTTCATGGTGACCTCGTCTTGGGGGCCAGCGCCGCTATTGACGCCCTCAAGCTGCCGGTCGGCCGTCAAGCGGGTCTCAAGTCTCCACGGCGTCGTGATTTGCCCATCTTCAAGCCGGGGGGCTACTTTCGCCCGCGCGCCTTCATCTCCTCGGTCCAGTTCTGAACCATTATCAACTCGTTCCGCTCGTTCGGCGCGGTCTCCCGCAGGAAGAGGAACCGCTGGTCGTCGGGGCTGACGTCGAACGACGGCACCGGATTGATGGAGACATATTGAGAGGTGGAGAACAGCGGCTTCGGCTGATCGAATGAGAACGTGGCTCCGGGTCGAACCCCGACCACCATGAGCCGCTCCCCCGTGCTGCGATAGAACAGCTCCTTGCCGCTGTGAGACCAGACCGGGCTCAGGCCCCCGACGGTCGAGACCTGCCACCGGGCCGACGCCACGTCGGGGAAGGGTCGCACGTAGATCTCCATCGCTCCCGACTCGTCCGAGGCGTACGCCAGCCAGCGCCCATCCGGCGAGACCGCGGGGTCGATCTCCGAGGCCGGACCGGTCACCAGCGGCACCAGGGTCGAGTCGCCCTCACGGGCCGCGTAGATGTCGCCCTTGCCGCTCTCGGAGAACGAGCGGCGGGCCACGATCCACTTGCCGTCGCGCGTCTGGAACGTCTGTCCGAACGCAAAAGTGGACCGGACCAGCACGCGCGCGGCGCCCGTGCCATCGGCGCGTCGCATCGCGGGAATGCCACCGTTCACGGTGCTGTTGCCGAGGTAGACCACCGAGCGCCCATCAGCAGACCAGCTGGGGCGCTGGTTGATGGTGTCGCCGAAGGTGAGCCGGGAAAACGGACCGGTCGGAAGCTGCTTGACCCAGATAGCGTCATTACCCTGCTGGAGCAGGTCCACGGCCAGGGACTTGGCGTCGGGTGAAAGCGCGAACGCGGCGATGGCGCCTTGCGGGTTCCAGGAGGAATCGACGGCGGCCTCCAGGCCATCGCGCGTGACCCAGACCGGTTGCCGGCTCCTCACGGCGGCGCCGGTGGTATAGACCAGCGTTCCGTTGTCGGACAGAGCCAGATTCGTCGAGAACCCCCCGACCTCGACGCCGATGCCCTCGAGAATGCCCACCGTGGGACCCGTGATCGCGAGCTTGTTCGGGTCGAACGGCGCAGCGACCAGTTTTCCGTCCCCGGTGATGACCAGCAGGTGTCCGCTCGGCGAGTACCGGGCGTAGACTCCGCGCATCAGCACGTGCGGCTCTCCGTGCGGGAGCGGCATCGCCACGATGGTGAAATCGCCGATGGCCTGATTGGCGCGTCGGGTGCGGAAGACGAGCCCCTTTTCTCCCGGCAGCAGCACCGGCCACTCCGCGCCCGCCTCCTTGTGGGTGAAGAAATTGTAAAGCGGCTCCTTGGCCCCTCCGGTGGCACGCATGCGGGCGATGCCCGAATCCACCTCGAAGTAGATGTACCCGTCGGCCCCCCACGCGCCGCCCGTCGAGTTCACGCTGTCCGACAGCGTCTGGGCGGGTCCACCATTGAGCGGTACGGTCCGCAGAGTCGTCCCGCCGACCAGGAACCCGATCTGCCGGCCATCGGGGGAGAAGAACGGCGTGCTGGCGCCCTCGGTCCCGGCTATCGGCGTGGAGCTGAGCTGGTCGTGCTCCCGGAGCCAGAGCTGGGTGCCCCGAGGACCTGGACCCGAGTAGACGATCCGGTTGCCGTCCGGCGAGATGGCCACGCGGTTGCCCGACCCGTTGACCGGAGCCAGAGCCTGGTCGGGGGGCAGGTAGACGCTGAACCGGTTGACGAGAGGCTCGGGACCGGGCCTGAGCCACCCCCATGCAGCGAGGCCCGCCGCGATGGCCGCGACGCCGAGCGCCCCGATTGCCGGAACGTTCCAGCCTGCCTTCTTCACGGGCGTCGTGGCAGCTTGGGCCGCGGCCGGCGCCGCGATGCCCGCCCCGGTGACGACCGTCGGCACGTAGTTGCGCCCCGCCAGCGCCTCGGCAAACTCGGCCGCCGTGCCGAACCGGTCTGCCGGCAGCTTCTCGAGCGCGGTGAGGATCGCCGCCTCGACATGAGGCGGAATGGTGTGGCGCTGCGGCAGGATCGGACGCGGCGCCTCGGTGAGCACCCGAGCCACGATCGCCTGCGCGGTGGAGCCGGTGAACGGTGGATCGCCCGTCAGCATCTCGTACAGCATGACGCCCAGCGCGTACACATCCGAGCGGGGCGTGATCTCCCGCTCGCCCATCGCCTGCTCCGGGCTCATGTAGTGCGGCGTGCCGAGGGACATGCCGGTCTCGGTCATCCGCGTGCCGCTCGCCCGGCTGGCCGCCAGCGCGATGCCGAAGTCGGCGACCAGGGCGCGGCCGTCATGGAGCAGGATGTTCTCGGGCTTGATGTCGCGGTGGACCACCTGGTGCCGGTGCGCATAGTCGAGCGCCGATGCCACTTCGGTCGCGATCCGGATGGCGTCCGCCACCGGGAGCTGCTTTTCCCGGTTGAGCCGGCTGCGGAGCGATTCGCCCTCGACGAACGGCATGACGTAGAACAGGAATCCGTCGGCCTCGCCCGAGTCGAACAGCGGCAGGATATGCGGATGCTGCAGGTTGGCCGTGAGCTTGATCTCGGCCAGGAACCGCTCGGCGCCGATCACGGCGGACAGCTCCGGACGCAGGAGCTTGAGGGCGACCTTCCGGTCGTGCCGGACGTCCTGGGCCAGGTACACCGTGGCCATACCGCCTGCGCCGACCTCGCCTTCGATCCGGTAGCGGTCGGCGAGCGCTACCTGAAGACGGCTCTGCAGTTCGGGCATTGTGGGCTTTTTGTGGGGGAGTCCTAAAGATGTCCCGGAAAGGCACGGGTGGCTAGCGGGCCGAGGCCGGCGTGCTGTAATGTCATGCCGGTCGGTCTGTTGCCGTGCGTCCCTGCGTCCCTGCGTCCCTTTAGGAGTGTAGCGTGAACACCCGTCGCCAGTTCTTCCTCAAGGCCCCCATCGGTGTGGCGGCCGTGGTCGCCGCCTGCAACGAGCCGCACAAGGCCGGAACGCCCGGATCCACCACAGCGGCCGCGCCTCCAGCCGGCGCCCCTCCCACGTTCGGCACTGCCCCGGCGTTCGGTCCCGAGGTCGAGATGGGAACGTTCGCCGAGGCGGAGAAGCTGGCCCAGGTGACCATGTCGCCCGCCGAGCGGGAGATGGCGGCCGGAAGCTGGCGCAAGTCGCTGGCCCCGCTGCTGGAGCGGCGGGTGGGGCCGCGCAAGGTGACGCTCGGGCCCGAGCTGGCGCCCGCCTCGCGGTGGGATCCGGTGCAGGCCGCTGCGGCCCCGATGCCGTCCCGCGACCGGTTCGTTCGGGCCCATGATGACGCCGGCCCGCTCCCGGGCTCCGACGACGAGATCGCGTTCGCTCCCGTCACCCGGCTCTCACGCTGGATCGAGAGCCGGAAGCTCACCTCCGAACGGCTGACGAACATGTATCTCGAACGGATCGCCCGGTTCGATCCCAAACTTCACTGTATCATCACGCTCACGAAGCAGCACGCCCTCGAGCGGGCGAGGAAGGCGGACAGCGAGATCTCCGCGGGCAAGTATCGCGGTCCACTGCACGGCATCCCTTATGGGGTAAAGGATCTGCTCGACACTGCAGGAATCGCGACGACCTGGGGGGCCGAGCCGTTCCGGAATCGGGTACCCAGGACCGACTCCGCCGTCGTAAGGCGTCTCGATGATGCGGGAGCGGTGCTCATCGCCAAGCTGAGTCTCGGCGCGTTGGCGCTCAACGACATCTGGTTCGGCGGCCAGACGATGAATCCCTGGTTGTTGGAAGAAGGGGCGTCGGGTTCGAGCGCGGGTCCTGGCGCCGCGACGGCCGCGGGTCTCGTTGGCTTCTCGATCGGCAGCGAGACCGGCGGCAGCATCGTGAGTCCCGCCATGCGTTGTGGGATCACCGGCCTGCGGCCCACGTTCGGCCGGGTGGCCCGCACAGGCTCGATGACGCTGTGCTGGTCGCTCGACAAGCTCGGCCCCATGACGCGGACGGTGGAAGACGCGATGCTGGTGCTCCGGGCGATCAGCGGCCCCGACGCCGGAGACGTCTCGAGCGTGCCGAGCCGGCTGGACTACGACGCGGCGGTACCGGTGAAGGGGCTGCGGGTAGGCTACGTCTCCAAATGGATCCAGGAGAGCCCGGCCACCGACGTGGACCGGGCGGCGCTCGAGACCGTTGGCAGGTTGGGCATGTCGCCCGTCGAGGTGACGATTCCGGACTGGCCCTACGGCGGGCTGCTCCATATCCTCTTCAGCGAGGCGGCCGCCTCGTTCGAGGAACTGACGCTGAGCGGGGACGACGACCAGCTCAAAGCCCAGGTACCCGACGCCTGGCCCAATCTCTTCCGGATGAGCCGGTTCCTCTCGGCGGTGGACATGGTGCAGGCGGACCGGTTCCGGCGCATGGTGGCCGGCGAGACGGCGAAGCTGTTCGCGAACATCGACCTGCTGCTCGTGCCCTCGCTGCGGGACGAGATGCTCAACATCTCGAACGCGACGGGACACCCCTCTCTCACCTTCCGGGCGGGGTTCGTGAACGTCAGCGAGGCGCGGAGTGACTGGGCCCCCGATCCCAGGAACCCGCTCCCCACGTTCTCGCCTCCGAGGCGGGTGCCGCATGGCGTTACGCTGATCGGGCGACTGTTCGACGAGGGAACTCTCGGGCGCGCGGGACTGGCGCTGGAGCGCGCGTTCAACGTGAGCGCCGAGCGGCCCGCCGGATTCTAGGCCGGCGCCTGGCCGGGCCCGGCCGCGTTCCAGAGCGGTCCCTCCTTTGTGGGAACCGGCTAAGGGCAGCGCCCGTGTGGGAGGCCGAGCGCTATCGCTTGCGCAGCTCGGGAATCGGAGTGCTGTAGGTCGTGGGCGCGAACCGCCAGGGCCCCCTCGGCGGGTCCGCCGGTGTCATCCGGCTGATCGCCGTGCCGTCGCTCAGCCGGATCCGCTCGAACGAGAAGTCGTGGTTCATGTCCCCATCCCGCGGCCCCATGAGATAGAGCTTCCATCCCGGGGGCGAGTCCTCCTTGATGTACTGGAACGCCAGGATACCTCGGATCCGCTGTTCGGTTCCCTCCAGGGTGACCAGCGCGTGGATCTCGTCGGTTCGCCCGCCAAAGAGACGTTTGACGTTGGGAAAGCGCCGCACGACCACGAAGTCCTTGATCTCGTCCTCCGCGACCGTCCAGATCCCGACGTTGATTCCCTCCTGCGTGCGCCGCGCTCTCGTGTCCGAGTAATAGAGCACGTCGCGTCCGATCAGATCGTGCCGCATACGCGCTTCCGCAGGGCCTCTCTCGTCGTGCAGGGTGTCCGGATAGACGGCGTCGGGATCCTCCTTCGGCTTGGCACACGACCGGGCAAGCATGGCGGCGGCGGCGACGACGGCGCGGCGGGACGTCATGACTACCGTCCTCCCTCGCTGACCTTCGCGGTCCAGATGTCGCTCTGCTGATCGCCCAGCGTGAGGTAGAATTGCCTCCGGAAGGCGAGGAATCCGTAGCGGTGCCACTCCCGGGCGGGATCGTCGAACCGCACCATCAGCGTCCGCCTGGCGGTGACGGGATCGATGCCCCAGATGCTCGCGTGGTCCAGCGTGTCGATCGCGAGGTAGTAGAGCGTGCGGCTGTCGCCCGACCAGCTCACATAGGCCGGCCTGAGCTCGTGGGCGCGGTAGCTCACGGGCACGAGCACCCGCTCGGAGTCACCCTGTGGAGTCATCACCAGGAGCCCGGCGCTGGTGGCCAGCGCCATGCGCCGCCCATCGGGCGAGAGCGCCACCGGCAAGGCGTCGATCCTCCTCAGCGTCGTCGCCCGGCCCCATCGGCCCGACGAGTCGCGGGGCACGAATCGCAGCTCGCCCGCCGGTGAATCGAAGGCGTGAAGGTAGTAGAGGCCGCCACTGTCCCGGCGCCATTCCGCCGTGCGATCGTCGCCCGGCTCGAGCTGAATCGGCGTCGGATTGCCGCCGTCGGCGCTCATCACGAACAGGCGACGGCTTCCGCTCCCGAAGGCGTGGTAGGAAATCTCCTTCCCGTCGGGGGCGTAGCGGGGCCAGAAGTGCGCGGCCGAGTCCGTGGTGAGCTGCTCGGGGTCGCCGCCCGCGAGCGGTACCCGATAGATCTGCGAGATGCCTGACCGGTCGGAGTCGAATACCAGCCACTGGCCGTCCGGTGAGATATCGAATGTCTCCACGACCTGATTGCCCGTTGTCAGAGGCGTCGCGCCGGCGGCCCCGACGGGCGGCCGGGCCGGCACCGGCAGGGACCAGACGTTCGACCGATCCTCGAACAGCGCGTACGCCAGTCGCCGCCCCGCCGCGTCCATGCTCATCGCGTGCGCGTTGAGACCGGTGGTCAGTCGCACCGCGTGTCCGGCCGGCCGGCCGTCGCGGTCGAGGGTGATGCGGTAAACGTCCAGCCCACCGTCGGCGTTCGAGAGATACAGCAGCCCGCGGTCATCGGGCAGCCAGACCGGGCTCTCGTGGAACGACCGGTCGTCGGTGATGCGGATCGCCGCGCGGTTGCCAGGCGAGGCCGGAATGGCCCAGACCGCGCTTTGTCCCAGATTGCCGAAAAACCAGCGGATGTCGGGGTCCACGGATTGGCGGTCGCCCAGCACCGCCGCGATCCAGCGACCATCAGGGGACCAGGCGAACGAGTGCATGTCGCCGCCGTACGCCAACAACGCGGCGGGGCCGCCCCCCACCGGCATCGCGTAGAGCGAGTCCGAGCGCGCGAACACGATCCGCCGGCCATCCGGCGACCAGGGCCCCGGCAGGAGGACTCCCGGTCCCCGCGGAACGATCACCTTCGACGTGCCGCCGAGCGAGGGGACCATCTCGATGCCGCGGGGCCGAGCGGAACAGGATCCGCCGGCCATCGGGTGACCAGGATGGCAGCCGCTGGGCACCCCCGACATCGGGGGCGATCGGAATCGGCCGTCCGCCGTCCACCTGGCGAACGTAGATCCGCGAGTCGATGAGCGAGCCCGCGGCATAGGCCACCAGCTTTCCGTCGGGGGAGACGGCCGGATCGATCTCGAGGCCCGGCTCGACGGTGAGCGGGCTCCGGCTCTCGAATGCGATCTGCCGGTCGCCCCGTTGCGCGAGGAGGAAGGCCACGAGCACCGCCGCCCCGGCGGCGCCCGCGGCCAGGCCCCACGCCAGAGCGCGTCGTCTACCTGGCCGCCGACTCGCCTGCCCGCCTTCGCCCGTGTCGCGGGCCCGCTCCAGCTGGCCGAGCAGCTCGTACGCACTCTGCCACCGGTCGGCGGGGCGAGGCGTGAGGCATCGCATGATCGCTTGCGACAGAAGAGGCGGGATGCCGGGGCGGAGCGCCTCGGGCGGGGCCGGCTGATGCGAGATCTGCGCGGCGAACACCGCCTGCGGGCTCGCGCCCTGAAAGGGTTGCGCTCCGGTCAGCATTTCGTACGCCATCACGCCCACCGCGTACAGGTCTGCCCGGTGGTCGGCATGCGGGTCGGCCGCCACCTGCTCCGGCGCCATGTAGCGCGGTGTGCCCAGGGCGACGCCGGTGGAGGTCAGCGCTTCGCCGCCGCTCTCCGCGGCACTCACCGCCTTGGCGACGCCGAGATCGGTAATGAGCGCATGGCGGCCGCTCAGCATGATGTTATCGGGTTTGACGTCGCGGTGGACGACGCCGTGTGCATGGGCGTAGGCGAGGGCCTCGACGACCTCCTCGAGGATACGCACGACCTCCGCCACCGGCAGCTCGTGGTCTCGCGCCAGCCGCTGCCGCAGGGACTCGCCCTCCACGAGTGGCATGACGTAGTAGAGACGGCCGGCGGCCTCGCCGGAGTCGTGCACGGGGAGGATATGGGGATGCTGGAGCTGCGCCGCCAGGCGGATCTCGCGCTCGAACCGCTCAGGGCCGAGCGACGCGGCCAGCTCGGGATGGAGGACCTTGAGCGCCACGCGACGGCCGTGTTTCACGTCGTGGGCGGCGTATACCGTCGCCATGCCGCCGCGTCCCAGCTCCCGCTCGAGCACGTAGCGGTCGCGGAGTGCCTCGGCCAGCCCGGCAGGCGGCTCGTCGGTCATGGGTCAGGTGGCCGCGGCCGGCACCCGCGCCAGGTAGAGTGTCTGCGTGGGATACGCGAACTCGATCTCCCGCTCCTCGAACCGATCCACCAGGTCCAGATTGATGGCCTGCTGGATGTCCATGTACACGCCGTACTCCGGCGACTCCACGTAGTAGACGGTCTCGAATATGAGTGAGGAGTCGCCGAAGGTGGCGAAGTGCGCCCGGTCGAATCGGGTCTTGTCGCGAGCTTCGACCACGGCGCGCAGCAGGCTCGGAATCTCCTTCAGCACCGATTTCGGCGTCTGGTAGGTGACGCCGATCTTGAAGACGATCCGCCGCTCGCGCATCCGGCCGTAGTTCCGGATCCTGCTTCCCAGCAGATCGGCATTGGAGATGACCACTTGTTCGCCCGAGAGGCTCCGGAGGCGGGTGGTCTTGAGGCCGATGTGCTCGACCGAGCCCAGATACGTGTCCAGTGCCAGGAAATCGCCCAGGACGAAGGGGCGGTCGAGCACGATGGCGAGCGACGCGAACAGGTCCCCGAGGATCTTCTGCAGCGCCAGCGCGATCGCTACGCCGCCGACGCCGAGGCCGGCGATCAGCGCCGTCACGTTGATGCCGAGGTTGTCGAGCGTGAGGAGCAGGATCACCGCCCAGATCACCACCTGGGCCGCGAATCCGATCGCCGCGACGGTCGTCGCGGCGCCGCGATTGGTCTCGAGCTGACTTTGCTGGTAGCCTACCAGCCACACGCCGAGTGCCGTGCTGATCCACAGGCCCGCCTGCAGCAGGAAGGCGATTACCGTCGCGGTGGCGACGGCGCCGCTCACCCGCGCCGGCAGGTCGAGCGCGACGGCGCCCGCGCCCAGGCCCAGCATGAAGGGGAAAAACCCTTTCGTCCGGCCCAGGGCGCCGATCACCAGATCATCCCACTGGGTCTGGGTCCGCCCCGCCAGTCGGGCCAGGCGCGGCAGGATCAGGCGCAACACGAGATGCACCAGGATCATGGTGCCGGCGCCGATGGCGAGGGCAACGAGCCAGCGCCGCAGGTCGTTGCCGAGGAAGGTGGACGTCGTCAGGAACTCGCTCATGCGTGGACTCCCTTGGCGTGGGGGTAGGGCAAGGAATCGCCGCGGCGGGCGACAATCAACCCCGATGTTCCTTGCGGGATCGGGAACCGACGCATGAGATTCCGACGGTACCCTCGTCCCGTTCCGCACTACATATGCGCATCGTCACCTGGCTCAAGCAGCAGAAACGGACCCCGATTCTGGCCGCGATCATCCTTCTGGTCCTGGTCCTGGGGTGGATCGACTACCTGACGGGCATCGAGATCGCGTTCTCGGTGTTCTATTTCCTGCCGGTCGCCGGCGCCAGCTACTTCGTGGACCGGCGGTCGGGGTTGGCGATTGCGGTTGCCAGTACGCTCACCTGGTTCATCGCAGACCAGCTCGGCGGCCACTCCTACTCCAGCAACTGGGTGGCCCTCTGGAATACAGCCACCCGCCTGGTCTCGTTCGTGGTCCTGGCGATGGTGATAGCGGCGCTGCGGAGCGGATACGACTACCAGGAAGAGCTGGCGCACAGCGACCCGCTCACCGGGGTGCGCAACCGGCGCCGATTTCTCGACCTCGTGGAGGTTGAGATCCGGCGGGGCCGCCGATTCGGACGTCCGTTCACCGTGGCGCATTTCGACCTGGACGGATTCAAGTCGGTCAATGACAGCCTGGGGCACGGCGAGGGCGACGCGGTGCTGCGGGCGGTGGCCGATGCCGTGCGGAGCAACCTTCGCGAGACCGACGTGGTGGCGCGTCTCGGCGGTGACGAGTTCGCGATCGTCCTTACCGAGACCGGAAGCGACCAGGCCCGGGGAACGATCGAAAAACTTCAGCGATCGCTCACGGAGGAGATGCGGAAGCACCGGTGGCCGGTGACGTTCAGCCTGGGCGTGCTGACCTGTCTCCAGCCTCCCGCGAATGCCGACGAGCTGATGCGGCGGGTGGACGCGCTGACCTATTCGGCCAAGACCGAAGGCAAGAACACCGCCGTCTATGAGGTCGTCTCCGGGTCGTCCAGTGGCGCCCCGATGTCCCGAGAATAGGATCTAGCGCCTGCCCTCGAGGTCGCCGAGCGCTCGCAGCTCGGCCCGCACGCTGTCGAGCTGTGGAACCCGCGAGGGCTCGGGATCGATTCGGAGCCGCAGATAGTTCCGGTACGCGCGCATGGCGCCCACCTTGTCATCGGCCAGCGCCGCCAGCCTGCCCTCCAGCCGGTACGACTCGGCGAGGCCCTCCGGCCCGGGCTCACCCATCGGAACCCACCGGCGCCGCACCGCGCGGAGGGCCCGGTCGATCCGGCCCTGCCCTTCGTACAGCCGCGCCAGCTCGATCGAGGCCCAGCTCATGGCGTTGTCCTGACCGCGCCAGAGCGAGTCGGCGACATCCAGCAGATGCGGCGCCGCGGGCTCGCGGCGATCGACGGCCAGCTTGGCCTCGAGCACGGCCGCCCCGCGACCGTAGAATCCGTCCGTCGTGTCCTTCGCGGCGCGCTCCCGCCACTGGGCCAGCAACCGCTGGCCGGCTGCGGGGTCCCCCCGCCACGTCAACCACCCAATGAGCTCGTCGGGGCGCATCACGGTGGTATCGCCGAGATCGCCACCCCACCAGTAGGCGCCGAGCAGCGAGAGTACGCTGGCCCCGCCCGGGCTCACCGTCGCCAGCGTGTCGATCCACTTCGCCGCGTCTGCGGGCCGCCCGAGGTTCAGGAGTAATCGCGCGCGGTCGCCGGCCATCGCCACACGGTCCGGCTTCGACGCGGCCAGCCGGTGATTGGCCTCGAGGAGCGCGTCGCGATTGGCCATCGTGACGCTGTCGAGAGGACCGAAGAAGAGGATACCCTGCGGCACCTGCGGCGGCGCCGACCCGAGATCGGACAGGAACGCCTTGATTCCCACCGTGTCCCGCGTCGCCTGCAGCAGGTTCCATCGGGCGAATGGCACGTTATCGCCCGCCGAGTCGAGCGCGATCAGCCGGCGGGTCCAGAGCCGCTGGGCCCCGGTATCGCCCGTCACCCAGGTCAGGGCGGTCAGGTGCGCAATCGGCCCGCCGTCGAGCGAGTCGCGCTGGAACGCCTGCTCGAACGCCTGCCGCGCCCGCACCTCAGGCTCGGGGATGTCGGCCAGCCGGCCGAAGTGAAACAGGTCATCCCCCAGCATGTACCAGGCATCGGCGCTCTCGGGGATCACCTGCACGGCGTGCTCGGCGTCCGCGATGCGGACGGTCCAGGGCGTGTTCCTGGGATAGCGCGACCCGAGCCGGAGCGAGAGAAAGAGCTGGTCCTGCGGATTCAGGCGGTCGCGGTACTGCCACGCGAGCCTGCGGATCCGTGACATGTCGGTGGTCGCGCTGTGCCAGCCATCGGCCTCGATCAGCCAGGACAGTCCGAGGGCGAAGGTCGAGTCCAGCTCGACCGCCCGAGAGAGCAGCGGGGTGGCGTTCTGGAAGGCGCCGCGGCGATAGGCGGCGACGCCGTCGAGATAGGCGCGCAGCGCGTCGAGATTCGTCGTCGTGAGCGCGCTGAGCTGCGCCGCGCTCGCGCCGGCCCCGAGCGCCAGGAGCTGAGCGGTAAGCCGGTCGATGAGAACGAAGAGACTGTCCTTGGGGCCGGCCACGCTGGTCTGCGCCAGCGTTCTGCCGCCGGGGACCGAGACGAGCGCCGCGTTCATCACCAGATGGTCCGTCGACCCCACGATGCTGCCCTGCAACACTCGGCCGGCGCCGAGTTTCCGCGCGACGCCGGCGGCGGCATCCTCGGTGAGGTCCCGGCTCTCGCTTCCCCCGGCGTCGCGCACCGCCGCCAGCACCGATCGCGCGTCGGCGGCGCGTGGCCCGCCTTCGCCGGTGAGCTTGGCCTGCATCAGGTCCACCATCCCCTGCCGCAGGTACTGCACGCTCGGGTCGGCGCCCGCGGTGCGGAACGGCAGGACCGCGACGAGGTTGTTGTCGAGCGGGCGAGCGGCGGCGCGGGCCCAGGGTTTCCACAGGAAGAGTCCCACGGCGGCGAGCAGCGCCACTCCTGCGACCGCTGCCTTCGCCGTCCTTGCCCTCGTCGCCGTCCTCGCCGTTACGGCTGCCACCGGCTGCGTATGGGTCGGTGTGATGCCGCCGCTCGTCGCGGCCAGCGGCTCGAGTGCGGCCACCAGCTCGTCGGCCGTCTGGAACCGGTCGGCCGGCCGCTTCGCGAGGCAGCGCATCACCACCGCCTCGAGTGCGGGTGCGAGCCCGTCGCGCAGTTGTCCCACCGGCGCCGGCGCGCGCGTCACGTGCGCCGCGAGCATCTGCTGGGCATTGAGTCCGGAGAAGGGCGGTGTGCCGGCGAGCATCTCGTAGCCCATCACGCCGAGGGCGTAGACGTCCACCCGTCCGTCGAGATGCGGGTCGGCCGTCGCCTGCTCGGGGGCCATGTACGCCGGGGTCCCGAGCGCGACCCCGGCCGACGTCAGCTGGTGCTCACCCGACGCCTCGCTCACCGCCTTGGCCACGCCGAAGTCCATCACCATTGCGTGGCGCCCCGAGAGCATCACGTTCTCGGGCTTGATGTCGCGATGCACCACCCCGGCGCGGTGCGCGGTCGCCAGGGCCTCGGCGATCTCGCCGAGGAGCCGTACCGCCTCGGCGATGGGGAGCTCGCCGCCGCGCTTCAACCGGTCGCGGAGCGTCTCGCCTTCGACGAACGGCATGACGTAATAGAAGAAGCCGCCGGCATCACCCGAGTCGATGAGGCCGAGAATGTGAGGGTGCTGGAGACGGGCCGCCACCTCGATCTCCCGGGTGAAACGCTCGGGGCCAAGGGTGGCGGCCAGCTCGGGTCGGAGAACCTTCACCGCCACCCTGCGGTGGTGCTTCAGGTCCTCGGCGAGGTAGACCGTGGCCATGCCGCCCTGGCCAAGCTCGCGCTCGATGCGGTAGCGGCCGGACAGGGCGGAAGTAAGCCGATCGGGGATGAGGTCGTCCACGGGGCCATGCTCGTCGGCGGGGTGGAGGCGGGGCGCGGTGGGGTGGCGCCGGGCGATATCGGTCGGGGATCGGGTGGAATATCGTCGTGCCGATGATCCGGGGCCAGCCGGTCAGGTGGCCTGGGTACACATGTTTTCGGACCAGTACCGAGCAGGTCATTCCCATTATTGGCCGATGATCCTCGGCGTGGCATCGTGACGCGCAGAGCGGAGACCACGACAACGGTCACCGCGCCGAAGGCTCGGCGGGCGGCGCGTTCTATTCCGCCTTGGCGAGCCGGGCCCGCACCTCGGTGAGCCAGTTGAGCACCACCACCAGCCGCCGTGCCTCGGGGCCCGCCGACTCGGCGGTCCGCTGCAACATGATGAACGACCGGCCGTCCGAGCGGAGCCCGAAGCCCTGGTGCCAGGGCGTGAAGGCGAAGGCCCCGGTGCCGAAGAGCGCCTGCCGCCCGGTCACCTGGAAGTCGGGCGTCTCGGTGACGCTGGCGGCCACCATGGTGTCGCCGCGGGCGACATAGAATAGCTCCTTGCCGGAAGGCGCCCACACCGGACTCGTCCCACCGGCGGGCGAGACCTGCCAGCGCGCGCGGTCCACGTCGGGCACCGGCCGCACGTACACTTCCTCCCGCCCCGACTCCAGCGAGACGTACGCGATCCACCGGCCGTCCGGTGACATGGCCGGCATGTACTCGTCCGCCTGGCTCGTGGCGACCGCGATGGGTGGATCGTCGCCCTGGGCTCGGCGGAGATACACGTCCCGAATGCCGGGCACGGTACCGGTCCGGTAGCCCAGCCATCGTCCGTCACGCGACCAGCTCGCCTCGTCGATCTGCGCCGTGTCGTTGGGGAACAATCGTTCGGGCTTGTCGCTGCCGTCGGCCCGAATCCGGTAGAGATGGGTCGAGCCGCTCAGGTCGGAGCTGTAGCTCAAGGAGCGCCCGTCGGCCATCCAGGCGCCCCGATAGTTGGTTGATCCCGTGGCGAAGGTGAGCCGGGTGAGCGGGCCGGCGTCGAGCTGCTTGACCCACAGCGACGACCCGGCGCCCTCCAGCGTGCTCATCGCGATGCGCCGTCCGTCCGGTGACGGGTCCGCGCTGATGAACCGCGCCTTCCAGCCGGAATCGAGCACACGGCTCTTCCCCGCGCGGTCCACTTCGGCGGGCGTCGAGACGCCCGCGAAGGCGTTGGATGGGAGATAGACCAGCGTGCCGTCGTCGGCGACGGCGAGCTGAGGTGTGATGCCGATCTCCAGCTGCACTCCGCTCAGGAGCACCGTCGGTGGACCGGTGAACCGGAGTTGGCGGACATCGAACCGTCCGCCGACCAGCGTGCCGTCGGTTCGCAGGCCGAAGAGAACCCCGTTCGGGAGGTACCAGCCGCGCGCCGCGCCCGTGAGGATGGTGTCTTCCGCCTGGGTCTTCAGGTTGATCGCTACCACCACCTGACCGGCGCAGGTGTTGCCGCAGCGCGTGAGCAAGAGCAGGTCTTTCCGTAACATCGCGGCGGGGTATCCCAGGCCACCTGACTTGGGCGTCGGCACCAGGACCGAAGGATTTCCTCCGGCGGAGGGCACGGCCATGATGGCGAAGTCGGGTCCGGTGTACACGATCCTGCCGTCGTCGAGCCACAACCCGCTGGGCAGGGCGAGGCTCACCCGCTCGGCGAGCTGCACCGGGGTTCCGCCGGCCGCGGCGACCTTGTAGAGCTTGCCCGCGGCGAAGTAGCCGATCCACTGCCCGTCGGGCGAGAAGAACGGGGCGTCGGCCCCGTCGGTCCCCGCCAACAGCCGAGGCTGGATGTCTCCCCGGTCTCGCACCACGAGGCGGGTGACGTTCTCGCCGGCGCGAGTCACGAATGCCAACCGGCTGCCGTCCGGGGCGATGGCGAGCGAGGTGCCGTAGAAGCCGGTGAAGTTGACGCGGAGATCGGGAATGTCGAGCGTCACCCGGGTCACCGGAGGTGCCGGTTCCCGCTCGACCTTGAGACCCAGCACGGCCGCCGCGGCTGTGGCGATCGCGGCAACGGCGCCGAGAACGTAGAGGGCGGGCGGGTGCCGAGCCAGCGTGCGCTCGCCTGTCCGCCCGCCTGCCCGTCGGCCGGTCCCCCCAGCCGCCGGTTCGCGAAGCGCCGCGGCGAACTCGGCCGCGCTGGCGAAGCGGTCGGCCGGGAGCTTTTCGAGCGCAGTGAGGACCGCATCTTCCACCGTGTCTGGCACGCGCTCCCGTTGCTTCTGGAGCGACGACGGCTTCTCGGTCATGACCTTGGCGACGATGGCCTGGGCGGTGGGGCCCGTGAAGGGCGGCTCCCCCACCAGCATCTCGTAGGTCATGGCCCCCAGGGCGTAGACGTCGCTCCGGGCGGTGATCTCCCGCTCCCCCATCGCCTGCTCCGGCGACATGTAGTGCGGGGTCCCCAGCGACATCCCGGTCTCGGTCATCCGGCCGCCGCCGCCCGCGCTCGACACCGCCAGGGCGATCCCGAAGTCGGCCACCAGGGCCGCGCCGTCGTGCAGCATCACGTTCTCGGGCTTGATGTCCCGGTGGACCACCCCGTGGCGGTGGGCATAGTCGAGCGCCCCGGCCACTTCGGTGGCCAGCCGCACGGCGTCCGTGATCGGCAACTGCTTCTCCCGCCGGAGCCGGTCCCGCAGGCTCTCCCCTTCGACGAACGGCATCACGTAGTAGGCGGTGCCGTTCACCTCGCCCGAGTCGATCAGCCCGAGAATGTGGGGGTGCTGGAGGGTGGCGATGGTCTTGATTTCGCGGAGGAACCGCTCGGCCCCGATGACGGCGGCCAGCTCGGGGCGGAGCACCTTGATGGCGACCCGGCGGTCGTGCTTGAGGTCGTGGGCCAGGTAGACGGTGGCCATGCCGCCCTGGCCGAGCTCCCGCTCGACGCGGTAACGGTCGGCCAGGGCAGCCTGCAGGCGGCTCGGGGGCTCGGGCATCCGGGACGTTTCAGTGGAAGAGCCCTAAAGATGGGCCCGGAGCACCCGAGGGGCTAGGCGGCGCGACCAGAAGCGACGACAATCCCTCGCTACCGCAGCCGGGCCAGTGCCTTGGCGGCCAGGGCCTTGGAGGTCTCGAGCTTCGAGGTCGTGACGGCGAGCAACATTCCATTCACCGCGCTTTCGACCGCCACCAGTCCGGTCCCCTCCACCTCGTTCCGGACCGCGGGCACGCCCAGTCCTTCCACCGGCGTCACCTTGAACTCGATGCCGGCATAGCTGTTCCCGTCCCGCAGGCGCCACTGGGCCATCGCCGCCGAGCTGGCCATTGCGGGCATGCCCTGGGACAGCACCACCGTCGCAACCGGCGTGAACCCGTCGGGCGCGATCCAGTTGCACGTCGCGGTCGCGCCGTAGTCCTTAGGCTTGCCGTCGCCCGGCTTGGTCCCGGTGACACTGGCGATTTCGGCCGGCGTCAGCAACGTGCAGATCTCGAGCTTCGGCGCGGCATTGCCGGCGGCCACGGCCGGCGCGCCGGCCTTGGCAGCGGCCTGATCGCCGCACTTCGCGCCCAGCAGGGCACCGCAGAGCATCGCGCTCCCCATCCTCGCCCAGCGTACCATCTGTGCCGTCCTTTCTATTGCATTCTGACCACGCTCACGCTCGTTCCTGGTGCCGCATCTCCTGCGGCGAACAACTGCTCCACCGGCACTCCCGAACCCACCAGCCAGGCCTTGATCTGCGCCGCTCGCCCGTCGGCCATGCGCTGGGCCTTCTGGCCGGCGGTCCCAGCATCCGCTCTCGCCTGGACCAGAAAGACCCCAGGTGTCCCGGCCAGCACTCGGGCCAGCGCGGCAAGCGTCGGTTCCGAAGCCGGCGCGATAGCGTCGCCACCGCTCTCGAATTGCACCGCGGGAAGATCGGCCCGGCCCTGGGCGAGTGCCTCACGGATCCGGGCCTCCTCCGCAGCACCACCACTTCGGCCCAGGGCACTCACCGCCTTGCCGGCCTTGGCGGCTGCATGGGCCGCCGCGCTATCCACCGGTGCCGCGACCCTCTCCAGCGCGGAATCGGCCGGTTCGGCGGCCCGCGCCACGAGGTTCTCCTCGGTCTGCTGCTTGCGCAGTGAGGCGTTCTGCTTGATCCGCTCCGTCAGCTTCTTGCCGAGCTGCGCCCGAAGGGGCAGCGGGGCGGCAGGGAAGACGAGGAGGCCGATGACGAGCAGTCTCACGAGTGAAGGCATGGTCGGTGCTCCGAGAGGGTCTACCTGACTGAACGGCGGATCCGGGCGTCCGGGGCCATCGCGCTCGCCTTGCCCTTGTTCCGGCCGGCGGCTTACGTTCGGGCATCCGCTCTTACGCGGAGGTGCCGGTGCCTTCCGACGGCGACATCACGCAGCTCCTGGCGGCCTATCGCAACGGCGATCGCAGCGCCCTCGACCGCCTCTTTCCCGTTGTCTACGACGACCTTCGCCGCCGGGCCCACGGCCAGCTCGCCCGCCGGAGGCCCGGAGAGACACTCTCGACCACCGCCCTGGTACACGAGGCCTACCTCAAGCTCAGCGGCAGCGCCGGGCAGACCTACGAGGATCGGGTCCACTTCTTTGCCGTCGCCTCACGCGCGATGCGGCAGATCCTGGTGGACTACGCCCGCCGGACCGCGGCGGCCAAGCGCGGCGGCGCCGTTGCGCCCGTGAGTCTCGATCCCGAGCAGCTCGGCGATCCTGGCCGCGCCGATGAGCTGGTCGCGCTGGATGAGGCGCTGGGCCGGCTGGAAGCGCTCGACGAGCGGCTCGCCCGCATGGTCGAAATGCGTTTCTTCGGCGGGTTGTCGGTGGAGGAAACCGCCGAGGCGCTCGGCGTCTCGCCCCGGACGGTCAAGCGCGACTGGCGGAAGGCCCGGGCGGTGCTCTACGACGATCTGCGAGAGGGCGGCGGGTGCTGACGCCCGAGCGCTGGCGCCGTGTGGCGCCGATTCTGGACGAGGCGCTCCATCTCGCGCCCGAGCTGCGCCCCGCGTTTCTCGAGTCCGAATGTCTCGGAGACGACGAGCTGTGCGCCGAGGTGGAGCGTCTGATCGAGGCCGAAGCCGCGTCGGGCGGTTTTCTGGAGGAGACGGCCGACACCTACCTCGAGCCTCCGCTCGAGGATATGCGCCTCGGCGCCTGGCGCATCGTACGGGAGTTGGGCCGCGGGGGAATGGGCGCCGTGTATCTCGCGGAACGGGCCGACGGACAGTTCGAGCAGTCGGTCGCTCTCAAGGTCATCCGCGGAGGAATGGATTCCGCGGAGATCCGCCGTCGCTTCCTCGCCGAGCGCAGGATCCTCGCGCGGCTGGAGCATCCCAACATCGCACGGCTGCTGGACGGCGGACTCACCTCCGACGGCCGGCCCTGGTTCGCCATGGAGTACGTGGCCGGCGAGCCGCTCGTGGCCCACGCCGACGCGCGGGCGCTGTCGGTGCCCGACCGGCTCAGGCTCTTCGAGGAGGTCTGCGAGGCGGTTCGCTACGCCCACCAGAACCTCGTCGTCCATCGGGATCTCAAGCCGTCCAACGTGCTGGTGACCTCCGATGGTCGGATCAAGCTGCTCGACTTCGGGATCTCGAAGCTGCTGGAGGACGGGGCGGCTGGAGACCTCGCGGCGCCGATGACGCTCACCGAGCTGCGGGTGCTGACGCCCGAGTACGCAGCGCCCGAGCAGGTGCGCGGTGAGGCGGTTACCACGGCCACCGATGTGTATGCGCTCGGCGGGGTGCTCTACGAGCTGCTCGCGGGGCGCCGGGCCCACCGGCTGGAGCGGCACACCGCGACGGAGATCGAGCGGGTGGTGTGCGAGATCGAGCCCGAGCCGCCGAGCGTGGCGGCCGGCTCACGCCAGCGGCGCCGCGCGCTCCACGGCGACCTCGACACCATCGTCCTCAAGGCGCTCCAGAAGGATCCGGCTCGCCGCTATCCCTCCGCCGAAGCCCTGCTGGACGACATCCGCCGCGCCCGAACCGGTCTTCCCATTGCCGCCCGCCCCGACTCCTTCGGCTATCGCTCGCGGAAGTTCCTCCGCCGCCATCGCGTGGCTGTCGCGGGGACGGCTTTGCTGATCCTCACTCTCGTTGCCGGGCTCGCGGCGACCCTGTGGCAGGCGCAAGCCAAGGCGCGCGAGGCTGCCAAGGCGCGCGAGGTGCAGCGCTACCTGGTGGATCTCTTCCAGGTGTCCGACCCCGCCGAGTCGAGGGGGCGGGTGGTGACCGCGAGGGAGCTGCTGGATCGGGGGGTGCGCCGGGTGGACTCGCTGGCGGGGCAACCCGCCGTGCAGGAGGAGCTGCTGGGCATTCTGGGCACCATCCATCGCGAGTTGGGCCTGTACCCTCAGGCCGATACGCTTCTCCGCCGCGGCGTCTCTGTGGCCGAGCGGGTCTATGGACCCGACCATCCCGAAGTGGCGGCCCGCCTCACCGAGCTGGGGACGGTGCTCAAGGAGCTCGGCGACCTCGCCGCCGCCGAGTCGGTGCTGGGGCGCGCGGTGGAGATCCGGCGCCGCGCGCTCGGCCCGGACCACGTGGACGTCGCCACCAGCATGGGAGAGCTGGCCAACGTGCTGGGCGATGCGGGAAGATACGAGCGCGCCGAGTCGCTGTATCGCGCGGTGCTGGCCGTGGACATGAAGGGCTACGGCCGGGAAGCGCCCGAGGTGGCCACCGACCTCAACAACCTCGGCGTGCTGCTTGGCGATCTCCAGAACCGCTATGCCGAGGCCGATTCCGTCTACCGCGCCGCGCTGGCGATCCGGCTCCGCACCCTCGACCGCGGTCACCCCAGCGTGGTCACGCTCGAGAGCAATATCGCATCCAATCTTCACTCGATGGGCCGCTTCGCCGAGGCGGAGTCGCTGCAGCGCGAGGTGCTGGCGGCCCGCCGGCGACTCTATCCCCAGGGTCACCCCGACGTCGCCTACGCCTTGCACGTGCTCGCCGCCACGCTGAGCTCCCGGGGCAAATGGGCCGAGGCCGAGTCGCTCGACGTGGAGGCGCTGGCGCAGCGCCGTCGGTACCTGGGCGACGATCACCCCGTGACGATGGCCTCGCTCAACAACCTCGCCGTGTTGCGCTATCGCATGGGCGACCTGGCCGGCTCGGAGCAGGCCTTCCGCGAAGCCGTCGCGATCTGGCGCCGGACGTTGGGCTCGGACCATCCCTACACCCTGACCGCCGTCAGGAACCTCGGCGCGGTGCTGAGCGAAGAGGGCCGCTACGCCGACGCCGAACCACTGCTTCGCGAGGCGCTGCGGGGAATGGGCCGGGGCGGCGCCGATTCGTCCATCGATGGCGCGGTCACTCGGCGCAGCCTGGGCGTGCTGCTCTACCGCACCCGCAGGCTCACCGAGGCCGAACGGCTGCTGCGGGAGGCGCTCGCCATCTATCGGCGCGACTTGCCCGCCGATCACCCGCGCACGGCGGAGGCATTGGTGGCGCTGGGCGATGTGCTGGTGGCGCGAGGACGCATGGTCGAGGCGGATTCGTTGCTACGGGAGGCCCTTGCGATCCGCGAGGAGAAGCTGGGCGGCCAGGATCTGCGCACGGAGGAGGCCCGCGAGGCGCTGGGCCGGGAGCTTATTGCCCGGGGACAGACCGAGGGGGAGGCTCTCGTGCTGGCCGCGTGCCGGGCCTACCGCACGAGTCCGTGGGCCGGACGCCAGGCCGCGCGCTGCGACGCGGCGCCGGACTGACGGGTAGGCGGCTCTGGGGCTCGGGCATCCGGGACGTTTCATCAGTGGAAGAACCCTGAAGATGGGGCCGGAGCACCCGAGGGCCCAGGCGGCGCTGACGCAGGCACTGGACGGGTGATGTCGCTCACCACGCATCGGGGCAGAAAACGCGAGACTGATGCCGGGATACCAGATACCGATGCCGCGAAAATAGAAAGGAAGTCGAGCGATGGCCGACAGAAAGAAAGACGACCGTCTCACCATCAAACGAGACGAAGAGACCAGCCGCCTCCTGGACGGGGGCCAGGCACCGCCTCTGCCCGAGCCGCTCGATCCGGTGGCGGATCAGTCCGGCGAGCTCTTGGAGGTCGGAACGCCGGAGCCGGATGACTCCTACCAGTCTCGCGAAGGCTATCACGACCTCGGCGGGGGCTTCCTGCCCGACGAGGGAGAGCCCAATGACGAGCTGGACGTCACCGAAAGGGAGGAGGAGTAGTCTGCGGGTTCACAAGTACGGGGACTCCTGTGCTACGAGGCGTCAGCGCGGCCCGACGGTCAGCCATACCCCCCACGCCGCCATGGCGAGCCCCGCCACGCGGCCCAGCCAGGCCCCGCCCCGCACCAGCTTCTCGACCAGCACCAGCCCCGCGAGCGCCGCCACCCAGAGCAGGTTCATCACCCCGGCCACGAACAGCAGCGTCATCAGCGCCCAGCAGCAGCCGAGACAGAAGAATCCGTGCCTGAGCCCCATGACGAAGGCGCCGGCCGTGCCTTCCCGCCACTCGCCGGCGAAGAAATGCATGGGCGACCGGCAGTGGTGCAGACACGCGGTCTTGGCCGGCAGCCACTGGTAGACGCCGGCGGCGACGAGCAGGACACCGGCGAGGACCGGACTGGCGCTGGCCATGTCGGCGGTGAGCAGCGCGCGCCGGTGGAGCACCACCTGCAGCAGCGCGGCCGCGGCGCTGAACGCGGTCCACACCGCGAAGTAGCCGGCGAGGAACACCGCGGTGGAGGCCGCGGGCGTGGACTGCTCGCGGCGCCGGCGATACACCGATGCCACGAGCAGGATCGTGGGCGCGGCCGACGGCAGCATCATCGCCACCATCATCACCGCCCACATGAAGAACAGGAACGCGAAGTCGACGCCGGCTCCCCCGTCCATGCCGGGCATGGACATCCCCGGCATCGCCATCCGGGACATGTCCGCCTTCATGTGGAACAGGTACGCCCAGGCCAGCGCGGTGAGGACGACCAGCGCCGATACTCCCACCGCCCGGTCGTGGCGGACCAGCCGCTCGACCGGCGCCGGGGTCATCCGTTGGTCCAGTTCACTTCCGCCGTCGCGGCGTACTTGTCCGGCCAGCTCATCTTGAGCGACGGGTGATCCACCCGCATCGCGCTCGTGGTGACCACGTTGCCGTCGTTCCAGAAGAAGCCGCCCTTGGGATAGACGATGTGGACTTCCTTCGGATCGCCGGTGACCGGGTTCCGGAGCGGCGTCGTCTCCAGCTCGATGGCACCGGGCACGCGGACGACGCCGTTCTGGCCGTCCACCCGCATCTCGATTTTCGCCGCGATCGGCCCCTCCACCCGCTCGACCGTGCCCGCCAGCGCTTCCCACGGCATCCCGCCGTGCTGGCCCGAGACGATCGAGGCGAACGCGCTCACCTGTTCCGGGCGAGCCTTCTCGTCCACGAACAGCACCACGTGGCCGTGTCCTTCGTGGATGGGGTTCGGATACTTGGCCGCGACGACGGCCTTGAGGCCCGCCAGATCCACGTTGCCGAAGCGGCCTTCGTCCACGATGTAGCCGATCACGAACTCGCAGATCCCTTCGTTGGGCGTGCCGCCGAACTGGCAATTGCAGCCGTGCGCGCAGCTGCACGCTTCGACACTCTGGGCACGGACCTTATAGGGGGTGCGTGTCGCGGCGTCGGGTGTGGTTGCCATCATGTCCCTCGCGGTGTCATGGGGTCAGGGCACTTCGAGTCTGCCCACCGTGTTGCGATCGGTTCCGTACCAGATCTCCCGCGTCGGCCCGTAGAATACCATGTGCCGGATGGTGTTCGCCTCATCGCCGCCCTCGGTGGCCACGGTGTCGGTGAACCTGCCCGATCGGGGATCGAATCCCACCAGCCGATTCGGCGTCACGCCCGTCTCCGCCACCCAGATTCTCCCCTTGTCATCGTGGGTCATGGCGTACGGCAGCGACGCCCTTTTCGCCGGCAGGGCGAACTCGGTCACCTTGCCCGTCGCCGGATCGAGCCGGCCGAGGTAGCCGCGGGCGTAGTCACCGTACCAGATCCCGTCCCTGGTCACGGCGATGCGCCGGGGCCGGGCGCCCTGAGGGAGCTCGTAGCGGCGCTCCTTCATGGTGGCGGGGTCGATCGTCTCGATCGCGTTGGTGCCGAACAGGTCCACCCAGGGGCGCTGGTCCGCCTCCAGCTCGATGCCGTAGGGCCGGCTCCCCGGGGGCATCTGCCACACCCGGATCTCCCCGCTCTTCGCGTCGCGCCGGCCGATCACGGCGGCGTTCTGGGCGGTGAACCAGATGTTTCCCGCCTTGTCGAAGGTCATCGTGTGGGGGTCCTGGATCCTGGCATCGGGCATCGGATAGGTCGTCAGCTTCCGGGTCACGGGGTCGAGCTTCACCAGCCGGGCGTTCTGGTTGCCGGTGAACCACACCATGCCGTCGGGAGCCACCACCAGGTTGTGGGGATGGGTGCCCGGGTCGATATCGTAGCGCTCGAACTTGCCGGTCTTGGGGTCGAGGCGGCCGACGTAGTTGCCTTGCTGGCCCGCGAACCAGACCAGGCCGTCGGGCGCGACGTAGGGATCGCGGGGCCGGCTGTTGTCCCAGGGAACGGTCCATTCCTGGATGGGATTCGGCGCCGGGGCGAGGGGCAGGGCGGCCGCGGCAAGGGTCATGAGGATCTTGGGGCTCATTTTCGGGTCTCCATTTCATGAATGCTGCGAAGGAGGTGGCGGCTTCGCAAGGACTTCGACGCGCCGCTGCCGGACGACGCGATTCGCAGCTTCCAAGGCCGATCAGGTCATCTCGCCACGGTCTCCAGCCCGGCCGCTTGCGGGCGGGCCCCCGGGCGGGCCACATTGCAAATCCCTCATGGCCCGAACCCTTCCACTCCGAAAACACCCGTCGCCCCGACGCCGGCTCGTGCTCGCGCTGGGTGTCGCCGCCGTCGTGGCGGTGACGATCTTCTTCCCCGGCTCGGCCACCCTGCTCACCGACTGGTGGTGGTTCAAGGAGATCGGATACGGGGTCGTCTTCACCCGCACCCTGCTGGTGCGGGGACTGCTCTTTCTGATCGGCGGCGGCCTCGCGGGCGGTCTGGTCTACGCCAATCTCCGGATCGCCCAGCGGGGACTGATCGCCAACCCCATCCTGCTCCATCTGGCGGAATCGGCGCCGCGGCTCAACGTCACCGTCGTCATGCGTCGCTTCACCGTCCCGATCGCCGCGGCCATCGGGCTCCTGGCGGCGTTCGCGGCCACCGCGTTCTGGGCCGTCGCCCTGCGCGCCGTCTACGGGATCCCATTCGGCATCGCCGATCCGGTCTTCTCCCGCGACATCGGCTACTACGTCTTCGCGCTGCCCGCCCTGTCCTCCGGCCTCGGCTTCCTCCTCACCCTGACGACCCTGTCGCTCCTGCTGGTCGTCCCGGTGTACGCGCTCCGGGGCGACCTGATTCCCGCGCCGCGCCGGATCCGGATCGAGCCATCGGCCGGCCTGCACATCGCCATTCTCCTCGCTGCCTGCTTCGTCCTCCTGGCACTCGAGCTCTGGCTGGTGGACATCCCCCAGCTTCTCTACTCCACGACCGGACCGCTGATCGGCGCCAGCTACACCGACCTCCACGCCAGACTGCCCGCGATGCACGTGTCGGCAGTCGTGGCCGTCCTGGCGGCCGTGGCCGTCGTGGCCGGCGCCGCACGCGGACGGTTGTCGCAGTACGGGCTCGTGGCGATCGCGACCTACGCGGTCGTGGGACTCGTGGGACGGGGGCTTGTTCCGGCCGCGATGCAGAACTTCATCGTAGCGCCCACCGAGCTGACCCGGGAGACGCCGTACCTCCGGAACCACATCCTCGCGACCAGGCAGGCATGGGGACTCGACAGCGTGGAGGTGCGCGAGCTCCGGGGGGAAGCCGGCCTCACCCTCGCCGACATCCGGGCCAACGGGCCCACCATCGAGAACGTGCGGCTCTGGGACCGCGAGCCGCTGCTCCTGACCTTCGGCCAGCTCCAGGAGATCCGCACCTACTACGATTTCGTCTCGGTGGACGACGACCGCTATTGGATCGACGGCAAATATCGCCAGGTGCTGCTCTCGCCCCGCGAGCTGAACGCCGCCTCGCTGCCCACCAGGACCTTCATCAACGAGCACCTCACCTTCACCCACGGCATGGGTCTCACCCTGGGTCCGGTGAACCAGGTGACCACCGAGGGCCTGCCGGTGCTGTTCATAAAGGACCTGCCGCCGGTCACGACCGTGTCGCTCAAGGTCACTCGGCCGCAGCTCTACTACGGTGAGCGGTCCAACGACTACGTCTTCGTGGGAACGCGGCAGCGCGAGTTCGACCATCCATCGGGCGAGATGAACGTCTACGCCTCATACGCCGGCAGCGGTGGCGTCCGGGTCGGCAACCTCGCGCGCCGCATGGTGCTCGCCACCCGGTTCGGCTCGGACAAGATTCTCTTCTCGCAGGACATCAGGGACAGCAGCCGGGTGCTGTACTACCGGAACATCGTGGAGCGGGCCCGGCAGGCGCTGCCGTTCCTCCGGTTCGACCGCGATCCCTACCTGGTTCTGACGGACGAGGGCACCCTGCAGTGGATCCTCGACGCGTACACCGTGTCGGACGACTATCCCTACGCCCAGCGACTGAGCGACGGCACCACCTACATGCGGAACAGCGTCAAGCTCGTGATCGACGCCTACAACGGCTCGCTCGCCGCGTACGTGAGCGCGCCGACCGATCCGCTGATCCGGACCTGGGCCCGGATCTTTCCAGGGATCTTCCTGCCGCTCGACAGCATGCCGGCCGGGCTCCGCGCGCACATCCGCTATCCCGACGAGCTCTACCGAGTCCAGGCCAATCTGTATGCGACGTACCACATGGATGCGCCGGAGGACTTCTACCACCGGGAAGACCAGTGGCAGATCCCGACGGTCGAGGAGCAAACCGGGAAGGTGCCGTTCATGCGCCATCTGGTGATGCGGCTGCCCGAGGAGCGGCAGGCCGAGTACATCTACATGGTGCCGTTCACGCCGCGAGGGAAGGACAACCTTGCGGCCTGGATGGTGGCGCGGAACGACGGCGCGGAGTACGGGAGGCTCAGGGTCTACCAGCTCTCCCGGCAGCGGCTGGTGTTCGGGCCGCAACAGATCGAGAACCGGATCAACCAGAACACGGAGATCTCCCGGCAGGTCTCGCTGTGGGACCAGCGGGGCTCACGAGTGATTCGCGGTGATCTGCTGGTGATCCCGATCGAGGAGTCGCTGCTCTACGTCCAGCCGCTCTATCTCCAGGCGGAAGGCGGCCGGATTCCCGAGCTCAAGCGGGTGGTCGTTGCGTACGAGAACCAGGTGGTGATGGGCGAGACGCTCGACGCCGCGTTGGCCGAGCTGTTCGGCGGCGCTCCGGGGCCGAAATCTGCGGTCGCGGCCCGGACGGAGCCGCCGGAGTCTCCTTCGGCCGACACCGGAACCGCTGCGCTCGCGATCGAGGCCCGCCGCCGCTACGAGGCCGCGCTCGAGGCCCAGCGCAACCTCGACTGGGCCAGGTACGGGACGGAGATGAAGCGGCTCGGCGAGGTCCTGGAACGGATGGGGAAGACGCCGGCGCCATGACGCTGGCTGTTGGCCGTGCGTCTAGTCCCGCGCGGCCGTCAATCTGGTGAGCAGCCGGTCGGCGCGGCGCGCCAGCTCGCCGCGGTCCCCGGGCGCCGCGACCGACCGCGTCACCGCCTCGCCAACCGCCGCCGCCTGCGTGACCAGCACCCTGCGCCGCTCCGCTCCCGCCGGCAGCTCGGCCAGGCTCTCCAGGGTCGCGAGCAGCCGGGCCATGACGGTGACGTTGGTCTCGCCGTGGCGCCTGATCTGGTCGACCGCCTCACCCACGAAATCCGCATAGGACGGCATGTGGAGAACCAGCCGCACGCTGCCGCCGGCGACGCGCCGGGAGGGCGGCAGCCGGCGCATGGTGATGCGGGTGAGGATCGCGCCGAGATAGTCGAGGCACATCACGGCGGTCGTGGTGTCGTTGATGCCGGGTGACAGCGCCTTCAGCGCGACGTCGACGATCTGCCGGATCCCGTAGAGCACGTCACCATCGATGGAACGCTGCGACCCGATCCCGATCGTCTCCCGCAGCCGCTCTCGTACCTCGTCTCCCAGGGGCGCGACGCCCGCCACCGTCATCAACGCCGTATCCTCGACCACGAATTCCCCAATCCCGCGCGCCAGACCGATGGCGAGATCCTCCGACTCGGCCAGACGGAGCAGTGCCGCGTCGTCGATCGACTGGATGTAGCCCGTCCGCGGGGCCGGGACTACGGCGCCGTCCGTGGCACGCCGGTCTCCTTCGGCCCGATCCGTCTCCTCGGTTTCGGCGGGATCGGGCATCACCCGGTCCACGGTCCGCAGCGTCGCCGCGTTCACCGCATCGAGGATGTGGGCCGCCTGGATCGCGGTGGCGATGTGATGGATGAAGTAGACCAGGAAGCCGATGCCGACGAATGCCAGCAGGACGCCGCCCAGCACCGCGAGCGCGGGCACGAACTGCCCCTCGCTGCCGCCGCGAATGGTGCGGAGCACGATCAGGCAGTAGGCGAAGATGCCCACGAACACGCCCAGCACCGCCTGGTTGCCCCGGTCGTCCATGAAATGGCGGAGCACCCGCGAGCTGTACTGGCTGGCCGCGAGCGACAAGGTCACGATCGTGATGGAGAAGACGACGCCCGCCACTGTGATCATCGATGTGGCGATGGCCGTGAGCATGGCGCGCGACCCGTCGGCGCCGGCGCCGAAGAGCCGCGGCCATCGCGCCGGCAGCTCGGAGCCGCTGGTGAGGCTCAACTCGACCAGGACCACCGCGAGCGTGACGGCGGCCAGCACGATCAGTCCGGGGACGAACCAGAGGCTCGAGCGCAGCCGCGGCCAGAGGCGGAATGTCATGCCCCCACGATAATGGATCGGATCGACTGACGCCGTGCGGTGTGCCGTCGCGGGAATCCCTACTCCAGGTCCCGTCCCGGATGATTTCCGGTGATCTAACTCACGGCGTAACTCTTTACCATACTATATGTTAAGATTGCAGGTCGAAGTACGATGAGACGGTCCCGGTGGAGTCGATCGCGGGGCCGTGATCGTAGTCAGCTTGGTAAGGAGGAGGGCATGAAACGAATGATGACCGGACTCGCGCTGCTGGGAGCGGCGCTTCTCTTCGCGCCCGCCGCGCTCATGGCGCAGGCCCCCGTAGAGCTGGTCTGCCGCGACGGCACCACCCAGCCTGGGTCGTCCAGGGTCGCGTGTGGCGATCACGGCGGGATGGACTGGGACGCGACCAGGTCATGGTCCGAGATGAGGGCCGGCCACTACATGGCGTCCGATAGGGTCGTGTGCACCGATGGTCAGACCCAGGCAGCCGCGCCGCGTGCGTGCGGAGCGCACGGAGGCATCGACAGCGTGAGCACCGTGGCGGCGCTTCACCGCCGTGCCCGGGCGGAGCGCTTCAGCCATCGGAACCGGAACCAGGCCGGAATCAATGCGAGCAACGGCGACTCGGCGGCTGGGTATCGGGCCATGGAGCGGAGCGACAGCGGTACGCCCGGTTCCTCGGACAGCACGGAGAGCAGCATGAAGCCCGACAGCAGCAGCATGTCGAACCCGCATGCCGACAATCCCAAGGAGGAGAACGGCAACAACCAGCCGGCTCGGGCAGACAGCGCACGTTAGTCGTAAAATCAGGGACTTCCCAACGGCGGCAGCGAGTCAGCGGATAGCCTGGATCACCGCCATCTTGCTCGCCCGCCGCGCTGGGAAGAACCCGCCGAGCGTCCCCATCACCACGGCGAAGATCACGCCGGCCACCAGCAGCATCGGCGTGATCCGGAAGCTGAACGCGATCTCGCTGAAGTTGGCCCAGTTGGTGGTGCTGGTGACGATCCCGTTCATCGGAAGCGCCAGCAGACACCCGATCACCCCGCCGATCAGCGCGATCACCGCCGACTCGGCCAGGAAGCTGGCGAGGATGCTTCGCGGCTTGAAGCCGAGCGTGAGCAGCACGGCGATCTCGGGTGTACGCGACGCGACGGCGGCGTACATGGTGTTCACCGCGCCGAAGATCGCTCCCACCGCCATGATGGTGGTGATGAGAATGGCGAGGATGCGCAGGATCCGGCCGAGCAGCTCGCTCTGCTTGGCGTAGAACGCGCTCTCGCGGTAGACGTCCACGGTGACCCGCTTATCGGCCTCGAGCGCGCGCTTGGCCTCGTCGAACGAGGCCGGGTCGGCCAGCCGGAAGGCCACAGACTGGAATCCGTCGCGCCGCATGGCCGGCATGATCTGCTCGTTCTCGCCCCAGATCTCCGACTCGAACGCGCTGCCCGCGGCGGCGAAGTGGCAGGTGACGGTCCACGGCCGGCCGGCGAAGTGCATCGTCTGCCCGATGCCGGTGTTGGGGAACCGGCCGACCAGCCGCTTGCCGATGCAGACGTCGTTCTTCCCGCTGGCGGGCTTCGTGCCCTCGGTGATGTGCACGTTGGCGCGCACCTTCCACGCCTCCTCGCTCACCCCGCGCACTACGACGTTGGCGAGCTTGGTGGTGTCGCCCTCTCGGCCGAGCGGGATGACGACGTACACCTCGGGGCTCGCCATGACCCGCCCGTCGGCCCCGCGCGCCACGTGGGGCGAGCCGGTGAGCGTGTTGACCGCGTCGCGGTCGAGCCCGCTCGACATCTCCGCGTCGGCCCCCTTGCGGAGGACGAGGACGTTCTGCTCCGAGCCCGTCTTGGTGAGCGCCGCGGCGAACCCGTTGGCGAGGGCCAGCATGCCGATGAACACGGCCACCACGAGCCCGATGCCGAGCGCGGTGAGCGCGGTGGACACGGGCCGCTGGCGGACGCTGCGTACGTTGTAGGTGAGCGGGATCTTCATTCCACATTTCTCAGTGCCGCCACCACCGGCAGCCGCGCCGCGCCCACCGCCGGCACGATCCCGCTCGCCAGCATCAGCACCAGCGCGATCACCGCGCCGAGCAGCAGGGTCTGCACGGTGACGTCGAACCCCGGCAGGAACCCCGCCGCGTTGAAGTTCGTCGCCTTGTAGAGGAGCTTCGCCGCGCCCAGCCCGACGACCGCGCCCGTGAGCGTGATGAGCCCGGCCTCGGCCATCACCATCCCGAAGAGCCGCTTGTCGGAGAACCCGATCGTCTTGAGCACCGCCAGCTCGCGGGTCCGCTCGCGCGCGCTCATCATCATCGCGTTGGCCGCCACCAGCAGGATCGCGAATACCACCGCCATGCCGATCGTGTTCATCAGCAGGCTCACGTTCCCCCACATCGTCGCGAAGCTGGCGTTGAACGCCTGCTCGGTGCCGGTCTTGGTGGGCGCGCTCGAGCTGCGGAACAGGTCGTCGATCGCCTTCGCCACCTTCGGCCCATTCTCCGGCCGGTCGATCTGCATGATGTACCAGCCGGCGAATCCCCGGCGTCCCATCTTCTCGTCCAGGTACTGCCAGTGGAACATCATCGCGTCGTCGTTGATCACCGGATCGGTCGGGGTGTAGACGCCGCGGACGGTGAAGGTCCATTCGCCCGGGTAGATCGTCCCCCGCAGCGTCACGTTCTGCCCCACCTTCCAGCCGAACAGGTCCACCAGACGGCTCCCGATGAGCGCGCCCGAGCGGTCCTGCAGGAACGCCTCGCGCTGGTCGGCCGGCACCGACATCTCGGGATACAGGTCGAGGTAGCTCTTCGCGTCCACCGCGAAGTTGGCGAAAAAGCGCTTCCCGTCGCCGTACTGTCCGCCGAACCAGTTGGCCCAGGTCACCTTCTCGACCCCGGGAACGGTCGCGATCCGCTGGGCGTAGGCCACGGGGAGAGGAAAGATCAGTCCGCTCGCGTTGGTGCTTACCAGCCGGCGCGCGCTGCCGAACTCGGCCGCCGCCTTGAGCGTGGTGATGACGGTGCGGAGCGAGGCGAAGAGGAACAGCGCCAGCGCGACGCTAGCCATCGTGAGAAAGGTGCGGCGCTTGTGCCGGCCGAGGTTGGCGAGAAGCAGGGGCCAGAACTTCACGAGGCCGCTCCCGCGACCGCGCGGCCCTGCTCCACGAACGTCCCCTTCTCGAGGTGAAGCTGCCGCTTGGCCCGCTCGGCGGCGTGCGGATCGTGAGTCACGATCACGATCGTCTTGCCGAACTCGTCGTTGAGCCGGCCCAGCAGCGCCAGCACCTCCTGCGAGCTCTTCGCGTCGAGCTGCCCGGTGGGCTCGTCGAGCAGGATCAGCGTGGGGTCGGCCACGATGGCGCGGGCGATGGCCACCCGCTGCTCCTGTCCGCCCGAGAGCTGCCGGGGATAGTGCTCCAGACGGTCATCGAGCGCGACGACGCCGAGGGCGATGCGGACCCGCTCGTCGCGCTCCTTCCTGGAGAGGCGGGTCAGCAGCAGCGGCAGCTCCACGTTCTGGAACGCGGTGAGCACGGGCAGCAGGTTGAAGGATTGGAAGACGAACCCGACGTTCCTCGACCGCCACTCCGCGAGCTGCGCCGGCGACATCGTGCTCACCTCGGCGCCGTCCACCCGGATGGAGCCGCTGGTGGGCTTGTCGAGCCCGGCGATCAGATTCAGCAGCGTCGACTTGCCCGAGCCCGATGGACCCATGAGGGCGGTGAAGGTGCCCTGCTCGATGTCCATCGAGAGCCCGGTGAACACGTCGATCCGCTCGGCGTCGCGATGGAAGGTCTTCGAGACATTCCGGATTTCAACCAGCGCCATGTAGGAGCTCCTCCACTGAAAGCTTCTTCCGTACTCTCGGCCTTCTCCGTCCTTGCCCCGGAGCGAATATACCCCGAAGCCGGAAGGGTGTCGACCGGCAACCGGATCGTTCGCGGCCTCGTAGGGAGTTGGTCTCTTACCCGGTGCTTACATCATGCTGCTCTCGGTCGCGCTCACCGCGCTGCTGGTGCAAGGGGATGCCGCGCGTCCCGGCTCGCGCAACGCGCACGCGACGGCGTACGACCTGCGCGACAGCTCCCTGGTGCTCTACGGCGGCGCGACGGCGGACCGGGTTCTCGGCGATATCTGGCGATGGAAGAGCGGAGCATGGCGACGCGTCTCGCCATGACGGTGAAAGGGTTTTCGGGGACCTGTGGGAGCGGAGGAATGGGAAGTGGGTGCGGCGCGAGTTTGCGGAGCCGGTTCTGCGGGTGGCGAATGGGCACTGAGCGGGCGGTTATCCGCCCGTCTTGACCCTCATGCCCTCCGCCGGCTTCTCCACGCCGCCGATCAGGATGCTCTCACCACCGGACAGACCCCTGGTGATTTCACGGAAGTCGCCGCTCACGGGGCCCGCGGTCACCTCGCGCTTCGTGAGCCGCCCGTCGCGAACCAGCCAGACGACGCTCTTCCCCCCGTCATCCCGCACCGCCGCCGAAGGAACGCGGAAACGGGCCGGGGCCGCTCCGCCGTTCCGCCGTTCCGCCGTTTCGCCCTCTCGCCCGTTCGCGCTTCCGCCCTGAAGGAAATCCACCCGCGCACCCATCTCCGGAAGGATCCGGGGATCGTGGTCGAGGATGCTCACTTTCACCTGCACTGTCGCGCGCTGCCGGTCGGCGGTGGGGACCACCTGCCGCACCTCACCGCGGAACGTGGTATCGGGGTAGGCGTCGAGCGCGATTCGGGTCGGCTGCTTGTCGGTGACGCGGCCGATGTACGCCTCGTTCACGTCCACCTCGACCTCGAGCGATCCGAGGTCGGCCATGGTGACGACGGCGCCGCGGGTGAGCCCGCCGCCCACCGACGGTGCGACGACCTCGCCGATCTCCGCCTCTTTCCGGAGTACCGTACCGCTGAACGGCGCCCGGATATACGTGTTTTCGAGCGTCGCCTCGGCGACGCCGAGCCCGGCCCGGGCCGCCTGGACTCGCGCCTGCGACGCGACCGTCCGCGCCGCCGCCTGCTCCGCCTTGCTCCGGGCATTCTCGGCGTCCTGCTCCGAGACGAGCGCGGGATCGTTCCCGTGGATCTGAGTCACCCGGGCGGCGTCGCGCGACGTCTGCGCGCTGTCCGCCCGTGCCTCCACCAGCTCCGCCCGGGCGGTCGCGAGGTTCGCCTTCGCCTGGGCGACCGCGGCGGCGTAGTCCGCGTTCTCCAGCGTCGCGATCACCTGGCCCTTCTTCACCTCCGATCCGCCGTCCACCGTGAGCGTCGCCAGCCGGCCGGGGATCTTGGCGGACACGGCGGCCCGGATCCGGGCGACGACGTAGCCGTTGGCCGTGACGGAGGTGGCCGCCGAGCTACCGCCAGAAGTGGAGATCGGCGTGGCGACGAGGGTCTGGACTTGCGGGGCGGAGCTGCCGCGGAAGTAGAGGAAGGCCCCGATGACGAGCGCGATCGCGATGACCACGATGACCAGCGTGCGGCCGAACGCGCGTCGTACCTGGGACGGGGGATCGCGGTCGATCCGGAGTTTGGAGAGGTCGTGCTGGGGTGCGGTCACGGAGCGAATGTATACCGAAGGAAAACGGGTGTCGACCCGGCTCCCGAGGGTGAGACGAGTCACCTCATTCCCATCGGAAACGTGCGACACTGGATCGGTTCGCTGATATCGCATCCGAAAGACGAGATCGATGTGAATGCCACACTGACCGTGCCGCACTGGCTCATCGTGCTTTCGTGGATGTCGCTGGCCGTCGGGATCGCGTCCATGATCCTCGTGGCCATCGACGAGCTGCGAGAGCCGCAGCGGATGTGGATCATGAATCTCGTCTGGCCCATCACCGCGCTCTATGGCGGGCTCGTCGGCCTTCTCTTCTACTATCGCGTGGGCCGGCTCTCCACCCGCGGGCGGGCCCGGCGAGCCGAGGCCGCGGGCACGGAAGCGCCGAACCGTCATAAGCCCTTCTGGCAGGTCACGGCAGTGGCGACCACGCATTGCGGGGCCGGCTGCACCCTCGGCGACCTCGTCGCTGAATGGGGGCTGGTGCTCGTGCCCCTGACCCTGTTCGGTCACCGTATGTTCGCGGCCTGGGCGGTTGACTACGTGCTCGCCTTTCTGTTCGGGATCGCCTTCCAGTATTTCACCATCGCGCCCATGAAGGGGCTGTCCCCCCGCGAGGGCCTCGTCGCCGCGCTCAAGGCCGACTCCCTGTCGCTCACCGCATGGCAGGTGGGCATGTACGGGTGGATGGCGATCGCGACCTTCGTGCTGTTCGGCCGCGAGCTGGAGAAGACCTCGCCGGTCTTCTGGTTCATGATGCAGATCGCGATGGTCGCCGGATTCCTCACCAGCTATCCGGTCAACTGGTGGCTCGTGAAGGCCGGCATCAAGGAACGAATGTGATCCGCCGATCCGAGAATGTTGACGGCGTCCGCCAACGACGAGGAATATGTTGAGCGTGGAGGTGGGGACGCTTCACTTCGACCCCTCCCAGCTCGGGTCTACATTGTCGCCTGCGGTGGTCAACTGGACCTGACCAGAGCCTGACGCCGTCATGCGCCAGATGTCGTGATCGTTGCTGTCCGAAGGACGACGGGTGAAGGCGATATAGCTCCCATCCGGTGACCAGAGCGGCTCGAAGTTGTCCTCCGCCGTGGTGAGCTGCTTGAGGGCGGTGCCATTGGAGCGGATCCGAAAGATCTGGAACCTTCCGGTGCGGTCGCTGGAGAAGGCGATGCTGGCGCCGTCCGGAGACCACGACGGCCAGGCGTCGTTGGCCGGATGATTGGTCAGGTTCGTCCTGGCGGCGCCATTTGCGTTCACTGTGAAGATGTCGTTGTTACCGTTCCTCATTAGGTGCTCGAACGCGATCCGGTCGCCGCTTGGCGACCAGGTGGGCTGGAAATCCCGTCTGCTGGCTGTGAGTTGCGTCAAACCGGTGCCGTTGGCTGCGATCACGTAAATGCCACGGTCCTCGGGTGCTCCCCGGCTCCCGCCGTTGCTGTGATGCCGGACGAACGCGAGCTTGCTTCCGTCGGGTGACCACGCGACCTCGATGTTTCCAAGGTGGTCGGTCGTAAGCGGGACCAGCCCGCTGCCGTCCGGGTGCACCAGCCAGATATCGATCAAGCCCGAGGACAAAGAATGTCCCGCCGCGACGGCCGAGAAGGCAATGGTCGAGCCGTCAGGCGACCAGGCAACGCGCTGAGTGAGAACCATTCCTAGGGAGCTTCCGCTCAGGTCCGCCACTCCCGTGCCGTCGGGATTCATGACGAGCAGATCATCGCTGGAGGTGAGCTGGCCGGGCTCGTCGGGATCCGGGACATGCACCGATCGGAGGAAGGCAATCTTCTTGCCATCGGGCGACCATGATGGCAGGAAGTCCAGGGTGGGGTTGTTGGTCAGGTTCACCTGAACGGCGCCGTTGCCATTCATGACGTAGATCTCGCCGTTTCCATCGCGTCTGCTCATGAAGGCGAGCTTCGGGGGCAGGACGCGAGTCGGCTGTAGGCTCGGCTCATCCAACTCCGGAGCCGTGGGCTCCGGCCCCCGGCCGCAGGCGCCGAGAAAGATGAGGAAACCGACAAGGGGCAGGATCCCTGACCGCTTCGGTCGGAATGGGAGGGTGGTTCCTCCGCGAGTGATCCGCATCGTGGTAACTCCTTCCTACGGGTGCCACCTGGGGTATGTCCTGTTGGTGTCTACCTCCTTGAACGAGAGAATCGGCCGGCGGGGGCCTTCGTGGAGCGCCGAGGCGGCGGCGAGCGCCTGGTCAGCCCGGATCCGAGGTTCGAACCACGGCAGTCTCGCCCGTGAAGCCGGGCCCGATGTCCACGGCGATGGTCCGCCACTTGCCCTGCCCGAAGCGGAGCGCGCTCAGCGCGAACCGCGTGACGTGTCCCGCCAGGATCGCGAGCCAGATGTGCATCGGCTGCAGCGTGCCGGTTTGCCGGATGACGAAGCAGATGCCGAGCGGCAGCAGCACCTGCGACACGATGGAGATGTAGAGCGGTCCTTTGGTGTCTCCCGTGCCCTGGAGCCCGCCGGTGTAGGTGAGCGCGGCGGAGATGAACAGCCCCGACACGCTCAGCACGTGGAGCAGCCCTGTCCCGACCGCCACGACCTCGGGGTCCTTGATCCCGAAGACGGCGAGGAGGGTTCCGGGAAAGAAGAAATAGAAGAGCCCGAGGCAGGCCGCGCCGGTCACTCCGATCCGCGCCGCGATGTGCACCGCCGCCGTCGTCCGGTCCGGGCGCCCGGCGCCAAGGTTCTGTCCTGCCACCGCCGCCGCCGCGCCCATCAGCCCGATCGAGGTCCAGGTCACGAACGAGAAGAGCTGCGTGTAGGAGACGGAAAACGCCGCCTGCGACGCGGCGCTCTGGGCCAGGGAGCCTATGAAGGAGAGCATGAACACGCCCCCGATGTTCATCGCGATCCCCTGGAACCCCGCGGGCAGGCCGAAGCGGAACAGCTCCCGGATGATCGTCCAGTTGGGGCGGTAACCGTGGTGCCTCGGGAACTGCACGATCCATCCGCCGCGGATCAGCCTGAAGAGCGCGTAGGAGGCGACGATGCCCGAGGCGATCGACTGTCCCAGCGCCGCGCCGGCCGTGCGGAACGAGGGAATCGGCCCGAGGCCGCGGATCAGGATGAAGCTCAGCACGATGTTGAGCGCCGTCATCCAGGCGCCGAGCACCATGGGCGTCCGTGCGTCGCCGGCGGAGCGGAGCGCGCCGCCGAGCATGAAGAAGATCAGCATCCCGGTGCTGGCGAGGAACATGATGCGGAGGTAGGGGAGCGCCTCCGCCTGCACCGCCGGCGCGGCGTTGACCAGGTCGAGGAGCGAAGGCGACAGGAAATAGCCGAGCGGCGCGAGCACCAGCAGCGCGATCCCCACCGCGGCGAGGAAGGCCTGGTAGACGGTGCGGTTCACCTTGTCGGTCTCGCCCGCGCCGGCAAAGCGGGAGACCAGAACGCTCATCCCGGTGAAGATGGACGAGACGAAGATGACGACGGCGATGAAGATCTGGGACGAGACGCCGATGGCGGCGTTGCCGGTGAAGCCGACCGTGTGTCCCACGATCACCTGGTCCACCAGGCTCTGGAGCCCGCCGACGATGTTGACGAGCATCGTGGGCCAGGCCAGCCGCCATACCGCTCGGGCGAGCGGGCCCTCGACGATGGAGCGGTCGTAGCGCTGGGCGGTGTCGGTGCTCACGGGCGGGCTCCGGCCGGGGGCCGGCGGACGCTAAGCATGGGAGGAAGCTAACGAGGCCGCTCAGGACGGATAGTTTTCCGGGCATGACCCCATCCGACTCCGATTTTCTCGCGCGCCTCCGAGCCGCCACTGCCGTGCTGGAGGAGATCGTCGCCGACCGCGCCCTCCTCGCCGGCGTCCCGCCCGATGACCAGCGCCGCCTGCTCCAGGCCGCCGGCCACGTCTACTCGCCCGACGCGCTGGCCCGGCGCCGTCTCGTGCGCGCCACGATCCGTGAGCGCAAGGCGACGAAGATCCGCCGGGAAGACCAGGTGCTCGACGCCACCGGCATCCGCTCCCTCCGCCGGAAGCCGGTCTACACCAGCCCCAACGTCTTCCCGCCGGTGCAGTTCGAACAGTGCGAGGCGGCCGCCGATCCGGACGTCCGCGAGCCGATCGAGCCGCAGCACTGCTACGTGTGCAAGGGGAAGTTCACCGGCATCCATCACTTCTACGACCAGCTCTGTCCCGAGTGCGCCGCCTTCAACTACGCCAAGCGCACCGAGACGGCCGACCTCACGGGCCGGGTGGCACTGCTCACCGGCGGGCGGGTCAAGATCGGATACCAGGCCGGCATCAAGCTGCTTCGGGCCGGCGCCAGGCTCATCGTCACCACCCGTTTTCCCCGCGACTCGGCGGCGCGCTACGCCCGGGAGCCGGACTTCGGCGACTGGGGCCATCGGCTCGAGATCTTCGGGCTCGATCTCCGGCATACGCCGAGCGTCGAGGCCTTCTGCGACGAGATGCTGGCGACGCGCGACCGGCTCGACTTCATCGTCAACAACGCCTGCCAGACCGTTCGCCGCCCGCCCGAGTTCTACGAGCACATGATGCAGGGCGAGCGGGAGGCGCTTCACGGCATGCCCGAGCACGCGCGCACGCTGCTCGGCAGCTGGCAGGGCTGGCGCGGCGCGCACCTGCAACTGGACGGCTCCGGCGGCCAGGGCGCGGCGGTGACGCCGGCTGCCTTCGAGCGCCGGTTGCCGAGCATCGCCGGCCTGGTGCATCCCGCCGAGCTGTCGCAGGTACGCCTACTGGAGGAAGAGCGCGAGCCGCGGCGGCACTTCTTCCCCCAGGGCCGGCTCGACCAGGACCTGCAGCAGCTTGACCTCCGCGAGCGCAACTCGTGGCGGATGCTCCTGGCCGACGTGCCGTCGGTGGAGCTGCTCGAGGTCCAGCTGGTCAACGCGATCGCGCCGTTCATCCTCAACGCCCGGCTCAAGCCGCTCATGCTCCGCACCCCCGGCCGCGAGAAGCACATCGTGAACGTCTCGGCGGTGGAGGGGCAGTTCTACCGGAACTTCAAGACGACCCGCCACCCGCACACCAACATGGCCAAGGCCGCGCTCAACATGATGACGCGGACCGCGGCGGCCGACTACCAGGCGGACGGGATCCACATGAACAGTGTCGACACGGGGTGGGTGACGGACGAGGATCCAGCGGAGATCGCGGCGCGGAAGGTGGCGGAGCACCGGTTCCATCCGCCGCTGGACATCGTGGATGGGGCGGCGAGGATCGTGGATCCCATCATCTCCGGCGTCAATTCCGGCGAGCATGTCTGGGGGCAGTTCCTGAAGGACTTTCGGGCGACGGACTGGTAGGCGGCGCGTCCCCGCCCCCAGCCGCCGTCGACGGGTCGTGGGGCGCTGACGCTCCACGACCCATGCATCATCACATCATCTTGATCGCCTTCGCCCTCACGAGCGAGGACCTGATCGTCGGGAAGGTGCGCAGCTCCGTGGATTGTCTGGCGAGCTCCTTCGCCTTGACCGCGTCGCCCTTGCCCTGGTAGGCCACCGCCATCGTGTAGAGGACGAAGGGGTCCTGCTGGTCCGCCTGCGCAAGATGGGTAATCGCCGTGTCGAAGTCTTTCTCCTGCAGCGCGATCGTTCCCGCCAACTCGTGTCCCAGGCGGATGCGCCCGGCATCGTGCGTCGCTTCGGCGCCGCTCTGGTACTCTTCCGCGGCTGCTTTGGCCGCCGGGAGGTCGTTCCTCGCCAGCGCGACCCGAGCCACGTTGTAGCGGTCGGCCAGCGTTGCGACGTCCTTGAGGTCCTTCGAGACACTCGAGCTCTGAATCAGTGTGAGCGCCTGGTGATAGCGCTTGCCCGCCTCGTCCGCTTGTCCGACGCCGAGGAGGAGGTCGCCCATCTGCCCGGCGTCACCGCTCATGGCCGTGGTATCGCCGATCCGCGCGTCGAGGGCGTAGAGCTTATCCAGCTCCTGCAACGCCTTTGCCGTCTTCCCCTGATCGACGAACGTCACGGCGCGGCTCTGGATGGCCAGACGCCGGTCGCCGTCGTCGCGGGCCGCGTCGAACAGCTTCTGCGCTTCGGCCGCCGCCGCGTCGTGCTTGCCCTGGAACATGAGGTCGGTGGCGATGCCGATGTACGAGTTGCTGAAGTGCGGCTCGATCGACAGCGCCTTCCGGTACTGCGCGATCGATTCATCGAACCGCCCGGTTCGCATCAGCATTTCCGCATAGGAGTCGTACGGATTCGGATCGTTGGGGACCAGCTCGATGTATTTCTTGAAGGCCTGCTCCGCCTCCGTGTACTTCCTCTGCGGCATGTAGGAATAGCCGAGCACGTTGTAGGCGGGAGCATAGCCGGGGTTGTCGCTGGTCGCCTTGGTCAGCCGGGCGACCGCCTTGTCGTACTGCTGGGCGCCGGAGTATCCGACGGCCAGCAGCGTCTGGGCCCGCGCGTCGTGCGGATACTTCGCGGCCAGCTCCTCGGTGTATTCCAGCGATTGCTTCGAGTCGCCGTTGACCCCCGACTGGAGCGCCAGGATCATCAGCCGCTCCCCGTCCGAGGCCGTGCTCGAGAGCGCGACCGCCCGGTTCAGGTGCTCGAGGAATTCCCGCGTGGTCGGTGAGCTGAGGGCGAGATCATACTGGGCCAGCGCGAACGAGGAGTCTTTCGCCACGGCCTGCTCGAAGAGCTTCCGGGCGTCGTGGATCCTGAGCTGGTCGGCCAGAACGCGTCCGCGAGTATACAGCGTTCTCGCCTCGTCGGACGTGGTGGTCACGACAATTGGACCGGCGTTCTCGGTGGACGCACCGATTGTCGCCGAATCGGAGCCGCTGGTCGCGGTCTCCGTCTCCGTGTGTTCCTTGGGCGCGCAACCTGTCAGGGTCGCGAACATGGTACAGGCAATGGCCAGGTGGAGCGGCGAGATTCGTCGCATGGGGACTCCTTGCTGGAATGCACTGAGGGTGGGCGGCCGAAGAGGTTCGGAGGAATGCACGAACTCGGGAGTGGGGACGCGCGTGCAGGGTGGCCGCGGAGCGGTCCCGCAAGTTCGTTGGACTGGGTGGGACTGCGCGGCAGTCTACCCCGGAGAACCGGGGTTGTCAACCCGGACAACCACCGTCGGTACCGACTGCCGCGTAGCACGAAGGACCCATGTTCATTGCGCCTTTGCCGCGGCTGCCCGCGCGACCGCCAGCACCTTGGGCTTCGCTGTCTGGACGGTGGTCCCAAATGTACGCGCGCCTGGCAGGAGTTATCGGCTCGCAAGGGGGCGGGAGCCTGGGGCCCGCCGGCAGACCCCAGGCTCCCGCCCCCTTGCGCCCGTAACTTGGCGAAGTGAGCGAGGGGTGGCCTCAACGCGCGCGTCAGTCCCGGCCCGCGCTGGCCCAAATCCCCGTTTCCCGCCATCTTCCCCCTGTCCCCCAACAAGGCCCCCCCGTGCCCGACCTGCTTGGCCGGCTCCAGTCCGCCCTGGCGGACCGCTATCGCCTCGACCACGAAGTCGGCGCCGGAGGCATGGCGACCGTCTACCTCGCCGAGGACGTCCGCCACGACCGGCGGGTCGCTCTCAAGGTGCTCCGGCCCGAGCTGTCCGCCGTGATCGGGGCCGAGCGGTTCCTGGCCGAGATCAAGCTCACGGCCAACCTCCAGCATCCGCACATCCTGCCGCTGTTCGACTCGGGCGAGGCGGACGGCTCCCTCTTCTACGTGATGCCGTTCGTCGAAGGCGAGACCCTGCGCGACCGGCTCAACCGGGAAAAGCAGCTTCCGGTCGGAGAGGCCGTCCGCATCGCGACCGAGGTGGCGAGCGCGCTCGACTACGCGCACCGCCACGGTGTGGTGCATCGCGACATCAAGCCCGAGAACATCCTGCTCCACGACGGGCAGGCCCTGGTGGCCGACTTCGGCATCGCCCTCGCCGCCAGCAAGGCGAGCGGCGCCCGGATGACCGAGACCGGCATGTCGCTCGGCACGCCGCACTACATGAGCCCCGAGCAGGCAATGGGCGAGCGCGAGATCACGGCTCGCTCCGACGTCTACGCGATCGGCGCCGTGCTGTACGAGATGCTCACCGGCGACCCGCCGTTCACCGGCTCCACCGCGCAGGCCATCGTGGCTCGCGTCCTCACCGAGACGCCGCGTCCGATCCTGCCGCAGCGCCATACCATTCCGCCCCATGTCGAGGCGGCCATCCTCACCGCGCTCGAGAAGCTGCCGGCCGACCGGTTCGCCTCGGCCGCCGAGTTCTCCGCGGCGCTCCGCGACAAGTCGTATGCCACCACCGTCTCGGTGCCGGCCGCCCAGGCGCCGGCCGCGGCGGCGCCGAAGACCGGGGGGCGCCGCTGGGTGCCGCTCGCCGTCCCGGCCGTCGCTCTAGTGCTGGGCGCAGCGATCGGCGCCGCGCTCTGGCCCCGCCTCCGCCCGGTCCCCGTGCCGCCGCTCAGCCAGTGGAGCCTGGCACTCAAGTCCAACCAGATGCTGCAGCCGCCCGATCCGTCCGGTGGCGCGCGCATCGCGATCTCGCCCGACGGCCGGGCGCTGGCCTACATCGGGCCGTCGGAGTCCGGCCACCGCCTCTGGATCCGCCGGCTCGACCAGCTCGACGCGACGCCGATCGCCGGCACCGAGGGAGCCTCGGAGCCGTTCTTCTCTCCCGACGGCCGGAGGGTCGGCTTCATCAAGAACGGCACCGAGGTGCGGATCGCGTCGCTCGGCGGGGCGCCGACCGTCACGCTCACCGACAAGGCCAATACCAGCTCGGGCGACTGGGCCGACGACGGCTACATCTACTTCGAGGTGGACTCGGGGGTGGCCCGCATGCGCGCCACGGGGGGCGAGACGGAGCCGGTCTACAAGATCGACACGAAGCAGAAGGAGATCGCCACCGAGTGGGTGCACGTCCTGCCCGGCGCCACCGGCGCGCTGTTCCGGGTGCGGCACGTGGGGCAGGGCCCGGCCGACTTCGAGATCATGGCGACCCAGTTGCCCCACGGCCCGGCGAAGCACCTGGTCCGCGGCGTGTACGCCGCCTACGCCGGCGGGTACCTCCTGGTGGTGACCGCGGACGGCAAGCTGATCGGCATTCCGTTCGACACGAAGAAGCTCGAGACCACCGGCGCGCCCATCGCGCTGCTCGAGGGCATCGGCGTCCGCAACAACGGGTTCAACATCGACCTCACGATCGCGAAGAACGGCACCGTCGCCTACACCACCGGCGGCACTCAGGCCACCCGCCGCGCCGCCTGGGTGACTCGCGAGGGACTGGTGACGCAGGTGGATTCCAGCTGGGACCCCCAGGGCATCATCGGCTCGGCGGCGTTGTCGCCCGACGGCAAGGCCATCGCGGTGGCGCTCACCCGGGAAGGCCGGCGCGACGTCTGGGTCAAGCGGCTCCCCACCGGACCCTTCTCGCGGCTGACCTTCACCGACACGGCGAGTGGACGGCCCGCCTGGTCGGCCGACGGGAGGGACGTCTACTACATCGCCGACCGCTCGGGCTCGGGCGTCGGACCGGTCTACGCCCGGCGGTCCGACGGGACCGGCTCGCCGCGCCTGTTGTTCCACACTGCCGTGGACATCGGCCACGTTCAGGCCACGCACGATGGGCGGTGGCTCCTGCTCCGGACGGCGCCGGCCCCGCCCGCCACCACCGACATTTTCGGGCTTCGCCTGGGCGACTCGGTACCGGTCCCGCTGGTCGCCACCCAGGCCAACGAGCTCTACCCGGCGCTTTCGCCCGACGGCCATTGGCTGGCCTACAGCTCCGACGAGTCCGGCGCGTTCGAGATCTACGTGCGGCCGTTCCCCGAGACGGCCGGCGCCAAGTGGCAGGTGTCCACCGCGGGCGGGTCGCAACCGATGTGGTCGAGCACCGGCCGCGAGCTGATCTACGTGAGCGGCAGGAACGAGATGATCTCGGCGCAGATCCCGCCGGGCGCCACCTTCTCGGTCGGCGCGCAGCGGACGCTGTTCTCGGTCCAGCCGTTCGCCGCGGTGGGGGCGGTACCGGCGTTCTGGCTCAGCCCGGACGACAAGCGGTTCCTGGCGCTCCGGGAGGGCGAGGCAGGACAGCCGGGGGAGCTAGTGGTGGCGGAGAACTGGGTGCAGCAGCTGGCGGGGGCGGGAGCGAGGTAGCGTCACCTGGCGCAGGCGTGCAGACCGAGCCAGCTTATTAAGACTTAATAATGAGCCTAACTCCATGACCCGCGCCACTATCCTCTCGGTCTCACTGCCCTCCGACCTCCGGGCCCAGCTCGACGCCGAAGCCGAGCGGACTCGGCGTTCGCGCAGCTATGTCGTGGCGGAAGCGGTGCGGGAATACCTGCGCCGGGAGGACCGTCGGAGCTTCGGCCAGGCCCGCGAGCAAACCCTGATGGAAGGCTTGGCCCTTTCACCTTCCGAGCGGCTCAGGCTGTCCGAAGAGCTGTGGGAGGAGCTGGCTCGTGGACGCGAGGTCGCGGTGCCGTGGACCGCCGCCTTCGATACGTTCGACGAGTACGAACGCGGGCGCCGGAGCGGGGCGCCGGCGGGTTGAGCCCCGCGCCGGTGTCACGTCTCCTGACGGTCTGCCAGCCGGCTGCAGGATCGCGCGGACGTGGAGACGCTGGAGGAGTTGCAGCGACTCAGATGACGGACGCGACCCTCGTGGATCTCTTCAGGCCCGTGTGATGCCCGGGCGGTCGCCGTCCAGAGTACCCCGTATCCGCTCGAACACCCCGTACCACATCGCCCGCGTGAGCTTCCCCGTGTTGGTGTTCTGCCGGCTCGGATGGAACGACGTCACCAGGATTGTTCCGTCCGGCAACTCCGCCTCGCGGTCGTGTCCGAACGGCGGGCGCTCCTGCGGCGGCAGGCGATCCCACCATCCTGCCGCACGGAGCCAGCTCTCCCACCCGATGCGCCCCAGCGCCAGTACGACCCGGACGTTCGGGAGCAGGGCCAGCTCCGCCTCCAGCCAACGGCGGCATTGGGCCAGCTCCTCGCGCGTGGGCTTGTTGTCGGGTGGGGCGCAGTGGGCGGCCGCCGTGATGCGGCAGTCGGTGAGCACGAGCCCGTCATCCCGGCGGAGCGCGTTGGGGCGGTTGGACCAGCCATAGCGGTGCAGGGCCTCGTACAGCCAGCTCCCGCTGGAGTCGCCCGTGAACATCTGCCCGGTCCGGTTGGCGCCGTGCGCGGCGGGCGCGAGGCCGACGATCAGGAGGCGCGAGGCCGCATCGCCGAGGCTGGGAACGGGACGGGCCCAGTACTCTTCGCCGGCGAACTCCCGCTTGCCGGCCCTCCCGATCGCGCGGCAGTGCGCGCGGAGCCGGGGACACTGCTCGCACGCGATGATACGCTCGGCGAGAGCGTCGAGATCGGTCGCAGGTTGGCGGTCCATGAGGTGGAAAATATTGCCTTGGCGCGCAGATCCTCGACCACCTGAAACCGCGTGATCCTGCCGCCGTCCACCTCGAACACCAGCGCGAACTCGCAGCCCCCCTCCAGCCCACAGCCCTCGACCGTGAAGCTCTCCCGGCCCCACGCGATCACCTGGTCGCCTCCCCCGGTCCAGTCGATCTGCCAGAAGGCCACCAGCCCGCCGAGCCCGGTGAAATAGTCCGCCACCGCCTGCTGTCCCCAATCCGTGGCGCGGTCGGGCTCGTCTCCACCGCCGACGACCTCGAACGCGACGTTGTCCGCGAGAAGATTGAGCAGCGGCTCGATGTCTCCCCACACAAGCCGGTCCACAGCGCGCCTCACGGCGGTCAAGTCGTCCATCCGTAACTCCGTCTGCATGAAGTGTCCGCCCTACCCGTTGAGCGCCGCCATCATCGGCTCCGGGTAACGCGTGCCCGCGGCCGCGCCCGCCGGCGCGATCACCTCCAGCCGGTGCAGCTCGTAGTCGCTGAGCGTGATATCCGCCGCCGCGGCGTTCTCCTCCAGCCGCTCGACGCTGCGCGTGCCCGGCATCGGGACCACGTGCTCGCCGCGGGTCAGCAGCCACGCCAGCGCGAGCTGCGCCGGCTTCACGCTCTTGTCCCACGCCATCGCCTTCAGCTCCTCGACCAACTCCAGGTTCTTCCGGAAGTTCTCGCTCTGGAATCGCGGGTTCATGCGGCGCCAGTCGTTCTCCGCCAGATCGTCGGGACTCTTCAGCGCGCCGGTGAGGAACCCTCGGCCCAACGGACTGTACGCCACGAAGGTGATGCCCAGCCTCCGCGTCAACTCCAGCAGCTCGTCTTCCGGCTCGCGGCTCCAGAGCGAGTACTCCGTCTGCAGCGCCGAGATCGGGTGCACCGCGTACGCACGCCGGATGGTTTCCGGCGCCGCTTCCGAAAGCCCGAGGTACCGGACCTTGCCCTCCTTCACCAGCTCGGCCATCGCGCCCACCGTCTCCTCGATCGGCGTCTTCGGATCCACCCGGTGCTGGTAGTAGAGATCGATGGTCTCCACGCCGAGCCGGCGGAGACTCGCCTCCGCCGCGCGCTTCACGTAGGCAGGGCTCCCGTCGGTGTCGTAGCCCTTGCCGTCGGCCCAGCTTCCCCTGATCACGTTGCCGAACTTGGTCGCGAGCACGACCCGGTCGCGCTTGCCCTTGATCGCACGGCCCACCAGCTCCTCGTTGCCGCCTGTGCCATAGATGTCGGCCGTATCGAGCAAGGTGATTCCCAGGTCGATCGCGCGATGAATCACCGCGATGGACGTGGCGTCGTCCGCCGCGCCGTACACCGAGCTCATGCCCATGCAGCCCAGGCCGATGGCCGGGATGGCGACGTCCGTGTTGCCCAGCTTCCGTGTCTTCATGCGTTCTCCTCTATCTCTAGTCGTCTGACCCTTTGCCGATTCGACACGGCTACATTAGTGTCCGTTTATCCAGGGATAAGGAATCGCTTATCCTGGTATTGGCACTCCCTGGATCAGGGCGGCTAAAGGCTAAAGGCCAAAGGCTGATGCCTTCAGCCTTCAGCCTTCAGCCTTCAGCTTTCAGCTTTCAGCTTTCAGCCTTCAACCCTCCGCCGCCCCTATGCCCCTGAGTAACGAACGCAGACATGAGATCGCCGATTTCCTCAAGACCCGCCGGATGCGGCGCCAGCCGGAGGAGCTGGGACTCCCGCGCGGCCGCCGCCGGCGCACGCCCGGCCTCCGTCGCGAGGAGGTCGCCGCCGCGGCCGGCGTCAGCGCCGAGTGGTACACCTGGCTGGAGCAGGCCCGGGACGTCCGCCCGTCGGTCCAGGTCCTCACCCGGATCGGCGACGCGCTGCGGCTCGAGCCCCACGAGATCCGCCACCTGCTTACACTCGGCGGCTACGCGGTGCCGGCCAATGGCGCGGAGCCGCTCCGGTCGGTGTCGGTGAGTCTCCGGCTCCAGCGGCTCATCGATCAGATGGACTTCGGGCCGGCCTGGGTGCTCGGCGAGCGGTGGGACATCGTGGCCTGGAACCGCGCCGCGTCGGTCATCCACGGCGATCTGCCCCTGCTGCAGGGCATCGAGCGCAACGCGCTCTACCAGCTCTTCCTGGGCGACCGGATGCGGTCGATCCTGGTGGACCGCGAGACTCACGCGCGGCGGTGCGTCGCCAAGCTGCGGGTCGCCTACGCCAGCCGGGTGGACGACCCCTGGTTCAACGAGCTGGTGACGCTGCTGCGCACGCGGAGCGAGCAGTTCGAGCGCTGGTGGAACGAGAACCACCTCGAGACCGTGCAGGAGGGCGTCAAGCACTACGAGCTTCCGGAGGCCGGCCGGATGGTGTTCGACTACAACGTGCTGGACGTGTTGGACGAGCGAATGTCGGCGCTCCGGCTGGTCGCCTACGTGCCGGCGCCGGGGACCGGCACCCGGGAGAAGATGCAGCAGCTGCTCGCCACGCCGGACCCGCTGCTCGAGGCGTCGCTGGAATCGGTGTGACGGACGGGTGTCCTTCCCCGGGCTCGGCCGTCGTCATACAGGTAAATGAGCCTCACCCTGCTGGAATCAGACCGGGGCTTCCTCCGCTCCGCCGAGTGTGTCTCCCTGAGCTTCCTGGCGCACGCGGCACTGGTGTGGTTGGCCGTCGGGGCGACGGCCGGCGGCCGCCACCTCCCCAGCGACGAGCCCGAGGCCAGGGCGTTCTTCCTCCTGCCACCCGACAACGTCCAGGCGCCGCTGGGCCAGCTCGACGTCATCCGCTGGGACGCGATCGGGGGCCCGCTCGACGGCGGCAACCGGCTCACCGGCTCGGCCGACGGCCTGCTGGGACGGACCGGGGCCCGCACCGCGCGGCCGGGCGCCAGGAGTTACGCCCGGGGTACCCTGCCGTTCGGGCCGCCGGCCCGCCTGTTCGACACCACCTTCACCGTGTTCGAGGTGGACGCGATGGTGGAGCGCTACGAGGGGACCGCCGCGCCCATGTACCCCACCGACCTGGCCGACGCCGGCGTCGAGGGCGTGGTCCTCGCGACCTACGTCGTAGACACCACGGGCCGAGTGGACACCACCACCATCCGGATCCTGAGCAGCGACCATCCTCACTTCACCGCGTCGGTCGAGACGGCGCTCGGCGCGATGGCATTCCGGCCGGCGAAGCGCCACGGGAAGCCCGTGCGCCAACTGGTCGAGCAGCGGTTCCGGTTCCAGGTCGGCCGGTCGGCACGTATCGCTACGCACGCCGGCTGAGAACGCCGGGGCGGCCCGGGAGCTATTGCCGAAGCTCGCTGAGCCGGGGAGACAGTCCGCGCAGTAAGAGCGCGATGAGCGGCACCGTCGCCAGCGCCGTGAGTAGCGTCAGGGTGGCGTAGCCCCACTGTCCGACCACCACGCCCGAAAGCGACCCCGCCGTCGCCCCCGCCAGACCCATCGTCAGGTCCGACAGTCCCTGTGCCGCCGGCCGCAGCTCGGCCGGCACCCCCTCACTCAGCAGTGTCGATCCCGCGACGATCGTCCCCGACCAGCCGAGTCCGAGCAGCAGCAGCGCGGCCGCGAGACGCGGCGCCTCGTGTCCGGCCGTGCCGGCGAGCGCGCACGCCACGAGCTGCAGCGCGATGCCGATGCCGACGACGGGACGCCGGCCGATCCGGTCCGTCAGCCAGCCGAACGCGGGCGCGAAGGCGAACATCCCCGCGATGTGCGAGCTCAGGACCAGCCCCACCAGCCGGAGGGTGTGCGCCGCGTCGTGTCCCGCGCTCCGGATGTGCACCGGCGTCATCGTCATGACCCCGACCATCACCACGTGTCCGATCGCCATCGCGAACACGCCAAGCCGGGCCGGTGGGCGGGAGAGGACGACCGGCAGCGCCGCGCGTACGCCGCGCCGGACCGCCGGCGATCCGGCGGCCGGCGCTCCCGCGATGTCGCGCGCGACCACGGCGGGATCCGGCCGGAGCAGCAGGAGCAGGGCGACGGTAGCCATGGCGAAGAGCAGGGCGGAGAGGGCGAACGGGCCGGCGAGCGTCGGGATGCCGTAGCGCTCGAGCGTCACGCCCGCGGGCGCCGCGAGGCTGGGTCCCACGACGGCGCCGAGCGTCGTCGCCCACATCACGAGCGAGAGATGGCGCCCGCGAAGCGCGGCGGGTGCGAGGTCCACCGCGGCGTAGCGCGCCTGGTAGCTCGCGGCCGTCGCGCCGCCAAAGAGGAAGAGCGCCGCGAACAGGAGCGGCACCGAGTGGCGCACGGCGGCACTGAGAACCAGGACCGCCCCCACCGTGGCCAGGAAGTATCCGGCCGCCAGACTCGGCCGGCGCCCGAAGCGATCGACGATGACCGCGGCGGGCACCGCGAACAGGGCGGCGCCCACGACGTTGGCGCTCCAGGCGACCCCCGACAGGCCCACGCCCATGATGTCGGCGGCCAGCAGCGCGCCGACCGAGCCGCCGACTCCCACGCCGACGCCGCCGATGATCTGGGTGAGGAAGAGCAGGGCGACGGTGCGGCGCTGGACCGCCGTGACGTCGGGGCGGGCGAGCCTCAAGCCTTGGGTGCTCCCGGCACCAGCTCGAACCCCGCGGCCGCGAAGTGCCGGTCCAGCGCGATCGCACGGCGGATCTTGCCTCGGCGCATCACCTCGAAGCTCACCGCGTCGGTGAGGCTGAAGTCGTGGTCGGCGAACCGGCGCAGCCAGCGCTCGACCGCCGCGAGGCGCAGATCGCGATCCACGTCGATGACCTCGTGGCTCGGATCGGCGGCGACCCCGTCGAGGAATCGGAGCGCGGCCGCCGGTCCGAGGAACCGGAGCACGAGCGCGTGCATCTCCGCCAGCACGAGCGCGGTGGTGACGAGCGTGCCCCCGGCCGACACCTGGGCGGCGTAGGCGTCACGCGCGCGCTCGTGGGCCGATTCCCGGGCGCTGATCGCGGCGAGCCAGCCGGAGGTATCGAGGAACAGCGCGCCCTTCACGGCGAGGGCGGCCGGTGGGCGTCGGTCAGGAAGTCGTCGTGCCGCTCGGCGAGGCCCTCGGGCCACTCCTCGCCGGCTACCTCCTCGAGGAAGGCGAGCATGGGGCTCCGGACGCCATCCCCCCGGGTGGCGGCGGCGAAGCTCCGGATCCCCCGGCGAAGAATCTCCGCCCGGGACAGGCCGGTCTCGCGGGCCAGGCCGTCGAGCAGGCGCCGGTCGTCGGGGGCGAGGTAGACCTGGACCGGATCGCGGACGAGGCGGCGCCGGGATTTGCGCTTTGGCATGTAGTGAAGGTATAACAATACATGTATGTCGTCCAGCACGATGCCGTTCGAGACCACCGCCGGCATCGAGCCCACGGTTTGTCCCTCGGGGCGGCCTCCTACGGGCGCCACCTCGGCTGGACGTCGAAGACCTCAGGCGAGTTCGTGAGGTTCCAGTGCTTGCTCCCGTCCGCCGTTATAACCCCGATGTCCGGCTCACCCTCAGTATCAGCACCACCTTCATAGGGCCATTCCTCGAAGACGATGCGGCCTCCGTCCGGCGACCACGAGGCGTGGTCTTCGGAGTTATTCGGGGTCGTAGTCAACGGGACGACATTGGCGCCATTGGCGTCCATCACGTACAGATCCCAGGAGCCCTTGAAGAGAATTCTGCCGCCGTCCGGTGACCAGTGGGGCTCGTCTGCGAATGAGCCGAACGTGCCGGTGAGATTGGTCTTGCCGGTTCCATTGGCGTTCATGACGTAGATGTCGGTCAGCGTCCCCGTGGATGGTGCCCGCACGAAGGCCAGCTTGGACCCGTCCGGAGACCAGGCCGGAGATTTGTCCCAGGATACGGCGTCGGTGCTGAGATTGGTCAACCCTGAGCCATCGGCATTGACCACGTAGATGTCGGACTGCTGCGTCGCGAGGCTGACTTCGGTGAACGCGAGTCTGGCGCCGTCCGGCGACCAGGTGATGTCCCACTTCGTGGTCGCGGTCGCGGTGAGCTGTTTGAGCCCGGCCCCGTTCGGCGCCACCGTCATGATATTCATTTTGAGAGTGGGACCGGAAACTCTGAGGAAGGCGATCTTCGTTCCGATGGGAGACCAGACGGGATACTGGTCCTGGCCGTTGTTGGTGATCTTGGTGAGTCCCGACCCGTCCCCGTTGATCACGCAGAGACCCCCGCAGGCGTAGTACACCAGTCTCGTGCCGTCGGGTGACCATTCGCCCCCAAGGGCCTTCCCCGTCGTGAGAGCGGTCGGATTCGCGCCCAGGCCGGTCATCACGAGGAGTTTTTCGTCCCGGGTCCAGGCGATGCGGGAGAGGTCGAAGACCTGGAGGACGGCGGTCGCGACGTAATTCTGCTGCACGGTCGCGGTGATCCGAGTCGTGCCGGTCTTCCGGGCGGTGGCCAATCCGGACCGGTCGATGGTCGCCACCCCGGGGTCGGAGCTGGTCCACGTGGCCGGACCGGACACCGGATTCCCGCGCGGGTCGGTCGCCTGGGCTCGGAACTGCTGAGTCTCGCCCACCTCAGCGTAGGCCGGTGAGGGCGAGATCGTCATGGGGTTCGTGTCGCGAAGAAGGAGGCTAGCGCCGGGAGCGGAGGGCGCGCTGGGCTCCTCTACGCTCGAGCAGGCCAAGAGGGCCAGGAGCACGGCTATGGTCGGGATGCGCATCGTCGAGGTATCCTGTTGTGGACACCTCCTTGAACGAGAAGATCGTCAGACGGGGGCCATCAGCGATGCTCCGCGTCAGGCGGCCCGCAGGGCCAGTTCCCGCCTACTCCCACGGGAGTATGGAACGGACACCGCCAGGTGATGACCTGGCCGCCTGGCCTCCTCGCCGATCGCTACCGTCTCGGCGGGAGCTCGGGCGCGGCGGGAGGGCCGTGGTCTATCGAGCACGATTCCGTCATACCCTCGATCGCGCAAGATCCCGGGACGTGTGGTAGCCAGCCTCGGCGCCGAACGGTTCCTGCACGAGATCCGCTTCGCCGCGCGACTCCAGCACCCCAACATCCTCCCCCTCCTCGACTCCGGCGAGGCCGCCGCCGAGGACGGCCACGGCCCGCCGGTGCTGTGGTATGCCATGCCGCTGGTGGAGGGCGAGAGCCTCCGCGACCGCCTCCGCCGGGGCGGCCCCCAACCGCTCCCCGACGTCGTCCGCTGGACCGCCGAGCTGGCGGACGCGCTCGCGTACGCCCACGCGCACGGCATCGTGCACCGCGACCTCAAGCCGGAGAACGTGCTCCTCAGTACCGCCGGCGGCGAGCCGGGCGTGCCGCCGCACGCGCTGCTCGCCGATTTCGGGGTGGCCCGCGCGCTCGAGACCGGCGCTGGCGACCGTCTCACCGAGACCGGGCTCGCGATCGGCACCCCGGCCTACATGAGCCCCGAGCAATCGCTCGGCGACGCCACCCTCGACGCCCGCACCGACCTCTACAGCCTGGGCTGCGTGATCTACGAGCTGCTCACCGGAGAGCCGCCGTACACCGGCCCGACGGCGCAGGCGATCGTGGCCAAGCGCCTTAACGATCCGATCCCCTCCGCCCGCCGACTTCGCGAGTCGGTCCCGCCGCGGCTGGACCTCGTGCTCCAGCGGCTCCTGGCGAAGTCGCCGGCCGACCGTTATGCGAGCGCGGCCGAGCTCTCGGCGGCGCTTGCCGCGCTGGACAGGTCGGATCCGGGTACGGCCATCGCGCCGGTGCCGGCGCGCTCGCCGCGTCGGCGGAGCCGCCCGCTCATGATCGGGCTGGCGCTCGTCGCCGTGGTCCTCGGCGCGGTGGCCGTATGGATGGCGCACCGCCCGGCGCGGGCGAGCGCCCCGCTCGATCCCGCCACCGTCGCCGTCCTTCCGTTCCGCGTGACCGCGCCGGACCGCTCCCTGGACTACCTGGGCGAGGGACTCGTGGATCTGCTCGCGGTCAAGCTCGACGGCTCCGCTGGGATCCGCGCCGTTCCCACTCGCCAGCTGCTGGCCGCGCTCCGATATCGGCCTGGGGCCACGATCACGCCCGAAGACGCCGACGCCGCGGCCCGGAGCACCGGGGCCGGCCGGGTGCTGGACGGAAGCCTGGTGCGATCGGCCGCCAGTCTCGATCTGAGCGCCTCCCTCCGCCGCACCGACGGCGCGGGCGGCGCGGTGCACGCCGAGGCGTCCGGCAGCCCCGACTCGTTGCCGTCGCTGGTGGACCGGCTCGCCGCCGGGCTGCTCGCCGGGCAGGCCGGCGCCACGCCCTCCCTCGGCGAGCTCTCCTCCGCGCGGGCGCTCACCGCCTATCTCCGCGGCAAGGCGGCCAACCGCCGGGGGCGCTTCGAGGAGGCCGTCGCCGACGAAGGCGAGGCGCTTGCCGAGGACTCCACCTTCGCGCTCGCGGCGCTCGACCAGCTCGCGTCGGCCGAGCGGACGGGCGACCCTGAGACCAGCGACCGCGCGGCACGGCTCGCCTGGACCCACCGCGAGCGGCTCACGCCCAAGGGCCGCATCCTTCTCCGCGCGATGGCCGGACCCAAGTATCCCGAGCCCTCGTCGATGATCGCGTCCATTGCCGCGTGGCAGGAGGCGGTCAAGGCGGCGCCGGAACAACCCGAGACCTGGTTTCAGCTGGGCGATATCGAGCTGCACTATGGCGGGACGAACGATCTGCCGGACGCGGTCGAACGTGCCGAGGAAAGTTTTCAGCGCGCCCTCGAGCTCGACTCGGGCTGGGAGCTTCCACTGAATCACGTCCTCCTCGCCAAGCTCTACCTGGAGGAGACCACCGAGTTCCGGGCCCTGGCGAGTCGGTGGCTCGCGCAGGACACCGTGCCGGGCGATCGGTCGCCGTACCTGCGCTGGCGGCTCGGGGTGGCGCTCGGCGACTCCGGGCTCGTGGCGCGCGAGCGCGCCGGGCTCGAGCGCTGGAGCGACGGCTCCGTCCTGTGGCTCGCCGGCAACGCGCAGGCGGACGCGGTGGGGCTGGGCGATGTCCCGCTCGCGCTCCGCGAGCTTGCTCGGCGCGCGGTGACGGGGCCCAAGCTGTGGAACGCCAGGCGGTACCGGAGGGAGTGGCTGCTGAATACCGGCCGGCCGGCGGAGGCGGTCGCGCTGACCGACAGCCTGGCCTCCGGCGAGCCCTGGGCAGGCTGGGCGAGGGTCACCAGGGTCGAGGACGCGCTGTTCTGGGACGGGGACACCACCGCGGCGGCCGCCGATGTGCGGACGCTCGCCGCGACGCTACAGGGGCGGGGACCGGCCGCGCCGCTCGCGCGCGACGCGCGGTCGCGGGCTACCTGCCGGCTCGGCTTCTGGTCGCTGAACCGTTCAGATGAGGCCGGTGTCCAGCGCTGGGCTGCGCGGCTGCGCGAGCCGTTCCCCTCCGGCCCCGCCTTCACCGGCGACGACCAGACCATGTGCGCCGGCCTGCTCCAGGCCTGGCTTGCCGTTCGGGAGTCGGCAACCGGACACCGCTCGGCGGCTGCTCGACCGGGCCGACTCGATCTACCTCGCGAGCGACGTCATGGCCGACTGGCCGGTGACCAACCTGGTGACGGCACGATTGCGCGAGGCGGCAGGCGACCTGCCGGGCGCCGCCCGCACGATCGGCCGGGTGCCGGTCGCGCTTCCGGTGAGCCCGACGTACGGGTCCACCTACGTTCGGGAGCAGGCCCGGATCGGCCTCGAGGTAGGCGACACGGCCGGGGCGGTGCGGGCGCTCCGGCGGTATGTGGCGCTCCGCGGCACGGCGGCACCGGCGCTCCGACCCGAGGTCGATAGCGCGCGCGCCCTGCTCGCGCGACTGGCGGGGCGCTGAGCGGCTTAGCGATCTACGGCCGGTGGGCCTGAGCGAGCAGCCGCCCGAACCGCGGGTCCGTTCTGAGACCGTCGAACGCCGGGTCGAGCCGGCCAGCGCCTGGTCCGGTGCCGGTGAGGCCAAGATCCGGACGAGCTGCAGCAGGACGTAGGGCCCGAAGAACGAGTCCTGGCCGATGGGGAGCGGCTCGACGCCACGCCGCCCCTCGCGAATCGCCTCCGCTTTCCGACCGAGGTAGGCCAGCGCGAGGCCGAGGAGGACGTGGCGTTGCCCGTCGAGGGAGAGGCGGCGGATCGAGATCAGACCGCCGCGTCTCCTCGACTGCGCCACATGAGGTAGCGGACGTATCGAAGCTCAGCCGAGCCCGGCGAAGATGCTCCGCAGATCGATGGTCAGAGGGCCGGGCATCTCGCGAGGATGCCAGACCAAATGTTCGCTCTGCGGCACGTCCTTGGGCCCACCCTGCCTGGAGACGAGCACTCGCCGGTCGTACAGATCCACCAGCCACACCTCTCCCACCCCGAGCGCCAGGTACGCGTCGCGCTTGAACTCGCGGTCGTAGACCCGGGACCCGCGCCCGGAGACCTCGACCGCAAGCCACCAGCCGGAGATGGCGGTCCAGGGCGTTCCCGGCGCATAGGAGGACGGCCAAATGAGGATATCGGGATCGAGCAGCAGCTTCGGCGCGATCTCGATCTCGCCCGGGCTCGTCACTCGTGCCGGCCCTCCTTCGCGCAGGTAGTTCAGCAGCGCAGCCATCAGCCGGGAGAGCACCACCTGGTGAGCGGTGCCCGGGCCCGGCGTCACCAGCAGGAATCCGTCGAGCAGCTCGTACCGCTGGCCGTCGCGAGGGAAGCGGCGGAGGTCGTCGGTCGTGTAGGTGGGGATCCTGATGGGAACGCGGAGCGGCATTGCCATAATCTGCGGCCTCGGCGCCGGACGGGACAAGACAGCATCCGGGACGATACGGCCGCCTCGGGGCCATGAGACTACCGCATTCACCCGAGCCGTTCCGGAATACCGGCCGTTGGAAATCCGGTTATTCGGAGTGAGGATGTGATTATTGTGTACAGGAGGTCGCAATGGACTGGGAAGACACGAGTGGCCTACTGAGCGCTTTGTTCGAGCTGTATCACAGATCGCTCTGCGGTCGAGGTGAGTAGAACCGGCCGTGGTAGCCGAACCGTAGCGGTGATTCGCGCCCGGGCTCATCAAAGTGCACGAGTAATTTCGGATGCTGTGCGGGGATTGACACTCCAGATGCTCGCGCGGTCCAGCGAGTCGAGGGCGAGATAATAGAGCGTGCGGCGTCGGACGACCAGCTCTCATAGCCGGTCGCAGCGCTCGTGAGTGGAAGCTTACGGGGACGAGCACGCGGGCCGAGTCGCGACGAGGCGTGATGAGCATGAGCCCTTATCTGTGGCGTACGCCAGCCGTTGCAAATCTGGGGATGCGACCTGGAAGGGCGTCGATACGGAGGATCGTGGTCGGCATGCCCCATCGTCCGGCTGCGTCCTCGGCAGAAGCCTGATCTCCGTCCGCGGATGTCGAAGTTGTCCAAGTAGTACACGCTGCGCCGTCGCGCTTCCACTCCGGGGACACTTCGTCGCCGTCTCCGGTCGGGAGCTGCGTGGAGGCGCCACCGTCCGCTGGCATGAGGAAGAGTCGCCGGCGACGCCCCGGTAGGTGCGGTAACTGTGGTAGACGATCTCTCGCCCATCTGGTGACCATCGGGGGCAGAAGCTCGCGCTCGAGCCGGTCGTCAACTGTTCCGATTGGCCACCGCCGATCGGAGCCCGATAGATCTGCGCCACGCCGGAGCGATCGGAGTCAAAAGTCACCCAGCGGCCGTCGGGGGAAATATCGAACTCCTCGATGACCTGATTGCCCGTGGTCACAGGCACCGCTTCGGCGATGCTCACGGGGGGCCGATCGGGAATAGGCATGGCCGAAACGTTGGAGCGCTCCTCGAACACCTCGTACGAGAGCTGGCGCCCTCCGGCATCGATACCATCGCGTGCGCGTTGAGAGGGGTCGTGAGTCGTTCAGGTGCCTTTGGTGGTACTGGACCGGTCGACGGCGATGTGATAAACATCGAGCCTGCTGTCTGCGTTCGAGAGAAACAGGAGTTCGCGGGCGTCCGGTAGCCACAGCGGGCTCGCGTGAAAGGAGCGATCGTCCGTGAGGCGGACGGCATCCCACCTCCCGGTCTCGAGGGAACGAGCCAGATCGCGCTCGATCTGTGATTGCCGAAGAACGAGCGGAGATCGGAGTCACTGATTGCCGGTTGCCTCGCACGAGCGCGATCCAGCGGTCGTCGGGTGACCAGGCGAACGAGTGCATGTCCCCGCCCTGCGCCAGGAGAGTCGGTACGCTCCTTCAGATGGCATGGCGTACAGCGAATCCGAGCGGTCGAATGCATGCTATGGCCATCGGGTGACCACGGGCCGGGCAGCAACACGACCCCGCCTTCTCGGGGGATGAGCAGTTTCGGTGGGCCGCCGAGCGCGGGGGCCACTCGATGCCTCGCGCGCTACGGAACAGGATCCGCTTGCCGTCCGGTGACCAATAGGGCAGCCGCTGCGCACGGGAAGGTCGGCGATCGCGATCGGCCGCCCGCCGTCCACCTGGCGCACGACGATCTTCGACTCCGTGAGAGGGCCGGCCGCGTACGCGACGAACTGGCCATCAGGCGAGACCGCCGGATCGATCTCGAGCCCTGGATCCACAGTCAACGGGTTCCTCGCGCCGAACGGATCTCCGTTTCGGGGCGGCGGGCGAGGACGAACGTGGCTAAGGCCAGAGCGGCGAGACTGCCGCCGATTCCCCAGATGAGCGCCGGCCGCCTACGCGGACTCGGCGCGGGCGGCGCTGGTTGACCCGGGACCGTCACCCCTCCGCTGTCATGCACGCGCTCCAGCTGCGTCAGCAGATCGGCGGCGCTCTGCCACCGCTGATCAGGCCATGGTGCAAGGCACTTCGCGATGGCCTGCGAGAGCACTGGCGAGATGCCCGGCCGGATCGTGTCGAGTGGGGTCGGCGCTTGTGTGATCTGCGCGGCGAGGACCGCCTGCGGCGAATCGCCGGGAAACGGCGGAGACGCGGTGAGCATCTCGTACGCCATGACCCCCACTGCATAGATGTCTGCTCGGTGATCGACGTTCGGATCGGCAGCCACCTGCTCGGGAGCCATGTAGCGCGGCGTGCCGAGCGCGATGCCCGTGGAAGTCAGACCGTCGCGCTCGCGCTCCGCCGAGTGTACCGCCTTCGCCACGCCGAGATCGGCGAGAAGCGCGTGTCTGCCGCTCAACATGATGTTGTCGGGCTTGATGTCCCGGTGCACCACACCCTGCGCGTGTGCATAGGCCAGGGCTTCGACGATTTCCTCGAGCAAGCGGACCACCTCGGCTACGGGCAGCGTGCCCTCGCGCTTCAGCCGCTCCCCGAGCGACTCGCCCTGGACGTAGGGCATGACGTAGTAGAGACGGCCGGCGCTCTCTCCCGAGTCGTGGACGGGAAGGATGTGGGGGTGCTGCAGCTGCGCGGCGAGATGGATCTCGCGTTGAAAGCGCTCGGGGCCGAGAGAGACGCCGAGCTCCTCATGCAGAACCTTCACCGCGACGCGGCGGTCGTGTCTGATGTCACGTGCGGCATAGACGGTGGCCATGCCGCCGCGGCCGAGCTCGCGCTCGAGCACGTAGCGATCGCGGAGGGCCTTGGCGAAGGCGTCGAATGAGGTTGGTATGGGGGCTCCGCCGGATGGTCGGTGATCGCAATCTAACCGACTGCCGCGCGATTGAAGCGCGACGGGTGGGCACGTCCTTACGACTCAGCGCCTTACATCCGGACAGGGCCCGCCGGCCGCGGCCCACTGCTTGAACTTGGCCACGAACTCGTCGTGCGGCACCGACACCGCCTGCCGATGCCCGCCCGGGTGCCAGCCCCAGAGCACCAGCGAGTCCGCGCTCACGTGCTCGATCAGCGCCTCGAAGTTGCGCCCGCCGTTCCGCGACTTGTCCTTGACCATGGCGCACGTCGCGGCGGCCGGGAGCCCGAACCAGGCCATCTTGTGCTCCGGTCCCGGGAGCCCCCAGTGCGGCGCGCCCGGCGGCGCCTCCGGGCCGTAGCTGGCCGGCGCGTTGCTGGTCCCGTGGCAGGTGGCGCACGGCAGCCCCGGCGCCCCGTGGCCGTCGGGTCCGCGGAGCACGCCCATCTGGTGCGGGAGACCCGCGTCGAACTGGAGCGGCTGGTCGCCGGTGATGTGGCAGTTGCGGCAGCGGGGGTGCTGGAACACTTCCTGGACCGTGGCGAACGCCGCCACCGCCTGGGCCCGCTGCTCCGGCGTGGGATGCGGACCACAGCCGGCGAGTGCCAGGGCGACCGCCGCCAGACCGGCCGCCCTGTGTGCGCCGATTGCCGCGCTCATGCCTTGGCCGGCCGGAGGGGCAGCTCCCGCAGGCGCTCGCCGGTGAGCGTGAACAACGCGTTTGCCACCGCGGGCGCGATCGGCGGTACGCCGGGCTCGCCCACGCCGCCCGGTTTCTCGGTGCTGGGCACGATGTGCACGTCGACCGCCGGCATGTCGTTGAGCCGGAGCACCCGGTAGTCGTGGAAGTTCGACTCCCGCACCCGGCCATTCTCGAGGTGCAGCGCGCTGTAGAGCGCGGCGCTCAGGCCGTAGGCGATGCCCGACTCCATCTGCGCGGTGATGCCGGCCGGGTTGACCGCGATGCCGCAGTCGATCGCGCAGGTGACCCGGTGCACCCGTATCCGGCCTGCCTCACTCGACACCTCGGCCACCTGCGCCACCCAGCTCCCGAACGACTCGTGCACCGCGATCCCGCGGGCCCTCCCAGCGGGGAGCGGCTTGTTCCAGCCTGACTTCTCCGCCGCCAGGTTCAGCACGCCGAGGTGACGCGGCGCGTTCCGGAGCAGGGCGCGCCGGTACTCCAGCGGGTCCTTGCCGGCCGCGTGGGCCGCCTCGTCGATCAGGCTCTCCATCACGAAGGCATTGTGGCTGTGACCCACCGAGCGCCACCAGAGCACGGTGATCGGGGTGGTCTCGTTGTGCAGACCTACCCGGTGGTTGGGAATCTCCTTGAGGTAGGGCGAGTCGGCGGTGCCTTCCACCGAGGTGGGATCGATGCCGTTGTGCATCATCATCTTCTCGAACGGCGTGCCGGTGATGATCGACTGGCCCGCCATCACGTGCTCCCACGCCACCGGCATGCCGTCGGCGCCGAGGCCAATGCGGGCCCGATGGACGAAGAGGGGGCGATAGTAGCCGCCGTGAATATCGTCCTCCCGGGTCCAGACGACCTTTACCGGAAGGCCGCTCGCTTTGGCCACGTGCACCGCCTCGGTGACGAAGTCCGACGTCGGGTTGGCCCGCCGGCCGAAGCCGCCGCCGAGGAAGGTGGTGTGCACCTCGATCTGCTCGGGTTTGAGTCCGGTGATCCCGGCGGCGAGCTTCTGGTCCAGCGTCTGGAACTGGGTGCCCGACCAGATCTCGCACTTGCCCGCGCTGATCCGGACCGTGCAGTTGGGCGGCTCCATCATCGCGTGCGCCAGGTAGGGCACGAAGTACTCGGCGTCGATCGTCTTCGCCGCCTTCGCGAGGCCCGATTTCAGGTTGCCGGCCTCCGCGGCCTTGAGACCGGGTGTGCCGGTTTGCGCGCGGAACCGCCGGCGCAGCTCGTCGCTGCCGACGCCCGCCGAGGCCCGCTCGTCCCATTCGATCGTGAGCGCGTCGCGTCCCATCTTCGCGGCCCAGAAGTGATCCGCCACCACGGCGACGCCGGACGGCACCTGCACCACCGCGCGGACCCCGGGCACCGCCTTGGCCGCGGTGGCGTCGAACGACTTGACCCTGGCGCCGAACGATGGCGCCCGTGCCACCACACCGGTCTTGAGCCCCTCGAACGTCACGTCCATGCCGAACCGGGCCCGGCCGGTGATCTTCTCCGGCGTATCCAGCCGCTTGGTCGGCTTGCCGATCACCTTCCAGTCCTTGGGGTCCTTGAGCGGCACCGTCTTGGGCGCGGTGAGCTTGCTCGCGGCGTCCGCCACCTCGCCGAAGCGGACCCGCCGGCTGCCGGCGACGACGACGCCGTTCTCGGTGCGGCAGTCGCCCGGCGCGACGCCGAGCTTCGTCGCCGCGGCCTGCACCAGGAGCGCACGCGCCAGCGCCCCCGCCTCGCGGTAGCGCTGGAACTCGGACCAGGTGCTGCTGGACCCGCCGGTCATCTGCATGCCGTAGGCGGTGTGGACGTAGGCCGGCGCCGCGGGCGCGTGCTCCACCCTGATCCGGCTCCAGTCGGCGTCGAGCTCCTCGGCGATGAGCATCGGCAGGGTGGTCCAGACGCCCTGGCCCATCTCGGAGTGCGCCAGCAGCACGGTGACGCTGTCGTCGGTTCCGATGCGGAGGAACGCGTTAGGGGCGAACGGCGCGACACCGGGTGCCGGCTGCGCGGAGAGAAGACGGCGCCCGCCCGGAATCGAGAAGGCGATGATGAGGCCGCCGGTAGCGACCGCGCCGGTCTTGAGGAAATCCCGGCGGGTCGGATGCGCGATGGATGTCATGGCGCTCTCCTCACGCGGTCCGGCCGGCCGCGTGGTGCACGGCCGCCCGAATCCGCTGGTAGGTTCCGCAGCGGCAGATGTTGCCGCTCATCGCGGCGTCGATCTCGGCATCGCTGGGATCCGGCTTCGCGGCCAGCAGCGCCGCGGCGGCCATGATCTGGCCCGACTGGCAGTAGCCGCACTGAACCACGTCCAGCTCGGCCCAGGCCCGCTGGACCGGATGGCTCCCGTCATCCGACAACCCCTCGATGGTGGTGACTTTCTTTCCCTCGGCGGCGGACACGGGCATGCTGCACGAGCGGCGCGGCTGGCCGTCCACGTGGACGGTGCAGGCGCCGCATTGGGCGATCCCGCAGCCGAATTTCGTGCCGGTCAGGCCGAGCAGGTCCCGGAGAGCCCAGAGGAGCGGCATGTCGGCCGGCGCATCGATCTCGCGCTCCGTGCCGTTGACTGTGAGTTTCATGATGACTCTCGGTGGCGGTTCGCCTAACAACTTGGGATGGCGCGGGGGGATGCGAAAGAGGACGGAAGGCCATCCCGCCCAGGGCCACGCCAAGGGTAATTCGTTTCGCCCTTTCGCCGTTTCGCCCTTAGCGCGGCGGCCGGTCGCCGATCCAGTAGCGCGGGCCCGGGCCCCAGCCGCGCCGCACGATCCGCCGGATTGGACAGGCTGCACTGGCCGAGCGTGAGACAGCCGCACCCGATGCACGCCGTGAGCCCGGTCCGCAGGCGCTCCAGCTCGGCGATCCGCTCGTCGATCTTCGACGTCCAGGTGCGGGAGAGCCGCGACCAGTCCTTGCCGGTGGGCACCCGGCCCGCCGGGAGCCGGTCCAGCTCGGCCTTGATCTCCTCCAGCGAGAAGCCGATCCGCTGGGCAAAGACGATGAACGCGATCCGCCGGAGCACGGCCCGCGGATAGTTGCGGTGGCCCGAGCCGGCCCGCTCGGAGCGGATCAGGCCCCGGTCTTCGTAGAACCGGAGCGCCGAGGAGGCCACGCCGCTCCGGCGCGATACCTCGCCGATGGTGAGCAGATCGGACATGCCCGCAGGATAGTCCCGCCGGCCCTTGACTTCAAGTTCACTTGAACTTGTAGCTTCCGCGCCATGACAATACACACCCATTCACCGCTCGGCGGCCTCCGCGTCGCCGTCACCGGCGGCACCTCCGGCCTGGGTCTGGCGCTGGTGGAGGCGCTCCGGGAGCGCGGCGCCGAGGTCGCCTTCGTCGCCCGGCACGCGGATCAGGTCGCCCGGGTCGCGGACCGGCACCCCGGCACACACGGGATCGTCGGGCGACGTGTCCCGCAAGGAAGACATTCATCCCATCGCCCTCCGCATCACCGCCGCGCTCGGCGGGCTCGACGTGCTCATCAACAATGCCTCGAGCCTGGGGCCGGTGCCGCTGGCACTGCTGGCCGACACCGAGTGCGAGGACCTGGAGATGGCACTCGCCACCAACCTGCTCGGCCCTTTCCGCCTCACTCGCGCGCTGCTGGGCGCGCTCGGCGCGGCGGCCCGCGAGGGCCGGCCGGCGCTCGTGATCAACGTCATCAGCGACGCGGCGGTCACCCCCTATGCCGGCTGGGGCGCGTACGGCGCGAGCAAGGCCGCGCTGCTTCATATGAGTCGCATCTGGAACGAGGAGCTTGCCGGTCATGGCATCCGGGTCCAGGCGATCGACCCGGGCGACATGGACACACCGCTGCACGCGCTGGCGGTGCCCGATGCCGATCCCGCGACCCTCAAGCGGCCGGCTGAATCGGCCGAAGAGATCATCGAGCTGATCAATGAGACCCGCCGTCACGCCGACCCAACGCCCGCCTGACGCGCGGCTCCTGGTCCTCTCGGGCGACGGGACACTGCATCACGCTCCGCGATCGAGCCTGGCCGACTACCTGCGGCCGGGCGATCTGCTGGTCGCCAACGATGCGGCGACGCTCCCCGCCAGTCTCCGCGGCATTCACCGGCGAACCGGTGCCGAGATCGAGATCCGATTGGCGGGCCGGCGCTCGCTCGCGCCCGACGACGTGCGGGAGTGGACGGCCGTGGTCTTCGGGGCAGGCGATACCGCACCCGCACCGAAGACCGCCCGCCGCCGCCCGAGCTCTGCCCGGGTGACCGGCTCGCGCTCGGCCCGCTCGAGGCCACCGTCGTCCGCCGGCTCGGCCACCCGCGACTGATTCAGGTGCGCTTCGCGGGCACGCCGGATGACATCTGGGACGGCATCGCGCGCCACGGCCGGCCCATCCAGTACGCGCACCTGCCGGCGCCGCTCGCGCTCTGGGACGTCTGGACGGCCGTGGCGCGGCCGTGCCGGTCGCCTTCGAGCCGCCGTCGGCGGGCTTCGTCCTCGACTGGAGCCTGCTCGACCGGCTGCGAATTCGCGGGGTCGCCTTCGCCACGCTGACCCATGCCGCCGGGATCTCGTCCACCGGCGATCCCGTGCTCGATGCGATGCTGCCGTTGGACGAGCCGTATCACCTGCCTGAGAACACGGTGAGGGCGATTCGGTTGACCCATGCGCGGGGCGGGCGGGTCGTCGCGCTGGGAACCACGGTGACCCGCGCGCTGGAGCACGCCGCGTCGCGGGCGGGCGGGCTCCGTCCGGGCCCCGGGCTCGCGACCCAGCGGATCGGCCCTCGGACGACGCTTCGAGTGGTGGACGCCATCGTGAGCGGCGCGCACGAGCCGGGCAGCAGCCACTACGAGCTGCTGCGCGCCTTCGCGAGCGACGTCGTGTTGGAGCGGATGAGTCGGGAGTTGGAGGAGGGCGGGTATCGGTCGCACGAGTTTGGCGACTCGGTGCTCATCGAGGCCCGGTCTGGGTATCAGCACTAGTACCCCGAACGAGTGGGGCTCATCGGCGCGGTTGGTCCCCCGAAATTGACTTTGTCCAGCAGAGTGGACAACATGCGGGAACCCCCGAGAACGCATTTACGCGTATAGGAACCAAGCGGATGACAACTCCTACGGATGCTACTACAGGGTCGGCTGCTGCTATTAAGCTGTTGAATCTGCACATCCAGCAGTTCGTGCAGGTTGCCGAAATAGCGAAGAAGACGGGGCACACCGTCCCGAGCGACACCAAATCATGGTCGCAGATCCTAGTGACCACCCTCACCGGCATACAGGGATTAGGGCGGAAGAAAGGCGCGGATCTTATCGATGGGTCAGATGTAAAGGCCGCGAACCTCTGGGAAGCTATCGACACACCGCGCTTCAATGGCGTACTGAAGACGGGTCGATTGTCCAAGACGAGCCGGACGCCGGATGATGTAACGGCGCTTGACTCGGTACCCTATCTGTTCTTCGTGATGTGGGACAGCACGCCGAAGGAGAACAAGCCGCGCTGCCGAATCTGGGTTGTCAGACCGAAGGACGATCCACTCTTCCGGAAACTGGCCACCGCCTGGTACAAGAGCCGCGCGGGAGGTGATACCAGCAACAACTTTCAGCTCCATCCGCCACGGAATGTGGACCATGACCGTTTTGTTAACGGATGGGGTACCTTGTCGTATCCGCTACTCTTTAGCGCGGTCTATGACAAGAATTTGTCCAGCTACCTCGTCGAGACATTCAACCCTGCTGCTCTCAATTCAGGTGCCTGCAGCGAATGTGAGGGCGACGCATTCACCGCCTTAGACACCTTCACGGCTCAGTAGATGAAGTTCATCTCCCCATCATGCAGCCGTGTGTATGCGCCTTCCTCCTTCAGGCGCTGCTCGTAATGTGCCATGCGGCTCCTCATATGCTCATTGACTCGCTCAGGCTCGTATGAGATGAGTGGAAGCTCGACATCTACAAGAGTGTCCTTCTCAACCCGCTGACGACTCGAAGAGGTACCGCTCGCGGCTTGGCGAGCTGCCACAATCACATCCTGATGATGAAGTCGCAACGCCAATTCCCAACCGGCTAACGGCGAATGCGCCTTAGGACGTAGAACGAGAAATTCAGGACTGCAGCTCCAGTCACCCTCCATGGCAGGCACGACGGCAACTCGCCAGTGGCTCGGATTGATACACGACACAAGCACATCGCCTGCGTGACAGGTTATCCCACGGGAGGCTGGATTGTTGTGGGAGGCAGCAATCACATCGATCAAGCCAGTCGCATCGACGTCCAGGATGGAGATATGGAAACCACGAGAACCTCCTGAAACATCTCGGGCCCTCGAGCGAATCGGCTCCGCAAAGTCTCGCACGGTGCTCGGCAGCTCATTGCCATCATCCATTAATGCTCTGCTTGGATTGGCACCGCCAGCGGCCCGCCAATCGCGAATCCGAGCTCGGTGTTCCCATCCAGCATTACCGTATTCCTCAGCGATGCGAGGAAGATCGTTCCCGTGGGGGTCTACTGCACGCCGGTTGCCCTTCTTCAGGAAGCCGACATGCCGTGCTGCAGCTGAGAATGTTGGAATGACCCGGGGAGACTTAGACTTGCGGAGTATCAGATATGAAGTCTTCGCTACCGTGCCGCCGAGAGCGAAGGTCGTAGCTGGTAGGGAGACGGCTGCCATGATGTCGATGCCACATCTGTGGGTACTTTCGTACAGCAGTAGTAGACTCCGTAGGAACGCGCCACGCGCGATTCCATCGGGCAACACAATTGCGAGCACTCCACCGATGCGAAGTAGATCGAGGTTCCGAAGTAGGAACAACACCGCAGGATCTGCGGCGCCGCCGCGGCCGCTAGAGGCAACCGATTGAACGAGTGCCGAGGGAAGCCATTCTAGACCACGAAGGCTCAATCGATACTTCCCAACCCCGAAAGGAGGATTGGTGGCGAGGAGGAAGTAGCGACTGCTCTCGCTACTCACTGCTTCGTCGACGATCGAGTCGGATACAACCGAAAAGAGGGGGCGCTCGTCTTGAAGAATAAAATTGATGCGAGCTAGATCGACCGCTAATCTAGATTGATCATAGAGCCGTGCACGACCTTCGATTGTCTTCCTCGAGACGCCTCGCTTGCGCAGCTCCTCTGACATCCTAAAGAGGAACCTTCCGGTCCCACCACAGATATCTCCAAATAGGCCATCCTCGGAGATGTGAGTCCGTAGCTCTTCGGGAGTCATGGATGCGAGGCCCATCTGGACCATCGGGCCGACGACCTCTTCAGGCGTCAGATATGTACCCAGTCCCTCGCCACCCTCTATCTTCCCACGGAGGAGCGAATCAAATGCGAGCCCGATGCAGTCGCTACCCCTGGTTAGCCGACGAACCTCCGAAAGTGTTGAGATGATCCTGTCGAGATGCGCGGCGCATTCTAGCAGGACGGTTTCGAAAGCATAGTCGTCGACCGGCGCTGCAATCCCAAGGCGTTTACGAAGCTGCTCATACACGTCTGCCACCGATGACGTACTACTAAGGTCTTTCCCCTCGTCCACTACCAAAAGGCAACGCGAAATGACGAACAGGGTCTTGGACATGGGCTTGAGGGAGGTGTTGCCATATACATAGTCGGCCAGGTCGAGCAGTAACTTCTCAGCCTTGGACTGATCGTTGTCGAACAGGGAACCCGATTGCGAGTTAGGACGAAGAACGGCAGAGCCCATACGATACCTTCTAGCAGATGGGGAACAACTTTCGAAGGGTCCGAACTTAACAAATTACAATTGAGATTACTTAACCAAAATACTGCGGAAGGGAGAGGAAGTGTGACCCATCCAGAAGTTGGTCCCTGTGCCGTTAGCTGCTCTTGGAGACCGGTAAGGGTGCCCTCCGCGGCCCCAGTCACGCCGGCCTTAACCATTGGCACTAATACCTGCTGTCAACTCGATGGGACTCCGAGCACCGTTCTCAACTAGGGACCGGATGGCGGCCTGATACCCTTGCGGGTTTGGCATCTCGCGCTTCTTGGTCTATCGGGGCTCCGAACGAGGTGCTATGGCACACCTAGAGAGCGGGAGCGACGTCGAATAGCCCGGATCTTCCATTGAACGTTAGTCCAACCCACACCCAGGGCAAATCCCCCTTGGAGTTCACCCGGTTTGGTGGACGGGTAAGGATTGGGCCGCTCACGCCACTGACGTTGGTCCCGTTTGTAGACAGTTGCGCGCTAGAGTAAGGCGACTTCTTGGGTCCGTTGCTCCTGACGTTGGATCGTGAACTCCATCGGAGTCAGGTGCCCGAGGGAGCTGTGGGGTCGGCGGAGATTATAGTCAATCCGCCAGGCTTCGATCTTCGCCTTGGCATCGGCCAGGGAAAAGAACTGCTGGACGTTCAAGCACTCGTCCCGCAGGCGACCGTTGAACGACTCGATGTGTGCGTTCTCCACCGGCTTGCCCGGCCGGATGAAGTCGAGTTGGATACCCCGACGGTACGCCCAGTCCTCGAGGGCGCGCGACATGAACTCGGTCCCATGATCCACCGTGATTGAGCGAGGTGGCTGGCCTGCGCCGATCACCCGGTCGAGCACGACGGCGACGTCCGATCCCGAGAAGCGCTGCGCCGCCTCGAGTACCGGACTCTGGCGACTCCACTGATCGACCACCGTGAGCACCCGAAACGGCTGCCCCTCGGCCAGCTGGTCATGGACGAAGTCCATGCTCCAGCGCTCCTGGGGACCGCCCGGGACCGGCGCCGGCCCGCGGTGCAGCGCCATGTGCTTCCGCCGGCGTACGCGCATGCGCACCTGCAGCCCTTCCAAGCGGTAGAGCCGGCGGACGCGTTTGCGATTGACCGGCCAGCCCTCGCGCCGCAGCAGCACCCAGATCCGATTGTAGCCGAACCGCGGTCGCGCGTGCGCCAGATCGCGAATCCGAAGCCGGAGCACCGTCTGATCCTTCGCCGTGCTCCGCTTGTACCACCCCGAGCGGCTGAATCCGGCCAACGCACAGCTCCGGACGACGCTCGCGCCGAACGCCTCCTGGAACCATCGCGCCAGCTCCCGGCGGCGCGTCGGCCTCAGACTTTTTTTCGCAGGGCTTCGCTCAGCATATGCTTGTCGAGTGTCAGATCCGCCACCAGCCCCTTGAGTCGGCGATTCTCGTCCTCCAGCTGCCGCATCCGGCGGAGCTCACTGACGCCCAGGTGGGCATACTTCTTCTTCCAGGCGTAGAACGTCGCCTCGCTCACTCCGAGCTGCCGGCAGACATCGGCCACGGCGGTGCCGCTCTCGGCCTGGCGCAAGGCATAGGCCACCTGCTCTTCGGAGAACTTCGAGCGCTTCATGGGTCCCTCCCTTTCCTGAGATCGGGGACCGCTGAAGCCAACTTACTCTAGTTCTGAACTGCCGTACTTTTCCGGGGAGACGTCAGAGGGAGACCCCATACCTGCGCCGCCCGCGCTGGAAGGTCGTATCCGTGACCCTGTGCCGCCGACAGACCTCGGTGATCTTGGCGTCGGCCTGGACCTCCTACAACACCGCGACGATCTGCTCCTCAGTGAACAGGGTCTTCCGGATCGGACCTCCAGGGAGAACCGACATAGTATCTGGCTCAACTCCCATGGTCGGGTCACCTTGATAGTCGGCAGCCTGCTGCTAGCATGGTGTCCCCTCAGATAGCATCAACCTAGCGATAAATTGGCCCATCACTCGTGGTCAGTGTCCCAAGGAATTGATCATTCTGTGGTGATCAGCTGCAGCCAGGCCACCAGGCGTGCAGCAAGGGCTGGCACGCGTGGACTTAGGTCGGTTGACGAGTGTTCTTAGGGCGCCGTTTTATGGTGGTGAGACTTTGGAAGGCGGTAGGCCATTGTCGCAAGCCAGCGGTTTCATCCTTCGCCTTGATGACGGTCGCCTGCGTCTACTCGAGGATGAATTGAGCCTTTCCGGGCAGTTCGCGGAGCCAGTGCGGGACTTCGAACACAGTAGGCAAGTATCACTCGTTTGCTTCGTGACGGATCGGCGAGGTATCACGGGTCATTTGGCCGTCGGACGCCGCGGTTTTCGCGCGGGGACCGGCTTGCGAAGACTAAACCTGTCCTCGATTGTTGCACTCGAGGAGCCTGTTGCCCTGGACACCTACCTAGACGGTGTGAAAGGCCGCTTCCGACGACCTTTGCGCGAGAGGATCGAAGAAGGCGGCCTGTTGACGGTTAGGCAATTCAGAGCGTTGAGCGATGCGATAGTCGCTAGGGGCGGAAATCTCGGCTCATTACTAAATCGGTATTCGAGCGCCAGAGAGGAGCAGATACAGGGCTTATCGGATCGAGTGCGACAGCAGCTCGCCTTTCAGAAGGATGCGGTAGGCACTGCTCTTTCCCTGGCTGGAATAGGTCGAACGCTATTACAAGAATGGAACCCGCCACCCGCAGGGGTGCCGAGCAGCTTTCTTCAAGGTCTCCCGCAGGCCCGCCTTCGTGAAGACGCCATGATAATCGGTGATATGAATAGGGTTCCTGGTTTTACCTCGATCCAAACTCTCGTTCACGGTGGGGCAGTTTTTGAAAACGATGACGGAGTACGCCTGACCGTCGTATTAGCCAATCGACAACCACTTGAGGAGCTTACAGGCGCTGACCTACTGTACTATAACGAGACCTTTAGCTCGTTCGTGATGGTGCAGTATAAGGCCATGGAGTCAGATGCCCGCAACGAGCCCATTTATCGCATCCCGAACACACAGCTGGATGCGGAAATCGCGAGAATGGAAGAGTTGCTCACGGCGATCCAATCAGAGGGCATTCCTCAAGACCCGCGCGGCTACCGCCTGCTTTGGGATCCCTACTTTCTGAAGCTGTGCCCAAGAATACTATTTGATCCCGATAGTGCCTCATTGACACACGGCATGTACATCCCGCTCGGCAAGTGGAAGCTTCTCGCGTCGTCACCAGAGCTCGTTGGGATACACGGCGGCCGTGGTGCCACTTTCGCAAACGTCCGCCGGTACTTCGACAACACTACCTTTATCCTGCTGGTGGCGAACGCATGGATAGGCACAACCCCCGCCCAGTCCGTCGCTCTAGAGAAAGCAGTTCGGGCTACCCTCGAGGCGGGGCGTGCCGTAGTACTGGCTGTCAGAACGCAGGAAGCCGATACGCAAGACCGCCTGATTGACCGGCAAGCATTCCTCAATTCAGTGGAGGGAGAGGAATACTAGGGGCCGCACGGTACCACCGATTCGCGGGCGATGGCGGCCGCTGGCAGTTCAAAGCCTTGCCGGGTACTACGCTTGTCGCCTCGGACCAGTGCTTCGACAGATAGCCACCCTGTTGCTGTCCCGACAGCGCCTGAATCCGAGAGATCCGGTCCTCCAGTGGTCCGAGCACCGGCACGAACGTCCCGTGGGCCGATGGGTGCGCGCGGTTGAAGTCACGAACGCGCACGGTCATCTCGGGTCTCCTGCGCACGAGTCTGTTCACACGACCCTGCCTTCAGGCTTCGGCCTGGCAGTGCTCGGGTGCCGCTCGAGGCCAGTAACGAGCCCTTGACTAGCAATCGCGTTGTTCTTGCGCGTTGCGGCAAGTGCCGCGTGCAAGCGATAGGCGCGTGGCATCACCCAGAGCATCCTGGCGGGAGCCAGGCGAGAAGCCCGAGGTGCGCGGCGACTGGAAGATCAAGACAAGGAGGGGTGCCCTTGCGGGCGCGACGGGCAAGTGACAGCATCAGGGGGACCCGGTACCAACTCACATTGGATCCTCGATCTCGAGAGCCCGCTCGCGACTCTCGTGCCCCAAGGCGTACAACCAACTGCGCGCCTCCACCTGCAAGGCCAGCCTTTTCGAGGACGGTACCTCCGGAACCGATTGGTAGGAGAAGCCACGAGTGGCACGAATCGTAAACAAGCGAGACATATCCCAGACCCTCGAGGCGTTCCGAACGTGGAGCGACAAATGTCTCATAGAAAACGGATCATTGTTTTCTAGTAACCCCTTATGGACACCCGCTCTGATAGAGGAGGTCCGAGAAGCCTATGTAGATCATCCGGACCTTGGTGCGAGGGATTTTATTAGCAAGCTCCAAGATCAGATGAAGGCCGCATCTCCTGGCGCTAAGCAGTTGATGGCCGAGATGCTGTGGGTACTTCTTCTCTTCCCCTCAAACGTAAGTTCTGAGACGAAACGTCAGCAGATCCGCACTATGTGGGAGATGTCAGGGGAGCGTCAGCCAACAGATCATCCTCTGCTCAGCAAGGGGGTACTACAAGGAATTGGTTCCGGAGGTCCCGGATTCAATAACCACCGGTGGCGGGAACTGGTCTTCCTGATTGAGCTGACGGTAAGCCTGAAGCAAAAAGCCGTCGAGGAACGGCGAAGAATCCTGTCAGATTACGATGCCTTTATCAACTGGCTCGGAACCGTCCCGCAAACAGGGAGTCGGCAGTTCCGGCACATGCTGCGGTTTTTCACCTTTCCAGATCGCGTAGAACGTATGTCTTCCAACAGCGATCGGCGAAGGGTCCTCGAAGTCTTCGGCGTGGCCGCGGAACGCGAGACAAGGAAGTGGAGTGACAAGCAGCTTGACGAGGCCCTCTTCGACCTACGCGCGAAATACCAAGGCGAATACCCTTCTACTGTGCTCGATTTCTATGAGCCGCCTCTGAGGGAGCGCTGGAGGCCTGAAGACGAGGTTGATGCCACGGAGCGTGAGTCCGTTCACGAAGAGTCAGGCGGTTCGGAGCCACGGGTATGGGTTGAAAAGACTATTGTACACGGTCGTGCGGATCGCCAGACCGGCGAGTACGCGCTGGGAAAGATGCTTTGGTCGCCTCAGCGATCGAAGAACGGAGCAGACGTCTATCGATTCATGAGAGAGGTGAGGGCAGGCGATTACGTGCTCCATCTAACGGACAACGAAGGGATTACGGGTCGGTCCCAGACAACCGCCAGTGCCGAGGACTTCAATGGTCTCCCCGGTACGCCTTGGGCTGATCGACTTTCATACCGTATCCCGCTTCGCAACTTCGAGCGGCTCGAACCACCGCTCAGTCGTGACACCTTCTTCAGCGAGCCATATCGCGGACGCTTGGTCGCCCTCCTCAATGGCGGGCAGCAGAATCTCTTCTACAATAGCGGACCGTCACTGAACCAAGGCGCCTATTTAACGCCCGCCTCCAAGGAGCTCGTGGAAATACTTGACGAGGCGTATCAATCAGTGTCAGGGAACGCGCTACTGGCGGGTGGGAAATCCATGCGACGATTTCCTCAGGCGCAGGAGTCGGTTCCTGAAGCTCGGGAGGACCTTGCTGCAATCACCGAGGACTTCGCATCCAGTCTCCACGACGCATATCTCGACTTCGGGCCGACCCACCTCTCGCTCGTCCGCGCATTTATTGCAAGCCTAGCCGCCAAGCCGTTCGTGATCCTGACCGGGCTGTCCGGGTCCGGTAAGAGTCAGATTGCCATAAAGTTTGGCCAGTGGCTCGGCAGCGGTTCACGTAAAACGGTAGCCGTGCGGCCAGACTGGACAGGCCCTGAAGCGCTTTTCGGGTATGAGGATGTACTTAGGAGGGGAACCGATGGGCGCCAAGGCTGGCACGTACCAGAGGCTCTCGAGTTCATGCTCAGGGCTGCCGCCAACCCTCGAGCGCCGTATGCACTGGTCCTGGACGAGATGAATCTGGCTCATGTCGAACGCTACTTCGCGGACGCTCTTTCGGGAATGGAAACTGTCGAACCCTGCCTCCCTAACTTAATTCGGGATCACAGTGGGACGTGGGTTCTGGACTCTAAAGGACCTAGCAAGCTGGCATTCCCCCGCAATCTCTTCGTCATCGGTACCGTCAACGTTGACGAGACAACGTATCTGTTCTCGCCCAAGGTCCTAGATCGGGCGAACACCTTTGAGTTCCGAGTGTCGACCCAAGATCTATCCGCAACAGCGCAGAAGCCAGTCGATGCGCGTCCGGGCGACCCCAGCCTAGTCCACGGCCTCCTGGCTATCGCAACTCGCGATAGCTGGCATCTCAATAATCCTCCACCTTGGTTAGAGGGTTACACTGGGCACCTGCGCACTTTGCATCAGCTGCTGGGCGAGAGCTCACTGGAATTCGGACATCGAGTGTACTACGAGGCAGTGCGCTTCGCTGCGGTTCATTCAGCTGCGGGCCAACCAGCCATGGAAGTGGCGCTGGACAGACAAATTCTTCAAAAGATCCTACCCCGCATCCATGGAGCTCGCAAGCGTGTCGAAGCGTCTCTTTGCGCGCTCGGGCAGTTCTGCCAGGACCTCTCGTACAAGGCCGGCACAGCATCTTCGGGATCCCAGGTTGCCTTCGATCCCACTAGAGCGGATCTCGCGCCAGCCGTACTTCCTCTCTCTTTTGATAAGGTGCGCCGCATGGTCCGAACAGTAAGAGCCAACCAGTTCACGAGCTTTACAGACTGAGAGTCCAATGCCGGACTTGCGCGAGACCGTTCTGGATGTGGTAGATGGCGAAGATACAGGACGTATTCGACTCCGAGTAGCTCTCCTACCGAACGTGGACGCCGAAGAGTCCATACCTCGCCTGCTGGACCTCCGCGGCGTGACTGATCGCGATGAGACCCTTGAACCAATACAGCTCCTTGAGGGAGCTGAGTACAGATATGAATTCGTAGGTCAGCAAATACCTGGATACATTCTCACCGATCGGCCGGAAGTATTCGCGCCGGACGACGAAACCGGTTGTACGGGGCGCCTACGGCCGGGCCTTTACACTGGCTCGATGCGGGTCAGGGTTCTTCGAGGTGCACGTGAGATCGGGATAGCCGCCTTCGAGGTCCGTTCACGCAAGCTCGAATACCTCACGGACTACAGACGGATGCTGTCAGACGTTGCGGATGTTGCGACAGAGGCCGTCATGGAGCGGTTCGCAGCGTCTCAACAGACCTTCACACCTGCGGAGACGGGGGATCCACTCACGCTGTACCAACGGTTCGCTTTCCTGCAGAGCCTACTCTCCCAGGAGGCCTTTCAAGCGGCCCTGTACCGAATTCTGACCAAGCCCTACGAGCAATGGGAAACTGTGGAGGAGTTAAAAAGAGCGAATCAAGGAATTCGCAGTGGGGGTCAGCTCTCAGGACAACTCTGTACTCCTGGACGGCGACTCTCCTGGCCCGGAAGTCCGCTAGGAATCGATGTACCGGCCGTGATTCGCACGGCTCGCACTGAGACGACTCTGGACAACGTCCCAAACAGATTTGTGAAGTTCGCGTTGACGGGGTGGCGAGAAGTGGTCCAGCAGTTGCGCGACGCAATGTCGTGCATACATCAAAGCGCTGCTGTCAGTCGTGGTCTCCGCGAGAGTCAGTCTCTGCTGGACTCGCTGGATGCCTTGTTGGGAGAGGAGCTCTTCCGTGAGGTCGGCGATCTGCGGGTCTTCCCTTCAGGAAATCAGGCTCTACAGAAGAGAGAGGGATATAGGGACATTTTCCGGGCCTACGTTCAGTTCGAGGTCGCCGCTCAACTTTCTTGGAAGGGAGGCGATGAGGTCTATCACGCCGGGCAGAGAGATGTCGCAATGCTTTATGAGTATTGGGCTTACATCAAGGTGGCGCAGATTATTGCCAGTGTCTGCAATCAGGAATTCGGTTTCTCGAGTCTCCTCAGCGCTAGTGCAGATGGGGTGAGTTTAGAGCTGAAGCGCGGGGCGCAAAGCTCACTCACTAGCCGCGCGTCACGGCTTGGGCGCCAGCTAAAGATCACCACGTGGTACAACAGACGCTTCCGCAGGAGCATTGTTGGCCGAGAGGGGTCATGGACGACCGAGATGCAGCCCGATATTTCGATCAAGGTTGAGGTAGACACAGGGAATCTCCTACTCTACGAGCCTGTATGGCTTCATTTCGACGCTAAGTATCGGGTGATGAGACTAGAAGACGCATTCCAGAGTCACGAGCCGACAACGTCGCCAACCAACGAATCGACAGAACTCGGGGAAGGGGCAGCTGTGGCCGGGGCTAAGCGGGAGGATCTCAATAAGATGCACGCCTATCGTGACGCAATCCGCTCCTCGGCAGGCGCGTACATTCTCTATCCCGGGGATGAGAAGCGGCCCCCTTTTCGCGTCTTTCATGAAGTCCTGCCTGGTTTGGGAGCATTCGCGCTTCGGCCAAGCATGTCCGGTGACCCAGAAGGAATCAGCAACATCCAAGCGTTTCTTGATGACATCTTAGACCACGTTGCGGATCAGGCATCTCAACATGAGAGAGCGAGATGGTGGCAGGAGCGCGTGTACGGCAGCAAGCGTCTCCAACTTGGAGTAAATGCTGCGCCCTTCCTCACGAAGCCACCAGGAGACGCTCGAGTATTGGTCGGGTTTGTTAAGAGCGAGGAGCATCTGTCATGGATACATCGGATCGGCTGTTACAATCTTCGCGCTGACGAGAGACGTGGGTCGGTCTCGCGAGCGCTTCTGGATTCGGACCTCCTTCTTCTCTGGGGAGATGGCCTGGGGGAACGTCTCGAGCTCTGGCGAATCGCCGAGTCGGTCGAGGCATTCACCAAAGCTGACCTCCTGGCACTTGAGTACCCTGAACCTAAAGGAAAACGCTACTACTGCTTGCGACTGACGGAGCTGATTCCTAGTTCCGAGTATGCGGGCAGAAATCGTCGTTGGATTGAGGACGTGCTGACCGAGACCGATCCGAGAGCGGTCTACGGCGCTCCCGCGTCACTGGCGTGGAGCCAGATACAGCTGACACCGCCGACGTAAGGGTCGCGGCCACGACCGTCACACCATCCGGTTACTCTTGAGCCCGACTGCCGGACCACTTCGCCTCCTGTACCTCGGGACTGCCCTGATGATACGCCCCTGATCCACACCGCCGACGGCTCGCTTCGCTTCTCGCCCCGCGACCTCATCTCCTATCTCGAGGGCGACTTCGCCGCGTGGTGCGACCGTCTCCAGGCCGAACGCGACGGTGCCACGAAACCAAAGCCTGGCGCCTTGGACTGGGTCGCGCCCGACGTAGACGAAGAGATGGATCTCGCCGCCCGGATGGGCGACGAGCACGAGAGCCGCTACCTCGCCAAACTCCGGGTCGTCGAGCCTCGGCTCGTCGAGATCGCGCGCGGGGACACCGAAGCCAATAGGAAGACGCTCGACGCAATGCGGGACGGCGCCACCATCATCTATCAGGCGCATCTGACCGATGGCGACTGGCAAGGCTACCCCGACTTCCTCCACGCATCCCACGGCGCCGACTCCCGCTTCGGCGAATACCACTACTACCCGGCCGACACCAAGCTCGCTCGGTCGGCCAAGCCGTACTTCCTGGTCCAGCTCTCCTGCTATGCTGAAATGTTGGAGGCGATCCAGGGTTCACGACCCACGGAGCTGGTGTTCGTCCTCGGCGACGAGCAGGAGGTGCGTTTCAGGACCGAGGACTTCTTCTATTACTACCGCTGGCTCAAGGCATCCTTCCTCGACTTTCAGCAGGCGTGGTCCGCGGATGACCATCCCGACCCGGCGCTCGATCGGAGCTGGGGGAGTTGGAGCACCGCCGCGGAGAAGCTGCTCGCCGACTCCGACCACCTGACCCTCGTCGCCAACATCACCCGCGGCCAGGTCCGGCGATTCGAAGAGGGCGCGATCACGACACTCCACGCCCTCGCCGGCACCGACGTCGACGGGATTACTGGGATAAAGCGGCCGGTCTTCGAGCGCCTCCGGCTCCAGGCCCTGCTCCAGGTCCGTTCGCTCGGCGCCGCCACACCCGCCTGGGACTTCCGCCGCATCCCCGATGACGAGCCGCGCCGCGGCCTCGCGCTGCTCCCGCCGCCCAGTCCGGGAGACGTGTTCTTCGACATGGAGGGTTTCCCATTCGGTAGGGAGAAGCTGGAGTACCTCTTCGGCGCATCGGTGCCCGACAGCGAGACGCCCGCCTTCCACGACTGGTGGGCCCATGACGCCGTCGAGGAGCAGCGGGCCCTCGAGGCGTTCCTCGACTGGGTCGTGGAGCGGCGGAGGCGGCACCCCGATCTCCACATCTACCACTACAACTCCTACGAGACCGCCGCGGTCAAGCGGCTGATGGGGAAGTACGGTACCCGCGAAGCGGAGGTGGACGACCTCCTCCGCGGCGACGTCTTCGTGGATCTCTACACCGTGGTCCGGCAGGGCATGGTGATCGGGACGCCGAGCTACTCGCTCAAGGACGTCGAGCGACTCTACCTCCCCCCTCGGCAGGACGAGATCGTGTCGGCCGGCGGATCCACCGTCGAGTACCAGCGCTGGCTCGACCGCGGCGAGGCGAGGGACTGGCACTCGTCGCCCATCCTGCGGCGCATCCGTGACTACAACGAGACCGACTGCCGCTCCACCCGCCTGCTTCGCGACTGGCTGCTCGAGCGGCAGCGCGAGGGCGGGATCAGCTATCTACGCGACCCCAACGAGAAGACACCGAAGGACGAGGAGCCGGAGCCGATCGACGAGGTGGCCAAGCAGCTCGTGGCGCGTGGCAGGGCGCTGCCGCCGGAGCATGAAGGCGGTCGGCTCGACCGGCTGATCGGCTGGCTGGTCGAGTTTCACCGGCGCGAGGAGAAGCCGATGTGGTGGCTGATGTTCAAGCGCCACAGGGCGGAACGCGAGGAGCTGGAGCAGGACGCCGATTGCCTCGCGAATCTCACCCGCACCGATGCCGCCGAGCGGCGCGAGAAACGGTCATGGGCCTGCCAGTACCGCTACGATCCCGACCAAGAGACGAAGATGCGCGCCGGGTCGAAGTGCTTCGTGGCCGGAGACCACGACCTCGGCTGCGAGATCCTGACGATGGACCAGGAGAACGGCCTGCTCGAGCTTAAAGTCGGCAAACAGGGTTCGCTGCCCGATTCGCTCTGCCTCATCCCCAACGACTTCATTTCGGCGGTCCCAATCAAGCGTGCGATCGGCCGCTACGCCACGGCGTGGGAGGAGGGCAGGGTGCTCTCGCAGGCGGTGGACGACCTGCTCCGACGCCGCGCGCCCCGGGTCGCCGGATTCGAAGGCGGCACCCTGGTCGATGAGGGCGAGGGCTTTCTCGAGAGGGTCATCGCCCTCGCCCAGCGCCTCGACCGGACCACCCTCTGCATCCAGGGCCCGCCCGGCACCGGCAAGACGTACACCGCGGCCGCCATCATCGCCAAGCTGATGAAGGAGGGCCACAAGGTCGGTGTCACCGCCAACAGCCACAAGGTGATCCTCAACCTCCTGGCCGCCGTGGTGCAGGAACGGAAGAAGACCGGCGCGTTCGGCGGGATCTTCAAGGTTGAGAAGAGCGAAGGCGAGGAGGACGAGGAGCTGGTCACGAGCGGTGCCGTCACCCTGATCGAACCGAAGGAGATCGCCGAGAGCGTGGCTCCCGGCTCGCTCGTGAGCGGCACAGCCTGGGCCTTCAGCCGGCCCGAGATGGAAGCGAAGCTCGACTACCTCTTCATCGACGAGGCGGGACAGTTCTCCCTCGCCAACGCCGTCGCCGTCGGCACCGCCACCCGTAATCTCATCCTTGTCGGCGACCAGATGCAGCTCGCCCAGCCCACCCAGGGCACCCATCCCGGCGAGTCCGGCATGTCATGCCTCGAATACCTGCTCCAGGACCACCAGACCGTCCCTCCCGAGCTCGGCATCCTCCTCGGCAAGTCCTACCGGATGCACGAAGGAGTCTGCGGGTTCATCTCCGACGCGATCTACGAGGGCCGCCTCCACAGCGACGCTTCTACGTCCAGTCACCGGGTCCTTCGTGGCAAGGGCGCCTCGATGGTGACGGCGGAGACGGGGATCGTGTGGGTCCCGGTGGAGCACGATGGGTGCGAGCAGAGCAGCGGTGAGGAGGTGGAGGCGATCGGCCGCATCGTGGATGAGTTGCTCACTCGGAAGGTCGGGGACAAGAAGGGCGGTCCGAGACGGATGACGCTCGACGACATCCTCGTGGTCGCGCCGTACAACATGCAGGTGCGGGCGCTCAAGGCCCGGCTCCCCGCCGGCGCGAAGGTGGGATCGGTGGATCTCTTCCAGGGCCAGGAGGCCGCAGTGGTGATCGTCTCCCTCTGCGCCTCGACCATCGAGGAGGCCCCGCGCGGCGCTGAGTTCGTGCTGAGTCCCAACCGGCTCAACGTCGCGATCTCGCGGGCCCAGGCGCTGGCGATCGTGGTGGGGTCGCCCGAGCTGGCGAGGGCGCGGTGCCGGTCGGTGGAGGAGATGCGGCTGGTGAACCTATTGTGCCGGCTGATTCAGTATGCGGAGGGAAGTTAAGAGGTCGAAGCGCGTGGCTCGATGCGGCGACCACCCTCGAAAATCATCCGCTCCGGATGGAGCAGGGACTCCAACGAGACATCCTCGTCGACCTGTGGCCAGTGAACGCCGGACCCTCCACCGATGATCCGGCAATCCTCGCGCTGTGCGGGCGCAGCCCGGTGGAGCCGGGGGAACCACTCGATCGGCACGGTGACCTGACGATCGTCGTTGAGCGTGACCGTGAGGTGCGTACTAGTCGCCGTCGCCCTCACGATCCGTGGTTCGAAAAAAGGCGTGCCAGCCATCCACCAGCTCCTGGTAGTGCTCCACGATAAGACGGGTAATCGCGGTGATTTCGTGGTCCGCGAACCCTTGGCGATTCGCCACCGCTACCGGGACAAGCCAGAATTTGGCTCGCCCGTCAGCCTTCTCAACGTGAACATGGACCGGTTCGTCCTTGTCCCGAGCATAAAAGAAGAACCGGTAACCGTCCGCCTGCAAGACCGTGGGACTCAAGCTCCTCTCCCAGGCGGAGTTGGAGCATGGTGGGCCAGGATCGCACGTTCGCGGTGTCCGGGAGCTTCGTATCCCCATGCGGCGTGGTGGCGAACCAGCATGGGCCACGGTAGACGTTGACGAGGTCCATGTGGTCACCGTTTTCTCGCCGTAGGTATTGAACTGCTCAGCCGGCGGTGGCGGCGGAAAGAGACGCCTTAACGAGTAGCTTCGGTCGTGGCTGCGCGAGATGGCTGTCGTCGAGGGGCCGCTTCCGGACTACCGTGGGGAGTGGCCCCTCTTGTGCTCCCCCAGCCGCCGAGACGAATGTATGGGCATGGCCGCCCCCGTCTACTACACCGCGGACATGGTCCGCGCCATGCCCGACGACGGCAACCGGTACGAGGTCGTGTACGGCGAGCTGCTGGTGACGCCGGCGCCGCGACTCTGGCACCAGCTGCTCGTCCAGCGGCTGACCGTGTCCATCGAGCTTTACCTCAGGACCGAGTCCGTCGGCATGGTTCTCGCTTCGCCGGCCGACATCTCCTGGGGACCGGACGTTCTGGTGCAGCCCGATGTCTTCGTCGCTGATGTCGACCAGGTCCGCACACTGACCTGGAGCAACGTGCAGACTCTGCTCCTGGTCGCCGAAGTCCTGAGCCCGTCCTCGTCCCGCGCGGACCGGTTCCTCAAGCGTATCCGCTATCGCGACGCCGGTGTTCCGCTCTATTGGGTGGTGGACGGCGATGACCGGAGCGTCGAGGTCTGGACTCCTGGAGACGACTTTCCGCTCATCGAGCGCGAGCGCTTGGTCTGGCACCCCGCCGGAGCAAGAGAACCGTTCACGATGGCTATCGAGGAGCTGTTCCGTCCGGTCTGACGGACTAATCGGATGGCGAGCTTGCGGTCGTGCTCGACCAGGTATGGGAAATCAGCGTGGAAGTGTGGATCAAAGACGGGCGCTAGCCTCGAAGAGCTGTTTTCGGCCAACGCTGAGGGTCGCCGGTTAAGGGCTATTGCCGCGGCGGTTTGGTTACCTGGGCCGGATCGAAAGGGATACTGTGGGCGAGGCGCGGGTCTTCCAGCCGCACCAGGACTGGATGGTACGTTTAGACGTACAGAAAAACGTACCCTTGCCAGAGGTCTCAATGCCGCGAGTGCGCCCCAGCCAGGACGTCAGGCCGCTGACCGAATTCCGAGCGAACGCGGCGGCTATGGTCCAGCAGGTCCAGGAAACCAAACGACCCGTGATTTTGACCCAGCACGGCCGCAGTGCCGCCGTCCTGATGGATGTCGCAGCCTATGAAGCGCTCCTCGACGAGCTGGCCGTTCTGCGAGATATCCGCACGGCGGAATCACAGATTCAAGCCGGTGACGGTCGTACCCATGCCGCAGTCGCCCGAGAGCTCAAGGCCCGCCTCCGCGCCTGAGGGTCATCTGGTCGGGGAGGATACTGTTGCCGGTGGCGGGATAACGCCGGAGTGATTACAATGTAGTTACTTCCTCCCCGGCAGGACTCCATGAAGGCCCGTATCGTTCGGATCGGCAACTCCCGTGGCATCCGATTACCCAAGCCCCTGATCGAGCAGGCAGGTCTGACCGAGGAGGTCGAGCTGGTCGCCGAGGACGGACGCATCGTGATTTCCTCCGCGTCCCGGATTCGGGCGGGGTGGGCCGAGGCTGCGCGACTCCTGCGCGAGCGAGGCGAAGATGGCCTGCTCGATGCCGGCACCTCCACTCGGTTCGATCGAGGGGAGTGGGAGTGGCGCTGAAGCGGGTGGTGGGTCGAGGCGAGGTGTATCTGGTCGAGCTCGACCCCGCCCGTGGCGGCGAGATCCGAAAGACCCGCCCGTGCCTCGTGGTGTCGCCCGACGATCTCAACCACTACCTGCGAACGTTGATCGTCGCCCCGATGACGACAGGCGGCCACGAGTACCCCTTCCGAATCCCCTGCCGCTTTCAGCGCCGCGCGGGCCACATCGTCCTCGATCAACTGCGGACGGTCGATGCCGAGCGCCTGGTACGCCGCCTGGGCGCGTTGGCGCCGGAGACGGTCGAAGCGAGTCTCTCGGTGTTGCGAGAAATGTTCGCCAGCTGAGTGTGCCTCCAGTGACGACGGCCCAACGCCATTTCGTCGACGTCTGGAACCCCTCCTACGCCTCCAACGCCATGGAGGCCCATCTCGCCGTGCTCCTCTCCGCCGACCAGGAGTACGTCTGGTGGGGCAAGGTCCGCTCCTCCAACCGCCAGCAGCCGCTTCGCCACCTGGCCGCCGCGCTCGAGATCGGCGCCGAGCTGGAGGCCGACGAGGATCGCGAGGGACACCTCTACCTCACCGACTACCGCTCGCTCTACGTCGCCCACATCGGCGCCATCAAGCCCGGTGAAGACGTGCCCTCCGACCCTGCCACCGTCCCCGCGTACTACGCGCAGAACAGGCTCGACTGCGACTTCTGGTACAAGCTCCTCGACATCCGCCGCCTCGTCGCCGACGATACCATCGCGGTCATCGCCGAGCTGAAGCAGCTCAGGAATCCGGAGTACCACGACCGGCCGGTCTCGCTCTACGGCGGGATGGTTGACCTCCCGCTCATCGTGGTCCGGCCGGACGGCAAGCGCTTCTTCGATCCTGAAGTGCGTGACCCGGTGACCGGTGAGCCGGCTCTGGGCCGAGTTCGACGCGGAAGCCGGCGGGGTAGGGGCGATGGAGAAGGAGCTGCGCGAGAACCTCTTCGGCGACGACGCCTGGATGTCGCTCGGCGCTTCCGCGCGTACTTTCATCGCCACCGCGGAGAAGATCTTCCGGGACCACCGGTCCGACGCCGCGTTCGACTTCGCTCCGGTGGTCGGCAGCCTGGCCAAGGCGCTGGAGGTTACCTGCAACGAGATCCTGTCGGCGGTCGCCGGCAAGCTCCCGAAGGAAGCTCAGCGGGTGAAGCTCGAGAAAGGCGAGATCGTGATAGGGCGGGGGAGAGCCGATCATGCTCGGCGAGTTCGCCCGCGTCGTCGGCGGGGAGCGCACGGTCAATCGCGCCCTCGCGGAGCGGCTCACGAACGGCGGGTGGTTCGTCGGCAGCCTCCCACTCATCATCGATGATCTGCTGAAGGTGAGGAATCCGGGCGTTCACGAACAGCGGATCGACCGGGAGACCGCGACCCGCATCCGGAATCAGCTCGTGGGCATCGGTATGGTGGGGACATTTCAGGAGCTGGCTCGCGTGCGGCCACGGTAGCTGGACGGCCCGCCTTCCCATCGACTGTCACAGCCCATACCTAGCTTCTCCTCATGAACTTCCTCTACTTCCTCGTGAGCTTCTTACACCAACTCGGCCGCCTGATCATGAAGATCGTGCTGGTCACCCTCCTGGTGACAGCCATGCTCTGTGGCACAATCCTCAAAGCCGCCTGGGCAGCGGGCAAGAGCAGGTAGGACGTCGCCCGTGAGTACGCAACACGCGTGGGAGTCCCTCGGCTACCGGAACCCCGACTTCGCCCGCCTCCTCGATGCGACGTTCCGCCAGCGCCGCCGCCTCGCCGCGATGTACCCGTGGGTGCCGGTCCCTCAATGCCGCATCGGCAGTCCCTACGTCCAGGGGGTGTATCCCGTGGGCGCCTTGATTCGCATGTGGAGCTGCTGGGACCAGGTGCGCGGCCGCTGCCCCGTCTGCGGTGGCCCCGTGCTCGGTTTCGCCTTCGCCGGCGGGCTCTCGGCCGGCAGCGTCACCGGAGTATGCCGCCGCTGCGCGACGGTGGTGAGCCGATGGATCTGGGGGTTGGGGACCATCATGGAGGGTATCCGGCCGGCGTTGAGCGGCACCCCGTTTTCGGTCTCGGGAGACCGCACGCGAATGGGGCACTACGCGCCCGTGGCGCTGGTCGCCGCGCTACAAGAGCTCGGCGAAACCGACCTTCCAAGCCCACGAGCCGAGGGATTCCTGTCTTATGATCCACGCCGGAAGTCGGCGTGACGGCCGAGAATTGGCGCCGGGCTGTGGGGATTTGATACCGCCGGCGCCGAGCGTATCGTTCAACGCGGTGGACCTGACCTACCGAACCGGTCTTCGGGAACTCAACGAGCTCAACTTCGCGCGGTTCGACGCCAAACTGGAACAACGAATGGCGGAGTTGCGGGCGGAGCTCGTGCGCTGGATGTTCGGGTTCTGGGTCTCCACGCTCATCGGAATCGCCGGCCTCCTGATCGCCTTGCGGAGTACCTAGAGCGTCCGCCGGCATTCCGCACGACCCCTGTCACAGCCCCACCCTAGCTTGTCCTCACGCCGACGGCTCGAGGCATGAACCTCGGGCTCTCGATTCGGCGTTGATCTCCTGGCATCGGCGGCGCGGCCGTGAGGGGGTTTACGGGCGGTTCGGGCGTTGCTCAATAGCGACCGGCGGGAGCGCCGGCCCGCCGCCACCCCATGGAGATCAGGCCGATGCGCATCCACGCGTTCGCGGGGCTCGGTGCGGTGCTGGCCCTCATACCGGCCGGCTTGTCGGCGCAGAAGCCCAAGGCTCATCCGAAACCCTTGGCCGCACAGGTGGCCGACCTGCAGGCCCGCCTGGCGACCCTGGAGCGTCAGGTCGCCGGCCAAGGCATCATCCAGGCTCCGTTCACGGTGATCGACAAGAGTGGGAAACCCATCTTCCAGGTCAGCGACAATCCCCGCGGCTTCACCGTCCTCGGTGACAGCGGGCACGTGCTGCTGAAGGGAATCGCTCTCCCCACCGGCGGCTACATCAAGACGTTGGCCAAGGACAACGCTCGTAGCGCGGCCATCGGGGCCGCGGAGGGCGAGGCCGTCGTCGCTCTGCGCGACGGGGAAACGTCCGCGAGCAACCGCGTGGTGATGGTGCTGTCTCCGGACGGCGAGCCGTCCGTCGTGGTCCTGAATCAGAAGCATACCGGCGTCATCGCCATGGGCACGAACCCGCGCGGCCGGGGGAAGCTGCAGATCGACAATTCCGCCGGCGAGCCGCGTCTGGAGGCTGGTGTCACCGACGCCGACGTCGGGGCCGTTCACGCCGGGCCGCGGGTGGATTGCGCTGTCACGGTGCTGGAGGTGCCCGCCTGCATCGCCGGGCACAGGTGATTCGGAGCGGACCTGGGGGGAGGAGTTCGACGATCTCGACTGAAGAGATGGGCTTTGCGCCTGTCTCACGCTGCCGGCTTCACATCCCGCGGCCCCGCGGGTACGACGTTCTCACCCTCCACCTTCTCCGCCTGCGGTCCGGTCACCACGTGCCTGGCGGGCTTCCACGCCGCCAAAGGCGCCGTAGACTATGCCAGACCCCCGTCAGCAGAGAAACCATGGACTCAGAGTACACCCATGAGCCTCCCGAGCCGCCGCTGCCGGATATCGTCTGGGATATCCGACGCGAGGGCCGGCAATGGACCGGGGATGAAGCACTCCCGCGCTTCTACCTGACGCCCGAGAAGGTCGAGATGTGGCACGGCAAGCTGTTCATGAGTGAGGCCGAGCGGGTGACGCTGTTGGGATTGCTGCTCGAAAATGTGGGGGCGGATCGCGGTCCGGCTGGGTGATCCTGAGGTATGGCGCGAGGCGATTCGCGCGCTCGGCTGAGCGCGGTAGCTGGCGAAGCGAGGGAGGGGTGGCCTCGCGCGCGAGAGGCCGCCCCTCCCTCGCTACGCCGGCTGCGACCGGCGCCCATCACTCGCGTCGCCGGCTGCGACCGCCGCGTCCCCTTGCAGCTCCTCCCAGCCAGTTCACCACCACCTCCACCCGCCGCGGCGCCGACTCGCGCGGCTGCCTCACCAGCAGGAACCGGCCGCCGTCCGCGGCGGCATCGTAACTCCACTGCTGCAGCAGGGGCCGGTACGGATACGCGAACAGCGGCCTCGGGCGCCCGGTCTCGCCCGACCTAGGATCCACCGTCACCGCGAACACGCTGTCCTCGGTTCGGTACACCAGCTCCCGACCGCCACGGGTCCAACGGGGCTCGGAGCCGCCCTTGGTCGAGACCTGGTGACGGTCGCGGGCAAGATCCGGATACGACTGCAGGTAGATCTCCGCGCGGCCGCCGGACTCGTCGGACTCGAACGCCATCCACCCACCGGCCGGTGACACAGCGGGATGACGAACGTTGAAGCGGTCCTGGAGCAGCGGAGCGGGTGCGGCATGGCCGTCGAGCCCGACGGACCAGATCTCATCGCCGGTCTTTCCGCTCACGGTGTACACCAGCCGGCTGCCATCGGGCGACAGCGAGCCGGCGAATTTGTCCGCCCGGCTCACCAGGAGGGCGCGCGGCCGTCGCGGGAGACCCATTCCGGCACCGTGGGCGCGTTGAACACCGATGCGCGGACGTAGGCCAGGGTCCCCGAGGCGGACACGCTGAACGCCGGCTCGCCGTTCGACGGCTGGAGCGCGACGTCGCTCACGACCGGCACGGCATCGCCGGTAATCCGCAGCCGTTTGAGATCAAAGGGCGCGGCCAGCAGCGCGTCGCCCACACCGTAGAGCAGGTGCCCCGAGGCGGCGTAGACGCCCCCGACCGCGCCGCGCACCAGCACCGTGCGCGCGCCGGTTTGCAGGTCGAGCAGCCCGATCCTGGCCCGTGCCGTTCCTTCGAGGAGCGCATGAACCGCTTGCAGGAGAGGTCCCAAGAGAACGAGCCGCCGGTCGGCTCTGGCGATTACTTCATCGTGCGGGTCGCTACGATGACTACCAGGTGAGCACGGAGATGGCCGGTTCATCGAGGAGGTCCTCTACGCCGACCCGCGTCCCAGCTGGGTCAAGTTCGTCGACCTCACCGGCGCGCGCATCCGCATGCGGACCGAAGACGTGGCGGGCGTCGAGCAGTGCAGCGCGGAACAGCGCGCGGCGAACCGGGCCTTCCGCCGCTCGCTGCGGCAGGAGTGCAAGGCCGAGCGGACGTGGGGCGAGGAGTTCGCAACTTCGATTGAGGAGGACTCCGGCCACGATCACCGATTTCCTTCGGCAGCGATCGAGGCCGGTGATGCCTATGGCCTGAATGGCGGCTTTGGAGGCTGAGTGGCATCCGTGGGAGGATTGCCAGGTGTCCCATCTTGCTCCCGATTCCCCTTCTCGAGGGCGTCGATCTCCTCCAGCACGTCGTGACCCCATTGCTCCCAGGCCGCTGCATGTTTGTTGAGGGCATCGTGCAGTTTGCCCCAATCACCATGCACGAGCGGGCCAGGATTGAAGGGGCTCGGTGGACGGTTCTTGACTGGTTGCTTGGGTGCTTTCGGCGGCGCCATGGTGCACCTCCTACATAGTGGAAGGTTCCAGAGTATCCGGGATCTATGAATGCAAGGCGGCCGCCCGGCGGACGTATATCTCCCTGCGGCCCGCTTGGCCCAGCGCCGCCGCGGCTGCGGCCCGAACAGCCAGCGCGGCTGGGAGGTACGCCAGATAGGTGACCGGCTGTGAAGCTTCCAGGCGCCCCGCCACTTGGTCCGCCAAGGTGTAGTCACCCTTCGCCAGATACAGTCTCGCCAGTGTCAGACGCTCTCCCGCGAGCGCCTCCCAGGGCTGCCATTCGAGGTCTTCGAGTGGAGCGTTCGGCGTCAGTCGCATCAGCCGCTGCACCGCGCCCGCGGTGTCCTTCCGAGCGAGCGTGAGATGGGCGGATACGACGTTGGCCAGCAGCGAGTCACGGCGGGTCTGCGATGAATCCGCTGCCCGCTTGAGTTGGGTGGCGATCCGGGTCAGCGCGGTGGTGTCGTCGGTCGAGGCGGCATACGTGGCCAAGGCCCACAACACCGGAGCCCCCATGGCGGCGTATCCAGTGCCGAACTGTCTTGCGACCGCGGCTGCCCGGTCATTGTAGGCAGTGTCGATCGTCGTCATCATCAGGTACAGCACCGGACCCCCAACCGCCTCGCCTGTCTTCGAATCCAGCAGCCGGCGATTCTCCTCCACCCTTCCCTGAGCCGTCAAAAGACTCTGAAGGCCCAGCACTGCTCCCCACTGCCGCTCCGCGTCGCTGGTCTTGGCGTCCAACACTGCGCGATACGCAGCGGCGGCACAGGCCGGCTGCGCGCCCCCAACGGACAACAGGTGCGCGGCGGTGATCACGAGATCCGGCCTTCGGGAGGCCAGGCGAGGCCACCCCGTCGACGCAGGACCTCCGCGAACGCAGGCTAGCATCGCCTCGAGGCGAGCCTTGACCATCGAATCAGGGTCCTCCCGATCGAACGCTCGAATGAGCTGCGTTGCGGCGGGCAAGTCGGCCCGTCGCAAGGCCATCTCGGCCAGATGGAGCAGCGGCGGCGAGAAGCTGGAGTCCACTCGACGGGCCTCACGGAAGGCGGCTTCCGCCAGCGAATCTGGCGCGGATACGTTCGGCAGCAGGTGATGATAGGTCTCGCCCAAGGCGGCCCAGGCCTCGCCCCAGCCGGAGTCCAGCGCGATCGCCTGCCGATACTCCCCCACGGCGGAGTCAGCAGCGCCGGTCAGATACTGCTGCAGGCCCGATGCGAACCTGAGATACCTGGGCGGCAGCGCCCGTCCGTTCCTGAGAGCGACCTGGACGAACGCGAGCGCCTCCTGATTGCGCTCGCGCCAGTTCGCCGCCTGGGCACCCTTGACCGCCGCGATCGCCAGGGACGAGTCCTCCCTGACCGCCAGCCGGTAGTGCTCCAGCGCGCTCGCGAAGCTCGCCCGGCGGTAGTCGTGCTCCCCCTGTAGGAAGGCCGCGATGGCGGCGGGCCGGCGCTGCGCCAGGGCGCTCAGATCCACCGGCCGTCCCGGCTCGAGCAACGCCGGGAGCAGACCCGCCACCGCCTCGAGGCCGAGCTTGGGAATAGGGTCACCCACCGCGCCGGAAACCCCCGTGCGCTTGACGACCGAGTCGCCCTGGATGTCATGCAGGCGCAGCACGACCGTCACCGAATCACGCCCGCGCATGATCAACCCGTCGATGAAGTACCGCGCCTGCCGCGCCCGGCTGATAGCAGAGGCTGTCCGGGACTGCACCGGCTCACCGGTCGGGCGGTCGGCATTCTGCATCCAGTCCCATCCCTCGATCCACCGAAGCCGCGCCGTCCCTTCCAGGGCGTAGCCGACGTAGGTTGCCACCGCCTCGCCGGCTCCGCCGCCGGACTCATCGTAAAGCGGAAACACCACGACTCGGCCGGGATCCAGCGCGGGCGCTGGGCGGAGCGTCCGACGCAGGCCCAACGCGACCAGGCTCGCCAGCCCAAGCGTCGCCAGGACGTAGGTCCACCGACGCCCCCCGAATATCGGTGCCGGCGACTTGGGTACCAGGGCAGGACCTCCCTTGTCCTGCGCCGCCGCCGCTAGTTCACGACCGAACTCATCCGCTGTCGCGAACCGGTCCGCCGGCACCTTCGCCAGTGCCCGCTCGATCGCCTGCTGGAGACGCAGCGGGGCGGTCGGCCTCACCACCCCGAGCGACGGCGGCGGGTCCTGCAGGTGCCTCGCCAGGACGACCTGCGCTGTACGGCCGCCAAACGGCGGTTCGCCTGCGAGCATCTCGTACACCACGCAGCCGAGCGCGTAGATATCGGACCGGCCATCCAGGTGGGGGTCGCCCCCGGCCAGCTCGGGGCTCATATAGGCCGGCGTTCCGACCGCCATGCCGGTTCCGGTGAGGTCCCCTGAGCCCGCCTCGGCGACCGCGCGCGCGACGCCGAAGTCGGCGACGAGGGCCTGGCTACCGACCAGGAGGATGTTGGCCGGCTTGATGTCCCGATGGACGACGCCGTGGCGATGGGCGTGGTCCAGGGCCTCCGCCACTTGGCAGCCGATCCGGACCGCCTCGGATATGGGGAGGGGTCCCTCGCGCTCCAGGCGCTGTCGGAGTGACTCGCCCTCCACGTAGGGCATGGTGTAGTAGAGCAGCCCATCGGATCGGTCGGAGTCGTACAGGCCGAGGATGTGCGGGTGCTGCAGGGCGGCGGCGATCCGGATCTCACGAAGAAAGCGCGCCGGACCGAGCTCCGCCGCCAGCTCGGGGCGCATGACTTTGAGAGCGACGCGCCGGCCCTGCTTCAGGTCCTCGGCCAGAAATACGACCGCCATGCCGCCGCGCCCGAGCTCGCGCACGACCTGGTACCGGCCGCTGGTGGCAGTGGCCACGCGATCGAGGAGCCCGACCTCCGTCGGGTCGCCCTGTGGTGCGGGGATCGACTCGTTTCTGGGCATACCGGGGAGATCACCCCATATCAAGCCGGCATGAGGTTGTTGCCGGGCGGCGGCGGCACCGGACCGAACAGCTGCGACGCCACCTTGGCCAGGTCCGGCATGACGCCGATGGCGCCGTCCTGCGCCCTCCGCTGCACGCCGGTCCGGGTGAGCAGGGCTCGCATCCCCGCGGCGTCGAGTCGCGGTTGCTGCGCGATGACGGTCAGGCTCTGAGCCAGGATGGCGGCGCCGGCCACCACGGCCGACGCGCCGCTGGTATCTCGGAACGCTGCCGTGTAAGACTGAGTCTTTTTGCCGCCACCGGCATCCAGGTCATTCCCGCCGGCCGTGACCAGCCCGGCTCCAGGGGCAAAGCAATGGATACGGGCTCCATAGTTCGAGGTGCCCCGGGCGTGTGCACCCATGCCCGCCGGGGGCGGGTCGCCCACCGATGCGCCCACCATGATGGCTCCGGAGTCGCGGCGGCCGGTGAAGTCGGGGTCGAGGTCGAAGCCGCCGTTGCCGGCCGGCTCGATCACGATGATCCCCTTGCTGGTGGCTGCGCAGATGGCGTCCATCTCGAAATCGCCCGCCAGCTCGATGGGCGCCTCGCCGGAGGTCTGGGTCTCGAGCAGCATCACGTCACCTGAGCTCATCTTCGCCGCCGCCGTCGCGATGGCGTCGCCGACGTTGTCCCCCGATTCCCCGTCCCAGTGTGACGCGAGACGCACCGTGGTGACCTTCGGCGCGATCCCGACGACGCCCTTGTCGTTGTCGGTGGCGACAACGAGGCCCACGGCCTGCGTGCCGTGGTCTTCCCACTTCGGATTGTTCTTGCCCGTGAGCAGCGGGCTCCTGGTCTTGGCCTTGAGATCCTCGTGCGACCGGATCCATCCCATCTCGACATCGGTAAACCCGATGCCCTGGCCCCTGGCGTTCAGATTCCAGGCACACTTCGCGTCGATTCCCGTCGGCGCGGGATCGAGGTGGAACTGCAGCGTAGCGTACTTGTTGTCGACCAAAGCGCAGGGTGGCTCGCCCACGGCCTGCTGCGGGTAGACGGCCTCGATGACCCGGGCCTCGGCCAGGAGCGCCCCCGCGAGACCCTGCAGATCGACCTCTCCAGAGCGTCCAGGGTCGACGATCCAGTAGGCCAACAGGCTGCGCGACGGGGCGAACTGCCCGCCGGCGGCGTCGGCGTCCAGTTGCAGAATCTCGGGGATCGTGAGGCTGTGCACGCCTCGGGTCATGCGGGCGTGGTTGCGTCCAAGCAGCAATTGCAGGCCCGCGAATGCGGGGCGCTCCACTTGCTGCAGGTCGGTGAGGTCGGTCGCATGCGGTGCGCTCGCCGCTTGAACGATCTCCCTCACCCCTGGTCGTTTGAGCACCACCAGCAGGCGGCCAGTGAGAGTCGCTTCGCGTCTTGGCGGCATGGTTGACCTCCGCGGGCGCGCGGTCGGGAGCTCGAGGAAGCGCCTTCGCGCGGGGCTGGAATTCCTGCCCGTTTCGCTGGCGGCGATGGGGGTCCACTCCGCCAGGCGGAACTCACGAGTGCTGATGGGAAGGAATGTCACTACTATACCGCCCGGGTGGGAAAGCGCTAGCGGAATCTGCTCGAGGGGCCACCAGATTCTCACACGGGAGGCTAGCCATGTGCCGGTCCGGTCGCGGATTCCTCACGATGTTACTGGTCCTGATGGTGGCGGTCCCTGAAAACCTGACTGCCTGGGCGGGGGTGCCAAAGCGCGGTCGGAAGGTGTGGGAGAGAACCAGCCACTGATGTCGGACTCGCTGCTGATCATGTGCACAATGATCCTGAAGGGGACTGCGCGGCCAGGCTCTTGACCTTTGTTCCTTGGCGGTTGACGAAGGAAGCTCGCTCAGTTCGCAATGGGACGCGTGGGAGAAGATCCAGGTGCCCTCGGCGGACGCAGTTCGGCGTGCGTTCAAGCAGGCGGAAGACTCGGCCCGGGCAAACCGGCTCGCCGGCATGCGTGTTTTCGCGGAGGTAGTTGAACGCAACACGGCAGCTGCCTCCGCCGGGCCCCTCTCCATTGACGAATCCGCGATCCTTTGGGGCCTGACGGACTTCATCGTCCAGCGGGTCAAGGAGAACCTTAACGAGTACGGCCTCAAGCGCTTCATCAAGGCGCGTTGCGGCGAGCAGCGCCGCTATCTCGCCTCGACCTGCGACTTGCTGCAATCGAAGACGGACGATGAAGCGTTCCTTCCGTCGCTTTCTGCTCTTCGGCAGGCGGTTCGTGCCGACCTGGAGCAGCTTCCCAAACCGGTGCTGGCCGAGAGAGCCCGTCCCGGCACGCTGAGCGGGAGCGACCGCGACCTGGTGCTGAGCGCGTACATGACGGGACACATCTTCTATGGACTCAAGGACGGCAACCGCCTCCTGGGGGCTCTGGGTGTACCCTACGACAGCGTCAGCACCGACAGCTTCACGGTGAGCTGCCGCGACACGCCGATCGCGGCCGGCGTGTTCCGCTTCTCCGCGATTGCCGCCGAACTCGCGGCTGGGCAACCCCTGAAAGAGAAGCAGGCCGACAGACTCATTCAGTACGAATCCGCGGTCAAGGCATTGATGATTCGACTGCACGATGCGAAGACTCACGGGTGGCCTACCGATGGTGCCGGAGCCCATTGCGGGACACACGAGAGGGCTGGATCGGGGTTCAGCAATCTGCCACAGGTCTTCGGCGTGCTGCGTACGCTCGAGGCGGCCATCGCCACGCTGCAACAGGCCAAGCAGGGAGTCGAAACGGCCAGGGCAAGAGGCGATGCGGCTGTGGGCGACGCACGTCGGCTCTACGCTCTGAACCTGGTGGATGCGCTGTCGGACGTAGTACGCGGCCTCATAGGGATCGTGCAGACCGAGCGCAGCCGGGAGGCCTCCGATGTTGTCGCCCGGATGCGCGAGATCACCCGCAGCCTGATTCAGGGTGACTACGGCACGGCGCTTGTGAGCACTGTCAGCATGGCCCGCGCTTTTGCGCCGAGCGACACCGGCGAACAACGGCGCATCAGTACGGTGCTGAGCTATGTGGGTTTTGCAGCAGACCTGGCGGCTGCCACGGACGCCGCCACCGTAACCCAGGCGCTCAACCGGGTAGCTGCCCCTCGAAGCGCCTTCCTCCGGAAGCGCCGGGATGATCGGGGACACGGGTATCTCACCCTCAATGCCTACGCGGGCGCGGGCGGGGCCACGGAAACCGTGCTCGTCGGCTCTGGCCTCTCGGGTGAGCAGAAGCGCTCATTTGCCTTTTCCGCCTTCGTGCCGGTGGGGCCTGAGCTCGGGATATCGCTGGGGAAGGGTTGGTCAGTGGGGGCACTCCTGGCTGTCATCGACCTGGGTGCGCTTACCTCCTTCCGCACCCAGAGCGACACGAGCATCGGCCAGGCGCCCGAGGTGAAATTCCAAGAAGTATTCGCGCCGAGCGTCAATGTGGTGGTAGGGATACCTGGGTTCCTGCCTCGCTCGGCTTCTACGGCTATGGCTATGCTCCTAGCCTTCGCCGGGTGACCACCGGGGAGAAGTCAGTGGTGGCAGGAGTGCGTCGGTATCTCGGCGTGTTCGGCGCGATCGACGTTCCGATCTTTTAGATGGACGGAAGCTGCCCCCTGCCGAATCTCTATACTTCGGCCGCGAACACCGCTTCGTCCTTCGGGGCATCCTTTCCTGCCACCCGAACAGAGAACTCGATGTTCGGTCCAACCTTGAGTGTCAGGCTGATCAGCTCGACCCCGCTCGGAAAGAGGCGTGACCCTTCCCCGGTCGCGGTCTGAGCTGCCTGGAGTTTCCCAAGACTATCCTTGAAGGCCTCCTTGACAGCGGTGGCTAGTTTCTGGGTGTCAGACACCGATAGCGAGGTGGCGTTGGTCTTGGGCATCGTTGTCTCCCTCTCGTTAAGGCTCGGCGATCAAGTTCACTTCAATAGCATGGTCCCTCGCTCAGTTCCTCGGCCGCCGCGGTATGCTCTAGTGACTGCAGCGTTGGTGGCGCGCCTCAGGCTTGGTTGCTTTTGTGGTGGTGACTACGTGGGGGTGACTACCAGGATATGGCGCGGACCGCGCCACCACTAGATCGCATCAATCGATCAGTCGAAGGAAGGGGAGCCACCCTGAGCACTACGAGATGGGCATGGGCCGGGCATGTCCACCTCGCCCAGGATGACCCTTGTGGTTACGCGTTGGTCTCGCTGCCGGCTTGACCTCTCCCGGCCCATCCTGCACCGGCCCCGTGGCAGGTACGGGATTCTCGACCCTCTCTGCCTGTGGGCCCGTCACCACGTGTTTGGCAGACTTCCACGCCGCCTGGAGCTGCGGGTCCCCTTGGAACCGGTAGCGGTTGATCCCGTCCATCATCCCCGCCAGCAGCAACACGTCCGCGCTTACGCGCTGCATGTCCTTCCGGGCGAGCACGCGATCCTGCATGCTCTGGATCGTCTGACCGACCGACGTCTCGAACTCGGCGATCGTCGCCGCCAGGTCGTCCAGCAGCGTCGCCGTGAGTCCGTGCTTCACCAGCAGCTCCTTCTCCGCCTGTCCCTGCTCGAGCATGGTCCGCGCGAGCGTCTGGAGCCGGGCAGTGCTGAGGTGGTGGGCCGGGACCCTGAACTTCTCGAGCAGCTCCGGCTTCTCCGTCGCGGCGTCTTCCGCGATGGTCACCAGGTGCCGCAGCAGCCCGTCACGCAGGCGTTGCCGGATCTCCCGCCGCTGCACCGACGAGGCGTGCTTGGTGAGAAATCCACCGGCCTGCTGCCCTCCCAGCGCCACCAGCCGGTTGACCGCCGTCTTCAGCCGCCCGAGCACTGATACGAAGCTCGGATCGGCCGATGGGTGCGTTGTGAGCGGAGAGTGAGACCGCGCAGATGGAGCGTGACTCCTCGTCCGATGGGTGGGTGGCATGATCCGTGGGCAACATCATCGGGGCGTCAGGACTCCATTCCTCGGCTTCCGCGGGAAAATGGTTACCGCTCGTGTGAAATAGTCCATAGACTGTTCCGGACCCTGTCAGCCGAGACATCATGGACTCACCGTACGACCAGGATCCACCCGAGCCACCGGTTCCGGACATCGCCTGGGACATTCGACGCGAAGGGCGGGCCTGGACCACGACGAGGCATTACCGCGCTCCAACCTCACGCCGGAGAAGTTCGAGATGTGGCGCGGCAAGCTGTTCTTCAGTGATGCCGAGCGGGTGATCCTGCTGGGATTGCTGCTCGAAAACGTGGGCGTGGATCGGGCCGTTCGCCTGGGCGATCCCCAGGCATGGCGCGATGCGGTTCGGGCGCTCGGCCAGACGTGACGCAGGGCCAATAACTCCCTCCTTCTCAACGGTATCTGCCAGAACGATAGCTGGCGAACGCGAGGGAGGGGTGGCCTCGCAGCGCGCGTTGAGGGAGCGCAGTCGAGGAGACGCGGCAGTTTGCGGCTCCGAGCGGAGCGTCCGACAGCGCGCGAAGAGGCCGCCGTTCACTCGCGTTCGCCAGCTATCGGCGCAAACCTCCGTGTCGGGGATAGCCCGGTGCCGGAGGAATACGTGAGCCCCCCCTCGCTCGCTCCCCAGACCCAGCGCGCCGCGATGCTGATTCGCGGCTGGCCGGGGAGAGCGGCGGTAACGCGACTGTCCCAACGATCCCTCCGCTGGCATTCCCTATCCGCGTTCCCCACATTTCCTCCGTCTCATGACCTCCGTCGAATCCGCGCTCCGCGACCGCTACCGCATCGTGCGCCAGCTCGCCCGCGGCGGGATGGCCGTCGTGTATCTCGCCCACGACCTCCGCCACGATCGCCCCGTCGCCCTCAAGGTCCTTCGGCCCGAGCTGGCCGCCGGGCTCGGCGCCGAGCGCTTCCTGCTGGAAGTGCGGGTCACCGCGCGGCTCCAGCACGCCCACATCCTGCCCTTGCTGGATTCGGGCGTGCTCACGGACGAGTCCGGCGTCCCGTCGCCCTTCTACGTCATGCCCTACGTCGAGGGCGAGTCCCTCCGCAACCGCCTGACGCGCGAGCGCCAGCTCTCGCTCGACGAGGCGCTCCGGCTGGCGGGCGACGTGACCTCGGCGCTGGCCTACGCCCACGCCCAGGGCGTCATCCATCGCGACATCAAGCCGGAGAACATCCTCCTGTCGGGGACCGCGCCCGGTCACGAGGCCATCGTGGTGGACTTCGGCATCGCGCGCGCGCTGTCGCTCGCGGGCGGCGAGCGGCTCACGGCGACCGGGCTGGCCCTCGGCACGCCCCACTACATGAGCCCGGAGCAGGCGATGGGCGACACCGCGGTGGACGCGCGCGCCGACGTCTACGCCACCGGCTGCGTCCTCTACGAGATGCTGGCGGGCGAGCCGCCCTACACCGGGCCGACCGTCCAGGCCGTGGTGGCGCGAGCGCTGACCGATCCCGCGCCTTCCATCCGGACGACGCGGCCCACCGTACCCGACGACGTCGACCGGATCATCGCCCGCGCGCTCGCCCGCGTGCCGGCCGACCGGTTCCCGACCGCCGCCGAGATGAACGACGCGATCAGCAGGGCGGCGTCCATCGCGCCGGGAACATCGCTCCGGCCGGCCCGCGCCAGGCCACGCCTCCGAGTGGCCGCCGCCGTCCTCGCCGTCCTCGCCATCTTCGCAGCCCTCGCCGTCCTCGCCGTCAAGCTATCCCGCCGTGGCGCGCCCTCCATCATCGCCTCGGCCTCGTCCATCGCCGTGCTGCCGTTCACGCCCAGCGTCACCGATACCGCCCTCTCGCGTCTGGGCCGTGACCTCGTCTTCACCTTGACCGCGGAGCTGGACGGACTGGGAGGGATCCGCACGGCGGACGCCCACACCGTGCTCGCGCGCACCCGGCAGGAGCGGCTCGCCGGGATCGGCGACTACGTCGCGCTCGGGCGCAGCCTCGGCGCCGGCAGCATCGTGCAGGGGAGCCTGGTGCGGGTGGGTCCAGACGTCAGGCTGGATCTGACGCTGGTGGGAACCGACAGCGCCGCCTCGCCGCTGGCCCGCGCGACCGTCACCGCACCGCCTGACTCGGTGGCCGCGCTGACCGACTCGGCGGCCAAGGGCCTGCTGGCCCAGATCTGGTCCCGGGGATCGCCGCCGACGCCCAGTCTCGATGCCGCACTCCGCACCCGCTCGGTGCCAGCGCTCCGCGCGTTCCTCGAGGGCGAGCGGCAGCTCAGCCATGGCGGGTGGGACACGGCCGCCGTCTCCTATCGGCGAGCCATGGAGGCCGACCCTGCCTTCTGGCTCGCCTACGCCCGGCACGTGTATGCCAGCTACTGGTCACTGCACGAGCCCGCCGACAGCGTGTACGCGGCGCTGTACCGGCACCGCGCCGAGCTGCCCGAGCGCGACCGGCTGAGCACGGAGGCGATACTGCTTCAGGCCCAGGACAGCATCGCGCTGGCGCTCGAGCGGTCATCGCTCGTGACCCGGCGCTATCCCGATTTCTGGTTCGGCTGGCTGTTCCATGGCGACGTGCTGCTTCACAATGGTCCTCTCCTCGGGCACACCGAGGCCGAGGCCGGGCGGGCGTTTCAGCGGGCCCTGGCGCTCAACCCCGACCTCATTCCGGCCTGGGAGCACCTGGCGCTGGTGGCAGTGGTGGACGGCGACACCGCCGCGGTCACGCGCTCCATCGAGGCGCTCGAGCGGCTCGACGCCGGCCCGGTCCTGACCGCCGATGGATATGGGGACCGTATCCTTCAGTTCCGCTTCCTCCGCGCGATCCTGCGCGGCGATCAGGCGCAGGTGGCGGCGTTGAGCGACAGCGTCGCCCGCGACCCGGCTCCCGCCGCCGTCAACGGGAGCTTCTTCGACGCATTCAACTTCGGCTTCTTCCCCGAGCAGATAGGAGTGAGCCGGCGCATCGTCGAGGCCCGCGACACTCCTCCCGAGCGGAAGCGATTCCACCGCCAGACGATCGCGCTGTGCTGGGTTGGCCGGGGCGCATGGGATTCGGCGCTGGCGGCGTTGGACAAACTCGCGGCGGAGGGCGCCGATTCGGCCGACGCGCTCCGGGCCTACGGATTTGCCGCGGTCGGCGCGTGGCTCGACGCCGTCAGTCCCGCCGAGGCCGCGGCCCGCCGCTCACGAGCCGCCGAGTCTGCCGGCGGTGCGAGCGCTCGCGCGGAGCTGGCCTGGATCGATGGCGTGCTCGCAGCCGCCCGGCGCGACCGTGCGGCGCTGAGCCGGGCTCGCGCCGACCTCGGCCGTTCCGGCGACCCCGCCTCTCGCGCCCTCGACCGGTCGCTCGGCGCCCTCGACGATGCGCTGCGCGGCGATACCGCACAGGCGGGCTCGGCCCTGGCGGCGCTCGAGTGGGAAGAAGCGGCGGTGCTCGCACCCGATTTCGTGGACCATCCGCTGGCGATCCAGCTCGACCGGATCGCCGGCGCGCGCTGGCTGGCGGCCGCGGGGGACGCCGAGCAGGCGCTGCGCCTGCTTCGCTGGGTGGAAGGATCGTTTCTGCTGCACCCCAGCTCGAGTTACAGTCCCGCGTTCTCCGGGGTGGTGGATCTGGAGCGGGGCCGCATCAAGGACCGACGGGGAGCCGCATTCGCCAATCCACGTCCCCGGCCATAAGTTCCCTACGTAGTCCCCTCCATCAGGAGCCCTATTGCTGCTCTTCGCGCTCGCCCTCGTCGCCACGCCCGCGCCCCCGCGCGACTCAGTCCCCCCGATCGACCCTGTCGTCCGCGACATCCAAGTCGGACCCGAAGAGGTCCTCCGCACCACCTCATTCGGCAGCGGGGAGCCGCTGGTCTTCATTCCCGGCATCTTCGGCTCGGCCTACGGCTACCGCATGCTGACCCGCCCGCTCGCACGGACCGGCTACCGTACCATCGTGGTCGAGCCGCTCGGCTACGGCTGGTCGTCGCATCCCAGGGATGCCGACTACTCCTTCGCGGCGCAGACGGGACGGGTCAGCCAGGCACTCGACAGCCTCGGCGTCAGCCACGCGCTGGTGGTCGCGCTCAGCAGCGGCGCGGCGATCGCGTTCCGCCTCGCGGTCGTCCGGCCCGACCTGGTGCGCGGGCTCCTGTCGATCGACGGGGGTCCCGCCGAGACCGCGGCCACGCCGGGCATGAAGAGGGCGTTCAAGTTCGGGGGAGGGCTGGTCAAGCTTGCGTTGGACGAGTCGAAGCTCCGGCACGACGTGCGCCGCGAGATCGTGCGCAACTCCGGCGACACCACCTGGATCACCGATGCCGTCGTCCGCGCCTACACCGCGGGCCAGACCGCCGACATGGGCGGCTCGATCGACGCGTTCCACCGGATGTCGAAGGCGAAGGAGCCGATGTCGCTCGCGGCCCGGCTGCACGAGTGCACTATGCCGGTGCGCCTCCTCGTCGGCACGATGCCGCATCCGGCGGAGATCACCGAGGACGAGCGCGCGACGCTGCGGTCGACGCTCCCGAACTTCGGCACCGACAGCGTACCGGGATCCGGCCAGTACATCCAGGAGGAACAGCCCGCCGCGGTGATCGCGGCCGTGGAGCGGCTCGACCAGGCGGCCGATTCCTCGGCCCGCTAGCGCAAGTACCAGCTTCGCGGGTCCGCGACCCGATGACTCTGCCGCCCAAGCTCGGCCTGGACCTCCTGCAGGACCCCCGCCTCAACAAGGGCACGGCCTTTACCGAGGCCGAGCGCGATGCGCTCCGGCTCCGGGGCCTGCTGCCGCCCCGGGTCTTCACTCTGGAGCAGCAGCTCGAGCGGATCATGGAGAACTTTCGGTCCCAGACCTCGGATCTCCAGCGCTACGTGTTCATGGTGGCCCTCCAGGACCGGAACGAGACCCTTTTCTACCGCGCCCTGATCGACCATCTCCCCGAGATGATGCCGGTCATCTACACGCCGACCGTCGGCGAGGCGTGCGCCCGGTTCGGCCACATCTACCGCCGCCCGCGCGGGGTCTACGTCTCCGCCGGCGACCGCGGGCGGGTCCGCGAGGTGCTGCGCGACTGGCCCGGCGCCCCCGGCGTCATCGTCGTCACCGACGGGGAGCGGATCCTGGGCCTCGGCGACCTCGGCGCCTACGGGATGGGGATCCCGATCGGCAAGCTCGCCCTCTACACCGCCTGTGGCGGGGTCCACCCGTCGCTTTGCCTTCCGGTGATGCTCGACGTCGGCACCGACAATCCCGCGCTCCTCGAGGACCCGCTCTACACCGGCCTCCTCCAGCGCCGGCTCCGGGGGCAGGCGTACGCCGACCTGGTGGACGAGTTCATGGCGGCGGTGGGGGAGGTGTTCCCCGGCGCGCTGGTGCAGTTCGAGGACTTCGCCACCCCCAACGCGATCGGCCTCCTCGCCCGCTACCGCGACCGCGCGTGCGTCTTCAACGACGACATCCAGGGGACGGCTGCCGCGGCGCTCGCGGCGCTTCTCGTCGCCGGCCGGGCCACCGGCCGCCGGCTCACCGACGAGCGGCTCCTCTTCGTCGGCGCGGGCGCGGCGGCGACCGGGATAGCCGACCTCGTCGTGACCGCGGTGGTGGAGGCGGGACTGCCCGAGGGCGACGCGGTGGGGAAGATGTGGATGTTCGACGCGGAGGGACTGGTGGTCGCGGGCCGCGCCGGGCTTGCCGGATTCAAGCGGCGGTACGCACACGAGCATCCGGCGGTCCCGAGTCTCGCCGAGGCGGTGCGGGCGCTCCGTCCCACGACGCTGATCGGCGTCTCCGGCCATCCCGGGCTCTTCACCCGGCCGGTGCTCGAGGCGATGGCGGACGTCTCCGAGCGGCCCGCGGTCTTCGCACTCTCCAACCCGACCTCGCGCGCCGAATGCACGGCGGAGCAGGCGTACCGGTACACCGGGGGACGCGCGGTCTTCTCCAGCGGGAGCCCGTGCGGCCCGGTGGAGGTGAATGGCCGCCGCTTCGCTCCGTCCCAGACCAACAACGCCTATGTCTTCCCCGGCCTGGGCCTCGCCGTCACGGCGACCGGCGCGCGCCGGGTGACGGAGGCGATGTTCCTGGCCGCCGCCCGCGCTCTCGCCGACCAGGCCGACGACTCGCTGCTCTCGGCGGGCGCGCTCTTCCCGCCGCTCGAGCGGATCAGGGAGGTCTCGCTCCGGATCGCGGTGGCGGTGGCGCGGGTGGCCATCGCCGAAGGCCTCACGGCGCAGGAAGCGCCGGACGATCTCGCGGCGCACCTCAGGCGGGCGATGTACCGGCCGGAGTATCGGGAGTACGGGTGAGGGTGAAGGGGGCGGTCACTGCCTCGGCTCGCTGGTCATCCGTCCGAGCCTTCCCGCGCCTCCTCCACGTACGGCTCGAGCACGGGGTCGGCATGCCGCCAGACGTCGGCGACGTACTGATAATCGCGGATCGCCTCCTCCCGGCGGCCCAGCCGCTCCGCCACCCGGCCGTGTTCCAGTCTCCACAGGACGGTGCTTGGCACCTTCAGCTCTGTCAGCCACCGGTCCATCAGACTCGCCGCCTTCTGGTCTTCATGGCGCGCCGAGAGCAGTTGGGCCAGCGTCAGCCGGCTGTAGTAACAGAGGGGGCAGAGCGAGTCGGGAAGCGCCTCGAACCGGCGCAGGGCGGCGGCGGTGTCGCGCCGCATCAGGGTCAGGTACGCCACGGCCGCGTTCGATACGTACCTCGCGATGTCGCGATCTACCTGGCTCGGCGCCGAGCGTGCCACGGAGTCGCTGCGATGCACCATCGTACGGAGGGTGGCGCTGTCTCCCCGCGCGACCCACAGGGGCAGGGACGCGAAGAGCCGCATCGCCGGGCCGCCGGCGAACCAGCTCCGGAACACGCGCTCAGTGGAATCCGGAAGCTCGGGTGTCAGGAGAGCGGCCTCGATCAGGACGGGCGGGATGACGCCCGCGCTCTGAAAGAGGATCCGTCCGGCCTCCCGCACGTGCCCCCGGTACAGCAGGGTCGAGCCGGCCACGATCTGGCGCTCTATCGGGGATAGCCAGGGCGCGTCCCCCTCCGGGGCGGCCGCGAGCGCGCGCGTCACTTCCACGTCCGATTCCAACGAGTCGGCGACGCGGTCCAGGGTGAGCCAGGCGTAATGCAGCGCGGAGGGCGACGCCTCAGTGGCGAGCCGCCGGACATCCTGCCGTCTCGTCGCGGTCCGTATGATCGTGTCCGCCAGCCGAATCCCCTCCGCCGACGCATCGGTGGGCCTCAGCGCCAGATATCCGCTGGCGTAGCGGTGCCGTAGGCCGGTGCGAACAGGGAGTCGTTCCGAATGGCCCGGTCGAACGCCTGGAGCGCCGAGCGAGGGCTGCTCCCGACCGGACTGCCCCAGTGATAGCGAGCCTCGCCCAGGACGTACCACGACTCGTAGTCCTCGGGGTAGCGCCGGGTGAGGTATTCAGCCAGCGCGTGAACCCGCCGCAGGAGCTGCCAGCTCACGCGCGGGACGCTGGCATACAGCGCCGTCAGGATCGAATCGGGAGGCTGTCCCTCGTTGCCAGCCCGTGGTTCAATTCGCCTGCCCGCAACGCTCGCGCGAGGGAAACCGAATCCCCGGCCGAGTGCTGCCACCCCAGAACCTGACCCGAGCGCCACAGGGCGAGCGGGAACGTGCTGTCGAGGGCGATCGCCCGATCGTACCACACCAGCGCCGAGTCCCACGACGCCCGCCGGAACCATTGCTCGCCTCTGAGGAAGGCCTTGAGCGCGGGCAGCGAGGTGGACCCCATCGAGGTCGTCCGGAACACCTCGATCCGCCGGGTCCGTCCCAGCTCGCGCAGCAGCCGGACCGTGAGCGAGTCGGCCATGCGGTCCATCCGGTCGGCGGCGTCGCGAAGCTCGATGTCGGCCAGCGGACGATTCTCGGCCACGTCGAACGCGGTGGCGGTGAGCCGCGCGGAGTCGGGGCCCGCGCCGATCAGGCTTCCGAACACCACGAGGCGCGCGCCCGTGCGCCGGCCCAGCTCGGCGGCGGACGGCCGGTCCGCCCGGCCGCTCCAGCGTCGGATCACCGTCGTGGCCGGCACGCTCCGGACCGGACCGGCGCCGTCGAGATTTCGCGAGAGCAGGTCCACCAGCCCCTCCCTCCAGAGCGAGAGCCGGTTGTCCGGAACGTCGAAGGGAGCGATGGCCACCAGGTTGGGGTCGAGCGGCGAACCGTGGCGCGTGTAACGCAAGACGAGCCGGCCGGCCGCGCGCCCGAATCCACCGGCGCGGCGTTCGGCTCCAGCACGTGGAGCAGCTCCGCCGCGCTCTGCCACCGATCGGCCGGCCGCTTCTCGAGGCAGCGCATCACCGCGGCCGCGATCCTGGGTGGCACGCTGGGGCGGAGCTGGGCCAGCGGGCTGGGCGCCTGGGTCAGATGCGCTGCCACCACCGCCTGCGCCGTGGGCCCGGTGAAGGGCGGCTGCCCGACCAGGATCTCGTAGCCCAGGACGCCCAGCGCGTAGATGTCAGCACGGTGATCGGTGTGTGGATCCGCAGCCGCCTGCTCCGGCGCCATGTAGGTCGGGGTGCCGAGCGCGAGGCCGGTGCTGGTCAGTGACGACTGGCGCGACTGGTCCAGCGCCTTGGCGACACCGAAGTCGGTGACCCATGCGTGACCGTCCGATAGCAGCACGTTGGCAGGCTTGATGTCGCGGTGGACCACGCCGTGCCGGTGGGCGTAGCTCAGCGCATCCGCCACGTCGCGCAGGACCCGGATCGCCTCCGGCACCGGCAGCTCGCCGTCCCGCGCGAGCCGGTCCCGGAGCGATTCGCCCTCGACCAGCGGCATGAAGTAGAAGAGGAGGTCGCCGGCCCCGCCGGTGGCGAGCAGCGGAACGATGTGGGGATGCTGGAGGGAGGCGGCGAGCTGGATCTCGCGTCGGAACCGGTCCACGCTCAGGGTGGCCGCCAGCTCCGGCGGGAGCACCTTGATCACGACCTTCCGCCCGAGACCTGTCTCCTCGGCGACGAAGACGCGGCTCATGGCGCCGCCGCCCAACTCGCGTTCGAGCCCGTAACGATCGGCCAGGGCCGAACGGAGGCGATCACGGGTGACGGTCGGGGGTCCCTCGTGAGGGTATGCTCTAGGCTAGCGCCCCCACCGCCCGTCGGCCAGTCGCTACTTCCGCCGCCCGGCGATCCTCGCCTCCGCCCCCGCCCATCCCGCATCGAACGGATGGCCCGGCTCGTCCACGTCGATGACCAGCGGCGCATGGTCCGACGGGATGGGCTTTCCCTTCCGCGCCTCGCGGTCGATCTCCGCCCACACGGTCCGGTCCGCCACCGGCTTCGTCACCAGCAGGTGGTCGATCCGCATCCCGAAGTTCTTGTGGAAGTTCCCTGCCCGGTAATCCCACCAGGTGTATCGTCCCGGCTCCGGATGCCGCAGCCGATACGCATCCACCAAGCCCCATCTCCCCAGCCTGCCGAATGCCCCACGCTCGCGCGGCGACACGTGCGTCCCGCCATGGCACCGGACCGGGTCCCACACGTCGGCGTCCTCGGGCGCGACGTTGAAGTCTCCGCCCAGGACGAGAGGCTGCCCCGGATCGGCCCCGCGCTCGAGCCACTGCGCCAGCCGGTCGTACCACACGAGCTTCGCCTCGTAGAAGATCGAGTCCACCACCCGCCCGTTCGGCGCGTACAGCGACGCCACCCGCACCCCGCCGCACGTCGCGGCAATCATCCGCGCCTCGGCCAGCGGCTCGTCGTCGGCCTCTTCCGTCTCCGCCTTTCGGAGCGGCTCGCCGAAGTTGCTCACCACGTCCGCGATGCCGACCCGGCTCGCGATCGCGACGCCGTTCCACTGGCCCTGGCCGTGGTGCGCCAGCTCGTAGCCCGCGGCCTCGAACTCGGCCACCGGCGCTGCCGCGTCGGCCAGCTTGGTCTCCTGCATGAGCAGGACGTCCGGCCGGGCGCGCTCGAGCCACCAGGTGACCTTCTCCTGCCGGGCCTTGAGAGAGTTGACGTTCCAGGTGGCGATACGCACGGCTGAAGGCTAACGGTTGAAGGCTGAAGGCTGAAGGCTACCTGAACGGTAGCATCGTCGAATCCAGGCCTCCCCGTTCGACGTTGTAATGGGAATACCCGGGCTGGTAGCTTCCAGCGCTCGACCTTCAGCCTTCAGCCTTCAGCCTTGAGCCTTCAGCCTTTAGCCTTTAGCCTTTAGCCTTTAGCCGTATGTTCGCCATCGAAACTCACGCCCTCGCCAAGTCCTTCGGCGACACCCGCGCCCTCAACGGCGTGGACCTTCGCATCCGCCAGGGGTCCGTCTTCGGCCTGCTCGGCCCCAACGGGGCGGGGAAGACCACGACGATCCGCATCCTCGCCACGCTCCTCGCCCCGACCGCGGGCACCGCGACCGTGCTCGGCCACGACGTCGTGCGCGACGCGAAGATCGTCCGCGAGAAGGTGAGCCTGACCGGGCAGTACGCTTCGGTGGACGAGGACCTCACCGGTTACGAGAACCTCATACTCATGGGGCGGCTGCTGGGACTTTCCTGGCGCGACGCGAAGCAGCGCGCGGCCGAGCTCCTCGAGGCCTTCGGGCTCGAGGACGCCGCCGGCCGGCAGGTGATGACGTTCTCCGGAGGCATGCGCCGCCGCATCGACATCGCGGCCAGCCTGGTGGCGATTCCGGAGATCCTGTTCCTCGACGAGCCCACCACCGGTCTCGACCCCCGGAGCCGGAGCCAGGTGTGGGAGCTGGTGCGCCGCATCGCCGACGAGGGCACCACCGTGCTGCTCACCACGCAGTATCTCGACGAGGCCGACCGTCTCGCGGAGCGGCTCGCGGTCATCGACCACGGCCGAGTGATCGCGGAGGGGACGAGCCGTGACCTCAAGGCGTCGGTGGGGGCGAACGCCCTGCACGTGCGACTGGCCAACCCGGAGCACGGCTCACGCGCCCGCGAGCTGGTCGCCCGGGTGCTGGGCGACGGGATCGCGCCGTTCGCGAGCGACGGCGATCCGCTCGCGCTCACCGCGCGTCTCACGAACCCGGCGCAGGCCGCCGCGGTTCTCGCGGCACTGACGCAGGACAGTGTGGAGGTCGCCGAGTTTTCGGTGGGGACGCCGAGCCTGGACGAGGTGTTCCTGGCGCTGACCGGGCACACGTCGGAATTCGAAGTGCCGGAGGCCGGGTCATGACCGCGACGGCGCTCCCCACCGGCGAGCGGACCCATCAACTGCTCGCGATGCGCGCGCGGCCCCGTCCCGCGTCCGCGCTCTCCACCGTGCTCACGCTGGGCTGGCGCGCGATGCTCAAGATCAAGCACGTGCCGTTCCAGCTCTTCGACGTGACGGTGATGCCGATCATGTTCACGCTGCTCTTTACCTACATCTTCGGCGGCGCGCTCGCCGGCACGCCCCGCGAGTATATCCAGTACCTGCTGCCGGGGATCCTGGTGCAGACCGTCATCTTCATCACGGTCTACACCGGGATGGGGCTGAACGGCGACATCCACAAGGGACTCTTCGACCGCTTCCGCTCCCTGCCCATGTGGCAGCCGTCGCCCCTCCTCGGTGCCCTCGCGGGCGACCTGTTCCGCTACTCGGTCGCGTCGGCCCTGATCCTGATCATGGGGTTCATCCTGGGCTTCCGGCCCCAGGGCGGGGCCATCGGCGTGCTGCTCGCGGTGGCGCTGGTGCTGGTGTTCGGGTTCGCGCTGTCGTGGCTCTGGATCATCGTCGGCATGCTGGTGCGGACGCCCGAGTCGGTGATGACGACGAGCTTCGTCTTCCTGATGCCGCTGACCTTCGCGAGCAACATCTTCGTGAACCTTTCCACCATGCCGCCCTGGCTGCAAGCCATCGTCGGGCGGAACCCGGTGACGCATCTGTCGAACGCGTCGCGCGCGCTGATGCACGGCGAGCCGGCGGGGACCGATGTGGCGTGGGTGCTGCTCGCGTCGGCGGCCATCGTGCTGCTGGCGGCGCCGATCGCGATGCGGATGTACCGGAAGGAGCGGTAAGGGAAAACGCAGGGACGCAGCGATTTCGAGGTCCGGGAGCGCGAGGCGGGGAGCGTGGCCTCGGAGGGCGCGTCAGTGCAAGCCACAGCGGGCCGAAGGCAGGGTGGAAGGACAAGCGTCGCACTGGAGCGCCCGAAGGGGCCGCGCTCACTGCCGATGCGCCACACGCCGCACACCGCTACGCCTGCGCCGGCGTCCCCTCGTCCGTGAACCGCGCATATCGCTCCTGCGCCGACGCCATCAGCTCCTGGAACCGCCGCGTCGCCCGCAGACTCTCGAGGAACCGGTCGTGCCGGGTGAAGTACACGTAGTCGATCCACCCGCGCTCCGTGACCGCATGATCCAGCCAGCCCAGCGCCTCGTCCGTCTCGCCGGCCTGCGCGTAGGCGCCGGCCATCAGGTACGCCCAGTATTCGTCCGACTCCGCGATCGCGCGCTCCGCGACACCGGGCGGTGACCGTACGGCCGCCCGGTCGCCGGTGAGGCCGCGCCGGAAACGCACCGCCAGCCTGGCCAGAGCGTCCTCCGGCGGCTGGCGCTCCAGCCACTCGAACTCGCGTGCGGCGTCGCCATCGCGACCCGCGGCCCTCAATGCCACCGCGTGGCACACCCGGCAGATGGTGCTCCGCGGATCCAGCTCTACCGCGCGCCGGTGGGCGGGCAACGCCGCGCCGGGATCGCCGGCGAGCGAGTAGCTCAATCCCAGCAGGCAGTGGTTGCTGGCCGTCAGCGGGTCCAGCTCGAGCAATCGGGTCAGCACGCTCCGCATCGGGCCGATCCGCCCGCCCAGCAGATACGCCCCGGCGAGCTGGTGCATCGCGTCGGGATTGTTGGGGTCGGCCGCGCAGGCCCGGGTCAGCAGCCGCACCGCGTCTCCCGCCTGTCCCCGGCGATACGCGATCTGGCCCATGATCGAGAGACCCTGCGCCGAACCGGGGTTCAGCTCGAACGCGCGGCGGGCGCAGGACTCGGCCTCCCGGAGTGACGCCTCCTCGTTGCCGCCGAGCACCGTCGCCGACCAGGCGTGCACCGTGCCGAGAATGCCGTACAACGCCTCGTTGGGTCCCACCATCGCCAGCCCGTGCTCCGCGAGCCCTCGCGCTGCCGTCATCCCCTCGGCGCTGTATCGGTAATACTCCTGACGGGCGCGCTGGTAATACTCGTACGCGCGGATATCGGCGATCGGGCGCTCCGCGATCTCGCGATCCTCCGGCGGCGTCAGGGTGATCCGGAGCGCCTCGACGATCTGGCGCGAGAGCCGCTCCTGGAGGTCGAACACGTCGTCCACCGTGCCGGAGTACTTCTCCGACCAGAGGTGGTCTTCCGACTCGACGTCGATCAGCTGGGCAGTGATCCGGAGCGTGGAGCCCGCCCGTCGCACGCTGCCCTCGAGCGCGTAACGGACGTTCAGCTCGCGCCCGATGCGCCGGAGGTCCCACCCGGTGTCCCTGAGCTTGACCGACGAGGTCCGGGAGATGACGGTCAGCGCCCGCACCCGGGAGAGGTCGGCGATCACCTCCTCCATCAAGCCGTCGGCGAAGTACGCGTTGTCGGGATCGGGGCTCAGGTTGGCGAACGGCAGCACCACGATCGCCTTCTTCGCCTCGACCGCGGACGCGGGGACGTCCGGAGCCTCGAGCGCCGCCAGGAAGTCCAGCACGGTATCGAACCGGTCCGCCGGCACCTTGGACAAGGCCCGCTCGATCGCCAGCCGCACCGATCCCGCAATGCCGGGGCGGAGCGTCGTGAGCGGCGGCACCGGATCGAGCAGCTGGCGCGACAGCACGGCGACGAAGCTGGGGCCGGTGAACGGGGGTTGACCCGCCAGCAGCTCGTAGAGCACGCAGGCGAGGCTGTACTGGTCGGCCCGGGCGTCGATCTGGCGCTCGCCTTCGGCCTGCTCGGGACTCATGTAGGCGGGAGTTCCGATGCCCATGCCGGTCTGGGTCAGCCGCTCGCCGGGCGCCACTCCCGCGGCACGCGCGATGCCGAAGTCCGCGACGAGGGCGTGGCCTTGCGACAGCAGCACGTTCTCGGGCTTCACGTCGCGATGAATCAGCCCCTCGCCGTGGGCGTAGTGGAGCGCTTCGCCGATCTCCCGCGCCAGCCGCAGCGCCTCCGCCACCGGCAGCGGGCCTTCGCGCGTGAGCCGCTGCCGCAGCGTCTCGCCCTCCACGTACGGCATGACGTAGAACGGCTGGGGCGATGACTCGCTGGTGGTGCCGGAGTCGAGCAGGGCCAGGATGTGGGGGTGCTGCAGCCGGGCCAGGATCTGGATCTCGAGCAGAAAGCGCTGGGCCAGCATCCCGGCGACGATCTCCGGGCGCAGAATCTTGATCGCGACGGGGCGGTCGTGCTTATGGTCGCGCGCCAGATACACCACGGCCATCCCGCCCCGGCCCAGCTCCCGCTCGATGGTGTAGCGGTCGCCGACGGTCATCGGTTCCGGGGGTGCCTGCGGGCCGCTGTGGAGCATGCCGGAAGCTATCAGCGTCATACCGATTGGTCGAACGGCGCTACCCGATGAGCTCCTTGGCCAGCGGCGTCGGAAACCGCGCCATCGCCGGCGCCGCGCCGATCCATTTGCTCAGCCTCGCCGCCTCGGCGTCCACCGCGCGCGCCGCCGAGCGGCCCACGTCTTCCAGCAGCCGCGTCACCACCTCGCCGCTCGCCCGCATCGCCCACCCCCCGGCGATCCGCCCGTTCACCCAGATCGTCGGCCCCGCGTTCCCGTTCCGGTCGAACAGGTGAGGCTTGTGCGCGCCGAGGTACCAGTCGCGCGACTGCCATCCCATGGTGGTCGGGTCGAGGGGAGGGAGGAGGGCCACCCAGGGCTTCGGCTTGGGCGTGGTCTCGAGGTCGCGGGGCAGCACGTAGCCGCGATGGCCGTCGAGATCGACCTCGACGGCGCCGAGCGTCGCGAGCGCCGCGCGCACCTCCCGCGCGGTCCAGCCGGTCCACCAGCGGATGTCGCCCTCGGTGCCGGGACCGAACCGGGCCAGCCAGCGCCGGATGACCTCGACCTGGGCCTCGCTCACGGTCATCGCCGGGATCGGCCGGCCGAGCCAGCGGTCCATCGGCGCCCAGCGGTACTGGCTGCTGACCCACGTTCCCCTCGGCACGGCCCGCACCACCTTTCCCTCGAGCGCGAGCAGCAGCAGCACCCGGCTCGACATCGCGATCTCGCCCTCGTACTTCTTACCCCAGTTGAGCCGCACCTTCCGGCGGAGGGCGGGCACGTCGGCGGCCAGCTCCTGCGCCGTCGCCTCGCCCCGCTTCTCGAGCGCGGCGAGCGCGGCCTTTTCGGCCTTCCTGAGCCAGGCGGCCGGATTGCTGACGCCGAGCATGGAGGCCAGTTGCACGCCTCGCCGCCGCTCGGTGCGGGCGACGCCGGTAGCCGCCGCGCCGTGGAAGATCGCGACCTCGTCCGACGGCACCACCCACATCGTCCGCCGCATCGCCAGCATGCGCAGCAGCTGACGGTCGACATAGAGCGCGTGCTGGACGGCCTCGATGGTCGGGTCGGTCGTTCGGGCCCACACGGAGAGATAGACGGTGGCCGGGTCGGTGCCGTGGAGACAGACCAGGTCGCGGGCGACTCCGACCACGGAGTCCGCCCGCTCGGCCCTGGCGAGATGATGCCGCACGGCCAGGCGGGCTCGGCGCTCGTCGGCGGTGATGCGAATGGTCACGCCTCCTGCTTCTCGAGAGTCGCTGCAACTTAAGCGGCGACGCGATGACTGTTGAACGGCCCGTTCGCGGGTTACCTTCGAGTACCCCTGTCACACCCCCTCCCCAATATCGACCTCATGATACGCAGCCACGAGGTCCATGCATGGCGGTGACGAGCACGTCTCCCAACCTCTCCAAGTCCCGATTCGTCTCGGGCTGGCAGTGCCACAAGCAGATGTGGCTCAAGGTCCACGAGCCGCTGGCTCCCGAGCTCCAGATCGGCATCGTGCTCCAGGATCGCTTCGACCAGGGCGCCGAGGTGGGCGCGCTGGCGCGGACCCGGTTTCCCGGCGGCACGATGATCGACCTGCCGCACGACGATCCCCGCCGCATCGAGGCCACCGGAAGGGCCCTGGCCGCCGGCGCCCCCGCCGTGTTCGAGGCGACGTTCGTGCAGGATCGGGTGTTCGTCGCGATCGACGTGCTGGAGCGGACCGCCGCCGGATTCACGCTCATCGAGGTGAAGTCGTCCAGCAAGCTCAAGGACGAGCACATCCCCGACGTCGCCGTGCAGGTGTGGGTGGCCCGCCGGGCGGGCATCGACGTCCGCCGCGCGGTAGTGATGCATCTCAACTCCGAGTTCCGGCACCCCGATCAGGGCGACTTGTTCGTCCGGACCGACGTGACCGAACAGGCCGAGGCGTTTCAGCACCTGATTCCGGGGATGATCGCGGAGCAGCTGGCCGCCCTGGCCGGCGTGATGCCGCCGGTGGCCGTCGGGAGCCACTGCTGGATGATCGATCGGGACTGCCCGTTCTGGGACCGGTGCTTCCCGGTGGACGAGCAGCACGTCTGGACCCTGTACCGGGCGTACAAGACTCAGAAGTGGGCGTTGGTGCTGAGTGGCGTGCGGCGGATTCTCGACCTACCCGCCACCCACAAGCTCAACGACATCCAGCGGCGTCAGCGGGCATCGCTCGAGACCGGCCGGATGATCGTCGAGCCTGGGATTCGGGACGCGTTAGGCGACTTCGACTGCCGGCTCGGGTTCCTCGACTTCGAGACGATCGGCCGCGCCATTCCGGTGTGGAACGACGTGGGCCCCTGGAGGCAGGTCGTGGTGCAGTTCAGCTATCACGAGGAGACGGGCAACGGCGCCACCGGCTACCGGCACGAGGCGTATCTGGCAGAGGGGCCGCACGATCCCCGGGAGGAGCTGGCGCTGCGGTTGCTCGAGGCCACCAAGGATGCCGGCCGGATCGTCATGTACAGCTCGTTCGAGCGCACTCGCATCAGGGAGCTGGCGGAGTGGCTGCCCCTTCTCGCGCCAGGGCTGAAGGCGCTCGAAGCCAAGCTGGTCGACCTCCTGCCGGTGATCCGGAAGCACGTCTATCATCCGCGGTTCGAGGGCAGCTTCAGCATCAAGAAGGTGCTGAACCCGCTGGTGCCGGATCTCACATACGACGACCTGACGATCGTGGATGGGCAAGTGGCCAGCGTCGAGATCGCCCGGCTCCTGTTCGTGGCCCACAAGGTCCGCGATCGCGACCAGCTCCGCCGGGATCTGCTCGCCTACTGCGAGCGCGACACGTGGGCGATGGTGCGGCTGCTGGAGCGGCTGCGGGTGATCGCGGCGGAGTGCTGAGGCGCGTCCCGACCGCCTACCGCCGCTTCGCCGGCCTCGGTGGATCACGCCTTCCGAGGCCCGGTACCGGGCCGTATACTGGCCTTGCCGCAGCACGATTCTCCATCCACCAACAGAGCAAAGGGGACCGTATGCGCTCGAGTACCGCCTTCCTCATTGGTGCCGTGCTTGCCCTCGTGTTCGGGATCGGCTTCCTCCTGACGCCCGCCTTCGTGCTCTCCGTGTACGGCGTCTCCGGCGACGTGCCGACGGTGCTGGTGGGGCGCTTCTTCGGCGTCGCCCTGATCCAATTGGGCGTGACGCTCTGGCTGCTCAAGGAGACCCGCGACGCGGCCACTCAGCGCGGCCTCGCCCTCGGTGGGGTGGTCGGGGCGGTGGCGGGAATCGTCGTGTCGACGATGGGGACGATGGCGGGGACGCTGAACTCGATGGGGTGGTCGGTGGTGGCGATCTACGTCATCCTCCTCCTCGCCTACATGGGGGCGATGCGGGCCCCGAGCCCGGCCATGGCCTAGCTCGCCGGCAGCGAATAAAACCCGCCCAGAATCGCGCCGTACAGCAGATGGGCCAGCACCACCGAGACCGGCGTCTGGTATCCGTAGTTCAGCGCGAGAAAGCCGGGAGGCTCGAGCTGACGGGTCACGGTGGGGCCCTTGTGCTCGCTCGCCATGCGCGGGTGGAAGCTCGGCATCATCCGCATGACCACGGCGAGCACGAAGAGCGCCTGGAGCAGGCCGAGAGCCGCGCCGGCCCACCATGTCGCGCGCCCCCAGGACTGAAAGGCGGCCACGTATCCCAGCGAGAAGAGCCAGCCATTGAGCAGGTGCACGCCGAAACCGATTGCGTTGGCTCGATCTCGGCTGGGCGTGAAGATGGCGCCGAGCATGTAGGGGAGATTCATCCTGGTGAGACCGAGGCCCTGGCTCCCAGCCATCACCGTCGTCAGCGCAACCGTCGCCACGAACCCCCACAGGAGCCAGCTTTCCCAGTTCATATCTTCGCCTCCTCGGTCTCCGCCGCCTCCTGCTTTCGCGGGACCCTGCGCTCCATCGGCGGCTGGCCGCCGAGCCGCTTGGCGAGGGACAGCGCCGCGTTGATCAATCCGACGTGGGTGAATGCCTGGGGAAAGTTGCCCAGCGCCGCACCGGTCTCCGTATCGATCTCCTCCCCGAAGAGACCGACGTCGTTGGCGTAGTCGCAGAGGCGCTCGAACAGGTCCACCGCCTCCTCGGCGGTTCCGCCTCCCATCGCCAGATACTCCGCCGCCCAGAACCCGCAAATGCCGAATGCTCCCTCGCCCGGCGAATCGCCGGTGTCGTAGCGGTAGAGCAGCGCGTCGCCGGCGCCGAGCCGCTCTCGAATCGCGCGGTAAGTGCCCCGCATGCGCTCGGAGTGGGCGTCCTCGAATCCGTACCACGCCAGCAGCAGGAGGTTGGCATCGACGCTGTCGCCATCGAGCCGCGAGGTGTAGCTCCCGAGCTTCGAGCTCCAGGCCCGGGCCTCGACCTGGCGCCGGATCGCGTCCCGGTTCTTCCGGAACATGACCACCGGCGCGTCCTTCAGGTGATCCTGCTCGTGCAGGTGCACCAGCCGATCCAGCGCGGTCCAGCAGAGCACCCGCGAATGCGTGTGGTCGGCTCGGCCCGATCGCGGTTCCCAGATGCCTTCGTCCGGCTGGTCCCAGTGGCGGCACACGTACGTCCCCAGCTCCGACAGCAGCCCCTCGGTCGCGCGGTCGAGGGTGCCGCCCTCCCGAATGAAGTGGGTGACGGCGTCGATGACCTCGCCGTACACGTCGAGCTGGCGCTGCTCCATCGCCGCGTTGCCCAGCCGGACCGGCCGCGAGCCGCGATACCCGGCAAGCCGGTCGAGGGTGCGCTCGGGTGGAGGCTTGTTGCCGTGAACGTCGTAGAGCACGCGCAGCTCGGGCTGGGTCAGACGGGTGGCCTGCAGCAGCCAGTCGGTGAACGCGTGTGCCTCATCGGCGTAGCCGATGCCGAAGAGCGCCCGCACCGTCAGCGACGCGTCGCGCAGCCAGCAGTACCGGTAGTCCCAGTTGAGCGGACCGCCGATCCGTTCGGGCAGCGACGTCGTCGGGGCGGCGTAGACCGCGCCCGAGGGCGCGTACACCATGAGCTTGAGGGCCAGCGCGCTCCGGATGACCGACTCGCGGCGAGGCCCGTCATAACGGATTTGCGAGGCCCAGCGTCTCCACCAGCCCAAGCTCCTTTCCAGGCTCGCCTGCGACCACTGACCGAGCGGGGGCCAGACCGCGGGGGCATCGGTGGCGAAGGTGAGCGACGCGTATGCCGTATCGCCGGCGGAAAGTCGTGCGCGCGCCAACGCCTGGCCACTCGAGATCAGCGTCAGCGGGAGGCCGCAGTGCAGCGCGAGCAGCCCGGCGCGCGTCTCCAGCCGGACACCGTGCGGGCTGGCAGACCGGAGCGTGCCTTCCGAAAGTCCGTAGCCGGGACGAGGGTCGAACAGCAGCTCGACGTCTACCTCGCCCTTCTCGCATTGGATGACGCGGAGAATCTCCCGCTCGGGCATCAGGACGCGGTGCTTCTCATCCTCGTCGGCCACCGACATGAGGTCGGTCAGGACGAGACTTCCGCTCGCGGTCTCGAACCGGGTCTGCAGCACATTGGTATGACGGAGGTATTGCCGCTCGGCGCGGAAGGGATCCGCAGGGGCAATGCGCCACCGGCCCGCGGCCGGGTCGAGAACCGCACCGAAGATGGACGGGCTGTCGCAGCGCGGCCAGCATAACCAGTCGATCGACCCGTCGCGTCCGACGAGCGCGGCCGATCGCCCATCTCCGATGATCGCGTAGTCTCCGATGGCGTTTGCCGCCCCGGCCGGTTCGATCCCCATCGTCCCAAGTTAGTCGTGCTCGCCGGCTTCCAGTGTGACGGGCGAGCCCGCCGGGTGGACCGTGAGGCCAGTCACGGCACAAACCGGCGCGTTTCGAGAACTTGGCATCCTGGTGTCCCGTAAGTCGCGCTACCTAACGTATGGAGGTCTGCCATGATGCGTGCCGCCGCCGCTGCCTGTCTTGCCGTGCTCACGTTCTCGGCTTGTGATAAGCGTCACGACGATGCCGAAACCGGCGCCCGCACCTCCGCCGATACCGTCGTGACCAAGCGCGAGATGCAGGATACCGCGGTCATCACCCACGACACGACCATCTCGACCGATACGACCCGCAAGGCGGGAACCAGACCGGTCGATACCGATACCGTCGAGAACTAGCCTTGCCCACGCATCAATCAGACGGCCGGCGACGCGAGTTGCCGGCCGTTCCATCATGCTCGCCTGGCTCGCCTCGGCTCAGACAGCTTCCAGTCTGGGCTCGTCCATTCGCCACTGACCCCCCACGCGGTAGCGTCCGCGCCGTCCCGCGAAGGTGAGCCGGCACGACGCTCCGGAGGACTCTCCCCGCGGGTGCACCCCGGCGAATGCCAGACCGGGCGGAAGGACATCGTCACCGAACTCGTCGCCCCGCCAGCGTACGAAGCGCTCGAGCACCCAGCCGGCGGCTCGCGAGACGGTCGTCGAGAGCGCGCAGGGAATGCCGGTCTCGACCATTTCGCGGAGAATCGGGCTCGCCGTGCCCCACGCGCCCGCGAGACTCTCTGCGAACCCCATTCCGTCCCCGTCGCCCACCTCGAGAAACGCCGCCGCCCCGTAGGTGAGCTGCTCGGCGTCCAGCGCATCGCGGATGTGGAACTCGCAGAACTTGCGGCCCGGTGCGCCGTGCGCCGCGCCTGCGCGGAGGTCGAGGTCGTGGCCCACTGGAAATCGCCCGATGGTGGCCACGTCGCCGTTGGCATCGAGCGCCAGCCCTCCCATCGCGAGGTCGTCGCCTCCCGGCGGGCTCGCCCTTCGGTCGAGGCGGGTCACCTCGGTTATGTAAAGCGCGAGGGTCGTATCCCGGCGCGTCCCGGCCGCGCGGAGATCCGGTGGCGGCGCCTGCCTTCCACGCCGCCAGCGGCGCCGTGCGATTCGCTCGGCATTGAGATGCCGGCACGCGATCGCGAGCCCCCCGATGGCGAACTCCTGCGCGCCGAACTGCGCGTACCGGCCGAACGCCGACTGCCGGACCTCCGCCGGGGTCATTGCGATCCGGCGCGCCCGGGAGTGGTAGGCCCACCGTTGGTCCGGCGGGCGCTGCCCGATCAGTCCCTGGAAGGCTTCCTCCAGCCCGCCGAAGGGAAGCCGGATTTCCGGGTGGGCGGCCGCCGCAACGAATGAGTACTGGAGCCCCTGTAACATGTCGGCCGCGACCGACTCAAGCTCGCGGTCCAAAGGAGGCACGCGACCCAGCCCGATGGGCCGGTCGCGGGGAATGTGAGGCATGGTGGTAACTCCGGTCTGACGGGAAACGGACGGATTGCGCGCTCCCATCCGCGCGCCTAACCTAGGGTGACGGCGTAGTATGCCGGTCGCCCGTCTCCGCACCGCCCCCTGTCCGTCACTCGGCAGGTGACGTCTTGATCGCAGAACCCGCGGTGGCCGGACTCGTACGGGTCCGGACACTTGGCACCATCGATGTTCGGCCTGCACACGGGGCCGATGCCGGGGCGCGAGCGGTCCTCTCGCAGCCCAAGCGGTTCGCCCTCCTGGCGTACCTCGCCGCCGCCACGCCCCATGGGTTCCACCGGCGTGACACCCTGCTCGGGCTGTTCTGGCCGGAGCTCGATCTTACCCAGTCGCGCCACGCGCTCCGCCAGAGTCTCCACTTCCTGCGCCAGCGTCTCGGACCCGTGGTGATTCGCCGGGGCGACGAGGACGTCGGCCTCGATTCCGCCCTGGTGTGGTGCGACGCGCCCGCGTTCGAGGATGCCCTCGGCCGGAACCAGCCGGCCGCGGCGATGGACCTCTACGGCGGCGACTTTCTGCCCGGCTTCTTCGTCTCCGGCATCGCCCCCGAGTTCGACCAGTGGCTGGAGTCGGAGCGTGTGCGTCTGCGGGCACTCGGCTCACGGGCGGCGTGGTCGATGGCGGAGCAGACGGAAGGAGAAGGGCGACCGGCGGACGGCGCGCACTGGGCCCGGCGCGCGGTGGCGCTGGCGCCGGACGACGAGAGCGGAGTGCGCCGGCTCATCGCCACGCTCGATCGGCTGGGCGATCGCGCGGGCGCGCTTCGCGTCTACGAGCAGTTCGCCACGGACCTGCGTACCGCGTTCGCAGCCGAGCCGGCGCCGGAAACCCAGGTGCTGCACGCCACCGTGCGCCAAGGCCGGGCCGCCCCGAGCCCGGCGGCCGAGCCCGACTTCGACCAGCTCGTGGGCCGCGACTACGTGCTCCAGCTCCTCCGGACCGAGCTCCGACGCGCGATTGCCGGAAGCTCCGAGCCCGTGCTCGTGATGGGGGAGGCCGGCATCGGCAAGACCCAGCTGGCCCGGCACTTCGCCCGCGTCGCCCGGACCGAAGGCGCGCGCTGTCTCGTCGCCCACTTCTTCGACTACCAGGGCAGCCGTCTCGCGCCCTACGAGATCCTGCTCGACGTCCTGGCCTCGGCGCTGGACGGCGAGACCGCCGATGAGTCCACCGGCAGCCTAGCCGAGCGAATCCGCGAGCGGCTGGGCGTCACGCTGCCGCCGGAGCTGGGGTACCCCTCCGACGGCGGGCCGGTGCCCACCGCGCCTGTGGATCCGGCACAAGTGAGCGCCGCCCTCGGGCGCTGCTTCCGCCGACTGAGCCGGGATCGGCCCCTCGTCCTGCTGCTCGACGACTTGCAATGGGCCGATGAAGCCAGCCGGCAGGTCATCGGCTACCTGATGCGCACCGCGGTGGGCGATCCCTTTCTCATTGTGGGCTTCGCGCGGCACCAGGAGGCCAAAGACCAGTCGCACCCGCTCGCCGTATGGCTCCGGGACGAGGCGGCCGCGCGCGGCTTCACCAGCGTCCGGCTCCGCGCCCTGACCGAGGCCGAGGTGTGCACCGAAGTGGCGCTGGTGTTCGCCGGGAGCGGAGGAGTGACGCTTCCCCCGGCCGTGCCCGCGACGCTCCACCGTCTGACCGGCGGGAACCCCTATTTCCTGGTCGAGACCCTCCGGTTTCTGCTCGAGCACGGCGTGCTCGCCCGGAGCGCCGGCGAGACGTCCGGCTGGGCCTGGCACGACCCGGAGGGCCTCTTCGCCGACGTCGGGGACAAGCGGTCATCCAAGAACACCGCCGAGCGACTCGTGCTCCCGGCATCACTCGCGGCGGCGGCCGGCGCGACGCTCGACCGGCTGTCGCCCGAGGTGCGCGCGCTGGTGGAGACCGCGGCCGTGATCGGCGAGGAGTTCCGTCTCCGGACGCTTGCGGAGGTGGAAGGCAAGGACGAGGCGGCCCTCGAGCCGCTGCTTGCCGCCGCCGCCCGCTCGGGCGTGATAAGCGAGAGCGGCGTGTCACCGGGCGAGGACGCCCGCTTCGCGCATACGGTGCTGCGCCGGGCCTGCTACGCGGCGGTGCCCGCACGCCGGCGGCGCCGGCTGCACGAGCGGGTCGCCCAGAGCCTCGCGGGGATCTATCGGGACGGCCTCGACCGGGTCGCGCCCGCCATCGCCGCGCACCTGGCCGCGGCGGCGCAGCCGGGCGTCGCCCTGGTCTGGCTGCTGCGCGCGAGCCGGGCGGCGGCGGCGCGGGGGCAGTCGCGCGAAGCGCTGGACATGATCGAGCGCGCGCGCGCCCTGGCCGACGAGGCCGCGCGAACGGGCGCTCCGCTGGACGCGGCGACGCTTCCCGCCCTGCGGCTCGCCGAGGGCGAGGCGCTGCTCGCCGCCGGCCGGCTCCGCGAATCGGCCGCCGCACTGGGCGACTCGGCGCGGCTGGCGCGCATGGACCCGCGCCTCGAGGGTCGGGCGCTCCTCCAGCTCGCACGGGCACGGGCCAGCCTGGGCGAGTACGCCGAAGCGCGTTCATCGGCCGAGACGGCGCACGCGCGGTTCCGCGCGGTGGGCGATGAAACGGCCGCGGCTGCCGCGCTCGTGCAGCTCGGTGAGGTGGACACCGCCCTCGGCGCGTACGCCCGGGCGGCGCCGGCGCTCGAGCAGGCGCTTGCCGCGCTCCAGGGCGATCCCGGCGGCGTGGCCGGCGCCGCCTCGGCACTGGGGTGGGCGCTGGCCCTGGCGGGCGACGCGGAACGCGCGCTCCATTTTCTCGAGCGCGCACACGAGCACTACGCCGCGACCGGCGACGCGCGGCAGGACGCGCACGTGCTTCGGCGCATCCAGTGGGTGCACCTCTGCCGTGGGCGCTACGAGCTCGCCGTGCGGCTGGCGGAGACGGCGCGCCTCGCGTTCCAGTCGGTGGGTGACGCATTCGGCGAGGCGAAGGCGGAGCTGGCGCTCGGGCAGGCCCGACTCTCGCAGGGTCTCTACGAGGAGGGCCGCGCCCACCTGCGGCGTACGCGTGACGCCACTCGCACGCTGGGCGACGCGCATTGCGAAGCGGAGGCGCTCTGGCTGCTCGCGCGCGCCGAGGTGGAGACCGGGCGTCACGCGGAAGGCATCGTCCTGCTGGAGGAAGCGCTCGACGTGGTGCGTACCCTTGGTGACCGCGACGACGAATTCCGCATCCTGATCGACCTCGCGGCGGCGCGCTCCGGCGCGGGCGACCACGGAGCCGCGCTGCGGACCGGAGACGAGGCGATCGCCATCACGGCCGACCTGGGGAGCGTCGAGGGAGAAGGCGCCGCGTCAGTCGCCAGAGCCTGGGCGCTGCTCGGTCTGGGGAGGATTCGCGAGGCGGTCGAGGCGGGTCGCCAGGCGGCGACGCTGCTGGAGGAGGCCCGCTCCGGCGAGCGCTGGCGGGGACACTGGGCGCTGGGCGCCGCGCTCGCGGCCGAGTCCGACGGTGACGAGGCGTGTGAGCCGCTGCGGCGCGCCGTCGCGCTCCTCGCGGCCATGCGTGACGACCTGCCGATAGAGGACACCGCGCGACGCGCCGCGGTGACTCGCGCCCGGGGCGAACCGGCCCGGGCGCTGGCCCGGCGGCTCCGGGCGCTGGGACGCGACGCCGAAGCGACCCAGACCGAGCGGGCGTGGGCGGAGTGATAACGGCGGCGTGAGGCCGGTCACGACATAAATCGTCGCTACCGCGCTTCCTCCACCGCCGGCGGCACCCGGTCCTACCGCCCTACCTTCGCCTTCACCTCCTCCAGCCAGTTCTGCACCACCACCAGCTCCGCATCCGACGCCGCATTCGACCCGCGCACGAAGACGAAGCGGCGCGCGTCCGGTGCGATGCCGTACGCGCCCGCGTTTCTCGCGACCAGATACGCGGCGGCCGAGAAGAGCACACGCGGCTCCTTGACGGTCAATCCACCGCCCGGTGACGGTGTGACCTCGACGCTGCAGAGCTCCTGCCGGCCGTTGAGGTAGAACAGCTCGCGCCCCGTCGGTGACCACTCGGGACTCGTTCCCCCGCTCAGCGACACCTGCCAGCGCGCCGTCGTCACCGCCGGGAACGGCCGCACGTAAATTTCCGAATTACCCGATTCGTCGGACGAATACGCCAGCCAGCGGCTGTCCGGCGACACGGCCGGACTCAGCTCTCTCGCCTGCGTCGTGAGCAGGGGCACGAGCGTCGTGTCTCCCATCTTCACGGCGTAGATGTCGCCGTTGCCCGCCTCGGCAATCGAGCGGCGCAGGATCAGCCATTTGCCGTCTCTGGTCTCGAAGGCCTGGGCGAAGGTGGTGCCGGCGACGTGCAGCATCAACTGCGGTGTACCGGTGCCGTCGGCCCGCGTGATCAGGGGATCACCGGCGCCGCTCCCGTGGTCTCGCAGGTATACCAGCGACCGGCTGTCGCCGGTCCACGTGGCCCGGAAGTGGGCCGTGTCGCCGAAGGTGATCCGCGAGAACGGCCCCGACGGAACCTGTTTGACCCAGACGTCCTGGGTCGATCCCCGGAGCAGGGTGACGGCGAGTGACCGGCCGTCCGGCGAGAGGGCCACGGAGTTGATGGTGCCCTGGGCGTTCCAGGTCGAGTCTACGAGCGAGGCCTTGCCGTCGCGAGTCACCCACCAGACCGAGTGGGTCCCGAGCTCGCCGCCGGTGGTGTAGGCGAGCGTGCCGCTGGCCGACACCGTGAAGTTGACCTCGAACGGCCCGCTGTGGAGCAGACCGTCCATCATCGCCACCGGCGCCCCGGTGATTTCCCGCTTCTTGGGGTTGAACGGAAACGCGAGCAGCTTGCCGTCACCCGTCACCACGAGCAGGTGTCCCGACGAGGCGTAGCGGGCGTACACGCCGTGGGTCAGGAGGCGCGGCGTTCCCTTCGGCACCGCCATCTCCAGGATCTCGAACTCGTTTGGCGACTTGCCCGCGTTGCGCCGGCGAAAGACGATGCCCTTGCCGTCGGGCATGACGTTGGGATACTCCGCCCCGATCTCGTGCCGCTCCTCCGAGAGCCGGTACAGCTCTTCCAGCGGCCCGCCGGTCGCCGGCAGGCGTCCCAGCCCGCTGTTCAGCTCGGTGTAGATGAATCCATCCTGTCCCCAGTCGCCGCCCGAGGCGTTGAGGCTGTCGCTCAGCGTGACCGGCGGACCGCCGCTCAGGGTAGCGACCTTCAGCATCTGCCCCGACACGATATAGGCGAGCTGCTTGCCATCGGGCGAGAAGAAGGGACTGAGCCCGCCTTCCGTCCCCGGAATGGGCGAAGGCCGGAGCTTGTCGTGCTCCCGGAGCCAGAGCCGGTTGCCGCCTTCGCCGGGGCCGACGTACGCGATTCGGTTGCCGTCGGGCGAGATGGCGAGGTTTCCCGCAATGGCCGTCGGTCGCATCTCCTCGGCGGGCCGGAGCATGACGCTGTATCGGTTCACCTCCCTGGGCTCACCACTGGGGCGGAGCCAGCCCCACAGCGCGAGCGCGGCGGCAATCACCATGGCGGCGGCGAGTCCGAGCCGGACCCGATCGATGCGGGCCTTCGGGGGTATGGCGCGGGCTGCGGTGCCACGTTCCGCCGTGCCGACGTAGCTCGGGGCCGTCGCCGCGGTGCCGATCGCCGAGCCACGGCCGGCCAGGGCCTCCGCGAATTCCGCGGCGGTCGTGAACCGGTCGGCCGGCAGCTTCTCGAGCGCGGTCAGCACCGCCGTCTCCACGTGCGGCGGAATGGTGTGGCGCTGCGGCACCAGCATGCGGGGACTCTCCGTCAGCACGCGCGCCACCACCGCCTGCGCCGTGTTGCCGGTGAACGGCGGCTCGCCGGTGAGCATCTCGTACAGCACGGCGCCGATCGCGTACACGTCGGAGCGCGCCGTGATCTCGCGCTCGCCCATTGCCTGCTCGGGGCTCATGTAGTGCGGCGTGCCGAGCGACATGCCGGTCTCGGTCATGCGGGCGCCGCTCGCCTTGCTGGCGGCGAGGGCGATGCCGAAGTCGGCCACCAGGGCCTGGCCGTCGTGCAGCAGGATGTTCTCGGGCTTGATGTCGCGATGCACCACACCGTGGCGGTGCGCGTAGTCGAGCGCGCTCGCCACCTCGGTCGCGATGCGGACGGCCTCTCCGACCGGAAGCTGCTTTTCCCGGTTGAGCCGGTCGCGCAGCGTCTCGCCTTCGACGAACGGCATCACGTAGAAGAGGTAGCTGTCTGCCTCGCCCGAGTCGAACAGCGGCAGGATGTGCGGATGCTGCAGGTTGGCCGTCAGCCTGATCTCGGCCAGGAACCGCTCGGCCCCGATTACGGCCGCCAGCTCGGGCCGGAGCAGCTTGAGCGCCACCCGCCGGTCGTGGCGGACGTCGTGCGCCAGGTAGACGGTCGCCATCCCGCCCGCCCCGACCTCGCGGGTAAGGTTGTAGCGGTCGCCCAGGGCGGATTGGAGCCGCTCGAGCAATTCGGCCATGGTTGGTCTTTGATTGGGGACGGCGGGAAGATGGACCCGGGACGGGGTTTTCGCCAGGGAGTCGAGGGTCTAGGGTCCAGGGTCTAGGGTCCGAAGACCGGCCTCCCGGGCCCACCCCAGCACCTCGCCGTACAGCGCTATCCGGTACCACCCGGCCACGAGCGAATCGGCGGTCACCGTGTCACCCGGCTCCAGCATCGCCTCGAGCGAGGCCTTCCTGGTGCGCCGGCCCCTGACGTTGGTCCAGGTCGTGGCGATGAGCTGCAAGCCGGCCGAGGGTATCGCCGGCGCAGCGACGGTCGCGGCCGCGGTCGCTGGCTCGGCTACCGGAGGCGCCACCGCCGGCAACGCCTCCATCACTTCGGACGTCCCGGCCGTGTCCGCCCGCGTCACCGTGGTCTCGGCGCTGAGCTCGGCCGGCGAAGCCGTCCCCCGCTCGAACCCCGCGATGGCGCCGCCGATCGCCAAGACCACGGCGACCCCCTTCAGGGAATGGGACCAGTTCAACTGGACATTGGCGTTGTCCGGCTCGAACCGGGCGGGGTCGGGAAGGTCCACCCCGCAGCCGGGACAGCGAGTGGCGAAGTTGAGCGCCCGCTTCCCGCACTCTGCGCACTGCCTGTAGGATCCGCTCATCAACATTGGTCCGTTCTGTGTCGTGCAGTCGACGCTGTCGGCCCGGCCGGCGTCGGACGTGATCGCGTATCCGCGTGTCCGTCATGCCGTTGCGTAGGTGTTGAGCCCGCGTCTGCCCCACTGTTGGGCAAGTGGAGTGCCACGCGTCGCGTCCCCTGGTTGACGAAGCACCGGTCCGGTGGCACGTTCTCGCCGATCGCCTCGACAACCGGAGCACCCATGGACCGTCGACCCGGCAAACCCGCCACCGTGACGGTGACCCCGAATCCCGCCATCGTCAAGGTGGATTCGGCCGGCCGCGAGCCGGCGACGGCCTGCTTCGACCGATGAGCATGGTACTCGGCGATCTCCCAACCCCGTCGCTCATCCTCGATCTCGACCGCCTCGAGCGCAACTGTGAGCGGATGATCCAACGGGCGGCGGAGCTCGGTGTCCGGCTCCGGCCCCATATGAAGACGGCGAAGTCGGTGGACGTGGGGCGCCTGGCGACTCGTGAGCGGTCGGCCGGTGTCACCGTGTCCACGCTCGCCGAGGTCGAGCACTTCGCCCAGGCGGGATTCCGCGACATCACGTACGCGGTGGGGATCGCCGGTCACAAGGTCGCCGTGCTCGCGGGGCTGCAGCGGCGTTACGGGGCGCGGGTCATGCTCCTGGCCGATTCGATCGCCGCCGTCCTCGACGTGGGCCGGCACGCGCAGGCGGTCGGCGAGCGGTTCTCGATCTTCATCGAGATCGACAGCGGTGGAGGGCGCGGTGGAGTTCCCGCCGACGGTCTCGAGCTGCTGGCGATCGGCGAGGCGGTCCGGGCGTCGCCGTGGCTGTCACTCGCGGGCGTGTTGACGCATGCCGGGCAGAGTTATGGCGCCGCCGGCGTCGACGCGATCAGGCAGGTCGCCGAGGAGGAGCGTCTGGCGGTGACGCGGGCGGCGGAGCGCCTGCGCGCGGCGGGGCTCGACGTGCCGGCGGTCAGTGTGGGCTCGACGCCGACGGCGCTTCATGCGCGCTCGATGACCGGTGTCACCGACATGCGGCCGGGGGTGTACACGCTGTTCGATCTCGCCCAGGTGGCGCTCGGCAGCTGTACCGTAGACGACATCGCAGTATCGGTGCTGGCGACCGTGATCGGCCACAACCCTCGCGCCGGGAGGATGCTGATCGACGCGGGTGCGCTTGCGCTCTCGAAGGACCTGAGCGGCAACAAGGCCGGGAGAAAGGTCGGCTACGGCCTGGTGTGTCCCGTGACCGGTGGGCGGCCCATGGATGGGTTGCTCGTGGCCGACGCGCACCAGGAGCATGGCCTCGTCGCCTGTGAAGGGCCGGACGAGGGGCTCGAGTCACGCTACCCGATCGGCGCGCGCGTGAGGATTCTTCCCAATCACGCCTGTCTCACGGCGGCGCCATACGACCGGTATTACCTGGTTCGCGGCGGAGACGCTCGCGTGGGGGGCGTCTGGCCCAAGCTGATGGGCTGGTCGTACCGGCCCGATTCACCGCCCGCTGTCATATCCCTGACGTAGTTTTTCCTGGACGATGGCTCGCTCTTCTAAAATCCAGCGCTGGATCGACCTCCTCGCCGCGCTTCTCGCGCGGAAGTACCCCGTGCCGCTCGAGGAGCTGGTCCGCGACGTTCCCGGCTACGCCGCCGATCAGAACAAGGCCGCGCTCCGCCGGATGTTCGAGCGCGACAAGGACGAGCTCCGCACGTTCGGTATTCCCATCGAGACGGTCCAGTCGGCCGAAGGCGAAGTGATGGGCTACCGGCTCGACGCCCGCCACTTCTATCTCCCCTATCTCACCCTTCGTTCCGAAGGCCGCCCGAGCCAGCCGAAGAAAGTGGACCGCTACGGCTACCGCAGTCTCGCGATGCTGACCTTCGAGCCCGACGAGCTGGCTGCGGTCGCCGACGCGGCCGCGCGCGTTCGCGAGCTGGGCGATCCCCTGCTGGCGGAGCACGTCGACTCGGCCATGCGGAAGCTGGCGTGCGATCTGCCGGTGGATGCGTCGGCCTCGGGCAGCACCCAGGTGGTGCCGGCCCGCGCGAAGGCCCGGCCCGACGTGCTCGCCCGGCTCGGCGACGCGCTCAAGCGGCGCAAGCGGGTGACGTTTTCCTATCACACGATGGGCACGGACGCTACCGGGAGCAGGACGGTCGAGCCGTTCGGGCTCTTCTTCCTGAATCAGCACTGGTATCTGGCCGGCCGCGCGCCGGACGACGAGACGATCAAGAACTATCGGCTCAACCGGATCGGCGACGTGGAGGTGGAAGCCGCGAGGCCGGGCTCACCCGACTACGAGATTCCGCCGAGCTTCGACCTCCGGGCCCACGCCCGGTCGCGCCAGTCGTGGGAGCTCGGCGCCGGCGACGCGGTAACGGCGAGCGTGCACTTCCGGGCGCAGACCGGCGCGGCGTCGGCCGCTGCGCGGCTGGGCGAGGCCGTGGCGGGCCATCCCGACCGGCGGCGCTTCCAGGTGCGGCGGCTGGATGCCTTCGCCCGATGGCTGCTCTCGTTCGCCGGTGAGCTCGAGCCCCTGGCGCCGCGCGAGCTGGTGGATGAGTACCAGGGGCTGGTGCGGGAGACGCTGGAGCATCACAGGCGGACGGGCAGCCCGTCGGTCCGCCCGTCCCTCAGTCCGCCCGCGCGCCTGTTCGCCACCCCGCCCGCCCGCCTGTCCGCCAGTCCGCCCGCTGCCGCACAGCTGCGCCGCATTCTCAATCTCATCCCGGCCCTGGCCGATGGCGAGACGCACCCGGTCAGCGCCGTCGTGGGCCTCGCGGGAGTCGACCGGGATACGCTGTTCCAGGACATCGAGTCGATTTCCGAGCGATTCGAGGCGCCGGGCGGGTTCGTCGCGGGGCTCCAGATCTTCATCGAGCCCAACGACGAGATCTCGGTCATCCCCAATCATTTTCTGCGGCCGATGCGGCTCACGCGGGGCGAGCTCTGCGCGCTGGAGCTGGGACTCGCCATGCTCCGGGCGGAGCGGCCGGCGGAGGAGCATCGGGCGATCGGGTTCGCCAGCGAGCGGCTCGGTGCGGTGATCGTCTCGCTGCCGGAGGACGACGCCGAGGACCGGTTGCGGGCGGCGTCGCTGGCGCCGGCGGGTGACCTCGAGCATTTGCGGCGGCTCCGGGGGGCCGTGCGGAGCCGAAGGAAAACGCGGCTCCGCTACGCCAAGGCGGCGGACGACGCGCCGTCGGCGCGCATCATCTGCCCCTACGCGATCGTGTTCACCGAGCAGATGTGGTATGTCGTGGCCCACTGCGAGAGCACCGACGGGATCCGGATCTTCCGGCTCGACCGGATCGCGGAGGTGGAGCAGCTCGCCGCGCGGTTCGACTCGCCGCGGGACTTCTCGCTCGAGGCGATCGTCCGGGACGGGAAGGCGTTTCAGGGCGACGATGCGGCGACGCTCAGGGTCCGCTACTCACCGCACATCGCGCGCTGGATCGCGGAGCGGGAGGGGAAGGCCCTCGCGGAGGATGGCTCGCTCACGGTCGAGCACCCGCTCGCCGACCGGGAATGGGCGGTGCGTCACCTGCTGCAGTACGGTGCGGAGGCCGACGTGCTGGCGCCGCAGGAGGTGCGGCTCGAGGTGGTGCGGCGGCTGGAGGCGATGCTGACGCGCTGACTTCAACAACAGCGGCAATCCGGAGGACGAGTACTTCTCCGATGGCATGACCGACGAGCTCGCGCACGCCCTCGCGGGACTCCCCGACATTGGTGTGGCCGGTCGGACTTCGTCCTACGCATATAAAGGAAGGGCGGCCCCGACAACGCGATGGCGGCACTCGGAGCGGGGCGGCTGGAGGAGGCGGTGGCCGGACTGGCGCGCAGCCTCGAGAGCCACGGGCCCGCGATAGGATCACCCGCGTCCCCCATCCATATTGGTGTGCGATCCCGTCCCCATTCCCCAGACCCAGGCCCCGACAATGCTGAACTACATCTGGGCAGGCCTGATCATCTCCGCCTTCGTCTTCGCGCTCGGCAACGACATCGGCGACCTCTCTCGCGGCACCTACCGGAACGGGCAGCCGCTCCCCCTGGCGCTGACCTATCCTCAGGGATACGACTCGGCCGCCCGCCGCGTGCCGGTGGCGATCCGGATCGACTCGGCCCGATACGGCGCCTTTTACGGATCCATGGAGCGGCCGGCCGCCAGCTATACCGGCTACCTGCTCCAGACGCGGGAGGGGACACAACTGCGCTTCGACGCGGGGGCCAAGTTCCCCGAGCCGCTCGCCACGATCGCCAAGGTCTCGAAGTCGCGTGACGACGAGCTGCAGGGCCGGCTGGTGGACTCGACGGGTGTCGTGTTCGAGCCGGTCCGCTTCGTCAAGCTCAACGCGATCGCGGCGGCGGCGCTCGACTTCGCCAAGACCGCGGCGGAGATCGCGCTCGGCCTGATCGGGGTCATCTCGCTCTTCCTCGGGCTGCTCAAGATCGCCGAGAAGGCCGGCATCATCTACGGATTGGTGAAGCTGGTCCGGCCGGTGCTGCGTCCGCTCTTCCCCGAGGTCCCGGAGGACCATCCCGCGCTCGCGATGATCGCCCTCGCACTCACGGCCAACGCCTTCGGGCTCGGCAACGCCGCCACGCCGTTCGGCATCAAGGCCATGGAGGAGCTGCAGACGCTCAACAAGTCGGAGGACACGGCTACCAACTCGATGGTGATGATGCTTGCGCTCAGCACGGCGAGCGTGCAGCTCGTGCCGCCGGTGCTGCTCCTGGCCCTCCTCGGCCTTCAGATCAACCAGCTCGTGTTCCCGATCATCGGCACCGGGCTCTGCGGCCTCACCGTCGCGATCGTGTCCGCCAAGCTGCTCGGCCGCCTCCCCGGCTATCGCGCCTCCGATCCCAACCGGGAGGTGGCGCCATGAATGCCGTCCGCGACGCCATCAGTCTCCTCTCGGTGTTCGTCGTGCCACTCATCCTCGTCGGCTTTCCGCTCTACGGCCTGTACAAACGGGTGCCGGTCTACGAGAACTTCGTGGAGGGCGCGAAGGAGGGCTTCAACGTCGCCGTCCGCATCATTCCGTATCTCGTCGCGATCCTCTTCGCCATCGCGATGTTCCGGGCCAGCGGCGCGATGGACTTCCTGGCCCGGGCGCTGGCCCCGGTGCTCGGTCTGATCGGCTTCCCGCCCGAGGTGCTCCCGATGGCCATCATCCGCCCGCTCACCGGAAGCGGATCGGCGGGAATCGTGGTGGACATGATCCGGCAGTACGGGGAGGACTCGTTGCCGGTCAAGATGGCCGCGGTGATGTTCGGATCGACCGAGACGACCTTCTACGTGATCGCGGTGTACTTCGGCGCGGTGAACATCAGGAAGACCCGGCACGCGGTGCCGGTGGGGCTTCTGGCCGACGGGTCGGCGATGATCATCGCGGTGTGGGTGACACGGTTGCTGTTCGGGTGACGGCCGGAGCGATGACGCCATGGGCCTGGATGGTGGTCTCCGGAATCCTGGGGTGTCTCCTGCTGTTCATCGTCATCGCCAACCTGGTCTCGGGCGACAAGCAGATCGACCATGAGATCGCCCACCGGTATGCAACCGGGGATCCGTCGTTCGTCCGGTCCATGGGCACCCTGCTCGGTCCGGCCATCCTGCCGGGGAACCGGGTCACCGCGCTCTGTAATGGCGACGAGATCTTCCCGGCGATGCTCGACGCCATTCGCGGCGCCCGGCATACCATCACGTTCGAGACGTACATCTACTGGTCCGGCTCCATCGGCAAGGAGTTCGCCGACGCCCTGTCGGATCGCTCGCGGGCCGGCGTGAAGGTGCACGTGCTGCTGGACTGGGTGGGCTCGGGGAAGATGGAGCGGGAGCGCTTAGAGGAAATGAGACGGGCAGGGGTGGAGGTCGAGCGATACCATCCGCTCCGGTGGTACGATCTGGAGCGGTTCAACAATCGCACCCACCGGAAGCTGCTCGTGGTTGACGGGAAAATCGGGTTCACGGGTGGCGTGGGGATCGCGGACAACTGGCTGGGCCACGCGCAGGACCCCGACCACTGGCGTGACAGCCACTTCGGATTCGAGGGTCCGGCCGTCGCGCAGATGCAGGCCGCCTTCATCGACAACTGGATCGAGACCCGGGGCATCGTGCTCCACGGCGAGGAATACTTCCCGCCCCTGGAGCCGGTCGGACCCCATCAGGCCCAGGTCTTCAAGAGCTCGGCGGACGAGGGGTCCGAGAACGTTCGTCTCATGTATCTGCTGTCGGTGGCCTCCGCCGCCACGAGTGTTCTGATCGCCAACGCCTACTTCGTGCCCGACTCCCTCGCGGTCGCGACCATGATCGCCGCCCGGCGCCGAGGGGTCCGGGTCGAGATCATCGTGCCGGGCCGCCACGTGGACGCGGTCGTCGTGCGCAAGGCGTCCCGGGCCTGCTGGGGCGAGCTGCTGGAGGCCGGGGTCAGGATCTGGGAGTATGAGCCCACGATGTACCATACCAAGGTCATGGTGGTCGACGGCGTGTGGACCTCGGTCGGGTCGACCAACTTCGACAACCGCTCGTTCCGGATCAACGACGAGGCCAACCTCAATGTCCTCGATCCGGAGTTCGCCGCCGGCCAGGCGCGGCAATTCGAGGAGGACAAGGGCCGAGCCAGGGAGATGACGCTGGAGCGGTGGCGGAGCCGGCCGTGGCGGGAGCGGGCCACTGAAAGGCTGGCCTCGCTGCTCCGGTCGCAGCTCTGACCCGGCAGCGGCCGGGCGGCACATTGCCGGAATGCGCTCGGGAAGGTAGGTTCGCCACCGGCTTCCCGCCTCTCCTTCGACCACCTCAGCGTGGAGAATCCATGCGTCGACTCGTCCTGTTGTGCTGCGCCGCAGGCTTGATTGCCTGCGAGAAGCCCAAGGAGCAACCCGCGGCGGATACGACTGCCGCCATGGCGCCGGAGCCGGCCGCGGCCCCCGCGCCGATCTCGCTCGCCGACGTCGCCGGGACCTGGACCCTCCAGGTCATGAAGGAAGGATCCGACAGCGCCATTCTCACCTTCGACCTGGTCGCGGATTCATCGGGCTGGACCTTCAACCTTCCGAAGCACAAGCCCCTCAAACCGTCGGTCACTGCCTCCGGCGACAGCATCATGGCCGAGGCTGGGCCCTACGAGAGCGCGCTCCGGAAGGGCGTCAAGGTCAAGACCGAGGGCGTGTACCGACTCAAGGACGGGAAGCTGGTAGGAACCACGATCGCCCACTATGACACCAAGAGCGCCGATTCCGTGCTCACGCTCACGGTGGAGGGCACGAAGAAGTAGTCTCGGCGCGGGGCGCGACCGGCTCGCGGCGTACCCCGGAGCCGGCCAGCGCCTCAGTCGCGATCCCGGTCGGCCCGAGCCGTTGCTAGGTTTCACCCCATGACCCGACCCACACGAATCCTCGCCTGGACCGGCGGTGTGATCGCCGTCCTGCTGCTCCTGCTCCTCGTCATGCCCTACGCCTTTCGCGGCACGATCGAGGAGCGCGTCAAGACCCAGGTCAACAAGACCGTCGACGCGAAGGTCGACTGGCATGACCTGGGTCTCGGTTTCTTCCGGAACTTCCCCAACCTTACGCTGACCCTGGACGGTCTCACCGTCGCGAACCGGGGCAGGTTCGAGGGCGACACGCTCGCGTCGGTGGGCCACCTCCGGGTGGTGCTCGACCTGGCCAGCGTGCTCGGTAGCATGATGGGAGGCAAGCCGATCGTGGTCCGCGCGGTGGAGCTCGACGAGCCGCGGCTCAAGCTCGTCGCGCTCGAGGACGGCACCACCAACTGGGACATCACGAAGAAGACCCCGGAGACCGCCGCGCCGGCGGCCTCGAAGCCGATGGCCATCAGCCTCCGCCGGTTCGAAATCAAGAACGCGGCCGTCGTGTTCGACAACCGGAAGGCCAGGCTCAAGGCGCTGGTGAGCGGCTACGACCAGTCGCTCTCCGGCGACTTCAGCCAGGACCTCGTGGCCGTCCAGACGCGCGCCGGCGCGGATACGGTGAGCGTCACGTTCGCCGGAATCCCCTATCTCAACCGGGTCAAGCTCGCGCTCACGGCCGACGTCCAGGCCGACCTCGCGAAGAAGGTCTACACGCTCAAGCAGACGGGTCTCAAGCTCAACGACCTGGCGCTCGGCGTCGCCGGCAGCGTGGCGCAACGAGCTGGCGGCGGGGCGGGGTCCTCGCCGTCCTCTCTCTATCTCGATCTCGCCTTCAGCGCTCCGAGCACCAAATTCCTGAGCATCCTCTCGCTGGTCCCGGCGGTCTATGCCCACGATTTCGACAAGGTGAAGGAGTCGGGCACGTTCTCGATCAAGGGCAAGGTCAAAGGCGAGTATGCCGATAGCACCTTTCCGGCACTGGCCCTGGACGCGACCGTGGAGAACGGGGCCTTCCAGTATCCCGATCTCCCGCTGCCCGCGCGGGACATCGCGATGGACCTCTCGATCGCCAACCCCGGCGGCAGCGCCGACAATACCGTGGTGGAGCTCAGGAAATTTCACGTGCTGATCGGCCGCAATCCGGTCGACGCGTCGATGACGCTGCGGACGCCGATCTCCGATCCCGACGTGGACGCCCGGGTGAAAGGCCGGCTCGACCTGGCCGATGTGGGCCGGACGGTGAAGCTCGAGGGTGTCGACCAGCTCGCGGGCACCGTCTCCGCCGACGCCGCCGTGCGCACCCGGATGTCATCGGTCACGAAGAAGCAGTACGACAAGGTCGCCGCCAGCGGCAGCGTGGACCTCGCCGGCGTGACCGTGAAGGGGCAGGCGCTTCCCAAGCCGCTCGCCATCCAACAGGCCTCGCTCCGGCTCGCCCCGCAGAAGGCCGAGCTGCGGACGTTCCAGGGCACGGTGGGCAGCAGCGATCTCGCGGCGTCGGGAACGATCGACAATCTTCTCTCCTTCGTGATGCAGGACGACACCCTCCGGGGGGTGGCGACGGTGCGGAGCAACTCCTTCAATCTCGACGAGTGGAAGTCCGGCGAGGGCGACCTGCAGATCATCCCGGTCCCGCCCAGGATCGATTTCGACCTCGACGTCACGGTGGCCAAGCTGACGTATGACAAGCTCACCATGAACAACGCCCGGGGCCGGCTCCGAGTGAAGGACCGGCGCATCACGCTCGACGACTTCCGGATGAACACGCTGGGCGGAGAGATCGGCCTGACGGGGTACTACGAGACGGTGGACACGACCAAGCCGGCGTTCGACGTCGGGTTCAAGATGACCAAGATCAACATCCCGTCCGCATTCGAGGCCTTCACCACGGTGCAGATGCTGGCGCCGGTCGCGAAGTACGCCAGCGGTCTCGTCAATACCGACCTCCACCTGAACGGCAACCTCGGCAAGAACATGCTCCCGCTGTTCCAGGGTCTGACCGGCAAGGGAACCTTTCTCACCTCACAGGTGGCGATCAAGAACTTCCCCCCGCTCGAGAAGATGTTCGACGTCACCAAGCTCAACTTGCTCGACGATCCCACCATGCAAACCCTGCGCGGGGCGTTCCAGATCCGGGAAGGCCGGCTCTTCGTGCAGCCGTTCGACGTCAAGGTCGGCGGCGCCACCATCAACGTCGCCGGGTCAAACGGTCTCGATCAGTCACTGCAGTACGATCTGGGCCTCCAGGTCCCGCGGTCCCTGCTGGGCGGTGGTGCCAATCAGGCCCTCGCCGGTCTCCTGTCGCGGGCCGGCCAGGGGGGGGTCAACCTGAGTGCCGCACCCGAGATCCCGCTGTCCATTCAACTCGGCGGCACCGTGACCAGCCCAACCGTCAAGGTCGATGTCGGCAGTCTCACCTCATCGGTGGCGCAGGGCGCGGAACAGGCGGTGCAGAAGGCCGTGACCGCCAAGGTGGACTCCGCGGGTCTCCGCCTCGTGGCGGAGGCGGAGCGCAAGGCGGCGGAGATTCGGCAGGAGGCGGAGTCGCTGGCTGCCAGCGTGAAGCGGACCGGCTACCAGCAGGCCGATTCGCTGACCTCCAAGGCGAAGAGCCCGCTCGAGAAGCTGGCCGCCAAGCCGGCGGCCGACCAGCTGCGCAAGCAGTCGGACCAGAAGGCCGCCGGGATCATCAGCGAGGGCAACAAGAAGGCTGACGATCTGGTGGCGGAGGCCAAGCGGAAGGCCGCTGCCGGAGGTCCATGAGATACGGCAGGCAGATCGCCTACGGCGTCGCCGGTCTCATCGCGCTGCTCCTGGTCCTGATCTTCGCCGGGCTGGAAGCGCTCAAGTCCGACGCCGGCCGCTCGACGATCGCCGCCACGCTCTCCAACCGGCTGGGTGAGCCGGTCGCGATCGGCGGACTCGACATCCTGATGTTCCCGCCCTCGGTCGCCGGGTCCGACATCGCGGTCGGCGGACGCGACGCCACGGCCGCCCCCGGCGTCGCCCTCGCCGGCTTCTGGGTGCGGCCGAGGCTCTCGTCGCTGCTGCCCGGGCGCCCGGTGGCCATCGACGACATCGCGCTCGAGGGGCTCAGGATCTCCATCCGCCGCGACTCCAGCGGCCGCTGGCTCCTCCCCGGCGCCGCCGCGGCTCCCGCGGCCGCGACCTCCGCGGCTCCGGGCGGCTCGCCGATCGACGTCGGCTCGCTTCGTCTCCGCCATGGCGCGATCCGCGTGGTGGACGACAGTCTCCGTACCGCCGGCAACCCCACGATTACGGAGATCACCGACATCGAGGCCGATCTCGAGGCCGGCGCCGGTGCCCTCACGGTCCGCCGCTTCACCGGCCGGCTCGGTACCACCTCGGTCACCGGTTCCGCCGACATGGGCCGGAATGGCGCTCATCTGACCCTCGTGTGCGGGTCGCTCAAGAGCGCCGATCTCCCGCTGCTCTTCGCCCTAGCCGGCATCCCGCCCTATCCGGGGCTCGTCATCGAGGGAGCAGCGCCGGTCGAGCTTCGCACGCAGGTCGCGCCGGACTTCAAGACCTTCGTCGCAACCGGGCGCGCATCGGTCGAGCGCGTCAGGCTCGGCGTGCTCACGCTCGACAGCCTGCGAAGCCCGTTCCGCTTCGAGGGCGGCGTCTTCTCGCTCGACTCGCTGGCGTTCGGGCTCTACGGCGGCGCGCAACGGGGGAGCGTCCGGGTGGACCTGAGCCGCGAGGTGCCGACCTATGCGATCAACACGAGCGTGACCGGGCTCGACGTCGACCGCGCGCTCACCGCGGCGCTCGCGATGCCCAACGTGTTGCTGGGTACGGTCGCCGTGTCCGGGCAGGTTACCGGCAGCGGCAGCACGGCGGACGCGATCCAGCGTGGCCTCGGCGGCCGGCTCAGGATGGAGCTCCGAAACGGCGTGCTGAAGAACTATCCGCTCCTCGCCCAGGTGAACCATGTGGTCGGCGTTACCGGCGGGAGCGGAAACGATACTCGATTCGAGAGCATCACCGGCACGGCGAACATCGGGGAAGGTCGGGCACGGATCCCCGACCTGGTACTCAAGGCCGGTAACCTCGGCATCACGGGCGCGGGGGCAGTCGCCTTCGACCGGACGGTGGATTTCCGACTTCGTGCCGACCTGAAGAGCCCGGTGGGTCACGTGCAGGTGCCGGTGCTCGTGAGCGGCAGCGCGACCGCTCCCACCACCCGGGTTCAGGTGGGTGAGTTCGCCAAGCAGAAGGTGAAGGGGATCCCCGGCGGGCTCAAGAAGCTCCTGGGGAAGTAGCCCCTTCGCCTCACGTGGCGTCCGGCGCGACGATCGCCGGATACGCCGCCACGAACCGGTCGTGGAAGGCCTGCGAGCTCAGAATCCGTCCCTTGCGCTCGGCCTCGTGGGCGACATCGAATCCGAATCGGGCCGCCGCCATGCGCTGGTTGGGCGTCCCATGGTGCGTGGGCGTGTTGAAGGCGCAGTCGCCGATCTGGAAGAAGATCTGGAGGAACTGCTCGACTCGCCGGCGATGGAAGCCGGCGCCCTTGCGGTGAGTGAGATAGTAGCCGGCCATCGCGTCGGCCATCAGCTCGTTGTAGCGGTTCCGCTCCGCCGCGTCGGGGTTGGCCGACCCCGGGATGTCCTCGGTGTTGTAGCCGTGCTCGTACTGGATGTGGTGCGAGAATTCATGGGCATAGATGGCCCTGGGCGCCACGTCGCCGAACCCTACCGCCTCGAAGCCCGCCAGAACCCCGTCGCCGATCACGATCTTGTCCGGTATCGGGCCGCCGAAGCTCGAGATCGCGAACGAGTTGAAGCTGAAGAGCGGATGGTTGCCGCCGTTCAGCGTCTGGGAGGCGAGAAGGTCCGCCCGGACCCGGTTGGCGAGCTGCCGGGCCAGCTCGGGCGGCACCGGCACGCCCGGCGAGATCTGGAAGGCGGCCTCGTAGGTCGCCGCCACCCGGTCGACATCGAGCAACATGGTGCCGTGCATGCCGATCAGCTGAATGTCGCCCGAGAAGATGTCCCAGAACCGTTTTACGTCCCGCTCGGTTCGCTGCAGCTTCTTCGTGAACTCGCCGCTGTAGCCGAAGGACTGGGGCGTGGCCTCGGTCTCCAGGAGCAAGGCATCGGCGGCGGGGATCTGATCGGCCGCGAGATTGAGGAACAGGTCGAGGAAGATCGCCGGTTCCCGGGTGATGACCGTGTTGGCCTCGATGGTGAACCAATCCATGATCGGCGTCGACGGATCGCAGACGAAATCATTGGGATTGATTACGCGGCCGACCGCGTTGAGCTGGTCGGCCACCTGGCTGGAGGGTGGCAGCGTGAGCCGGGGGCTCGGCGCCTCCGACTCGCTGAACCGCGGACTGCTCGTCGGACCGGTGGTTTCGGTACCCTGGTCGTGACATCCGGCCGTGGCCAGTGCGATCGCCAGGCACGACGCCAGGATGAGATGGCGGCTCATAGGGGAATCTCCCTGCAGCGAAGCGCGGGATGCTCGCGCGCTCGCAATGCGGACTGTGATGAGATGGCTGCGGGAACGACGACCGCGATGACGAGCCCGAGCGGTCTACGGGCGTCCCAGTTTATGGGGCCCGCCGTGCCGTGGCAAGCACAGGGCACGTCCACTCGCGAATCGAGGCTCGGGAGGGTATCTTTCCTTACCCTCTTCCCGCTCTGGTACGGAGGAGTTCCTCGCTGCACCGTGGCGGTCCCATGTCCGAAGGCCCTTCGCCCTCCCCGTCGTCGGATCCCGGCAAACCCACCCGACCCATAAACGAGCGCGTGCTCGCCCGCCTCCACAATGCTTCACTCACGGTGGGCCACCGTTCCGTGCTCCGGGGCCGTGCGCGATCCAGGGATCTCGAGGCACGCTCGATGCTGCGGGTCTTCCGGGAGCTCGGCGAGTCCTATCGCGCCTACCGACGCCGCACCGGGCAACCGGTGTCGGCCGACATTCGAACCGCCGCCGAGAGGTTCCGCCATGAACGCAGCGTCACCGCGCTCGTTTCAGTGGCGGCTACGCTGGACCGACTCGAGATCCTGTCCTGGTAACATCGCGGGCCGCCCGCCGGCGTCCGCGACAGATGGAGTGTTCCCGTGAGCTATAAGGTCGAACAGTGCCACGTCCGCTCCGGCGGACGCGTTTTTCATTTCGTATCCTACGATCGCGAGCCCGGCAACGAGCGCCGCGGTCTCCCCGAGAAACCGGCCATGTGGTATCTGATGGGCCCGGCCAAACGGTGGCCGGTTTTCCCCCAGGTGGCGGGGCAGCCGCAGGAATCGCTCGAGGCGGCCCTGCTGCACTGGCTCGCGGCCCAGGGTCTGGACCGCATGCCGGCGCCACCGGCCGTGCGTCGTCCGCGGCGCGCCACCCACCCGTGAGGATTCGTGCCCAAACGCAACTACGGTTATGAGAAGCGGCAGAAGGAACTGAACCGGCAGAAGAAGCGGGAGGAAAAGGCTCAGCGGAAGCTCGACCGCGATACCCAGGCCCCCGCGCCGGATCGGGAGCCGGAGGAGCCCCCCCGGACTCAGTGACCGCGGGCTCGGCCCCCTTTCGGTCGCGCCCGGGCCTCCACCTCCCGCACCAACCCATCCAGGTCCCGCGCGATCGGGTAGCGCACCCCGTCGAGGAAGAATGTCGGCGTCCAGGAGACACCGCTCGCCTCTCCGCCCGCGCGGTCGTGGTAGACGCGGTCGGCCCAGGTGCCGGCCTGGAGCTCCTGGGTGAACCGCGCGACATCGAGCCCCAGCGTGCGGGCGTAGGCAATCAGCGAATCCATGTCGAGCTCGTCCTGATGCTCGAACAGCAGGTCGTGCATTTCCCAGAACTTGCCCTGCGCGCCCGCAGCTTCCGCGGCTTCCGCCGCCTTCTGGGCGTGGTCGTGACTCAACACGATCGGGAAATGCCGGAAGACGAACCGTAGCCGCTCCCCCAGCGACTCGAGCAGCCCCTGGATCACCGGATACGCGGCGAGGCAATTGGGACATTCGAAATCCCCGTATTCCACCAGCGTGATCGGCGCATCCGGAGGCCCCAGGATGTGGTCGCTCGGGGAGAGGACTCCGGTCAGGTTCGGCGCCACCATTAGGCCTCCGCGAGGCCCGGCTGCACGGCGAACGGAGGCTGGTGTGGCACTTCTTCCGCCACCGGCTCCGCCATGTGCTCCGCGGCCATCATGAGATAGAACACCGGCACGACGAACAGCGTGAACATCGTTCCCACGACCATGCCGGTAACCAGCACCAGCCCGATGCTGTTCCGTGCCGCCGAGCCGGGGCCCGTGGCCAGAACGAGCGGGAAGTGGCCGAACACGGTGGCCGCCGAGGTCATGAGCACCGGCCGGAGCCGGGTCAGGGCGGCCTCGCGGACCGCGTCGAGCCTGGAGGGCGCTCGAGCAGGTCTTCTGCGCCATCGGGAAATGGGCCGACCAGTGGACCGGCGAACACGAGATTCCACCCAAGGGGTCTGAGGCTGCCTGAGTCTCACCGGGGCCGGTAATTCGCCAGCGCCTCATTCAAGACCGCCGCCAGCCGCACACCCGCCGCGATCAGCTGGTGGTCGATGATCGGCCTGCTCGCCGCCACGTAGTCCCGTCCGATGCGCCCATCAGTCGGCAATTTCCCATAGACATCCCGCGCCGCGATGCGGTGTGCCTCCATCGCCCAATCCACGACGCTGCCACGCTCCATGCTCTTGGTATCGAGGGAGGCCATGCGCTTGCGGAGATAGCGGAAGTAGCTCTCCTGGCTCAGACCCAACGAGTCGATCATCTCCCCGTCCCAGACCTTGTGCAGATTGGTCGGGTGGCCGAGCAGGGTCACCGCCCGATCGTTGCCGCCACGGTCGTGGTTGTCGCCCACGTGCAGCGGCTGGTGCAGGTCGCCCATGAAATGGATCAGGAACCGCAGCGCCTCGGCGCGAGCCCCGGGTGACGTGGCTGGGTCGGCCAGCAGCCGGCGGTCGTTCTCGATCGCGGCGATGATGCAGCGGCCGGTGGGGCAGTGGCGCTGCGGAACATACACGGTGTCGCCGAGAGGGATGTTGATGTAGTGCAGCGGATCGGCGTCGTGGCGGTAGTTCTTGATGTTGTCCGCCCACACCGACGCGTCGGCCAGACTTTGGCCCTCCAGAATCTGCCGCACGGCCGCGCGCGTGCGCGGGGTAAGACGGACGTCGGCCAGGCGCGCGACGATCCGGTGTCCCAGGTCCCACCAGCCGGCCTCGCTGGAGGCCATGCCTCGGGGCAGGATGGACGCTGCCAGGATCAACGGGAGGGTGAAGCGGGTGAGCATTCAGGGGAACAGGATGAAGCGGCCGCCGCCGGTGGTGATGATGACCAGACACATCGTGACGAACAGCAGCTCATAGTGCCATCCGTCGGTGCCGTGCTTGCCCCAGAATCCCGTCTTCCAGGCGACGATCTTCTTCTGAATGGCGCCGAGCATGATCAGGATGAGCCCTGCGGCGGCGAGCTGCGGAAGAATCCCGAGCGCCACGCCAAACCCGCCGGCCAGTTCGGCGAGTCCGATGAACCGGGTAAGCCCGGGACTCAGCTCGATGCTCTTCCCCCGGGCGACGGGATCCTTCACATGGCTCCAGCCGCTGGTGGCGAACACCAGGCCCACGAGAATCCTCATGAGCAGGAGCGCGATGTCCGCATACGGGAGCAGGAGCGGAAAACGGACCATGGGACGTGCTCCTCGGATTATCGGGTTCGGATGCCGAGCACGCTCGTCGCGCGCAGAACGTCGGGATCGTCCGCCTCGAGGGGGCGAGGTGTCCCGAAGGTTACCTCACCCGGCCGCTCACGGTCGATGAAGACGATGACGGTATGCCAGGCCCCGGTGAGGGCCGACCACCACCGGAGGCCCGCGGGATCTCCGGTCTCGTCACCACGCTCGTGGAGCCGGCGCGCGATCGCCTGGGTGACGGCGCGATGGTGGTGGGCCAGGTCGTCCGGGCGGACGCCGAGGGCCGTGAGGACCTGGGAGTCGGTACAGTCGGGAATGCGGGTCATGAGCGAGCCCCCAAGAGTCACCTCGACCATCGCGAGTCGCTGGCCGGCCTGGCGGAGATAGGACAGGTGAAATCGGGTGCCGCGGAATGGCGCGAGCGCCTCGCCGATGGCGTGCTCGGGAGACTCGGCGAGGTAGCGGACGGGTGGGCGATCGTGAAGGTCGAACCGCCCCACGGTCTGCCCGGGAACGAGGTATCTGCTCGAGAACGGCGCGCCATCAGACGCGCCGGGGTCCCAGGGGAAGCATCGCCAGAGCGTTCGCGAGGTCACGCTCACGCATAGGCGCCGGTACGCGCGGCCTGCACGGCGGCCATGACCGCCGCGACGTCTCCTTCGGCCAGCAGGTCGAGGGGGCGCCGGTTCTGCAGGTGAGGGTTGGCGCCGTGCATCCAGCCGGCCACCGCCGGGGGCTCGTAGATGCCGAGGAGTGTCGTGACGACGGCGCCGAGCCCCGCGATGCGCCACCCGGCCTCGCCGCCGATGTCCTGCCCGCTCGCGGCCCGGGTGATCTGGCTGCGGTGGCTACCGGCCCATGCCGCGAGCCCGGCACGACTGCCGAAGACGACCTCGCCCGCCTCCACGCTCGCCTTGACGAGGGTCAACCTCGGCCGCGGTGTCGGGGCCGGTTTCCGCGCTTTGGAAGACTGCCGCTTCGCCATGGGAAACGCCCGTTTTGGGGAGTAGTCTGCAACAAATATGTTGCACCGGTGGAGCCGGGTCAAGCGAGGCGGGCAGCGACCCAGACGAGCAGAAAGCCGCCCCCCACCGCGACGGCGTCCTCGGCGAGCGCCACCACGTAGTCCCGAACCCCCAGCGCCCGGACCAGACCGGTTCGCGCGCGGTAACCTCCGAGGGTGCCGGCCACGGCGCCGCAGGCGCCGAGGATGGCGCCGAGCCCGAGTGGCGCGCCCAGTCCTCCGGTGAGGGCGGCTCCGGCGAGCGCACCGGTCGCGATCCGGCCCAGGAATGGGCCCGGCTTCGTGCGACTCGGCGTCCTCGGCAGCTTGTCGCCGATCAGCTCGCCGATCATGAGGACGGTCAGCACGTAGGCGGCGGCCGGACGACCGAGGAAAGCCAGGGGCGTGGCGTCGAGGTGGATCCAGCCGAGTCGCGCCGCCCAGGCCACGACCGCGGGTGCGGTCATCGACCGAAGTCCCGCGACGACTCCCAGCAGCAACGCGGAGAGTGGAACGCAGAGGCGAATCATGACTCCCGTCAGGCGTTGTGCGCGGCTCGGCGATTGCTAAATTGCGCTGCGGACGGAGCGGCTCCGGCACCACCGTCCGCTTCTTCCGTGAATTCGCCGGAGGAAAGGCTCGCAAGAGACCGTGCAAACATACAGCAATCTGAGCGGCAATTCAGGTGTGGTGGCGTTCGAGGCGGGCCCGGATTTCATCCGCGTGCGGTTCGTCGATGGCGACACCTACCTCTATACCTATCGCAGCGCCAGCGCCGAGAATGTCGAAGAGATGAAGACCCGTGCCGTGAGCGGCAAGGGTCTCAGCACTTTCATCAGCACGACCGTCAAGGGCGGATACGCGGACACGTCCAGGTAATCGGACATGCGGATCCTCTTTGCGGGCGCGACGGGCGTTATCGGCCAGCGCGTGCTCCCTCAGCTGCTCATCGCCGGGCATGAGGTCACCGCTGTCGCCCATTTCGCGCATACCCAGGCCGAGCTGTACCGCATCGGCGTCGCCTCCACCACCGCCAGCCTGTTCGATCCCGGCGCGCTCCACGCGGCTGCCCGGGGCCACGACACGGTCATCAATCTCGCCACGGCGGTCCCGCCGGGCTCGAAGGCTCTCCGGGCGAGCGCCTGGCGCGAGACCGGCAGGATCCGGCGGGAAGGATCGGCCAACCTCGCCGCCGCCGCCCGGGCGGCGGGCGCCGGGCTGTTCATTCAGGAATCGTTCGCGCCGATCTACGAGGCCAAGGGCGACGAATGGATCGACGAGGCGTCGCCGGTTCACCCGGCGACCTACAACCGCCAGACGCTCGACGCCGAACGATCCGTGGCGGAGTTCACCGGCGGCGGCGGGACCGGCATCGTGCTCCGGTTCGCGTACTTCTACGGCCCCGACAGCGAATTCGTCCGCGACACCATCCGGTACGCGCGCAAAGGCTGGGCAGCCACGTTCGGCAAGCCCGATGCGTTCGTGCCTTCGGTGTCCCACGATGATGCCGCCGACGCCGTGGTGGGCGTGCTCAAGGCCCGGGCGGAGCCGGGCGTCTACAACGTGGTGGACGACGAGCCGCTCCGTCGCCGATCGTGGTTCGATGCCCTCGCCAGGGAGCTCGGAGTTCGGCCCCCCAGGCTTCCTCCGTCCTGGCTCGCGCGCGTGGCCGGCCCGGTCGGGGAGACCATCTCCAGATCGCTCCGGATCTCCAACCGGAAGCTCCGCGAATCGTGCGACTGGCACCCACGCTATCCAAGCGTGAGGGAGGGGTTTCGAGCGGTCGTGCAGGAGCTGGATCGGCATTGACAGGCTTCCCCGCGACCGCTTGAATATCTGATTCCTGTCGCACCTCCTCTGAGCCCGGGGCTCGCCTGATGGCCGACCCACCCATTTCACTGGCTCGACGCCCCTTCGGCAGCACCATGCGTCGCGACGCGTGGTGGGTGCAACCCGCCGTCGTGTTCCTCATTCTGTCGAGCTTCGTGGTCTATGCGACCTGGGCGGCCTTCCAGGGCGACCACTACACCTCCGGCCCGTATCTCTCGCCGTTCTACTCGCCGGAGCTGTTCGGCAGTTCGCCGCACGCGTGGTTCGGTCCCCGGCCCGGCTGGTGGCCCGTCTGGCTGCCGTTCTCGCCGGCGCTCCTGATCCTGCCGTTCCCCGGGATTTTCCGGCTCACGTGCTACTACTATCGCGGCGCCTACTACAAGGCGTTCTGGATGGACCCGCCGTCGTGCGCGGTCGGCGAGCCGCGCGAGCGGTACCGGGGCGAGGCCTCGTTTCCGCTGGTCCTCCAGAACGTCCATCGCTATTTCCTCTACGTCGCCTTGGGCTTTCTGGTGATCCTGCTCCACGACGTGTGGAAGGCGTTGTGGTTCACGGATGCCGCCGGCCGCACTTCGTTCGGGGTCGGCCTGGGCACGCTGGTGCTCGCGACCAACGTGGTCCTCCTCGGCGGGTACACGCTCGGGTGTCACTCGATGCGGCATGTGATTGGCGGGTATCTCGACCGGCTCGCCGGCCGCCCGATCCGGCGCCTGGCCTACGATTGCTCGAGCTGTCTCAATCGCGCCCACAGGCGCTGGGCATGGTGCTCGCTGTTCTCCGTCGCCTTCGCCGACCTCTACATCAGGCTCTGCTCGATGGGGGTCTGGACCGATTGGCGGATTCTCTGAGAACGGCTATCGGCTTTCGGCTTTCGGCTTTCGGCCATCGCGATGACTGACTATCAGACTTTCGATCATGACGTGCTGGTGATCGGCGCCGGTGGCGCGGGTCTCCGGGCCGCGATCGCCGCGTCGGGCGCCGGCGTCACCGTGGGGCTCGTGTGCAAGTCGCTCCTGGGCAAGGCGCACACCGTGATGGCCGAGGGCGGGGTGGCGGCCGCGCTCGCCAACGTGGACGACCGCGACGGCTGGGAGGTGCATTTCGCGGACACCATGCGGGGCGGCCAGTATGTGAACAACTGGCGCATGGCCGAGCTGCACGCCAAGGAGGCGCCGGACCGGGTGCGCGAGCTCGAAGCGTGGGGTGCGCTGTTCGACCGGACGGCGGACGGCCGCATCCTGCAGCGCAACTTCGGCGGCCACAAATATCCGCGTCTCGCGCACGTCGGAGACCGCACCGGCCTGGAGATGATCCGCACCCTCCAGGACTACGGCATCCATCAGGGCATCGACGTGCATATGGAATGCACGGTGCTCAGGCTGTTCACCAGCGGAGGCCGGATCGCGGGGGCGCTGGGCTACGACCGCGAGCGCGGCCGTTTCCGGCTGTATCGGGCCAAGGCCATCGTGCTCGCCACGGGCGGCATCGGGCGGGCGTACTCGATCACGAGCAATAGCTGGGAGTACACCGGCGACGGGCACGCGCTCGCCTATCACGCCGGCGCGGCGCTCCAGGACATGGAGTTCGTGCAGTTCCATCCGACGGGCATGATCTGGCCGCCGAGCGTGCGCGGGATTCTGGTGACCGAGGGGGTGCGCGGCGAGGGAGGCGTGCTCCGAAACAATCAGGGCCGCCGGTTCATGTTCGACGACATCCCGGAGAACTACCGGAGTCAGACGGCCGACAACGAGGAAGAGGGATGGCGGTACACCCAGGGCGACAAGAACGCGCGCCGGCCGCCGGAGCTCCTCACCCGCGATCACGTGGCCCGCTGCATCATGCGGGAGGTTCGCGAGGGGCGGGGCAGTCCGCACGGGGGCGTGTTCCTCGACATCTCCTGGATCACGGAGCGGCTGCCCAAAGCCCGGGAGCACATCATCCGCAAGCTGCCGAGCATGTACCACCAGTTCAGACAGCTCGCGGACATCGACATCACGACGACGCCGATGGAAGTCGGCCCGACGACGCACTACATCATGGGTGGCATCCGGGTCGATGGCGACAGCCAGATGTCCACGGTGTCGGGCCTCTTCGCCGCCGGCGAGTGCGCGGCGGGATTACACGGGGCCAATCGCCTGGGCGGCAATTCCCTGTCCGACCTCCTGGTCTTCGGCAGGCGGGCCGGAGAGTACGCCGCGAAGTTCGCCCGGGAGCAGGGCGAGGCCGGCGTCGGACCCGCCGAGGTGGATGACGCCGTCCGGCGCTCACTCAAGCCGTTTGAGCTGGGAATGAAGGGCTCGGGCAACGGCGAGGGCCCCTACGCGGTGCAGCAGGACCTGCAGGTGATGATGCAGGACCTGGTGGGCATCGTCCGCAACGGGCCCGAGATGGAGCGGGCGCTCGCCGGCATCGCCGCGCTGCGCCAGCGCGCAGCCCGCGTGGGGGTTGCGGGCAACCGGGAGTACAATCCCGGGTGGCACACGGCGCTGGATCTCGACAACCTGCTCACCGTCTCCGAGGCGGTGACCCGCGCCGCCATCGAGCGCCAGGAGAGCCGGGGCGGTCATTTCCGGGACGACCGGCCCGACAAGGATCCGGCGTACGGCCGGTTCAATATTCTGGTTCGGAAGGGACCGGCTGGAGAGATGCAGCTCAGCCGGGAGCCGATTCCCGAGATGCCGGCCGAGCTCAAACAGGTGGTCGAATCGCAGAAGTAGATCCCTGGCTTCTCGTGGTGGAATCTTCTCTTTGAGTTTCTCAGTGTCCTCTGTGCCTCTGTGGTGAACAAGGGAGGGTGGCGGTGACCGAAACCACGCAGGGCGAGCGCCGTGACACCGCCACCTTCCGCGTCTGGCGGGGCGACCGCAGCGGGGGAGAGTTCGTCGACTACGCGACGACCGTCTCGCCCGGCATGGTGGTGCTCGACGCCGTCCACCAGATCCAGGCCGAGCAGGCGAACGACCTCGCGGTGCGCTGGAACTGCAAGGCGGGCAAGTGTGGCTCGTGCTCCGCGGAGGTGAACGGGAAACCCAAGCTCATGTGCATGACCCGGCTCAACGAGCTGCCGCTCGACAAGCCGGTCACGGTCGAGCCGATGCGCGCGTTCCCGCCGATCAAGGATCTGGTGAGCGATGTGTCGTGGAACTTCCGGGTCAAGACCGGGATCGCGCCGTTCAAGCCGAGAGCGCCGGACGCGCCCGATGGCACCTGGCGCATCGCGCAGGAGGATGTGGATCGGGTCCAGGAGTTCCGCAAGTGCATCGAATGCTTCCTCTGCCAGGACGTCTGCCACGTCCTGCGCGACCACCATCTGCACGAGCAGTTCATCGGCCCGCGCTTCCTGGTCTACGCGGCCGCGCTCGAGATGCACCCCCTGGACACCGAAGACCGCGTTCCCGCGCTCCGGAAGGCGCATGGGATCGGGTTCTGCAACATCACCAAGTGCTGCACCACGGTGTGCCCGGAACACATCACGATCACCGACAACGCCATCATTCCGTTGAAGGAACGGGTCGTGGATGAGTTCTTCGACCCGCTGGGCGCCCTGGTGAATGTGTTCAGTCGAAGGGAGGGACAGTGAGAACGAGCCACGAGCTCAAGCATATCTCGAGCGGCGGCATCCCGGCCGCGCTCCAGAAGGCGGAGCGGTATCGCATCATCAACGATCCCACCTCGGCCGAGAGCATCTGTCTCGACGTGCTCGCCGTGGAGCCGCGCAATCAGGAGGCCCTGATCACGCTGCTCCTCGCCACCACCGATCAATTCGTCCAGGCCCCCGCCGAAGGAGCTCGTCGCGCCAGGGAGCTGCTGCCCGAGCTCAACGACGAGTACAAGCGGCTGTATTACGCCGGGATCATCGCCGAGCGGTGCGCCAAGGCGCACCTGCGCCGGGGGGCCATGGCCTCGGGCGAGCTCGCGTACCATCTGTTCCGCGAGGCCATGGAGTGGTACGAGAAGGCCCAGGCGCAGAGCCCGGCGGGCAACGACGAGGCTATCCTGCGGTGGAACACCTGCGTGCGGATCCTGGCGCGCGACGAGCACATCAGCCCGCGGACCGAGGAGCCGGTGATCCCCGGCTCGGAATAGACGAGCGGGGGTATATTTCGCCGATGCCGCTGCAACACCTCCATCCCGCTGTTTCCCGCTGGTTCACCGAGCGACTGGGAGAGCCGACCCCCGCGCAACGTCGCGGCTGGGAGGCGATCCGCGCGGGCCACGACACCCTGATCGCCGCTCCCACGGGGTCGGGAAAAACGCTGGCCGCGTTTCTCATCTCGCTCGATCAGCTCATGCGGGAGAGTCTCGACGGCTCGCTGCCGGCCGAGACCCGGGTCGTGTACGTCTCGCCGCTCAAGGCCTTGAGCGCGGATATCCACAAGAATCTCGCCGAGCCCCGTCGGGAGATACGTCAGCTCGCCGAGGAGATGGGATTCGGCTCGCCGCGCATCACCGCGGCCGTCCGCTCGGGTGACACGCCCGCCGCGGAGCGGGCGGCGATGCTCAAGCATCCGCCGCACATTCTGGTCACCACTCCCGAATCGCTCTATCTGCTGCTCACCGCGCGGCGCACGCGCGAGATGCTCCGTACCGTTCGCACGGTGATCGTGGACGAGGTCCACGCGGTGGTCGAATCGCGCCGGGGCACGCACCTGGCGCTGACGCTCGAGCGTCTGGCCCATGTCGCCTCGCAGCCGGTGCAGCGGATCGGGCTCTCCGCCACGATGCAGCCGATCGAAGACGTGGGAAGGTGGCTGGTCGGTGGCCCGGAGGAGAGCCCGCGCCCCGCGCCCCTGATCGTCGATGAGGGCCATCGGCGGACGCTCGACCTCGCGCTCGAGATCCCGGGCTCGCCCCTCGAGGCGATCATGGCGGGCGAAGTGTGGACCGAGGTGTACAACCGGCTCACCGAGCTGATCCAGGCCCACCGCACGACGCTCGTGTTCGTGAACACGCGCAGGTTGGCGGAGCGGCTGGCGCGCCATCTGGCCGAGCGCCTGGGCGAAGACGCCGTCACCTCGCATCACGGCAGTCTCTCGAAGGAAGTGCGGCTCGACGCCGAGGCCCGTCTCAAGGAGGGCAAGCTCAAGGCGCTCGTCGCCACGGCGTCGCTGGAGCTCGGCATCGACATCGGCCACGTGGACCTGGTCTGCCAGCTCGCATCGCCGAGACGGATCGCCACGTTCCTGCAGCGGGTCGGACGCTCGGGTCACACCGTGCGCGGGACGCCCAAGGGTCGTCTGTTCCCGCTCACCCGCGACGACCTGGTCGAGTGCACGGCGGTGCTCCGCTCGGTCCGGGACGGCACGCTCGACCGGGTGGTCATCCGGGAGCAGCAGCTCGACGTCCTGTCCCAGCAGATCGTGGCGGAGTCCGCCGCCGAGGACTGGGAGACGTCCGGTCTGTTCGATCTTGTCCGCCGGGCGTACCCGTACCGTCGACTGGCGCGCCAGGAGTTCGACGAGGTCGTGAAGGTACTCGCCGAGGGGTTCACCACGAGGCGCGGTCGCCGCGGAGCGCTGGTCCACTACGACGGCGTCCATGGACGGATCCGTGGACGGCGCGGAGCCCGGATGCTCGCCATCACGTCCGGTGGTGCCATCCCGGACACCGCCGACTACCGCGTGATCCTCGAGCCCGAAGGCACGTTCATCGGAACGGTGAACGAAGACTTCGCGGTCGAGAGCCTTCAGGGCGACGTCTTCCAGCTCGGCAATCTCTCCTGGCGCATCCTGAAGGTGCAGCAGGGCACGGTGCGGGTGGAGGACGCCCATGGGCAGCCGCCCGGGATCCCCTTCTGGCTGGGCGAGGCTCCCGCGCGGAGCGACGAGCTTTCCGCCGCCGTATCCGCATTACGACAGGGGATGACCGAAGCGGTCGTCGGGGAGGACGCGGCCGAGCCAGCGGTCGAGAGCTCGCCGACGCTGACCGCGGACGCTCAGCTCGGCCACTACCTCGCCGAATCCAGGCGCATGCTCGGGACCCTGCCGACCCAGGACACGATCGTCGCGGAGCGATTCTTCGATGAAGCCGGCGGGATGCAGCTCGTGATCCATGCGCCGTTCGGCGGCCGGGTCAATCGGGCATGGGGACTGGCCCTTCGCAAGCGGTTCTGCCGCCAGTTCAACTTCGAGCTTCAAGCCGCCGCCACCGACGACGCGATCCTGCTCTCGCTCGGTCCCCAGCACTCGTTCCCGCTGGAGAACATCTTTCGCTTCCTCCAACCGGAGACCGTCGAGAACATCCTGGTGCAGGCCCTCCTCGACGCGCCGATGTTCGGGACCCACTGGCGGTGGAACGCGACGATCGCACTCGCCATTCCGCGGAGCCGGAACGGCGCGCGAGTGCCCCCGCAGCTCCAGCGTATGCAGGCGGATGACCTGCTCGCCGCGGCGTTCCCCGATGCGGCGGCCTGCCTCGAGAACATTCCGGGTGACCGAGAGGTCCCCGATCACCCCCTCGTGCGGCAGACGATCGACGACTGCGTCAACCTCGTGATGGACCTTCCGGGCCTCAAGGTGATTCTGGAGAGGATCCGCTCGGGCGAGATCCGCTGCGTGGCCCGTGATCTCCCGGAGCCGTCGCCCCTGGCCGCCGAGATCCTGAACGCTCGCCCTTACGCATTCCTCGACGACGCCCCCGCCGAGGAGCGGCGAACGCTGGCGGTGTACACCCGTCGCGCCTACGAATCCAGCAACGCCGACGATCTCGGTGCCCTCGACTCGGCCGCCATCGAGCGGGTCAGGGACGAGACATGGCCCGATGTCCGCGACGCCGACGAGCTGCACGATGCGCTGCTGGTCTCGGGTTTCCTGACTCGCGCCGAAGTCGCGGCCGGCCGAGACGACGGGCCGTGGACTCCGTGGCTCGAGGAGCTGAGCGAGTCGGGCCGGGCCCGGGTGATTCCCACGATTGCGGACGGGCTGATCATCGCCGCGGAACGGCTTCCCGAGATCATGAGCCTCGGAAGCGATGGGCCCGAGCGTGAGGCCGCCATCCGCGACCTGCTCCGCGGCCGGCTCGGGATTCTCGGCCCAACGACGGCCTCGGCCCTTGCCACCTCGCTCGGCGTCTCGCCGGCCGACACGGAGCAGGCGCTCATCGCCCTGGAAGGCGAAGGCGTCATTCTTCGGGGGCACTTCACCCCCGGAGCCTCGCCCGAGGAGGGGCTCGAATGGTGTGAGCGCGGACTGCTGGCCCGCATTCACCGGTACACACTCAATCGCCTCCGCTCCGAGATCGAACCGGTCAGCACCGCGGACTTCATGCGGTTCCTCCTGACGTGGCAGCGGGTCGATCCCGAGTATCGCGCCGCCGGGCTGGATGGTCTCGCCGGCGTGATCGAGCAGCTCGACGGCTTCGAGGTCCCGGCAGGCGCGTGGGAAACCGAAGTGCTCTCCGCCCGGTGCGAGGAATACGACCCGTCGCTCCTGGATACGCTCTGTCTCACGGGCCGGGTCGCCTGGGGGAGGCTGAGCGACGGGGCCTCCCGGACGGCCGGCGGCGGTCCGATCCGCACCTCGCCGATCGCGCTCTTCCGGCGCGACCACATGAACGAGTGGCTCGGTGAGAGGCCGCCGCTCGACCGGAACGTGCTGTCGTCGCACGCCGATCGCGTACTCGAGGCGCTCGAGCGCCGTGGCGCCTCGTTCCTCCACGAGCTGGTACCCGCCTCCGGATTGCTGTTCACCCAGGTCGAGCAGGGCCTCGCCGAGCTCGCGGGGCTCGGGCTCGTCACGTCGGATGGTTTCGCGGGTCTCAGGGCCCTGATCACGCCCGCCCACAAGCGGAAGCCGCTCGGCGGGGCCGTGCGGCGGAGCCGCACCGTGGCGTTCGGGATCGAAAGCGCGGGCCGGTGGTCGGAGTTGCGAGGCGCGACGGCGGACTCCAACGGCCGGATCCTGGCGTATGCCTGGGTGCTGCTCAACCGCTACGGGGTGGTGTTCAAGCGCCTGCTGGCACGGGAGACGAATGCTCCGGCGTGGCGCGACCTACTCCTGGCATACCGGCGACTCGAGGCCCGGGGCGAGATCCGGGGCGGCCGCTTTGTCGCGGAGATGTCGGGCGAGCAGTTCGCCCTACCCGGGGCGGTCGGTCAGCTCCGCGCTATCCGCAAGTCGGAGCGCGCCGGACGACTCATCAGCATCAGCGCCGCCGATCCGCTCAACCTGACGGGAATCGTGACTCCCGGCGATCGGGTACCGGCGCTCAAGGGGAACCGGGTCCTCTACGAGGATGGCGTGCCGGTCCTGGCCCTCGTCGCGGGAGAGGCGAAACCGTTCGGCGCGGTCGATGCGGCGCGAGTCATTCAGCTCAAGCAGAGCCTGATCCGCCGTCCCCTTCCCGCGGGGCTTCGTGCGCATCTGGCCATGGGCGGAACCCCGGTCGGGACGAATCCGCTCGCGGGCAGCCGGCAGCGCCGCACGAGGAGGAAGCCGGCGCAGCTTTGATGCTTCTTTCTCCGCGCGCCATCCTCCTTCCGGCCATTCTCGCCTTTCCAATCGTCGCCGGGGCACAGGGGCCGTGCGAGTCCGACGATCCGCTCGGGCCGAGCCGAGATCTGTACTGCATGGAGCTGGTCGAGGCACCCGGCATCACCGGGGTCAGCGGCCGCGTGGAGCTGGCACCCACCGCCGGGCCGTTTACCATCTCCGTGACGGCAGACGGCCGCTTTCGCCAGCAGCCGATCCTGTCCGCCGCCGGCCTCCCATCACCACGATCCCTCGGTCCGTATCGGACCTACGTGGCGTGGGCGGCGCCCTTATCCATGAGTCCGGTCATCAGGCTGGGTGAGGTGCGGAATGGGTCGACCGCACTCCCGCCCCTCGACCTGGAGAAGTTCGTCATTCTGGTGACGGCGGAGTCGAGCGCCCGCGCCGCGCATCCGTCGGAGCGGATGATCCTGCGCGGACAGTCACCCAGCACGCGGCTCTTTCCTCCCGACCTGATGGAGTTCTCCATCGGCTCCGCGCCGGGGCCGGAAATGGCAATGGGGGATCACGGCGGGCACCACCCGGCGGCCGATTCCGGCGCCGCTCGATGGACCACGGTTCCGATGCCGCCGGGGATCACCATGCTCCCGGCCGAAATGGCGCTCCGCCCCAGCGAGCGGCCGTACCTGCCGACCGGCGCCGCGACCGCGGCGAGGCCCCGCGAGGTAGTCCGTCTCAGCAGTGGTGATACCCTGCGGCTGGAGGCGGGCATGGTCGAGCGCAGGCTGGGCGGCCGAACGTTCACCGCCTTCGCCTTCAACGGACAGTACCCCGGCCCGCTCATCGAGGTCTCGCGCGGCGCCGAGGTGACCGTCGTGTTCACGAATCGCCTTCCACAGCAGACGTCGGTGCACTGGCACGGCATCCGGCTCGAGAACGCGAGCGATGGAACGCCGGGGCTCACTCAGCCTCCGGTCGCACCAAACGACACGTTTACCTATCACCTCCGTTTTCCCGACGCCGGCATCTACTGGTATCACCCGCATGTCCGCGAGGACGTGCAGCAGGAGATGGGACTGTACGGCAACATTCTGGTCCGATCGCCGGACGACGAGTACTCACCAGCCAATCGCGAGGAGGTGTTGATGCTCGACGACCTCCTCACGAACGACGATGGACCGGTGCCGCTGGGAGACGAGACGCCGACGCACGCGCTGATGGGGCGATTCGGAAATACCTTCCTGGTGAACGGCGAGCCGGGATATCGCCTCAGGGTGCATCGCGGGGAGGTGGTGCGCTTCTACCTGACCAACGCGGCCAACGCCCGGACCTTCAACCTGTCGTTTCCCGGCGCGAGGATGAAGCTGGTCGCCTCGGACGTGGGGAGATACCAGCGCGAGACCTGGGTGGAGAGCGTGGTGCTCGCACCCGCCGAGCGCTACGTGGTCCACGTCCGGTTCGACCACCCCGGTACCGTCGCGATGGTGAATCGGGTGCGAGGCCTCGACCATCTCTATGGCCGCTTCTTTCCCGAGATCGACACGCTCGGTATCGTCGAGGTGTCGCCTCGCCGGACCGGCCGCGATCTCGGCGGGAGCTTCGCGACGCTCCGCCGGAACTTCGGCACGGCGGAGATGGAGCGCTACCGCCGGCTGGCGGCGGGCGCGTCCCGAAAGACGCTCGAGCTCTCCCTCGAGACCAGGAATCTCCCGGTGGTCACCCGGCGGCTCATGCAGCTCGATTCGATCTATTTCACGCCGATCGAGTGGAGCGGCACGATGCCGATGATGAACTGGGCATCGACCGGCAAACAGGTCCACTGGATCCTTCGGGACGCCGAGACCGGCCTCGAGAACATGGACATCGACTGGCAATTCCGGCGCGGGGAGCCCGTCGTGATCAGGCTGGTGAATCAGCGTCGCAGCTTCCACGGGATGCAACACCCCATTCACCTGCACGGGCAGCGGTTTCTCGTGCTCGCGGTCAATGGCGTGCCGACGCAAAACCTGGTGTGGAAAGACACCGTATTGGTGCCGGCCGGCTCTGTGGTGGATATTCTGCTCGACCCGTCCAATCCCGGCCGGTGGATGCTTCACTGCCACATCGCCGAGCACCTTTCGGCCGGGATGATGCTGCCGTTCACCGTGCAATGACCAGGAGCGCCGCATGCGAGTGACTGCCTTCCTGCTGGTGCTGGCCACGCTGCTCTCCCGCCCACTGTCGGCCCAACGTCCGGATTCGCTCGGGCAGGAGGTTCGCAAGTACGTGACGGTCGATACCGGCGTCGTCGCGCTCACGCACGTGCTCCTGCTCGATGGCACCGGGGGCGCCCCGAAGCCAGACCAGACCATCGTGGTCAAGAGTGGACGGATCACCGAAGTTGGGCCCGCCGGCTCGGTCACGGTGCCCGCCGGCGCGCTGAGCATGGATCTCACGGGACATACCGTACTGCCAGGTCTCGTCGGTATGCACGACCACCTGTTCTATACGGCGGCCGGAGGCCGCGCCGTGCAGATGTCGTATACGGGCCCGAGGCTCTATCTCGGCTCCGGCGTCACGACGATCCGCACTACGGGCGGCCGCGCGCCCTACGCCGAGATCAATCTGCGTGACAACGTCAATCGCGGGCTTACCCCGGGCCCACGGATCCATCTCACTGCGCCCTATCTCACCGGCACGGCGGGCGGCGGCAGCATGGCGAGAGTGGACTCTCCGGAAGCCGCGCGGAGGTTCGTCGCCTACTGGGCGTCGGAGGGCGCCACCTGGATCAAGGCGTACACCGACATCACCCGCGAGGAGCTCGGCGCGGCGATCAAGGAGGCGCACAAGCGCGGCGTCAAGGTCACCGGCCATCTCTGCTCCGTCTCCTTCCGCGAGGCGATCGCGCTCGGCATCGACAACCTGGAGCACGGGCTGCTCACGGCATCGGACTTCGAGTCGTCCAAGCAGTCGGACGTCTGCCCGGCGACGCTGTTCGAGGACAACAGCAAGGTGGACGCCGGCGGCGCCACCGCCGACTCGGTGATCGCGGTGATGATCAAGGCGAAGGTCCCGATGACCTCCACCCTGGCCGTGCTCGAGCCCTTCGTGGCCAAGCGGCCGGTCCAGGAGCCGCGCGTTCTCAACGCCATGGCACCGGCGGTGCGTGAGGACTATCTCAGGTTCCGCCATGAGGTGGATTCGACCGGGCACGGCTTCATCCCGATCGAGGGGCTCAAGGCCAGCATGGCGTTCGAGAAGCGGTTCGTGGACGCGGGCGGCGTGCTGGCGGCGGGGGTAGACCCCACCGGTGTCGGCGGCGCTCTTGCGGGCTTCGGCGACCAGCGGAACTACGAGCTCCTCGTCGAGGCTGGGTTCACGCCCGGCAAGACCGTCCAGATCATGTCACTGAACGGGGCCAGGATCCTCGGCGTCGACAAGCAGCTCGGGTCGGTGGAGAAGGGGAAGCGGGCAGACCTCGTCGTGCTTAAGGGCGATCTGACCGCCGATCCCACGGTGATCCGGAGTCCGACCGTCGTCTTCAAGGACGGCGTCGGGTACGACTCGGCCAAGCTGATCGAATCGGTGCAGGGAAGGGTGGGGATCGACTAGAGGGGGGAGTCAGGAACTGGCACCCCGTGTGATCGGGGTGCCATCGAACTGACTACTGCTTCGTCGTGTCACTCGCGGCGGGAACCGAGTCGATCTTCACCCGGCTCGGGTCCGTTCCTCCCGTCGAGTCCGTCTCACCGGTGGACTCCCCCGGCTGGACTTCGCTCGCGCTCGGGTTGGCCCGACTCCATTTCGCGGAATCGGACAGCCCTGCCGCCGCCGTATCCCGGATCATCGACCGATAGGCGGAGGTATCCTGCCCCATCGTGGTATCCTTTGCGACGGCGGTGTCCTCCGCCCGCGCCGAATGGCCCGCGCACGCCAGGCCCGCCAGCAGCAACCCGCCCCCCGCGCCGTACTGGATGAATCGTCGAGCTCGCATGGAACTTCCCTTGAGTAGTTTCGTTGAGGTGAGCGACCCCTGAGATCAGCGACTCACCAGACTGAACGATCGAGCGGCCGTCTAGTACATCCCACCCATGTCGGCACCCATGCCTGCAGGAGCCGGCTTCTCGGTGTTCCTCTCCACCACCACGCACTCGGTGGTGAGGAGCAGGCCGGCAATGGATGCTGCGTTCTGTAGCGCGAGGCGGGTGACTTTGGTCGGATCGATGACGCCGGCCTTGACGAGATCCTCGTACGTGTCGGTCGCGGCGTTGTAGCCGAAGTTCTTCTCCTTCGAGGCCTTGACTCTCGCTACCACGATCGAGCCTTCCGCGCCCGCGTTCTGGGCGATGGCCCGGATCGGCTCCTCGAGGGCGCGGCGCACGATCTCCACCCCGGTCCTCTCGTCTTCGGTGCCCCGAATCTTCTCGAGCACTGCTTGCGCGCGGAGGAGTGCAACGCCGCCTCCCGGGACGATGCCCTCTTCCACGGCCGCGCGGGTGGCGTGCAACGCATCCTCCACCCTCGCCTTCTTCTCCTTCATCTCGGTCTCGGTCGCGGCGCCGACGCTGATGATCGCCACCCCGCCGGCGAGCTTGGCCAGCCGCTCCTGCAGCTTCTCGCGGTCGTAGTCGCTGGTGCTCTTCTCGATCGCGACCTTGATCTCGTTGATGCGGCCCGTGATATCGTCAGGCTTGCCCTTGCCGCCCACGATCGTGGTGTTGTCCTTGTCGACCACGATGCGCTTGGCCTGGCCGAGGTCCTCGAGTGTGGCGTTCTCGAGCTTGAGGCCGACTTCTTCGGAGATGACCTGCCCGCCGGTGAGCACCGCGATGTCACGGAGCATTTCCTTGCGGCGATCGCCGAATCCAGGGGCCTTCACCCCGACCACCTTGAGCGTGCCGCGCAGCTTGTTCACCACCAGGGTGGCAAGCGCGTCCCCCTCGAGGTCCTCGCCGACGATCAGGAGCTGCTTTCCACTCTGGACCACCTTCTCCAGGATGGGCAGAAGCTCCTTCATCGAGCTGATCTTCTTGTCGTGAAGAAGGATGTAGCCGTCCTCCAGGACCGCCTCCATCTTCTCCGGATCGGTCACGAAGTAGGGCGAGAGGTAGCCACGATCGAACTGGGTCCCATCGACCGTGTCGAGGCTGGTGTCGAGGCCCTTGGCCTCCTCGACCGTGATGACGCCATCCTTGCCCACCTTTTCCATCGCCGCGGCGATCAGGTTGCCGATCTCCTTGTCGTTGTTCGCAGAGATGGTACCGACCTGGGCGATCTCCTTCTTGCCGGCCGACGGGACGCTCAGTCTCTTGAGGTCCTCGACCACCGCGTCGACGGCGCGCTCGATCCCGCGCTTGAGCTCCATCGGGTTAGCGCCGGCGGTGACGTTCTTGAGGCCCTCGCGGAAGATCGCCTGGGTCAGCACGGTGGCCGTGGTGGTGCCGTCGCCCGCGAGATCGGACGTCTTGGTCGCGACTTCCTTGACCATCTGGGCGCCCATGTTCTCGATCGGATCACTCAACTCGATCTCCCTGGCGACGGTGACGCCGTCCTTGGTGATCGTCGGCGAGCCATACTTCTTGTCAATGACGACATTCCGGCCCTTGGGGCCGAGCGTGATCTTCACCGCCTCGGCGAGAGCGTCCACGCCCTTCTTGAGCCGGCTTCGGGCGTCGATGCTGAACAGAAGTTCTTTGGCTGACATGTGCCTTTACTCCCTCCGAGTGGTCTGCATTAGCCGATCTTGGCGAAGATGTCGGTGGCCTTGATGATGATCAGCTCGTCATCGCCCGACTGGAACGGCGTCCCGCCGTACTTCCCGTAGATCACGGTGTCGCCTACGGCGACGTCGATCTTGACCCGCTCGCCCTTTTCGATCCGTCCCGGGCCGACCGCGATGACTTTACCCTGGGTGGGCTTCTCCTTGGCGGTATCGGGGATGTACAAGGGACCGTACCTGGCTTCCTCCTCGTCGGCGGGAAGAATCACCACGCGGTCCTCCAAGGGATGGAGCGTCACCTTGGGCCTGGTCCTGGTAGCGGTGGACAATTGGTACCTCCCAACCGAGTAAATCGGAGGGACGCTCGCCGTGCATATTCGGCGTCCCCACCGCGTGGCTTCGTCGCGGAACTCCTAAAGCGAGGATCCCAGACTTAACTATTCTGGTTCAGAGCAGGAATAGTAGCATGCATTACCATACTTGTCAAGTGAATATGATGTATTGACGCCCGTACCTCATATATTTAACTTCTTTCGGTCAATCAAGCACGGGAGGCTCTACCCTATGGACGTGCCGTTCGTCATCCGGCAGCGGTTGGAGGAATTCGGCCTCGACCAGCGGGAGCTTGCGAGGGCTGCTCAGGTGACGGAGTCCTACATCTCCCAGCTGCTGACCCGAAGGAAGGCGCCGCCCGCGCCGGGCCGGACGGACATCTACGACAAGATGGATAAGTTCCTGAAGCTGCCCCCCGGGGAGTTGGCCCGACTCGCGGCGATCCAGCGGAAAGAGGAATTGAAGCGAGTGCTCGGCGAGGAGGCGTCCCCGCTGTTCGGCGAAGTACGAGAAGTGATCCTGCGAAAGTGCCATCCGGACATCCGAGCATATGTCCGGCCAATCTTCGAGCAGCAGGCCTTCGGTGAGCTTGAGCGGCTGGTCACCCAACGGTTACTGGAGGTGCTTCAGGCGGTGGCCAGGGACCAGTTGGAGAACGACTACTGGCTGCGCATGGTCGCCGATCTCAGTGGTAGGAGCTTTGAGGAGATGCGGGTCATCGTGCTCGAGTTTCTCGACACGGACGTGTTCAATCTTTCCCGGGAGCAGTGCGCCGCCTTTCTCGACCCCATGATCGAGTCGTGGGACATCGACCTGAGCACGTTTGCATTGGACATCACGTTGAACTCCAGGGTGGTGGCCGACCACGTCAAGCGATTCGAGTTCGTTGAGCGCCAAGCAGGAGAGACCCTCCGGGAGCCGGGGTTCGATGGATTCCTGCAAGATCCCACTCTCAGCGGGACGGCAACTCGAGATGAGATCGGTTTCCTCAGCCAGCTGAAGTTCAAAGGCAAGCGACCAACGCCGCTCTACTACTACCGGGAGTTACAGAACCTCAGGGATCTACTGCACTTCCGTACCGAATGAGCCCTGGCTGGTCTTGATTCATCCCGCCTGCCGACCACGTGCTCGGAATGGCCCCTCACACATCTTCTCTTCGCTCCCTCGACCGTCGCAGCCAGTAATGGGGGCCCTCGCCGCCTGTGGCATCTCAGGAGACTTGACAGTAGAACGTCGCACTGTAATAATCTGGGTGTGAACCACCCAGCGGCACCCTACGACCTCCACCAGCTCAGCGACCTGGGCGGCGTCACACCGCGGACGGTCCGCTATTACATCCAGCAGGGGCTGCTTCCGTCTCCCGGAACCACGGGGCCCGGGGCCAGGTACGGTGAGGGCCACCTCCGGCGGCTTCGGCTGGTTCGCCGGCTGCAGCGGGAACATCTCCCCCTCTCCGAAATCCGGCGGCGGCTGCGGTCGCTCACGGACGACGAGGTCGGCCGGGCGCTCGAAGACGCCTTCTGCTCGGTCACCGGTCGCGGACTACGTGCAGCAGGTGCTGCGTACCCGGCCCGAAGCCGGGAGACCGGCCGTCCCGCTCCTTGCCGCTGCGATGCCGGCGCGGGAGCCCGGCTCCGCCCCTGCCCGTCGCCGAGCGGAATCCCCGGGACTGGTGGAGCGGTCGCAGTGGGATCGGATGACGTTGACCCCCGACATCGAGCTGCACATACGGAGGCCGTCGTCGAGATCGGGAAACAAGATCGTCGAGAAGCTGCTGGACTACGCGAGACGCCTTCTGGAGGAGGAGACGCCGTGAGACTCAACGCCGCTGCCGAGACCGATCGCAGGCTCATCCGTGCCGGGGCATCGAGCACCCGGTACGTGCGCTTCTCCTTCACCGCCCCGGCTTCCCCGGGGGATCGCCGGCGGCTGCCGCTCAACGTCTCGCTCGTGCTCGACCGTTCCGGCTCGATGGGCGGAGCCAAGTTCGAGCTGGCGCGCCAGGCGGTCCACCAGTCGCTCCAGTTGCTCACCGCCGGCGACCGCTTCTCCCTCATCGTGTACGACACCGAGATCGATATCGTCACGAGCTCCACCCGCGCCACGGCGGACGCCCGGCGCGTCACGCGGGATCGTCTGGCGGAAGTCGAGCCCCGAGGCTCGACGAATCTGTGCGGGGGCTGGCTGCGAGGGTGCGAGCAGGTCGGGCTGGGGCTGACGCCCGACACCATCGGCCGCTGCCTCCTGCTCACGGATGGCCTGGCCAACGTCGGCATTACCGACGGTCAGCAATTGCGGCATCATGCGCGGGAGCTCCGGTCCCGCGGCGTGGCCACGTCGACGTTCGGGATCGGGGCCGACTTCGACGAGCGGCTCCTCCAGGGCATGGCCGATGCCTCGGGAGGACACTTCTACTATCTCCAGAACGCGGCGCAGATCCCCGACCTGCTGGCCAGCGAAATGGGGGAGGCGCTCGAGGTAGTGGCGCGCGAGGCGACCATCGACATCCGACTTCCCGACGAGGTCACGGTGGAACCGCTCAGCCGGCTTCGGGTGCACCGAGACGACGGCATCAGCTCCATCGCCCTCGATGATCTGGTGTCGGGCCAGGAAGTCGAGGTGGTCCTCGCGTTCCGCTTCCCGCACGGTCGCGAGGGTGACCGGCAGGAAGTCGTGCTCTCGCTCGGCGACCGTGACGGTGTGCTCGAGCCGTCGGAGCAGACCCTGGAATGGGCCTACGCTTCTCACGCCGAGAACGACCGGCAGCCTCGGAGCGTGGCGGTGGACCGTGCGGTGGCGGCGCAGCATGCCGGTCGCGCGCGGTCGGAGGCACTGGATCGGAACCGCGATGGCGATCTCGAGGGGGCCCGCCGGGCGCTCCTCGCAACTGCCGACCGGATCCGCGGCTACGCCAACGGCGACCGCGAGCTGGCGGGTCTGGTGAAGGAGCTGGACCGGCAGGGCGAGGAGTACGGCGCCAGGCCGTTGAGCTCGCCGGAGCGGAAGGCGGTGGCCTTCGCCAACTACGCGATCGGGATGAGCCGCGCCTCGGACGGCCGGGCCAAGAGGTCGGGGGCAGGGAAGCGATAAGTCATGCGTTCCGCGGGAAGGCCGACGCGGCGGTCCGGTGGCTCTCCGGCCGGGCGATCCGGCCGCGCCATCGGCTTTTGCAGGCTATATCGTTGGGCAATCATGGCTTAGGATGAAGCCAGCCGGGCGCGTGATGGCCCGAATCCGGCCCCCCTACGCGGGCTGGCTGCGGGCGGCCCGGCACGCGGCTTGCCCCCCGTAGGACATCATTCCCCAAACTAAAGTGAAGGGCCCAATCTGACGAAACTGAGCTTCATGTCAGCTTCGTCGGAACGAGTGATTGGTGTGCTCGGTGTGCTCCTCGCGGCGATCCTCGGGGTGCCGCCACGGCCGGCGGCGGCTCAAGGGCCGATCGCGGTGATCGTGAACCGGAGCAACCCGGTCAAGAACGTCTCCGCGACGGATCTGCAGCGGCTGTACCTGGGCGCAACCACGATGTTTCCCAACCGGGAGCGCGTCCTGCTGCTGGAGCAGACCGGGCTGCGGGAATCGTTCTACCGGACGGTTCTCATGATGAGCGGCGACCGGGTGAAGCGCTACTGGATCGGCGTGGTGTTCTCGGGCTCGGGTGCCGCGCCGCCCAAGAGCGTCAACGAAGCGGCTGTCGTGCTCGACTTCGTCCGCCACGGCCGGGGCGCCATCGCGTTCGTCGATGCTCACGCCGTCGACTCCACGGTCAAGGTTCTCGCCATCGAAGGGTCCCGTCCCGGCGACCGCGACTACGCTCTCTTCGCCCTGCCGGAGCCATGACCATCCTGGCGTTTTTCCGAAATCTGACCATTCGCGCCAAGGTGCTGACCAGCGCGCTCTCGGTGCTGTTTCTCCTCGCGCTGTTCACCATCCTCTACTTTCCCGCGCGGCAGGAACGGGCAACGATGGCGGCCATGCGGGCTCGCACCACGAGCAACGCGGAAATGGTGGCACTCGGGGTGGGTGTCGGCCTCGGCTTGAACCAGTATTCCGCGGTCGCGGCCACGCTGGCCTGGGCCAAGCAGGACCCCGATCTCTCCTACATCGTCGTGCTCGACTCCGATCGCACCGTGTTCGCCCAGTTCAATCCGCGCCACATCGCCGTTCCGGTGTCGGGCCCGTCGCAGCCGCTCGAGACCGTTCGGCAGGACGGCCGCCTGCTTCACACCGCGGTGCCGATCGGGTACGACGGGCGGGCCTACGGTACCTTGCTCCTCGGCATGTCGCTCGATCAGGCCAACCGGCGGCTCGCCAGCGATCGCTGGGCCATCGCGGCCGCCACCGCCGTCATGGTCGTGGTCGGCGGACTCATCTCGGCCTTCTTCGCCTATCTCATTTCCGCGCCGCTGGCCGGACTGCGCCGGGTGGCAGATGAGGTGGCCGCGGGCCACTACGACCTGGAGATGCCGGCGGGCGACGCCGACGAGGTCGGCGCGCTGAGCCGCGCGTTCGGGATGATGGTCTCGCGGGTGCGCGACGCGATCGCGAAACTGAACGCGCAGACGGAAGAGCTGCGAGCCGCGCGCGACGGCGCGCTCGCCGCGATGCAGGCCAAGTCGGCGTTTCTCGCGACGATGAGCCATGAGATCCGCACGCCCATGAACGGCGTGCTCGGCATGCTCGGCCTCCTGATGGACGACGAGCTGAGCCCGAAGCAGCGGCAGTACGCGGCCGCGGCCCATGGCTCCGCCGAGGCACTGCTCTCCATCATCGACGACGTCCTCGACGTCTCGAAGATCGACGCGGGGAAGCTCGCGATCGTGCCCGCCGACTTCGACGTGCGCCGGATGGTCGAGGAGGCCGCGGAGATCATCGCACCTCGCGCTCACGCCAAGGGGCTCGAGCTCATCGCGACCGTGGCCGCCGACGTTCCGGACGTGCTATGCGGCGATGGGGGGCGACTCCGGCAGATTCTGGTCAACCTGGCCGGCAACGCGGTGAAGTTCACCGAACGGGGCGAGGTAACGATCGAGGTGGCTGTCGCGCAGCCCATCGAGCGGGGAATCGCCCTCAGGTTCACCGTTACCGATACCGGAATCGGCATTCCGGCGGAGGTCCAGGGTTCGCTGTTCCAGCCGTTCGTGCAGGCCGAGGCCTCCACGACGCGGCGGTACGGGGGCACCGGCCTCGGCCTCGCCATCTGCAAGCAGTTGGCGGAACTGATGGGTGGCGAGATCGGACTGGAGAGCACGGCGGGCTATGGAAGCACGTTCTGGTTCACGGCGCGCCTTCGTCATGCCGAGATGCCGTCGGCCCGGCTGCCACGCCGCGCGCTCGGCCGGCTGCGCGTGCTCGTCGTGGACGACAACGCGAGCTCGCGGGAAATGCTCGTCGGGCATCTGGCCTCGTGGGGTATGATAGGGATCGGCGCGGCGGGCGGCACCGACGCGGTCCAGATTCTGCGGGCGGCGGCTGGCAACGGGATGCCGTACGACGCGGCCCTCATCGATCACCATATGCCGGGTCAGAGCGGGGTCGAGCTGATCAAGGCGATGCGGAAAGATCCCGAGACGACCTCGGTGCGCACGGTGCTGCTGACCTCGCTTGACCTCAAGGATCAGCGGGAAGCGAAGGGCTGCGGGGCTGCCGCGATCGTGACCAAGCCGTTGCGCCAATCGCTGCTCTTCGATTCGCTGGCCCACATCATGGCGCGCACCGACCCGAAGGGGCCGGGCGTCCGCAATGGCTCGGGGGGATCGGCGCCCGGCGCGGAGAGGTCGTCAGGAGCACGGATCCTTCTGGTCGAGGACAACGATGTGAACCAGGCCGTGGCGAGCGATATCCTCAGCCGGCTGGGACACGATGTGGAGGTGGCGGCGAATGGACGCCTGGCGGTCGAGGCCGCAATGCAGCACCGCTACGATCTCATTCTGATGGACTGTCAGATGCCGGTCATGGACGGGTTCGAGGCGACGACCGAGATCCGGCGCCGGCAGGAGGTGACGGGAGGGAGGACTCCGATCGTGGCGATGACCGCGAACGCCATGCAGGGCGACCGCGAGCGGTGTCTCACCGCCGGCATGGACGACTACCTCAGCAAGCCCATCCGGCGCGACCGGCTCACCGCCGTGCTGGCGCAATGGGTGCCGGCCGGCGGGTCTCCGGCCCAAGCCTCGCCCGGGGCATCGACCAATGGAGCCACGCCGACGCCGGTCAAACCCAAGACCCCCGCGTCACCGCCGATCCGGGTGAGCGAGGTCGAGGCGCTTCTGGGGAGCGATCCGGACACGGTCCATCGCTACTTGCGTCTCTTCGTCACGACCTCGGCCCCGCTGCTGGCCGACCTGGAGTGCGCCATCACCGGCGGCGAACCGATGATCGCGGCCCAGGTCGCGCACCGGCTGCGGGGACCGGCCGCGACTCTGGGGGCCGACCGGTTTGCCGCCGTCCTGTCGGAGATGGAGGAGCGAGCACTCGAGGGTCACGTCGTGGATATGGCGGGATTCCGGCGGGTGGAACAGGCCTTCGACGAGATTCAGGCGTTCGTGGGGTCCGTCGCGGCCTAAGCGACCTGGTTGGCGAAGAACTCCTCGGCCGTCGCGCGCCACTCGTCGAGGCGGCCGGTGTAGCCGGCCCCGCTCAAGAACTCCAGGTCCAGCCCCCCGGCCGGTTCGCCGAGCTGTTCGTGGTCGAAGACGTCCGCCGCGTGCACCGCCGCGATGACGGCCACGTCCTCGGTGCCGGCCATCGCCGGACGGTGATGCCGTGTGACACCTTCGACGATCACGTGCGGCAGCCCCCAGATCCCCAGCAGATACCCCCCAACTTCCGCGTGCGTCACGTCACGCTCGCGGCGCTCGACTTCGTGCAGCGGAAGGCCGGAGGCGTCGGCCGCGGCCATCATCGCGGCGAGGTGCGCTGGCGCCCGCGTCGCCAGCACCAGCTTCCCGATATCGTGAAGGATGCCGGTCATGAAGGCGTCGTCTTCCTGCGGCGACCGAGACACCAGCCGCTTGGCGAGGCCCGCCACACGTACCGAGTGGGCCTGGAAGGCGTCGACGTCGAAGCGGCAGCCGTCGCACGGCCGGAACAGTCGTAGCGCCTCGTTGGAGATCGCCACCGCCCGCACCAGGTTCATGCCCAGGTAGCTTACCGCGTCTTCCAGGCTCGAGACGTGCCGGGCCCGGCCGAAGAACGACGAGTTGACCAGCTGCAGCACCTTGGCCGCGATGCTGGGATCGCGCTCGACGATCTCGGCGACCGTGCGGATCGATGTCTCCGGGTCGGACAGGGCCTGGACGAGCGCCCAGTACGTCGAAGGGGGGCTCGGCAGGCTCGACACACCGCCAACCAGATCGCGGAGCAAGGGATCGCCCAGGGTCTCGCGCAGCGACCAGATTCGCGTCAACAACCGGTCGAGTGCGGCCGGCTCGCACGGCTTGGCGATGAACTGGTGGGCCGTCCCGACGGCGCACAGCGCCGCGTCGCTGGTGGAGTTGCCGCTCAGGACCAGCCGAACGCATCCCGGCTGCATGCGTCGCACCGCATCGAGGACACGTGCCCCATCGGCGTCGGGCATCCGCATGTCCGAGATCACGATGTCGAAGGCCTCGGCCTCGACCTTTCGCAGCGCCTCGAGGCCTCCGAGCGCGAAGGTCATGTCCCACTCGGCGCGCCGGGCGCGGAAGAGCCGCCGGAGGGCGTCCAGGATCGACTGATCATCGTCCACGAAGAGCACCCGCCTCATGCCGTCCGCACCTTCCCGTCTGCCGGCGACCGGAGAGGCAGGCGGACGATGAATGTCGTGCCCTGCCCGACGACGGTGTCGAAGCGGATCACCCCCCCGTGCTTCTCCACCACGATCGCGCGGGCGATGGCCAGACCCTGTCCGGTCCCGTGGCCCGCGCTCTTGGTGGTGAAGAACGGGTCGAAGATGCGCGAGCGGACCGCCTCGGGAATCCCGGTTCCGGTATCCAGGACCGTGATCTCGGCCCACTCCCCGTCGCGCCGGCTCGCCACCTCGATGTGACCCCGCCCCCCCGGCGTGGCGCCGACCGCGTCGGCGACCGCGTGGGCCGCGTTGACGATCAAGTTGAGCAGTACCTGGCGGATCTCGTCCGCCAGGCAGAGAACGGGAGGAAGATTCGGGTCGAGTCGAGTCGTGAGGTCGGCCACGTATCTCCACTCGTTCCGCGAAACGGCCGCCGTCGTCGTGATCTCGTCGTTGAGATCGGCGGGCGCGGGCTTGTCGGAGCCGGGGTGAGAGAATTGCTTCACCGCCCTGACGATGTCGGCGATCCGCCGAAGTCCATCGACCGCCTGGTCCGCGGCCGCCGGCGCCTCGGCGATGAGGTACTCGAGATCGACGTCCGTCTCATGCGCGCCTCCCCGCCGCGCCAGATCCAGCAGGTCCGCCAGGGCGCGCTGGAGGAAACTGACGTTGTCGCTCACGTACTGCACCGGCGTGTTGATCTCGTGGGCGATACCAGCGGCCAGGGAGCCGATCGCCTCGAGCTTGAGCGCCTGGCGCAGGGCCAGCTCCTCGTCACGCCGTTCGGTGATGTCGAGACAGGTGCCCGCGTATCCGCAGAACTCGCCGGACGGGGTGAATCTGGGCACGGCCACGTCCTGGAGCAGGCGGTAGACGCCGTCGTGGCGGCGCCGGCGGTATTCGAGCTGGTAGGGGCCCCGGTCCCTGAGCGCAGCGCCGATGGCCGCGGTGCACGCGGCGGCATCTTCCGGATGCAGGTCGGTGGCCCAGTCGGCCGCGAGCTCCTGGACCAGAGTCCGGCCGGTGAACTCGAGCAGATGCCGGTTGAAGTAGTCGCATGTATGGTGCTCGTCGGACGTCCAGATCATCACCGGTACCGCGTCGGCGAGCGTACGGAACCGCGCCTCCGTTTCAGCGTTGGCGGCGGCGGCCGCCCGGCGCGCCATGGCCTCGGAGAGGAGCCCGACGACCAGCCGGATTCCCTGCACGTCGTGGTGGGTGAAGCGCTTCGGCTTGGTGCTGGTGACGGCGAGGGCGCCGATCAGCTTGCCAGCGGACTGGAGCCCGACCACGACCGCGCTGCGAAGTTGAAGCACCCGGCAGGCGGTCTTGTCGAGCGCCAGCTCGCGGTCGGCGTCCTGGATCTGCAGCACTTCGGTGCCCGACGCCCAGAGGCGCGCGAAGCGCGACGCTCGGCACACCCTGAGACCGACGTGATCGGCCGCGGTGCCCGACCCGCTCTCGAGTACCAGATAGTTGCCATTGACGAGCAGCACCGCGGCGCCGGTGGCCCGGGTAAGCGCCCGGGCTCGCTCGACCACGGCCCGCCTCATCTCGCCGGGATCGTGCGACCATGAGCCCACGGTCTGCTGGATCTCCAGCGTGGCGGCGAGCCGGCGGGCATCTTCGAGCAGCTTCCACTCCGCCGCGCGCCGGTCGGTGATGTCGTTCGCGATGCTGAGCACGCCCGCCATGCCCTCGTCGGGGATGGTGAGCGGAAGCTTGACGATCTGATACCACCGCTGGCCGCCGGTGCGGGGGTCCCGCCGCGGCTCGTCGGCCAGAACCTGGCTGGTTTGCGTCGTCCGAACCTTTTCGTCGCTCAGCCGCATTCCGATGGCCGTCTTGGGGTCGAGGAAGTCGTCCTCCTGGCGGCCAAGGACGAGAGCGGGGGTAGTGCCGTAGAGCGCGGCAAAGGTGCGATTGGCGAGGATGATCCGTCCCTCGGCGTCCTTGAGATAGATCAGGCTGGGATTGGCGTCGATGATCGCGCGAAGGAATCGCTCCTGGGTGCGGAGGGCCTCGGCAGCCCGGTGACGCTCGGTGATGTCCGCGCAATAGATGATGGCCCGGTCTCGGGCGGAGGAGAGCGAGATGCGCAGCTCGTAGGCCTTGCCGTCGACCCGAACCTCATCGAGTACCTGACGTTCGGAGCCCTGTTGCAACCGCAGGACCGCCCGCGCGATCCGTGCGAGGGCGGGATGATCTCCTCCGGCCGATCCGAGTTTCGGAAATTGCTCGGCGGCGGCCGCGTTGTGATACGTCAGATTGCCTAGCAGGTCGGTTTCGAGGACCGGGCTCGGGTCGAACTCGGGGAAGGATGCGAGGCGCGCCAGCTCCATCTGAGAGCTCGCCCGCTGACGCTCGCTGTCTTCGAGCGCCGCCGCGTGCATCGTGAAGCGTCGATTCAACGCGGCCACAATCCCGGCGACCAGAACGGTCAGGGCCATGGCCATGACGACGAACCGGTCCGCGAACATCCCCGTGTCGTGCATCCACCACACGCCGATGCCGATGGCCGCCGAGGCCCCCACGAGCAAAGGCCACTGCCCCCGTCCACGTCCGGTCATCACTTCGGGACCGTTCATCCTGTCAGTCGGACCTCAGCGTATCCACTTGTCGGGAAGGGAGATCAGTCTGATCAGTTATCGGCAGGAATGCGAGCAGCTTGAGGCGAAATGGGCGGTGAGATGCTCCCGTGGCTAGTCGATCAAGTATTGCTCAGGCAATAGCTTACGGACTTGGTCGATGGTATCGGCCTCGGCCGGCGACTTATCCGCCCGATAGCGTTTGACCCGGGCGAACCGAAGGGCCGCTCCACCGGGATATTGGGAGCTTCGCTGGACGTCGCTGAAGGCGATTTCCACGACCAACTCGGGGCGCACATGGACCGTGAGGCCGTCGCGGGCCACCTCGAGCTGGAGGAGCCGATCGGTCTGCCAGGCCAGCATCTCGTCGGTCATGCCCTTGAACGTCTTGCCCAGCATCACGAAGCTGCCGTCGGCCGGATTCCTGGCTCCGAGATGCAGATTGCTGAGCCATCCCTTCCGGCGGCCGTGGCCCCATTCCGCGGCCAGGACGACAAGGTCGAAGGTCTTGGCCGGCTTGATCTTGAGCCACCGCCTGCCGCGGCGCCCGGATTCGTAGGCCGCATCGAGCGCCTTGGCCATGATGCCTTCATGTCCCCGCTTCAGCGCGTCAGCGAGAAACGCCGCCGCCTCCGCCTCCGAGGACGTCACCAGCCGGGGAACGACGAGCCGTTCCGGGACGCCGGCGACCAGCTCCTCGAATCGCCGGCCATAGGGCTGGTCGAGCAGCGCCTCCCCGTCGAGGTACAGGAGATCGAAGAGCACGGGGGTGATCGGGAGGACCTCGCGGGCGCGCGCGATGTCGAGCCGGCGGCCGAACCTGGTCATGGTCGTCTGGAAGGGGTAAGGCGTTCCGTCCTCCCGAAGCGCGATGACCTCCCCCTCCAGGATGAGCTCGCGCGCGGGGAGGGAACGCGCCATCTCCACCACCTCGGGCACGGCAGGCGTCACCTCGTTGAGCGCCCGGGAGTACACCCTCACCTCGTCGCCGGCCTTGTGGACCTGCACCCGAGCGCCATCCAGCTTCCATTCCAGCGCCGCCTGGCCCAGCTCCGCCAGCGCCTCCGTCTCGTCGCTGGCCGAGCCCGCGAGCATCGGCTGCACCGGGCGAAAGAGCTGTACCGAATACCGGGCGAGACCGGCGTCACCCTCGATCAGTGCCGTGCGCGCCACCATCGGCAGGTCTCCCGCCATCATCACCGCGCGCCTGATTCGCTCCGGCGGAATGTGTGCCGCTTGCGCTACGGCTTCGGTAACGACGCCATCGAGGGCGCCGTGGCGTACCTCGCCCGACACGAGATCGTAGAGGTACTGCTGCTCATCGGCCACGAGCCTGGCCAGGAGGCCGCCGAGGAGCCGGCGTTTCTCCCCGCCCGACCCTTTGCCCGCAGCCCCCGCGACCTGGGCGAAGACCGCGTCGACATCCGACAGCTCGACGGTGGGGTCCTGCGCGGCGCGGCCGCCCGCGGCATCGCGAAGGGCGGCGAATCCGGCACCAAGGCGGCGTTGGCGCACGATTCCGCAGAGATAGGCGGTGGCGATCTCGATCTCGTGGGGGGGAACCCGGACCAGGAAGTCCGCCAGAATACCGATCTTGTCCCGGCGTCCGCCCGTCGCGGCGACGCGTCGGGACGTTTCGACCAGCGAGGCCATTCTCATGGGTCTGGATGATAACGCCCCGGGAACGCCGCCCGCGGGATACCTTTGATGGATCCGTTTTGCGGGTCCTGACGTTTAGTGGGTGTCCTTGCCTGGAGCCACTCAGATGCGCCGTTCGTTGATACAGTTAGCTGGGCTGTGCGCCCTCGGCCTCCTCGCCGCGTTCGCCATGGGTGCCCCCCCGGTCGGGCCCGTGACCTGGGGCTCCCGCCCGGCACCGGATCCCCAACCGACGACAACTCAGCACACCGCGCTCTTCGCCGGAGGATGCTTCTGGTCCATGCAGAAGGCGTTCGACGGCGTCTCTGGCGTCGTCAGCGTCACCGCGGGCTATGCCGGCGGAAAGGTGGTCAACCCCTCCTACCACCAGGTGGGCTCAGGGGCGACCGGGCACGCCGAATCGGTCAAGGTGATCTACGACCCGGCGACGATCGGCTACGACAAGCTGCTCGATATCTACTGGCACCACATCGATCCGCTCACGCTCGACGCGGCCTTCTGCGATCACGGGCCCCAGTACCGCTCGATCATCTTTTACGGCGACAGCGCGCAGCATCAAGCCGCCGAGGCCTCCAAGCGGGCGCTGGACGACTCACACCGGTTTTCGTCGCCCATCGTCACCGCCATCGAGCCGGCCACACCGTTCTATCCGGCCGAGGAGTACCACCAGCAGTATTACAAGAAGAACCCGGCCAGCTACCAGGCGTACGTCATCGGGTGCCGGCGGAACGAGCGGATCCGGCAGCTCTGGGGCGAGGTCGCCATGAACAAGGAGTCGATGAAATGAAGGCGGGAGGGATTCTCGGGATCGCGGCAGCCGTGCTCCTCGCGGTCACCCATACGGCTTTGGCGCAGTCTCAAACGACGGGATGGAATCCGACGATGTTCAAGAAGCCCCCGGCGGCGGAGCTCAAGCAGAAGCTCACGTCCGAGCAGTTCGCAGTCACGCAGAAGGATGCCACCGAGCGACCGTTCCACAACGCCTACTGGGACAACCACGCGGCGGGTATCTACGTGGACGTCGTGTCCGGCGAGCCGCTGTTCAGCTCGCTCGACAAGTACGATTCGGGCACGGGGTGGCCGAGCTTCGTCCGGCCGCTCGAGCCGGCCAACGTTCAGACGCACAGCGACCGCACGCTCGGCATGGAGCGCACCGAGGTGCGCTCGGCTCACGCCGACTCGCACCTGGGCCACGTCTTCGACGACGGACCACGGCCGACCGGGTTGCGCTACTGCATGAACTCCGCGGCGATGCGGTTCATTCCGGTGGATAAGCTCGAGGCGGAGGGCTATGGCCAGTACCTCCACCTCTTCGAGAAGAAGAAGGGAGCCTAGGACGCGCGGCCGTCCAGCATGTCCCGCAAGAGACTCGCGTCTCTGATGGCGTGGCCGGCGGTATCGTTGTTGAAATAGACGTAGACGTCTTTGCCGGCCCTGGACAGCGCGCGAACGTGTGCCGCCCAGGGCCGGAGACCTTCCCTTCCCATGTGGCCTCGCCGGTTGGGGCCCTGATGGATCCTCAAGTAGGTAAACGGCGCCGTCGTGACCAGATCGGCCTCCAGCGAACCTCCGATCGGCACACAGAGAGCCACGCCGTACCGGGCCATCATGCCGTAGACGTCGGGAGCTTGCCAGCTCGGATGCCTGAACTCGATGACCCAGCGGTGTCGTGAGGGCAGCACCGAGAGAAACTCCTCGAGGCGCCCGGGGTCTCGCTTGAAGTCGGGGGGCAGCTGAGCCAGAAGGGGGCCGAGCTTCGGCCCGAGGAGGCCTGCCCTATCGAGAAATTCGTCGAGCAGGTCCGACACGTCGTGAAGCCGCCGGAAATGGGTAATACCGCGGCTCAGTTTCACCGCGAAGGTGAAGTCATCAGGGGTCGCGTCCCGCCAGCGGGCGAAGGTCTCAGGAGTCGGCACCCGGTAGAAGGGACTGTTGAGCTCGACGGTGCCGAACACGCCCGAGTAATAGGTCAGCTCGTCCCGGTGCCGGAGCCCGGAGGGATAGAAGACACCCTGGCGCCAATGCCGGTAGACATACCCCGACGTCCCGATGCAGACACTCGCCATGACGGATTGTAGCTCGCCGGGATGCCGGCGAGCGACAGCGAACTCGGCGCCTTCGCTATAATTTCCCTGTCGTACCTACTCCATCCCGAGCCACACCCGATGTCCCTGATACGTGTTCTCCTCACCTGCGCCATGGCGGTGCCGCCGGTCCTGACCGCGCAACGCCCCGCCACGTCCGACACGTCTGCCCGCCCGTTGCTGCTCGTACCGGACGCGGTATGGGATGGGGTCGAGGACGCCCCACGCCGTGGGTTGGCCGTACTGGTCCGGGGGATCCAGATCGAGTCCGTAGGTCCCGTGGACCGCGTCAAAGCCGGCGGCGCCGAGCGCGTGGACCTGAAGGGCACGACGCTCATTCCAGGGCTCATCGAAGGCCACTCGCACCTGTTCCTGCACCCGTACGACGAGACGCTCTGGGACGACCAGGTGCTGAAGGAGCCGCTGGTGCTCCGGATGGCTCGGGCGGTAGCCGCTGCCGAGACGACGCTCCGGGCCGGCATCACGTCCGAGCGCGACCTCGGCACCGAGGGTGCCTACGACTCGGACGTGCAGCTGCGCCGCGCCATTGAACAGGGGATCGTACCCGGGCCTCGGCTGCTGGTGGTGACCCGAGCCATCGTCGCCACCGGGAGCTACGGACCGCGCCGGTCTGCTTATGCCTTCGATCCGCCGCAGGGCGCCGAGGAGGCGACCGGGGTCGAGGAAATCGCGAGAGTCACCCGGAGCCAGATCGGGCATGGGGCCGACTGGGTGAAGGTGTACGCCGACTACAGTTGGGGACCCCGGGGGCAAGCGCTGCCGACCTTCTCGATCGAGGAGCTCCGTGCTCTCGTCGAGACCGCCCGGGGCGCCGGTCGACCGGTAGCGGCCCATGCCACCACCGCCGAGGGGATGCGTCGGGCGATCCTCGCCGGGGTGGAGACGATCGAGCACGGCGACGGGGGGACGCCCGCCGTGTTCAACCTCATGCGGGAGCACAAGGTGGCACTCTGTCCGACGATCGCCGCGTCGGAGGCCTACGCCACCTATTTCGATGGCTGGGTGAAGGGGAAGTCGGAGCCCACGCCGGGACTCGTGGCCAAGCGAGCGGCCTTCAAGGCCGCGCTGGCGGCCGGAGTGACCATCTGCTTCGGGGGTGACGTCGGCGTGTTCGCGCACGGCGACAACGTCCGTGAGCTGGAGGCGATGGTCGAATACGGGATGACGCCGCTCGCCGCTATGCGATCGGCCACGAGCGGCAATGCCAAGACCTTCCACCTCGACGACCGGCTGGGACGTATCGCCCCCGGCCTGCTGGCGGACCTCGTCGCGGTCGAGGGCGATCCGACCAAGGACATCGGCGCATTGAGAAAGGTGAGGCTGGTCCTCAAGGCGGGAGCGAGGGTACGGTGACTTGACGATCTTCAGGCTTACTCCGGTCGACGCGCTGGATGAGTCCATGCGGTTGGTATCGAGCGACGGGCCCGCGGTGGGACCGCTCGGGATCGTGCTGGTCTGCTCCGCCTGTATCGTCGTCGGACTCCTCTGGGATATCTCGTGGCACAGCACGATCGGCCGCGACACGTTCTGGAGCCCGCCCCATCTCCTGGAGCAGTTCGGCGCCGTCGTAGCCGGCCTCAGCTGCGGATGGCTCGTGCTCCGAACGACCTTCGGCACGCGGCAGGGCGTGCGAAACGCCTCCGTTCGTTTCTGGGGATTCTCGGCCCCGCTGGGTGCCTGGGTGATCATCTGGGGCACCTTCGTGATGGTCGCGTCGGCCCCGTTCGACAGCTGGTGGCACAACGCGTACGGCCTCGACGTCAAGATCGTGAGCCCGCCGCACATGGTGCTGGCCATCGGAATGGTCGCCGTCGAACTCGGCGCCATGCTGATGGCGCTCGCCGCGCAGAACCGGGCCAGAGATCCGGATGAGGTCCGCAGCCTCGGGTGGGCCTACGCGATCGCCGGGGGCGTCCTGGTCACCATGATCGCTACGGTGATCACGGAGTACGCCAGCCGTCCCAACCAGATGCACGCGCCGCTGTTTTACCAGGTGGCCGGCGGGGTCTTTCCGGTCTTCCTCGCGGCCTTCGCCCGCTCCGGACGGCTTCGGCTTCCCGCGACGACCACAGCCGGGATCTACATGGCCATCGTGCTCGCGATGATCTGGATCCTGCAGCTCGTTCCGGCGCATCCCAAGCTGGCCCCGATCTACAACCCGGTCACCCACATGGTGCCGCCCCATTTCCCGCTCCTGCTGATCGTTCCGGCGTTCGGGCTCGATCTGCTGATCGGGCGGCGCGACGAGCCGGCGCGCTGGACCCGCGTCCTCGGCGCCGGCCTCGCATTCGTGATGCTTCTCCTCGGCGTCCAGTGGTTGTTCGGCGAGTTTCTGCTCTCGCCGCACGCGCGAAACTTCTTCTTCGGCGCCGACCAGTGGCCCTACTTCATCGAGCCCGGCGCCTGGCAATACCGGTTCTGGGGCGTGCCGATGACCGCCGCGGGACATCCGAACCACCACGTCATCGTCAGCGGGCTGGGCCTCGCGGGTCTCATCGCGATCGCGTCGGCGAGGATCGGTGTGTGGTGGGGCAACGGAATGGCAAGGGTGCTGCGTTGACGAGGCCGCTGGTGCGGGCCGGCGGCCTTGCGGCCGCCGTGCTACTCTGCACCGCCCACGTAGGCAGCCCGATGTGTGGTACGAGGGAGACGCGGGCCCGTACCACGTGATCGTCCACGTAGCGGTGCCGGGCGTCATTCCCGGCATCGCCGACATCACCGTCCAGGTCGCGGGCGATGCGCCGGCCGAGGTGACCGCGGTGGTGAACCTGGCGGGCGCCACCGCCGGCACGCCGCCCGCTGACGTCGCCAGGCCCGCCGGCTCCCCCGGCGGCTACCAGGTGCGGCTCTGGATCATGGCACCGGGATCCAACAGCGTGACGGTGGCGGTACGAGGTGCGCGCGGGAGCGGCACCGCCGTCGTGCCGGTCACCGCGGTGGCCAACCGGCGGCTGGCGTTCGATCGGCCGCTGGGATTCGCGCTGGCCGGAGTCGGAATCTTCCTCGTTGCCGGAATCATCTCCATCGCGGGCGCGGCCGCGCGGGAGGGTGTTCTGCCTCCGGGACAGGCCCCCGGCCCGGATCGCATGCGCTCGGGACGCCGGGCCATGGCGAGCACCGCGGCGGTCGCGGGATTGCTCCTCTACGGCGGCAACACGTGGTGGTCGAGCGAAGACCGCGCGTTCCAGAGTCGGATGTTCCGCCCATTCCGGGCCGAAGCCGCCATCCTCGACGGCGACGTGCTCCACTTCGATATCACGGATTCAGTGTGGATGATGCGCGATGACTCGGTGTGGCTCCGGTCGCACCGTCTGCCGCGCTGGAGCTCGCTGGTGCCGGATCATGGAAGGCTGATGCATCTCTTCCTGATCCGGGACGGCGACCAGGGCTCGTTCGCGCATCTCCACCCCGGCACCACCGACTCGATCCATTTCGTCGACACGCTGCCCGCGCTCCCGGCGGGACACTACCGCGTGTTCGGCGACATCGTCCATGCCACCGGGTTCTCGCAGACCGTATCAGCCTCGATCGATGTGCCCGACGGCTTGGACGGCCGGACCCCTCAGGGCGATGATGCGGTGTATGTGGGCGACGGTGGTGCCGTGCTCGATACGCTGCCGGACGGCGCTACCATCGCGTGGATTCGGGGGAAAACTCCGTTGACGGTCGGAAGATCGGCAGCGTTGAGCTTCGAGGTCCGGGAACCCGGCGGGTCGCTGGGTGTGCTCGAGCCGTATCTCGGGATGGCGGCGCACGCCGTGGTCGCCCGCACGGACGGCACGGTGTTCATCCACCTCCATCCAATCGGGACGGTCTCCGTCGCGTCGCAAGGCGCGCTCATGCCTTCCGGTGGCGGAGGGATGCGCATGTCCGCGACGGCACCTGACGGGCACGTCACCTTCCCCTATGCATTTCCACAACCGGGGAGCTATCGCATCTGGGTGCAGGTCAAACGGAACGGCGTGGTGGAGACAGCGGCCTTCGACGCGTCGGTGAGCTAGGAGCGGGCCGCCGGCACCCGCTCTTCCGCGGTGACCCGCGCCAGCTCGGCATGGTCGGTAAGGTCGAGGCGCAGCGGCGTCAGCGCGACGCAGCCTTCACGCACCGCCCACAGATCCGTCCCTTCCTCGGTCTCTTCGATCGCCCGCACGGTCAGCCAGAAGTGCTTTCGGCCCATGGGGTCTTCGCCGGGCACGACGGCCCCGTCGTACTGGCGGACCGACTGACGGGTCCAGCGTAGCTCGTGCGGGTTCCGGGGGAAGTTCACGTTGACCAGCTTCAACGAATCGTCGGGAAGCAGGGTCTCGAGCGCGCGATGTACCCACGGCGCCAGCCGGTCGAAATCGGGCTCCGAGCGCCCGGCAGGCGTGCTGAGGGCAATGCCCCGCAGCCCCAAGAGCGCCGCCTGCTTGGCGCCCGCGAGCGTGCCGGAGTGCCACACGGCATTGCCGAGATTGGCGCCGAGATTGATGCCCGAGAGCACGAGGTCGATCTTTTCCCAGTTGTAAGCCCCCAGGGCCACGCAGTCGGCGGGCGTGCCGTTGACCCGGTAGGCGGCAAACTCCCCGAGCGCGGTCTTGCGGTAGGTCAGCGGCCGGCTCGACGTGATCGCGTGTCCCATGGACGACTGTTCGACGTCGGGGGCGACGATCCGAACGTCACCGAAGTGCGTGGCGGCTCTGGCGAGCGCCAGGATGCCGGGGCTATAGATTCCATCATCGTTCGTGACCAGTATTCTCACGGCTTCCGCCCTCCATCCTGTCTCATTCCGACCTCCTCATGCGCGTGACTTTGATGCATAACCCCGCCGCCGGCGACGGAGAACTGACCCGTGACGACCTCGTCCGCGCGATCATCGAGGCGGGCCACGCGGTCACCTACCAGTCCACCAGGGAAAAGGGCTACGAGTCGGCCCTCGACAATCCCGGTGACGTGGTACTGGTGGCGGGCGGGGACGGCACCGTCAGGAAGGCCGCCGGCCGGCTGATCGACCGTGGAATCCCTCTCGCCCTGCTCCCGCTGGGCACCGCCAATAACATATCCCGCGCCCTCAACATCGGCCGATCCATCCGTGACGCGATTACCGACCTCGACGTGGCGCCACGGTTGCGGTTCGATGTGGGTATCGCCAAGGGCGCGTGGGGCGAGACCCACTTTCTCGAAGGCGTCGGCCTCGGCCTGTTCCCCGTCACCATGTGTCTCGCGCAGTCTCGCGAGGGAAACCGGGAAGATCGGGAAGACCACTACGACCGCGGCCTGACGCGCGATCTGCGCTACCTGCAAGCGGTGCTGCGCCGGATGCGTCCCAGGGCGTGGCAGATCGAGGCCGATGGGACCGACCTGTCCGGCGAGTACTACCTCTGCCAGGCCATGAACATCACCAGCATCGGGCCCAACCTGGCGCTTGCCCCCGCGGCCGATCCGGCCGATGGCCTGCTCGACCTCGTGCTGGTCGCCGAGAACGAGCGACCCCGGCTGTATGCCTATCTCTCCGATCGTATCGCGGGCCGAGAGACGGGCCTCGATCTGCCGGTCCACCGCGCCCGCCGGATCACGATCATGGCCGCGGGCGCCGAGGTGCACATCGATGACCGCCTGGAGCACCCTCACACGAAGCCCTCCGCGGTGGGAGGGCTCGTGGAATTGGGGCTGCGCCAGGGCGCGGTCGAATTTCTCGATGTGTGAGCGGCTGGCCCGCTCTCCTTACGTCGTGGAACCGAACCGTTTCTGGATCGCCTGGGCCTGCGCCAGGTGACCCTGGATGATCGGAATCGTATTCTGGATCAGCTCCTTGAGCTCAGGGGACGATGCGCTCACCCGGGACATGTTCGCCGCATCCAGCACGGCCTGGTGCACGGTGACTTCGTTGTCGATGTACAACTGGTCGAACTCCCCCTTCTTGGCTTTGAGCAGGGCGTTCAACTCGGCATTGAAGTAGCCGGCCACGGGATCCTTCTCCGGCGGCTTGGGAGTGACGCCGAGCTTCTTGGCCAATTCCTCGCCTTTGACCCGCAGCTCGTGGTGCTCCTTCATCATCGTCGCCGCGAAGGCCTTCACCTCCGGGTCGGTCGCCTTCTTGGAGGCCAGCACCCCCGCCGTACTGTCGGATCTGTTGGCCGCGTCGAGCATACCCAGGATCGTCTCGTCACTGGGCCCAACCTTCGGCGCGACGGCCGGCGTCGCGGTCGTCTCCGCCGGGGGCGTCGTTGTGTCACGCGTGGCGGTCTCGGTGCCTCCCGCACTATCTGTACGTCCCTGGCACGCACTCGTCGCCAGCGCCAGCGCGAGCGTCATGGTCAGGGTGGAGCGACCAGTCGTCATCAGCATGTGATTCCCTCCGTAGGGGGCCGGATACCAATAACATAGGATGTCATCATTCGAGGGAGGGCGGCTGTGACTGAGGTCACCCGCCCGGGGATGCCGCCTGTGCGGCCAGGCGCTCCCGCACTGCCGCGATCAGTCCATGTGGCGTGAACGGCTTCTGAAGAAACGCCGCATCGGGCGCAAGCAGTCCGCGGCGCAGGATCTCGCCGTCCGTGTAGCCCGAAGTGAACAGGACCGGCGTGCCGGGGACCAGGAGGGCGACGCGCTCCGCGAGGTCCTTTCCGGTAATCTCGGGCATCACCACGTCAGTGACGACCAGCGCGATCCGTTCTGCACTCACGGTGAGCAGCTCCAGCGCCTCGCGGCCGCTTCCAGCCTCCCGCACGCGGAAACCGGCCTCCGCGAGCGCGCGGGCGGCGATCGATCGCACCGCGCCTTCGTCCTCGACGACGAGAATGAGCTCACCCGAGGCCCGTGGCTGGCCGGCCCGATCCGGCTCACTGGGTTCGAGCGGCTCCGTGGCCGGCCGCAGATAGATCTTGAACGTGGCGCCCTTGCCCGGCTCGCTATACGCCCAAATGTAGCCCTCGGACTGCTTGACGATGCCATACACGGTCGACAGCCCGAGACCGGTACCCTGTCCAATGCCCTTGGTGGTGAAGAACGGCTCGAAGACGTGACTCAGGGTGTCACGATCCATCCCGTGTCCGGTGTCGGTGATGGCGAGAACCACGTACCACCCGGGCTGAACGATCGCCCCGCCCTTGATCCCGCTCGTGTCGGCGCTCAGCTCCGCGCGGAAGGTCTCGACGGTGAGGGCGCCGCCTCGGGGCATGGCATCCCGAGCGTTGATCGCGAGGTTGAGGAGAACCTGGTCGAGCTGTCCCGGGTCCGCCTTGACGGGGGGAAGCCCCTCCGACGGGCGGACCGTGACGTTGCAGTCCTCGCCCATGACGCGGCGTAACGTCGGCTCGAAGCGGCGAACGACGGTATTGAGGTCGAGCACCTGCGGGTTGAGCACCTGGCGCCGGCTGAACGCCAGTAGCTGGGCGGTGACTGCGGCCGTCCGATGGGCGGCGGTCTTGATGTGCTCGACGTCCGCCCGCGCGGCCTCGGGAACGTCATGCCTCCGCAGGATGAAATCCGCTGCACCGAGAACGACCGACATCTGATTGTTCGCCTCGTGCGCCACCCCTCCGGCCAGCCGGCCCACCGTTTCCATCCGCTGCGCCTGGCGGAGCTGCTCCTCGGTGGCCCGCCGATCGGTCACGTCCATGCAGACCCCGCTCATCGCCGGAGGGCGCCCCGGGCCCATCGAGATCACCCGACCCTGGTCCGCGATCCATCGGATGCGCCCGTCGGGAAGCACGATGCGGAACTCGTAGTCGAGGCGCCCGTTCTCTGTCATGGCGAGGCGCACCGTGCGGTCTACATACGCGCGGTCATCGGGATGAACCCTGCCGAGAAAGTCTTCGTATCCCCCGATTGGGTCGTTCGAACCGAGTCCGTAGAGCTGGCGGAGCGCGTCGTCCCAGTCGAGCGTGTTGCTCTCCGCCGACCAGAACCAGATGCCCATCCGAGCGGCGTCGAGAGCGGTTTGCAGCTGCTCTTCCCGCTGGCGGAGCGCCTGGGTGGCCGCTTCCCGCTCCCGAGCCACGGCGGCGGCCAGTGCCAGCCCCGTAACGGCGACCGCGCCCAGGTAGCAGGCGACGGCGAACAAGGTTCCCGTGGTGGAATCGGAAATGAACGGCCCCGCGCCTCGCGTCGCGTGCCACACCGTGACGACGGCGACCGTCAGTGTCGTGAGCGAGGCGCCGCGCGCGCCGAATCGCAGTGCGGCCCAGATGACGAAGGGGAAGAGGAGATACGGATAATCGACCTGTCCGAGCAGCGGGAGCCTGAGCGCCGGCCCCAACCCCAGCTCGGCCACGGCCACCGTGCCGAGACACAGCAGTGTGATCTCGAGGATACCGCGTGACACGCGACGAGTCTCGGGCGTTCCCCAGGCGAGAATCACCGGCGCCACCACGAGCGCACCGAGCAGGTCGCCCGTCCACCAGATGCCGACGGTCTCGGTGATTCGGTCTACCGCGATCTGGCCGGAGGCCCAGAGCACCGTCGCGCCGTTGGTGGCGCTGACCAGTGCGCCGAGCGGTGCCGCCGCGAGGACCAGGACTCGCACCAGCCGCCCCCGTTCCAGGTGGGGGAACCGGCCATCGGTCTGGGTCAGCAGGAACGCGCCGATCAGGCCCTCGAGCGTATTGCCGAAGGCAATGCCCGCGGCCGCCCCGAGCGGAATGGGCGTTGCGGCATTCGCGATGAACGCGCCAAGGGCGACACCGGGCCAGCACCGATAACCCCGCAGCGTAAGGGCGGCGATGGCAATGCCGGTGGGTGGCCAGACCAGGGAGACGCTGTGCCCGATGGAGGCATAGCTCAGACCCACGTGCGCCATCAGCGCATAGACGGCGGCGAGGACCGCGACGGTCAGGAGATACGAGGGCGCCTGGGGTAGACGACTCGCGGCTCTGAGCACAGTCGCGGGACCTTGTGATGGGGTTGGAAAGTCGACGGCCCGGGGCGGGTCCGTCTTGGGATACTACACCGTAGGGGGAGGGAAGCAACCACTCACATTCGAGGGGGGGCTGTCCCACGGCGGGTGAGCGCCGACCGAAGGACGGCGACGGCCAGCCCCACCACGCTGGTTACGAAGGTGCGCCAGATCAGGCTCAGTCCGGCGTCATCCACCCGAACGATCCGGAGCGCGGCAAGAACACCGATAGCGCCAGTCAGGAGGAAGAAGAGGAGCAACACCCAGAGCAGGGCGCGCATGAACTGATGGGGCAGACGCTCGTCCGCCGCGGAGGCCAGGGTCTGCCGGATCGCCTCGTCGTAGTAGCGCTTGAGCCGGGGATTGCCGCACTCCTCGCGCATGCGCTGCAGGTCGGGGAGCTGCGCCAGGTTCATGGCGCCACCCGGAAGATCAACTCGACGTTCTCCGGCCCGATAGCGATCCGATCCCCAAACTCGTTGGTGATCGCTGCGGGGACGTCGGGGAGCGAGGGGTAGGAGCCGATTTCGAGTCCTCGCCCATCCACAACGCGGAGCTCGAGCCGGCCTTCCCGGTTTTTCGCCAGCACCTGGAGCAGCGCGATCGTGGCGCCCAGCGGAATGCGCACCGACTCGGCTACGACGCGGGGATCCAACGCGGATCCCCGCGGGGCCTGATGTACCACCTCCCGCACTCGAGACAGCTCTTGATTCCACACCCCGTCCACCGCGTCCTCAGGCGTGAGCCTGAATTTGACCGAGAACGTAGCGGACCTCCTGCACGAGCGAGTCCCTGGTGAAGCGGACCATGCTGGTGCCCGCGTAGATGTCCGTCGGGAGCTCACGGAGCAGGTGTGGCGCACCGTTCCCCGCCTCCCCGCCGGGCAGCCAGACGTAGCGGCCCGAATCGCGAACCGCGATGCTCGGCTTCACCGCCTGAAACGCCGGCATGGAGCGCACATCCAGCCCCAGCGCGACGATGTCCACGCGGCCGTCGAGCGTGGAGCCCCGGCCCTGCTGAAGACGTACCAGGTCGCCCGATTCCAGCTGGGTCAGAGCCTGGTGCAGCGGGAAAGGGGAGAGCGGCCCACCGAGGAGCGCTTCGGCTCTCGCCCGGTAATGGTCGAAGTAGTCGAGCGGACGGCGGCCATGGGGGTGCAGGCGGCCCGGTGGATCGTAGCTCAGCGTCACGAATCCGCTTCGCCGATCGGCATCGAGTACGACGATCTTGCCGACCCGCCGCCATCCCATTCGCTCGTCCACGACACGAATGGCCGGATGGCGGTGGGTTTCGCTGAACGTGACTCTGATGTGGCCGGGGTCGGCGTAGGCATAGTTCTCCTTCGGCGCGTCGGGCATCGGATCGATGACCGCCTCCGCCCAGCTCCCCGCGGCGGGGATCATCCGGGAGAACCTCGTCTCATCGAGCCTGGCGAGGACCGCCGGCTCTGCCTGATACAGGTAGACCCGCTTGTTGCGGTACTCCAGAAACTCCACGATTGCCCGGTCCACGATCTCGGCGGGGAGCTTCCCCGACTCCACATAATCGAGGACCCGCTGGATCACCTGGGCCCGGCCGTCGTGCATCCCGGCGGCCAGCCGGTGGTAACGAAGGAAGTACTTGAGTTGCATGCCGCTGGCGTGCCGGAGACCGGCGTATCTCTGGGGGCGGCGGGTGGGGTCACGGGCGGGCACTGAGAAATCCTCGGATCGATGTAACCCGAAGATACACCGAAGATCACCAGTCCGCTACCAGTCCGGTCGGGGCTGGTGAGGCTCGGCACCGCGTTCCGGGATAGGGTGGCTCATTGTTCGGAGTGATAAGGGAGGAGCAATGGCCGAGAAGAAGCAGCGTCTCGCCGAATACCGCCGGAAACGAGATTTCAGCAAGACGAAGGAGCCACCCGGCGGCCGCCCTGCCCGCTCGAGGAAGCTCGCCTTCGTCATCCAGAAGCACGCCGCCAGCCGGCTGCACTTCGATCTCCGGCTGGAGCTCGACGGGGTCATGAAGAGTTGGGCCGTTCCCAAGGGGCCGAGCCTGGACCCTTCGGTCAAGCGGCTGGCGATGCCGGTCGAGGATCACCCGATCGAGTACAACGCTTTCGAAGGGACGATTCCGTCGGGCGAGTACGGGGGCGGAACCGTCATGATCTGGGACCGGGGGACGTACGCCTATGGCGGGGAGGGCGCGGACCCGGTCGAGGGGCTACGCCGCGGGCTCGAGAAGGGAGACTTCAAGTTCGTCCTTCACGGGAAGCGGCTGAATGGGTCGTGGGTGCTGGTCCGCACGAGGCAGGGCGATTCCGGCCGGGCCCAGTGGCTGCTCATCAAGCATCGCGATGAGGAGGCCCGGCCCGGGTCGGACGTCGTGGCCGAGGCGCCGACCTCGGTCGCGACCGGCCGCACGATGGAGGAGATCGCCGCGGGGAAGAAGCCTCGGCGGCGGGCTTCGGCGTGACGCCTAGGTCGTCGAGGTGTGCAGCTCCAGCTCGCGCATTGTCCGCCAGTCCAGCGTGATCGTCGCGGCCTCCACGTTTTCCTCCAGATGGCTCACTTTCGACGTGCCTGGAATGGGCAGCATCGCCGGTGACTTCTTGAGCAACCACGCCAGTGCGATCTGCGACGGTTGTGCGCCGAGCCGCTCGGCGGCCCGCGCGAGCGGTCCACCCGCGCTGGCCAGGTTGCCGGTCGCGAGCGGGAACCAGGGAATGAACCCGATGTCCTCGCGCGTGCAGTAGCTCAGCACGTCCTCCGACCGCTGTTCCACCAGGTTATACCGGTTCTGCACCGACACGATGGACGTCAGCCGGCGGACGGCCTCGATCTGCGCGACCGTGACCTCGGACAGTCCGATGTACCGGATCTTGCCCGCGTCACGCAGCTCCACCAGCGTCCCGATCTGGTCTTCCATCGGCACCTTGCGATCGATCCGGTGCAGTTGAAATAGATCGATGCGGTCGAGCTTCAGTCGCCGGAGGCTCCCTTCGCACGCCTCGCGAAGATGCTCGGGACGCCCATCCTCCAGCCATTTCCCCGGGCCGGGCCGCTGAAAGCCCGCCTTGGTGGCGATGACGATGTCCCTGGGATATGGGTGCAGCGCCTCCGCGACGAGCCGCTCCGCCACTTCGGGGCCGTAGGAGTCCGCGGTGTCGAAGAAGGTGATGCCGAGGTCCACGGCACGTCGCAGAACGGCGATTGCTTCGTCGCGGTCGTCCGGTTCTCCCCAGACGCCGTCACCGGTGAGTCGCATGGTGCCGAAGCCGAGACGGCGCACGGGGAGGTCGGGGCCGAGATAGAACGTGCCGCTGGCGATGGCTGGGCGGGCCGTGGGGGGACGGGAGGACGTGGAGGGCATGGCAGTTCTCCGTGGGTTCGCGTGAGTCGTCCCGTGTATGTTAACCCGCATGTCCATGCATGTAACCATCATCCTGGCTGTCGCCGCGGGAGTCGCCGTCGGGGCGCTCCTCACCTGGCTCGTGCTTCGTGCCCGGCTCGCGAGGCTGGAGGAAAGGGCCGAGGCCGAGCGCCGGTCGTCGTCGGAGAAGCTCGAGCTGTTCGCCCGGGCGGAGGGCCGGCTCCGCGAAGCCTTCGGCGCCCTGTCGGCCGAGGCGCTGCGGCGGAACAACGAATCGTTTCTCGACCTCGCGGCGGCCGACCTGGATCAGCGGCAGCGAAACGTGGACGCGCTGGTCCGGCCTCTCCAGGAGGTGCTTGCGCGTGTGGATGACCGGTTGGCCCAGGTGGAGAGAGAGCGAATCGCCTCCTATGCGGGTCTCGTCGAACAGGTGAAGGCGATGGCGCTCACCCAGCAGGCCCTCCACACCGAAACGGGGAATCTGGTGAAGGCGCTTCGAGCCCCCCATGTCCGTGGTCGTTGGGGCGAGATCCAGCTGCGACGCGTCGTGGAGATGGCGGGGATGCTGGAGTACTGTGACTTCCAGGAGCAACCCTGTGCCACGAGTGAGGCGGGAAGGGTTCGTCCCGACCTCGTCATCCGCTTGCCGGGGGGAAAAACGGTCATTGTGGATGCGAAGGCCCCGCTGGCGGCGTATCTCGATGCCGTCCAGGGCGATCCCGACGACGCCGCGCGTGAGCGGTTGCTGCGGGACCACGCGCGCCAGGTCCGCGATCACATGATCATGCTCGGCAGCAAGGGCTACTGGAACCAGTTCCAGCCTGCCCCCGATTTCGTGGTCATGTTCTTGCCCGGCGAGACGTTCTTCAGCGCCGCCTGCCAGCACGACCCGTCGCTGATCGAGTTCGGTGTGAGCCAGCAGGTCATTCCGGCCAGTCCCACCACGCTCATCTCTCTGCTGCGGGCCATCGCCTACGGCTGGCGGCAGGAGCAGATCGCCCGAAACGCGCAGGAGATCAGTGAGCTCGGCCGCTCTCTCTACGACCGCCTTGGAACGCTGGCGGGACACTTCGACGAGCTGCGGCGAGGGCTCGAGCGGGCGGTGGAGGGGTACAACAACGCAGTCGGATCGCTCGAGACGAGAGTGCTCGTATCGGCTCGGCGATTCAGGGAGCTGGGAGTGGCCGCGGGAGAGCTGCCGGAGGCTGGCGCCCTGGACCAGACTGTTCGGGGTCTGCAGGCTCCAGAGATGTCGGCAACGCGCTCGCCCGGCGGCCCCTGACCTACCGCCGCTTGGTTCCGCTGGAGGGCACGCCTCCCGCGAGCCGCTCCTTCTCGAACTGCGCCATCCGATCCGGGTCAACGTCGTGCTGGCCCGTCACGCGGTGCCACGCGTCCTTTACCGCGTCCTTGATGTTCTCCCAGGCGGCGCCGCCGGCCTTCTTTCCCTCGAAGCGGTCCCAGCCCGTCCTCAGTGATTCCTCGATCTCGTGCCAAGCCCTTCCCGAGTCCCCGCGGGCCGATTCAAACCCGTACCGGTAGGCCGGTTGGAACTCCTCATACTGGCGTCCCACGGCATAGGGCCGTGAGCCAAAATTCTCGCGCCACCAGATGTCTTCCTGGCTCCAGGTGCGATCTGCCATTGATACCTCCTGAGGGAAAAACTTCCGCCTTCGCTAACCCACTGGAAGGCTACAGGTTCGCTATCATCATCGTGGTGACGGCGCTCACCGCGAAGCAGGCTGCTGCGGACCCTCTTTGAAGAACCGATGATGTCCTCTACGCAGTTCCGGCGGTTTCGCCGTTTACGCATCGCAATCGCGATCTTCCTGGTCGTTCTCGTGGCTATCGTGGGGCTGCTGCAGCTGTCTCCCGTAGCGACCTGGGTGGCTCGGCGCCTGATCACGCTCGTGCCCCTCAATGACGGGTACCGGTTACGCCTGGCCCGGGTCAGCGGCTCCTGGTTCGGCGGTCTGTCGGCTGAGGACCTCGTCCTGATTCATGGCGAACGCGAGTTGGCGCGCATCCCCCGCCTGAGGGCGCGATACAGCCTGGGCGAGCTTCTGAGCTCGCCGCTTCGCATCCGCGAGATCGAGGTCGACGGCATCACGGCGAGCGCTCACCGGCAGGGCGACACCTGGGACCTCGCGAAGGCGCTGCGCCAGTCGTCGGACACGAGCAAGGGCAGCATACCGATCAGGATCGACCTCATCGACGTGCGGGACGCCTCGCTCATGGCGGCGCTCGCCCCCGACTCGCTGTTGCGAGTCCGCGGATTCACCGCGGTCGTGAGAGACTTCGCGACCGGGAGCCCGCTCACGGCACGGATCGATCGGGTCAACTTCGCCGTGTCGCCGCCTGGTGGCCCCTGGTTCGCCGTGGCGTCGCGGGGCGAGGTGATGCCCGACTTCTATCGGCTCGATCCGATACGGATCCAGACGGAGCGAACCACCATCGCCGGGCAGCTGACGCTGCCCAGGAGCCTCGACGATCCCCGTCTTCTCGAGCACCTGAAGGGCCGGCTCCTGGGGACACCGGTGGCCATGGCGGATCTGTCCACCGTCTTTCCCACTCTCGTCTCCCAGGGGGTCCTCGACGTCGATGCCTCGGTGGGCGCGGAGGGCAATGCGATAACGGGAGAGCTGGAGGCCGGGATCGGCGCGGGCAGACTGATACTCAGCGGGCGCTCGCCGCTGGAGAGCGGGAAGCCGCAGGGCGTCACCGTGCATGCCACACTCCGCAACCTCGATCCTTCGAAAGTTGTACGGACCGCGCCACCCGGCCGGATTGAGGGAAGCCTGGACGCCGCGCTCCGCGGCGCCCTCGATACGACGTCGGGTACGGCCGACCTGCGCCTGAGGAGCTCCCGGATCGGTTCCACCGACCTGACCACGCTCCGGCTGCACAGCGACGTCGAGCGCGGTCGTGCCACGATCCGGGGGCGCGGGGTGACCGACATGGCGGCCGTTACGGCGAATGGGTGGGTCACGCCGTTCGACTCCGTGCCCGCGTACCACGTCTACGGCTCGGCGACGGACATCCCAGGAACGGCGGGCGCTGTGGGGACGCTCGCGGGTTCGCCGGCCGACTCCATCCTCGACGTCTCGTTCAATATCTCGGGCAGCGGTTTCTCGGTGTCCTCCGCCGACCTCACCGGCCGGCTCGGGTTCGACGCGGTCCGCCCGTCGGGCGAGCGACTCGCGCTGGGACAGGCTACCGTCTCGCTTCAGGACGGACGTCTGGTAGCCCAGCCCGATCTCGCGATCGGCGGGGGGCGGGTGACGGCCGTCGCCACGGTCCATCTGGGCGACACGCTTGTCTACCGGGTGACGCGAGGCACCATCTCCGGCGTCGATCCGGGGCGGCTAATGGGCGACACGCTCGTGGGCCGGATTGACGGAGCCTTCAGTCTGAGCGGCGCCGGCAGCACGCCCGCGACCGCGCGAGCCTCAGGTCGCGTTACGCTCGACTCGATCACCTACGGCGCCCGCCGACTCGACAGCGCCTCGGCCAGGCTGTCGCTGGCGCGGGGCGAGACCACGATCGACTGGCGCCTGGCGGCCGGTCGGGGCCGCATCACCGGCACGGTCGTCGACCGCCCGTTCGACTCGACGTCGGCGATCGCACTACGCGATGGCCGCATGCAGGCCGTCGACCTCGGCGCCCTGCTCGGCGACACGGCCGTGCGGAGTGATCTCAATGGCACCTTCACGGCCTCGCGAGGGGGCCGGGGAGATACGGCCACGACCCGGATTGAGATGCAGCTCGGGCCTTCGACGGTCAACGACGCCGCGCTCCACTCGGGGACCGTGGAGATGACTTTGGCCGATGGGGAGTTGGAAGGCCGCATCGGCCTCGATGGAAGAGACGGCGCGATCGACGTGGGGGTTCACGGGACGCGGGCAACGGCCCGGACCTCACTTCGCACCCGCGGCACGCTCGCGCTCGAGAATCTGGACAAGTGGACGGGTCGCGGCGACCTCGCCGGACGGATCGAGGGCCGGTTCGATCTCGAGGCCGAGACGGACAGCACGGGCCTTCGCACCATCGGCGGGACGATCGGGCTCATCGGTGGAGTGGGCGATCTTCGGCTGCAGAACGCCAGCGTGAAGCTGGCGCCGGTCGAGGGCGCGATTGGCGTCGACACCGTCGTCGTCCGGAGCAACATCGGCCGGCTCGATGGCCGCGGAACGATCGCCATCGACCGCCGGTCGTCACCCGGACTTCTTCGCGTCATGGGTGAGCTGGGCGACCTCGCGCCGCTCGCCGCGTATACCGGCGACACTCTCTCGGCCGACTCGAGCCGCGTCGTCCTGGAGCTGGGTGGTCCCGCGTATCACTGGCGGGGCGGCGTGCGACTCGACAGCCACGGCCTGCTCCTCGCCAACAATCTGGTCGAGCACATGACGCTCGACGTCACCGCCGTCAGCGACAGCATGCGCTTCGCCGGCGCCAGCGGCGAGCTGCGCGTCGCCGATGCCGCGTTCGGGACGATTTCGGTGCCGAGCGTCACGGTCGTCGCCCGCTACGACTCCGTCGTCGCGCTCGACGCCACGGCCCAGGTGGGCGACAGCATCCGGCTGGCGACGACCCTGCGTGGCACGGCCGCGGGTGACACGGTCCGCGCCACGCTGCAGCGCCTCGATCTGGCCGAGGGAGGCCGGCGCTGGACACTGGACCGGCCGGCGAGACTCGAGCTGGGCCCGCGAGTCCGGGTGAATGCTCTCTCGCTCAGCACGGGTGACCGGCACATCACCCTCGATGGGGTGGTCGATCGCCATGGCGCGAACGACATCAGGCTCGGCATCAACGGGCTCGATCTTGCCGGCCTCCGCTCGGCCGGTCTCGTCCCGATCGGTGGACGGCTGGACGCTGCGCTGCATCTGACGGGAACCGCGGAGACTCCCACGCTCGCGGGCACGGTGGGGCTCGCCATTCTCGACTCGGAGACGCGCCTCTCCGGCAGGGTCAGGAGCGATCTGGAGTGGAAGCGGAGCGGGCTCTTCGTCAAGGCGGAGGCGGTGCCGGCGGCCGGCGGCAGGATGGAGATCGCAGGCATGCTGCCCTACCGGTTCACGCTCGCGCCGGCCGATACCGCCACCGCGGTCGGCATCGAGCGCGGCTCGGTGGACACGCTGAGCGTCCGCGTGACGGCGGACAGCTTTCACTTGGCGCTGTTCCAGCCGCTGCTCCCGCCCGATGCCGCCACCGATCTGACCGGCATCCTGATCGCCGACGCCCACATCGGGGGCCGGCTCGACGCACCCCAGGCTCGCGGCGCCTTGACGATGGAAGACGCAGCTCTCACGCTGCCCGCGCTGGGGGTGACCTATCGCGACGCCGAGCTGGAGGGCCGTCTCGATGGCGAAGATCTTCGGATCGCGCGGCTGCGGCTCACTACCGGAAAGGATGAGGTGCTCACCGCGGATGGGGTCGTGCACTTGCGTCCCCTCACCGATCCCGGCCTCGACCTGACGGCCCAGCTCCAGGATTTCCGGATCTCGAATTCTCCGACGCTGCAGTCCATCGCGTCCGGGAAACTGCGCCTGACGGGCAGCGTCAATGAGCCGACGGTGACCGGCGGCCTGAATCTCGGACGAACGGACATCTACGTCGGTGCTGAGGCGGCCTCGGGCAAGGTCGAGCCAGTGGAGCTCTCGGAGGAGGACCTGCGGAAGCTGGCCCGCGATTTCGGCCCCGCAGTCCTGCAGAAGACGAAAGAGGGCCCCGGCCTCTTGAGCAGGGCGGAGATGGACATCGAGCTTCGCCTGCCCCGGCGGGTGTGGATCCGCCGCCGGAAGTCTCCCGAGGCCGACATCGAGCTTGCCGGCCAGATCCGGCTTCGGCAGGAACGCGGCGGTGAGATGCAGTTCCTCGGCAAGGTCGGGCCGGTGCCCGGGCGGGGCACCCTCGATCTGTCCGGCCGGACGTTTCGACTATCGCACGGCGAGATCGACCTCAACGGGCCTGTCGACTCCGCCCAGGTGGACGTGACCGCGGAGTATCAGGTTCCCACCCAGGGCGGCGGCCAGGACGAGGGCGTCGTGATCTCGGTGAACGCAACAGGCCGGCTCGACAGCCTGGGACTCGAATTCAGCTCGGACCCGTCGATGAGCCAGGAGGACGTGCTCTCGTACATCGTGACGGGGCATCCGGCCTCCGACAACGCGCTGCTCGAGGGTGGCGGACAAGGAACATCGGGGAAGCAGGTCGCGTTCGGCCAACTGTCGCAGGCCATTGCCGGGTCGGCGGGACGGGGCTTGGGATTCGATGTCTTTCAGATCAAGCAGGAAGGCACCCAGGGACTCAACCTGACGGCCGGCCGGTATCTCTCGGACCGTTTCTTTCTCAATCTCAAGCTGCCCCTCGGTAGCGGCACCACCGTCGAGCCCGGCCAAAACTTAGGTCCCGGCTTCGAGTTGGAGTACTCGGCGCAGCGCTGGCTCCGGGCGGTGATCCGCGGCGGCAGTCTTCCGCCGGCCTTCCTGTTGCGCGGTCGCTATGCGTACTAGCCTCTGCGCGGCGGCCGCCCTCTGTCTCGGGTGGACGACACTGCGCGCCCAGGATCCGTTGACTCAGATCGGCGCCGAGACCCAGGTGCGGTCCATCGCCTTCCAGGTCGACGACCGTGAGCACGGGCTCGACGAGAGCGACCTGCGCAGCCGCATCTCGCTCACGGCCCAGGGTGGCCTCGTGGGTCTCCGGCGCCTCTTCAGCTTTCTGCCCTTCGTGTCACCGGTGGGTACGCACCCGTTCGACGCCCTGGAGCTTCAGCGGGACGTGATCCGGCTGCGGAACCATTATCAGGAGTCGGGATATCCCAGGGCCCAGGTCGATTACGATGTTCAGTATCATGCGGAACCGGACGTCGTGGATGTCACGTTCGTGGTGCACGAGGGTCCGGAGGTCCGGGTCGGCTCTGTGGACTTCACCGGCGATCCGGCCCCACTGGCCGTTCCTGCCGATGCACGAACCGAGTGGGGGGACTTCGTCGAGCACCAGCGCGGGTGGTCTCGGCGGGCTCGATTCGGTGAAGTGCAGCGGCAGGAGCTGATCGACAGCACGTGGCGATGGTTCCGAGCCCACGGCTACCCCTTCGCGAAGGCTCGTTCCATCGTCGTCCTCGATTCCTCGAGCAATACGGCGGCCGTCACGGTCCAGGTCCATCCGGATACTCGGGCGCGGGTAGACTCGCTGCTCGTGACCGGCAACGAGGACGTGCCCGCACACGACTACGTCCGGCAGATGCCGGTCGAGCCCGGGGACTGGTACAACGGAACTCTGCTCGAGCGCGGCCGCGAGCAGCTGACCCAGATGGATCTCGTCCGGCTGGCGCTGCTGGGCGTGCCGAGTCGCGAGCCCGGAGATTCCAGTGTCACCGTCCCCCTCACGATCACCGAAAATCCCCAGCACTTCCTCCGGGCGGAGGTGGGCATTCAGGCGGGTGGCGGACTTTCCACCCGTAGCGACTGGACCGATCGGAGCGTCCTCGGCCGGTTGCGGACGTTCACGATCACCGCGACTGCTCAGACGGGCGTGCTCGCCCTGGAGAGTCCGTCGGAGCAGCTCTACCGGCTGAATCTGACCTTCTTCCAGCCATACGTGGGTCATAGGACCGTCTCGGCGGCGCTGGGCCCGTTCGGTGAGTACCGCGACGATCTGCGGGAACGATCCCTGGCCGGCGGCTTCGAGGGCTCGCTCGTGTATGCGCCCGCGCCCTTCCGGTCGATCTCCCTGGGCTATTCGATCTCGCACCGCCGAATCTACGGCTACGGATTCGGGGACAACCTCGATCCGATCGTCTATCTACCCTTGTTGGGCCTCGCGGCGCCCGGGGCGGCCGGCACGCTCGGGACCACGAGGAACCGGAGCTCACTGACGCTCCAGGGCAGCTACGGCCGGCTGGACCGGATCGCGGACCCCCGGCAGGGGTACGTGATTCGCCCCAGGGTGGAGGTGACAACCCCCTTCTTCAATACCAGCGAGTATTTCCTGCTGGATCTCAACGCCTCGGCCTTCGTGCCGCTCACGCGACGCATCGGGTTCACCTTTCGTGGCGGTGCCGGGCGGATCTTCCCCTACGGCAGCAGCCTGTCGGGTGTAGGCGCCGAGTCGCCGTTCGTCTCGTTGCTTCGGCTTCGGGACGTGACCTTCACGGCGGGCGGCTCGCGCGATGTGCGAGGCTGGGGCAGCCAGCTCGTCGGGCCCAAGCTCCCTGAGGTCCGGTTCCAGGAGGGCGAGGGCGGCGTGGTGGATACGGTGGCCGACAGGTACTCGCCCACCGGCGGACTCGCGCGCCTCGTGGGCAGCGCCGAGCTGCATGTGCCTGTGCCCGGTCTGGGCGACGCCTGGCGGGGCTTCGTCTTCCTCGACGGCGGGCGGGTCTGGAACCCGGACAGCCGCTTCGACCTGGACGCGGGAGTCCTGAACCAGGACGACTTCTACACCGCGGTCGGCGTGGGCTTCGGGTATCAGACCGCAGTCGGGGCGCTCCAGGTGGCCGTGGGCTACAAGCTCAATCCGTCGGCACTCGATCTGCGCTCGTCGCAGGATGTGCTCGACGCGCTTTCGGCCGGGGAGCCCATCGACCCTCTGCCCACCAACGGACGACGCCGCCTCCACCTTCACTTCTCGATCGGCTCGACTTTCTGACCGGCGGTTGTCGGAACCGGGTGGCTGCTTTTACCTTCGCACGAGCCCGATGAGCACACCTGAGCGCATCCGCACCGTCATCGTGGATGATCACGACGATATCGGCCGACACGCCGCGCGGCGGATCGCCGAGGTCATCCGGAACGGCGCCATCACCGGCCGCCGTCCGGTGCTCGGCCTCGCCACCGGCTCCACGCCGATCGGCGCCTACCGGGAGCTGATCCGGATGCATCAGGAGGAGGGGCTCAGCTTCGCCGACGTGATCACGTTCAATCTCGACGAGTACTACCCGATGGACCCCGGCAGCATCCACTCCTACCACCGGTTCATGTGGGAGAACTTCTTCTCCCAGCTCGACATCAATCCCGACAACGTGCACATGCCCCGCGGAGATCTCCCCCGCGAGCAGCTCGCGGCCGAATGCCGGAGATACGAGGAGGCGATCACCCAGGCCGGCGGCATCGATCTGCAGCTGCTTGGCATCGGCCGCACCGGCCATATCGGCTTCAACGAGCCGGGCTCCGGCCTCGACAGCCGGACCCGGCTCATCACGCTCGACCTCGTCACCCGGAAGGACGCGGCGGCCGATTTCTTCGGCGAGGACAACGTGCCGCGCGAGGCGATCACGATGGGGGTCGCTTCCATTCTCGACGCTCGGGAGATCGTGATTCTCGCCACCGGTGAGCACAAGGCGGCGATCGTGCGGCGGGCGGTAGAGGGTGAAGTCGATCACGAGGTCGCGGCGACGTTCCTGCAGACCCATCCGGGTACCACCGCGTATCTCGACCGGGCCGCCGCCGCCTCGCTCACTCGCGTGGCGACGCCCTGGATGCTCGGGCCTGTCGAGTGGACGCCGGAGCTCAAGATTCGCGCGGTCACGTGGCTGTCGCATCAGACCGGGAAGGCGATTCTCAAGCTGACTCAGGCCGATTACTCGGAGCATCACCTGTCGTCGCTCGTCGCCCGATCGGGTACCCCGGGCGCGCTGAACGGTGAGGTCTTCAACGCGCTCGGCGCCAAGATCCGGGGCCGGTCGAAGCTGCCGCGAGACCGGCGAATCATCTGCTTCTCGCCCCATCCCGACGACGACGTGATCTCGATGGGCGGCATCCTGCACAAGCTGGTGCAGAACGGCAACGAGCTGACCGTCGCGTACATGACCAGTGGCAACCTGGCGGTGTTCGACCACGACGTGCGCCGCCACCTGGATTTCCTCCGGCGGCTGGCCCGGGAAGGCCGGATCGGCGACGACTCGGTCGGCCGTCTGGGCTCGCGGCTCGACGAGTTCCTCGCCGGCAAGCGTCCGGGCGACGTGGACATCGAAGAGGTTCAGGACATCAAGCGGATGATCCGGGAGTCCGAGGCGGTGGCCGGGGTGCGAACCCTGGGGCTCGACGATCGCGCCGCCCGCTTCCTCGATCTTCCCTTCTATCAGACGGGCAAGGTGAAGAAGGACCCCGTCGGTCCGGCCGACGTGGCCATCGTCCGCTCGCTGCTCGACGAGATCGAGCCCGCCATCATCTTCGTCGCCGGCGATCTCTCCGACCCGCACGGTACCCACCGGATGTGCAGAGAGGCGATCGATCTCGCGCTCGAGGGCTATGCCTCGGTGGGCCGCGAGCGGCCGGAGGTGTGGCTCTATCGTGGCGCGTGGCAGGAATGGCCGGTGACGGAGGCGACGTGGCTGGTACCGCTGGCGCAGGAGGAGTTGCGGCTCAAGATCCAGGCGATCTTCAAACACCAGTCCCAGAAAGACACGGCACCTTTTCCCGGTCCCGACGAGCGGGAGTTCTGGCAGCGGGTGGAGGCGCGCAACAAGGGCACCGCGGCCGAGCTCGACCGGCTCGGCCTGGCGGAGTATTTCGCGATGGAGGCCTACGTCGTCGAGTAGCTGAGCGCCTTCACCATGGCCTCCGCGGCGTCGGGCCCGCGCGGCTGGCCCTCCTCATGCTTGACGAAGACATACGCCTCGCCCCACTCCTGGTCCCCGATCCGCCGAGCCCACTCCGCAAGATCCGAGTCGCGATAACTCCCGCGTCGCATCCGCAGGTATCCCCAGGTCGCCGTGGGCACCAGCGGCGAGCCGGTCCCTTCCTCGGGGTCCTCGTCGACCGCCACGAGCGCCACATCCCGCAACCGCAGCGTCTCGTAGACGTCGTCCCCGAACCACGACGGGTGGCGAAACTCCATGGCCGAACGCCATCCCTTCGGGATCCGGGCCAGGAATTCCTGAAGCCGCGGGAGGTCCTTCTTGAGGGTCGGGGGGAGCTGGAACAGGGTCGGACCGCGTCGCTCGCCGAGCCCGGTGGCCATCCGGAGGAAATACTCGAGCGAGTCGTCCGACCCGCTCAAACGATTGATGTGGGTGATCCGCCGCGAGGCCTTGAGCACGAACTTGAACTCAGCCGGCGCCTCCTCCGCCCACTGCAGGAGTACCCGTTCGCTCGGCATCCGGTAGAAGGTGTTGTTGACTTCGACGGAGGGGAATCGCTCCGCGTAATGCCGAAGCATGCGGTTGGCGGGCAGATCGGATGGGTAGAAGGTCCCCTTCCACTCCTTGTAGGACCAGCCGCTGGTGCCCACGTACGACCGCATGGTCTACGAGGCCTTGCGGGCTCTCTTCTTGGCGGGCTTCGACGGTTCGGATGAGGAAGACTTGGTGGCTTTCTTGGGCGTCGTGCCGCCCTCGCGCTTGGACAGGCTCGCCTTGAGCGCATCCATCAGATCGATGATCTTGGTTTCCGGCTTCTCCTCGGGCTCCGCCGTGATCTCCTGGCCCTCCACTTTCTGCTGGATGGCCTCGAGAACCCGCTCCCGCACCGTGTCGTGGTACTTCTCGGGATGGAACTCATCGGTGGACGTCTGCTCGATCAGCTGCTTCGCCAGGGCCAGCTCGGCCTCCTTGACCGGGACTTCCGGCACCGGCACGTCGCCGGCGTTCCGGAGCTCGGGCTGGTAATGGAGCTGCTCCATGACCAGGACGCCGTCCATCGGACGCACCAGCACCAGATACTGCTTGCCCCGCGCGGAGTACTGGCCGAGCCCGGCGCGGCCGGTGGCCTTGAGTGCTTCGGCGAGCAGCCGGTAGGCCCTCTCACCGCCCTTGTCGGGGCCCAGGAAGTAGGCCTTCTCGAAGTAGAGACGGTCGACCTTCGAGAGAGGCACGAACTCGTTGACGTCGATCGCGTTGGTGGCCTTCTCGTCGAGCGCCTTGAGCTCCTCGGGGGAGAAGGTGACGTACTGCCCCTTGGCGAACTCGTAGCCCTTCGCGATCTCGTCGCGCTCCACCACCTTGCTGTCCTTGGGATTGATGTACTGCTGCTTCAGCCGGGTGCCGTCCTTCTTGTGCACCATGTTGAAACTGATGCTCGCCGCGGATTCCGAGGTCGAGTACAGGTTGACCGGGACGGAGACGAGGCCGAACGAGATGGTGGCCGAAGCCATCGAGCGCGCTGGAGGCATAGGTTTGACAATAACCGGGGTGAGTAACGACGCAAGCGACACCTCCTGAACCTGTGAAATCCCCCGTACCTTTCGCCCATGGCCACCAAGAAACCCGATCCGCTCGCCCCCTATCGCGCCAAGCGGAAGCTCGACGTCACCCCCGAGCCCGCCGGCGCGGTGGACCGACGCGAGGAACCCCAGGCAGGCGGGCTCTTCGTCGTCCACAAGCATGCGGCAAGACGTCTCCACTACGATCTCCGCCTCGAGATGGACGGCGTGCTCCAGTCCTGGGCGGTTCCCAAGGGTCCCTCCTACGACATGGCCGACAAGCGGCTCGCGGTGCACGTGGAAGACCACCCGCTCGAGTACGGCGATTTCGAGGGACTCATTCCCGAGGGGAACTACGGCGCCGGAGCCGTGATCGTGTGGGATCGCGGACAGTGGATCCCCAAGGAGGACTACGCCGAGGGGATGGCCAAGGGCAAGCTGCTCTTCGAGCTGCGGGGCCGGAAGCTCCACGGCACGTGGACACTCGTGAAGATCAAGAAGAGCGAGCGCGACTGGCTGCTCATCAAGGAGCGCGACGGGTACGCCACGACCGGCGGTCCCGAGCCGCCCGAAGAATCGGTGCTCTCGGGACTCACGGTCGAGGAGCTTGCGGCCGGGCGCACGCCGGCCGACGGCATTCGGGACGAGCTGACCAGGCTCGGCGCGCCCCGGAAGGCGCCGCGACCGGACACCGTGAAGCTCCAGCTCGCCGAAACGAAGGACGAGCCCTTTTCGGCGGAGGGGTGGCTCTTCGAGCTCAAGCTCGACGGGTATCGCTTGCTGGCGGTGCGAGACGGGCACGACGCCCACCTGATCTCCCGCAACGGGAACGACCTCTCGGCCCAGTTCCCCGATGTCATCCGCTCCATCGCGGCCTTGCCTTTCGATCGATTCCTGCTCGATGGCGAGGTCGTCGCCCTGGACGAGAAGGGCAAACCCAGCTTCCAGCGCCTCCAGCAGCGCGGCAAACTCCAGCGCGCGCTCGACATCCGCCGGGCGACGGTGGACAATCCGGTCACCTTCTTCGCGTTCGATGTGCTGTCGTTCGAAGACTTCGACGTCCGGCCGCTTCCGTTGCACGAGCGAAAGGCCGTCCTCCGCCGGCTGCTTCCGCCCGCCGGAGCCATCCGCTACCTGGATCACTTCGAGAAGGACGGTCTGGGCCTGTATGAGCAGGTGCAGCGGATGGACCTGGAGGGCATCGTGGCCAAGCGCGCCGACGCGCCCTACAAGGCCGGCCGAGGCCCGATGTGGCTCAAGATCCGCACCCGGCTCACGGACGACTTCATCGTCGTGGGGTACACCAGACCCAAGGGGAGCCGCGACGGGTTCGGCGCGCTGTACCTGGCGCAGTACGTCGGCGGCGAGCTGGTGTTCTCGGGCAGTGCCGGCAGCGGATTCTCCGGCAAGCAGCTCACCGAGCTCAAGCGCAGTCTCGATGAGCTCAAGCGGCCGACGCCACCATGCACCGGCCCGATCCCACCGGACAAGGGCACCACGTGGATCGAGCCTCGCCTGGTGTGCGAAGTGGAGTACACCGAGCGCACCGACGACGGCCTTCTCAGGCAACCGGTATTCCTCCGGATGCGGGACGACAAGCCGCCCGAGGAAGTCATCCGCCAGGATGAGGAATCATCGGGTCATCACTCGGATGAAGGCGAGCCGGCGGTTCCGGGCGGCCCGGTGGTCCCCGAGCCGAGACACGTCGCGTTCTCCAATCTCGACAAGGTCTTCTGGCCCGATGAGGGCTATACCAAGGGCGACCTGATCGAGTACCACCGCGAGATCTCGCGGTGGATCCTGCCGTACCTCGAGGACCGTCCGGTGGTGCTGACCAGGTATCCCGACGGCATCGCGGGCAAGTCGTTCTTCCAGAAGGACGCGCCCGCCTTCATTCCCGACTGGATCCGCACCGAGCGGAAGTGGAGCGAGCAGGCGCAGCGCGAGATCGATTACTTCATCTGTGACGACGAGCCCACCCTGCTCTATCTCATCAACCTCGGCACCATTCCGCTGCACATGTGGGCCAGCCGCACCGCCAGTATCGACCGGCCCGACTGGTGCATTCTCGATCTCGACCCGAAGGAGGCTTCGTTCGCCCACGTCATTCGGGTCGCCCGGGCCACGCATGACCTCTGCGAGAGCATCGGACTGCCCAGCCTGATCAAGACCAGCGGCTCCTCCGGGCTGCACGTGCTGGTCCCGCTGGGGCGCCAGTGCGGCTATGAAGAGGCTCGCGTGCTGGGCGAGTTGCTCGCGAGGGTCGTCGCGGCCGAGCTGCCGGACATCGCCACCATCACCCGCCAGGTCTCGAGGCGCGGCGGGAAAGTGTATGTGGACTACATCCAGAACGGAGCCGGTCGCCTCCTCGCGGCTCCGTTCTGCGTCCGCCCCCTTCCGGGCGCGCCCGTGTCCACGCCGCTCAAGTGGAGCGAGGTGAACGAGTCACTCGATATCCGAAGCTTCACCATCAAGACGGTGCCGCCCAGGATGCGGAAGATGAAGTCCGACCCTGTGGCGGACGTCCTCCGACTCGCCCCTGACCTCCACGCCGCGCTCGATCTCTTGAAAGACCGCCTCTAATGCCGGACCTCATGGTCCGGCCGCCAGACGCGTGGGTGCTCTACATCCTCGCCCACGGCGCGGGCGCAGGCATGCGCCACCGTTTTCTCGAGGCCATCGCCGGCGCGCTCGCCGAGCGTGGGGTCGCCACGCTGCGGTACGAGTTTCCCTATATGGAAGCAGGAGGAGGCCGCCCCGACCCGCCCGCCGTCCTCCAGCGCAGCGTCCGCTCGGCCGTGGAGCGGGCGGCCACCGTCGCCCCGGATCTCCCACTGGTGGCCGGCGGCAAGTCGCTCGGCGGGCGAATGACGTCGTCGGCCGCCGCTGCGTCGCCGCTGCCTGGTGTTCGGGGCCTGGCATTTCTGGGCTTCCCCCTGCATCCGCCGGGGCAGCCGGGAACCACTCGGGCCGATCATCTCGACCAGGTCGATCTCCCGTTGCTCTTTCTGCAGGGCACGCGCGACACGTTCGCGCGTCTCGACCTGCTCACGCCCGTCTGTGAGCGACTCGGATCGCGTGCGACGCTGCATCTCGTGGAGGGTGGGGATCATTCGTTCGGCGTGCAGAAGCGCTCCGGCCGCACCGCCGACGAGGTCATGACTGAGCTGGTGGATACGTTCGTGAGCTGGGCCCGAGCGGTCGGCCTCGGTGGCCAGACGTGACTTTCGAGCCCACGACGCAACAGCGGAAGGCCATCGAAGCCCCACTGGGTCCGGTGCTCGTTCTCGCCGGGCCGGGCGCGGGCAAGACCTGGTGCCTCATCGGACGGGTGGATCACCTCATCAGCCGCCTCGGCTTCCGGCCCGACCGCATCTGCGCCGTCACCTTCACCAACAAGGCCGCCGAGGAGATCGCCCACCGGCTGAATACCGGCCTCGGGCCGGAAGCCGGTGGGCTCACCCGCGGCACCATCCACTCTCTTTGTCTCTCTCTCCTTCGCGAGTTTCCCGCCGAGGCCGGGCTCACTCCCGGCTTCGGCATCGCGGACGAGGACTACCAGCGGGGCGTGCTCCGCCGGCTGCGGGTTCCCGACAAGCGCCAGGGTCAGGTGCTCGGCGTCTTCAGCCGGCACCGCCTCCAGGGATACGTCCCGACCGGAAACGATCTCGACCTCTATCGCCAGTATCTGGAGATCCTGAGATCCCGCAACGTGGTGGACTTCGACGACCTCGTCTGCCTCACCGAGTGTCTCCTCCGCACCAACCCCGCGGTGGCGAACTCGGTCCGCTCCCGCTGGGACTACCTGCTCGTGGACGAGTTCCAGGACCTCAACTTCGCCCAGTACGGCATCCTCAGGTCGCTGGTGGCCGACCATCGCAATCTGTTCGGCGTGGGCGACGACGAGCAGTCGATTTTCTCCTGGACCGGAGCCGATCCGCGGATCGTCCAGCGTTTCCTGGACGACTTCGGCGTCGCCGAACCGATCGTGCTCGACGAGAACCGGCGCTGCTCGACCCAGATCTTCGACGTCGCACGCCGCGTCCTCGCCCTGAATACCAGCCTCTTCACCAAGAGCATCCGGGCGTCGCGCCCGTCGCCGTTCGACGTGGAGGTCCGCGTATTCCCGGACGATGAGGCCGAGGCCGAGTGGTTGATCAGGGACCTGCTCGCGGACCGAGTGCGGGGCACCGAATGGGGAGACTACGGCATCCTGTACCGATCCCATCGGATCGGGGAGGTGCTGGAAGCAAGGTTCCTGCGTGAGAACGTGCCCTGCCGGCTGGCCAAGGGTCAGGCGCTGCTCGACAACAAGGTCGTCGCCTACGTCATCAATTCGCTCCGCGTCGTTCGGTCACCCGATGACCCCATCCTGGTGGACACGCTCGCGCAGCAGCTGCTGCCAAAGGCGCTCCTTCAGGATGTCATGACGGCGGCCCCGTCCGGCGCCGATCTCGTCACGGCCTTGCGACGCTACGCCCGGGAGCGGCACAAGGGAGACCCCGGCGCCAAGAAGGCGTGGCGGTTCGTCTATCACGTCGAAAACCTGCGGGCGATGCAGCGGTCGCACGGCTCGGTCGAAAGCATGGTCACCGAGCTGCTCTCGCAGCGGGTGGGCCCGGCGCGCAATCCGCTGGAGGAGCGATACCACGATCTGAGCGATCCCCTGGCCTATCCCGGCGCGCGCGCGCTCGCCGACCGATTGCGTCAGGCGCTCACGACCGATTCCCGGGTCTGGATCGAACCCCATCGTGGAGTGGAGATCGCGCTGCTGGGAATGCTGCGCGCGGCCGGACTTTCCGGCGCGGCGCGAAGTCAGTCGGGCGACCTCACCGGGCCCGGCGATCTGGTGCTCCGGGCGGAGGACGCGGCGGGCGAGTCCTGGATCCTGCTGGTTTTCAAGGCGCTTCAGCTCGTGCACGCGCCGCCCCAACGGGATCCGCTTCAGGACTTCGTCGCGTTCGACCTCGAGACGACCGAGCTGGACCGGGATGACTGCGAAGTGGTGGACATTGCCGCGGTACGGGTCCGCGATGGAAAGGTCGTCGATCAGTTCCAGTCACTCGTCCGCTGCGCACGGCCGATCAGCGCCGGCGCGAGCGCGGCACACGGATACACCGATGCCGACCTGAGGGGGCAGCCGCAATTCGAGGCGGTCTGGCCCCGGTTCCGCCGGTTCGTGGGTGATGATCTCCTCGTTGCCCATAACGGCCTGCAGTACGATGTGCCCATTCTGCGCCGGTTGAGCGCGCCGTTCGGGGGTGTGGACGACCTCGTCTTCTACGACACCCTCCCCCTCTGCCGGTCGCTGAGCGACCAGAGCGCGAAGCTGGCCGACCTCGCGCTCAAGTACAATCTGGATACCGGACATTCCCATCACGCGCTCGACGACTCGCTGGTGCTCGCCAGGCTCCTGCCGCACCTGCGGTCGCTGGAGGCCACCCGCAACCGGAAGGCCGCCCAGGTCCATCTGCTCGATTTCCTGGGCCTCGGCCTGGCGCTGGAACCGGCTCCCGAGGTTCACGCTTCCGAGGTCCGACTGCTGGTCGAGCTCTGTCGGCCGTATGCCTTGGGCCGCTACTGCGATTGCCTCGAGCTGTATGCCGCCGAGCTGGCGTCCGGCATCCCGGGTGCTCCGAGCCTGGACGAGGTGATCGAGCGCCTGGGCGGCCATGCGCTCATGGAGCGACTCCGCCGGGAACGGTCGCCGGCCGATCGATACCCGGCCGCCATGGCACGGCTCCAGTCGCTGATGGATGCGAGCCGGGGACAGACTTTGCCCCAGCGTCTCGATGACCTCCTCGGCATGGCCCTCTTGTCGAGCAGCGTGGAGGTGGACAAGGACCCTCACCGGGTCAATCTCCTGACCCTCCACTCGACCAAGGGCCTCGAGTTCTCGCGGGTCTATATCGTCGGGGTCGAGGACCAGCAGATCCCCGGCTGGAAGACGCTCCAGGACAATACGCTGGCCGAAATGGAGGAGGCCCGGCGGCTGCTCTACGTCGGAATGACCCGGGCCAGGGACCGGCTGGTGTTGACTCGAACCGAGCAGAGGAACGGGAAGCCATCGGGCGGGGACCTGTTCATCATGGAGGCCGGTCTGAGGCCCTGAGCCCGGACAGTATTCTGCCCGGACCCTCGCACGTCACGACGGGCCTTGCGCCGAGCCGCCCGGCTCCTTCCATGTAGGCAGCTCGCCCCCCTCCGCGATCTTCCTTCCCGCCAGCGAGTTGGACAGCGTCAAGTTTGCATGCAGTTGCGCGGCGGTCGGCCCTGCGCCCGGGCACATCCGTTGCATCCTCGCGTCGAGTCCCCCGCACCGTCTGCCCCTACGCAGGATCATTCTGGAGCACCTCGACATGGTGACGTTCCTGAAAGGCCGTCGGAGTACCGATGGCGACGCGGTGATCGCCCTGGAACAGGCCAATCGCGCCACGGCCGCGGCCGCACTCGATCCCCTGGTCATTCGCGCCGAGGCTGCGGCCGAGCAGCTCCGTTCACTGTCGTCGCTGCTCGACCGGGCGGCGGAGGTCGAGGCGCTGCGGGACCGCTGTGAGGCGGCCGAAGAGCGGGTCGTCGCGCTCGAGGCGCTCGCGGCGCGGTTCACCGCCGCCGAAGAGAAAGCCGGCCGGATCGAGCAGCTCGGTCAGGAAATGGGCCCGCTCAGCGAGAAGGCCGATGCGGCCCTTCGCGTTCATGGCCAGCTCCAGGAGTTCCTCGGGAACGAAAGCATGATCGTCCAGCTCCGCGAGGAGGCTGAAGGCATTCGCGGGCAGCTGAACGAGCTCACCGAGAACGTCGGCCGGATGCGCGGACAGGCCGATGACGCCCTCCGCGCCCACCGCCACGCTACCTCGCGGCTCGAGGCGTTCGATCAGGACAACCAGGCCGCCACCGGCCGCCTCGAGGACGTCGAGCGCCGGGTCCAGACCGTCGAGCGGGCGCTCGAGCCGGTCAACCAGGCGGTGACGGCCGTCCCCGATCTTCAGCATCGCCTCGCCGTGCTCCAGTCGCTCGCCGAGCAGGTAGCCCAGAAGAGCGGCCTGCTGGAGCAGCAGCGGGAGGCTGTCGAGCGTGCCTCGACTCAGATCTCCCAGCTCACCCGGCTCGACCGCGAGCTGGACGCGTGGCTCCGGCGGCAGGAGGAGCAGATCCGCCGGTTCGGCGCCATCGAGGCCAAGATCCAGGAAGTGCAGGCGATCCAGACCAAGGTCATCGCGCGGAGCGAGGAGCTCCAGGCCACGTCCCTCCAGAACGAGCACACCTATCAGGCCGCCAAGCAGGCGCTCTCCGATCTGCGCGAGCAGATGCGGAAGAGCAGCGAAGGCTTCGAGCTCGAGAACCGCGGCCTCCATGCGGTGAGCGAGCGGGTGGCCGACCTCCGGAACGCGGTGAAGGAGTGTGAGGCCCGGTTCGCGGTCCTCGACGCCGCCAGCCAGGGCGCGGCGGCCGTCCAGGCCCAGGTCCGCGCCCTGAGCGATCACTCCGCCCAGCTCTCCACCGAGCTCGTCCGGCTGGCCGACGAGACCACTCGTCTCACGGCGTTCCGGCAGGACGTCGAGCGGATCGGCTCGGTGACGGACGAGGTCACCGGCCGGATGGAGCGGATCTATCAGCTCAAGCCGGACGTGGACGAGGCGGTCCAGCACCTCGTGGCCCTCAAGGGGACGCACGAGCTCGTGGCCGACGGACTCGAGCGCATGCGGGACGCGTACGAGGAGATGTCGCGCCTGCGCGAGAGCCACGCCGAGGCCCACAGCCGGCTCACCGCGGCCGATGCGTTCGTCCGGAAGGTCGAGTCGCAGGTCCAGGACCTGAACGAGATGGAGCCCGAGGTCGCCCGCATCCGGGAGGAGATCGAGCAGGTGAAGGAGGCCATGGGCGAGATCGCCGCTCGGCGCGAATCGGTCCTGGAGCTGGGCCAGCAGGTCGACGAGGTGGCCGCCACCGGCGGCCTTCTCACCGAGCGGATGAAGGGCCTGGAAGGCCGGGTCGAGGGCGCCGAGGCACGCTTCGTTCAGCTCGCCCGGAAGGCCGACGAAGCCGACAAGGTGGCCTACACGATGGCCGAGGTCGCCGAGTCGGTGGCCGAGGCGGATCGGAAGATCACCGCGGTGGATACGTCGGTGCGGGCGCTCGAGAGCCGGACCAGCCAGCTCGACGAGATCGAGGGTCGCATCCGGATGCTCGGCCAGGAGCTGGAGCAGCGGCGGGGCGCGCTGGAGAAGGCGAGCGAGCATCTGACGCATGCCACCCAGCTGCGGAAGCAGAGCGCCGAGACCGCGCACCGGCTGGAAGAGGTGTCGCAGGCGATCACGACGGCCCTGACCGAGGCCGAGCAGCGGTCGGAGAAGCTGAGCCGCACCTCGAGCGAGCTGGAGAGCCGGGCCGCCGCGCTCAAGGCTATCGAGCGCCCCGTCGCGCACTTCGAGGAGCTGCTGGGGAATTGGGAATCGGCCCAGGAGGAGGCCGCCCGCGCGCTCGAGCAGACGCTGGCGCGACAGGCCGCGGTCGATGCCCTCGAGGCGCAGGTGAAACACGTGTTCGAGCTGGCCGAGCGGGCCGTCGCCGACGTGCAGATCATCGGCTCGTCGCGCCACGCCATCGAGGAGACCCGGAGCCTGCTCGAGAGCACGCAGGAGCAGTTCAAGGTCACCGAGGCCGCCCTCGAGGACTTCGCGACCCGCAAGCGGCAGTTGGATCGCGCCGAGCAGCGGCTCGCGCGGGCCGAAGCTCTCGCGCTGGGCATGAGGTCGACGGTGGAAGCGCTCACCGCGCAGCGCACGGTCGTCGATCACGCGATGGAATCGGCCAGCAGCCTCGCGATGCAGATGAAGCAGGCCGAGGCGCTGACCGCCGCCCTGCGGAAGGAGCGCACCCTCGCGTGCGAGCTCAAGGCGGCGCTGGCGCTCGAGGATGAGGACGAGGAGCCGCGCAAGTAATCGCGCGCTGATATCCCTGCAGGATGAGAACGTCACGGGCCCCTAAGTGGGGCCCGTGCCGCTTCTTGCACCCACGTCTCGCCCATCTCTTGCTCCGTTTTCACACCGACCGCAGTCCTGCCGCGACTTAGCTCGTTCTTCCTGCGACGCGTGAGGTCAGCATGCAAGGCCCACTGGCGATTTGCGCACGCGTGAGCGTGCTCGCTCTTGCACTCTTCGCCTGCAGCACGGATGAGTCCACCGGTCCTGGCGATGGGGGAGCCACGCAGCCGCCGATCGAGCTGACGAGTCGCTGGTCCGATCCCTCGTCCTGGCCCGACGGCGCCGTGCCGGTGGCCGGCACCGCGGTGACGATCCCGGCCGACAAGGCGATGCTCCTCGACGTGAGCCCGCCGGCGCTCGCGAGTCTCGAGATCAAGGGCGCGCTCGTCTTCGACAACCAGGACCTCGCCATCACGTCGGGCTGGATCGCCGTCAGCGGCACTCTGCGCATCGGGACCAGCGGATCGCCCTTCACCCACAACGCGACGATCACCCTCACCGGCCCCGCCGACGCGCCCGAGGTCATGGGCATGGGCAGCAAGTTCCTGGGCGTGCTTCCCGGCGGGACGCTCGATCTCCATGGCGAGGCGCGCCGCGGCTGGACTCGCCTCACCGCCACCGCGCCGGCGGGCGCAACGCACCTGACGCTCCAGGACGTGCCGGGATGGCGGGCGGGCGATCGGATCGTCGTTGCCTCCACCGAGTTCGATCCGAGCCGGGCCGAGGTGGGCATCGTCCAGAGCGTCAGCGGGACCAGTGTGACCCTGAGCCAGCCGCTTCTGTACTCCCATTACGGCGAGCTGCAGACCTACGCCGGCACCATCGTCGACGAGCGCGCCGAGGTCGGCCTGCTCACCCGGAACATCGTCATCCAGGGCGACAGCGCATCGAGCGCAGGCGGCTTCGGTGGCCACATGATGGGTATGGGCGGCACGCTCAGGGTCGAGGGCGTCGAGCTGCACTTCATGGGGCAGAAGAGCAAGCTGGCGCGGTACCCCATGCACTGGCACATGATGGGGCCGGTGGACGGCCAGTACTTCATGAACAGCAGCGTGTGGAAGAGCTTCAACCGCTGCGTCACGGTGCACGGCACCGACAACGCGCGGGTCGAGAACAACGTCTGCTACGACCACCTCGGCCACGGGTACTTCCTGGAGGACGGGGCGGAGACCGGCAACACCATCGCCGGCAACCTCGGACTCGGCACCAAGAACTCCGCCGACGGCGAGGCGACGATTCCGACCGACACGCGCGCGGCCACGTTCTGGATCACGAATCCGGACAATATGTTCCACGACAACGTCGCGGCCGGCTCCCAGGGATTCGGGTTCTGGTTCGCGCTGCCGGCGTCGCCCACCGGCCTCTCGACCGGCGCGCCGGACCTGCCCCGCACGAATCCCCTTCGGCAGTTCAGCGACAACGTCGCGCACTCCAACCGGCGGGGCGGTCTGCAGGTGGACGACGGCCCCATGCCCGACGGCAACACCGAGACCACGTATTACAGTCCGCGCTCGGACCCGAACGACGGCGAGAGCGCGGTCGAGGCCGACTTCAAGAACTTCAAGGCCTGGAAGCACTCCGGCCGCGCCGTCTGGCTGCGGGGGGCGCATCTCAAGCTCTCGGGCGCGGTGCTCGCCGACAACGCCATCGGAGCGACGTTCGCGTCGTACGAGACCTCGGTGCAGGACGCGCTGTTGGTGGGCGAGACCGCCAACAACGCCATTCCGCTGTCCTCCGGCACGCCCCGGCGTGGCTACGAGTTCTACGACGGCACCGTCGGCGCCGACCGGGTGACCTTCGTGAATTACTCGGCGGCGGCGTCCATCCCGTCGAGCGCGCTCGGCTACCTCCGAAACAATGGTTTCTCCATCAGCACGGCGAATTACGCCGGGGCGCTGCAGTTCGTAAACGCCAATCCCTACTACCTGGAGACGCCTCACGCCGACAAGGATGGAGACAAGGCGGCGGTGTTCCTCGATCGCGCCGGCGCGGTCACCGGCAACGCGGGCGCCTATGTGGTCCCCAATCTGCCCTTCCTGACCACGCCCTCGTGCACATGGCGGACGGAGTGGAATGCCTACGTCTGCCCCAACAGGTATGTCGGGCTCAGCCTCCGAAGCGATGCCGCACAGGTGGCGCCGCTGACGCTGGTGCGAGACGACGCAGCCTCACTGGCCCTCGTCGGAGTGCCCGGCAATCCCAATGCGGCCTTCGCCTCGGTGCTGCCCGACCGCCGGTACACGCTCCAGTTCGACGTCGGCGCTCCGGCCAGGCCCAAGTTATATCTGGACAACGTCAAGGCAGGGGAATGGGTTCGGGTGACGCTTCCGTATCCGCAGGCGCCGGTCAAGCTGGTGCGCGACTACTGGGCGGGCAACCCGATGGGCGCTGTTGGCACCCTGGGCGAGCTGGATGCGAGCACGGGCGACAAATACTACTACGATGCCGGCGCCGGCCTGCTCCACCTCAAGCTGATGCCGATGCAGGATCGGGACTGGGCGACGGTGTTCGTGGACTAGGGGGCTTTCCCTCTCGGCCACTTGCCCGCCGGCCGCCGACCCTCTATATTGGGCGCCAGCATAGGAGTACGCTTACGGCTCCGATGTGGGCAACAGGGACCAGCGTCAGCGCTGGTCCTTTTTCGTTGCTCGATGGACCCCGCGTGAGGGTTGACGTCACGCTACACGAGTAGTCGGCCGGTGCGGCATTCTGCGTACTCCGATTACAACATGCTCAAAGGAGTAGGACACAATGCGCACCACCGGGACGGTCAAGTGGTTCAATGACGCCAAGGGGTTTGGCTTCATCACCCCCGAAGACGGACAGAAGGACTGCTTCGTCCATCACTCGGCAATTCGGGCCGAGGGGTTCAAGAGCCTCGCCGAGGGCGACAAGGTCGAGTTCGACATCGTGCAGGGCCAGAAGGGCCCGGCGGCGGAGAACGTCGTCAAGCTCGGCAAGTAGCCGCTGCAAGCTGGTAAACGAAACGGCGGCCGGACTATCCGGCCGCCGTTTCTATTTCCCTCCGGGAAGTGAATCCATGAACTCGCTCACCCCCTGTACCAGCTCGTCCGGCGCGTCGAGCGAAAGGAAATGCCCCGCGTTCCCGACAGTTCGCGAGCGCACCGCGGGGATGGCCTGCCGGTTCGCCTCGCGCTCCGCCTCGCGCGACCAATCATGGTCACCATACAACAGGAGCACCGGCCGATCGATCTTGCCGTACTCCCGCCGCGCGGATTCCCAGTCCGGCCAATGCCGCACCAGGGACATGAATCCCCTGTAATAGCCCCGGCGGTTCCCCACCTGGTGCATCTCGCGGATCAGCCCCGGCGGGAACGACCCCCGCCGCTCCACCCCGCCTTCGAAGACCATTTGCTCGACCGGAAGGCTCCGCAGCCGCGTGAACGTGCCGCCCAGGACCGGCACGTTGTTGAGCCCGAAGAGCACATTGGCGATCAGCGAGCTCCGCCGAAGGCCGCTGCCGGCGCCGTAGTCGTACGGATTGACCGCCACGACTCCCCGGACCCGCGGGTGCCGCCGTGCCGCCAGGATCAACCCGACGGCGCCACCGATGGATTCGCCGACGACCACCGCGTCGGTGATGTCGAGCGCGTCGAGGAATCCGGCGGCCGCCGCCACGAACAGCTCCGGGGTGTACTCCGCAGCCGGGATGGCCGAGTAGCCGTGGCCGGGAAAGTCGACGGCGTAGACGCGGAACCGAGCTGCGAGCGCCGGGATCACCTTCTGAAACATGTCGAGCTGAGTCCGGAGGGTGTGCAGCAGCAGCAACGGGGGTCCACTGCCGGCCGTGACGTATCGCAATGAGACCCCATGCACCTCGATCCAGCGGACCGGAATCCCCGGGTCCCACTCCACGGTCTGGGGAACGTCCGGTTGTGGTCGCAGGGCTTCGACCACGTACGAAAGCAGGGGAACGGACCCGCCGGCGATCGCGGCGACCATGATGGGGTCAGGCATCGGTGTTCTCCGGGGAGACCATGGAGATAGATGTATATACACAGATGTACGGCGTCAACGGCCAGACCCTATCCTTGGACCCATGATCGCCCCTCTGCCGATCGAATCGTCCCTGCCGGAGCTCCGGGCGGCGCTCGATGGTGCCGGCGCCGCGGTGCTTCAGGCGCCGCCAGGCGCGGGAAAGACCACCCGGGTCCCGCTTGCGTTACTGGACGCCCCGTGGATCAAGGGACGACGGATCGTGATGCTCGAGCCTCGCCGGCTTGCCGCCCGCGCGGCCGCGCTACGGATGGCGGCGGTACTGGGTGAGGATATCGGCGAGACGGTAGGCTATCGGATCCGCCATGACACGCGGGTCGGGCCCCGAACTCGGATCGAGGTGGTCACCGAAGGCATTCTCACCCGGATGCTCCAGTCGGATCCCGCGTTGGTGGACGTCGCGCTCGTCGTCTTCGACGAGTTCCACGAGCGGAGCCTCCACGCCGATCTCGGCTTGGCGCTCACCCTTCAGACCAAGCACATCCTTCGAGAGGACCTTCGTCTCCTCGTCATGTCGGCCACCCTGAACGGCGGTCCCCTCTCGACGCTGCTGGGTGGGGCGCCGATCGTGACGAGCGAGGGGCGAAGTTGGCCTGTCGAGACACGGTATACGCCTCTTCGCCGCGGCGTCCCCATGGAGGCGGGTGTGGTGGCGGCGATCCGTCATGCGCTCGATACCGACTCGGGTGATCTACTCGCGTTTCTCCCCGGCGCCGCCGAAATACGCCGCGTCGCGACCTCGCTGGCCGGCACGGTCGCTGCCGAGGTGATCCCGCTGCACGGAAGCCTGCCGCGGGAGTTGCAGGACCGGGCCATTCGGCCGAGTCTGCCGGGACGAAGAAAGGTGGTGCTGGCCACGTCGGTCGCCGAGACCAGCCTGACCATCGAGGGCGTACGCATCGTGGTGGACGCCGGCTTGTCCAGGGTGCCGAAGTATTCCCCGCGATCGGGGATGACGCGGCTCGCGACGGTCCGGGTGACCCGCGCGTCGGCCGACCAGCGGCGGGGAAGGGCGGGGCGCATCACAACCGGTGTCTGCTACCGCCTCTGGGCCAAGGAGGACGACGCGCAGCTGCTCCCCGCGATCCAACCGGAAATCTTCGAGTCCGATCTCGCACCGCTCGCGCTCGACCTGGCCGCAGCGGGCGTGGCCGATCCCCTGGACCTGGTCTGGCTCGACGCTCCGCCGGCGGGTGCGTTCGCGGAGGCGCAGACGCTTCTCGCTCAGCTGGGAGCCCTCGATGGGGCTGGTCACCTGACGGAGCACGGCCGAGCCATGACTCGGCTGGCGTTGCATCCGCGTCTCGCGCACATGGTGATCCGAGGTGCCGAGCTCGGGGCCGGGCGAACGGCCTGCGGCCTGGCCGCGCTGCTCACCGAGCGCGACCTGCTGCGCTGGCGAGAGGGTCCGCCGGACGCCGACCTGGTGCTCCGGCTCGAGATTCTCCGTGGAACCATCGAACGTGACGACGTCGACCGGGAGGCGCTCCGCCGAGCGCGTGCCGAAGCGAAGCTCTGCGAGAAAGGCCGGCGTCCCGGCGCCGAGACCGTCTCGCCCGGGGTGCTCGCCGCGTTGGCCTATCCCGATCGCCTGGCTCGCCGCCGCAAGGGGGAGGCCGGACGCTATCTCCTGCGGAACGGTCAGGGCGCGAGTCTCGAGGGGCAGGCCCTCGCACGGGAAGAGTTTCTGGTCGCGGCCGACCTCGACCTGAATCGCCGCGGAGAGGCCCGCATTCTTCTGGCGGCGCCGCTGTCCCTGAGTGAGATCGAGGAGCATGCCAACGGCATCGGGCAAGAGGATGTACTCGCATGGGACGAGAAGTCGAGGGGGGTAATCGCCCGCCGTCGAGTCCGTCTGGGCGCCATCATCCTCGGCGAGACCTCGGTCGAGCATCCTGACCCGGGATTGGTCCTGGCGGCGCTGGTGGGCCATCTCCGAGAGTCGGGTATCGAGAGCCTCCCCTGGGACGCGGAAAGCCGCTCGCTGCGGGACAGGCTGGTGTTCCTCCACCGGCTGGATCCGGTCTGGCCCGATCAGTCGGACGAGGCTTTGCTGGGGACGCTCGCCGACTGGCTCGGTCCGGCGCTGCAGGGTGTCCGTCGGGAGGAGGATCTCGCCAGAGTCGACCTTGGAGGGGCACTTCTGAGCCGGCTGTCATGGGAGCAGCGGGCCCGCCTCGATGAGCTGGCGCCGCGTCACATTCAGGTACCGAGCGGCTCCCGGATCCCGGTGAGTTATGAAGACCCGGCTTCCCCCGTTCTGGCGGTTCGGCTGCAGGAAATGTTCGGGCTGGCCGACACGCCCCGTGTGGCTTCGGGCCGCATTCCCGTCACCCTACACCTGCTGTCGCCGGCCCACCGGCCGGTCCAGGTGACGCGTGACCTCGCGGGATTCTGGCGAGCTACGTATTTCGAGGTGAGGAAAGATCTCAAAGGGAGGTACCCCAAACATTTCTGGCCGGACGATCCACTTCAGGCCGAGCCCACCCGGCATCCCAGGAGGCGGGGAAGTCGGCCGGGAACATAGGCGGAGTCGGGGTTGTTAGCGCTGTGCAACCAACAGGCTGCGCGGATCATCTGACCCTAGCGGCCCCTGGTTGGTCGTCGATGGCGCAATAGGTACCCAAGTTATTGACCTGGTTATAGATAGGAGTTACCAGTGCCAGTGAAGAAGCGGTCCGCATCTCGGCGCCGCCGCACCCAGGCCTCCCCGCTGCCCCGAGCGACCGAAGAGGGCCGGGAGAGCCTCGACTTCTACCTTCAGGAGATCAGCCGGATCCCTCTCCTGAACGGTGAGGAGGAGAAGGCGCTGGCGCGTCGTGCGTTCACGGGCGACCTCGAGGCGCAGGAGAAGCTGGCCCGCCACAACGTCCGCTTCGTGGTGTCCGTCGCCAAGAAGTTCCAGAATCGCGGCGTCCCGCTGATGGACCTGATCGGCGAGGGCAATCTCGGCCTGATGACGGCGGCCCGGAAGTTCGATCCCGATCGCGGCGTCAAGTTCATCTCCTACGCCGTGTGGTGGATTCGTCAGGCGATTCAGGCCGCGCTCGCGCGGCACGGTCGTCCGGTTCGGGTTCCGCTCAACCGCACCGCCGACCTGAATCGACTCGGACGCACCACCACGCTGCTCACGGAACGTCTCGGACGCGCGCCGACTATCGAGGAGCTGGTGAAGGCCACCGGGCTCACTCGCGAAGCGGTCCGTGCGCTCAGCGCGCTGCACGTCGACGCCGTGCGGCTGGATCATCCGGTCCGCGAGACCGACGAGCGCGGGCGGATGGAGCGATTCGTTCCGCTCACCCAGGAGGGCACGGACGCGGCGATGCTGGCCAAGAGCCGCACGGATGACCTCGAGGAAGCGCTGGCCGCGCTCGCGCCGCGCGACGCCAAGGTTCTGCGCCTCTACTTCGGACTCGACGACGGCAACAGTCATACGCTCGAGGAGATCGGCCGCATGATGGGTGTTACACGCGAGCGTATTCGGCAACTGCGCGATCGTGCACTACGGCAGCTGCGAGAGGAGCACGGCGACAAGTTGCGAGATCTGGCGGCCTAACGCCGACCCGCGGCATCAGCAGATGAGAGCCCCGCCAATTCTTGCATGTGGCGGGGCTCTCATTTTTTGTCGCTGTCGTGTTTTTGGGAATGGACGCTGGCTTCCACTTCACAGATTATTCGGAAACCCATCAATCACAGTTTCGTGTGGTGAGGCGGCGGTGACGAAATCTCCGCGTTTCAAGGGCGTCCTAGCGGCAAAGATCGCGGACCACTTCGAGACCGGTCTCGCCACGGTGGGCATCGTCGTCGCCATCGTCGCCACCACCGGGACGCTCTTCCGTGGCGATGTCGATCTCGTTCTGCTGCTCGTCGTCTGGTTCCAGGCCCTGCTTCTCTGGGCGGTGCGCCGCCACATTCGCATCGGACGCGAGCATCTCGTGCGCAGTCTCCGGCTCATGCTTCAGGATCGCGTGAACAATCAGCTCACCGTCCTGGTCGGGCTCACGGATTTCCATGCCCACTCCCCGGCCGGCGAGGACCAGGACGACGCGGAGGCCGCGCTGACGGCGGCCCGGGCCGTATCACGCGAAATCGAAACGCTCTCCATCGAGTCCCTGCGGTCATGGGAGGCCAAGTACTCTCGCCACCTTCCCGCCAACCTGCGCTGACACCAGACCTCTGCAACGCCCGCGGGCATTTTGCCATGCACAGACCTGCCTTCCCGTGATAGCCCCAGAAGATGGACGCGGACTGGATATTGCTGAGTTTGGCACTGTTGGTCCCTTGGGTGGGGATCGCCCACATCCCAGCCGTTGCCGGTGGAGTCGCGCATAGATGACGGTCCCCAGCCAGATGTCGCTGCGCCGGATCCCGGAGGCGTTGCACCTTCAGGTCCGGATCGCGTATGCCTCGGCCTGGGAAGCGCTCATCGCGACCCATACCTCCCAGGCGCAACAGTTCCTCTGCGAGTTCGCGTCCCGAGTCGCGGTCCTGGACGGGATGGACCTCTACTTCCGCGTCACCGCGGTGCCGGAGGCGATGCAGGAGGTTGTCAGGTCGAAGACCCTGACAGCGCTGGAGCTCGAGTCCCTTCCGGCCCTGACTCCCATGCCGGTATTGGTCGGATGGCAGCGATTCAGGGTTGACCTGGTCCTCGAGCAGCAGCGCTATCGGCGGCGCTTCCACGACAAGACGGTGGAGCTGGCCCGCATGGTCGGTGCCCGGGCCGCGGAGGCGGTCGTCTCCACCCATGTGGAAAACGCCATCGGCCTGACCAGATTGCTCAAGGGTGTGATGCCGGTGGGGCAGGCCTGCGACCACTACCTTCGCGAGTTCAGTCTTCCGGCCGGCGTGGCGCAGATGGTGTCGCAGCGGGTGCAGGCGCGCGTGGCCGGGGAGGAGCTGACGGCCCAGTACGACGATCCGCTGCCGGTGCCGATGCTCGAGTCCGCCGCGCCGGTGTCGTCCTCGCCATTCCCTGAAGCGGCGCCCGAAGGCTCCTGACCCCCGGAAATCGAACCGCTCCGTTCCGCCGCCTCGCGAAACGCCCGACGGCGCCGGCCCACCAATGGTATAAATACCTGGGAAACAGTAGCTTAAGGCGTGGCCTGGTGTTTGCGATTTAGACAGTAGAGCCTGGCAGCACCCGTTCCCCCGTCTTCCCGCACGAGTGTTCATGACCCGACGTCTGATCTGGACGCTGGCCATCGCGCTGTTGTGTACTCTCGTGCTTCCGGCCTCCGCGCTTCACGCGCAGGGGCTCTCGCCGCACGAGCTGGCGAGTCTCGACGACTGGTACCGCCGGGTCAGCAGCCGGACGGAGAACGGCGAGTGGGGCATCGCGATCGCCACGATGGACGGGCGGATCCTCTGGAGCGTGAGCCCGGAGGCGGACCTCATCCCGGCTTCCACCACGAAGGTGTTCACCACCGGCTTCTCCCGGAGCCGCATGGGCGGCGACGGACGGATCACCACTCGCGTGGTGGGAGACGGGGATCTCGATCGCAAGTCGGGACGGTGGCTGGGCACCTGGGCCCTGGAGCTCGGCGGCGATCCGACGCTCGAGCGCTCCGGCCGGAGCGGGCCCAGACTCCTCGAGCTCGCCCGCCGGCTGCGTGCGCGGGGCGTGCGCACGCTGTATGGTCCCCTGGCGCTCACCAGCCGGACCGGGCCCGCCGCCTCCCGCTATCCTGCGATGTGGTCGTCCTCCTTCGAGGGCCACCTCTACGCCCCGCCGGTCGGCCCGATCGCCCTTCACGAGAACACGGTATCCCTCACGTTTCGACCGGGGAAGGAAGTCGGAGCCCCGCCATCGCTCGTGAGCGCCTACCCGCTCGGCGCGGAGCGGCTGGTGCGCATCGCGGCGAGGACGGTGGACGGGAGCGGCAAGCGTCTCTCGCTGACGTCCGACTCCGATGGCGGCTGGACGCTTACCGGAACGGTCGGCCTGTATCGCCGCGTCGCCGGCATTTCGGCCGTTGCCCACGACCCTTCGCGGCTTCTCGCCGCGGCGTGGGCGACAGCGCTGGAGCAGGCCGGCATCCGGTGGGTCAACCCCGGTGGCCCCGTGGCACTCGCCCCGACCGCCACCAGAGTGCTCGCGCAGGTGGAATCGGAGCCGTTCGACAGCGTGGCCGTCGAGGTGAATCGTCGCAGCCTCAACATCGGCGCGGAGCTGCTGCTGCAGTGGGCGGCGGGGAGCCAGACATCGGGACCGGACCTGGTGTCGCAGCACGTGCGGGACGTGGTGGGCCCCCAGGCTCGCGTGCGGTTCGTCGATGGCAGCGGCCTCAGCGATCTCAACCGGATCAGCCCGCTCACCCAGGTGCTCTACCTGGCCCGGTATCCGCAGCTGCCGGGCAACAGCCGATTTCCCCTCCTCCTGCCGGCCAATGGAACAGGGACGCTTCGGCGACTTCGCGGTGGGATGGGACGCGGTGTGGTTCACGCCAAGACGGGTACCCTCGATCGCGTGGCGACGCTCGCCGGGTATCTCGGGCGCTCGGACGGCGTGCTCGTCGTCTCGCTCATGTACAACGGGCGGCGCATCCATCAGGCCCGGGCCGCCGAATGGGAGCTGTTCCGTCTGCTCGGCGCCGAGGGGGTCAATCTGAGCGGCGCGCTCGAGACCCAGATGGGCGGCGACAGCACCAGGAATGGCGACTAGCCTCACGCCCACCGCGCCGGCGGCTCTCCGGCTCTCCGAAAACCTTTCGGCGCTCTCCTACGCGCTGGACATCACCGAAGGCCAGCCCGAGGGGCACGCCGTCCGCACCTGTCTCATCGGGATGGGAATCGCCGACGTGGCCGGGGTCCCCGCGTCCGAGCGTGGCCCGCTGTTCTATGCGCTGCTGCTCAAGGACCTCGGCTGCTCCAGCAACGCCGCCCGTCTCTGCAATCTCTTCGGCACCGACGATCTTGCCCTCAAACGAAGCCACAAGGTCACCGATTGGACCAGGCCGCTGCCCGGTCTTCGGTACGCCTTCTCCCATGCCGCGGGCTCGTCACCCGTGGCCCGGCTGATCCGGACGGTCTCGATCGGGATCCGGGAACGAGGGAGTGGCCGGGAGATGACACAGACGCGGTGCGACCGCGGAGCCGACATCGCCGCCATGCTCGGATTTACCGAGGCGACCCGCGATGCGATCCGGGCCCTGGACGAGCACTGGGACGGGCAGGGCATGCCGCTGGGCCTCGCCGGCGACCGGATCCCGCTCCTGGGGCGAGTGGTCGGACTGGCGCAGACGACGGAGGTGTTTGCCAGCACCTATGGGGTCGACGCGGCGCTGGCGGTGATGCGCGAGCGCCGCGGATCGTGGTTCGATCCCGATCTGGTGGATGCGCTCCTGAGTCTCCAAGGAGACACGAGCTTCTGGGGCCGGGTGCTGAGCGAAGATCCGCGCCGTCATCTCGGCACGCTCGAACCGGAAGAAGAGATTCTCGTCGCCGACGAGCCGCGGCTCGATGACATCGCCTCGGCCTTCGCGCGTGTCATCGACGCGAAGTCACCCTACACCTACCGGCACTCGGAGGGCGTGGCGGAGATCGCCGTCGGCATCGGGGCGATGCGCGGTTTCGATGCGCGCGACATTCGCACCCTTCGCCGCGCCGCGCTGCTGCACGACATCGGGAAGCTGGGCGTCTCCAACCTCATCCTGGACAAGCCCGGCCGGCTCACCGACGACCAGATGGCACAGGTGAGGCAGCACCCGGCGTATACCCACCAGATTCTCCGCCGGGTCACCGCCTTCGGCGATATCGTCGAGATCGCGAGCTCGCATCACGAGCGGCTGGACGGCAAGGGGTACCACCGCGGCCTCCGGGGCGCGGCCCTGTGCCCGCTGAGTCGGGCGCTCGTGGTGGCCGACATTTGCGAGGCGTTGCGGGCCGACCGTCCCTACCGGTCGGGGCTGCCGTGGGAGCAGGTGCTGGGCATCCTAAGGAAAGACGCCGGAACGGCGGTCTGCGAGGAGAGCGTCGCCGCGCTGGAGGCGATGCTCGCGGAGGACTACCCCACGATCGAGCGAATCACGGTCTCCGCGGCCGACTGATCCGGTACGCTTCCCTGGGCGAGTCGGGCGTTCCCCCCGCCTCGCCCTCCCACCTGCTCGAGCACGCCCTTGAGCGCGCGGCCGGCATCCACGCCGGAGTCGGCCGACGAGGCGAGCAGCACCGTCGGGGGCTCGCCGGCGACCCCGATCATGACCGCCCCGGGCATGCGGGCCAGCGCCTGGCCCAGGAGCCGCAGGCGCTCGACCCCGCCGGGCTCGCTCCGAACGACGATCGTGCGGCCGCCTCCGTGACCGGGCGGCGCCGCGGCATAGAGCTCCGCCGCGCGAGAGCCCGCGAGACGCTCCCCGATCTCCTTGAGCTCGGCCGTGGCCCGCTTGAGATCCGCCCGCTGTTGCTCGAGCAGCGCGGGCAGCTCGCCCGGCGTGGCGGTGACTGACGCGGCGAGCGCCGCGAGCAGATCGTGATTTCTTCGCGCGTTCCCGACGGCGCGACCGCCGCACAGAAACTCGAGCCTCATCGACCCTTTGACCCGCTCGGCGCGGGTCACGAAGATGGGCCCGATCTCGCCTGTCGCCGCCACGTGGGTGCCGCCGCAGGCACTCCGATCGAGCGCATCGATCGTCACGATTCGCAGCGTGCCCTGACGCTCCGATTGCCTGCGCAGGCCGGTGGCGCCGGCGGCCTCCTCGAAGGAGATCCGCACCGCCCGGTTCTCCATGACGATCTCGTTGGCCCGGCGCTCGGCCTCGACGATCCGATCGGCCGTGATGGCGCCGGTGTCGAGGTCGAGGGTCGACGTCTCAACCCCGAAATGCACACTGATCGTTTCGAGGCCGTACAAGTCTGCGAATACCGCGGAGAGGAGATGCTGACCTGAGTGCTGCTGCATGTGGTCGAAGCGACGGCGCCAGTCGACGCGACCGGTGACGCGACCGATGGCGACCGAGCCCGCGAGCACGTGCGCGATCCGGTCTCCCTCGTCCACCACGTCCTCGACCGCGACGCCGTCGAGCGTCCCGGTGTCGAACGGCTGGCCGCCCGATGTGGGGTAGAACGCCGTGCGATCGAGGTAGACGCGCCTCCCCTCGTCGGCGCGGCCGACGATCGTGGCGTCGAACTCGCGAAGGTAGGCGTCGGTGTAGTACAATCTCTCGGTCATCTTCGCGAATGTAACCGGAGCCTGCGCCCGCGCCGACGACGCTATCTCGCGCCCAGCGCCCGGGCAGCCTTGGCGTAGTCCTTCTGGCGAACCCAGAGAATCATGCCGTACCGTCCGGCTCCAGCGGCCACCCCGGTGGCGGCGGTCACCCTCACGCCGGCGTCGGCCAGCTTCGTCAAATGGCGGTGCACCGCGCCCGGTTTGTCGGAGCCCTGGATCAGGAACGCGCGCTTGACTGGACTGAGCCGCCATCCGTTCTTCGCGGCGACTTTGCGGACGGTGGCCATGTCCTCGGTGAAGATGTCGAGCTGGACCTTGCCGCCGCGCGCGGGGAAGCCGTGGATCACGAGCAGGTCCACGCCGGCGTCCTTCAGGGCGCCGAGCGCGCGGGCGCCCTGTCCGGCGCGGTGGGGAATCAGGGGATAGCAGTAGCTCACTTTGCGGACGCGATCGGCCATGGGTCGCTCCTGTCGGGTTGTGGAGTCCATTCTCGCGATCTGACGCAACACTACGACTGGGAACCCCACATGACCAGACCCCAGCAACAGGGCCCCGCGGCGGCGACGCTCGGGCGGATCGGTCTGCCCGAGCCGGTGCGGTCGCTGGCGGCCCGTCGGTGGGACGTGGTCATCGTCGGGGCGGGGCACAACGGCCTCGCCTGTGCCGCCTACCTCGCCCGGGCCGGCCGGCGCGTGCTGGTGCTCGAGTCGCGCGAGGTCGTGGGTGGCGCGTGTACGCTCGACGAGCCGTGGCCGGGCGTGCTCATGTCGCCCTGCGCCTACGTCGTGGGACTGCTGCACCCCCTCGTGATGCGGGAGCTGGACCTGGCCGGGCACGGGTTCCGCTGGACGCCGGCCGACGGTGGCCTGTTCGTTCCCTTCGAAGACGGCAGCAGCATCCAGCTCTGGAACGACGACCAGAAATGCGAGGAGGAGATCCGGCGGTTCGCGCCCGCGGATCTGCGCGGCTGGCGCGAGATGCAGGCGGTGAAGCGGCGGTTGCGCGACTCCCTGCGGCCCGATACGAGCGAGGACGTCTGGATCGGGCCGTCGCCGACGCACGAAGACCTCGTGCGGCGTCTCGCCGGGGATCGCGACGCGGAGGCGCTGCTGTTCGAGTGGTCGATGGTGGAGATGGTGGAGCGATACCTGACCGACGAGCGGATGCAGCTCGCCTATCTGGGTCAGGGGGTGATCGGCACCAACGCCAGTCCGCACGACCCGGGCACCGCCTCGGTGTACTTCCACCACGCCTCGGGCCGGATGGACGGGCAGGCGGGCACCTGGGGCTACGTCCGGGGCGGCATGGGCATGATCTCCTTCATCCTGTGCGACATCGCCCGCGACGCGGGTGCGGTGGTGGCGGCCGGGGTGCCGGTGGCCCGCATCCTTCCCGGCGAGGGCGTCGAGCTCGAATCGGGCGAGCGGATCCGGGCGCCCCGGGTCGTTTCCAACGCCGACCCCCGCGTGACGCTCCGTCTCCTCGGAGCGGCGGCTGACCCGGCCTGGGCCCGCCAGGTGGAATCCATCCCTATCGAGAGCGTGACGGCCAAGGTCAACCTCATGCTCTCGGAGCTCCCGAATCTCCGGGCGCGTCCCGGCACGCTCGCACCCCATCACACCGGTCAGATCAATACGCCGTTGTCCAAGGACGAGTGGCGGGATCACCACCGGCTGGCGAACCGGGGCGTGCTGCCGCCTCGCACCTGGAACGAGCTCTACCTGCAGACGGTGTTCGACCGGAGCGTGGTCCCGGACGGGGTGCACACCCTCAGCGCCTTCGTGCAGTACGTGCCGCACCGCTTCGCGGAGGGGAGCTGGGAGACCAGGCGGATGGAGGTCGGACAGGTGGTCGTCGATTCGATCGCGCGCTTCTGCAGCAACCTGCCCCAGGCCATTCTCGCGATGGAGGTGCTCGGTCCACCCGACATCGAGCGCCGCGTGGGGCTCACCGGGGGGCAGATCTTTCAGGGCGAGATTCTGCCGCCGTACATGTGGGATCGCCGGCTGGCGGCGCGGACCCCGATGCCGGGGGTGTATCTCTGCGGCGCCGGTACCCATCCGGGGGGCAGCGTGATCGGGATCAACGGGCGGAACGCGGCGATGGAGGTGATGAACGACGTCACGTCCATCCCCTGAGCGCCCGCACGAAGTCGTGCAGCACGAGAAACTTCTCGTAGAGGATCACGCCCTTCCGCTTCCGGCCGAACTCGGCGAACAGCTCGCGCAGCCGCCCGCGGCGCGTCACATAGAAGCGGAACGTCTCGGCGAAATCCTCCTGCGGATGCTTGGCCGCGTAAGCGCTCACGTGGTCGCGCGGGGCGATCGCGACGTCGCGCCGCTGGAAGTAGACCCAGCTGTTATCCATTCCGCGATAGGCCTTGTCTACCTCGCCGAAGGCATGGCGGAAGCGCCGGCTGCGGGTCCAGTCCCAGTGATGGTACAGGAAGCTGTGGCCCAGCTCGTGGGTGATGAGGCCCACCAGCATGGTCCATGGGATCTCGTCGCGGCGCCGCTTGCCGACCACATATCGCTGCTCGATCTCGACGACCTTGGGGTAGCGGGGATCCACCCCGGAGATCCCGGGGCGCAGCAGGACCCGATAGCCCCAGTCGCGGATGCGGGACACCAGCAGCAGGCGGCGTACGCGCCGGAGCGCCCGGGGGATGAGATCGCGGCCGCTGGCGTCCTGCCCGCACCAGGGGCAGGCGTTCATCCAGTCGTCCACCCCGCGGCCGCAGTGGGGACAATCGCCTTCGAACTCGTCCTCGTCGCTCCATGATTGCCGGCGGCCGCACCAGGGACACCAGCTCATCGGATACTGGACGCCGCCCCCGCAGCCCCAGTCGCATCGCGCGTCCATCCGGAACCCGCGCGGCGCCTTGAGCGGCTTCTCCGACGAATACCCCTCCTCCTCGATATCCACCCCGCACCAGGGACAGTACGAGTACTTGTCCGAGACGATCCAGCCGCAGTTGTAGCACTCGGCGCCGGTGACGTTCTCCGAGTCGCGCCATTGCTGGGCCCGGCCGCAGTTGGGGCAATGGGGCCAGTAGCGGCGCAGCTCGCGGCCGCAGACGCAGCGGTATTCAGGCGCGGGGGCGCGCTCCCGCCGCTTACGCGTCGCCACGGCGCTCCTCCGCCTCGTCCACCAACCGCTGGACGAACGCGTAATAGTTCATGCCCGCCTTGTCGGCCGCGTTGGCCATGTCGTGCCCGTAGCTGATGAACGGATTGGCGTTGGCCTCGATGAACCAGACCTCGCCATCCAGGGCCACGCGGACGTCGACCCGTGCATAGTCCCGGAGCCAGAGGGAGCGGAACGCGGTCCGGCAGATCTCCTCGATCCGCTGGCGCACCCGTTTCGCTAGTGGCCGCGCGAGCACGTTCCTGATCCCCTTCCGCGCGCGGTAGTCCTCGTCCCACTTGGCCGACTGGGTCGCGATCCGCTCTTCGGGCCGGGTACGCCGCTTGTCGAAGACCATTTCGGTGATCGGCAGTACGTCCAGGTCATCCCCATTTCCGATGAGACTGACGTAGAGCTCGCGGCCCTCGATGAACTCCTCCGCGATCGCCGGCTGGCCGAAACGATCGTGCACCATCGTGATACGCTCGCGAAGGGAGGCCAGGTCCTGGACCACCGACGCCTGGGCGATGCCCGCCGATGCGTCGGACTGCAGCGGCTTTACGATGAGGGGGAACCGCAGGGCCGGGGATTCGAGCCTTTCGCCGGGCCGGCAGGTCATGAACCCCGGAACCCGGATCCCGTGATAGGCCAGCACCTTCTTGCTCATCGCCTTGTTCCGCGAGACCAGGAGGGCCAGGGGCGGGGACCCGGTGTAATGGTACCCCTCCGCCTCGAGCATCCCGGGCACCATGTACTCCAGGCCGGCGTTGCCGTGGAACGCCTCGACCGCGTTGAACACCAGATCGGGCCGCAGCTCGTCCAGGGAGGCCACCAGGTAGTCGATGTCGTTCCGGACCCCGAGGAGGTAGACCTCGTGGCCCTGCCGCCGGAGGGCATCCGCAACCTGGTACTCCATTTCCGGCTCGTCGTGCTTCCACGCCGCGACCTCGGTGGTCATTTGTCGTTCGTGATCGGGGTGGTCCCACCCGTCGTAGGGGGTGTCGAAGACAACGGCAATACGCATGACGGCTCGGGCTGAGGCGACCGGGAAACTTACGCCCGTCCTGCCTCTGGTGCGAAAAGAGGCTTCCCCCCATTTTCCACCATCCCTACCCAGCCAGCCACTATTTCGCGCACCGCACTCCCCGGAGGTTGCATGGAGTCCACGGCCCGGGAAGCCCGGCTCAAGGAAGAGTTTGCGGTTCTCTATCCCCAGCTGGTTCCGGGAATCTGGGAGACCGCGGCGGAAATCGGCGCCAAGGTGCTCCTGTGGCAGGTCCAGCAGATGGGCACCGACGCGCTCAGCATGCGGATCCTGGACGAGCGGCACTTCGAGTTCCGGGGAGGGTGGTACCGGGGCACCACCACCGACCTCCGGACCCGGGCGAGTGATCCGGCGTTCAACGGGCCGGCGTGACGGAAGGACGAAAAGGCTTTTCGTCCTCTCGCCATCTTCAACCCCATGACCGCCGATGTCTTCATCAGCCACTCGAAGGACGACCGGACGGTCGCGAATGCGGCCGTCGCCAGGCTCGAGGGCAGGGGCATCCGGTGCTGGATCGCGCCCCGGGACATCACCCCGGGCCTCGACTGGAGTGCCGAGATCGTCGAGGCGATCGAGCACGCCAAGGTCATGGTGCTGATCTACTCGGCCAGGTCGAACGCCTCCCAGCAGATCAAGCGCGAGGTCGAGCGGGCGGTGAATCAGGGGATCCCGGTGGTCACGTTCCGGCTCGAAGACGTGCCGATGAGCAAGTCGCTCGAGTTTTTCATCAGTACCCCGCACTGGCTCGACGCCATGAGCCCGCCGCTCGAGCGGCACCTGGACTACCTCGCCGAGACGGTCCAACTGCTCCTGTCCCGCCGGGGCCCCGACACGGCTCCGGCCCCGGATACGCCCGCCGCCGAGCGTCCACCCGCGCCGCCCCCCGCCCCCACACTCGCGCAGGCAACCCCACCGCCTCCGACGCCGCCGGCCCCGGCACCCGCCAGGAACCGGGCGGTCACGATCGCCGTCGCAGCCACCGTGGCGCTGGCCATCGTCGGCTATCTCTTCTTCCGGCCGACCGCCGTGAGCTCGGCCGGCGTGGAGCGTCGGTTCGCCGGGACGTGGGCGACGCACGCCATGGACGGGGGTAAATCGAACGACATCACCATGACGGTGGAGGCCGGCGGCCACTACCAGAGCCGGGTCGTCGTATCCGAGACCGGCAACATCGCCGCCTCGAACGGGCGCTACCGGATGGTGAACTCGGCCGGTGAGGTGACGCAGGGGACATATGGTCCGGTCGGCCCCGCGTCGGTGAGCATCACGGGCCCGCTGGGCACCGCGGATTGGAGGCGGAAGACCGGCACGGCTGCGACGGCGGGGTCGCTCACGGGGACCTGGGAGCTGACGTTTCCGGCCATGGGCGCGACCTGGAACTCCAGTTTCGAGATCACGCCGCAGGGCACCTACCGGCTGGTCAATGTCACCGAGGACGCCGGGAGCTTCGAGGCCTCCAACGGAAGCTGGCAGAGCGTGTCGCAGGTGCAGAACGGGAACCGCCAGACCGGCACCTATCATTTCCTCGACGCGCGCAACGTTTCCATGACCGGGCCGCTGGGCACCGCCATGTGGACCCGCCGATAAGACTCGCTCCTTACGGGTCGGTGTAGATTCCCACTTCATGACCAGTCTTCCCGAGCGTTTCGCGGCCGACCCTCGCGCCGCGGCCGAGCTCCCCTCCGCGGCGGTCATCGAGGGGGAGAGCCGGCTGGTCGGCGAGCTCATGAGCGAGCTCGGTCAGGTGATCGTCGGCCAGCGCGCCATGCTGGAGCGCCTCCTGATCGGGCTGCTGGCCGATGGTCACGTGCTGCTCGAGGGAGTCCCGGGCCTGGCCAAGACACTCGCGATCCGCACCCTCGCCGCCACGATCAACGCGGGCTTCCATCGCATCCAGTTCACGCCCGACCTGCTGCCCGCCGACCTGCTCGGCACGATGATCTACAATCAGCGGAGCGGCGACTTCACGGTGCAGAAGGGCCCGATCTTCACGAATCTGCTGCTGGCCGACGAGATCAACCGTGCCCCCGCCAAGGTGCAGAGCGCGCTCCTCGAGGCAATGCAGGAGAAGCAAGTGACGATCGGCGGGCAGACGTTCCCGCTCCCCCCGCTGTTTCTGGTCCTGGCCACCCAGAACCCGATCGAGCACGAGGGCACCTACCCGCTTCCCGAGGCCCAGGTCGACCGCTTCCTCTTCAAGCTCGTGGTGACCTACCCCGAACGGCGTGAGGAGCGTCAGGTGCTCGACCGGATGACCTTGCCGGACGAGCCCGAGGCCCGGCGCATCATGGACCCTGAGCGGATCCTCGGCGCACGGCGGCTGGTGCAGTCGATCTATGCCGACGACCGGATCAAGGAGTACGTGCTCGACATCGTCGGCGCGACCCGGCGTCCCGCCGACGCCGGCCTGCCCGATCTGTCGCCGCTGGTCGAGTTCGGGGCCTCGCCCCGGGCCGCGATCTTCCTGCTTCGCGCCGCCAAGGCCCACGCCTTCATCCGCGGCCGCACGCATGTGACCCCGGACGACATCAAGGCGCTCGGCCCCGACGTGCTCAGGCACCGCGTGATCCTCACCTACCGCGCCGACGCGGAGGGAGTCGGGGCCGACGCCCTGTTGCGGAGGATCTTCGAGGCGGTGCCGGTGCCATGACCCCCGAGGAGGTCACGCGCGAGGTCCGGCGCATCGAGATCACGACGCGCCATCTCGTGCGCGACATCGTCGCCGGGGAGTACTCGAGCGCCTTCCGGGGACGGGGAGTCGAGTTCGCCGAGGTGAGGGAATACCAGCCGGGCGACGACGTGCGCACCATCGACTGGAACGTCACCGCCCGGCTCGGCGCGGCCTACGTGAAGCGGTTCCTGGAAGAGCGCGAGCTGACCGTGATGTTCGTCGTGGACCTGAGCGCGTCGGGTTCCTTCGGCTCGCTCCGGCGCACCAAAGAGGCGCTCGCCATCGAGGTCTGCGCCGTCCTCGCGCTCGCCGCCGCCCGGAACAACGACCGGGTCGGCGCGATTCTCTTCACCGACCGCATCGAGCGGCGGGTGGAGCCCGCCAAAGGGCGGCGACACTCCCTCCGCGTGATCAGCGACCTCCTGGGATGCGAGCCCGCAGGCACCGGCACGGACCTCACCGCGGCGCTCACCGCGCTCGAGCCGAGCCTGCGCCGCCGCGCCGTCATCTTCGTGATCTCCGACTTCCTCGGCGCCGACGACGACGGGATCCTGGCGCGTCTCGCGCGGCGTCATGACGTGGTCGGCCTTCAACTGGTGGACCCGCGCGAGCGCGCGCTGCCCGACTCGGGTGTCGTCACCCTGTGGGATCCCGAAACCGGGGCCTGGCTCCTCGTGGACACGGGAGATCCCGCGGTCCGCGCGCGCTTCGCGTCGAATGCCCGTGAGTTCGACGGGGCTCTGGAGCGACGTTTCCGGGAGCAGGGAGTGGACCTGCTCAGGCTGGAGACCGGCAAGCCGTACGGGGAGCCGCTGCTGACCTTCTTCCGCCGGCGCGAGCGGCAGCTGTGGCGATGATTCCCTCCGCCGTTTCACCGCAGGGACACGGAGGGCACGGAGTTTCACAGAGAAAAACGCTGTTGTTGTTCTCTGTGTGCTCCGTGTCTCTGTGGTGCATGGGGCCGGGGCAGCTCGCCGCGCAGGAGCCGACCGCGCACGGCCAGGCCTGGGAAGTCCATCTCGACAGCGGCCGCGTGACCGTCGGCGACACGGTGGGGGTCCGATTCCGCCTCCGGCTCGACGAGCGCGACCTCTTGTTCGATACCCTGCCACGACCGGTGGATTCCCTTCTCGACGGCGTGCGAATCGTCTCGGTGGAAAAGCTCCACCGCCTCCCAAACCGCGACTTCGTTGGCCGCGCGACCCTGGCCTTCTACCGGACGGGCCCGCAACCCCTGCCCGTGTTCGCGCTGCCGTTCATGCGGGCGGTGAAGGGCATCACGAACGGCACCATCCGGAGCGACACGGTCTCGATCGACGTCGTTCCGACCCTGGCCGCCGGGAACCCCACCCTGCGCGACATCCGGGAGCTCGAGCCGTCGGTCGTTCCCCGGGTGCTGGTGGTCGCCGGCCTGGTGCTGGGAGTGGTGCTGGCGGTCCTCCTGCTCCGGAGGCGTAGTGGCCGCCGGGTCGAGCGGCCCGCTCCGGCGGAGGCCGAGCCGGTCGTCGTGCCCGTGCCACCCGATCCCCATGAGGTGGCCGTCGCGCGTCTCGGCGAGATCGAGCACGAGGGCTGGGTGATCCGGGGTGACGTCGCCCGGCACTACGAGCTGGTGGCCGATGTGCTGCGCGACTACCTCGAGGCGGCCGAAGGCGTGCCGGCCCGCGAGCGGACGACCTCGGAGGTGTTGTGGTCGCTGCCACCGCGGCTGGCGGAAGGCCCGCTTCGGCGTCGCTACGCCGCGGTGTTCGACGAGGCCGACCTGGTGAAGTTCGCGCGGCAACGCCCTCCGGCGGCGGCGGCGGCCGGCTTCCTCGATGACGCACGCGGCCTGCTGGCGCGCTGGCACGCGGCGCATCGCGCTCCGGAGGAGGCCGATGCGGTTCGCTGACCCCTGGCTGCTCGCGCTCCTGGCCCTCCCGCTCGGGCGCGGCGCGTGGCTGTGGTGGCGGCGTCGGCGGCCCCCCGCGGAGCGCATCGGCTTCCCCGCCCTCGCATTTCTCGAGGGCATCCCGGCCGGACGCCGGGTGTCGTGGCACTGGGTGCCGGCCACACTTCGCCTGGTGGCGTTGTCGCTTCTGATCGGCGCGCTCGCCAGGCCTCAGGTGCCGCACGAGGTCCGCCAGATCCACAGCAAGGCCCGGAATATCATGGTCGCGCTCGATATCTCGAGCAGCATGAAGGCCGGCGATTTCAAGCCGGGCAACCGTCTCATGGTGGCCCGCCGGGTCCTGGCCGACTTCGTGAAGCAGCGCCAGGGCGATCTGCTCGGCCTGGTCATCTTCGCGGGGCGCTCGTTCCTCCAGGCGCCGCTCACGCCCGATGCCGATCTGCTCTACCGCATGCTCGCTCGGGTGGACATCGGCATGCTGCCGGACGGCACGGCCATCGGGACCGCGCTCGCACTCAGCCTGGCGCAGCTCAAGGACCTGCCCCCCAAGGCCAGCGTGATCGTGCTGATCACCGACGGCGCCAACAACACGGGCCAGCCCTCGCCGTTCGTCGCCGCCGAGGCGGCGCGGGCCATCGGTGTGCGCATCCACACGATCGGCGTGAGCGCGGCGGACACCTCCGCGCTCGACAAGCAGTTCATCTGGCGCCAGGGCCGGCAGCCCGACCGGCTCACCAACACGGACGAGGCCGTGCTCAAGCGGATCGCCACTCGGAGTGGTGGCGAGTACTTCCGGGCCACCGACCCGGACGCGCTGAAGAAGATCCTCACGAAGATCGATCCGCTGGAGCGGCGCGACGTGCAGATCAGCGAGACGCGGGAGTACCGGGAGCTGTATCCCTATCTCCTGGTCCCCGCGATCATCCTGCTGCTGCTCGAGACGCTCCTCGGGCTGACCCTACTTCGCCGGTTGCCGTGAGGGCCGCGTGAGCTTCGCCGAGCCGCACGTACTGTGGCTGCTGTTGCTGGTACCGATCACGGCCTGGCTGGCGGGGCGGGGGCTGCGCGAGCGCGGCCAATCACTTGCGCGCTTCGGCGACCCGGGGCTGCTGGCCCGGGGCTCGCGGCTGCCCGATCGAGGGATCGCGCGGGTCCGCGCCGTCCTCGCCGTGGTCGCGCTGGGCTTCGGCGTGGTCGCGCTGGCGAGGCCGCAATGGGGGGAGCGCCAGGGGGACCTGGCTCAGACGGGACGCGACATCCTCGTACTGCTCGATCTGTCCCGGTCCATGACCGTCACCGACCTTCTGCCGAACCGGCTCGCCGTGGCGAAGCGCGCGGCGTGGGAAACGGTGTCCGCTTCTCCCGGCGATCGCGTCGGGCTCGAGGTATTCGGGGGAAGCGCGTTTCTCCAGCTGCCCCTCACCACCGACCGGGCGGCGTTCCGGCTCTTCCTCGACGCGGCCAGTCCCGACGACCTCGGCGATCCGGCCACCGACCTGGGCGGGGCGCTCGGGACGGCCGCCAAGGTGTTCGAGCACGAGGGCGAGCGCGGTCACCGCGCCGTGCTCGTCGTGAGCGACGGCGAGAGCGGGGAAGGGGGCCTCGATGAGGCGATCGCCCGGCTCCGGACGCTCGAGATCCCAGTCTTCGCCATCGGCGTCGGCACCGCGCAGGGCGCCCCCATTCCGGCCGACTCGAGCGAGCTGCCGGACAAGTACCATCGCGACCACATCGGACGCATCGCGATCTCGAGACTCGAGGAGGCCGAGCTGCGCCACGCGGCCGACTCCAGCGGGGGAGCGTTCGCCCGGTGGGACAACCGGGCGGAGCGCGCGCATTTCACCCGGGCACTCCGCGATCTCAGGGCCGGAACCCTGTCCTCGAGAAAGGCGCCCGAGCGGGCCGACCGATATCAATGGCCGCTGGCCCTGGCCGTGACGGCGCTGCTGGCCGATCTCCTCCTTGTCGTCGCACCGGCCCGCCGGCGGGTCGTAGCCGCCGCCGTGGTCGGCGCAACGGCTGGGGCGTGCGGAGGTGGTGCGCTCGCCTCGTGGCGGGGGGAGCAGCTCTATGCCGACGGCGAGTTCGCCGCCTCGTCCGCTGCCTTCGAGCAGTCCCTCGCGGCCGACAGCACGCCGGTCCACGCCTTCAACGCGGGCAACGCGCTGTACCGGATGCGGCGCTATGAAGACGCGGCGAAGCGGTATCGTCTCGCCCTCGCCGGCACGCCGGAGCTGCGGCAGCGGGGCGCCTTCAACCTCGGCAACGCGCTCCTGCGCGCGGCGGAGAACGCGCCGGAGCGGCCGGATCTGCTACGTGGGTCGATCCGGGCCTACGAAGAAGCGCTTCGGCTCGCACCGTCGGATGCCGACGCCAAGTGGAATCTCGAGGTCGCGCTGCGCAGGCTGGCGGACGACCGCACGGCCGGCGGCTCCCCCGGCCGGACTCGTAACGCGGATTACGGGCGCGGCAACATGAGCTCCTCGGGATACGAGGGAAATCCGGACGCCGCGGTGGGCGCGATGGCGGGGGGAGGATTCGGATCGGCGGAGGGGGAGTCGGCCGAAGAGCTCGACGTCGAGCAGGCACGCCGGCTGCTCGACGCGGTCCAGCGCGAGCAGCTGCAGACGCACGAGGGGCGGCGGATGCCGGATCAGCGGGGTGGAGAAAGGGATTGGTAGGAGGTCGCGAGTCGCGAGTGACGAGTCTCGAAACCCGTGACCCGTGACCTCTTGCACTTCCGACCCAGACTGCATATCCTATCTAGACAACCGAAGTCTCGTGGTCATTTGCGGCCTATTGCAGCCACGTTAAACAAATGCTAAAAAGCCTCGCGTCCCGAGTGTCTTTTTGGCACCGGGCGCTTTCGTTTTGCGGGAGTTCAGCACATGCCGACCATCCTCGACCGTCCCCGTGAGAGCACGGCCTCCGCCGCGAGCACGACGAGGGGCGGTACCGAGCCCCTCGCGCAGGCGTGCAAGCTCTGCGGCACCCAATATCCCCCTTCGCCAGTCGCGACGTGCGAGGAATGCCTCGGGCCGCTCGAGCCGGTTTACGATACCGGCCGGCCTCTGCCCGATGCCGCCACGATCGGCGCGCGCGCCCCGTCGCTCTGGCGCTATCGCGAGTGGCTCCCATTCGCGGGAGCGCCGGCCGTCTCCCTCGACAGCGGGTTCACGCCGCTGCTCGGGGCGCCCGCGCTGGCGCACCGGCTCGGCGTCGCCCGGGTCTGGGTCAAGAACGACGCCGTGTCTCACCCGTCGCTCTCGTTCAAGGATCGCGTCGTGGCGGCCGCGCTCAACGCCGCGATCGGCCTGGGGCTCGACATCGTGGGCTGTGCCTCAACCGGAAACCTGGCCAACGCGGTCGCGGCGCAGGCAGCCCGCGCCGGCCTGACGGCCTGGGTCTTCATCCCGCACGATCTCGAGGTCGGCAAGGTGGTGGGCGCGGCGGTGTACGGCCCGAAGCTGGTCCGGGTGCGGGGCACCTACGACGACGTGAACCGTCTCTGCACCCAGGCGGCCGATCGCTTCGGCTGGGGTCTCGTCAACATCAACCTTCGCGGTTATTACGGCGAGGGCTCCAAGACGATGGCCTTCGAGATCGTCGAGCAACTCGGCTGGCGCCTGCCCACCGCCGTGGTGGCGCCGATGGCGGGCGGCTCACTGCTCACCAAGCTGGACAAGGGGTTTCGTGAGTTCACCACGGCGGGACTCGCCTCCGGTCCCGCGCCACGGTTGTACGGCGCCCAGGCGAGAGGCTGCTCTCCCATCGTGAACCTCGTCGAGCGCGGGGGCGAGGCGATCAATCCCGTGATCCCGAACACCATCGCCCGCTCGATCGCGATCGGGAACCCGGCCGACGGTCGGTTCGCGGCCGAAGCGGTCAGGCGGACAGGCGGGTGGGCGGCCGGCGTGTCGGACGAGGATCTGGTCCTCGGCATACGGCTCCTCGCGGAAACGACGGGTGTTTTCGCGGAAACCGCCGGCGGAGCCACCGTGGCCGGCGCGCTGGCGCTGGCCGACGCCGGGCGCTTCCGCGAGGACGACGAAGTGGTTCTGTGCATCACCGGCAATGGTCTCAAGACTGTCGAGGCGCTTCAGGGATCGCTCCCCGAGGCCCCGATCATCGCTCCCCGGATTCGTGAACTGGAGGCTCTCCATGGCCGTGACCTTTAGTCTTCCCACCGTCCTTGCCCGGCTGGCGGACGGCCAGTCCTCCATCCAGGCGACCGGGGGCACCCTCGGTGATGTGGTGGCGGAGATCGCGGGCCGGTTTCCTCAGCTCGCTCCGCGGCTCCGGGACGAGACCGGAGGCCCCTATCCCTTCGTCACCTATTACTTGAACGACGAGGACATCCGGTTCCGGAACGGGTTCGCTACGCCGGTGGCCGAGGGCGACGAGATCACCGTGGTGGCTGCCATCGCGGGGGGCTGAACCGGCTGGAGCTTCGCCGGTCCCGGTGTATGTTCCCGTGCGTCCTCACGGGAGCCCGAGCATGAAGGCCAGCGACATCCGCCGCGGTCACGTCCTGATCATCGGTGGCAATCCATGCCGCGTCATGGACTTCCAACACCGCACGCCGGGCAACCTGCGGGCGTTCGTTCAGGTTCGCCTGCGTAACCTCACTACGGGCAACACGTTCGACACACGGCTCAGCGCCACCGAGTTCGTCGAGGACGCCCGGCTCGATACCAAGGACCTGCAGGTCATGTATCGGGACGCCAACGGCGTTCACGTCATGGACTCGGAGACGTACGAGCAGTACACGCTGGATGACGAACTGGTGGGCGACCAGGCTCCCTGGCTGGAGTCCGGTCTCTCCTTCCAGGCGGAATGGCTCAATGGCAGGCCCATCTCCATCCTTCTGCCGGCCGCGGCGGAGCTGGAGGTTGTGGAAACCGCGCCAATCATGAAAACCGCCACCAAGACGGCGAGTACCAAGCCGGCTCGTCTCAGCAACGGCGTCACCATTCAGGTACCCGAGTTCATCGGCGAGGGCGAGCGGGTCCGGGTCAATCCCCGCGAAGGCGTCTACCTCGAGCGCGCGAAGTAACCTCCTCCCATCACGGACGTGTGAAACTGGTCCCCCTCCGACTCGTCCTGAGTCGGAGGAGGGCCCGCGGCCGCCGGTCCTCTCCTGCCGCAGCACCCCTACATGGAGGACCGCCGATGACCGTGATGGAGACGTATGCTCCGGGGACATTCTGTTGGGCCGATCTTGGCACCCCCGACGCCGCTGCCGCGAAGCGCTTCTATACCGGTCTCTTCGGTTGGGGGTTCGAAGACCGGCCAAGCGGGCCGGACACGACTTACACCATGTTCACGCTGGAAGGGAGATCGATCGCCGCGCTGTACCAGCAGGATTCCCAGCCGCAGGGAGCGACGCCTCATTGGCTCTCCTACATCTGTGTCGCGAGTGCGGAGGACGTCTCGCGCCGGACGACCGAGCTGGGCGGCACCGTGCTGGTCGAGGCGTTCGAGGTGCTCGACGTCGGGCGGATGGCGGTGATCCAGGATCCCAGCGCCGCCGTCGTCGCGTTGTGGGAACCGAAGCGCCACATCGGCGCCGGCATCGTGGGCGAGCCCGGCTCCATGTGCTGGACCGAGCTGGCGACGAGCGATACGTCCGCGGCGGGCCGCTTCTTCAGCGAGCTGCTGGGGTGGACTCGCGACGAGCGTCGGATCGGAGCCACCTGTTACACGGTTTTCCAGCGAGGCGACGCCGACGTCGGCGGCATGATCGAGATCGGTGCCGACTGGGGGCCCGTGCCGCCCCATTGGCTGGTATACTTTGCCGTCGCCGATTGCGATGCGAGTGCCGAGCAGGCGCGCCGGCTCGGCGCGACGATGAAAGTGCCGCCGTCGGACATACCAGGCGTGGGTCGCTTTTCGATGCTCGCAGACCCGCAGGGTGCCGGATTCGCCATCCTCCGTACGCCGACGCCCAGCCTGCCATCCCGCCGTTAGATTGTCGGCATGGATGCACTCGACGCCATCGAGCGGCGGACATCGGTCCGCCGCTTCCGGCCTGATCCGATCCCCCGTGAGACCATCGAGCGGCTGCTGGACGCCGCGGTCCGCGCCCCCAACCACAAGCTCACCCAGCCCTGGCGCTTTACGGTGCTGACGGGCGACGCGATCGCGAGGTTCGCCGCGCTTCGCTCGCGTCACCGGCTGAAGCGCTACGAGGACCCCGAATCCGACCAGGCCCGCGCAGCGGCCGAGAAGATCCGGAAGGAGACGGCGGAGGTCCCGGCCATCGTCGTCGTGATGTACGCCGTCAGCGACGATGAGACCAGGAGGGAAGAAGACTACGGGGCCACGATGATGGCCATCGCCAACCTCATGATCGCGGCCGAGGCACTTGGGCTGGGGACCTACCTCCGGACCGGCGGGATCATGAGCGATCCCGACGTCCTCACTCTCGTCAAGGCAGATCACGGCACGCGCGTCGTGGGCGTGATTACGCTGGGTTACCCGCTGGAGCGCCAAGCCCCCAGACCGAGACGCCCGGCGGTGGAGCTCACACGATGGATGACCGACTAGCAGAGGCGGATCTTACCGGCTGGGTGGGTTGGCGGTATGTTGCCGGCTGGAAGCTCCCCGCTCCGTGATTACTCATCAGGAGTCGAACCGTGAACACGCAACACTATGCGCCCCTGCTGATTGGGGCATTGATTCTTGGGTCGGCCGATGCGCTGGTTGGGCAGCAGCCGACCCCCACAGCAGTGCCTCAGGGCACCGATTCCGTCGAGGGTTACTCACCTGCCGCGGCTCCCGCCCCGGCGGCGGCTCCAGCTCCGAGCACTGCCCCCGCCCCGGCGCCCACCGCCACCCAGGCTCCCACGGCCGCGGCCGCCGCACCCGCTGTAGCTCCTTCGGTCGGCAAGGCGCTGGGCTTCGTCGACGTCATTCCGGCTCGTGAGCCCGCCCGCATCCAGCGCCAGCTCGATCTCGCTCGAAACATGAGTACGGAAGCCGATGCCAAGCTGGCCGCGGCCACCGAGGCGCGCTCGAGCACCAAGGGGTCGATCGAGGTGAAGAAGCAGGAGATCTCGACCATCGACGCGCGCATCAAGCTGGCCGACAAGTCGAAGCAGGAAACCGAGAAGGTGACCCTCACCGCGCAGAAGCGGGTGCAGGAGCGGCAGAAAGAGTTCCTCGAGCGCCGGGAGGCGCTCCACGCGTCCGAGATCGACGAGGCCAAGGCCATGAAGAAGCTGGCCACGGCCTCGAGTCGCGCGCTCGAGCTGGAGCTTCAGCTGGCTCAGAAGCGCCAGGTACGGCCGCAGGGGCCCGCCGCCAATCCGACGTCCACCCTCGAGAGCGACGAGGTCATTCACGAGCTGGAGCGCAAGACGCTGGAGGCTCAGCGTGTGCAGGCCCAGGCTCAGAAGGAGCTTGCCGATAAGGACGAGGACATCGCCAAGCGCCGGCTCGAGCTGTATCAGGCGCAGGGGGCGGTCGTCGCGGGCGGCAAGCAGTAGACGCACCGGTCGTGCACCGACACGGGCCCGGCGAGAGTTCTCGCCGGGCCTTTTTGTGCGGCAATCGTTGCAGGAATCGGTGGGAAACGGTAATGAGGGGACCTCGCCCTTCCGCCGTGCGCAGATAGACCGTATCCTATCCCCCCGCCAGACGGGATGCCGATGTGTGGTTTAGGCATCGCACGTCGAATTTCTTGACGCACCTTTTGGCGTTCTCGCCCGGATCTTGCACGGGCTGCTCGACATCCCCGCGGTCTCATCGTTTTCCCGAACAGCCGAGAGGGTCGAATCCAGCCCGACCTGCGGTCTCCGATTGCGCGACGCTCGCCCAGCCAGGCCTTTCTCGTGGCCCTGGCGTTGTCCGGGCTTGCCGGCTCCTTCGTGCTGACGCCCCGCGAACGAATCGAGACGCCCTCGCTGCCGACGCTCTTTGCCCATCAGGCGGTCGTCACTCACCGCTTCAATGTCGCGGCCGTCGCGGCCGTCGACAGCGCCGCGCTCGAGCACCAGGCCGTCTCACGCTTCACGTATCGTCCGTTCGCCAGCTTCCTCGGGCGTCGCACGAAGGACCGCGAGATGGCCGACCGCATCGCGCGCGCGATCGTGAAGGAGTCCGGGCGGCTGGAGGTCTCGCCCAGTCTGCTCCTCGCCGTCCTATTGACCGAGAATCCTCGGCTCGAGGCCGAGACCGTGAGCAGCCAGGGGGCGATCGGGCTGATGCAGGTGATGGATTTTCACGCGGGGGAATTCGACTGCGAGTCGGATGATCTACTGCAGGTGGAATCCAACATCTGTCATGGCGCGCACGTCTTTCAGCGCTACCTGAGCCGCACCGGCAACGTCCAGCGCGCCCTGCTCCGGTATAACGGCTGCATCGCCAGCACCAATACGCCCAACTGCCACGGCTATCCCGCGAAAGTCATGCGGGCGGCGCAGCAGGTGCGCCGCCAGCTGCTCCTGTACCAGGCCTCACACCAGAACGAGTTCGACTGACGGGGCGGAGCCGTTCGGCTCCGCGCGTCACGGGATTCACATGTCTTCCAGCCCCGAGCCGGACGACTCCGACTGAGTCGCGCGCTGGCCGCCGTTGGCGTGCCGCCGTTCCTGGAAGCGATCCCATCGGTCGGTGGCACGCTGGCGCAGGTCGCTGGCCGCCTCCCGGACCCTGGCGCGGGTCGGCGCGGCGCGCTCGCTGGTGAGAAAATAGCTGGCGGCGATACCTGCCGCGAAGGTGAGGAGGTTGATCAGCCCGCCGCCCTGATCCTCGTCGCGCCCCTCGATCCGATCGAGGCGGTCCTCGATGTCCTCCCACGCCTTCTCGCCGCGCTCTTTCAGCCGCCCCGCCTGCTTGCGGATCTCCCGCCGCGCGGGACGACTCCGCTCCTCGAATTCCTCCAACCCATCTTCGAGGTCTTCCCCCAGCGCCGACAGACGCTTGCGGAGCTGCGCGCGGGTACGCTCTCCTGACTGGGGCGCGGCCAGAAAACCGACGCCCAGACCGACCACCGCGGCCAGGGCGATCGCTCCGGCGATCCCGGCCCCGTGACCACCGCCGCCGGCTTCGAAATCCAGGCGATCCCTGTCGACCTCTCGACTCATACAGCCTCCGATCGCCGCGCTGAGCGGCGAGTGATTATCACGGCAAATGGCTCCGGGAGCACCCGGAGCAGGAGCATATAGCACACTAATCGATTCCCGGGAGGAGCGAAACATCTTGCATTCCACCACCGCTTCCCGAAAAACGCACCCCAAGAAATGGACACATGAGAAAACGCGACAGGGCTTCGCCGTCGGAATTGGAGAATGAAATCGCTGGAGACCGGACAGTAAGCTGGTGGCAGGAAATGAGTTGGAACGGGATGAGTGAGGGACGGCGAGGCGCCGGGCAGCTCCGGACCGAATCGGAGCACGGAACTGGCACTCACCGCGTGCGAGGCCAACGCCTGTCGCTTCCCCCGCGTCGTTCCAATTCACAAGGGCCCCACCGGCCCCCAGATCAGTCGAGCAGGATCATGTACCTCGTCGAGTTGAGACCGGGAAAAGAAGAGCTCTACCGGACCGCCGAAGAGCTCGCCGCCGCGATCCGGAGCGGGGATGTGGATATTCACTCCCGCATCTACCATCGCGCCACCTCGAAGTGGATCTCGGTCACCCTGCATCCCCATTACAAGGCGATCGCCGCTGAGCGCGATCCCTCGGCTGTGCCGGACCTTCCGGCCGACCAGCGTCAGAACTGGTCCTTCTTCAACGCAGCGTCGGAAACCCTTCGTGGGGCAGAGGAGCCGCATCAGGACTCTACCAAGCCCAGCGAAGCGGCGCCCGAGGGCGGGGAAGACGATCACCCGTGGCGCCGGCCCATCGCGCTGAGCGTGACGGGTATGCTCCTGATTCTCGGGATGCAGCTCGCCTTCTTCGGCCCGAGGCCACCCTGGGCCACACCCAAGCCCGTCGCCGCCGCGGAGCAGCCGAGGCCGGTCGCGGCTGCCCAGGCGCCCGACGCGCCCACCTCCTCGCTGGTGTCGCTCGCCAGCACCGCGTGGAGCGCCACCAACGACGGCGACTGGGACACGGCCGGCTCCGAGAAGCCCGAGATCCAGCCGGCTCCCCGGACCCCGGCGGCGATTCCGGAGGCGCCGTCGATCCGCATGAACACGCTCGCCCAGGTCCTGCCCGGGCTGGCCAAGCCGACGACATCCGCCAAGGACGACGGGTCCACCCTCGGCGGCTTCCTGCGCCGCTGGTCCTCCGCGCACGACGAGGCACAGGAGCGGTTGCAGTCCGGTCTCCGGGTGTCGCGTCTCAACCAGCTCTTTTCGCCCGCCCGGCTGACGCCGAACGGCGGCGTCACCGAGACGCGGATGGCCATCGCCGGCGCCGCGAACTTCATCCGCGTCTATCGCCAGCAGCGCGAGGCGATCGATCGCGAGTACCAGGATTCGTTCGTGGTGATGACCCGGGAGAACAAGCTGTCGGCGTCGGAGATCCGGCGGTGGTACGCCAAGGTGACGCCGCGCGAGGTGCCGGCGCTGGCGACCCTCACCTCCACGATCCTGACCGGCCTGGACTCACTGCTCGGCGTTCTGGATGCCCAGGCCGGGGCCTACAGCGTCGACAAGAATGCGATCAGGTTCGAGGATCCGAGCGCGGCCCACGCCTACGGCGCGCTGCGGGAAGAGATCGCCAAGGCCGTGGATGTCGCCAAGGCGGCCGGCGGCGCCGACTCCACCGGACCGATGGTGTATCTGCTCGATGCGATCGGTTCTACTCGTTTGCCGAAGGAGCTCTAAGCGCTTCGTCCTGCTTCGCGGCGGCGCCGTCCCGGACGAGCGCCGCCGGCACTTCCATCATCGTGCGCTCGGCCAGCGCGCCTTCCCCGCGCGACACCAGCACCTCGTAAGCCTCCCGAAGAGACACGCCGGCGCGACGGACTCCATGGTGGTCCGTCGCGACCAGGTCCACCAGCTCGGCCTCGACCATCTCCCAGGCGAGATCGAGCGATCCGGGTGACGAGGGCCGATAATAGCCCGAGAAGCTGCCGGCGTTCACCTGCAGCAGCGCGCCCATGTCCCGCCACCGGCGCATCAGATCGAGCGGCTCCTGGCCTTCCGGGTAACGGTAGCGCTCGGGGTGCGCGATCACGATGGTGCGGCCCGCCGCGGCGACCGCGTCGACCACGTCGGTATGCGTGCCCCGGAGGTCGAACCCGAACTCCACCAGCATCGCCCGGGAGCCCGCCAGGCCGATGTCGGTCCGGTCGACGACCCGCCCGATCGCGGCGGCGTCCGGCGCCCAGATCTCCTGTCCCAGGCCGACGGCCGGCAATCCCGCCTTTCCTGCCAGGGCATCGGCGAGGTGGCCGAACTCCCGGCGATGGCGCGCCAGAACCTGGTCGATGGCGCGATCGTCGGGAAGATGGGGAATGAGCAGGTGCGGGGTGGTGACGACGAGCCGGGCGCCCTCGGCGAAGAGCGTTGCCAAACTGGCACACGATTCCTCGATCGAGGACGATCCGTCGTCAACGGCCGGGACAAGGTGGTTATGAAGGTCTACCAGACGGGGCTTGGCGTTCTCGGATGCGGGCATGCCCGGGGCTCCGGCAACGATCGGGCCAAGCCGGGATTCAGGGCTTGGCGGTCGGCCGGCTCACTCGCAATCAGGCGCCTTCGCCCTGCGCTCCACGAACGACACTGGCTTGTTCGACCGCTTGACTCGCACGATCTCGAACGGATAAGCGGCGTTCGGAATTGACTGGCAGTCCACCGTCGTCCGCACCACCACGACCAGCCTGCCCTGCCGGGTTCCGACGCTGTCCACGTGAATCTGGTCGCCGGTGCGCATCTTACCGGCGCCGACAAGCAGCACGATGCTCTGGGTGAAGTCCACCGCCGGAATGGGTGGCGCGGATGCCTGTCCCCTCGTGGCCTGCGCCCACACGCTCGTCAGCGATTGGGCATCCCGGATGACCATACGGATCGAGTCGGGAAAGGCGGAGGCCTCGTCGTCGTAGTAGAGGCGCCCGTCCAGCTCGATCGGCATCAGGTTCTCCGCCGGCGGAGGGGGCGGTGGCGGCGGTGGCGCCTGTTGCGGCGGAGGCTCCGCGGTCGGTGCCAGCACCGGCGGCTTCTTCTTGTGACATGCCGAGACGATCAGGAGGCCGCCCGCGATGAAGAGCAACGGTCGTCGCATGGTCAGAGGAGGGGAAGAGGGTGGCAAGGCATCATCGAGTAATCCTGCCGTTGCAGGATACACCGGCGAAGAAGTTGGGCTGAAGGATCGGGCGGGGCGTCGGCAGGGTCAGGTTAAACACCGCCCGCACGGGTGCGCCCGAGGCTTCGGCCGCGTTCCATTCGACCCGATAGAATCCCTCGCCCGGGAACCACTGGGCCCGCCCGAAGAGCATGAAGATCGCCCAGGGGCCCTGGAACGTGTAGATCATTCGCTCCCGATCGCCGATGGTACCGGAAAGCGACGCCTGGCTCGCTTCGGATCCCGACCAGGTGAGCGGCTTACTCGCGGTGGAGGTCCGGGTGAATTTGGCGGGGCGACCGTCGATCGTGATCGTCAGGCTGGGGACGACGTCGGAGAGGACGGCGCGCATGCTGAAGCTGAGCGATGGCGAAGCTCCTTCACCCCGGTACAGCGACGTCGAGAACTCGGCCGCGCGATTGAGGAAGTCGATGAAGGCGGGCGAAATCCTCACCGGACTTCCCGGCTTCTCCGCGAACCTCGGGCCCTGGCGGACGATATAGTTGCTCATCTGGCCGTCGACGAAGGTCCACAGCGCGCCGGTCCCCGGTTGCAGCAGGGCGGAAACCTCGTCCATCGCGGCCATCGACGACGATGAGGAATTGAAGGGATACTCGGCCAGAAGGCGCTGGAACGGGGCGCAAAACGCCTGGCCTTTCCCGTTGAGCTGCGCCGGTCCGACCGAGCGCAACAATCCTTCGGCGAAGTCGATGGGGTCCTCCATCAGCTTCTGCACGGTCACGTGGAGCCGGGCCTCCCGGTCGAGCTGGAACTTGTTCGCGAGCTGCCTGGTGGCGAGTTTGGCCTGCGACGCGTTGGATTCCGCCTGCGAGACGGCGGCGTCGCTCTGGTCGGGAGGCGCGTTGCTGATCTGCTCGAGCGACGACTGCAGCCCCACCAGCGCATTGATGTAGCCTTCGTTGGCGGGGCCGATGTACTTGGTGGTGTCACCGGGAGGAGTGACGGCGTGGACCGGCTGAAAGGCGGGGCCCACGTCGACCGTATCCACGGCGGTATTCCGGGAAACCAGGGCGAACAGCGCGAGCAGCGGCGACTGGTTGCCGCTCAGGGTCTGCAGCTTCTTGGCGGCATCGGACACTCCGGCGAACCTCACCACCGACGCGGCGTTCAGGAAGCTGCGCCACTGGGCGATGTAGTCGTTCGCGTACAGCTCCTTGACCTCCGCGCCTACCCGTCCGCGATCGGTTGGAATCGGCGCGCCCGGTCCCACGACCCACGCCTCTCCATTGAAATAGCGCTCGACGTTCCTGAACGCCTTGTCCATCGCGTGCCATCCGGCCCTGGTATAGACCCCCGGGACCACGTACGGATCCCGGACCAGGCCGGCCGCGGCGGGATAGTTCTGCTCGTACTGCACCGGAGGAATGGACGCGCCCGCCTCCGCGATCATCGAGCGGTAGATGAGCTCGGTTCCGGTGGACTTCTTGAGAAATGCCCGCGCCCGCCCCGCGGCTCCCTCGTCGAGCGAGGTTTGAAACGGATTGTCGATCGCCAGCTCGCGCGCATAGCGATCGAACTGCCTCCGCGCGAGATCGTTGCGGGCCGGGTCGCCCGGCCGGCTGGGGCGCCAGTGGGCCAGGAGCACCGGACTGAGAAACCCCTCGGTGCTCTTCTCCGGATGGGTGACCGTGATCAGGTAGGCCTTGAGGGTGTTGTAAGTCGACCCATAATCGGTCTTCGTGTCCGGCGTATCGGGGAGGGCGTGGAGCTCGGTCAGCATCGAATCACGCGTCGAGGCGAAGAGCAGCCGCTCGAATCCGGTGAAGTAGCCGCGGCGGAGCGCCGGCAGGAGCGCCGAGGCGTCGTAGAGTCCCCACTGGAGCCGCCACGGCGGGCCATTCCGCTCGTAGCGCGCGACGGTGTCCATGACGGCGCCGAGCGTCTCGAGCCGCCGCAGCTCACCGACGCTTGGCGCCGAGGTCCGGGTGAGCGGAAGGTTCGCGGCGCCGCGCAGGGCCGCGAGCGAGGAGTCCTGCAGCCGGCGGTTGCCGATGTACGAAACCGAGAATCCGGTAATGGCGGTCGCGCCCAGACCGATGAGAAGGGCCAACCCGGCCCGGCGCATCAGATCCACCCGCCGGCCGCCCGACGTGATCCCCATGGCCACCTGATCCGCGAGAATCACCTCGGGGAACAGCCGGTCGAGAAATACCCACTGGGGAACCTTCTTTCCCGAGGCGCCCGGAGCGGCGGCGGGAAAGAGGCGGGGAGAGGGAATCGGTCCCCGCCCCGGCATGAACGCGCTGGTGGCGCCGACCGGCACCTGCTCGCCCATCGCTGTGGCCGGGGCGATGGGCTCGTACCCCTGCTCGCCAACCACGATCGGCCGGACACCCACGAAGTAGAAGCCGCGAAGGAAGGGGCTTACTTCCAATTGGCTCGGCCGGCACAACTCCACCAGGAACTGCGAGGCCGCCGGAATGATCTTGCGTAGCTCCCGAGGGAACTCGTATGCCCCCGCCGCGATATCGGTCTGGTTTTCCCGGGGCAGGAACTTGAGCCGCTTGGCCGCGAGCGACGAGAAGAGCCTTTGCAGCTCGGCGTCGAGGACCTTATGGGCGTTTTCGGAGTACGAATCGTCGGCGATCCGCCCGAGCTGAATCGTCGCCCCCAGCACATCCCGGATCTCTTCCCGCCCGAAGTTCCGGACGTAGTCGGGGAAATGGGGAATCCGGTCGGTCTTGGTGAACGCCACGTAGACCGGCAGATGGATGCCGAGCTGCTGGGCGACGTCGGCCAGCCGGGACCTGAGGGCACGGGCCGCGGCGGCCACCGCGTCGGTGGCATCCGGGCGCAGGAGATCGTCGCAGCTCAGACAGACGAGGGCGACCCTCGGAGCCTGGGTTGCCGATGACAACGCCGCCCGCAGGCGGTCGGGAAGCAGGTGGCGCACCAGGCGTCCCCACCGGCCCGGGTCGCTGGACAGCCGTCCGCCGGCCTCGATGAAGATGACGCCCTGGGAAATCCAGGCGTTCAGTCCCCGCGTGGGGGTGATCGCATCGCCGCGGTAGACCTCACCGGCCAGCAGCTCCGGATCGATTCCGGATTTGATCAGGGTGGTGGTCTTGGCGCTGCCCTCTGAGCCCAATAGCAGAACCACGGGGAGACGGCCAACCCGGGACCGGCGACCCAGACTCGAGGCCGCCAGCTTCGACCTGAGCGCGGTGAATGCGGCGTCGATCTCGGCGGTCTCGTCGGGAGCCGCCTTGGGCCGGGCGGGCGTCCGCTTGACCAGATAGACGGCGGTAGAGATCCCGGCAACGAGTCCGAGCAGCCACAGGCTCGACCGCACCACCCAGCGGTCGGCCGTGGCATGGCCGAGCCCCCCGCCGAGAAACCAGATGCCGATGCCGTACAGAACGAGCAGAAGCCCCGTGACGAGGCCGATCTTGAGCTTCCGGCTCACCGCGTGGCCTCGGCGGAGGCCGTCGCCCGCACGCTCTGGACGTCCATGGCGCCGGCGTCGAGCGTGGTCCTGAACCAGAGATAGAGTCCGGCCGCCGCGAGGACGGCCAGAACGGCGGCGACACTGAGCCAGGGCAGCCATCGGTCCCGGGTTCTGGGCCGGCGCTCGTGGCTGGGGAGCGTCCAGGCCGGGGAAAGCTCGCCGAAGCCGCCGCGAATGCGGCCGAGCTTTTCCTGGATGGCACTCCGCAGCGCGTGAACCTCTCCCTGGTCGGTGCCGCTGTACCGTCCCCGGAACCCGAGCATGAGGCAGAGCAGAAAGACCTCGAGCAGGTCGGCCAGGTCTTCCGAGTCCTGCCGGGTGAGGAGCTGCTTCAGGTGCTGGAAGAAGATCTCCCCACCCATATGGCCGCCGAAAATCTCCTCCTGGAGAGGGCGGCTGGGCCAGTCGGAGAACATGGCCTGAGACGAGTTGAGAACCGACTCGTCCAGAAACGTGACCACCGCGTAAAGGGCGAGCGCGATGTCGTCGGGCGAGTAGCCCATCCGCCGCGCTTCGCGCTCGGCGGTGCTGAGGAGCTGCTTTACGTGATTCCGGAAGGAGACGGCATCAGCGGCCACCGGCCGGTTGCCTCGCAGCCGAACCGTCGCCGTGAGTACCTCTTGCAGCGCCAACGCCAGTTGTCCACGGTTCGCTCGAGACGAGTCACCGGGCCGGGCGGAACGCGCAGCGGGAACGGTCATCGAGTCGGAAGCCTCGAAGGGAACGCGAGGTAGTACACCGGCCGAGAGCAGGTGGAAGGTGGGGTGAACGAGATAACCTACGCCCGGTCCGGAGATTGCGCCATATCGACGCGTTTAGTTCTCCAACACGACCAGGAGCTCGAGCTCGGCGCCGGCCAGGGCACCGGGCACGTAGACCCCCACTTCGCCGCTCTTGGCGATCTGGGTCCAGCAGACCTGGGCCTCGGTCGTCCCGGTCCGCCCCAGAGTGAAGTACTCGGCCCCGACGCGGGGCGATACCGCGCTGGGCGGATTGGGTAGATGCTGGATGCTCAGGCCGGGGCGAGCCTCCTTGAACAGCCGCTCCACGTGCCGGCTGGAGCAGATCTTCACCAGCTTCGGCACCTTCCCGATCAGTTCACCGCGATCCCCCTCGGAGCGGGCGCCCAGGATCCAGTGGGCACTGCCGAAGCAGCGCTGATCGACCACCACACCGACGTAGAGGAAGTCACTGACCCGACGGAGGGGCAACGTGATACAGTTCGTGGGGATGATGACTTCGAGGTGAGACCGGATGTGCCGGTCGATCTCCCCGAAGCACTCGCCGAGGTGCTCGTGGTCGTAGGCGGGAAGCGACCGCGGGTGGGAATCGATGGCGAAGGTGCACAAGGCCCCGGCCAGACGGGACAGCTCGGAATAGAGCTCCTCGGGGTGCGAGGCGCCCATCTGCAGGATGTGGCGGAGCGGAGGAATGCTCGACCGAACCGCGTGGAGGAGCCAGAAATTGGCCACCTCACGGCTCGCGTATTCGCGCAGGACCTTGCGGGAGGCGGAGCTCTCCGCGGCGACCGCGGCGCTCTTGGCCTCGAGGACTTCCAGGATCCGGCTGAGCAGGAGCAGCAGCCGCTGGCTCCCCCCGATCTGAATGCAGGGCGGAATGTATTCGCTATCGTACACGAAGTGCCCGGTGCCGTCACGCTTGACCCGAGCGATCGGAAGGCCGATCTCGTTGGGCTGGGCCTCGTAGTCCAGTCGCAGACGGAAATTTTTCCGGCCGAGCGGGACGGGCTTGGTATCGCTACCGGTCACCTCGTCGTACATCTCGGCCGTCTCCGCGATGTAGCGGAATGCGCCATCCGCGCTCGTGCCGGAGTTGGCGGCCCCCCGGCGGTAAGCGGGAATCGTGAGCAGAACCAGGTGGCTTTCCTGGGTAGGGGAGAATGCCTCCGTTATGTCTCGCGAGGCGGGCGGCGGGTCGCTGACGGGAATGTTGAACGCCAGGCCATCCGGAAAAACGCCACGGGCGTGGCCCAGAAGAACGGTGCCGTTGAGCAGGGCCTCGGGATCGAGCTCGCAGCCGGCGACGCCGTAGGACTTGAACGCCAGGTTGCCGAGCAGGAATTGAAGCGAGTCCTCGAAGTATCTGCTTTGGGCCTGGAAGTGATGTTGCGCGAGGTACATCCCCTCGCTCCATACGACTTTGGACAGATGCATGGGCTGGCTCGTTCCGGTGATCGTCGAGGTACGCCCGGCATCGGGCGCGCCCCGGTCGGTCAGAATTGCGTAGAGGACTTTTGGCGGACTATACTAGCTTGCGCCCGAGGCCGGATCTCCCCGAGTTAATCCGATAGCCATGACGACCGAAGAATTCAACGCCAAGTACAAGCTTCTCAAGCAGATCGCGCAGGGCTCCGGACGCAGCTTCACCGCCCAGGAGGCCGCGAGCGGCCGGGCCGTGCTGGCTCACTTTCTGGCCGACGACCTGATTCCGCCAGGCGCTCAGTTCCGCGACCTGCTGGACCGGCTGCCCTCGCGCGATCGGTCCAAAGTGCTCGACATCCTCAGCGTGGGCTCGTCGACCGTCGTCATCACCCAGTTCCTCGAGGATTTCGAGAGCTTCGATCGCTGGCTTCGGAGCCGAGTGGGAGATCGCCGCCCGATGGTGCCGCCGCCCGAGACGCCGGCACCGAGGGGGGACTTCACCAGGCTGTTCGAGCCGCACGCTTCCCTCGCGCCGGAGCCTCCACCCGCTGCTTCGGCTCCGGCTCCTTCGCCTCCGCGCCCGCCACGCGACAGCTTCACTGAGCTGTTCAAGACGCCGCCGGAGCCGATGGCCCATGCCCGTCCGCTCCCGTCTCCGGCCCCGCCCCCGGTGGAGATACTTCGAGTCCGCATTCCCGCGAGCGACCCCGTTCCTCCTCCGGCCCCGGCTCCGCCACCGCCCCTCCCGATGCCGTCATGGCCGGGCTCGGTCGGAGCGCCGAAGGCGCCGGCACCGCTGCCCCCGCTGCCGAGCCCGAAGCTTGGATCGCCAGGGCCGCCGCCCATTCCATCCGCGCCCATCATCAGGGCTCCGGCGCTGGACTCGCTTCCGCCGCCGGCACCAGTGGCTGGCTGGGGCGGGGAGAGCGACTACACCCGGCAGCTCCGTCCGGTTCCGGCGCCCATTGATTCGCTACCGCCCCCGGCGGCGCTGGCTCCGCCCGATGCGGCATCCGGGGTCAAGGAAAAACAGCCGGGCGCGGCGTCATCGGTCGTGCCCCTGCTGCTGGTGCTGAACATCATCGTCATCATCGCCACCGGAGTGATCCTCTACTTCGCGCTCAAGAAGCCCTGAGCGGTCAGGCCTGGCTCGGCAGCAGGATCACCAGCTCCAACTGGAGGTTCGGCATCTCCGCCGGCACGAACGCCGCGAGGTTCTTGGCCTGGATGATCGACTCCCATTCGGGGCCCGTCTTGTCCAGCAGGAAGTAGTGGTGGCTCAGCTTGACCGGGATCGCGCTGGGCGGCCTGGCCACGTAGGTCATCCCCAGCCCGGGGAGGGCCTGGCGCACCAGCCGCTCGGTCCCGTCGCGAGAGCTGACCTTGATGAGCTGAGTAGTCTTCTTCGGAATGTCGGCCTGGCTCGTATCGGAGCCCACCGCCAGATAGAGCTGGGGCGCGGACAGGTACCGTTCCTGGTCGAGCGCCGTGGCGTAGACCGACGGCTGTACGAGGCGCAGGGGCAGTGAGACGCAGTTGACCGGGACGACCGTCTCGAGCAGCTGCCGGAGCTTCTCGTCGAGCTCCGTGAAGCAGGCGGAGAGGTTGTCGTGGTCATACCCCGGTAACTGCCGGGGATTGATGGTCGATGAGAACGTGGTCAGCGACCCCGCCAGCGACAGCATCGAGGCATAAAAGTGCGCCGGGTGTCCTCGCCGGGTCTCGAACAGGTGGCGGAACTCGGGAAGGTGCCCGTTCACCGTGTACAGCAGCCAGAAGCTGGCTACGTCGGTGATACTGAAGTCCGCCAGGCTCTGATTCTTCTGACGCCGAGCGCCGGCCAGGGTGCTGCTTCTCGCGGTGAGGATCTCCACCAGGCGCCGGGCGATGGCAAGAAGGTACTCGCTCGCCGAGATGTCGAGCAGGGGAGGCACGAACCTTGGGTCGAGCTGGTATCCGCTCGCGGGGGTGCGCTCGACACGGGCGATCCGGAGCGTCGAGTGGCCGTCGAGCGATTCGCCCTGCACCAGCAGGCGAAAGTTCTTGCGAGCCACCTGTATCGGCTTCTCGGCCAGGCCAGTATTCTCATCGCGACGAAGGAGGACCTCGGCCGCGAAGCGGGTGTTGCGATCGCGCGTGGGGGCGGACACGTTGTAGCCCCCGGGCCGGTAGTCCGGGATCGCCAGATAGACATCGAGGGAGTTCTGGTCCGGCTCCCAGCAGCCTTCGAGCGGGCGGGGCGGCGGCGGTGGATCGGCCATCGGCATGTCGAAGAGCAGGCCGTCGGGCAGAATGCCCGCGGCAGACGCCACCGCCACGGCGCCGCCGGCGAGCGCTTCGCGGTCGAGGTCGAGGCGCGAGAAGCCCCAGGGATAAACGGACAGGTTCGAGAGGTGAAACTCGATGAGGTCTTCGAGGAACCGGTCCTGCGTCTGTAAGTGCTGGGGGTTGAGAAGGACGCCCTTCGTCCAGAGCACTGGCTGAAGTTGCCGCATAGGCGTCTAACCTAGCACAAGCAGGGCGCGACGCCAGCACACGCCAAACGGGGCCGGACCATGGATTTCTTCCCTGAAGTACGCCCCGCACAGGGCGCCGCGCTGCGTCGGATGCTGCATGGACACGGCTTTACCACGGAAGCCGCGTGTGCCCGTCTCGGGATCGCCTCGATCTACGACTTTCGCTCGATCCGAGAGGGACGGACCACCGCCACCACCGTGGCCGATACCCTCGATCTCCTCATCCGGCTCTTCATGGACGTGGAATCGGTCGAGCCGACGAGCCTCGAGACACTGCTGCCCAAAGCCGACCGGATATTGCTCGACGAGCTTGGTCTGCTTCACCGGCTGGAAGACGGCCGCTGCCACGCCACCGTCCTGCTCTATCCCACCGAGTCGCTCTGGATCGCGTCCGATCTGAACGCCAGTCCCACAGAAACCGAACGGGCGGTCCTGCGCGACGACGCGGTCTACCCTGCGATCACCCGGAACACGCGCCATTTCCTGGCCACGCTGCCCACCACCCCCTGCGACCGATTCCTCGAGCTGTGCGCCGGCACCGGCATCGCGGCGCTCCTGGCGTCACGCTATGCCGGCCATACGTGGGCCACCGACATCACGGAGCGCGCCACCCACTTCGCGAGATTCAACGCGGGGCTCAATGGCATCGAGAACTGCACGGTGGTCCAGAGCGACCTTTTCGACGCCGTCGCCGGCCAGACCTTCGACCGTATCGTGGCCCACCCTCCCTACATGCCGTCGTTGCAGCAGAAGTACGTCTTCCGCGACGGTGGGGAAGACGGGGAACAGATCACCCGCGGCGTCATCGCCGGCCTGCCGGCGCATCTGGCGCCGGGCGGCAGCTTCCACTGCACCTGCATGCTCACCGACCGCAAAGAGGCACCGGCCGAGCAACGGCTGCGACGTCTGCTGGGAGAGTCGGCCGGGGAGTTCGACATCATCCTGTTGTCGCATCAGAGGTTCCATCCCACCGAGTATTACTTTCAGCTGGCCCTCGCCGGCCGCGCGACCCTCGACGAAGTGCAGCGGCGCCACGACATCTTCACCCGGCTGGAGGTGGAGCGTCTGGTGTACGGCTCGATCCTGCTACGGCGGCACATGGGCTCGGCACCGGCCTACACGACCCGTCGCCAAGCCGGGCCGGCCACGGGGCAGCCGGAGCTGGCATGGCTGGATCGATGGGAGAGGGCCGCCGTGGAGCCGGACGGCCGGGCGTGGCTGGTTGCCGCCCGGCCCAGGGTGTCACCCGATTGCCGGATGCACCTCACCCACGCGCCGGCCGAGAGCGGCTGGGAGGTCGGCGACTGCCTCCTGACCACGGCCTGGCCCTTCGTGGTGGAGGCCAAGTGCCCGGCCTGGACCGCGTCGTTCCTCAACCGGTGCGACGGCCGGCGTACCGTTCCCGACCACCTGACCTGGCTCAAAGCGGAAGATCTGGTGGCGGCCGATACATCGGACGCCGGTTTCCTGGCTCTGGTGCACGGTCTCCTGGCGGGTGGATTCCTCGAGACCCCCGATTTTCCGCTGCCTCGGCGCGCTCCCGATTCAGGTTGCTGAAAGCTGGTTCGAACACTGCTTGACACGCTTCGTCGCGGCCCGTAGCGTAAAGGATCCTTTGCAGTCTCCGAGAAAGACAGAGGGGGTCCGTACGTGTCGAGCACGCACCGGCGCTGCCCCGGATTGTGCGGCAAGGCCGGGTCCGCTGCCGGCACGGCGGAGTACGGAATCGTGTCCCATCCATTTTCCCACATCTCCCACCGACCGTCCACTGCCCGGGCTCTACCCGCGAAGGTCGTCCGGACGACCAGGAGCGCCATATGCCAAGCGAAAGCGTCCAGAAGAAGCTGGAGCGGGTCCGCCCTCCCCGCGTCAACATCAGCTACGAAGTCGAAACGGGCGGTGCGATCGAGCTGAAAGAGCTGCCGTTCGTGATGGGCGTGCTCGGCGATTTCACGGGTCAGCCCACCGAGCCGCTCGCCAAGCTCAAGGACCGCAAGTTCGTCGACGTGAACCCCGACAACTTCGACGACGTGCTGAAGAGCATGAAGCCGCACCTGGCTTTCACGGTCGAGAACAAGCTCAGTGACGACCCGGAGGCCGGCAAACTCGGCGTGGACCTCAACTTCGAGAGCCTGGACGACTTCTCGCCCGACGCCGTCGCCCGCCAGGTCAAGCCGCTGCGGGACATGCTGGAGCTTCGCACCAAGCTGGCCGACCTCCGAGGCAGCCTGCAGGGCAACGACAAACTCGACGAAATCCTCCAGGCGACGCTGAACGACGACGAGAAACGGAAGAAGCTGCAGTCCGAGATCGGAACGGAGGCATCGAGCAATGGCTAACGCGAAAACCGCGGAGCGGACGGAAGCCGCGCCCGCTACCGTCACCGAAGTCGGCCTTCTCGATCAGATTGTCGAACAGGGGCGATTCGGCAAAGAGACGCAGTCTCAGGAGCGCGGCAAGGACATGATCAAGCGGTTCGTGTCCGAGGTGCTCGAGGGCTCCATCACGATGGCCCGCGACACCGAGGCGGCCCTCAACTCCCGCATCGCCCAGCTCGACCACCTGATCTCGCTCCAGCTCAACGAGATCATGCACGCGCCCGAGCTCCAGAAGCTCGAGTCCACCTGGCGGGGCCTCAAGTACCTGCTCTCGCAGACCGAGACGAGCACCATGCTCAAGATCAAGGTGCTCAACGTCAACAAGAAGGAGCTGCTGCGGGACCTCCAGCGCGCGCCGGAGTTCGACCAGAGCGCGCTGTTCAAGAAGGTGTACGAGGAAGAGTACGGCGTCTTCGGCGGCGCTCCGTTCGGCGCCCTGCTCGGCGACTACGAGTTCGGCCGGACGGGCCAGGACATCGAGCTGCTGGAGAAGGTATCGCAGGTCGCGGCCGCGGCGCACGCCCCGTTCCTGACGGCCGCGTCGTCCGAAATGCTCAACCTCGAGAGCTTCTCCGCGCTCGACCAGCCGCGCGACCTCGCCAAGATCTTCGAGAGCACCGAATACGCCAAATGGAAGGCGTTCCGGCAAACCGAGGACTCGCGCTACGTGGCCCTGACCGTTCCGCGGATGCTGCTCCGGGAGCCCTACGGCAAGGACACGGTACCGGTCGAGGCGTTCCAGTACGAGGAGCACGTGGACGGGACCGAACATGAGAAGTACCTGTGGGGCAACGCGGCGTGGGCGCTGGCGGCCCGGGTCAACCAGGCCTTCGCGCAATACGGGTGGTGCGCCTGCATCCGCGGCGTGGAGAGTGGCGGTCTGGTCGAAGGCCTGCCGGTCCACAACTTCAAGACCGATTCGGGCGACGTCGCCATGAAGTGCCCTACCGAGGTGCCGGTCACCGACCGGCGCGAGAAGGAGCTGGCCGACCTCGGCTTCGCGCCGCTGGTCCACTGCAAGGGTACGCCGAACGCCGCGTTCTTCAGCGTGCAGTCGGCCCAGAAGGCCAAGGTCTACGACAAGGACGCCGCCACGGCCAACGCGCGGATCTCGGCGCAGCTGCCGTACATCTTCGCGGTCTCCCGCTTCGCCCACTATCTCAAGACGATGATGCGCGACAAGATCGGCGGGTACATGTCGCGGACCGACGCGCAGATGTTCCTGAACAACTGGATCTCGAACTACGTAGTCGCCAACGACGACGCGCCACAGTCCGTGAAGGCCAAGCGGCCGCTCAAGGAGGCGCGAGTCGACGTGCAGGAGGATCCGCGGAAGCCCGGCGTGTATCGCGCGATCGCGTTCCTCCGTCCGCACTTCCAGCTGGACGAGTTGAGCGTCTCGATGCGCTTGGTGGCTGAGTTGCCGGCACCAGCCAAGTAGGGTCGTCAGTTTGGCGTCATAGCCGGCCTACATTGCGTGCCCGGGTCATGCCCGGCGGGGGGAGGGAAGACGTATGGCGTTCGATGCATTCCTGAAAATCGAAGGAGTGGACGGCGATTCCACACGGAAGGGTTTTGAGAAGCAGATGGAGATTCTGTCGTTCAGCTTTGGCGCCAGCAATCCGTCGACCGTCGGCGCCGGCGGCGGCGGCGGTGGTGGCGGCAGGGTGTCGGTCAGCAGCTTCAACATCATGAAGCGGAGCGATGGTGCCAGTCCGCTCCTCTTCCTGGCCTGCTGTCAGGGTGACCACTATGCCAAGGCGGCGGTGACCCTCAACAAGTCGGCCGGCAAGGCGCCGATCGACTTCATCAAGTACGAGTTCGAGGAAGTGTACGTCGACAACATCCAGTGGTCGGGCTCGAGTGGGGGCGACGATACACCTACGGAGAGCGTGTCGTTCTCGTTCGGCAAGGTGGCGATCACGTACACGCCGCAGAAGGCCGACGGCTCCAAGGGCAGTCCGGCAGTCGGATCCTGGGACCTCACGCTGGTGTCGGCCTGAGTCCGGGCCGGATCGTGGTGTGAATCCCCAGGAGCTGCTCCGAGCCGGCCGCCTCAACGAGGCCATCGAGGCGCTGGGCGTCGCCCTCCGGCAGGATCCGGGCGATGCCCAGCGGCGCATCTTTCTATTCGAGCTGCTCTGCTTCGCCGGCGCGTATCAGCGGGCCGAGAAGCAGCTCGATGTCCTCGCCGAGCGCGGACCCCAGGCGGCCATGGGCACGCTGCTCTATCGCAGCGCGCTCCACGCCGAGCAGATACGGCAAGACATGTTTCTCCAGGGCACCTTTCCGTCAGGCCCGGCACCCCGTCCGGTCTCGGGCCGTCTCAACGGCAAGCCGTTCAAGTCCCTCGTCGACGCCGATCCCCGCATCGGCGCCCGCTTGGAGGTGTATGCCGCGGGGCAGTACACCTGGATTCCGCTGGACCAGATCGCGTCGGTTCGCATGACGCCGCCGACACGGCTGCGCGACCTGCTCTGGGCCGCAGCGGCCGTGCGCACGAGCGCGGACTTTCAAGGCTCCGAGCTCGGAGAAGTGCTGACCCCGGTGCTGGCACCGCTCACCTGGCAAGACACCGACGACGCCGTTCGCCTCGGCCGGGTGACGGAGTGGGTCGCGCTGCCCGACGGGACCGAATGCCCCATCGGCCAGAAGCTGTTGCTCGTCGACGGTGAGGAGTTCCCGATACTCGAGATCCGCGAACTCGACATCGTACCTGCCTCCGTCGCCGTCAGTTGAGTTTCGGATGCCGCTTCGTGGCGACCTGCTGACCCCGATCCCCGGCGCGGATCCCGCCGGCGCCGACCTCCGGTACGACCCCGTCTACGACAAGATCAAGGAAGCCAGAACCCAGGACGACGACGCGCCGCTGGGGGACTGGCAGCGTGAGCGCAAGACCGCCGACTACGCGCTCGTGATCAAGCTGGCGAGCGAGGCGCTCGCCGGCCGGTCCAAGGACCTGCAGCTGGCGGCGTGGCTCGCCGAAGCGCAGCTGCATCGGGAAGGGTTTGCCGGCCTGCTCGAGGGACTCAACCTCCTGCGGTCGCTTCTGGACGACTTCTGGGACGGGCTGCACCCGCCGCTGGAAGACGGCGACCCCGAGTTGCGCGCCGCGCCGCTTGCCTGGATCGGCTACTCGCTCGCGATGGTGGTCCGGACCGTGCCGCTCTCGCAGGCCGGACACGACTACTTCAAGTACAAGGAATCGCGAGCAGTCGGCTTCGAGTCCGACGCCCAAGCCGATAGCAAGCTCCTCCAGGTGCGCCAGGCGGCCATCGCCGACGGCAAGCTCACGGGGGAAGAGTTCGAGAAGGGCTTCGAGGCGACCCCCAAGGGCTGGTACAAGTCGGTCGCCGCCGACGTGAACGGTTGCCTCCAGAGTCTGGAAGCGCTCGATGGGCTCGCGCGAAACCGGTTTGGCGAGGCGGCGCCGAGCTTTGCCAAGCTCCAGGAGGCGCTGAGCGAGGTGCAGCGGGTGGTGCGACAACTGCTGGCGAGGAAGCTCGAGCTCGATCCCGATCCGCCCGAGCCCGAGGTGCCGGCCACCGCCGAGGGCGGGACCCCGGTTGCCGCGGATACCGACCGGCACATGAGCGGACCGGAACGGCAGGTGCCAATGAGCGAAGCCGTGGATCGGAACGACGCCACCGCGCGCATTGGCGCGGCGGCCCGCTACCTGAGACGCACGGAACCGACCAATCCCGCGTCGTTTCTGCTGCTGCGTGGTTTCCGGTGGGGTGAGGTGCGGGCGCAGGGCCGTGTCCCCGACCCGCGCCTGCTCGAGGCGCCAACCACCCAGGCACGCACCCATCTCAAGAGCCTCCTCCTCGAGGCCAAGTGGCCCCAGCTGCTCGAGGCCGCCGAGGGCGTAATGGCGACGCCGGTCGGGCGGGGGTGGCTGGACCTCCAGCGTTACGTCATGGCGGCATGCCGTGGACTCGGCGGGGAATACGAGTCCGTCGCCCGTGCCATCAGGAGCGAGCTCAAGGCGCTGCTGGACGACATCCCGCAACTCACGACGATGACGCTGATGGACGACATGCCCACCGCCAACCAGGAAACATTGGCCTGGCTGCGCGAGGGCCATTTCACCAATGGCGCGCAGAGTCCGGCTCAGGACGAGGACGACCTCGTCGGGCCGCCGGCGCCGGCCAATGGGGCCCGCGAGGCGGATCGCACGCTGGAGAGCGCCGTGCTCGAGGTGCGGGCGGGGCGGACCCAGCGCGGCATCGAGATGCTCATGGGTGCGCTGGCCAGGGAAAAGACGGCCCGGGCGCGCTTCCTCCGCAGGGTGCAGGTGTCGCGGATGATGGTCGAGGCCGGGCTCGAGCCCATCGCGGTGCCGATCCTCGAGGAACTGCTGGCCCTGGTCGAGCAACACAACCTCGCGGACTGGGAGGCCGGGGAGATCGTCGCCGAACCGATGGCGCTGCTGCACCGCTGCATGGACAAGGTGCCGGCGGAGGTGGTGAAGGGACCGCACACGCAGGACAGTCTGTACCCACGGATCTGCAGTCTCGATCCGCTGCAGGCCATGAGCCTGAAGCAGCCGTGAGCCGATGAGGGGCGCCGGAAGCGAGAAGACGGTCACCCTCTCGTTGCTCGACCGGCTGGTCGACGAGAGGCCCAAGACTTCCCAGGACGAGTCGATGACCTGGAGGGAGTCGGTGGAGCGTCTCAAGACGTCGGTGCGTCACGACCTGGAGTGGCTGCTCAATACCCGGCGCATTCCCGACACCGCTCCTGCATCGTTCCTGGAAGTCAACCACTCGCTCTACCACTTCGGGTTTCCGGACATCACCTCGATGGGCCGCGACTCCCGGGAAGTCCGCACGCGGCTGATCCGGCAGGTCGAGGAAACGGTCGCGATCTTCGAGCCCCGGCTCGCCGGGGTGCGCGTCTCCCTGAGCGAATCGAACGACGACGGGAAGCGTCAGCTCCGGTTCCTGATCGAGGGCATGCTTCGCATGGAGCCGAACCCCGAGCGCGTGGTCTTCGACACGGTCCTGGAGATCTCGAGCGGCGAGTATCACGTCAGGGGAGACGGCGGTGCGTGACGATCTGTTGTACTACTACGAGCGCGAGCTGACGTTTCTCCGCAGTATGGGCGCCGAGTTCGCGGGCCGCTATCCCAAGGTCGCCTCTCGCCTGCAGCTCGAGCCCGACAAGTGCGAGGACCCCCACGTCGAGCGGCTGCTCGAGGGGTTCGCCTTTCTCGCGGCCCGGGTTCACCTCAAGATCGACGATGACTTCCCGGAAATCACCGAGTCGTTTCTCAACGTCATCTATCCGCACTACATCCGTCCCCTGCCCGCCATGTCGCTGGTCGAGTTCCAGCTCGATCCTGAGCAGGGGAAACTGACGACGGGCTACCGGGTGCCGCGCGATACGCTGCTGTATTCGCGGTCGGTGGGCGGCGTGCCCTGCAAGTTCAAGAGCTGCTACGATACCACCCTGTGGCCGCTGACGGTCGCGTCGGCGCAATGGCAGACGCCCGACCGGCTGTCGCCGCCGGTCAAGGACAATGAGGCGGTGGCGGCGTTCCGGCTGGAGCTGCAGTGTCTGCCCGAGCTCACGTTCGAGAAGCTCGAGCTCCACTCGCTGCGATTGCATCTGAGCGGGGACGCCAACCTGGTGTACACGCTCTACGAGCTGCTCTGCAACAACAGTCTCCGGATCATCGCTCGCGATCCGACCCCCGGATCCAAACGCAAACCCGTCCTGCTGCCCGCCACCGTCCTCCAGCCGGTCGGCTTTGCGGAAGACGAGGGCATCCTGCCATTCCCGGGGCGGTCGTTCCTCGCGTACCGGCTGCTCCAGGAGTACTTCACCTTTCCCGAGAAGTTCCTGTTTCTCGACCTGGCCGGCTTCGATGAGATCCGGGCCGCCGGCTTCGGCGAGCGAGTCGAGTTCGTGGTCCTCATCTCCCCGTTCGAGCGCACCGATCGCCGTCCCCTGTTGGAGGGTGGCGTTTCGGCGAGGACCATCAAGCTGGGCTGCACGCCGATCGTCAATCTCTTTCCCCAGACGTCCGAGCCGGTGCTGCTCGACCAGCGCCGGCACGAGTACCAGATCGTCGCCGACGCCAGGCGGCGTCAGACGACCGAGATCTTCTCGGTCGACGAGGTCGTCGGCGTCACCGCCGGGTCGCCCGACGCGATCCGGTTCGAGGCGTTCTACTCGTACCGTCATGGGGTGGAGCGAAACCAGCGGCAGACGTTCTGGTACGCCCGGCGCCGGCCCATCGGCTGGCGCTCGGACGGCGGCATGGACGTCTACCTCTCCTTCGTCGATCTCAGCAATCGCGTCGTCCAGCCCGCGCTCGACGCCGTCACCGCGCGGCTCACCTGCTTCAACGGCGACCTGCCGAGCCGCCTGCCGTTCGGGAACGAGGCGGGGGACTTCGAGCTGCACGGCGGCGGGCCGATCAGGAAGACGGTCGCGCTGGTCAAGCCGACGGACGTCGTCTACCCCCCGCTCGGGAAGCCTCAGCTCTGGCGGATGATCTCCCAGTTGTCGCTCAACTATCTGTCGGTCGTGGAAGGGGGCAGGGAGGCGCTCCAGGAGCTCCTGCGGTTGCACAACATGTCCGAGACCGTCTCCGGGGAGCGCCAGATCGAAGGGATCAAGAGCGTGCGGAGCGAGCCGCACCATGCGCGCGTGGTCGGCGAGTACGGGATTACGTTCGCCCGTGGACGCCGGGTCGAGATCGAATGCGACGAGACGGAGTTTGCCGGCGGCGGCCTCTTCCTCTTCGCCAGCGTCCTGGAGCGGTTCCTCGGCCTGTACGCGTCGGTCAACAGTTTCTGCGTCCTGGCCGTCCGCAGCCAGCAACGGAAGTCTCCGCTCAGGGAATGGGCTCCGAGGGCCGGATGGAAACCGCTGCTGTAGGACAGCCGGAGCTCAGGGCCCATCTCGCGGAAGATCCGACGTCGTTCGAGTTCTTCCAGGCCGTTCGTGCGCTGGAGCGGCTGTATCCCGGCCGAGCGCCGATCGGGCTGTTCGCCCCGCCGTCGCGGGAAGTGGCCCGCTTCACGGTCAATCCCGACACGGCGTTCCCCGCCTCCGAGATTCAGAAGCTCGGGATCGATGGCGAGGCGCAGCCGCGGATGGTGGTGAACTTCATGGGCATGACGGGACCCGAGGGGGTCCTTCCCTATTGCTACAGCCTCTTCGTGTCCGAGCGGATTCGCGCGCGCGACACCACCCTCCGTGATTTCTTCGACCTCTTCCACCACCGGATCATCTCCCTCTTCTATCGGGCCTGGGAGAAATACCGTTTCGCGGTGTCATACGAGCGCGATCAGCATGACCGCCTCACCCAGCATCTCAAGGACCTCGTTGGACTGGGCGAGCCGGGACTGCAGAATCGCCTCGGGATCCGCGACGACGCGCTGGTCTTCTACACCGGTCTCTTGGGGCCACAGCAACGCTCGGCGGCGGCGCTGGAGCAGCTGCTCAGCGACTACTTCGGCGTGCCCGCGGCGGTCGAGCAGTTCGTCGGCGGGTGGTACCCGCTCGCTGCCAGCACCGAGTGCACGCTCGGCGAGGAGGGTGATCCGTCCGAGCAGCTCGGCTGGGGGGCGGTGGCGGGGGAGGAAGTGTGGGACCCACAGGCTCGGGTGCGGCTGCGCCTCGGGCCGCTCACCCGGCGGCAGTACGACGATTTCCTGCCGTTCGGAACGGCCCATGAGTCGCTCCGTACGCTGACCCGGTTCTTCAGCGGCGAGCAGTTCGACTTCGAGGTGCAGCTCGTCCTGGCCCAAGACGAGGTTCCGCCCGTCATACTTGGCGGCGACGCTCCGGGTTCGCCGCTCGGCTGGTGTTCCTGGATCCGATCCCGGCCATTTTCCCGTAACGCGGACGACACGATTCTGACGCTCTGAGAGCGAAGGTACCCATGAACGTCAACCTGCGAGCGCTCGTCGGAAAGCTCAACCACGAGACCAAGGCGGCCGTCGAAGCGGCGGCGGGGCTCTGCCTCGGCCGCACCCATTACGACGTGGAGATTGAGCACTACCTCATGAAACTGCTCGACCATAACGACGGGGACGTCGCGGCGATCCTCAAGCAGTACGGGGTGGACCGGTCGCGCCTCGCCAGCGAGCTGACCCGCAGCCTCGACCGGCTCAAATCGGGCAACGCGCGCAACCCGTCGCTTAGTCCGTCGTTGATCCGCATGCTCAGCGAAGCGTGGAGCATCGGGTCGCTCGGTTATGGCGCCACGTCGGTGCGCAGCGGGTACACCATTCTCGCGCTCGCGAGCGACGAAGAGCTGTCGCGCCTGATGCGGGAGGTCAGCAAGGAATTCCAGAAGATTCCCGCCGAGGCCTTGCGGAACGAGTTCGCCACGGTGGTCGCCGCCTCGGTGGAGGAGGAGGGGGCGGCGGATGTCGAGGCGGGGAGCGGCGAGCCGAAGCGGTCGGGCGGCAAGACTCCGAACCTCGACCAGTATACGGTCAACCTCACCGAGCGCGCCAAACAGGGAAGAATCGATCCGGTCCTCGGGCGCGACTTCGAGGTCCGGCAGGTGGTGGATATCCTCACCCGCCGCCGGCAGAACAACCCGATTCTGGTGGGAGAGGCAGGCGTCGGAAAGACCGCGGTGGTCGAAGGCTTCGCGATGCGCATCGCCGACGGCGACGTGCCGGCGCCGCTCAAGAACGTCACGCTCCGGACGCTCGATCTGGCGCTGCTCCAGGCCGGTGCCGGCGTCAAAGGCGAGTTCGAGAACCGGCTCAAGGGCCTGATCGAGGAGGTCCGCTCGTCGGCCACGCCGATCATCCTCTTCATCGATGAGGCGCACACGATGATTGGCGCGGGCGGGCAGGCCGGCCAGGGTGATGCGGCGAATCTGCTCAAGCCCGCGCTGGCTCGTGGTGAGCTCCGGACCATCGCGGCCACCACCTGGTCGGAATACAAGAAGTATTTCGAGAAGGATCCGGCGTTGGCGCGGCGCTTCCAGCTGGTCAAGGTCGAGGAGCCGTCGGAAGACGTGTGCCTGCTCATGATGCGCGGCGTCACGCCGGCGCTGGAGAAGCACCACACGGTACGGATCCTCGACGATGGGCTCGATGCGGCGGTCCGCCTGTCGCACCGCTATCTCCCCGACCGCCAGCTGCCGGACAAGGCGGTGAGCGTGCTCGACACGGCGTGTGCCCGTCTTGCCCTGGGACAGAACGCGACACCGGCCGCGGTGGAGGACGCGCGCCGCCGCCTCGACGACCTCGAGGTGCAGCGGCGTGTCCTCGAGCGGGAGCGGGCGGTCGGAGCCGACCATTCGGAGCGTCTGGCGGCCATCGCCACCACCAAGGTCGAAACCGAGGCCAGATTGGCCGCACTAAGTGAGCGATGGAACCGGGAGCGCGACCTGGTCGGCAAGATCCGCGAGATCCGGGTGAAGCTCGAAGCCGATGGCGCCCCGGCGGACGACGCGGTTGGGCTCCGCACCGAGCTCGGCCGTCTCAATCAGGAGCTCGAGACGCTCCAGGGCGAGGCGCCGCTGGTGCGGGTCTGCGTGGATGCGGGGCTCGTCGGCGAGGTCATCTCGGGATGGACCGGCATTCCTGTCGGCAAGATGCTGCGCGACAGTGTGAGCACCGTTCTCGGTCTCGAGACGCAGCTCGGCACCCGGATCATCGGCCAGGGACACGCGCTGGAGGCGGTCAGTCGTCGCATCCGCACCTCCCGCGCCGGGATCGAGGATCCCAACAAGCCGGTGGGAGTCTTCATGCTGGTCGGTCCGAGTGGCGTGGGAAAGACCGAGACCGCCCTGGCCCTCTCCGACCTGCTGTACGGCGGCGAGCGGAACGTCATCACGATCAACATGTCGGAGTTTCAGGAGCCGCATACCGTGTCAACCCTGAAGGGCTCACCGCCCGGGTACGTGGGGTACGGCGAAGGCGGCGTCCTGACCGAGGCGGTGCGGCGGCGTCCTTACTCGGTGGTACTGCTGGACGAGGTGGAAAAGGCGCATCCCGACGTCCTGGAGCTGTTCTTCCAGGTCTTCGACAAGGGCGTGATGGACGATGGTGAGGGCCGGCAGATCGACTTCCGGAACACGATCATCATCCTGACCACCAATGCCGGCACCGACACGCTCACCAAGCTGTGTGCCGATCCCGAGACCATGCCGATGCCCGATGGGCTGGTGAAAGCGCTCAAGCCGGAGCTGGACAAGACGTTCAAGCCGGCGTTCCTGGGTCGGATGGTCATCATCCCATACTTCCCGATCCGCGACGAGGCCCTGAAACGCATCGTCAACCTCAAGCTGGCCAAGATCCGCCGCCGCATCCAGGAGACGCACAAGGTCGACCTCATCCACGACGAGGTCCTGGTGGACGAAGTGGCGAAGCGGTGTACCGAAGTCGAGAGCGGCGCGCGCAACGTGGACAACATTCTCACGAATACCCTGCTGCCCGAGATCTCCAAGTTGATCCTGGAAAAGCTGGTCGAAGGGGAGATGCCTGCCGTGATACGGGTGGGCATCGGCGACGGCGCGTTCGAATACTCGACGATGGAGCGGCCGGCCGAGCCGGCGCGGGACGCGCCGCTCGCGCCGGCCACGGTCTAGATGGCCAAGTACTCGCAGGCCAACCGGCCGATCCTGGTCGAGACGGCACTGCCCATGGACGAATTACTGCTCGAGGGGATCTCCGGCACCGAAGCGGTGTCGACGCCCTTTGGCTACACGCTCGACCTGCTCTCTGAGAATCCGTCAGTGGCCGCGGCCAAGGTGCTGCGCACACCGATCTGCGTGACCATCAAGGGCGTCGGTGGTGAGCGTCTCATCCACGGCATGGTCAGAAGCTTCACCCAGCTCGGACGGTCGGAGGAGCTCACCTCTTACCGGGCGGAGGTGGTGCCGTGGCTCTGGTTTCTGTCGCTTTCCACCGATTGCAAGATCTTCCAGAACCTGAGTGTTCCCGAGATCGTGGAGCAGGTGTTCACCGGACTGGGATACAAGGACTTCCAGCTCAAACTGGTCAAGACCTACCCGAAGCGCATCTTCTGCGTTCAGTACCGGGAGACGCACCTCAATTTCGTCTCGCGCCTGCTGGAGGAAGAGGGGATCTTCTACTTTTTCGAGCATGCGAAGGGCAGGCACGTACTGATGCTGGCCGACGACAACAGCGCGGTCAAGCCGTGCCCGGGCCAGGAGAGCGCTCGCCTGGTCACGACGGCGGGAGCGTGGCAAGACGAAGACGTGGTGCTCGCCTGCGAGTGTGAGGACGCGGTGCACACCGGCAAGGTGACACTCAGGGATTACGATCCGCAGCAGCCCGCCCTGCAGCTGGAGAGCTCGGTGGCCGGATCCCAGCCCGAGGAGTGCTACAGCTATCCCGGCAAGTACGCCGCTCTGGACGAGGGTGAGCGCTACGCCAGGTTGCAGCTCGAAGCGGAGGAGGCGCGGTATCGGGTGGTTCGTGGAACCGGCACCTGCCGGGCATTTCAGAGCGGGTACCGTTTCGACCTCAAGGAGCACTATCGCAAGGATGCGAATCAGCCATACATGCTGCTCGAGCTGAGGCACACCGCACGGGCAGGCGACTATCGATCCTGGGAATCGGCGTCGATCGACTACGAGAATGATTTTCTCGCCATCCCCCATTCGGTCCCTTTCCGGCCCTTACAGGTGGCCCAGAAGCCGCGGGTCTGGGGAAGCCAAACCGCTCTCGTGGTGGGCAAGGGCGGCGAGGAGATCTGGACCGACAAGCATGGTCGGGTCAAGGTCCAGTTTTACTGGGATCGCCTCGGCAAGAAAGACGAAAACAGCTCCTGCTGGATTCGCGTGTCGAGCGTATGGGCGGGCAAAGGCTGGGGTGGGGTTCAGATCCCACGCATGGGGCAGGAGGTGGTGGTGGAGTTTCTCGAGGGGGATCCGGATCTGCCCATCATTACGGGTCGAGTCTACAACGCCGAACAAGTGCCACCGTATGGCCTCCCGGCCAACCAGACTCAGAGTGGCATCAAGTCGCGGAGCTCGAAAGGCGGCGGGACCGACAACTTCAACGAGATTCGGCTCGAGGACAAGAAGGGCGGGGAGGAAGTGTACATCCACGCCGAGAAGGACAAGAACGAGGTCGTGGAACACGACAACGCCGAATCGATCGGGCATGACGAGAAGATCGATGTCGGCAACGACCAAGCGATCAAGGTGGGGAGCAATCGCTCCAAGTCGGTGGGGAAGAACGAGACCACGACCATCGGCGGAAGCCGGAACGAGCGAGTTGACAAGGATGAGAATATTAGCATCTCCGGCAATCGCGCGGAGTCGGTTGACAAGAACGAGTCCATCTCCATCGGCAAGAATCAAAGCATCGAGATTGGTGAGAAGCGTTCTGAGACGGTAGGAAAAGACGAAGACGTGAAGATCGGTCAGAATCGAACTCACGATGTCGGAAAACACGACTCACTGACGGTGGGCAAGACCCTGCTGATCGACGCCGGCGATCAGATTACGATCAAGACCGGTGAGGCTAGCATCACCATGAAAAAGAACGGCGACATTCAGATCAAGGGGAAGGAAATCAAGTTGGTTGGTTCTGGTAAGATCGGGATCAAAGCGGACTCGGATGTCAGTATCAAGGGAAGTAAGGTCACCAGCAACTAGGTCTCCATGGATGCTGCAGTTCAAGAACAGAACCCCATTCGCCGGTACCATCATGCTGTTGCCGGACCCGGATGGGGTCGAGTCACTCTTCACCGTCGTGAAGGCCACTTTCACGATGGGAGAGAAGCTGGCGCTCGCTGACGACCAGGTGCCGGTCGCGATGGGTCAGGAATTTTTCGGTGAGCCGGACCAGAGCAGCATCAAGGTTCCTTCCGACGTCAGCATGATGAAGCCTGGCACCGACGTGATGCTCATTGGGCAAGCTCACGCGCCCGGCGGGCGCGCTACCACATGGATGGATGTGACCGTCGCCGTAGGGCCGATCGCCAAGACGGTGCGCGTCTTCGGTGACCGCCTATGGAGAACCAGTACCCAGGAGTTGAGCTACTCCATTTCCGAGCCGGAGCCATTCGAGGTCATGCCTCTGGTGTGGGAGCGCGCGTTTGGCGGCGTCGAACGCACCCTGACGCCGATCCGCGGCGAGTTGCGCAATCCGGTGGGCACCGGCTACCGGGTAAGCGAAGTTGCCGAGTCCATCGCGGGAGTGCGCCTTCCCAACCTGGAAGATCCCGCGAGCCCGATCAGCTCGTGGAAACAATCCCCCCAGCCCGCTTGCTTTGCACCGATCTGCGCCCATTGGGAGCCACGCAGGAGTTATGCGGGGACCTACGATGAGGAATGGCAGAAGCACCGCGCTCCCTATCTGCCGAAGGACTTCGACCCGCGATTTCTCCAGGTCGCTCCGCCCGGCATGATTGTGCCGGGCTGTCTCAAGGGAGGTGAGCCGGTCGAGTTGCGGGGGGTGACCCCATCCGGGGTGGTGCAGTTCTCTCTGCCGCGAGTCGCTCTGCGGGTCGTCTATCTGCTCGACGGCTCGCCCCAGGAGCGGCCGGCCCAACTCGACACCCTGATCATTGAGCCAGAGCAGTCTCGTCTTCTCGTCACCTGGCGCGCGGTCTTTCCGTGCGACAAGAAGGCGCTCCGGGTGAAGGAGATCGAGGCGGAGTTGGTTTCTCTCAACTAGGCGGTGCCGTGGCTGATGCGGTAGTCGTGATCGGGGTCGGAATGATGACCGCAGTGGGGCTCACCACGGCCGAAACAGCCGCCTCGGTGCGCTCGGCCACGATGCTGTTTGCGGAGACGTCTTTACGAGATCACCGCTTCGCCCCGTTTACACTCGCCGAGGTCATCGAAGATGGCCTGCCGCCATTAGTCCAGGACGTTGCGGATGAATCGGGGCTGACCAGCCGTGAAGCACGGATGCTACGACTGGCTACGATGCCGCTCCGAGAGTGTCTCGGTCCGCTCAAGAGCGGAACGATCCCGCCGGGATTGATTTTGGCGCTTCCGGAAACACCGACGACCTTACCGCTCGATCCCGTTCGATTCTTGCGGCTGTTGGTGCGGCAATCCGGTAACTCCTTCAACCTGACGCAAAGCAAGGCGTCGCATGTCGGCAGGGCTGGTGGGTTGGCAGCCATCGAGCAGGCGGCAGAAACCATCAGACAAGGCAGGGCGCAGTTCATGATGGCTGGCGGCCTCGACACCTATCGAGACCTCTATGTCCTCGGCACGCTGGACATGGAGGAGCGCGTAAAGTCCGCTGTTCATCTTGACGGATTCATCCCGGGAGAGGGGGCAGCGTTCGTCCTCCTGACCACCCCGGACGCAGCGGCACACGCCGGCCTCCAACCGCTGGCTGGTATCTCGCATGTCTTTCAGGCCATGGAGCCCGGGCACTTGTACAGCGAGGAAGCGTACAGGGGAGACGGGCTCGCTTTTGCCGTGGAACAGCTCATCGCGGCCGGCGCGGCGCGAGGACCTATCGCGGAGGTGTATTCGTCGATGAATGGGGAGAGCCATTGGGGTAAGGAATGGGGCGTGAGCTTCATACGGAACCGCGCCGCCTTCCTTCCGGACCATGGCATCCATCATCCGGCAGATTGCCTGGGCGATGCCGGGGCCGCCTGCGGTCCGATCATGCTCGGCCTGGCCGTGAATGGAATTCAGCAGGGCTATCGGCGCGGCCCCTGTCTGATCTACTGCTCATCGGACAGGGGGCATCGAGCTGTCCTCACCACGGACGTGGTATAACGCGAGGAATGCCAGATGGGCCAGACAACCTTCGTCAATTCCCGCGGCATTGCCCACAAGGGCAGCGGCGGCATGAGCACGGTCTTTCCCGACGTGTGCAAGACACCCGCGGCGCCGAGTCCGCTTCCGATTCCCTATCCGAACATCGGCCAATCCTCCGATACTTCGCAGGGACCAACGACCGTCAAGACAGATGGCGAGATGCCGATGGTAAAGGGAGCGCAATACTCGCGATCGTCGGGCGATGAGGCTGGCACCCTTGGCGGCGTCATGTCCAGCGTCAACATGAGCGTCTGCGAATACCTGGCTTATTCGTTCGACGTAAAGTTCGAAGGAAATAATGTCTGCCGGATCGGTGATCAGCTTTGGCACAACAAGAAGAACATCATGGGTTGAGCTGGTGGGCCCTGGCGCGGGGCAGAGAGGATGAGATGAGCAGCGATCCCGAACTGCTGGAAGGTGCCGCCTTTACCGAGCTGACGGGTAAGGTTTACAAAAACATATTCCGCTTGTGCAATGAGACCTACAAGGCAACCAAGAAACCCCCACCGGAGCCGGACCTCAGGGATCTCATTGCCAGAGCCGAGGCTCAGATCGCCGAGCATGGAGCACTGGTCGAGCAATACACCGGCGGGCGCAAGGACGCCATGGTCAGCGCGGGATCGCAGCTCAAGTCCCTGAAGAAGTTCACGCAGGCCTTGAAGAAAACACTACCGCGTTCCGATAAGACAGGTGCCCCATGACTGAGCTCCTGGAACTGGTTGCCCAAGTGGCGGGAAGCGATGATGAATGCCCTTTCCCCCACTATCCCCTGGATGAGGAGCCGGGGGATAACTACTGGATAAACAACTCCACGGCCCTTGGGAAAAACTTGGCCACTGAGTTTGCCAACGGCACGAAGCTATACCTTCCCCATTTGGAGATCACGACAATCGCGACGGGGCCCTCCGGGAAGAAGAACGCCACCGTCACCTACAACCCTCATCATCTGCTTCCTGGTGATGCATCCTGGCCCAAGACTGCCCTCAAGAAGTGGATCGATACAGATGACGGTCTCGTCAAATTCGATATCGGGTACAACGTGAATTGCTACGAAAATGGCATTGATTTGCCGTCTTCGAACGATCTCAAGAGCAACTGGAAACCCGCTGACGGCAGAACCGTCGGGTTTCAAGAGCGTTATGCCTTCGCCGCCATGGATGCCGACGGTCCCACCCGCCAGTTCCACGACGCTCACAAGGCCTACAATTCATTCGCGATCAAGGCGATGGACAAGATCGCTGCGAAGCTCGATGAGGCGCCTGCGCGGGAGAAGGGGTGCGGTGAGGAAGACTGTATGGCGGGAAAGAAGAAGCCGTTCGCCCCGCCATTGGGGCTTATGGAACGCATCCACGCTACCTCCGGTCGACTGGCGACCTACCTGCACGGGGATTGCACCAAATGGAAGATGCCCATTATGACATCGAGATTCGCACTCATGTATAAGACTGGCATGTCTCAGGATGCTGCGAGGAAGGCGCTCTTCGTCAAGAACTTCCAATACTGATACCTGCGGAGCATCATTGGCCAAGTACTACATGATGGAGTGCTATGGGCCGCCGGACGAGGAACGGGCGAGCATCGGGCGTGTGTATGACCTCGACGGGCTGAACTGGTTGCTCGGACGGAGAATAGCGCAGCGCCTCCCGAGCCCGATTCGAGTCGAACTGGACCCCGACCGAGGGCTGATGATGCCCATGTTCGATGAGGGCATTCTGTTGTTCTCCGACGACTTGCTGGCGGCACTGCGGGAATGCGGTGTGGACAACCTTGACGAGTACGAGGTCGAGCTGACCAATCCGCTCACCAAGGAGCGCCATACCAATTACAAGGCCATCAACATCATCGGCCTCGTCTCCGCTGCCGACCTTGCCAAGTCCGACTTCAAGGCCCATGGACGGCCCCTCATCGACGTTGATTTTGACTCATTGACTATCGACCCAGCGAAGACGGGTGACCTACTCCTGTTTCGACTCGCGGAATGCGTTTCCGGTATCGTCGTCCACGAAAAGGTAAGGGAGCACGTGGATCGGCGCGGCATCCGTCACATTGACTGGGTCGAACCCTCTTCCTGGATCGGCTGATGGCGCAGGTATTGCCGGTGAACGACCCTCGCTAACCTGGAGAGTTCTTGCATGACAAGCATGACCGAAGTGGTCGCTGAGGCTGCGGCAGGACAGGTGACTCTGGCGATCGTCATGGAGCACAGGGGACGGCGGGTCTGTGTCAGCCCGCTTGATCGCCCCTCGGAGTCATTCGACTGCGACCTCCTCAGCACAGTTGATGCGGGGAACGTGACTCTCGCCGAAGGGGATACGGTCCTCGTCTGGCGACTAGCGGGGCAAGCCCAACAAGGCGTCATCCTGGGCCGCATCGGGACGAGCAATGCCTCGACGCCGACGGCCGAGATGAGCACGGAGGAAATCCCGGATGAATGCCTGATCGAGGCGAAGCAAAGCCTCACCCTTCGAGTGGGCGACGGGTCCATCACAATCCGCGCCGATGGCAAAATTCTGATCAAGGGACGGGACCTGGTTTCTCACGCCCAACGCGTGAACCGCATCAAAGGCGGCTCCGTCTCCATCAACTGACGGGAAGACGCGCGATGGCCGGTCCCCCAGCGACTTACATCCCCGAACTGCTCGAAATGCACTTCGCGGAGCTCCAGTTCCTCTGGGGACGACGCCAGTCCATTCTGCAATCACCCGTGGTCACCATGCGGCAATGTTTCGCGCTCGAGGAACGAATCGGGGGCCACGTTCAAGGATTGCTCGTGGCCCAGGATCGTGTGATCCAGTTGCTCGCGGAAGGGCTTACAGCCGACGATTCCGGAGCGACGTTTGCGGCATCGTATCCCCTCCTCCGTCTCGGCACGGAGCAGGCCAAAACGCTGGTCTTGGATGCATTCACCTCGGCCGAAGGCGCGCGACGTAGAGGACTCGCCCAGGCGCTGTGCCATGCTCCGATGGACGAATCGCTCCTGGCGGCAGCCCAGGCGGCCTTCTTTTCTGCCACGCCTTCGCTTACGGCAGCAGCTGCCGAAGTGCTCGCCTTCCACCGGCTCGTGCCTCCGGAACTCCGACCGATCGAGCAGCTTCTCGGGGATGAGAATCCGTCCGTCCGCCGAAGCGGCTGGCGAGTGGTGGCAATCTTGGGCCTTCCTGTCGGGCCGAAGCTCTACGCGGCGGCCATGCGCGACGACGAGGTCGACATCCGGACCGCGGCTGTCCACGCCGCTGCCTGGAGCGCACTACCAGCGGCCCTGGCCATCGCACGCGACGTCAGTCGCGAGACGGCAGCTCAATACAGGGGAGCTCTGGAGTTGCTCGGCATTCTCGGCACCCCAGAAGACTTGCCTCGAATCACAGCCATCGGAAAGTTGCAAGACCTTGGGCCGGCCCGCTTCCAGATCCTGGCGTGCTTCGGTCATCCAGGGTTGGTAGATCTGCTTCTGGCCGAACTAGCCGGTTCCGACCCGGCCATAGCGTGCGCCGCTGGCGCCGCCTTTACGAAAATGACGGGAGAGAACATCGATTCGAAGACCAGAACCAAGCTGCCACCAGAGGATGGGCACGAGCCGGACGAGTTTGAGACCGAGTTTCTCGAGGAAGTTCGGCTCCCGGATCCGGAAATTGCCCACCAGCATTGGAAAACGATGAAGCCTCGGCTCGCCAGAGCCACCCGGATCTGTCGAGGGTTTGACATAAGTCAGGGAGTGACCGCCGAGGCACTGGCAAGCTTCGATATGGAATCTCGATGGGAGTTCTTCTTGAGGAGCAAATACGCGGGACAGTGGACCGGGTCTCCTGCAGACCTCGAGCGATTCCCGCAGCCACGATGAACCTCGGCGGTTCTCGTTCTCCTCTACATCACGGTCCCACCCCCAGCGCACTGACCCCAGCCATCAGCTTCGTCCCCTTCGACCGCGCCGCTTCCAGCGCCTTGTCCCATTTGTCCTGCGCCGTCGCATCCTGCCCATGCTTGGTCTGCTTGTCGTATACCCCGACGGTCGAGGCCGTCCCGGACAGCTTCGCCGCCAACGCTCTCGCCTGACGGCCGAGCCGGTCTGCGGCGTTCTTGAGGTCGGTCTCCTTCTTGAAACGCTTGGGCGCCTTGGGCGTCTCCCATCCTGTCACCTCGTCGAACAGATCCCGCGCGACCAGCGCCACGATGTCGTAATGCCCCTGCTCGTGGTTGAGGAGCGCGGCGCTCTTCGCGCCCTTGACCACCCACATGCTCGTCCGGTCGAGGACCACCTTCACCTGCACGTGATCCACCCGGTAGCCGTGATGGTCGCCCTTCGTGTCGTCCCACTCGTAGTCGTACTTGAAATCGAACCGCGCTTCGGTCTGCGCCTGGTCGCCGGCGGGGTTGGCCGGTGGAGTACCCTGAAAGTCCTGCCAGCCGAGCGTCTCGTCGTGCCCTTCGAGCACCGTGCGCAGCAGTCCACCCATCAGGCCGACCGCGCGAGGAATTCGAGATTGACACCCGGCTGGCGACTCAGCACGCAACGCTGGAAATAGCGGAGGAGCTCCTTCGTCACCGCATCCACGTGCGGGTCGCGGAGGAAATCCGGGACCTCGGCGGCCGGGAAGATTCTGGAGGGCTCGATCCCGGCGCCGATCTGAAACGACACCGCCCCATCCGCAGTGCTCGCCAGAATCCCCGTCAGCGCCCGCCACATGACGAACCCATCCGGTTGCCACGGATGCTCGACGTCCTGGACGAATGCGAGCAGGCTCGAGTAGGTCGTGCCGGGGACGGGCAGCCGGGCGAGGACATCGAGCAGGGTTTCCTTCGAAGTCACGGCCGGGTTGGTGCGCTTCAGGTCCGCGATCTCCTTCCAGACCGACCGGAAGAATGAGGCGGAATAGAGCAGGGTCCGGTTGGGCGCGGCCCGGATCTGCCACCGCAGCGAGGGGTGGGAGTGCAGGATCGAAAGCAGGGCGCGCGTGCCGGGTTGGAGAGCCACGGTGTGGGCTGACGCCTGTGATGGGGGTGAGCGCGAAACCGTTGCTCACGAATAGAATACGAATACCCCCCTCGAACGCCAGAGGCGGGCCCAGCGCTCCCTGGCCCTGTCTGCGCCGACCGAGTAAGCTACGAAACCCCCTCCTTTCGGAGCCTATGGCAGGTTCGACGCCACCCCCCGGCCCGGCGGATAACGACCCCGCCGCCGACCCGGCTCTCCAGGAAAGCCTGCGCTCGGTCCGGAGCCTGGCGGCTGGCCGGTTTGACGTCTTCGGCCCGCTCGGGCAGGATGCCGCGGGAAAGCTCGCCTTTCTCGGCCGCGACCTGGGTGCCGGCCGGCTCGTCGTTCTCAAGGCCGGCGGCTCCCCTCATTCCTCGAATCTCCAGGTCCTGGACAAGCTCGACGCTTCGGTGCCTCCTCCCGCCGGTGCCTGTCCCGTGTGCCAGACCCCGTTCGCCGGCTGGGACCCCAGCTGTCCCGAGTGCGGGGCCGACGTGGCCGGTTCCTACGCGGGGCCTGCGGGCGCCGGCTCCCGCGAACAGCGGCTGGCGGCGGTGAAGGCCGCGGCGCAGGGCTACGAGGTCCTGGGCGAGATGTCGAGGGCAGCGGGGGGCGCCACGGTCTACTTCGCGCGTGAAGCCAAGCGGGGAAACCTGGTCGCCTTGCGACTGGAGCAGGGAACCGCGGCGGGCCAGCGTTCGGGCTTCACGGTGGCCGCGACGCGCATGATGCGTCCCAAGTTCCTCTATGGCACGGTCGGCGGCGACGCGCGGGAGTCAGGGGCGCCGCCGGGTGACGCCCGATCGTGGTCTCCGGCCGGCAGCCCCCGAACGCCGACGCCTTCAGACGGGGCCAAGTTCACCGAGGCCTTCGGGGTCGACAAGGTCTGTCCCCAGTGCGGCGAGACCTTCGGACCGGAGCTCCGCTTCTGTCCCCGGGACGGGTCCGCCCTCCGCGCGCGGGCTCGATCGGAAGATCTGATCGGGCAGGTCATCGCCGAGCGTTACCACATCCTCGCCAAGCTGGGTGAAGGGGGAATGGGAAGGGTCTATCTGGCGGAGCACGTCCGGATGGGCCGGCGGTGCGCGGTCAAGGTCATGAACCCGATGCTCCTGTACGATCCGGACTCGGTGAGCCGGTTCAACCGCGAGGCGGCCAACGCCAGCCAGATCAACCATCCCAACGTCGCGGCGATCTACGATTTTGGAGAGAGCGACGATCTGGTGTATCTCGCGATGGAGCTGGTCGAGGGCGAGTCGCTGGCCGGTCTGCTCTCGCGCGAGGGGTCGCTGCCGGAGCTCCGGGCCATCGGCATCGCCATGCAGGTGGCGGATGCGCTCAACGCCGCCCACGAGTTCGGGATCGTGCATCGCGACCTCAAGCCCGACAACATCATGATCAGCCGGTCCCGGTCCGGCGATGATGTCGTCAAGGTCGTGGACTTCGGCATCGCGAAGGCGACCCGCGGTGGCAACCAGAAGGTTACCCGCACCGGATTCGTGGTCGGCACGCCCGCATACATGAGCCCGGAGCAGATTCTGGGCGAGACCCTCGACGGACGAAGCGACCTCTACAGCCTCGGCTGCATCCTGTACGAGATGCTCACCGGCGAGCGTGCGTTCGCCGATGCCAGCGGTGAGATCTCCATTCGCCAGCGGCTCACGGCCCCCCCGCCCCGGCCAAGCCGGGTGAAGCACGGGCTGTCGCCGAGGCTGGATGCGATCGTCACGACGGCCATGGCACGGGCTCCCGACAAGCGGACGCAATCGGCCCTGGAGCTTCGCCAGGCATTGAACGAGGCGATGCTCGCCTCGCCGGCGCGCCGCTGGCTGGATTGGCTGCCGTGGCGCCGGTCGAAGATCACCCGGGGCAAGCGGATTCCCACCGGCGGCGGCGGCCCCACCTCCCGTCCCGGCGGCATCTCCTCTCCACCGGTTGCGGCCAGGCCCGTGGCCAGCGCGACGGCACCGGGACGCACTCCCCCGGCGCTCGACGTGCCGGAGAAGTCCCAGGCTCCGGCGATCCGGGAGAAGCAGACACGGGAGCCGGTCGACGCCGTCGGCGCCACGACGATCTTCCGGCACCGCTCGGCCCGGCCCAGGAGCTCGCCCGCTCTGTGGATCGGCGTCGCGGGCGTGACGGTCGTGGCTGTCGGATTCGGCGGCTGGGCCCTGTTCGCGTCACGGACGCGCTTGCCCGATACGGCCGCCGACACCGACACCAAGATCGTGCTTCCGAATAGCGCTCCAGCGACGCATTCGGATCGCCCGTCGCCCGAGGCCACCGGAACCGTCACGACTCCGGCCGTGCCGGCGCCGGCGCCTCCGCCGGCAAAGCTCGCGAGCGGGACCCTGCGGTTTACCGAAGCGCTGCCTTCGGGAGCCACCGTAACCGTGGATGGCTCGCCGATCGCTGGTGATGGCGGGGCGTTCTCGCTTCCGCCAGGCCGGCATCTCGTGCGAGTGGAGGCGCCAGGCTACCGTCCGATGATGCAGTCCGCGAGCATCGTATCGGGTCGCACCGAGGTGGTGCGCGGCCGACTCGTGCGCGAGGAGCCCGCGCCTGCTCCGGTCGGGAGACCGGCCCCGCCCGCGCCCACCACGGGGACCGTCGTCGTCACCGGCACCGTTCCGGCCGGAGGCGAGATCGCCGTGGATGGAGCCCCCATCCCGCCCGGCAGTCGCGAGCTATCAGTCTCACCCGGCGCGCATTGGCTCACGGTGTCCGCGGCGGGATACCGCGCCGACTCTTCACGGATCGAGGTGAAGGCGGGTGGAAAGGCCCAGTGGGTCGTGCCGGCGCTGGTGGCACTGCCCAGGCACATCGTGGTGAACATCTCGACTCCGGATACGGCGATCGCCCTTGGGAGCACGGCGCAGCTTCACGCCGCGGTTTCCGACGAATCCGGAGCGCCTATGAACAAGCCGCTGACGTGGGAAAGCACGAATCTCGCCGTGGTCAAGGTGGAACAGAACGGTCGAGTCGTCGCCACGGGTGCCGGCCGCGCCTATGTTCGCGCGCGCAGTGAAAACCAAGTCGACAGCATGCTGGTCGCCGTGCTGCGGGTGGCCAAACCCGCCCCGCAGCCTGCTCCCGAGCCGGCGCCGGTGCCCGATGAGCCCGTCAAGGCGGCTGCGCCGGCCCCCCCGACGCCGGCGAGCCTGCAGAACGCCGCGGTGGCCTGCGCGGCTGCGCTCGGCTCCAAGGACGAGCAGCAGATCGTGGGGGCCTATCACGCCAAGACCGCCCTCGACGTGACCAATCTTCGGAAAGTGCTCGACGTGGCGCTGCGGGCCGAATCGCAGTTCGAGGCCGCCGCGGTCAAGATGGGAACGCCGTCCCCGGACAAGCCCGGGAGCGTGGACGCGCTGCTCCGCTTCTCCTGGCGCAACAATGCGGGGGTGAACAAGAAGAAGGAGGCGCCGTTCCGGGTCGAGCTGAAGCCGGAAGGCGCCACCTGGAAGCTCGCCGCCTGCCGGGCGACGGAGAAGTTGGGCTTTTGATCAGATCCCGAGCGTCAGCCCCACCCGCCCGACGACGTTCGTACCGTTGTTGCCTTCGCTCGTCCCGGTGATCCCGGTGACGAGATCCTCGCTCTTGAACTCGCCGAATTTGCAGTATCCAAAGGTCGCGCCGAGATCGAGATTCACCCGGGACGCGAGCCGAACCAGCACGCCGCCGCCCCCGTTCGCCGCGACACCGGTCGACGTCGTGCGGATCTGCGCGGCCTCGTTCGTGCTCCGGAGCTGCACCACGTAGAACCGTCCGGACAGGTAGGGGAACAGGCTGCTGCTGCTCGTGCTGAAGACGTAGCGAGGCTCGAAGAAGCCGCCGACCAGGTTGGCGTGCAGATCGGTTCCCTCGAGGCTGTGTCTCGTATACTGGAAGCCCGCGCCGAGCGACAAGGCGCTCGGCGTATAGCGCACCTGGGCCTCGAACCCATAGCCGGCCTTGGCGTTGCTGAAGGCGTTACCGAAGAGATTGATGAACAGGCCGGATCCCTGGATGGAGAGACGCTGGGCGGACTGGGCCTGGAGCCCGTGAAGAGCCATCGCCGTGCAGACGCCCGCGATCAGGAAGATGCGCCGCATTTCAGTTCCTTCTCCCGAAGAAGTAGTGCCAGGTTCGAGGGTCACTGCGTCAAGGTGATGGTCTGCCCGTTTCTGCCGTTCGGCACGTCCACGACGATGCGCTGGTTGACGGTCTTATAGCCGTCGGCGATGACGCGCACGGTCAGGATGCCCCAATCTGAGGCCTGAAGCTCCACGTTATCGCCGCCGGTGGTCTCTATGAAATCATCGGCGATCGTCGGAAAGTCCGGATCGTCACTCGGGCCGTCGTAGTCGCCTTCGTACATTTCGATGGTCACGCCGACAGGGTCGGTCGGTGCCGGATCGAGGTTGATCGTGAACTGCAGGTTGGCACTTCCCCCCGGCCCATCCTTCACCATCCCGAGGTTGTTCAGCAGGAAGGGTGAGCCGGCGACCAGGGCGGGCTTGGCGAAACTGGTTGCCTTGAAGTCGGTGGCCACGATCTCGATCTTGTACTCGACTCCGGCCTGCAGCGGCGGTGAGACGAACGTCCCGTCGTCGTTCGAGGTCGCGTCGCCCGCCGTGCCTCCGTCGCTGATGCGGCTGAACGTCAGCGCGGCGTTGCCGATGGGGCCGCCCGCCGGCGGGACGAATCCTCCGTTCGAGATTTCCCGGATCAGCCCCTTGAAGATGCCCGTGTTCGGGGGCAGCGTCGCGCTCGCATTGAACGTGAACGGATTGCCGGTAATGCCCGCACCGGTCGCGGTCGCGCGGAGCTGGTTGTTGTTGGTGCCCGGGTCGTCTCCGAGCGTCCACGAGATGGCCGTCGACAGCCCGAGCGGGCCGGTCGGCCTGTTCACGGGGTCGGTGTTACTGGCGACCACCGAACCGCCGCCCCCGGTGACCTCCCATTTCACGGGCACGTTGGGGACTGGATTGTTGAAGGCGTCCAGGATCTTGATCGACGGTCGAACGGCGACCTTCGTGCCGACCACGGCCGACTGCCCCTGTCCGTCATTCAACACGAGCTGTTTCGGGTCCCCGGCGGCGATGTCGAACGCCGAGCTGGTGGTGCCGCTGGCGTTGGCCGTGCTGGCGCTCAGCGTGTATCCGGTGGCGGCGACCTGAATGGAAAGGTCCGAGAACGTCGCGACGCCGGCCACGGCGGTGGCAGTTGCGGTGCCCCCCAGAGTGGCGCCCCCGGGGTTGTCCTTGAGCTGCACCGCGACCTGATCCGTCCGCCCGGTCAGCACGGCTCCCGTCTGGTCCTGGATTTCGACCTTGACCGCGGGGTTGATCGCGTCGCCGGCCTTCGTCGTCGACGGCTGCACCGAGAACGCAAGCCGAGCCACCGGCGCCGCGCTGACGTTGAACTGCGCGCTCGTGGCGCTGGTGAGCCCGCCCGCCGCCGCGGTGAGCGTGTACCCATCGCCCGCCTGGTCGAGCGTGAGATCCGGGAACGTCGCGACGCCACCCACGGCATTGCGGGTGACCGTCCCGCCCAGCGTCGCGCCGCCGGGATTGCTCTCCAGCTGCAGAGTGACGGCATCGGTCCGGCCCGCGACGGTTCCGCCGGAGGCACTCTGGATGGCGACCTGGACCGCCGGCGTGATCGGCTGGCCGGTCTGCACGGCACTTGGCTGACCGACGAAACCGAGCTTGGTAGCGGGCTCATCGGGCGCGAACGTCGCAATCACGGTCTGGGCAGCGGTCATGGCCACCGAGCAGGTGGTACCGCTGCAGGCGCCCCCCCATCCCACGAGTGTCCCGGCCTGGACCTCCAGGGTCACGGTCTCGCCGTTGGTGAAGTCGAAGGAGCAGCCCGTGTCGGCTTCGTTCCCACCGGTGATCGTGCAGTCGATGCCGGTGGGGTCGCTCACGACCCGGCCGCTGCCGCTGCCGCCGCCGACGACCGTGAGCGTCCGGCCACCCGACCCCGCATCGAACGTCGCCGTAATGGTGATCGCGGTCGAGACCGTGATGGTGCAGGAGGTGTTGGTCCCGCAGCCCGACGCCTCGCCGGACCACCCGGCGAAGGTCGAGCCGGTCTCAGCAGTGGCGGTGAGGGTGACCTGCCCGCTGAAGTCGTCCGAGCAGGTGCCGATCGGCGTACCGGTGGCGTTGGCGTTGGTGCAGCTGATCGCCCCCGGCATGCTCGTGACCGTCCCGTGTCCCGTGCCGGCCAGGGCGATCGTCAGCGGGGCGGGGTTGGGCCGGGTGACGTCCCCGCCGCCGCACGACAGGGCGAAGGCGCTCGCCGTCGCGACGATCAGCGCGGCCAGGAACGGCCGACCGTCGGCGGCTGCGATCAGGGCCTTGATCCGGGTGATCATCGGAAGCTCCACAGGCGGGCCCGGGACGAACCAATGCGAACGCCCCGGCGAGGCCTAATATGAGATCGGACAGATCGTTGCGAAGAGTGTGGTGCTGAAGGCCGTACCCCTGAACCTCGAGGGGGGTCGCCTTGTCGATATAGTACGGCCGATCCAGGGGCTGTCAAGCACGCCCGGCGCCCCCTTGCAGAAGGGCGGCGACTGGTTCCGGGTATACTTGTTGGCAGGTCTTACAGGAGCAGGTACCGACGTGAGCACTGCTCGTCGCACGCACGGATTCCGGGAGTCGGTGATCCGGGGAATGAGCCGGCTGGCCAGGGAGCACCGCGCCATCAACCTGGCGCAGGGCTTCCCCAACTTCCCGGCGCCGGACCTCCTGAAGGAAGCTGCCGCGCGGGCCATCCGCGACGACATCAATCAGTACGCCATCACCTGGGGCGCCCAGCGTCTGCGTGAGGCGGTCGGCCGGTTCTACGAGCGGTGGTACGGGCTCGCCGCCGACCCCGACCGGGAGATCACGGTCACCTGCGGCGCTACCGAAGCGATGATCTCCACGCTCCTCGCCGTGGTCGACCCCGGGGACGAGGTGATCGTCTTCGAGCCCTTCTACGAGAACTACGGTCCGGATACCATCCTCGCCGATGCCCGGCCCGTCTATGTGCCCCTGGAGCCGGGACAACCCCTCGATCTCGAGCGCTTGGCGGCGGCGTTCTCCACCCGCACCCGGGCGATCATCGTCAACACGCCGAGCAACCCCTCGGGCCGGGTGCTGACCCTAGGCGAGCTCGAGGCCATCCGCGACCTCTGCGTTCGCCACGACGCGCTCGCCGTGACCGACGAGATCTACGAGCACATCCGCTACGACGGTCCGCACATACCCATCGCCACGCTGCCGGGCATGCGCGACCGCACGGTGACGATCAGCGGGGCCTCGAAGACCTTCAGCGTGACCGGCTGGCGGGTCGGATGGATCCTCGCCCCGGCCGGCCTGACCGACGCGATCCGGAAGGTCCACGACTTCCTGACCGTGGGCGCCCCCGCGCCCCTGCAGGAGGGCGTGGCCGCGGCCCTCGATGGCCTCGACCGGAGCTTCTACGACGGGCTCGCCGAGGGCTATCGCTCGAAGCGTGATCTGTTGTACGGGGCTCTCGTCGAGGCAGGCTTTCGCTGCCGCGCGCCGGAAGGGTCGTACTACATCCTGGCCGATTTCACCGAAATCGCGTCGACCCACCGGGAAGCCCGGGGCCTGGACGATACGGGGTTCAGCGTCTGGCTGTCCAAGGAAGTCGGGGTCACGCCGGTACCGGGGTCGAGCTTCTTCCGGGATGGCGGCGGCCGGTCGCTGGTCCGGTTCGTCTTCTGCAAGACGGAAGACATTCTCGCCGAAGCCGCCCGCCGGCTGAGGGGCATCCCGGGCACCGGGAGAGACGCGGCACCCCGCGGGCCGGAGCGGGCGGTGGAGAGCGGGCTTCAGCGGTAGGCAGCCGAGGCCACTGGTGCCGAACGAAACATGGTGCAATCATTGGCGCGTGCGACGTCTCCCCACCTGATGAGCACCTCCATCTTCCGTTGGTCCGGAGCTCGTATGCAGAAGATCATCATCGCCGGAGCCGCCTCGCTTCTCCTCGCCGCGTGTGGCGGTCCAACCCGGATCCAGGAATCGGCCACGTCGATTCCCCAGCGCGACCTCACCCTCACGCCCTCGGCGGAAGCCACCACGCAGGTAGCGTCCAGGCTCGAGTTGAGCGTCCCGACCCGGGAAGTCAGGGAAATCCGCGCGCCGCGCGCGTCGCGCAAGGGCCGAGTCACCCGCGCGCCGGAAACGACGGCGCCTCCGGCTCCAACCCCCGCTCCGGTGAGCGTGGCCGCTCCCGCTCCGGTGACCGAGGCGGCAACTCCGCCCGCCACGCCCGCCCCGCCCGATCCGACGGGACGAGAGCTCGCGCCGGGGTCGACCGTTACCGTCATCCCGGTTTCCACGTCCTCGAGTGGAGCGGGCGGGGCCGGAACGGACTGGTCTGAGATCCCCGCTTCCCGAGAGGGAGGGACGGTGATGATCGGTGGCGGCCACGGCGGGCGGTGCCAGGGACGCGGCCGGGGACCGGTTTCGATCCTGCGGTAAGCCCGCCACACCCCAGAGGGGTGCCGCCGGCCTGTCCCCTGTATTATCCTACCTTTTCGTTCGCCAAGTCACGGTCCGACCTGCGCCCCCGCTCTCCCGGGGGCGCGTCAGCGTAAATCGTTTCACATGCGTGATTTGGTGTCCGCGCGCGTCCCGTCGAGGTGAGCTTTTTCATCGAGCAGAGTGGGAGGTCAGAATGAAGCGTGCTTGGCTGATCGCGCTCGCCGTCGTGGCGACGACCGGTTGCAATCAATCCGAATTGAAGAAGGCGTTGGCGGATGCCAAGGCCGCCGAGGCGCAGAAGGATAGCCTTCTGACGGAGGTCCTGGAGACCACTCAGTTCGTAACCGACATGAATAGCGAGTTGGCCAAGGCCAAGACCATCCCCGTCAGCACCACGAGCACGGACCCCGGCGTTCCCGGCGCCCGGAAGGACCGCGAGGAGCGGAAGGCCGCCCTCGAGCGTGTCAACGCCGTCATCGCCAAGCTGAACGAGAGCGAGGCCAAGCTGACCGAGACCGAGGCCCGGGCCAAGCAGTCCCGTCAGCGCAACGCCCGCCTGCTGGCGCAGATCCAGACCTACAAGAAGACCATCGAGGATCTCAAGAGCACGGCCGAGCAGCAGAAGACGGAGTACGAGGCGCAGCTGGCGGACAAGAACACGCAGATCGCCTCGCTGGCCGGCAAGGTGGACACGCTCACCACCGAGAACACCGATCTCACCACCGCCAAGACGGCGCTCACCGATACGGTGGTCAATCTCACCGCGTACAAGAACACCGTGTACTACGCCGTCGGCACGAAGGACGAGCTCATGAAGAAGGGCGTGGTGACGAAGGAAGGCTCCAAGTTCCTGGTGTTCGGCGGTACCCGGCTCGAGCCGGCCCGGAATCTCAACCCCGAGATGTTCACCGCGATCGACAAGACCGCGAACACCAAGATCGCGCTGCCCCGGAGCGACAAGAAGTACAAGATCGTCTCGCGCCAGAGCCCGAGCTTCCTGGCGCAGGACGCCACGACCAAGGACGGCAAGGTCACGGGCAGCCTCGACATCGCCCAGCCCGAGGAGTTCTGGTCGGCATCGAAGTACCTGATCCTCGTCGAGGATTGAGCATCGTCTCGATCCGAGACTCGCTGGAACCCGCGACGGCCACCGCAAGGTGGCCGTCGTCATTTCGGGGCGGTCGATCACCAGGCCGGTCGTCACCACCGACCGCCGGCTCGCTGTATATTGCCGCCGGTACCTGGCCTCGAAGCGCCGGTTACCATCCTCCACTCCCGGACAACAGGAATGCAGACGCTCGCTCGGCTCGTGGCCGCCGTCGCCGTGGTCGCCTCCTCGGTCCCTCCCGTGTCCTCCGCCCAGACGCCGGCAGCGGTCGTCATTCGGGCCGGTCGGCTGGTGGACGCGCAGAAGGGAACGGTGCTGCGCGATCAGGTCATCCTGATACGGGGCGATCGAATCGAGGCGGTCCAGCCCGGTTCCGCCAAGGTCCCCGCGGGTGCCCGTGTGATCGACCTGTCGCGATACACGGTGCTCCCCGGGCTGATCGACTGCCATACCCATCTCATCGGCGACGCCCAGAGCGCCGATGTCCTCCTCCCGCTGGAGCACTCCGAGGCCCAGGAAGCGTTCACCGGCGTGAGAAACGCGCGAGCGACGCTGCTGGCCGGCTTCACGACCGTTCGCGACGTCGGCACCTATCGCGCGTTCGTGGACGTCGCGCTTCGGGACGCGATCGACAGCGGCACGGTGATGGGCCCACGCATGCAGGTGGCCGGCGCGTACGTGACGGTGTCGACCGGCGCCGGAGAACTGGTGGGCGCCGCGCCCGACGTCACCATCCCCTTGAGCTATCGCTACGGCGTCGCGAACTCGGCCGACGAAGTCCGCGAGCGGGCCCGCGCGATTCTCAACGGCGGCGCCGACTTCATCAAGATCCTCGCGACCGGGGCCGTGCTCACCCGGGGCACCAAGCCCGGGGTGTCGGAATACACCGAGGAGCAGCTTCGAGCCGCGGTGGAGCAGGCCTCCGAGTACGGCACCTTCGTCGCGGCCCATGCGCACGGCGCCGAGGGTATCAAGCGCGCGGTGCGGGCGGGGGTGCGGTCGATCGAGCATGGCTCGCTCATCGATGACGAGGGCATCGCGCTGATGAAGAGCCGGGGTACCTGGCTGGTAGCGGACATCTACAATGGCGACTACACCGACAGCGTGGGCCGGATCGAGCACTGGCCCGCCGACATCATGCGGAAGAACGAGGAGACCACCGAGGCGCAGCGAGTCGGGTTCCGCAAGGCTGTTGCGGCGGGCGTGCGGATCGCGTACGGGACCGATAGCGGCGTGTACCCCCATGGGCTCAACGCCCGGCAGCTCCCGTACATGGTGAAATACGGGATGACGCCGATGCAGGCGATTCAGAGTGCGACAGTGTCCGCCGCGCAACTGATGGGGTGGCAAGACCGGGTCGGCGCCATCGCGGCCGGCAGATACGCCGACATCATCGCCGTCGAGGGCGACGCGCTGGCGGACCTGCGGAGCTTTGCCAAGATTGGATTCGTGATGAAGGGGGGCATCGTGTACAAGGACGGAAAATGACGCAGGGACGCAGAGACGCAGGGACGCAGGTATCGCAGGGTCTTTCCGTCCTTGCGGCCCTGCGTCTTTGCGTCCCCGTACTGATCCTCACTACCCCCGCCGCCGCCCAGGCCAAGCGCCTCGTGACCGTGGCCGATCTCGACTCCCTGCGCGACGTGAGCGATCCGCAGCTCTCGCCCGACGGCGCGTGGGTGGCCTACAGCGTCTCCGCCGTGGACACCGCCCACGACGCCGACGACTCCGACATCTGGATGACCAGCTGGGACGGATCACGCAGCATCAGGCTCACCCGCAGCTCGGCCGGCGAACATACGCCGCGCTGGAGCCCCGACGGCCGGTCCATCGCGTTCCTCTCGAGCCGTGACGATCCCCTCGAGTCCGATCAACTGTGGATCCTCGCCCGGGAGGGCGGCGAGGCGGAACGTGTCACCGACCTTCCCGGTGGTGTCTCGGACTACGCCTGGTCACCCGACGGGCGGCGCCTCGCGCTCATCGTGAGCGACTCGGATTCCGAGGCTCATGCCAAGGGCGATACGACCACGAAGACGCCCAAGCCCATCGTGATCGACCGTTTTCAGTTCAAGGAAGACGAGACCGGGTACCTGACGGACAGGCGAGACCACCTGTACCTGCTCGACCTGGCCACGAAAAAGGCGGAGCCGCTGCTGTCCGGCGATTACGACGAGATGTTTCCGTCATGGTCGCCCGATGGGCGGTCCATCGCGTTCGTGAGCAAGCGGGATGCCGACCCCGACCGGAGCGCCAACTACGACGTCTGGGTCGTCGAGGCCAAGGCGGGCGCCCAGCCACGGCAGCTCACGACGTTCAAGGGGAGCGACGACGACCCCGGTTGGGGAGGTCGGGGTCCCTCCTGGAGCCCGGACGGTCGCTATCTCGCCTACATCCAGGGTGGTCCGCCGGACCTGATCTATTACGCCAGCCAGCGCGTGGCGGTCGTCCCCGCCGCGGGCGGAGCGGCCAGGGTGCTGACGCCGGGCCTCGACCGGCAGGTGCTGACGCCGACCTGGTCGGCCGATGGATCCGCGGTGCTGTTCCTGCTGGAGGAGGACCGGGTGTATCAGCTGGCGCGCGTGCCGCTGGCCGGCGGCCCGGTCGAGCGCGTCCTCGAGGGGCGGCAAGCGGTGGCGGACCTCTCGATGTCCCGTGACGGACGGGCGGCCGTTCTCACGAGCAATCCCCGAACGCCGTCGGAGATCTACGCCGTCGAGCGCGACACGCTTCGACGCCTCACCCACCAGAACGATGCCTGGCTCGATCGGGTGAAGCTGGGAGCCGTCGAAGAGATCGCCGTGAAGAGCAAGGACGGTACGCCGATCCATGGATTCATGGTGACGCCCCCCGGCTACCAGCCGGGGCGGCGGTACCCCACGATCCTGCGCATTCACGGGGGGCCGGTGTGGCAGCTCTTCAACGACTTCGCGAACTTCGACTGGCAGATCCTGGCGGCGGAGGGCTACGTGGTGGTGGGGATGAATCCCCGCGGCAGCTCCGGCCGGGGGGAGAAGTTCGCGCGGGCCATCTGGGCGTCATGGGGGCGCAAGGACACGGAGGACGTGCTGGCCGGGGTGGACTACCTGGTCGCCAAAGGTGTGGCCGATCCCGCGCGGCTCGGCATCGGCGGCTGGAGCTACGGCGGGATCCTGACCGACAATGTCATCGCCCGCGACCCGCGCTTCAAGGCGGCCACCAGCGGGGCGGGGCAGGGCAACGCCCTGGCCGGGTACGGCACCGATCAGTACGTTCGCGAGTACGAGGCCGAGCTCGGGAAACCGTGGGAAAAGTTGGACACCTGGATCAAGAATTCCTATCCGCTGCTCCACGCCGACCGGATCGTGACGCCCACGCTCTTCCTCTGCGGCGACGCGGACTTCAACGTCCCGCTGCTCAACTCCGAGCAGATGTACCAGGCGCTCAAGAGCCTCGGCCGCGACACGCAACTGATCATCTACCCCGGCGAGCCTCACGAGCTGCACAAGCCGAGCAACCGGCGCGACCGGATGCAGCGGTATCTCGACTGGTACGGGAAATACCTGCGCCCGGATGGAGTCGTCCCGACGACGACGAGGTGAGACCATGATCCGTCCGATGGTCCCGGTGAAGGCCGTGTGGCTGGCTGCCGCGCTGGTCGCCGGGTGTGCCAAGCATATGACGAAGGACGACCCCGAGCCTCAGTTCGACCGCAACACGCCGGTGTCGCTCGAGGTGGAAAATCACAACTGGAGCGACATGGTCATCTATCTCGATCGGGGCCAGCTCTCCCAGCGCCTCGGCACGGTCGGCACGCTCCACACCGAGATCTTCAGCTTTCCCTACCTGCAGCTGGGCCCGACCGGCAACGCCCGGCTCCGGGCCGACCCGATCGGCAACCTCCGGAGCTTTTCGAGCGAGTACATCAACATCCAGCCGGGCCAGTCGCTCAAATGGACGATCGAGAACGATATCGATCGGTCGTTCTTGTCGGCGTATTGAGCCCCTTTCGCCTTTCTCACGCCCCCCGATCGATACACCCCACCGAGTTCGGGTTGTTGTCCTCCTCGAGCGGGATCGGAAAGTTGACGTCGGAGCCGTAGGATCCGCCCTTGTGATAGGCACCCGTCGGGAACACGGTCTCCGGGGCCCGGCCGTACTGCCGAACCAATCTCCGCATGTCACCCAGGCGATGGCCGGTGGCGAAGAGCCAGAAGGCGCGCTCGGAAAAGAGCTGGTCGATCGCCGCGTCGCGGTTGCCGGCCGTAGGAAGGGGATCGAGCCCCTCGAGGTCCCGGAGGTCGTTGAGGATCGTGCGCATGCCTGAGAAGCTGTTGGCCTGCAGCCGCTCCTCCGCCTCGATCAGGCGCGCCTCGATGCCGTTGGCCACGGGCACCGGGTCGCTCGGGCCGTATTTGTCGAGGCTGAATTGCGGCGTGATGAGATCGAGCCCCGTGTCCTCGAAATCGGTGAACGGGACCCGGGGATCCTCCGCGGTGCGGTACCCCAGGCCCGATCCGCCCTCGAAGTCCGACACCGACCAGAGGCCGTCGTTGGTGTAGAGATAGATCGCGTTCTGGAGCCGGAGCGGACTCTCGCGGTGCTCGGTGTCGTAGCTGAAGTCGGTCTCGACCGTGCTCGCCGCCGCGGCTGCTTCGGAATATTGACCGAGATCGAGGAGCGCCCGCGCCCGACCCATCGCGGCCAGGCTGGTGATGGTGCCGTCGTCCTCGGACAGTCCAGGCTGGGCGAGGGCGGAGTCGAATCTGGCCAGGGCGGTGTCGTACATCTGGGTCGTCGTCAGCGCGGCCCCGTAGATCAGCGAATCTCCCACCACCTTGCTGAAGGGCACGCCGGAGCAGAAGTCCTCGCCGAAATAGACGTACGCGAAGCCGGCGATCGCGAGCATTTCCGCGATATCGGTGCTGCCCTCGGGGTCGGCCGAGAAGCGCTGCAGCGCATCCGCCGCTCGTTCGGCCCCGGCCCGGGCCTTGTGCAGATTGGCGTAGATGGAGAACAGGCTCGGGTTGATGATCGCGGTGGTGCGCTGGTCGATCTCCTGCTCCGACGGTGGCGTCGTGGAATGCTCGAATTCATCGGACAGCAGGCCGGCGGTGAGGATGAGACCATCCTCGAACTCGGTGCCGTCTCCGTCCTTCACGAAGCCGAAGTCGGCCAGGGCGCCGAGCCGGAGGGACGCGGCCCCTTCGGGCGAGTCGAGCCCGCCGGGATCGACGATATTGGGCGTCTGGGTATCGAGGAGCCCGCAACCGGCCAGCAGCGCCGCTCCCAGGACGAGTGCCGCGGCGCTGGGCCCAGTCCATATCCGCATGGTCATATGGGTGACCCTCAGAAGCCGACGTTGAGGCGCGCCGTCCAGAAGCGCACCTGCGCCTGGGTCTCGAAGTCCCCCGACGCGAAGTTATCCTGCGCGAACGCATTTACTTCGGGATCCACCCCGCTGTAATCGGTGATGGTCCAGAGATTCCTGCCGGCGAGGGTGAGGCTCAGCCGGCTGGCGCGGAAGGCACGGGCCCACCGCTCCGGGGCCTCGAACGTGAGCGACACCTCGCGCAGCTTGATGAACCAGCCGGGCTCGAGAAACGCCACCGAATTGCCCCCGCCCGGAAGGAAGGTGGCCTGAGCCAGCGCCTGCTCCTCGAGCGGGGCGGAGCGATCGTAGTCGCCCCGGCAGTTCACGACGGAGAAGCAGCGGAACTGCTCCAGGGAGTTGTCCACCAGGTGGCCGCCGCGGTAGTCGAACTGGCCTCCGATGACGACTTTGCCGCCGAAAATGGCGAGCTGGCTGTTGAGCGAGGCCTCCCGGGTCGGCAGCGCCGATCCGCGGAAGACCGCGCTGTCGCTCAGGCTGACCTCGGTGATGTCGATGATGCCATCGTTGTTGGCATCGGCAAACTGCACCGTCGGCGCCCAGTAGCCGCCCGCGGGATAGCCCGCCCGGTGCTGCTGGTAGAATCCGACGAAGATCGGGCTGACCCCTTCGCCCAGCTCGAGGATCTTGTTCTTGGTGGTGGAGCCGCTCAGGGTCACGTCCCAGGCGACGCTGGGCTTGTCGATGATCCGGGTGCTGATCGCCAGCTCGAAGCCCTGGTTCCTGATGCGCGAGAGATTGACGAATTGGCTGCCTGCCGTGCCGAGCGAGGGCACGGTGGTGCGCTCGATCAGTGCGTCCCGCGTCAGCTTGTAGTAATAGGTGAACTCGACCGACACGCGGTCCTGGAACAGGCCCGCGTCCAGTCCGATCTCGAATTCGCGCGATCGTTCGGGCTTGAGGTCGGGGTTGCCCAGATTGCCGAATGTGACACCCGCGGTGTTGGCCCCGTCCTTCTTGCCGTTGACCGTCCGGAAGAATCGGCGGGCGTCGACCGTGCCGGGCTGCTGCCCGGAGGCGCCGAACGCGGCGCGGAGACGGAGGGTGTTGAAGGCGTTGGCATGGAAGAACGGCTCGTCGGACAGGAGCCACGACACGCTGGCCTTGGGATACACGGTGGCGTCGAAGTTCTGGCCGAAGGCGCTGTTGTCATCGAAGCGGAGCGCGCCGGTGACGAACAACCGGTCCTTCAGGTTCACTTCTTCTTCGATGTACGATCCGATCGAGCGCGACTCGATCAGGGTGTCCGAGGCCTCGAGCGCCGCGGCGCCGCTGATGCTGCCGGAGCCGGCCGGCAGCCCCCGGCCGGTCGCGAAATTCCCGCGCGACAGGTCGCGGAAGAACTGGCCTCCGACCGAGGTCCGGGAGCCCGCCGCCTCACTGATCCTGAAGCGGGCCGAGGCGCCGAGATCGACCGAGGTCTGGGAGATGTCGAACCGGTTCTGGATCCGGAGCCCATCGCGGTTGCTCAGATAGTCGGCCACCTGTCCGGTGGGGAAGAACTGCACGTCGGTCCGGTTGACGATGTCGTATCCGATCGTCGCATGACTGGTGAACCACTCGCTGGGATGCCAGTTGCCGGTGAATCCGCCGGTAAAGCGGTTCGCCGCCTGGTTGGCCAGCTCCGCGAACAGCTCGGCGGGGATGAAGTACCAGCCACGGTCCACCTCGGGCAGGTTCCCGCTCGCGGTGCCGCTGCCGTTGACGGTCAGAAAGCTGTTGTCGTTCTCGATGAACCGGGTGTTGCTGCTCAGAAATCCCATGGACGAGCTCACGTCGAACGTCTTGGAGACGTTGGCCGTGAGGTTGAGGCGGACGCCGAATTTCTCCAGCGCATTCGGCCGGAGCTGGTTGTCGGGCACGGTCCCGCGGGTTTCCCGTACCGAGTCCGCCTCGAACCCGGGCAGCCGGAACGGTCCGATCTCGTTCTCGTAGGTGCCCGACACGAAATAGGTGACGTCCTCGGTGCCGCCCGACATGTTGGCGCCGTAGCTCTGGCGCAGGCCGGCCTTGTAGGGACGGGTGTCCGGATTGTTGAGCGCCTGGTAGGACTGAAGCGAGGTCTGGGTGCAGAGGCCATCCAGCTCGCTCTGAATGGTGCAGAAGCCGTCGTACCCGTCGTCGATGCCCGTCGTGGTGGTATCGCGGCCGTAGTAGTTGAGGGGGTACGTGTTCCTGTCCGACACGGCGCCGATCTCGCTGAACAGATTCCATTGCGGCGGCCCGGCATGCCCGCGCTTGGTCGTGATCCGGACGACGCCGTTGGACGCCTGGATGCCGTACAGCGTCGCCGCCGCCGGTCCCTTCACGATCTCGATGTCCTCGATGTCGTCGGGCACGATGTCGTTGATCCGCGACGGACCGGCCGTCTCGGGGTCGCCCGCCCCGAAGCCGCCGATATCGAGCGTGCTGGAGCTCGACCCGCTTTCCAGCCGGATGCCGTCGAGGTAGTAGAGCGGCTCGTTGGAGAGCGAGATGCTGTTGGAGCCGCGAATCCGGATGCGGGTGCCGGTGCCCGTCGTCCCGCTGCTCTTGAGGACCTGGACGCCGGCGGCGCGGCCCGAAATGAGATTGGCGAACTCGGTGATCGGCGCGGTCTCCGCGATCCGGGCGGCGTCGATCGTGGCGATCGCGTTGCCCACCTCGAGCTTGCGCTGCTCTCCGGTCGCCGTGCTGACGACCTCGTCGAGCTGGACCGGCGCGGCCTCCATCGCGAAGTCGCGGGTGGCGGCCTCTCCGCCTGCGACCCGCACGCTGCCCGTGTCGGGGCGATACCCGACGCGCAGCACCCGGAGCTGATAGGCGCCGGGAGACACATTGCGGAACGTGTACTGCCCTTCGCGGCCGGTGGTCTCGATGCGGTTGGTGCCGCTGAGGAGCACGCGGGCCGCCTCGAGGGGGGCGCCGCCTGCCACGTCGGTCACGGTGCCCGTGATCGACCCGGCCTGCGCCGCCACCCGGGACACGGCCCCGATGGCCAGCGCGCAGACGAGCATGGCTGCACCAAGGATTCGCTGACGGATGCCAGTTACCATGGGCCCTCTCCTGTAGCGGGAACTGCTCGGGTGGAATGGGTCAATGTGTAGAAGACGGGTGGCGTTTGTCAAAGTGGAACCGCGTTCCAGAGCTTGACCATCGGAAGCCCGCGCCGTATCTAGGCAGGATACCATTCCATTGGAGGCACCGTGGCTCGACGCCTGGTAGGGTTGCTCTCGTTCATGGCGCTCGTCATTGGCGTCGGACCGCTCGCCGCCCAGGGCGGAACGGTGCGGGGGACGGTCTCCGACAGCAGCGGCGCACCGCTGCCGAACGCCACGGTGGCGGTCGAGGGCACCGAGGCCCGTGGCGTCAGCGGCACGCAGGGCCAGTACGAGATTCGCGGCGTCCCGGCCGGCCCGCACACGGTGCGCGTGCGGCTCATCGGATTTCAGGCGGCGACGGCGAGCATCGACATGTCCCCCGGCGCCGACCTGCGCCAGGACTTCACCCTGGCCCGGAGCACCGTCCAGCTGGCGCCGATCGACGTCGTGGTCGGCTCCCGCGCGCGGCACACCGCGGCCGAGGAGCTGGCGGTGCCGGTAGACATCTTTCCGGCCGAGCAGCTGAGCCAGCAGGGCAGTACCGAGACCAGTGTGATTCTCCAGGCGGTCTCGCCCTCCATCAACTTCCCCCGGCAGAGCGTCACCGACGCGGGCGACGTGGTCCGGCCATTCACGCTCCGCGGCCTCAGCCCCGACCACACCCTGGTGCTGGTGAACGGCTGGCGCCGGCACCAGACGGCGCTGGTCAACAACTTCACCTACGGCATGGGCGCGGGCTCGAGCGGGGTGGACCTCAACGCGATCCCCTCGAGCGCGCTCGACCGCATCGAGGTGCTGCGCGACGGCGCCGCGGCCCAGTACGGGTCCGACGCGATCGCGGGCGTCGTGAACCTGGTGCTCAAGGACGGCCAGTTCGCGCCGTTCGTGAATGGAGACGCGGGTCGCTACGTCAGTGACGACTATCCCGACGATGGCACCACGGTCAACGTGAACGGCGGCTGGGGCATTCCGATCGGGCGCGGGTCGCTCGGCATCTTCGGCGAGTTCCGCGACCGGCAGCCCACCAACCGGGCATGGGCCGACCGGTTCGAGACCGCCGGCACCGGGGTGGCCGATTCGATCAACGAGATCGGGCAGGTGGTGCACAAGAACAATCCCGTGCCTCAGCCGAACCATCACTGGGGTGACGGCCTGGAACGCGACGCGCTGGCGTGGGGCAACTTCCGAATGCCCCTCAACGAGGCGGGCAGCACCGAGTTCTACAGCTTCGGCGGGTACAGCCACCGCGACGGCATCGGCAATCCCTACCGCCGGTACGCCGGCAGCGCCCGCAGCTGGGACCAGATCTATCCGCTCGGCTTCCTGCCCAACATCGAAGGTCTCGTCACCGATTATTCCGCCGCGGGCGGCCTGCGCGGCGTCGTGTCGGGATGGAACTACGACGTCGGCGCCCAGTTCGGGCACGACCACTTCGACTACCACATCAACAATACGCTGAATGCCTCGCTCGGGCCCTGCCTCGACGTGCCCTGCGCTCCCGGTACCGACGGCATCCTCGGCACCGCCGACGATCCGGGCATTCCCGATCAGATGGATTTCTTCGCCGGGCGGGCGCTGCGCGAGGAGCTGGTGACGGGAATCAACGTCGCGCGGCCGGTGGAGCTCGGCCTGCCCAAACCGGTGAACCTGGCCTTCGGCGCCGCCTTCCGCCGCGAGCGGTACGCGATCCGTCCCGGGGAGCTCGCCTCGTACGTCAACGGCGGCGCGCCGGATCAGACCGGATCGGGCGACCTCGCGCCCGGCGGATCGCAGTCGTTCCCCGGCTTCGCCCCGGGCGACTCGACCGACCGTCACCGCAACAATTTCGGCATCTACGCCGACGCCGAGACCAATCTGTCGGACCAGGTGCTGACGGACGTCGCGGCCCGCTTCGAGAACTACAGCGACTTCGGCAGCCGGCTGAGCGGCAAGGTCTCGCTCCGGTATCAGCCGTCGCCGCGGGTCACCTTCCGGGCGGCCGCCAGCACCGGCTTCCGGGCGCCGGGATTGAGCCAGGTGGCATTCAGCAAGGTCGTGACCAACGTGATCGCGGGGGAGTTCGTGGACGTGGGCATCTTCCCGGCCGACAACGCCGCCGCCATCGCGCTCGGAGCCAAGCCGCTCCAGGAAGAGACGTCGTTCAACCTGAGCGCGGGCGTCGTGGTCACGCCGGTCGACAACTTCACCCTCACGGCCGACTACTTCCGGATCCGGATCAACAACCAGATCCTGCTCGGCGCCACCTTCGACGATCAGGCGTCGGTGGACCTGCTGGCGGCGGCGGGCTTCGCCAACATCCAGGGCGTGCAGTATTTCACCAATGGCCTGGACACCCGAACCCAGGGTCTCGACGTGACCGCGGGATACAAGGTGCCGGCCGGGACGAGCGGCACCCTGGAGCTTGCGGCCGGGTTCAACGTCACCCGGAACAAGATCATTCACGTCGATCCGTTGCCGCAGGTCCTGGTCGACGCCGGCTCCACCGAGCCGGGGCTGCTCGATTCGGTCACCGCCATCGGCATCCAGGACGAGCGTCCGGATTGGCGTGGCACGCTGCAGGCAAACCTGACGCTCGGGCGGTTCACCTCACTCGGCCGGGTCTCGTATTACGGCGGATTCTCCTCGGCGCAACCGGGCTTCTGCGACCTGTGCCGCGACGACTACGGCGGGAAGGGCCTCGTGGACGCCGAGATCGGCTACCGCTTCAACGCCGTCAAGCTGTCCGTCGGGGTACGGAACCTGTTCGACACGTACCCCGACCAGCCGAAATCGCAGGTGGTGGTGGACGACGATGGAGATACGGCCAAGGACTTCAACGACAACTTCGGCACGTTTCCCTGGGCCGCGGCGTCGCCGTTCGGCTACAACGGCCGGTACGTGTATGCGAGGACGGAGCTGCTGTTGTTGAAGTGAGCTGAAAGCTGAAAGCTGAAAGGGTACGTCCCACGCCACAGAGGTCCGCCAGGTGGGGCTTTCAGCTTTCAGCTTTCAGCTTTGAGCTTTCAGCTTTCAGCTGTCTTTTTGCAACCCCATACCAAAAACTGGCGCCTCCCGCGGCGGGACGATAAGATTCCGCACTCTCACCACGACCCGACATGTCAGTCTCGTACGATCTCATCGTCATCGGTGGCGGTCACAACGGACTCGTCACCGCAGCCTATCTCGCCCGCGCCGGGCTCAAGGTGTGCGTGCTCGAGCGCCGAGACGTGCTCGGCGGCGCGTGCGTCACCGAAGAGATCTGGCCAGGGTTCAAGGTCTCCACCGCCGCCTACGTCAACAGCCTGTTGCGGCCGGAGATCATTCGCGACCTGGAGCTCAAGCGGCACGGATTCGAGATGCTGCCCCGGAGCCCGTCCTCCTTCACCCCGTTTCCCGACGGACGCTCGCTGCTCCTGGGCCCCGACAAGGCGATGAGCCACCGGGAGATCGCCAAGTTCAGCGCGAAGGACGCCGACGCGCTCCCGAAGTACGAAGCCATGCTCGAGCGGGTGGCCGACTTCCTCGAGCCCACCCTGACGATGACGCCGCCGAATCCGTGGTCGCTCGGCCCCGCGAATCTTCTCCAGCTCGCGCGGTTGGGCCTCGCGTTCGTGAAGCTGGGACCCGACGGCCAGAAGGCGGTCGAGATCCTGACCGGCGCGGCCACCCCCATCCTCGACCGCTGGTTCGAGTCGGAGCAGCTCAAGGTCACTCTCGCCACCGACGCGATCATCGGCGCCATGGCCTCGCCCTCGATGCCGGGGACGGCATACGTCCTGTTCCATCACGTCATGGGCGAGTGCGACGGCGTGCGCGGCGTATGGGGCTACGTGCGCGGCGGCATGGGCGGGATCAGCAATGCCATCGCCGCGGCGGCACGGGAGCACGGCGCCGAGATCCGGACCGGGGCGGAAGTGGGACGGATCCTGGTACGGGGCGGGTCGGTGTACGGAGTGGCCCTGGCGGACGGCACGGAGATTCGGGCCCCCCGGGTGGCATCCGGCGTGGACGCCAACGTCACGTTTCTGCGGCTGATGGACCGGGCCGATCTCCCGGCCGACTTCCTCGAGGCCGTGCGCAACATCGACTACGCCAGCGCGAGCTGCAAGATCAATCTCGCGCTCTCCGAGCTGCCCGACTTCACCGCGCTCCCCGGATCGAGCCCGGGGCCGCAGCACCGCGGGACGATCCACATCTCGCCCACCATGGAGTACATCGAGCGGGCCTACGACGATGCCAAGTATGGGCGGCCGTCGGCCAACCCGATCATCGAGGCCACCATCCCATCGTCGCTCGACGACACGCTCGCGCCCGCTGGCAAGTACGTGATGTCCATGTTCACCCAGTATTTCCCGTACGAGCTGGCATCCGGTCTGTCGCTGGCGGCGGAGAAGCAGAAGTACGCCGACCGCTGCATCGACCTGATGACGCAGTACGCTCCCAACTTCAAGCGCGCGGTCATCGATCGGCAGGTGCTCTCTCCGGTCGACCTGGAGCAACGCTTCGGGCTCACCGGAGGCAACATCATGCAGGGCGTGATGTCGCTCAGCAGCCTGTCTTTCATGCGGCCGGTGCCGGGGTACGCCGACTACCGCACTCCGGTCCACGGGTTGTATCTCTGCGGGGCCGCCACGCACCCCGGAGGCGGTGTCATGGGGGCCTGCGGCTATAACGCGGCGCGGGAGATTCAGCGGGATGTGCGGTGAGCCGAGGGTCGCGGGTCACGGATCACGGGTTACGGGACCTCTGATCGGAGTAGTGGCTCGCGACGCGCGACTCGCGACTCGTGGCCTATGACCGACCATCACCGCACCGTCTCCGACGCCCTGGCCCGACTCCCAGGACCCGAGGGCGAGCGATACGTCGAGCTGTTCCGTCACGGGACACTCAGCGTCGAGCTGTACGCCCCGCGAGGCACGGATCCCCAGTCGCCCCACACCCGGGACGAGGCCTACGTCGTGGTGACCGGCTCGGGCTGGTTTCGGAACGGCGATACCCGGCGCCGGTTCGGCCCCGGCGACATGCTGTTCGTCTCCGCGGGCGTCACCCACCGGTTCGAGGAGTTCAGCGACGATCTCGCCGTGTGGGTCTTCTTCTACGGTCCGGAAGGCGGGGAGGGAGCGGAATGAGTGGCGAGGAGGCGGGCGGCGGGCTCGAGCGGACGCTGGACCGCCGGTACTACCAGTCAGACGAGATCTTCGAGCGCGAGAAGGAGCGGATCTTCTTCGCGGAGTGGTTCTGCGTCGGCCGGGAGGAAGAGCTTCCGCTGCCCGGCTCGTTCGTGGTCAAACGGGTAGCCGGCGAGAGCGTGCTCGTCGTACGCAAGAGAGAGGGCGCCCTGGCCGCGCACTACAACGTCTGCCGCCATCGGGGCTCCCAGCTGGTGCCGGACGCCGAACGCGGCACCTTCACGTCGGGCATTCGTTGTCCCTATCACTCCTGGACCTACGGGCTCGACGGCACGCTCCGAACCGCTCCCTTCCTCGACGGGGCCGACGGCGTGGATCGAGGGGCGCTATGTCTCCACCCCATCGGCGTGGACACCTGGGGCGGGTTCGTCTTCCTGCACCTCACGCCGCGCTCCGCCGGGCGCGCGCTGGCCGCGCAGCTCGGCGCGGTGCCGGAGCGGCTCCGCCGGTATCCGCTCGCCGACCTCCGGGTGGCACGACGACTGACGTACGAGGTGCGGGCCAACTGGAAGGTGATCCTGGAGAACTACAACGAGTGCTACCATTGCGGGCCGGTGCATCCGGAGCTTTGCCGGCTGGTACCCGCCTTCAAGCAGCGTGGCGGCGCCAAGCTCGACTGGGATCGGGGCATCCCGCATCGGGAGGGAGCCTGGACCTTTACCGCGTCCGGCACCAGCACGCGCGCCCCGTTCCCGGGTCTCGACGAGGACGAGCGGGTTCGGCACAAGGGTGAGCTGATCTACCCGAATTTCCTGCTCAGCCTGTCCGCCGAGCATGCCGCGGCGTTCCTCGTGTGGCCCGAGGGGCCCTACCGCACCCTCATCACGGCCGAGTTCCTGTTTCACCCCGCCGAGATGGCCAAGCCGGGCTTCGATCCCGCCGACGCGGTGGACTTCTGGGATATCGTCAACCGGCAGGACTGGGCGATCTGCGAGTCGGTGCAGCGGGGCATGGAGTCGCGCGTCTTCCAGTCCGGCTACTACGCGCCGATGGAAGATGCGAGTCGGGATATACGGAAATATGTCGAGTCGCGAGTCTCGAGTCGCGAGTCTCGAAACCGCGACGTATGACCCGCGACCCGCGACCCGCGACCTCCGACTCATGACCCGCGACTTCGAATACATCGTGCTCGGTCTCGGCGGCTTCGGCAGCGCCGCGGCGTATTGGCTCTCGCGCCGCGCCGGTGACGAGGTGCTCGGGCTCGAGCAGTTCGAGCTGGGCCACGTCCGGGGGGAATCGCAGGACCACTCGCGCATCATCAGGCTGTCGTACCACACGCCCGCCTATGTCGAGCTCGCCAAGTTCGCCTTCCGGGCGTGGGCCGAGTCGGAGCGCGAGGCGGGAGAGCCGCTCGTTTTGCGGACCGGCGGACTCGACTTCGGGCCCCGGGACAGCGCCATCCCGCTGAGCAGCTACAGCGACAGCATGGACACCGCCGGCGTCCCGTACGAGCGGCTCGAGGCGCGCGAGATCATGCGGCGCTGGCCCCCCTTCCAGCTCTCCGACGACGTTCAGGGCCTGTTCCAGCCGGACAGCGGCATCGCGATGGCGGCGCGGGGCAACGCGGCGCATGTCCGGCTGGCGCGCGCCCACGGCGCCACCTTGAAGGACATGGTTTCCGTCACCGACATCCGGCCCGGTGGCGGCGAGGTGGTCGTCGAGGCGGGCGGCGAGCGGTACCGATGCCGGCGACTCATCCTGACCGCCGGGGCGTGGTCCAACCGCGCGCTCGCGCCGTTTGGTCTCCATCTGCCGCTCTGCGTCACCCAGGAACAGGTCACCTACTTCGCCAGCCGGCACGCCGAGCTGTTCGCGCCCGACCGGTTCCCGGTATGGATCTGGATGGACGACCCCTGTTTCTACGGCTTCCCCACCTTCGGTGAGCCCGGGCCCAAGGTGGGACAGGACGCCGGCGGACTCGAGGTCACCGCGGATACGCGGACGTTCGATCCCGATCCCGCCGCGCTCCAGCGCGTGACCGGCTTTCTCGAGCGCCGCATCCCGAAGGTGCTGGGTCCCATCATCTACACCAAGACGTGCCTCTATACCCTCACGCCGGATCGCGACTTCGTGCTCGACGCGCTGCCGGAGCATCCCGAGGTCACCATCGCGATCGGGGGCGGGCACGGCTTCAAGTTCGCCTCCCTGATCGGGCAGATCCTCGCCGAGCTGGCCATCGATGGAGCGACTCCGCGGGATCTGTCGCCGTTCCGCTTCGACCGTCCCATCCTGCAGCTCGCCGATCCCCCACGCACCTACATGGTGTGACGCAGGCCGCCATCGCCGAGCGCCCGGCGCCCCGCCTCCGGCGGGCGATGGGATTCCGCGATCTCCTGTTCTTCTATCTGATCACCGGCTTCAGCGTCCGCTGGATCAGCAATGCCGCGGCCGCCGGCCCGAGCGCGGTGATCGTCTGGCTGGGTGCCTGTCTCGCCCTCTACGTGCCGCTCGCCTTCACCGTCCTCGAGCTGTCGTCACGCTATCCCGACGAGGGCGGCTGCTACGTCTGGAGCAAACGCGCCTTCGGGGACTTCGCCGGGTTCATCACCGGTTGGACCTACTGGACTTCGAACCTGCCGTACTTTCCGTCGCTCCTCTACTTCACGGCCGCCAACGCGCTGTTCCTGGGCGGTCGCGATTCGCAGGCGCTGGCCGCGAGTCCGGCGTACTTCGTCGTGTTCGCGCTGCTGGGCCTGGCGGTGGCGGCGGGCCTGAACGTGGCGGGCCTGAACGTCGGAAAGTGGCTGCACAACGCCGGCGCGCTCGGCCTCTGGATCCCGGCGGGGATTCTCGTGGCCCTCGGCCTCGGATCGCTGCTCCAGTTCGGCAGCGCCACGCCGTTCACGGTCCAGAGCCTGGTGCCCAGCACCCGGCTCAAGGACATCGTGTTCTGGGCCACCATCGCCTTTTCGCTGAGCGGCCTCGAGAGCGCCTCGATGCTGGGCGAGGAGATCGAGGAGCCGCGACGCAACATCCCCCGTGCCGTGCTGCTCGCCGGGGTGCTGATCACCGTCATCTACATCCTGTCGACCGTCGCCCTGATGGTGGCGCTGCCCCGGTCCGAGATCCTGAACCTCCAGGGTTTCATGACCGCCATCCAGCGCGCCGCCGAGCGTCTCGGGGTCGGCTGGGTGACGGCGGTGGCCGCGGCGCTGCTCGTCGTCGGCGGGCTGGGGCAGGCCGGCGCCTGGTTTGCCGCATCGGGTCGGCTGCCGTTCGTGGCGGGGCTGGACCGGTTCCTTCCCCCGTCGTTCGGGCGGCTCCATCCCCGCTATGGTTCACCGTACGTGAGCCTGGTGAGTCAGGCGGTGATTGCGGCGCTGTTCATCTTCCTGGGACAAGCGGGGACGAGCGTCAAGGGGGCCTACGACGTCCTGGTGAGCATGGCCATCATCGGGTACTTCATTCCGTACCTGTTCATGTTCGCGGCGATGATCAAGCTGCAGCGGGAGCCGGCGGGGCCCGAGGTGATGCGGGTGCCGGGCGGCGCGCCGGTCGCGATCCTGCTCGCCGCGCTGGGGCTCACGACGACGCTCGTCGCGATCGGATTGTCCCTGGTGCCCGCGGAAGACGAGCCGAACAAGCCGCTCGCCGTGCTCAAGGTGGCCGGGCTCAGCCTGCTCCTGGTCCTGGCCGGCGCGGCGGTGTTCGCCATCGGAAAGAGGAGACGGCAGTGACCGACGTGGAACTCCCTCCCGACGACGCGCCCCGCGTGGCCCTGCTCGGCGTGGCCTATGACGGCAGCTCCTCCTATCGCCGCGGGTCGGCCAACGCGCCGCCGCTCATCCGTGAGGCGCTCTGGTCCGAGGCCGGCAACTCGTGGAGCGAGACGGGAATCGATCTCCGCGCGGGCGGCATCGAGGACGACGGCGATCTGGTCTTCGGGGCAGGGGAGAGCGCGGATCGGGTCCGGTCGATGATCGAAGCCGCGCTGAGCCTGATCGGCGCGTCCGGCCGCCGCCCCATCGTGCTTGGCGGCGATCACTCCATCACGTATCCGGTTCTGAGGGGGTTCCGCCCCCACCAGCCGCGCCTTTCCGTGCTCCATCTGGACGCGCATCCGGATCTCTATGACGAGTTCGAGGGCGACCGGTACTCCCACGCCTGTCCCTTCGCGAGAATCATGGAGGAGGGCCTCGCCGACCGCCTGGTGCAGATCGGCATCCGCACCATGACCGGCCATCAGCGCGATCAGGCGCGGCGCTTCGGTGTCGAGGTGATCGAGATGAGGGATTGGCGGGACGGCCGGCGTCTGACCTTCGACGGGCCGGTGTACTTGTCGCTCGACCTCGACGCGCTCGAGCCGGGTCTGGCGCCGGGCGTGTCGCATCGCGAGCCCGGTGGACTGTCGGTGAGGCAGACCCTGGCCATCATCCAGTCGATCGAGGCCCCGCTGGTGGGCGCCGATCTCGTCGAATTCAACCCGGATGCCGATGCCTCCGGGCTGACGGCCGCCGTCTGCGGCAAGCTCGTCAAGGAGATCGCGGCAAAGATGCTGGAGGAAATCGGCTGAAGGCTGAAGGCTGAAAGCTGACGGCCTTCAGCTTTTAGCCTTCAGCGAGCCCTTTCAACACCTCCCGGTCGATCTGCACCGAGATGGCCTCGCGCCGGGAATAGGGCCCGGGACGGTAGGCCGGTGACTGGACGCCCAGCTGGCTCTGCTCGCAGATGTGCCAGTCCTGCCGGTTGGTCATGTCCCAGAAGGCGACGCCGTCGTTGGGGTCGAACGTCGGGTCGCTCAGCGTCGCCGGATGGAAGAGCCAGGAACAGAAGATCCGGGTTCGATCGGTGCCTTCCGGCCACAGCGTGTGGAACATGACGTAATCGGGGTGGAGACTCAGGAGCATGTTCGGGAAGATCGCGTAGTAGTACACCCGGTTCATGTCCTCTGCCGGCAGGTCGCCCACCGGCACCCCGCACGCCTTCCCGCTCATCGTCAGACTCTCCGCCCCCCGGCCGATCACCATGTACCCGCCGGTAAACGGCCCTTCGGTGAGGTCGTTCTCTCCGCTGGTGGGCGGCGTGATCTTCGCGAGTGCCGGGTGCACCGGCCCGCAGTGATAGCACTCCGAGTAGTTCTGCAGCAGGAGCTTCCAGTTCGACCTGACGTCGTACTCGATCGTGCGTCCGACTTTCAGGTTGGGCATGTTGAACCGGCTGAACTTCCCGAGCAGCGGGGTCCAGGCCTGCTCGAAGGGCTCGGGATGTTCGGCGAGGTTGATGAAGACGAATCCTTCCCAGACCGCCGTCGAGACGCCGAAGAGCGGCCATTCCGACTTGTCGAAGTTCTCGAGGTCGCCGGTGGACGGCGCGCCGATCAGGTGTCCGTCGAGGCCGTAGGTCCAGGCATGGTAAGGGCACTGGATGGTCTCGGAGAGGCGGCCGGTATGCTCTTCGCACAGCCGGGTGCCCCGGTGACGGCAGACGTTGTGGTAGGCCCGCACCGTTCCGCCCTTGTCCCGGAGCACGATGACGCTCGCCTTGCCGAGCTCCTGCACAACGTAGTCGCCCGCGCTCGGGATCCGGTCTTCCCGGCCGATGCAGAGCCAGCGCCGGCTGAAGATCCGCTGAATCTCCCGGGCGTAGATGTCGGGCGACGTGTAGTACTCACCCGGCAGCGTGCGTGCGCCGTCGATCGACAGCTCGGTGGTCTTGAGGAACGTGGCCACGGGGGGAAACTCCACGGAGGTTTCAGCGAAATATGCCATTCATCGCGACGGCACGGAAGTCGCGCGCGGCGATGGTCTGCGCGTAGCGCTAGCCGGCCGGCGTCACGATCCCCCTGCACTCGCCGAAGCCGATGGTGACGGCGCCGGCGCGCTCGCAGCGCCCGCGCATGATCACCTCGTCCCCGTCCTCCAGAAACGCGCGGGTCTCCCCGCTGGGGAGCGCCAGCGGCTCGCTGCCCCGCCAGGTCAGCTCGAGCAGGCACCCGCGCGCCTCGGGCGCCGCACCCGACACGGTCCCGCTGGCGAAGAGATCCCCCGGGCGAAGGTTGCACCCTCCGCTCGTATGGTGTGCCAGCATCTGCGCGAACGTCCAGTAGAGGTCGGCGACGCGGCCCGTGCTGAGCCGCTGGGGTGTCATCCCGCGGGCCCGCATCTCGGCGGTCGAGAGATAGACCTCGACCATGACGTCCACGGCTCCCCGAGTGCTGTTCCCTTCATCCGACAAGTACGGCAGCGGTCGTGGATCGCCCTCGGGCCGTGCGCTTGCCGGCACGCGGAACGGCTCGAGCGCTTCCATGGTCACGACCCACGGCGAGAGCGAGGTCGCGAAGCTCTTGGAGAGGAATGGGCCGAGCGGCTGGTACTCCCAGCTCTGGATATCGCGCGCCGACCAGTCGTTGACGAGGCAGAGCCCGAACAGGTGGCCCTCGGCCCGGCCGATGGGCACCGGCTCCCCCAGCGGGTTCCCCACCGCGACGAAACATCCCACTTCCATCTCGTAATCCAGCAGCCGGCTGGGACTGTACACCGGCTCCGCCGCGCCTTGCGGCTTGAGCTGCCCCTTCGGCCTTCGCACAGGTGAGCCGCTCGGCACGATGGACGACGCGCGTCCGTGATATCCGATCGGGATCCATTTGAAGTTGGGGAGGAGCGGGTTGTCGGGCCGGAACATCGTGCCGACGTTGGTGGCGTGATGCACGGAGGCGTAGAAGTCGGTGTAATCGCCGATAGCGGCCTGGAGCAGGAGCTCGGCATCGGCCATCGGGACGAGGACGCGGTCGCCCAGCCTGCGGTTGGCCTTGTACGCGGCCGACTCCTCGGCGAGCAACGCGCTGATCTGCCGGCGCAGCTCGGCGCGAAACTCGGGACCGAGCGCCATCAGGGAATTGAGCGTGGGTGCGGCACAGGCCGCGGCCGCGCGGTCCCCCGATCCACGGAACCATCCTTCGTCATGGCACGCCGTGACATCGAGGATCTGCTCACCGATCGCGACGCCGACGGTGGGCGCCTCGTCCTCGTCGTCGCGCCGGCGGAAGACGCCGAACGGAAGGTTCTGAATCGGAAAATCGGCATGCCCGCGCGCCGACTCCACCCAGGTGGACCGTGCGGGATCGTGAGTCTCGTCCACGGAGGGTCCCGGTCAGAGGAGACCGAGTGCGGTCAGGTCGTCGACCGGCTCGGAAAAAGAGCACGACCCGAAGGAGACGATCGAGCGCTCGCGAGCCGCCGCGACCTCGCCCAGATCCAGTTGATGCCCGCGCCACCCGATGTACACGTCGTTGACCCCGATCGCCATGGCGGACGTCTCCTCGAGCAGCCTGGTCCCCTTCGCGCGATCCAGCCCCCACGCCATGAGCACACTGGCCAGGAAGACGTTCAGAAACCCGAACATCACGCCCCGGGGGCTGTCCTTGGCATACGTCAGCGGATACTCCGCGCGCAACGGATGGTGCAGGCCGGCCGTGGCCTTGAAGAGAACGCCCGCCCGCAGGCAGATCTCGATGAAGCGCGCGACGTCGGCGGCGGCGGGAAACGCGTCGGGCGTGACGCCCCCCGTGCGGATCTTGGCCCGGCCCTGCCGCCGCGCGATCGCCTCGACGAGCGGCGTCGGGTCGGTTTGCACCGGAATCTCGACGTACGCCCGAAGCGACTCGGGCACCGCGTCGAGGAGCGAGGCGATGGCGTCGTCCGAGTCGGCCCTGCCTTCGACGGCGTCGATGACCACAGCCTCGGGGTCGCGACCGTTGAACTCGCCGATCGTGCGCAAATCGGCGGCGGGATCGGACCCCAGCAGCGCGCTGACGCGCCAGGGCCGGGCCGGCTGCGCCGGAAGCGCCGATCGCGCGGCCTCGAACTCGGTCAGGCGGTCCGTCGGAACCACGAAGCGTCCCAGCGCCCAGGCCGTGGGGCCGTTGCGGTAGGAACCGTAGTTCGCGGTGGCGGAAGCCATGTCGAGTCCGGCGGGAGGAAAGAGTCCGGCGTAGTCGATGCTGCCTGCCAGCAGAGCGCGGAGCGCGGTCATGGTGGGAAGAATGTAACGCCGCTAAGATTGCACGTCATGGCCATCGCGACGATCAATCCCGCCACCGGTGAGACGCTGAAGACCTTTGCGCCACTCACGCCGAGGGAGCTCGACGCCAAGCTCCAGCTCGCCCACGACACTTATCTCCGGTATCGTCGCACCCCGCTGGTCGATCGCATGCGGATGATGTTCCGGGCCGGCGACATTCTCGAGTCCGAGAAGGAGGCCTTCGGGCGGGTGATGGTGACGGAGATGGGTAAGACATTCAAGGCCGCGGTGGAGGAGGCGGCCAAGTCGGCCTGGGGCTGCCGATACTACGCGGAGAACGCCGAGCGATTCCTGACCGACGAGATCGTGGAGACCAGCGCGTCGCGCAGCTTCGTCACCTACCAGCCCATCGGCCCGGTGCTGGCCGTCATGCCCTGGAATTTCCCCTTCTGGCAGGTGTTCCGCTTTGCCGCCCCGGCGTTGATGGCGGGGAACGTCGGGCTCCTCAAGCACGCGTCCAGCGTGCCGCAGTGCGCGCTCGCGATCGAGGACATCTTCCGCCGGGCCGGATTCCCGGAAGGCTGCTTCCAGACGCTGCTGATCGACACGGCCGCGGTGCGGGGAGTCATCGAGGACCCCAGGGTGGCCGCCGTCACCCTCACCGGCTCCACTGGGGCGGGCGGCCAGGTGGCGAGCGCGGCCGGCGGCGTCGTCAAGAAGACGGTCCTGGAGCTCGGCGGCAGCGATCCCTTCGTGGTCATGCCGAGCGCCGATCTCGACGCCGCCGTGCGGACGGCCGTCAAGGCGCGGATCATCAACAACGGCCAATCCTGCATCGCGGCCAAGCGCTTCGTCGTGGCCGAGTCGGTCGCCGACGAGTTCGAGCGCCGGTACGTGGCAGGGTTCGAGTCGCTCCGCGTCGGTGATCCGATGGATCCGGCCACGGACGTGGGTCCGCTCGCCAACGAGAGCCAGGTGAAGACGATCGCGGAGCAGGTGGAGCAGTCGGTGGCGGCGGGCGCGAAGGTCAGGACCGGCGGACGTCGTCTCGACGGGCGGGGATACTATTACGCGCCCACGGTGCTCACCGGTGTGACACCCGCGTCGCCGACCTATCACGACGAGGTTTTCGGGCCGGTGGCGACCATCTTCCGGGTGCCATCGCTCGACGAGGCGATTCGGGTCGCCAATGACTCCCCGTTCGGGCTCGGCGCCAGCGCCTGGACCAGCGACCCGGGGGAGCGCGCCCGCTTCGTGGCCGAGCTCGAGGCGGGGATGGTGTTCATCAACGCGATGGTGGCCTCCGATCCGCGGCTGCCGTTCGGCGGCGTCAAGCAGTCGGGTTACGGGCGCGAGCTCGCGGCCAACGGGCTTCGGGAGTTCGTGAACATCAAGTCGGTGTGGATTCAGGACCAGGCGGGCCCCCCCGCCAAGCTCTCCGACTCGGAATGACCCGCCCGGTCGTCCTCATCATTCACCACGAAGCACACAAAGGTCCACGAAGCCTTCTCCTGCCCTTGTGCCTCTCTGGTGAATATTGGGAGACGGGGGTGATCCAGCGCACGTCACCGGCCCACCGCCCGCCGCATAGTGTCGCATGCGATCGAGTAGACTCTGGCCCGTCATAAAGAACGCGGCGAAGTGGTGGTGGAACGACAACATTCCCCACCTCGGCGCCGCCATCTCCTACTATACCGTCTTCGCGCTGGCCCCCATCCTCATCGTCGCGATCGCCATCGCCGGCTTCGCCTTCGGGGCGGAGGCCGTGCGGGGGGAGATCGTCGGGCAGATCGAAGGACTGGTCGGGCATGGCGGCGCCGTGGCCGTGCAGTCCATGCTCGAGGGAGCATCGAACCGCTCATCGGGCATCGTCGCCACCGTCATCGGCCTCGCCACGCTCTTCCTCGGCGCCACCGGACTGTTCCTCGAGCTGCAAACGGCCCTCAACGCCATCTGGCGCGTAAAGCCGAAGCCGGATGCCGGCTTCCGCGACATGGTGCTGCAGCGCGTGATCTCCTTCGGCCTGGTGATCGGGGTCGGGTTTCTGCTGCTGGTGTCTCTGGTGGTGAGCGCCGCGCTCGCGGCCCTCGACAAGTATGTGGGGAGAGTCTTCCCGGCCTACGTCGTCCTGGGGCAGGCCCTCAACGTGGCCGTGTCGCTCGGAGTGGTCACGCTGCTCTTCGCGATGATCTACAAGACGCTCCCCGACGTGAAGCTGGCGTGGCGTGATGTCTGGGCCGGCGCGGTCGTGACGGCCGGGCTGTTCACCATCGGGAAGTTCCTGATCGGCCTGTATCTGGGCCGGAGCACGACGGCGTCGACCTACGGCGCCGCAGGTTCCGTGGTGGTGCTCCTGCTCTGGATCAACTACTCGGCCCAGATCGTGCTGCTCGGCGCCGAGTTCACCAGGGCCTGGGTCCAGGGCCGGGGAGCCACCCCGCAGCCGGAGTCGTACGCGGCCGACTGCCCCGACACTAAGGTTCTGCCCGTCTAGCGCCGATACTCCGTCCAGCACTCCTCTCGCGTGTGGACGGACTTGTGACCGCACCATCCAATCCATCGATGTGGCGCCTGGCGACGGCCGTTGGCCTCGCCTGGTGGGCGGCACATCCCGCGGCCGCCTCGGCCCAGCTCTCCGCCCATGTAACCGGCGAAATGTCGCTCGTCAGCTCGTATGTGGACCGCGGCGTCATCCTGACCAATCAGCCGGTCCTCCAACCCCGGCTATCCATCGGGCTGCCGGCAGGAGGCGGCACGGTTACCATCGGTGTGCTGGCCACCGTGCAGCCGGCCTCGTACACCGACCCCGATTTCTTCAGCATGGCGCCGGGCGAGAAGAGTCCCAACCTCACCGAGGCGCGGCCGTCGCTGGAGCTGGCCCAGCAGATGGGATTGGCTCACGTGTCGTTCAAGGGCACGATGCGTCTCTTCCCCAACACCAACGGGCTCACCAGCGCCGCCAACACCTTCGACGTCGCGAGCACGGTGACGCTCACGCGCCTGCCGTTCTCACCGGGGCTGATGGTGGCGTACGACATCGGCGCGATCAACGGAGCCTATCTCGAAGGACAGGCCATGCAGGCAACGCCGGTGGCGAAAGGCGTGGCGCTCGAGGTGGGGTCGCGGGTGGGGTACAGCATCCGTCAGCGGGTCGACAGCGAGCCCGCGGCGTTCGCCCCCTACGAGCGCGACGGGTTCACTCACGTCGACCTGACGGCGGCGGTATCCGCCAGGATCGCCGGTGCGCTGGTCAGGCCGTACCTGACCTATACCTACGTGCCCGATCCGCTCGATTCTCCGCTGGCCCCCGGCCGTCAGGATCGGCAGACGCTGGTGTTCGGGACCTCGATCGCGGTGGCCGGGACGTTTCCCAAGAAGGCTAAAGGCTAGGTCTAAGGCTAAAGGCTAAAGGCCTTCAGCCTTCCGCCTTCAGCCTTCAGCGATTCGTCCTCCCCATCAGCCGCTCGCCCTCGGCGGGGGTGTAGGCCAGCATCCGCTTCAGGAGCACGGCCGGATCGGTCTCCACCATGATCGAGTCGCGATGCCGCTGGGTCAGGAAGCCCTCCTTCACCGCGTGGTCGAGAAATCCGGTCAGCCCGTCGAAGTAGCCCGCCACGTTGAGAATCCCGGACGGTTTGGAATGGATCCCGAGCTGGCCCCAGGTGAGCAGCTCGAAGAAGCCCTCCAGCGTTCCGATGCCGCCCGGCAGCGCCATGAAGCCGTCCGACAGGTCGGCCATCTGCGACTTCCGCTGGTGCATCGAGGCCACCACGATCAGGTCCGGGATGCCCAGGTTCGCCGCTTCCTTCTGAATGAGCTGCTGCGGGATGATGCCCGTGACATGACCGCCATGGTCCTGGACGGCGTCCGCCAGCTCTCCCATGATGCCAACGCTCGCGCCGCCGTAGACGAGCTCGATGTTCTCGGAAGCCAGGAGCTCCCCCAGGGTACGCGCGGCGTTGCCGTATTCCGGCCGGGCTCCGGCGTTGGTGCCGCAGAAGACGCAGAGCCGGCGGAAGGATCGTTCGCTTGCCATGTCCCGCCTTGTGGAAGTCACGGTGATATTAGCCGGGTTCAGCCCGCAGTGTAGATGATCTCGTACGGCGACCGCTGGGCCAGTGATCGTCGCCAATCCGCCGCCTCCCGGCGCCTCCCCACTTCCTCCAGCAGCTCGGCCCGGAGCAGGCGTGAGGATGCGAGGGAAAAGAACGGCGAGGCCACCGTCAGCTGGAACCACAGGACCGGACTCGTCCCCTCCAGCAGGGCCAGCGCCTCGGCTGGCTTTCCCTGCGCCCGCGCGATCGCCGCGCGCAGCTCGGCCGCGAGCCCGCGGGCGACATGCGCGCCTCCGCTCACGTGGCTCTCCAAGGCGTCGGCCCGCGACATTGCCCCGGTCACGTCTCCCAGCCTGAGGTCCAGCAGTCCGAGCAGCCAGGCCCGCACCGCCGGGTGCAGGCCGTTGTGCATCGCGAACAGCGGGAAGCTGCTGGCCGGTACGCCCGACGGATCCCAGCGGTCCAACCCATCACGGATTGCGCGAACCCGCGACGGGGGAGTCGGGAGAAAACGAAGGGTGGCGAACAGCGCCCGCATCTCGAGTCCCCAGGCCGGGTCGAGTTGCTCGGCAAGCTCCAGCTCCTTCCACGCCGCGTCGACCCGATGGTCCGCCAGCGTCAGGCACGCGAGGAGCATGTGACACAGCGCCCGCAGCTCGGGGGCCCTCGCCACGTGAATGAAGCGGCGCGCGAGTCGCTCGGCGCCCTCGTGGTTGCCCGAGTAGAGGGCGACGTCGGAGAACGCGATGGCGACGGTGACGGCGCGCGCGTGCTGCAGCTCCTCCTCGAGCCGCGACATCACCGCCGCGTCGCGGGTGCGGTACGCGCGGAGGGCGCGCATCGCGAGGGCCTGATCGCCGTGCGGGCTGATCCGGAGCGCCCGGTCGATCAGGGCGAACAGCTCCCGCTCCCGATCCTCGATCGCGGCGATGCGGACGAGGTGGACGGTGGCGGCCAGATGCTCCGGTTCGAGGGCGGTGACCCGCTCGAAGGGGGCGCGCGCCTCGGCGGCGGTTCGGCCCCGCAACGGATTGGAGTGAAAGAGGAGGTCGCCCAGGTGAAACCACGCCTCGACGTCGTCCGGGTACGTGCCGGTGATCGTGGTGTAGAGCGACTCGGCCTCCGCCACCTCGCCGTGGAGCCAGGCGCGCTGCGCGCTGAATACGATCTGGTCGTGGGGTGACAGGCGTCCGCGATGGGCCGAGCCGCGGTCGGCGACCTCGCGGGCGACGTCGGGCAACGCGCAACCGGCGGCCGCGGCCGCCAGCCGGTAGTAGGCCAGGGCGAACGTCGCGTCCTGGTCCACTGCCCACTGGAATCCCTCGAGCGCGTCGAAGTAGCGGCCCGACCGCAAATGCTCCTCCCCGCGCAGATACGCCTTCAGCGCGTCGAGGGACTCGGTGGTCAGAGCCGCGAGTCGGGCCAGCCGGCTGCCGCCGGCGAGCCCCTGCGTCCCCAGGATCTGCCGCGCCAGATCGTCCACCAGCTCGAAAAGACCTGCTTCGTCGGCGGCCTCGCCCGCGACCGTGGCGAGTGCCGACCCGTTGGCCGCGTGCAGGGTGGCGCTCGCCCGCAGCCTCCCGCCGGCCTCCACGACGGTGCCCGCCAGATACATCGCCACGCCGAATCGCTCGACCGCGTCCCGGCCTTCGGTGACCCCGGCTCGGAGGACGGCTCGAACGTCCATGGTTCGGATGGCGCCCGCGCCATCGAGCCGGGTCGCCAGCAGGTCGACCATACCCTCGCGGAGATAGGAGAATCTGGGATCGCCGCGAACCGTGAAGGGCAGGATCGCGATCCGCGCCGCCGCCGGCGACGGGACGGTGCTTCTCCGCCGCACGATCTCGACGAGGGCACGGGTCTCGGCCGACGGCTCGGTGTCGAGGTCCTCGCGCATGCGGCGGGCGAACTCGTCATAGGCCTTGAGGGCCGCCGGCCGGTCGCCGGCACGATCGAGGAGGGAGACCAGGCGGCGGAGGGCCGGCTCGTCCTCGGGCACCAGCTGCAGCAGGCGCAGGGCCCACGCGGCCGAGTCGTCCAGTCGCCCCGCGGCCTCGGCACCCTCGGAAAGCTGCCGGGCCGCGGCGGCGGCGCGGTTGCGCAACCTCGTTCGTTCGGTGTCGAGCCATTGCTGCAGCTCGGGTGCCGCGCCGGCGACGTGGAGTCCCTCGAGCAGGGTGCCTCGATACTGAGCGAGGGCCCGCTCGGGATCACCCGACTCCATCGCGGACTCGAGCTCGGTCGTGTCGCACCAGAGCGCATCTTCGGGGACGGCGACCTCCTCGTCACCCCGCCCGGTGATGACCTCGGGGCCCAGCTCGGTGCGCAGATAGTAGAGGGCGCGGCGGAGCGCCGCCCGTGCGTGCTCCTGGTCGAGCTCGGGCCAGAAGAGGCCGAGCAGAGTATCGCGGCGGTGGAAACGGCGGGGAACCGCGACGGCCAGATAGGCCAGGAGCGCGAGACGCTTAGGCTGCCGGAGCACGGCGCCCGGGACCTTGCCCTGGGCGTCGCGAATCTCGACCGCCCCCAGCGTCTGGAAGCGGATCATCGAAGATGGCTGATGGGGCGTGGGTGGCGCCCGATGGTCCAGGTCACGGCCAGGCAACGGTGGGATGCCACGTTCGGCAACGTAAGAGTCGCTACGATGGCTGGCAATGGCGACTCCGATCTCGTGTCGACCCCCTGCAGGGACAAACCGACCGCAATAGCTTTGGGCATGTCTCTCCCCGCCGAAGTGCTTCAGGGGGTCCTGGCCCGTGGCGCGCTCGTGCTCCTTCGCCTGCAACTCGGCGTGGTGCTCCTCGTGGCCGGCATCCCCAAGGTCAAGGACGATTTCACCCCGCGGCTGCTCGACTTCCTGCAGGACGTGGCGCTCTCGAGGGGACACGGGTTCTATCAGGGGTTCGTGAGCCAGGTGGTGGTGCCGCACGTTTCGGTGTTCGCGCCGCTCGTCGGCTGGGGCGAGGTGCTCGCGGGCCTCGCGCTCGTCCTCGGGCTCGCGACCCGCTTCGCGGCCTCGCTCGCGCTGCTGCTCCTCCTCAACTACATGTTTGCCAAGGGCGCGTGGTTCTGGACTCCCTCCAGCAACGACGCGGCCTACATCGCCATCTCGCTCGCGCTGATCATCGGGGCCGCGGGCCGGACGCTCGGGGTCGATGAGGCGCTCGCCCGGCGCTGGCCGCGTTGTCCCCTCTGGTGATCCGCACGAATGGCTGAGGCTCCCAAAGTCGGCGTGATGCTCCGTCACATCACGGCGCCGGGCGGCGTGACGGTGTTCACCAAGCGCGTGGTGCGCTACCTGCTGACCCACCCGCACGGCATCGACTATCACCTCCTGTACAGCGACGAGAGCCAGCGCGAGGTCTTTGCCGACCTGCCGGGAACCCACGTCGTGCTTCGCGATCCGGCGCGGCTCAGATGGGACCAGGTCACCGCGCCGCGCTACGCCGAGGAGAACGGCCTGGCCCTCCTGTTCAACACGAAGTTCTCGGTCCCGCTCCTCTCCAGGGTCCCGACGCTGATCGTGATCCCGGGCCGCGAGCAGCTGGCCATGGCCCACGTCTTTCCCTGGTACAACCGCTGGTACAACCGGCTGCTCGTCCCTGCGTTCTGCCGGAGCGCGACGGCGATCATCACCCACACGGAGATCGGCAAGGAAGATTGCGTCATGATGGGCGCGTCGCCCGATCGGATCACCGTCGTGCCGCACGGGGTGGACCGCTATCTCCGCCCGGCCCCCAAGGCGGCGCAGGCGGCGCTTCGCGACAAGCTGCAGCTCCCGCGCCCCTACATCCTCTTTCTCGGCGGGATCACGCCGCTCAAGAACATCGGCAATCTGTTGCGCGCCTTCGGCCGGGTCGCCGCCTCGCGCGAGGTGGATCTCGTGCTGGCCGGCTTCAAGCGGTGGAGCTTCGAGCGGGAGCTGGCGCCGATCCGGGAGCTGGGTCTCGAGGATCGGGTCAAGTATGTGGGCTATGTGGCCGACGAGGACCTGGCCGCGCTCTACTCGGCGGCGGAGTGCCTGGCCCTGCCGTCCTGGTACGAGGGGTTCGGCATTCCGATCGTCGAAGCGATGGCCTGTGGCTGTCCGGTCGTCACGTCGAGCGGACGCCATGCCGCGCCGGAGGTGGCCGGCGGCGCCGCGGTGCTGGTGGATCCAGCCGATCCCGGCGCCATCGCGACGGGACTGAGCCAGGTGCTCGACGATCCCGGGCTGCGGGTCGAGCTGATCGCCAAGGGGCTGGTTCGGGGCCCGCAGTTCGATTGGGAGACGACCGGAAGACGGTCGGCCGAGGTGCTGCAGTCGCTGGTGAAGCAGCCCCGGAGCAACGACGGGGCATTCCGCGCGCCGGCAGCCGCCGTCCTGCGCGCCGGCGTCTCGGTCACCGCGGCCCTAACCGAGCGGATCGCGAGGGGGTTTCATAAGAAGTAGCTGAAAGCTCAAAGCTCAAAGCACGCTTTCAGCTTTCAGCTTTGAGCTTTCAGCTCTTAACACATCCAGCACGAACGCATACTTGAAGGCCACTTCCCGCAGGAAATCCCACCGTCCCGATGCGCCGCCGTGGCCGGCCGCCATGTTGGTGCGCAGCAGCAATCGATTGCCATCCGTCTTGCGCGAGCGCAGCCGCGCGACCCATTTGGCCGGCTCCCAGTACGCCACCCGGGGATCGTGCAGTCCCGCGGTCACCAGCATGTGGGGATACGCCTTGGTCTCGACGTTGTCGTACGGGGAGTAGCTCCGGATGCAGGCGTAGGCGTCGGGCTCGCTGGGGTTGCCCCACTCGTCGTACTCGATGACCGTGAGCGGCAGCGACGCGTCGAGCATGGTGTTGACCACATCCACGAAGGGCACCTCCGCCACCACCGCCGCGAAGAGATCGGGACGGAGGTTGGTCACCGCCCCCATCAGCAGCCCGCCGGCGCTGCCGCCGTTGATCACCAGCCGATCGGGCGACGTGTATCCCTGCGCGATCAGATGCTCCGCCGCCGCGATGAAGTCGGTGAAGGTGTTCCGCTTCTCCAGCAGCTTGCCGCTCTCGTACCACGTGCGGCCCATCTCCTCGCCGCCGCGCACGTGCGCGATGGCCACGACGAAGCCCCGATCGAGCAGCGTCAGACTGTTGGAGGAGAAGCCGGGATCGAAGCTGACCCCATAGGCACCGTAGCCGTTGAGCCAGAGCGGCCGGCGCCCGTCGCGCTCGAGCGGCCGGCGGTACACCAGCGAGATGGGGACGCGGGTGCCGTCGGGCGCCGTGGCGAACAGACGCTCGCTGGCGTATTGCGCCGGATCGTACCCGCCCAGGACCTCGGTCTGCTTCCGCACCGTCCAGCTTCGATCCGCCATCCCGTACTCCACCACCGCGCTCGGCGTCACCAACGAGGTATAGGTGAACCGCAGCAGGGTCGTGTCGAATTCCGGGTTGTCGTGCCGCCGGACGCTGTAGACCGGCTCGGGGAAGTGGATCAGATGATCTGCGCCGGTCTCGAGCGCGATGATGCGTACCTGACGGAGCCCCGCCTCGCGCTCGTAGACCACGAGGTGATCGCGGAACACATCGGTGCCGTCCACCCGGACGGCGGGCCGATAGGGGAGCACGGGCGTCCAGCGGGCCTTCGACGGATCGCCGACCGGTGCGGAGACCAGCCTGAAGTTCGGCGCCTCGTCGTTCGTGGTGATGAAGAAGCGGTCGCCGTGATGACCCACGCCGTACTCGACGCCCGGCTGGCGCGGCACGATCACGCGGAAGGGCTCCTCGGGACGATCCGCGCTGGCGAACCGCACTTCGGTGGTGGAGTGGCTGGTCAGCTCGAGCAGCAGATACGCCCGGCTCCGGGTCCGATCGATGTCGACGAAGAACGACTCGTCCTCCTCGAAGTACACGAGCTGGTCGCCGGTGGGATCTTCGCCCAGGCGGTGGCGGTAGAGGCTGCAGGGGCGGCGCGCCGAGTCGAGCACGACGTAGAACAGGGTGCGGCTGTCGTTGGCCCAGGCGCCGGCGGACGACAGGTTGCCGATGCTCTCGCCGAGCATTGCGCCGGTCGTCAGGTCCTTGATCCGCATGGTGAAGGACTCGGACCCGGTCGTATCCGAGGACCACGCGAGCAGCCGATGGTCGGGGCTCACCTCGAAGGCGCCGAGGCGGAAATAGCTCCGACCCTCGGCGAGGGGGTTGAGGTCGAGGAGCACCTCTTCGGGGGCGTGTTCGACGTTGAGACGGCGGCAATAGATGGGATACTGGGCGCCGGACTCCGTGCGGGAGTAGTAGAGCCACTCGTCGATGACCTCGGGGACCGAGAGATCGGTCTCCTTGATCCGCGCCCGCATCTCCTCGTAGAGCTGCGTCTGCAGCGCCTCGGTGGGCCGCATGACCGCGTCGGTGTAGGCGTTCTCGTGGTCGAGATAGGCCAGGACCTCGGGGTCCTGGCGATCCCGGAGCCAGCCATATTCGTCTATCCGAATATCAGCATGGAGCCGGTGAACGACGGGGCGGACCCTGGCTCTGGGGGGCTCCGGGATAACCCCCTGAGGGACCGCAGGATGGCCGGCATGGGCATCGGCCTGGGGGTCCGGGAGGGGGCTGACGGCGGGCATGGCGCGGCCTGGCTGAGCGGACATGGCGGGAATAACGGCGGCCGGGCGGGGGAAGTCAATGGATGGCTAAGTGCATGATACATCTGATGTTATCGTGTTCCGCCGTTCCGCCCCCTACTGCTTGCATGCCGCCTTCGGATCCGGCTTCGGCTGGTCCACCACCAGCCGGTGATCGAGGTCCGCTACGGCCAGCGCCGTCGCCTCTACCAGTCCCGCCACCCGAGCCATCTTGGCGAAGTCGATGTACTGGACCTCGTCGGTCACCTGGTGGTAGTCGATGTGCGCGCCGGTCGTGAAGAAGGCGATCGAAATCCCGAAGCGGGCGTACATGTAGTGGTCGCTGCGGCAGTAGTAGTTGTCGGGATGGCCGTTGGCGTCGTACTGGTAGTCGAACTCCAGCCCGTGCTTGCCCTCCTGATTCACCCGCTCGATGAGATCGCCAAGCTCGGTCGAGAGCCGGCGCGCGCCGATGAGCTGCACGTAGCCCGGCCCGCCCTTCGTCATGTCGGTCGCCCTGCCGCGGCCGATCATGTCGATGTTGAGCTGCGCCACGATCGAGTCGCGCGGCACGGTCGGGTGCCGGGTGAACCAGTCCGAGCCGATGAGACCGCGCTCCTCTCCCGTGTGCCACACGAAGAGCACCGACCGCCTGGGCTGGTCGGGGCCCTTAGCTAGCGCTTCCGCGATCTCGAGCACGCTCACGGATCCGCTGCCGTCGTCGTCGGCGCCGTTGAGGATGGAATCGGGCCGCGCGGGACGGACGGCGCGCAGGCTGTCGATGATCTCGCGGATGCGGTATCGCTGCGCGGCGGTTGGCACCCCCACCGTGGTGTTGGCGCCCTCCTGTCGCATGACCCGGTTGAACGCCCGAATGGAGTCGTGCTCCACCGGCAGCGGCGCGATGCCTTCGTGGTCGCTATGCGCGCCGATCGCGACGTACTCGCCGCGGAGGGCGGGGTCGGTGCCGCGGAGCAGCGCGATCACGTTGCGGGCGGGGAACGGCGGCGGCTCGGCGGCGAAGGCGATCTCGCCCCGCACCACCTTGCCCACGTCTCCCGGTTGCGCCCGGGTCAGCGGCTCTCCCAGCATGGCTTCGGCGAAGCGCCGGGTGACGTACATGAACGAAGGCGCCGGCTGCGAGTCGGTGGAGGCGAGCGCGGCTCCCCCCTCCCGGAGGCTCGCCTGCTCGGCGGGGTCGATGGCGTCGAGGGTCGCGACCGCGATGCCGGCCGCGGAGCTGAAGAGCACCGTAGTCCCCGCGCGGTTCACCGTCCCCTGCGCCTGCCCGTTGGCGCCGGGCGCTGCCGTGAGCAGCACGAGCTTGCCCGCCGCGTTCTCCTGGGTGATGAGCGAGCGCGAGCTGTCACCCAGCATCCCCGCGAAGATCACGGGGGTCCCGTTCACCGAACGTTGACCGGCGCCCTGGTCGCGAGGCAGGAAGTCGGACGAGGGCGAATAGGCCGCGCCATCCACCTCGAGCCCGGCGTTCGGCGAGATGCCCCGGATCACCATGGGGATCGTCTGAAACCAGCCGCCGTTCTCGCCGGCCGGCGCGAGACCGATCCGCCGCGCCTCGGCCGCGATATAGTCGGTGGCCTTGACGTTGCCCTCGGTGCCGGCCCGCCGGCCTTCCATCGAGTCGTCCGCGAGAACGGACAGCCGGGCGCGAAGGTCGGCAACCGAAATCGCGGGAGAGGTGCCGCCCTCGGGAAGGGCCGCCATCCGTGGCGGTGTGGCGGGCCCGCACGCGAGGGCGAGGCCACAGAGCAGCATGGGCAGTCGGGGCCTACCGGGTCTGGTGGCGACGCGCAACACGGACTCTCCGGATGGTGGATGGGGGCGACGGGGCGACGCGCGATGCCGAACCTACGCCACCCGCGGGGCCGGAGTTTCCGAGCGGCCGCCGGATTCCCTCTTTACGGCGAGCGGTTTGCGGCGCACCTTAGTGACTCCCGCCAGCAGTCGTTACCTCATGCAAGGAGTGCGCGATGGGTCTGGTCGACCGCGTGAAGAACATCCTGCTGAATCCGCGCCAGGAGTGGGAAGTCATCGACGCGGAGGCTGCCACGACAAGCAGTCTGTACACCGGGTACATCCTCCTGCTGGCCGCCATTCCCCCGATCTGCCAGGCCATCGGCTACTCCGTGTTCGGGATCCGCCTGCCGTTCGTGGGAACCTGGCGCACGCCCATCGGCTCGGCGGTCACGAGCGCGGTGGTGACGTACGTGCTGACGCTGGTGGCCGTCTTCATCCTCGCGCTCATCATCGACAATCTGGCCCCCACGTTCGGCGGCACGAAGAATCAGACCCAGGCGCTCAAGGTGGCCGCCTATTCGTACACCCCCGCGTGGGTCGTCGGCATCTTCTCCCTGATTCCCGGGCTCCGGTTCCTCGGCATCCTCGGCCTCTACAGCCTGTTTCTGCTGTACCTCGGCCTGCCGGTGCTGATGAAGTCCCCCAAGGAGAAGGCGTTGGGCTACACCGTGGTGGTCATCATCGTGGGCGTCATCCTGGCCGTCATCATCGGGGTGGTTGCGGGCCGCTTCGTGGCCGGGCCGACGATGGGGGGCTTCACCCCGTAAGGCAGTTCGACGGGTCGCTTCTCGAAGGCTCAGCATCGGACCGGGGAAGGCGGTTTGCCTTCCCCGGTCCGCTTTACCATCCGCTCCCGCCCGACGCGGTGGGAGGCCTGGTGCGGCGCCGTCTCGACACATCCCATCCTCCGGAGCGGTAGCCACAACGTAACTTATTGATCCATCGTTACCTGATACCGAAGCCTTGGGGGCGGGTCCGGGCACGTGAGTTGCCCCTGGCCACGGGCCTATTGCCATATCGAGTCCCGCACGGAGGCTCGGATGTCCGAATCTTCCCGATGATCGGTCTCTTCGGGGCCACGCTGTTCCTGAGCGCCACCCTCCTCTTTCTGGTGCAGCTCATCTTCAGCCGGATGGTCCTGCCCCTGCTGGGTGGCAGCCCCGCGGTATGGACCACGTGCATGCTGTTCTTCCAGGTCGTGCTGCTGCTGGGGTACGCCTACGCGCACGGCACGTCCATGCGTCTGCCGGTCCGGTGGCAGGTGCCGGTCCATTTCGCACTCATCATCGTGTCCCTCGCGTTCGTTCCGATCGTGCTGGCGACCGGATCGCGGCCGCCCCCCACCGAGGCGCCCGTGGTATGGCTGCTCGGACTCCTCGCCGCGTCGCTGGGCATTCCATTTCTCCTCCTGTCCACCACGGCGCCGCTGTTACAGCGCTGGTTCAGCCTGACCGGGCATCCCAGCGCCGGCAATCCCTACTTCCTGTACGCGGCCAGCAATGCCGGCAGTCTCGTCGCGCTGCTCGGGTATCCGGTCGTCATCGAGCCCTGGCTGACCTTGAGGGACCAGCGCCAGCTCTGGGCCGTCGGGTTCTGGGTCCTGTGCGGCGCTCTCGTCGTGTGCGCCACCGTGGCCTGGCGAAGCCCGGGGGCAGCGGGACGCGAGGAGCTGGGCACCGGGCGTGCGACCTGGAGCGATCGGCTGTGGTGGGCCACGCTCGCATTCATCCCGTCGAGCCTTCTCCTCGGCGTGACCAGCTATATCAGCACCGACATCGCGGCGATCCCGTTCATCTGGGTCCTCCCGCTGTTCCTCTATCTGCTCACCTTCGTGCTGGTGTTTGCCCGCCGGCCTCCGGTGCCGCATGCATGGATGGTTCGCCTGCAGCCGTGGCTGGTGCTTCCGATTTTCATCGCCTGGTACTGGTCGATCGCGGTGGGGCCCGCGTGGCTCACCCTGCTCCACCTCGCCGTATTCTTCGTGACCGCGATGATCTGCCATGGCGAGCTGGCTCGCCGCAAGCCGCCGGCGAGCGGGCTGACGGAGTTCTACTTCTGGCTCTCGGCCGGCGGCGCGCTCGGCGGCGTCGTCAATGGTCTGATCGCGCCGGTTGTGTTCAGGGGCGTCGCGGAATATCCGCTCGCGCTTCTCGCGGGTTGCGCGGTCGCGCCCCTCACTTCCACCGCCGTCCGCCCGACCCGCACCGTCGGGCTGGCGCTCGCGGTGCTCTCCGGTGCGGTGCTCGCCGCCTGCACCCGTCTGGTGGGCAATCCCCATGACGAGAGCGGGACGCTCGCCGCCGCGGCGGTGATCCCGGTATCGATCGCGTCCGCCATCGCCATCGCCAACAGTCTCATGCTGCGCCGGCGTCCGCCGCTCTTCGCGCTGAGTCTGGGGACGGTGTTCCTCGCCGCATGGTTCGTTCCGTCCGATCGCTCATCGGTCCTCCATGCCGAACGGGATTTTTTCGGCGTGCACCGGGTCAAGTCCGAAGTCGGCGGCCGCTACCATACGCTGTACCATGGCACCACGCTCCACGGCGCGGAGGAGCAATCGCGGGCCACGGCCTGTGAGCCGCTGACCTACTACTCGCGCCAAGGCCCCCTGGGCCAGGCGCTGGCGGCCCTGCCGGCCAGGCCCGGACGCCGGGTGGGCGTCGTTGGCCTCGGCGCGGGGTCCATGGCAGCCTACGCCGCGGCCGGCGAGCACTGGGCGTTCTTCGAGATCGACCCCGCGGTCGTGCGTATGGCCAGGGACCCGCGGTACTTCCGCTTCCTCACCGATTGCGTGGACAGCGTCCGCATCGTTCAAGGCGATGGCCGCTTGACTCTCACGACGGTTCCCGACGGAAGCCTCGATCTGCTGGTGCTCGACGCGTTCAGCAGCGACGCCATCCCCGCGCACCTGCTGACGCGCGAAGCCCTGGCCCTGTATCGCGCGAAGGTCGCCCCCGGGGGGGCCATCCTGTTTCACCTCAGCAACCGGCATGTCCGGCTGGCGCCCGTGGTCGGCGCACTGGCGCGCGATGCCGGGATGGCCGCCCGCTATGCCACGACCTCACGGGAGGCGGTCGCGCCCGGCGCCTTCCGGGCCCCGTCGGTGTGGGCGGCGGTCGCGCGAAGCGATAGCGGCCTCGGCGCGCTGGCGCGGGACTCGGCCTGGCTCGCGCTCCCGGTGGTCGCCGGATCGCGAGTCTGGACCGACGATTACAGCAACGTCTGGGGGGCGCTGGAGTGGTGACGCCTTCCGGTCCTGGAAGCCTCGGAACCGGGGCCGGGAGGGCCGGATCTGGCCCCGGCATCCGAATCGCACGTAATTTGCTCCTTGGCGGGTCGGCCGATCCCTTTCCATGTCGTCACACTTGGTTGCTGCCAAGACAAATGCTTGGCGGTATTGGCGTTGCGGAGGATGCCCCGTGAAGCAACTGCGCGTATCGGTCGTGATCGCGGCGTTCAACGAAGAGCACACGCTTGCCACGGTTGTTGGGCGGGTGCGACAGGTGCCGCTGGACACGCAGGTCATCGTGGTCAACGACGGATCGCGGGATGGCACCGGGCCGGTGCTGGACCGGCTGCATGCCGAAGGCCTGGTGGATGTTGCGGTGCACCACCCGGCCAACCGGGGTAAGGGCGCCGCCCTCCGCACGGGCATCGCGCAGGCGACCGGCGATGTCATCGTGGTTCAGGACGCGGATCTGGAGTACGACCCCGCCGAGCTGCCGCGGCTGCTGTTGCCGATCGCGATGGACAAGGCCGACGCCGTGTTCGGCTCCCGGTTCCTGGGCGGCGATCATCGCGTGCTGTACTTCTGGCACTCCGTCGGCAACCGGTTCCTCACCCTCCTGTCGAACATGTTCACCAACCTGAACCTGACGGACATGGAAACCTGCTACAAGATGGTCCGCGCGCCGCTGATGCAGTCACTCGCCTTTACGAGCGATCGTTTCGGGTTCGAGCCCGAGATCACGGCCCGGTTGGCGCAGGCGCGGGCGCGCGTGTGGGAGGTGGCCATCTCCTATTCCGGGCGTACCTATGCCGAGGGCAAGAAGATCGGCTGGCGCGACGGGGTGGCGGCGATTTTTCACATCATCCGCTTCAATCTCTTCCCGCCGCCGGCGCGCGCCGAGCCCGTGGCCTCGGCGCCCTTCATGGCTCCGATCACGGTCCGCGAATCGGAGCGATAGGCTTGGGCGTCACGCTGCGCCGCGGACTGCCGGCACCGTTGCTGGCCGGGGGCGCCACCGCGCTGGTAATGCTCGCGGTCTTCGGTTCGCTGCGCGCGTCTCCGGCGTTTCACGACGAGACCGCTTATCTGCTTCAGGCGAAGATCTTCGAGTCCGGACGCTGGACCGCCGCCGCGCGGCCGATGCCGGAGTTCTTCCAGGAGATCCATTCGTTCGACACGCCTGTCGTCGCATCGAAGTACTGGCCGGGGCACTCGCTCGCGCTGGTGCCCGGGGTCGCGCTGGGATTGCCGGCCCTGGTTCCCGTCCTCCTGGCCGGCATCATGGGCGCCTTCCTGTACGCGCTGGCGCGCCGCTCCGCCGGCTCGCTGGTGGCCCTGCTCGCCTGGCTGGTCTGGATCTCGGCCCCCGATACCCTGTATTTCGGTCCGACCTATTTCTCGGAGCTCACGACCGGCGCGGTACTGCTGGTGGGATGGTGGGCGCTCCTCGAGTATCACGAGGGCGGACCCGCGGGATGGCTGCTTCTCCTCGCATTCTGTTTCGGGTGGGGCGCGATCACCCGTCCGCTGACGATGTTCGCGCTCGCGGTACCGGCAGGGTGGGTGCTGGTGAAGGACGTGGCACGCCGGCACGCCTGGCAGGATCTTGCAGCGCCGGCACTCGTGGCGTCCGCGTGTCTGGCGGTGGTGCCATGGTGGAGCCAACAGACGTTGGGCGACTGGCGCAAAGTCCCCTACACGGAATATGCGCGGCTCTACCTCCCCATCGACCGGATGGGATTCGGCACCGATACCTCGGCGCCGGTCAGGCCGATGCCGCCCGACCTCGCCGAGGTGAGCCGGAAGCTGACGGAGGCCCATCGCGAGCATACCCTCGCCACGATCCCGGGCGTCCTCGGCCAGCGGCTGTACGACGTCGGCAAGGGAATGTGGGGTGGAGAGCGGGTGGTCCTGCTTCCGTTCGCCGTGCTCTCGGTGGGTGCCTGGCCCATGGGCGCCGGCTTCGCTTGCGCTTCCGCCGCCGTGCTGGTCCTCGCCTACCTCCTGTACGCCGTCGATCGCGGCTGGACGGTCTACTACTTCGAGCTGCTGCCGATCCTGGCATTCGTGACGGCGGTGGGGCTGGTCGTGGCGGGGAGATGGCTGATCGCGCGGCTTCGATCGTCGGCGGTGGCCCCCTCGGTGCGCCAGTACGCTCTTCCCGCGCTGGCCGCGATCTACGGTGCCGGCTCGTTGCTGCACCTGGCGGGGCAGGTCGGTCTGGCTCGAGCCAAGCATGCGTTTCTCCGGAAGGAGCAGGTCGTATTCCGGAAAGCGCTGGCCCCGATCAAGGACCATGACGCGGTGGTCTTCATCCGGTACGCGGCATCGCACAGCCCGCATCTCAGTCTGATCGACAACGGGCCGGATCTGGACCGGGTGAGAATCTGGAAGGTGTACGATCGCGGATCCGACAATGCGAGGCTCATGCGGCAGTTCCCGAGTCGGTCACCCTATCTCTACGACGAGCCGGTCGGATCGGTCCGTCCCTTGACGCCATGACTACTACGAACGTCTCCGAAACGGCTGCCGTTCCGCCTCCGGCCCCGGCGCTTGACGAGGTCTACGAGGACGATCCGCCGCCGCCCGCGATCGTGAGCCTCGATCTTCGGTCGCTCGCCTTGTTCCGGATCGTATTCGGGACGGTCGTGCTGCTCGACCTTCTCGTCCGCATCCCGGAGATCGGGGTGTTCTACACGGACGATGGCACGCTTCCCCGGGCCTTCATGTTTTCCACTATGCGCACCTGGGGTGGATACAGTCTCCAGTTCCTGAGCGGAGAATGGCCCATCCAGTTCGCGATCTTCGCGGTAATGATCGCCGTCATGGCCTGCTTCATCGTGGGTTACCGAACTCGGCTCGCCGCCGTCCTGGCGTGGCTGCTCATCATGTCCATGCAGGGACGGAACCCCTACATCCTCCACGGCGGTGACGACGTCATTCGAGTGCTGCTCTTCTGGTGCATCTTCGCGCCGATCAACGCCCGATGGTCTGTGGACGTCGCGCTCAACAAGGATCAGCCGCTGCTGCCGGTATTGAACGCGTCGTGGGGTGCCCAGGCCCTCATGTTCCAGCTCTGCTTCATCTACTGGACCACCGCGGTGTGGAAGCTGCACCGGGTGTGGGTGATCGATGGCAGCGCGATCTACTACGCGCTGAGCCTCACCCAATTCGCCAAGCCGTTCGCCGTGTGGCTGGTCCACTTTCCCCTGTTGCTTCGATTCATGACGTACAGCACCATCGCACTGGAGTTCTTCGGGCCCTTCCTGTTGTTCATCCCGTTCTGGAACCGGTGGTTTCGCCTGCTCGCCATGGTCAGCTTCATCGGCCTTCACATGGGCATCTTTCTGACCATGGCCATCGGCTTCTTCCCCTGGACCTGCATGGCGGCCTGGCTGATGGTGATGCCGTCCATGGTCTGGGACTGGGTGGAGGTGATGTCGGCGCGCCTGTCGCACTCGGTACGATCCGCCTTTGCACGCGGCCGCGATTGGGTTGCGCTCTCACTCGAGCGCTTCTTTGCCCGGTTCCGCAGGCCGCCGGCGCCGCGGGAGAACCTGGGCCTGACCGGAAGCGTTTTCGTGTTCTCCTATGCGCTGATCGTGTGGGGCATCAACGTGCAGACGACCCCGTTGGTCAGCGGCAAGGTACCTCCCGCCATTGCATTCGCGGAGGCGTTGCTGGGCCTTCACCAGCACTGGGCCATGTTCGCGCCCTACCCCATGACGAAGGACGGCTGGTACCAGGTCGTGGGCACCCTGCAGAGCGGACGCCAAGTGGACATCTGGAACGGCAACGTTACGCCGAGCATGGCCCAACCGGACGTGCTCGAGAGCTATCGCGACGTGAGGTGGAACAAGTACCTGAACGCCGTCGGCAATGATCAGTTCCGGTCGTTGCGGCCTCAATTCGGCAACTGGCTGTGCCGCGCATGGAACGAGAAACCAGAAGCGAACGGCTGGATCAATCACGTAGCGATCAACTACATTACGCGGCTGACGCCTCCACCGGGCCGGCCCTGGGCCCCACCCAAGGTCGAGGCGCTGTGGGAGCAGTCGTGTCCGCCGGCGGAGGCCCGATGACGGCGCGGTGGGGCCGAGTCCTGGGCACGGACCTCCGGTCCCTGGCGTTCTTCCGGGTCTGCCTCGGCGCCTATCTGCTGCTGGACGGGGCCTTGCGTTTGCCCCTCCTCAACGACCTCTACTCGGACTACGGGTTTCTCCCCAGGGACGCCATGGTGTCGCTGGCCCCGAGCCGGTGGCTCCTGAGCCTGTATCTCAGCAGCGGCAACGTCATCATTCATACACCGCTCGTGCTCGCGGCGATGTTCCTTGCCGCGGGTCTCGCCTGCGGGTATCGGACACGTTTCTGCGCGATTGGGTCGTGGATTCTCTTTACATCCATGCACGTTCGGAACCCCTTCGTAGATGGACTGGCCGAAGACGTGGTGGTCGGCCTCCTGTTCTGGACCATGTTCTTGCCTCTCAATGCGCGCTGGTCGCTCGACGCGGCGCTCAATCCAGCGAATCTGCGCCGCCCCAATCCATACTCTTCCGTAGCCGTCGTCGCCCTGCTCCTGCAGGTCTGCTGCGTCTACTGGTTCACCACGGCGCTGGAAACGCGTGTCCTCTTCCCTCAGGTGTCCTGGCTCTCGCCCGGCCTGGTCGCCGCGCTCAAGATCGTGGGGCCCGCGCTCGTCTTTTTTCCGCTCGCGACCGACGCCGTGCGCTCCGGGCTGGTTCTGCTGTTCGTCGGCCTCCACCTGTCGGCCGCCGCCGGCAGCGGCGATTCCTGGGCCGGGCTCATCTGCTCGATATCCTGGACCCTGTTCCTTCCGGAGTCGTTCTGGAGCGCGCTGGGTGGGTGGGCCGCGAGAGGGAAGTCCGTCCAGGAATGGCTCGACCGCGGAGTGGACACGCTCCGCGCCGACTTGGCCGAGGGGCCGGCCTGGGCCCAACGATGGCTCACGAGCCGCGCGCCGATGCGGGAGCTGGGGCCCGTGGGACGGGTGATCGTCGTGGGCTCGCTCACGCTTGCGTTGCTGGGGTACGCCAGCAACGAGGCGGGCTCACAGGACCAGCTCCCAGCCGGCGTCGAGGCGGTCGCGGCGATGGCACAGCTCGGCCAGCCCTGGAGCGTGCCGCCCACAACGGATCCCGACAGCGGCTGGTTCGTGGTCGAAGGCGTGCAGGTCAATGGCCGGCGCATGGACATGCTGCAGGGCGGAGCGGTGAACTGGGCCAGGCCCGCCGAGCCGGGCAAGGTGTACCGTAATGCCCGCCTCGAGCGCTACATGATGCGTTTGTTGGAGCCGGCCATGGCCCCGTATCGTCCCTATTATGCCGGCATTATGTGCGATCGGTGGAATGGCCAGCATCGTGGCCCCACTATCCGGCTCTCCAAGGTCTACGTCAACTACATGCAGGAAGGGCCGGACGGGGTGCCCAATAAGCGATTTCTACTTCAGTACACGTGCACGTAAGAACGCGAACACGCCTTGCGGCTCCCGGGGCAGGGGGGCGCAGGAGAACAGCCGCCGCTCCGCCGAATCGGCGGTGACACCCGGGGCACGCGCCGCCTTCGCGAGAATCACCGCGGTGCTGTCGCAGTACCAGAGGCTCCATGCGGGCTCCCGGACCAGCTCGTGCGCCAGGGAGCTTTGGCCCGGCATCATCACCAGGTCCACACTCCACTTGGCCAACTTGTCGCGCCATCCGGGATTCACGCCGGCGATCTCGTTATGGGTGCGGGTCAGGCTCTCGCCGTAAAAATCGGTTTGCCCGTCGATGAAGACCTTCTGCTCCGGCCAGGCGAAGAGCAGATACCCGCCCCAGATGAAATCATTGTAGATCCGGCCGGTGAGCCCCGCCTGGCGAGCCTTCTCCGTGGCCAGCACCGGAAACACGTTGGGGTCGAAGCTGCCGGGAATGAGATGAAGCCGGCTCATGGGGCTCACGCCGAGTGTCAGGAGCAGGAGCACCACCGAGACCGCCGCGGCCCAGGGTCCGTCCCGGCGGCCGGCCGCGTCCCGCTCGAACGTCCGCCGGACCCGGACCAGGACCGGCAGCGAACGCCATTCCGGGTCGATGTGGAGCGCGAGGACGACCAGGGCAGTGAGGCCGAGCAGTGGAATGTTGCGCTGGTAGATGAGCGCCGTGGCGAGGGTGAGGAGGATCACCAGGAACCGCGGAGCGGCCGGCCGCCGCCGGGACAGCGCAAGGCCGCCGATCATGAGCAGCAGGACGACGAGGATGACCTTGCCCGTGAGATCGTGAAATCCCGGGCTCGCGTATTCGCCGGTATGGTCGATCACGTAGCTGTTGCCGAACCATCCCAGGACGTGCAGCGGAACCTTGATGCCGTAGGGAGTCAGCAGCGTCCCGACCGCGCCCGCCCCCAACGCCGCGAGGTCGCGTCGGGCGTATCCCAGCCAGCGCGCCCGGTCTCCGCTGATGCGCGCCTCGGCCAGGTCGCCGATCGCGTACGCCCCGATGATGATGAACCCGAACAGGAAGCCGCCATGCAGGTTGGCCCAGAGCGCGAACAGGAGGACGTAGGACCAGAGGCCGATCGGCCGCCGGCCGCTCGACCGGCCGCGCTCGAGCAGAAACATGACCAGCGCCACGCCGAGCAGGGTGAACAGGTGGGGTCTGGCCAGCCAGTGCACCGACCCGATGACGGCGGCCACCATCGCCGTCAGATAGGCGAGGAACGGCTCGACCCCTTCGTGGAGCAGCAGGCGGGTGATGACCCAGTAGGCCAGGGCTACGACGAGGCTCGAGCAGACCGCGACGAATGGCAGCCCGCCCAGCCGGAACGCCAGGGCGGTGAGCGCTTCGCTGAGCCATTCGTAGCCCACGAAGGGGGCCCCCAGCATGGTGAAGGAAAAAATGTCCCGGTGCAGCAGGCCGTGACTCAGGATGTACTCGCCGACCCGGATGTGGCGGCCGAGGTCGCCGTCGCTGTTGAGGAGCTGGTGCGAGAGCGTCAGGGGTATGCCGACGGCGAGGACGCCGAAGACCAGATCGGGGATGGACGGCTGAGGAATTTTCAGACCTCGCATCGGTGCACTCCGAGCGGAAAAGGGTTCGGGCCGAGCCTGCCGAAAATTCGCCGAAGATTTGTCGCGGTGCCGCTACATGCATGGGGTGCCGCTACAAGTTTCCGACCTCTGGTCTCCGGATTTCGGTTCCGTACCGCGTTGTGACTGCATGAGTTGCGCCACGGCATCCTTCGGGTACGCGACTTGCTTCGTGCGGCTCGGTCGAATCTCGCGGGTGGCGTTGCCCAACGTGTTTGCGACATCGGGTTTTGCCGCGTATCGTAGACGGCGCCTCCGACCCACCATCGAACAGTGATGAAGCGGTTTTCTTCGCCACCCCACCCCCTGTGGGGATGGCACTTGTTCCCTCAATGCGGGCCAGGAGGTTGGGTATGTTGCGGAAACTCTGGAATGACGAGAGTGGTCAGGGGCTCACCGAGTACGCGTTGCTCATCGCGCTGGTCTCGCTGGGCCTGATCACGCTGCTGACCGCCTATCGCAACGCGATCGGCAACGTGTTCAAGAACGCGACCACCGTGCTGAACAGCAACTCGAACATCACCCAAGCGAGCTGAAGACCACAGTTCCGGCTACATACCCATTACGGAAGGGCTGGACGCGCGCCTGGTCTGGCCCCCTTCGCCCCGGAGATCAAGATCAATGCTGAACGCGCTCTGGAAGGACGAGTCCGGACAAGGTCTCACCGAGTACGCGCTGCTCATCGCGCTCGTCTCCCTCGGGCTGATCACGCTCCTGACGGCGTATCGCAATGCGCTCGGCAACGTGTTCAAGAACGCGAGAAACGTCCTGAACAACAATTCCAACATCACCCAGGCGAGCTAGCACGCCAGGCCCTCGTCGAAGGAGAGATAGGGTCATGAGAAGGAACAAGAAGCGGAAGTTCTGGAGGAACCGCAGGGGTCAGGGCCTGACCGAGTACGCGATGCTGATCGCCCTCGTGTCGCTCGGCCTGGTGCTTCTGCTGGGTCGCTTCCGGAACGCCATCGGCAATACCGTCAAGAACTCCACGACCGCGATGAACGCGGTCGCCAACATCCAGCAGGAAGGCGGCAACGCCGCGGGCGCCGGCGGCCAGAGCGGCCTGGGCTCGTTCCTGAACAACCTGTTGGGAGCGGCTACTGCTGGACTGAATGCCGCCTCCACGTCGCTGGCCAATGCCGGATCTCCGCTCAACCCGGTCGGCACGGCGGCGAGCAACGCCCTGAGTGGCTTGGCAGCCCTCCTAGCCAACTTCTAGACGGGTGCCGCCGGAATCGTCTTCGCGTGTGGGACGACCCCGGCGCGCCCAGGTTCGCAAGGACGGAGGTTCGTTCTGTTGGCAGCCGACTCGCCGAGAGTCATGACGATCGTGTTCCTGGCGGTAATGGTTGCCGGGGCGTGTCTTGACCTCAGGTCGAGGCGCATTCCGAATGCCTTGACGGTGACGGCCGGAGTCGCGGGGCTCGTGTTCCGCGCTCCGCTCGGCGGTGAGATGCTGCTTGGCGGCGTATTGGGAATCGGATTGGCGCTCCTCCTGTCGGTGCCCGCCTTTGCCATGGGGGCGCTCGGAGGGGGAGACGTAAAGCTGTTGGCAGGCGTCGGCGCATTCATGGGCCCCCGTCAGCTGGCGGGGGCCTGCCTCCTTATCGCCCTTCTCGGTGGTATCGTGGCCCTGATCGAGGCGATCAGGAAGGGCGCGCTGCGCGGTTTGTTGTTGAACGTGGTCTACATGATGTCGCGCCTGGTGTCACCACATCGGCGGAATCTGCAGCCGACGATGCTGCCGCCGGCGCGTATGACCATCCCCTACGGTGTACCGATCGCCGTCGGGGCCCTGGCTTGGTGGTTCTGGGGAGGAAACGTCTTATGAGCGGGGCACCCCGTCGTTTCGCGAACCGCCGTGGCCAATCCCTCGTCGAGTTTGCGCTCATGGTACCGTTGTTGCTTCTCATGCTGGCGGGCATCATCGAATTCGGTCGCGCGTGGAACTGGAGCCAGACCGTCACCGAGGCGGCCCGGGCAGGAGCCCGGAAGGCGGCAGTGCTCAACGCCAACGGCCTGTCGTCCGGCGATATCACCGACTCCGTCGACAACGTGGTTTCGGAATCTCTGCAGAACGGCGCTCACATCATTTGCTCCACCTGTGTGCACAAGCCCATCCAGGGCGCCGGGTCGGGCGAGGCCGTGACGGTGCAGGTCGAAGTCCCCTACAGTTTTGTGATCTTCGGCCCGGTCATGGCCCTGGCCCAGCAGAGCTGGAACAACAACACCATCACCCTGCGGTCCGCCGCGATCATGAGAAACGAGTAGGCCAATGGCCAACAGACGGATGCGACCCTTCGTGGTCCTGCTCCTGGCGCTCGGCAGCGGCGCGCTCGCTGCCGCGATGGCACTGCAGTATCTGCGGACGACCAGCTCGAGCCTGATGGCCGAGAGCCCCAAGGGACGGGTGGCGGTGGCGAGCCGCGATCTGTCGGTCGGCACCGTCCTGACGCCCACCGACATCAGCGTCGTGGAGTGGCCGGGCAAGTCACTGCCGGCCGGCTACATCTCGAGCTCCGAGCTGGCGGCCGGGCGGGGACTGATGCGGCCCATCCTGGCCAACGAGCCGCTCCTCGAGTCCAAGCTGGCGCCCAAGGGCGCCGGCGGCGGCCTCTCGGTCACGATCGCCGAGGGCATGCGGGCCATCAGCGTCCGGGTGGATGAGATCGTCGGTGTGGCCGGGTTCGTGCTTCCCGGCACCCGGGTCGACGTGCTGCTCACGATCGACCGGGGGGGCAAGGCAGGTGGCGAGCCGTTCACCCACGCCCTCCTCCAGAACATCCAGACGCTGGCCGCGGGGCAGGAAGTGCAGCAGGACAAGGACGGCAAGCCCAAGGCCGTGCCCGTCATCACCCTGCTCGTGACGCCCGACCAGGCGGAGACGCTCACCCTCGCCGCCAATTCGGGACGGATCCAGCTCTCGCTTCGGAACACGCTCGACACGATGACGACGAGCACCACCGGCGCCAGGCTCAGCGGGCTGTTCGGGGAGCCGGCCAGGCCGGTCACCTTCGCGCCCCGCCGCGTCGAGGTCCGTGCGCCGGCGCCTGCACGCGACGATTCGGCGGTCGTGGAAGTGTACAAGGGCGGCGCGCGGTCGCTGCTCAAGTTCTGATTCGGCATCCGTCCACCATACTTCCAACCGGGGTTCACTGTGAGCGTCTGTCGGCGAGTCGGCGGCTTGGCGGCACTGCTTCTCGCGTTGGCCGCTCCGGCCTCCGCGCAGCGTGTCTTGAGCAAACCCGAGCAGATCATGACGGTCGCCAAGGGCGCGTCGCTGCTGCTCGAGAATGACGGCGCGATCCAGCGCTTTTCGATCGGTGAGCCCACCGTGGCCGAAGCCACGGTGCTCTCGCCCCGCGAAGTGCTGATCAGCGGCAAGACGCTGGGCGTCACGACGCTTCTGGTGTGGGGGACGGACGGATCCGTGAAGCTCTACAGCGTCGAGGTGACAGCGGACGCCCCCGGGCTCGAGCGCTACCTCAACACCGTGCTCCCCGGCCAGAGCGTGAACGTCTCGGCCACGGGCAATACGGTGACCCTCTCCGGCCAGGTGCGCGACGCGAGCGTCGCCCAGCGGGCCGTCGAGATCGCCAAGGGCAGCGGCGCGGTGGTGGTGGACAATCTCGCCATCCCATCCGCGATCCAGGTGATGCTCCAGGTCCGTTTCGCCGAGGTCACCCGGAGCGCGCTGCAGGAGTACTCCAACCGCATCAGTGTGCTCAATCCCCAGGACCTGAGCGACAACGGCGACTGGGCCGGAAGCACGACATCCGACGGTGACGTCACTTTCGCGCTGCTCAACCCCGGCAACAACCTCCAGGACGTGCTGCGCGTCCTCAAGTCCCGGGGCGACTTCAAGGAGCTGGCCGAGCCGACGCTGCTCACGCTGCCCGGCAAGGAGGCCTCGTTCCTGGCCGGCGGCGAGTTCCCCTACCCGACCGTGCAGGCAGGGTCGGGCAGCAACGCGGTGACGATCGTCTTCAAGGAATTCGGTATCCGGCTGCGGTTCACGCCGACCATCATGCGGAACGGCAACATCCGGCTCAAGGTGGCGCCGGAGGTGTCGTCGCTCGACTTCGCGAACTCGCTGACCTTCCAGGGCTTCGTGGTGCCCAGCCTGCTGACCCGTCGGGCGGAGACCGAGGTCGAGCTGCAGGACGGCCAGCACCTCTCGATCGCCGGCTTGATCGACAACTCGACCATCAAGAACATCAACAAGATCCCGATTCTCGGCGATCTTCCGATTCTCGGCTTCTTCTTCAGATCGAAGAGCGCGCGCGAGCGCCGAACCGAGCTGCTCGTCATCGTGACTCCGCGCATCGTCGGCGCGAGCGACAGCATGCCTCCGGTCCCGACCGGCGAGCCCGAGACCTGGGGATGGTCCGGCGGGCTCCGGATGCCGAGCGACACGGCCAAGAAGGCGCAGTAGGAGGCACAAATGCCCAGCAGACCGCGTGACCGCCGGCGCCAGGGTGCCACCCTGGTGCTGGTGGCGATGGCCATGATCACGGTGGGAACGGTCGCTGCCCTGGCCATCGATCTCGGCATGTTGTACAAGGCGAGAAGCGACGCGCAGCGCGCGGCCGAGGCCGCCGCGCTCGCCGGCGCGAGCGCGTTCGTGGATTTCGCCGCGGCCGACGCGTCGGACTCCGCCCAGACCCGGGCATACCGGTTCGCCTTGTCCAACGCGATCCTCAACGTGCCGGTAGACTCGGGCGAGGTCCGGGGGCTCGAGATCATTCCGGACAGCCAGAAGGTGCGGGTCGGGGTGCGCCGCGACAGCGTGGGCACCTGGTTCGCCAAGCTGCTGGGCGTCTCGTCCGTGCCGGTGGGGGCCAGCGCCGCCGCGGTGGCGGTCTCGGCCGGCGGCGGGAGCTGCGTCAAGCCGTTCGCGGTGCCCGACACGTGGCTCGAGAGCGGTGACGACACCAACGGCGACCAGATCGAGGAAGACGGCGAGAACTGGTCGTATACACCCGGACCCGACACCTACGACCCCGGCAACCCGGACACGCCCGCATCGGGCACCGGGTACGGCAGCAACGTGCGCGACCTGCCCGCGCCGCCGTATACCAACGACTACGGCCGTCCGCTCCAGCTCAAGCTGCCCGATCCGTCGGCGGTGACGCCGAACCTCGGGCCGCGCCAGGCGCTGCCGTTCACCATCAGCGGCAACCCCAACGATTATCGCGACGACTTCTCGGGATGCGCCGACGATGTGAGGCTGGGCACGCAGTACAACCTGCTCCCGGCCAATCCGCAAACGCCGGTCGAGACCCAGCAGGTGGTGGACTCGCTGGTGAACACGGACTCGCAGGCGCACTGGGATCCCACCGACAAGACCATCGAGGGCTCGTCGTTTCCCGATTGGCGCGACAGCCCCCGGGCCATCAAGTTCGGACTGTTCGACCCGAGCCAGCTGGTTCCGGGGCAGATCGACGTCCGGCTGAACAACATCGGGCTCATGTTCCTGGAGGGGTACGATCCCACCACCAACGCGATCCTGGGACGCTTCCTGTATTACGCGTCCGGCACCGGTGACCCCAGCAACCCCGCCTTCGGGACGCTCGTGAAACGTCTCAGGCTGGTCGAGTAGGCGGCGATTCATTCATGACTGATCAGATGGTCCGCGTCGCCCTGATATCTACCGACTCCGCATTCCGGTCGGTGGTGCGTGACATCGTCCTGGGGCCGGACGTCAGCTTCACCCTCGGGCTGGAGCTGACCACGTCGTTCGCCCAGTTCGACGAGCAGGAGATCCAGGCGCTCCGGAACTACAATCCCGCGCTGATCATTCTCGATCTCGAGAGCGATCCCGAGCTCGGGGTCCGGTTCGCCAAGTTCATCACCGAGCAGAACCCGGAGCTCCGGTTCATCGCGGCCGGCCCGACGCTCTCGCCCGAGCTGCTGCTCGACGCGATGCGGGCCGGCGCGGCCGACTACCTGATCAAGCCCGTCAGCGCCGAGCAGCTGCGGCCGGCGGTGGAGCGGATGAGCGGCCGCCTCGGCCGCCCGGTGGCGGAACGGCCCAAGCAGCAGAGCATGGTGTACGCGCTCACCGGGGCCAAGGGCGGCGCCGGGTGCACCACGGTGGCGGTCAACCTGGCCATCGTCCTGCACCAGCTCACCGGCAAGAAGACGCTGCTGATCGACCTCGAGCTCCAGATGGGCGAGGTCGCGCTGCTGCTGGGCATGCAGCCCCGGTTCAACTTCGTGGACCTGGCCCAGAACTTCAGCCGGATGGACGTCGGGCTGCTCGCGACCTTCATCGAGCAGCACGCCTGCGGCGTCAACGTGCTGTCGGCGCCCTACCATCCCGAGCGGGCCGAGGGGCTCACGGTCGAGCAGGTCCGCCGGATTCTCGGCTTCCTGCGCCAGCATTACGACAACATCGTGATCGACACCTCGAAGTCGCTGCCGCCCACCACGCTCGCGGCCTTCGAGCAGTCGGACGTCGTCTTTCTGGTGACGAACCCCGACCTGCCGTCGCTGCGGAACATTCAGCGCGGCCTGCCGCTCATCCGCCGCGCGCTCATCGGCAACGACCAGCAGTTCCGCCTGATCGTCAACCGGCACAACGGGGCCGATGCGATCAAGCAGGTCGACATCGAGCGCACCCTCGGCCTCAAGGTCTACTGGACGCTGTCGAACGACTACGAGAGCGTCCTCGCGTCCATCAACTCCGGCACGCCCGCCGTCCTTGCCGGAAACTCCAAGTATGCGAAAGACATCCGCGCCTTGGTGGCGGAGTTGACCGGGCTTCGCGGCCGCAACGGGCGCCTGGTGAGTTCCTTCAAGCGCCTGCTGACCAAGACCGAGAAGTCTCCAGCGAAGGGGAGCACCGCCCATGACTGATTCCACTCGCGTCCCTGAAGAGACCTTCGCTGATCGCGGGCCTCGGGGCCCCTGGTCGCCCAATGCGATCGTCACCCAGAACCATCCGGTGGCGCGACCGCCCAGCGAATCGCGGGTGGACAGCTCGGCGTTTCAGCAGATCAAGGCCGGCGTCCACCGGCGGCTGCTCGACCGACTGAACCTGTCCACGCTGGATAAGGTCGACCGCGACCAGGTGGTGGAGACCATCCGCCGGGTGGTCCACGACCTGCTGAGCCAGGAGATGGTGCCGCTCACCTTCGACGAGCGGGAGATCCTGATCGGGCAGGTGCTGGACGAGATCTTCGGGCTGGGGCCGCTGGAGCCGCTGATCCACGACTCCACGGTGTCCGATATTCTGGTCAACACCTACCAGAACGTCTTCATCGAGCGGAACGGCAAGCTGGAGCGCACCGACGTGCGGTTCCAGGACGACAAGCACCTGCTGCAGGTGATCGACCGGATCGTTTCAGCGGTGGGCCGGCGCATCGACGACTCGTCGCCGATGGTGGACGCGAGACTGCCCGACGGCTCCCGTGTCAACGCCATCATCAAGCCGCTGGCGGTGGACGGGCCCCATCTCTCCATCCGCAAATTCAAGCGCGACGCGCTGAGCGGCGAGGACCTTCTCCGGTTCCAGAGCCTCTCCGACCCGATGCTGACGTTTCTCAAGGCCGCGGTGAAGGCCCGGCTCAATATTCTCATCTCGGGCGGCACCGGCGCCGGCAAGACGACGCTGCTCAACATCCTGTCGTCCTACATTCCGGCGAACGAGCGGATCGTGACGATCGAGGACTCGGCGGAGCTGCAGCTGCGCCAGCCTCACGTCGTGAGGCTGGAGACCCGGCCGGCCAACATCGAGGGAAGCGGCGAGGTGCCCCAGCGCATGCTGCTCGTCAACTCCCTTCGTATGCGTCCCGACCGGATCATCATCGGCGAGGTGCGCGGTCCGGAGGCGGTGGACATGCTCCAGGCCATGAACACTGGCCACGACGGCTCGCTCACCACCCTGCACTCGAACTCGCCGCGCGACGCGCTGAGCCGCCTCGAGACGATGATCTCGATGGCCAGCCTGGAGCTGCCGGAGAAGGCGATGCGCCAGCAGGTGGCCAGCGCCATCAACATCGTCATCCAGATCGCCCGCCTGTCGGACGGCGCCCGGAAGATCGTCCAGATCTCCGAGATCGTCGGCATGGAGGGCGAGGTCATCACCATGCAGGACATCTTCGCGTTCGAGCGGGAAGGCATCGGCGAGAACGACAAGGTGCTCGGCACCTTCCGGTCCACGGGCATCCGTCCCCGGTGCTCCGATCGTCTCAAGGCCTACGGCATCGACCTCAGCGGGGGAGTGTTCGGGGATCGCAACGGCAGTCCAGCCGGAGTGAAGCCGCGGTGGTAGTCCAGCGCGAAGTCATCGAGCAGAACATCTACCTCGCCGCGTTGTCCGCCTTCATCGCGGTGACGTTCGGAACGATATCCATCGCGCTCCTGTGGCAATGGCTTCAGGACCGCAATCGCACGGCGACGATGAACCGCCAGCTCGCCGAGGTGCGGACGGCCGCCGTGGGCGCGGGGGTGGACGCCGATCTGCTTCGTCGCCAGCGCCAGCAGTCGGTGGCGTCCGAGCCGTTCGCCGAGCTGGCGCGGCGCTTCGGATGGGCCAGCGCCATCGACGCCAAAATCGTCCAGGCCGGCATGCGGCTCGACCTGGGCACCTTCATGGTGCTCAGCCTCGGCGCCGCGCTGGCGCCATTCATGGCACTCATGCTGCTGACCGGCGAGCCGGTGCTGGCCGCCCCGATCTCCTCGGTGTGCGGGCTCATTCCCTGGGCCTGGGTGCGGTTCAAGGCCGACCGCCGGCTCAACGCGTTCGAGGAACAGCTGCCCGAGGCGCTCGACCTCCTGGCCCGCGCGGTGCGGGCCGGGCATCCGGTTGCCGCCGGCATCAAGATCGTGGCCGACGAGGCGCCCCAGCCGGTGTCGGGCGAGTTCCAGCGGACGTTCGAGGAGCAGCGCTTCGGCCTGCCGTTCGAGGACTCGATGATCGCTCTCTCCTCGCGGATGCCGCTGGTGGATCTGCGCATGCTCGTGACGGCGCTGCTGATCCAGCGCGAGGTGGGCGGCAATCTGGCCGAAGTGCTCGACAACCTCGGCGAGGTGATCCGGCAGCGGTTCGTCGTCCGCCGCCAGCTCAGGACCTACACGGCCCAGGGCCGTCTGAGCGGCTACGTCCTCGCGGCGCTGCCGATCTTCGTGGGCGGCGCCATCCTCACGATCAACCCCGAGTACGGGCGACTCCTGTTCAACCATCCGCTCGGCAAGCTGCTGCTCGGCATTGCCGTCACGATGCAGATCACGGGGTTCTTCTGGATCCGCCGCATCGTGGACATCGAGATCTGAGGAGCTAGGATGCTCTATCTCGTCGCGTTCCTCGCCGGACTGTCCGCCGCGCTGGCGGTGCTGTTCCTGGCCCAGATGTCGCCGTCCCGCCCGGCGCACCTGACCCGGCAGCTCGACGAGCTGCGCCGGGCCTCCGGCGTGCTGGGGCGAGATGCCTCGGTATCCGACCGGCACGAGCGGCTCATGCTGCTGCTGCAGCATCTGGGCGAGCGCATCGGCAGGGGCCGCAATGAAAAATCCACCCGTCTCTGGCTCATCCAGGCGGGCTATCTCACCATGAACGCGGTCCCGGTGTACTGGGGCAGCCGCGTGGGCGCGGCGATGGCCATGGCGGCCGTGGGAATGCTTCTGGTTCCCCTGTTCAATCCGACGCTCACGGCCGTCGTCATGGGGGCCGGCTGGCTCGCCGCCTTGGGGTGGATCATCCCGCCCTTCATCGTCCGCCGCCGGCTCGTCAAGCGCCAGAAGGAAGTCCAGCGGGCCCTCCCCGACGCCCTCGACATGCTGGTGGTGTGTGTGGAGGCCGGCCTCGGCCTCAACCAGGCCCTTCTCCGGGTCGCCGACGAGATCCACTTCGTCAGCCCCCTCCTGAGCGAGCAGATCATCATGGTCAATCTGGAGATCCGGGCGGGCACCGCCCGCGAAGACGCGCTCCGGATGCTGGCCGAGCGCACCGGACTGGCCGATGTGAGCTCGCTCGTCGCGATGCTGATCCAGACCGACCGGTTCGGCACCTCAGTCGCCAACGCCCTTCGGGTCCAGTCGCACTCCCTCCGCACCAAGCGGCGCCAGCGCGCGGAAGAGGCGGCGGCCAAGACCGCGATCAAGCTGGTCTTCCCGCTCGTGCTTTGCGTCTTCCCGGCGCTGTTCGTCGTGATCCTGGGTCCGGCGGTGATCCAGATCCTGGAGAACATGAGCAGTCTGTGAGGACGGTTGTGGTACGCCGCGAGGGGCTGGACACGCCTCTCGCGGTCAGCGTCGGGGTGGCAGATGGTTTCTGGCTCCGCGCCCGTGGGCTGCTGGGCCGGAGCCGGCTGGATGAGGGTGAAGGACTGTTGCTGACGAGTTGTCCGTCGGTCCATACCGTGGGCATGCGATTTCCGATCGATGTCGCGTTCCTCGATCAGGACGGCACCATCATGGCGATTTATCACCGTCTGCGTCCCAACCGGCGAACGGCGTGGCACAGACGGGCCGCCTGGGCCCTCGAGCTCCCAGCCGGGACACTGGATCACACCGCCACGGCCACCGGCCACCGGCTTTTCTGGGAAGGATGACGAGCATGGCCCTCGGCCCGTCGAAGAGTCTGATGTATCCGGCCGAGCGGCTGAGCGACCTCCCGGTCGCCCCGCCGCCACCGGAGCGGCTGGATGACACCGGCCTCTCGTCGGAGTTCGTCATTGAGCTGCTCCTTCGGACCCTGTACGTGCAGGGCGCCCTGCTCGGCAAGATCCTGAGTGAACGGGTGCGCCTCCCGTTCCCGATCATCGACGACCTGCTGCTCGGGATGCAGCAGCGCCGGATGATCGAGGTCCACGGCGTGACCGGGCCCGGCCGGGCCACGTACGTCTTCGACCTCACCGACGCCGGACGGGCCCGCGCCCGCGAGGCCACGTCAAGCTCCGGGTACGTCGGGCCGGCGCCGGTGCCGCTGACCCAGTACCGGGCATCGGTGAACGCGCAGTCCATCCAGCACGCCCGGGTCAACCAGGCGGTGGTCCACGCCGGACTCAGCTGGCTGGTTCTCGATCCGTCCACCGTCAACATGGTGGGGCCCGCAATCAACTCGGCCAAATCGCTGTTCCTGTACGGCGAATCGGGCAACGGGAAGACGGCCATCGCCGAGACCATCGCCGGCATGCTGGGAGGGTCCCAGTTCCTCCCCTATGCCGTCGAGGTGAGCGGCGAGATCCTCGTGCTCTACGATCCGGTGTACCACAAGGTGGTCGAGCTCGACGATTCTTCGAACAACAAACACTCCTGGCTGGGCGCGCCGCCGGCCTACGATCAGCGATACGTGCTGGTGCAGCGCCCGGTGGTGCTCACGGGCGGCGAGCTCAATCTCGACCAGCTCGATCTCCAGTACGATCCCTCGAGCCATCTGTACCAGGCGCCATTCCAGATGAAGGCGAACGGCGGCGTCCTGATCGTGGACGACTTCGGCCGGCAGCGGGTCCCGCATCGGGATCTGCTCAACCGCTGGATCGTGCCGCTGGAGAAGAAAGTGGACTACCTCACGCTCCACACGGGCGCGAAGTTCCCCATGCCGTTCGACTGTCTGCTGATCTTCGCGACCAACATTCCCCCGACCCAGCTGGTCGAGGAAGCGTTCCTGCGCCGGATCCACTACAAGATCCGGGTGGAGAGCCCCACCCGGGAGCAGTACGAGCGGATCTTCCAGCGCTACTGCGAGCAGCACAACATCGTGTACGATGCCGCCGCGGTCGCCCTGATCTGGCGTGACTTCTACGCCCGCTATACCATCGAGCCGCGCGGCTGCCACCCGCGTGACCTGGTCGATCACCTCCGCGACATCGCCATGTATATGGAAACCGACGCCGTTCTCACCCCCGAGCTCGTCCGCCTCGCCGGCGAGTCGTACTTCCTGGACTTTCCGGTGGCGCCGCCCGCGCCGAGCCAATGAACGGCCCGGACGAGCTCACGGAGCTGCGCGAGCGGCTGGAAGAGGCGGAGCGCGAGAGCATCCGCGTCCGGCGCTTCGGCACGGTGCTGATGTTCTTCGGCGCCGCGATCGTCGGTATCATGGCGGTGCTCATCCTGGTGGGCTGGCCCAGGGGCATGGGCGTGTTCACCCCGGCGGAGGTGCAGGCGCGGCGATTCGTGATCCGCGACAACGATGGCCAGCCCCGCGGTGTGCTGGGCATGAGCGAGGACGGTGCGTCCCAGATCCTCCTGAGCGATTCGGGAGGGCACCCCCGGCTCCGGCTGCGGGTGTTCGGGGACGGGTCCTCGGGTGTCTCGCTGGTGGACGGGGCGAACCAGCCGAGGCTCGTGCTCGGGTCGCTGCCCGATCAAAGCACCACCATCGTGCTGGCCGACCAGGCGGGAAAGACGCGGGCGGTGTTCGGCCTCACCTCGAGTGGCGCCGTCACCGTCCTCTTCGCCGACCGCAACGGCGTGACGAAGGCAGGACTTGGCGTGGACCAGCGTGGGCTCGGCACGCTCACCCTGGTCGACCGCGCCGCGGGGATCAACGACCCCGCACTGGACTCTGCACAGGATACGACCCCCTCCCGGCACGACGGGACGAATCGGTAACTTTGGGGCGGCACCTCATGGCGGCGGCACCGCACCGGCACCGCCCGCCCCCTGGTCCAATCGGCGTTCCGTCGCCATAAACCATTGTATTACAATATGTTAGGGTCAGCCATGCCGACTTTGAACCGGTCGCCCTTCGTGGCACGACATCTGCCTGTTCGGCTCCCATGAGAATCCTGGTCACCGGCGGCGCGGGCTTCATCGGCTCCCACCTCTGCGAGCGGCTGGTCGCCGAGGGCCATCACGTCATCTGTCTCGACAACTTCTTTACCGGTCGGCGGGAGAACGTCGAGCACCTGATGGACCGGCCCGGCTTCGAGATCATGCGGCACGACGTAACCGAGCCGCTGTTTCTCGAGGTGGATCAGATCTACAATCTCGCCTGTCCGGCGTCGCCCATTCACTACCAGTACAACCCGGTCAAGACCGTCAAGTCCAACGTGATGGGCGCGATCAACATGCTGGTGCTGGCCAAGCGCGTGCGCGCGCGAATCCTTCAGGCCTCGACGTCGGAAGTGTACGGTGATCCCACCGTGCACCCGCAGCCGGAGACCTACTGGGGCAACGTGAACCCCATCGGACCGCGGTCCTGCTACGACGAAGGCAAGCGCGTGGCCGAGACGCTGATGATGGACTACCACCGGCAGGACAAGGTGGACATCCGCATCGCGCGGATCTTCAACACCTACGGTCCCCGCATGGCCGAATCCGATGGGCGGGTGGTGTCGAACTTCATCGTGCAGGCGCTCCGGGGCAAAGAGCTGACGCTGTACGGCACCGGTGAGCAGACCCGGTCGTTCTGCTATGTCAACGAGATGGTGGACGGGCTCATCCGCCTGATGGCGGCGGAGGGACGGCACGAGCCGGTGAACCTCGGCAACCCCGTCGAGTTCACGATCCGCCAGCTCGCGCAGGAAGTCGCCCAGGTTGTCGGCGAGGATGTGCGGATCACCTATCGGCCCTTGCCCGCGGACGATCCGACCCAGCGCAAGCCGGACATTACCCGGGCCCGCGAGTGGCTTGGCTGGCAGCCCGAGATCCAGTTGGCCCAGGGGCTCGAGCGCACGGTGGACTACTTTCGGCAGCGGCTGGCCCGGGAGGCCAGGGACTCGAAGCTGTCCCAGGAGGCGGTATAGGTCACAGCGCACGGGGCAGGGCCGCGATACCTTTGTTGCGTTCAGATCGCCGTCGAATGAACGCGAACCGAGGTACACCATGAAGCGCCTCGCCTCGTTACTCCTGCTCGGTACCGTCATCTCCTGCGCCACCAACCCCGTCACCGGCAAGAAAGAGCTCGCGCTGGTTTCGGAGGACCAGGAAATCCAGATGGGCAAGGAGGCGTCGCAGCAGACCATCCAGCAAATCGGCCTGGTCGATAACGCGCAGCTTCAGGCCTACGTCTCCGGCATCGGGATGAAGATGGCGGCGGCCTCCGAGCGGCCTAATCTGCCCTGGGAATTCCACGTGGTGAACGACGCCTCGGTCAACGCGTTCGCCCTGCCGGGCGGCTTCATCTTCGTGACCCGCGGCCTGCTCACGTACATCAACGACGAGGCCGAGCTGGCCACGGTGGTGGGACACGAAATCGGTCACGTGACGAACCGGCATACGGTTCAGCAGATGAGCAAGGCGCAGGTGGCCCAGCTCGGCCTCGGGCTCGGCAGCATTCTCAGCTCCGACGTGGCCCAGTTCGCGGGGCTGGCGAGCCAGGGTCTGCAGGTGCTCTTCCTCAAGTACAGCCGGGACGACGAAAACGAGGCCGACAAGGCCGGGTTTCGCTACGCGCTCAACCAGAACTACGACGTCCGCGAGATGGCCAACGTCTTTCACACGCTCGACCGGGTCGGCGAGGCCGCGGGCGGAGGGAAGCTGCCCGACTGGCTCGCCACCCACCCGGCGCCGGCCAACCGCGTCGCGGCCACACAGGCGCGCCTCGACACGCTGCACAAGGATCTGAGCCACACGATCATCAACCGCGATCAGTATCTGCAGCATATCCAGGGGCTGACCTTCGGCGAGGATCCCAGGCAGGGCTTCTTCCAGGGGAGCCGGTTTCTGCACCCCGATCTGAGGTTCCAGGTGACGTTTCCCTCGGGATGGCAGACCCAGAACACGGCGCAAGCGGTGATGGCGGGAAGCCCGAGCCAGGACGCGATCATCCAGCTCACGCTCGCCGGGAAGGCCTCGCCTCGCGAGGCCGAGACCCAGTTCCTGTCCCAGCAGGGGATCCAGGCCGGCCGGGGCTCGACGTCCAGCATCAACGGCCTCCCCGCGGCCTCGAGCTATTTCCAGGCGCAGACGGAGCAGGGCACCATCGAGGGGCTGGCGACGTTCATCGCCTATGGAGGGAATACCTACGGGCTGCTCTCGTACACGCCGTCGGGCAAGCTCAACACGTACGACAACGTCTTCCGTCAGACCGCGGGCAGCTTCAGCGAGCTCAAGGACCAGGCCGCGCTGTCGGTGCAGCCGGCCAAGGTGGAGGTCGTGAAGCTGAGCAGGGAGATGACGCTGGCGCAGTTCAACCAGCAGTACCCCTCGACCATACCGGTCGAGCAGCTGGCCATCATCAATGAAGTGGACGGACCGGACACCCCGATTCCGGTGGGACGATCGGTGAAGCGGGTGACGGGGGGGCAACCGCCGACGCGATGAGCGCCCGGAGCTCGTCGTCTCGCGTCTTGACCAATCCCTGGGTGGACAAGGGATTCGCGGCTGTCATCAGCGCGCCCCTCGCCTATGCGATCTATCTGCGGCTCGTGCAGGGCCAGCTCGATTTCGTCAAGATCACGCTGGTCATTCAAGCGGTGGTCACCGTCGCGACCATGCTCGTCCGGCGGCCCCCCAAGCGCGTATCGATCAATCCCTGGTACTGGCTCGTGTCGTTCCTCGCCTCGTACTGGATCCCGTTTCCAGCGCTCGACAAGAATCCGGGGACCGCCCTCATCCCATACTGGTTCGGCGTCGCCCTCTCCTCCTTCAGTCTGGCGCTCACGCTGTACGCTCGTTTCAGCCTGGGCCGGAACATCGGGATGGTTCCCGCTCAGCGGAACCTGGTCACCGACGGGGCGTATGCCTATGTCCGCCACCCGATCTATACCGCGGTCTTCGCGAGCTACCTCTCCCTGCTGCTGCTCCACTATTCGTCGCTGCACCTCGTACTGGTGAGTATGGGAATCTTCTGGTTCGTTCTGCGGAGCATTCTGGAAGAGCGCTACCTGACGTCCGATCCCGACTACGTCGACTACATGCGCCGGGTCCGGCGGCGCTGGATTCCGGGCCTGGTGTAGCTCAGCTCACCCGCCGCGTCTTCCGCTTCATGAAGTCCATCAGGATGAACTGACCGAGCGTCATCGTGTTGGTGAAGTACGCCTTCCCCTTGCAGATCGAGGCCACCTGCTTGACGAACTCCACCAGGCTTCGGTCCCGCGCCAGCATGAACGTGTTGATCATGATCCCGCTCCGGCGGCAGTTGGCCACCTCGCGGTAGGTGGCCTGTAGGATCTGGGGATCGAGCCCCATCGAGTTCACGTAAACCCGGCCGTCCGGCATCGTGAGCGCCGAGGGCTTACCGTCGGTGATCATGATGATCTGGCGCATGTCCTTCTTCTGGGCCAGCAGGATACGCCGGGCCAGCTTGAGCCCCTCCGCCGTATTGGTGTGGTAGGGCCCCACCTGCGCCATCGCGAGCGCGCTCAGCGGAATCTCCTCGGCGGAATCGTGGAAGAGTACCACCCGAAGGCTGTCGCCGGGGAACTGGGTGCGGATGAGATGGGTCAGCGCAAGCGCCACCTTCTTGGCGGGCGTGAAGCGGTCTTCCCCGTACAGGATCATCGAATGAGAGCAGTCGAGCATCAGCACGGTCGCGGCCGACGAGCGGTACTCGCTCTGGCTCACCATCAGGTCGCCGTACTCGATGTTGATGGGAACCCCGAGCCCCTCGCGCGCGATGGCGTTGGTGAGCGTGGCCGGAACGTCGAGATTGAGCACGTCGCCGAACTCGTAGGGCTTGCTCACCCCTTCGGCCTCGACCCCGGTGGCCAGGTAGGGCGTGTCGTGGGCGCCGAAGCTCGATTTCCCGACGCTGCCTAGGAGACTCTTGAGCGTCTTGTAGCCGAGGAAGTCGATCCCCTTCTCGGTGAGATTGAACTGGACCTGCTGCGCCGCCGACCTGGCCTGGCCGTTGGGTCCGAACATCGACTGGTAGCCCTGGGGCACCTGCGGCGCCTGGCCGACGTTGAGGTATCCCTCTTCGATCAGCCGTTGGACGATCCGGTCCAGCAGCTCCCCGAGCTGGCGCTCGATCTCCCGGTCCCGCTCGGCGTCGCCGGTGCCGTCCCCGCGCAGCACCTGCAGCATCTCGGGGGTCAGTTGCCCCGAGTCCATGAGCGCCTGGAGGATCGCCTCGCGGAGCGACTCCAGCGACCGCTCCCCGTCGCCCATCTCGTCGTGCCACAGCGACGGCGAGCCGCCGGCGAACCCCGACTGGAGCAGGAAATCGCTGAGCTGGTCGAGCAGCCCCTGGAGATTGACCGCATCGGCCAGCTCGGGGTGGTACTTGGAGTAGGTCGTGAAGCGCATTGGGCCGAAAGGGCGAAAAGGCGAAAGGGCAAAACGTGCCGGTAGGCTGATTCTAGCCCGTTCCCCGGGCCCCAGCAACATGGCTTCCTTCGCCTTTGCGCCCTTTCGCCCTTTTCGCTCCGACTATTTTCCCCATTCGTGATGCCTCTCTCCTTCCTGTCCGCCACCCGCCATCGCGACTTCCGGCTCTTTCTCAGCGGCCAGTTCATTTCGCTGTGCGGCACCTGGATCCAGACGGTGGCCCAGGGATGGCTGGTCCTCCAGCTCACCAATTCCGCCTTCGCGGTGGGTCTGGTGACCGCTCTCGGCGCGCTCCCGATCCTGCTGCTCACCCTGTACGGAGGGGTCGTCGCCGACCGGGTGAACAAGCGGAAGGCCGTGCTGCTGCTGCAGTCGCTCATGGTGATCGAGGGCCTGACCCTGGGCATCCTCACGCTGCTCCATCTCGTGACCGTGCACTGGGTGATGGGGCTCGCGGTGTTCTTCGGCACGCTGAGCGCCTTCGAGGTGCCGACCCGCCAGTCGCTGATCTCCCACATCGTGCCCCGCCGGGACCTGCTCAATGCCATCGCCCTCAACTCGAGCGCATTCAATCTCGCCCGCGTCATCGGGCCGGCCATCGCGGGCGTCCTCATCGCCACGGTCGGTCTCGCCGCCTGCTTCCTGGTCAATGCGGCGAGCTATCTCGCCGTGATCGCGGGCCTGTTGATGATGAAAACCGACACCCGGCCGACCCCATCCACGATGCCCCATCGCGAGGCGTTGCGCGAGGGCTTCCGCTACATCTTCGGCAACCCGTGGCCCCGTGCCCTCATCACCATCGTGGCCTGCTTCGCGGTGTTCGGGTTCTCGTTCATGACGATGATGCCGGTGTTCGCGCGCGACGTGCTCCACCTCGACGCGAGCGGCTACGGCGCCCTGGTCTCTTCGGTGGGCGTCGGGGCCGCATCCGGCGCGCTGTTCATGGCCGCCGCGGGAAACCGGGTGCCCCAGCCGCTGCTCGTACTGGGCTCCGCGATCTCGTTCAGCCTGATCCTCTGTGCCGCCGCCCTCGCTCCCGGATTCTGGTCTGCCGCCGTGCTGTTCACGCTGTGCGGGTGCGTCATGGCGCTGAGCGGCATCGCCGCCAACAACATGCTCCAGGTCCAGGCCCCCGACGCCCTGCGCGGCCGCGTCATGGGTTTCTACACGTTCGTGGTGCTCGGCATGGCGCCATTCGGGTCCTTTCAGTCCGGCTGGGTATCGGAGCACTTCGGGGTCCGGACGGCGCTCGGGCTCGGCGCCGGCGTCTGTTTCGTGGTCGCGGCGGTGATCGGGTGGCGGATGTGGGGCGGCAGGCTGCTCGCTCAGCCGGAGGAGCTGCCTCCTCGCGACCCGTCAACCGAAGGCGTAGCTTGACGTATGCTCATTACCGTGTCCCGCCAGTTCGGCGCCGGCGGATCCGAGATTGCCGGTCGGGTGGCCCAGGCGCTCGACTGGCGACTGGTCGACAACGAGCTGGTGGAGCGGGTGGCCTCCCGCGCCGGCCTCCAGCCCGAGGACGTCGCGGAGATGGAAGAACGGGTCCCGACGTTCGTCGAGCGACTGGCGCGCACGCTCGCGGCCGCCACGCCCGAGTCGGTGGCGCACGACCCCAGTGGCGGGCTTCCGGTGTTGGAGGAAGCCGATCTCGTCCGGATCACCGAGACCGTGGTGACCGAGATCGCCGCGCAGGGAAGGGTAGTGCTGGTGGGACGGGCGGCGCCCGTGGTGCTCGCGCGCCGGACGGACGCCCTGCACGTGAGAGTCGTGGCGCCCAAGCCGTCCCGGATCGCACGAGTGGCACGGCGACTTGCGATTCCACCGGCCAAGGCCGAAGAGCTGCTGGACGACACCGACAAGATGCGGGAGCGGTACAGCCTGCAGTACTATCGCCGCGACTGGAACGACGCCACCAACTATCACATGGTGCTCAATACCGAGGCGCTGGGACTGGATGGCACGGCGGATGTGGTGGTTGGCCGCGCCCGCGCGCTGGGCTGGTAACGGCTGGCGTTCCGCCGTTCCCAGGTTCCGCCGTCCTCACCCGAACGAGATCCCGCCCTTGCCGTACCCCGGGTCGCGGCGCTCCGGCTTGAGTCTGGTGTAGCCCAGCTCCTCGCTCCGGCTGATCCGCTTGTGCGCCGCGAGCCCTTCCAGCACCAGCTCGCATGCGGCGACCGCGCGTGGCTTGTCGGCGCGAGTCGCCAGACCCACGTCGGACACCACCTCCAGCAGGCCGGGCACCACGCTGAATCCCTGGTGGCAGAGGTCGGCCCGCTCGTCGCCGGGGACCTTGAGCGCGCCGCCCTGGTCGAACCAGGCGACGATCTTGCCGAGGTCGGCCCCTCCGACCCGCTCGTCGAGAACCCGGCCCGCGGCGCGGCGGATCAGCTCTCGCGCGATGGCGTCTCCGCCCTGCAGCTCGCCTTCGTACTCCAGCTCGAGCTTGCCGGTGATGGAGGGCACCGCGGCATACACGTCGCTCACCCGCGGCACGATCCGCCGCTCCCCGAACTGCACCGCGCGGCGCTCGGCGTTGGAGACGGCGCTCTCGAGGACGCTGATCGGCAGGCGCTGGCTCACCCCGGAGCGCTTGTCCACCCGCTTGTCTTCCCGCGCTTCGAACGCGACCCGCTCCACCAGCTCGAGCACGAAGTCGGGCAGCTCGAGCTCCAGACCGCCGCGCGAGGTCCATGCCTCCTGGGCGGTGATCTCCATGCCGAGCTGCACCGTGCGGGGGTAATGGGTGATGACCTCCGAGCCGATACGGTCCTTGAGCGGGGTGATGATCTTGCCGCGCGCGGTGTAATCCTCGGGATTGGCGGTGAAGGCGAGCAGGACGTCCAGCGGCAGCCGCACGGGATAGCCTTTGATCTGGACGTCGCCCTCCTGCATGATGTTGAAGAGACCGACCTGCACCTTGCCGCTGAGGTCGGGCAGCTCGTTGATCGCGAAGATGCCGCGGTTGGCCCGGGGCAACAGCCCGAAATGCATGGTGAGCTCGTCGGACAGCAGATGTCCGCCCCGCGCGGCCTTGATCGGATCGACGTCGCCGATGAGGTCGGCGATCGTCACGTCGGGGGTCGCCAGCTTCTCCACGTAGCGCTGGTCACGCTTGAGCCAGCCGATCGGCGTGGCGTCGCCGCACTCGGCCAGCAGGTCGCGGGCGAAGCGGGAAATCGGCGCGAAGGGATCGTCGTTCACCTCACTGCCGGCGACGACGGGGATTCTTTCGTCGAGCAGCGAGGTGAGCTCGCGGAGAATCCGGCTCTTGGCCTGACCGCGCAGGCCCAGGAGGATGAAGTGGTGCCGGGCCAGCAGCGCGTTGACGATCTGCGGGAGAATCGTGTCCTCGTATCCGACGATGCCGGCAAAGAGCGGATCGCTCGACCCCAGCCGGGTCAGCAGGTTCGCGCGGATCTCGTCGCGAACGGTTCTCCCCCGGAGCGGCGGTTCGGCCCAGGGGCTGTTCTTCAGGTCGTACAGGGTGCGCGGCTCAGGCATTGCGGTCATCTTCCGTGAGAATAGATTAGCGTCAACCGTCAGCATAACTCATTGTAGAACAATACACTATGCAACCGGCTCGCGTTGGGCGCGGGTGTCGCGACACCGGGCTTCGGCTTGACAAAACCGTGCGGCGGTATACTTTCGCCACCCTACGCCCGGCTGGCCGTGGCGACGTGCTGCGCGCGGACTGATATTTGGACCTTTAATCCCTTCTGAGGAGTAACAATGAAGAAGATTCTCCTGATCGCCGCGGCCCTCGTGCTCGCGGGCTGTGGCCCCAAGAAAGCCGAAGCGCCGGGCTCCGAGGGTGGCATGGCCGCCGATACGGGTATGGCCGGCATGGCTCACGACAGCATGGCTGCTCCGATGTCCGACACCACGATGGCCCGGGACAGCGCCAAGTAAGCGTCTCCATTGCTGCACCGCAGTCGGGCCCCGGGCGCTGCTCGGGGCCCGTTGTTTTAGCCGTCCAGCTCGTCCGCACCAAACGGCAGCGTGACCACCGTCGCCTCCGCGCCGCCGGCCAGCACCACGTCTCCGGGCGCGATCTCGCGCCGGATGGTTCCCAGTCCCAGGCGGCGATCCTCCAGCGTCAGCGTGGACCGCACCGCACCCACGTCCTTCTCGCCGCGCACCACGTCCCGCCCGGCCATCGGCGGCGTCCCCCGCCACCGCAGCCCGCGCAGCTCCCGGTTGGTATGCCCTCGAAAGTGCAGACGGGCGACCGTCTCCTGGCCGATGTAGCACCCCTTCGTGTACGACACGCCGCCGATCTGATCGTAGCGCACCTCCTGCGGCAGCGTGCGCGCGTCGATCTCCACCCCCAGCGTGGGCCAACCAGCGAGCAGCCGCGCGGCCCGCAGATCGCGCTCGTCGCCGGCAAGGGCGCCCGCCTCCAGGAGCCGTGCCGCCAGACCGTCGACCGCCGGCGCCAGGCCGGTGAGGAGCGCGACGAATGGCGCGGTGTCGGGGGCCAGGGCCAGCGCCACCGGACTCAGGTCGCCACCCGCGGAGACCACCCGTCCCGGCGCATCCGGCGCGCCGATTCCTGATTTCAGCAGCACGTGAAAGGCCTGCCCGCCGAGCAGCCACACGGCCCGCGCCTGTCCGGTGAGATCGGTCACTTTGGCGAGCCGTGGCGGGAGCTGCCGTTGAAAGAGATCGAGCGCCGCGGCATGTCCGTCCGCCGCGATGATCACCGTGAACGCGTCCGTCTGTCTGAGAGTCCAGCCATCGACCACGATCATGCCCTTGGGCGTGAGGAGCGCCCCATACACCAGGCTGTTGTCGCCCGGCTTCTCGAGATCATTCGTCAGCATTCCCTGGAGGCAGCCGATGGCGCCGGGCCCGGAGATCCGGAACACGGCGGGCTCCGTGGTCACCACGATGGCCCCGTGGCGCACCCGATCGAGCCGCTCGCGAGCCAGGACGAGATCCGTGTCAGGCATGGGCCCAGGGCAGGTCGGAAGGTGTGCGCCCGACGAAGTCGCTCCAGACCAGATCCGCGTCGGCGATCAGGTCCTGGCTGTGGGAGGTGGAGAGCATCGCACAGCGGAGACCGGCGGCGTGCGCCGCCGTGAGGCCGGGGAGCGAGTCTTCGATCACCATGCATCGGTTCGGCGCCAGCGCCAGCGCCTCGCGGGCGCGGCGATAGCCCTGCGGGTCCGGCTTGCACGCGGTGACGTCTTCGGCGGCGACGATCTCGGCGAAGTGCGGGCGCAGGCCGGCGAGCTCGAGCACCAGCTCGATCTCGCGACGGAGCGCGCCCGACACGATCGCGAGCTGGTAGCCTTCGAATGCCGCGTTCTCGACGAACTCCGGCGCGCCGGGGACCAGGCGCAGGGACCCGCGGATCGAGCGCTCGTAATGCGCATTCTTCCGCTCGATGGCGGCGGCGACGGCGTCGTCGTCGTCACTGCGTCCCATCCGCTTGAAGGTGAATCGGAAACACTCGCGGTCGTCGAATCCCAGGTAGTCGGCGTAGTACCGCGCGGGGTCGAGCGCGTACCCGTACTCGGCGAGCGTCGCGATCAGCGCGTCGCAGTGCTGGGGCTCATCGTCGACGATGACGCCGTTGAAGTCGAACAGGATCGCCGCGGTCATGGGGAGAAGGCTAAAGGCTAAAGGCTAAAAGCTGAAGGCTGAACGCCGAAAGCTGAACGTGGGGGCTTTCAGCTTTTAGCTTTCAGCTTTCAGCCCTCCCTCATACATCCCCGCTCCCGCATAGCTCTCATCCAGCAGCTCCACCGGGTGCGCCACCCGCACGTCCAGGCCCGCGGCCGCGAGACCAGCCCCGATCTGCATGAGACAGCCCGGATTGCCCGTGGCGATCGTATCCGGCCGCGGGTCGGCCGCGGCGATCCCGCGGATCTTCGCGTCCAGGACCGCTCGCGCCATCGAGGGGTGGAGCACGGAGTAGATCCCGGCGCTGCCGCAACACTTGTCGGATCCGGGCAACAACCGCAACCGGACTCCCGGGATGGCCCGTAGAACCGCGAGCGGCGCCTCGTGCACTCGTTGGGCGTGCTGCAGGTGACAAGGCGCGTCATAGGCCACCTCGGCGTCCAGGGAGGCCCCCTGGCGGGGGCCTGCCGCGGCCAGCAGCTCGCTCACGTCCCTGACCCGCCCCCCGAAGGCGCCGCCGGCGTCGTCCTCCAGAAGATGGCCATAGTCCTTGAGCAGGGCGCCACAGCCGGCGCTGTTGACCACGATCGGGTCGCCCGAGCCGCCGAAGGCGTCCACGTTCCGTCTGGCGAGGGCGCGCGCGGACGCCCGGTCGCCGGCGTGCTCGTGGAGCGCACCGCAGCAACCCTGTCCCTCCACCTCCCGGACCTCGTAGCCGTTGACCTCCAGGGTGCGCCGGGTCGCCTCGTGCACGTGCCCGAACAGGGTGTCCATCACGCAGCCGCGGAAGAGGGTCACGGGTCGTCTTTCGGGGATCGGAGGTGGAGGGTCGAGAGTCGCGGGTCGCGGGTCGAGAGTCGGGGGTCGCGGATCGCGCATGGCAGGCCGGGTCGCGGCCAGCATCCCCATCTGAAACCCGAGCCGCCCGCCACCGGCCAGGGCACGCGGAATGCCCGTGGCCCTCAGCGCGCGACCCATGGTGAACAGCGGCCGCCACCACCGCTCGTCGCGAAAGATCCCGAGCACCGCGCGGGCGAGCGCGGTGCCGCCGCGGCGGTCGAAGAGTCGCTCACGCGCCCGCTCGAGTCCGCGGCCGTAGCCGACGCCGGAGGGACACACCGGCTCACAGCCCCGGCAGCCGAGGCAGGCGTCGAGATGCTGGATCAACGCCGGATCGTCGTCCCCCAGCTCGCCCCGCTCGAGGGCGCGCATGAGGACGATGCGCCCCCGGGGGCTGTCGGCTTCGTCTCCGGTGGCGAGGTAGGTGGGGCAGGCGGGCAGGCAGAATCCGCAATGGACACATGGAGCGAGAGGGTCCGACGGAGCCGCGAGATCTTCCGCCGTTCCGCCGTTTCGCCGGTCCACCGTCTTCACTCTCCGCCCTCCAGCGCGACGCTGAGACACTGGCCCGGATCGAAGCTGTCCCGCAGGCGGCCGACCAGCTGCCCCACGCCCTCGCGATACGCGCCGAAGTGTCCCATGGCGCGCCGCAGCGGCCAGGGTGCCCGCTCGATGGTCATCGGAATCTCGCGCCCCGCCGCGGCGCGGCGAACTCCCCGGAGCCGCTCGATGGGCGCGTCGCCGGTCCAGCGGATCATGCCCGAGCCGGGGCCCGCGGAGAGCAGTCCCTCGTCCAGATCGTGGGTGACGAGATCCATCGTCTCGTCCACTCCGTCGCCGAGGACGCCGAGCCGGATCGTGATGGGCCCGCCGAGGCTGCCGCGCGCCACCACGCTCCAGAAGGCCGCGGTGCGCTCGGCGGGCAGCGGCTGCCAGGCCGGCCCACCTTCACCCGAAGAGCCAAGCTGCCTCACCTCGGCGTGCACCGCGGCATCGGTGCCGAGGAACCGGGCGGCCAGGATCCACTCGGCTTCGGCGGCGAGCGCGGGAGACAGCAGCTCGAGGGCGGCGGGCGTCGTCTTCTGTGCCACCATCTCGCGGGCCGCGGCGGTGAGTGCATCGCGGTGCCCGCGTGCCACCAGCGTGACGTCGGCTCGAGGCAGGGCGCGAAGGCGAAGGTGCACGTCGGCGATGATGCCGAATCCACCGAAGCCGCCCACCTGAAGCTTGGTGAGATCGTACCCGGCCACATTCTTCACGACTTTGCCGCCGGCTCTCACCAGGCGGCCGTCACCGGTGGCGACCGTGCATCCCAGCAGATGATCGCGCACGGGCCCGAACCCGTGCCGGAGGGGCCCCGACGTGGCGGTGGCGACGATCGAGCCCACGCTCCGGTCGGGCCGGCCCGGCGGATCGAGCGCGAGCCACATTCCTTCGTCGGCCAGCCGGCGTCGCAGCGCGTCGAGCGGCGTGCCCGCCTGCACCGTGGCGACCAGGTCGGCCGGGCTCACCGAGACGACCTGATCGAGCGCCCGCGTGCTCACGGAGAGGTCGGCGGGGGCGTCGGATGGAAGCCAGGTTCCCTGACCCTCGACCCTGATCTTCCAGCCCTCCTCGTGCGCGAGCCGGCAGACGAGAGAGAGGGCGTCGGGCGAGTCGGGCGCGGCCCGGGGCAGACCGTCGGGATCCCGCTCGACACCGCCGGTGCCGAGCAGCGCGCGCAGCCGGGTATAGATGGGATCGCTCATCGCGCGCTCGGCGTGGCGAGCCACTCGCGGCAGGCGTGCACGGGCACCACCTTGCCGGGATTGGCCGATTCGTGAGGATCGAACGCGCGCCGGACCGCGCGCATGGCGCCCAGCGTCTCGGCGTCGAAGATCAGCGGCATGTAGCCGATCTTGTCGCTGCCCACGCCGTGCTCCCCCGTGATACTGCCGCCCGCGTCGACGCAGGCCGTCATGATCTCGCGACACGCCGCGTGAACGCGCGAGCTGACCCGGGGATCGTGCCGGTCGAAGCTGATGTTGGGGTGGAGATTGCCGTCGCCGGCGTGGAACACGTTGCTGATCGTGAGACCATGCCGGTCGCGAATCTCCGCGATCCGGTCCATGATGTCCGGCAGCACGGAGCGCGGCACGACCGCGTCCTGGACGGCGAGGTCCGGCGCGATCCGTCCCATCGCGCCGAACGCTTTCTTGCGGCCCTGCCAGAGCCGGGCCCGATCCGCCGCGCTCGAGGCGCTCCGCACCTCGCGAGCGCCGTGGCTCCGGAGAATCCGGGCGACCATCTCGGCCTCCGCGGCGACGGCCTCGCTCTGCCCGTCGAGCTCCACGAGCAGCACGGCCGCCGCATCGGTCGGATAGCCCGCCGCGTAGATCGAGGCCTCGACCGCGGCGACGCACGAGCGATCCATCATCTCGAGCGCCGCCGGAACGATTCCCCCGGCGATGATGGCCGAGACGGCCTCGCTCGCACTGCGCACGGTGGGGAAGTCCGCGAGCATCGTCCGGACGCTCGCGGGCAGCGGCTCGAGCCGGACGGTGATCTCGGTGGCGATCCCGAACATGCCCTCGCTGCCCACGAAGAGGCCGACGAGATCGGGGCCCCACGGCTCTCCCTGCGGCGAGCCAAGGCGCACGGTCGAGGCGTCCGGCAGCACCACTTCGAGCTCGGTGACGTGATTGGTGGTCACGCCGTATTTGAGGCAGTGCGGCCCTCCGGCGTTCTCGGCCACGTTGCCGCCCACGGTGCACGCGGCCTGACTCGAGGGGTCGGGCACGTAATGCAGACCGAGCGGCGCCGCCGCCTCCGAGAGCCGCGCGTTCACGACGCCGGGCTGCAGCACCGCGCGCCGCCGCGACGGGTCCACGCGCAGAATGCGGTTCATCCTGGTCAGCGCGATGAGGACCGCGTCACGATCGGCTACGGCCCCACCCGAGAGACCGGTGCCGGCACCGCGGGCCACGAAGGGAATGGCGAGGAGGTACAACAAGCGAACGATCTCGCGCACCTCGGCGGTGTCCGCGGGCATCACCACCACGCCGGGGTACGACTCGCGGGTGGGAAGCCCGTCCATCGTATAGGTCGCGAGTTCGGCCCGCCGGTGGCGCACCCATCGGGAGCCCACGATGCGGCCAAGCGCCGCGATGAGATCCGGCGTCATGATTCCGTGGCGAGCCCCGTCTGCGCGCCACCCTGGCCGTTGGTGTGGGCCCGGCGGTGAACCGTCAGCGCGCGCTCGGCGGCGCTGGTGAGGACGGGGAGGAGGAGCAGCAACCCTTCGACGCGCCTCGCGGTGGAGCGCTCGGACAGGAGCCGCTGCTTGATCGCGGGATCGCAGTCGGCCACGGCGGAGACATGAAACGAGAGGTCCTGTCCGCCGGCCGGCGGGTCGCCCTCGTCCGGCTCGAGGTCGTTGAGCAGCCGCAGGAGCTCACGGTACTGGAGGAACACCTCCCGGAGCCGAGCGGCCCGGTCGGCCGGCGGCGCGGTGCCGGCCTCGTCGTCGAATGTCTCGACCGAGGCAACGTAGTAGGGGGCGGAATCCTGGCTGAGCCGCTCGATGACGAACCGCATACCGCCCAGCACGATGATGTTCGACCGGCCGTCGGGCAGCTCCTGGTTGACCCGCACTTCGGCGAGACACCCGACGGTTCCGGGGTCCGGAGCCTCGTGGTCGGGCCCGGTGGGCGTGATGCCGAAGCGCCGGTCGCCCGCGAGGGAATCGGCAAGCAGCCGGCGATACCGGGGCTCGAAGATGTGGAGTGGAAGCGTCGCTCCGGGGAAGAGGACCACGGAGAGAGGAAAGATCGGCACGCGCGGAAGCATGGAGTTGAATATAGGTGAAAGGCTGAAGGCTGAAGGCTGGCGAAGGCTGAAGGCTGAAAGCTGAAAGCTGAAAGCTGAAAGCGAACGACCCTCCCCGCATGGTGCGAGGAGGGCCGCCTCAACAGCCTTCAGCTTTCAGCTTTCAGCTTTCAGCCTTCAGCGTTCAGCCTTCAGCCGCTCTTATGCCGCGCCCCAGAACCCCCGGAGCGCCCGGACGTCGGGGCTGTCGCGCAGCTTCTCGAAGGCGCGCTCGCGGATCTGGCGGATACGCTCCCGGGTCACACCGAGCAGCGCGCCGATTTTCTCGAGCGTGAGCGCCTCGGAGCCTTCCTCGAGGCCGTAGTACAGGGAGAGGATCTTGCGCTCACGGGGTGTCAGATGGCGCTGGAAGATCCGATCGATGAACTCGCGCTGGAGCCGCGTGTCGGTCATGTCCTCGATCTCGCCGCCGCCGGAGCCGGCCACCCGCTCACCGAACGTGCTCGCCCCCCGGTCCTGCCGCTCGACCGGGGCGTCGAGCGACACCTCGGTGGAGGTCATGCGGCGGGCGGAGCGGATGTTTTCGATGGAGTCGTTGAGGGCGGTGGCGATTTCGGCGTCGGTGGGCTCTCGGCCCAGCTCCTGGGCAAGGAAGCTCTGGGCTCGCGACATCCGGACGAGGGCGGAGTTCTGATTGAGCGGGATCCGCACGCTGCGGGTCTGCTCCGCCAGCGCCTTGAGCACCGCCTGCCGCACCCACCACACCGCGTAGGAGATGAACTTCACGCCGTGGTCGGGATCGAACTTCTTGACCGCCTTGAGCAGGCCTTCGTTCCCGATCGCCACCAGCTCCGACAGATCCAGGCCGTGTCCCTGGTATTTCTTGACGTAGGAGATGACGAACCTGAGGTTCGCGGTCACCAGCCGCTCCGCCGCCGTTTCGTCCCCCGCCAGTGCTCGACGGGCCAGACGCTTCTCCTCCTCCGGGTCGGAGATCATGGGGAGCTTCTGGATGTCGAGGAGGTACTGATCGAAGGATCCGGATGGGGCCGACCGCAGCAAGGCGCGGGCTTTCCCGGAGCGAACACGGACATGGGCCATAGTCAACCCCAGAAGTGGTTGAAAAAAGCGACTGCTCTGTTGTCGGGTGCGGCGACCAGAATTGTTGATGAGAGGAGAAGCGAATATAGGAATTGCGTGAGGGTTGGTCAAGCAAAAAATTATTTCCACATCACAAATCATTCCACAATAACTGGTTCGACTCTTTCTCCACCGGCGCCCACATTTCACCGTGTTAATAAGTGTGTACTATATCTGTAAATCATTGCTTTGTGATGGGTTATACAATGACACGTAAACATGTTTCGATGGCCTGCTCCGTCGCCGCGCGCGTCCATCCACCGTTCTCCGCAGTGCAACCGATTGCACTCGGCATCGCGAAGTGAATACGCGTCTTGCGGTTCTTCTTGTCGCTCCGCATCGCCGCCAGAATCGCCTCGAGCGGCAGCGGCTGCCCCAGTCGCACCGGAAGACCGAGCCGCTGGAGAAGCGCCGACACGCGTTCCTGCGTGCCCGCGGTCGCCACGCCTTCGGATTCCGCGAGCGCACATTCGGCCACGAGACCCAGCGCGACGGCCTCGCCGTGAGGGATGCGATAGTCGCTGGCCTGCTCCAGCGCGTGCGCCACGGTATGTCCGGCGTTGAGAACGGCCCGCCTCCCGCTCTCCCGCTCATCCTCGCCCACGATGGCGGCCTTGATCTCCACGCTGCGCCGCACGAGGTGAGTGAGCGTGGCCTCGTCTCGCGCGGCGAGGAGCGCCGAGTGCTTCTCCATCCACGAGAAGTAGGCGTCGTCGGCGACGACGCCGTGCTTCACCGCCTCGGCCAGGCCGCCGCGGTAGTCGCGCTCCGGGAGCGTCGACAGAACGCGGGGATCGGCGACGACGGCGCGGGGCGGATGAAAAGCCCCTACCAGGTTCTTGCCGTGGCGCGTGTCGATGCCGGTCTTGCCGCCGACGGACGCGTCGACCATCGCGAGCAGCGTGGTCGGTGTCTGCAGGAACCCGATCCCACGCAGGTAGGTGGCGGCGACGAATCCCGCCAGATCGCCGGCCACGCCCCCCCCGAGGGCGATGAGTCCTCCGTCGCGGCCGACCTCGCGCTCGAGCAGCAGATCCGTGAGCCGGGCCCATTCCTTCCTATTCTTCGACGGCTCGCCGCTCGGGAACGTGATCGTGTCGCCGTTCCATGGGCCGCGGCCGAGGCATCCCTCCTGCAGCAGATCGTGCACCGTCGCGTCGGCCACCATCACGATCCGTCCATCGCCGAGGTGCTCCGCCGCGAGGGTCTCGAGACGCCCGAGAAGTCCCGGCTCGATGTACACCGGGTACTGGCCGAGGGCGTGGGTGACGAGGACGGGAGTGACGGTTACCACGTGGCGTCGCCGGTGCCGGCGCGCAGGTTGGCCTGGCGAGCGAGCGTGAACAGAAGATCCGAGAGCCGATTGAGGTAGGTGAGGAACAGCGCCGGCACGTCGCTCTCGTGCGACAGCGACACCACGCTGCGCTCGGCCCGGCGGCACACGGTTCGCGCCAGGTGGAGCGCCGCGGCCTTGGGTGTGCCGCCCGGCAGGACGAACGCACGGAGCGGAGGGAGCTCGCGGTCGGCCTCGTCCATCGTCCGCTCGAAGAACGCGACGCGCTCCGGCGACAGGTCGGCTTTCTCGAGCGCCTTGGCGACTTTCGCGGTGTCGGGGGTCGCCAGATGCCCGCCGATCGAGAAGAGGTCGCGCTGGATGGAGTCCAGCAGCGAGTCGAACAGGTCGGCGGGCGCCGTCGCCCTGGCGACGCCGATGGCGGAGTTCAGCTCGTCCACGTCGCCGTACGCCGCGGTGCGGGGGTGGTCCTTCGGCACCCGTCCGCCGCCGAACAGGCCCGTCTCGCCGCCATCGCCGGTCTTGGTGTAGATCTTCATGAGAGGGAAGATGGCGGGCGACGGCGGTACGGCGGTAGGGCGGACCGGCGGACCCCCACAGTCTCTCGGGCACAAGGTGACGCCCGCGATGGCAGCGGGCCTGACCAGCCGGGTGCGGACGGTGGCCGACCTCGCACGCCTCAGGGACCCCACCACCGCCAGTCGGGTGACTATCTCGGGACCGGCCCTGACACCTGGTGGTGCGAGCGGGTAGATTCCGGATGGAGGTTCCTACCGCTTCTTGCCGCTCCCGGACGTTCTCCGGGTCCAAGGTTCACAATGCGCACCCATATTCCGGGCTTCGATGCTCGGCGAATTGTGATTGCCGATGAGGACAGGAACGCCGTCGCCTTCTTGATCGATCTGCTTCGCGATGACGGGCACATCCTCTTTCATGCCTACGATGTTCTCTCCGCTACTCAACTCGCCTACATCCTGGACCGGGTTGACCTGCTGATCTCCAATACGAAGGTCGCCGGGGCCGATGGCGTCGAACTCATCCTGCAACTGCGTGAGCACCGGCCTGACCTTCCCATTGTCTATCTGGCGAACACCGGCCGATCCAGCCCTGAGATCGAGCGCCAGCTACCGTCCAACGTTCCGATCCTGCGGGAGCCGTTCACCGCGCAAAAGGTACGAGCGGTGGTAAACGGGATGTTGAGCGGTGACGGGAATCGGCCGCCCGGAGGTGACTTCGCGGGCTGACCCTCGACCCCCTTCCGAAAAAGCGCTACCTCAAGACCGGACAGTACCCTACCGCCGTACCGCCCTTTCGCCCTTTCGCCCTTTCGCCCCGTCTATATTTATGCACCCAACACGCGCACCGAGGAGCCGACGTGGCGGAGCAGGAGCTCAAGGACATCTCGATCATCGGCGGGGGGCCCACCGGACTGTTCGCCGCCTTCTACGCCGGCATGCGCGGCGCGTCCGCGCGCATCATCGACGCCCTGCCGGCGCTGGGCGGGCAGCTCATGGCGCTCTATCCCGAGAAGTACATCTTCGACGTCGCCGGGTTTCCCAAGGTCCTCGCCAAGGACCTGATCCGCGACATGGCCGCCCAGGGGCTCCAGTTCGGCGCCACCACGCATCTGGGCGAGGTCGTGACCGGTCTGCGGCGGGTGGAGAACGGCGGCGAGAGCCATTTCATCCTCGAGACGTCGGAGGGTACCTACCCCAGCCGTACCATCATCATCGCGGCCGGCATCGGCGCGTTCGAGGCGCGCAAGCTCGGCGTCGAGGGCGAAGATCTGTACGAGGAGCGCGGCCTCTACTTCAAGGTGCTCGACCCGAAACAGTTCCGGGGCCAGCGGGTGCTGCTCGTGGGCGGCGGCGACTCGGCGTTCGACTGGGCGGTGAACCTTCATGGCATCGCCAAGTCGATCATGCTGATCCACCGGCGCGACGGGTTCCGGGCCCACGCGGCGACCATCAACCAGGTGCAGGAGCTGCACCGGGAGAAGCAGTGCGAGCTGCGGACGTTCTGGGAGGTGAAGGCCCTGCACGGCAACGGCCGGCTCGAGAGCGTCACGATCTTCAACAACAAGACCAAGGAAGAGGAGCACCTGCCCGTCGACGCCGTCATTCCCCTGCTCGGCTTCCACTCCGATCTCGGCGCGATCAAGGAGTGGGGACTCGACACCGAGAAGGCGGACATCAAGGTGAGCCAGGTGATGGGGACCAACGTGCCGGGCATCTACGCGGCCGGTGACATCACCAACTATCCCGGCAAGCTCAAGCTGATCGCCACCGGCGCCTCGGAGGCGTGCATCGCGGTGAACAACGCGGTGCATTTCATCAATCCCAAGGCCAAGGTGAATCCCGGCCACTCGTCCAACCTGGCGATCTTCGGCCAGAGTGAATGAGGTCGCGCTCGCGACCTATTTCGCCATTTTTGGCCGGATGAAGAACTGCAGCTGTCCCGCTCCCTGCGCCAGCTGATCCAGGTCGATCCCGATCACACCGCTCTTCGGAAAATCGATGGCGACCGCGGTGGGGCTGCCGCCGAGCAGGATCGACGCCAGCTCTTCCATCCAGGGGGAGTGCCCCACCATGGCCACCGTGGCGTCGGGCGCCGCGCCGGCTGTGAACTCCGCGAGCCGCGTCACGTCCGGCTCGGTGGCCAGGGCATCGCACGATACCGGTGGCTCCGGGAGGGCCAGCGTCTCCACCACGATGGCCGCGGTCTGCGCGGCGCGGGTCCAGGGACTGGTGAGCACCAGACCGGGAACCAGATCGAGCTTGCCGAGCAGGCGGCTCACCCGGCCGTGGGTCTTTCGTCCCTTGTCGGTGAGCGGCCGGTCGCGATCGTCGGGCCAGCGGTTCGGGTCGTGGTCTCCGGCATGAGCATGGCGGATGAGCAGCAGCTGCATCGGTTCACCGTCCCTTCGCCATGTCGACCACGACGCTGTCGATCGCCGCGAGGATGGTGCGGGTCTCGAGCGTGTGGTGATTGGCCTGGATGGAAAAGGTGTAGACGTGTCCCTTCGACGGCTCGACGTAGCCTGACAGCGTGTTGACCCGGCCGATGCTGCCGGTCTTGGCCCAGACCCGGCGGGACACCGGCGTGGCCAGGAAGCGGGTGCGCAACGAGCCGGGCTGTCCCGACTGGGGAAGCCCGGCCATGAAGGTCGCGTGACGCGGATGCGTCCGGATGAATCGGAGAATCTGGGTGAAGGCGAGCGGAGAGACCAGGTTGCCGCTCGAGAGCCCCGATCCATCCTGTAATGAGAACTGGGTGGAGTCCACCTTGATCGAGTCGATCAGGAACCGCCGCTCCACCTCGAGGCCCTCGGTCCACGAGCCCGCCTTGCCGAACTGGCGCCCGAGCTGCTTGAGCAACATCTCGGCGTACCAGTTCTGGCTGGTATTGAGGATCGGGAACACCCAGTCGTGCAGCGGACGAGACCGGACCTCGGCGAGCGGCGCGCTCCGGCGGGCGGTGAGATAGAGCAGCGAGTCGGTGGTGGAGCGCGTAGTGCCCGTGACCGCGATGCCCACGTCGGCGAGCGCCTGCCGCAGCGCGCGGGCCGTGAACACGTCGGGGTCGGGCATGGCGAACGACTCGGTCTGGACCGGGTGGTCCCTGGTGACCGTGCCCTCGGCCCAGACCTGGAGGGAACCCGGGACCCGGTAGAACCGGTCGCCGATATCCGACTCGCCACCGGGCGGCACCGTCACCGTGCGGTTCTCGAACGCGACATCGCCGAGATCCGGGTTCATGGTGATGACTGCCGGGGCGCCCAGGTCGGCGCCGGGACCCCAGGTGAAATCCACGCTGTTGTCGTTGAAGCCGAGTCCCGAGACCGGAGCCGCGTACCACCAGTTCAGGTCGAAGCCTTCCCAGCTCGGGCTTACCATGAGCGGCTCGAAGTAACTGCCGTCCCCCACCAGATCGCCCCGGATCACGCGGATGCCACGCGCGCGCAGGGTGTCGGCGAGCAGCCGCAGTCTGGCGAACGGATCGGTGTCGCAGGCACCCGCGGCGGCCGAATCGGTCGAGTAGCACCGCCGCCCCATGGTCGGATCGCCCCGGCCGTAGAGCACCAGATCGCCTTCGACCACACCGTTGGAGACCGGGCCGGCGGCGTACACGCTCGTGGGGACGGTCCAGTCCGGCGGGAGCAGGGCCGACGCCACCGCGGCGACGACGATCTTCGTATTGCTCGCCGGGATGAAGAGCCGGTCCTGGTTGCGGCCGTACAGCAGCCGGCCCTGGTCGTCGACAAGGGCGACGCCCCACAGCTGCCGGTTGAACGGCGACGCATCCAGCCGACGGTCGAGCCGCTTGTTCAACGACTGGCCGGTCAGCGATGGAGGGACGACGAGTGTACCGATCAGGAGCAGAAGCTGGAGCGCGAAACGCGACTCAGTCACGATGCATTCCTCGAATCCACCTCATGGACGGGGCAGGGGTCGGAGGGATTCCGCGCCGGAGTAGTCGCGCCCGCAGGGCGTTGAGCGCTGGGCCGGGTGGCGCGGCCTCGTTGACATGAAGGCGTAAGGTGGTCAAACTACATGGCTTAGAGCATGTCGTCAATCGCCTGTCCGCCCGTCTCTGTGCCTCGCCGTGCAGCCTTGGAGCTCCAGTGAGGGGAGCCGCGGCGGCGGCGTTCGCGCTGGCGCTCGCCGCCGCCGCGCCGCCGGGGGCGTCGGCGCAAAACGGCGACCGCGTCGTGCGGCAGCTGGACTTCGAGGGCAACCACGCCATCACCGACGAGGCGCTGGCCACTGCGATCGCCACGACCCGATCGAGCTGGTTTGCCCGGTCCGTGCTGGTGCGCTGGCTGGGCATCGGCGAGAAGCGGTACTTCGATGAGCAGGAGTTCCGCCGCGATGTCGTCCGGCTCGACGTCTTTTACCGGCGGAGCGGATATCCCCACGTGCAGATCGACACCGTCGTCAAGCGCACGCCCGAGAACGTCTACATCACCTTCAAGATCGTCGAGGGCGATCCCACCCGCGTCACCAGCCTGACCGTGACCGGACTCGATTCGCTGCCGGAGAAGATCCGGTCGATCATGCTGGTGGACCTCCCGCTTCGCGAGGGCGATCCCTTCAACCGGTACGTCATGCAGGTCACGGCCGATACCATCACGCGGCGACTGCGCGATCGCGGCTATCCCGCCGCCAAGGTCTTCTCCAGCTTCGAGACCAGGACGGACCGCAACACCGCCAAGGTGGCCATGGAGGTGGATCCCGGCGACCCGGCGGTCATCGGAACCGTCACGGTCGAGGGGACCAAACGGGTCGATCCCAACCTGGTCCGCAAGCTCCTCGTCAGCCGTCCGGGCCGGACCTACTCGCAGGACGAGCTCTTTCAAAGCCAGCGCAACCTGTACAGCTCGGATCTCTTCCGGTTCGCCAACGTGAACATCGATTCGGCCAAGTTCACGCCCGGCGCCGATTCGGTCCCCGTGCTGGTGCAGGTGAACGAGTCGAAGCGCTACCGGATCCGGAGCGGAATCGGGTACGGGACCGACGACTGTTTCCGTGGCTCGGCGGCGTGGACCACGCGCAACTTTCTGGGAAACTCCGGCAGGATTCTCGACCTGACGAGCCGGGTCTCCAAGGTGGGCGTCGGCCAGCCGTTCGACTGGGGGCTGGCCGACAACATCTGCAGCGCCTCCAAGGAAGACACCGTCGGATCGGCCAAGCTCAACTTCTACCTCGGCGCGACGCTCCGGCGTCCGGCGTTCCTGTCCGCCAACAACACCATTTCCGTCTCGGTCTTCTCCGAGCGCCGCTCCGAGTTCAAGGTGTACCTGCGGCAGGAGACGGGCACGACGGTGCTGCTCCGGCGGGAGACGCCTCGGCGCCGGATCCCGCTCTCGCTCGCGTACACCCTGTCGTATGGCCACACCGAGGCGACGGCGGTGAGCTTCTGCGCGTCGTTCAACGCGTGCACGCCGGACCTGGTGGATCTCCTGCGGCAGAACCGCGTGCTCGCGACGCTGACCGCCGCCGGATCACTCCCCCGGGTGAACAATCCCCTCGATCCGAGCCGAGGCTCGCTCGCGTCACTCGAGATGACGGTGAGCTCCAAGCTGCTGGGCTCGTCGTCGTTCCAGCAGTTCACCCGGGTGGTGGGCGATTATTCCTGGTACCGGCCGCTGGCACGTGACGTCGTGGTGAGCTGGCGGCTGCGGGGCGGGGCCATCTTCGCGCCCACCGTCGACGTCTCCACCGCGTCGGGCAACTTCATTCCGCCGGAGCAGCGCTTCTACGGCGGCGGTCCCAACGACGTGCGCGGCTACCAGCGCAACGAGCTGGGCCCGGTGGTCTACGTCGTCTCCAAGGAGCACCTCGATTCGATGGCGACGCTCGGCCGCCTGCCCGTGGCCGATTCGGTGACCGTGGCGGCCACCGGCGGCAACACCCTCGCGGTCGGCAACGTCGAGCTTCGCGTGCCCTCCCCGGTCTTCCGCTCGCGGCTGCGGCTTGCGGCGTTCGTGGACGCGGGAACGGTCTGGACCCGGGGCAACACGTCCGCCGCCCTCAGGGTGACCCCTGGCGTGGGACTTCGGATCAATACCCCGCTCGGACCCGCCCGGCTGGATGTGGCGTACAATCCGTACCGGCTCCAGTCCGGCACGCTGTTCCAGTTCGACACCACGGGCACGCTCACCGCGGTCCCGGGGCAGGATGCATTCGTGCTCGACCGGAAGAGTCACATCACCTACCACATCGCGGTCGGCCAGGCCTTCTGATGCGACGCCTGGTGGCCCGGTTCTTCTTCGTCTTCGTGGTGGGCACCCTGGCCATGGTGCTCGGCGTGGTGACGTCGATGACGCTGACGCCGCCCGGTCGCGCCCTCCTCGCGCGCACGGTGTCGCAGATCCTGGACAACGTGATCATCGGGCAGGTGAAGGTGGGCGCGATCTCGGGCTCGTTCCTGTACGACCTCACGCTCGAGAATCTCGTGGTGCGCGACACGAGCGGCGCCCTGCTCGCGGACCTTCCCCGCGTCCGCGTCAGCTATCGCCTCCCCAACCTGCTCGCCAAGCAGTTCGTCCTGAGCGCCGTGCAGCTCGACCATCCGACCATTCAGCTGATCAAGCACCGCAACGGCCGGATGAACTACGAGGAGGTGCTGGGTCTGGGGAAGGGAAAGGGCGGGGGCGCGTCGCCGCTGATCGAGTTCCACGACGTCAAGGTCACCGGCGGAGCGCTCAGGCTCGCGCTGCCGTGGAATCCCTCGAAGTCGCTGACCAGGCAGAGCCAGCGCGACTCGGCGCTTGCCGCCGAGCGAGCCAAGCCCGGCCGCCTGATCGAAGAGGCGCCGGAGGGGCTTCGCCGGGTCATCCTGCTCAGCGACCTCACCACCCGGATGTCGCGTCTGCGGATCGCGACGCCGGACCGGAAGCCCTTCACCATCGACCTGGACTCGCTCGCGGCACGGGTGAGCGACCCGGCGGTGACGCTGCGCGATGCGGTGGGACGGATCCGCCTGCGGGGCGACAGCGCCGTGTTCAGTCTGTCGCGCGGGGCGCTGCCGGGGACGCGCTTCTCCGGCGGCGGCGCCGTGACATGGCCCCACGACACGGTGCTGTTCGACTTCCAGGTGAACGCGACCGAGGTGAGTCTCGACGACCTCCACTGGGTCTCTCCCGATTTTCCGTCCATGACCGGGAGCGGCGTGCTGGTCGCGCGCTCGGAGAGCGGCATGCTCACGGCATACGACATCCGTGATCTCCATCTCCGGCACGAGACCCAGCGGGTGGACGGCGAGCTGGTGGCCCTCACCGATCGGAAGCGCGGCCTCGGGGTCCGCGACATGCGGGTCACCCTCCGCGATCTCGACCTCGACGCCGTGCGGCCGTACCTCGATACCCTGCCCTTCTACGGGCGCATCACGGGCTCGATGTCCGGCTCGGGGTATCTGGACGCGATGGACCTGTCGCTCGACTGGGCGTTCGCCGACGCGCGGGTCCCCGGCAATCCGGTGAGCCTGATCGCGGGGGACGGCGTGGCGGGAGCGAGCCCGGACAGTGGACTGACCTTCTCCAATTTTCACGTCCGGCGCTCGAACATCGATCTCAGGACCATGCGCCTGATCGTCCCCGCCGTGATTCTCGAGGGGCGTCTCCTCGCCACCGGAACGCTGGACGGTCCGCTCAGCAACGTGGACTTCGACGGCACCGCCCGGCATCAGGACGGCGACCGGCCGGTCAGCGAGGCTTCCGGGTCGGTGCATCTCGACTCCAGGACCGACACGCTCGGGCTGGTCACCGATGTGAACCTCGACCCGCTGTCGTTCGAGGGGATTCGCCGCGCGTTCCCGTCACTCGTGGCCCGCGGCGACCTCCGTGGCACGTTCCGGAGCCGCGGGACGCTGTCGGCCCTCGCGGTGGACGCCTCACTCGCCGGTGAGATCGGAACGGTGGACGCGCTCGGCACCGTCACCCTGCGGCCTCCCCACTGGGGCGCCGACAATCTGTTGCTCCGGTTTTCTCGGCTCGACCTCGCTGCGCTCACCGGCCGCCCGCTCAAGACCGAACTCACCGGACAAATGCGGGTCACCGGCAGCATCGACACGCTACGGGCTCCCGAGGCCGAGTTCGAGGTCGCGCTCGGACGCGGTCGGATGCGCGAGTGGGAGCTCGACAGCGTGTACGGGCGCGGCGCGATCCATGACAGCGTGATCCGTCTCGACACCGCGTACGCCACCTGGAAGGGTGCCCGCGCCACCGGCAGCGGCACCCTCGGCTGGGCCGCGCCGCACACCGGCGCGATGTCGTTCCAGCTCCTGGCCGACAGCCTGATCGGGTTCGATTCGCTGCTCCTCGCCACCACGGGTCAGGTGCGCGACACCTCCAAAGAGGCCCGACCGTTGGGCGGGACCGCGGTCGCGAGCGTGCGGCTGGGCGGCAGTCTCGATTCGCTGCAGGCCGCGGGTGATCTCGAAGTGCAGCGGTTCGAGTGGCAGCGCTATCGCTCGCCCCGGATCACCGGGTCGTTCGCCTGGCAGGGGGAAGGACGGCGCCGGCTCACGGCTGCCGTGGCCACCGACTCCTTCGCGTACGGCACCTTCGCGTTCAGCGGGGTCGGTGCCCGGGCTTCCGGATTCGCGGACTCGCTCGACTGGAGCGGCGGGGCGACCCTCGGCGGGAGCTCCAGAATCGACGGAGCGGGGACGTACTACGTCTTCAAGGACACGCGGTATCTCACGCTCGATTCGCTGCTCGCCGCCCTCGCCCGGCATCGCTATACCCTCGGAGACTCCGTGACGATCGCTCTCGCGGATTCCGCGCCCGCGATCGGCGCGCTCACCATGCTCGCGATCGACGGCTCGGGGCTGGTGCGCGTCGAAGGGACGGTGCCGGGCGCGGCGCCAGGTGCGCTCACGGTGGATATCCAGGGCCTCGATCTCCATGACCTCTACGCGATTCTCCAGCGCGACACCACCGGCGTCGCTGGTGAGGTGGGTCTGGCCCTTCAGGTGGGAGGGACCGCGACGGCGCCCACGTTTCAGGGCCGGGCCCGCCTGGCCGACGGACGATTCGGCGACTTCCGGGCGCCGCTGCTCGAGGGGACGGTGAACTACGGCGACCGGCGCCTGAACGCCAATCTCGATCTCTGGCGCACCGGGGAAGACATTCTGGAGGTCGAAGCGCATCTTCCGCTCGACCTCGCCTTCAGCGGAGTGAAGCAACGCCGGCTGGACGGCCCGCTCTCGGTGCGTGCGCATACGGACAGCGTGGACCTCGGACTGCTGGAGGCACTCACGCCCGCGGTGACCCAGGTGCACGGGACGCTCGCTGCCGATGTGCAGGTCGGGGGGACCTGGGGCACGCCACGCCTGGCGGGGCGGGCGGACGTCAAGGGCGGCAGCATGACGTTGCCGGGGCTTGGCGTGCGCTTCGGCACGGTGAAGGGCGGGGCCGTGCTCCAGGGCGACTCGGTGGTGCTCCGCGACGTGCTGCTGACCAGCGGTGGCGGCCGACTCGAGGTGACGGGCGGACTTCGGCTCGAGGATCTGTCCCGGCCGGTTCTCGGCCTCGACCTCAAGGCCTCGCAGTTCCGCGCCATCGACGTCCGCAACTTCCTCACGCTCGTGGCCACGGGCAACCTGCAGCTTCGCGGCCCCGTGTTCGGCTCGACGCTCACCGGCGATCTGGTGGCGAACAGCGGCGTCCTCTACTTCGCCGATCTCGTGAACAAGCGGATCATCGACCTGGAAGATCCCGCCAACGCCGGCCTGGTGGACACCACCCTCATCCGCCGCGAGAACCTGGGCGCCAAGTTCCAGAACCGGTTCCTCGACTCCCTCCGGATCAACGACCTCCGGCTCTCGATGGGCTCCGACGACTGGCTGCGCTCCGCGGAAGCGAACATCCAGCTCGAGGGAAGCGTGAGGGTCAGCAAGGTCGCCCAGGATTACGCGCCCGTGGGCAAGCTGACCGCGGCGCGAGGAAGCTACACCCTCAAGATCGGTCCGGTCACACGCGATTTCACGGTCAGCCGAGGCGAAGTGAACTACGTCGGCGACCTGAACGCGGGGCTCGACATCCAGGCGCGTCACGTGGTCCGTACGGTCCGGAGCGGTGACGAGATTCCGGTCATCGCCAACATCAGCGGCACGCTGTACGCGCCCAAGGTCAACCTGGAGAGCACGTTCCTGCCCAAGATCTCGGAGACCGACCTCGTGTCCTACCTGATCACGGGCTATCCGGCCAACGAAGCCGCGCAGGTGGGCCAGGGAGGCGCCCTCCAGACCGGACTCTCCTACTTCTCCAGCGCGCTCTCGAGCGAGCTCGAGCGGGCCCTGATTCAGGATCTCGGCGTTCCGATCGACCTGATCGAGATCCGTCCGGGCGTCGCGTCGAGCGCGGGCACCGGAGGAACGCTCACCCAGCTCGCCGCCGGCTGGCAGATCGGCCGGAAGACGTTCCTCACCTTCAGCGCCGGGTTCTGCCCCGACTTCAGCCAGCTTCGTGGGCGGACGCTGGGCGCGAGTATCGAGTTCCGCTTCAGCCGGGAGTGGAAGCTGCAGAGCTCCATCGAGCCCACGGTCCAGAGCTGCGGCACGCTGAGCGCGAACGCGTTCCAGTTCACGAGCACCAACCCCTACCAGATCGGCACCGATATTCTCTGGGAGCGCGAGTTCTGATGCCGCGGGTGCTCGTGATCGCGAACCCGGCCGCCGCGCGCACCCGCCAGGATTCGGTGTCCGAGATCATGCGGACACTCACCGGTGCCGGCTGGAGCGCCGAGGTGCTCGCCACCGGCGGTCCGGGCGACGCGCGACGGCTGGCGGAATACGGAGTCGCCGAGCGGGTGGATGTCGTCGCGGTGTTCGGCGGCGACGGCACCACGATGCAGGCCGCCGCCGCGCTCGTCGGCACGGACGTGGCGCTCGGCGTGATCCCGGGCGGGACGGGGAATCTGCTCGCGGGCAACCTGCGCATTCCCGGTCCGGCGGCCCGGGCGGCGCGGGCGCTCGTGTCGGCCCAGCCACGGCCCTTCGATCTGGGACGGATGGACCGCCTGTCGGGGACGCAGTACTTCGCCGTCGCCTGCGGCGCCGGCTACGACGCCCGGGTCATGTCGGAGACGCCGTCCGAGCTGAAGCAGCGCTGGGGGATGGCCGCCTACGTGGCCACCACCCTCAGGCTCATCGGCGAGATCCGCACCAGCGCCCATGTGATCACCATCGATGGGGCTGAATGGGATGCCAACGCCGCGATGGTGCTGGTCGCCAATTGCGGCGAGGTCATCCCTCCCTTCGTGCGGCTGGGCCATGGCATCCGGCCGGATGACGGCTTGCTGGACGTGGTGGTGGTGAGGGCCAACAGTTTCGGTCAGAGCGTTCGTGCCGTCTGGGACCTGCTTCGGGTGGCCCGGCCCGGCGAGATCGACGACACCTACGTCGGCTACGCCCGGGGCCGGGAGGTCCGGGTGGAGACGATGCCGATCCAGCCCGTTCAGCTCGACGGGGAGCCCGGGGGCGTCACGCCCTTTACGGCTACCGTGGTCCCGGCCGCGATCCGCATCATGGTGCCCACCAACGCGTGAGGCATGGCGCTAACGCCGGGAGTGTTTAGTTTCTGGTGGGTGCGCCCCCGCGCCGAATCCCGCTGCCCTCTGCCCAGGTCCGCTTGATGCCCGCATCGGTTCTGCTGATCGACGACGATGTCGACGTTTTGCGCAGTATCGGGAATTATTTCGAGCGTCTCGGTTACGAAGTCACCCGCGAATTGAGCGGAGAAGCTGGGCTCGCCACCTTCGACCGTCTCCGCCCCGAAGTCGTGGTCGTGGATCTCCGGCTTCCCGGCATGGACGGGCTGGAGGTGCTCGAGCACCTCCGCCAGCGTGATGCCGCCGTCATCCTCCTCACCGGCGAAGCCGATATCGCCATCGCCGTCCGGGCCATGCAGCTCGGGGCCGAGAACTTCCTCACCAAGCCGGTCGACATGGAGCACCTGGCGGCCGCGACGGCCCGGGTCGCCGACAAGGCGCGGCTGCGGCGCGTCAACGAGGCGTTGCTGATCCAGAGCGCGCCCGATCATGGGCTCGACTCGCTCGGCACCTCCTCGGGGATGCAGGACTTCGCCCACCAGGTGGCGCTGCTGGCCCAGAGCGAGCGCACCACGGTGCTCCTGACCGGCGAGAGCGGAACCGGCAAAGGCTGGGTGGCGCGGATGATCCACGATCTGAGCCCCAGGTCCAAGGCGCCGTTCGTGGAGGTCAACTGCGCCGGCCTCAACGCCACGTTTCTCGACTCGGAGCTCTTCGGACACGAGAAGGGCGCCTTCACCGACGCGAAGGACCGCAAGCAGGGTCTCTTCGAGATCGCCGATCACGGCACGATCTTTCTCGATGAGATCGGCGATCTCGCGCCCGAGCTCCAGCCCAAGCTGCTGAAGGTGCTCGAGACCAAGACCTTCCGTCGGCTGGGCGGCACCCGGGAGATCACGGTCGACGTGCGTCTGGTGGCCGCCACGAACAAGGAGCTGCAGGTGGAGGTGGAGGGCGGTCGGTTTCGCGAGGACCTGTACTACCGGCTCAGCGTCATGCCCCTCATGCTCCCGGCGGTGCGCGACCGGTCGCGCGAGGACCGGCTCGCGCTCATCACCCGGCTCATGACCGATCTCCGCGGCGAGCTGCCCGACGGACCGGGAACGCTCTCGAGCGAGGTGCTGGAGCGCCTGCTGGCCTACACCTGGCCCGGGAACGTTCGCGAGATGCGCAACGTGCTGGAGCGGGCGCTCATTCTCGGCCGGGGCGCCCCGGCGGTCAGCGTCGAGCACCTCCCGGGCGAGTTCCGGGCGCGCCCCGGCATCGGCGACCGGCGCCACACGCCGCTCAGCCTGGAAGACCTCGAGCGGCAGCACATCGAGCGCACCCTCAAGCATCACACCGGCAACCGGACCCGCGCCGCCATCGAGCTCGGCATCTCCCGGGCCACGCTCATCAACAAGATCAAGCGGTACAGCATTACCTCGTGAGACACTCATGACGGAGATTCGCGAGCACGACTCCATGGCCTGCCGGGCCTGTGAACGTGAGGAGCGCGCCTCCGAGGGCTATCCCTGCAGCCGTTGCGGCACCTTCATCTGCCTGATCTGTACCTTCCGCGGCGTCACGCTGTGTAAGGCGTGCGCCGCCAAGGCCGCGACGGAGACGCCGTCCGGTATCTGATGCCCCCCGCCGCCATCGCCCGATCCGCCATCGTCCCGCTGCTCGCGGGACAGAGCCTGCGCACCGAGCAGGTCAGCCAGCTGGTGCTGGGTGAGACGGCCGCCATCCTGGAGCGCGAAGGCGAGTGGCGCCGGCTCCGTACCGCCATCGATGGATACGAGGGGTGGACGCACATCGGGTATCTGCGGGAGACCGGAGACGACGAGGCGGAGCGCTGGCGGGCCGCGGCGACGGCGTGGAGCCTCGGCGCCGCGATCGAGCTGGGCAACCAGCGCGTACGCCTCCCGCTGCGCGCGAGAGTCGCGCTCGAAGCAGGGATGGTGCGCGTGGCCGACGGACGCCACGGCCCCCTGGTTGACGGCGTGGTGACGCCCGGGGCGGACCTGGCGGCATCCGCGAGGGCGATGTCTCCGGAGCGCTGGGCCGCTCTGCACTTCGCCGGAACGCCGTACGAGTGGGGCGGAGTGACGCCGTGGGGCGTGGATTGTTCGGGACTGGTGCAGACCACGTTCGCCGCCCGGGCCATCGCCCTGCCACGCGACGCCTCGCAGCAGGTGGCCTGCGGCGCCGAGGTTGCGCTCGACTCCGCGCCACGCGCCGGCGATCTGCTCTTTTTCCGAGGCGAGACGACGACGTCCATCACCCACGTCGCGTTCGCCGGGGAGGGCGAGGGTCTGGTGCACTCCGCCCTCGCCTGCGGCGGCGTCGTCGCCGAGTCGTGGCAACCGGGGACGCGGGCCGCCCCGCTGCGTGAGCGACTGGTGGCGATCAGGCGGGTGGAGGGGCAGTGAAGCGGAAGCTGGTCCTCTTCGATATCGACGGCACCATCCTGTTGACCGCCGGCGCCGGCCGCCGCGCGATCATGGCCGCGCTGCGCGAGGAACTGCCCGACGTCACCAGGCTCGAGCCGGTGCGCTTCGACGGCAAGACCGATCCGCAGATCGTCGTCGAGCTGCTGGAGGTCGCCGGGGAGCACGCGACCAGAGACTCCGATCGCGTCCGCGCGGTCTGCCGGCGCTACGTCAGCCACCTCGCCCGCGAGCTGGAGCTTCCCCGGTCGAAGACGACCCTGATGCCGGGGATTCCCGAGCTGCTCGACCGGCTGGAGGAGGACTCCGGTGTCGTCCTGGGTCTGCTCACCGGCAATGTCGCCGAAGGAGCCGCGCTCAAGCTGCGCTCCGGCGGCGTCGATCCATCCCGTTTTCGGGTGGGCGCGTACGGCTCCGATGCCGGGCACCGCCCCGATCTGCCTCCGATCGCCGCCCGGCGCGCCACGCCCCTCTTCGGACGCGAGCCTGGCGGCTCCGAGGTGGTCATCATCGGAGACACGCCCGCGGACATCTCCTGCGGCGCCTGCATCAGCGCGCGCGCCGTGGCCGTGGCCACCGGCTCCTACACCGCGGCCGATCTCGCGGCGTGCGCTCCCCACGCCGTGTTTCAGGACTTCCGCGACACCGACCGCGTGCTCGAGGCGATCCTGTGCTGACCGATACCTGGGTGGTGCCCGAGCTCGGTCCATTGCTCGGCGGCCTCACGGACCCGCCGTCGCCGGCCCCCAGGAGCCCGTTGGGGCTCACCTACGACGACCTCCGGCTCGATCTCGTCACCGGCATCTTCGATCTGGCGGGGGCGGCCCGCGAATTCGCCGCCGCCGGGGACCGTGACGGCGCCATGGCGTCGCTCGGCCGAGTCGGGTGGACGGGTCTCTGGGAGCGCGCCGTCGGCGCGGCGGCGTCGCGCATCGGCGAGACCGTCAACGGCCGTCTGGGCGATGCCGCGGCCGAGTCTCGATTTCCGAAGCGGCGCGTGCGCGCGCTCATGCTCACGCCGACCGACGTCCGCGCCATTGCCGCCCGCATCGGCGCCGGCGGCGCGCCGTTCATCGCCGCGCTCGACGCCCTCGAAGCCGCCGTCCATTCGGCCAGCGGGGGTGCGCGCAGCAGCGGTCGCTTCGACGAATGGAGAATGGCTCTGGAGGGAAGCGCCCGCCGCCTCGAATCGGCGTGGCTCGCGCTGGTCGGGGCGGCGGATGACGAGGAGCGGCACTGGCGGCGCGAAGTGGAGCGGCTGAAAGCATGGCGGAGACCAATGTGGCCGGTGTGGCTCATCTCCGCGCTGGTCCTGGCCGGCGCCGGGTACATCGGACTGGTGCTCGGTGGCTACGTCCCGGTGCCTCCGTTGCTCGCGGGCCTCACGGAATTCTGGTGGAGCCGCTTCTGAGCGTCATCGGTGTGGGGATCGACCTGGTGGATCGCGCTCGGGTGATGCGTCTGCTCGAATCGAAGGGTGATCAGGCGCTCGCCCGGTTCTTCACCGAGGCGGAGCGGTCGTATCTGGCGAGCCGGCCCGATCCGACGGGCCACGCGGCCGCTCGCATCGCCGCCAAGGAAGCCGTGTACAAGGCGCTTCAATCGCTGCCGGGGGCCCGGGGGGTCGGGTGGCGGGAAATCGAGGTGACCCGGGACGGCGATGGCCGCCCTGCGATCGTGCTCCACGGCCTGGCCGCACGGCTGGCCGATCAGGCGGGGGGCATCCGGATCGAGATCTCCCTGAGCCATTCCGACAGCACGGCCGGAGCGGTCGCGGTGCTCCACCCCGCCTGATTTCCCTCGTTTCCTCTTCCAATTCCGACTGAGATACTCTAGTTTGGCGAATGCTCAGCGGAATCTATTGAAAATGCTTCTCATCGGCGCGGCACTGTCGTTGGTCTCGTCCCTCCTCCTCGCCTCTCCCCAAGCTGCCGACTCGGCCGGCGACAGGGCCGCCCGGGTCCGGCGCATCGCCGCCACCACCCAGCTCGCGGCGCAGGAATACCGGCTCGGGGTAACCGACGGCAAGGTGACCGCTCCCCAGGAAGTCGCGGAGGCGTCGCTCTTCCTCAAGGAAGCCCGGAAGTCCGCCGCCGAGCTCGGCGAGGCATCGGTCGCGGCGCGGGTGGAGTCGCTCATCGCGCTCGTGGCCGCCACCCAGTCTCCCGATTCGATCGACGCGAGGGTTCGCGCGCTGACGACCGACCTCTCGAGCCGCTTCGGGGTCGTGCTCGACAAGCCGCCGGCGTCGACCCCGTCGCTGGCGCGAGGGCGGGAGCTCTTCCAGACCGACTGCGCGGGATGTCACGGGGACGCGGGCCGGGGCGATGGACCCCTGGCCAGGGGACTCGATCCGGCGCCGGCCGATCTCACGGACTGGCACGGGCTGCGAGACGCGACGCCGCTCGACTATTACCGCCGAATCAGCGTGGGCACCGTCGGCACGGCGATGCCGGCCTTCGAGTCGCGTCTGCCTGCCGAGGATCGCTGGTCGCTGGCGCTCTACGCCAGCCTGCTGCGGCTTCCGGCTCCGGCTGGTGAGGTGCCTCGAGGGCTGCGCGCCTTCGGGAGCACGGGCACCATGAGCGACGATGCCATCCTCGCGTCGCTCGGGGCCAACGCAACCCAGCCCGGCGCGCTGGCTCATGTCGCGGCTGTTCGGACCTTCAGGGGCGACACCGGCTCGGCGTCCATCGCGCGCGTCTTCGCGCAGGTGCGCTCCCAGGTCGACTCGGCGGTGGTCATGGCCCGCACCGGAGATCCCGCCGCCTCGACCCGGGCGCTCGACGCCTATATGACGTTCGAGCAGGTGGAGCGCATCCTCAAGGCCAAGAGTCCCGGCGTGGCGTCCGAGGTGGAGGCCGCGTTCTCCGCCTTGCGTACGGCCGCGGGCTCCGGTGCCGGCGCGGCCGAGCTCAAGCCGGTCGAGAGCCGGCTGGCCGTGGCGCTCGAGCGGGCCGAACGCACGCTCGGCGACACGACGTCCGCCGCGAATCTCTTCGTGCAGTCATTCGTGATCATGCTGCGGGAGGGGCTGGAGGCGATCCTGATCGTCGGCGCCCTCATGACGTTCCTGTCGAGAATGGGCGCCGCCCACCGCAAGCGTGAGATCAACTACGGGGTGGGCGCGGCCGTCGTCGCCAGCCTGCTCACGGCCGTGGCACTCGAGACGGTGTTCGTCCTCAGCCCGGCCAAGCGGGAGGGGCTCGAGGGCGCCACCATGCTGCTGGCCACCGTCGTGCTGTTCTACGTCAGCTACTGGCTGTTGTCGAAGATGGAAGTCGTGCGCTGGAACCACTTCGTGAAGAGCAAGGTGGCCGACGCGCTGTCGGGAGGGTCGGCGCTGGCGCTCGCGTCCGCGGCGTTTCTCGCGGTGTACCGCGAGGGCTTCGAGACGGTGCTGTTCTACAAGGCGCTCTTCGTGTCCGCGACCGCCGGTGGCGCCATGCCGGTGGCGGCCGGCATGGCGGTCGGCGCACTCCTGCTGGTCGGCGTCTATCTCGCGATCGACCGGTTCGGCGTCCGCCTGCCGCTCAAGCCGTTCTTCGCCGTGACGAGCGCGTTCCTCTACTACATGGCCTTCGTCTTCGCCGGAAAGGGCATCGCCGACCTGCAGGAGGGCGGAGCCATCGGCACCACCGTCGCGGCGTGGGCGCCCCGGATTCCGGCGCTCGGAATCTATCCGACCGTGGAGTCGCTGGTCGCGCAGGGGCTCCTCGTGCTGCTCGCGATCGCCGCCATGGCGTGGACGTTCGTGGTCGAGCCCCGACGGCCGGCGGCTGGAGCGCGACAAGCGGCCGAGCCGGTGCGCCCGACCGCAGACCTGCCCGCCCCAACCACGCGCCGGTGACACCGTCGCGGGCGACGGCCGATCTCTGCGACGAGTTTCCCGACCGAGTACGGGTCGCCGCCGGCGTATTCCGGGACTGGGGCGGCATCTCCATCTTCGCGGGACCGATGGATACCGTCCGGGCACTGGAGGACAACGCCCTCGTGCGCCAGGCGCTCGAGGATGATGGCAACGGCCGGATTCTGGTCGTCGATGGCGGCGGGTTACTGAGGACGGCACTCGTCGGGGGGAACCTGGCTGCATTGGCCAGAGACAACGGCTGGGCCGGGCTGGTGGTGAACGGGTGCGTCCGGGATTCGGCGGAGATCGGCCGGACGGCGATAGGGGTCAAGGCGCTCGGCACCTCGCCGATGAGGCCGGCCAGGATCGGGTCGGGTGAGCGCGGAACTCCGGTAAAGTTCGCGGGCGTGACCTTTGTGCCGGGACAGTGGCTCTATGCTGATGCCGACGGAATCGTCCTGTCCGAATCGGAGCTGCTCCCCGGCTGATGGCGCGGATCCCAAACGCTCGAACGGCCCACCTGAATGCGGTGGGCCGTTCGAGTTTTCAGTGGTAGATCGCCCCCTGAGTCTACGGAGACGAGCCGAAGTGCCCGCTCCACCCTTCTTCGACCTACCACCTCAGAGTGAAGCCCATAGGCTTCCCGCCGTGTAGTCAAGGCAAGTGCAATGCCACGCGGTGCCAATCGCGATCCTATTACTCTGCAATGACTTATGGTGATCACATCCGGGCGGGAAACCGGCGGAAATCGTCCAAGGATTTGACAGCAACAACAAACGGCCACCTAACTCTCTGCCCTACATGCAGTTACAGAACTGTCTACTTCTTGGTCGCCGAAGTTGTCTTGCCATTCGAGAGATAATCCCCGGGCGCCGGACTGGCGCCTTCCCGCCAGACACCGATCAGTCCGGTGCCGATCACGATCAGGAGGACCGAGGTGAGCTGGGCCAGGGTGAACGGACCCAGGAACCGATCGTCCTTCGCCCGCAGGATCTCGACCAGGAAGCGCTCGGCGCCGGCGAACACCAGGTAGACGCCGAAGAGCCACCCGATCGGGCGCTCGGCGGTTCGCAGCCGCCAGAGGATGGCGAAGGCGACGAGCATCGCCCCGACTTCGTAGAGCTGGGTGGGATGGACCGCGAGCACCGTCGAGGGATCGGTGCCGGGTGGCACTGCCACGCCGAAGAGGTGCTCGAGGTTTCCAGCCGTGGACGGCGGAAGACCGCGGGGGAACTTCACGGCCCAGGGAAGGTTGCTGGGGCGCCCGTAGTCGTCGTTGACGAGAAAACAGCCGACCCGCCCGAGCGCATATGCCGCGGCGAGCGCGGGGGCGGCGAGCTGCATGGTCCATCGGAGCGGGACCCGTAGCCGCCAGCCGTTCAGGATGACGGCGAGCGTGCCGCCCAGAAATCCCCCGTACCACACCAGCCCGCCACGGGAGAACAGCGCGCCGGGGTCGCGGGTCAAGGCGACGTACCAGAGCTTGGCGCCGATGATGCCCCCGACGACGGCCGCGGCGACCATGTCCGCCGCGTAATCCTCCGCCAGCTCCCGGCGCCGCAGCTCCAGCGCGATGAGCCAGCCGCCCATGAGGAAGGCGACCATCATCATGATGCCGTAGCCCGTCACTTCGAGAGGACCGACGTGGAAGACCAGCGGGTAGATGGGCATCACGCGCGTCCGCCAGCGGGTGAGGGAAGGGTAAGACCGGGAAGCGGCAGGTCGTCACGCGGCTCCAGATCCCAGCCGCTGCGCTCGCCGCGGGCGAGTCTCCAGGCACCGGCCGCGGCGATCATGGCCGCGTTGTCGGTGTTGAGCCGGGGTGAAGCTACGCTCAGGCGGGCCACTCCCGCCAGGCGATCACGCATGGCCGCGGCCAGCGTACGGTTGCATGCAACGCCGCCACCGATCATGACGGTCGCTCTGCCGAGCGCCTCGGCGGCGTGTGCCGTCTTGGCGACGAGCACGTCGATGGCTGCGTCCTGGAAGCCGCGGGCGAGGTCCGGCACCGGCAACTGCCCGTCCCCGGCGGCGCGGACGGCGCGCAGCACGGCCGTCTTGAGCCCGCTGAACGAGAAGGCGTAGCGGGAGGGACCATCGCCGTCGAGGCCCTGAAGCATGGGCCGGGGGAAGCGATACTGTCCCGGGTTGCCCTCGCGCGCCTGGCGCTCGATGGGGGGCCCGCCGGGATATCCCAGTCCAAGGAGTTTCGAGACCTTGTCGAAGGCCTCGCCGGCGGCGTCGTCGAGCGTCTGCCCGAGGAGGCGATACTCTCCCCATTCCGGCACGTCGAGCAGCATCGTGTGACCACCGCTCACGAGCAGCGCGATGAATGGCGGCGCCAGCTCGGGGTCCTCGAGAGTGGGGGCGAACAGGTGGCCTTCCATGTGGTTCACGCCGATGAACGGACGATCCAGGGCGAAGGCCAGGGTCTTGCCGTACATCAGCCCCACGAGCAGCGCACCGACGAGACCCGGTCCGGCCGTGACGGCGATGCCGCCGATATCCTCCAGCTCGACCCCCGCGTCGGCGAGCGCGCGGTCTACGACGGACCCGATGGCCTGGACGTGGGCCCTGCTGGCGAGCTCGGGGACGACGCCCCCGAAGACCCGGTGGACGTCCTGCGAGAGGATCACGAGGCCGGCGACCTCCGGCCGCGGCCCGCCGGTTCGGAGAACGGCTGCCGACGTCTCGTCGCAGGAGGTCTCGATGCCCAGCACCCACTCAGCCACGGCCGTCCCGCGAAACCAGCGCGACACTGTCCGGCTCGGCCCGACCCACCACGCCGGCGGGCGCGATCACCTTGAGTCGCACTCTGCCGGGCTCGGGACGATCGCCGTCCAGCACGACGAGCAGACTATCGGGCGTCATTTCCGCCAGCCGGCTTTCGGCGCCGCGCAGCTGAACCCGGACGGTCGGGCGATCGGGGCGGAGCGCGACGGCGGTAGCGCTGGTGAGGCGGATCGGAACCCCGCCGATGGTGCGCTGTCCGACCTGGTCCACGCTCACTCGCACCCCGACCTCTTCCGGCATGGCCCGCACCGTCCCGAATCCCGAGGTGTCCAGACGCAGTACGTTCTCGACCGGTCCCTTCGCCTCGTCGATCTCCAGCGGCTCGGTGCGCACCGAATCAATCGCCTCGACACGCGCCCGCGACCCCAGAAGACGAACGGTCCCGGGAATGACTGAAATGGCCCCGAGCGCGAAGCCGGTCTCCGGCGTCATGCGCACCACGGCGCGCACGGGCACGATGCGCTGGAACGTGGAGTCGAGCGTGACGACCAGGGTGCGAGGCTGCACGTCCTGCACGTGGACGCTCACGCCGGGAGGCACCAGCAGGTCGCCGGGGTCGAGATCGAGGCGGACCTCGTCGGCGAGGGTGGTATCGGCGAGCGTGCGACTCAGGCTCAGTGGTGTGGCCGACAGCTTGAGCACCTCGCGCCGTGGCCCCACCACGAGCGCGTGCAGCGGACCCGGCGTGCCGAGAATCGTCCGGCCGGCCGGCGCCCGGATTGCCACGCTCACCGGGAGGAGCGTCGTGGCGTTCTCCTCGCCGGCCGCCAGAAACCAGAGAAAGACCGAGAGCGCGACGGAGGTGAGCTTGACGGGCAGGTTTGCGGTGAGGGCGCCGCGAAGCCACATGCTACGAGCCCGGTTCGTCGAGCAGCCGCTCGACCAGGGCCCGATTCACATCCGAGTTCCAGTCGTGAGCGCCGATGACGCGCTTCACGATGACCCCCTGGCGGTTGAGAAGAAAGCTCTCGGGCACGCCAGTGGTCTGATAGGTCTGCTGAATCTTGCCGCTCTTGTCCTGGAGCAGATCGAAGCTCACGTCGAGGTCCTGGGCGAAGCGGCGGATGTCGTCGGGTGAGCCTTCGTCGATACTGACCGCCGCGATGGCGAAGCCTCGGGGCGCGAGCTGGCGGTACACCTGCTCCATCGCCGGCATCTCGACCTTGCATGGCACACACCAGGTGGCCCAGATGTTCACCAGCGTGACCTTGCCCTTGTATTTGGCCCGGAGCGAGGTCGTATCGCCGGTGGCGAGATCGAGGGCGCGGAAGTCCGGCGCCCACGCGCCGACCGCCACGGGCGCGACTTCGCGGCCCACCCGCGTGAGCACGGCCGCCCCGGCCCCGAGTCCCAGGAGCACCACGCCGACGAAGGCCCATTGTCGTGACATGTCTACCTCACACAGCCGTGGTGCAGTGGCGCAGGAGCTCGCGCACCGCGCTCGCCGGGTCGGCGGTGCCGAAAACGGCCGTGCCGGCGACGAAGGTGTCCGCTCCCGAGCCCCACGCCTCGCCGATGGTCTCCGTGGTGATGCCGCCGTCCACTTCGAGCGCCGCGCGCGAGCGGCGGCGATCGAGGAGCGCTCGCGCCCGCCGGAGCTTGTCGCTCGAGCCGGGAAGATAGTGCTGCCCGCCGAAGCCTGGATTGACCGACATCACGAGCAGCAGGTCCACGTCGTCCAGCGCCTCCTCGGCGTGCGCGAGCGGGGTCGCCGGATTGAGCGCCAGGCCGGCCATCATGCCGTGCTCCCGCACCGAGGCGAGATGCCGCTGCACGTGGATGGTGGCCTCCGGATGGAACGTGAACACGCTCGCGCCCGCGTCGGCATACTCCGCGATGAACCGCTCCGGCTGGTGCACCATGAGATGGACGTCGAGTGGATGATCGGTGATGCGCCGGAGCGCGCGGATCAGCGGGCTGCCGAACGTGATGTTCGGAACGAACTGCCCGTCCATGACATCCACGTGAATCCACTCGGCGCCACCGGCGATGGCGCCCTCGATCTCTTCGCGCAGCCGTCCCAGGTCGGCGCTCAGCACGCTCGGCGCGATGCGGGCGCTCAAAGCCCTCCTCCGCCGCCGCCGCTCACGACGACATCGACCGTTCCGCCCCTGGGGCGGCCATTCCCGGCTCCCGGACGCGTCGTGATCACCACACCCAGCTCGCCGCTCGTGCGGATCGTGTCGACCGTCCCCACCCTGACTCCCGCGGCGGTGAGGATGCGCTCCGCCGAGGACAGCGCGAGTCCCGCCACGTCGGGCACGGTCACCGGGGCGGGGCCGGAGCTCAACACCACCTGGACCACCGTGTTGGAGGCCAGCACCATGCCGGGAGGTGGGTCCTGCCAGATCACGCCTCCGCGAGCCACGTCGGGGCTGTTGCGCGCACCCTCGATCCGCAGCCGGAATCCCTTGTCGGTAATGCTGGACCGCGCCTCCGCCTCCGGCATACCGATGACTCGGGGAACGGGATGGTCGCTGCCTCCCAGCACCGAGCCGGGCGAGACCCAGAGCGCGGAGACCGCGTAGCCGACGCCGAACACCAGGAGCAGGAGGCCGCCGTCACGAACCAGCCGGTGGGACGGGACGAGCGAGGGCAGCGACACCCCGCCACCCGAGGTATGGCGCCGAAATCTCATCGAACCCGGCGAAGACGGGCCGCGTATGCCCCGTCCATGCGATGGAGTTGTGGAACGATCATGAGATCCCCCTTCGGCGAGAGCAGCGTCTCCGGAAAGGCGTCACTCGGTTCCCGCGCGAACCCGGGATGGGCGTCGAGCCAGCGGTCCACTTGAGCCTCGTTCTCCTCCCGCTCCAGCGAACAGGTGGAATAGATCAGCAAGCCACCCGGTGCCACGGCCTCCGCCGAAGCGGCCAGCAGCCGGGCCTGTTTCTCGACGAGCCCGGCCAGTCCCTCCGGCGTCACCCGCCACCGCGCGTCGGGATTGCGCGCGAACGTCCCGGTGCCGAGACATGGGACATCGAGCAGGACCGCCCTCACGGGCCGGATCGGCGGCCGCCGCGCGTCGGCGACCACCGCATGCTCGCGCCCGCTGCCCGCACGGCGAAGGTTCGTCGCCAGCCGCCCGACCCTCTCCGCCAGATCGCCCGCGACCACTCCGGCCACCCCGCGGCCGAGCGTGATGCTCTTTCCCCCCGGAGAGGCGCAGGCATCGTAGAGCCACGCGTCGGGCGGAAGATCCGCGAACCACGCCAGCAGCGCCTGCGCCGAGTCTTGCACGATGAAGGAACCCTCGGCGTATCCCGGCAGGTCGGCGGGCCGGGCTCGATCGATCAGGAGTCCGGCCCCGAACGGCGCGGGCTCGACCTCGATCCCGGACGCCCGCCACCGGCGCTCCAACGTCTCCAGTCCCTCGCGCGCCGCCTGGAGCACGAGCCTCGGCCGCGTGTTGTTCCAGCGCAGGAGCTCCTCCGTGGCTCCCTTGCCGAAACGCATGACCCACCGTTCCACCAACCATCGAGGGTGGGAGAACCGGTCGGCAAGCTGCGCCGGCGTCTCGTCCTCGGCCGGAGAGGCCGGCTCGGCCGGCATTCGATCGAGTCGCCGGAGCACGGCGTTCACGAAGCCGCCGGCCCGGACGCCTCCGATCCCGCGGGCCAGGGACACGCTGGTGTCGACGGCCGCGTGGGGAGGAACCCGGTCGAGAGACGTGAGCTGAAACGCGCCGAGCCGAAGGACGTCGCACAGCCCGGCTGGGACGCTGTCGAGACCGCGGGAGACGAGCGGACCGAGGCGGCCGTCGAGCACTGTCTGCTGCCGAAGCACCCCGGCCGCCATCTCGTGGGCGAGCCGACGGTCGGCCTCGGCGAGATTGCCGACGGCCCCATCCAGCGCCGCGTCGAAAGGTCGGCCGGAGCGCACGTCGGTCAGAATTCTCAGTGCGGCTCGCCGGGAGGCCAGGCCGTCACTCTTGCCTTGGGGGTGAACAGCCATACCTCAACCGAGCATGCCCCGATCCGGTGTAGACGGGACCGCGATCTCACGACGGGGCATCCGGCCCGCCAGGTACGCGGCCCGTCCTGCCTCCACCGCCAGCTTCATGGCGCGCGCCATCGTAACCGGGTCGGCGGCTTCGGCGAGCGCCGTGTTCATGAGAATGCCGTCCACCCCCTGCTCCATCGTGACGCACGCGTCCGACGCAGTCCCGACTCCGGCATCGACGATCACCGGCACGGTGAGCCGCCGCTTGATGGTCCGAATGCTCATGGGATTGAGCAGTCCGAGACCACTGCCGATCGGCGAGGCGAGCGGCATGACGGCCGCGCAGCCGGCATCCTCGAGCCTGATCGCGGTGACGAGGTCATCGTTGGTGTAGGCGAGGACGGCGAAGCCTTCCTTCACCAGAATGGTCGTGGCCTCCAGGAGGCCCTGGGTATCCGGCAGGAGCGTCTCGCGGTCGCCGATCACCTCGAGCTTCACGCAGTCGTTGAATCCGGCCTCGCGCGCCAGGCGCGCGTAGCGGACGGCCTCCTCCGCGGTGTAGCAGCCGGCCGTGTTGGCCAGGAGGAAGTAGCGCTCGGGGCTCAGATGGTGGAGGAGGCTTTCCTCCCTGCGGCGGTCGAGATCGACCCGGCGCACCGCGACGGTCACGATTTCCGCGCCGCTCGCGGCGATGGCACGCGTCATCTCGGTGTTGTCGCGATACTTGCCCGTCCCGACCATGAGTCGGGACCGGAAGGTGTGGCTGCCGATGGCGAGGGCTGCATCGCCCGCCGGTGCGGGAGCTTGAAGCGTATCGGTCATGCCGGAAAGATAATCGCGGGGAGTCAACCCCCGCCCACGAAATGAACCAGCTCCACCTGGTCGCCGGGGGTCAGGGAGGTCTCGCCCAGCCGCGGACGGCGGACGATCTCCCGATTCAGCTCGACGACGACGGTCCGTGCGTCGAGCTCGAGCTGGGCGAGGAGGTCGAGCAGGGTGGCCGGTCCGACGATCTGTCGGGGCTCTCCGTTGACGATGATCGTCAACTCGCTCACGACGCCTCCAGCCACGGCTCGAGCATCGCAAGGGCGGCGGCGGCCGGATCGTCCACCCGCCACAGCGACGAGATGGCGGCGACGCCGTAGGCACCCGCCGCCCGGGCCTCCCTCGCGCGGGCGGGGTTGATCCCTCCGATCGCGATCACGGGCTTGCCCAGGGCCGCGCTGCGTGACACCAGCTCGAGGCCGGCGGGTGGGCGGTCCCGATGGGATGCGCTCGGGTAGACCGCGCCGACCATCAGGAAATCCGCCCCTTCGGCGACGGCCTCCTCGGCTTCACGGTCGCTGTGCACCGAGCGGCCGATCCAGCCTGGGGAGAAGACCCGCCGCGCGTCGGCGGGTGAGAGATCGCCCGCGGCGAGCTGGATCCCGTCGGCGCCGATGGCGGCGGCCAGATCGGGCCGCGCGCTGATGAACACCGCCGCTTCGGGCGGACGGGCGAGCGCCAGCATGCGTTGTGCGGCGCGACAGAGCGCGGCCGCCGTCCCGCTCCGATCTCTGGCGTGGAGTGCCACCGCCGAACCGGCCGCCGCGATGGCCGCGGCGCGGATGCCGAGATCAGGGTCCGCCAGCACGTCCGCGTCGGTCACCGCGTGAAGCCTCGGCAGCGGTCTCATGATAGACGCTCGCCCACGGTGATGCCGCGTCCGCGGACCCATGCGGCCACGGGCAATCGGGTCTTGCCCGCCGGCTGCACCTCGCGAAACGCCACCGATCCATCGCCGGCGGCGACGAGGAGCTCGTCACCTGCCGCCAGGACGGTTCCCGGCTCTCCCTGCCTGTCGAGCGGCGTGGGGCCGAAGAGCTTGAGCGGCTCACCCGCATGGTGGGTCCAGGCACCTGGCGCCGGATCGAAGGCTCGCACCTGCCGGGCGAGCGCCGCGGGAGGTCTGGTCCAGTCGAGACGCGCGGTGCCGCGATCGACCTTGGGGGCGTAGGTGACCTGCGTGGCGTCCTGCGGATCGCCGTGCAGTGCTTTGCCGGCCAGTCGAGTCAGCGTCTGGATCAAGGCGCCGGCGCCGAGCTCAGCCAGTCGGGACGACAGCTCGCCCGCGGTCTCATTCTCGGCGATGGGCGTCTCGCTGCGGTAGAGCACGGGGCCGCTATCGAGGCCCTCCTCCATGCGCATGATGCTCACGCCGGTGACGGCGTCACCCGCCAGGATGGCGTGCTGGACGGGGGCGGCTCCGCGGAATCGGGGCAGGAGGGAGGCGTGAATGTTGATCATGCCGCGGGGCGGCAGGGTGAGCAGCTCACGGCGCAGGATGTGGCCGTAGGCGACGACCACACCGAGGTCCGGGTCGAGCCGCCGCAGGCTCGCGAGGAACACGTCGCCGACCGGCCGTTCGGGCTGGAGGACGGGAAGGCCGGCGCGCTCGGCGGCGAGCTTGACGGCGGGCTCCACCAGCCTGGAGCGCGACCGCCCCTGGGGCTTGTCGGGCTGGGTGACGACGGCGGCGATGTCGTGCCGCTCGTGCAGCAGGCGCTCCAGGGACGGCACGGCGAACTCCGGCGTGCCGAAGAACACGATCCGCATCACTCCGGCCGGGCCGGCTCCGCCACCACCTCTTTGAGGTAGCCGGTCTCGTCCTTCCGTTCCCGCCGCCAACGCGCCAGGAGCATCTGCCGCTTGATGAGGCTCAGGTGATCGAGGAAGAGAATGCCGTCGAGATGGTCGATCTCGTGCTGGATGGCCCGCGCCTTGAGTCCGGTGGCCTCGCGCCGGTAGCGGCGTCCCTCCTCGTCGAGCGCTTCCAGCACCACGCGCTCGGGCCGGGTGACGTCACCGTAGATCTCGGGGATCGAGAGACAGCCTTCTTCGGCGGTGACGGATCCTTCGGCCTCGAGGATCACCGGATCGATCATGGCGAACCGGTCGCCGTCGGCGTCGATGACCGCCACCCGCCGGGCGACGCCGACCTGGTTGGCCGCGAGGCCCACGCCCTTGGCCGCCTCCATCGTCTCGAACATGTCCCCGACCAGGCGGCGGACGTCGTCGTCGACCGACGAGACTTCGGCGCTGCGCCGGCGCAGGACGGGCGAGCCAAGGAGATGCAGGCTCAACAGGCTCATGAGACGGGAGTGCCCGGAGCGGTGGAGCCGCCCACTCGCACGATCCGGCTGCGCTCGATGATGACCGTCGAGCTGCCGGACTCCACGGTGACGCGGGTCTCCTTGATGCCGTCCGACTCGACGTCCTTGATGTCCTTGACGCGGCCCACGATGCCGCCGCTCGTCATCACTTCGTCACCCTTCTTGAGCTGCGCGAGCAGCTGCGCGTGCTTCTTTCTGGCCTGACCCGACGGGCGGAGAATGAGGAAGTAGAAGACCAGGCCGATCGCCGCCATCTGCAGCACCAGCACGGTGAGTCCGCTGCCCGATCCCGTTTGGCCCTGGAACATGCCGTCTCCTCAATCTTCCCGAGTGTGATAGCGCCGGAGCCACTCGCGGCTCCATGGCTCGAACGTCCCGTCCAGGATATGCGCGCGCGCCTGCTCGCCGAGCCGCACGAGAAAGCGCACGTTGTGAAGCGACACCAACCGCAGGCCCAGGATGTCCTGGACCACGAACAGGTGCCGGAGATAGCCGCGCGGATACGTCGTGCAGGTCTCGCAATCGCACTCGCGATCGAGCGGCTCGGTCGAACCCTTGAGCGGCGCTCCCCGCACGTTGATCCGACCGGTGGGCAGCCACGCCGTGCCGTGGCGTCCGTTGCGCGTAGCCGCCACACAGTCGAACAGGTCCACGCCGCGCGCGATGCCTTCGAGCAGATCCGGCGGAAAGCCGACTCCCATAAGATAACGCGGCATCTCGGTGGGAAGGACGGGCCCGAGCTCCTCGAGCACGCGGTGCATGACCGTCTTCGGCTCGCCGACCGAGAGCCCGCCGATGGCGATGCCTGTCCAGGGACCGCGCGCAATGATGCCTTCCGCCGATTGCATTCGAAGGTCCGCGTGGGTGCCGCCCTGAATGATGGGCCAGAGGGTTTGGACGGTCGCGGGCCGCGGGTCACGGGTCTCGGGCCCTGAGGCGGCAGCATGGGACTCGCGACTTTCGAGGAGCTCCAGATGCCTGACCTTGCAGCGATCCAGCCAGCGCAGAGTCCGCTCCATGCCTTCCCGCGCCAGCTCGTGCGGCGCCTGCCCGGGCACGACATGATCGAACGCCATGGCGATGTCCGCGCCGAGCGCGATCTGGATCTCGGTCGCGCGCTCGGGCGTGAGCGTGCGCAGCGTGCCGTCCACATGGCTCGTGAACTCGACGCCGCTCTCGGAGATGCGGCGCAGGCCCTCGAGCGAGAACACCTGGAAGCCGCCCGAATCGGTGAGCATCGGCCGGTCCCAGGTGGTGAAGCGATGGAGCCCGCCCATCGCCTGGACGATGTCCTCGCCGGGACGGAGGTGCAGATGGTAGGTATTCCCGAGGATGATCTGCGCGCGGGTGCCGCGCATGTCGGCCGCGCTCAGCCCGCGCACCACGCCGTACGTGCCGACGGGCATGAAGGCGGGTGTCCCGACGCTCCCGTGAGGAAGGGAGAGGGTGCCCGCTCGCGCCGCGCCCTGGATGGCTTCGACTCGAAACTCGAACATCCGACCTACAGGATCACCATCGAATCGCCGTAGGAATAGAAGCGGTACCGCTCGGTAGTCGCATGCCGGTACGCCGCCATGGTGAGATCGTGCCCCGCGAACGCGCTCACCAGCATCAGCAGGGTCGAGCGGGGGAGATGGAAGTTGGTGAGCAATCGGTCCACCACCCGAAAGGCGTAGCCCGGGGTGATGAGCAGCGCCGTCTCCGCCACGCCGGCCCGCACCGACCCGTCGCCGCTCGCGGCGCTCTCGAGCGCGCGGACCACGGTGGTCCCGACGGCCCACACGCGCCCGCCCTGATCCTTCGTCATCGTTACCAGCGCGGCGAGGCGGGGAGTGATCTCGTAGCGCTCCGGGTGCATCGGGTGCTCCGCGGGGTCCTCCACCTCCACGGGCTTGAACGTGCCGGGGCCGACCTGGAGATCGAGGCTCGAGATGATGACGCCTTTGGCGGAGAGCGCGTCGAGGACGTCGGGCGTGAAATGCAGGCCCGCCGTCGGGGCCGCAACGCTGCCCTCGGCGCGCGCGTAGACGGTCTGATACCTGATATCGTCGAGCGGTGTAGGTGCCCTGGTGATATAGGGGGGGAGTGGAATCCGGCCGTATTTCGCCATGGCCTCCTCGGCGGTGGCGCCGTCGAACCTGACGACGCGGCCGCCGTCGGACAGGACTTCTACCGTCTCCACGGCGATGTCGTCGCCCAGGCGGATACGCTTTCCCGGCTGCAGCGCGCTGCCGGGCCTGCCCATCGCGATCCAGGTGCCCGCGTCGGCAGGGCGGATCAGGAGCAGTTCCGCCGGCGCACCCGACTCTCGTGCCCCGATCAATCGGGCGTGCCGGACCTTCGAGGTGTTGAGGACCAGCAGGTCGCCGGGAGGGATGAGGGACGGGAGCTGGGAGAACAGCGAATCGACGAGGACGGCACCCCCGATGTCCCGGCGGTCGCCCGGCAGCATGGCGGGTTGGCGGAAGACGCCGCTGCTCCTCCGGTTCGGCTGCCCGGTTTCCCGCCGGCTCGTCCGACGCTCCCCGACGTCGCTCGACCGGCGGTCGGACCGCAGCAGCATGAGCAGCCTGCTGCCACCCCGGTCCGGCGAGGGCTCCTGGGCGATGAGCTCGGGCGGGAGGTCGTAGTCGAAGTCGGCAGTCCGGAGGGGAAGCTCAGCCGTCAAAGATCGTCGTCTGCCCGGCGGAAGGAGTGAGGCCGAACCGGCGATAGGCCAGCGCGGTGGCGCATCGTCCGCGCGGCGTGCGCTCCAGAAATCCCTGCTGGATGAGGAACGGCTCGTAGACCTCCTGCAGCGTTCCCGCGTCCTCGCCGACGGCGACGGCGACGGTGCCGAGGCCAACGGGGCCGCCTCCGAACTTCTCGATGATGGTGCTGAGGATGCGCGTGTCCATGTCGTCGAGGCCGAACTCGTCCACGTTGAGTCGCGAGAGGGCCGCGTCGGCGGTGGGGAGCGTGATGCGCCCGTCCGCCTTCACCTGGGCGTAATCGCGGACCCGGCGGAGGAGCCGGTTGGCGACGCGGGGCGTGCCCCGGCTCCGTCTGGCGATCTCCCGGGCGCCCTCGGGCTCGATCGGCACGTGCAGAATGGCCGCCGACCGGACCACGATCTGCTCCAGCTCCTCGGCGGGATAGAACCCCAGCCGCTCGACGAGACCGAAACGGGCGCGCATCGGCGGCGTCAGCAGCCCGAAGCGGGTGGTGGCCCCGACCAGGGTGAACCGCTCGAGCGTCATCGGGATGGTCTGCGCGTGGGGTCCCTCGCTGATGCGCACGTCCACCCGAAAGTCTTCCATGGCCGGGTAGAGAAATTCCTCCAGCGCGGGCCGCAGGCGATGGATCTCGTCGATGAAGAGGATGTCGCCGGTGCCGAGCGAAGTGAGGAGGCCGACCAGATCGCCGGGCTTCTCGAGCACCGGTCCGGAGGTCGTCCGGAGCTGGACGCCCATCTCGCGCGCCATCAGCATGGCGAGGGTGGTCTTGCCGAGGCCGGGTGGGCCGAAGAAGAGGGTATGGTCGAGCGTCTCCTGCCGCCGGGTCGCCGCATCGATGGCGATCTGCAGGGACGCCTTCACCTGGGACTGCCCGATGAACTCGTCGAGCCGGGAGGGTCGCAGCGCGGCGTCGGCACTGGTCTCCTCGGGCAGCGCGTCGGGCGTGGTGACCTGAAGACGGGTCATGGCTCCGTTACCGGTCGGGCCGCGCGTCCCAGCGCACCGGCCGGTCGCCCACGGAGATGATGTGCCAGGTGCGACAGTGAGCGCAGCGGTCCCGCGTCTGGGTGGTGGTGGCGGGGACCAGCTTGCGATTGGTGGTGCCGCACCGGGTACAGTTCCACTCGGCGGTGACCGCCGGCACGCTCGTCATCACGGGATCAACGCCCTCCCCTGGTCGTGGCGAGCTGCTGGAGCGCTCGCCGGATGAGCTGCGGCGTTTCCGTATCGGCCCCATCGCCTAGCGCCGCGCGGACGGCATCCTCCGCCGCGCTCGGGCCATAGCCGAGCCCGACGAGCGCCCGGACGGCGTCCTCGCCGCCGCCGCCGGCACTGGGGGCGGGCGTGTCGATCGTCAGTCCGCCGAACCGATCCCTCAGCTCCAGCACCAGTCGCTCGGCCTTCTTTCTCCCGATTCCTGCGACCGAGCTGAGGGAAACCAGGTCGCGGGCCAGGATGCTCCGCACCGTTCGCTCCGCCCCGAGCGCGGAAAGTAATGCGAGGGCGAGCTTGGGCCCGAAGCCGCTGGCGTCGAGCAGCCGGCGGAACACCAGCCGGTCGCCGGGCCGGTCGAAGCCGAACAGCGCCCAGCCGTCTTCCTTTACGACGAGCTCGGTATGGAGCCGGATCCGCGACCCCGGCAGCGGGAGGCGCTCGACGACACCGGCCGGTACCGTCACCGCGTAGCCCACACCTCCCTCGGTCTCCACCACGATCGTGTCGCCATCGCGCTCGGCGAGCACGCCCGTGAGGCTGGCGATCATCCGGCCGCCGCCGTGTGACGCGCCAGCATCGCCCGCCGGTCCGCGAGCAGGAGGTGTGTCAGGGCGATGGCCACCCCGTCGGCGGCATCGCTGGGCGAGGGCGGCGACTTGAGGCGCAGCAGCTGCGTCACCATGTAGCTCACCTGCGGCTTGAGCGCGGCGCCGCGGCCGACCACGCTCTTCTTGACCTGGGCCGGCGAGTACTCCGCGATCGGCAGTCCCGCTTCCTCCGCGGCGAGCAGGATGACGCCGCGGGCGTGGCTCAGGGCGATGGTGGTGCGGACGTTCTTGCCGTGAAAGGCGCTTTCGATCGCGATCGCGCCGGGCACGTGGCGGGCGATCAACGCCTCGATCCCGTCGTGAATCACGCGAAGCCGGGCGGGAAGTGCATCACGGGGAGTCGTCGTCAGCGTGCCGCATTCGATCAGCCGCGAGCCGAGGCCGGGGCCCCCCTCCACGACGCCGTACCCGAGTACCGCGGTCCCCGGATCGATGCCGAGCACCCTCACCCGGGCGCTCTCAGGCCTCGGCCAGGGCGGCCGCGTCGATGTCGAAGTTCGAGGAGACCTTGGAGACGTCGTCCAGCTCTTCCAGTACCTCCATCAGCCGGAGGATCCGCTCGGCGTCCGCGCCCTCGACCCGCACCGTATTCTTGGGCACCATCGCGAGCTCGGCCGACTCGATGTCGAGCCCGCGGGCCCGCAGGGCATCCTGCACGGCGTGGAACGCGGCCGGTGTGGTGGTGATGACATACTGGTCGCCTTCACGAACGAAGTCCTCGGCCCCCGCCTCGAGGGCAGCCTCGAGCGTGCTGTCCTCCTCGTGCCGGGCGGCATCGAGGAAGATCTGGCCCTTCCGGTCGAACATCCACGCCACCGAGTTGGTCGCGCCGAGATTACCGCCGTTCCGGCTGAAGGCGTGCCGAATCTCGGCCACGGTGCGATTGGCATTGTCGGTGGTTGCCTCGATGAAAATGGCCGCGCCGCCCGGTCCGTACCCTTCGTAGGTCAGCTCCTCGTAGATGCTGCCCTCGAGCTCCCCGGTGCCCTTCTTGATGGCGCGGTCGATGTTGTCGTTGGGCATGTTGACCGCCTTGGCCGCGTCGATGGCGGTGCGAAGGCGGGGATTTCCGGCCGGGTCCCCGCCGCCGGCCTTGGCAGCGACCGTGATTTCCCTGATGACCTTAGTCCAGGACGAGGCTCGCTTGGCGTCGGTGATCGCCTTCTTGCGCTTGATCTGCTTCCACTTGCTGTGGCCGGCCATGGCCGAACTCCTTGACGTTCCGGAGGTTGAGGAGGGAAAACCGGCCCATGGGGCGGCGCTGTGCGCACGCGGAAACATAAGCACCACAGGCGGTTGCGGCAACGCAGGGCTTGACCGCTCCGGGACGCCGGGCTAGTCTCCCACCCCTATGTCCCGCCTCTCCACGATAATGCTCCTGATGTCGCTCGCACTCGCGGCCTGCGAGGGTGACAAGCCGCCGGTCAAGCATCCCGAGTTTGCCGAGGTGTTTCCCAACCTGCCGCTTCCACCGGGAGCGAGCTTCGTCTCGCGAGCGGGCGGAGAGGACGCGCTTCAGATCACGCTGCGCTCGCCCGTGCCTGTCGAGCAGGTCGAGTCCTACTACCGCGAGACCTTCAAGACGAAAGGGTGGCGCCTCGTCAACGACGCCCGCGACGGGTCGGGTGGCGTCGTGCTCTTCGTCGAGCAGGACGGTCCGCCGCTCTGGGTCCGGATTCGGAAAGCGGAAGACGGTTCGGGCACGCTGATCGATCTGGCCGGCGCCAAGGTCAAACACAAGTCCGACTCGGTCCGGGCCAGCACTCCCCCCAAGCCCACGTCCTGATCCGAAGCGAAGCGGCCGCGCCGTCAGCGGGCGGTCCGCGCTACGGCGCGGGCCGCTCGCGCGGCCTGCGCCAGTGCGTCCCCCGCCTCTACTCCGCCGGTATCCCGTGCCGGTGCGACCAGCTGACTCAATACCTGCGCGGCCGTGTCGGGTTGAACTTCCCTGAGCTGGCTGATCGCCGCCACCAACGCTCGCCGCAGCGGAGGCGGAATCGTGAGACTCGAGAGCCTGTGCTCCAGTGCCTGCAGCCGCCGTCGGTGGGCGCGTTCCGGCGGCGGCGAGTCGCGCAGAAGGTCCTGGGCAACCCGGACCGTGAGCCACAGCGCGAAGATCCCTTCACGGCGTGGCCCTCGGGCCGTGGTGGTGAGTAAGACGAGGAGCGACGTCGCGGCGGGGTCCCACTCGGTCATGCCACACCCCGGCGCAGCGCGGCGTAGACGTCGTCGGGGGCGATCCGGACGAGACAATCGTGGTGGCCGAGGGGACAGACGGGTCCGCCCTTGCTGCTGCAGGGTCGGCACGCCAGGTCGAGCTGAAGCACCTCCGCCCGCCGGGTATAGGGGAAGAACCCGAAGGCCTCGACCGTCGGCCCGAAGATCGCCACCACCGGCGTGCCCACGGCGGTGGCCATGTGCATCACGCCCGTGTCGCCGGACACCAGCGCCTTCGCGCGGCGAAGCACGGCGCCCGTCGCCTGCAGGCCGAAACTTCCCGCCGCGCTGACGCTCCGGCTTCCCCGGCCGGCGGCGACCTGCTCGGCGATCGCCACGTCGCCGGCTCCGCCCACCACGGCCACGTCCATTCCGGCGCCGACACTCCGATCCACCAATGTGCGCCAGTGCTCCACCGGCCACTGCTTGGTGGCGTGAGCCGCGCCAGGGGCCACCGCGAGCAGGGGACGCGCCGCGCCGAGGCCGGTGTGCTCGAGCCACTCATCGACTTCGCGGACGGCCGGCGCGCCCAGGAAAAGTTCCGGCGGCTCCCCGTCCGGGCGGACGTCGAGACCGCGAGCGGCGGCGAAGTACCGCTCGGCGACCGGCCGGTGAGCCGGATACCGGTCGCGCTTGCCATGAATGAGAAGCGCCCTCGCCGCGCGGTACTTGGGGTAGCCCCGCCAGGGGCCCGGGGCCAGCGCGCGGAGGATGCGGCTGCGCAGGTTGTCGTGCAGATCGAGCAGGTGGGTATATCCCCCCGCTCGGATCCTGCCGGCCAGCCCGGGCAGCGACCCGTCGGGCCGGAGGGCGATCACGGCATCGACGTTCGGATTGTCCTCCAGCAGCGGCGCGTACGCGCTCTTGGTGAGCACGGTGATCCGCCCCTCGGGATGACGGCGCCGCAGGGCACGGAGCAGAGGCGTCGTGAGCAGCACGTCGCCGATCGAGCTGAAGCGAACCGCGAGGACGGAGGGAACCGGGGTACCGATCACGGGACGAATATAGGGGCCGCGAGTCACGGGTCGCGAGTCACGGCCCGTGCCCCGCGACGCGAGACTCGTTACTGTTCCTCAATGCCCCGTCCTAAAAGCATTCTGTGGGTCGACGACGAGGTCGAGAGCCTCACGTCCCATGTCCTCTTTCTCGAGGAGCAGGGATTCGCGGTGGAGACGACGCCGCACGGGGACGACGCGCTCGTCCTCCTCCAGCGGCAGCCCTACGGCGTCGTGCTGCTCGACGAGCAGATGCCCGGGCGGCGCGGACTGGAGCTCTTCCGCGCCATCCGATCCATCGACCATGGGATGCCGGTCGTGATGGTGACGAAGAGCGAGGAGACTGAAACGCTGAAGGACGCCATCGGCGCCGACATCTCCGACTACCTCATCAAGCCGGTCAACCCGCGGCAGATCCTGTCGGTGGTCACCCGCCTGCTCGACGGCGATCGGATCCGCCAGCAACGTCTCTCCCGCGACTTCGCCACCCGGTTCCGCGACCTGGAGGCGCGTCGCGGGGCGCCGCTGGCCTGGCGCGAGTGGGTGGAGCTGATCGCCGAGCTGGCCGAATGGGAAGTGCGGCTGGGGCAAGCCGACGAGCCGGGTCTTCAGGACGCGCTGCGGACTCTCCAGGAAAGTCTGCGACAGGACTTCGCCCGCTATCTGCAGCGCAGCTACGCCGGCTGGCTTCACGACGGGGAGAGTGACCGGCCCCCGCTCTCGGTGGACATCGGGGCCGAGTTCCTGCGGCCGGTGCTCGACGCCCACCATCGGGTGCTGCTGGTGGTGGTGGACTGCCTGCGGCTGGATCAATGGGCGATGATTCGTCCGCTCATCGGCTCCCGGTTCGATATCGAGACGGCCCACTACTTCTCCATTCTCCCGACGGCCACCCCGTTCGCCCGCAACGCGATCTTCAGCGGCCTGTTTCCGGCGGAGATCAAGGCGCGGTATCCCCGCTGGTGGACCGACCACGAGGAGGCCAGCCTCAACGCCCACGAAGCGGAGCTGCTCACCGAGCAACTCAAGGAACTGACCGGCCGGAAGGTGCCGGTGCATTACGAGAAGGTGTTCACCGCCGCCGACGGCGAGGGGCTGCTCAAGCGGCTCCCGGCGCACCTGGCGCAGGATGGGGTGACCGCCCTGGTCTTCAACTTCATCGACCAGCTGACCCACGGGCGGACGGAGAATTCCACCCTGTTCGAGGTGGCCCGGGACACGTCGGCGCTTCGGAACCTGACCCGCACCTGGTTCGAGCGCTCGCCCCTCTGGGACGCGCTTCGCGAAGCCGAGCGCCGCGGCGTGCCGGTGCTGCTGACCACCGATCACGGTTCCATCCACTGTCACACGCCGGCCACGGTGTTCGCCAAGCGGGATACCACATCGAACCTGCGCTACAAGTTCGGCGACGATCTCCGGGCCCAGGATGCCGATGCCGCGCTCGTGGTGGATGATCTACCGAGCTTCGGGCTGCCGGCGCGCACGCCCGGCACCCGGCTGCTGCTCGCCACCGGCGACCGATTCTTCGTGTATCCGACCAAGCTTCGGGAGTACCAGGCTCGATACCGGGGGGCGTTCCTGCACGGCGGCGTATCCCCCGAGGAGGTCATCCTCCCCATCGCGCTCCTGACGCCGCGCCAGGGCTGACCATGCGCACCGAGTTCCGACTCCTGCGCCTGGCGAAGCCGTACCGCGGGCTGCTGACCCTCGGTCTGGCCACGACCCTGTTCGCCTCACTGCTCGACGGGTTCACGCTGGTCGTTCTGATCCCCCTGTTGAAGCACCTCTTCGGTACGACCGGTCCGCTCAGGGCGGGCTCCTCGAATCTCGAGTCCCTCATCAATCGACTCACGGAGCCGCTGGTGGAGGGACTGACGCCGGGCGCCGCCGCGGCCCGGCTTCTGATCGTCCTCGTCGGAGGACTGCTCCTCAAGAATGTGTTCAGTTACGCCTCCAGCCAGATCACCGTGCGGGTTCAGGAAGGCCTGGTGCGCGACCTCCGCACTCGCATCTTCGACCATCTCCTGACCCTGGACCTGGGGTATTTCCTGCGGACCCGGGCCGGTAACTTGATCTCCGGTATCATCACCGAAGTCGATCAGACCAAGGCCGTCGTCACCGCGTCGCTCCTCTCGCTATTCCAGAACGTGGTCGTGGTGATCACCACGCTGGTGGTGCTGAGCCAGATCTCCCTCCGTCTCACCCTGTTCACGCTGGCGTTCGTGCCGCTCATGGTGTGGTTTCTCCAGGTACTCCTCAAACGGCTCCGGCGGCATTCCCGGGCGCGCGCCAGGGAGCGGGCGGAAGTGACCGCGCTGATCACGGAGCGGATCGGCGCGATGCGCCTGATCCGCGCGTTCGGGGAGGAGGCGCGCGAGAGTGCCCGGTTCTCCTCGCAGGCCACCCGGTACCGCAGGCAGGTGGTACGGACCCAGCGGTACTCTTCGCTCACGAGTCCGCTGACCGAGATCTTCTCGGGGCTGCTGGTGATCGCGATCATCTGGGTGGGGAGCCGGCCCGGTCTGATCGGGCTGTCCACTCCGCTGGCGCCCGAGGCGATCATCGTCTTCCTGATGGCCGCGCTCAAGCTCACCTCGCCGCTGAAGACGATCTTCTCGTTCCCGGCGATGATGGCGGTGGCCCTCGCCAGCGCGGAGCGGGTGTTCGAGATCCTCGACGAGCCCTCCGCCGAGCTGGAGCGGCCGGGAGAGATCGCCGCCCGGTTCGACCGCGAGGTGGTGTACGAGCGAGTCTCGTTCCGCTACGGGAACGGGGATCCGGTACTGAGCGAGGTGTCGTTCGCGCTGCCCAAGGGTCAGGTGGTCGCGATCGTGGGGCCCTCGGGCGCGGGCAAGACCACGCTCGCCGATCTGCTGCCCCGGTTTCACGACCCGACCGGCGGCCGCATTCTCATGGACGGCGTCCCGCTCACCGGTCTCACCCGGCGTTCCCTCCGCGCGCTCATGGGGGTGGTCAGCCAGGATACCGTCCTCCTGAACGATACGGTGTACGCCAACATCGCCTACGGCTCTCCGGGCGCCTCTCGCGAGCAAGTCGAGGTGGCGGCGCGGGCCGCCAACGCCGACGGGTTCATCGCGGCGCTCCCCCAGCGCTACGACACCATGCTCGGCGAGCGCGGTACGCGGCTGTCCGGCGGCCAGCGCCAGCGGATCGCGATCGCCCGCGCCTTGCTCCGCGATCCCCCGATTCTCATTCTCGACGAGGCCACCAGCGCGCTCGACACCGAATCGGAGCGGCTGGTGCAGCAGGCCATCGATCGGCTGATGCGGGAGCGGACGGTGCTCGTGATCGCGCATCGCCTGGCCACCGTGCGCGACGCCGATGAGATCGTGGTGCTCGATGCGGGACGCGTCATGCAGCGGGGTACCCACGACCAGTTGTTCCGCGCCGGCGGTCTCTACCGCCGACTCTACGATCTTCAGTTCCGCGACGAGGAGCCCGCCCCTGTCGGCCAACTTCTCTGACACGTCCGTGCTGCTGGTCGGTCCGGCCGACGAGACGCTGCACGCCCATACCCGTCTCCGGCTGCGGGCGCTCGAGCGCCTCGGGTGCCGGGCATCGGCGATCGATCCCCACAGGGCGGGGGGCTGGCTGGGCCGGTTCCGAAAGACCGGCGTCCAGGACCGGCTGGCCCGCGCGATGGCGAACGCGGCACCTGCCGTGGTCGTCGTGATCGAGGACCGGCGGCTCGATCCCGCCCTGGTGGACTGGCTCAAACAGGGCAGCGGGGCCACCTGGGCGGGCTGGTTCTGCGATTCGTTCCGTGCTCCGGAGCGGGTGCGCCCGCTGGCCGCGGCCTACGACCTGGTCCTCATCGCCGACAGCGAGGCGGCCAGCACGCTCGCCGGCGACGGCACGCCCCCGGTGCGGTACCTGCCGCCGGGTTGCGATCCGTCGATCCATCGGCCGATGCGCTCGCGCGACCGATTCAGGGCCAACGTCGTCTTCGCGGGCACCGCGACGCCCCACCGCGAGCGGCTGTTGTGGGAGCTGATCGAGTTCGGACTGGCGGTGTGGGGGCCCGGCTGGCGGAGGACGAAGCTCCGCGACTACTGCCGCGGAGAGCTGCTGGCTCACGAGGACTACGTCCGGGCCTACGCCGGGGCCTCGGTGGCGATCAACCTGTCATGCGGCAGTGAATCGGAGGTGAGTGAGGGCCCCGGCTGCAACCGGCGCCTGTTCGAGCTCGCGGCGATCGGCGTTCCGCAGGTGGTGGAAGACTGCCCGGACCTGCATCGGCATTTCCGCGAGGGATCCGAGGTCCTGGTGTCACGGACGTCGCAGGATCTCCGCCGGCTCACCGCCGAAGCGCTGCTCGACCGGGCCTGGGCGGAGGAAGTGGCCTCGGGCGCGCGGCAGCGCGCCCTGGCCGAGCATACCTACATGCACCGAATGATCGAGCTGCTCCATCTCGCGCGAGTGACTAGTTAGCCGTCGGCACGGCACGCTGCCCGGGCGGGAGCACGCCGTCCGCCAGGTACCGGCGAAACATCCGCAGATAACCTTCGGCCATACAGTGGTGGGTGAAGTGCCGGTCGACCCGGGCGCGGCACGCCTCGGGGTCGATGGCGTCGAGTCCCGAGCGCAGGGCCACCAGCTCGTCGACGGAATCGCCGAGCGCGCCCACGTCGCTCGACACGATCTCCGGCAGTGAGCCGCGTCGGGTTCCGAGCACGGGCGTGCCGCTCACCATGGCCTCGATGAGGGTGATACCGAAGGGCTCGTCCCAGAGCGCCGGCATCCAGAGACATCTCGCCTTCGCCAGGAGCGTCGCCTTCTTCTCCCCGCCGACCTTTCCGACATAGCGTACGGACCGGCTGAGCGTGGGCCGCCAGCCGCCGGCGAGAAGCAGCCTCCGCCCGGTTCGCTTCGCCCCTTCGATCGCCCACCGGTACCCCTTGATCCGGTGGAGCCGTCCCAGAAAGAGATCGTAATCGTCCTTGCTGGGACTGAATCGGAAATCGGCGGGGTCGATGCCGTTGTAGACGAACGCGGTGCCGCCGTGGCGGCGCGCGTGGTCTTCGCTGAGGTACAGCATGTTGGGAGGCCCGGCCCGGCCCGGCTTCCAGTTTCCCGGCAACCCCCTGATCCAGGGGATGCCCGGGTCCATGACCAGCGGGGTGTAGGTGAGCAGGATGTCGAGTCCGTCCGGCAGATGGCGTCGGATGTCGAAGCCGGCGCCGCGAGCGTACGTGAGATCGACCGGGACGACCGTCGCTTCCGGCATCTGCGACCCTTCGCCCGCGATCAGGGTCACCCGGTGTCCCGCGGCGGCGAGGCCCCGGACGAGATACAGCACCATGCGCTGCGTGCCGCCATAGGTGGGCGGAGGCAGCCGGTCCCAGAAGAACACGGCGACGTGCATAGGCCTACCAATCTACCCTCGACCCCACCCATCTTCCCCGCCGATGACGCTTCGTGTCCTGCAGATCCTTCATCAGGGTGGCGGCTCGGGCTCCGTCATCTCCACGCTGCATCTCTCGGCCGGCCTGCAGCGGGCGGGTCTCGACATCCGCTTCGCGTGTCCTCCCCGTTCGGACGTCGAGGACGAGGCGCGGGCACGGGGGCTCGAGGTCCATCCGATCGCGCTCGAGCCGCGGCGGCGGCGGGCGAATGCGGAGGCCATCGGCAGCCTGCTCGAGCGCTGCCCGGTGGACCTGGTGAACTCGCAGAGCGCCCGGGACCGCGAAGCGCTGACCTGGCTGGCGCTGACGGGCCGCATGCGAGTGCCGCTCATCTTCACCCGCCGCCAGATGCCGCGCACCTTCCTCGTCGAGAACTGGCTCGCCGGTCGGGCCGCCACGCGCGTCGTGGCGGTGAGCCGTGCGGTCGGGGATGCCCTCAGGCGCAAGGGCACGCCCGCCCGCAAGCTCTTCGTCATTCCCAACGGACTCGTCACCGAGCGGGTCGACGGCCGCGTCGACCGGGAGGCCGTGGAGGACTGGCGCCGGCGCATCCGGTGGAGCTCCGAACGGCGAACGCTCGGGATCGTGGCCCGGCCGAAGGATCATCGGGTGGTGCTCGACGCGCTCCACCACGTGCGGACGCCCGTCCTCCTGGTGCTCGCCGGCGTCCCCCCGACGAGTCCGATGGCCGAGGTCGCGAGCCGCGTCCCCTCGAGACACGCGGTGACCTTCGTCCCGTTCGATGCGGCGGTCCGGCCGCTGTACGAGCTGCTGGAGATCGTGATGCTGCCATCGCGCATCGAGGGCCTGTCGCAATCCCTCCTCGAGGCGATGGCCCTCGGGAAGCCCGTGATCGCTTCGGCCGCCGCCGGCAATCTCGATCTCGTCGCGTCGGAGGTGAGCGGACTGCTGGTGCCGCCGCTCGACGCCCACGCCTGGGCGGCGGCGATTCAGCGGCTCCTCGACGACCCCGCTCTGGCGCATCACCTGGGGGAGGGCGCCCGGCGCACGGCTCGTGAGACCTTCTCCCTCGGCCAGACGATCGAGCGGACTCGTCTCCTCTACGAGTCGGTGGTCCGGTAGAACGGCGGGTGACGACTCATCATGGAGGGAGGATCCCTGCCCGTGGCCAAGGTGTCGGGCTTCACCATCGTCCGAAACGCGCTCAAGCTCGACTTTCCGGTCGAGGCCAGCATCCGGTCCATTCTCCCGATCTGCGACGAGGTCGTGGTGAACGTGGGACGGTCGGAGGACGAGACCCTCGATCTCGTCCGGTCGATCGCCGATCCCCGTATCCGGGTACTCGAGACCGAATGGGACATGAGCCGGCGCAACACCGTGCTGGGCCACGAAACGTTGCGAACCATGCGGGCATGCACCCATCCCTGGGGCGTCTACATCCAGGCCGACGAGGTGCTGCACGAGCGTGGGGCGGGGGCGCTCTCTGCGGCGATTCAGCGGCACGACGGCGACCCCAGGGTCGAAGGCCTGCTGGTGAAGTATCTGCACTTCTACGGTGGCTTCGACACCATCGCGACCCACCGGCGCTGGTACCGGCGAGAGGTGAGAGCGGTGCGGCTGGAGCCCGCGCTCGATATCCGGCCGTACCAGGGAGCGCAGGGGTTCCGTGTGGGTCCCGAGTATCGGAAGATCCGCGCGCGGCTCACCGAGGCGGAAATGTTCCACTACGGGTGGGCCCGGCCGGCCCGGGCGCTGCGGGAAAAGCGGGAGCTGGGGAAGACCATGTATCCCTGGCGCAACGCGGACGAGAGTCTGCCGCTGCTCGCGTGGGTGCCGGGCATCCGGCGCTTTCCCGGCGACCACCCGGATACCGCCCGCGCCTGGATCGAATCGCGAAGGGTGGACCCGGACCGGGTCATCGCGCCCCGGGCTTTCCGCTGGCGATTCGTGCGGTACTATCTCTCGGACGCCATCGAGCGGCTCACCGGCGTGCGGCCGTTCGAGTTCCGCAACTACAAGATCGTCTGAGCGTGGACGCCGTCCACGATCTCGTACCCCTTGCCGGACAGCAGCAGCTCCACCCGGCGCGCATAGGTATGGGAGGCGAGGGCATGCTCCCGTCCGGTGGCGGCGATCTCCTCCCGCCTGCCGGGATCGGCGAGATACCGGCGCCCGAGGTCCGCCGCCTCGTCGATGCCGCGATACCAGGCGCAGTGCTCACCGTCGCGGGCGAAACGGTCGAGGCCCGCCTGCCAGGGCCCGAGAAAGAAGCCGCCGCAGCCGAGCACCTTCCACAGCCGGTTGGAGATGCAGGCGATCTGGGAGTCCTGCGCCCGGGTGGCATGCGCGCCGAGCGAGACGGCCGCGCCACGGACGACACGGGGGAAGGCGGCCGCGGAGACGACGCCGCCCGCCACCGGAAGATCGGCCGGCGCGTCGGCCCATCCCGGTCCCCGTACGTGCAGGCGCCCCACGCCGGCCATGCGGCGTAGCAGCTCGTGGCGATCGTGATACTGTCCCGAGCCCACGAAGGAGAAGTCGCACCGGAAGCGCTCCGGCGCGTCCGCGGCCGGCCGATCCACGAAGGGGTCGAGGCCCTGCGGCAAATAGAAGACTTCGGGCACGCCGGCGGCGCGATAGGCGGCGATCTGGGAGTGGCACGTCACGAAGATCCGCCCCACCGCCCGCGCGAGGCGCACGACCTCGGCGAGAGGAGGTACACTGAGATCGAAATACCAGAAGCCGCCGCCCCGGCCCGCCGTCATGCCGCGGATGATCTCTTGGCCGAGGCGGCGGGCATGTCGGGTGAGGATCACCGCCTCGGGCCGGAAGGCTTCGCCGAGCCGCCGGACGAGAGGGGGTGCCAGCGGGCCCAGTCGCCGGCTCCAGCCGACGACGTCGATGAACCGGCAGTGGTGGTCGAGGGACCGCACCGCGCGGACGATGGACATCTCGGTGCGGCGGTCTCCGCCCGCACCGAGAACGAGGACTCGCATGGGGGAAGTATAGCGTCGCCGTGAGAATCGTCCTGCTCATATCAGCGAACGGCTGGCGCGGTTCGGGCGTCAGCTACGCGAAGATCGGCCGCGGACTCCTCGAGCGCGGGCATACCGTGCAGATGGTCACGGCCGTCGCGAGACTCACGACCCGGTTCGCCGCGCTCGGCCTCCCGGTCAGCCAACTGCCGGGTCGCGACACGGGACCCCGTGAAGTCTGGGCCCTGAGCCGGGAGCTGCGGCGGATCGGCGCCGAGGCCGTGCTGACCGATTCACCCCGGGACGTCCGGCTCTCCGCGTATGCCACCCTCATGCACCGGGTCCCGATCGTCTACCGCTACAACCTGAACGACCGGCCGCGCTCCCATCTCATGGACCGCATCTACCTGAGCCGGGTCTCGGCCTGCTTCTACCAGTCGCGCTTCATCCGCGAGCAGGCGTACACCCGCGCGCCGCGGCTCAAGCGCCTGGTGTCGCGCCGCATTCCCAACGGTTACGACACCGCGGTGTTCGCGCCCGACCCGGCGGCCGGACTCGCCTTTCGGGAGCGGTACGGCGTCCCCCCGTCGACGCCGATCGTGCTGAGCTCGGCGAAGCTCACCCGCCGCAAGGGACATGAGGTGGCGTTCGAGGCGCTCGATCTGGTCCGGCGCGAAGGCATCGACTTCGTCTATCTCGTGTGTGGCGACGGCAGTCAGGAGCCCGAGCTGCGCGCGCAGGCCACTCGCCTCTCCCTCCCGGCCATCTTTACCGGTCTGCTCGAGCCGTCCGACATGATCGCGGCGCTTTCCGCCGCGGACGTGGTGGTCCACCCATCGCTACGGGAGATTTTCCCCAACGCCGTCGGCGAAGCGATGTCCTGCGGCTGTCCCGTCATCGCCGCCGACGCCGGCGGCACCGCCGAGCTGCTCGGTGACGATGGCTATGCGGGTGTGCTGGTGCCACCGGGCGACCCGCACACGCTGGCCGAGGCCGTGCAGCTCCTCCTCGCCGATCGCGAGCTCCGCGAAACGATGGGGGCCGCGGCCCGACGCCGCATCGAGGAGGAATTTCCCCTCAGCCGAATGATCGACGGATACGAGGCCGGGCTCGCGCGGGTCGTGCACGGACGTGGATGACGTCCGATGGTTCGCATCCAACTCCTTCACCTCGCTCGTGGTGCCCGAGCTCCGGCGGGCCGGACTCAGCGTCGCCATCGACGGCATTGCCCCCGCGCGGGTCACCGTCGCGATGAGCGGCCGTGTGGCGGAGGCGGCCTGGCGGTATTCCCGGCCGCGGAGGGTCCCCCTCGTCGTCTACCTCTGGGACCTGCCGCCACGGGGTACCGGTACGGGCCGGTACGATCGCATCTGGTGGGTGGGCGGCCGGCTCCTTCGGCTGCCGCGACTCCTCGGTGGCTACCGCCGGCGGGCGGGCTACTACAGTCGTCTGCGGTATGTCGCGTCCCGCGCCGACGCGGTCTGGGCCGCGAGTGCCTTCACGGCGAGCCTCGTGAAGGAACGGTTCGGCGTAGACAGCGAGGTGCTGCCGTACTGTTACGATTCCATCCGATTTCGCCCCGGCCCCGAGCCGCGTGCAGATCCACCCGTCCTGCTCACCGTCTCCCGGCTCGAGGCCCACAAGAACCAGGCGGCCGTGCTGCACGCCGCCGCCCGCCTGGGAAGACGGGTCACGGTGCGAATCCTCGGTCGTGGTCCGGAGGAACCGTCGTTGCGCGCGCTGGGCGAGTCGTTGAAGGTACCGTTCCTGATCGAGACCACTGCCGACGACGAGACCGTGGCGGTGGCGAACCGAACTGCGTCGGTGGCTGTCTGCCTCAGCCGGTTCGAGGGATTCGGGCTGGGTCCGATCGAGGCGCTGGCGTCGGGAACGCCGGTCGTGGCGTCCGACATTCCGGCGCACCGTGAGTTCGTGGGACACGCGGCGTGTCTGGTGGGCCCCGACGATTCCGCGGCGATCGCCGCTGCGGTGGTCGAGGCGCTGGCGGTTCCCGGTCCCGACCCCTCGGTCGTGTCGGGCCTCACGATCCCCGCCGCGGCCGCCCGCGTCCTGGCTAGGCTCGCGCCGTTGCTGCGCTAGATTAAATCGGAGATGCAGACCCACCTCCTCCTCAGCTACGACTTTCCCCCGATCGGCGGTGGCATCTCCCGCTGGATGGCGGAGCTGGCCAAACGGTACCCCGCCGGCACGCTGGTCGTTTCCACCGGCAGTCATCCCGATGCGTCCGAGGTCGACGCGACCTTTCCGAACCGGGTCGACCGTCTCCCGGTGCCGTTGCGGAGGCTTCGAAACATCCAGGGCCTCCTGCTCTGGGCCCAGCGCACCGCGGTCCTCGCCCGCAGTACCAGCGCCGGGTTCATCTGGTGCGGCAACATCAAGCCGGCCGCATATCCGGCCAAGTGGACCCGGGAACGCGTCGGCACGCCGTTCGGCATCCTGCTCCATGGCGGCGACCTGCTGATCCTGCAGCACCAGATCCACCAGTCGGCCATGAAGCGACGCACCGCGCGGGGCCTCCTCGGATCGGCGGCGGTGCTGGTGGCCAACAGCCAATGGACCCGGGAGCGCTGTCTCGCGGTCCTCCACGAGCTGGATCTGGACAGCGATCCCGCGCGGGTGCAGGTCGTCCCCCTCGGCGCGGACCAGGAGTTCTTCCGCCCCGGACTCGATAGCCGCGACGTCCGTGAGCGATACTCGCTCGGTGAAGGACGGTGGCTCCTGTCCGTCGCGCGGCTCACCCGCCACAAGGGCATCGACACGGTGCTCGCCGCCCTCGCGCAGCTGGGGACGCGATATCCGGACCTGCGCTATGCGGTCGTCGGGGAGGGCGAGGATCGGGACGCGCTGGAGGCGGAAGCGCACCAGCTCGGCCTGGGCGATCGCGTGCGCTTTCTGTGCGGCGTGCCCGACCGGGACCTGCCGGCGCTGTACAACTGCGCTGACGTGTATGTCGGCGTGTCCAGGCTGTTGTCGCAGCGCGTCGAGGGATTCGGCATCTCGCTTTGCGAGGCGTCGGCGTGCGGCGTGCCGGTCGTCGCGGGGAAGAGCGGGGGAATGCCTGAGGCGGTCCACGATGGAGAAACCGGAATCCTGGTCGACGCCGAGAGCGCGGAGGCGGTGGCGGCGGCCCTGCGCCGGCTCCTCGACGATCCGGCCCTTCGGGTCCAATACGGATCGGCCGGCCGGAGGGCGGTGGAGCGACACTACAACTGGGATCGCGTGACGGCCGATCTCGTGCGGATTGCCGGCGCGCAGACGCCGGTGCGCGCCCAGGAGGCGGCCTCGTGATGCCGTTCACCACCGGCTCCGCAGCCGCGGCCGACGAGTACGATCGCCAGTATCGGGTCTGGGCCGAGCAACAGGGGCCGCACGCCCTCGACCGCGAATGGCGGCTCACCCACCTGCTCTGGGGACAGCGCGGGCTGCTGCGCCGGTATCCGCCGGAGGGCAAGCGGGTGCTCGACTTCGGGTGCATGGACGGGATCTTCACCATCATGCTTCAGCAGTCGGGAGGCGAGGCCGTCGGCTACGACATCTCTCCCGCGGCGATCGCGCAGGCCAAGACGTTTCGCGGATCGGCGGCGCGCCCCGTATTCACCACCGTCCCGCCGGGCCCGGGTCAGTTCGACGTGATCTACTGCAATGACGTGATCGGGCATGTCCCCGAAGAGGCGGCCCTGATCGGTGAGCTGGTGGGGTATCTGGCGAGAGGAGGGTCGGTGGTCGGCACGATACCGGTGGGCGAATCGCCGCCGGGTGTCGCGCGCGATCTGGCCGACGATGAAGTGCTGCTCAAGCGGGCGCTGTCGGCCTGGGGACGGGTGCGGCTGCACCGCTGCTATCGCAGCCCTTTCCGCAATTTCCTTCCGGTTCGTCAGCGGGGGGCGAGCGTCTTCATCTTCCAGGTTACGCCGCTGACTCCGCGGGGAGCACGCTGATCGCGTCGGTGGGGCAGTTGGCCACGTACGAGCCGTCCATCGGCGACCAGCTCTGGATCGGACTCAGCACCTCGGCCTTGCCGCGGGCGTTGAGGCCGAACACCTTGGGCGCCTGGACGACGCAGGCTCCGCACCCGACGCATCGCTTGTCGTCCACCATGACCCGCAGCTGGCGCGTGGGGTGCATCCCGGCCGGAATCCGGTGGAGGTGGGCACCGAGCTGGTCGAGGGTCTGGGCCGTGGCGCGATACCCGGCCTGGATCAGCTCCTCGGTCCGATCGAAGGCGAACATCGAGATATGCTCCACCCGCGGCTGAATGAGCACGAGCGGCGGACCCTTCCAGTCGCGAAGCTGCCCCTCGATCTGCGTCTGCATGACGATCTCGAGGCCGCGGATGTAGGTGGCGGCAAAGCCCTCGGTCTCGTGGGCCGCCCGGCGGACGCTCGTCGCGGCCACATTGACCGCCACGATCGGCCCGGGCGCGAGTGACGCGGCGAGCCGGACCGGCAGATTCTCGACCACGGCGCCGTCGACGTAGGCCCTGCCGAGTATCATCTGGGGAGGAAAGAGGCCGGGCAGGGCACAGGAAGCGGCCACGGCATCGGATACCTTGGCGTCGAGTAGCCCCGGCAATCCCCACATCACCTGCATGCCCGAGAGCAGATCCGTGGTGTTGACCAGGAGACGGCGGGAGAGATCGCGAAAGGTGATGCCGCCGACCAGACTGAGGATCAACTGCTCGAGTGGTTCCCGCCGGTAGAGCGCCGGGGCCTGCATCCGCCGGAACGCCATGTCCACGTGCGCCACCTGGAACACGTCGCGGCGACGGACCTTCAGCGCTCGAGCCTCCATGTCGCGGACCGACGCGCCCGATGTCCAGGCGGCTCCAATCAGCGAGCCGATGCTCGACCCCACGACCAGCGACGGGGCCAAGCCCCGCTCTTCCAGCGCACGGAAGACGCCGATATGGGCCAGCCCCTTGAGGCCGCCCCCGCTCAGGACCAGGGTAAAGGGACGTTCCGGGTTCACTCGCTTGCCCCATTTCGGGTTGGGGGCGTACTGTGCAACCGAGTGAGGTGCAAGAATCGTGCGCCGCATGGTCGAAAGATCGGGTGCTGCAACCATCTGCGCGGTGATCCAGATGACCCTTTTTCTGAGATGGCGATTGCCAAGTGAGGTGTCGGCGGCGAACTGGAGCCTGACGGGCGTTTCCGCGAAATGCCGCTTCGGCATCGGGTCCGGAGAGCTCGCGGGGTGACCCGGTGATCCCTGAAACGGCCACCCGGGCCAACCCGATCGACGCCGAGGCGCTCCGCCGGACGGAGTTCCCCTGGGCCGCGGAGACGACCTACCTCAATCACGCCAGTGTGGGCCCGCTGCCCGAGCGGACCCGGCTGGCGCTCGAGGATTTCAACCGGCGCCGGGCCACGCCCTTCACCCTCCCCGACCGCGATCTCATGGGGACCATGCGGACCTCACGCCAGCTCGTGGCCGATCTGCTGTCGGTCACGCCTGAGGAGATCGCGCTCACGGTGAATACCGGTTTCGGGATCGCCGTTATGGCGCGGGCCCTGCCGCTCGAGCCGGGAGACGTCGTGCTGGTGAGCGACAAGGAGTTCCCCGCCAACGTCTACCCCTGGCTCCGCCTCGGTGAGGCTGGTGTGCGGATGGAGCTCCTGCCGACCCGGGCGGACGGCTGGCCGGATGAGGAGCGGATGCTGGAGCGGCTCACGGATCCGCGCGTCCGGGTGCTGGCCGTGTCGCTCGTCCAGTTCAGCAATGGCTATCAGGTCGATCTCGCGACCCTTTCCGAGGCCACCCGCCGCACCGGCGCCTACCTGGTGGTGGATGCCATCCAGGGCGTGGGTCAGGTTCCGCTCGATCTGGGGCGGGTCGAGGTGGACGTGCTCTCCTGCGGAGCGCAGAAGTGGCTGCTCTCGCCGTGGGGATCCGGGTTCGTCTATGTCCGGCGCGCACTCATTTCCGGGCTGAGCCCGCCGGTCACCGGCTGGATGGCGTTCGAGGGCACCGACGATTTCACCAAGCTCACGAGCTATCACGACACGCTGCGGGGCGACGCCAGACGGTTCGAGCTCATTACGCTGCCGTACCAGGATCTGGCGGGCATGAATGCCTCGCTCGGCCTGATTCACGAGCTCGGCGTCGAGCGGATCGCGCAGCACCTGCAGACCCTCCACGTCCCGGTGCTCGAATGGGCCGATCAGCATGGGGTCAGGGTGACCTCGCCGCGCGGGGCCGGCCGCTCGGGAATCCTCTGCCTCGCCCCGGACCGGGTGGACCAGGCCTTTCGCGCCCTTCGGGCCGCGCGGATCTTCTGTAGCCTGCGGGAAGGCGCGATCCGGCTGAGTCCCCACGCCTACAACACCGTGGCGGACATGGAGCGCGTGGTCGAGGTGCTGGAGACGGTCAGGAACCAGGCGTCGTAAGGGCGACCCGTGTCGCCCATCACCTCCAACCCACACTTCCATGCCCAGCCCATTCAGCGATATGCTCGCCGCCGGCTACGGATTCACCGATCCGTCCGTCACGCTTGGCGCGGCGCTGGAGAATCGAGAGATCCACCAGGAGCCCAGGATCCGGATCCCGCTCGCGATGATGAATCGCCACGGCCTGATCGCGGGCGCCACGGGGACCGGCAAGACCAAGACCCTGCAGCTCATCACCGAGCAGCTGTCGGCGCAGGGAGTCCCGGTGTTCGTCGCGGACATGAAAGGCGATCTCAGCGGTCTGGCGATGCCGGGAGATTCGAACGACCGGGTGAGTACCCGGGCCACCGAAGTCGGCTGGGCCTGGAAGCCCGCCGGCATGCCCGTGGAGTTCGTCAGCCTCACGGGGGGGCCGGGCGTTCAGCTCCGGGCCACGGTCAGCTCGTTCGGCCCCCTGCTCCTGGGAAAGGTGCTGTCGCTCAATGAGACGCAGACCAGCGTGCTCGCGATGGTCTTCAAGTACTGCGACGATCATCAGCTCCTCCTGCTGGACATGAGCGACCTGCGCGCCGTGCTGCAGTTCCTGAGCTCGGAGGCCGGGAAGGCCGAGCTGGCGCAGTACGGTGCCATGTCCTCCGCATCGGTGGGCGTGCTGCTCAGAAAGATGATCGAGCTCGAGTCCCAGGGCGCGGACAGGTTCTTTGGCGAGCCGGAGTTCGACGTGCGGGACATGCTGCACCTGACCTCCGACGGGCGGGGCGTCGTCACCTGTCTCGAGCTGACCGACGTGCAGGACAAGCCCAAGCTGTTCTCGACGTTCATGATGTGGATGCTCGCCGAGCTGTATCAGAACCTCCCCGAGGCGGGCGACCTGCCCAAGCCCAAGCTGGTGTTCTTCTTCGACGAGGCTCATCTGCTGTTCGATGAGGCGCCGAAGGCCTTCCTCAATGAGATCCAGCAGGTGGTTCGTCTGATCCGCTCCAAGGGCGTCGGGGTTTACATGGTGACCCAGACGCCCAAGGACGTGCCCGAGGACGTGCTCGCCCAGCTCGGCAACCGGGTGCAGCATGCCCTCCGCGCCCATACGCCGAATGACGACGCGGCGCTCAAGGCCACCGTTCGGACGTTTCCCAAGACGCAGTTTTACGACCTCGAGGAGACGCTCACATCGCTCGGGATCGGCGAGGCGGTGGTGACCGTCCTGGACAGCCGCGGTTCTCCGACGCCGGTCGTGGCCATCCGCCTCATTCCGCCCTGTTCGCGGATGGGGCCGCTCACGCCAGACGAGCTTCAGGCCGACATCCGGCAGAGCGATCTGTTGCGAGAGTACGGTCAAGCGGTGGACCGCGAGAGCGCGCGGGAGAAGCTCGCGGCCAGGATGGTGCCGCCTCAGCCGGCCGCGGCGCCGGCCTCGCCCGCGCCGCGTGCGGAGAAGGCCACGCCCGGCGTCATCGCGACGATCGGCACCGCGGCGCTCAAGACGCTGACGTCACCGGTCACCCTGCGGGCGCTGGTGAGGGGGGTGTTCGGGGTGATCGCGGGAAAGTCGCTGGCGAGCAGCCGGCGCTCGCGGTCGCGCTGGTAAGGCGGGCGGTCCGGTCACGAGGACTACTGCTTGCCGCCCTATGGCTCAACCACCAATCTCACGTAATTGCGCTTGCCCTTGCGCAGGATCATGAACGGCGCATCGGCGGGGCCCTGGAGCGACGCGTCGTCGATGATGAGGTCGACATCCTCGATGGGCGCGCCATTCAGGTAAAATCCCTTGCCCTGAATGCCCCGGCGCGCGTCCGCTTTCGAGGAAGCGAGGCCGCTCGCCACCAGCACGTCCACCACTTGCAGCCCGCCCGGCATCCCGGCGCGCGACACCCGGCGCTCGGGCATCTGGGTAACATCTCCAACGCCAGCCACGCCCGGTTTACCGCTAGCCAGAGAGCCCGAGCCGAACAGCGCCTCGCTGGCGCTGATCGCCTGCTCGGCGGCCGGCTGCCCATGAACCGTGGCGGTCACTTCCCGCGCCAGCAGCCGCTGGGCCGTCCGCTTTCCCGGATCGCGGGCATGCTCCTCCATCGCGGCCGCGATGCGGTCGAGCCGCAGAAAGGTGAACAGCTTGAGGTAGCGCTCGACGTCCCGGTCGTCGGTGTTGACCCAGAACTGGTAGAAGTGGTAGGGGCTGGTCTTGTCCGGGTCGAGCCAGACGTTGCCCGCCTCGGTCTTGCCGAACTTGGAACCGGCGGCCGTGGTGATGAGCGGGAAGACCAGGCCATGCACCGCCCGCCCCTCGCGCTTCCCGACCAGATGCGTGCCGGCGGTGATGTTGCCCCACTGGTCGCTCCCACCCATCTGAAGCTCGCAGCCCTCGTTCATGAAGAGGAACCAGAAATCGTAGGCCTGGATCAGCATGTAGCTGAACTCGGTGTACGAGATCCCCTCGTCCACCCGGCTCGCCACCGATTCCTTGCCGAGCATCATGCTGAGGTTGAAGTGCTTGCCCGTATCGCGCAGGAACTCCATGAGGTTGAGCGCCCGCAGCCAGTCGGCGTTGTTGCGCAGGCGAGCGGCGTTCGTTCCCTCGAACGACAGGAACCGGCTCAGCTGCCTCGCGATGGCGTGTGCGTTCCGGTCGATCTGGTCCAGGCCCATGACCGGCCGCTCGGCCCGCTTGCCGCTCGGGTCTCCCACCATCCCGGTGCCGCCTCCCACCAGGGCGATCGGGGTATGGCCCTCCCGCTGGAACCAGGCCATGCCCATCACGGGCACGAGACTCCCGACGTGCAACGAGTCCGCCGTCGGGTCGAAGCCGACGTAGGCCGTGATGGGCCCCCGCTCCAGGCGCTCGGCAAGACCGGGCGTCGCGTCCTGGACGAATCCGCGGGCACGCAAGAGGTCGAGAATCCTGATCATAGGCGCCAATCGTACCCGCTGGTAACGGGACTGGCAACCGGCTAGTTTGCCTCCCATGGCCCGCCGGCTCATCCCCCAACTGTCGTTCTCCCCGCGCGTTCGCCGCAATCTCCTGGTTGGTGTTCTCGCGCTGCTGGCGTTCGGCGTCGCGGTCGTGTTTGCCGCGTACAGCCGGGCGTGCGCCGGCAACAGCTGCCCGTCCATTGCCGAGCTGGGCGGCTACGATCCGAACCAGGCCTCCAAGCTCTACGCGGCGGATGGCCGGCTCATCACCGATCTCGGGCTCGAGCGGCGGACCGTGGTGCCGCTCAAGGAGATGTCGCCCTACGTCATGGCGGCCTTCATCACTACCGAGGACAAGCGGTTCTACGAGCACCACGGCATCGACTGGTACCGGGTCCTGGGCGCGATCAAGAACAACATCTTCAAGTTCCGGGTCGCCGAAGGCTTCTCGACCATCACCATGCAGCTGGCCCGCAATCTCTGGCCGGAAGACATCAGCGGGCGCGACAAGTCGCTCCGCCGTAAGCTGCGCGAGGCGCAGGTAGCCCGGCAGCTCGAGGCCAAGTACCCCAAGGACAAGATCCTCGAGCTGTACCTCAATCAGATCGACCTGGGCAACCGGGCCTACGGCGTTGAATCGGCGTCGCAGCGCTATTTCGGGAAATCGGTCCGCGACCTGAACGTGGCCGAGGCGGCCACCCTCGCCGCCATTCCCAAGGCGCCATCGCGGTACAACCCCCGGAAGAATCCCAATCTCAACATCCAGCGCCGCAACACGGTGCTCAATCTCCTGCGCGACAATGGGGTGCTCACCCCGGAGGAGACCGAGCGCTGGAAGGCCTATCCGCTGCTCCTCTCCTCACGCTCCGACTTCAGCGGCGTGGCGGAATACTTCGTCGAGTACGTGCGCCAGCAGCTCGATGCCCGCTTCGGCTCCGATCTCTATCGCTCGGGGTATCGGATCTACACGACGCTCGACCTCGACGTGCAGCAGGCCGCCGAGCGTGCGCTGGAGGCGCGGCTCGAAGCCATCGAAAGCGGAGCCGACGGCAAGTTCCCCCACCAGACTTACCGCCAGTACATGGACTCTCGGGGCGACACCCCCGACAATCCCGACAAAACCACCACGCCATACCTCCAGGGCCTGATGGTGACGATCGAGGCCAAGACCGGTTCCATCCGGGCCATGGTGGGCGGGCGCGACTTCGAGGACAGCAAGTTCAATCGGGCCACCCAGGCGCTCCGGCAGCCCGGCTCCACCTTCAAGCCGATCGTCTACGCCGCGGCCATCGAGGCCGGCTACCCGCTCTCACACGTGATGGTGGACGACCCCCTCAGCGTCGAGATCGATCCCACCCAGGAACCGTGGACCCCCCAGAACTACGATCTGGAGTTCGACGGTCCGATGACGCTGCGGCGCGGGCTGTACATGTCGCGCAACATCATCGCGATCAAGCTGGGCATGGAGATCGGCGAGGAGGCGGTGATCAGCGAGGCCACCAAGTTCGGAATCACGACGCGAATCCCGCCGTATCCGTCGATCCACATCGGGTCGGCCGACGTCATCCCTCTCGAGATGATCTCGGCGTACACCACGTTCTCCAACCTCGGCATCCGGACGCTGCCCAATTCGATTCTCCGGGTGGAAGATCGGGCCGGCAAGATCGTGTGGCAGCCGGCCGTGCGGACCGTTCCCGTGATGGATACGGTTCACGCCTGGCTCATGACCGACGCGCTGCGCGACGTCGTTCGCCACGGCACGGCGGTGGGCGCGGTGGGCGTGCGCATCAACTTCCCCGCCGGCGGCAAGACGGGAACCACCAACGACGGGTTCGACGTGTGGTATATCGGGTTCACGCCGGACCTGGTGACCGGTGTGTGGATCGGGTTCGATCAGCCGAAGAAGATCAAGGGCAACGCCCAGGGCGGAGTTCTGGCGGCCCCGGCGTGGACGGCAATGATGCGCGAGGTGTACGAGCGCCGCACCATCCCGCCGGCGTGGCCGCGGCCCGACGGGCTCACCGCGCTCGACATCGACAAGACCACCGGCTACAAGGCGACGCCGTTCTGCCCCAAGGAAGTGCACTACATCGAGTCGTTCATCCCCGGCACCGAGCCGACCGACTTCTGCCCCATCCATTCACCGTTCGGCGCGGTGGGGACCGCGGGCATGGGCACGGGCACCGCGCCTCCGACCGCGCCGGTTTCGGCCCAGCCGGCGCTACCGGGCGCCCCCACCACTCCGGCGGCCCCGTCTCCGACGGGGAGGCCTGGCGTCATGGGCGGCAACGGACCCTCACCGAGCTCGCAGCGATAGACATGCCGGCGCGCCGGCTCGCGGCACGCTGGCTGCTTCCCATCACGAGCCCGGCGATCGAGCGCGGCGCGCTCCTCATCGGCCCGGGCGGCAGGATCGAAGCGGTAGGACCCGACGATATGGTCCCGCGGCCCGCTGGAGTCGAGACGGAACGGTTCGACGATGCCATCCTGCTGCCGGGTCTCATCAATACGCACACGCATCTGGAGCTCACCGGCCTCGCCGAGGGTTCGCCCGGCGCGGACTTCGCCGGCTGGATCCGGAGACTCCGACAGCGCAAGGCGGCGCGGTCGGGGGACGAGGTCCTCGCCGCCGCGCGTCGTGGCGTGGCCGACTGCTGGGCCGCCGGCGTGACCACGGTTGCGGACACGGGAGATTCCGGCGCCGTCATCCAGGCATTGTCGGCCGCCGGCGGCTCGGGGATCGTCTATCAGGAGGTCTTCGGCCCTCACCCGTCGAGCTGCGCGGAAAGCCTGGCCGGCCTCCAGCGGCAGGTCGAGGCCGCGAAGAAGTTCGCGAACGATCGCGTCCGCCTCGGTGTGTCTCCTCATGCGCCCTACACGGTGAGCGGACCGCTCTACGCGGCCACGGCCAACTGGGCCCGGACGCAGGGACTGCCGCTCGCGGTCCACGTCGCCGAGTCGCCCGATGAAACGGCCTTCCTGGCCCGCGGCCAGGGCGGATTTGCCGAGGCGTGGCGCGCGCGCGGGATACCGGTACCTTCCCCGCTGGGGCAGACTCCGGTCGAGTGGCTGGATCGGCATGGGGTGCTGGGTGACGGTACGCTGTGCATCCACCTGGTGCGGGTCACCCCGGGCGACATCGGCCGCTTGGCCCGAGCCAACGTGGCCGTGGCGCACTGCCCCATCTCCAACCGCTCGCACGGCCATGGAAATGCGCCCCTCAGGTCCTTGCTCGACGCCGGTCTCCGAGTCGGTGTTGGCACCGATTCCGTCGTGAGCGTCGAGCGGCTCGATTTGCTCGCCGAAGCCCGCGCGGCCGCGGCTCTGGCCGGTCTCGCGGCCGAGGATGCGCTGGACCTCTGCACCCGCGGGGCCGCGCGAGCGCTCGGCCTGGAAATGGAAGTCGGCGGCCTCCGAGCGGGATGCTGGGGTGATTGCGTGGTCGTCCGTCCCACCGCCGCGACGGCCGGTCTGTCCCCCGCCGCCCGCGCGCTCGCCACCGGGCCGGACGATGTGGTTGCCACCTTTCTGGGAGGAAAGGCCGTGCACCGAGCGGAGCGGACGGTATGAAAATCCAGCGACACGCCGTCATCCTGCGGATCGTCCGGGACCGCCGGATCGAGAGCCAGGACGAGCTCCGCGAGGCGCTCGCGGCCGAGGGTGTCGTCGTCACCCAGGCCACGCTGTCTCGCGATATCCGCGAGCTGGGCCTGGCGAAGCTGGCCGATCCCCAGGGAGGTGCCTACTACGCCCATCCCCACCGGGCCGCCGTGCGCCCGGACCTGGGCCAGGTCCTGCCTGCCCTGCTCGTGAGCGTGGATGGCGTGGGTCCACTGCTCGTCCTGAAGACGGCGAGCGGCTCCGCAGGGGCGATCACCGAAGCCCTGGACCAGGCCGGCTGGCCGGAGGTGATCGGGACGATCGCCGGGGACGACACCGTTTTGGTGATCACCCGGAGCCAGCGGATGCGGGAGACCGTCGCCCACCGGGTGAAAGGGTTTGTGAAGAAATAGGCTAAAAGCTGAAGGCTAAAAGCTGAAGGCTAAAAGCTGAAGGCTAAAAGCTGAAGGCTAAAAGCTGAAGGATAGAGGCCGATCGCGCGCGACCGGGAAGGCTTATGGCCTTCAGCCTTGAGCCTTTAGCCTTTAGCCTTCAGGCCATAGCCTATGGCCTCCAGCCCGCCACCGCATTACGATTCTCATGGGTGGCGGCCGCGTCTTCCAGGGCCGCCGGCCATTCCCGTCGGGCCCGACCCGAGCAGGGCAGGCAAGGCGGGATTCGTGCATCCACCGTCCTGATCGCAGCGGAGACCACGTGCGCTGCTTGGCGCTCAACGCCTCCTTCGAGCCGCTCACCATGGTGCCGGTCCGGCGTGCCCTGCGTCTCGTCATCGAGGGCAAAGCCGAGATCGTCGAGGCCGATGGCGCCGAACGGGTCCACAGCGAACGGCTGACACTTCCGAAACCCGCGATCATCCGCCTCGTCAAGTTCGTTCACGTTCCCCGCCGCTTCCGCCGCCAAGTCACCAACACCTTCCTCTTCGCTCGAGACGGCTACCGCTGCCAGTACTGCCATCGGGGCCAGCCCGAGCTGCGGCACCGGGAATGCCTCACCCGGGATCATCTGGTGCCGCTGTCGCGGGGCGGGGACAACGAGTGGGCCAACGTGATCACGGCGTGCAGCTCGTGCAATACGCGCAAGGGCAACCACCTGCCCGAGGAATGCGGGATGCACCCGCTCACCGCGCCTCGCGAGCCGCACTTCGTGCACCTGTCGTGGGCCGTGCGGCGTCTCTCGGTCACCCAGGCGAAGTACATCCGGCTCTTCTACGGAGAGGAAGCGCTACGCGCGCTCGGCGGGACCGTGCCCGCTACGGCCTGACCTCGAAGGAATTGCTTCTCGCCTCCAGCCGCAGGGTCGGCAAGCCGGCAATCCGGAGGAGCAGTTTGGTCGCGCCGCGCCCCAGGACGTCACCCACCTTTTCCTTGTCGCCCGGGTCTCCGGAATCTCCCTCGATGAAGCGCCGCAGCTCGTCCAGATCGGAATCCGAAAGCGTCGAGATCTCCAGCGTGGCCGTGTAGTAGTAGCGGCCCGAGATCGTGGGCTGGATGTTGACCTGGAAGGAGAACTCGAGCGCCGCGCTCAGCGCGTCGAGCGTGGCGTAGCGGCGCTCCTGACCGCGTCCCGAGACGATCGTGAGCAGACTGTACTGGTCGAGCAGCGGCTCGTGTCGCACGACGACGTCCCATTGGGTCTGCCGCTCGAAATTGTCGAACCACCCATCCCGCGACCGCCACACCTCCAGCCGATAGTGCAGCCGCACCGGCAGCCCCGACCTGAGCGCGGACACCCAGCGGTCGTCGCTCAGAAGATTTCGCGATTGGACGATCGGGACCTGTGAGCCGCCCGTGGCCGGCGCGGTGAGGCGGATCTCGAGACGCACCGGCGGAAGCGCCTGCGATACGACGCGGGCCGGCAGCAGCGCCAGCGTGGCGACGACGAGCGCCCCCCGGGCGCATCGGGCACCGGGACCAGATCGGTGGAAGAGCGCCACTAGAACCGGCGCTGAAGACGGACCAGGAACTTGACCGGCTCCCCGTCCGACAGCCCCTTGGCGAGGTAGGCGCCGATCTCCCCCGCATCGAGCCCGATGCCCACGTCCGCCTTCCACTCCTCCAGGGATGGAATGCGATCGACCGCGACCTGCTCGGGGCCGTCGCCGGCGAGCCAGCTCTTGCCGAAGTCGCCGAGGAAGACGAGGTCGGCCTCCTCGATTCCGATGAAGCGGCCGCTTCCTCGCCCATCCTTGCTCGGCACTCGATAGCCCAGGTTGAGGCCGAGCCTGGTGCGGACCTCTGCCTGCGCGACGATGGAGCGGTCACAGAGCGCGAGCTTGGACGGATCGCTGAAACCCCGGGGGGTACAGGTCAAGGCCCGGAAGTCGTAACCCGGGAGGAGATCGGGCCCTCCCAGGGACACCCGCCGCTGCACGGGCAGCCGATTCCCCGCGAGCCACCCGTCGGCCCGCAGGCGGCCGTTCACCCGAAGAGAAGGCGTGAGCCGGGAGTAGCGCCGCAAGTCGACCAGCAGCCGGTCGTACGCGTAACCGCCGGTCGGCACGAAGGGCCTGACTACGTCGGGGAGGGTGACCGGAGCGATGTCGTCGCTGGTGCCATGCTCGTATCGAGCCCGCAGATACCACCCGGTGGTCGGGAAATCGCGCTGGTTCCGGGTATCGAAGACGGCCTCGAGGCCCGTGGTGAAGAAGTGGCCGTCGTCGATCAGCGGGTTTCGCCGCCACTGGTCGGAGTTCCGGAGCAGCGACCACGGATCGGTGGCGCGCACCGACCGCTCGTGATCCCGGCGGAAGGACAGCTCCAGCCGGAGCGGCCGGAGCGGATAGAGCCATCCGTAGGCACCGGCGCCGACCCGCTCGTAGTAGTCGTGATAGTCGCGCTGGAGGAGAAATGCGGACCAGCCGCTCTCCGATGCCGACAACGGCTGATCCTCGATCGTCCCGACCTCGCTGTAGATCCGGCCGCCGACACCACCCACCCCCGATCGAAACTCGCCGCGGATCGAGTAGCCGAAGTCGCTCGTCAGGCGCGAGCCCGCCCCCGCCGTCCGAAGCGTGCCGCGCACGTCGACCCGCGCGAGCGTCCCGCCGGTGGGGCGGATCTCGAAGATCGGCCCGAAGACGATCGGCAGGCCTTCGATCCGGTTGTACGTCCCGCCGGTGGCCAGAAAGAGCGTGGTTTGCACCCGGCCGGTCTGAAACGTGGTCTTGGCAGTGGCGAGGTCGCCGAGCGGGCGGCGCCGCTCGCGGAGCACGAGTGTCCCCTGGTCGTCCCGCGAGACCGGCGCGGCATCCCAGAACACCCGCTCGTCGCCCTGATGACGGGCCCCCGCGCTCCGGATCAATCGCCCGCCCACCACCATGATGTCGCCTTCGACGTCCGCGCCCGGGAGCAGATACAGGGTGGCATTGACGACCGTGAGCGGGCCCACGATGCGTCCGGCGATGCGCAAGGATCCGCGGTAGTGGGCCAGCCGTCCGGTGAAGCTGCTCCCCGTCGGGAAGGTGACGTCGCCTTCGGTCCGCGTGGCTGCCGAATCGTTGAAGGCCGCGATCAGCGCGGCCACTACGTCGGGCGGAGGACCGCCGCGGACCACGGTGGAGTCGCCCGGGGGCTCGTCGGGGTTGATGACGATGACGCTGTCCTGGGCGCGCAGCGCGGGGACGACGAGCAGGGCGAGTCCCGCGAGAAGGAGTCGCATGGCGAGCTCGAAGCGGGAGGGCGTTCGGTCACTCGTCACGTTTGTCGAGCCCCAGGCGCCGCATGCGCCGGTAGAGGTTCGCCCGGTCCGTCTGGAGCGTTCGCGCCGCTTCGGCGATGTTCCCCCGCGCCTGCGTGAGCGCGGCCGCGATCACGGCGCGCTCGAAATCGTCGAGCGCTTCGCTGAGCGGCCGGCCGGTGGCCGCGACGGCCGCCGGCGGCGGCGGGCCGTCCCGGAGCACCGCCCGCACGTCGTGGCCATCGACCGTGGGCCCGCTCAGGATGCTGAGCCGCTCGACCAGATTGGCCAGCTCGCGCACGTTACCGGGCCAGCTGTAGGCCGACAGCGCGGCAACGGCCGACGGCGTGAAAGCCGAGGCGTGCCGCGGCCGGAGCCGCGCCGCCAGGTACGCCACCAGGGCCGGGAGGTCGTCCAGGTGCTCCCGCAGCGGCGGCAGGTGGATCGGAAAGACGTTCAGGCGAAAGTACAGGTCTTCACGGAACGAGCCGTCGTTGACCTCGTCATCCAGGCGCCGGTTGGTGGCGGCGACGACGCGAACATCGACCTTGATGGTGACTTCGGCTCCGATGCGCTGCAGCTCTCCGGTCTCGAGGGTCCGCAGCAGCTTGGCCTGCGCCTCAGGGCTCAGATCGCCGATCTCGTCGAGAAAGAGCGTGCCCGCGTGGGCGAGCTCGAACCGGCCCAGCCGCCGTTCCGTCGCCCCGGTGAACGAGCCGCGCTCGTGGCCGAACATCTCCGACTCGACGAGATCGCGCGGGATGGCGGCGCAGTTGACGGTCACGAAGGCACGATCGGAACGCCGGCTCGCCGCATGAATCGCCGTCGCGACCAGCTCCTTGCCGGTGCCCGACTCGCCGGTGATCAGCACCCGCGCCTCGGTCGGCGCCACCCGCGCGATCAGCGCCCGGACCTCGCGCATCGCCGGGCTCTCGCCGATGAGCGTCCCGCGGCGGGAGAGCTCCGCCTGCAGGGCGCGATTCTCCGCCCGGGCCCGGCTCAGCTCGAGCGCGGCACGCACCGTCACCAGAACCGCTTCCGGCGTCAGCGGCTTCTCGAGAAACTGGAACGCGCCGAGCTTGACGGCCCGCACGGCGTCATTGAGCTGGGCCTTGCCGCTCATCATGATGACCGGCGTCGCCCGGCCCTGCTCCCGGAGCCGGATCAACGTCTCCAGGCCGTCGGGGCCCGGTGGCATCAGCAGGTCGATCAGGATGACGTCGGGATCGACCTCCTTGACCTGCAGCAGCGCCGCATTGCCGTTCGCCGCCTCCGCCACCGACATCCCCTCCTCGCGGAGCAACGCCCCGAGCATGCGGCGGATGTTGACCTCATCGTCCACGAGGAGCACCTGGGCGGACACGGATCAGAGCCCGGCCAGACGGATGGTGAAGGTGGCGCCCCCGCCGGGCGTGTCACCGACTTCTATCGTACCCCGGTGCAGGTCCACCGTCTGCTTCGCCAGGGCCAGCCCCAGTCCGGTGCCGCCGGCCTTGGCGCTCGTGTACGGATCGAAGATCCGCCCACGAATCTCGGGCGGGATGCCTGGCCCGTGGTCTCGAATCTCCACCCGGACGCCCGGACCGGAGGCGTCCGGTCCGGCCACGATCTCGATCGCGCCCGTCCCGTCGCACGCCTCGACCGCGTTACGGATGATGTTGCTGAACGCCCGCCGCAGGGGATCGTAGTGGCCGAGCAGAGGCGGCATGGCGGGATCGAGCGTGAGACGACACTGCATGGCGGTCGGGAGCGTGGTGCGGGCCAGCTCGTCGAGAAGCTCCGGAATGTCCACCTGCGCGGCCGGCCCCTCGGGCAGGCGGCCGAACGCGGTGAATTCCCGCGCCAGCCCCTCGAGTCGCCCCGTCTCGGCGACCAGCACCTCGATCGCTTCCCGCTGTGAGGGAGACGGCGCCCGGGAGAGCTGCGACACCGCCAGTCGGATCGGCGTCAGCGGGTTCTTCATCTCGTGCGCCACCCGCCGGGCCGTCTCGCGGAACGCCCGCAGCCGCTCGGCTTCGATCTCCGCGGCCCGGGCGCGCTCCAGTGACTCCGCCATTTCCCGGAGCGCGGTGCGGAGTGCCTGAAACTCCGGCGCGCCCTTCCGGGGCCGGTCGGGAGGAAGAGGCTCGTCGCGCCTGATGTTCCCCGTCCAGCCGATCAGCTCCTCGATCGGCCGGCTCAGCTGCCGGGAGAGGTGTCCCCCCAGCCGTATCGAGGCGTAGAGAAAGCCCGCGCCGGCGAGAAAGACCACCAGCCCGAGGCCCGCGTAGTAGTACCGTCCGAAGGTTTCGGCCCGCTGCGATCGCGCCAGCGCTGCGTTCAGCTTGGCGGCGTGATCGCCCAACGCGAGCCGCTCGCGGGAGGACAGCCGGGTCGAATCCAGCGTCTGGAGGAGCACCCGGCCCGACGAGCCGACGGCTTCGAGGGAGCCCCGAGCCCCGCTGGCGGGAGACACCGACCGGATTGTGTAGACCCAACCAAGGACTGCCACGGCCGTCGGGAGGGCGCCGAGACATATCAGGACGAGGAGAATGCGCTGCCGGAAGGAGAGCCCCATCGCGATGCAAGATAAGTCGCGGGAGCCCGTGCGGCCCACCCGGCCCCCACCCCGACGACCGCCGCCAGCCAGTCCCTCAGCGGCACCGGGCCGGTTTCGGAGATCCATGGAATGAGCCCGAGTCCGACCGCCACGGCGGCCGCGACGATTCCGATCGAGATGACCGGCCTCTCCGTCCATCCCGCCCAATATCCGAGGGGCAGCAGGAGCACCGCGACCCAGATCATCGTGAGCAGCCCGGCCTCAGGACCGAACGCATACCCGAACGGCACCACGAGTCCCCACGCCATCGTGGGAGACAGCGAGATCTCGGATCGCCGCGTGACACCTTCGGCGGTGGACACGAGCCACAGGACGTGACCCCGCTCTCCGGCACGGATCGAGAACCGTTCATTTCTCCTTCCGGGCGCGCCTTGCGGGAGCCGCAGCGTCGGCGACTGGACCTGCAGTAGCGCCTGGCGTCTGGGGACCTCCAGCACGAGCGTGGTCCCCTGCTGCTGGATGCCGAAGATGCCGGGCCCGATCCTGAGCCGATATATCCAGGACCGGTACCGGCGCGGCTGCTGGGAGACGACATCCAGACTCACGGACAGCGATTCCCGCGCAAAGAGGTCCGACACCCGTTCCGAGGGCTCCTCGTCGAGTGATCCGTGGGGCATCGCCATGCCCGAGACGGTGACGTTGCTGATGGCTCCGCGGTAGGCTCGCGGCGCATCCGACCGCTGCGGGTGTTCGCTGACAGCCGTTCCGCTCCGGATCCACGGCAAGAACAGCCACGCGGTGAACATCGAGAACGCGACCCACGCACCGACGCCGAGGAGGACGAGTCGCCTGGCCTCCCGTGGTGGGGGTGCCAGGGAGACGCGCAGCAACGGCGCGGCGGCGGCCGCCAGGGAGCCGCCGCTGGTGTTGGTCAGCAGGTCGCTGAGACTCGCGTCTCGCCCCGGAATCCAGAGATACTGCGACAGCTCCACCCCGAACGACACGACCGCGCAGGTGAGGGTGACCTGCCACCAGCGCAAGCCCGAGAGCCGGAGTCCGGTCGCGAAAGGGATGAACAACAGAAGATTGAGGATGACATCGGTCCCGCCGTTCTCGCCGCAGACCAGGCAGAGCAGGGGAGTCTGCCGGGCGCTCTCCGCACCCTGAGGCGTGGGATAGAGCGTCAGGCTCAGGATCGCGATCAGGCCGGCAGCGGCGACGACTCCCCAGAATCGCTCTTCCCGCATCAGGGCGATCGGTCGGCTCGTACGATGACCGGGGAACCCCACCATCGGGTCAGACCGGCCATCCGCCCCGGTCCTTCCACGACACGGCTGAGCCCCGCGGAGCCGACCAAGCGGTGCATTACCATCGGCAGGAGGAACTGGGGGATGTGGGAGACGACGCGGAAGGCGTTCTGTTCGAATCCCTCCCGGATCTCGCGCGGAGCGTAGAGCAGGAAGGGGCGGGTACTGGCGCCTTCCAGACGCCGTTTGGCCGGGAACAGGCGCTCCGAGATGAAGTTCAGGCTGCGCCGGCTGGGATAATCGATCACCACACGCGCGGCCGCGACCCGGCACAGCTCGGCCAGGAGCCGGTGCCAATCGATGCTGTGGGCGAGCAGGCGATAACAGAGCACGGCATCGAAGCCCCCATCGTCGAACGGCAGGGCCAGAAGATCGGCGGTGCGGTATCGGCACTCGCCGCGCGCCAGCCATGGCCGCAGCCGCTGCGCGCAGGAAGCGTCGCTGCCGACGACGGTGACGGCATAGCCCGCGGCCACCAGGGCCGGTGTGAGCTGTGCGTGGCCACCGCCCACATCGAGCACGTCGGCACCTCGACGCAGCCCATCCAGTGCGTTGATCGTGAGCCGGGCCTGCACTTCGAGAAACCACTTGCCGACCGGCCCGGCAAAGCGGCCGGCATAACGGTCGGACGAGGATTCGATGTCCGCGTCCTCACGGATCGGAGGATGGGCCGCCGTCATCGTGCGGAAGGTATTGCTTGCCCGCCGGCGCTCTCCAGGCGCCGGATCGGTGGCGGCGGGGCGGGAGGTGGCGCGCCTCGGCGATCCACGAACGCCTGGCTCCATAGCTCGGTCAGGAGCAGCGACCAGAGGCGATACGCCCGCTCCTGGCTGTACGGTGTGCCTGGTGCGCGACGCCGCAGGCGATCGACGTAGCCCGGATCGAAGAGGCCCCGGTCGGCCAGGATGGCCGGCGCCAGCAGCGCATCGGCCATCGCGTCCAGGATCTCACTCATCTTGGTGTCGTGCTTCAGCCGGTTGAAGCTCTTGCCCGTCGCCAGCACCCCGTCCGAGATCAGTCCGGCGCAGGCCTTTCTCAGGATGTACTTCTGCGTCCGCCCCCGGATCTTGAGATTGTCCGGGATGGAGAAGGCGGCGCCAAGGAACCGTGGATCGGTATGGTGCGCGTTCATCCGGACGCCCGCGCCGGCGTAGAGGCGTTCCAGGGGAGACTGGTACGGGAGCACGAGAAACCCGCGTCGCAGGAAGCTGGTCAGCGGCTGATCGCCCTCGGCGGCGAAGCCGCTCAACGGCGTCAGCGCCTTCGCCCCGACTATCTGGGGCGCGGGAAACTCGCGCCCCCGGAAATAGCCACGCCGGAGCGCACGACCGGCCAGCGAGCGGGGCTCGACGCTCCGGAAGGTATAGTCGTAGAACTCGACCAGCGGCCGGCGAACCAGCGGATACTTGAGTCCCAGGTCCACGAGCCGATGCCGGGGCAGCCCCGCGAACAGTCCATCGAATCCGAACCCGGTCACGATCAGGTCGACGAAACGGGCAGCCTCCCTCGCCGCGACGTAGAGATAGGCCACATCCTCCCGGCCGATCGGCTCCTCCGTGTGCCACACCATCCAGGGCAGGAGGGTCGGGAGGTCCTCCGGATCCATGACGAGCGGATGGTGCGTCGTTCCCAGCTCGGCGGCCACGCGCCCCGCGTTCACCAGCTCCCGGTCGTCGGCTCCGTACCCTGCCGAGAAGGTGTGAACCTCGCGGTCTCCGGCGACATGCCGCACACCGGCGGCCATGATGGCGGAATCGAGTCCGCCGCTCAGCGAAATGCCGATCCGGGAGTACGGCGCGACCTGATCGCCAAGGGATGCCAGAAATACCCGCCTCAAGTCCGCCGCGTGCTTCTCCTCGTCGTCGTGCTCCACCCGCACGGGGATGTCCCAGTATCTCGCGCTCCGCATCGCGCCCGTCTCCGGCGTGAGCTCGAGATAGCTGCCCGGCGCCACCGGATAGATCCCCTTCAGGGAGGTCGCGCCGGCCTTGTGCCACTTGGTGGATTGAATCGCCTGGAGGGTGTCGCGGTCGGGTACGGCCGGCACGCTGTCGATGGCGAGCAGCGCCTTGTATTCACTCGCGAAGATGATCCGGCCGCGATCCTGAACGAAGTACAGCGGGGCGTAGCCGATGCGGTCGCGCGTCAGAATCAGCCGGCGGGTGTCCGGCAGCCAGACTGCCACCGCGAACTGACCCGCCAGGCGGTCCAGCCCCTCGAGACCCCGGGTAGCCACCAGCTCGTGCACGATGGCGGCATCCGCATCGAGTCCAACCTCGTCGGGGAGTCGGTGCCCGAGCAGCTTCGCCATCTCGTGTCGATTGTCGATGGCGCCGTCGAATGCGAGCGGACCGCCGGCCTGTCGGTCGACCTCGGCGGCCGGGGCTCGGAGCCCGAGGCGCACGCCGCCGGCAGGGGACCAGGCGGCGTCCGCTGGGCCCCGGTGCGACAGCCGCGCGCCGATCGCCGCCATTTCGGCGCCATCGGCGTCACCGAGAATACCGTAAATCGCCGCCATCAGCGCGCCGCTCCCTCAGAAACCACGATCGTCGGGAATCGGGGCGGTCACCGGAGCGGGGCCTGCGGTGACGTCCGGGAGGCGAAGGTGCTTGATGATGGGATAGACCGCCGTGACGGCCCGGACCAGCCAGCCGAGCGCCACGCCGTAGATGACTCCCGCGAGCCCCCAGCGCGCTCCCACGACGGCAGCCACCACGGCGATTCCCACCGAGATCCAGCCGAACACGTTGATCATCGTCAGCTCGCGGCCGGTGGCGAGCGCCGAGACGGTTCCCTTCGCGAATGCGTTGAGAATCTTGATGACGCCGCTCACCAGCGCCGCGACGATGAGGGCGCCACCCAGGTGGTACTTGCCGGCGAGAAACGTGTGCTCCAGGACCGGCGTGACGAACCAGATCAGCGCCGAGCCCAACAGGACGATGACGCTGATGAGACGGGTCTCGTGGGCGATCAGCGTGCGCCGCTGCTGGACCGTGGTCGCGGCGCGGAGCCGGGGCAGCAGTGTGTAGCCCACCCCCATCTGCATCACCCGAAAGAGCGAGCCGACCACGGCCGCGAGCACGCCGTAGGTGGCCAGATCGGCGAGCGGCAGGACGTGCGGAAGGACCAGACGCTCGAGCTGAATCAGCGTCAGGCCGGCCACGTCGAGTCCCGCGAACGTCAGCGCCTCCTTCCAGGGGAAGTCGCTGCTGCCGGGCGGCCTGCCGTGGCGCTCACGAAACAGGAGCGTCCAGCCGACGGCCGCCGCGCAGACGAAGCCGAGCGACGAGATCAGCACCGCCACCGCGGCATGCTGCGCGTGGAACACCGCGACCACGAGCGCGGCGAAGAGCAGGACGACGTTCGGACTCTGAATGATGGAGAGCGAGATGCCGAACCGGTGCTGGCTCTGGAACTTGGCCCCCGCCACCATCATCGCGCCTCCGCCCGCCGTGCTCAGGAAGAGCAGGAGGCACATGAGGGGGCTCAGGGTGTAGGCGATGAGGCCGATGGCCGTAAAGATCAGCGCCACGCCGCTCGCGCCGGCCAGGACCCGGCCCAGCAGCCGTGGGCTGGCGTCGAGGTGCAGCCGGTTGACCATCGTGTCCACCCCGGCTGGCGCGAGCGAGTAGCCCAGGTTGACCAGCGCCACGACCAGGGTGAACAGCGCGTACTCGTCCTTGGGAAGGAGTCGGGCAAGGATGAGATTGGCGCCGGCGAACCCTGCGCCCGCCGCTCCGTAGACCACCATGCTGCGGAGCGTCGGGGACTGCCAGAACCGCCTCACGCCTTGTCTCCGGCCGTTTGGGCTTCGACCAAGCTGTAGAACTCACCCAGCTTCCGGCGTGCCGCTTCGGGGGTGAACTCCTCCTGCACGTGACGCTTGGCCTCGGTCGCGAGGCGCTCCCGCAGCTCCGGATCGCGGAGCAGCTCGCCCAGGCCACGGCCGAGCGCCTCGGGTTCCGGCTCGACGAGATAGGCGATGCGCTGGTCCAGGACCTGGGTGTGGGTCAGCAGCCTGGTCGCCAGGACTGCCGCACCCGAATCGAGGTACGAATAGATCTTCATCGGCGTGTTCAGGCCGGTGAGGCGAGGCGAGACGAGCACGCTGGCGCGCTTGAATAGTACCGGCAGGTCGCTGATCGGCCGCGGACCCAGGAAGTGAACCTGGCTGCCGTTCCCGTTGGCCGCCGCCAGCTCCTTGTACCGCTGAATGTCCTCCGGGCGCCCGCCGACGATCACGAGCTGCGCGTTGGGGACCGCCTCCAGCGCGTACCCGAACCCGTCGATGAGCAGGTCGATACCCTGATAGCGCTCCAGGTTCCCCACGTACATCGCGACGGGGCCCCGATCGGCGATCTCGGGCGGCACGCCGCCGTCACCATCGGACGAGAGTTCGATCAGCGGCAGCAGCGTCGTGTCCTCGACCCGCCCGACCAGCTTCCTGGGCGCGTGCCCGTGGGCGATGCCGGCCAGGGCGGCACAGACCGTGAGCACGCCCAGGCTTCGGCGGACGATGAACGCCTCACAGCGGCGGAGCGCGCCCGAGACCCAGCGGAGCGCCGGGTAGGCATTCAGCATCGACTCGGCCAGGGAGGAGTCCATGTCGTAGACGTAGGGAATTCGCGTCACCGCCTGGATGCCCGCGGCGATGAAGGCCGATTCCTCCACCGCGTGCACCAGATCGTAGCGGTTCTGCCGGATCAGCTTCACGCACTCGACCAGCATCAGTCCGTCGCAGATCACTTTTTCGAAGGAGAAGCCCGGCCGGACGTTCCGGACGCCCGGCAGCCGCGAAATCCGGTAGATCCGGCAGTTGGGGAGGAGGACGTCTTCGCCCTCATGAAACGTGAGGATGTCGACGTGATGACCGCGTGCGCTCAGAAACTCGAGAACCGTGCGAACGGCGAGTGGCGTGCCGCGGACCTGAAAAAACGGGTGGGGAGCGAGCAGGAGGATGTTCACCCGGACATCCCGAGGGCAGGGGCCCTGATGCTGATGCGCATGATCCCCTCGTCGGAAGGGTGGGCGAGGTCACAGTCCTCGGGCGGGTGGTGCAGAAAACCGGTGTCTCCGGATCGGTGGAGCACCTTCAGATCGTGCAGTACGATGGTGCGGTGCGCGTCCCGGCTCGGGTGCGCTCCTCGGCGAGTACGGACTCGAATCGGCTCCACCAGGATGGACGCATGTCGGTGGAGTATACCCCGCCCGCCCGGGGAATTGCCGGGGGCCCGGGTCGAAACAACGGATGATGGCCGAGGCACTGCGGGTGTTCCGGACGGAGCCCGGCTCACACCTGCTCGCGGACGCGATAGGCCCGCCGATGTGGCGCGCGCAGATGCACGATGATCTCGCCCACCAGGCCCAGTCCCATCAGCTGCACCCCGAGCGATACCAGGAGGACGCCGAGGAGCAGCAAGGGGCGATTGGCGATCGCCTGGCCGGCGATCTTGTCGGCGGCCAGCAGGAGGCAGATGATGCCCCCGATCACGAGCGATACCGAGCCGACCATACCGAAGAACCGGAGGGGCTTCTCCGTGAACTTGGCCAGGAAGAAGAACGTGGCGATGTCGAGCATTCGCCGAAAGTACACGCCGGGGCCATACACCCGCGTCCGGGCATCGTTGGGGTGCTGGGGTACCGGGACTTCCACGACGGCATATCCCTCCCGAATCGCGAGAGCCGGGATGAACCGGTGCATGTCCCCGTAGAGGGGAATGGACTCCGCCACCTGGCGGCGGATGACCCGCACCCCGCACGCCATATCGTGGAAGCGGGTATCACCGAGGCCCCCGATGATGTGGTGAAACGCCCTCGATTGCAGCCGGTTGAGCCAGCTGTCCAGCCGCGGTGATCGGTTGGCCACCACCATGTCCACCCCGCCGGCCAACGCGTCGACCAACGGGCCCAGCCCTTCCGGCGTGACCTGGAAGTAGGCGGGGAGGGTCAGCAGGACGTCGCCCTGGCTGCGTTGGATTCCCAACCGGAGGGCGGCCGTCTCGCCGAAGCGCTGGGCAAAACGATGCAGGTGGATCCGATCCGATCCCGCCGCGAGGGCCACCAGCTCCTGACTCGGCGCGAAGCCCCCATCGAACACGAAGAGGAACTCGAAATCCTCGCCCCGACGCTCCAGCTCCGTGGCGAAGCCCCGGTAGACCGCAGTCAGGTCATCGGCCCGCTCCACGACGGGCACGATGACCGAGATCATCCGCTCGGTCCGGCGGGTGGCGGCCAATGTCGGGATGTCCGTTTCCTGCATGAGGGCTCCCTTCGCCGTCATTTCATCTCCCAAGCGGTTGGCGTGGCGCTGGCGCTCTCCCACTCGTTATTGAGCGCCACCTCGGATACCAGACCCAGCATGAACAGATACACGGCGGCACTGAGCGCCAGCGCGGCGCCCCCGGGGAAGACGATCGGATGCGACTCGAGCTCCGTAGGCGCCAGCGACACGAGCCAGAAGGCCGCGAAGACCAGGGCGATGATCACGGCCGGAATGGTCGCGATCAGAAATCCCACGAGGGGCCGGGACCGGAACGTCGTGATCATTTTCAATGTCAGCAGGTCCACCAGCACCTTGAGCGTGCGCGAGATCCCGTACTTGCTCTCCCCGAACCGGCGGGCGTGATGCCGTACGGGCATCTCGGCGATCCGCGCGCCCACGCTGGCCGACAGCGCGGGAATGAACCGGTGCTGCTCCGCGTACAGCGAGATCCGATCCAGCAGGTCCCGGCGATACGCCTTGAGGGAGCAGCCGTTGTCGGTGATCGGGACGCCTGTCAGCCGGCGGATGAGCCGGTTGGCCACCCAGGACGGCACTTTCCGGAGCAAGAGCTTGTCCTGACGTTGCTGCCGCCACCCGCACACGAGGTCGTACCCCTCCTCGAGTCTGGCAACCAGGGCCGCGATGTCGCGCGGATCGTTCTGCAGGTCGCCGTCGAGGGAGACGATCACCTGACCCCGGGCATGATCGAAGCCCGCCATCATCGCGGCTGTCTGGCCAGCGTTTCGGGCCAGCCTGATGCCCCGAACCCGCGGGTCCGATTCGGCGCCGGACACCACCCGGGCCCATGTGTCGTCGCGGCTACCGTCGTCCACCAGGACGACCTCGAAACTGCGGGAATACTCGCGCAGCGCCTCGAGGATCCATTCGATGAGCGGACCCACGTTCTCGGACTCGTTGTATAACGGCGCCACCACCGAGAGATAGGGGGCGTCGCCGGCTTCCCGAACGGTCATGGCTGAACCCGCGTCATGTGACGAAGATAGGCCGGTGCACGCCGGCTTTCCAGCAATGCGCGTTCCAGCCGAGGCCGGCGCGTTTTCAAGGCGTAACGCATGATTCTACAGTCAGTTGTAGGCTGAGGCCAGCGCCAGCGCAGGAGGGAGTGCACTGGCTGCATGCTTGCTTGTCGACCAGATGCGACGGTGCCGGGCAACCGGGTTGAGGACGGACGGGGCAGGGTTCGGCTGGGGCGGACTCCGCTTCACCAGCCGCCGCGGCGGAAGAGGATGGTGGGGATGGTCCGGAGCATGATCCGCAGGTCGCCCACCAGGCTCTGGCTCTGGATGTAGGCCAGGTCGTAGCTCACCTTGGTCCGCACATCCTCGATCGAGCGGTCGTAGTGGTGGTTGATCTGGGCCAGCCCGGTGATCCCCGGCTTGGCCCGCTGCCGCAGGGGATACTCGCTGATGTGCTCCCGCAGCTGGGCGAAGATGGTGGGCCGCTCCGGCCGGGGCCCCACGATGTTCATGTCGCCCTTGACCACGTTGAGCAGCTGGGGCAGCTCGTCCAGCCGGTACTGCCGCAGCAGCCGGCCCACCGGGGTGACCCGGGGATCCTGCTGCTGGGCCCACACCGCGCCGGAGTGCTGCTCGGCGTCGACCCGCATGGTGCGGAACTTATAGATGGTGAAGGGGCGGCCCCCCAAGTCGCGGTGGCGCCGCCGGTTCTGGGGCCGGGGCCCGAGGGCCCGGCGATCGAGCCCGACCCGCTCCTGGGTGTAGAACATCGGCCCCCGGGAGGTCAGCGTGACCAGCAGCCCCACGATCAGCAGCACCGGCGACATGATCACCAGCGCCACCACCGCCAACACCACGTTGAGGAGCCGATTGCCCCATTCGCCGGCGGTGGCCCTGGGGATGACGCGTCCGACGCGGGCGCGGGTGCGGACGTAGGCACGCGTCAACGTCGGCCGCGTTCGGCGGGCGTCAAGCGAGCGTGAAGGGAACGCCCGTCGGATTCCTGAGGTGGCTGTGCCCATGGTCGTCGTCGAACTCGTCAGGATCGGGTTGGGCGCCTCGTCTTCACAAAATCAGCAGCGATCGACCGATCAACGTCCCCACCCGTGACGCGACGAGGGAAGGAACGACTAGGTTAACTGTCCGGCGACATCGCCAATGTGATATGCGTCACGGGGCCGAGCTTCTGCTCACTCGCGAGGTGCCCTGAATATTTCAGCCGCGCTGGGCACGGCGACGGGACAGCAACGGTAAAGGCATCTCGCCCAGACCGAAACTGGCGAGCCACTGACTGAATCTGGATCGTTCAGACGCAATAGCGCCGCGGGCCTGCGAGTCGGGCGCGACGGGAGGACTCGCGACCGTGTTGGGGCCATTCTCGCTGGGGCCGGGCGAATGCGTCGTCTCATTCGGCTGAGGCATACGTATCGCTTCCGTGGGAGTCAAACCTGCAATCAACCCGAGCCGATCGTCTTCAAGTATGACGCCGCGATTTCTGGCGGAGAGCCACGAAGGGGGAAGGATGGATACAAGATATTACATTGCAAAAGTTTAGCAACTCCCCTACCGGCGTGCCGAGCTTGGCACCCTCCCTGACTACCGTTGCTCGCCGCCTACACTTCCGAAATCATACTGCAACAGGCGGCCCGTTCGGGCTTTCCGTGGCGCCACAGCGCCAACCCTGTGGCGCGGACCCCGCGATGGCGGGCGCCCGGGCCTCATTTTGAAAAGCTATGGTCTTATGTTATAATAGCTTGACCAAATTCTTCGACCCTGCACGAGTCCTGCTGTCAGGGTCGGGATACCGATCGACCGTCTCCCCCCCATCCCGGCACAATTCAATGGAAGAACGCGACAAGGCCCGGCCGGCGCCCTTGGTCCTCATCGCGAACGATCAGGAGTGGTCGGCGCGATCGCTGGAGAGCATTCTGGGCCCGAGCGGCTACTCGGTGGTCCGGGCGTATACCGGTCAACAGGCACTCGAGCGCGCTCGGGCGACCCGGCCCGACCTGATCATCCTCGACGCGCAGATGCCCGACATGCACGGTTTCGATGTCTGCCGGGCGCTCCGAGCCGATGTCCAATTCGGTGCCACCACCCCCATCGTCATCACCACGTCCGGGCCCTCCGGCCGCACGCAGCGGCTGGATGCGTATCGCGCGGGGGCGTGGGAGTTCCTCGGCCAACCTCTGGATGGCGAATCGCTGCTCCTCAAGCTCGGCACCTTCCTGCAATGCAAACGCGCCATCGACGAGCTCAGGGAGGAGAATCTTCTCGATCCCGGCACCGGGCTGTATAACATGCGAGGACTCTCCCGGCGCGCCCGGGAAATCGGGTCGGACGCGCTCCGCCGCCGGGATCCACTCGCCTGCGTCGTGTTCGCCCCCGAATCGGAAGCCGAGACGGACTCGGCGGACGACGAAGTGGAGCGCATCTCCGACCAGGTCGGCTTGCTCTTCAAGCGAGCCGGACGAGCGTCCGATGCCATTGGCCGCCTGGCCACGTCCGAGTTCGCCGTGATCGCGCCCGCCACCGGTCCCGACGCCGCGCTCCGCCTGGTCCGCCGGCTGAGTGGGGCGATCGAGGGATCGCCGATCGCCCACAAGGGCAGCGAGCGCTCGATCCGCATCCGGGCGGGGTATTGCGCGGTACCCGACTTCGCCCAGTCTCCGGTCGACGCAATCGAACTGCTGCTCCGGGCCACGACGGCGCTTCGAGACCTCCGCCGCAACGGCAGCGGCGACCGTATCCGCTCGTTCGAACAGGTACCGATGGAGTACCCCAGTTGATTCACTGATCCCACCAAATGTAGGATTTCCGCCACACTAGGGCAACCAGTGGCGATGCAAAATGTTGCGTCGCCGCGGCATCTGGTTGACCACAGGCAGCAGTCTGTGGTATCAATGTTGCTGCTTACGCCAGCCTACCGACGCGGACCGATGCGTCCGGGTGATATCTGTCGCACATTGGCAGCAGGATAGCAAACCGACCGCATCCCGCGGTCCTGTCCAGGAGTGTCGATGTCGAACCCGCTCGCATCCGGGCAAACCCCGGTCGATCCCGCTCCTCGCGATCCCCTCTCAATTCCCGGCGAGGTCAAGGCGAGTATTCGGGTCCTCGTCGTTGACGACGAGCGGACTCTGCGCGAGAGCTGCGCGAGCGTCCTCCAGATGGACGGGTACAACGTCACCCTGGTGGGGCGCGGCGAGGAAGCGCTCGAGATGGTTCGCCGCCGCAAGTTCGACATCATCCTCGTCGATCTCTACATGTCCCAAATCTCCGGCTTGGAGATTCTCCAGGCCGCGGTCGGTGCGTACAAGGACACGATCGTCGTGGTCATGACGGGCAACCCCAGCGTTACCAGCAGCATCGAAGCGCTCCGCGCCGGTGCCTGGGACTACCTGCCCAAGCCCTTCTCGGCCACCCATCTGCAGGTGCTGATCGGCCGGGCCTCGCACGCCGTGATGATGTCGCGCGAGGCGCAGGACCTCCGCGTCCAGCTCATGAAGCAGCACGGGCACAGCGACAAGATCGCGCTCATCGGCATCTCGCCGCTGTTCCGTCAGGCCGTGGAGCTGGCCCGCAAGGTGGCCGCCACCGACGCCTCGGTCTTCATCAGCGGTGAGAGCGGCACCGGCAAGGAGGTGATCGCCCAGTTCATCCACCAGAACAGCCGGCGCAGCGGCCGGACCCTCGTGCCGATCAACTGCGCCGCCCTCCCCGAGCCGCTTCTGGAGAGCGAGATGTTCGGCCACCGGAAGGGCGCCTTCACCGGGGCGGACCGGGACAAGCCCGGCCTGCTGGAGACGGCCAACGGGGGAACGCTGTTCCTCGACGAGCTCACCGAGATGTCGATGCCGCTCCAGGCCAAGCTCCTGCGCGTCATCCAGGACGGCGTGGTGCGCCGGGTCGGCAGCGAGCAGCAGGACGCCGTGGTCGACGTGCGGTTCGTCTCCGCCACCAACCGGGAGCCCCAGGAGGCGGTGGATACCGGCGTGTTGCGTGGCGACCTCTTCTATCGTCTGCGCGTGGTGCCGATCAAGCTCCCGCCGCTCCGCAAGCGGCCCGAGGACATCCCGCTCCTGGCCAACCACTTCCTCACTCATTATTGGCAGCGGCACCGGCAGATGGGCGATCGGGTGCCACGCCTGAGCGATGCCAGCATTGCCTTCTTGCGCTCGCGCCCCTGGCGAGGCAACGTTCGAGAGCTCCAGAACGTCATCGAGCACGTCGCGGTGCTTGCCGAGGCCGACCAGGTCATCCAGCCGAACGACATCCCGGTATACGACGATGGCGGGGAGCGTCCGGTCGAGGCCGCCGTTCCCTCGGGTGTCATGGACGAGGCTTACCACTCCGCCAAGGACAGGGTCGTGGCGCAGTTCGAGAAAGAGTATCTCAGCCGTCTGGTGTCACGGGCCGGCGGCAACATGTCGAAGGCCGCGAGGCTTGCCAGCATCGACCGCACGACGTTGTACCGCTTGATGGACAAGCACGCGTTTCACAGGGACGAGAGCGCAGCGGGGCTGCCTGAGTGAGACCTGAGGCCGCCGTGACCGGAACGGCGAGCGGAGACCGGCGGCGTCAGAGTCCCGGCGGGGCGCAGGCGGCACGGGTCTGGGATCCGGACGGCCCCACCAGCAGCGGCATCGCCCCGCCGCTGTGGGACGCCTTGCGGGAGGCGGTCCATTCCGCCCAGGCGATGTGGGAGTCGGCGCTCGAGCACGCGACGGGCGCGGAGGAAGTCACCACCCATCTGGGGCAGCTCTCTACCGCGATCCGGCGACGAGCGAGCGGGCAGGAGACGGACCTCAGTACGCTGCCACGCAATGCGCTGTCGCGCCGGCTGCTCGGTCTGATGCGCTCGGCGTTTATCGAGCGCGTACAGGGTCTCCCCCCGCCCGATCCCTCACAGCTCCTCCGGCTCCTCGGGGCCATCGAACAAGTCGGTCAGCGGCTCGAAGCGGATTGGTCCCAGCATTTCGCCGACCGGCTGTCGAGCCCCGACGGTCTCGAGCTGGTGGTGGAAGTGGCCCACGACCTTCGCTCCCCGCTCACCTCCATCCTCTTCCTCGCCGAAACGCTGCAACGCGGGCGAAGCGGCCAGGTCAACGAAATCCAGGAGCGCCAGCTCGGACTCATCTACAGCGCGGCCTTCGGGCTGAGCTCCGTAGCCAGCGACGTCATCGAACTGGCCCGCGGCGGCGACCGGCTGGTAGACCTCGACCCGATTCCGTTCTCGGTCACCGACATTCTCGAGTCGGTACGGGACATCGTTCAGCCGATCGCCGAGGAAAAGGGTCTGACGGTTCAGCTCTCCACGCCCGAGGCGGATTTTCGAGTCGGCCACCCCGTGGCGCTGAGCCGGGTGCTGCTCAACCTGACGACCAACGCGCTCAAGTTCACGGCGGAGGGATTCGTCGAGGTCACGGTGCGCCAGCTGTCTCCCCAGGCGGTCGAGTTCTCCGTCAGAGACACCGGGCGCGGCATTCCCCCCCAGTCCATGGCGACCCTGTACGAGCCGTTTCGCCGCCGGCAGAAGCCGGGCGAGTACGCCTTCTCGGGCTCGGGTCTGGGGCTCTCGATCTGTCGCAAGCTGGTCGAGGCGATGGGATCGAGGCTGGACGTGGAGACCGAATCGGGGGAAGGCACCCGATTCTTCTTCGTCCTCGATCTGCCGTTGGCAGGACAGCCGCAGCTCGGCTGATTTCCCCTGGCTTTCGCCGGAGCCTTTACCCACCGGGCGCTCCGCCAGTATACTTTCCCAGGTCGGAGCCGGACCGGGTGGTCCGGCAAGTGGAAGCCAAGCAACCACTACGAGACATCCGGCAGCTGCCTCGTGCGCGTCGCCGACGTTCCTGAACCGGCCTATCCGGTGACGGGAAACGCGGGATGGGCACCAGGCACCTGATCCTCCAGACGAGAGATATGTGAACAAAACCCTGATCCGCCCGGCGCGGCATCTGAGCCAGCCCCCCGTCCACGCCCCGAACGCCGCACTGCTCATCGATTTCGACAACGTCACGCTCGGCGTCCAGAAAGACTTGACCAAGGAGCTACGGACCCTCCTCAACAGCGACATCATCAAGGGCAAGGTGGCGGTGCAGCGCGCCTATGCCGACTGGCGACGGTATCCGCAGTACATCGTACCGCTCTCCGAGTCCTCGATCGACCTGATCTTCGCCCCCGCGTTCGGCACCAACAAGAAAAACGCCACCGACATCCGCCTGGCCATCGATGCCATCGAGCTGGTCTTCACCCGTCCGGAGATCGGGACATTCATCCTGCTCTCCGGCGACAGCGACTTTTCGACGATGGTGATCAAGCTGAAGGAGTACGGGAAGTACGTGATCGGTGTCGGCATCCGGGAGTCCGCGAGCGACCTGCTGATCCAGAATTGCGATGAGTACTACTCGTACAACGATCTCGCCGGACTCACCAAGGAGGTGGACACCCCGTCCATCCAGCGCGATCCCTGGCAGCTGGCGGGCGAAGCGGTGGCCCAGATGGCCCGCAACGGGGACGTCATGCGGTCCGACCGCCTCAAGCAGGTCATGCAGCAGATCGACGCGAACTTCGACGAGCGCACCGCGGGATTCAACCGCTTCAGCAAGTTCGTCGTCGAGGCCGGGCAGAAGGGCGTGCTGCTGGTGAACAAGCTGGACAACGGTCAATACGAGGTCGCGCCGGCGGCTGGTGGCGCTCCGAGCCCGCCCGCCGCGCGCGAGGAGCCGGCGCGGGAGGAAAGCAGTCGGCGCGGGCGCTCGCGGCGCGGCCGGGGACGGGGGGGCGATCGAGACCGTACGGCCGAGAATGGCCGGGAGGAGGGACGCCGTCCGCCGGCACGCGAGCCGCGTCCCGATGGCGTCCTCACGCTGGCGCACGCATTCCAGCTGCTCACCCAGGCCCTGGGAGAGCTGCGCGCGCCGGTCGGGCATGACGCGCTCCGTCTCCGCATGGCGGCACTGCACGGACGCCAGGACCCGCTGCTCGATGCCGCGCGCTTCCCCCTGCTCCTCCGTCAGGCCAACGACGCCGAGGTGGCCGACGTGCGAAAGGTGGGCGAGGACGAGTACGAGATCTCGCCCCATCGGACCGGCGGCATGCCGGCGGCCCAGCCACCTGCTCCGGCGGCGGCCGGCGCGCCGGCGCTTCCCGCCGAGCCCGTTCCGGCGGAGGAGGATACCGCCGCTGCCGAGCCTGCGGGCCAGCGGGAGAATGGGCAGCGGTTCGGCGTGCGCTTCCGCCGAGGGTCCCGCGCCCCGGTTCGTGCGGGAGAGATTCCTCTGATCGGGGTGGTGGAGGTCGACATTCCCGCGGCAATCGTGGAGCCCGTACCCGATGAGCCGGCCGCCACCGACGAACCGGCGGCCACCAAGCCCCCCCGCCCGCGCCGCGCACCTCGCAAGCGGGCAGCCGCCACCGTGAAGACCGCCGAGCCGGCCGCAGGCCAGGCGGGAGGTGAGCCGACTTCCCGGCCCAAGCGCGCACGCTCAAGGACGCGCAAGAAGGCCGCGGAGTGATCGGGAACGGACGGGCAGCGATGCTGCCCGTCTCCTTTTTCAAACGCCCCGTCGAACTCGTCGCCCGCGAACTGCTCGGCGCCACCATCGTGTCCCGCCTTGGGGGACACGTCACTTCCGGCCGCATCGTCGAGACCGAAGCCTATCTGGGATACCGGGACCCCGCGTCCCACGGCTACCGCTATCGGCGCCACGCCCAGAACAACGCCCTCTTCGGACCAGCGGGTTCCTGGTATGTCTACCTGTCGTACGGGATCCACTGGTGCGTCAACATTGTGTGCGGAGTGCGGGGGGAGGCCTGCGCCGTCCTGCTCCGTGCGCTCGAGCCGCTCGAGGGGCTGGAGACGATGCGGCGCCGCCGGGGGGGCGTACCCGACCGGCAGCTCTGCTCGGGGCCCGGAAAGCTGTGTCAGGCGCTCGGAATCTCTCGGCGGGTGGACGGACACGCGATGCGCCAGTCTCCGCTGACGCTGATGCCGGAAAAGACCGCGGCGCCAGCCGCTTTCGCGGTGACGCCGCGGATTGGGATCACGCAGGCGGCTGATTGGCCGCTCCGGTTTATGGTGGCCCGCTCCCCCTGGGTGTCACGGAGTCGCGAGTCGCGAGTCGCGGGTGGCCAACTCGAGCCGGCGTCCGCCGTCTCTGACTCGCGACCCGCGACCCGCGACTCGTCTCAGTAGCCGCCCGCGCTGCGAGGCGATTCCTTCGAGCTGCCCAGGCCGAAGCGCAAACCACCGCTGAACGTGTGGGTCGGGCCGTCGAGCAGTCGTCCCACCGCCAGCACGTTGCCGGCGCCGTCGGTGACCGCGTGCGTGCTCGGGCTCGTGGTGATCTGATACTGGCCGAACGCCATCAGGCGCCCCACCTGGAAGGTTACGCCGCCCAGGAACGTTCCGAAGCCGCTGGAGCCGAGCTCGTTCGCGTCGCTCTGAAAGGCCGCCGCGCTGGCCGGGGTCGGGTTCACCACGTGGATGAGGCCATAGCCGAGCCCGAAGTACGGCTGCGCCGCCGCGCGAATCGGGTAGGCCATCAGTACGGCTGAGTACTTCCGGATGTCGTTGAAGGTAACGCCCTGCACGCCGTTGGCATCGGTGTACGAGCTGGTCTCGTTGTCGCCCACGCCCTCTTCGAAGGAGAGCATGAGGCCCGTGCGCTTCGCCACGATCAGGGTCTGCCCGCCGAAGGTCGGGATCCCCGAGCGGTCCTGAGTCGGCGTCTTGAAGAACATGACGCCTCCCTGTCCGCCGAGGTACCACTGGAAGTTGCCGTTCCCCGGCTGCTGGGCCGCGAGGTGGGCGGTGCCCAAGCAGAGGGCCAGCGCCGCGGCCGGAATGCTTCGGATGACCATGCGCATCACAGACTGCCTCCGTAAGGTGTCCGCGCCAGGCGGATCCTGGCGTCTACCGTCCCCGATCGGCACGGTACGTCAAAATGCGGAATTCTGCTGGAAATCGCGGGTTGGGAGTGGGGACGGTGACCCGGCTATCTGCTTTCAGCAGAAGCACTTACGATGACAATCGCCGAGCAGTCCCAACCCGCCGGATGGGGTGCGGGTGCAAGAGGGGGGCCAGCCGGTAACTCAAATCAGCTTCAGCTTCGTCCCCACCCTCTTGAATGCCGCCAACGCCTCGTCCAGATCGTCCCGGGTGTGCGCGGCCGAGATCTGGCAACGCACCCTGGCCTGGCCCTGCGGAACCACGGGAAATCCGAATCCCGTCACGAAGACGCCCTCGCCGAGGAGCAGATCGCTCATCTGAATCGCGGCGGCCGTTTCGCCCAGGATGACGGGAACGATCGGGGTCTCGCCCGGCAGCGGGGCGAAGCCGAGCGCCAGCAGCTGCTCGCGGAAGTAGCGGGCATTGTCGCGCAGGGTGGCCACCCGCTCGGGGTGGGCCTCGAGAAACTCGATACTCGCGAGCGCGCTCGCCGCGACGGTCGCCGGGAGCGCGTTGGAGAAGAGCTGGGGACGGGCGCGCTGGGTCAGATAGTCGCACACCGCGGCGGAGCCGGCCGCGAATCCCCCCGCGGCGCCTCCTAGTGCCTTGCCCAGGGTGGAGGTGATGAGGTCGACTTCGCCCACCATGCCGAAATGCTCGGCAGTTCCTCGTCCGGTCTGGCCCAGGACACCGGTCGCGTGCGAATCGTCGATGACCAGCACCGCCTCATGCCGGCGACACACGTCGACCAGGTCGGGCAGGGGGGCGATCGCGCCCTCCATGGAGAAGATGCCGTCCGAGATCACCATGCGGACCCGGCGATCCCGGGCAGCCGTGAGCTTCGCTTCCAGGTCGTGCATGTCCGCGTGGCGGTAGACCGCGGTTTGGCATTTGGTGATCGCCTTGGCCAGCCGGATGCCGTCGATGATCGAGGCGTGATTGAGCTGGTCGCTGATGACGATGTCGTCCTCGGTCAGCAGGGTGCCGGGCACGGCCTCATTGGCGTTCCAGCAGCTCACGAAGCTGAGCGACGCCGGGGTGCCCACCAGGCGGGCGCAGGCCGCCTCGAGGTCGCGGTGCACGGTGAACGTCCCGCAGATGAACCGCACCGAGGCCGTGCCCGCGCCGTAGCGATCGAGTGCCCGATGGCCGGCCTCGACGACCGCGGGCTCGTTGCTCAGGCCGAGATAGTTGTTGGAGGACAGAATGATGACCTCGCCGTGCTCTTCCATCTGCACCCGCGGTCCCTGAGGCCCGGCGAGGAACTTGAGCCGCTTGTACACGCCTTCGCGGACGAAGCCCTCGAGCGCCTGTTCGATCCGCCCCTCCAGCACGCTCATCCTCCGATCTCCAGGATCACCTTGCCGGCCTGGCCATCCTTGATCACCTGGATGGCGTCCTCGATCTGTTCCAGGGGGAAGCGGTGGGTAATGACCGGCCGGGGATCGAGCTGCCCCCCGTGCAGGAACCGGCGCATCTGGTGCCACGTCTCGTACATCTTCCGTCCCGTCACGCCGTAGAGCGTGAGTCCCTTGAAGATGACGTCCCGGGCGAAGTCCACCTCGGTGGTCCGGCTGGGAGTGCCGAGCAGGTTGACCCGCCCGCCGAGTCGGGCGGCGGCGAAGGCCTGGGCATGTCCGCTCGGGTGGCCGCTCATCTCGCAAACCAGATCGACTCCGTCGCCCCCGGTAAGCTCGCGCACGCGGGCCAGAACGTCGTCGCGGCCAGGGTTGAGTGTGACGTGCGCCCCCATGGCGCAGGCGAGCTCCAGCCGCCGCTGGTTGAAGTCGCTTGCGACGACGAGTGACGCGCCCGCGGCCCGGGCCACCCCGACCGCGAAGCAGCCGATGGGCCCGCAGCCGAGCACCAGCACCGTGCCGCCGGGCACGCTGGACTCGAGGACGGTGTGGACCGCATTGCCGATCGGGTCCATGATGGCGCCGATTTCGGTGGAGATGCCGTCGAGCTTCATGACGTTGGATGCCGGCATGGCGATGAAGTCGGCGAAGGCCCCGTCTCGGTCGACCCCGATGATCCGGGTTCGCTGGCACAGGTGGGCCGCGCCGAGCCGGCACTGCAGGCAGTGGCCGCATACGATGTGGCCTTCCGCGGTGACCGCGTCGCCCACCGCCAGCAACCCCTCCTGCACCGCTTCCTGACCGAGCTCGACGATCTCCCCCGCGAACTCGTGGCCGATCACGACCGGCGGCTTGAGGCGTCCGCTGGCCCAGCCGTCCCACTCCCAGATATGCAGGTCGGTTCCGCACACGCCGGCGTGCCGAACCCGAATGAGCACGTCGCTTGGACCGCAGGTGGGAACGGGCCGGTCCCGGAGTATCATGCCGGGACCGGGAGACTCCTTAACGAGTGCGCGCATCGTCGCTCGGGAAATAGTCGGGGGGCAATATAACCGAAATACAAACACCCTCGGACCGTGGGTCCGAGGGCGTTTTGCCCGCCGCACCGATGCCCAGCTACGCGGCGTGCTCTGTCGGAACTCGCTGGTGCCAGTGATCGTCCGCGAACTCTTCGTCCGCGGCCCAGAGATAGGCCCAGAAGCGAGCGGGCTTGGGGGCAGGACCGCCGCTCTTGATGACGATGCCGAGCGGCTTCGATGGGGTGATCAGGGGGACAGCGGCCACGGGGACGGTCCTCGTCTGCGGGAAGCGGATGCCAGCCTTCTCGAGACAAGCGCAGGCCTCATGCCTCGGTGCGAGGTTCCGGAAGATCAATCGCGACAACGGGTTCGAATGGAGTGGGTCACTCGCCCCGTGTCGGTTCGACACGAAGGCGAAGACTCACGTCGTGTCCGCGGGACACGAAGGACCGGTGAGGAGAAGCCCTTCGCGGACTCGGCTCGTGCCCGACCGGCGGCGGGGCTTGGGCTCCTCCTCGACGGTCCAATCATCGTACAGCGCAAGGAGTGCCTCGGGGGCCAGCGACTTGCAGGTCGGAAGGAGAAGGTGAACACCGCCGGGCCTCGTTCGGCGCTGCAGATCGTACACCGCGGCCGACCGCATCGACGGCTTGAGCTCCGCGATCGCCGAGGGATCGACGATCACGAGGTCGAGGCCGGTGACGAAACAGAGAAAATCCGGTAGCGCGGGTGAGAGCTGGGCCACAAAGCCGTCGAAGAGACTGCCGAGCGCCTCGGCGGCCATTCGCGACTCCACCCGTTCGACCGCGCCCATGTCGCTCGCGATGAACGTCACCGCGGCGTCATGGGCCGCCAGCAGGTACGCGCACGGCTCGGCGGCGCCCCCGATCACGAGCGTTGAGTCGCTGGGCTCGATCCGGGGGACCAGCCTCGACACGAGTCCCGCGGCCTCGAGCCCCCAATGCGTCGGCGTCCGCTGGGCCTCCCTCAGCTTCAGGAACTGCCGTTTCCATTTGCTATAGGGGCGAAGGGCCAGGCGCTTCATGATGAGCCGGTCCACCGACTCGAGCATGAGCACCTCGGTCAGCAGGAACTGCCCCTCGGCTGCGCTCTGCAGCTCCGCGGCCGCCTCGTCGCCGAGCCGCATGAGCTCATCGCGGCCGATGGAGTTCTTGTAGCCCTCGATGCGCTGGAGGATATACTCCTGGTAGTGCTGCTTGTCCGAATACGCCGAGCGCCGACGCCGCTGAATGCCGCGTATGTCGGCGGCGCTCAGCACAGAGCCTCGATCGTGTTCGGCGGCAGGGGCATCCTACCAAACTCATAAACGCCTCGCGCGGTGTCAACGCGCGAGCGTGAGGAGTGCAGCCGCACGAGGCCTCACATCGCTTCGAGGACCGCGCCCTTCAGGTATCCCGTTTCGGGGATCGTGAGGATCTCCGGGTGGTCGCTCGCCTGGCCGAGAACCCGGCGGAGGCAGATCCGGCGGCCGCTGTCCTCGGTCGCCTGCTCCAGCATGGCGAGAAACGCGGTGAGGCGCACGTGAAACGAGCAGGACGCGGTGATCAGGGTGCCGCCCGGCGCCAGGCATCGCATCGCCCGGAGGTTGATCTCGTGATAGCCCCGGAGCGCTCCGGACACGGCGCTTCGCGATTTCGCGAAGGCCGGCGGATCGAGCACGATCGTGTCGAAACGCTCGCGAGCCCGGGCAAAGGCCCGGAGCGACTCGAAGGCGTCGCCTTCGCGCCACTCGATGTTCGATAGTTTATTGAGCTCGGCGTTGGCCGCGCCACGCTCGAGCGCCTGCGTGCTGGAGTCGATCGCCAGCACGGAGCGGGCCCGCCCAGCGAGATGGATCGCGAACGAGCCGTGGTACGCGAAGCAGTCGAGTCCCCGCCCCCCCGGCCGCGTAAGCCGGCCGGCGAGCAGCCGGTTCTCGCGCTGATCGAGGAACGCCCCCGTCTTCTGTCCGCCCCAGAGGCCCGCCAGATACCGGGTCTCGCCTTCCCGGACCTCGACCTGCTCGGGCACCGAGCCGTGGGCCAGCTCGGACTCCTGGCCAAGACCTTCGCGCCGGCGGACCGGGGCGTCGTTCCGGAGCAGGATGCCCTCGGGATTGAAGAGGGTGACGAGGGCGTTCACGATGGTCGATCGCATTGTCTCGAGGCCCGCTGAGAGGAGCTGCACCACGAGCCAGCGGTCGTAGCGGTCCACGACCAGCGAGGGGAGACCGTCCCCCTCACCGTGCACCATCCGCCAGGCCGTCGCATCGATCCCCGACCGGCGCGCGGCGGCGGCGGCGAGGTGCTCCCGCCACCATGCCTCGTCCACGGGCCGCTCAGTGGGCTCCAGGAGCCGCAGCCGGATCTCCGACCCGGGCGCGTAGAGCGCCTGACCGAGGAACTTGCCGCGCGGGTCGAGCGCGGCCACCAGGCCCGGCCCGGCAACCTCGTCGAGCACGTCGCTTCGGTAGATCCAGGGATGACCCCGCACCCAGCGCTCGGCGCCACGCGCGGTGACGCGAACCTGGGTCACGCGCGGTCGGGGCGGAGGACGGTGGCCCCGCGCAGATAGCAGTGCTTGATTTCCGCGCGGTTGCGGGGAGTGTACGCATGGACCAGAAGACGGATGCACATCGGCAGCGAGCCGGGCACTGGAATCTCCGTCGCATGGAGCAGGGCGACGATGTTCCAGCCGTATTCCTCGGCCGCCCGTGCGGGAAAGACGGCATCGAGGTCTCGGGTGACGGTGAACAGGCCGCTCACGATGTCGTCGGGCTCGAGCTCGTTGGCGTCGATCAGGGCCCGGAGCAGCTCATCGGTGGCCGAGAGGATTTCCCGGGCCTCGTTCTTGGTGACCGTCGTCGCGCCGCGGATACCTTGAAGCCGTGGGGTGAGTGAGGTCATGGAGCATAATGTAGCGGCATGGTGTCGTCTGATGCTCGTCACCGACGATGGGCTGCTCGCGGGGCGCGACGTCGTCGCGCTCGGTCGCGCCGCCGAGCGCGGCGGCGTGACGGCCATGCAGTTGCGGCTCAAGACCGCAGACCCCCGCGACCTCGTGGAGCTGGCGCGCGGCCTGATCGCCGCGCTGTCGATTCCGGTGCTCATCAACGATCGGCCCGACGTCGCCCTCGCGGCCGGCGCCGCCGGCGTCCACCTCGGGCCCGACGATCTGCCGGTCTCGGTCGCGCGGAGAATCTCGCCGCCGGGGTTCGTGATCGGTGCGTCGGTCGGGTCAGAGGACGAGGCCGGTGCGGCGGGGCAGGCCCACTACTGGGGAATCGGGCCATGGCGGGAGAGTTCCACCAAAGGCGACGCCGGTGCCGGGCTGGGCCCGGACGGCTTCGCCACGCTGGTGCGGCTCGCCGCGGGTCGTCCGTGCATGGCGATCGGGGGCGTGACGCCGGGGGATGTGCCCGCGGTGTTGGAGATCGGTGGGGCCGGCGTGGCGGTCGCGTCGGGGATACTCGCGGGCGGTGATGTGGAGTCCGCGGCGCGGGCGTATCGCGGTTAACCGCCCCGGCGCGCCCTCGCCACATTACGGAGGTGCTCGGCGTAGGTCTTGGAGAAGACGTGGCGTCCATCGGCCCTGGCCACGAAATAGAGGTAGGGGACCTTGGCCGGATACAACGACGCTTCAATGCTCCGAACACTCGGCGAATTGACCGGGCCGGGCGGCAGGCCGGGGTGCAGGTAGGTGTTATAGGGCGAGGGAAAATGATAGTCCTTCTCGTACAGGCGTGGCTTCCGCGCCCCGGTGGACAGGGCGATCGCGTATTGCACGGTGGGGTCGGCTTGCAGGGCCATCCCGATCTTCAGGCGGTTGTGGTACACCCCCGCGATGATCTCGCGCTCGTCGTCGGCTCGGGCCTCACCCTCGACGATTGACGCGAACGTCACGAGTTGGAGCTGCGTCATCTTCAGGGAATCGAGTCTGGCATTCCATGCCGGCTGCCACCCCGTCTTGAATCCCTCGGCCATGAGCCTGATCAGCTCGCGCGGCTTCACGCCGAAGGGCAGCGAGTACGTTTCGGGTCTGAGGAATCCCTCGTAGGACGGCACCTTGAATCCGAGTGCCGCGGTGGCGCCGGACCCGTCACGCGCGGCGGTGAGCATCGAGTCCCGGGAGACGCCGAGTCGCGCGGACGCGAGTGCGGCGACCTCGGCGATGGTGAGCCCCTCGGGCACGGTGAACCGCACGAACACGCCGCGTCCCGTGGCGAGATGTTCGAGCACACGCCAGATCGGGACGCCGGGCTGAAACTCGTAGATGCCGGCCTGCACCGAGCGGTCGAGTCCGCGCAGACGGGCCATCAGCTTGAAGATCCAGCGGTGGGTAACCACCCGGTGGGCGGCGAGGCTGTCGGTGAGCTCGGCGAACGTCGAGCCGGGGGGAATGGTGACGCGCTCCACCCCGGCGTTGCTCCCGCACGCCGCGAGCAGGCTGGCCAGGAACACCGCGGTGCTCCGAGGCGCGCGGGTCACCGCGGCTCCGTCGCCCCGAGCCTCGTCTGCCGCCTGGCATCGAGGTAATGCTGCAGCAGCACGGCGGCGGCCAGGGCGTCGACGTCCTCCTTGCGTCCCCGCGCGCTGCCGCCCTGCTCCCGGATGAGGGCGAGCGCGCGGGCCGTGCTCATCCGCTCGTCCCACAGCGCCACCGGAAGACCCCCGCGCCGGCCCACCGCCGCCGCCAGCGCCTTCGCCGCGGCGGCGCTCGGGCCTTCGGCGCCCTCGGGCGTCAAGGGCAGCCCGATCACCGCCCCGACCGGGCGGTGCGCCGCGAGCAGCGCAAGGAATCCCGCCATCGGAAAACGTTTGCCCGCCCGGCGCGTGAGCGTCTCGAGCGGGGAGGCGAGCGTCTGCGATTCGTCGGAGAGAGCCAGGCCGATCCGGACTTCTCCCCAGTCGAGGGCGATGAGGCGGCCGGTCGTTGGTAGCATCAGGTGAATTATAGAGGACGCAAGGACTCAGGGACGGACGGATGGCGCCAACGGTCAGCGTCCCTGCGTCGTCGCGGCCCCTGCGTCCCTACTGCGCCATCGTGGCGAAGAACTCCTTGTTGTTCTTGGTCCGCTTCATCCGCTCGAGCAGGAACTCGAGGGCTTCGACCGGGGGCATGTCGGCCAGGAAGTTGCGCAGCAGGTATACCCGGTTGAGCTCGTCCTTGTCCATGAGGAGCTCTTCCTTGCGCGTCGAGGTGCGCTGGATGTCGATCGCGGGGTAGATTCTCCGGTCGGCCAGGCGCCGGTCGAGCACCAGCTCGGAGTTGCCGGTGCCCTTGAACTCCTCGAAGATCACCTCGTCCATGCGGCTCCCGGTGTCGATCAGGGCCGTGGCGATGATGCTGAGGCTGCCGCCCTTGTCGATGTTGCGCGCCGCCCCGAAGAACCGCTTCGGCTTCTGCAGCGCGTTGGCGTCGACACCGCCGGAGAGAATCTTGCCCGAGTGGGGCACCACCACGTTGTGCGCGCGGGCGAGGCGGGTGATCGAGTCGAGCAGGATGACCACGTCCCGGCCGTGCTCCACGAGCCGCTTGGACTTCTCGATCACCATGTCGGCCACCTGGACGTGGCGGTCGGCCGGCTCGTCGAAGGTGGAGGAGATGACCTCGGCCTTGACGTTCTCCTCCATGTCGGTCACTTCCTCCGGGCGCTCGTCGATCAGCAGGACGATGAGGACGATCTCCGGATGATTCTCGCTGATCGCGTTGGCGAGCTTCTGCATGAGGATGGTCTTGCCCGCCTTGGGCGGCGCCACGATCAGCGCGCGCTGCCCCTTGCCGAGCGGAGACAGCAGGTCCACCACCCGCATCGACAGGTCGCCGTTCTTCCGCTCCAGCCGGATCCGCGCGTCGGGATAGCGGGGCCGCAGGTTGTCGAACGCGATCCGGTGCTTGGTCTTCTCCGGCTCTTCGAAGTTGACCTGTTCCACCTTGAGCAGGGCGAGATACCGCTCGCCTTCCTTGGGCGGACGCACCTGGCCCATGACCGTGTCGCCGGTCCGCAGATCGAATCGCTTGATCTGGCTCGGCGAGACGTAGATGTCGTCGGGGCCGTAGAGGTAGTTCCAGTCCTGGCTGCGGAGGAAGCCGTAGCCTTCCGGCAGGATCTCGAGCACGCCTTCACCGCGGATGACGGTGTCGGAATCCAGGAGGGACTGCTCGATGCGGAAGATGAGATCCTGCTTCCGGAGGCCCGAGTAGTTGGTGATGTTCAGCTGCTCGGCCAGGGTGTGCAGCTCCGCAACCGATTTCTGCTTCAGCTCAGCGATATCCACGGACGAAACTCCAGACGAGCCGGCCCGGCCGGATTACCGGCGGGCGCGGGGTGATGTGAAGGTGCGAGGACGGCGGGGTCGGGGTGATGTATGTGGTGGTGGGCCCCGGAAACGGAGCACGCGCGACGCGTTGTATAAGGGGAGTTTCCTACCAAACCAAGGAGCGATTCAACATAGAGCGGGCATCGAATCCCGTCAAGAGGGCTGGGGTGGATTGCGTAACTCCGCCTGCTGTATAATCTTTACCCTCACCGGCTCATTCTCAGGAGGTAGCCTGATGACGGCTCAGCCCTTCCGGGCAATCGCGCTCGACCACCGTGAACCCGTCGTTCACGAGCTTCCCCCCCTCCGCTTTCCAGACCAACTCATCACCCTTCATCTCAGTCTTCGGCGCTCGGACGACGGTGCATGGCGCGGCCGGCTGCTGTTTCACAACCCCAACGGCCGGGACTGTGAAACCGCCGAGATCTTCTGCGGCGTGACGGAAGACGAGTTGTGGCAATCCGTGCGCGCGCTGCGCGATCATCACGTTCGGGCTCTTTACCTCTCGCTCGTTTGATCGGAGCGCATGACCGAATCGGACCGGCTGAGCAAGCTGCGACACGATCTCTCGAATCCACTCTCGGCCCTGCTTGCCGAGACGCAGCTGCTGTTGCTCAACGCGTCAACGATGGATCCCGAGACCCTGTCGGGCCTGCGGGAGATCGAGGCGCTCGCCATCCGCATGCGGGCGATGTTGCGTGATGTCTAGGTTCGCGTGCCGCCCGGGCCGGGCGGCGACCCCGCTGTAGAGGTATACCCCCAGAAACGCCAGGCTCACCGCGCTCGCCAGCACGCGGACCGCAAGCCCCCCCCGACTCGCCGACACGAACCCCTCGATCAGCCCCGCGACGAGCAGCAGGAGCGCCGCGCCTCCGAGCATGCGGACCGCCTGTCGCCCGCTCAGGACGAGCGCGTCGCCCCGCGCGATGGACCCCGGAGCCACCACGGTTCGCCCGAGCAGGAATCCCGCCGCGCCCGCCACCCAGATCGCGAACAGCTCGAGCGCGCCGTGTCCGACGATGAACTCGAGCAGATACCCCAGCAGCCCGACGTTCGCGAAATGGCCGGCGCTCGCGCCGATGGTCAGCCCGTTGAAGGCCAGCAGGACCAGCGAGCCCACCCCGAGGAAGATGCCTCCCGCGAAGCACGAGATCGCGACCCGCACGTTGTTGGTGATGATGCCCGACGCGACGAGCGGGCGGTCTTCCGCCGGGACATCCACGTAGCCGCGTCCCGCCTGCCGCCGCGCCGACCCCGCTTCGGCCCGGCGCAGCATGACGTCCGGCAGCAGCTCGGCGGCGAGGGCCGGGCGCTCGCGCATGAGGGTGAAGCCACCCGCGGCGGGAAGCGCGAAGGCGAGGAAGGCCACCAGGATGTACCATCGGGCCGCGATGATGGCCGCCGGACACTCGCGCACCAGCGCGAGCCAGAGGCGGTGCCAGGTTCCGCGCTCTTCGCGATACAGCGCGTTGTGCCCCGCCGCGGCCAGTCGCTCGAGCCGGGCCTGGGTGGCGGCGTCGGCGCGATAGGTCCTCGCCCGGGCAAGGTCCGCGGCGACCTCCCGATAGCGCGCCGCGAAGTCGGGCAGCTCGGCCGACGCGAATCGGTTGAGGCCGCCGCTGGCCGCGCGCTCCGCGAGCCGCTCGAAGTCGTCCCATCGGTCGCGCTTCTGCGCGGCGAAACGGGAGCCCCATCCCGCGGCACCGCTCCGGCCCAGCGCCCCCTCACGCCGCTCCAGCTCCCGTGCGTAGAGATCGAGCAGGTGGACGTGTATGGCGCCACCCGGGGGCGGACCCGGTCCGGCGAGGCGCGACAGGATCGCCGCGGCGAGCCGGTCGCGGGCCGCGGGCGAGAGCTCGGCATGCCGGTCGACGAACTGGGCGAGCAGCTGGAACTCGCCATCGTCCAGGTCCGGCATCGAGGGTGTCGCGGGGGCCTCCCCCCGCCTCCGCTCCACCGGCGCCTCGTACGGCCGGTCTCGCGTGACGATGGTACCGGCCACGATGTCGCCCAGGCGCTTGCCACGCGGATGGAAGGCGATGAGGAGCGTGCCGATCAGATAGGGTGGGGGAAGAAAATCCGCCACCCGCAGCAGGTTCCGCGCGGCGGCCGCGCCGAAGGTGACGGCGTGTCCCGTGTCCATCACGACCCGGATGCCCACGATGCGCTTGCCCGGCGTCTGGCCTCGGCGGACTCCCTCGAACACGATGAAATATCCGAGCGACAGCACGAAGCTCCCCACGACGATGAGCATGGCGCCGAGGCGCGCGATGCCGAGTCCGTAACCGCCCAGGGACCCGACGGTGAACACGATCGCGGCGATCGCGCCGAGGAGAATGAGATGGTCCAGGATGGCGGCGAGGGTCCGCGAGCCGACGCCCGCGATTTCCAGGTCGAGGACCACGTGCTCGGGCGTCTCGACCTCGAGATGCTGTCGGTAATCCGCAGGGGAGCCGCGAAGGGCGGGCATGGAGCGATTGTAATATCTTTCGTCCATGGCGCCACCGACCCTCCGCCCGCTCTCGGTGGGCGAGATCCTCGACGTCTCCTTTACGCTCTACCGCCGCCACTTCGCTCCGCTCGCCGGGGTGGCTCTCGTGTGCTCGGGCGTGCCGGTGCTTCTCAACATGTTCATCGAGGCGTCCGGTGGCGTGCTGCAGAATCTCCCCCTCGTGCTCCTCTACTACATCGTGTTCGCCGCGTTGAGCGCCATCGCCACGGCTGCCACGGTCTTCATCGTGTCGGAGAGCTACCTGGGCCGGCCGATCGACGCCGCCACCGCGCTGCGCCGCGCGGCGCCGTACATCGTGAAGATCCTCGTCTGCTCGATGTTGACTGCGTTTGTCGTCTTCGTGGGATTCCTCGTCTTCATCATTCCGGGCTTCATTCTCGTGGTCGGGCTGATTCTCGCCGTGCCGGCGCTGGTCATCGAGCCGCAGCTGGGCGCGGGCGCGGCGCTCTCGCGCTCCTGGGACCTCACCCGCGGCTCGCGGTGGCGCATCCTCGGCCTGCTCCTGGTGGTGGTGATCCTCCTCTACATCCCGATCGCGGCGATCGGCGGGATCGTCGCGATGTTCGTCCCGGGATCGGGTCTCCTTCTCGATCGCCCCAGCGCGACGGTCGGCGTCATCGCGGTCGCCGTCAGCGGCCTGGTGCAGGTCTTCATCTATCCGCTCTTCTACTGCGTCCTCACCGTCGCCTACTACGATCTTCGGGTACGCAAGGAAGGCTTCGACCTCGAGGTCCTGGCCTCCACGCTCCTCACCGCCTGAGCCTCACGATGCTGCTCCAGGGGACACCGGCCCCCGCCATGTTCCGTCGGGTCCTGGATACCGTCTTCGCGGCGCCGGCGTATCGCTGGGCCGAAGACCCGGGGCCGCTCCGAGTGATGCGGAACTGGTGGCGGCAGCTCGGCGACTGGCTCGAGAGCCTGCGCCTGGAGAATCCCCTGGTCTTCCGCGCGCTGATCTTCGTGCTCCTTGCCATGATGGTGCTGCTGCTGGCGCACGCCGGGTGGATCCTGTGGCAGACCGTTCGGGCCGGGGGTGGTTCGCCGGACCGGCTTCCCGTCGCCACGCCGGCGGCGGTCCAGGACGCGGCGTGGTACAACCGCGAAGCCGATCGGGCTGCGGCGGAGGGACGCTGGCGCGCGGCCCTGCAGCTCCGATTCGTCGGGCTCGCCCTCACCCTCGAAGCCCAGGGTCTGCTGCGGTACCACCCGAGCAAGACGCCGGCCGAGTGCGTGCGCGACGCGACGCTCGCGGGGGAAGATCGAGAGCGCCTGCGTGGGCTGGTCAGCGCGCTCTACATCCATGTCTTCGGGAGCCGTCCCATCGGTCCTGACGACTATCGCCGCTGGCGCGAAGCCGGGGCGCTTACCTGGCATGCGCCCGGGCACTGAGATCGCCGTGGGCGCGGCGGTGCTCGTCGTGCTTGGCGTCGGGGCGGCCGCGCTCGGCAGCCGACGCGCTCGCGTCGGCGACACCGATCCGCGGCGGTCCACCTATCTCGTCGGTCCGTCGGGCGCCAGCGGTTACGCCCAGGCGCTGGGCCGCCTCGGCGTCCGGGTGGATCGCTCCCGGCTCCCGGCGGGGTCTCTCGATCGGGCCGCCCTCGCCTCTGCCATCGTCGGATTTCTCGGTCCCACGATACCCCTCACGAGCGCCGAGGGAGCCGTGATCGCCCGGCTCCCGGCAGACCTTCTGCTGGCGGGACCGACGGCAGCCTCCGCGATGCGATGTCTTGGCTACGACGTGGCTCGCTGGGCCGGCGACTCGGTGGCCGTGGGAAGATCGCCCGACGGCGACTCGCTGCCGGCCCCGTACGTCAGCCGGCTGCTGCGCCGGCGTACGTCCCGCGTCGTCGCCGACTCCAGCGATCTCTCCGACGACCAGGTCGTATCGTGCGTCGCCCCATCTCCGGTGAGGACCGACACGCTGGTCACCGCGGCCGGCCGGCCGGTGGCCATCCGGCTCTCGCTCGAGAGTGGCCATCAGGCGATTCTCGTCTCCGACGACCGATTGTTCTCCAATCGCTCTCTTCGGGAGACGGCGGCGGGTCCGATCGCGCTGGGGCTCGTGTGTCCCCGGTACCGGCGCATCGTCGTCGACGAGTACCATCACGGCTTCGACGCCTCCGGATCGCTGGCCGGGGCTACGCTCGCCTGGAGCGTCCGGTCCCCCTGGGGCTGGGCCGTCTGGCAGCTCGTGGCCGTGGGCATGATCGCACTCCTGGCCGGCGCGATCCGGTTCGGGCCCGCGCGCCGCGTCATCGAGCGTCGGCGCCGGTCGCCGCTGGAGCATGTTCGCGCGCTGGCGACCGCGCTCGCTGCCGCGGGTGGACACGACGTCGCGGTGCGGCTGATCGTGCAGGGACTCCGCCGCCGGTTGGGCCACGGGGGATCTCGCGACACGGAGCCGCCGGCGGCGTGGCTCGCGACGCTGGCCGGCTCGGCGCGAACTCCTCGCGGCCGCGAGGCGCTGGGGCGCCTCACCGGCATCTCGGGCCGCCATGCGTCCGCCGAGGAAGTGCTCGAGGCCGCCGAAGATGTCGAGACCCTCTGGGAGGAACTGAAGCCGACATGAAACCCGACTCTCCGCCGCTGACCGCCGAGGACGCGGCCGGTCACGCCGCCGCGGCCACCCGTCTCGTCGGCGCGCTCGAAACCGTGGTGCTCGGACAACCCGCCGCGATCCGTGAATCGGTCGCCGCCTTGCTGGCACGGGGACACGTGCTGCTCGAGGGCGTCCCGGGTACGGCCAAGACGCTGCTCGTGCGCGCGCTCAGTCTGGCCCTCGGGCTCGATTTCCGCCGGATTCAGTTCACGCCCGACCTCATGCCGTCCGACATCACCGGCGTGAGCCTCCTCGCGGGACAGAACGGATTCAGCTTCCGGCCCGGCCCGCTCTTCGGCGATCTCGTGCTCGGCGATGAGATCAACCGGGCTCCGGCCAAGACCCAGGCGGCGCTCCTGGAGGCGATGCAGGAGCGCTCGGTCACGGTCGACGGCACCACCCACCCGCTCCCCGAATCGTTCACGGTGTTCGCCACCCAGAACCCGATCGAGTTCGAGGGGACCTACCCCCTGCCGGAGGCGGAGCTCGATCGGTTCATGGTGAAGGTGCTGCTGGGATACCCCGCGGAGCTGGTGGAACGCGGCATTCTCGACCGTGTGCTCGACGGGTTCGAGTCGGACATGCCGTCGAGTTACGGCATCGCCCCGGTATCGGATGGGCGGACCATCGCCGCGCTCCGGGCCGCGGTTCGCAAGGTTCGGGTCGAACCGACCCTCGTAGCGTACCTCGCCGCCATTGTCCGCGCGACGCGCTCGGCGCCAGTGCTCACCCTCGGGGCGTCGCCGCGTGGCAGCGTCGCCCTGCTCAAGATGGCCCAGGCCTCGGCGCTCCTCGACGGACGGGAATACGTGGTGCCCGACGACGTGAAATCACTCGCCTCCGCCGTGTTGCGCCACCGGATCGCGGTGGCGCCCGAGCTGGAGCTCGAGGGGGTCACCGCCGACATGGCGCTTCAGGGAATCATCGAAAAGATCGAGGCGCCACGGTGATTGTCGTGCCCTCGCGTCTCTGGCTCGTCGTCGGGGCCGCGCTGGCGCTGCTCGCACCTCTGGCCGAATGGCGAGCCGGGGCCGGACTGTGGCTCCTGGCGGCGGATGTCTGCTGGCTCCTGTTTCTCATTATCGACGTCTCGCGGACACCGAGCCCCCGCGACGTGGACGTGGCCAGGGATGCGCCACTGGCCTTCGCAGTCGGACGGATCTCCTCGGTCCGCTATCACTGGCGTGTCCGCGCGACCTACCGCGTGATCCTCGAGGTGCGCGAAGCGCTGCCCGGCCCGCTCGGCGGCGCCGACACGCCCACGCGCCGGCTCAGGATCCCGCCGGGCGAGGGGCTCGACGAAACGCTCGAGTTGCGCCCGCTCCGGCGTGGGGTCGGCTCGGGCGGAGAGCTGGCCGTGCGAATCCTCGGCCCCTTCGGGCTCGCCTGGCGCCAGGGGCTGGTGCATCGGCCGTGGACCGCCACCGTGTATCCCGGCATCGCCTCGGCCTCGTTGCGCGCGCTGCCGCTGCGCGAGGCGCGCCGCCGGGAGGCCGGAGTCCGCGCCGTCCGCCGTCCGGGCGAAGGGCGGCTGTTCGAGCGTCTTCGCGAATGGGTCCCGGGTGACGAAACGCGGATCATCGACTGGAAAGCGACGGCCCGCCGGGGCAAGCTCATCGCCCGGCAATACGAGGACGAGCGGCGCCAGCAGGTGCTGATCGCCGTCGATGCCGGTCGGCTGCTGACCGCCGAAGTCGGAGGCGTGGCCCGTCTCGAGGCAGTGGTGACCGCCGCGCTCAACCTTGCCGCCGCTGCGGTGGAGCACGACGACAACGTCGGCTTGCTCGTTTTTGCCGATACGATTCAGCGCTACGTGGCCCCCGGCCGCGGCCGGCGGGCCCTGCGCGCCGTGCTGGAGGGGCTTGCCGCCGCCGAGGGCCGCCTCGTCGAGTCGGACTATCCCGCCGCCTTCCGTCATCTCGCCGCGCACAACCGCAAGCGCGCGCTCACCGTGCTCTTCACCGACGTCATCGACCGCACCGCGAGCGATGCGCTGGTGGCTCACGCGGCGACCCTGCGTCCGCGCCATCTGCCGCTCGCCGTGACGCTCCGCGACCCCTCGCTCGAGGCGCTGGCGGTCGGCCGGCCGGCCGGCCCTGCGGCGGCATTCGAGCGGGCGGCGGCCGAGGAGCTGCTGGGGGCGCGCGAGACCGCGCTCGCCGAGATCCGGTCGCGGGGGGTCATGGTGCTGGATGTTCCCCCCGCCGCGGCGAGCGCCGCCGTGGTCGAGCGGTATCATCAGCTCAAGCGCAAAGGCCTGCTCTAGCAGAGGAGGGCTCGTGCCGTTCTCCAAGTCGTTCACCCGGTTCGCCAAGTCCACCGCGCGAGCCGCGGGAAATCAGTCCACCTTCGTACTCGCCTGCGGGATCATCGTCGTCTGGGCGGTGACCGGTCCGCTGTTCCAGTTCAGCGATACCTGGCAGCTCGTCATCAACACGGGCACGACGGTCGTCACCTTTCTCATGGTGTTCCTGATTCAGAACACCCAGAATCGAGACAGCGCGGCGATGCATGTGAAGCTGGATGAGCTGCTCCGCGCGGTGCACGGCGCCCATACGGCCATGGCGGATCTGGAGGATCTCACGGAGGAGGAGCTCGACGCCTTCAAGGCCCGCTACGTCGCGCTGGCCAACGAGGCCAAGGCGGATGTGCTGCGTGGCCGCCGGGAAACCGACGCGCCCGAGGTGGAAGGGGACTGACTGTCAGGCGGAGAGGGGAAGACCGCCGGCGTTGGGGAACGCGGCCACGAATGCCTCGACCGCGTCGGGGTCGAGCTGGGTGCCGGCCACCCGACGCAGCTCTTCGAGCGCCGCTGCCGCGGGTCGCGACATGCGGTAGGGCCGCTCCGTGGTGATGGCGTCGAAGGTGTCGGCCACGGCCACGATCCGGGCCTCGAGCGGAATGTTCGCGCCCCGCAAGCCATCGGGAAAGCCGCGCCCGTCGAGTCGCTCGTGGTGGGACCTGACGATCCGCAGCACGTCCGGAGAGTCCTGGGCCAGGGGCCAGAGCATGCGCTCGCCCAGCGCGGGATGCTCGGCGATCTGGCGGAACTCGTCGGCCGTGAGCAGCCCGGGCTTGTGCAGCACGGACTCGCGGGTGCCGATCTTGCCGATATCGTGGAGCTCGCCGCCCAGACGAATGCCATCGAGCCGAGGCCCGTCGAAGCCGAGCCGGGCCGCCGTCGCCACCGCGTATTGGCTGACCCGGATCGAATGCCCTCTGGTGTAGGCATCTTTCGCTTCGAGCGCTCGCGCGAGCATCTGGACGCCCTGGAGAAACAGCTCCTGGATCCGCTGGGCCTGCTCGTGCACCCGTTGCTCCAGGTGGCGCTGGTAGTATCGGTTCTGAAGCACCAGGGCGCGTTTCTCGAGCACACGGGCCACTCGGGCCTGCAGCTCGCTCATCGAGATCGGCTTGAGCAGGAAATCGGCGGCGCCCTTGTGCAGGCAGTCCACCGCGGTGGTGGTCTCGCCAAGGCCGGTGAGCATGATGACGGAGGTGTCGGGATACCGGTCGGCCAGCACATCCAGCAGCGCGATGCCGTCGAGGCCGGGCATGTGGAGGTCGGAGATCACCAGAGGCGTATCTCCGATCCGCTCGAGCACCTCGAGCGCCTCGCGGCCGTTGGCGGCCTCGTAGCAATGAAAGCCCTGAGCTTCGAGCATCCGGCCGAGCGAGCGGCGTAGGGCCGGCTCGTCATCGACGACGAGACAATTCGCCGAACCGGCCATGACCGGTCGGGTGGCTTGGAGTTCTGGCACGTTGGCGGCGATTCCGAGGTAGGCGTTGGATGCCACGAACATCCCACGTGCGTTCACTGTAAGGGCGCGAGGAGCTAAAGTCCACCGTCCGACACGTTTTCGCTGTGACGAGGGTCACATTGCCCCACTTCGGTCGGTGCGGCGGGCTGATTAACTTATGGGGCGGTTCTCCCCCATCCTTCGTGACCGGCGGAGCCGGCAAGGAGATCAGATGCCTGGCGTTCAGGCCCGTATGCGGTCGGAGCACCAGCGGTTGTACCCCGATCTGAGTCCGTCCATCTGGTACGACGTGGCCCCGATCTTTCCGGGCGTCACCCAGCGCATGGTCAACATGGGCGGCGAGCGTCTCACCAGGGTGTCCACGCCCCGCGGGTTCATCATCCTGCGTGCGGAACATCTGGAGTTCCGCCCCTCGCCGGCGGCCGAGCCTGAGCGCATCGCCTAGGCCCCGCCTCACCGGGGCAGGCCGTATCCCACCCCCGCATGCAGGTGCAGGGCGAGATTGGGAATGGTCGCATGGCCGTCCGCGACGGGAACCTGGAGAAAGGACGTGGACACCCGGCCATCGAGGCTGAGAAACGAGCCGAACACCAGAGGGAAGTGACGGGTTGCGCTGGCCATGGCCGTCACGCCCGAGAGGAAGTACCCTCCGAAGAACCCCCGCCCCCGCCCCCGTTCCAGCGCCTCGCCCCGAACTCGGTTCACCGGAAACGTGAACGTCGGACCCGCGCCGAGGGCCCACGAGAAGTGCCCCCGTCGAAAGCCCCGACTCACCGTGAGGATGTTGACGCCATTGGTGAGGGCGAACTGCTGAATCGTCGAGGGGCGATCGATCAGCGTCATCTTGTGGTGGGTGAAATCGAGGAGCCAGCCCCGGGTTCCCCGCCAGAGGCCGATGCGGCCGGCGTAATACCATGTAGGACGGAACGGCCTAGTGGCCCAGTGGCCGGTGAGATGGAGATCGGGCTGTCCCCGCTGGATGATCCAAAGAGGAGAGGGGGCGCTGACCGAGGAACCGAGGAACCCCTCCACCTCGATCTGGGCCGCCGCGGGAGAGGCGAGCAACAGGCCGACGAGGAGAATCAACGACGGTCGAAGCTGACGGCCAACGGTGAAGCGGTGGGTGAGGCCGGGGCTACTAGGGAGAGGCGCGGTCCGTACCGTAGACCAGTCCATCGATGGTGTAGCGACCGACTCTCTGGCCGTTCCTCCAGAGCTCGAGGACCGTCGTCTGGCTGGCCTCCACCTGCTTGCCGTACCCGTTGAAGAGGTGATTGAGATGATGCTCGGCGGGGGCGCGGCTCCAGCCGGGCCCCAGCTCGAGCCGGAGCACGCCGGCCGTCTGCTCCTGGCAGGTGGTGACCATGTCGAGACGCTGGAGCGTCTCCAGCGCCGTCCGTGCGTCGGGATCGAGCAGGGCGCACTCCGGCGCCGGCTCCGGATTCCGAGTCCGGGTCGGACCAGCCGCGGCTGTGCCGCTGGGCTCAGGGTTTCCGCTCGCCGGCTTCGTCGGCGCGCACGCCTGGACGCCGGCCACTACACCGAGCATGAGGAGAAACCGGGCGAGAGTCACGGAACCAATCCCTTGCGAGGGTGGGGCCGGCGCATGCATCCACGGATCGGGCCAAGATTCGACGCTTGGCCCTGGCCGATCGTCATCGATGTCCATTGGGGCGGTAACCCTAGCAAGTTCACGACGGGGAGTGCCGACGTCAACGGCCCATCGCGGCGCCGTCAGAAAATCCGGTTACCGGACCCTCTCGTAGTCGGCGCCGATCACCAGACCACTGCTGGTGAACTCCCCCAGCTTGATGCCTTGTGCCCAGAGCTCGATGACGGCGTCCTCGCCGAAGGGCAGGGTGGCCTGGTAGGAGGCGTGCAGGTAGCTGATGTGATACTCCAGCGTGGCGCGCGGCGCGAGCTCGCGAATGGACAGGCGAACCAGGCCGGGCCGCACTTCCTCCGCCCCATTGACCACGTGCAGCCGCTCGAGGTTGGCGAGGGCGGATCGGACATCCGGATTGCGGAAGAACTCGCCGCTGGCACGCTCCGCCTCTTCTTCGGCACCCGGACGAGTGGCACTCGTTTCGGCGGCCGGCTGATTGATGGCGCGCAAGGCGCTCGCTCCCCTGAGTGCGAGGGGGCGGTTTCGGGGCGTGACGGGCGGGGTCGCCAGGGCGATGAAGACGTCGTCCTCCGAATCGCCGAGCACCGGGGCCTCCGCCCGGACGCCGGACAACGTGTCCCCTACCTGCCCGCACGAGTGCGCGACCCGGGAGCTGTCCGATGGGATGTAAATGGCGACCGCCATTCCACGCCGCCTGGCGGGATCTCCGATGGCGGGCCCGATCACCTTGTTCCCGTTCGTCGCGTTGAGGGCGCTCGTGAGAATGATGCCGTTGGCCCCGAGCTCGCCGGCGTGCTGGCGATGAATGGCGCCCGCCAGTCTGGCCTGTTCACGGCCCATGACGCCCTGAATCGGAAAGAGGGCGACTTCCCGATAGCGGGCGGGAACCGCGGAGGCCGCAGCGAAGAACACCACGCCATTGGCGCAGACCGGTCGGTAGGTCTGGAGGCTCCGCACCAGTGTCTCGGCGCCGGAGCAGCCGCTCAACAGCGCGGCAATCAGAACCGCGAGCGATCCCGCACGCATAACATGCCTGTCTGTTTGGGGTGATGAGTGTGAGGGTAGCGCCGAAGCTGCCGCCCCGCTAGATGTCGCGGACGCGCTGCACGCAACGTCTTACAACTGTGGCGTGAGGACGACGGTTTCACGTCAGGAAACCGGCCCCTCACGCGGCGGTGCAGCCGCGTCACTGATTCGCGAAAGGTCCTGGGGCCAGTCGGGCGGCCTCGGCGCCTCGCCGCGGAACTCGAAATGGTCGCTTCGGAGGAACCGGTCTCCCGCAATCGCGCTCGGGTCGACCAGCCGCCGGTGCATCAAGATGGCCACATGACGCAGCAATTGTTCCACTGGAAGCCAGACGCCACTCTCGATGCCCGGATAGAGCTTCCCCAGGCCCGGACGAAGTCTCGCCTGCCGCCCCCGGGATTCGTTCACCTCTTCCCCTCCTGTCTGAGCGGGGCCGATACCGCCTCGACCGCTCGAAGGCCGCAACCTCGCGCCTTCGGCGGGATTTCGCCGTGCCCACGCTTTACAATACCGCTTCCAGCATGCCGACAGGGAGCAGCATAGATTGTCCGCGTGACCGTCCTGGTTTTCACGCTCCTTGTGGCGCTTGGCTCCTTCGCCGCCGGCCTGTTGGGATCGCTCACCGGACTGGGGGGCGGCGTGGTGGTGGTCCCGCTGCTCACGCTGGTCTTCGGCGTCGATTTCCGCTACGCGGTGGGCGCCTCACTCGTGTCCGTCATCGCCACCTCGTCCGGCGCGGCGGCGGCGTACGTGCGCGAGGGATTCACCAACATCCGCATCGGGATGTTTCTGGAGGTGGCGACAACGGTCGGCGCGCTGGTGGGCGCGTACGTGGCCAACCTGGTCTCTACCTCGGTGCTCTCCGTCATCCTCGGCCTCGTGCTGTTGTACTCGGCGTACGGCTCGAGCCGCCCGCGGCCGCGGGACCACCTCGTGCCGAACACCGATCGCCTCGCCGCGCGGCTGCGGCTCGATGGGAGCTACCCGACCGAGGACGGTGAGCGGCAGTATCACGTGCAGCATGTGCCGCTGGGCTTCGGGCTGATGCTGGGCGCGGGAGCGCTCTCGGGCCTGCTGGGGATCGGCTCGGGCGCGATGAAGGTGCTGGCGATGGACCGAGCGATGTGTCTTCCATTCAAAGTGTCCACCACGACGAGCAACTTCATGATCGGGGTCACCGCCGCGGCCAGCGCGGGCGTCTACCTGGCGCGGGGGTACATCGACCCCGGTATCGCGATGCCCGTCATGCTCGGCGCCCTGGCCGGCGCTTCGCTAGGCACCCGGCTTCTGATGTCCAGCAATCCCCGCGTGCTCCGCATCGTCTTCGCGGTCGTGATCGCGATCCTCGCCGTACAGATGATCTACAATGGCGCCACCGGCACCCTCTGAGCACGATGTCGAGCTGCGGCTCGCGTCGCTCCTTCGAGCCGGTGTGCTGGCCGCCGCGGCCCTGGTCCTTGCCGGCGGGGTGATTTACCTGGGCCGCTCTGGGGCGCTCCGGACACACCCGGAGACGTTCACCGGCGAACCGGATGATCTGGAAACCTTCGGCGGCATCCTGAAGGCAGCCGTGGCCCTCCGCGGCCGCGGGCTGATCCAGCTCGGTCTGGTGGTCCTGATCGCGACCCCGGTGGCCCGGGTGGCCTTCTCGCTCCTCGCCTTTGCGCGCCAGCGCGATCGCGCGTATGTGCTGATCACCGCGTTCGTCCTCACTCTTCTCCTCAGCAGCCTCTTTCAGGTCGGCCGGCTCCTCGGACTCTGAGGCGGTATCCGGAGGCCATGCGTGAAACAGCCCGATCACGACGCGTCGCTTCCCGACCCGCCAGGCTACGTCCGCCGTCTCGGACTCTTCGACGCTGCCATGGTGGTCATGGGCGGCATCATCGGCGGCGGCATCTTCCTCAACCCGAGTATCGTGGCCCAGCGGGTGAGTACCAGCGCCGGCGTGCTCACGACGTGGATCGTGGGAGGGGCCATCGGAATGGCGGGCGCGCTCTGTTTCGCCGAGCTGGGGGCCAGGCGACCCCGCGCCGGCGGCGGGTATGTCTACCTGCGCGAGGCGTTCGGGCCGCTGCCGGCGTTCCTCTACGGGTGGACCTTCCTGCTGGTCATCAACGCCGGCGGCATCGCCGCCATCGCGGTCACATTCTCGCGATACCTCGCGGCGCTGCTGAATCTTCCTCCGGGATGGGTGCCGGCGCTGGCCGTGGCCGCGATCCTCGGCCTGACGGCAGTGAACTACGTCGGGGTGAAAACCGGGGCGGCCGTCCAGAACGTGCTCACGGTCCTCAAGTTGGCCGCGCTCGTGCTCCTGATCGTCGCGGGTTTTGCCGATGTCCCCGGGGCTGAGCCCACGGTCGCGGCCAACCCTGAAGGCGCGGCTATCTCGCCTCGCACCCTCGGTGTCGCGTTGATCCCCGTGCTCTTCGCCTATGGGGGGTGGGCCCATGGCAACAACGTCGGGGGCGAGCTCAAGGACGGCGATCGCACCCTGCCGCGCGCGATCGTCATCGGCGTGGCCGGCGTCGTCCTCGCGTACGTGCTCGCCAACGCCGCCTACCTGCGCGTCCTCGGCGTCGCGGGGTTGGCGGCGAGCCACGCCCCCGCCTCCGACCTGCTTCGCCACACCTTCGGCCCGATCGGCGCGACCGTCATCAGCCTGGGGATCGTGACCTCGACGCTGGGGTTCGTGGGTGTCGCGATCATGACGGCCCCGCGCATCCTCCAGGCGATGGCGGCCGATGGCCTGGCCCTGCCGAGTGCGGCGGCCCTGCACCCGCGGTTCCACACGCCGCACGTCGCGCTGGTGGTGCAGGGGGTCTGGGCGGCGGTCCTCACCCTCTCGGGGACCTATGGCCAGCTCCTCGACTACACCGTGTTCGGCGACTGGATCTTCTTCGGCCTCATCGCCGCCACCCTCTTTCGGTACCGATCGAGGGAGCAGGCGGACGGGGCGATTCGATGGCGGGGGTACCGCGCGCCCCTGTATCCCGTCCTGCCGGCGCTGTTCCTGCTGGTCTGCGGGTACGTGGTGGCGAGCAGTGTCGCCTCGAATCCGCGTAACGCCTTGATCGGGGCGGGACTGATCAGTCTTGGGGTGCCAGTATTTGCGTGGCGGCGGCGGCTGGGAAGTGCAAGCGGGACACGGAGATGAGGAAAATTTGATGTCAAAGACATAGACGTGCGTATGGATTTTGCGTATTGACCACCTGCCAAGCGATTACTACCGTTACTGGTCGTAGAGCCACTCTATCTCCAACAATAGCTGGTCATATGTATGATTCACACGCGCGACTCCGCTGCCGCGCCTCAATCTTAGCCTGCATTATTTTTCTGTCGAGTTGCACGACACTCGACAACGTCTCTGGACCTGAGCAGCCCGCCTCCACCCCCGAGTTCGCCGTCGCCGATGGCGTCTCGGGCTCCGACAGCGTTCCGAGCCAGGAAAGCTCCGCTTCCCTCCCGGCGCCTGTTGGACTCGACGCGCCCGTTCTGATCGGCATGCCCCTTCCCTCGGGCATCCTGTCGGGGCTGCTCACCTGTCCGGTGCAGCCCGAGTGGAGCGACGAGGAAGCGATCGGGCCCGAGGGCGGGACCCTGCGCATCGGCCCCCACCGTCTCGAGATCCCGGCGGGCGCGCTCGACTCGACGGTGGTCATCACGGCCACTGCCGCGGCCGATTCCGCCGTATCGATCACCTTCGAGCCGGAAGGGCTCACGTTCAACGAGCCCGCCCGCCTGACGCTCGACTATTCGCACTGCCCGCTGATCGCGAGTCTGATGGCCAAGCGGATCGCCTATACCACGGACGACCTGCACGACGTGCTCCAGATGCTTCACTCCAACGACGACCTGTTCCGGCGCAAGGTCTCGGCGAACCTGGATCACTTCTCGCGCTACGCGGTGGCCTGGTAACCATGAACAGCACCGCGCTCCTGGCGCGAGCCGAAGCCTGTGAGCGGGCAGGCGCCCCCCGGGATGCCGAGGCGGCCTACGACGTGCTCATCGTGGCCGCTACCCGTGACGGCGACCAGGTGACCCTGGCTGAGGCCTTCCGCCGCCGGGCCGTACTGGCCCATCAGGCCGGTGACCCCGCCCGCGCCCGCAGCGCCCTCCAGCACAGTTACGCCGTCACCACGCTGCTGGGCGATCGGCACCTCACCGCAAAGACCCTCAACACCTTGGGCGGAGTCGAGTTGGAGACCCGTAATCTCGACGCGGCCGAAACCGCGCTCTCGGAGGCAGCCGCCCTCGCCGCGGACGATGCCGCCTTGCTCGCTCGCATAGCTCAGAACCTCGGCATCGTGGCCAACATCCGGGGCGACCACGCTGCCGCGGAAGTCAACTACCGCCGTTCGCTGGCGGCGTACGAGGCGCTGGCCGATGCGCAGGGCAGTGCCATCGCCCACCACAATCTCGGGATGCTGGCCGCCGACCGCGGCGCCTACTGCCAGGCCATCGAGCACTTCAAGGCCTGCGAGTCGCTGGCGCGGGTCAGCGGCGATGCCCACCTCGGCGCGCTCTGCCGGGTGAACTACGCCGAAGTCCTGCTCTCCGTCGGCCGCCGCCGGGAAGCGCGGACCGCGGCGGAAGACGCCCAGCGCACGCTCGAGTTGCTCGAGGCCAACTTCGACGCCCCCGACGTCCAGCGGGTTCTCGCCTTGTGCGACCGCTCCGAGGGGATGCTGCGCCAGGCGGAAACGCGGCTGATCCGCGCCCGCGAGCTGGCCCGCATCGCCGACGCGCGGCTCATCGAAGCCGAAGTGGTCCGCGACCTCGGCCGGGTCTACGCGGAAAGCGGCCGTGTGGCGCAGGCGAGGGTCGCCTTCAAGGACGCCGCCCGGACGTTCTCCGATCTGGGGGCGACGGGAGACATGGCCGCCACCGAGCACGAGCTGGGGCTGCTGGCCGCGGCGGGAGACGTGCTGCACTAGGGCCGCCGCGGGAGGCCGATGCCTGTGATCCCCGTCTCGCCACCGGTGAGGCGGGGTGTCATATTTTAGGGATCTCTCCAGATCGCGCCGGATATGGTAGGATTCCGGCTGGTGGAAGTGCGGCCGCCGGTGGCCGCCTCCCAGGAACCGATCGAAGTGGCGCCGGAACCCATCGATTCGAGGAATGCCATGTCCCGCACCATCACCGCGCGCCGCGATTCGGCGACGCCGTCCCGCTCGGCCCGGAATGATGACTCCGGCCCGACCCGGATGTTTTCGACCAAGAACGATCTCCCGGAGTCGGCACGCAAGGAGGTCGTCGGCCTGCTCAACCAGCGGTTGGCGGACTGCATCGATCTCCAGACCCAGTGCAAGCAGGCCCATTGGAACGTGAAAGGCCCGTCGTTCATCGCGTTGCACAAGCTCTTCGACGAGATCAACGAAGCCGTGGAGGAGTACGTGGATCTCCTGGCCGAGCGTGTGGTGCAGCTCGGCGGGGTGGCGGAGGGAACCGCCGCCGCGGTGGCCAAGCGTACGTCGCTGCCAGACTACCCGCTCACCATCTCGAGCGGGCCCGACCACGTCGACGCCCTGTCCGACGCCCTGGCCGCGTTCGGCCGCACCGCCCGGATCGGCATCGAAGAGATGAACGAGCTGGAGGATGCCGACAGCGCCGACATCCTCACCGAGATCTCGCGCGGGGTGGACCAGTGGTTGTGGTTCGTGGAGGCGCACCAGCAGGTCGACTGAGATTCGCGGCGCTCTGAGCGACAGGGGCCGATGCGAAGGTCGCATCGGCCCCTGTGGCTTTCCCCCGGTCAGCCTGGACCGACGACCTACCGGACGGCCATCTCCTGCTGCAAGGAGAACCTGAGTGTGGTGCCGTCCTGCACCTCCCGCCCGTTGTCGAGGAGGCTCCAGGCAAGGCCACCGCCCGCACCCACGATCGCTCCCTTGAGAACCCCCGCCCCCGTGACGGCGCCGACGACGGCACCGGCCGCGGCACCAACGGCGGTACGTTCCTTCATGTCGAGACCGGACTTCTCGGTATCGGCCTTGGCGTCTTCAGTCGTGACGTCACGCATCCTGCCATTGAGCCGGATCTGAGAGAGCTGGAGCGACGCCGCGTCGGATTTCTCGGGACTCTCCACCAGCTTCACTTTCGCCGGTGATCCCTCCGGGATCACGACCTTTCCGTTCACCGTCACATCCCGACTGACGTGAGCGTCGAACGACTCGCCGAGCTTGTCGCGCTTGATTGGAATGTTCTCGTCGACCGTGACGGGAATATCAGTGCCGCGGGGGATGGGAGCGCCGAATCCCAGCAGCGCGGCAAGAGTGATGCTCATGGTTCGAAGCACTGTCTCCTCCATGCATATCGACTGATGAACGGATAGCCAATCGGCCCGGAGAAGTCCGTCGTCTGGACCCCAGGCGAGGTGTGCGCCACATCACTGCCGCGGGAGGGGCCGCCACCGGGCTACAAGCCATCTGTCTTCGTCGGAGTTTGGGAACGGTTGGAGGCGATGATCGAGGACGTGAGGGCAGTTCTGCGCGCCTTTCCGCGCCTCATCGATACGAGGAACGGTCGATCTGGTGCCGATCCAGTTGTGATTGCTCTTGCCGGCAGCGCGGCCGATTTCCCGCGGCATCGCTTCGGGAGCATCGCCGCACCCTGGTGTCAGGGCTCCCGGTTCGCGACCCAGCCGCCCGTCCAGACGAAGTCGACGCCGCCCTCGGTATAGGCGCACCGCGCCGTGCCCTCGATGCGCTCATCCTCTCTGGACAAGGTGCCCTCATACGTGCAGAGATCGGTTTGGAATGACACCCGATCGCCGTCCTGCAGGCCATCCGAAATGTCGTACGGGATGCCCGTAGCCAGTGGGCCGACGTAGTCGCCGTCCTCCCGAGTGCAGAGCCCGCTCTGCTCGCCACGTCCGGTGAACCCCTCACCTCGCTGCGTAAAGGAGAAGTACCCGGTCTGGATGTGCGTCTGGTTGTTGACCGAATCCCGGAGTCTGGCACCCTGGTTCCACACGCCGACGATGCTGAGAGTGGGAGGCGACGTGCTCTCCTGGGAGCATGCGCCTATCATCGCACTGAGCAGAAGCGCTACCGCTGGTCGGACTCCGGGGCTCATGAGCGCCTCCTGTGACGGCTGTGTTGGGTGGCTGCGTAGCTCATGGCTAACATGCGAGGCGGTAGGAGAAGGCACAAGCTCCGTCCCCAGACGCGTCGGCCGCGTTCTTCGAACCTGCGACGGCTACTCTCGTCGCTCGTGCTCCTCTGCTTCTGCCCCCGACACCCAGGATTCCGACGGCCACACCAACCAGGTCTGTCACTGCTCACACGCGCATCTGGGCGTGCTTGGCACGGGTCCGGGCCTAATTGCCCGCGTAACTCCTCTCATGCCGCCCGTGCATGGACCAGCTGGTATGCCCTCAAGCTTCCGACTACTGCCGCCCCTCCGTCGCCCATGCGGTTGCTGGCGACGGTGACCACCAATCAAGGCACGCAACTCTCGAAGCCCAGCATCCGGCAGCATCTGACGCCCTGTCCCGCCTCTTTCGCCGCGCGATCGAGTTGGACGTCGTCCCAACCGGTCACCATCCGGTCGCCGCTCCCCTCTGGCCGCGCCAGGGTGACCAGGCCCGGAACGCTGCGGTTCCCCTCGTACGGGACGGGCCACGAGGCGATGATCACCGACGTGAGGAAGCTGCTGGATCGGGTTGCAGTAAGGGCCGGAGTGCTGGAGCCGACCCGCATCCGGACACGAATCTTCTTGACGTCCTGGCGGAGAGGGTGCGGGGCCTCGAATTGGCACGACATGACACTACCGCACGGCACCGCCCGGATATGGGCGCGGTGTTTCCTGCATGGGCCCGGCGCGACTCGAACGCGCGACCTCTTGCTCCGGAGGCAAGCGCTCTATCCAACTGAGCTACGGACCCGTAAGGACTTACGGCCTGCGTGGGCCAATCGTGCCGAAAAAAAAGTGCCAAACCGGCCCGCCGGAGCCCGAATTCTAATACTCGACCCCCCTCATGGTAGCCCTGTGCACAAGTCCGTTGGCCACGAGTTGGTTCCCAATAACCTCAAACCACTGCCAGGGAAACAGCACTCGACCCGGCAACTGGCGGCGGTGCCGTGGGCCATGATCATCACGGCGGGCGTTCACCTCACCGGCTCAGGGAATCGGGAGGCGGTCCGGGCCCACGCTCAGTTGGCAGTTCGCCGGCGGGACTTCCTGGTACACGATGACATTGGTTTCGCCGGCGAGGGGAGCGGAAGGCACGAACAACACGAAATCACCCTGTGCGCGTGCGACGTCAGCGATGGAGCGGCAGAGCTCATACGCGGCCGGCCCATCAGCCCGCAGCTGTGCAGTCGTCACGCCGAATGTGCGCTGAACACTCGGGTCCGTGAGGTCGAGGGCGCCTTGTCGAACGGTGAGATCGATCGACACCAGTTCATGAGGGCCGAACGGCGGGCCGCTCAACGCTGCTTCGTCGGCGTATTTGCGGCGCTCGGCCAAGGCGCCGGGCTGAGTCATGGCCAAGTAAAGGCAGCCATACTGGCCCGCGCGATTCCATCGACCCCGAGCCTTGAGCACGTAGCCGAAGTGCAGGGCGAAAGCGTCCTTGGGAACGTATCGCCAGACACGCCCACTCCACGGCAGAACGATCAGCCAAAGGCTCCGGCGTGCGCGCCCGCAAGGGCTTCAACGACTGGATCGAGATCTCCCCGCTTGATCAGGTCGATCGGACGTCGGCCGCCCAGGAGCGGCACTTCGCGATGCAGCCACTGGAGCGCGACCTGCTCATCGGGGAACGTGCTCGCGAGCAACCGCTTGAGGTCGCGCACCTGCTCGACTTTGACTCGGCGGTCTCCGCTGGGCACCGTGAGCGCGTCCGCGTCCGCCCATCGCTGCGCGGTCCTCGTGGTGGCCCCGGCGAGCGTACCTACCTGCTTATGGGTCAGACCCAAGTACTCCCGCATCCAGCGGATGAGTTCCGCAGTGGACTCCGCCTCGAGGCGGCGCGCGGCAGTTGACATGGTAGGCCCTCCTCTACGCCATATATTATGACATAATATATGACATGTCTAGGCCTCGCTCCTGTACCCTAGACGTACTGCCCTACGGCTGTCCACGTAACATGTTGTGAAATGTGAGGATATACTCACCTGGCCTCCCCCAGGGCGCAGCTCGATTCCGCTTTCGAAGACCCGGTCCACGCTCACGGCCGGGTCGCCTCGCTCTCGCCAAGCTGGTCCGCGCCGCCTTCCTCGGCGAGGCTGCCGGGATGACCGTCAGAGCGATCTCGGAGCGGTTACTCGGGGTATCATCCCGGAAAGTACGGGGGCTCCCGCTGAAGGCGGTGATTCTGAACGGAGACGTCCGCTACCAGCCCGCCGAATTGCGCCGGTTCCTCGCTGCAAGTGCTCAGGCCGTTCCACGGCTCTATCGACGGTGAGTACCCTCGGGTGGCGCCGCCAGCTAGCGTTCGACTGGGCTCACTCACGGCGGAAACGTGCCAATAGAACGTGCCGCATCCACCAGCGCCAGCCAGCGCCAACGGATGCGGCACAAATTGAAATCCTTAAGAATTCGCTACTTAGCGCTGTCCGCCGCGCCTCATCTGCTCCGGAGGCAAGCGCTCTATCCAACTCAGCTACGGACCCCAGCCGCAAACATGGCGCGCCCGCGTCCGACCGGGTAGCCGCGAAAAGCGCCTTCCCTAAGAGGGGCGGGACCTCGCGAGCGCTTCCCCCACGCCACCGCGAAAAAGCCCCCAGAAGCGGTCCAGCCAGGCCTGCCACCAGGGCGGCGCCAGGAACACGAACAGCAGCGCCAACAGCACCATGTGCTGGAAGAAATCGTACCCCCCCGTCGCGTATAGCCCGATGTGAAAGCCGATCCCGCCGAGAAAGAAGAACGGGGCGGTCCGGGGAAACACCAGCGACAGGAAGAAGAAGACCTCGTAGAAGATCGTGAGCACCGACAGCGCGATGGCCACGCCGTGGTGCTGCGCGACCCAGATCCCCACCGGAAACCCGCGATTGACGGCGTCCTGCAGGGCATGGTTCTGCAGGGTGTATCCGTTCATCCAGCGCGGCCCGCTCGCGATCAGCTTGCTCATGCCGGCCGAGAAGTAGGTGAGCGCCAGCAGCACGTGGGCGAGCTTGAGAGGCCATATCGCCGTGTCGGCCATACCCGATGGGTAGCGGGCGGGTTGCCCGCGCCTCCGCCTCAGGTAGGCATCCACCGAGAGTGATTCGCCCGAGGGCGAGAACGCCAGCATCATGAGGAAGATGCAGAACACCGCCTCGGTGTGGTGGCGGTCGCCGTAGGAAAACAGGTGGGAGACGAAGATCCAGGTGCCCAACGCGAAGATGAAGAGCGAGAAGCGGGTCAACAGTCCGATCAGGGCGGCGGCCCCCGCGATGGCCGTGATCCAGTAGAGGGCGGTGATGCTCGGGGGTGAATACAGGAAGTCCCGGGGGAAAACCGTCGTGAGAATCCGCGTCAGCAGCTGGGGCTCGATGAAGTCGCTGTTCTTGCGGAGCAGGTTGAGGTGCTCCTCGAGCGACGGAAAGAACCAGAACAGCTGCGCCGCCACGACGATGATGCGGCAGATGGCCAGGTTGATCGTGGGCGTGACCGGAAACCAATAGGCTTCCCAGCGACCGATCCAACCTCGGACGGGGCTAATCGGTCACCTCGCCGCGGAGGCGCGATAGGTGAGCGGCGGCTTGTCCACCCGGGCAATGCCGGTATCGGTGACCGTGTACAGGGCGCTCTCCAGACGCACGCCGACGATCGAGTCGTGCCGGTCGCGGTTGAGCCGATCCATCAACCGGTACGCCGCCGTGGACTCGCCCGACCCCATCGGTCTCAAATACCAGCTTTCGAGCACCGTGACGCTCAGTCCCAGCATGGCGGGCGTGACCTCCTCCTCCCGTCCGCTCGATGTGGTCGCGACGATCCGCCGGGTTTGGGTCTGGATCGGTCCGGGAGGGCTGGACGACTTGTACATCGCCCACTGCATGAAGGGCCATAGCGTCCCCCGCTCGGCCCGGTACAGCACCGGCACCGCATGGAGCCCGATGACCAGCACGATGGTCGCCGAGATCAGGACCCGGTAGCGGGGCATGGATGCTCCAGGTCGAGCGAGGTCGTGGGCGCGTACCCGGCGGCCGGCCGCGAGCGTGGAAGCCAGATCGGCTCGCCGTCGATGTCCGCGGGTGCCGGGACGTCCAGCCAGTCGAGCATGGCCGGGAAGAGGTCGACCGTCCGGAAGGCGACGCCGGGCAATGGCTCGCTCGCCCAGAGCGGCGTCTGCATGTGGGCGCGGATGAGACTGCCGTGTCCCGCCTTGTGCTCGGGCACCTCGTACCGGCGCCGGAAGTCGTACCCTTCATTCGCCACGACCACGAGGTCACCGGTTCGGTCGGCCCGAAACTGATCGAGCAAATGATAGGCGGCGTCGGGGAACGGGTCGTCCCAGCTCGCCTCCAGCCATTCGCGGGCCGACCCGCTACGCGCGCCGCCGACGTTCAACGGGTCCCCATCGAGAGGCTCATAGGTCAGCGTGGAGCCGGAACCGGTCAGGCGCGCGCTCCCCCGGCGGCTCCCGATCCAGATGCCGCCGTCGCCCGATTCCGCGGCCATCAGGGCTACGGAGGGCTCATCCAGGAGGGCCCCGATCACGTCGCGATGCGAGCCGAAGGTATCAGGCCGCCGGAGCCGATCGATGGGCCACCGCCCGATGCGTGGCGTGCCGGGGCGGGCATAGACCATCGCCGATCCGTTGCCGGCGATCATGACGGCCGCCCGCGGATTCTTCTCCCACAGCACGGGGTGCGACAGCGTGGGCACCCCCTGACCACGGAACCAGTCGGCAAGGTCGAGATGCGTGTGCACCGACGTTGCCCCATGGTCGCTCACGACGAGCAACAGTGTCGTGTCGAGCTCGCCCCGGCGGCGAAGCCGGTCACGTACCCTGCCGACCGTGCCGTCCACCAGTCTCAGCGCCTGCCGCACCCGCTCGGAATCGGGCGTGGTCTGGTGCGTGTAGCCGTCGACCGCCGGGAACTGGGCGAAGACGAAGCGCCACCCGGCATCGACGGCACGCAGCAAATGACGCGAGACCGCGTCGTCGGACGGCTGATGCCAGAGGGCGAAGTGCGCGAGCGACCCCCAGAACTGACGCTCGAGTCGCGAGGGGTCCCGGTCCGGAGCGAGCCCCCGCGCGACCGGCGTGAAGATGCCGACGCTCTGCGGAACCAGCTCGAACACGGTCCGGACGCTGGGGGCGATGTCGCCGTCCAGGCGCGGCGCCTGAAAGCCGCAGTAGCTCCGGACCGAGTCCCGATCCCGCCACCACCGCCCGGTATACCGCTGCCGATCGAGCCAGCGAATCGAGGGGACGTTGCACCGCCCGGGCGTGCAGCCGGTGAGGAAGGGCAGGTAGGCAACGCTCGTCGTGGAGGGAAAGACCGTGATCGCCCGCCCCCGGCCTCCCGCCTCGATCATGGCCGACAGGTGGGGAAGCTCGCCAGCGGCAAGCATCGCCTCGCCGACGTCGGGCCGGAGCCCGTCAACGAGGAGGAGGAGGCAGCGGTGTGAAGTAGCTGACATCCGGCTCCAAAGCTAATTGCGGCACCTGCCCAGGCTCCCGCCTCACCAGCGCGGCTAGCCCGGCGGCCAGTGCGGCCCCGATCGGGCCCCTAACTGATTCGTGCTCAACATAATAGATCGACAGACCACCCACGACGGTGAATTGTGCCCTGAATCACCTCGCCGTTCGGGACGGGTACCTATCGTTGGCTCCTCCGTCACGAGACGGTCACAGGCGGGCATCACCGCGATCACGGTCCAGTCGAAGAGGCATGCATGTATATCGATCCAACCGCAGGGAGTCTCGTGCTTCAGGCGATCGCTGCGGGAGTCGTGTCGGCTCTCGCGATGTTTTCTCGCGTGCGTGATGGCGCAAAATCGTTCTTCAGGTCGCTCCTGCCCGGCCGCCCGCGGTGGATTGGCAAGCGGTAGACGGCTCCTTTCGCGACCCCAGCGGGTTCGTCTTCACCCGCGACGGCACTCTCTACCGGCAGATCAATCGGTCGTTCATGGGCGCCTTCGATGCCTTCGTCGCGTCGGGCCTCTACGAGGATCTGGCGCGCGACGGACTCCTGGTGCCTCACCGGGTCGTTTCGCCGGGGCTCGCGGCCACGGGCGAGGCAGGCGCCGTAATCCAGCCTGAACCGATTCCGTTCATTTCCTATCCCTACGAGTGGTCGTTCGGGCAGCTTCGCGACGCCGCCCTGCTGACGCTCACGCTTCAGGATCGGGCGCTTCGGCGCGGGTTCGTGCTCCGCGACGCGAGCGCCTACAACGTGCAGTTCCGGGGCGGTCGCCCGATCTTCATCGATACACTCTCGTTCGAGCCGCGGGAAGAGGGCGCCCCGTGGGTGGCTTACCGCCAGTTCTGCGAGCACTTTGTGGTCCCGTTGCTGCTGATGAGCCGCCGCGACGTCCGCTGCGGCCAGCTCCTGCGATCGTACCTCGACGGGATCCCGCTCGCGCTGGGCAGCCATCTGCTGCCGCTGGCCAGCTGGCTTCGCCCGGGCACACTGCTTCACGTTCACGCCCACGCCAAGGCCCAGACCCGTTACGCCGACGCCGCCGTGGCGAAGACCAACGGCCGCTCCCGTCGGCTCAGGCGTGAGGCGCTGCTCGACCTGGGCGAGAATCTCCGGCGGACCATCGAGAAGCTCGATTGGACCCCTGCGGGCACGGAGTGGGCGGAATACGCCCATGACAACAGTTACGCCGCGGACAGCGCCGAAGCCAAGCGGGAGATCGTCTCGCGTCTGCTCGCCCTCCACCCCGGTGGTACCGTCTGGGACCTCGGCGCGAACACCGGCGAGTACAGCCGGGTCGCGAGTGGGATCGCGGCCCTGGTCGTCGCGTTCGATATCGACCCCGCGGCGGTCGAGCGGAACTATCGCCGTGTGAGATCCCAGCACGAAACCGGGATCCTGCCGCTGCTGCTCGACTTCGCCAATCCGTCGCCCGCGCAGGGTTGGGCCCACACCGAGCGCCTGTCCCTGGAGGAACGCGGGCCGGCCGACGTGATCCTGGCGCTGGCTCTCGTGCATCACCTCGCCATCGGCCGCAATCTGCCGCTCGCGTCGGTTGCTTCGTATCTCTCCCGTCTGGGCGCCCGTCTCGTCATCGAGTTCGTCCCGAAGGATGATCCCCAGGTGCAGCGCCTGCTGCGCCACCGCGCCGATGTCTTCCCGGAATACTCGGCGGCCGGGTTCGAGGACGCGTTCCGCCGGCACTTCAGGATCGACGGCGTCCACCCGATCACCGGCACCGGTCGGTCCGTCTATCTGATGACCTCGTGCCGGAGAGGCGAGCCCACATGACCGGGAGAGCCGCCCGCTACTACCCGTTCCTTCTCGCCATCGTGCCCGCGATGCACCTCGTGGCGGCCAACCCGGGCCAGTCGAGTCTGGACGATCTCGCGATCGTGGTCTGCGCGATTCTTCTCTGCTGTGGGGCCATCTATGCCGTGACCGCGCTCCTGGTGCGAGGCCGATGGGGAGGGCGGCTGCCGTCCCTGGCCGTGCTCGGCGCCGTGCTCTGGTTCTGGGGCTACATGCCGCTCGTGGATCGCGTCGGCCATCGCAGCGACCTGGCGACGCACCTGGTGCTCGTTCCGCTCGGGATCGCCGCGACCATCGGGGCAGGCTGGTGGCTGCTTGGCCACAGGGCCGTGCTCGACCGGATGGCCACGTTTCTGACCATGGTCGGCGGCCTTCTGGTCGGGTGGTCAGCGTTGTCGATCGGATTCACCGAGTGGCGCGACCTCAGGGCCCTGGACCGGAGCGAGCTGGTCCGCCGGCTGGCCCAGCCGATTGCGACCCACGGAGACGCCGAGACCGGTCCCAAGCGCGACATCTACCTCATCGTCCTCGACGAGTACGCGAACGCCGAGGCGACTCGCGCGCGGTATGGCTTCGACAACCGGGAGTTTCTGGACAGCCTCGAGCGGCTTGGATTTACCATTCCGGCAGTCCACAGCAACTACATGCACACGGTGCTGTCCATCCCCTCGCTGCTCAATGCGAGCCACCTGGTGGAGATCTCGCGCGAGGTTCGGGGCCGGACGTCCGACCCGACGCTGCCGAACTATCTCGTCGAGAACAGCCGGATCGTCACCTTCCTCAAGTCACAGGGCTACCATTTCGCGTTCTTCCCCTCGCTCTGGTGGCCGGCGACCCGGCAGAACGGTCATGCGGACGTGATCGGCAGCGGCACGGGCGGTCCCGGTCTGATCGGCACTCTGGGCGATACCGAGCTCCGGCGCGATCTGCGGATGATGTCGGTGCTGGATCTGCTGCACCGGGAGACGCGGTGGCACGCCGCCGACGCCGATCACATCGCCCGGACGTTCGCCGGCCTCGCGCGGGTTCCGGCGATTCCCGGACCGGTGTTCGCCTTCGCCCACGTGATCAGCCCGCATAAGCCGTTCACCTTCGACGAGGACTGCCGGCGCATCGGGGCGACGGCCGAGAAACGGAGGGTCGGCGGCGGGTACGTGCGGCAGGTCGAATGTCTGGACCGGATGGTGTTGCGACTGGTGAGCACGCTGCTCCGCGATTCCGACGTCCCGCCCGTGATCCTGCTCCAGGGCGATCACGGCACCAGTGCACCGGCCTTCGACAGCGCAGCCACGAACGACGACATTCCTGCCGCCGCCGCGCGGGAGCGCTTCGCTGCGTTCGGCGCCTACTATCTCCCGGGCGCGGGTCGCGGTGTGATGGGCGACAGCGTCTCGGTGGTGAACGTGCTCGGCGATGTGCTGCGGGCCTACTTCGCGGCCGATCTCCCGCGCCAGTCCGACGCGATGTATCTCTCGACCTATCCCGCTCCGTACGTGTTCAGGCGAGCGAGCCCGGCGTGGCTGGCCGGCGCCCGGATGATCCCCGTGCCGGGACGGCGGACCGAAGCCCGAGCCGGGCCCTGATCTCATGCTTCGGCAATGTGTGGCTCGCAGGTGCATGCGAAAAAGCGCCGCCCTGCATGGTCGGCGCTTCGTCGCAATCGGATTCGAAGTGTTTCAGTCGGGGCGCCCGGATTTGAACCGGGGACCTCCTGCTCCCGAAGCAGGCGCGCTAACCGGGCTGCGCTACGCCCCGTTCTCCACCCATGCGCCCTGAGGGACTCGAACCCCCAACCTTTTGATCCGTAGTCAAATGCTCTATCCAATTGAGCTAAGGGCGCGGCTCCGATGGGCGGTACAAGACTCGAACTTGTGACCTCCACGATGTCAACGTGGCGCTCTAACCAACTGAGCTAACCGCCCGTCGGGGCGGAACGGCGGAACGGCGGTTGGGCGGAACGTGACTCCGTGCTCGGGAGGGCTCCCGGGTTCGGAGCGTTCGTTCCGCCGTTCCGCCGTTCCGTCCTTCCGCCAAATAGCGGGGGTGGGATTTGAACCCACGACCTCCGGGTTATGAGCCCGGCGAGCTACCAGACTGCTCCACCCCGCGACGATGACCGCCTGAAACTGCTGCTACCTGCCGTGCATCCGACCGACGAGAGCGGGAAACGGGACTCGAACCCGCGACCCCAACCTTGGCAAGGTTGTGCTCTACCAACTGAGCTATTCCCGCAGGCGGATGAGGATACTAGCGTCCGCTCAACACCCGCGCAACCATCGAAGAACCGAGTCTGATCGCCGCCGGAACCGAGGCAGTGGAGGCGAGGGGGATCGAACCCCTGACCTCGTGAATGCCATTCACGCGCTCTCCCAACTGAGCTACGCCCCCGTTAGTTTCCCGCCCTCACCCGGCGCCTCGGCAGCACAAAAGCTTAGCGGGCGCGCCGGTGAGCGTCAAGTTGAGACACTGCAACGCCGCTCGCCTCATCGCCGGGCCCACACGGGATATCTTCCAGCCCATGCGCAAGAAGAAAGACGATCCGCCGGACCACCCTCCACGACTGTCCCAGCGACCGGCGGATGTCTCTTCCGGGGAGCTGTCGGCCGACTTGACCGTCGCCGAGATCCTGGCGCAATCGCCGCCGGGGAAGCCCCGCCGGAGCAGGAAGAAGGAAACCGCGGCCAGTCTGGGAGCCTACGAGGCCGACCGGGACATCCTCGACCAGTACCTCCACGAAGTCAGCCAGACGCCTCTGCTCACGGCGCAGCAGGAGATCGCGATCGCCCGCAAGGTCCGGGCCGGGAGCGAAGAGGCGATGCAGGAGCTGGTGAAGCGGAACCTCCGCTTCGTGATCTCGGTCGCGAAGAAATACCAGAACCGCGGCCTCGCCCTCACCGATCTGATCGGGGAGGGCAACGTCGGCCTGCTCACCGCGGCGCGCAAGTTCGACCCGGACCAGGGCGTCAAATTCATCTCGTACGCCGTGTGGTGGATCCGCCAGTCGATCCTCGCGGCCCTCGCCCGCCACGGGCGCACGGTCCGCGTCCCGCTCAACCGCACGGCCGACCTGTCCCGCATCATTCGCACGTCCGAGAGCCTGCGTCAGCAGCTGCGTCGGGAGCCGACGCCGGAGGAGATCGCCGACGTCACCGGCCTCGCCGTCGACGTGGTGCAGTCGCTCGCGGCGCTCAACACCACGGAGGTCCGGCTCGACGCGCCGCTCGATCCCGAGGGCGACCGCACGCTCATCGACCGCTTCATCGCCGACGAGCAGGGCGACCCCGAAGAGCGGGCGATGGAGACGTTTCTCTCGGAAGAGATCGAGCAGGCGCTCCGGACCCTGCCGCCGCGCGACGCCAAGGTGCTGCGGCTCTACTTCGGCCTCGACGGTGGACGCGAGCATACGCTGGAGGAGATCGGCGGCATGCTCGGCGTGACGCGCGAGCGGGTTCGCCAGCTTCGCGACCGCGCGCTCAAGCGGCTCCGGGAGGGGGAAGTGGGACGAGCGCTGGCCAGCTTCGCGGCTTAAGCCTTCAGCCTTCAGCGTTCAGCCTTCAGCCTTTAGCCTTTAGCCCTTAGCCCTTAGCTTCTAACCGTGACTGTCCGCTTCTCCGCCCGGGACGGCTATGTCGCGCAGCTCGGGTCGCGCGGCATCGAAACCGCCCGCGCCCTCGGCGATGTCCGCACCTGGGCCCCGCTCCTGGTCTTCCAGATGCGGCGGCTGGGGGTTGATTCGCTGCCCATCACCGTCTTCATCGCCGTGTTCACCGGCATCGTTCTCGCGTTGCTGTCGTCGTACATCTTCACCGGCGCGGTGCCGCTGTTCTTCGTGGGCGCCCTGGTGGGCAAGACGGTAATGATGGAGCTGGGTCCGGTGCTCACCGGGATGGCGCTGGCGGGGCGGGTGGGGGCCAGCATCGCGGCGGAGCTCGGGACGATGAAGGTGACCGAGCAGGTGGATGCGCTGGAGACCCTCGCCTTCGACCGCAACGCCTATCTCGTGGTCCCCCGCGTACTCGCGGCAACGCTCATGTTTCCCGTCGTCACCGCCTTCGCGATGGCGGTGGGCGTCACCTCGGGCTGGCTCACCTCGGTCAACCTCCTCGACCTGTCCACGCCCGAGTTCTTCAAGGGCCTCAAGCAGTTCTATCACTTCAAGGACATCTGGTTCGGCCTGCTCAAGAGCGCGAGCTTCGGGGCCGCGGTCGCGCTCATGGGGTGCCTCCGCGGGCTCGACGCGCAGGCGGGAGCCGAGGGGGTGGGTCGCTCCACCACCCGCGCCGTGGTGCTCGGCTGCGAGGCCATTCTCGTGCTGGACGCGTTCTGGGCGCTGGTGCTCTTGTGAGGGGGTTCCGTCCTTCAGTCCTTCCGTCCGTTCAATGATCCTCCTCCATCATCTCGCCAAGTCCTTCAACGGCCGGCCGGTGCTCTCGGACGTGAGCCTCGAGGTTCCGGCCGGGCAGAACACCGTGATCATCGGCCGCTCCGGGTCCGGCAAGAGCGTGACGCTCAAGCTCGTGGTGGGGCTGCTGGAACCGGACGCCGGCTCCGTGCAGGTGGATGGTGAGACCGTGCACGAGATGGACCGCGAGCAGCTCGCCGAGCTCCGCGGGCGGGTCGGTTACGTGTTCCAGTTCGCCGCGCTCTTCGATTCGATGACGGTCGAGGAGAACATCAGGCTCGGGTTGGTGAGGCGGCAGTTCGCCGAAAGCGAGATCGCGCTCAGGGTCGCCGAGAGCCTGGACGTGGTCGGCCTGAGCGGCACCGAACAGCGGTACCCGGTGGAGCTGTCGGGGGGGATGCGGAAACGGGTCGGTATCGCGCGGGCGATCGCCCTCAAGCCTCGCTACATTCTCTACGACGAGCCGACGACGGGCCTCGACCCCGTCACGTCGGCGGTCATGGACCAGCTCATGATCCGGACGCGGGATCTCGGGGTCACCGGGCTGGTCGTCACCCACGACATGCGCAGCGCCTTCACCGTCGGCGACCGGATCGCCATGCTGTTCGAGGGCGCCATCCGGCAGGCCGGCACGGTCGCGGAGATCCGGGCGACGGACGATCCGGTCGTGCGCCAGTTCATCGAGGGCCGGCCTGACGAGATCACGCCGGCGCCCGCGCCCGGTTCTGCCTCGACCCACGCTCCCGCGACGCGGAGGGCCCCAGCGTGAAACGCGGCAACGAATTCGCGGTCGGCCTTGCCATTGTCGCGGCACTCGCCCTGGTCGTTGCGGGCGCGCTGTGGCTCAGCGAGACCGACGTGAACAAGAAGAAGGATACCTACACCGCCCGGTTCCGGACCGTCGGCGGGCTCGGGGTGGGAGCGCCGGTCACGCTTCGCGGCGTCAAGGTGGGCCGGGTGGAGGCCATCCGTCTGGTCGAGAACGAATGGGTCGAAACCGAGTTCAGCATTGATCGGGAGGTGGACCTCCCGACCAAGCCGGCGGTCATCTCCGCCGCGGCGAGCCTGTTCGGCGAATGGAGCGCCAGCATCGTTCCCTTCGAGCCCCTTCCCGTGGATCCCAATCTCCGGGAGGCGCTCATCGAATCCGATCAGGCCGGCGGTGAGGCCTGGCCGGGCGCCACGTTGCCCGACATCGGCCAGCTGACCGCGCAGGCCAGCCGCATCGCCGGCGACGTCGGCGTCGTTACCCAGCGGATCAGCCAGGCGTTCGACAGCACCGCCCTCAAGAACATGCAACAGAGCGTGAAGGATCTCGCGGTGATCTCCCAGCGACTGGTCTCCTTCGCCAACGCGCAGACCAGCCGGATCGATCGCGTGAGCCAGAACGTCGCCACGACGTCCGAGGCGTTCGCCGGCGTGGCCAAGACGTTCCAGGGCGCCGTGGCCCGCCTCGACACGGCGACGAGCAACCATCAGCTCCAGGACATTCTGAGCAACGGGCAGGCCTCGAGCGCGGACATCCGCCAGGCGGCGAGCGACCTGCGCAGCGTCATGACCGCCGCCAGGGAGAACCAGGTCAGTCTCTTCCGCGTGGTGCAGCAGGCCGACTCCCTCATGACCAGGCTGCAGCAGGGGAACGGCACGCTCGGCATGCTGGCGACCGACTCGACGCTGTATCGCGAGGCGACCAAGACGATGGTTCAATTCCGGGAGCTGCTGACGGACATTCAGGAGCACCCGAAGAAGTATCTCAAGATCTCGGTGTTCTAATGGGGAAACGAAAGGCGGAGCTCGAGGTGAGTGCCGGCGGGATCGTGTTCCGCCGGCAGGAGGGCGAGCCTCCGCGATATCTGCTCATCCGCGACTCCTACGACAACTGGGGGTTCCCCAAGGGACACCTGGAGGACGGGGAATCGCCGGCCGAGGCCGCCCGCCGCGAGACGATCGAGGAGACGGGTCTGTCCCATCTCACGCTGCAGGGCCCCATCCGGGTGATCGACTGGCACTTCCGCTTCCGCGGGCGGCACATCCACAAGTACTGCCACTTCTTTCTGTTCGAGAGCCCCGCAGGCGAGGCGTCGCCCCAACTGGCCGAGGGCATCACGGCCTGCCAATGGCGGGCGCTCGACGAGGCGCTCGACCTGCTGAGCTACGATAATGCTCGCGGCGTTCTCAAACGGGCCGGCGAGATGGTCCGCACCCTCGTCGCCGTCGGGGCCGGGCGCTCGCGGCCGCGGGCGGAGTCGGCCGGGAGGGGCTGATCATGCCGGCCATCGCCGCGGCGCTCGACAGTCGGAGCGCCCTGATCGCGCTGCGGCGCACGCTGCCCCGGGGTGGTCCCGGGGTCGTGAGCTGCCGGACACCGGCCGCGCTGCATCGTCTGCTCGAGCGGCGCCTGGTAGATGCGGTCGTCGTCGCGCCGACGCCGGTGTGGCTGCCCGAGCTCGCCGCCCTCAAGTCGCGTCTTCCGGGGCTTCCGATTCTCGCCTACGCGCCGTTTCGTCCGGACGATGGGGACGTGCTGCTCGCCTGCCGCAATCATGCGGTCGCCGGCGTGGCCGTCGAGGGCGTCGACGATCCCGTCGTGGGAGACATGGTCATCCGCAGCTCGGCCACGGCGGCCAGACGCCGAGCCCTCGTGGACGCCCCACGGGTGCTCCGTCTCACCGACGCGCTCCAGCGACGCGCGTGGGACCTGCTCCTGAGCGAGGTCGAAAAGCCCATCCGCACGAGCACGCTGGCGCGCCGGCTCGACGTGAGCCGCGAGCACCTCTCGCGGCAGTTCGGCGCGGGCGGCGCGCCCAACCTCAAGCGGGTCATCGATCTCACGCGGGTGGCCTGCGCCGCGCAGATGCTGGAAAACCCCGGATACGGAATTCCCACCGTCGTCCGCGTCCTCCACTTCGCCTCGTCGAGCCATCTGAGCAGCACGGCCCGGCGGATCGCCAATGTGCCGACCTCCGGACTTGCGTCGCTGGGGCCGCGGGGAGTGCTGTCGGCGTTCGCCAAGGGGAATACGCGTAGCAGGATTTAACCGACTCGGAGCGTTGTCATGCGTCGATTTGTGCTGACCATGCTGGCCGTGGGCGTCCTGTCTCCCCGGCTGGTGGCGCAGGACCAGCACGCCCACCATCCGGCGGGTGGAAAGCCGCCCGTCCTCGGCCGGGTCTCCTTCCCGACCACCTGCGCACCATCGGTGCGCAAGTCCTTCGAGCGGTCGGTCGCGCTCCTCCACTCCTTCTGGTACGAAGAGGCGGGCCGCTCGTTCGAGCGGGTGTCCGCCGCCGACACCGCCTGCGCCATGGCCCAGTGGGGCGTCGCCATGAGTCTCCTCCATCCGCTCTGGACGCCCCCGTCGGCAGCGGACAACGAGACCGGCCGGCGCGCGGCCGAGCGGGCCGTCACGCTCAGCCGGCCGGGCACGCGCGAGCGCGCCTACGCCGAGGCGATCGCGTCCTACTTCACGGGGTTTGACAGGGTCGATCATCGGGTCAGGCTGCTCGCCTACGAGCAGGCGATGGCGGCTCTGACCAGGCAGTATCCGCGCGACCAGGAAGCCAGGATCTTCTATGCCCTGGCGCTCATCGCGAACGGCCAGAACGACACCCGCGACACGACGCTCAAGCGCCAGCGCCTCGCGGGCGAGATTCTCGAGCCGCTGTTCCGCACCCATCCCCAGCACCCCGGACTGGCCCACTATCTCATCCACGCGTACGACTCGCCGGCGCTCGCCGCGCGGGGCATTCGTGCCGCCGAGCGGTACGCCGTCATCGCGCCGACCGTCCCCCACGCCCAGCACATGCCTTCGCACATCTACATCCGGGTCGGCCGGTGGGACGACGCGATCGCTTCGAATCTGCGGTCGGCCGAATCGGCCATCGCGTTCGAGAAGGAGCAGGGAACGCCGGCGATGTGGGACCAGCGGGCCCACGCGCTGGACTACCTCGCGTACGCCTACCTGCAGGAGCGGCGCGACAGCGAGGCGCTTGGCGTAGTGGAGCAGGTGACCCCGGTGACCGCGGTGTATCCCGCCGGCTCGCTGATCGCCGAGTATGCCCTCGCGGCCGTTCCGGCCCGGTACGCGCTGGAGCGTGAGCAATGGGCGGCGGCGGAGACGCTGACGGTGCGTCCGGATCCCCCGTGGCGGGCGACGGAAGCACTCACCCACTTCGCCCGGGCCATCGGCGCGGCGCGCGCCGGTCACAGCCAGGTCGCGAGGAAGGAGGTCGACAGCCTCCGGGGCATCGAGGAGGCCCTCGCCACGGCCGGCGGCCCCCAGACCTACTGGTCGGTCCAGGTCCGGATTCAGCGCATCGCGGCTACCGCGTGGGCGGCCATGGCCGCTGCCGATACCGTGAAGGCGCTTGCCGACGCCCGGACCGCGGCCGATCTCGAAGACCACACCGAAAAGCACCCTGTCACCCCAGGCGCCGTGCTCCCGGCCAGGGAGCTGTACGCCGATCTGCTGCTCCTCGCCGGGCGGCCGGCCGCGGCCCGTGAGGCCTACCAGGCGGCCCTGTCGCGGCAGCCGAAGCGGGCCCGCAGCTTGGCGGGACTGGCTCGCGCCAGCCAGCTCGAAAAGACCGAGGCGGTAGGGGTACGCTGAAGCGGGATGAGGTGGCTACATTGTCGGGCCTACTCTTGCCCGGCCCCGGGTTTGTGATTAATTTCACAAGCTGACGGAAAGCTTTTTCTCCAGCCAGGATGCCACCGACATGGCCACCGATTCCATCCTCCGTCCCGGCGAGCTCAAGGACATCCTCCTCAAAGAAATAGCCGCCGCCGATCTGGCGACCGCGGACGTGTCCGAGGTCGGGACGGTGCTCGAGGTGAAAGACGGTGTTGCCCGCATCTACGGGCTCAAGTCCGCCGTCTCGAGTGAAATGCTCGAGTTCACCGCCCATGAGACCGGCGAGACCGTGGCGGGGCTCGTGCTCAACCTGGAAGAGGACAACGTCGGCGCCGCCATCATGGGCGACTACCTCAAGCTCAAGGAAGGCGACGAGGTCCGCCGCACCGGCCGTCTCCTCGACGTACCCGCCGGCTCGGCGATGCTGGGACGCGTCGTGGATGCGCTCGGCCGTCCGGTGGATGGCCGGGGCCAGATCAACACCACCCACAGGCGCCAGGTGGAGATGGTCGCGCCGGGCATCATCGTCCGGCAACCGGTGAAAGAGCCGCTGCAGACCGGCATCAAGGCCATCGACGCGATGATCCCGATCGGCCGCGGCCAGCGGGAGCTGATCATCGGCGACCGCGGCACCGGCAAGACGGCCATCGCGGTCGATACGATCATCAATCAGAAGGGCACCGGGGTCGTCTGCGTGTACGTGGCGATCGGCCAGAAGCGCTCCACCGTCGCGACCGTGGTCGAGAAGCTCAAGGAAGCCGGCGCGATGGACTACACGATCGTGGTCGTCGCCTCCGCCTCCGAGCCGGCGCCGCTTCAGTACATCGCACCGTACACCGGCTGCGCCATCGCGGAGTACTTCATGTACGAGGAGGGGAAGGCGACCCTCTGCGTGTACGACGATCTCTCCAAGCAGGCCGCCGCATACCGCCAGCTCTCGCTCATTCTCCGGCGTCCGCCCGGCCGCGAGGCGTACCCCGGCGATGTGTTCTATCTCCACAGCCGGTTGCTCGAGCGCGCCGCCAAGATCTCGGAGGACAAGGAGGTCGTGAAATTCGACCCCCGCATCCGGAAGCCGGGGGGATCGCTCACGGCGCTTCCCATCATCGAGACCCAGGCGGGTGACGTCTCGGCGTACATCCCCACCAACGTCATCTCGATCACCGACGGCCAGATCTTCCTGACCACCGACCTCTTCTATTCGAACGTGCGCCCCGCCGTAGACGCCGGCATCAGCGTCAGCCGCGTGGGCGGCAACGCGCAGATCAAGGCGATGAAGCAGGTGGCCGGTCCCCTCCGTCTTTCGCTGGCGCAGTACCGCGAGCTCGAGGCTTTCGCCCAGTTCGGGTCCGATCTCGATGCCGCGACCCAGCGTCAGCTCGCCCGGGGCGCGCGGCTGGTCGAGGTGCTGAAGCAGCCGCAGTATCGCCCGGTGCCGGTGGAGCAACAGGTGGTGATCATCTACGCCGTGACCAACGGCCACCTCGACGACATCGAGGTATCCGCGATCCGCCAGTGGGAGCGCGACTTCGAGGCCTATCTCGAGGCGCAGCACCCCGCGATCCTGACCGACATCCGGACCAAGAAGGCGCTGGACGACGACCTGACCGGCCGGCTCAAGTCGGCGATCGCCTCGTTCAAGCCGCTCTTCTCCGCCGAGTGACGGTACTCGACTAATGGCCAAGAGCCGGCAGCTCAAGGGACGGATCCGGTCCGTCCAGAACACCCGGAAGATCACCAAGACGATGGAGCTGGTGGCCACGTCGAAGCTCAAGCGCGCCCAGGACCGCGTAGTGGCCGCCCGGCCCTATGCCGAGGCCCTGCGTGAGGTCCTCGCCGACCTGGTGACGCCGGAGCTCGCGGGGCAGTTCCCCTTGCTGCGCCAGCCCGTCCCGCCGGGCAAGGGCGGACCCAGCCGCGCGGCCGTCATCCTCGTCACCTCCAACCGGGGGCTCGCGGGCGGCTTCAACGCGAATCTGATCAAGGAAGCGCGCCGCCGCATCGAGAGCCTGGAGGCGGAAGGGTATTCGGCCGAGCTCTACGGCGTCGGCAGGAAAGGAATCGGCTTCTTCAAGTATCTCGGACGGCCGCTCGCCGCGGAGCGGATCGATATCGGCGACCGGCCCACGTCCGATCATGCCGCCGAGATCGTCGCGCCGCTGCTCGAGGCCTACGCGGCGGGGACGCTCGCCAGCGTGGATCTGGTCTATGCGCAGTTCATCAGCGCATTGTCCACCCCGCCCACGACGGTGCAGATCCTTCCGGTCGAGCCGCCGGAGACCAGGAAGGGCCCGTCGCGTGATTACATCCTGGCGCCCAACGCCGGAGCCATTCTCGAGCAGTTGCTGCCGCTGTACGTGCGGAACGCGGTGTACCGGGGTCTGGTCGAGACCGCGGCCGCGGAGCACGGGGCCCGGCGGACGGCGATGAAGAACGCGACCGATAACGCGGGGGAGATCCTCGAGCTTCTCAAGCGGACCTACAATCGGCAGCGGCAGGCGCAGATCACGCAGGAGATCGCGGAGATCGTGGGCGGTGCGGCGGCGTTGCAGGGATGACGACGGCAGTACGGAAAGGCGGAACGTGAGACGATGAGCTGCGGCACGTGAGCGGGCGCCTCGTACCGCCCTTCCGCGGTTCCGCCGAGCGGCGGAACTCAGCCTCTTACTAGGAACTCAGTCACATGGCAACCGCAATCGCGTCGCAGAAGACCGGCTCGCCGAGCAAGACCCGGAAAAACGTCGGCCGCGTCGTGCAGGTGATCGGCCCGGTGCTCGACGTCGAGTTCGAGCCCGGGCAGCTGCCCGAGATCTACAACGCGCTCGTCATCGAGGACGCGGACGCCGACATTCCGGTCCGGCTCACCGCGGAGGTCCAGCAGCACATCGGCCAGAACCAGGTGCGCGCGGTCGCCATGAGCACCACCGACGGCGTCACCCGCGGCATGGAGGCGGTCGATACCGGCTCGGCGATCACGGCCCCGGTGGGCAACGCCGCCCTGGGCCGGATTCTCAATGTGCTCGGTGAGCCCGTGGACGGAGGCCCCGCCATACCGCCGGGCACCGAGCGGTGGCCCATACACCGTGAGACCCCCAAGTTCACCGACCTCGAGCCCAAGACCGAGATCTTCGAGACCGGCATCAAGGTCGTCGACCTGATCGCGCCGTTCGTGAAAGGCGGCAAGATCGGCTTGTTCGGCGGCGCCGGCGTCGGGAAGACCGTCGTCATCATGGAGCTGATCAACAACGTGCAGAAGGGGCACGGCGGCCGCTCGGTCTTCTGCGGGGTCGGCGAGCGGACCCGCGAGGGGAACGACCTCTATCTCGAGATGAAAGAGAGCAACGTTCTCGATTCGGTGGCGCTGATCTACGGCCAGATGAACGAGCCGCCCGGCGCCCGTCTCCGCGTCGGCCTGACCGGACTCACCGTCGCCGAATACTTCCGCGACGTCGAAGGCCAGGACGTGCTCCTGTTCATCGACAACATCTTCCGCTTCACCCAGGCGGGGTCCGAGGTCTCGGCGCTGCTGGGCCGCATGCCGAGCGCGGTGGGCTATCAGCCCACGCTGGCCACCGAGATGGGCGACCTGCAGGAGCGGATCACCAGCACCACCAAGGGCTCGATCACGTCGGTGCAGGCCATCTACGTGCCGGCGGACGACCTCACCGATCCGGCACCCGCCACGGCCTTCGCCCACCTCGACGCGACGGTCGTGCTCTCCCGGGCCATCAGCGAGCTCGGCATCTATCCCGCGGTCGATCCGCTCGACAGCTCGAGCCGCATCCTCGCTCCGCAATACGTCGGCGAGCGCCACTACAACGTGGCCATCGGCGTCCAGCGGACGCTCCAGCGCTACAAGAGCCTGCAGGACATCATCGCCATCCTGGGCATGGACGAGCTGAGCGAGGAGGACAAGAAGGTCGTGGCACGGGCGCGGCGGGTGCAGCGGTTCCTCTCCCAGCCGTTCTTCGTCGCCGAGCAGTTCACCGGCTTCCCGGGCAAGTACGTGAAGCTGGAAGAGACCATCGCCAGCTTCGAGCGGGTTCTCTCCGGCGAGTTCGACTCGCTGCCGGAGCAGGCATTCTACATGGTGGGCGGCATCGACGAGGCGGTGGAGAAGGCCAAGAAGTTGGCGAGCGGGTGATGCAAGTCACGGTCATCTCGCCCGAATCGGGTATGTTCGACGGCGAAGCGGACGCCGTCATCGCGCCTGCGTTCGATGGGGAAGTGGGAATACTCCCGAATCACGCTCCGTTCATGACGCTGTTGGGCGAAGGGAAGCTCATCGTCCGACGTGGCGAGACCGCGAGCCGGTTCCACGTCCGGGGCGGGTTCCTCCAGGTAGTGGACAACAGGGTACGCGTGGTAGCCGAACACGTTCAAGGAGAGTAGCCATGGCTCGTAATCTCTTCGGTTGGATCTTGGCGATGACCATGCTCGCCGGAGCGGCCGGATCCGTGGCCGCCCAGGAAACGGGCACCCCGATCTACAAGGCCCCGTACCGGGCCTTCGAGCATCACGAGTTCGGCCTCTCCTTGTCCGATCCCGGTTCCGGGGTGGGCGCCGCGTTCGAAGGATTCTACCGCTACGGCGACGGGCCCTACGACTTCAGCCTGCGGGGGGGCATCGCGGACTACAACGGGCCCGGGTCGGCGGTACTGCTTGGCGGCGACTTCCGGACCCAGGTGCTCCATTACAGCGAGAGCTTCCCGCTCGACGGAGCCATCACGCTCGGCCTGGGCGGCCAGTTCGGCAGCGACATCGACGATTTCATCCTGCTGCCCATCGGCCTCTCACTCGGCCGGCAGTTCAACCTCGAGAATTCCAATACCCAGTTCGTCCCCTACCTCCAGCCGATCATCGCGCCGGTCTTCGGCGCCGCCGGCGGCGACGACGTGCTCTTTTCGCTCGGCCTCGGCGTCGACATCAAGTTCAGCGACCGCTGGGCCGTGCGGGCCAGCGGAGGCCTCGGCGACATCGATGGTGTCGGCGTCAGCGTCTCGTATCTCCAGTAGTCCGAACCGCCTCATGCCCGGCCACGGACGTCGTGGCCGGGCGTTTCACATCCGCACCATCTCGGTTGACTTCCCTCGAAGCGCTGGGGTAGCTTGCGGCGCTTTCGCCACCCCAGCGTTCAGCGGCCCCGGGCGGCCGGAGGTTAAATGAGGCTCAGCGTGCGCGCGTTCGGCGTCATGATCATCGCGTTGCTCGGAGCGGTCCCTTCGGCCGCCCAGGTGGCGGGCATTCCGGTGTCCAACCAGGGTGTGCCTCGTGGCATCGGCCTCTATGGTGATGTCGCCTTCCCGAACGACAACGCCGGCGGCGGCACCGCGTACGCCGTCACCGGCCGGGCCGGTTTCGGCTTTGCCGGGGTGACGGCCGTCCTCTCGAGCTACAAGCCCGATGGCGGCGACAGCAAGGTGTCGGTGGGCGCCACCGGCAATCTCCGACTGCTCGGCGGTCCGCTCGTGCCCCTGAGCGTCACGCTGCAGGGCGGGGTGGGATACTACAAGCCGGGCGGTTCCGTGCTGCCGGGCAATCCGGACATCAAGCAGTGGCGCTTCCCGGTTGGGCTCGGCTTCGGGCTCACCATTCCCAATCCGGTCGTTGCCGTCAAGCCGTGGCTCGCGCCCCGTCTCGACATCGTCCATGTCTCCGGAGGATCGGTCGCCGCCTCGGGCGATACTCAGACCAATTTTGGGATGAGTGGCGGCATCGAGCTCAACTTCCTCAACGGGTTCGGACTCCACGCGGCCTATGACCGCGTATTCGGTGACGGGGCCGATCCGTCCACCTTCGGGCTCGGCGCCCACTACAACTTCCGGGTGCCCGGCCTGTGAGCATGCGCGCGCCGGCGCTGGCACTCGTTCTCGTGCTGGCGCTCAGCGGTTGTGCCCAGACGTTCGATGCGACGACACTCGGCGCGCCGGCGACTCTCTCCTCGGCGGCGGGTCAGCCCCCGCAGGGTGACCGCTTTCGGGTGTCCAGCAAGGCGGTCTTCGCGCTGTGGGGCCTATTCCGGGTCAAGCAACCGTCCCTGCGAAAGGCGCTCGCGGCGCAGCTCGGCGGGGCCAGCGGAATCGCTGATGTGAAGATCAAGGTTCGCAGCCGCTGGAGCGATCTCCTGTTCACGGTGCTCACCGCCGGGCTCGTCGTCCCACGCTCGGTCACGTTCGAGGGCGTGGTGACGAAATAAGTCCGGCCAGCATCTCCGCCGAGCGATCGGCGGCCCCGAGGCCGTCGTCCACCACCGCCCGGGCACGGCGCCCCTCCTCCGCTCGGCCCGCGTCATCGCCGAGCCAACCCTCCCACACCCGCCTCAGCTCTCCCGCCGTTCCTACGGCAGTCGCCGCCCGGGCCTTGATCAGCAGCTCCGCGTCGCGGCTGTCGCGCCATCGGGGACCGAACGTCACGGGCAGGCCCCACGCCGCGGGCTCGAGCACTGAATGAAGTCCCGCGCGGCCGAACCCGCCGCCAACGTACGCCATCGAGCCCGCTCCGTACAACGTCGCCAGCGCGCCGACCGAGTCCACCGCGACGAGTCGGGCGGGTTCCGTGGCTTGGCTCAGCCGCACCGGCCGCCCGAGGCCGGCTCGAGCTGCGCGGGTCTCGAGCGCGGCGAGATGTACGGACGTTGGCTCGTGGGGGACGAGGATGAGGCGGGCCTCGGGAAACTTCGGTGAGAGCCCGGCAAATGCGTCGAGGAGGATCGCCTCGTCACCCGGCCAGGTGGATCCCGCGACCAGGGTCGGGGCGCCACGCCCCAGTCGGAGGAGGGGATCGTCCCGGGCCGTGACGCGCACGCGATCCGCGACGCTGTCGAACCGAGGATCACCCAGGACGCGAATGACGCTCCGCTCCACACCCAGACGCGCGAGTCGCTCGGCGTCCGGCTCCGCGACCGCGCCGGCGGCGGCCACGCTGGCGTACCCGGGCGCGAGGAGCGAGCGAGTGGGCCAGCCGAGCCGTCCGCTCCCCGGTGAGACGGTGCCGGCGACGATCGCCACAGGCACCCCGCGCATGCCCGCGCGGGTCGCAAGCTCGGGCCACAGGTCCAGCTTGGCGAAGACCAGGAGGTCGGGACGGAGAGCATTGAGCAGCCGATCGACTTCGCGGGGGAGATCGAACGGGGCGTACCCATGGGAGTCCACCCGCAGGCGCTTCGCCAGCGGCTCGGCCGACGGGCTGAAATGCGTGAAGACGAGCTGGCACTCGGGGCGGAGCGCGTGCAGTGCGTCGATCACGCTGCCGGCCTGGAGTCCTTCGCCGACCGACGAGGCGTGAAACCAGGCGAGCGGGCGGGCCGGATCCCGGCGCTCCCGGCCCCACCTGACGAGCTCAGATCGTTGACGGCCCCGGTATCCGGCGCGGAGCTTGGCGTTGGCTCCGGCGATGAGCGGGAGGGCGGCCACGGCCGTTCGGATGATCACCCGGTAGGTCAGCGAGGTCTGTGGCACGAGCGACCATTTCTCCCTTGCTGCGTGGCGCCGGCCCCATGTACACTTCGTCCACGCACGTCATGTCTCACCTGCAACCGAGGAGGTGATCCATTGTCTACAGAGTCAGGGGTCGCCTGCGGCCGCTAGCCGGCGCTGCACGCTAGACCCGGGCGACCTACGAACCTGGGGGGGCCGCGACGAGCGGCCCCTTTTCGTGTCCGCGATCGGCTATTTCGTCGCCTTCCGTTTGGCCGCGTAGATCGAGTCCAGCACCTGCCGGAAAAGATCGAGGGGCTGAGCCCCTACCAGCAGCCCCCCCTCGATGTAGAACGCCGGCGTACTGGTGGCCCCGGCCCGGCCCGCCCCTTCCGCATCCGCCCGGACTTCCTCGCTGGTCGTCGGTGACTTCACGCATTCCAGAAGCGCCGGCTTCGAGATCTTCGCCGAGTCCGCGAGCGACAGCAGAAAGTCGGTGGGATCCCTGAGCGGCCCCCAGGTGGCCTGATGCCGGTAGAGGAGATCGTGCACCGGCCAGAAGGCGCCCTGCTTGGCGGCGCAGAGCGCGATACCCGCCGCCGGCACCGCATTCGGGTGCAGCGAGGTCAAGGGAAAATTGATGAAGACCCAGCGGACTTTCCCCGTCGCGACGTACTCCGAATCGAGTGCCGGAAACGTCTCCATCGCGAAGCGGCGGCAGTAAGGGCACTGGAAATCCGACATCTCGTAGACGGTCACCGGCGCCGTCGCCGAGCCCTTCGACCGCGATTCGAGCGGGACGGTGGCGCTTTGGGCACCGAGGGGCGTCGCGAGCGCGAGTGCCAGAAGGGTGACGACCAGCGGTGGGCGCACGAAGGCTCAGTATCGCGGTTGGCGGCGGCCGTTCGTGCTGGAAAGCGTCACTGTGTCGCCGGCCACCGGGACGTTCCAGTACCACTCCGAGTTCGGATCGGTCGCATCCCACGAACGCGCGTAGATCCACCACGTGCCGGGCCCGACGTGCAGGTGCGCCCACCCGTCCGGTCCCGTCGTGTCAGTGACGGCCTCGCGGCCCCGGCTGAGGCCGCGAACGATGCTCTCGTATCCTCGGTAGGTGCTATCTTCCCATTGTTTGACCGTGGCCCTGAGACTTTCGCTGCGGGCCACGAACGGCTGGCGTGCTTTGTCGAGCGCCTCATGCGCGGTCTTGGCGCGCGCGTCCGCCGCCGCGACGGAGTCGGTGAGCCGGCCGAAGCGGGCGTACAGCATGCCGTACTCCGGCGTGTCCCGCCCGAGCGAATCGAGCTCATGCTGGACCATCGCGACGGAGTCGCGCAGCTTGCCGAGACGGAACGTGGCGGCGGAGTACTCGACGAAGGGACCGCGAAACTGGACGTAGAGGCTGTCGAGCGCGCCGGTAGCGGGGCGCGGCGACTTGGCCTTGGCCGCCAGTTGGTCCAGAACGCTGTCCCGATCGTACGGGAGCCCCTTCAGTCCGATTCCAGTCACCGGAGTCTCGACCGAGTCGGGCCCGGGAATCGAGACGCGCACCGCCAGATCGCGCGAGCGCTCGCAGCCGAGTGTGCCGAGAGCCAACGCCACGCCCAGCCACGCTTGCAGGGCCGGCGAGAACGACAAACGGTGGGGCGGACGGAGCGCTGTCAGGAGAGCGAGTGAGCGGAACACGTGCCAAAGGTATCGCCCTCGTGGCGGTGCTACAACTGATGATCGCGGCGACGGCCTTCCCGCAGAGCCAGGGCATCGACGCGCTGTTCCCGGCCGCGCCGGTGGGCCACGTGAACGACTTTGCCTCGGTCGTCGATCCCGGATCGTCGGCGACGATGGAGGACCTCCTGGCCCGGCTCCGAAGCGCCACCGGCGCCGAAGTCGCGGTCGTCACCCTTCCGGACATCAAGGATCATTCGCCCAATGAGGTAGGCGTCGCGATCATCCGGCGCTGGGGTATCGGCGCCAAGGCCGACGTCGGCGACGCGCGCCGGAACGCCGGCCTCGTCGTACTGCTCGTCCCCAAGCGCGAAGGCGTCGCCAACTCCGGCAAGATCTACGTAGCGGTCGGCCAGGGACTCGAAGGCATCATTACCGACGCCGAAGCGGGTCGGGTCAGTGACCAGATGCTGCCGGAGCTGCGCCAAGGCCAATACGGACCCGCGCTTCTCACCGGCGTGCGCTCTCTCACCGGCACGATCGCCCGCGCGTTCGGCGTCACCGATTCGACGCTCGCCAATGCCAGCCCCGCCAGACCGGTCGCGCGCCAGTCCCCCAATTTCATGTCGTACCTGCCGCTCGTGTTGTTCCTCATCTTCCTCCTGATGGCCAACAGCGGGAGACGCGGCCGTCGACGGGTATATTGGGGAGGCGGTCCCTGGATCGGTGGTGGATGGGGGCGGCGGCGGGTTCGGGGGTGGGGGCGGCGGGTTCGGCGGGTTCGGTGGCGGCGGTGGCGCGAGCGGCGGCGGGGCTGGAAGGAGCTTCTGATCGTGCATCAATCGGTGGAGCGCGTCGTCGCTCCGTTTCTGGCTCAGGCAGATACCACCCTCCCGGCCGGGTACGGCGCGGTGCTGTATGGGTCCGCGGCCCGCGGCGATTTCGTGCCCGGATGGTCCGACATCAATCTCCTCCTGCTCGCCGATGCGCTTCCCCCGGTCACACTGCGGGGACTCGGCGCCGCCCTCGGCCAGTGGCGGAAGGCGAGCCCGGAGCCGCCGCTGCTCGTCACCCGCGCGGAGTGGTCGCGGGCCAGCGACGTGTTCCCCATCGAGATCACGGACATGCGATCCGCGCACAAGGTACTGCGCGGCGACGACCCGCTCACCGGCGTTACCGTGGCGCCGGCCGATCTCCGGGCGGGGCTCGAGCGCGAGCTTCGCGGCAAGCTGGTGCGTCTCCGGCAAGGCTATGCGGCCATGGCGGGCGACCAGGCCGCGCTGGGCGCCATGGCGGCGCGCAGCGCCTCCACCGTGCTGGTGCTGCTCCGCGGATTGCTGACCCTGGAAGGTCGCCCCACGCCATCGGATCCTCTCCAGCTGGCCTCGTCGGCGGCCGCGATCATGGGCATCGAAGGCGAGGCGTTTCTGGGCGTGGTTCGCCACCGAGGCGAAAAGGGGTGGCGTTGCGGTGAGGACGAGTTCGAGGCGTATCTCGACGCGGTGCGTCGCGCGACAGGATTCGTGGATCAACTCAACATCGGAGATCAGCGATGAAGCGCTCTTCGGCGGTGGCCCTGTCTGTCGTCGGGCTCGCCCTGCTCACGGCAGGATGCGGATACAACCAGATTCAGACGATGGATGAAAAGGTCAATCAGGCCCAGGGCCAGATCCAGACGCAGCTCCAGCGGCGGGCGGATCTCATTCCGAATCTCGTCAACACGGTCAAGGGGGTCACGAAGCAGGAAGACACCGTGTTCATCTCGATCGCCAATGCGCGCGCCAAGCTGTCGGGGGCGGTGCAATCCGGCAACGTGCCCGAGATGGCCGCTGCCAACGCGGCGCTCACGCAGGGCCTCGGCCGGCTGATCGCCATCTCGGAAAACTACCCGCAGCTTCGCTCGAGCGAGAACTTCAAACAGCTGCAGGACCAGCTCGAGGGAACCGAGAACCGCATCAGCGTGGCCAGGCAGGATTACAATGCGGCGGTGGGTGAATACAACGCGTACATCCGCCGATTCCCCTACAATCTGACCGCCAAGGTGTTCGGGATGGGCAAGCCGCGGGATTACTTCGAGGCCGAGGCGGGCGCGACGGAAGCGCCGAAAGTGCAATTCTGAGGACGCCCCTGCGCCCCTGCGTCAGTCCGTGACGACGTGCTCGGGGAGAACGTACTTGAGCGGGTCCACCGGCCGCCCGTTCACGTGCACCTCATAGTGCAGATGGGGGCCGGTGGCCAGTCCGGTATTGCCGACCAGGGCGATTCGCTGTCCGCGATCGACGTGCTGTCCCTTCTTGACGAGCAGCTTCGAGGCGTGGGCGAACTTGGTCACGATGCCGTAGCCGTGATCGATCTCGATCGTATTCCCGTAGCCGGTCTCCCAGCCGGCGTCGATCACGGTGCCCGCTGCCGGTGCCTCGATGGGGCTGCCCATGGGCGCGGTGACGTCGATGCCCTCATGGGGGCGGGCCAGGTGGAGAATCGGGTGTTCCCGCATGGAGGAGAAGGCGCTGGTGAGCCATCCCTGCGTCGGCATGATGGATGGGGTGGCGGCGAGGCGTTTGGAGTTGCTGGCGAGGGAGTCGGCGGCTTCCTCGAAGGACGACGAGAGCAGGTTGGCGCGGCGGATGAGAGCATTGAGATCGACTCGGATCTCCTGCGCCCGACGAGCGGCGGGCCCGTCCTCGGGGAGCAGCGGGCGCGGGGCCATGGTGGGGCCGCCGATGCCCGCTTCCTTCACCTGCGGGTCGATGGGATCGAGATTGGCCAGGACCCGGATGCGCGCATCGCGCTGAGAGATCCGGGCGATGGTGTCCTTCAGACCGGCCAGGCGGGCATGCATCTCGTTGATTTCCCTGGCCAGCCGAGTGTTCTCCTGGGCCATCCGCGCCGTGCGGGACAGATCGGCCGTGCGGGACACGGTCATGAAGCCCACCAGCAGCGACACCGCGAGGCCCGCGGCGACGCCGCCCGCCGCGAGCTTCAACATCCCGTACGACACCTCCATGATCTTGGACGGCTCCGATCCGTGCGGAACGAACACGACCGTCCAGCGGCGCCTGCGTCTGCCCATTCGACCTGACCTTTCGAGAATGCCCGATCCCTCAACGGCGTCGTGCCTAGTATCGGCACGCGGAGCACAATTTGTGTGGTGCGCCGACTACGGGGCGTGACCCAAGTCACGCCGTCGAGCGAGGCTAGGACAAGGTGGCGCGCGACGCGCGCGGTGTCAAGAGTGGAAAAATTCGCATAAGTCTTTGACTGTCAAATAGTTTTGCTTCCTCCGATCCTAACCCCTAAACCGCGGCGGGCTTCGGAAAAAGGATCGCGGGTTTGCGTACCGTGACACCTGCAATCGGTGGCACATCCAGCGACGACCACGCTGCCGTGTTCACCCCGCCGCCCACGCCGAGCGCGTCCCATAACTCCTGCGCCTTCGTCGGGAGGAACGGGCTCGCGAGCACCGACAGGCGGTACAGCGTTCTCACCAGGGCGCCGAGGACCGCGTCGAGCTCGGCGGTCCTGTCCTGCTTGGCCAGGCTCCAGGGCGCGGTCTGCTGGATGTGAAGGTTGGCCGTGGAGACGAGACCCCATGCCGCCTCCGCGCCGGTGCGCAGGTCCAGCGCGTCCATCGCGCGCGCGTATGCGTCGATGGCATGGCGGCCGGCCTCGTCGAGCGGGCTCGTATCCCCGGCGGGCGGCACCACGCCGTCGCGGTACTTGCCGAGCATGGCCAGCGACCGGGACGCCAGGTTGCCCAGCCCGTCGGCCAGGTCGGCCGTGTAGCGTTCGTCGAAGCGCTCCCACGTGAAATTGCCGTCCGCCTCGAAGCCCACCTCGCGCAACAGGAAATAGCGGAGCGCGTCGGGTCCGTGGCGCTCGATCGCCTCACCCAGGCTCACCGCGGTGCCCGCCGTCTTCGACATCTTGGCGCCTTCCCACTGCACGTACCCGTGGGCCCACACTTCGCGCGGAAGAGCCACGCCCGCGCTCAGCAGCATCGCCGGCCAGATGACGCAATGAAACCGCGTGATCCCCTTGCCCACGACATGGAGATCCGCGGGCCACAGCCGCTCGTACCCCGGCTCCGGATACCCGGTGGCCGAGAGGTAGTTGATGAGGGCGTCGAACCAGACGTACACGGTCTGGTCGGTGTCGCCGGGGAAGGGGATGCCCCACGACTGGCGCTGGCGCGAGACCGAAATGTCCTGGAGTCCGCCCTCGAGCAGGCGTACCACTTCGTTCCGCCGGATGGCCGGCTCGACCCGGAACTCCCCGCTCCGGATCGACTCCAGAATCCGGTCGCGATACCGGCTCAGCCGGAAGAAATGGTTCCGCTCCCTGGTGGGAATGAGCTCGAGCGTCGGATGCTCGATGCAGTGGCCGTTGACGATCTGCGCGGGCTGCTTGAACTCTTCGCACCCGGTGCAATAGAGCCCTTCGTACTCGCCGGCGAAGAGATCGTCCGGCGACCGTCGCGCGATCGCCTCCAGCAGCGCGGTCACCGCGAGGCGATGGCGGGGCTCGGTGGTCCTGATCCAGTCGTCGTGGCTGCACTCGAGCCGGCGCCAGAACTCTTCGAATCGCCCGGCCATCCGGTCGACCCACGCCTGGGGCGACAGGGCGTTCTGCTGCGCGGCCTGCAGCACCGCCTGCGAGTGCTCGTCCATTCCCATGAGGAAATGCACCTGGTCGCCGCGCAGGCGGCGATAGCGCGCGATACAGTCGGCCCCCACCTTTTCGAGCGCGTGGCCCAGGTGAGGGTCGCCGTTGCTGTAATCGATAGCCGTCGTGAGATAGAACTTCGGCATGCGGGCAAGATAATGAGGTCGGAACCTAGGGGCCGTTCCCCCGATGGCGGCGGCGTCTCCGCCGCGGACGCGGCGTCGCGACGCCGTTCCCGTTCTCGGGAGGCGTGCCGTCCCCCTCCGGCGGTGCCGGGGCGGGTGACTGGACGGCGACGGCCGCCCGGGACTCGGGCGTGGGCAGCACGGCACCCAGCCCTTCGACCTCGTCGCGAAGCTGGACCAGCGGGATGATGCGGGCGCCGTGCTCCTCGCTCCGGAGAAAGACGCGCTCGCGGAAGATGTCGACCGCGATCACCTTTTCCGGCCCCACCGCCGTCGTGATGGTCTTGCCCTCTTTGGGGAACCGCCGCCGCGTCTCGACATAGAAGTCGTGCTCGTACTTGAGGCAGCACAGGAGCCGGCCGCAACCGCCGGAGATCTGGGTGGGGTTGAGCGAAAGGTGCTGATCCTTGGCGAGTCCCAGGTTCACCGGAGAAAGCTCGCCGAGCCAGGAGCTGCAGCAGTACTCCCGGCCGCAGCGGCCCACCCCCGACAGGCGGGCCGCTTCGTCGCGCACGCCGATCTGGCGGAGCTCGATGCGGGTGCGGAACAGCGAGGCGAGATCGCGCACCAGGGCGCGGAAGTCGACCCGCTTCTCGGCCGTGAAGTAGATGGTGAGCTTGTTCCGGTCCCACTGCCACTCCGTATCGCTCACCTTCATGGCGAGCTCGTGGCTGCGGACGCGCTGCATCACCTTGCGCCGCGCTTCCTCCTCCAGCACCCGGCTCTCATCGTGGGTCCGGAGATCGTCGGCGCTGGCCCGCCGGGCCACCGGCTTGGGCTCGGTCGTGGGGCTGTCCTCGGCGCTGCCCGCGGCGCAACCGCTGCACGATGAGGCGCACTTCCGCGAGGCCACGTCGCCCACGGCCGTCACGCGGCCGACGTCACGTCCGCGCTCGACGTCCACGACCACCATCTCACCGGGGCGGAGGGGAGACGAGTCGTCGCCCCAGGTGAAGTATGCCTTCCGGGTGCCCTTGAACCGAACCTCGACGGTCTGAACCACTCAGGCCTCGGTGTAGACGCCCATCGCGCCGAACTTCTCGGCGCGCCGGCGCACCAGCTTCTCGGGTCGCAGCTTCCGCAGCTCGGTAACGTGGCGGATGAGGGCCTCACGCAGCGATTCGCCCGTCGCGTCCGGATCGACGTGGGCGCCTCCCACGGGCTCCTTGACGATCTCGTCGATGAGCTTGAGGCGAAGCAGGTCGGCGGCGGTGATCTTGAGCGCCTCCGCGGCCCGCTCCCGCTGGCTCGCGTCCTTCCAAAGTATGGCGGCGCAGCCCTCGGGCGAGATGACCGAGTAGACGGAGTTCTCCAGCATGATGATCCGGTCGGCGACTCCGAGGGCCAGGGCACCCCCCGAGCCGCCCTCGCCGATGACCACGGCGACCACCGGCGTCGCGAGCATCGACATCTCGAGGATGTTGCGGGCGAGCGCCTCCGACTGTCCCCGCTCCTCCGCACCGAGGCCGGGATAGGCGCCCGGCGTATCGATCAGCGTGATGACCGGCGCGCCGAACTTGGCGGCCAGTCGCATGAGGCGCAGCGCCTTTCGATAGCCCTCGGGGTGCGGCATGCCGAAGTTGCGCTTGAGATTCTCTTTCGTGTCGCGCCCCTTCTGATGTCCAACCACCATCACCGACACACCCGCGAGGCGGGCCCAGCCGCCCACGACCGCCGGGTCGTCCATGTAGAGACGGTCGCCGTGGAGTTCGATGAAGTCGGTGAAGATGGTGCTGAGATAGTCCAGCGTGTAGGGACGGCGGGGATGGCGGGCGACCATGACGCGCTGGATGGGTGTGAGATTGCGGTAGATCTCGGCCCGCAGTGACTCGAGCTTGCTCTGCAGGCCTTCCAGCTCGCCGTCGATGTCGATCTGGCGCTCGGTCCCGATCCGCTTGAGGTCCTCGATCTGCCGCTCCAGCTCGAGCAGAGGCTTCTCGAACTCCAGCGTGTAGGCTGAGGCCATTGGATCATCCCGCCTTGATGTAGTGGACGGAGTCGGTGCCGAGGAGATCGCGCAGCGCACGGACCAGATCTTCTTCCGCGGCGATGCGCAGGCGACGGGACCGGAGCCGGACGGCATCGCCGTTCCCGTCGCTCCACTCAATATAGAGCGGCGTCGGCCCGGGGTGAGCCGAGCAGAGGGCGGCCGCGGCACGCAGGGCATCGGGGTCGGGCGCGGCGGGGGTGCGCCACCGCAGGCTCAGCGCCACCGCCCCGGACAGCTTGAGCTCCTCCAGCGCCCTGGCCGATTCCACGATGAAGGGCGCGTGGTCCTCGCCCCGGTCGCGCTCGCTGTATCCGCCGGTGAGCAGCAGCGACGTATCGGGGAAGATCACGCCGTTGAGCTTGGCCCACGCATCCGGAAACACAATGGCCTCGGCGGTGCCATGGAAGTCCTCGAGAACCAGGCGGGCGTACTCCTTGCCCGTCTTCTTGGAGATCTGGCGCTTCACCACCGTGACGATCGCGCCCACGGTGACGGGATGCTCGCTCCACTCGCCCAGCGTCGCTGTGGTGCGGGTGCCGAAGAGCTCCACTTCCTCGCGGAAGCGTTCGAGCGGATGCCCCGAGATGAAGAAGCCGAGGACCTCCTTCTCCCTGGTCAGCCGCTCCGCTTCGGTCCAGGGCGGCATGTCCGGCGGCGCGGCGTGCCGCGGACGGGGCGTGGTGGAGTCGCCGAAGAGCGAGGCCTGGCCCGCGTCGCGCTCCTGCTGCAGGAGCTGGGCCTCCGCCAGGGCGGGCTCGAGCGCCTCGACGAGCTGCTTCCGGTGGCCGCTCAGCGAGTCGCACGCGCCGGCCGACACGAGCGATTCGAGCACCCGCTTGTTGCAGAGCCGGAGATCGATCCGCTCCACGAAATCGGCGAGCGTCCGATAGGGGGCCGCTTCCCGCCCCGCGATGATGGAGGCGATGGCGCCCTCGCCGACGTTTCGCACGGCTCCGAGCCCGAACCGGATCCGCCGCTCGCCGACCACCGTGAACTTGAAGCCTGACTCGTTGACGTCCGGCGGCAGGATCTCCAGACCCAGCTCGCGGGCCTCGTTGATGTACTGCACCACCTTGTCGGTGTTGCCGATCTCGGACGAGAGGAGCGCCGCCATGAACTCGGCCGGGTGGTGGGCCTTGAGCCAGGCGGTGTGGTAGCTCAGGATCGAGTACGCCACCGAGTGCGACTTGTTGAAGCCGTACCGGCCGAACGTGACGATCTGGCGGCCCAGTTCCTCGATCACGCCCTTCGGGTGGCCGAGCGCGATGGCCCGCGCGACGAACTTGGCGACCTCCTGGTTGGCCAGCTCCTGGTCTTTCTTGCCCACCGCTTTCCGCAGCACGTCCGCTTCCGCCAGGGAGAACCCCGCGAGGACGTTGGCGATCCGCATCACCTGCTCCTGGTAGGTGATGACGCCGTACGTGGGCTCGAGCACGTCGCGGAGCAGCGGGTGAGCGTAGGTGACCTTCTCCTGCCCCAGCTTGCGCCGGATGAACACCGTGTGCATCCCGGCATCGAGCGGGCCCGGCCGGAGGAGGGCGTTGGTGGCCACCAGATCATCGAAGCGGTCGCACCGCATGGCCCGGAGCGTGTCGGTGGCAAGCGGAGATTCGAACTGGAAGACGCCGGCCGTGCGCCCGTCGCGAAGGAGCTGATACACCGCGGGGTCGTCGAAGCCGAGCGCGTCCATGTCGATCGTCGCGCCTGATCGGGCCGCGATGGCGCGACACGCGTCGTGAATCACGGTGAGCGTCTTGAGGCCGAGCAGGTCCATCTTGAGCATGCCGACCTTCTCGAGCGCGCCCATCTCATACTGCGTGATGATCGCGTCCTCGCCGTCGGCCGCGGCGCCGGCGCCCCTCGTGGGCGCGGTGCACACCGGCACGTACTCCGCGAGCGGGCCCGGCGCGATCACGACGCCGGCGGCGTGCACCGACATGTGACGGGAGATGCCCTCGATGCGGGAGCTGAGCTGCACCAGTCGCTGGTAGGCCGGATTCCCTCGCACCAGCTCCTTCATCTCGTCGATCCGCTTGGCGGCCTCCTCGACCGTGAGGCTGTAGGCGGGGCCCGACGGTATGAGCTTGGTGATGCGGTCGGCCTCGCCGGGCGGGATGCGGAGCACCCTCGCCACGTCCTTGACCGCCGCGCGGGCCTTCATCGTGCCGAAGGTGACGATCTGCCCCACACTGGCGCGCCCGTACCGCTCCCGGACGTAATCGATCACCTCGCCCCGGCGCTCGAAGCAGAAGTCGACGTCGATGTCCGGCATCGAGACCCGCTCGGGATTGAGGAAGCGCTCGAAGAGCAAGTCGAACTTGAGAGGGCAGACGCTGGTGATGCCGAGGCAGTAGGCCACGATCGAGCCGGCGGCGGAGCCGCGGCCCGGACCGACCGGGATCCCGCGCGCCCGCGCGGCGGCGATGAAGTCCTGGACGATGAGGAAATACCCGGCGTAGCCCGCGGTGTTGATCACGCGGAGTTCGTAGGCCAGCCGGTCGGCCACGGCCGGCGGCAGCGGCGAGCCGTAGCGCTGTTCGGCGCCCCCGCGCGCGAGGTGTTCGAGGAGCGCCTCGTCGCTGGCGTAGGCGGCGGGGCGGGGAAAACCGGGAAGGAAATAACGCTTCTCGAAATCGAACTCGCAGCGGTTGGCCACCGTCTGCGTGTTGGCGAGCACGTCGGGATGGTCCGGGAAGAGGGCCTTCATCTCCTTCTCGGACTTGACGTACGACTCCTCGCCGGTAAAGCGGAAGCGTCGCGGATCGTCGAGGTCGGCGCCGGTGCCGATCGCGAGCAGCACGTCGTGCGACTCCGCGTCCTCGCGCCGCAGGTAGTGGGCGTCGTTGGTCGCCACCACGCCGAGGCCAAGCTCGCGCCCCAGCCGCAGCATGCCCTCGGAGACGATCCGCTCTTCGGGAATGCCGTGCTGCTGCACTTCCAGCCAGAACCGATCGGGCCCGAACACCCTGGCGAACCATTCGGCGCTGCGGCGCGCCTCGTCGTACTTCCCCGCCCGCAGGTGCAGCGCGATCTCGCCCGAGAGGCAGGCCGCGAGACACACCACTCCCTCGGCGTGCTGCTCGAGGACGTCCTTGTCGATGCGAGGCCGGCGGTAGAACCCTTCGGTGTAGCCGATGGACGTGAGCCGGACGAGGTTCTTGTAGCCCGCCCGATCGGCGGCGAGCAGCACCAGGTGGCTGTACGCCGCGGGCGCCCAGGACGGCTTTTCCCGAGCCTGCCGCGGCCCGAAGGCCAGGTACGCCTCGAAACCGAGGATGGGCCGGATGCCTTGGGCCCGGGCCTCTTCGTAGAACGACCAGGCCGCGTGCATGTTGCCGTGGTCGGTGACGGCCAGGCTGTCCATGCCGAGCTTCTTGACGTGCCCGACCAGCTCGGGGAGCCGGTTGGCGCCGTCGAGCAGGGAGTATTCGCTGTGGGTATGGAGGTGGACGAATGACATCGTGACGGCGGCGGAGAGTCGCGGGTCTCGACTCGCGACTCGCGACCTATTGTCCTCTCTGCTCCAACTGCCGCCACACGGCGTCCAGCGGGACCCCGCGGGCATGCAGCAGCACCAGAAGGTGATAGAGGAGATCGGCCGCCTCGGACGCGAGACGCTCGTCATCCTCCGTATTCGCCGCCACGACGACTTCGACACCCTCCTCGCCGACCTTCCGCGAGATCGAGGGCACCCCCGCGTCCAGCAGACTCACCGTATAGGACCCGGAAGGACGGGACCGGGCCCGGTCGGCCACCGTGGCCGCGAGCCGCGTCAGCAGGTGGCCGCCGGGATCCACGAGGTCCCGCAGGGTGCCGTCCCCGCAGCTGGCGCGGGCGAAACAGGTGGGCGTTCCGGTGTGGCAGGCGGGGCCTGTCTGATCTACCCGGTACAGGACGGCATCGCCGTCACAGTCGAGCCGGATCTCCCGGACCGCCTGGGTGTGACCCGAAGACTCGCCCTTGCGCCAGAGCGCCGCCCGGGACCTGCTATAGTAATGGGCCTGTCCGCTGGCGGCGGTACGCTCCAGCGCCTCCCGGTTGGCGTACGCCACCATCAGGACGTCCCCGGAGCGGCTCTCCTGCGCCACCACGGGGACCAGTCCATCGGCCCCGAAGCGCACCGCGGACAGCCAATCGGCATCTGACACGGAGTGAAGGTACCGGCGGCTGCCGAGATTGTCAAAAGCCCTTGTGGCTTCTTATCTTGCTGAATTCATGCCTTCCGATCCGCACCCACGGAGCCTCCTCACGTGACCCGCAATCACCTGACCAACCTGCTCCTGGGCGGCGCCGTCTTCCTCGCCGGCTGTGGCAGCAGCAGCGAACCCAATCCCCCCACCACCGATTGCTCCGAGGTGGCGCCCACCAGTCTCGCGGTGGGGGCCCACTCGATCGTGGATGCGGCCCAGACGGCGTGTCTCCGGCTGCCGGCCGCCGGCAGCGGCGGAGCGGAGTACCTGTACGTGGCGCTAGCGACGGATGGGCAGGAGAGCGACAACGGGGTGTCGGCCGACTATCGACTCCAGGGGGAGACGCCGGCGGCCGCAGGAGTCGCCTCCAAAGCCATGCCGAGCCTCGGCCGCCGGAAGCCCACGACCGCGGCGGCCTTCCATGCCCGGCTCCGGGAGCGGGAACGGGCTCTGTCGGAGCAGGGTGCCGGCCCCCGGTTCGACCGCGGCGCCAGGGCCGCCGTGGCGGCCGAGCCCCCGGTGGTGGGCGACAAGCGGACGTTCGAAGTCTGCGCGACGACGGACTGCGACACGTTCGTCCAGAGTACCGCGACCGCCAAGCTGGTGGGCCAGCGTGTCGCGATTTTCCTCGACGACTCGGTGCCGTCGGGTGGCTACACCCAGGCGGACCTCGACAAGGTGGGCGAGCTGTTCGACAGCCATCTCTATCCCATCGATACGACGGCGTTCGGCCGGGAATCCGACCTCGACAATAACGGGGTCGTCATCGTCCTGCTCACGCACCGCGTCAATGCGCTGACACCCGATTGCAATTCCACGGGCAGCGTGATCCTGGGCTACTTCTTCGGGCTCGACCTGCTGCCGTCGCAGGCGCACTCGAACGACGGGGAGGTGTTCTACGGCCTCGTGCCCGATCCGGGCAACAGCGGGTGCGACATCAGCAAGAACTTCGCGACCAGCTTCCTGCCGCCGGTGTTCATCCACGAGTTTCAGCACATGATCAGCTTCAACCAGCACGTGGTGATGCGGCAGGGAACGGCCGAGCAGACCTGGCTCAACGAAGGGCTGTCGCACTTCGCCGAAGAGCTCGGCGGCCGGCTGGTGCCGGACTCCGAATGCGGCCCGCTGTTCAGCACTTGTGAGGACCAGTTCGTGGTGGCGGGCGACATCGCCAACGCCTACGAGTACCTGAACGACACCGAATCGAATTTCCTGATCGAGCCGGGCAACTCGACCGGCACGCTGGCGGAGCGGGGCGCCAACTGGCTGTTCGTGCGTTGGCTCGCGGACCACTTCGCGGCCACCCAGCCGATTGCCACGGAGTTCACCCGCAGCATCGTGCAGACCAGCCGGGTTGGGGTCGCCAACGTGGAGGCGGTGACGCATGACGACTTCCCGACCCTCGTGGGTGAGTGGCAGCTGGCCAACTATCTCGATAACCTGCCCGGGTTCACCCCGGCCAGCGATCGGCTTCAGTACACCAGCATCGACTTCCGGGCGCTCTACCAGCAGGCGTTCGACGTGGGACTCTTCGACAAGCCCTACCCGCTCACCCCCGATGTGATGGAGTCGAGCTCGTACGACCACAGCGGCACGCTCCGCGGCGGCTCCGGACGTCACCTCGACGTCGTGCAGGACCCATCGGCCGGCGAGGTCACGCTCCAGCTCACGGGCGCGGATGGCGCCAGCGCCCTGCCGACGTCGGTCAAGCCGCGCATCGCCCTCGTGCGGATCCGGTGAAGCGAATGATCTTTCTCGTGGTCGTCGCGGCCCTGTTCGCCGGTTACGGCACGGCGTATCTCGCGAGCGATGACATTCGCTACCTGACCAGGGCAGGCATCGAGGAGACCCACATTCTGCAGGCCCGGCGGCCCATCGCCGATCTCGTGGCCGACCCCAAGACCGACCCCGGTCTCCGGGGCTCGCTGCAGCTGGTGCTCGACAGCCGGAACTACGCGGCCGGCCTCGGGCTGCTGGCCAAGGAGACGTACACCACCTACGCCGACGTGGGGCGCGATACGCTCCTGCTCGTGCTCCAGGCCTCCCCGAAGGACTGTCTCTGCCCGCACACCTGGAAATACCCGATCGTGGGGAGGATTCCCTACAAGGGATTTTTCGACACGAAGGCGGCGCAACGCGAGGCATCGCGATTCGCGGACCGTGGGTACGACATCTATCTCCGGCCCTCCGGCGCGTTCTCCACGCTGGGGTGGTTCAACGACCCGCTGCTCAATACCGCGCTCACCGGCGACTCCGTCGAGCTTGCCGCCACGGTCTTCCACGAGATCGCGCACAATACGCTCTACGTGCGGAGCGCCACGCCCTTCAACGAGAGCTTCGCGCAGTTCGTCGGCTACCGGTCGGCCGAATCATTCTTCACCTCGCGGGGCGACTCGGCCAAGGCGCGCCAGGCGGCCGACCGCTGGCACGACGAGATGGTCCTCGGCGAGTTCTACACCTCGCTCAGCGGGCGGCTCCAGACGCTGTACGACGAGCACCCCGATTCGGCTGGTCTCGAGTCGGGGCGCGAGCAGGCCGCGGCCTGGGCCCGCACGGAGCTGCAGGGGCCGGTGGCGGACCGGCTTCTCACTCTCCGGATCGGGAAGCTTCCGGAGCGGCCGGTCAATAACGCCCGCATCATCGCCGCGCGGATTTATCGGACCAGGCTCGATCTCTTCGAGCGGTGGTACGAGGAGCACGGGAGGGACATCAAGGGGAGCGTCGCCGCCCTCGATACCCTCATGGAAGGCGCGGTGGGCGACACCGCCTTCGCCCGGCTGTCGCGCGCCGTCGGAGACTCCATACGGCAGTAAGCTCCTGCCCGGCAACCGGACAGGAGCTCCAGGACTGCAGCAGCCGGCCCTTCGCGGCCGGGTCCGGCAGCGCGCTACCTGGTGGTGGCGGTGTCGGATTCGGTGTTCTTCCTCCAGGCCTTGTCACCCGCCTTGCTGGTGTCGGTCCAGGCGGAATCCGAGTGCATCTTGGACATCCCGGTGCTGTCCTCGCCCGCCTTGATGGCCGAGCTGTCGCTGACCGCGGACGAATCGTTGATGCCCGACGGAGCGCTGGTGTCCGACCGCGACGGGGCGGAATAGGCCGACGTATCCTGCGGAGACGGGGCCGCCTGGCTGGTATCCTGGGCCGAGGCCTGGACGGCCGTTCCACCAACGAGCAGGGCGCCCAGCATCATGCCGAGTGCCGCGTTTTTCTTCGATTCCAACATGTATTCCTCCTGAGAATAGACTGGGTGCCGAGCCGTGAGTCTACGTACGACTCTATCCCCGGCACCGTGAGACAGGTCACTGGGCTCTCGCGATGTGACAAGTCCGGTGTACCTTAGGGGCCATGGACCCCACCTTTGCCCAGCGCGAGCAGTCGCGCCTGCTGCAACAGCTGACCGACCTCCTCCGCATACCGAGTGTGAGCGCTCTCCCCGTTCACGCCGACGATTGCCGACGCGCGGCCGAATGGCTCCGGGATGACCTTACGCGCCTCGGATGCCCGACGGTCGAGATCATCGAGGGAAAGGGTCACCCGGTCGTCTGGGCCGAGGGGCCCGAGGTGCCCGGCCGGCCCACGCTCCTGATCTACGGCCACTACGATGTCCAGCCCCCGGACCCGCTCGACGAATGGGTGAGCCCGCCGTTCGAGCCCACCATCCGCGACGACAAGCTCTACGCCCGCGGCGCCGCGGATGACAAGGGTCAATTGTTCTGCCTGCTCAAGGCATACGAGTCCACCCTCGACGCCTCGAAGCGGCCCCCGCTCAACGTGCACTTCCTCTTCGAGGGGGAGGAGGAATGCGGTGGGCGGATGGTGTTCGATCTCCTGCGCTCCGAGCCGGAGCGAACGCGGGCGGATGCCGCGCTGGTGTGCGACTCGTCGTACCACGCGCCGGGCATTCCTGCCGTGTACACCGCGCTTCGCGGTCTCTGCTACGCCGAGATCTGCGTCCGGACGTTGCAGCGTGATCTGCACTCGGGCTCGTACGGCGGGGTCGCGCCCAACGCGCTCGAAACGCTGGTGCGGATCCTCAGCGAGCTCAAGACGGCCGATGGCGAGATCCGGATTCCCAAGCTCTACAAGGCCGTCGAGCCACCGTCGAAGCAGGAGCTCAAGACCTGGAAGCGCCTTCCCTTCGACAAGGAGGAGTTCCTCCGTGACGAGGTCACGGGGCGGGCGCTCACCGGTCTCCGGCAGTATTCGATCTTCGAGCGGATATGGGCGCTGCCGACGTTCGAGATCCATGGGATCCGGGGCGGTTTCGTGGGCGACGGTGCCAAGACCGTGATTCCGGCGCAGGCCACTGCCAAGGTGAGCCTCCGGCTCGTTCCCGGACAGGAGTACGCCAAGGTGGGCCGGCAGCTCGAGCGGGCGGTGAAGCGTCTCGCTCCGAAATGGGCGGACGTCGAGGTCACCCACCTTCACGGTGGCGATCCGGTCCGCATCGACGTCGACCACCCGGCTTTCCAGGTGCTCGACGAGGCCTTCGTCGCGGTGACGGGCGAGAGCGCGGTCAGAATCCGGTCCGGCGGCTCGATCCCCATCGTGCCCGAGCTCGGCCTCAGCGGCGCGCCGGTCCTGCTCACCGGCATCGGTCTCCCCGATGACGGCCTCCACTCCCCGAACGAAAAACTCGACCTCGCTCAACTCTGGAGCGGGATCGAGATCTTTGGACGGTTCTTCGAGCTGTTCGCGGAGAAGGGCGGGGCCGCCACCAGCGAGCCCGCTACTCCTCCTCCTCAGGGCTGATGCGCTTGACCGGCCCGGAATAGCGCGCCTCGGTTCGCGCGTGGAGCTCGTCCACGCCGATGAGGGCCCGCGCCGACGCGATGATGCCGGCGACGACATCGTCGGCCCAGTAGGGGTCCGGCCGCTCCCCCGCCGGCAGTTCGGACGAGCACGTCTCCAGGTATCTGATGGCGGTGGTGATCCACTCGTTCTGGGCCGAGTCGACCACGGCCCACGAGCCGGTGGAGCGGAGCTCCAGCTCCTCCAGCGCCTTCAGATGCTGCTCCAGGCCCCCCGTGACGCGGGAGGAGCGCAGCCGGTCCGCCACCAGGCTCAACACGGAGCGCCGCTCGCTCTCCTGCGGCTCAGGGAGCGGTGCCAGGTAATGACGCTGGTCGGCCACCATTTCGGCCAACCGGATACAGACCGCCCGAATGGCCGGCATCAACGCACCGGGCGCCTCCCGGGACCAGCTGTCCGCCGCTCGGAGAATCTCGGTGATGCGCTGATCGGCCTGCGCCTCGGGCGTCGGACGACGGGGTGATTCAGCCATGCTAGACAGGAAAACCGGGTTGGACCCCAAAAACAAGAGTACAGCCGATCCTATCTCGGCCCCCGTCTCATCCGCGCCGGATCGGGCCTGCCGTAACGCTCCTCCCGCCACGGGTCGCCCCGCATGTGGTACCCGTTTCGCTCCCAGAATCCCGGCTCGTCCTCCCCGAGCAGCTCCAAGCCGGTGACCCACTTGGCGCTCTTCCAGAGATAGAGGTGAGGGACCAGGAGCCGGACCGGTCCGCCGTGCTCGGGCGGGAGCGGCTCGCCATTGTGGCGGAGGGCGAGCAGGTTGTCCGGCCGGTCGAGATCGGACAGCGGGAGGTTGGTGGTGTATCCCTGCTCCCCCCGCACCAGCACGTATCCGGCTTCCGGCCGGACGCCCGCGCTCCGCAGCAGCTCCTGTACCGGGACGCCTTCGAAGGTGTTCTCGTACCGGCTCCACCGGGTCACACAGTGGATGTCGCAGAGCGTTTCGCGTCGCGGCAGAGCGAGGAACTCGTCCCAGGTGATGTTGATCGGATGCGCGACGAGGCCGCTGACCGAGAATCGCCAACGGCCGAGATCGACGATCGGGACAGTGCCGTAATGGAGCACTGGCCACTTTCTGGTGACGATCTGGCCGGGTGGAAGGCGGTCGCGGTCCGTCGGGCGAGCGTCTAGGCGGTCGGGCATCACGTCCCTTTTTCACCAGGGAGCCAAGGAACACGGAGACCGTGAATCAGACCCCGCCGGCGGCGAGGGGTGCGTCATACCCGAACGTCGACGTGAATGCCTCCACCACGGCCCGCCGGCTTTCCTGACGGAGTGCCGCTTCGTCGGCCCGTCCCGTCTCCCGGGCAACGCTCGTCATCACCACACCCTGTATGCCGCACGGCACGATCAGATCGAAGTAGCTCAGGTCGGTCGTTACGTTGAGCGCGAAGCCGTGGAACGTGACCCATTGCTTCACGTGAATACCCAGGCTGGCGATCTTGCGTCCCGCCGTCCAGACCCCCGTGAGGCCCGGGTTGCGCTCGGCGCTTACGCCGAGGTCGCCAAGTGCGGTGATCAGCGTCGCCTCGAGCTGTCGCAGATACCAGTGCAGGTCTTCCCGGTGCCGGCGCAGGTCGATGATCGGATACCCGACGATTTGGCCCGGACCGTGATAGGTGACGTCGCCGCCGCGCTCCACCTCGACGACACCGACGCCTCGCCGCTCGAGCGCCGCCGGGGGAATCGGAAGGCTCGCGGGACGGACACCGCGTCCGAGTGTGATCACCGGCTCGTGTTCCACCAGCAGCAACAGATCGTGCTCGACCTCGCCGATCATCTTGCGGCGGCATAGGTCCCGCTGGAGGTCGAGCACCTCGAGATAGGACCGCCGCCCCAGATCCAGCAGCTCCAGCGCCGGGGTCATGGCCGCCCCGCGGTACGGGCTCGCCTGGCGAGCAACACCGAGACGAGGAGCGAGACCGCGATGAGACCCGCCAGACCGGTGCGTCCGAGCGTCTGATTGACCGGAATGCAGACCAGCATGACGATCACGGTGCCGAACGCACTCACGATTGCCAGGCTGCCGCGGCGATAGACGGATTCGAGCGGACCGAGCAGGCGCCAGGCCAGAAATCCGGCGACCGTGAGCCCGGCCAGCGTGCCACCGAGCAGAAGATAGAAGGACCCCCCCAGATCGGGCGCGGCGCCCGGCAGGGGTCGCATCGCATCGACCAACAGGGTCGTCATTCCCTCCACCGCCAGACCGAGCGAGACCGCCGAACCCACGGCGGTGGCGGCGAGCCCGAGAGGATCGGTGGTCAGATGTGGATCACGCGACCCATCGAGTCGAGCGCCGCCTCGGCGATCGCCTCCGAGAGGGTCGGATGCGCGTGGATGGCGAGGTCCACTTCCTCGACGGTGTACTCGTTCTCCCGGGCCACCGCCAGCTCGTGGATCAGCTCCGAAGCGTGACTGCCGACGATGTGGGCCCCCAGGATTTCGCCGTACTTTTTCTCCCGGATGATCTTGACGAACCCGTCCGTCTCACCGGTGCTTCGCGCGCGGCCGTTCGCGCTGAAGGGAAACCGGCCCACCTGGTACTCGATCTTCTTCTCCTTCACCTGGTCCTCGGTGAGTCCGATGCTGGCGACCTCGGGATGACAATACGTCACGCTGGGCACGTTGTCGTAGCGGACGGGATGGGGACGCTGCCCCGCGATCAGCTCGGCGACATTCACGCCTTCCCGGCTTCCCTTGTGCGCCAGCATGGGCGGGCCGGCCACGTCGCCGATGCAATAGATACCGGGGGCCGTCGTCTGGAGCGTGACGGGGTCGACCTGGACGAAACCACGCTCGTTCAGCTTCACGCCCGCCTCCTGGAATCCCATCCCTTCGGTGTTGACCGCGCGGCCCGCGGCCATCAGCACCTTCTCCACCTCGAGCGTCTCGGTCTTGCCGCCGGCCTCGACCGTGAGCGTCACCTTGTCCTTGGCCACGACGGCCTTGGTGACCTTGGCGCCCGCGAGCACGGTGATCCCGCGCTTCCGGTAGCTCTTGGCCAGGGCGTCCGACGCGTCGGCGTCCTCGATCGGCAGGATTCTCGGGAGGGCCTCGATGAGGGTGACCTTGCTCCCGAACGCGTTGAAGATGTCGGTAAACTCACATCCGACCGCTCCCGCGCCGATCACCGCCAGGGTCTTGGGGACCTGCTCGAGAAAGAGCGCCTCGTCCGAGCTGATCACTGTGGTCTTGTTGATCTCGAGGCCGATCTGGGGAATGCCTTTGACCCGCGAGCCGGTGGCGATCACCACCGCCTTCCTGGCCTGGTACTCGTCATTGCCCACGCGGACCGTCCGATTCTTCCCCAGCGTACCGGTGCCCCGGATCACGGTCACCTTGTGCTTCTTCATCAGGAACTCGACGCCCTTGGAGTTCTGCTCCGAGACCTTGCGTGACCGCTTCATGGCGACGGCGTAATCGGTGGTCACGCCGCTCACGGCCACGCCCAGGTCCTTGGCGTCGTGGGCGATCAGGTTGGCGACGTACGCGCTGTGCAGCAGCGCCTTGGTCGGGATGCATCCGATGTTGACGCACACGCCGCCCAGCTTGTCCTTCTCCACCACCGCCGTTGAGAGACCGAGCTGCGCGGCCCGGATGGCGCAGACGTAGCCCGCCGGCCCACCGCCCAGGATGATCACGTCGTACGAGGTTGCCACGGAAAGCCCTCAGAGAGAGAAGAGACAGGGAGGAGGGAGAAGGGGTGCAGTGAAGGGGCCGCCCCTTCTCCCTTCACCTCAGTAGACCATCGCCAGGGGGTTCTCCAGCATCGCCGTCAGGGTCTGCAGGAACCGCGCGCCGGTGGCGCCGTCGATGACGCGGTGGTCGCAGGACATCGTGAGCCGCATCCGCCGCCGGATCGCGATCTGCCCGTCGTGCGCCACCGGCGTCGGGACGATCCGTCCGATGGCCAGGATGCCCGTCTCCGGCGGATTGATGATCGCGGTGAAGTCGTCGATCCCGAGCATGCCGAGATTGGAGACGGAGAAGGTGCCGCCGGTGTACTCCTCGGGCTTGAGCCGGCGCTCGCGCGCCCGTCCGGCCAGGTCGTGCGATTCGGCCGCGATTTCCCGCAGGGATTTCTGATCGGCATGGCGGATCACGGGTGTGATCAGCCCGTCCTCCACGGCCACCGCCATGCTGACGTGGACCTCGTTCCAGTAGCGGATATGGTCGTCCTGCCACCAGGCGTTGCACGACGGGTGCTGCCGGAGCGCCGAGGCGACGGCCTTGATGATGATGTCGTTGAACGTCACCTTGGGTCCGTCGCCGAGGCCCTTGAGAGCCTCGCGGGCCTCCCACACGCGCTCCATGTCCACTTCGGTGGTCAGGTAGAACGTGGGGACGGGGCCCAGCGACTGGGTGAGTCGTTTCGCGATCGTCTTGCGGATCTGGGTGAGCGGCGTGTCGACGTAGGCGGGGCCACCGCCGCCGCGCACCACGGGACGTGGCGCGCCGGCGGGCGTGGTCGCCACCGCGCCGGCGCTCTCGAGATCGCGCAGCACCACGCGTCCCTCGGGCCCCGATCCCTGCAGCGACCCGAGATCGATCCCGCGCTCGGCGGCGATCCGGCGGGCCAGCGGGGATGCTTTGACTCGCTCACCGGCGGCGGGCGCAGCCGAGGCCGGCGCGGGGCTGTCGGTGGTGGGGGGACGAGGGCGGGCCGGAGCGGTGGGAGCAGGAGCCCGGGCCGCCGGGGCCGGAGCAGGGGCCGGCGGCGGCGCGTCTTCCGCCGGTGGTTTCCGGGTTTTGGCGCCGCCATCCCGTCCGTTCCCGTCCGCCGGCAACGCCTCGCCCGGCTCGCCGATCAGGGCGACGAGTTGCGAGACGGGAACCGTGGTTCCCGCGGGCACCACCTGCTTCAGCAGGGTGCCGCCGGCCCGGGCCACCAGCTCCATCACGGCCTTGTCGGTCTCCACCTCGGCCAACACGTCGCCCACGGCGACGGGCTCACCCTCACCCTTCTTCCATTCGACCAGGCGACCCTCTTCCATGGTGGGCGAGAGGGCTTCCATTACGACCTTCGTGGCCATGAGCAAACTTCCTTACAAGAGTCGCGAGTCACGAGTCGCGAGCCGTGATCAAGGATGGCGTGGGATGACCCGCGACCCGTGACCCGTAGCCCGCGACCTACCGGTACAACACCTCGTTGACCCCGGCGACGATCTTGGCAGGGTCGACCTTGGCGGCCCGCTCGAGATGCTTGTTGTACGGCATCGGTACGTCCGCGCCGGTCACCCGGACAATCGGGGCGTCGAGTTCATCGAACGCCTCGCGCTGAATCGTGTCCACCACTTGCGCCCCGATCCCGGCGAACGGCCATCCCTCCTCCGCCACCACGCAGCGGTGGGTCTTCGCGACGGAGGCGATGACCGCCTCCTCGTCGAGCGGCCGGATCGTGCGGAGGTCGAGCACCTCGGCGTCGACCTGCTCTTCCGCGAGCTGTTCGGCCGCCTTGAGGGCGAGACTCACCGTCTTGGAGTGGCAGACGATGGTGACGTCGCGGCCGGCGCGCTTCACGTCCGCCTGGCCAAGCGGCACCACGTGCTCACCCTCGGGCACCTCCCCCTTGGTGTTGTAGAGCATCTCGCCCTCGATGAACACCACCGGGTTGTCGTCGCGTATGGCGCTCTTGAGGAGCCCCTTGGCGTCCGCCGGAGTCGCCGGCATGACGACCTTGAGCCCGGGGATGTGGGCGTAATAGCTCTCGAAGGCCTGCGAATGCTGCGCGGCGAGTTGAAGTGCCGAGCCGCCCGGTCCCCTGAATACGGCCGCGACGCCGATCCGGCCGTTCGACATGTACCGCATCTTGGCCGCCGAATTGACCAACTGGTCGATGGCGAGCAGCGCGAAGTTCCAGGTCATGAACTCCACGACCGGCCGGAGACCCACCATCGCCGCGCCGATACCCACCCCCGCGAACCCCAGCTCGGTGATCGGGGTGTCCACGACGCGCATCGGACCGAAGTCGTCGAGCAGCCCGCGGCTCACCTTGTAGGCGCCCTGGTACACGCCGACTTCCTCGCCCATGAGGAACACGTCGGGGTCGCGCTGCATCTCCTCGCGAAGCGCCTGGTTGAGGGCGTCGCGATAGGTCAGGGTCGGCATCGTGATCGTGAAGGGTTCATCTTTCGCCCTTCTCCTCAGTATACACGTCCTTGAACAGGGCTTCCGGCCCCGGGTCGGCCGCCTGATCGGCGAACTGGTACGCGTCCTCCACCTCGGCCGTGACCTCCTGGTCTATCGCGCGCACGGCGGCCTCGTCGATCATCTCTTCGGCAATCAGCCGCTGGGACCATACCGCGATCGGATCGCGCTTGCGCTGATCCTCGACCTCTTCCCGGGTCCGGTAGTGGCCGTGGATCGGGTCGGACATCGAGTGGCCCATGAAGCGGTAGGTGCGCACCTCGAGGAGGGTCGGCCGCTTGTCGGCGCGGGCCCGCTGCACCGCCCGCTCCATGGCTGCGTGAACGACGAGCACGTCCTGCCCGTCCACGACCTCGTTGGCCATGTCGTACGAGCAGGCCCGCTCCGAGATGTCGTAGATGGCGCTGGCCCGCTCGAGCGCCGTCCCCATGCCGTACCGGTTGTTCTCGCAGATGTAGACGCAGGGGAGCTTCCAGAGCGCGGCCATGTTGAGGGCCTCGTGGAATGCGCCATTGTTCACCGCCGCCTCACCGAAGTAGCACACGGCCACCTGGCTCGTGTTCCGGTACTTGATGGCGAAGGCCATGCCCGTGCTGAGCGGGATGTGCCCGCCGACGATCCCGTGTCCGCCGAGGAACCCAAGTGTGTCATCGAAGAGATGCATCGAGCCGCCCTTGCCGCCCGAGCATCCCTCGGCCTTCCCGAACAGCTCCGCCATGGCCGCCCGCGGGGGAATGCCTCGCGCCAGCGCATGACCGTGCTCCCGGTAGGAGCAGGTGATGTAGTCGTCCGGCCCGAGGGCGGCGAGACTGCCGACCGCCACGGCCTCCTGGCCGATGTACAGGTGGCAGAACCCGCCGATCTTGCCGAGACTGTACGCCTCTCCCGCCTTCTCCTCGAACCGGCGGATCAACATCATCTGCCGGAGCCAGCGCCGATAATCCTCGGCCTTCGCCGGATCGATCCCGCGCTTGCGGGCCCGCGGCTCGGCCTTGGCGGTCGCGGCTTTCGCCATCAGCGCACCTCCGCGGCGGCTCTGGCCTGATCCCACGCGTGGTACGAAGACCTGGTGAGAGGGCTCGACTGCACGTGCTTGAATCCCATGGCGAGCCCGACGTCCCGCAGCTCGAGGAACTCGTCCGGCGTGTAGTAGCGGGAGACCGGCAGGTGGCGCTCCGACGGGCGCAGGTACTGCCCCAGGGTCACGATGTTGACGTCGCTGCGGCGAAGATCGCGAAGACAGGTCAGAATCTCGTCCCACTCCTCGCCCATTCCAAGGATGATGCCGGACTTGGTGAGCGCGCCGGGGTCCATGCGTCTGGCGTTGGCCAGGAGCTGGAGGGCGCGGTCGTAGCGCCCGCCGGGGCGCGCCAGCCGATACAGTCGCTCCGCCGTCTCGAGGTTGTGGTTCAGGATGGCGGGCTTCGCGTCCATCACCATCCGGAGCGCTCGCTCCGATCCCTTGAAGTCCGGAATGAGGACTTCGACCGAGGTCTCGGGAAGCCGGTGCCGGATCTCCATCACACAGGCCGCGAACGCTTCGGCGCCGCCGTTCGGCAGGTCGTCTCGGTCGACCGAGGTGATGACGACGTGCTCGAGTCCCATGTCCTCCACCGCATCGGCCAGACGGACCGGCTCCAGCGGGTCGAATGCCATGGGGGTGCCGTGCGAGACCGCGCAGTAGGCACAGTTGCGAGTGCACACGTCGCCCAGGATCATGAACGTCGCGGCCTTGTGCTCCCAGCACTCGCCGATGTTGGGGCAGCGGGCCTCCTCGCATACGGTGTGCAGGCCCAGCTCGCGCATCATGCCCTTGATATGGGCATAGCCCGGCCCGCCGGGCGCCTTGACCTTGAGCCATCCGGGCTTGCGGACCGGTGCCGCGCGGGGCGCCGCCGCGGCGCGCGGGGGACTGGCGAGCTGGACGAGTTCGACCGGGGACATGGCGATCAGCCGGCTCGGCGCCGGGGAAGGAAACCGGCGCGCGTCATGATTGCCCGCACGATTGGATCACCGCCTCGGACGCCTCGGTTACGTTGGCGGACGCGCGCTCCTCCACCTCGGTAGGCCCCCGTTGGGTCTCGAATTCCGCGAAGGTGTGCCCGACCACCTTCAAAGCGGTTTTCCCGTCGGCACCGGCGCCCGTTTCCACCTCGATCCGTTCGATGTTCCGGCGGAACTGAACATCCGCCCGTCGCGCGCTCGTGTCGATCTTCCGGACCGTCAGGCGGTTGTCCATCTCGTCGAAGGACGTCTGCTGGTACCCGAGGTCCTTCAGCTTGGAGCGCGCGCAGGCGACCACATCGGCTGGACCGCTGGAGGGTGTGGCGGTGAGAGTGGTGTAGAAGGTGCCGCCGCCACAGGCGCTCGCCAGCAGGAGGGCGCCGAACATCGGGTGCGAACGCATCGCGATTGGTCTCCGGGTCGGGTGAAGGTTGCAGGGAATCTAACAGCCCCCAGGGACCGGCGGGACGCGGGAGATGGTCGCAAAACAGAGCGGCCGTCCCTCTCGGAACGGCCGCCTTTCAGCCCTACTCTCACCCGCAGGTTAGAAGAACAGCATCATGCCCGCGGAGCCCTGATCTCCCTTCGAGGTCTTGGTCCCCAGGCTGTAGCCGTCGATGTGCCCATACTCGAATACCCAGCGGAGCGACTTGCTCCACTTATAGGTGATCTGGCCGACGATCGCCCGGGTCTTCAGTACCTCCGACGCGTCGCTGCCGCTGGCCAACTTGTCGGCATCGGTCTGCTTGAGATGGTTCTCGCCGAAGCTGCCGCCGATGGTGAACTTCCCGGCGGGCGGAGTATAGGTGAGCTGGCCGATGTAGCCGAACGAGCTCCGGCCGTCGCCAGCGGCGTCAACCCCCTGGTTGTCGAAGTCCCCGCCCCCGACGATGCCGTCACCCTGGAGCAGCCAGCCCATGCCCTTGGCCCAGAAGCCCGAGCCACTGATCGCGAAGCCGGAGAAGTCGAGCACCAGACCCCCGCCGAACCCTCCCGAGCTCAGGGAGTTGGTGGTGCCGGTCGCGCCGTCCTTGGCGGTCTGGGCCGCGCCGTTGACGAAGATCTTCGCGTTGTTCTTCTCGCCGAACTTGCCGTTCCAGTTGAACTCGCCTTCGACCCGGGGTAGCTCCAGCACGGTGTACGGGCCCGAGCGGAGACCTTCGAACAGACCGATGCTGATCGAGGTCGGCCGGCCGGCCGGGGTCGAGTACGTCAGCTGCGGACGGAAGTCGGTGTAGAGGTAGCCGTAGCCGATGCGTCCGAGGGCCGTGCCGCGGCCGCCGCCGCCGACACCCACACCGAGCAGGGTGATGTCGGTGAGGATGTTGCCGCGCTGGAACAGGCCGAGCTCCTTACCCATCGTCAGCATGCCCCAGGTGCCGCCGGCCGTCAGGTAGACCTGGCGCATATCGATCTGGGCGCCGGCCGCGTCGGTGCCGAAGAAGCTGGCGTTGTGCCCGCCGGTCTCGACCTGCGGCGCAAAGCCGAAGTGCACCCCGAGGTCCACGTTCTCTTCCTTACCCTTCGCATCGAACACCGCGAACGCCGGGAGCAGGCCGGTGCCCACCGAGAGATCCTTGGAGGCGGTGACGCAGGTGCTGCCTGCGCAGTTCTTGCCGGTCTGGTAGATAAAGAAGGCATTCACGTTGCCGGCGAAGGTGAAGCTCCAGCCGTTGGTCATCTGCATTGTCAACTGAGCTTCTGCGGCCGAAGCCGCCCCTAACGCCAGACCCAAGCACAACAGTGCGACTCGCTTCATAGGTGCTTCTCCCTCAGAGTAAGGATGACCGCCAACGACAGCCAAGCTTCGGGACGAGTTGCCTGCACCAACGACGTGACCACGATCAACGTGTGGAGTCATTCATCGGACCAGTGAGCGATGTATTCACCTCCCAGAAAGCGTACCAGAGTGGGCGCGGACGGCGATCTTCCCACCAGTAGTAGTCGTTGATCCGGCTGATGTAGACGTTCGCCCCGTAGGGGAGCCGGAACCGTCCGTCATGACGCAATCGCGCCATCGCTTGTGTCAACCCCGCGGAGTCCTGCGCTTCGGCCGCCGCCTGGCCGAACGCCGACCCGGCCAGGAATCCTTCGGCGAACGCCGTCTGCGCCGCGGGACCCATGGTCCGCCAGTCGTCGCCGTTCCGCGTGACCCAATGCGAGCCCGGATCGGGATCGCTCCACGCGCGTCCCGCCGCGAACGATGCGGCTCCCACGGCCACCCACCACCATCGTGACATCACCATGTCGTTGAAACGACGCGGCCGGCAGAGGTTCCCCGGGACGGGATCTCTACCGGCCGCCCCATGCTCTCAGTTCTTTGGTGCGCCGCCCTTGCCGGGAAGCCCGAAGACCATGACCGCGTCACCGAGCGGGAAGCTCAGCTGGAAGTTGCCGCCGCACGCCACCGCGACGAACTGCTCGCCGCCGTTGGTGAACGTCATGGGGGCCGAATTGCAGCCCGCGCCGGCGTTGAACTGCCAGAGGAGTTTGCCCGACTTGGAATCGTACGCGTTGAAGTTGCCGTTCCCTTCACCGGTGAACGTCAGGCCGCCGGCCGTGGCGAGCGAGCCACCCATCATCGGCTGGGGCACCTTGTTCTGCCAGGCGATCTTGCCGGTCTTGAGGTCCACGGCGGAGAAGAGTCCGTACTGCTCCTCACCGGGGATCGCGACGAAGGCCGAGCCCAGCCAGAGCCGCCCTTTCTCGAGTGCGGCGTTGTGCGTGATGTAGTTCATCGGCTGGTGCAGCGCGGCGACGAACGCGTAGTTGAGCGACGGATCCACGGAGATCGGCGACCATTCCGACCCGCCGTTGGCGCCCGGCAACATGCGCGTGCCCTTTTCGGTGGGCAGGGCGAACATGTTTTCCTGGGGCACGAAGTTGTCGCTGCGGCGAACCAGCTTGCCGGTGCCCGCATCGAGCACGTAGACCCAGCCGGTCTTGCCGGCATGAACGACGACCTTCTTGCCACCCATCGTCGCGACGACTGGCGGTGACGTGGCATCGAGGTCCCAGACGTCGTGCGGGACGGTCTGGTAGTACCATTTGGTCTTGCCGTTCGAGGCGTCGATGGCGACGATGCAATCGGTGTAGAGATTGTCTCCCGGGCGCACGCTGCCGTCGAGGTCGGGCGACGGGTTGCCGACCGAAACGAAGAGGGTATTCGATTCCTTGTCGTAGGCCGGGGTCGTCCACACGCCGCCGCCGCCGGTCTTCCAGCTCTCGGCGTACTGGGCGCTGTCCGCCTTTTCCTTGGCGACGTCCCGGTGGAGGTCTGCCCCGTCCGGCGTGCTCCCCGGCCAGGTGCCGAACCAGCCGTTGGGCGCCTTGTCGTCGAAGGTGGGATCGCCATTGGGGGCCGGGATCGAGTACCAGCGCCAGACCTGGTCACCGGTCATGGCGTTGTACGCGGTCACGTGCCCGCGGATCCCGTATTCGCCGCCCGACACGCCCACGATCACGTTGTCGCCGATGATGAGTGGGGCGTGGGTGATGCTGTAGCCGTAGGTGGGGTCCGCCACTTCCTTGTCCCACAGGACCTTGCCGGTCTTCGCGTCGAGAGCGACCAGGTGGGCGTCGAGGGTGCCCATATAGAGGTGGGCGCCGCCATGGATGGCCACGCCTCGATTGTTCGGTCCGCAACAGAAGATCGTGGTGCCCAGCTTATGCTCGTACCGCCAAAGCTCCTTCTTGGTATTCAGGTCGTAGGCCATCGCGGTGTTGTATGGCGTGGTGACGTACATGACCCCGCCGGCGACGATCGGCGTATTCTCGAACGAGCCCAGCTTGCTGATGCCCGTCTGGAAAATCATGCGAGGTACGAGCTTCGAGACGTTCGACGTATTGATGGTCTTGAGCGCGGAATATCGCTGGTTCCAGTCGTTGCCGCCGTAGGTCGTCCAGTCGCCTTGGGCGGCGACGGGAGCGGGGACGGCAACCGCCAGGAGCGCAGGGACCACCAACCAACGCAACCCATTCTTCATAGGCACTCTCCCCTCCGGAAGGATCGGTGCATCGAGACCGGTCGCAAGGCGGCCGGTGAAGGCTAGCATGTGGGTGGTCGAGGCGGCATCGGGGCCGCGGAGGCAACGCCCTGGTCGGGCGTCATCGTGTCGGGGTAAAGACCTAAGTGCTGAATCGGATACAATCTGCGTCAGCCGAGCGGTACGTCAAGCCCCAACTTCATGACGGTCATGGACCTCCGTATCCCTGGCCGGAGGCAACTCCCATAAGTGCAAAGACTTGCGCTGGTCGCTTTTCGAAACGGCTCTTCGGGCCCCCGCTACTTGAAGAGGGCGGACGCCTTCACCAGAGTGTTCCAGACTCCCCAGAGCAGGGGGACCCCCACGATCGTCCAGGAAATCACGACCAGACCCCACTGCCCGGCCGGCTGATCCCCGCCATCGTGCTTCGCCATGGCTGCCTCCGAAACAATATTCAGGCGCGGTAGAAATTATGCAATTCGGCCGTTCAAGCCATCCGCCGCTCGGCGGCCAGCTCCTGGTCCGTCATGTAGAAGCGTTCCCCCACCGGCCGCACCGCCAGATTGCAGAAAAAGCCCACCACCAGAAGCCCCGCCATCAGGAACATGGTGAAGTTGTAGGCCTGAGCCGCCGCCACCCCATGGTCGATCTGATACTCCCGGATGTAGTTCACCAGGATGGGTCCGGCCACGCCGGCGGTCGACCACGCCGTGAGCAGCCGGCCATGAATGGCCCCGACATACTGGGTGCCGAAGATATCCGACAGGTAGGCCGGAATCGTGGCGAATCCACCCCCGTACATCGTGAGAATCAACGCCGCCGCGATGACGAAGAGGCCCACACTGCCGATCCGGCCGGCGTAGGGCAGGGTGACGTACAGCAGTGGGCCCAGCGTGAAGAACGCCAGGTAGGTGCGCTTGCGCCCGATCCGGTCGGAGAGCGACGACCATCCGAAGCGTCCCGCCATGTTGAAGAAGCTGAGCAGCCCCACGAACCCCGCCGCGGCACTGGCCTTGACCGTGCCCCTGAAGACCTCCTGAATCATGGGCGAGGCCTGCTCCAGAATGCCGATCCCGGCCGTCACGTTGAGAAAGAGCACCGCCCACAGGAAATAGAACGGCGCGGTCTTGATCGCCTGGTCCACATGGACGTGCCGGCGGGTGATCAGCGCGGTGGCACTCAGCGGCGGCGGCGTCCACCCGGCCGGCGCCCAGTCGGCCGCGGGCACGCGGAAGAGGAAGGCGCCGAACAGCATGAGGACGAGGTAGAGTGCGCCCAGCGTCAGAAACGATTGGGCCACGCCGACCGACGTGGGCGACTTGAACTGATCGAGCAGGATCTGGGAAAGCGGGCTGGCGATGAGCGCGCCGCCGCCGAACCCCATGATCGCCATGCCGGTGGCCATGCCCCGCCGGTCGGGAAACCACTTGATGAGGGTCGACACCGGGGTGATATAGCCCAGCCCGAGACCGCAGCCCCCGAAGATGCCATAGCCGACGTATAGAAGCCAAAGCTGGTGAGTTCGCACGCCGACAGCGGAGAGAAAGAACCCCGCCGACCAGCACAGGGCGGCGACGAAGCCGCTCTTCCGTGGACCCGCCCGCTCGAGCCAGCGGCCGAACAACGCGGCGGAGAGACCCAGGACGAAGATCGCAAGGGAGAAGATCCAGGCCAGCTGGGGCTGGCTCCAGTCGCCCGGCGCGGAGTGATCGACGCCGAGGACCTTCGTCAGCGGCAGCTTGAAGACGCTGAAGGCGTAGACCTGTCCGATGCTCAGGTGGATGGCGAGAGCGGCCGGCGGGACGAGCCAGCGGTTGAAGCCGGGGCCGGCCACGATGCGTTCTCTCGAGAGTAGTCCCGCCATCATCCATCTCCTCGTTAAATTGCGCGATGCTGCTGGTGCGGGCCACTCAAGCTACCGACGCCCGATTCGGGGAGCCAGACCGTCAACCATGATCGCTCACGTTCGCGTGGCCGCCACCGCCGCCTGCACCACGCTGGCGCTCCTCGCCTGTCCGCTCCACGGCGCGGTGGCCCAGACGTCCACTCCGACCCCGGGCGTCTTGTGGCTGACGTCGGACAGCGCCTCCCGTACTGCATCGATCCGCCTCGAGGTCACCCGGGCCGCCGGATCCCAGTCCGCGCTCCTCGACGGCCAGCGGGCCGGCGGCGCCCAGATCATCGTTCCGCTCGGTTGGACCGTCCGCTGGGAGTGGCACTCCGCCGATTCGACCGCGCCGCACAGCCTCGTCGTCATGAGAGAGCGGGAGAAGCTGCCCACCGAGGGCGGGCGGCCCGCATTCGACAACGCGATGACGCGGAGCGTCACCGACGGCCTGCCCGCGGGCCCGATCGACCGCACCACCTTCATCGCCGACCAGGCCGGCTGGTACTGGATGCTCTGCGGGGTGCCGGGCCACGCGCTGGCGGGCGAGTACATCGGCCTTCGGGTCGACCCCGAGGCGTCGTCCGCCTCGGTCAAGCTCAAGACGTGAGCAGCCGCTCGATCTCGCGCTCGAAATCCTCGACCAATCGCTGGTGCTGCGGTCCCGTCGCCGGACCGTAGAATCCCGCGTGCACCCGCCGCACCTTGCCGTCGCGCCCGAGAAAGATCGTCGTGGGAAACGAGGTGAAGCCGCGCAGCTGCGGAAGCGTCTGCGATGCCGCTTCGACGTCGTTGACGCCGGCGAGCAGGACGGGGAACGTGATCTCGAACTTGTCCCGGAAGCGCCGCACCTGCCGGCCGTCGATGGCCGGGTCGCCGGTCACCTCGTACGCCAGCCCCACGATCTCCAGCCCGCGTCCGTGATACTTCCGATAGAGGTCGACCAGCAGCGGCGCCATGTCATGGCAGGTGGGGCACCAGCTGCCGAATATGTCCACCAGCACGATCTTCCCCCGGAACCGCGGGTCCCGCTCCGTCACGAGCGTCCCGTCGAGATCGTGGGCCGCGAAGTGAAACGGCTTGCTCGTGTCGGCTTCGGTGATCTCGGTGGGCGCCTTGAGGTGAGGCTTCCCGGAGCTGCGAATCGCCTCGAACGGGGTCTGGGTCCGCAACCCGGCATGGAAGAGGCCGCGGAGCGTGTCGCCTCCCCCAGCCACCACGCCGGTAATGAGATACACGAACGACCCGTCGAAGTGGGACAGCGCGAAGCTGTCGCCCTTCACGCTGCCGGCAAAATGTCCGTAGTCTCCCGTGTTCGAGATGAGGGTGCCCTCGAGTCCGGCCGGGCCGTTGCGGAGCTCGATCACCCGCGGGCTCCTGCCCAGCTCCTGGAAGAACGTCGCGTCCCACCGCCCCAGGAGGGCGCGGCTCCCCGTCGCCCGGGGCCACCGGCCCCGTGACGCATGAAAGGGAATGGTCCGCGGGCCGCGATTGCCGACGTTGCGGAAGCTGCCGCTCAGGGAATCGCCGAGCACTCGTGCGGTGATCGTGGCCGCGTAGTCCGCGATGTCGACGACCACGCTGTCGCCGGCGAGTCGCACGCTGGTGAGCGGTTGGCACAGCGACCCGTTGCAAAGGCGGCCTCGCAGCGCGCCCGGGGTCCCCTCGAACTCCAATCCGAACCCCAGCGAGCCGCCCGCCAGGTCGAGCACGCCGCGCCACGGTCCCGCGACCGACGCCGGGCCCGACCACAGGAGGAGTGCCACGCCGGCGACCAGCCGGTGCCACCGCGGCACGGCGCGCTTCACTTCATTCCCTCGAGCCCGCCGCCGTCGTAGCGCTCGCCGGCGCGAACCGGTGCGACGATCGTGTTGCCTTGCCATGGCGCGGGGCAGGGATAGGCGGCGCTGTAGGCGCAGAACGGATTCCGTGCCCGATTGAAGTCGAGCCGGTACCGCCCGTCGCCGGCCGGGATGAGGGGGACGAAGCGGCCCGCGGGATAGGTGCTCCGGCCGTTCGTCGCATCGCGGAAGTAGATCTCCAGCTCGGACTCCTCGGCGCCCGTAGGGAGGCGCCGGGCATGCAGCCGCGTCGTCCGATCGCCGAGTGGGACGACCACGTCCCCGGCCTCGACCGCGTCGACCTCGACACCATCGAGCCCGAGAAGTCGAACCGTCCCGGCACGCGGGGGCGGAAGCAGCGTGCCGACGAACACCGCGTCGGGATCGAACGGATAGTGACGGACACGGTGCCGGTTGCTCGTGGAATCGAAGACGGTGACCACCGAGCGACCGGGCAGGCCGTCCACGCTGAGCATGAACCGGCCGGCCCGGAAGGGAATCCCCCGCGATACGGGACGGCGCCCCTCGGGCGTCGTGAGCATGATCCGCCCCGCTTGTTCAGCGAGACGCTCTCGCGGCACGCCGTCGAGCGGCAGGTCGGCGTCCGCGGGCCCTAGGGTGAGCGCCGTCCCGATGGGCTGACGCGCCACCGCGCGGGCGGGCGAGTTGGGTGCCGACTCCAGCCAGGCGGCGAAATCCGCCCGCTCCCGGGCCACGACCTCCGCGCGTTGGGCATGGGCCGAGGTCGCCGGGAACGCGAGAGCCCACGCCAGACACAGCGCGTGGGCTCGAGCCGGAGCGTGCCCGGCCCCCGACGTCCGGGTCAGGACTTCTTGAGGTCTCCGACCAGGAGAATGGGCGATGTCGGCTGCGGCGATCCGCCAGCCGGCTCCTCGGTCACCGCGGCGGCGCTGATGGCTCCCCCGGTGGGCACCGGAATCTTCTCCACCCTGACGTGACCGGTCGGCTCCGGCGTGAAGGTCACCGACGGAACCGGTTTGCCATCCTTGATGAACCAGAGCTGGTACTCCCTTCCGCTCGGCACCGGTTTGATCTCGTACCCGTGAATGATCGCGGTGTTGCGTTTCTCGTCCCAGAACAGCTGGATGCCGGGCCGTGACTGACCCGTCGCGCTCAGCTGATACAGCCGGGTGCTCGGCTCGAAAATGGAATTGAGCGTCGCCTCGCGGCTCTGGAGCATCCGCTGCGTCTCGGCCAGCGTGGACCGGACCGACGCCAGAGCGCCCTCGAGCCCGGACATCTCGCTCCGGAGCTTGCCGAGCGACAGGGTCAGTCCCACCGCGGCGAGCACGCTCGCGGCCAGCGCGCCCCAGTAGAGCGTCGGAACTCGTCCGCGTGACGGCGCCGCCGCGCTGATCGGGGCGACCTTCGACTCGCGGATCCGCGCGAGCACCCGGTCTCGCAGGTCGGCGCTCGGCGCCGCGTCGCCCTCCCCGATCGCCAGCAGGGCCGTGACGTCGCGGAATTCCGCGACCTCGCGTTGCGCCTCGGGCGACGTGGCCAGGAACGCCTCGAAGCGCTGCACCTCTTCGGCGGAAAGCGCCCCGAGCGCGTAGCCGGCGGCGAGATCGAGCACCGAGTCCTGCCCAGGGCCGGTCATGTGCCGGGCTCCAGGTAGAAGGCGCGGAGAGATTCGCGGAGTTTCTGCATGCCCAGTCGGACCCGCGTCTTGATGGTTCCCAGCGGCTCCTGGAGACGCTCGGCGATCTCCGATTGCGACAGCCCCTCGAAATACGCCAGCTCGATCGCCTGGCGCTGCGGAGGGGAGAGCAGATCCAGCGCTTGCCGCACGCGTGACCGGCGCTCCGCGTCGTCGAGAGCGCGCACCGCGTCCGGACGCCAATCGCTCATGCCGGGCGAGTCGTCCGGCTTGTCCGCGGCCGCGGTCGCCGTGATGCGCTCGCGACGGGTGCGCGCCCGGACCATGTCGAGCGCGCGGCTGCGGGCGATCATGGCGAGCCAGCCGGCGACCGAGCCGCGCGACGGATCGAACCGCGGAGCCTCCCGCCACACCTGGGCGAACGCCTCGATCACGACCTCCTCGGCATCGGCTCGCTGACCCACGATGCGATAGGCCACCGCGTACAGCACGCCTCCGAACCGGTCGTATAGCGACGCCATGGCGCGCTCGTCGCCCGCCGCGGCCCTGGCGATCAGTTCACGGTCGGCCGGCGCGGGCGGCGACGGAGTCGGGTCAGGCATCAGCCATCGGCGGAAGAAACTCCTGGTCGAAGCGGGCGGGCGCGGTCGATCGACAGAGAGTCTACACGCCGGTGGGAGGGCACCACAAGCCGCGATGCCGCACATCAGAGGGCCTTGGCGCCGTCGCCCGGGGTGAAAAGAAGGGTGATCGGCCGCGCGCCACAGCTTGCCCGGACGATGTTGATCTGGTCGGGGAAACGGTCGGACAGGATCGCGCTGGCGATGCGCGCGCCCGGGCAGGCGGCGGCGGGGGGCGCGGTGAAATGGAGAAGGACCACGTCCCCGTCGCGGCGGGCACCCGACCACCGCAGCGCCATCGGCCGGCCGCCTGCGTCCGCCACGGCCAGATGTCCGCGCACGTAGCGCGACATGGCCGAATCGGCGGCCGGGGATCCCGGCGTCTCCATGATGACGGAGCGAAAGTCGTCCGCGAACACTCTGACGCTGACCTCGGCCTGAATGCAGGGCCGGGCGCAGGTGATCTCCGTGACGGCGGTATGCATCGGATGCCGCCCGGCCGCGAGCAGGAGCAGCGCCCCCGCTACTGTCCCCGCACCTCGGGCGAGCGGGCGCTTCGAGGCCGGCACGTTACCAGGGCGTCCGTGAGGCCGCCATGCTCGTGCCGACCACGACCACGGCGAGTGAGACCGCGACGACACGCAGGCGGTATGGTGAGAGCAAAGGGAGGCGGCGCGTCGCGAGAGCGAACAGGCGGTCGAGCGCGGCGAGTCCGACGCCGGCGATCATCAGGACGACGAGCTGGCCCAGCTCGATGCCGACGTTGAAGCCGAAGAGCGGCAGCGCGATCGAGCCGGAGAACAGGTCGCGGAGAGAGTTGGCGAACCCCGCGCCGTGGACCAGCCCGAACACGGCCGCGAACACCGGACGGTACCGTCCCGCCATGAAGGCCCCTGCCCGGTTCGTCACAACGAGGTTTTCGAGGCCCGTGGCCACGATGGTGACCGGAATGAGAAACTCGATGGTGCGGGTGGGGAGGAGGAGCGTCCTCGTTACCGCCAGCCCCAGGGTGATGGAGTGCCCCACGGTGAACGCGCTGATGACCCAGAGGCTGTCCCGCCAGTCGCGACCCCGATAGATGGCGGCCAGGGCGACCAGAAACAGGATGTGATCCATCGCCGCAAGATCGGTGATGTGACGGAAGCCCATGTGAATGAAGCTGGTCAGTTCCGACATCGTCGCCCCATGTCAGTCAGTCGCGGGTCAGGGAGTCGAGGACGGCGCGCGCCTCGGCTGGATGAAACGGATCCCAATTGGCGTTGGTCGCGAGGGCCGCCTCCAGATATCGCCGGGCCGCGTCATCGTGTCCCAGCGAGCGCTCGATCATCCCGGCGTGATGAAACAACATCGCATCCCTGGTGCCGAGGGCGAGGGCGTGCTGCATCGCCTCTCGGGCTTCCTCGTCGCGACCCGAGCGGTGCAGCGCCCAGGCCAGCAGGTCGTACCCGTAGATGTCGCGCCGCGATTTCAGCTCGTCACGCACCTTCGCCAGCACGGCCGGGACCTCGCGGTCGTGATCGAGAAGGAACAGGCTCCACGCCCGATGGAACGGTCCTGGTTGCCGCAGCACCGCGAGCGCCATGGCCCGGTAATACGCCTCCGCCTTGGTGCTGTCGCCCATCATCCGATACGCGTCGTGCAACAGGCCGAGCGTCGCGGGATCGAGCGCGGTGGCGATGGCCTGCTCGCCCAGCTCGGCCGCCTCCTGCCAGTCCCCCCGTACCGCCGCGAGGCGCGCCTGTGCCGCGAGGATGCGGGCGTCTCCAGGGTGAATTGAGGAGCCTGTCTCGAGCTCCCTGCGCGCCTCGTCCAGATGACCGTACCGGAGGGCGAGGTCACCCAGCCGCAGATGAAACCAGGCGAGCTGCTCCGTCGGTAAGCCGTGGCGACGACCCGCTTCGCGCGCGGCCGCCCGCAGGAGTCTGTGGGCCTCCTCCGGGTGCCCCGTGAGCTCGGCCCACCGCGCCAGCCGCGGTGCGATGCCGGGATCGTTCCGATACATGGCGAGCGACCCCAGCACGCGGCGCGCCTCGTCGTAGCGGCCGAGCTCGAACAGGTTCTCGCCCAGGAGCCCGCGGGCGGCAGTGGAGATGCTGTCGTCCGCCACGAGCCGCCGGGAGATCTCCAGCGCCTCGTCGAACCGGTGCTGGGAGAGCAGCGTCGAAGCCAGCACGCCGAAGGCCTCGCTGTTCCGCGCGGCGCGCAGGGCGAGCGATCGTCGTGCGCTGGTCTCGGCCTTGATGAGGTCGCCGTTGTCGCCGCCATCCCGCGCGCGCTGGAGGTACAGCCGCCCCAACTGGGCGAAGTCGCGGGCGCTCCGCGGGTCTCGCACGACTCGAGCCTCGAAGAACTCGATGTCCTGGTTCCGGATCTCCGCCTCACTCGGGGCCGGCGGAGCGGTCCTCGGCTGGTCCATCGAGCGCGCCAGCGACGCACCGCCGAGGGCGGCGATCACGAGCGCGAGGGCCCCGCCGATGCTGCGATTGAGTGCTCCCATGGCATGACTCCCCCCGGCCGGCCGCCCCCGCGACGGGGCGGCCGGCGCGTTCGTCAGTTCGGCGAGGCCAGATAGGGGAACGTGGTGGTCACCCCCGGCGAGTCGAACGCGAGATTGTCGGTCGTGAGCTGCGGCGTGGCGTGGGCCGCGTCGCCCAGGGCGTCGCCGAAGACCGCCGTCAGCGCCAGGTCCACCACATCGTCCTGCAGCTTCCTGCCGCCCCAGCCATCGGACAGCGTCGTCGAGAGCCAGCTGGAGGTCGAGGGGTCCTTGCGGGTATCCACCACCAGCACGTCGGGAATGAGTGCCGGGGCGATCGCCTGGATGTACGCCGGGTCGCGGCCCGCCACGGTGGTGAGGAAGTCCACCACTTCGGGCGCTACCAGCGCCGCGTCCTGATCGGGACCGATCGCACCATGAGTGGGATGGCTCCGCTTGGCGAGCAGGACTTCACTCACCAGCGGGTTCCCGAGCCGCTGCACCTGGTCGTACATCCGGGCCGTCTGCGGTCCGACGTTGTCGTTGCTGTCATCGCTGCATGCGGCCGTCATAGTGAGCGCGGCGGCGGCGGCCGCCAGCGCGAGACGACGCGTGGCGAGAAGGAGAGAGCCGATCTGCATGGGAGACGTCCTTTCGTTCCGGTCGTGGGTGATTACTGGCTGATGGTGCCCCAGATGCCGAGCCTGCCGGGCGAGCCATTCTCGAGCAGCGAGCTGGGAAGCTCCAGCACGATCGAGTTGACGTTGAAGCCCGCTACGTAGTCGACCCCCGGGTTGCGGAAGAAGAACGGAGCCTGTCCGTCGGGCTGCAGCGCGCAGGGACTCGACAGCGGTCCGTTCACGGGCCGGCGGTCAGGCAGGATGCAGAAGGCGGCTTCGAGGTCGATGAAAAAGGGGTCGTCGCGGGGTCCCGCGAACACCTGGATGTCGCTCGCGTTGCCGAGCGTGCTGTTGATGGCGCCGGTGACCGCGGGGCTCATGTCCGCGATCTCGTTCTGCATCGCGCCCTGCACCGGCGGCGCGACGGGTCCGCGCACTTCCACCTGCTGATTGGCGCCTTCGCCCGTGAAGCTCACCTGAATGACCTTGTCTTCCTTCGCGTCACCGTTGTTATCGACCTTGAACTGGTAGAGCAGGTTGTGATCGAACGACGCCTGCGCCGGGTCGGTTGCGCCCGCAGGGGTGAGGAAGGCGCGCGTGTCCATGACCAGGACGATCCGCCCGGCCGACGAGCCCGGGAAGGCGTAGACATCGGTCATGTCGGACTTGGGATTCAGCTCGACGAAGGGAGTGTCCTGGTGGTCCGAGCCGAGGACCAGGCGTGCCGCGCCGGCCACGCCCAGCAGGGCGACGGCGGCGGCGGCGGCGAGCGCCCGGCGGGGCGAGGTCAGTCTGCCTAGCATGGCGGTGCTTCTCCTTGCCGGTTGGGAATCGGAGAGGACCCGAGTGGTTCCTCCTGTGCCCCCGATACGTCCGCCGCGCGTGTTCGGATTGGTGCGCGTCCCCACACATCCGCTCACGGCTTTGCCGCGTACCTGTGTCGTTGATCAACCACTTACGGAGGAGAACGACGATGCACTACGGCAGGCAGATCCTCTCGGCAGTCGCGCTCACGCTCGCGAGCGTCTCGGGCGCGGTGGCGCAGGGCATGGCGAAGGGCGACATGGCGATGGAGAAGGGCACCACGATGGTGGGTGGGCAGGCGATGCATCGCACCAAGGACATCGTGGACAACGCGGTCAACTCGGCCGATCACACCACGCTGGTGGCGGCGGTGTCGTCGCTGGCAGCTACGATACCGAGGCCCTGACCAAGGCGATCAGGAGCGGCCACGGCCAGGCCACGCTCACGACCGTCAGCGGCGGCCGGCTGACGGTCATGATGAATGGCGACCGGAACATCGTGGTGCGTGACGCGAAGGGCGGGGTGGCCAACATCTCGACCTACGACGTGCGACAGTCGAACGGTGTGATCCAGGTCGTCGACGAGGTGCTGCTGCCGAGCTGACGTCTCGGTGCCGGTGCGGCCGCCGTCGCCGGCTATCCGGGTGCAGAGGGCGCAGGTTTCGTTCTACTGCTCTACTGACCTCTGCGGACGGGTAGTCGGCGATATCAGCTGAAGGCTCAAAGCTGAACGCTGAAGGCTGGTGGCTTTTGGCTTTCGGCTTTGAGCTTTCAGCTGGTTACCAGCGCCAGAAGCGGGCGGGGGAGAAGGGCGCCAGGTTCTCTCCAGGTGATTCTCCCGAGATGAGCTGCCGCATGATGAGGCCGGTGATGCCGGCCAGGAGAATGCCGTTCCGGCCGTGGCCGGTGGCATACCAGAGGCCCTTGAGCCTGGGTTCCCCGCCGATGATCGGCAGGCCATCGGGCGTCATCGGCCGCAGACCCGCCCAGGTGCGATGTACCTGCGCACGGTCGAGCGTCGGACACAGCTCGGCCACGCTGGTGAAAATCCGGGCGAGACCCGCGGAGCTCACCTCGGAATGGAACCCGACGTATTCCATCGTCGAGCCCACGATCGCCTCGCTGCCGCGCGCCAGCATGTAGCACCCGCGGCCGTAGAGGATGGCCGGCCTCGCCCCCGCGGGCCACGGGAGCGCCGCCATCTGGCCGCGAACCGGCGCGACGGCCAGCGGGCGCGGGATGCCTTCGAGGAGTGACGACCACGCGCCGGCGGCGATCACGACCTCGCCGGCCGCGTATCGCCCTTTCGTGCCGATCACGCCGACGGCGCGATCGCCCCGATGCTCGATGCGCATGGCGGCGTCGTCGACGATCACGGTTCCGGCGCGCGTCGCGTCGGCGCGCAACGCTCGGACCAGGCTGTCGGGCTCTACCGCGCCTTCGTGCGGCGCCCACAATGCGCCGGCGGTCGGTGCAAGCCAGGGCCAGCGTGCCGCCACTTCCTCCGCATCCAGCCAATCGGACAGGCAGCTCTGCTGCCGCTGCCATGCGACCCGCGACTTGAGGTCGCCCGCCTCTTCTTCGTCGGCGGCGAGACGGGCGATGCCCTCCCGCCAGAAGCCGATGTCGATCCCGGTCGTCTCCTTGAGCGCGGCGGCGAGAGCGGGGTACTGCTCCCGCCCGGCCAGTCCAAGCTCCAGAGCGGGATCATCCGGATCGGCCTCGATCTGGGGCGCCAGCATGCCGGCTGCGGCGCGCCATGCCTGCCCCTGGTCTCCGCCTTGCTCCAGGAGAACGACCCGGCGCCCCGCGAGGGCCAGTTCCCTGGCGCAGGCGGCGCCGATCGGGCCGCCACCGACAATCGCAACATCAAATGGAGAAGTCACTTATATTTCAACGAAACTTTTTGGAACGTTCGACCGTTATGTTGCCTGACCACGCTTCCACGAGGGAATGCCATGATCCGCAACCTGCTGGGCTTCGCCATTTTCGCGGTGCTCGCGATCTTCCTGCTCAAGGTCTTCTTCGGCCTGTTCGGGTTGCTGCTGGGGCTCCTCAGCACCGTCCTCTTCTTCGCCTTTGTCGGCTTCCTGATCTATCTGGTGCTGAAGGTGATCGCCCCGGGGACGGCCGCAAGGGTGCGCGAGACGATCGCGGGTCGGGCGGCGTAAGAGCGGCTGAAGGCTGAACGCCAAAGGGCTGAAGGGCTGGGATGGTGGCCAACCGACCTTTAGCCTTTAGCCTTCAGCCTTTAGCCTTCAGCCTTTAGCCTTCTTCCGCCGTCAGCTTCTCCAGCACTCCCCATACGAGAAGCGGGATCATGATCTCGTGGTGGCCGGTGAGCAGGTAGCCCGCGCCGCCGCCCAGCGTCGGACGGCGCACGACGTTCATCGCGGGCCGATAGTGTCGCTGCATGTCGAAGTCCGCCGCCAGGAATCCCGTGGGGCGGCCGGACTCCAGATTTCGCGCCACGGCGAGCGCCTTGAGAAAGACCTCCGGCAGGATCACCGCGCTACCCCAGTTCATCACCGCGCCGCCCGCATCCATCGACGGCACCGAGCCGGCCAACCGGCGGAAATCCCGGTGACTGGTGGCGCCGATCGCGGCGCCGTCGGCCGAGGGGTGTTGATGCGTGATCTCGGCGCCGATGGCCGCGTGGACGGTCACCGGCACGTCCAGTTCCAGGGCGCGAAGCAGCACCGACGCGTCCCTGCCGGGGAGGCTGGAGCGTCCGCCCAGCGCTCGTGCCAGACCCTCACCCATTCCCTGGCCGGAGCGCGCGGCCTCGACCACCGCCGCGTTCATCTCGCCTCCGGTCTCCTCCGCCATGCCGAAGGTCCCATCCGCCAGACCGCTCTCCACGTCCTCGCTGGTCCCGCCGTAGGCGGCCAGCTCGAAATCGTGAATCGCCGCGGCGCCGTTCAGCGCCAGGTGGGTCACGACTCCACGCTCGAGCCATGTCCGAATCAGGGGGCCGAGTCCGACTTTGATGACGTGGCCGCCGATCAGGAGGATGACGCCGCGGCGCGCGAGGGCGGCCGCCGCGACGCCGTCGATCACGGCGCGCAGATCATGCGCCCCGAGGACGTCGGGAAGACTCGAGAGGAAGGCGGAGAACGACTGGCCGCGGCCGGGCGCGGCGGCGAGGAGCGAGGAGTCGACCTTGTGACGGCGGCCGGCGACCGGGATCGTCTTCAGCCGACTGAGGTCCGCCTCGCGATACGACACTCAGTCGGCTGACGCGGACGTCGAAGCGCCCGAGCCGGGAACCACCATCTCCTTGAGGCGAAGCGTGATGGTGCCGAAGGGAAACTTGGTCCGGATCTGGACCGGCAGCCTGCGGGGATCATCCGTCAGCCAGATTCGCGTATCGGAGCGCTTGGAGAACATGCCCTTGGTGTCGATGACGGGATGGAGGACCAGACAATCCACATCGTTGCCGTCGGGCAGCTCCATCTTCTCCCGCTTGACCACTTCGATCGTCACGGGATTCTTGTCCTTCCGGAAGTAGCGCTGATACACGTACTTCTTTCCCACCTCGAGAGGCGTGATTCTCACGAAGTAGAAGAAAGCCGCATCGTCGAGCGGGTCCCGGGGTGTCGGCTCGGTGGTCTCCTTGCCGACCTCGCGGAAGAACCCCGAGTCGGGGTAGATCTCGTACGTCCGCTTCTTGGGCTTCTTGTTCTCCACGAAATCCTGCCGGAAGCGCCGGGATATGAAGTCTCTCGTGTCGACCCACGACTCGAGCACGTCGTCGAGTGAGTAGAAGACGGTCTTGCCCGTGAGCCGGAACCTGAACCGGAACGTTTCCTCGCCCCGGATGGAGTCGCGGGCCGCCACTTCGAGCGTTCCCGACCCGAGCGACAGCATGCCGAGCTTGGCGGTGTAGGTGAGCTTCTCACCCACCGTGAAGGGATACGACGTGGTATCCGCGGGGGCGCCGCCACCCTGGAGCGCCAGCAGCGCCAGCAGCGCGATCGACTTCATGACGACACCGTTTCTGGACGGCGCTCGGGCTCCCGGCGGCCGTCGGTCTGTTCGGGCGCGGCGGGCGTGGCGGGCGCGATCGGTGTGGCGCGCAGCAGGGCGCGCGAGGCCCAGAGCGCGGCCGTCGTCTCCCGCACGCGGACACGCGTCGGACGTCCTCGGAGATCGTGCCGCTCGAGGGAGGACACGGCCTCCACCCGCCGCGCGTACCGGCTGGCCCGCCAGTAGAGCTCGGCGTTGGCCGCCCAGCCCTGGGAAACGAGCAGACCGCTCGGCTGGCTCCGGATCGCGTTCCGGAGCGCGACGAGCCGGAAGATCGAGAAGCCCGACACCACGTCCTTCACGCCCGGCACCGACACGACGCCGCGCAGGATGAAGGGCGCGTAGCGTCGGAGCCAGCGATGGGCCCGCGACGGCTCGCCCTCGATCTGCCCTTCCGCCACCACGACGTCGGCGCCGCTGTCCACCCGGCGGACCAGATCGGGCAGCGTCTGCGGATCGTGGGCGAAGTCGGCGTGCATCAGCACGGCCGCATCTCGTTTCGGACGATCGGTGAGTTCCACGGCGTGGCGCAGCAGCGCCTCGGTCGCGGCGGCGTAACCGCGCCGCTGCTCGTGGCGCAGGACCGTGAGCGGCAACACCCGGCTGTACGGCTCGAGCACCTCAGCCGTCGCGTCGGTCGAGCCATCGTCCATCACCAGCAGGTGATACTCCCGGGGGAATCCGGCGAACACCTGCCGGACCTTCCAGAGCAGGAGGCCCACCGTCGGCGCTTCGTTGTAACTCGGTATGCAGACGTAAATCATGACCGATCAAGGGAATGAGGCGCACGAACGATACACCGATAAGGCATCCTCTGCCATGCGCCTCGAGGTAAAACGCGGCACCACCGCTTGCGCGCGGGTGACCAGCGTCGATCGCAATGTCGCGTCCTCCAGAATTCGCTGTACTGCGTGGGCCAGCGCAGAAAAATCGCCCGTGGGAACGAGCAAGCCGGCGCCGTCGCCGAGCAGATCGGGGAGTCCCCCGGCGGCAGTAGATGCAACCGGGGTGCCAGCCGCCATGGCGTCCAGAACCGCCGTACCCAGGCCCTCTTGGCTCGAGCTCATGACGAAGACGTCGGCGTCCACGATCAGACCCGCAGGGTCCGGAATGTGACCCAGAAAGTGGACGCATGCCGTAAGACCGAGTTCCTCCCGCAGCCGCTCCATCGGGTGCCGCAACGGTCCATCCCCCGCAACGACCCAGTGCAGCGTGGGCAATCGCTCCCGGAGGACAGCCGCCGTCCGCAGAAGGGTGGTATGGTCCTTGTGACCCACCAGCGCCGCGACGTTGGCCGCTACCATCGCATCGGGGGCGAGCCCGAGTCTGTGACGGATGCCCATCGGTGCCGCGGCTCGGGTGACCTCGACGGCGATCCCCGAGGGAATGATCGCGATCCGCTCCGGCCGGACGCCGCCGTCCACGAGGACGTCGGACACCGCGTGTGAGATCGCGATCACGCGCCTCGCGCGCTTCCACATGGCTGGATGGCGGAGCGGGAAATCGACTCGGCGGGTGGTGACGAACGGAATGCCCGAGAGCCAGCTGGCGACGCCGGCGAGCGTGGTGGCGTGGGCATCGTGTGCGTGCAGCACCGCCTGGTTGCCGCGGGCTTCGGCCATCACGGCGGGGATGACTCTCGGGTCGAGACCGGCGGACCACGCCACTTCACGTATCGGTATGCCGTCGAGCCGGAGGCGCCGGGCCAGCTCGGTCTGCGCGCCGGTAACGACCACCTGCTCGACGCCGTCGAGACGGGCCAGCTCCCTCGCCAGCAGCCATACCTGACGTTGTCCGCCGCGCCACTCACGGCCCGACGCGACGTGCACCACCCGGATCGTCACGTTCCGGGTACGGTCTCCACCGCCCCGCCCTCAGCCGGCCGCGCCAACCCGGGTGCCGCGCCCCTGCGCGCCACATCGGCCAGCAGCGTCCGAAGCTCGGCGAGACTGAACGGCTTGTGCAGGTACGGGCGGTCGAGCGTTTCGAGAAAGGCCAGGGTGTCACCGCGCACGGTGTCGCCGGTGGCGAAGACGAAGCGGGGGGCCATCGACGGGTAGCGCCGGGTGACCTCCTCGTAGAACTCCCGCCCCCCGAGCTTGGGCATGCGAAGATCGGAGATGACGAGATCGAACGCGTCGTCGTCGAGTCGGGACAGGCCCTCGAGACCGTCGCCGGCCACAACGGGGATGTGACCCCACGCCTCGAGAGTGGCCCGCATGTAATGGAGGATGTGCGGCTCGTCGTCCACCACGAGCACGCGCAGCCGTCGAAACGGGGTACGGTCCCGCGCGTCGGGCGGCGGTGCCGGTGGCTGCGTGGCGAGCGGCAGCTGGACGGTGAAGGTCGACCCCCGGCCCTCCTCGGTAGCGAGCAGAATCCGTCCCCCGTGCTCCCGGATGATGCCCTGGCTGATGGAGAGACCCAGGCCGGTCCCTTCACCCTCGGCTTTGGTGGTGAAGAAGGGCTCGAACACCTGGCCCGCCAGCGACTCGGACATGCCGGGGCCATCGTCGATGACGTCGATGGCGACGCCGTCGAGCCAGGCACGCGCCCGGACGATGATGGTGCCGGGCCGCCCCGTGGACGCGATGGCCTGCGCGGCGTTGTTCATCAGGTTGACGAACACCTGCTGTATCTGGTTGGCATCGACATCCGGCATCGGGAGGCCGGGCTCCACCTCGATGTGGCCCTCGACGCGATGCGACATCAGCTGGTTCCGGAGCAGGACGAACGTGTTGTCGAGCAGAGGACCAAGAGCGGTCGGCCGGCGCTGGTGCTCCTGCTTGCGCGCGAAGCTCAACAGGTTCTTCACGATGTTCGACGCCCGCTCCGCCTCCTCCTGGATGACGGCGAGCGGCTCCTTGAGCGCCGCCGGCACATGGGGAACCTCCCCCAGGTAATCGGCGAACCCCACCACCGATGCGAGGGGATTGTTGAGGTCGTGCGCGATCCCCGCGATCAGCTGCCCGATGGCCGATAACTTCTCCGACTGGATGAGCTGGTCCTGCAGCCGGCGCCGGTCGGTCTGGTCGTCGAAGAGGAGGACGAGGGTCGAGCGATCGGTGCTCGTAATCGGCACCGCGGTAACGGCATACGTCCGGTCGCCGGTGCGCAGATCCACCTCGCGGCCCGCTCCTTGCTGTTCCAGAGCGCGTTGCAGGTCGGCGGTCCACTCGGGGGGAATGAAGGCCTGCCACGGCCGGCCGATGAGACTCGCTGGAGGGGCGTTGACGAGATCGGCGAACGCGCGGTTGGCGCGCCGGATCCGGCCCCCTCGGTCCACGATGCAGATAGCGGGTGAGATCGCGTCGACCACTTCCTGCCAGGTCCGCCGCCCGTCATCGTGCAGATCGACCAGACGGGCGCTCTCGAGGGCGATGCTCGCCTGACCCACGAGGCCTTCGAGCAAGACCAGCGATCCCGGGCCGTAGCGACCGGCCTCCGCTCGCAGGGCCAGGGCTCCGGTCACGAGCCCCTTGGCCTCGAAGGGCACCAGGAGCCAGGAACCCGCGTCGTCGGATTGGGCCGGCAGGAGCCCGCGTTCCACCAGCGGGGTCAGCCCATCCGGCAGCAGCATCGGTCCTTCCCGCTCGGCGACCGCGAGAAGTGCGTGGCGATCGGGACGACCCGCGGGCCAGTGATGCATGAGATCCTGGATGTCCGGGCCGCGCTGAAATAGCGCCAGGGCGATCTCGGTCGGGGTATGGCTGCGCTGGATGTGCCGGACCAGAAGGTCGACGATGGACGCGCGGCGAAGGGTGCCCGCCAGCTCGTGGGCGAACGAGGTCAGATGCTCCACGGCTGAGACCGCGGTAGCTTCCGGAAAGATCGAGGAGGGCGATTCGGCCATGATTCGGGCCAATACCCGGGGCCGCCTGACCGCGGCGGACCTGCAGCTGGTGATCCTGCTATTGAGCCGGGGTAGCGCGCATCGGCGTGCCTATCTTGAGCGTCGGCTGGCGGCCGAAGGTCCGGATCCTCTGCTGGATTCGCCGGATCTGCTCGAGCGCCTGTTGACCGTCAGGACGATGCTCGTGCCCTCCGAGCCGCTGTTCTACTTCGTGGTCGTGAGGCAGTCGCTTCGCGCCGCCGGGGTGGACGATCGCGAGCTCGCCGATTATCTGGCCGCCCTTCTGCTCGAGTTCGGGCAGCGGGATCGCGGCTGGCGGGTGGACTGGAACGACGACCAGCGCCATCGCTATCTCGTTGATATTCTGGTGGATCTCGACTCCAGCTCGGGCGAGCGCCGATTCCGGGTGATGCTTCACCTCGGCAACTACGCGCTCTGGCTGGCCGGACTCTTTCCCGATTATATCGCCGCCCGACACCTCCGCAAAGGCGGACCGGCGGTCGCCTACTACGACGCCATGGGCCGCCGAGGCTTCGGGATGGCCTCGGACCACGTGCTGGCCGCCCAGTACGGCCTCGCCGCCCTGCTCAAGACCGCCTCCGACCGCTTCCCGTCGGTTCGCAGCGCGCTGAATGGGGTCAGTGACCGGCTGCTGTTTCCGAACGCGCAGACACCGGATCGAATTTTTCGGGACCTCGGCGCCCACTAGCGACGGGACTTTCCACCGCCCGCCGCGCGGCCTCCTCCACGAACGCACGAAAGAGTCCCCGCTCGGGCGCGGTCGCTTCCGCGAACATTTCCTCGGGGTGCCACTGGACCGCCAGAAGCCACGGCGTGCCGGCGTCCGTTTCGACCGCTTCGATCAGTTCGTCCTCGGTCCAGCCGCTGGCGGTCAGACCGGTGGCGAGGTCGAGAATGGCCTGGTGATGGAACGAGTTCACGCTGAGCGGAGCCGTCCCGAGTGCCGCGGCCGCGCGGCTGCCCGGTGCGAGGCGGATCGAATGGACACGGGCGTCCCGGGGTCGCGTGGCATTGTGTTCGATGGCGCTGGGACGCTCCGTGGGAAGATCCTGGTAGAGCGTGCCTCCCATCGCGACGTTGATGAGCTGGATGCCGCGGCAGATACCCAGTATGGGAAGCTCCATCTGGCGCGCGGCGGCGAACAGCGCGAGCTCGAACAGATCCCGCTCGCGACTGGGCGGGTAGAGATGGGGCGACGGCTGCGCCTGGTACCACGCGGGATCCATGTCTTCCCCGCCGGTGAGCAGGAGACCGTCGGCACCGGCCAGGGCACGGCCGGCAAGCGACGGGCCGAGCAATGGCGAGAGGACCAGCGGCACCCCGCCGGCCGCCACTACCGATTTCACGTACGCCGCGTTGATCCCGGTTCGGTCGGCGTTGTCCCAGTGCCGGACTACGCCCCCCACGGCGATCCGTGGCGCGCTCACGAGAGCACCGAGTCCGGGAAGAGCGGGCAGTCTGGATTCTCGATCTTGGCTGGATCGAGCTGGATGCCGATCAACGGCAACGAGGCGTCTCCGACATTGACTGTTCCGATCCTGGGGGCCCCCTCGACCGGCAACCCCTCGTAGAGCACGACGCCTCGGGTCTTTTCCGACTGATCGAGGACCAACACGCCATAGCTTGGCTTGATGGTGGGAGGAACCGCCCCCTCGACGCCGATCACCAGGAGCGTGTCGGTGCGGCCCACCAGCGCCTCCAGCGCGGGGCCGGCGACGACGCGGGCCACCAGGCGCTCCGGCAACCGGGCCGGGGGACGGCTCAGCGTCTGCTGCGGCACGCCGAACTGTTGGAGGAGGGAGGTCGGGCCGGCCAGCGCGGCGAGGCCGCATGCCGCGCCTCCTCCGTGAGCGGGCGGCTTCCCGCAGGCCAGCGCGGCCGCGAGCAGCAGCATCGGTGATGGGCGCATGATGCCATCAAGATAACTCGGGCACCCCCGCTTCCGATCGGTCATTCCCACGTTGCCTGTTCCTCCCAGGTTTCGCGAGTCGCCGTCACACCGGAAGGGTATCGGCGCGTAAAGCGCGTGCGCATCTCCGGGGCATGCTCCGCCAGGTAGCGATTGAGGTCGGCCGCGGTGGCGGCGTGGTAGGTGGTCCGGAACCGGGTCTCCGTGGCACGGTCGAGACGGATCCGGAGAAAACAGCCGGTGGCCCCGATCTCCGGGATATGGGTCCGCCGCATGTACTGGACGACGGACTCGGCGAGGACCGGTTCGACCTCGAGCGTCACTTCGTATCGCAGCATCGGACTCCTCCGGCGTTTCGCAGGACCTCAGCCGGCCAGCTCCGCCAACGCTCTCCTCAGATTCTCACGGGCCGCCGATTCGTACCGGTCGTGAAAGTACGGGGTGAGGTAGATCCGGTCGCGATCCAGGAATCGCGTGAGGACGCGGGTCCGGCCGGCCCGATAGAGCGGGGCCGGGACCCAGGCGTACTCCTCGCGGATCCGCCGCTGGTACTCGTCGAACTCTCGGGGGTCTCGACCGAGAATCGAAAGGTCGATGTCGCAGACGAGTGCGCCTTCGGGGTCGCTGGCCGGCGCCGTGTGCGCCGTCATCCGGATCAGGCCGGCGACGCGGTCCACGACGGCCGGCGGCGTTCGGGCGCCGCCCAGGATCCGGGCGGCCCAATCCGCACTGCGGTCTTCGTTGTCGCTGCGGCGGGCGTCGTACACGACGTCGTGAAACCAGATGGCCGCTTCGACCGTTTCGCTCCGCTCCTGCGGCGCGCCAGCCTCGTCCAGCCGCGCCAGACAATCGAGGATGTGCGCCATGGTGTGGTACGCTCTGCCGGTCCCGCCGTATGCCTCGGCCAGCCGCTCGAACGAGGGGTCGCTGTCACCCTGGGCGCCGAGGCGCTCCCAAAGTCGTCCGAACCTCAGTCCCGGAGCGGCGGCCACACATCCTCGTCCCGGATCCGCTGGGCCGCGCGGGCGCGGGTCTCGTCGGTCGGGTTCGGCGCCACCTTCAAGCCGCGGAGCACGCCTCTCGCCCGGCGGAACAGGTCGGACGTGACGTGACCCGACGGCATGGCGCCGGTCCGCGGAAGCAGAAAGAAGTGCACGTGCCGGATGCGCTCGTTGAACGACGCCACGTACACCCGCTCCGGCCGGACGACGCGCTCGATGGCGCGGGTACCGGCGCGCAGGATCGGTCCGAGCGCCTCGGTTTCGGCATCGGTGAGCGCCGCGATGGCCTCCTCATGGCGCCGCAGTACGATGAGAAGCTCACCCGGATCCGAGGTGGCTCCCGGGTGATGCACGACGCGCCACAGTCCGTCGTCGTGGATCACCCCGCCGGGCGGTATGCTGCGGCCGGCGATGAGGTCGCAACGGGGGCAGGAATCGGTCATGGGTACTAGGCTACCCAGGCAATGGTAGGGTGGGTAGCCCGTTTCGCTTGACGCCTTTCCGAGCGGGTCCTACCATTCCAACTCCCAAAGCGCTTCGACCGCCGCCCGGCGGTTGGCGCCGGCCTTCCGCCGGCGGATCCTCCAGAGGTGCCAGCCATGACCGCTGTGCGCGGGCCGTGCTCGACGGCCTGAAGGCTCGACTCGATCAGCTGCTGCGGGAACAGGCTACCTCGGATCCCCGCGCCTATGCCGCCGGCATGCGCGACGCCATCATCGAGGCCAAGGTGGGCCTCACGCGGATGGCCGAGGCGATCGAGATCACCGAGCGCGAGCTGGCGATCGAGCGCAAGCACCTGGACGATGCCGAGCGCCGTGCCCGCCTGGCCGCCGGCGTGTCCGATCAGGAGACTGTCACCGTCGCCGGGCGATTCGCGGGCCGGCACCGGGACCGGATCCAGATCCTGGAGCGCAAGCTCGTGGTCCAGCGCGACGAGCTGGTGATGGCCCAGCGGGAGATCGAGGAGATGGCCGCCGAGGTGCGCAAGTCGGGCCGCGACACGTCCGAGTCGGTGCGGGCGGCGTGGCGCGATCTCGAGGCGGCCGGCGCCACCCGCCCTGACGACGACGCCCGGTCTCACATCGACGCGGAGAAGCGCCGGCTCGAGGAAGCCATCGAGGCGCAGCTCGCCTACCTCAAGAAGAAGCTCGGCAAGCACCCCTGACGCGCGGTTCCACCCCACACGGAGCATTCGTGGCGACGACCATACAGCAACCGGCGGTGGATGCCGCGCCGAGGGACACCAGCTTCTTCGGACATCCCCGGGGACTCTCCACGCTCTTCTTCACCGAGATGTGGGAGCGCTTCAGCTACTACGGGATGCGGGCGCTGCTCATCCTCTTCATGACGACGCCGATCGCCGCCGGCGGCCTACAGTTCGATGCGGGCAAGGCCGGTGTCATCTACGGCTCCTACACCGCCCTTGTCTACATGATGACGCTGCCCGGGGGCTGGCTGGCGGACCGGTTTCTCGGACAGCGACGGGCCACGCTCTACGGCGGCGTGGTGATCATGCTGGGGCACATCAGTCTCGCCGTCCCGTCGATCGCGACTTTCTATCTCGGGCTCGGACTGGTGATCATCGGCACGGGTCTGCTCAAGGCCAACGTCGCGACGATGGTGGGACAGCTCTACGCGCCGGAAGACGAGCGCCGCGACGCCGGGTTCTCCCTCTTCTACATGGGCATCAACGTGGGCGCCCTGATCGCACCGCTCGCCTGTGGGTGGCTGGCGCAGAGCGAGCAGTTCCGGCACACGCTCACGACCGCGGGGATCACTCCCGAGCGCTCCTGGCATTTCGGGTTCGGGATGGCCGCCGTCGGGATGTTCGTCGGCATTGTGCAGTACCTGCGTGGGTGGAAGCACCTGGGCAACGCCGGGATGGACCCGGTCGCGCCGGAGAACGAGGAGGCCCGCACGCGTCAGCGCCGGCAGCTTCGGCTCGGGATCGTGACCGTCCTCGCGGTCGCGGGGCTGCTGGTGGCGCTCTCCATGTCGGGCATCCTGCGGATCACCGCCAAGGGCCTGGGAGACGCGTTCGGCATCGTCCTTCTGCTGATCACCGTGTCGTTCTTTCTGTGGTTGTTCCTCCTGGCGCAGTGGACGCCGATCGAGCGCAAGCAATTGACCGTGGTCCTCGTGCTGTTCCTCGGGGCCGCGGTTTTCTGGTCGGTGTTCGAACAGCAGGGCTCGTCGCTCAATCTCTTCGCCCAGCGTAATACCGACACCACCATTCTGGGGCATTCCTTTCCCCCCAGCTGGTTCCAGTCGGTCGAGTCGGTATTCCTCATCATCCTCGCGCCGGTCTTTGCCTGGCTCTGGGTGCGTCTGGGTAAACGCGACCCCTCGAGCCCGGCCAAGTTCTCCATGGGCCTCCTCTTCGTCGCGGCGGGATTCGGAGTCATGTTCCTTGCCGCGCGACTGGCCCAGGCCGGCGTCAGGGTAAGCCCGCTGTGGCTCGTCGCGACCTTCTTCTTGCACGCCATCGGCGAGCTCCTGCTCAGTCCCGTCGGCATGAGCGCGATCACCAGGCTGGCGCCGGCGCGGATCGTGGGGCTCACGATGGGGGTGTGGTATCTCGCGCTGTCGGTGGGCAGCTACCTGGGAGGTCGGGTGGCGAGTCTCTACGAGACCTTCACGCTGCCCCAGCTATTCGGAACCGTGGGGCTCTATGCCCTGGCCGCGACCGTGCTCATGGCGCTTCTCGTCAGGCCGATCCGACGGATGCTGGCGCGCTGACGGCGTACACCAGGACCTCGCCGACATCATCATCTTCATCGGCGGCCACCGGCTGCATCCCCACGTTCTCCGCCACCCGGAGGGCCGGCGTGTTCCATACCGGCGCCAGCGTGCGCACGACCTTCACGCCGGGCTGATGAAACGCCCAATCGATCATGGCACGCACCGCCTCGGTGGCAAGCCCGTGTCGTTCGAACTCCGGATACATCGCGTATCCGATCAGCACGGCCCCGCTGGGTTGGGGACGTCCTCCAAAAGCCACCGATCCGACCGCGCGGCGAGTCTCCCGTTCCACGATGAGCCAGTTCCACCAGACCGCCTCGTCGGGGTGGGCCTTGAGCCGTTCCCGGACCACGGGCAGGGCGTCGGTCATATAGGGCGGCGGGGTGGCGGGACGGGGGAAGCTCGCGCCGGTGAGACGCTCGAGCGCTTCGGCGTCGCCCGCCACGATCGCCTCCACGGCGGGCAGCTCGAAGGGGACGATGTCGAGCCGGTCGGTTCGGACGAGTGGCTCTTTCAACGGACTATCCTCCTCGCGCCTGCGGACCCTGCTGGTCGGCGGGCGCGCTCTTGAAGACGCGAAACAAGTAGATCAGCGACGGCAGCAGGACGAGTGCCCCGCCGGCCAGCACGAACACCGTCAGGCGCAGGGTAACCGGCGGCGCCGCCGCCGCGCCGATCGTCAGGTCGGGCGGAAGGATGTACGGGTACTGCGCCATCCCCCATCCGCCGACGATGCAGAGAACTTGCACTCCTACCGCCATCCGGGCCAGACGGTAGCGCCGCACCCATAGCGTCCAGAGCACAGTTAGCGACGCCACCCCGGTCAGCAGGTGGAAAGGGAGGGCCCAGCCCGACCCGATGAGCCCCTCGCGCACAACCGGCGCGTGGGCGGGGGAGAGGGCGAGGGAAACGAAGGCGGTGGCGAACACCGCCAGGGCGGCCCAGAGGGCCCGCCGGCGAAAATCACCCGCGAGAGCAGGGTCCCTCGTCTCAATGGTGAGGAAGACCGCGGCGAGCAGCGCGAACATCGCCAGCGTCAGTGCGCCGATGGCGAACGTGAATGGCGTGAGCCAGGGCAGGACGAACCGGTCGGCGAAGGTGCCGGTCGAGCGCTCGACCACGCGGCCCGACACGACGGCCCCGATGCAGATGCCGAGCAGGACCGGAGTGAGGAGGCTCGCGATCGCGAAGACTCTCCCCCACCGGTTCTGCGAGGTCCGGTCGGTGTGGTGACTACGGAAGATGAAGGCCGATCCCCGCAGCACGACTCCTACCAGCATCAGCGAAAGTGGGATGTGCAGGACCGTGCCCAGCCGCGCGAAGACCGGCGGGAAGCACGTGAAGGTCAGCACGATGGCCAGGATGAGCCAGACATGGTTGGCTTCCCAGATGGGCCCGATCGCGTGGGCGATCAGGTCTCGCTGCCGGTCACGCCGCGGCCCCGAGGCCAGGAGATCCCAGACGCCGCCGCCGAAGTCGGCGCCGCCCAGCAGGACATAGACGGCGAGCGACCAGGTGAGGATCGCGGCGAGGAGGAGCGGGAGGTCAGCCACGGGTCGCCGGCTCCGGCGTGTATCGCCGGCTCCACTCCGTCTCGCGCGGGCTGCGAATGATCTGCGAATACAGCAGCCAGGCGACGATGACGGCGAGGAAGCAGTAAAGCAGGGTGAATCCGAGGAACGGGACGATCAGCCCGGGCATCGGGGTCACGGCCTCGGCGGTGCGCAGCACGCCGTACACGATCCACGGCTGCCGGCCCACCTCGGTGACCGTCCAGCCGGCCTCGATTGCGATGAATCCCAGCGGTGCCGCGAGCGCGACGGCCCGAAGGAACCACGGCTGCGCCGCATGGTCCGCCCGGCGCAGCGCCAGCCAGAGGCCCCAGAGCCCCACCAGTGCGAGGTAGGTTCCGAGCGCCACCATGAGCTGGAACGCGTAGTGCACGATCGCCACCGGGGGCCAATCCTTCCGGGGAAAGGCTTCGAGCCCCTTGACCTCCGCGTCGGGATCGCCGAAGGCGAGGAGGGACAGGCCGCCGGGAACGGGGACGGCGTACCGAGTCTCGTTCCTCTCCTCGTCGGGCCATCCACCGAGCAGGATCGGCGCCCGTCGCGCGGTCTCGAAGTGCGCCTCCATCGCCGCCAGCTTGGCCGGCTGCCGCTCGGCCACGACCTGGGCGCTGTGGTGGCCGGAGAAGGGCTGCAGCACTGCGGCCGGTGCTCCGACCAGAAGGCCGATGGCAAGGGCCCGCCGATGGAAGGCGTTTTCGTTGTCGAGGAGCAGGAGAAACGCATGGATCCCGGCCACCGCGAATCCCGTCGCGGCGTAGGCCGCGAGGGTCATGTGCAGGGTCTGCTGGAACGTCATCGGATTGAGCATACCGGCGATCGGATCGACATGGACGGCCCGCCCGTTCACCAGCTCGAACCCGGCCGGTGAGTTCATCCAGGCATTGGCGGTGACGACGAAGATCCCCGATGCCGCGCCGCTCACGGCCACCAGGACCCCCGCCAGCAGGTGCGCCCGCGGGGTGATCCGGTCCCATCCATAGAGATACACGCCGAGGAAGATGGCCTCGGTGAAGAAGGCGAAACCCTCCAGGGAGAACGGCATCCCGATCACAGGGCCGGCGATTCTCATGAACTCCGGCCACAGAAGGCCGAGCTCGAAGGAGAGAACGGTGCCCGATACCGCGCCGACCGCGAAGAGAATTGCCGTGCCCTTGGCCCAGCGCTTCGCCAGCTCGAGAAAGCTCGGGTCTCGCGTTTTCTGATAACGACGCTCCGCCACCACCATCAGCACCGGCATGCCGATGCCGATGACCGCGAAGACGATATGGAAGCCGAGGGACACGGCCATCTGAGAGCGGGCGGCGAGCAGATCGGACATGTCCGGCTCAGCTCCGGCTACGGTCGGAGATTGCGAGGAGGTACCGGCGGACCGAGTATCGCACCGCCTGTTTGCCCCCCTCGAGAATGTTCTGGCCGAACCAGGCGCCGTACACCTGCTCGAACTCGAACGGCTCGACCGCCGCGGCGATCGCGCGGACGGCCTGGGCCGGCAACGGGATGTAGTTGGGATAACTGTACATGAACCCCGCGGTTCGGCGGTCCTGCCCTACCATGATCACGTCGCCGCTCAGCAGCGCCCCCTGTCCGTCCGCCCCATCCGACCAATGCAGCACCGTGGCGCCGGCGAAATGACCGCCGCACCTGATCAGGGTAACGCCCGGCGCGATCTCGCGGGTCTCGCCGCTCCAGAAGACGATGGCGCGATCCTGCCGGACGACCCATGGGCTATCGTCCGCGTGCAGATAGACCGGGATGTCACCGAGAGCCCGGCTCCACTCGATCATGGATGAGTAGTAGTGTGGATGGGAGATCGCGATCGCGGCGGCGCCACCGACGGAACGGACGGCATCGACCGTGGCGTCATCCATCAGGCTGATGCAGTCCCACAGGACGCCCGATCCGCGGCCGTTGAGATGCAGCGCGCGCTGCCCGATAGCGAACTTCGGCTCCGTCCCGATGCCGGTGAGGCCCGCGCCTTCCGGAGCGATGCGGTTGCGATGCGTCGCGCGCAGCTCGTCCAAGGTCGTCCAGGTCTGGCCCTTCCACCCGATGTACTGACGCTCGTCGTTGCAGATGAGGCAATCCTGGGGTGGCGAGTCGCTGTCGGGATACTGGGTGCCACAAGTGACGCAGATGTAGGCGGGCATAGTGCGAATGTAAACGAAGTGAGCGCGGAGGCGTGCGAGTCCGGTGCCATCGACACCGTGACCCGGTGTGACCTGCATCACCGCACTCGGCCTGGCCGGCGGCCACGATGAAACATATGAAATCGACGACAACTCGGTCCCGCGATCTCGACAGGCGCACTCCGCGCAGGCGGTGGGACGATTCCGGTATCAACGTCGGGGATACCGAGCGCATCGTCTCCGCGATCGCTGGGGTTGTGTTGCTGGCGGCGGGCCTACGCCGCCGCCGCATGCGGCGGCTCCTCTGGCCGATCGGCGGGTCGCTGATCGGGCGTGCGGTCACCGGCCGGTCCACCATGAACTACGTTCTGGGACGGAATAGCGCACGAGGCCACCGGACGAGCCCGCTGGCGAGCCTCGAGGCGGGCACGGGCACTCGCATCGAGCACTCCGTGATCGTCGCGCGGCCGGCCGACGAGCTCTACCACTTCTGGCGTGACTTTACCAATCTCCCGCGCTTCATGGACAATCTCGAGGCCGTGCGGGTCCTCGATGAAGACCGGTCGCACTGGGTGGCCAAGGGTCCTGCGGGGACCCGGGTGGAGTGGGATGCGACGATCCACAACGAGATCGAGGGCGAGCTGATCGCGTGGCGGTCGCTGCCGGGCGCCGATGTGGACCAGGCCGGCTCGGTCCATTTCGTCCCGACCGGCGACGGGACGACCGAGGTGCGGGTGGTGCTGAGGTATCGCCCGCGCGGCGGCAAGGTTGGCGACACGGTAGCCAAGCTGCTGGGTGAGGACCCCGACCAGCAGGTGCGCGACGACCTGCGACGCTTCAAACAGGTCGTCGAAGCAGTCTGATTCTCAGAACAACAGTTCGACGCCCAGGCGCACGAGCCTCGGTGTGCCGTACGCAAAGATGGGCTGGGCGTAGTCCCGCGCCGCCGCCTCGAAGAGGGGCATTAACTCCCCCGGTCCTTCGATCACCCCATTGCCATCGAGGTCCGCAGCCGCCCGGTAATGGGGCGACTCGTACGGAATCCCCTCGGGGTGCGCCATGTAGGCGTCCTCGGCCATCTGCTCGAGCGTGGCAGTGGTCGCCTGTGGTTGCCCCGAATCCCGCCGAACCGCCACGACATTCTTCCGATTGAGCAGGTTGCGCACGTCGCAGTAGAGCCCGCCGTCGAGCCGGCCGATCCGGATCGGGCGCCGCAGCAGCAGGTCCAGGGTGCTGGTCGTAGGCAAGCGGGCGTTGTTGGGTAGATCGGCGGTCGAGTCCGCGTGGGTGGCGAGCCGCGTGTAGGGCAGGCCGGACAGCACGCGGAACACCACGGCTCCCTCGAGCGCGCCGAACGGCCGCACGCCGAGAATCCGTGGGCCGAGATCAGGCGGCGCCTTGGCACGACCGATCGCAGTCAAGATGTGACGCCGGTCGAAATCCAGCGGGAACTCGGCACGCGCCGCACGGGTGGTGTCACCAGTGTTGGGGTCGACCACGATCAGACGATCGAGGAGAAACGGATCGGTGGATGTGGTGGTGGCCTTCTGGAGCGTGTAGGCCACCCGGAGCCCGAACCATTCCGTCATCTCGCGCTCCGCCAGCAACTCGAGCCCTTTGACCGTTCCCGCGTCCGCGTTGCCGAACACCGTCGAATCGGGATTCAGCCCGAGGGGGACCGAGGCAACGAGCCCGTCGAGGCGCTTGTAGTAGACACCCGCGCGGAGCGAGATCCCCGTGCGGGGCCGGACTCTGAGACTCATCTCGTACTGGGTGGCCTGCTCGAACCCGAGATCGGGATTGCCGCGGCGGAACCGGCCTGTGCGCGTCGTATCGTCGAAGGCGGCGTCCACCAGGAATTGGTAGTCGGGTGGCTGGGTGAATCTCCCGAAGCTGACGACCAGCGTAGCGCCCTGGAGCACGGTCGACACGGCAAATCGCGGACTCAGGCTGCGCTGGGCGCCGCGGCTCTCCGAGCTCACAAGCGTCCCCGCATCGAACTGGTCGTAGCGAATGCCGCCGGTGACCGCCAGGTCGGCGACGCGAGCCTGCGCCTCGAGGTAGGCGGCGGCAGCCGTCGGCGAGAAAGCCGAGCTCGCCGGCGGTGGGACATCCCCGCCGACGGGCAGGTAGCCCAGCACGCGTTGCCAGGTCCGCACCTGTTGAGCCGAGTACTCACCGCCGGCGAAGAGGTCGACCTGACGGACGCCGCCGTACGTCAGGTCGAGCTGGAATCGGGTCTCCCCGTAGCGGTTCCAGCCGAGATCCCCCGGCGAGGCCCCTCCCAGGAAAAACGCCGGCACTCCCCAGGGCGTCTGGGTGCTGAAGTCGGGTCTCGTCAGCCCCGGGATAGCATCGGGCGACGTGCTCTGCGAGCGGCCCAGGTCCTCGCCGATGAAATGAAAGCGGGAGCCGGTAATCGCCCCCACCGCGTAATCCACCGGAGCGTCGAGTGTTCCCCGAATGAATTCGCGAACGAAGCGGCTGCCCCGCAGGTCCACGATGAGCGGAGCGCTGGACCGCGGATCCGACGTGTACTGCAGGTGCGCGCTCCCCAGGTCGCCCCGGAGCCGCTGTGCAGGGGATAGGTCGGCGTCGTATTTGTAGGCCGGGTCGTAGAGCAGCCGTTGTTCCTCGGAGTGGATGCCGAGGAGCCGGAGCGTGGCGCGCGAGCCGATGGGGACGAGCACCTTGCCCGCGCCGTTCCAGTGCTCGCCGCTGTTGTGAGGCAGGGGATAGGGCTCGGACGAACGGGGATCGAGCGGGTTCGTGGGCGCGGGAGCATTCACCGGGTCGTCGTCGACCCTGCCCGACACGTCGACCGCCGCGACGACGCCGACGCCCCCGGCCACCGGCCCACCCACGCGGGTGGCGAGGCGGTCGAGGCCGCGGTCGAGGCTGCCACCGAACGGCCGGTCGCTTTCGTAGGCCACCCTTCCGTCCCACCGATCGCCCGGATCTCGCGTCACCACGTTCACCAGTCCGGAGAGCGCCTGGCCGTAGCGCGCCGAAAAGCCGTTCGTGACCAGCGACGCCTCACCCAGGAAGTCGGGTGGGAGTGTCAGTCCGAGTCCTCCGCTCGCGGCGTCGAGCTGATTCTTGATGCCGAGGCCGTCGAGGATGAACGACTCCTCGCCGATGCGCCCTCCCCGATAACTGGTGCCGACGGTGCCCGCGGAGAGCGCCACGGCTTCCTCGAGGGAGCTCACCGGAAGATCTCGGAGGTCCGCCGCGGTGATCTTCTGCTCGCTGGCGGTCGCGAGGGGATCGAGCACTTCGTCGACGGGCGCAGTCACGACGAGGGGCGCGAGCTGGAGCGGATTGGCCGAAAGATTGAAGTCGGCCGTGACCGTGGCACCCGCCCGCACGAGCACGCTGTCGAGCACGACGACGCGATACCCGATGAGCCGCGCCGATACCCGGTGCCAGCCGATCCTGGCCCCACGGATCCGGTAAGTACCTGCAGTGTCCGACACGGCGCCAACGCGTTCGTCGAGCAGTACCTCCACGCCACCGAGGGAGCGGCCATCGCTCGCATCCCGGATGCGTCCCGCGACCGCGCCCTCGGCTTGAGCGTGAAGCTTGCTCGCGGCGAGCGAGCACATCGCGAGACCTCCGATGCCTGCAGCGAGCCTCCGGCGAACTCCGGTCATGGCGCCCCCAGCAGATACAGATCGCTGCTTCGGCTGACGATGGTGTCCACGACGGTGCCCCCGGGCGCGTTGATCACCGTGATGATCAGGGGATACCCCTCCACCGCGATGTGATCGCCGGCAGGAGAGAGCGCGGGCCGTCGGAACATGAGACCGGGGTGATCGATGGCCTGGTCGGCCCCCGAGCTCAGATCCACCACGTGCACTACGCCGCCGCTGTCGAACTGGGTGGGGCCGAGCGCGGGGTCGTTGACCAAGGCGACGCGGCCGCCGACGATGGCCGTCATCCGGTTGCCGGAGAGCTGAATGTCGCGCGCGATGCCGCCCGGGCCGAAGTCATGGATGACCGAGACATCTCCCGTGGCCAGGACCCGCCGATACACCCGCGTGTCACCCCCGAGGGTGTAGTAGATCTCGCCGGCCTGGGGACCAGGGGAGACGCCCGACGCGGATGTCGTGCCCGGTACGATCGCCGGCAATCCGCCGGTGCCGAGATCGAAGAGCGCGACGGCGAGGTTGGTGATGACCGTGTCCCGGGTCATCGTGTTGAACGTTCTCGAGCCGGCCACGTAGATGAGATGACCGGCATCCAGCCACTCGACCTGTTGTGCCACCACGTGGGTGGGCTGACCGGGGATCGCGTAGGGAAGGGAGCGCACTACGGCGGCTCCACGCGGGTCGAGCGTGGGCGCAACGGCCACGGCTGCAGTGCTGGGGATAACCGAGCCGAGGTCCCCGCTGGCCTCGACGAATGCCAGCCGTCCGTCGGCCGCGGGCGCCGGCGATTCGATGGCATTGGTCGAGTCGACGCCGTAGCCGCTCAGATCGCAGTCCAATCGAAGCTGGCGGCCGCCGGTCGGGGGGAGGAGCGCCAGGCACACGTCGTGGTCCGGCCGCCCCTCCTGCTGCGCTGAGTAGAGAATGCCGGACCCGTCCGGGAGCCACGCGGCTCCCCGATCGGCGAGCGGGTTGAACGTGAGCCGCACCGGCGGGGTGGGATTGAACGGGGCGTCGCTGCCGAACGGAGACGAACCAAAAGGCTCGCTGTGGCCGCAGCCGGCCATGAGCGCGAGGAGGCCCAAGGTCCGGAACGGAGCCCAGGCGAGTGGGTACACCCGGATGTGAGGGTCCATTCGACTCCAGAAATGCGGGCGGGATTCGGTGGGGACGTATCGAGGTGCGACGCTCGCACACGTCCGGCCAGGTGTTCGATCCTGGGATTCACGGATCCCGGTTTCGAACGGACGGCGGGCCGCCGGGGTCCGACGCCATTCGGCAAGCCCTTGCGAATCCGCGCGTTTGCTCGCCATCCCAATGTGGCACACTCTTTTCCTCTGTCCACCGCGTGGTGCCGTTCGATCGCGGCTTCCATCACCGAACGAAGGACAGGCTGTGGACATTCCGCGGGCGCCGACCAAGCGTGGTCGCAAGCAGCTCATGTATGGCGGCATCGCCCTGGCGGCGGTCGTGCTGGCGTCGCTGGGCCTGCACGGCCTCAAGCCCGCGGCTCCCCGGGTCGACCGGTCCGCCGTCTGGATCGATTCGGTCCAGCGGGGACCGCTGGTGATCGAGGTGCGGGGCCCCGGCACGCTCGTCCCCGAACGCATCCGATACATCTCCGCGGTGACCGCCGGCCGGGTCGAGCACCGCCTGGCCGAGGCGGGCCAGCAGGTCAAGCCGGAAACCGTCCTGCTCGAGCTCAGCAATCCCGACGTCCAGCTCGAGGCGCTCGAGTCCGAGCGCCAGCTCACCGCGGCCCAGGCTGAGCGGGTGAATCTCCGCGCGACCCTCGCGGGGCAGCGGCTCAACCAGGAGGCGAGCGTCGCCGAGGCGAAGGCCGGTTATCTCGACGCCAGGCGCAACGCCGAAGCCTCCGAGACACTGGCGGTCAAGCAGCTGATCTCCGCGAACGACGTCAGCCGCGCACGCGAGCGCATGGAAGAGCTCGAGACGCGCTATAAGGTGGAGCAGGAGCGGCTGCAGGTCATGGTCCAGGCCGCCGACTCCCAGCTCGCGCTCCAGGATGCCCAGGTCAGCCGCCTGCGTGACGTCACCAACTTCCAGCGCGGGCGCATCCGGTCGATGGAGGTCCGTGCGGGGGCAAACGGCATCCTTCAGGAGCTGAGCCTCGAGGTGGGGCAGTGGGCCCAGTCGGGCGCGCAGCTCGCCCGGATCGTCGAGCCGGGCCGCCTCAAGGCCGTCCTCCGGATCCCCGAGACCCAGGCCAAGGATGTCACCATCGGCCAGCCCGCCGCCATCGACACACGCAACGGAATCGTCGAAGGACGTGTCTCACGAATCGATCCGGCCGTGCTGAACGGGACGGTGACCGTGGATGTCTCGCTGGCCGGCGAGATGCCCCGCGGCGCGCGGCCGGACCTCTCGGTCGATGGGACGATTCAGGTCGAGCGGCTCGACAACGTGCTGCACGTCGGCCGGCCCGCGTACGGCCAGGCAAGCAGCACGGTGGGGCTCTTCAAGCTGGTCGACGGCGGCAGCGCGGCGGTCCGGACCAACGTCCGGCTCGGCCGCACGTCGGTGAATACGGTCGAGGTGCTCGGCGGACTGCAGGCGGGCGACCGTGTGATCATCTCCGACATGTCGCGCTGGGACGGCGTCGACCGGGTGCGGGTGGAGTGAAATGGCGGCTGAAGGCTGAAGGCTCAAGGCTGAAGGCTGGAAGCCATTCCGTAGGCACACGACGTGACCACTGAACGACCGAGTAGTGCAGGCCCATAGCCTTCAGCCTTCAGCCTTTTGCCTTCAGCCGAGGTGTCCCTACATGACCGAACCCCTCATCGCGCTCCAGGGCATCAAGAAGGTCTTCTACACCGACGAGGTCGAGACACACGCCCTGTCCGACATCCACCTGGAGATCCGGCACGGCGAGTACGTCGCGATCGCGGGGCCGTCCGGATGCGGCAAGACCACGCTCCTGTCGATCCTCGGCCTGCTCGACTCGCCCACCGAAGGCACCTACACTCTGGACGGCCAGCCGGTCTCGAAGCTCACCGCCTCCGAGCGCGCCCGGGTCCGCAACCGGCAGATCGGGTTCATCTTCCAGGCCTTCAATCTGATCGGCGACCTGACGGTCTACGAGAACGTCGAGCTGCCGCTCACCTACCGCGGCATGGCGTCCGACGAGCGGAAGCGCCGGGTGCAGTCGGCACTCGAGCGGGTGGGCATGTCGCACCGCATGAAGCACTTTCCCGCGCAGTTGTCGGGCGGCCAGCAGCAGCGCGTCGCGGTGGCTCGCGCCGTGGCGGGCGACCCGGCGATTCTCCTGGCCGACGAGCCCACCGGCAACCTCGATTCCACCAACGGCGAAGCGGTGATGGAGCTGCTACGCGAGCTGCACCAGGGCGGCGCCACCATCTGCATGGTGACGCACGATGCCCGCTACGCCCGTCACGCGGGCCGATCGATCCATCTGTTCGACGGAAAGGTCGTCGAAGAGCGACAGCTCTCCGCCGTGAGCTGAGGCCCATGTCCGATTTCCTGAGCGACATCCGCCACGCCGTTCGGGCCCTGCGCCGGAGCCCCGGCTTCGCCGCGGCCGCGATCGTGACGCTCGCCATCGGCATCGGCGCCAACACGACAATGTTCAGCGTCGTCAACGGCGTCCTCCTGCAACCGCTTCCGTATCCCGGCGCCGACCGGCTGGTGATGATCTGGGGCCATCACCGGGTCATCGGTCGGGAGACGGCATCGCCGCCGGATTTTCTGGACTGGCGGAAGGAGGCCCGGTCGTTTCAGGGCATGGCGGCGTGGGCCAATGCCGGCTGGAATCTCACCGGCGAGGGAGAGCCTGCCGTCGTGCGGGGAGCCATGGTGACCGCCGATTTCTTCCGCGTGGTCGGAGCTCCGCTGGCCCTGGGTCGGGCATTCGAGGCCGGCGAGGAACAGCGGTCCGCGCCGCGGGTCACGGTGCTGGGGCACGACTTCTGGAAGCGCCAGTATCTCGGACGGCCGGACGTGATCGGCCGAACCATCCGGTTGAGCGGTGTCCCCCATACCATTGTCGGCGTCGCCGGTGCCTCGCTCGGTCTGCCTGACGACCGGGACCTGCTGGTGCCGCTGATCACCGATTCGGCGGCCGGCCGGCGCAACGACTTCCTCCACGTCATCGGCCGCCTTCGGACGGGCATCGGTCTCGATCAGGCGCAACAGGAGATGAGCACGATCGCGCGGCGCCTCGAGGCGGCGTACCCCGAGACCAATAGGGGCTGGGGCACGGAGATCGTCGGCCTGCAGGACCAGATCGTGGGGCCGATCCGGCCCGCCCTAAGCCTCTTCATGGGGGCCGTCGCGCTGGTGCTCCTCATCGCGTGCGCCAACGTGGCCAACCTGATGCTGGCCCGTGTGGCCTCGCGGGAGCGCGAGCTGACCATTCGTGCCGCCCTCGGGGCCTCGCGTCGGCGACTCGTACGCGCCCTGCTGACCGAGACCGGTGTGATCGCGGTGGCCGGCGGCGGCCTCGGCGTCGTCCTTGCGGCGTGGGGGGTCGCGACGATCCGCGTCCTCGAGAGCACGGCGATCCCGAGACTCGACGAGACCAGGCTGGACCTCGTCGCGCTGGTATTCGCGCTCGGCGTCTCGCTGATGAGCGGGCTCCTGCTGGGCCTGGTACCCGCGGTGCGTGTGCTTGCCCGCGATCGGCGCGGCGTCCTTCGCGAAGGCGCGCGCGGTGACGCGACCGGGCGCGGCGGGCGCACGCGGGGAGCCCTGGTGCTGGGCGAGGTATCGATGGCGTTCGTCCTGCTGATCGGGGCGGCCCTGCTGCTCCGAAGCTTCGATCGCCTCCAGCGCGTCGATCCGGGGTTTCACGGCCAGGGCGTGATTACGGCCAGGGTGACGTTGCCGCGCCTGCCTTACGAGGAATCCGGTCGTCAGGCGGAGTTCGCCTCGAGGCTGATCTCCGAAACCGGGGCGCTGCCGGGCGTCCGCTCGGTCGCGGTCGCCAACGATGCGCCGATGACCGATCACCTGAGCTACTGGGGCTTCGACATCGCCGGCGCCGAGCCGCCTCCCGGCGACGAGGTGCAGGACGCCGCCGTGTTCCGGGTCTCGCCGGATTACTTCCGGACGCTCGGGATCCCGCTGGTGCAGGGCAGGACGTTCGACGCCAACGATCGCGAGGGCTCGTCTCCGGTCGTCCTCCTCAGCCGCACGATGGCGGAGAAGTTCTGGCCGGGCAGGGACCCGATCGGCGCCCGGATCACCTTCGACGGGTCTTCGGACTCCGCCGCCGTCTGGAGGACCGTGGTCGGTGTCGTGGGCGACGTTCACGAGGAGTCACCCGGCCGGCGACCCTATCCCCAGGTGTACCTCCCGTTCGATCAGGCCACGAGCCGCTCCGTGATGATCGCGGTGCGCACCTCGGGCGATCCTCGAGGGCTCCTGCCCGCGCTCCGCCGCGTCGTGCATCGGATCGATCCAGGTCTCCCTTTGTCGCAGGTGAGCACGATGGAAGACCGGGTGGCGACGGTCCTCGCGCGGCCCCGGATCAACGCCGTGCTGCTCGGAGGATTCGCCTGCACTGCGCTCCTGCTCGCCGTGGTGGGCATCTACGGGGTAATCGCCTACGGGGTGGTGCAGCGGACCCGCGAGCTCGGCATCCGGATGGCCCTCGGTGCGCGGGGCGCCGACGTGTCGCGGTTGGTGGTCCGCCAGGGCATGGTGCCGGTCCTCGCCGGCATCGGCATGGGTCTGGTCGGGGCGCTCGCGGGCGGTCGACTGCTCCGGAGCCTGCTCTTCGGCGTCGGGCCCACTGACCCCATTGCCTTCGGCGCGGTCACGATCGTCCTCCTCGGCGTCGGGTTGGCGGCCACCTGGGTACCGGCGCGTCGGGCGACGCGCGCCGATCCATTGATGGCGCTGCGCGCCGAATGAAGGGGCGACGCATGGGCATGTCCATCGATCCTCTGATCCGCCTGAACGGCGTCTCCAAGATCTTCCATACGGACGAGGTGGAGACCCATGCGCTCTCCCGCATCGACTTGGAGATTCGGGCCGGCGAGTACGTCGCGATCGGCGGCCCCTCCGGGTGCGGCAAGACGACGCTGCTGTCCATTCTCGGTCTGCTGGATTCGCCGAGCGAGGGGAGCTACGTGCTCGCGGGCGAGCCGGTTGCGACACTGAATCAGGCGCAGCGCGCCAGGGTCCGCTCCCGGGCGATCGGTTTCATCTTCCAGGCCTTCAACCTGATCGGCGATCTCAACGTGTACCGGAACGTCGAGCTCCCGCTGATCTATCGCGGCATGCCTGTCGCCGAGCGCAAGCGCGCGGTACACGAGGCGCTCGAGCGGGTGGGCCTCCTCCACCGCATCCATCACTATCCCGGCCAACTCTCGGGCGGCCAGCAGCAGCGGGTCGCCGTGGCCCGCGCGGTCGCCGGCCGCCCGCTGGTGCTCCTCGCCGATGAGCCTACGGGAAACCTCGATTCCCGGACCGGCGCGGAGGTCATGGACCTCCTCGCCGAGCTCAACGGCGCGGGCGCCACCCTGTGTGTCGTGACGCACGATCCGAGGTACGCCGGCCACGCACAGCGCGCCGTCGAGCTCTTCGATGGCCGTCTGGTCGGCACCGACCCCTTCCACCGCGAGGTGGCGTGATGGATACCCTCTGGAGAGACCTGCGATTCGCGATCCGCGGCCTGGGTCGGAGTCCCGCCTTCACCCTCATCGCGGTGCTGACCCTGGGGCTCGGCATCGGTGCCAACACGGCGATCTTCAGCGTGGTCAACGCCGTCCTGCTGCGGCCGCTGTCGTACGACCGGCCTGACCAGCTGATCTCGCTGCGTTCCCGGCTCGCGGGCCGCAACCGCTCCGACGTGCCGATGTCGGAGCCGGAGTACCAGGACATCCGGGCCGGCGTGCCGACGGTGCGGGATGTGGCCGCGGTCTGGCCGATCAACATCAACCTCACGGGTCTGGGCGAGCCCGAGCGGATCCAGGCCGCCGTCGTCAGCTACAACTACTTCTCGGTGCTCGGGGCCGCGCCCATTCTGGGGCGCGACTTCACCAAGGCGGACGACCAGGGCAGGATCGGCTACGTCGCCCTCATCTCCTACGATCTCTGGCAGCACCGCTTCGGCGGCGATCGCGGGGTGATCGGAAAGACCGTGCGTCTCGATGACGATCCCATGACGATCATCGGCGTCATGCCGCGTGGCTTTCGTCATCCGGTCGAGAGCGGCGCCTCACCGATGAAGCTGTGGGCGCCCATCGCGCTCGACAATCCGGACAGCAATTTCGTGAACGCCCGCGGCGCCCGCGTGTTCGATCTGATCGGGCGGACGGCGCCGGGCGCGACCATCGAGGGCGTCCGTGCCCAGCTCGCTTCGCTGACGCGCCGGCTGGCCCGAGACTTTCCCGACGCCTACCCGGCCTCCCTTGGATGGCAGGCCGAGGCGGTGCCACTCGCCGAGCGGGTCGTGGGGAATGTGCGGCCCGCCTTGCTGGTGTTGCTCGGCGCGGTGGGCTTCGTGCTGCTCATCGGCTGCTCCAATGTGGCCAATCTGCTGCTGGCACGGGCGACGACCCGCGACCGCGAGATCGCCATCCGCACGGCGCTCGGCGGAAGCCGGATGCGTCTCGTCCGCCAGCTCCTCACCGAGAGCCTGGTCCTGGCTACCGCCGGCGGTCTGCTGGGGCTCGTGATCGCGCTCTGGGGCACGAGCGCGCTGGGCCAGCTGGCGGCGCAGTATCTCCCGCGGGCGCGGGAGATCGGCATCGACACCACGGTCCTCGGCTTCACCGCGTTTCTGATTCTCCTCACCGGCATCGGCTTCGGCATCGTCCCGGCGATCCAGTCGTCGCGCCCCGACCTGCGAGGCGCGCTCAAGGATTCCGCCCGTGCGGCCAGCGCAGGCGCCCCCCGGACCCGCGTGCGGGGCGCGCTCGTGGTCATCGAGGTCGCCGTCGCGCTGGTGCTGCTCGCGGGCGCCGGGCTGCTGCTCCGAAGCTTCCAGCGGCTCATCGCCATCGCGCCGGGGTTCAATCCGGAGAACCTCCTCACGATGCAGGTGTGGCTGCCGGTACAGAACGATCCCGAGAAGGGCCGCTACTTCACCAGCGATCAGCGCCGCGGGTTCTACGCCCGCGCCCAGGAAGCGGTCCAACGCACGCCCGGCGTTCGCGACGCCGCCCTCGTCTCGCGTCTGGCCTTTCGGGGCCGCAACGACGTGCGGTTCCAGATCGAGGGGCGGCCCGTTCCCGAGGACCAGCTCCCGCCGGTGTCGGACATGCGGATGGTGACGTCGAACTACTTCTCCACCATGGAGATCCCGATCCTTCGCGGCCGGACAATGTCGCCGGTGGTCGACTCGCTCGGGCCACAGGAAGCAGTGATCAACCATACGCTGGCCGAGAAGTACTGGTCCGGTGACGATCCCGTCGGCCGCCGGATCCAGGTGTTCGGCCCGAAGGGCCCCTGGGTAACGATCGTCGGCGTCGCGGGCGATGTTCGCCAGGTGGCGCCGGACCAACCCCCCAGGGAGGAGATCTTCCTCTCCGGCCAGCTCTTCCCCAACCAGGAAATGAGCTTCGTGGTGCGCACGTCCGGGCCGCCCGAGCAGCTGGGCACCGCGGTGACCCGGGCCATTCGCGAGGTCGATCCCGAGCAGCCGGTGTTCGGCGTGAAGCCGATGGAGCAGGTGATCGCCGACGCCAGCGCCGAGCGGCGCTTCTCGCTGCTGCTGCTCAGCCTCTTCGCGGGCATCGCCTTGGTACTCTCGGCGATCGGCATTTACGGCGTCATGGCGTACACCACGACGCAACGGCAGCACGAGATCGGCATCCGCGTCGCGCTCGGCGCCAACGCGCGGGATGTGCTGCGGCTCGTCGTGGGGCAGGGCATGCGGCTCGTCACCGTCGGACTCGTGCTCGGCGTCGCCGGTGCCTGGCTGCTGAGCCGGGTGCTCACCAGTCAGCTTTTCGGCATCACGGCCAGCGATCCGGTGACCTACGTGTCGGTGGCCGCCCTGCTGGCGGTGGTGGCGCTGACGGCGAGCTACCTCCCCGCGCGCCGCGCGCTGCGGGTGGACCCGATGACGGCGCTGAGGTCCGAGTGATCGCCACCCTGCTTCAGGACCTCCGCTATGGCCTGAGGCAGCTCGCCCGAAACCCCGGGTTCACGCTGGCCGCGGTGCTCACGCTCGCGCTCGGTATCGGCGCGAACACCATCATCTTCGGGCTCGTCAATGGAATCCTGCTGCGCCCGCTCCCGATCCAGGGCGCTGATCGCGTGGTGGCACTGTTCGCCACGGATCGGCAGAGCGGGAATACCCGAGGCGTGTCGTACCCGGAGTATCTCGATTACCGGGACCGGAGCGGCGTCTTCGAGGGGCTCGCGGCACAGCAGGGCGCCCCGATCAGCCTGGGGGGTGGCGGACGCGCCGAGGTCGTATGGGGCGAGATCGTCAGCGAGAACTACTTCGACGTGCTGGGCTTGCGGCCCACGATCGGCCGGACCTTCACCGCGCGTGATGCGTCGGGTCCGGGCTCCGATCCGCTGGCTGTCTTGAGTCATCGCCTCTGGCGGCGACGGTTCGGCGGCAGTCAGGATGTGATCGGCAAGACGCTCGACCTGAACGGACACCCGTTCACCGTGGTGGGCGTCGCGCCGGAGCGCTTCACCGGCACACGCAAGTTCGGATTCTGGCCCGACGTCTGGGTGCCGATGCAGATGCACGCCCAGGTCATGCCGGGGAGCGGCGGCGACTTGTTGAACGATCGGGGCAGCGGGTGGCTCCAGGCGTTCGGGCGACTGGCACCCGGACTCGACCGGGGCGCCGCCGACGCGGGTGTCGCGGCCTTCGCGGCCCGACTCGAGCGGCAATTCCCCGAGGTCAACCGGGATCGGGGTGCCCGACTGATCCCGGCCGGCAGCGGATTCGACGACCCCGATTCCGCGCCTCCGCAGGTGATTTTTCTCACCGCAACCCTGGCGATGGCCGCGGTGGGTCTCGTTCTGCTGCTGGCCTGCGCGAACGTCGCCAACCTGTTGCTGGCGCGCGCCTCTTCCCGGGGGCGAGAGATGGCAGTCCGTCGCGCCCTCGGCGCGAGCCGGCCCCGCCTGGTGCGCCAGCTGCTGGCCGAGAGCCTCCTGCTTGCGGTCGCCGGCGGGGCGCTCGGCGTAGTCCTTGCCGCGTACAGCGACAGCATCCAGCGCCGCATGATCCCCCGTCTCCAGTTCTCGGTCGGCTTCGATACGTCGATCGACTACCGGGTTCTGTCGTTCGCGCTCGCAGTCTCGCTGGTGACTGCTCTCGTGTTCGGACTGGCGCCGGCGGTGCACGCGTCGGGATCGGACCTGGCCCAGGGAGTCAAAGACCGTGGCGCGCGAATACGAGTGGGACGTCGGCACGTGGAGTTCAGGACCCTGCTGGTGGGATTTCAGGTCGCCTTCTCCCTCGTCCTCCTCGTGGGCAGCGGATTGTTTTTCAAGAGCCTGCTCAAGGCCCGGACGATCGAGCCGGGCCTGGCTCGAGAGAATCGCGTCCTGGTATCGCTCAACCCTGGCTTGCAGGGCTACGACCGGGAGAAGGCCCGGCGACTCTACCGGCAGGTCGTCGAGCGGGTCGGCGAGCTGCCCGGTGTCGAGTCGGCCGCGTTGTCCTTTCCACTGCCGCTCGACACTTACGGCCGGTCGCGTACCGTCTTCCCCGAGACGGGTCAGTCCGAGGGTGTCGACATCGGCCTGAGCACTATCAGTCCCGGATACTTCGCGACCGTCGGCGGCGCCCTGGCGCGCGGGCGCGAGTTCGGTCCCGGCGACAGCGCTGGTGCACCACCAGTGGCGATCATCAACGAAACGATGGCGCGCCGGTTCTGGGGAGACGCCGATCCCGTGGGACGGCGCTTCCGGTTGGGCAGCGCGACCGCCCCCCTGGTCGGGATCGTGGGTGTCGCAATGGACGGAAAGTATGGTACGCTCGGCGAAACAGCCCGGCCGTACATGTTTCTGCCGATGGAGCAGGACTACCGGTCGGGTATGACGCTGGTGGTTCATGGGCGGGGCGCCTCTCAGGCGCTCCTCGCCGAAGTCCGCGAGGCCATCGAGCGCATGGACCCGAACCTCGGCACGTTCGGCATGATGACGATGGCGGAGCACTTGGAGAACGCGCTCAACCTGGCCCGGACTTCGGCGATGCTCGCCGGCGCGTTCGGCCTCTGCGCCCTGGCCCTCGCCGTGATCGGGATCTACGGGGTGGTCTCCTATTCGGTGGCGCGGCGGACCCGCGAGGTCGGCATCCGCGTCGCGCTCGGCGCCGGGCCGGGCGACGTGGTGCGCCTCGTGCTCCGCGAAGGCGTCGGGCCGGCGGTCGTCGGCATGGCCGTCGGGCTGGCCGCCGCCCTCGCGGTCACGGGACTCGTGCGGGGGATGCTCTACGACGTCAGCCCCCGGGACGTGTCCGTCTTCGTGTCCATTCCGCTCGTGCTTGGGTTCGCGGCCGCCGCGGCGACCTACCTCCCCGCGCGCCGTGCCGCCCGGGTCGATCCCGCGATCTCCTTGAGGTCCGAATGATCGATACCCTGCTGCAGGACCTTCGCTTCGCGCTCCGCCAGCTCTGGCGCAGTCCGGCTTTCGCGGTGACCGCGGTGCTCACGCTGGCGCTGGGCATCGGCGCCACGAGCGCCATCTTCAGCGTCGTGAACGGCGTGCTGCTCCGGCCCTTGCCGTACGCGCAGCCCGATCGGCTGGCCATGATCTACGGCCACTGGAACCTGAAGAATCAGGCCGAGCTGTCGGAGTCGGAGTACTGGGACATGCGGGAGCAGGCCCGGTCGTTCGAGCGAATCGCGGCGTACGCGGACGGCTCGGCCAATCTCACCGGCTCGGGAGCACCGCAGCGATTGCTGGTGGGCGCGTTCACGGCGGATGCGCTCCCGGTTCTCGGCGTAACACCGGCGCTCGGCCGCGGCTTTACCGCGGACGAAGATCGGCCGGGGCAACCGCAGGTGGCGCTGCTCAGCGACGGTCTCTGGCGCCGGCGCTTCGGCGCCGACCCCGCAATCATCGGCAGGAAGATCCTGCTCGACGATGCACCGGCAACCGTGATCGGCGTCATGCCGGCCGGCTTTCAGCTGCCGAGCCACTATAGCGGGCGTGCGATGGAGGCGTGGGTGCCGCTGGGGCTCGATCCCGCGACCGACCGGAGCGAGCGAGGCTTCCACTATCTCCAGACCATCGGGCGGTTGCGGGCCGGGACCTCGATCGAACTGGCCGATCGGGAGGTTTCCCAGCTCATGAGGCGAATGAAGGAAACCTACCCGAACAAGTACGCCGCCGAGTTCGACGGCAGCGCCGGCCCCGTTTCCGACCTGGTGACGGGCTCGGTCCGCCCCGCCATGCTCGTGCTGCTCGGCGCCGTGGGCCTGCTCCTGCTCATCGCCTGCGCGAACGTCGCGGCGCTCCTAATGGTGCGGTCGGAGGAGCGTGCCCGGGAGGTGGCGCTCCGGACCGCGCTCGGCGCCGGACAGGGGCGGCTGCTGGGACAGCTCCTGACCGAGAGCGTGACGCTCGCGCTCGTTGGCGGCGTCCTGGCGCTCGTGCTGTCCGCCTGGGGCATCCGCGCGCTCGTGCTCGTCGCCCCGCCGTCCATTCCGCGACTCGACGCGATCCAGACCGACATGAGCGTTCTCGCCTTCACCGCGGGAATCTCCATTCTCACCGGGCTGCTGTTCGGAATGGCTCCTGCGCTCCACTCACTGCGGGGAGACCTGAGCGCCGTGCTGGCCGAAGGCGGCCGCGGCGGCACCTCCGGGCGATCGCGACAGCGGTTCCGCCGTGCGCTGGTCGTGGGTCAGATCGCCCTCGCGCTGGTGCTGCTCACGGGGTCCGGCCTTCTCATGCGGAGCTTCGTGCGGCTGACGCAGGTCGATCCGGGCTTCGATCCCGAGCACCTGCTGACGGCGCGCATCGACCTCACGACCACGCGATACCCCAGGAACGCCGACACCTGGGCGTTCTACCGTGAGTTGATACGTCGCATCTCCGTCTTGCCCGGCGTCACATCGGCCGCCGCGGCTCGGGCGCTGCCGATGACCGGGAGGCTGGACATCGGAGACTGGTCCTTCGTCATGGAGGGTCGGTTCTCGCTGCCGATCAAACCGGAGGACCGGCGGCACGCCGACTGGCAGGTGGTGACACCCGAATACTTCCGGACCATGCGGGTCCCGCTTCGCTCGGGCCGGGCCTTCGACGATCACGATCGGGTCGGCGCGCCCGGGGCGCTGATCATCAACGAGACGCTCGCCAGGGCGGTATGGCCGGACGGCAACGCGCTGGGGCAACGGGTGCTCATGGGCGGCGGCGGCATCGACTCCGTATGGCGCACCGTGGTCGGCATTGTGGGTGACGTCAAGCACCGGGGGCTGGACGCCGAGCCGAGGCCCGAGATGTACATGCCCGAGGCCCAATGGCCCGCCGGCACCGGCACGGCGCCGCGGAGCCTGTACCTCGCCATCCGTACATCGGGAGACCCGGCGCTCCTGGCCGGCCCGCTCCGCGCGACGCTCGCCTCGATCGATCCCGACGTCCCCCTGGCGGAGATACAGCCCATGCACGACGCGGTCGGTGCGTGGGCCGCCCAGCGCAAGCTCACCATGTTGATCGTCACGCTCTTCGCGGCGCTGGCGCTCGGCCTGGGAGCGGTCGGGATCTACGGCGTGATGGCTCACCTCGTGGTGCAGCGCTCCCGGGAGATCGGCATTCGGATAGCGCTCGGGGCCGTACCGCGGGAGATCCTCCGCCTCGTGGCCGGCCAGGGCGCTCTCATGGTCGGCAGCGGAATCCTCCTGGGCGCCATCGCCTCGGTCGCCGCGACGCGATGGATCACGGGCATGCTCTACGAGGTTCGACCGACCGACCCGCTGATCTTCACGAGCACCGCCGCGGCGCTGTCGGTAGTGGCGGCGGCGGCGACGCTCGTCCCCGCCATCCGGGCCACGAGACTCGACCCGATCGACACGCTCCGGAGCGAATGATGGACTCCCTGCTGCAGGATCTCCGCTATGGGTTCCGATCGCTCGCCAAGGCGCCGGGCTTCACCGTGGTTGCGCTGCTCACTCTGGCGCTCGGCATCGGCGCCAACACGGCGATCTTCAGCGTCGTGAACGCCGTCCTGCTCCGGGCCCTGCCGTATCGCGACCCTGGCGAGCTTGTCGTGGTGCGGGAGACCTTCGGCGGGACGGAGCAGGGGACCTCCAGCGGTCCGAACTTCCTGGACTGGAAGAAGCAGACCCACTCGTTCGCCGGCATGACGGCGGCACGGGGAATCACTCTCGCCCTGGTCGGCGCCGGCGAACCGGAGGAAGTGACCGCCGTGCTGGCCGACGCGGACTACTTCCGTGTGCTCGGCGTTGACCCAGTGCTCGGCCGCGGCTTCCTGCCCGGCGAAGACCAGGGACAGGCCGCCGTGGTGGTGCTCAGCGAGTCTCTCTGGCGGACCCGCTTCGGGGCCGATTCGTCCATCCTCGGTCGGACCGTCTCACTGAGTGGAGCGCCGTACACGGTGGTGGGTATCGCGCCGCAGAGCGCCGGCTATCCCAGCCAGGTGCGGGCGTGGCTGCCGCTGGGGTACGGGCAGGGACACTCGGCGACGCGGGACAGTCACTCCTACGACGTGGTCGCGCGCCTCAAGCCGGGAGTCACGATGGCGCAGGCGCAGGAGGACATCTCTCGGGTGGCGCGGGCGCTCGAGCGTGAATATCCGGAAAGCAACACCGGTCGCGGCGCGATCCTGATTCCTCTGAGCGACGATACCGTCGGCACGGTTCGGTCCGCGCTCCTGATGCTGACCGGGGCGGTGGCGCTCGTGCTGTTGATCGCCTGCGCCAACGTCGCGAACCTCTTCCTCGCGCGCGCGGCCACGCGCCAGCGCGAGCTCGCGGTCAGGATCGCCCTCGGCGCGGGCCGCTGGCGCCTGGTGCGCCAGGTGCTGGTGGAGGCCATCACCATCTCCCTGGCGGGCGGACTCCTCGGACTCCTGCTCGCGAGCTGGGCGATCGACCTCCTGCTCGCCCTCCAACCGAGGGGTATTCCCCGGCTCGCGGAGGTCGGCATCGACCCGACCGTGCTCGGGTTCACGCTCCTGGTGTCTCTCGTGGTGGGGATCGGATTCGGACTGATGCCCGCGCTGTCGCTCTCGCGCCAGGACCCCGCGGAGTCGTTCCGGGGCGAAGGGCGGGCGGCGAGCGCCGGTCGCCACCGGGCCCGTTTCCGATCCGCGCTTGCCGTTGCCCAGGTGTCGCTCGCGCTCATTCTTCTGGTCGGCGCCGCCCTGCTGATCGCGAGCGTGCGGCAGCTCAGCAATGTCGTCCTCGGCTTTCAGCCCCAGGGGGCGATGACCTTCCAGATGAGCCTGTCGAGCGCCAAGTACGCCGATGCGGCCGCTCAACGAGCCTACATCGACCGCGTGGTCGAGCGACTCGACGCCATTCCGGGCGTGCAGCGGAGCGGTGCGGCCTTCTTTCTGCCGCTCGGGAACAGCTTCACGACCGGCGATATTTCGGTCGAGGGCCGGCCGGCCGCGGCGCCAGGTCGCGAGCAGTTCGCGGGGTACCGAATCGTTTCCGGGGACTTCCTCGGCTCCATGGGCATCCAGCTGCGGCGCGGCCGCTCGCTGATGCCGGAGGATCGCACCGGCGCGCCGCGCGTCACCGTCGTGAACGAGGCCCTCGTGCGGAAGCTGTTCCCCGGGCAGGATCCGATCGGGCAGCGCATCACCTTCGGCACCCCCGATTCATCCGCCGAATGGCGTCAGATCGTGGGCGTGGTGTCTGACGTCCGGCAGATCGGGCTTACCCAGGCCCCCATGCCGGAGCTCTACGTCCCCACGAATCAGCTTTCCGAGGACACTTGGGTGATCTTCATGACCCTTCCGGTCTCGTTCGTCATCCGCAGCAACGCGCCTCCGGTCATTCTGGGCCCTGCGATCAAGACCGCGGTGCACGAGGTCGATCCGGACCAGCCCATCTCGCGCTTGCGGGAGGCCGGTGAGCTGATCCAGAACGCCACCGCGCGCCAGCGCTTCAACATGTCGCTGCTCACCCTGTTTGGTCTGCTGGCGCTGGTGCTGGCCACGGTCGGGGTCTACGGGGTGATGGCCTACGGGGTCACCCAGCGTACCCGGGAGCTCGGAATTCGACTCGCGCTCGGCGCGCGCGCGAGCTCCGTCCAAGCGATGGTGCTGCGGCAGGGGCTGGGACTCACGCTGCTCGGCCTCGGGCTGGGACTGGCCGGCGCTCTCGGCTTGAGCCGGCTGCTGACCACGCTCCTGTATGGGGTGAGCCCGACGGATCCGAGGGTCCTGGGCGCCGCCGTCTGCATCCTCGCCGGCGTCTCCATCGTCGCGTGTCTCATCCCCGCCGTACGTGCCACCAAGGTCGACCCCATCGACGCGTTGAGGAGCGAATGATCAGCTCGCTGCGACAGGAATTCCGTCATGCGGTGCGGGGCCTGCGACGCACGCCGGCGTTCACCCTCGCCGCCATCGTCACGCTGGGGCTCGGGATCGGCGCCACGACGGCCATCTTCACGGTGGTGAACAGCGTGCTGCTCCGGCCGCTTCCGTACTCCGATTCCGACCGGCTGGTGAACATCTGGAACGACCTCGGCGAGGGCGCACAGTCGCTGCCCGCCGTGTCACCGGCCGATTTCCGGGATTACCAGCGGCGATCGCGCACCTTCGAGTCGTTCGCGGCGGCTTCGGAATCCGACGTCGTGAACCTCCGGGGCAATCTCACCGGCAGCGGTGAGCCCGAGCGGGTGACGATGAACACCATCACCTGGAACTTCTTCCCGCTGCTCGGCGTGAAGCCGGCGTACGGCCGCAACTTCCTCCCGGGGGAAGAGGTGCTCAACGGCCCGCACGTCGTGATGATCGCGGACGGCCTCTGGAAGCGCCGCTACGGCGGGGACAAGACGCTCGTGGGCAAGACGATTCAGGTGGACGGCATCGCCCACACGGTGGTGGGCATCCTCCCCGAAGGGTTCCACCTGCTGCTGCCCGCCGAGGCATTCGTGGTGACCGATGCCGAGCTGTGGGCGCCGATGCAGTTCGACTACACGTTTCCGCTGCCGAGGAACCTCACGTTCTTCACGGTATTCGGGCGGCTCAAGCCGGGTGTCACTTACGCCCAGGCCCAGGACGACATGAACCGGATCGCGGCCGAATTCCGCGCGGAGTTTCCGGAGCACAAGGCGTCGAACGTCAGGATCCGGGCCGTGCCTCTGCGCGAGGATATCGTGAAGCACGCCCGGCCCTCGCTGCTCATTCTCTTCGGAGCAGTTGGCCTCACGCTGCTCGTGGCCTGTGCCAACGTCGCTCACCTCCTCCTGGTCCGCGCGACGGTGCGGGAGGGAGAGTTCGCGCTACGCGCGGCGCTCGGCGCCAGCCGGTGGGCGCTGGCGCGCCAGCTGCTCACCGAAAGCCTGGTGCTGGCCATCGCGGGGGGCGCGCTTGGCCTGGCCGTGGCGACGGGCGCCATCGGCCTGCTCCGCGCGCTGCACCCCGCGAACCTGCCGCGGCTCGGCGAGGTCAGCATCGATCTCGGGGTGCTGGCGTTCACCGCCGCGGTGTGCATGATCACGTCCGTGGGCTTCGGCCTGGTACCGGCCATTCAGGCCTCACGGGCAGATCAGCGGTCTACCCTCCAGTCGGCCAGTCGTGGCGCGGGAGGCCAGCGCCAGCGTGTCCGCGATCTGCTGATCGTGGGGGAGGTCGCCCTGTCGGTAGTGCTCCTGGTCGGGGCGGGGCTCCTGATCCGGAGCTTCATCGCGTTGCAGCAGGTGCGTCCCGGGTACGACCCGTCCGACCTCCTCACATTCCAGCTCTCGTTCCCGTCCCATGCCTACCAGAAGGGCGCCGACCGCCGCGTATTCCTGAAGGAGCTGGAGACGAGACTCGCCGCGATCCCGGGCGTCAAGAGCGTCGGCGAGATCACCCAGCTCCCGCTCACCGGGAGCGGGCCGCTCCAGCCGTTCGCGTACAACGAGGCGACGGCCCGGAACTTCGAGAGCGTGACGGCCGATGGCCGAAACGTTTCGAACGGATACTTCGACGTGATGAACACCCGGTTGCTCGCGGGCCGCTTTTTCACCGACGACGACAAGCCCAACACACCTCCGGTCATCATCGTCGATGAGACGCTCGCCGATCTGGCCTGGCCGGGCCAGAGCGCGGTGGGCAAGCGGCTCCAGGTCAACCCCACCGGCGATCCCAACATGTACGCCGAGGTGGTGGGCGTGGTGGAGCACCAGCGGATGCACGACCTGGGCCGGGCCAAGCTCCCTCTGATCTTCAGGCCGCTGGGGCAGGGAACTCCGACCACGATCGCCTTTGCGATCGAGACGGCGGTGCGGCCGGCTGCGCTGACCAGCGCCGTGCAGCAGGCCGTGGCGTCGCTGGACAAGGATCTGCCCGTGGATCGGCTCGTGCCGATGGAGGCGTACGTCGGCGAGCAGATGGCCCAGGCACGCTTCAGCCTGGTGCTGATGGGCGTGCTGGGTGGGATCGCGCTGGTGCTGGCGGCCGTGGGAATCTTCGGAGTCATCTCGTACTCGGTCACCCAACGCACCCGCGAATTCGGCATTCGGCTTGCGCTCGGCGAAGATCCGAGCGCCACGCAGCGCAGCGTGATTCTGGGCGGCATGCGCCTGGTGGGCGCCAGCATCGCGATCGGGTTGCTCGCGTCGCTGGGGCTGGCCCGGCTTCTGGGGGGCCTCCTCTACCGGGTACGGCCGGCCGATCCGCCCACGTTCGTCGGAATCAGCATCCTGCTCGCAGTGGTGGCCCTGGCGGCGTGCTATCTCCCTGCGCGGCGCGCCACCCGGGTCGATCCGGCGCTGGCGCTCCGCAGCGAATGACGTTCACCTCCAACCCCACTGTCCCGTGATCTCACTCAGGAACGTCGAGCGATTCTATCCCACCGGTCCGTCGAAGACGTACGTGCTGCGCCAGATCGATCTCGACATCCGGGAAGGCGAATTCGTGACCATCATGGGCCCATCGGGGGCCGGGAAGTCCACCCTGCTGAGCGTGCTCGGGATGCTCGATCACGGCTGGACCGGCGAGTTTCAGTTCCTGGGCGATGCGGTGCACTCCCTGCCGCCGAAGAAGCGCGTCGAGCTCAACAAGCGATACATCGGCTTCGTCTTCCAGAAGTACCATCTCCTCGACGACCTCACGGTGTACGAGAATCTCGAGATTCCCCTCTCGTACCGCGACGTCAAGCCCAAGGAGCGCGCGGCCATCGTCGGCGAGACGCTCGACCGGTTCCAGATGGTGGGTAAGAAGGATCTCTACCCGTCCCAGCTCTCCGGGGGGCAGCAGCAGCTCGTAGGCGTGGCGCGCGCAGTGATCGCCAATCCGAAGCTCCTGCTGGCGGACGAGCCCACGGGCAATCTCCACAGCGCCCAGGGGGAAGAGATCATGGAGCTATTCACCCGGCTCAACCAGCAGGGTGTGACGATCGTCCAGGTGACCCACTCGGAGCGAAACGCGTCATACTCGAATCGGACGATTCAGCTGCGGGACGGATGGATCGTGGGAGGGGTCGCCAGCGGCGAGTCACGGGCTACGGGCTGAGAGATAAACGGGGCTTCGGCCGGCGACCCGCGACGCGTAGCCCGCAGCCCGCGACTCGTAGCCCACCTGCCCGTTACATTTCCGCCCGACTCAACCAATCCGGTCCCGTGCCGAATTCCGCGTCAGCACCGCCAGCCCATATTCTCGTCGCGGACGACCAGCCCGATGTCCGCGAGGCCCTCCGGCTGCTGCTGAAGGGCGAGGGGTACGCCATCGAGACCGTGGGCTCGCCCGCCGCGGTCCTCGCCGCGGTGCAGCGCACCGACTTCGACGCCGTCCTCCTCGACCTCAATTACGCCCGCGACACGACCACCGGACGCGAGGGTCTCGAGCTCCTGTCCGAGCTTCAGGGTCTCGATTCCACCCTGCCCGCCATCGTGATGACCGCGTGGGGCAGCGTGGAGAAGGCGGTCGAGGCGGTGCGGCGCGGCGCGCGCGACTTCATCGAAAAGCCATGGGACAACGCCCGCCTTCTCGCCACGCTCCGAGTCCAGGTGGAGCTCGGCCGCGCGCTGCGGCGGACTCGCCGCCTCGAGAGCGAGAACCGCCTTCTGCGCCGCGACGGCGCGCCCGAGATGATCGCCGAGTCGGCCGCGATGCGCCCGATCGTGCAGCTGATGACGCGGGTTGCGCCATCGGATGCCAACGTGCTCATCACCGGCGAGCACGGGACCGGCAAGGAGGTGGTGGCGCAGTGGATCCACGCGGCGTCGGGGCGCGCGGCCAAACCCTTCGTCGCGGTCAATCTCGGCGGCCTGTCCGAAGGGCTGTTCGAGAGCGAGATGTTCGGCCACGTGAAAGGGGCGTTCACCGATGCGCGTACGGATCGCATCGGCCGCTTCGAGCTGGGCGACGGCGGCACCCTGCTCCTCGACGAGATCGGTACGCTCGCCCCGCGGCAGCAAGCCAAGCTGCTGCGGGTACTTGAATCGGGGGAAGTGGAGCGGGTCGGCGCGTCCCGGCCGCGTCGGATGGACGTCCGGATCCTCTCGGCCACGAATGCCGACCTCGAGGCCGAGGTCGCGGCGGGGCGCTTCCGCGAAGACCTGCTGTTCCGTCTCAACACGATCGAGATTCGCCTGCCGCCGCTCCGGGATCGTGGCGATGATATTCACGCGCTCGCGGCCTACTTTCTGACTCGGCACGCGGCGCGTTACCGGAAGACGATTACCGGGTTCGAGCCAGAAGCGACGCGGATGCTCGAGACCCACGCGTGGCCCGGCAACGTCCGTGAGCTCGACCATACGATCGAACGGGCGGTCCTCATGGCGCAGGACACGGTGCTCCGGAGCGGCGATCTCGGCCTCCGCGGCGGCGGCGCCGCGCCGCGGCTCGAGGACCTGCCGCTCGAGGAAGTCGAGCGGCTTCTCATCCGCAAGGCGCTCGACCGTCACGAGGGCAACGTGAGCCACGCGGCCAAGGCGCTCGGCTTGAGCCGGAGCGCTCTCTACCGGCGGCTGCAATCTCATGGGCTCTGACCGGGGGCATCGTCCCGCCGGTCACGAGTCACGGGTATTCAGGGTGGCGCTCGCCGGCGGGCTGCCTGCCGTGGTGGTCGCCTGCTGGCTGCTGTGGACCGGCGACCACCCGCTGCGGGTAGGACTGACCTTCGGTCTCCTCGCCGTGGGGGCCTGGCTCATCGGGGCGATTCTGCTGCGCGAGCGCGTGGTCCGGCCGCTGCAAACCATCTCCAACCTGCTCGCGGCGCTCCGCGAGGGCGACTATTCGATTCGCGCGCGCGGCGCGAATGCCGATAGCGCACTCGGATTGGCACTGCTGGAAGTCAACGCGCTGAGCGAAACCCTGCGGTCGCAGCGACTCCGGGCGCTGGAGGCCACGGCGCTGCTCCGCCGGGTGATCGAGGAGATGGACGCGGCGGTCTTCGCGTTCGACCGCGGTCGCCGGTTGCGGCTGGTCAACCGGGGTGGTGAACGGCTGCTGGGCCAGCCGGTGGAACGGCTGCTCGGGCTCGACGCAGCGAGCCTCGGACTGGCGGCGTGCCTCGAAGGGGAGTGGCCGCGGACATTGGAAGCCGCCTTCCCGGGTGGAGCCGGCCGCTGGGAGGTCCGTGGCGGTACTTTTCGGCAGGACGGGCTGCCCCATCAACTGCTGGTGCTGACCGATCTGAGTCGCGTGCTCCGCGCCGAGGAGCGGTCGGCCTGGCAGCGTATCGTGCGGGTGCTCGGCCACGAGATCAACAATTCGCTCGCGCCGATCAAATCGATCGCCGGCAGCCTCAACAGCGTGGCCGCCCGCGACGCGCGCCCGACTGATTGGGAGCAGGACCTGCGCTCCGGTCTCCAGGTCATCGAGTCTCGCGCCGAGGCGCTCGGCCGATTCATGAGCGCGTACGCGCGGCTGGCCCGGCTGCCTCCGCCCAGGCTCGCCCCGGTGGACGTAGCGGCCTGGGTCCACGGGGTCGCGGCGCTCGAGACGAGGGTCGCGGTCACGACGATCGACGGCCCGGCGCTGACGCTCACGGCCGATGGCGACCAGCTCGATCAGCTTCTCATCAACCTGGTGCACAACGCGGCCGATGCGGCGCTGGAGACGAAGGGCGGTGTCACCATCGCGTGGACGCCGTCAGCGGGTGTGCTGGAGGTGATCGTCGAGGACGAGGGGCCGGGTCTCCCGGATCCCGGTAACCTCTTCGTACCATTCTTCACCACCAAGGCGAATGGCTCCGGGATCGGGCTGGTATTGTGCCGTCAGATCGCCGAGGCGCACGGAGGCGCGCTCACGCTCGAGCCGCGCGGGCGGGCGCGTGGAGCACGGGCCAGCCTACGACTGCCGCTGGGTCCGCTGCTGCCGAACGCGGAGAGCTGAGGGTCCATGTTCCTGAGACTGCTGTACGACGAGAAGCTCGCGCAGGCGAGCTACCTGATCGGGTGTGAGGCCTCCGGCGAGGCGCTCGTGATGGACCCTGGCCGGGACATCCGACGCTACCTGGACCTCGCGCGCCGCGAGGGTCTCCGCATCGCGCACGTGACGGAGACCCATATCCATGCCGACTTCGTGTCCGGCTCGCGGGAGCTGGCACACCACACCGGCGCGCGCCTCTACCTGTCGGGCATGGGCGGGCCGGACTGGCAGTATCGCTACGCCGCCGACGCGGGCGCGCAGCTGCTCCGGGACGGCGCCATCGTGCGGGTCGGCGGAATCGAGCTGTCGGTGCTGCACACCCCGGGGCATACGCCGGAGCATCTGACGTTCGTCGTCACGGACACGAAGGCGGGCAGGGAACCGATGGGCGCGCTCACCGGCGACTTCCTGTTCGTCGGCGATGTCGGCCGGCCCGACCTGCTCGAGCGGGCCGCCAGACAGCAGGGGACGATGGTCGCGGGCGCGCACCAGCTCTTCTCCTCCCTGAAGCGCTTTCGCGAGCTGCCGGACTTCATTCAGATCTGGCCGGGACACGGCGCCGGGTCGTCCTGCGGCAAGTCGCTCGGTGCGGTGCCGCAGTCCACGCTCGGCTACGAGAAGCGGACCAACTGGGCGTTCGCGGCGGAGGACGAGGAGGAATTCGTCCGCCAGGTGCTCGAGGGCCAGCCCGACCCGCCCAGATATTTCGCCAGGATGAAGCAGATCAATCGGGACGGGCCTCCCCTGCGTGAGGGGGCGCGCCAACCGGAGCTGCTGCCGGCTGGTCGCGTCGCGGACGTGCTGGCGGCGGGCGCCACGGTCGTGGATACCCGTCCGGCCCAGGACTATGCTCGCGGCGCCGTCGCGGGAACGATCAATATTCCTGGCAATCGATCATTCACCTCGTGGGCCGGATGGCTGCTTCCCTACGACCGCGACATCTACCTTATCGCCCGAACGGGAGCCGGCGTCGGACCCGCGGAGATCGCGCGGGACCTGTCGGCGATCGGACTCGACCGGGTCGCAGGCTGGTTCGACGCCGAGAGCATCGGCGGCGGGAGCAACGGAAGCAAGGCGCAGACCATTCGCGGCGTGGACGCGGCCACGGTGGCGGCCAAGGCGCCGGCCGGTGAGATCGCAGTGCTCGACGTCCGCAGTTCCGGCGAATGGCGGGCGGGCCACCTGCCCTGGGCTACCCATGTGCCGCTGGGAGATCTGCCGGACCGGTTGCCCGAGCTACCGAAGGATCGTCCGATCGTGGTGCATTGCCAGACCGGGGCCCGGGCGGCGATCGCCGCGAGTCTGCTGCTGGCGCGCGGCTTCACGGATGTGGAGGTGTTCGCCGGCGGACTCGGTGAATGGACTGCGTCGGGCCGCGAGACGGTGAGCGGCTAGGAGCTGCGAGCTACGGGCTAGGTGCTAGGGGCTTCTGGGTACCTGGTCTCGTCTCGGCAGGTGCCATCCGCGCGCCCAGCCCGTAGCTTGTAGCTCGTAGCCCGTAGCCCGTAGCTTTCTCCAACCCGTGGCGGAGATCATGCTGAAGGAATTCAAGGAATTCGTGATGCGCGGGAACGTGCTCGATCTCGCCGTGGGTATCGTCATCGGCGCGGCATTCGGCGCGATCGTGAAGTCGCTGGTGGACGACGTCATCATGCCGCCTATCGGGCTCGCCCTCGGCAACGTGGATTTCACCAACCTGTTCGCGGTGCTGAAGGAAGGGGCGAATGCCGCGGGGCCCTACACCACGCTGGCGGAAGCCAAGGAGGCCGGCGCGGTCACGCTCAACTATGGGATCTTCCTCAACAACGTCGTGGCGTTTCTCATCGTCGCCTTCGCGATCTTCCTCGTCGTGCGGGTGGCCAACCGGCTCCAGCCCAAGCCCGCGGCGCCGGTCACCACGAAGGATTGCCCGTACTGCAGGATGCCCGTTCCGATCGGGGCCACGCGGTGCCCCCAGTGCACCTCCGACCTCAAGGCGGCCTGATCCGTGCAACACGCGCTCACCACCACGACCTTCGAGCTCGAAGGCTGCCGCATCGTGCAGACCCTTGGCGTCGTGCGGGGGATCACGGTGCGGTCGCGCTCGATCTTCGGTACCATCGGGGGGTCCCTGCAGACCCTGTTCGGCGGAAACATCACCCTCTTCTCCGAGCTGTGCGAGCGGACCCGGTCGGAGGCCTTCGAGCTGATGGTGGGCCACGCGGAAGAGCTTGGCGCCAATGCGATCGTGGGCATCCGGTACGATGCCACCGAGGTCATGCAGGGGGTGACGGAGGTCCTCTGCTACGGAACGGCGGTCTCGGTGGAGGCGGTGTGATGGATGCCGGAGCTTGACGGCGACCCGGCCGTACTTTACACTATAAAGCACTTGATGGCCTCTCCCCAGCGCATTCAGCCCGCGTCACCCCATGCCGACGCCCCGGCGCTCCACGCCCGGGCGATGGACAACCTCTCGTTCATTCGGGAGACCATGGAGCGCGCCACCGCGTTTACCGCGGTGCCGGGCTGGGGCGGGGTCGGCATGGGGGTGCTGGCCCTGGTGGCGGCGGCCGTCGCTCACACGCGGCTGACGCGGGATGAGTGGCTCATCACCTGGCTCGGTACCGCGGTGGTGGGGCTGACCCTGGGCTGCTGGGCCATGACGGTCAAGGCGCGACGGGCCGGCACCCAGGTGTTCTCCTATTCGGGCCGGCGGTTCCTGCTGAGCTATCTCCCACCGCTCGCGGTAGGTGCACTGCTGACGGCCGCGCTCGTCCGAGCCGACGCGCTGTGGGCGCTTCCCGGCACCTGGTTGCTGATGTACGGAACCGGCGTGGTCACGGGGGGCGCGTTCTCGGTCAGGGTAGTCCCCCTCATGGGCCTGTGCTTCATGGCGCTGGGCGCCGTGGCGCTCTTCGCGCCCTCGAGCTGGGGCACGACGCTCATGGCGGCGGGTTTCGGGGGACTCCATATCGTGTTCGGCCTGGTGATCGCACGGAGGCACGGTGGCTAAATCCAATCTGGCTCCCAAGAATCCGCTCAGCGCCGCGGCACAACCGTTGCTGGGTGTGGATGGCGGCAACGCTGCTCCCGGGGCGCTGGAGCTCGACCGGCTGATCCACGAGCGGATGCGGCTGGCGATCGTGAGCTCGCTCGCGGTGGGCGACTCGCTCAGCTTCAACGAGCTCAAGCGTCTACTCGACACCACCGATGGCAATCTGAGCGTACACGCGCGCAAGCTCGAAGATGCCGGTTACGTCGCCTGCACCAAGTCGTTCGACGGCAGGGTGCCGCGCACCGAGTATCGTCTGACCGCCACCGGGCGGCGGGCGCTCAAGCGGTACCTCTCGCACATGGAAGCGCTGATTCGGCGGACTCGCGAGCGCTGATCGCTCTTTTTTTTGAGGTCGGACTTTATGAGGCAAAGGGCTTCACACCCGTCGCCGCCAACCGGGCTCCACGTCGGCATCATCATGGACGGCAACGGACGATGGGCCGAGCACCGGGGGCGGTCCCGCTCTGCGGGACACCGTGAGGGTGCCAGGATGGTCCGCCGGATCGTCGAGGCCTCCTCCGACCAGGGAATCGGGGTCCTCACCCTCTTCGCCTTCAGCGCGGACAACTGGAGGCGGCCGCCGTCCGAGGTCACCTGGCTGATGCGGCTCTTCGGTGAATACCTCAAGGGCGAGACCGCCCGGTGTGTCACCAATGGCGTCCGGATGGAGGTCATCGGACGACGCGACCGGATCGGCGCCCGCCTCCGCAAGGCTATCGAGGAGGCCCAGCAGGCCACCGCCGGCGGAACCCGCCTCCATCTCCGCATCGCGCTCGATTACTCCGCCCGCGACGCCATTTTGCGCGCCGCCCAGTGCGTCCGTCCCGAGGCGATTCCCTCGCGGGACTCGTTCAGCCGTCTCGTCGCCATCGTGGACCATGGGTCGCCGGTCCCCGAGCTCGACCTGCTCATCAGGACCGGAGGTGAGCGCCGGCTCAGCGACTTCCTCCTCTGGGAGGCGGCCTACGCGGAGTTGTTCTTCACGCCGCTGATGTGGCCCGATTTCGGTCCCACCGAGCTGGCGGCCGCCCTGGGCGATTTTGCCGCCCGGCAACGGCGGTTTGGCGGCCTGGTGAGCCACTCGCCGGTTCTCTCCTCGAACCGCTGACACGGCGGCGCGCGCTCGACGTATATTGCGGTGTCGCCAGCGAACGAGGAGGAAGCATGACGGCGACGAGTGTCACCGCACCGGCGCGTATGCATGTCGGTGTGCGCGAAGCGAGACTCCATCCCGAGTTCGCCCAACTCTATCCAGGAATTCCCGCCGGAGAGTGGTTGTGTGCCGCGGTGCTGGCCGATCGTGTGCTCGTCGGCCGGCTGCTCAGAGGCGCCAGCTCGGCCATCAGGGGCCGTGTGCTTCCGGAAGAGCATTTCGAGTTTCGGGGTGGAGAGATGGGTAGCCGGGGAGAGCGGGACGGATACCGGCCCCGCCGGGAAGTCCGTTAGCCGCGCACACACGCGATCTGAGTCGTGGCCCCTGTCGGCGTCCCTGTGGGAACGCCGTTGCCCCGGCGAGGTCGATGGATCCCGCCGCTGCACCCTGTGCTTGTCATCCTCAGCCTCACCACCATCGCCCCACTGACGACCCGGCAAGGACAACCCGATGAGCTCGGACGAGCAGCAGCCCAAAGGCCCCGACCTGCGGCAAGGCATTCAGAGCGACCAGGTGGCCGAGGGCGGGTGCCTGGCGGGACAAGTGGATGGGGAAGCCGTGCTGCTCGCGCGGACGAACGGCGAATGGTTCGCCGTGGGCGCTACCTGCACCCACTACGGTGGCCCGCTGGCCGAAGGCCTCATTGTGGGAGACACGGTCAGGTGTCCCTGGCACCACGCGTGTTTCAGCCTGCGAACCGGCAGTCCGGTCCGCCCCCCGGCTCTCCGCCCGCTCGACCGGTGGGACGTGGAAGAGCGTGATGGCAGAGTCCGGGTCACCGGGAAAGCGTCTACGCCCCGCAAGCCTGCGATGCCGCCGCCCGATCGACCGGCGTCGGTGGTGATCATCGGCGGGGGCGCGGCAGGCGACAGCGCCGCGGCGACGCTGCGGACCGAAGGTTACGAGGGCCCGATCACCATCGTGGATCCGGACGAGTCGGCGCCCTACGACAGGCCGAACTGTTCCAAGGACTATCTCGCCGGCAACGCACCGTCGGAATGGCTGCCGCTCCGGGATCCCGAGTACGATCGAGACGCCGGGATCACGAGGTTCACCGGACGGCGAGCCACGGAGCTTCGTCTCCGTCAACAGGAGATCGTGCTCGACGATGGCCGGAGCGTCGGCTATGCCGGTGGTGCGCTCCTCCTCGCCACCGGTGCCACTCCGGTTCGGCTCGATCCCGCGACGGTGGGTCAGGGGGCGCCGGTCTACTATCTCCGGACGCTGGCCGACAGCCGGGCCCTCATCGCGGCCGCGGCCAACGCCAGGCGGGTCGTGGTGCTCGGCGCCAGCTTCATCGGACTCGAGGTCGCCGCCTCACTTCGCGCTCGCGGATTGGAGGTCCATGTCGTGGCGCCCGACCAGCGGCCTCTGCAGCGAGTGATGGGGTCGGAGCTGGGCGACTTCATCCGCGGCCTCCACGAAGAGCACGGCGTGATGTTCCACCTCGAGAGCAAGGCGAAGGAGATCGGGAAATCGGCTGTGGTTCTGGAGGGTGGCGAGCGACTCGGCGCCGATCTCGTGGTCGCCGGCATCGGGGTCCGGCCAAACCTCGACCTCGCCGCCGCTGCCGGGCTCACGATCGACAAGGGCGTCGTGGTGAACGAGCGTCTCGAGACGAGCGCGGCGGGCGTGTTCGCCGCGGGAGACATCGCCAGATGGCCGGATGCCCGCACCGGCGATCGCATCAGGGTGGAGCATTGGGTCGTGGCGCAGCGCCAGGGACAGACCGCCGCGCGCAACATCCTCGGTCTCGGCGAGCGGTTCGACGCGGTCCCGTTCTTCTGGAGCCAGCACTACGACGTGCCGATCAACTATGTGGGCCACGCCGAGCGGTGGGACGCCGTCGACGTGGACGGAGCCATCGGCGACAAGGACTGTGTCGTGCGCTTCCGGGTGGCAGGGAAGACGCTCGCCGCCGCGTCCATCTACCGCGACCGCGCGAGTCTGGAAATCGAGCTCGGCATGGAACGCGAAGCCCGGTAGTGACGGGGAGCTGGTGCTCAGTCCACCGACGCGAGATTGTAGAAGGCGCGCCAGGCGCGGAAGACCTCGCGATAATCGTCGTGGCGATACTGGAGGGTCCGCCCGCCGATACGAACCGACCCCGGCGCCAGCTCCGCCATATCGGCCATCTGCGTCAGGGCGAACTCGACTTCCAGCGTGATAGGGCTCGCCAGCACGTACGGGTCATGGGGCCGCCGAAGGGCGGCCGTGGCCCCTTCGCGTATCCGACGGCAGGACTCGCCCGGGTGCACGCTCCGGGCGGCGAACCTTCCGACGGCGTGCTTCACGATCACCGTTTCCACCGTCCCGCCGAGCAGCTCCCGCGCTTCGGCGGCGAGGGCCTGGTCGCCGCTCACCATGGCCACCGGAACTCCATAGGTCCCCGCCAGGGCCGCGTTGATCGCGAGCTCGCCGACCGGCTGGCCGTTGAGTCGCGCCTCATGCACGATGCTGGTGTAGGTGTGGTCGATGGTCGCGTGCCTGGTGCCTCCCCGGGCGTGGTATCCCACGAAGAGCGCCGCGTCGAACCCGGCCTCGACGCCTTCAACCATCGAGCCAAGCTTGGGGCTGCCGCTCAGCAGCTCGGCGGCGGGGTGCAGCTCGTCGGGGAGGAGGTTTCGCATCTGCCAGTGGCTGTCGTTCACGACCACCGTCCTGGCCCCGGCCAGCACCGCCCCCTCCACGGCGGCATTGGCCTCGCTCGTCATCAGGCGGCGAAATCGATTATACTCTCCCGCATGTCGGGGATCGATCGGATCGGTCTGATCCTCGTGGACTACGCCGGCCACCCCTTCCATGTCGACGGAGATGTAGATCCGCATTGGCGCTCCCGATATGGGTGGGCGGCTCACGAGAGGGTGATGCATGCGCGTTGTGACGGTCTTGCTGCTGGCTGCGGCCGCGGGGTGCTCTCCCCGTGCCGACCGCGCCTCCGATTCCCTGCTGGAGCAGGGAAGACTCTACACGTCCTGGCTGTACGGCAGCCAGTATCAGAAGCTGTGGGATCGCTTCTCGCCCGACATGCGCCAGACCTTCGGCAGCGTCGGCGACCTCGCGAGCTTCGCCGGCCGGGCCGTCACCCGCCTGGGCACCGAGACCGGTGCCGTGGACGAGCAGGTGTCCGACACGGAGCCGCTCCGGGTCTACCGCCGAAAGGCCTCCTTCCAGACCACCAAGGGACCCATGCTCATCGAATGGAGCCTTGCCAAGGACGGCGAAGTGACGGGTCTGGTGGTGCGGCCCGCGCCCGACTCGCTCTGATCACCCTTCCGCTGTCCTCCTAGTACACGCGGCCCCCGAGCGGAACTTCACGCTCGGGGCCGAGCAGCACCACGTCGCCCGCCTCGCTGGGCAGCCCCAGTACCAGCACTTCGGAGACGAATCCCGCGATGTTCCTCGCCCCGAGGTTCACGGCGGCGATGACCTGGCGCCCTACCAGCTCCTCCGGCCGGTACAGTGTCCGAAGCTGCGCGCTCGAGGTCTTTTCTCCCAGCGGCCCGAAATCTATCCACAGCTTGAGTGACGGCTTCCGGGCCCGCTCGTTGAGCTCGGCTCGAATCACCCGGCCGACCCGGATGTCGAGTGTCTCGAACGCCTCGACGGGGTTCATGGAAACGGCGTCCCTCCGGCCTCCGTCATGCGAGGATCTCTCCCCGGGCAACCGTGACGGCGTTGCCACCCAGGTGAACCCGGTCGCCGGCCAGCCGAATCAGGACGGTGCCGCCTCGCGGCGACGTCTGATACGCCGTCAGCTCCGTTCGCCCGAGTTTCGCCGCCCAGTAAGGACCGAGCGCGCAATGGGCCGAGCCGGTTACCGGATCCTCGGGAACGCCGGCGGCGGGAGCGAAGAAACGAGACACGAAGTCGATGTCCCCGCCGCCCGAGCGAGCCGTCACGATTACGCCGCGCACGGGAAGACGGGCCAATGCGGTGAGGTCGGGGACGAGCGATCGCAGCGTGTTCTCTCCCTCGATCTCGACGAGATAATCGAACGGCGTCCGCCCGGCGGACACGAGCGCGACCCCGACGCCCGAGGCGAGATCCGGGGGTGGGGGAACGGGCTTGGCCGGGGTCGAGGGAAAGTCGAGCCAAATGCGTCCGTCGGCCTGGTTCGCGGTCAGGAGTCCGCTGCGGGTATGGAACCGCGCGGTCTCTTCGGCGCGCAGGTGGCCGCCCTCCCAGAGGGCGTGCGCGCTCGCGAGCGTGGCGTGGCCGCAGAGGTCCACCTCGCACAGCGGCGTGAACCACCGAAGCTCGAACCCGTCTCCCGTCCGCACCAGAAACGCGGTTTCGGCCAGGTTCATCTCCCTCGCGACCAGCTGCATCCACTCCTCGGTCCGGGGGGCGGGCAGCAGGCAGACCGCGGCCGGGTTCCCGGCGAAGGGTTTGTCGGTGAAAGCGTCGATCTGGACGAACGTCTGGCGAGGCATTGCGGTCCGCCGCGGCGAAGTTGGCGGTAGGAAATAACGGCGGGCCGGAGGAGAAGTGAAGGCCTCTACACCGACGCCACGTCGGCGCTCAGGAGACGCTGGACCGTGTTGGCGAGATCGAGCAGCTGGAACGGCTTCCGCAGGCACGCGTCGGGGCCGTCGGGTCCGCCGGGCGGCTCGAGCGAGGGATAGCCGCTCATGAGAATTACCGGAATGCGCCGCTTGCGCCGGCGAATCTGTCGCAGCACCTCGAGACCCGACACTCGCGGCATGCGCTGGTCGGCGACCACCGCCGCGATCTGATCTCCCCATCGCGCGATCAGCTCGAGACCCTCTTCGCCGTCGCCGGCTTCGATCACGCGGTAGCCGACGTGCTGCAGCGCCTGCGAAAGCGGCCGGCGGACTCGCGGCTCGTCGTCGATCAGGAGGATCGTGGCGGGAAGGTGGGAGGGCGGGGCCGACTGAAAGATCGGCTGGACCCCGGAGGCCACGGCCGGCTCGGGTGATGGGGCCGGGACCTGCCTGACGGAGAGTGCGGCGCTCGGCGGCCGGTCCACCATTCCGTAGCCCGAGGCGAGCTCGTGAGCCGTCGGAAGCTGGGGCCGCGCGACCTGGCAATGGCGCTCGAGCGCGGCGAGATGGGACACCGCGGTGCGGCGGTCGGGATGGCCGAGCACGACGTCATCCGGGCTGGTTCTGAGCCCGACCAGCATCTCGGTGGCGTCCGCCGGCTGCACGAGGACGACCAGGGTGGGGCGCGACATCGATTCCTGCCGCAGGCGGCGGCACAGCTCGAGGGCCTCGGGCCGCGCGGGCGTCAGCTCGACGATCGCGATGTCGAGCGCGAACGTGTGCGCCTCTCGCCACTCCGGGAGCTCCGCGGAGACGGACAGTGTACGATGCCCGTGGTCGTGGAGGATGTCTTCCCAGAGTGCCCGAAGTCCGACGTCTGCCACGGCCACCAGCGCGTTCACGAGGCTATCCCGAGCGAGCGGAGCGGAACGCCTCGTCGATCATCGCCTGTCGATCGCCGGCTCCGCGCATGGTAGCGTCGGGATTGTACGACTGGGGGTCGAGCACCATGCCAGTGCCGGGGGCCAGCTGGCCGCCCAGAATGTCGTCGAACAGGCCGGCGACGGTCTGGACCCGCTGCTCCACTTCGATGAGCACGCCGGCCACGCCATTGAGCTGCTGGGCGATGATGTCCTGGAACTGGAGATGGCTGTACTGCTGATTCACCTCCGCGCGCAGCGCCCGGTACAGGTCGGGGGCCGCGGTGCCGCCGGCCGAGTGCTCGAGCGCGTCGATCATGGCGAGCGTGCGGTCGAGACCGTTCAGCATTTTCATCGCCGCCGACTCGGAGGTGGACGACACCTCGTGGAGCCGAGCGTGGGTATCGCGGAGCCGGTCCGCGGAGCAGGTCTGGATCGTCTCCCGCGTCACCCGGATGCCGTTCAGGACCCGGGTCAGCTCCGCGGAGAGGCGGAGGATCGCCGAAGGAAGCACCTCCGGATCGGGGCCCGGCGTCTGAGGCTCCACGATCTCACGCCGACCCGGACGGAGATGCGATCTGGTCCAGCTTTTCCTTGAGGACCTGCGGAGTGAACGGCTTGAGGATGTAGCTGCTCACGCCCGCTTCCACGGCCTGGAGGATGTCCTCCTTCACGCTCCGGGTGGTCACCATCAGAATCGGCAGCTTGGCCGTGTCGGGACTGGCGCGCAGGGCCTTGACCAGATCGAGGCCGCCCATGGTCGGCATGTTCCAGTCCGTGATCACCAGGTCCACCGAGGCGTCGCACTTGGCGAGTGCTTCCTTGCCGTCGCCCGCTTCGACGACGTCGGCGTATCCGATGCTCTTGAGCGAGTTGACGACGATCCGTCTCATCGTCGCGGAATCATCCACGACCAGGCACTTCATTCGGGCGCTACTCCGATTTCAGGTTAGGGAGGTCGGGACCCACTCGCCGCGCGAGCTCGTCGCGAACCTCGGGCCGGTCGTAGAAACCCTCGGCCAGGCGGCGGAGGACGGCGTGCATCCGCTCCGCGGGCAGCTCGCCCTTCGGGATCTCGTGGCCGCTTGCGGTGTGCTCGACCATGCCGAGCGACGCGCTCGACAGCTCGACGCTGTCACCGGCCGGGAGCAGAGGGACCTCGGCGGCCCGGTCGGCGGCAGACTCGGTGCGCCGAGCCCCGCCGGAAGCCTTCTCGGCCTGGGGAGAGGAAACGGCGCGAGCCTTCAGCGGATCAACCGACATCGTGCTCCTCCGGATGGATCAACGCCAGCAGCTCCTTCGGGGACAAATGGAGCTGTTCCTCTGACTCGGGATTGCCAACGGTGCGCGCCATGCCACGGGCGGTTTCGGACAGTTGAACGCTGTCGGTAGGACCGGCCTTCGAGGGGGCGGCGGCGCCGGACGAACGAGGCGCCCGGTTCGTAAACCGGGAGTCGCCGCGGCTGGGTTCCGGGGGGAGAGATTCCTCCACGGGACCGACGGGGCTGATCGCCATAGGATGTGTTCCCTTTTTGACTTACAACAAACCGGACGCGATCCGTCGCATCCCAGCCCATCCCCGGCTTCACCCCACCACCCTGCTTCGAATTATCGGAGCGTGCGGGAAGACCTTTAGGTTCTCACCCGCTCCGGTCGACGAGGATCGCGCAAAAATCTGCACTCCCGCGATAACCCGACGTGGTGCCGACTCCCAGCTCCCGCAGCTCCGCCAGTGTCAGGGCCTGGTCCGCCCTCAGCGACTCGATGAGCCGGTCGTAGCGCGCTCCGGCCTCGTCGGCCTGCCCGGCGACCTGGGCCCACAACGCGCGCAGCGCGTCGGCGTTGGCGCCCAGGCAGTCGCCTCTGCGAAGCCGGGCCCCCAATGCGGCCAGGGCCGCCGGCGTGATCGCCATCGACTGGAGTATGCGGCCCGCGGCCAGGGCAGCGGCGCGTGCGCGGTCGAGCTCGATGGGCAGACTGGAATCGTCCGCCGGCAACGCCTCGAGGAGCGCCGCATAGGCGGTCCGCTGTTCCTCGAGCAGAGCGGTTGCCCGGCGGGCCGACGCGTCGTCGAGGTCGGTGGGCCGGGCCACGGCTCAGTCGCTCTGGCCGGCGGCCGCGACCCACGCCTCGTGCAGTGAGGCCACGATCTCGATCGCCCGGTCGATCCGAGCGGCGTCCTGCTGCCGGTCAGCCGCCGAGATCTCGCCGAGGAGGTGGGTATAGATCGCTGCCAGGCGATCCGCGAGGTCGCCGCCATTCTCGCGGTCGAGGGAGAACAGCAGCTCGTTGAGGATATCGAGCGCCTTCACCACGGCGCCGCTGCGGCTCGCGATATCGCGGGCCGCCAGGGCGCGGCGCGCGTGCCGGAGATTGAGCAACAGGTGGGAGTACAGCGCCACGAGCCGCTGCGCCGGCGACATCGTCAGCACATCCACCTGCTGGTACCTGGAGTAGGCCGACGACGTCACTTGCTCGAGCTCTTCAGCGAGTTGAACACCGACGACTGCGACGCCAGGAAGGACGACTGCGTCTGGAGGGCACCGATGGTCGCTTCCATCTGGGCGAACCGGGACAGAAGGGCCGCGCGGCGCTGCTCGAGGCGGGCTTCGATCCGGTCGATGCGATCCTGCAACCGGAGCACCTGGTTGTCCAGGCCCAGCGACTTCGTGTCGAGGATGCCGGTATTGGTCTGCAACAGCCCTTCGAGCGCGGTGTCCAGCTCCGCGCTGCCGGTTCCGTCGGCGAACAGGCTCTCGAGGCTCTGCTGGTCCCCGGCGAAGGCCGCCTGGAACTTCTTCTCGTCGAGCGTGAGCACCCCGGTCTTGTCGATGGAGAAGCCGGCCGTGCTGCCGCTCGCGGTGAGGCCCGTGTCGCCCACGATCAGGCCCACGATGCCGCGCGAGAACGCGGAGCGACTGGTGCGCACGACGCTGTCGCCGTAGAGCGGCGGCGTGGTGGCACCTGAAGTCTGTTGATCCTTGAGGAACTTGACCGTCGCGTTGTACGCGTCCACGAACGCCTTGGCCGCATCGAGCGCGGCCGTAGCATCCCGGTCCACCACGAGATTGACCGTTGTGGCGGGCTCCTCGGCCTGGAGGGACAGGGTTACGCCTGGGATCGCGTCGGTGATGTCGTTGGTAGCCCGGACGATATCGATGCCGTCGATGCGGATGTGCGCGTCGGTGCCGCTCACCAGAACCTCCGACCCACCTGTGAGACCGAGGTCCGCGAGCACGCTGCCGAAGGTGTCCACGTGGGTGATGCCAGCGGCCCCGGCCGTGTCACTCGTCAGGACCAGCCGGCTGTCGCCCGGCCCCACCGTCAGGATCGATGCCGAGACCTTGGACGGGGCGAGCCCGGTGTTGCTGGTGTTGATCTTGTCCCGGATGTCGTTCAGCGTGTCGGTGGCGGCGACCGAGATGCTGGCGCCGTTGAGCGAGAATGACCCCGTCATCCCCAGTGCCGCGGTCGCGTCCGCAATGGCGTGTCCGGCCAGCTTCTCGGACCGGGCCAGCGAGACGACCTCCACCTGGTACGCCCCCTTCAGGGCCACGCTCGAGGCGCTGGCCGCGAGAAGCGATCGCCCGCCCACGCCGGTGCCCACGATGTTCGTAGTGAGCGCGTTGAGCCCGCTGCCGTCTCGCAGCTTGTCCATCGTGTCGCGGAGGGTGGAGACGAGGTCGCGGTAGGAGGCGATCGCGGTCTTGCGCTTGGTGGCGAGGTCGATCTGTGCCTGGGCGGTATCGGCCGGCCGGTGCTCGGCCGCGATGATCGCGTCGACCAGGGCGCGATAGTCGATACCACTGACGAGGCCCGTGACGCTGCTCGTGCTGTCCGTCGCCATGCGCCGCCTCGATCAGGAGGAGAAAAGCACCCGGGGACCGGACGATCCGGTCCCCGGGGTAGTGCCGTTCAGATCAACTACGCAGCAGGGTGAGGACCGTCTGCGGGGCGGCGTTGGCCTGTGCCAGCATCGCCGTACCCGCCTGCTGCAGAATCTGCGCCTTGGTGAACTGGGTCATCTCGAACGCCATGTCGGCATCGCGGATGGACGACTCCGCGGCCACCACGTTCTGGTACGTGGTCGCGACGTTCGCCTGCGCGAACTCGACACGGCTCTGGGCCGCGCCGATGACACCGATCGCGGTGCCCACCGCCTTGATCGCGGCGTCGACCTTCGTCAGCTCGCCCTGAGCGGCGGCCAGGGTCTTGAGATCGGCCGCGGCCGCGCCGAGGATCGTCGCGGACTTGAGGTTCACGGAGCTCGCGGCCACCGTGATGGTGTCGTTGCCCGCGTAGGCGCCGCTCGAGCCGACCAGGAACGTCAGCGTCGCGCCGGTGCCGTCGGTGAGCTTCGTGCCCTGGTACACCGTGGTGTTGGCGATCCGGTCGATCTCGCCCACCAGCGCCTGGTACTCGGCGTCGAGGTTGAGGCGGCCGTCGGTGCCGCTGTTGTCCGACGCGGCCTGGGTGGCGAGTTCCTTCATCCGGTCCAGGATCTGGGCGACGGTGTTCACGGCGCCGTCGGCGATCTGGAGCACCGCGTTGGCCTGGGTGGCGTTCCGCTGGGCGGCCTGGAGGCTGCGGCCCGTCGCGCGGAGCTGGTTCGCGATCGCCGCGCCGGCCGCGTCATCGGCCGAGCGGTTGATCCGGAAGCCGGATGACAGCTTCTGGATCGACTTGTCCAGCATGCCAGAGGTACGGGAGAGGTTGAGGTAGGCCGAGTTCGCGGCGGTGTTCGTGTTGATGACCGGCATGGTCAGAACTCCTTTTCCTGCTATTCCGAAGCGTCCATGCCTCGGCCCTGCAGTCGACGGCGGGGGTCGCCGTCAATGATGAGGAGTATCGGTTGGTTGGGGGGAGACTTTAGGGGCTAAAGGCTGGAGGCTGAAGGCTGAAGGATTTAGCCTTGAGCCTTCAGCGTTAGGCGGAGGTTGAACGGATGCCTCGCCCCATACCCCGCGTCGGCGAGAATCGTCTGGCGCCCGGTCCGGCGCTCCAGGTCGAGGAGCACCGGGGCCTGGAGATTGGCGGTGCAGGGCTCGTCCTCGTCACGGGACAGCGTCACCACGGCCAGGACCATGGGCGGCGTCTCGCCGTCCTCGTCCGGCAGGTCCACGGCGTACTCGGGGAACACCGGGAACGGATCCACCAGCAGGAACGCCACCGAGCCGTCCTCCACCGACTGCAGCCAGAAGACCCCGTCCGGCGCCGCCGGCAGCAGGATGAACCGGCGCTCGCCGGCGAAGCCTGGAAGCCCATCCTGGAACGTGATGAACGATTCCGGCTGCACCGTGAGCGGGCCGAAGAGGCGGGAGGCGACCAGGACGGGCCCGTCCGACGGGGGACAGGCGAGCGGCGCGGCGCTCACCGGAGGTAGTTCACCAGGCTCATACCGATGACCTGTGAGGTTGAAGTGAGCGCGGCCTGCAGCGCCGTCTGCACGCTCATCATGCGCGTCGCTGCCTCCTCGACGCTGATGCCCTGATCGGCGTCCTGCGCCGCGGTGAGCGTGCTCTCGGAGGCGGTGAGATTCTCGGCGACGGTGTCGAGCTGACGGCTCCGGGCACCGGTCTCGGCGAGCAGTACCTGGACCTGGTCGAACGCCGAATCGATGCCGGAGATGCTCGCGGCCACGCCGGTGGCCGTACCGGCCCGCAGCGCGTCCCGCATGGCCACGAGGCTGCTGACGACCCCGCTGTTCGTGAGCAGCTCCCGGCCAGTGTGGTTGGTGTCGATCACGTAGCCCTCGGCGATCTCGGCCTGGCGGCCGATGTCGTCGCCGAGGTAGGTACCGTCCGGCTGGAACGGCGGGGTGCCCGTCTGCCCGCCGGCAAAGACGTATTCGGTGCCGACCTTGGTATTGCCGAGCGAGATCACCTGCTCGATGATGCTATCCAGCTCCGCGGCGGTCTCGTTGCGGCTGGCCGGCGTGGCCGTATCGCTGCCCTGGCTGGTGCCGAGCTCCTTGGCGCGCGTGAGCAGGTCGGTAAGCTGGTTCAGCGTGGCTTCTTCGGCGTCCACCCGGGTCCGGACCGCGGTCGAGTTGCGGCGATACTGCGCGATGCCGCGAAGGTCGCGATCGGCGCGCATGACCCGCGAGGCGGCCACGGGGTCCTCGGACGGACGGGTGAACCGCTTTCCGGTGGCCACCTGCTGCTGGGCATCGGCCAGCTTGGCGAGGCCTGCCTGAAGATCCCGGAGCACCTGCGTCTGACGCATATTGTTGGTGACGCGCAACTTGATCTCTCCCGCTGACGTTCGGGGCGGATGGCAGTATCTTCAGTTTCGGCAGCCTCCTCGCAATCTTTAGTGCGCCGGCAGGTTGCGCCCCGCCCACGCCACCAATGACGGGAGACGATGGCCACCATCCTCTGCGTCGACGACGAACCTTCCGTCGGCGTCATCCTGGAACACACGCTCACCAAGATCGGCCACCGGCCGCTGCTGGTCTCCAGCGTCGAAGAGGCGATGCAGACCGTCACGCGCACCCCGCTCGACCTCATCATCGCCGATTACAGGATGCCTCGTCTGACCGGGCTCGACCTGCTGGGTCTCCTCGAAAAGGAGGGGTACCGGATCCCTGTTATCATCATGACCGGGTACTCCAGCATCGAGCACGCGGTGATGTCCATCAAGACCGGGGCCATCGACTACCTCACCAAGCCGATCCGCTCGGAGACCCTGGAGATCGCCGTCCAGCAGGCCCTCGAGGTGGTCCGGCTTAGACGCGAGAACGAGACGTTCCGTCGCGAGATCCTCAAGATGCGCTCCAGCCGGATGCTCATCGGGGACAGCGCGGCCTTCCGCCGGATCATGGAGACCATCAGCACCGTGGCGCCCACCCGGGCCACCGTTCTCCTCCAGGGCGAGAGCGGCACCGGCAAGGAGCTGTTCGCGCGGGCGCTCCACGACCAGAGCCCGCGCCACGACGCACCCTTCGTCACCATGAACTGCGCCGCGATGCCCGAAGGGCTGGTGGAGAGCGCCCTCTTCGGTCACGAAAAGGGCGCCTTCACCGGCGCCACCGTCCGGACCGCCGGCGCCTTCGAGCGGTCTCACACCGGCACGCTGCTGCTCGATGAGATCAGCGAGATGCGACTCGACCTGCAGTCCAAGCTGCTGCGCGTGATCCAGGAGCAGGAGTTCGAGCGGGTCGGCGGCACCCAGGCCATCAAAGTGGACGTGCGGCTGGTGGCTACCACCAACCGCGACCTGAAGACCGAGGTCGACGCTGGCCGCTTCCGCAGCGATCTCTACTATCGGCTCAACGTGGTCCCGATCCGAACCCCGCCTCTTCGGGAGCGGCCGGAGGACATTCCGAGCCTGGCGCAGCATTTCATCCACCGCACGGCCGAGCACCTGGGCACTTCCGTTCCCACCGTGGCCCCCGAAACCATCCAATTTCTCCAGCGCCACCGCTGGCCGGGCAACGTGCGGGAGCTGGCCAACTCGATCGAGCGGGCGGTCATCCTCTGCCGGGGGCAGATGCTGATGCCGAGCGCCTTCGAGGAAAATTTCGCCGATCCGGGCGGCGTGCGGATACCGGAGCCCGCCGGGGCCGGTCTGGCGGGAGGGGAGAATGGCGAGGCGGAGGTGTACGATCTCGATCAGATCGAGCGCCACGCGATCGAGCGGGCCCTGATCGCTACTGGAGGGAACCGGACCAGGGCGGCCAAGCTGCTCGGTATCAGCGAGCGGACCCTCCGAAACAAGCTGAACGTCCCTCGGGCCGAGATCACGAGCGACATGTCAGGCAGCCCATGACTGTGACCGCAACGGGTAGTCCTCTTCGAGCGCGCATCATGGTCGTCGACGACGACGACCTCAGCGTCAAGACTGTCGTCGCCATCCTCACCCGCGCCGGCTACTCCCACGTCGAGGGGTTGACCGACCCCTGTCTGGCGGAGACCCGGTTCCGTGATTTCGCCCCCGATCTCGTCCTGCTCGATCTCCGTATGCCCGGCATGGACGGCCTCACGGTGCTCAAGAAGCTGCTAGCCGCGACACCCGAGGCCACCTATCTGCCGATCGTCATGCTCACCGGCGACGATCGGCCCGAGGTCCGGGAACAGGCGTTGTCCGCAGGGGCCCGCGATTTCATCGGCAAGCCGTTCGATCGCGGCGAGGTGATTCTCAGGATCCGGAACCTGCTGGAGACGCGGGCGCTCCATCGGGAGATCGCGGCCAAGAACCACGAGCTGGAGGCCCGGGTGGCCGAGCGCACGGCCGAGCTGGCCGATTCGCAGCTCGAGGTGCTCGAGCGGCTGGCCCGAGCGGCGGAATATCGGGACGACGATACCGGCCAGCATACCCAGCGGGTGGCCGAGATGGCGGCCCGGCTGGCCGAGAAGGTTTCGATGCCCGCGACCGAGGTGGACCTGATCGCGCGCGCGGCCCCTCTCCATGATGTGGGCAAGATCGGCGTGCCCGACTCCATCCTGCTCAAGCAGGGACGGCTGACCCCGGACGAGATGGCCGTCATGAAGCGCCACACGATCATCGGCGCCACGATGCTCTGCGGCGGCCATTCGAAGGTGGTTCACATGGCGGAGACCATCGCCCGGAGCCACCACGAATGGTGGAACGGCGCGGGATATCCCGATGGGATCTCCGGTGAGGCCATTCCGCTCGGCGCCCGCATCGTCGCCATTGTCGATTTCTTCGACGCCCTCACCCACGCCCGGCCCTATCGCCCGGCTATCTCGCTGGAGAGCACGCTCGCCGAGGTCGCGAGGATGCGGGGCCAGCACTTCGACCCCTCCCTGGTCGACGCCTTTTTCGCGTTCGGCAATCACGCGGCCCTGGTGTAGCGCTACTCCGGATTCACCCGCGCGCGGAGCTCATCGAGCAGGTGGGCGGCGCTCGTCTTCGCCGCGCTGATCGTATGCTCCGCAGCCTCCTTCGCGGCCTCCAGACTCCCTCGCGCCATCTCCAGTCCCTGTTGGGCCCTATCCCGGACCACCTCGGCCGCTCGTGCGGTGGTCTTCCGCACTCGCGCTTTGGCCGCCTTTACTCTCGTGCGCCGCTTGGCGGGCTTCGAGCGCGCGGCCGGCTTCGATCGCTTCTTCCGCCTCGTTGTCTTGGCCGGCACTGCGGTCTTACCCTTGGCCTTGGCTCGTTTGGCCGACTTCTTGACGACCCGCGTCTTCTTTCGTGGCATGGGATGCTCGGTTGTGGACGATTGGCCTAGACGACATGCGTGCTTACAGCTCAAAGATGCATCGCTTTTCCTCCGGCCGCCCGGCAGGTCTCACCGGAAGATTCTTCCCACCCGGTAGAGACTGACGGGCGTCGTCCCGGGTTTCTTTCTCGCCCACTTCGCCGTGCCGGTTACACCAACATCTTCTCATCACGTCGTTTAGCGGTGTCGCTCGGCAGTCTCTGCCGGTCGGTTCCGGGTCCGGTACGCGCTTTGCCTTCCACCGCCGCGTCCATCAGACCCTTCACGAGGACCGAGGCCCATGATTCGCTCGCTGTTTGGCTCGAACACCGTCGTCTCCATGCTCCGCGGCGGCCTGGAGGAGACCAGTGCCACCCAGCGCGGCATCGCCGGCCGGGTTGCACAGGCCACCGAAGCCAGCGCCAACGGCGACTTCGCGGATCATCTCGAGGCCGCCAAGGCCGGAGGCACGGCTCACAAGCGCATGAGCGACGTCGATCTCCAGAACGAGATGGCGGCGCTAGCGGATACCCAGATCCGCTACGAAGCCAGCTCGAAGCTGCTCCACGAGGCCTACGGGCAGATCCGCACGGCGATCCGGTCGAATGTCTAGGATCGGCGACTTTCCGATGTGGCCCCGGCCGCTCCGCAGTCTCATGCGGCCCCTGGCCACCAGCGCGGCGGGCATGTCCACCCAGCAGCAATTCATGGAAGCGATCTCCGCCAACATCGCCAACGCCGAGACCACCAGGACGGCCGAGGGCGGCCCGTACCGTCGCCGGGTCGCGGTGTCGGAAGGCAACGGGACCCAGGTTCGCGTGGTGAACGACGCGACGCCCGGACGAATGGTCTACGACCCCGGGCACCCGGACGCCGACGCGAATGGATACGTGCGCATGCCGAACGTGGACATCGCCACCGAGACCGTGGATCTCATGATCGCCCGCCGGATGCACGAAGCCAACGCCAGCGTCTTCCAGGCCGCGAAGGGCATGCTGCGGCGCGCCCTGGAGATCTAGGCACTCGGAATGAACGTCACCGGTCCCGGCGCCTCGATTCCCGCAGCGTACCGGCTTCCGCCGGTTGCGCGTCCGCCCGCGTCCAAACCCACGGTCGAAGTCGGCCACACCCCGGCCGCGCCCGCTGAGCCGGTCCCGGCCGGGAGTGATCCCGCGCTTTGGGCCATCCTCACGAGCGAGGAGCGCGCGTTCTTCACCCGGCAGGCGGCGCTCGGTCCGATCCACTACGGGCCGCGGAGCGCGGCGCCGGCATCCGACGGCCCGCTCGGCGGGCGCGTGGACGTGAGAGGCTGAGCCATGACGCTGCCGATCCGCCCCTTCGGGCAGGGCATCGTGTCGCCGCTGGAGCGGGGGCTCGGCTCGCCGCTCGGCGCCGCCGCCGGCGCCGAAGGGTCGAGCTTCAAGGACCTGCTGGCGCGCGGGCTCAACGATGCGTCGCAGATGCAGGACGAGTCGAAGGACATGATCGCCGCCTTCCTCCGCGGCGAGCCGGTGGAGCTGCACCAGGTGATGGCCGCGAGCGAGGAAGCCGCGATCTCCCTGGAGCTGCTGGTGGAGATCCGGAACAAGCTGACCGAGGCGTACCGCTCGGTCATGAATACGCAAACCTGACCGGGACTGATCGCCCTCCATGGCCAACGCACTTCCCGTCTCCCTCGCCGACGCGGTTCGCCGGATGAACGGCACCCGCCGGTTCATCGGGCTCGGCGTCATCGGCGGCGCGCTGGCGCTGCTGTGGGTTGGCAGCCGCTGGGCCGCGACCCCGGCGTACGTGACCCTCTACAGCGATCTCGAGCTGAGCGGCGCCGGCAGCATCACCGACGATCTGACGAAGAACGGCATCAGCTACCGGCTGGAGGACGGCGGCACCACGGTCCTGGTTCCCACCAGCGACGTCGCCCGTGCCCGGGTGGTGCTGGCCAAGGACGGCCTGCCGCTCAACGGAAAGCCGGGCATGGAGCTCTTCGACAAGCCGTCGTGGGGCATGACGGACTTCACCCAGCGCATCACCTATCGCCGCGCGCTCGAGGGCGAGCTGTCCCGCACGATCGGCACACTGCGCGGCGTCGAAAAGGCGCAGGTGCATCTGGCCCTGCCCGAGTCCAGTCCGCTCCGGAAGCTGGAGCGCGCGGCCGAGGCCGCCGTGGTGGTGACCCTGCGGCCCGGCGTGACGCTCGGACCCGAGGTGGTGCAGGGCATCGCCTACATCGTGAGCAACAGCGTCGAGCAGCTCCCGGCGGACAACGTCGCGGTGATGGACGATTCCGGCCGGCTGCTCTCGATGCCGTCCGACAACAACGGCGTCTACGGCCTCACCAACCGCCAGACCGAGATGCAGCGCTCGGTGGAAAAGCAGCTGGGCGACAAGGTCGAAGGCCTCCTCGCCACCGTGGTGGGCGCCGGCCAGACCCGGGTCCAGGTCTCCGCGCTGCTCAACTTCGAGCAGGTCGAGAAGACCATCGAGTCCTACGATCCCGACGGCGCGGTGCTCGGCACGGAACAGCGGAGCGAGACGACGCCGGATGGCGGCGAGGAAGGCGGCGCCGGCGCGCAGACGATCATCAGCAACTCGTACCAGAACTCCAAGAAGGTCGAGCGGATCATCGGCTCGGTCGGCAACATCAACAAGCTGACTGTCGCGGTGCTGGTGAACCAGAAGGCGCTCGGCACCAAGTCGCTGGACGGGCTCGAGGCCGCCGTGAGGAATGCCATCGGTCTCGACAGCGCCCGCGGCGACCGCATCACCATGACCGCCATGCCATTCGAGATCGATCCGGCCTCCGCCGTCACCTCGCTGGCGCCCGACAGCACCAAGGGCCGCGACATGCTGGTGGTGGTCGAGCGCTTCACCCGTCCCGGCGTCATGGTGCTCGGCATCGTGGCGGCGCTGGTGCTCGGCCTCAAGCTGCTGAAGCCGGTGGAGATCCCGGCGGGCGCGCTGGCCGCCGGCGCCGGGCCGGCCACGCCGCTCGCCAGAGGCGGCGCCATGCCGGAGATCCCCGACACGCCGCCGTCGGTCTCGCTGCAGCTCCGAAGCCGGGTGCAGGCGGAGTCGGCCGACAGCCCCACCACGGCCGCGCAGGTCATGCGCGCCTGGCTGGCTGAATCCTGATGGCGTCGGTCGCGGCGGCCCGACGTGAGCCCGAGGTGCTGAGCGGGGGTCAGAAGTGCGCCGTGCTCTGCATGGTGCTCGGGACCGAGCAGTCGGCCAGGGTCATGAGGCTCCTGACCCCCGCCGAGGTCGAGGGCCTCTCCCGGGAGATCGCGTCGCTGCCGCTCGTCAGGGGCGAGGCGGTGGACGGCGTGCTGCAGGAGTACTGCGAGTTCTCGCGCGCGGTGCAGTCGGTGGCGCAGGGCGGGGTGGACTATGCCAGACAGGTGCTGGACCATGCGGTGGGGTCGTCCCGCGCCAAGCCGATCCTCGACCGGATCGAGGAACAGATCGCGGAGACGGGCCTCAAGCGGCTGAAGAAGGCCCAGCCCGACGTGCTCCTGAGCGTGCTTCGGGGCGAGCATCCCCAGACGCTCGCGCTCATTCTCGCGCACCTGGAGCTTGGCCAGGCCGCGGGTGTCATCGAGGTCATGGAGAAGGATCTCGCCGGCGAGGTGCTGTTCCGGGTGGCCCGGATGGAGAAGGTGTCCCCCGAAATGATCGCGATGGTGGAGGGAGGGCTGAGCAGCAAGGCCGACCTGTCGCTCTCGCAGGAGATGAGGCTCTCCGGCGGGCCGTCGGCGGTGGCCAATGTGCTGAACCTCACCACGCCGTCGCTGGAGAAGAGTCTGATGGAGGCCATCAGCGGGCGCGATCCTGAGCTCGCCAACCAGATCAAGGGTCTCATGTTCGTCTTCGAGGACCTCAAGCTCCTCGACGGGCGCGCCATGCAGCGGCTGCTGCGCGATATCGAAGGCAAGGAGCTGGCGCTGGCCCTCAAGGCGGCGAGCGAGGACCTGAAGCAGCACATCCTCAAGAACATGTCGGAGCGGGCGGCCGCCGCCCTGCAGGAAGAGATGGAGTATCTCGGACCGGTCAAGGTGAAGGACGTCGAAGCCTCGCACATGCGGATCATTCAGACCGTGCGAAACCTGGAGGAGGCGGGGGAGATCGTGCTGTCGGGCAGGGGTGGGGGCGACGATGTCATCGCCTGAGTCGGCACGGGTGGCCGCGTGGCCGGTGCCGGACCTTCGTCTGGCGTCCCCCCAGGCCGACGACGCTCCGGCCTCGCCCTCCGCGGCGGACGAGGCGTATGCGCGCGGGCTCGAGGAGGGCCGGCTCAGGGCGGGCGCGGACGCGGATCGCCGGATCGTGGGCGCCTGCCAGGCCCTCGCCGGGGCCGCCGAATCGCTGCAGGCGGTGCGGGCGGCGCTGGCCGTCGAGGCGGAGGAGAGTCTGTACGCCCTGGCCACCGCGCTCGCCCATCAGATCGTGCAGCGCGAGCTGACCACCGATCCCACCATCGTGCGCGACCTCGTCCGGAGGGCGGTGGAGGTGCTGCCGCTCGACGGCGCCCTCGAGATCCGGCTTCATCCCGCCGACCTCGCCGCGCTCGGCGCGGAAACCGACCTCTACGCCCCCGGCGGCCGCAAGCTCGACCTGCGCTGGGTGCCCGATCCCGCCATCGAGCGGGGCGGCTACGTCATCGAAACGTCTCAGCGCGTCGTGGACGGCAGGATCGACCCTGTGCTGCGCGCCATGTACGAGAGTCTGCGCGATGGCTGACGGCGGCTACGGCAGCCTCGTCTCCGCGGCGCTCGGCCGCGCGGCGGCCGTGCCCCGGTTCACGGTGCACAGCCGGGTCACGCGCGTGATCGGCCAGGTGGTGGAGGCGTCGTCGCTCCCGGTGGCCCTCGGTGAGCTGTGCCGCATCGAGAGCGGCGACGGCATGCGGGTGACGGCGCAGGTCGTGGGCTTTCACGAGCGCGGCGTGCTGCTCATGCCGCTGCGCGATCTCGAGGGCATTCTCCCCGGCGCCACCGTTCGCGCTCTCGGCCGGACGCTCGACGTCGGCGTGGGCGAGGCGCTCATCGGTCGCGTGATCGACGGACTCGGCCGCCCGATGGACGACCTGGGTCCGATCGGCCGCAGCGCGCGATATCCGCTCAGCGCCGCGCCGCCCAATCCGCTCGAGCGCGCCCGCATCCAGCATCCGCTCGCCACCGGTGTGCGGGCCCTGGACGGCCTGATCTCCCTGGGGCGGGGCCAGCGGGTCGGCATCATGGCGGGAAGCGGCGTCGGCAAGAGCGTGCTGCTCGGGATGATCGCCCGGCGCACCACGGCCGACGTCAATGTGATCGCGCTTCTCGGCGAGCGTGGACGCGAGGTCCGGGAGTTCATCGAGCGTGACCTCGGCCCGGAGGGGCTTCGCCGCTCGGTCGTGGTCGTCGCCACCAGCGACCAGTCGGCCGTCGTGAGAGCCACCGGCGCGCTCGTCGCCACCGCCGTGGCCGAGTACTTCCGCGACGCCGGGCGCGACGTCCTGCTCATGGTGGACTCGGTGACCCGCGTGGCGATGGCCTGGCGCGAGACCGGGCTCGCCATCGGCGAGCCTCCCACCACCAAGGGCTATCCGCCCTCGGTGTTCGCCCAGCTGCCCCGGCTGCTCGAGCGCGCGGGAACGGGGCGCACCGGCAGCATCACCGGGCTCTACACCGTCCTGGTCGAAGGCGACGACTTCAACGAGCCGGTGGCCGACGCGGCCCGGTCGATCCTCGATGGGCACATCGTGCTCTCCCGCCGGCTGGCGGCGGCCAAGCACTTTCCCGCCATCGATGTCCTCGAGAGCGTGTCTCGCGTGCGCGACGAGGTCATCGACCCGCTGCAGCTCGAAGCGGCGGCCACCGTGCTCCGCGCCGAGTCGGCCTACCGCCACCACGAGGATCTCCTCGCCGTGGGCGCCTACAAGCCGGGCGCCGACCGTCTCGTGGACGCGGCCATCGCCAATCGCAGCGAGCTGCTCGGCTTTCTCCGCCAGCACGCCGACGACGGCTCCACGTTTGCCGACGCGCGGGCCCGGCTCCTCGAGCTGGCCGGCCGCATCCAGGCTCATCAGAACGGCAGGGCGGCGTGAAGAATTTCTCGTTCCGGCTCGAGCGGGTGCTTCAGCTCCGGACGCTGGCGGAGCAGGCGCAGGCCCGGAGGCTCGCCGAGGCCAAACAGCACGAGGCGGAGCAGCGGCTCTTTTCCGAGGCCGGTGCGGCGCGCGTCGCGGACGCCATCTCCCAGGTGGCGGCGACGCCGGCCGATCTTCGCACGGCCGGCACCCTCAGCAATTTGATCCTCACCGTCGAGGCGGCTCGGGCGCGGGCCGCCGCGGCCGGCGCGGCCCATCGCGAGAGTCTGGCCCGGCTCGAGAGCGAGATCACGAGTTACGAGGAGAGCCGCCAGGCTCGGCGCGCCATCGAGCGGCTGCGGGAGCAGCGGCTGGAGGCCTGGCAGCAGGAGGTCGACCGGATGGAGCAGGGAATCATGGATGAGGTGGCACAGCGCAGAGCGCAGGGACAGAGGAACCACGGATGATGCGACTGGTGCTCGTTGGCGTGGTGGCGTTCCTCGTGTCCCTCGGCGGCACGACGGGCGCGCTGGTGATGAAGGCGAGGAAGGTGCACGCCGCCGCCGCGGACTCTGTCGCGCATCACGACCCAGCCGCTGCGCCGGCCGACTCGGTGGCCGTCCATGTCGCCGCGGAGCCGCGCGACACCGCGGGCGCGGCGCCACTCGCCGATCCCGCCCAGGCGGCCATCCGCCGCGACTCGGCAGGCCGCCATGGTAACGGCGGAGTGGCGGTCGACTCGTCCAGGCCCTCCGACCCCACCCAGTCCGTGCTGGCGGCCAGGTCATCCGCCCCTGCCGGGGCGGTGTCTCCTGAAGCCTCGCGGCTCGAGGCCGCGAGCTACAAGCAGCTCGCCCGGATCTTCGCCAACATGAAGACCACCGATGCCGCCAGGGTCCTCGCGTACATGTCCGACGAAGAAGTCGAGGGGGTGCTCCGGCAGCTCGGCGTCCGTCCGGCGGCCGGCCTCCTTGCCGCGCTTCCCAAGGAACGCGCCGCGGCCCTGAGCCGCCGCCTGCTCGACAACGACGGGAAGGGGGCCAAGTGAAGGCGATCGGAACGCAGATCCACGAGGCGGGCGGCAGTCTGCTCCCGCCATTCGCGTCCAAGAGCGAGGCGGCTGCCGGCGATTCGTTCCACGCCGCGCTCGCGCACGCGATGCTCGGTGCGCCCGCGGCCGGCGATGGCGACGTCGCGACTACGCCGGTGCCCGCGGTTACACCGATCTTCGAGCCGCGGCCGATCGCCGTCACACTACCCATTGTGGTGCAACCGCCGGTCCCGATGCCGATTCCCGTCGCGTCCTCGATCCCGGTGGCGGCGCCAACGCCAGTGATGCCGGTGGCGCCGGCACCGGTGCCCACGCTCGAGTCTCGGCCCATCGCCGTGCCGGTCGCCGTGTGCGCAGGGCCGCCGGCAGAGCCGGCCCTCGTGGCCACGGCCATGCAGATCGCCCTGCCGAGCGCGGCGCCGGCACAGGCCGAGAAGACGAGCACGGCGATCGAACCGAAGAAGAACAAGACGGACGGCGAGCCGGCGGAGCATGCGAAGGAAGACCCGAACGCCGTGCGGGTCCCGATGCCGGTGATGGAAGGGCCGGTGCCGGCGCCGAGCGTGCCGCTCACGGTCCCGACCGGCGCCGAGCCGCAGCGGCTCCCTCGCGATGGCGCCGGCACCTCGAAGACGCCGCTCGAAACGAAGTCTCGCCAGCCGTCGCAGGCGCCGAGACCCGGCGACTTCCAACCGCGGGCACTGGACGCGCTGTTGCCACAGGATCGTCCGGTCCCGGCGCCCGCTGCACCGCGCTCGATACCGGCGGACGATTCGCCGGCAACCGGGGCGGACGCCCCACCGGCCGGGCACAAGGCGATGCCGCCGGGCGTCAAGGTCGAGGCGCTGCACGTCGAGAGCGCCGTCTCTCATCCATCGGCGCCCAGGGCGCCGGCGACGCTCGTCGTGGAGTCGAAGCCAAGCGATGCCGAGCCGGCCATCGGCCCGGCCGGAGGCACCGGCGCGGCCGGCGGTGGGAACGTCTCGTCGCACGGACAGCGAGTTGCATACGACGCGCCGGGCTCGACCGGCGGACCGGTCGAGGCGCGGCACGCCGAGGAACCGTCTCGTCCTCCGGTACCGACCGATCGGGTCACGCTCCACCTGCCCGATGACGCCGGGGGCGGTCGGATCCAGATCGCCGTGCGAGGCGACGTCGTCCACGCGCGCATCGTGAGCGCGGACGAAGCGGGAACGCGGGAGCTGCAGGCGGGAACCGATGAGCTTCGGAGCGCCCTGACCCGCCAGGGCTTTCAGGAGACGCACGTGCGGGTGGAGAACGGGCGGGTGGCGGCGGATGGGTGGCAGCGGGGGGCGGGGGCAGGAGCAGGGGCGGCCGCGGCGGGGGAGTCGGCGGGTGGAGGAGAGGGCCGCATGCACGATTCGCAGTCGCAGGACCGCAGAGAGCGGCATCACGGTGCGCCGGAGGATCCGCGCTCGGATCCTCGCCGGCAGCACCACGACGGACGGTCACAGCAGCGCGCTCGACGAGAGCGGGAAAGGTAGAACGCTATGGACATCACACCGGTCCTCAAGACGCCGGCCGCGCCCACTCCCCTCAGCACGGAGCCGACCGGGAAGGGGAAGCAGGTGCTGGGGAAGGACGATTTCCTCAAGCTGCTGGTGACTCAGCTCAAGCATCAGGACCCGCTCGAGCCCTCGAAGCCGGAGGAGATGGCGGCGCAGCTGGCTCAGTTCTCCAGTCTGGAGCAGCTGGTCAACCTGAACGAGGCGTTGTCCGGTGTGGCCGAGTCGAGCGCCATCACGACGCTGGCTCAGAAGGCCAACGTCGGCGCGTCGCTGATCGGCCGGCACGTCCTCGCCAAGAGCGACGGGCTCACCATCGCGGACGGCCAGCCCACCGCCGTGACCTTCCAGGTGGGCGGGTCCGGTGGGCGCGCGGCGCTCCGCGTGCTCGACAGGAACGGCCGGGAAGTGGCGACCCAGGACCTCGGCACGCTCGGGGCCGGGCGCCAGCGGTTCGTGATCGACCCGGGCACGGTCGCGCCCGGTGAGTACACGTACGAAGTCGCTGTAATCGGCGAGGATGGCACACCAGCCGATGTCACGACCTACGCAGACGGGGTCGTGGACAGCGTGCAGTTCGAAGGAGGGAACCTGACGATCCGTGCCGGGAATCTGACCTTCACGCTCGATCAGATCGTGGAGATCAACAGCGCAGCTTCACCTTCCACCACGGAGTCGTCACAGCCATGATGCGTTCCCTCTTTGCCGGCGTCTCGGGTCTCCGGAACCACCAGACCCGCATGGACGTCATCGGCAACAACATCGCGAACGTCAACACCGTCGGGTTCAAGAGCTCGCGGGTGACCTTCGCCGAGGCGTTCGCCCAGCTCCTCCAGGGCGCCTCGCGTCCGCCTGGCAATCTCGGCGGCATCAACCCGATCCAGATCGGCCTCGGCTCGAAGATCGGCAGCATCGACATGAACTTCAGCCAGGGCAACCTCGAGTCCACCGGTCAGACGACGGACCTCGCCATCCAGGGTGACGGTTTCTTCGTAGTGAGCGACGGCAGCCGCACGTTCTACACCCGCGCCGGCAATTTCCAGCTCGATGCCAACGGCCGGATGGTGTCGCCCGCCAACGGCTTCAAGGTGCAGGGGATCAACGCCAACTCGTCCGGCCAGCTCTCGACCGGGAGCACCGTGACCGACATCACCCTGCCGTTCGGACAGAAGTCGCCGGCCAAGGCGACCAGCGAGCTCAAGCTGACGGGTAACCTCGACTCGCGGGACCAGCCCCTCGGCACGAAGCTTCAGACCCAGGGCAAGGTGTACGCGATCGAGCAGAACGGCAGCAACGCGGGCGCCGGGTCCGACATGAGCGGTCTGTACGCCAACGGCGCGGCCAACGCCCAGATCCTGGGCATGGTGCCGAACGGCACCACGGTCACGATGACGGTGGCCGGCACGACGCAGACCTATACCTACGTAACCCAGGACACCGGGACCGGGAATCGGGACTTCCACTCGCTGCTCGATCTCCGGAACGAGATGGCCAACGACTTCGGGGGCAGTTTCGCGAGCATCGCGCTCAACGACACCACCGGCGCCATCGACTTCACCACCGGGGCCGCCGGCCAGACGCTCAGCATCACGAGCTCCAACCCGGCGCTGCTCAAGGCGCTGGCCTCGGCCAACGGTACGCTGGCGGCCACGACCACCAAGTCGACGGATCAGTTCAGCCACGTCGCGGCCCAGACCGACCTGGTCACCAACCTGCGGAACGGGGCCGGCGCCAACCTGGGCCTCGCCAACGGTGACGCCATCACGGCCGCCGCGAACAAGGGCGGCACCGCGGTGGCCATCACCAACCCCGTGCTCACGGTCGGCGCGACGACCGACTACGGTCAGCTCCTTGCGGCGATCGACACCAGCCTCGGCATCACCAACATCGATGGCGCGGCGATCGACACCGGCACGGGCGCGCTGACCATCACCGGCGACGGCGGCTCCGCGAACGCGCTCAGCGGCCTCAATATCCAGAGCGGCGGGGCGGGGGCGGCGGGGTTCAACGCCATCTTCGGAAGTCTGCCGGGGAACTACATCGAGCAGCAGGCGGCGGCCGACGTGACGCACGATCTGGCCCTCACCGTCTACGACTCGATCGGCAACCCGGTCGACCTGAGCATGAAGTTCACCAAGGACCCCACGGCCCAGAACCGCTGGCTGTGGACCGCCACCGTTCCGAGCCCCGCCAACATCACCGGCGGCGGCAGCGGCGCGGTGACCTTCGACAGCAACGGCCGGCTGGAGACCTTCACCTACACCGGTGGGGCGAGCAGCCTTCAGGTCGATCCCGGAACCGGGGCAACCAGCCCGGTGGACGTCCGGCTCGACTCCGGCAAGCTGGGTGAGACCAACGGCCTCAGCCAGTTCGCGGCCCCGTCCAACGCCGTCGCGAGCAGCCAGGACGGCTACCCGATGGGTAACCTCCAGGACATCAGCGTGGACAGCCGCGGCGTGATCACCGGCTACTTCAGCAACGGGATCAACCAGACGCTGGCCCAGATCGCCCTGGCGAGCTTCAACAACCCCACCGGTCTGCTCCGGGAAGGCGACAACGTCTACTCGGAGTCCGGCAACTCGGGCGGCGCCATCATCGGCTATGCCGGGACCAGCAACCAGTCCACCATCACGCCGGGTGCGCTGGAGAGCTCGAACGTGGATCTCTCGGAAGAGTTCACCAACATGATCATCGCGCAGCGCGGCTTCCAGGCCAACGCGCGGATCATCACGACGTCCGACGAGATGCTGAGCGAGCTGGTGCAGCTAAAGCGGTAAAAGGCTCAAGGCTCGAGGGGGCTGAAGGCTGAAGGCGTGTCGTGATCATCCTTCAGCCTTTAGCCTTCCGCCGCCATTCAAGTTTTCCCTTGCTTTAGCCGATAGCCTTAAGCCGACAGCCTGAAGCCGATTTTCCGGCAACTCTCGCCGGACCTACCCGGCAGTCTCTTCCCTTCGATCGCCCGCCGTTCGCGCCTTCTCCGTGCACGTCGATTTTCCCCTCCGTGTTACTCGCTGCTCTACAATGAGTTCCGACCCTTCAGCCTTCAGCCTTTGGCCTTCAGCCTTCCTGGTACGCCCGTTGCTTTTGCACCGCGCGAAACCGTAGCCCTGCATTTCACTCCAGACCCGGACTCACATGAGCGCGAGCACAGCGGATGCGGAGCAGAAGGCGCCCGCACCGGCCGAAGGCGAGGCCCCGCCGGCCAAGGGCAGGTCCAACCCGATGGTGCTGATCGGCGTGCTGGTGGGCGCCGTCGCCGCCGGTGTCGGGGGAGGCTTCGTGCTGGCGCCGCACCTGGCGCACCCGGCGGCCGCCAGGGACTCGTCGGCGGCGGAGGCGGAGCCGAAGGAGCACGGCAAGGGGGAGAAGGGGGCGGGCGGGCGGATCTTCAAGCTCGAGAACCTCATCGTCAATCCGGCTGGCTCGGAGGGCGCCCGCTTCCTCATGACCACGGTGGCCTTCGAGGTGCAGACCGAGGCGGCGGAGGCTGCGCTCAAGGATCACGACGTCCAGGTGCGCGATCTCGTGGTCTCCCGGCTCGAGAGCCAGACCATGCAGATGCTCACCCGGCCGTTCGCCCGCGACAGCATCAAGCGTCGTCTGGCCGAAGCCATCGCGCCGGTCATCGGACCGAAGGCCCGGGTGACGGTCTACCTCCCGCAGTTCGTGATCCAGTAAGGGCGCCCCCATGGCCGACTTCATCAATCAGACCGACGTCGACTCGATTCTCCGCGGCAGCGGGACGGCCGCCGCGGTCGAGACGGCGGTCGAGGCGATCCCGTACAACTTCCTCCGGCCCCACCGCATCTCCAAGGACCGGCGGAGCAACCTCACCAACATCTACGGCCGGTTCGCCGTGTCGATGCAGGCGCTGCTCTCGTCGCGGCTCCGGCTCCCCACCGACGTCTCCATCGCGGGTGTCGAGCAGGCGACCTTCGGCGAGTTCATTATGTCGCTCGGCAACCCCTGCGCCGCCTTCGTCTTCGATCTGGGCAACGGCACCGGGCTGCAGGGGGTGCTCGACCTCGGCATCGATCTGTCGTTCCAGCTCATCGACCGGATGTTCGGCGGCCCCGGCGGCGCCGGCGCCGTGAACCGGCCGCTCACGCCGCTCGAGCGGCTGGTCCTCAAGGGCGTCGCCGACCGCATCCTCGGCATGCTCGGCGAGTGCTGGCAGGAGCACCATCCGCTGGCGCCGTCCCACGTGGGCTTCGAGTCGGCGCCCGACGCGCTCCAGATCGCCAACCGCGAAGAGAACGTGCTGCTCACCAACGTCGAGGTGAAGGTGGGCGAGTTCTCCGCTCTCCTCACCATCTGTCTCCCGCTGATGGGTCTCGAGGCGTTCCTGCAGGAGAAGCGGAGCGCCGGGCCTCGGGTCGGCCGGGTCACCGACGCCGAGCGGCTGGCGTCGCGCACCCAGGTGGAGCGGGGGCTCCGGGTGGCATCGCTTCCGGTGAGCGCGCGGTTCCCGCTCTTCAGCATGCGGGCCGGCGACGTCGCCGGGCTCAGCGTCGGCCAGGTGATTCACACGGGATACGCGCTGGACGTTCCACTCGAGGTCCACGTCAACGGCCGGCGCCGGTTCCTCGGCGCGCCAGGCCGCATTCGCCGGGCGATGGGCGTCCGGATCACACACATCTGCGCTGCGCGCCAGGCCGAGCCGGCCGGGCGGACCGGGCGCGCGAGGGTCGTATGAGCGAGACGACGGCTGGAGAGACGGAGATCACGAGCGGCCCGCCGCTCAGCGAGCTGCAGGGCGGCGCCCGGAGCGGCGGCAGCGCGTCGCTCGACACGCTGCTCGACGTATCGCTCCCGGTGGCGATCGAGTTCGGCCGCACCACGATGACCATCCAGGAAGTGCTCGATCTCGGCAACGGCTCGGTGATCGAGCTGAGCCGGATGGTGGGAGAGCCGGTGGACATCTTCGTCAGCGACCGCAAGCTGGCCGAAGGCGAGGTGGTGGTGGTCGGCGAGCACTTCGGGGTCCGCATCACCCGGATCCTGTCGGCCAGCGAACCTTCCGCCGCCGGCTGAGGCTGTCGAATGCTCGGTGCTCTGGGCGCGCTCGCGGTTACCCTCGGGCTGCTCTTCGTGGGCCTGCACCTGCTGCGCCGCATGCACGGCGTGCGGGTGCCGGGCCGCGGCATTCCGCTCGAGATCCTGCAGCGGGTATCCACCGGTCCCCGGCAGGGTGTCGCGCTGCTGCGGGTGGACGACCGCGTGCTGGTCGTCTCGCTCGCCGAAAAGGGATGCACCCTGCTCACCGAGCTGTCGGCGTCGTCCGCGGCCAAGGCGCTGACCGCTCAGCGCCTTGCCGAGCGCGGGGATGACGCGAGATCGGTGGCGCGCCCGTTCGCGTCGATGCGGATGTCGGACGAGCTCGGCAAGGTGACGGCGCTCGCCCGGCGATTCCTTCCGCTCGTGCTCACCCTGATGCTCGTCTCCGCGGGCCGCGGATGGGCCCAGACGCCCGCCAAGGCGGACAGCACGCCCAAGCCCTCGTCCACCGTCGTGAACGTGGCTCCCTTCTCGCCGGCGCCGGCGCGGCGTCCCAACCTCGCCCCCGGCGCCCCGGCGATCCAGGGCCCGACGGTGAACGGCCCCGAGACGCCCAAGATCGACTTCCGGATCGGCGAAGGCGCGGAGCAGGTGCACCTGACCGGCACCGTCGGCCTGGTCGTGTTCATGGGCGCGCTGACGCTGCTGCCCGCCGTGTTCCTGCTGATGACCAGCTTCACCCGGATCCTGATCGTCCTCCACTTCCTGCGCTCCGCCATCGGCACCCAGACGACGCCCCCCGGCCAGCTCCTCGTGGCGCTCGCGGTCCTGCTCACGGGCGTGGTGATGCACCCCATCGTCGAGCGGGCCAATCAGGAAGCGATCCAGCCCTACTTCGACGGCAAGATCGGTCAGGCCGACGCCTACAGGATGGCGCTCGTCCCGATGCGCGAGTTCATGCTCGCCAACACGCGCGACCGTGACCTCGCGGCCTTCGCCGACATGAGCGGCGCCGCCGACGTGGACTCCGTGGAGGCGCTTCCGACGGTGACCATCGTCGCCGCGTTCGTGACCAGCGAGCTTCGCACCGCGTTCCAGATGGGCTTCGTGATCTTTCTCCCCTTCGTGGTGGTGGACCTGATCGTCGCGTCCGTGCTCATGAGCATGGGCATGTTCATGCTGCCGCCCGCGATGGTCTCGCTGCCCTTCAAGCTGCTGCTGTTCGTCCTCGCCGACGGCTGGACCCTCGTCGTCCGCAATCTCCTCGGGAGCTTTCACGGGGTGCCGTCATGAGCGCGATGCTGGCGCTCGAGCTGATCCGCCACGCCATCACCATCGGGCTGCTGGTGGCCGCGCCGCTGCTCCTCACGGCGCTCCTGGTGGGCGTGCTGGTGAGCCTCTTCCAGGCGGTCACCCAGCTCCAGGAACAGACGCTCACCTTCATCCCCAAGCTCGTGGCGGTCGGCGCCGTCGCGATCCTCATGCTGCCCTGGATGATGCAGCAGCTCATCCAGTACCTCGTCGAGATGATCCGGGCGCTGCCATCGGTGGCCGCGTGAACGGCCTCTCCATCGTGCAGGCCCTCGCTCCCTCCCACTGGCCCACCCTGGTGCTGGTGAGCGCCCGCATGGTCGGCCTCATGCTCGCCGGGCCGCTCTGGTCCTTCGCCGGCATGCCCAAGTCGATCCGGGGCGCGCTGGTCATCGTCTGCACGGTCACGGTCCTCCCGACCGTGCACGAAACGGCGCTGCCCCCCGACTTCCTCGGCCTGGTCATGCCTCTCGCCTCCGAGCTGCTGCTCGGCCTCGCGATCGGGATGGTGGGTGCGGTGTTCACCGCGGGCATGGGCCTGGCCGGCGAGGCGGCGACGCTGCAGATGGGTCTCAACCTGGGCCCGTCGCTCTCCCCGATGGCGGAGGCCAACGTCACCGGCATCGGCGACCTCGAGACCATGCTGGCGCTGGCGATCTATGCGGCGTTGGGCGGGCACCTGGTGCTGCTCACGGGCGTCGCGGGGAGCTTTCAGTCGATTCCGCCCGGCGGGGCGATCGACATGGTGCAGGGGGGCCGCGCCGTCGCCTCGCTCGCCGGCACCGTGTTCGTCGTGGCGGTGCGCGCGGCCGCGCCCATCATCGCCGCGCTGCTGCTCGCCAACCTCGGCCTCGCCATCCTGAGCAAGGCCGTCCCCCAGCTCAACGCGATGGCCGTCGGCTTCCCCATTACGATCGGGCTCGGTCTCCTGGTCCTGGGCGCCTCGCTCCCCTACACCGGTCCGTTCGTCGCCCGGTGGGTCGGTGGCATGGGCAATTCGGTGGGCACGCTGGTGGACGCCTTCATGCTCGCGCCGGGGCACTGACCGATGCTGCTCGATACCCCGAACTCGGAGCAGGAGCGCACCGAGAGCGCGACGCCCAAACGGCGAGACGAGGCCCGGAAGGAAGGCCGGGTCCCCCGGAGCGCGGAGCTGTCGGGCGCGGTACTGCTGCTGGCCGGCGCGTGCGGGCTCGCCTACGCGGCGGGCGACGGCATGGCCCATCAGGCGCGCACCTTTCTGTCCGCCGATCTCGCGTGGCTCGATGCCGGCGCCCTCACCCCGGGCGGGGCGGCCGCGCTCCTGCGACAGGCCGCCCAGCACCTGCTGATGGCGTTCTGGCCGTTCGCCCTGGTGGTGGCCGGCTTCAGCGTGCTGGTCGGCGCGGTCCAGGGCCGCGGGGTCATCACCCTCAAGCCGATCGAGCCCAAGCTCTCCAACCTGAACCCGATGAGCGGCATCGGCCGGCTGCTGAGCGTGCAGACGCCGTTCAACCTGGTCAAGTCGGTCGCCAAGTTCGCGGTGCTCGGCGTGGTCGCCTGGCTGGCGTTGAAACACGCGTGGCCCCGGGTGATCTCGCTGTCCGACTCGGGCGTGGACCAGGTGTCCGTGATCTTCCGCCACCTGGCGTTCCAGCTCGCGGTGGCGGTGGGCCTCGCGTTCCTCCTGCTCGCCCTCGCCGATTACGCGTTCGAGGTCTATCGCTACGAGAAGAGCCTCCGGATGACCAAGCAGGAAGTGATCCGGGAGCACAAGGAGTCCGAGGGCGACCCGCTGGTGAAGAGCCGGATCCGCTCGCTGCAGCGCGCCACCAGCCGCAAGCGCATGCTGCGCGACGTGGCCAAGGCCGATGTCGTCATCACCAATCCGACCCACATCGCGGTGGCCCTCAAGTACGACGCGGGCGAGAACGCCGCGCCCCTGGTCCTCGCCATGGGTGAGCGCAAGCTGGCCGAGCGGATCAAGGCGCTCGCGGCCAGGGCCGGCGTGCCGATGGTGGAGAACCGGCCGCTCGCCCATGCGCTGCTCGCCACCGCCAAGGTCGGCCAGCAGATCCCCGCGAATCTGTACGCCGCCGTCGCCGAAGTGCTGGCCTACGTCTACCGACGCCGCGCCGGACGGGCTGAATGACCACGCCCGCCCAGACCTTGGACCTGCGACGGTACATCCCCGGGGCGGAAACGTGGCTCGCGCTCGCCGTGGTCGTGGTCGTCGGCCTGCTCGTCGTGCCGCTGCCACCGGTGCTGCTCGACGGATTGCTCGCGGTGAGCCTGGCGCTCTCGATCGTGGTGCTCCTGGTGACGCTGTCCACCAAGGACCCACTCGAGTTCAGCATCTTCCCGAGCCTGCTCCTGCTGCTCACGCTGCTGCGTCTCGGGCTGAATGTCGCCACCACGCGTCTCATCCTCGGCAAGGGCGAGGCGGGGCAGGTGATCCACGCGTTCGGCACCGCGGTGGTCGGCGGCAACTACGTGGTCGGGCTGGTGATCTTCCTGATCCTCATCGTGATCAACTTCATGGTGATCACCAAGGGCGCCGGCCGGATCGCCGAAGTGGCGGCCCGCTTCACCCTCGACGCGATGCCCGGCCGGCAGATGAGCATCGACGCCGACCTGGGCGCCGGGCTGATCGACGAGACCGAGGCCCGGCGGCGGCGCGAGGAGATCACCCGGTACGCCGACTTCTACGGCGCGATGGACGGCGCCGCCAAGTTCGTCCGCGGCGACGCCGTGGCCGGCCTCATCATCACCGCGATCAACCTGGTCGGCGGCTTCATCATCGGGATGCTGCAGCTCGACATGACCGCGGGCGAGGCGGCCCACACCTTCACCTCGCTCTCGGTGGGCGACGGCCTGGTGAGCCAGATCCCGGCCCTCATCGTCAGCACCGCCGCGGGCATCATCGTCACCTACGGCACGTCGAGCCCGAGCGTCGGGCCGGCCATCGCGGCGCAGCTCACGCGGCATCCCCGCGCGATGTGGATCTCGTCGGTCATCCTCGGCGCGCTGGGCCTCGTGCCCGGGTTCCCGTTCCTCCCCTTCGCCGCGCTCGCCGCCGCCACCGCCAGCGTCGCGTACCTCTCGCGCCGGCCCGACGTCGCCGCGCCGACATCCGCGCCCGTGGCGCCGAGCGGCCCCGAGCCGGTGGAGCCCGCGGCACAGATCCGGGAGCTGCTGGCGGTCGAGCCCCTCGAGGTCGAGGTGGGGTACGCCCTCGTGCCGCTGGTGGACGAGAAGCAGCACGGCGACCTGCTCCAGCGCATCGGGATCATGCGGAAGCAGGTGGCCCTGGAGCTCGGCATCATCGTGCCGCCCGCGCGCATCCGCGACAACATCCAGCTGCCGGCGACCGAATACGCCATCAAGCTGCGGGGGATCAAGGTGGCCGGCGGCGAGGTCATGCCGCGGCATCTCCTGGCGCTCAACACCAGCGGGACCACGGTCCCGCTCGACGGCGTCCACACCACCGATCCGAGCTTCGGCATCCCCGCCGTGTGGATCGCGCCGGACCGCCGGGCCGAGGCCGAGGCGGCCGGCTACGGTGTGGTCGAGGCGCAGACGGTCCTCTCGACCCACCTGATGGAGACGGTGCGGCAGCACGCGGCCGACCTGCTCACCCGCCAGAACGTGCGCGAGATGCTCGACGCGCTCAAGGACGCGCACCCGGCGCTCGTCGAGGACGTCTCCGCCAAGCTCAGCCTCGGCGTGATCCACCGCGTCCTCCAGCGGCTCCTCCGCGAAGGCGTGCCGGTCCGCGACCTCGCGACGATTCTCGAGACCCTCTCCGATGCCGGCGAGCAGTCGAAGGACCCCGAGCTCCTCACCGAGCAGGTCCGCCGCACGCTCGCGACCGTCATCGTGCAGATCCACGAGGAGGGCGACGGCAGTATCCGCGGCATCACCGTGGGCCCGCGCCTCGAGGCGGCGCTCATGAGCCTGTTCAGCCCGCGCCCCACCCGCGAGGGTATGCGCAGCGTCGAGCCCGACGACCTTGCCCAGATCCTCCGCTCGCTCGGCGAGCTGGTGAACCACACCAAGCGCGACGGCCAGGTCCGGCCGCTGATCACCCCGCCGTCCCTGCGCGTGGGCGTGCGCCGCCTGGTCGAGCCGATCATGCCGCGTCTCCCCATCATTTCGCTCGGCGAGCTGCCCGCGCAGACACCCATCCACAGCCTGGCTACCTGGGAGCTTCCTCGTGCCGCTTAAGACCTATCTCGGATCCGACATCGGGTCTCTCCTCGCGCTCGCCCGGATCGAGCTTGGCCCCGACGCCGTGATCGTCCGGACGGGAAAGGCCGCCGGCGGCATCGAGCTGATCGCGGCGGATCCGGAGACGGCGGATGCCGTTGGGAAGCTCATGCAGGGCGGAACGGTGGAACGGCGGAACGGCGGAAGAGCAGAACGGCGCAACGAGGAAACGAACGTTCCGCCGTCCCGCCGTTCCGCCGTTCCGTCGCCCGACATCCTCGCGATCGTCGGTCCCACCGGCGCCGGGAAGACCACCGCCATCGCCAAGCTGGCGGCGCATCCCCGCGTTTTCGAGGGCCGCAAGGTCGGTCTCCTCGCGCTCGACACGTTCCGGGCCGGCGCCATCGAGCAGCTCGAGATGCATGCCGTGATGCTCGGCGCGCCGATGGTTCCCGTCTACGAGTCGAAGGACCTCGTCCGGGCCCGGAAGGAGCTCGGCGGCTGCGGCGTCATCCTGGTGGACTGCCCGGGCCGCGGCCCCCGGGCCCAGCGCGATGCCGACGCCGCCCACCGCCTGCTCACCGAGATCGGGCCGAACGAGATCCACCTCGCGCTCCCGGCCGGCATGCAGCGCGAGCTCGCGCGCCGGCTGGTCGAGCAGTACGTCGCGCGCGGCGCGACCCATCTGCTCGCCACCAAGGTGGACGAGGTGCCCGACGACTGGACGCTGTTCGACCTCGCGGCGGAGCGGAACCTCCCCATGCGATGGCTGGCCGACGGCCAGCGCGTTCCCCAGGACCTGCGCTCCGCCGCGCCCCGTCTCGACGCCGCGCGGGCGAGCCTGCGCGGCCGGGCCCGCCGGACCGAGGAGGGCGTCGCGTGACCGGGACACCGACGGTGGTCGTGGGCAGCGGCAAGGGTGGGGTGGGGAAGTCGGTGGTGAGTCTCCTCCTGGCCACGACGCTCGCCGCCGACGGGCGCCGCGTCCTCCTGCTCGACGGCGCCCAGAACATGGGGAACCTGCACGTGCTGCTCGGCGTGCGGCCGGGCGCCCGCATGGACGCGCTGATCGGCGGCGACGTCGCCGCGCCGGACCTGGTGCAGGCCGTCGCGCCGAACCTCTGGCTCGTGCCGGGCGACTCGGGGAACGAGGCGCTGTACGCGATGGAGCCGATCGATCGGGCCCGGGTGCACTACCGCCTGAGCGAGCTGTACACCTCGTTCGACGCGGTGATCGCCGACGCCGCCGCCGGCCTCGAGAGCGTGGTTCGCGTGGCCACGATGAGCGCCACCCGGCTCCTCGTGGTGACGGCGCCCGAGCCGACCGCGCTCACCGACGCGTACGCCCTCATGAAGATCGTGAATCTGCAGGTCCCGGGGCTGCCGATGGACGTGGTCGTCAATCGCTGTCTCGATGCCGACGAAGGGCGGGACGCCTTCGTCCGGCTCGCCACGGCGTGCGAGCGCTTCCTCCGGCGCGGCATCCGGTTCGCCGGCTCGCTGCCCGAGGACCAGGCGCTCCGGCTCGCCGTGCGCGACCCTCGCCGTCTCCTCGAAACGATCCCGGCCACCACGGTGGCGCGGGCACTCAGAGACACTGTGCTGGATAGCCTCGATCTGCCTGTGATGGCACGGAGCACCGAATGACCGCGACCCGCAGCGACCACTCGTCCCCAACTCTCACCGACGCGTTGTGGACCCGGTACCGGTCCAGCGGTGACGTCGCGGCCCGGGCCCAGCTCCTCGACCGCTATCTGGGGCTGGTCCATCACGTGGCGCGCGAGGTCGGGAGCCGCACTCCGGCGGTCGAGGTCGAGGAGCTGGTGAGCGCCGGCACCATCGGGCTCGTGCGCGCGCTCGACAGCTTCGATCTCTCCCGCGGCCTCGCCTTCAGCACCTACGCGGTGCGCCGGATTCGCGGCGCCATTCTCGACGACCTGCGGAGCCGTGACTGGATCCCGCGCTCGGTCCGCGCCAAGGGACGGAAGCTCATGGCGATCACCGCGCAGTTGCAGGCGCGCCTGGGTCGCGAGCCGGAGCCGAAGGAGGTGGCGGCGGCCCTCGAGATCGACCTGGAGACGTACTGGCGCTGGCGCGCGGCGGTGGACGGAGGCGTGATGGTGTCCTTCGATGGCGCCGCGATGCCCGGCCAGCGCAACACGCTCGCGCTCGAGGAGACGATCGATGATCCCGAGGCGCCGGTTCCCGGCCAGGAGCTCGACCGGATCGAGCAGATCGAAGGACTCAAGCAGGTCATCGGAACGTTGCCCGAGAAGGAGCGGACGGTGCTGAGCCTGTACTACTACGAAGAGCTGAACCTGCGCCAGATCGCCGAGATCCTGCACGTGACCGAGTCGCGAGTGTCGCAGATCCGGACCCAGGCGCTCCGCCGCATGCGCGACCGTCTCACCGACCGGAGAAACCCATGACCCGCAAACGGCTTTGGTCGTTGACGGCGCTCGCCTGCGTCCTGATGGCGATTCCGAGCCTGCCGCTGAAGGCCATCGGCTATCGGCTATCAGCTCTCGGCGATCGGCGATCGACAATCGACCTGACCTCGCTGCTGGACGCTGCCCGCGACCCGCGACTCGCAGCCGTTCTCACGGTGATCTCCCTGCTGCTCCTGACCATCACCGTCATCCGCGCCCGCCGCACCCCTGCCGATCTGGCGACGGCGCTGGCCCGGCGCGGGACGGCGGTGGCCGCCATCGCCCGGAAGACCCGGCTCTCCCAGGACGCCATCCGGGACCTCCTGGGCGGCGAGCCGATGGCCGTTTCTACCGAGTCGCGGGGAAGATTCTTCCGCCGGCGGCCCAAAAGCTCCGCCCCGGCCTCGGCTTCGTTCGCCGAGGAGTTGAGCGAAAAGTCGTTCGATGCAAGGGGTTAGCGACTGTGGAGTTGGGGACCTGCAGGCGGCACGGCGATTGCCTTTGGGGTCGCGAGTCACGAGTCACGAGCCTCGAAACCCGGTAGCTCTCGACCCGCGACCCGACCCGCGACCCAGGACCCGAGACCCGAGACCCGAGACCCACATGCCCCTCCGAGGAATCCTGAACGCCGCCCACGGGCTCTCCTACTACGCCCGGCTGCAGGAGGTGACGGCGAACAACCTGGCCAACGTCTCGACCGACGGCTTCAAGGTCGATCGGATGAGCGGCCGCATGCTCGCGGGCGAGTCGTACCCGGTCCCGGTGGAGCAGCTCGATCTCGCGCAGGGCGCGCTTCGGCAGACCGGGCGCACGCTGGACCTGGCGCTCGAGGGGCAGGGGTTCCTGGTGGTGAAGACGCCCAACGGGGAGCGGCTCACCCGGGGCGGCTCGCTGCGGCTCGATGCCGACGGACAGCTCACCGACGCCGAAGGCAATCCCCTGCTCGGCGAGAAGGGTTCGATCCTCCCCGGCATCGGGACACTCGAGATCCAGAGCGACGGAACGGTGCTGGTGGACGGCGCGATGCTGGACAAGCTGCGGCTCGAGACGGTGGACGATCCCGGCGCGCTCAAGAAGGAAGGCACCGGCCGGTTCCTGATTCCGGACGGCGCGAAGACGGTCGCCGCGGACACCGTGATGATCCGGCAGGGCTCGGTCGAGGAGCCCAACAGCGATGCGGTCCTCGGCATGATCGACCTGGTGACGATCCAGCGGGCGTACGCGGCGAATATCGATGCGCTAAAGGCTATGGATGGCGTTCTAGGCACTGTCGCTGCAGAAGTGGGCAGGGTGTAATACAGCTAAAAGCTTAAAGCTGAAAGCTGAAAGCAAGACGCCTTCAGCTTCGAGCTTTACGCCAACTTTTCAGCTTTGAGCTTTCAGCTTTGAGCTAGGAGCCAAGATGAATCCAGGATTGCGGACGTCCGCTTCCGGCATGCGGGCGCAACAGCTCATGGTGGACACGATCGCGAACAACCTCGCCAACGTGAACACCACCGGCTTCAAGCGCAGCCGCGTGAGCTTCGAGGACGTCCTCTATGAGACCCTCGAGCAGCCGCGCACGGTGAACCCCAACGACAGCCAGACCATCGCCCCGGTGCAGATCGGCAAGGGCGTGCGGCTCGGCGCCATCACGCGGCTGCACACCCAGGGCGCCCCGGAGCAGACGGGCCGCACGCTCGACGTCGCGATCCAGGGTGACGGGTTCTTCCAGGTCGAGAAGCCCGACGGCACCACCGCTTACTCGCGCGACGGCAGCTTCGGGGTGTCCGACACCGGCGCCCTCGTCACCAATGACGGGTACAGAGTGCTGCCGAACGTGACCCTCCCGCAGGACGTGCAGGACGTCAGCATCTCGCCGTCCGGTCTCGTCCAGGCCACCAATGGGAGCGGCCAGCCGGTCGAGCTGGGCCGCATCGAGCTCGCCCGCTTCGTCAACCCAAGCGGGCTCATGAGCCTCGGCGAGAACCTCTACGCCGAGACGGCCGCGTCGGGCCAGCCGGTCACGGGATTTCCGCAGGAGCTGGGCTTCGGGAAGCTCATGCAGGGGTATCTCGAATCCAGCAACGTCGAGATCGTGCAGGAGATGACCGACATGATCGCGGCCCAGCGCGCGTACGAGATCAACGCCAAGGCGATTCGCGCGGGCGAGGACATGATGCAGGCGACGAATGATCTCATCCGCTAGGTCGGCGGGGCTGCTTCTGCTGCTGGCGAGCCCGTGCGCGGCGCAAGCGCACCGGCCGGAGGCCCAGGTCCCCGGGCGGCTCGCCGCGGCGGTGGCCGGCGCCGCCGCGCGGCAGTGGGTGGTCGATTCCGCGAGGGTCCGGCTCGAGTGGGGCGTCGTCCCCACCGCGGCCGCGCTCTCCGACAGCACGCCGTTCAGCCTCAGCGGCAAGGGCGCCGACGGTTGGATGATCGCGGTGTTCACGCCGGCGACGGGGTCGCCGGCGGCAGTACGGGTGCGGGTGGGGTTGCTCGATTCGGTAACGGTGGCCGTGCGGTCGATTGCGCGCGGCGCTACGCTCGCGGCCGGCGACAGCAGGCGCGACGAACGGGTGCGGTGGGGTGTGCCGGCGCCGGAGTTGGTGCCGGGGGAGGGGTGGGTGACACGGCGGCCGCTCGCGGCAGGTGACGAGATCACACCCTCGTCGGCGACGGCACCGCAGGTCATCAAGAGCGGCGATCAGGTGCGGGTCGAGTGGCGGCGCGGCGCGGTGACCGTGGCGCTGGATGGGGTAGCGATGGGGTCGGGTGCGCTCGGTGAATCGGTATCGGTGCGTCTGGCGGAACGTGGCGGCCAGCGCCGCGGCAAGGTGATGGGGCCGGGCAGCGTGAGGCTCGAATCGTGAGGACCGTTCTCGCACTGGCCGTCGCGGCGCTCGCCGCGCCCTCAGTCGTCGTCGCACAGGCCGCGGCGGACTCGACGCGCGCCGCCACCGATTCAGGCGCCAAACCGGCCGAGGTGGCGGCAGTCAATCCGCTCCGCGCCTCGTGGCTCTCCGACCGCCAGCCGATCCGGGTCGGCGACCTGCTCACCATCGTGGTGGACGAGCAGACCAGCGCGAGCGAGCAGATGTCCACCGTCGCCACCGGCAACCGGAGTCATCGCGCCAGCCTCGGCATCGGCGTGGACTCGGCGGTGCGCATCGGGCCGAGCAAGCAATTCTCCACCAGCGTCGAGTCGTCGTCGCGCGACGTGGGGCAGGCCTCGCGACAGGGCGACCTCGTGTCGGTGCTGAGCGTGCACGTCGTCGCGATCGACCCGGCGGGCAACGCGAAGATCCAGGGCAACAAGAAGGTCGTCGTGGACGGCCGGCCGCAGGAAGTGACCATCGAAGGGCTGATCCGTCCGGACGACGTCGGGTCCGACAACACCGTCTCCTCCTCTCGTGTAGCGGACGCGGTGATCACCTATAAAGGAAAGAAGATCACCCCCAAGCAGGGCATTCTGGGGAAGATCCTCTCGATATTCTGGCCATGATCCGAACGGGACGTGGGGGACGGATGAGGACGGGTGTGATCGTGGCCTGGCTGGCGTTGGTCGTCGCCTCACCGCTCCGGGCTCAGGCCGCGCGTATCGCGGACCTCACCACCCGGGCGGGCGAAGTGCCGAGGCGTCTCGTCGGGTACGGATTGGTGGTCGGTCTGGATGGGACCGGCGACCGCAGCTTCGGCGGGTTCGCCGGCGAGACCCCGACGGTTCGCTCGATCGTGAACCTGCTCAAGCGCTTCAACGTCGTGGTGCCGCCACAGGCGATGATCTCCCGGAACGTGGCCGCCGTGCTGGTGACGGCCGAAGCCTCGCCGTACCTCCGCTCGGGCGGACGGTTCGAGGTGCAGGTGTCCTCCCTCGGCGACGCGACGTCGCTCCGCGGCGGAGTCCTCTGGATCACGCCGCTGGTCGGCGATCCCAACCTGCCGCCGGTGGCGACGGCGCAGGGCCCGCTGCTGGTGAGCTCGGAGGACGGCCGCGTGTCATCACGGAGAACCGGCACCTCGGGACGCATTCCCGACGGCGCCATCCTCGAAGTGGACCCGCCGATCACCGGCTCACCCGCCACCAGGCTCTCGCTCCGCCGGCCCGATCTCGGCACGGCAACCCGGATCGCCGAGGCGATCAACGCGGCCTATGGGCCCGGAAGTGCCCGGGTCGAGGACCCCGGGGCGATCGGACTCACCCCCAAGCAGCAGTCGGCCGATAGTGTAATGGGATTTCTCGCGGGCCTGGACACGCTGTCTGTGATCGCGACGGCTCCCGCGCGGATCGTGATCAACTCGCGTGATGGTACGGTGGTCGCCGGCGGGGACGTTCGAGTCGGGCCGGCAGCCGTAAGTCACCGCGGTATAACGCTCCGGGTGGCGCCCCCGGGTCAGCCCGGCGCGGCCGAGCAGACCGGCGGCGGCCAGGGAGTGCTGGCGGTGGCGGCCGGCGCGACGGTGCAGGAGGTTGCAGCCGGGTTGCACGCGGCCGGGGCGACGTCGCAGGAGATCGCGTCGGTGTTCGAGGCGCTCCGCGATGTCGGGGCCGTGACGGCACAGGTGGCGGTCCAGTGAGCGCCATCGATCCGACCAAGCCGTCGCCCACGCCGTCCGAGGCGCTTGCCGCACAGCAGGCCAAGCTCCGGAAGGCCGCGCACCAGCTCGAGGGCGTGTTCCTGAGCCACCTCTTCCAGGCGATGCGGGAGAGCGTGCCGCAGAACGAAGACACGGGCATGGGGCAGGAGATGTTCACCTCGATGCTCGACGACGAGATCGCCTCGCGCGCCGCCGACCAGCTTCATCGCGGCCTGGGCGAGGCGCTCTACCGCCAGCTCAGCCGGCGTCTGCCGACCACGTAAAGGACTCTGATGCTGTCACTGGTCGAAGAGGGGAAGGCCGGCGGTCACGAGCGGGCGGTCCTGGCCCGGCTGCACGATCTCACGGGTGCGCTCGACCACGAGCTGCGTCTGATCGACGACCTGCGGCAGGCGCTGCTGCGCCAGCGTGCCGCCGTCGCGGCGGACGATCCCGAGGCCATCGAGTCGAGCGTCCACGCCATCGGCCGCACGCTGCTCACGCTGGAAGAGGCCCGCCGCGGGCGCGGCGCGATCCTCGCGCTGCTCGTTGGCAACCCGACCGTCGCTCTCTCCGACCTCGACGGCATGCTCGGCGTCGACATGCCGGAGGGCCTGGTGGCCGCGCGCGAGGCCATGCGCCGCGCCGCGGCGGCCACCTCGCGCGAGCTGGCCATCAACCAGACGATCCTGCGGCGCGCGCTCGAGGCGGGCGACGCCTTCCTGCAGCAGCTCTTCTCCAGCACCGTCGATCCCATGCCCGTCTACTCGCCCGGCCCCAAGCCGGCCGAGACGAGAATGGGTGGATTCCTCCTCAACCGGACCGCCTGAGATGTCGCTCAACAGCATTCTCAGTATCGCGCGCAGCGCGCTCGCGATGCAGCAGCGTTCGGTGGACGTGACCTCGCACAACATCGCGAACGCCGGGACCGAGGGCTACCGCCGCCAGCGGCTCGACCTCACCGAGATGGAGCCGCTCCGGACACCCAACGGCACGGTGGGCCGGGGCGTGACCGCGGCGGGCATCTCCCGCGCCCGCGACCTGTTCCTCGATACCACCTTCCGGCAGGAGAACAGCCTGCTCGGCCGGTTCGATACGACGAGTCAGCTCCTGAGCGGGGTCGAGGGCATCTTCGACGAGTCGAACGGCACCGGGCTCGGCGCCGGCCTCGACGCCCTGCTCTCAGCGTTCGGCGATCTGGCCAACGATCCGTCGAGCGCCACCGCGCGCGGGCTGGTGGTGCAGAGTGCGCAGAGCCTGACCCAGCAGTTCCATGCGGTCTCCGACCGCGTCGCCACCGTCATCGCCGACCTGCTCGAGCGGATGCGGGGCGAGGTGAGCGACGTCAACAACCTCGGGGCCCGGATCGCCGACTTGAACCGCCAGATCGTCGCGGCCGCCAAGGGCGTGAGCGCGCCCGATCTGGAGGACCAGCGCGACCTCCTGATCGACAAGCTGAGCCGGATGGTCGACGTGCAGGTGGTCGAGCATCCCAATCACAGCGTGACGGTGGTGGGGGGCGGGGCGCTGCTGGTGGATGGCGCGCAGCACGGCGAGCTCGAAGTGCAGGGGCTGGCCGGCGGGGGCTACGGTCTCGCCTCCAAGTCGTCGCACGCGCTCGTGAGCCTCTCGAGCGGCTCGCTCAAGGCGCTCGGCGATCTCAGCTCCTCGACATTGCCGGGCATCCAGAAGCAGCTCGACCAGTTCGCGGCGGCGGTGGTGACGGAAGTGAACGCGGTGCACCGGGCCGGAACGACGACGGGCGGCGCCAGCGGCACCGACTTCTTCGATCCGGCCGGCACTACGGCCAGCAGCATCGCGGTGGCGGTGCCGATCCGGCAGTCGCCGGCGAACATCGCCGCCGGCGTGTCGGGAGCCCCGGGCGACGGCTCGGTCGCGCTCAAGCTGGCTCAGCTCCGCACCACACCGGTGGACGCAGCGGGAGGACAGACGCTGGGCGAGTTCTACGGCGGCGTGGTGACTACCATCGGCACTCTGACGCAGGCGGCGCAGCAGGGGAGCACGTCGCAGGACGCGCTGGTGGCCAACGTGCAGGCCCAGCGCTCGAGCGCCACCGAGGTGAGCATCGACGAGGAGATGGTGTCGCTGATCAAGGGGCAGCAGGCCTTCGCGGCGGCCTCCAAGATCGTCAACGCGGCCGACGAGATGATGCAGTCGATCCTGGACATGGTGTAACGATGCTCGTGCTGAATCGCAGGCCCGGTGAGGCGATCATCCTCGACGGCGGCATCCGCGTCGTCGTGCTCTCGTGCGACCGGCGCGGCGTGCGGCTGGGCATCGAGGCGCCGGCCGACGTGAACATCCAGCGCGAAGAGCTGGTGTCGCAGGTGGCGGCGCAGAACCGGCGGGCCAGCGCGGGCGCGACGGGCGGGGCCTGGGCGCTGGAGCTGCCGCTCAAGGGCGGGGTGCGGTAGCCGGCCTTTGCTAAACCGCGTAGGCCGCCATCCGGAGCGGTCAATCGCCGGCCTCACCCCGTCCTCCGGCACGCCTTCCACGGTCGCGTCGCCAATGTATCCGCGGTGAACCTCATGGCCGCCGCGATCGCCGGCTCCGTCATGTATTCCGCCTCGTAGCGCCAGCCGCCCACCGCGCAGACGCCGCTCCCGTTCCCGAACAGCGTCCCCAGCTCCCGGATCTGCTTCGCGGTCATCGGGCAAAGCGTGCCGCCCGCGTTGTCGTCGCCGTACTTGGGACAGTCGGTGGCCGGCGTGCCGCCGTGCAGATAGTTGAGCATCAACACGAGCGCGACCCCGGACTTGGCCGCCCACGCCGAGGCGTGCTTCACGTACTCGGTCGCTGGCTCTTTCGAGAGCCGGTACTGCGACGCGAGGAAATCGCACGTGCGATAGGGCGTCTCGGTGTAGAACTGGGTGTAGTCGTGCACCACGCCCCAGGGGAGCGTGGGGAAGATCGCCTTCCCCCGCGCGCAGAGGTCGTCCACCTTCGCCTTGGTGATCCACCCGTGCGGTCCCCACGACTTGGCCTCGTTGCCCGGCTTGTCCTCCTGCTGCGGCTCGTCCATCACCGAGGCGCCGATCAGGACCCCATCGCTCACCGCGCGCGCCACCGCCGCCTGCAGCTCCGGCGTGCGGTAGGCGTTCATCCGGGCCTGCCACTTGGCCACGTCGAACCTGCCGTTGGTCCGGTAGTTCTCGTGCGCGCCGCCCGTGGGATTCAACTGGAGCCGGTAGCCCGTGGCCCGCGCCTCCGCGATCTGACGGAGGAGCTGGCCCGGGCTCGTGCCCTCGAGACTGAGGGTGACCGCCGGAGGATCGGCCGCGCCGAGACAGCCGGAGCAGCCGAACGGGATCCCCTTGGCGGCCGCCGGCGGCTTGACGCTGATCGTCCGCTCCAGCGTATCGACCGTCACGGTGCGGGTGGTTATCACCGTGGAATCGCCCCGATAGACGGCGGTAGTATCCCCGCTCGCGGCGGTGTCCGGGCCCCAGTAGTAGACCATCCGCTCCTCGGTCCAGGCGCCCAGCCTGGCCATCAGGCCGAACGGAGAGGCCGGCGCGACGAGAGTGGTATCGACCGATACCGGAGTGGAATCGGTGGGGCCGAACGCGAGAACCGCGGCGCCGCCCTGGGCAACAGACGAGCTGGTGACGGCGACGAGCAGGAGCAGGATGACTGCCGCGCGAGACATGGTACACCTCCAGCCGGTGAGTGCGTGCGTCTCCTTGTCAGTTGTGCGGTGAAGAATGACGGGAGCGGCCTGGATGCATCGCTCGTGCCAGCGCGGTTTCACCGATGTCGAGCAGATCGGCGTATCTCCGCGCGCGATTGAGGAGGATGAGCGCCGAGCGGCCTTCGCGTCGAGCTCATCCGCTGGATGTTCGGCTTCTGGGTCACCACCCTCCTCGCCCTCGCCGGCGTGGTGGTCGCTCTGCGAAACCCCTGAGCCCCTCGCGCAATTGCTGTCCCATCTTGAGGACGCTGATTTTCCCGTTCCGAGGACACTTCTCGCTCCCCGTGCTCGGCGGATCGCTCGCCCGCTTCGGCGCCGGCCGCGAAGCCGGCGGCGTGAAGCGTGCCGCCCTTGTTCCCGTTCAGCGTGGCGCCTTCGAGTTCTGGGCGCCCTCGACCGCGCGCACGAGCACATCGGGTGGAATGGGTTTCTGCAGGAATGGCGGAATGCTGTCCGCCCCCGTCTCGGGGAACACCGTATCGTGCGGATACCCGGACATCCAGATGACCGGCACGTCCGGGAAATCGGCGGCGAGCCGCGCCCGGAGGTCGGCGCCGCCGAGGTCGGGCATGATGACATCGGTGAGGACGACGTCGATCGCCGGATCTCCGGTGAGCCGGTCGAGCGCCTCGCGCCCGCTGCGCGCCTGGACGACCCGGTACCCCTGCTCCTCCAGCATCCGGCTCATGACCGTTCGTACCATCTCCTCGTCATCCACGACCAGCACCCGGCCCGGTCGAGCGACCGCATCCGCGCCTAGGTCGGCCTCGATGGTGACCACCTCGGCTCCAGCGACGGCGGGAAAGAGCACCGTGAAGCAGCTTCCGTCGCCCGGCCGGCTCTCCACCAGGATGTGACCATGACTCTGCATGACGATCCCATGGACCGTGGCCAGGCCGAGCCCGGTGCCCTGCGCGAGCCCCTTGGTGGTAAAAAAGGGCTCGAAGATGTGCGGCAGATGCTCGGGCTGAATGCCGGTGCCGGTATCGGTCACCGACATGACGACGTAGGTGCCGGGGGCGACCGTGTTGTGCCCGAGGGCATGGAGCTCGCGTCCGGTCATGGCCGACCGGCTGGTGCGAATCCGCAGGCGTCCGCCCCCGGCCATCGCGTCCCGGGCATTGATCGTCAGGTTCATCAGGATCTGCAGCAGCTGGGCGCGGTCGACCCGGATCCAGGTCGCCTCTCCCGTCAGGTCCAGGCTCATCTCGATATGCGAGCCGACCAGGCGCTGGAGCAGTGACGAGCCGTCCAGCACGGCGGCGTTGAGCTGAAGGGTCTCCGGCTGGAGGACCTGCTGGCGGCTGAAGGCGAGCAGTTGCCGGGTCAGGCCGGCCATGCGCTCGGTGGCCTTCAGCACTTCCTGCAAGTCGTGACGGGCTCGAGCGCCGAGCCCAGGGTCGCGAGCGGCAAAGGTCGCGAACCCGCTCACCGCGTTGAGCTGGTTGTTGAAGTCATGCGCGATGCCGCCTGCCAGCCGTCCGATCGCCTCCATCTTGGCCGCCTGCCGCAGCTTTTGCTCGGCGTCCTTCAGGTCGTGGATGTCCATATCCGACGCACTGTAGCCCAGGAACTCTCCGGTGTCGCGAAAGCGGGGCCGACCGGCGGTGAGAGCCCACCGAAATTCGCCGTCGGCCCGCCGGAGGCGATGCTCCAGCGTGAAGGCGACATGGCGCTCGGCGGCCTCGAGCACCCGTTTCCGCGTCGCGTCTCGGTCGTCGGGATGGACCGCGTCCAGCCAGGCGAAGTCCAGCGCCTGCGATTCGGTCTGCCCGGTGAACTCGAGCCAGCCGCGCGAGCGGAAGGTGCAGGAGCCGTCCGGTCCTGTCACCCACAGCATGGCGGGCGCCGCATCGGCGAAGTCGCGGAAGCGCTGCTCGCTTTCGCGAAGGGCGGCTTCGGCCTGCTTCTGGGCGTCGATGTCGGTGGAGGTGCCGTACCACTGCACGATGCGGCCACCCGCATCCCGGATCGCTACCGAGCGGGTGAGAAACCACCGGTAGGCGCCGTCCGAAGCGGACCGCAAGCGGAACTCCGCGCTGTATTCGCTGTCCGACCGGCGGGCGGTCTCCCACCCCTGGAGCAGGCCGGGCAGGTCGTCGGGGTGCACCCCGGCCGCGAGGTCTTCCGGCTCCGCCGCGGCGCGGCCCGTGTACCTTCTCCACCCCTGATTGATGAAGGTGATCTCCCCCTCGGCCGCCGCCACGAAGACGATCTGCGGCATGGCATCCGCCAGACGGCGGAAGCGTGCCTCATTTTCCCGCAAGGCGACGGTGGTCTCGGCCACCGCGCGCTCGTGCCGGGAGACTGCGCCGACCGATGACCAAAGGCCCACGCTCATCATGAGAATGAGGCCGAGCACCAGGAGCGCCGTGCCCATCCCGGTGTCGAACCATCGCGCCTGCTCTCCCTCGAGGAGCAGCAGGGTGAGCACGACCGGCAGCGCAATGACGAAGGGCAGGGCCCGGCGCGCCAGCAATCCCGCGCCGCTGGGCTCGACGAGCGTTCGCATGGGCTGGGAGTCCGGCAGCGCGGCGACCAGGCCGAGGCCGAGGGCGAAGACCATGGTGGACGTCTGCAGCGCGATGCCGGTCAGGGGCGCCACCGAGTAGAGCGGATCGGCCCCGAAGATGTAGCCGATGAGCGACAACGCGCCGATCGTGACGGCGCCGAGACCGAATGCCGAGGCAGCCTGCCGCGCGCGGGCGGGCCCGAGTGCCGAGATCAAGCCGATGCCGAGGAGCAGCCATGACACCGAGGCCGGCGGCCCCATTCGTCCCGGCTGGACGGTGGCCGCACGCCCCCAGGGTCTCCCGAAGGTGAGCGCGGCGTCGATGCCCAGGTCGATCCCTGAGATGTGCTCGAACAGGGTCAACAGGCCGATGAGCCCCGCGACGAGCGCGAAGACCGCGGCGACACGCCCGCGGCGAATGGTGAGCGCTACCAGCGAGGCGCCCGCCGCCGCCGCCGCAATCGCGGTATTGGGCTGGATCGAGATCCCGTGGCCCCAGCTCGTGAGGCGGCGGGCGTCGAACGCCCAGCCGGCGAACGAGACCAGACCCGCCACGAGCGCGTAGGATCCCAGGACGATGGCCAGCCGGATGGTCCACGTCGTTCGGTCTACGTCCCCGGCCAGGGGGGAGGATTCCGTCGAGCTCCACAGACCCATGGGCAAGAACATACCCACCGGCCGGGCGAAATCACCAGCGAAGGATGTCAGACGCCGGAGGGGCCAGGCGCTCTCAGTCCGAGCCGGGGCGGATGACGCCCTCATTGGCCGTCCGCGAAGGTGCCTGAATCTCTCGACGTGCGGCGTCCAGCGCGGCGTCGACGTCCCCATAGAGGTTGTCCTCGCCCACCTCCTCGAGCATGCCCGACCGGGCCAGCGCCACCAGCGGCTGCGCGTGGACGTCCGACAGCAGGACGCGGGTGCCGTTCTTCCTGGTGCGGCGGAAGAGATCCTCCAGGAGATGCATGGCGGTGGAGTCGATCGCGGGGACGTTGCGCATTCGGATGATCAGCACCTTGGGGTCCCGGGAGACGGTGGCCAGCGTCTGTTTGAATTTCTCCGCGGCGCCGAAGAAGAACGGCCCGTTGATTTCATAGACCTCGACGCCCGGCGGGATCTGCCGGCGATAGATCGCGGCCGAATCGTCGGCCGGCTCCCCGATGCTTTCCTCGAACTCCCGGGACACCATCGTGACGTTGGTCACCTCGGCCATCCGCTTCATGAAGAGGAAGGATGCCAGGACCATCCCGACCCCGATCCCGGTGGGCAGGTCCCCGAAAATAGTCACCAGAAATGTGACCACCATGACTGTGGCGTCGCTCCGGGGCGCGCTCAGCTCGCTGGCGAAGATCCGCCACTCGCTCATGTGGTAGGCGACGGACAGCACGATCGCGGCAAGGGCTGCGAGAGGAATGAGCGCGGCCCACCGGCCCGCGAAGAGGGTGATGGCGAGAAGGGTCACGGCATGGACCATTCCGGCGACCGGCGTCCGGCCCCCGCTCTTGATGTTGGTCGCCGTGCGCGCGATTGCCCCGGTCGCGGGGATGCCCCCGAATAGCGACCCTACCAGGTTGGCGATTCCCTGCGCCACCAGCTCGGTGTTGGCCCGGTGGCGACCACCGATCATGCCATCGGCCACCACCGCCGACAGCAGGGACTCGATCGCGCCCAGCGCCGCAATGGCGAATGCGGGGGCCACCAGCGCCCGGGCATCGGCCAGCGACATGTGCGGCAGCGTGGGGCGGGGGAACGACGCCTCGATCCGGCCGAACCGGCTGCCGATCGTCTCCACCGGCAGGCTCGCGAGGTGGACCATGGCTGTGGCGACGATCAGCGCGACGAACGGGGCGGGGATGCGCCGGCTCACCCGGGGCCAGAACGCGAGGATGCCCAGGGTCACCACGGCGACGGCCACGGCGGCGGGATTCACGCTGCCAAGATGCTCGGCGTAGACCTTGAGGCGCTCGATCAGGTCGGCCGGCGCGCGGTCGAGCCGAAGTCCCAGCACGTCGCGGACCTGCTGGACCGCGATGATCACGGCGATGGCGGACGTGAAGCCGGTGACGACGGGAAACGGGATGAACTTGATCGCCGTGCCGAGGCGGGCCATGCCGAAGCCGATCAGCAGCAGTCCGCCCATCAAGGTCGCGACCGTCAAGCCATCGAGCCCGTGGCGCTGCACGATCCCGTAGACGATCACGACGAAGGCGCCCGTCGGTCCGCCGATCTGGACCCGGCTGCCGCCAAGCGCGGAGATGAGAAACCCGCCGATGATGGCGGTGTAAAGTCCGCGCTCGGGCGGCACTCCGCTCGAGATGGCGAAGGCGATCGCGAGGGGGAGGGCCACGATGCCCACGATCGCGCCCGCCGTGAGGTCCGCCACGAACTGGCGGCGGTCATAGCGCTTGAGCGTCGTGAGGAGCTTGGGGGCGAAGACGGGACCGGACATCCGTTCAGTCGTGCAAGATGCGCTCGGGAGGATCGTCGAGGTCGTCGTACTGACCCGACCGCACAGCGTGGATGAACAAGCCGGCGAAGATGCCGCCCAGCAGGAGCGCCACGGGCAACAGGACGAGAATCGCGGTCACCGCTCGGCCCTCTGCACGGCCACTTCCACCCGTGACGCCTCCCAGACGACGAGGGCGCTCGACAGCGGCATCAGGATCGCGGCGACGAGCGGGTTGACCCAGCCCGCCGCGGCCGCCCCGACGGCGACAGCGTTGTAGACGAGCGAGAATCGCTGGTTGACGCGAACGGCCCGTGCTCCGGCGCGGGCGGCGCGGATCCCGGCAAGCAGGGGAGCCAGGGCGCCGACTGCGACGACGCCGTCAGCCACGAGCACGCTGCTGGCCGCCCCGGTCCCCATCGCGACCCCGACGTCCGCAGCCGCGATCGCCGGCCCGTCATTGAGCCCGTCGCCGGCGAACAGGACTCGGTGACCTTCGGCGCGCGCGGTCTGAATCCAGCGCGCCTTCGCGGCAGGACCGGCGCGCGCGATGACCTGGTCCATCCCGACCTCCTCCGCAATGCGTCGCGCGATGTCCTCGTGATCCCCGCTGAGCAGCACGACGCGGAGTCCCGCGGCCTTGAGCCGGGCCACGGTGGAGACGGCGTCCGCGCGCGCGGAATCGCCCAGCCGTATGACCCGTTCTCCTCCCTCGTCGTCCACCAGTCGGATCTCGCCAGGCCCTCCGCTGCGCAGTTCCCATCGCCTCCCATCGACTTCGCCCGACACGCCGACACCGGCCTGCTCCCGCACGTCGGTGCCGCGAGGCAGCGCAATGTCGCGCGCCGCCGCCGCCGCCACAATGGCCCGGGCGACGGGGTGACTGCTGTATCGCTCCAGCCCCGCCGCCACCCGGAGGGCGTGATCGTCGGCGCTGCCTACGCGCAGATCACCCGCCGTCACGGTACCCGTCTTGTCCAGTGCGACCGTATCGACTGTATCGAGATCCAGGATCGCGGAGCCGGAGCGGAAGAGCAGACCGCGACGGGCGGAGGCGCCGAGTGCCGCGGCCGCCGCGAGCGGATGGGCGAGCGCGAGGGCGCACGGGCACGCCACCACCAGGACGGCTACCGCCCGGGACACGGCGGTCCCGGCGCCAAGGGGCCACCAGGCGGCGAGGGTGATGGCAGCCGCGGCGAGGGTGATGGCGGTGAACCACGGCGCGATCCGGTCGGCTGCCGTGGGTCGGAGGGCCCGGTCCGCGGCGGCGTGGAGCTCGCGGGCCATCGCGTGGACCACGGTGCCGTCGCCAACGGCCGTCACCCGGACCGTCAGCGCACCATCGACCAGCACGGTCCCACCGACCACCCGGCTGCCCGGGTACACGGGGACCGGCTCCGCTTCGCCGGTGACGAGCGCCATCCGGACGTGCCCGCTTCCTTCCGTCACCACCCCGTCGGCCGCCAGCTCTTCGCCGGCACCGACATCGATCCGATCATCGGGCTGCAGCTCGGAGATCGGGATCGTCTCCACCCGGTCGTCGACCGATCGGCGGACGGTGTGCGGGATCGTCGCGACCAGTGCCGTCGCCGCGTCGGCCGCGCGCCGGCGCCCCCGCGCCTCGAGCATCCGGCCCACCAGGAGCAGGGCGACGAGCATCACCAGCGAGTCGAGGTACCCATCGCCAGCGGTGACGGTGGACACGATGCCGTGGAGGTAGAGCGTGGCGATCCCGAGTGCGATGGGGAGATCCATGTGAAGCACGCGATGGCGAAGGCCGCTCCAGGCTCCGGCGAAGAACGGCGCCGCGCTCCACAGCGCGACGGGGGTGGCGAGGGCGAGCGAGACCCAACGGAACAGCGCGGCGAACGCCGGATCCATGCTTCCATACCACCAGCCGGCGTACAGTGCCTCGTAGGTGCCCATGATCGCGACCGTGGCGACGCCGGCGAGCGCCGCCCGGGCCATGAGATCGTGGTCGGGCGCCGAGGTCTCGTGGAGGGCGCGCGGCCGATACCCGAGTGCCGCGATGCGGCCGGCAAGGGCCGCCAGATCGGTTTGTGCGGGGTCCCAGCGCAGCGTCGCTCGCCCCGTGGCATAGCTCACCGTGGCCGCGCGAACCCCCGGGGTCCTGATCAGGAGCTGCTCGGTGACCCAGACGCACGAGGCACAGCGAAGGCCGTCGATGACCAGTCTGGCGCCGGCCGTGCCGTCGGCCGCGGACTCGACGGGAACGAGATGCCAGTCACCTGGCCCGGCCTCGGGTCTGGGTGCGAACGCCGAGCGTTCGGCATAATAGCGCTCGAGTCCCGCCGCGCTGATGATCGACGCGGCCACCTCGCATCCCGCGCAGCAGTAGGTACCCCCGGGTCCCTCGACGGCCGTGCCGCAATGCGGACAGCGCGTGACCTCAGCGTGGCTCGGCAACGTAGGACGGCGCGACACGATCGGCGCCCGAGACGGCGACGTAGACGAAAAGGACGTTCACCAGGACGACGATCAGGAGCCCGAGGGCGATCCCCAGCGGCCAGGGGGACCTACTGGGCGGCGACGGCGGCAAGCGTGCCTCCGGTCTTGAAGGTGGTCTCGAGGATCCGGACGGCGCCCGGCGTCTCGACCCTGACCCGGATCGGGATGGTACGCGGCATGGATGGGGACGAGGGAAGGCGCACCACGAGTGGAACCGTCCGGCGCTCGCTTTCGGCAAGGCGGATGTCCTGGCTGACGACCTGTGCGCCGGGAACGCCGTCGACGGCGACGTGGAAAGGGACGGCGTCGCCGGGCGCGTTGTTGGTGAGCTCCAGGAGATAGGTATTCCGGACGAAACCATCGGCGTCCATGGTGAACAATGAACCCGGCGCCCGGTTCACGTTCGCTTCGAACGGCACCCGGACCAGCAGCAGCGTGACCCAGGCCGCCGCGATGCCGCTGAGCAATGTCGCGTACGCCACGGTGCGGGGACGCACCCGCCGGACGGTCCGCTGCTGGGCCTGCGCCATGGACGTGTATCCGATCAGGCCCGGGTGTCCCAACCGGCCGAGCACGTCGTCGCAGGCATCCATGCAGGCGCCGCAGGCGATGCACTCGAGCTGGAAGCCGTTGCGGATGTCGATTCCCTGAGGGCACACCGCCACGCACTTCTGGCACGCGATACAGGCGCCGGTCTCTCGAGCCGTCGGCACCCCGCGCGGCTCGCCACGACCGAGGTCGTACGTGATCAGCAGCGTCTGCTCGTCGGTCATGGCGCTCTGAAAGCGCGCGTAGGGGCAGAGGTAGTTGCAGAACTGCTCCCGGAACCAGGCGAAGTCCAGGAACCACCCCAGCGTGAAGATGGCGACGAGGGAATACTCTCCCGGCCCGGCCCGGCCGGTCCACAGCTCGCGCGCGCCGGCGAAATAGCTCATGAACGCCATGGAGACGACGAACGCGGCCAGGCCGAAGACCGCCCACTTGGCTCCCTTGCGCGCCCCGCGCTCCAGCGTGATCGGTCCGTCGTCGCGACGGATCCACAGGCCCCGCGGTCCCTCGATCCATCGCTCGATCGGCCGGATCCACTCCTCGAGGAAGACGGTTTGCGGGCACCCGTAGCCGCACCATAGCCGGCCGAACAGCGACGTGAAGAAGAACAGACTGAACGCCAGGAAGAGCAAGATCAGCAGCAGCAGGATGGTGTCCGAGCCGGTGAAGATCGCGCCGAACGCGTAGAGCCGGCGTGCCTCGAGATCGAAGCGCAACAGAGGGTTGCCCGTCACCGTGATCCAGGGGGGAATGAAGAGGATCAGATGGAGGACGACCGCGGTCAGCCGCCGCAGGCGGCGGAACCGCCCCTCGACGGCCATGACGTGCAGCCACTGCCTGGTCCCGTGGAACAGCGCCATCCTACCGGTCCTCTTTCTCCCCGGCCTCGTCATCGTCGTGGATGCCGAGCGCCTGATGGTTCCGGGAGATGACGTATGCCGCCACCTCGTTGATCTTTTCCGCGCCGAGAATCGGGCCCCAGGTAAGCATGCCCTTGTCGGGCACGCCCGCCGTGATCGTATGCACGATCTCCTCGGGCTTGCCGCCGTGAATCCAGCTGCTGTCCAGCAAATTCGGGCCGATCTTGCCTCGCATGTCGTCGCCGTGGCAGCCGGCGCAGTTGGCCTTGAAGATCCCTTCTCCCGCCTCGATCGCATCACGCGACAGCGTCACGTGCGCCGGCGCCACAGCCTGGGGCCAGCGCGTGCGGGCGTCGGCCATCTCCGCCGCCAGCCCCTTCACCTGGGAGCGATGGGCAATGACGTGGTAGTGCACGGTGTAGATCCCGGCCCAGATGACGGTGCCCACGAACAGCCCGAGCCACCAATCGGGCAGCGGGTTGTCGTACTCCTCGATGCCGTCGGCCTCATCGGCATGGCCGAGGACCTGATCCCGCGCCTCGCTCACTGGTCTCCTCCCTCGCTGAACGGCATCCGGCTCGCCTCTTCCATGAGCGCCTTGTTGCGGCTCGAGTACGCCCACCAGGTCCACCCCACGAAACACACCAGGAACACCGCGGTGAGGATGCCCATCACCCAGCCGAGCCGGGCGGTGTCGGCCGCCGCCTGAAAGACCGGGTTCATGGGTTGGCCTTCGCGCTTACCGCGGCGGGCGCGGCGCCCGCGCCGATCGCGGCCTTGCCGTCGCGCCCGAGGCGCTGGAGGTACGCGATCAGCGCCACGATCTCGCGATCAGGCGAGGTGGTGATCCCCCCCGAGGCGAGCCGGGTGACGATTTCGTCGGCCTGGGCCCGGATGCCGCCTGCCGCGCCGGCGATCTGGGCGTCGGTGTACGGCAGGCCTACCTTCCGGAGAGCCCGGAGCGACGCGGCGATGTCGGCCGTGTCGTACCGCTGCGCCAGCAGCCAGCCGTAGGCCGGCATGATGCTCCCGGGCGACGTGCTGCGGGGATCCCGCATGTGCTCGTAGTGCCACGTGTCGGGGTACTTGCCGCCGACCCGCTGGAGGTCGGGTCCGGTCCGCCGGGAGCCGAGCAGGAACGGATGGTCGTAGGCGTACTCGCCCGCTCGGGTCCACTCGCCGTAGCGAAGCATCTCCGCCCGCATCGGCCGCACCATCTGCGAGTGGCAGGTGTAGCAGCCCTCGCGGATGTAGATGTCCCGCCCGGCGATCTCGAGCGGCGTGTAGGGGGTGACGCCGGCCAGCGGCTCGGGACCGAGCTTCACGGTGAACATCGGCACGATCTCCACGAGGCCGCCGATCGAGATGGCCACGGTGGTCAAGACCGCGAACAGCCATCCCTTGCCTTCCAGCAGGCGGTGGAAGGTCTCGTAGCCCTTCTGGTCGCTCATCGGACTTGCCTCAGCTCGCCGCCGCGGCCGCGGCGGGCATGGGTTCCACCGGGATCGGCTTCCGGCCGACGGTGCGTATGAAGTTCCAGCCCAGCATCACCGCGCCGACCAGGTACATGCCGCCGCCCACCAGCCGCATCCAGTAGAAGGGCCGGAGCTGCTGCACGATGTCGACGAAGAGCGGGTACTTGAGCTGCCCGCCCGGGTCGAGGGCCCGCCACTGCAGGCCTTCGGTGAGCCCCGCGGCCCACATGGACACCGTGTACAGCACGATGCCGATGGTGGCGAGCCAGAAGTGGGCGATCGGCCACGAGGGATACGCCAGCGGACGCTTCCAGAGTCGGGGGATCAGCCAGTACAGGATCCCGAACGAGATCATGCCCACCCAGCCGAGCGCGCCGCTGTGTACGTGGCCGATGACCCAGTTGGTATAGTGGGCGAGACCGTTCACCGCGCGGATTGACATCATCGGACCCTCGAACGTGCTCATCCCGTAGAAGCTCACGGCCACGACGAGGAACTTGAGGATGGGGTCGGTGCGCACCCGGTCCCAGGCGCCGCGCAGCGTCAGCAGACCGTTGAGCATCCCGCCCCAGGAGGGCGCCAGCAGCATGATGCTGAACACCATGCCGAGCGTCTGGGCCCAGTCGGGGAGCGCGGAGTAGAGCAGGTGGTGCGGCCCCGCCCAGATGTACAGGAAGACGAGCGCCCAGAAGTGGATGATCGACAGCCGGTAGCTGTACACCGGCCGCTCGGCAATGCGCGGCAGGAAGTAGTACATGAGCCCGAGGAACGGCGTCGTGAGGAAGAAGCCGACCGCGTTGTGGCCGTACCACCACTGCACCAGGCCGTCGGTCAGTCCGGCATAGATGGGATAGGACCGCGTCAGCGTCGCCGGGATCGCCAGGCTGTTCACGATGTGCAGCACCGGGATGGTGATCACGAACGACATGTAGAACCAGATGGCCACGTACAGGTGCTGGACCCTGCGCACGGCGATAGTCCCGAAGAAGTTGACCGCGAACGCCACCCACACCACCGCGATGGCGAGATCGATGGGCCAGATCAGCTCGGCGTATTCCTTCGACTGCGTGAGGCCGAGGGGCAGCGTGATCGCGGCGGAGACGATGATGGCCTGCCATCCCCAGAAGTGGAAACGCGACAGGGCGTCGCTCCACATCCGGGTCTTGAGCAGCCGCTGCATCGAGTAGTAGATGCCGGTGAAACAGATGTTGCCGCCGAACGCGAAGATCACCGCGTTGGTGTGCAGCGGCCGGAGCCGGCCGAAGGTAGTGTACTGGATGCCGAGATTCGCGGGCCACCAGGCGAGCTGCAGGGCGATGATGACGCCCACCAGCATCCCCACGACCGCCCAGAGTACTGTCGCGCCGAGAAACAGCTTGACGACGGCATCGTCGTAGGTGGACTCGTCCGGTCGGATACCGACCATATATTTCCCCGAACGACTCATCGCAGACTCCGCGAGGCCGGCTCCCTGCATGATCTCTCTCCCTCTCGTCGTCGGTGCGTTTCTCGCCGGTCTGGCCGGCAGCCCGCATTGCGTGGTGATGTGTGGCGCCTTCGCGTCGGCCTGCGCGCGTCCTGCGCGCGGTCTCGTGGCCTGGCACGCCGGCCGCTTGCTCGGCTACGGAATCCTCGGCGCTCTTGCCGGCGCCGTCGGCGCATTCATGCCGGGGCCGCCCTGGCTCCCGCCGGCCCTGGCGGTCGTGCTGCTCTGCGGGTTCGCCGCGGCGCTGGCGGGCCTCTTGCCCGAGCCGGCGCTCCGGCTTCCGGGCGCCGCGTCGGCCGGCCGCCTGCTGCAGGAGAACCGCGGCACTGGAGCCCGTTTCGCGTTCGGCGTCGTCAACGGGTTCGTGCCCTGCGGCCTGGTCTACTCCGCGCTGAGCGTTCCCGTCGCCCTCGCGAGTCCCGCAGCCGGCGCGATGGCCATGCTCGCCTTCGGGGCGGGCACGCTGCCTTCGCTGTCCATCGCGGCGCTCACGCTGCGCCGGTTCGCGCCCCGCACTCTCGCGGGACGCCGCGTCCTTGCCGTGGCCGTGCTGTTGGCCGGCCTCTGGTCCATCGGGATCCGAACGGGAACGCTGGCCGGCGGGCATGGCCACCAGCCGTCCACCGGCGGAGCAGGGCACAACCTACCAGCGCCGTGATGAACGAAGGTGCCAAGAGAGTGTGAAGATGTTCTTAGAATCCGGCGGCCAGGCGTCAGAATCGACCGGCGATACACCGACCTCACCACCCTGTCGCAATCTTCCCCCGGGATTCACGCTTGCTTCAGGAGATCGGGCCTAGAATATGGTGGTGATCCTTCCACGGTGAGGATACCATGTCGACGAATACCTGCTCGATCAATGGGCGCCTGCGGACCGACGAGACGGTGAGCGCCCGCCTGAGCACTACGCATGATGAGTGGATCAACGAGGCGCGGCAGTTTCTCCTGCCGGCCACCGCGGCCGACGCGCCATTCTGGGACCGCTGGTCGGCGGTCAGATATCTCAACGACCAGTACATGGATCGGTATCGGGCCGAGCAGGAGCTGGTCGCCGAACTCCGGCCCTTCATTCCCGTTCGGGAGCATGAAATGCTGACGGGGGGTGGGGAGCGACTCGTGCGACTGTGGCTGGCATTGGACCGGGTCGGTCGCCGGCGCGGGACGGCGTTGGAGTTCGCTCGAGCCACCTCGGATCTTCTCAAGGCGCTCGAGCTCTGGTGCGCGGAAATCGAGCATGCGGGCTCACGCGTAGAAACCGATGCCCTGCCGCCGGAGGCCCGACGGTTGCTGGACCATCTCGTGGCATCGCCGCGGATGTGTTCCCTGGCGACGGCATGACGTTGCGCGCACGCCGCGCGATCGCCATCGGCGCAACCGGGGCGACGTTGCTCTGCACCGGGTATCTCGCGACGACGTGGTACCGCTACGGCAGGACGAGGCGCTCCGGCCCGAGGGACGCGCTGCTCGATCGCTTCATGCCGAGCTACGAGGTCGCCGAGCGACACCATACGGTGGTGCGTGCTCCGGCTCCGGCCACCTGGGCTGCTGCCCGTGAGCTGGACCTCCACCAATCGCCGCTGATCCGAGCGATCTTCGCAGGTCGTGAATTGCTCATGCGCGCCAAGCCAACGGCGCAGCCCCAGTCTCGGCCCTTTCTCACGGAGGTTCTCGAGCTGGGTTGGGGCATCCTGGCCGAGGAACCGGGCCGCGAGCTGGTGATGGGTGCGGTGACGCAGCCGTGGCAGTCAAATGTGACATTCCGCGGTCTGCCGCCTGAGACCTTTGCCGGGTTTCAGGAGCCGGGATATGCGAAGATCGCTTGGACCCTGGCGGTCGAGCCTCGGGGCTCGGAGCGCTCCATCTTCAGCACGGAGACGCGGGTGGCCACGACGGATCCCGTCAGCCGGGCCCGCTTTCGGCGCTACTGGTCGGTTTTCTCACCGGGCATTCTGCTCATTCGCCGGGAGACACTGCGATTGGTGAGGCGGGCGGCCGAGGCCCGAGCCGAGGAGCAAGGCGAGACGACTCCGAAGGCCTCTTCTCCGCGCCTTCACCATTCCTTCATCATCGGCGGGTTAGCGTAGAGCACATTCAACCGCGAGTCGGTCATGACCTCCTGCACCGTCACATATCCGTCACGCGGCGAGCAGATCCTTGGACAGGCCCTGGGGCCCATCCACAGCCACTGGATGGAGGATGCCCGCCGTTTTCTCGAGCCGGCATGCGAGTCGGACGCGGATCAGTGGACCCGCTGGGCGGCGGTCCGCTATCTCGCCGACGATTGCCGGCAACAGCTCGAGTGGGAGCGCGGGCTCGTCGATGAGCTCCGGCCGTTCCTCGCTCCGGAACACGGCGCGCGGCTGGCGCGGGAAGGCGATCGTGTGTCGCGACTCCGTCTCGACCTCGACCGCATCGGACGCCGTCACGGCACCGCCATGGAGTTCGCCGCCGGTACGCGGGCCTTGCTGGAGCAACTTGGAAGCTGGTGTGCGGACATCGAGATCCTTGCCCAGCACCTCACTCGCGCCATGCTCCCCCCGGAAGGTGCCATGTTCCTTTCGCATCTCGAGGCCGTATCGGAGCTACGCTGGTAACATCGGCGATGTCGGCCGGCCACGATCGGGGTGGGGCGCCCACTCAACAGCCGTGGAGTCCACCCTGACGAAGGCGTCACCGGCTCTGTCCATTCTGGTTCCCCTGGACGGCTCCACGCTGGCGGAGCAGGCGCTGCCGCTTGCGACCCGGATCGCGCAACGGACCGGCAGCAAGCTCCGGCTTGGCCTGGTGCACCAGCCCCCGGTCGCGCGCCTCGATACCCTCGGCCCGAGAGCGGTCGCGTCCCTCGACCTCGCGATCCGGAAGACCGAGCGCAGCTACCTGCGCGGCGTGCAGGCCAGGCTGCGGGAGCAGGGCGTCCGGCTGTCCTCGGCAGTGGTGCTGACGGGGACGGTCGGTCCCGCGATCGCGACATACGTGAGCGAGCTGGGCATTGACCTGGTTGTCATGGCGACGCACGGCCGCGGTGGCCTCCGCCGGGCGTGGCTTGGGAGCGTCGCGGATTCTCTGATCCGCCATCTCGAGGTGCCGGTCCTGCTGGTCCGTCCCGCTGAAGACGGCGGGTCGCCGAGAGTTTCCCCCAAGGCCGACCAGATCCTCGTGCCGCTCGACGGCTCGCCGCTGGCGGAAAACGCCCTGAATCCGGCGGCCAGGCTGGCACCGGTATGGAATGCCGAGCTGACCCTGCTGCAGGTCGTCGTGCCGGTCCCCTTGCCGACGGATCTGTCGCTTCCCATTCCCACACAGTACGATGCGGAGCTGACTGCGCTGTCGCGAACGCAGGCGCAGGACTACCTGGACAGCGCGGCGGATCGCCTTCGCGGCGACGGGCTGCGAGTCACCGCCGCGGCCGTCATCGGCTGGAATCCTGCCGAGACCATCCTCAGTGCCGCCGGCTCCGGCCGCGTGAGGATGGTGGCGCTCGCCACGCACGGTCGCAGCGGGCTTCGCCGGTTGATGCTCGGCAGCGTGGCCGACAAGCTCGTGCGAGGGGCGGACGTTCCAGTGCTGGTCTACCGTTCGGGGGCTCGCGCCGGGCGGAAGCAGCAACGGCCCCGCGCCCGCAGAGTCCGTCGCCGGGCACGATAGACCACCACATCGCTCAGCCGGGTGCCGGCCCCGTCCGGGTGTCCGGCGCCGGCTCCGCCAGCCGAACGAGCGAGTCGTAGGCCTCACGGCGAATCCTGGCCAGCAGCTGCTCCACTTCCTCCTGGGACGTGCCCAGGTGGCGCAGCAAGGCGGCCCCGAGCTGAAGACTTCCCTCCACCACCTCCGGCACCACCGCGCTGGCACCCTCCAGGGTCAATGCCCGGCATTGAACGAGATCGCGTGCCCGCGCGATGACCGGCAGCTCGGGATCCAATCGTCGGACGACACCGATCGTGCGGTCGGCCGATTCCGGCTCATCCACCGTGATCACGACGAGTCGGGCCCGCTCGATACCGGCGGCTTTCAGCACGTCCGCCCGACCCGCGTCGCCGTAGTACACCGGCAGGCCTCTTCGTCTGGCCTCCGCCACCGTGTCGGGATGGAGGTCGAGCGCCACGTAGGGCGCTCCCCGCATCTCGAGGAGCAGCGCCATCGTCCGGCCCACCCGGCCGTAGCCGGCGATCAGGACGTGGTCTCGGATCTCGCTCGCATCGTCCGCGAGCGAGCGGTGCATCGGACTCAACTGTTCCAGCCGATGGGCGACCCTGCGGCTGAGAGCGAGCAGCAGTGGCGTCATCGCCATGCTCAGGCCGATCACGAGCACCGCGAGGTGAGCCGCATCGGGAGGCAGGACACCCGAGGTACGGGCCAGGGAGAAGAGGACGAAGCCGAACTCGCCGCCCTGGGCGAGCATGAGCGCAAGCGCCGCCGACGTGGCGACGCCGAGGCGGAATACGCGAGCGACCCCGAAGAGGAGGCAACTCTTGACCAGGAGAAGCCCACCCACCAGCGCGATCAGCAACGGCGCGCGGTGGAGGAGCACCATCAGGTCGATGTCCATGCCGACCGTGACGAAGAAGAGCGCGAGGAGGACGCCCCGGAACGGCTGAATGTCGCCCTCGACCTGGGGCCGGTACTCGGTTTCCGCGACCAGCACACCGGCCAGGAACGCGCCCAGCGCCATGGACAGCCCCGCCTGTTCGGTCAGCCAGCCGATGCCGAGCACGAGCAGCAACACGATTCCGGTGAAGAGGTCGGCATCCCTGCCTCGAGTCACCATTCGCAGCAGCGGCCGCAGCAGCAGCCGGCCGATGGCCAGGATCAGGAGCAGAACGATGCCGGCCTTGAGCAGCGCCAATCCCAGTGCCGGGATGACTGACGCCTGGGGACCGCGGAGAAGCGGCACCAGCGTGAGCAGGGGAACCACGGCGAGATCCTGAAGGAGCAGCACGGCGAATCCTGCGCGGCCCTGCGGGGTGCCGAGCTCGCGACGCTCGACCAGCACCTGGAGCACGACGGCCGTGGAAGAAAGGGTGAGGCCTCCGGCCAGAACCAGCGCGACCGAGCTCGTCAGACCGGTCAACCGCAGCAGAGCCCAGAGTACCAGGCCGGTGACGGCCACCTGGGCGCTTCCGAGGCCGAAGACGTATCGGCGCAGCGCCGTCAGGCGTGCAAGCGACAGGGATAGGCCGATCGAGAACAGGAGGAAGACCACCCCGAACTGGGCCAGGACCTCCGCCGCTTCGGTGTCCCGGATGAGCCCCAGGGCGTGGGGGCCGATCGCCGTGCCCGCGACCAGGTACCCGAGCACGGCACTGGCCCGGAGCCGGCGGAACAGCGGGACCACGATGGCCGCCGCGGCCAGGATGATGAGCAGATCCTTGAGATGAACGGATGGCATGGTCCCGCTCACCCGTGACTCGACGGGGGAAGGCTCGCTCGAAGCGCGTTGAAGATGACCATGACGTCGATGGCCTCCTGCAGCAACGCGCCCGCCACCGGAGGCACGTAGCCCAGGCTCGCCGCGAGCATGGCCGCTCCGCTGAGCCCGAGCCCGGCCCAGATGCTCTGGCGCGCCAGCCGTAGCGTGCGGCGGCTGATGAGGATGGCTTCCGCCAGCCGGGCGGGGTCGTCGGCCAGCAGTACCGCGTCCGCTGCCTCGGCCGTGATGCCGCCGCCGCCGCTCGCGAGCGCCACACCCACCGTCGCGCTGCTCAGGGCCGGGGCATCGTTGGTCCCGTCGCCCACCATCAGCACCCGCTCGCCCTCCTTCACCAGCCGCTGGATGAACGCCACCTTCTCTCCCGGCAGCAGGTCACCGTGCGCCTCGTCGACACCGACGGCCCGTCCGACCGCGACCGTGTTGACCTGGTCGTCCCCCGACAGCAGCAGCGTGCGGCGGATGCCCAGACGCCGGAGCGCCGTAAACAGCTCGCGCATGTCGGGCCGGAGCCGGTCGGCGTACTCGACGATGCCCGCACCCTGCCCGGCTACCGCCACGTAGGCGCGGAGCCCCGTGCCGTCGGTCCCGGCCATGGCCATCCGAAGCCCGGATTCGGCCTCAGGATGGCGGCGGAGGACGAACGCCCGTCCGCCGACCGTGACCGGGCGACCCTCCACCTCGCCCGACACCCCTTCGCCGGGGGCCTCGATGATGTCGTGGGATTCGGGGACGACGAGGCCGCGCGCGACCGCCTCTTCGACCAGGGTCCGGGCCAGCAGATGGCCGGATCCGTGCTCGACTCCGCTCGCCAGCCGGAGCATCTCGTCCGGCGTGAACGGTGGAGCCGCGAGCACCCGCGAAACCTGCGGCCGGCCGATCGTGAGCGTGCCGGTCTTGTCGAAGACGGCCGCCGTGATGCGCGCGAGCTGTTCGAGCGCCGAGCCGTGACGGAAGATGACCCCATGGCGGGCGGCCCTGTTGATACCCCCCACGATCGCCACCGGCGTCGCCAGAATCAGCGGGCAGGGCGTCGCGACGACCAGAACGGCGAGCACGCGCACCGGGTCCCGGGTGCTGGCGTAGACGAGGAGGCACACGAGCAGTGTCAGCGGCGTGAACCAGACGGCGTAGCGGTCGGCCAACCGCTGCAGGGGGGACTTGCTCGCCTGCGCGGTGCGCACGAGCTCGACGATGCGGGCGTACTGACTCTCGCTCGCCGGCGCCGTGGCGCGCATGGTGAGCGGGCTGTCCAGGTTGAGGCTGCCGCTCAGCAGCCGCACCCCGGCCGTGGCCGTCACGGGCACGGGCTCGCCGGTGAGCCGCGCGGCATCGACCTGCGAGCGGCCCTCGAGGACGACCGCATCGCATGCCAGGAGCTCCCCGGGCCTCACCAGCAGCTCGTCGCCCACCGCGACATCGTCGGCGTTCACGTCTTCGATGCCGGCACTGGTGAGGCGGTGGGCGCGCCGCGGGGCGGCCGCCTCGAGCTCCCGTACCGCTCTCGAGGCCCGTCCCTCGGCGTAGCGCTCGAGTGCCTCGCCGCCCGTCTGCATGAGGACCACGATGAGACCGGCGAGTGGCTGGCCCAGGAAGAGCGCGGCCACGATGGCGAGCATGGCGACCAGGTCGGCCGCGAAGCGTCCCGAGGCCATGCCGCGAAGGGTGCGCCACGCCACCGGGAGCCCGGTCAGGACGAGCCCGGCGGACCAGACGGCGAAGGCCGTCCGGGGCGACCCGGCCAGATGAGCGCCGAGTCCGACGATGATGGAGAGCAGCGCGCCGGCGGGCAGGATGGCGGCGCGGAGCGGGATCGATCCTCTCATCCTTGGTGGCCGTACGCCTTGACCCGCGGCCAGGCGTGTCCGGCGAAGGCGAGCGCGGCCAGCGCTTCGGCAGATCGTCCGAGCAGCCCGATGACGGCGGGTGCGCCTCCGACGGTGCCGGCGGCCGTCGCGAGCACACCGGTATTGAGCAGCACGAACGCCGTCCAGGCGAGCCATTCCCGGCCGCGCTCGGGTCCGGCGCGGAAGCGGGGAAGGATCCAGAAGGCGACGCCGAAGGCCAACTGCACCGTCCATCCGAGGAGCAGGAACTCGATGTGGAAGGGACGCAGTCGGTGGATCCATCCGCCGATGTCGAGGCCGCGAGCGGCCAGCATCACCGCCCCCGCGAGAAATCCGGCCAGAAAGTATCCGAGCGCCGTCCGAATCATCAGGACGCTGAGTCGTGGCATCGATCAGCGGCCCTTCACCCTCGGCCAGGTATTGGCCACGAAGGCCGCTCCGGCGAGGAGCTGGAGCAGGGCGGAGATCACCAATGCGGCGCCGCCGGTGCCCGTCAGCGCGAGCCACGGCTCGGCAACCGCGCGGAGGAGCAGCCCCGTGTTGAGGAAGAAAAAGGCCGCCCACCCAAGCCCATCGCTGCCCCGCGGCCGGTCGGCGGAATAACGGGGGAACATCCAGAACGCCACGCCGAAGATGAGCTGGGTCAGCCAGCCAAGCACGAGGAGGTGCAGATACACCGGCCACACTACCTGCAGGAGCGGTAGCCGGCTCGCGGCGGGCACCTGCATTAGGATCCCCAGGCCCAGGGCCGCCAGGAGGTATATCACGGCCGCTCTGATCATCCAGCGGCTGACGGCGGGCACGGCGCCTAGTGCGCCGCCATCGGCGTGCCCTCGGGGGTTCCGGCGCGCAGCACTCCAACCGCGCCTTTCGTGGCATCGGCGAAGGCGTGGGTCACGAAGGGATAGTTTCCCGGCTCCCGCAGCCGGATCTCGAAGATCGCGCCCCCTCCGACCGGGACGTTCACCGTCTGGACCCCCACGAGCGGCGTGCTGCGCGATCCGTCTTCGAGGACCCGCTCGAAGATCCCGCCGACGACGTGGAAGGACGAGATACGGTTGGGTCCGGCGTTGACCACATGGAGCCGCACCAAGCCGTCGACCGGCACCTGCAGCGGGTGCTCGGCATACTGGGCGGCGCGGCCGTTGAAGACGACGTAGTCCGGGGCCAGAGTCAGCAGCCGTTCCCAATCGAGACTGAAGGTGCCGTCGGCGCCTTTCTTCGGGGTGAAGTAGAACTCGCTCTGGACGATGGCGAACTCCGTGGCCTTGGGCCGCGGCGCGGCCGGGTCGACGACCAGCGCGCCATACATGCCGTTGGCGATGTGCATCGCCACGGGCGCGGTACCGCAGTGATACATGAACGCGCCCGGCACGCGCGCGACGAAGCGGTACCGCAGCGAGTCGCCCGGCATCACGTTCACGTAATACCTGTCCGGCGCGATCTCCGCCGCGTGAAAATCCATGCTGTGGGGAATATTCGAGCGGTTGATCAGGGTGAAGTCCACGGTATCACCCTGGCGGACGTGCAGCGCCGGACCGGGCACCCCGCCTCCGAAGGTCCAAGCCGCGTACGTCACGCCCGGCGCGACGGTCACCGTGGCATGCGTGATCTCGAGCCGGAGATGGTGCAAGCGCCCCGGCTCCAACGGCGGAAGCCGCGCCTCGACGGGTGCCGGGGAGGCGCCGGGTCCTCCCACGGGCGCCTCGCCATGGGAAATGTTGGCCGGCGGCGTCGTGTCGGGTGCTTGTGCGGCGGGCGGGGATGTGCCATCGGAGACGGCGGCCGGGTGGGAATGAGGCGTAGCGCGACAGCCGATCGCCAACAAACCGAGCGCGCATGTGAGTGGGTGAAATCTCGTTCGCCGGCGCGTGGGGTACATAGCTGGACCTTTTCCTGTGCCGTGGGTGAGGCTCGCGAGCGACGAACTCAGCGAGTGGGAGAGATCTCCGCGTCGGCGCCGCGTCGGAGGCTGAAGCCCACGCCACGCACCGTGGCCAGCAGCGGCTCTCCCGCCGCCTGGGTCAGCTTGCGGCGGAGATTCCCCACGTGCACGTCCACCACGTTGCTCTCCGGGTCGAAATGCATGTCCCATACCTTCTCCAGCAACGTGGTCCGGCGGACGACCTCTTCGGGGTGCAGGAGGAAATACTCCAGGAGCTGAAATTCCTTCGGGGTGAGATCGAGGGGGTGTTCGTTGGCGGAGGCGATGTGACGTAGACGGTCGAGTGCGAGGGGTCCATAGCGCAGCACCTCGAGCCGCTCCGCGCCTCCCCGGCGATGCAGCGCCCGGATCCGAGCCAGAAGCTCGTCGAACTGGAACGGCTTCGACAGATAGTCGTCGGCGCCGGCGTCGAGACCACGGACAACATCCTCGACCGCGTCCCTGGACGTCAGCATCAGGATCGGCGTGTTGCGGCCTTCCCGCCGCAGCTCCGTGGCCACCTGGAACCCGTTCTTCTTCGGCAGCACGACGTCGAGCAGGATGACGTCGTATGCGTACACGTGGGCCAGCATGGTGCCCTCGTCCCCGTCGGGAGCGACATCCACGACGTAGCCCTCCTCCTTCAAGCCCTGCTCGATGAAGCCGGCGACCTTCCGGTCGTCCTCCACGACGAGAATTCTCATGCGGCTCAATCTACGGGCGGCAGGTGAACTCCCTCGGAAGGCTTCATGAAGATTCCTTCATGCTCGCCGTCATCGAGTCGGGGGTGGCGGGCAGCTCGAGCACGAATCGTCCGCCTTGGCCGGGCCTCGCCACCGCCCGAAGCTCCCCGCCGAAGAGCCGGGCGAGGCGGCGGGAGAGGGGCAGCCCGAGCCCGGTTCCCCGGCTCTCGCCGGCGGCCTTGGTGACGTAGATATCGAAGATCCGCTCGATCTCGGCCTCCGGAATCCCGGATCCTTCGTCGTCCACCACGTATTCGACCATGGTCCCGCGCCTGGCGATTCCCAGCCGGATGGTACTGCCCTCCGGCGCATGATTGATGGCGTTGCCCAGCAGATTGACCAGAATCTGCTCCAGCCGGCTGGCGTCGGTCTCGCAGGTCGGTATCGGGGCTGATTCCTCGAGCTCCAGACGGAGATGGCGTGCTTCGGCGGCGGGGGTGACCCGGCCCATGACCCGCCGGCAGACCGACGCCGGCTCCACGCTGCGGATGACCGGCTTGAGGCGGTCCTCGTCCAGCCGGCTCAGGTCGAGCAGATCGTTGATCAGGGCGATCGCCTGGCGGGCCGAGTCGAGCACCTCGAAGGCGGCGCGCGGCACCGTGGCCGGGTCTTTCTTCCGGACCAGCAGCTCCGCCCATCCGAAGACCGCCGCCAGCGCGTTCCTGAGCTCATGGTTCACCATGGCGAAGAAGCGCTCCCGCGCGCGGTGCAGCGCCTGCACTTCCTCCAGCAGGCGGGCACTCTCCTCGTGCAGGCGGGCGTTCTCGACCGCTGCGGCGGTGACGGCCGCCAGGGTCACCGCAATGTGCTCGTCCTCTTCGGAGAAGCTCTCGCCGCCGATCTTCTCGGTGAGATAGAGATTGCCGAACACTCCCCGGCGGCTGACGATCGGGACGCCGAGAAACGAGTGCATGGGTGGATGGTGAGGCGGAAATCCGTAGGAATCGGGATGGCGCGCGAGGTCGGGAAGGCGGATGGGGCGGGGGTCCCGGATCACGAGTCCGAGGATTCCGTGGCCGCGAGGAGGGGGGCCGATCAGCGCTCGGAGTTCGTCGGTGATGCCGTAGGTGGTGAAGCTCTCCAGTACCCGTCCGTCGGGGGCGAGCACCCCGATCGCGGCATAGTGAGCGCCGATCACCTCCGCGGCCACCTGCACCACGCGCTGCAGCACGCCGTCGAGCGACAGCTCCGTGATCAGAGCAGACGTGGCCACCAGCAGCCGCTCGAGGCGGGGATCGGCGCCGACCGCCTGCCGTGTGGTCGAATGAGGCATGGCGGGAACTTAGGGGCCGGCCACGGGAGCGGAAACCCCGACGGACCTTCGGAGCGGTTTCATCGTTTCTTCACCGCCCCACCGTTAGCCTGTACCCATGACAAGTACGCTTCGGTTGAGGCATGTGGTGGCAGCGACGGACGAGTCCGGCGCGGGCCGGCAGGCCGTCTGGGCGGCCCGTGCCGTGGCCGCGCGGGCCGGCGCCCGCGTGACCGTCCTCAGGGTCGTGCCACTCGATGATCGCGGAGCCTCCTCGGCGCTGGAGCAGCTCCGGCGCTGGGTGGAGTCCGACCTGCCACCGGCCGAGAACGAGCCGCCGATGGAATTCGCCCTTGCGTACGGTCTTCCGGGCATCGAGATCACGCGCTTCGCCGAGCAGGTGGATGCCGACCTGCTCGTCCTCGGCCGCACCCCGCGCTCTCGAATGGCGCGCCTGTTGCTCGGCGATACCGCGGATGCGGTGGCTCGGCGCAGCCGGGTGCCTTGCCTGTTCGTGCCGCCGCGGGGCGTTGCCCTCCGCAGCGGTCTGGTGGCCGTGGAGGGCTCGGGGCGGGGATCGGCCGTCCTCCGGGCGGCGGACTCCCTGGCCCGAGAGGTGGGCGTCGACCTCCGCGTGTTGACGGTCGAGCCGACATACGCCGGCGAGCCGGCGCATCTGGCCGTGCTCACGCCGGCCGCCAGCAGTGCGCGCATCCGGTCCCATGTGCGCGAGGCGCTCGGTCACGAGCCCGAGGTGCGCCGCGGCGTGCCAGCCGAGCAGATCCTCGCGGCCGTCGACGAGCATCAGCCCGACCTCGCCATTCTCGGCTGCCACCGCGGTGGACCCGCCGGCGTGATCGAAGGCGGGAGCACCACCCGGAGGGTCATCCACGCCGCGCCGTGCGCGGTGCTCACGATTCCACTCTAGGAGCACCCGCGACCGAGGGGCAACCGGTGTTACACTGCAGCGGAGGCGCCCGTCATCCAGCCCTGCGAGGCGCCGGGCGACAGACCCTGCAGGAGTTTCCCATGAGCGCTCTCACGCCGCAGTTGGCCGGTAAGATGCATGCCTACTGGCGCGCGGCCAATTATCTCTCCGTCGGGCAGATCTATCTCAAGGACAATCCGCTTCTCGACCGCCCGCTTTCCATTGACGACATCAAGCCTCGCCTGCTCGGCCACTGGGGCACGACGCCGGGACTCAACTTCATCTATACCCATCTCAACCGGCTGATCACGGAGCACGATCTCGACATGATCTACGTCATCGGTCCCGGGCATGGCGGCCCCGGAATCGTGGCGCACACCTGGCTCGAGGGCTCCTACAGCGAGATCTACCCGAATGTCGGGCAGAATCGCGAGGGCATGAGTCGGTTGTTCCGGCAGTTTTCCTGGCCGTACGGCATCCCGAGCCACGTCGCGCCGGAAACGCCCGGGTCCATTCACGAGGGCGGCGAGCTGGGATACTCGCTGCTCCATGCCTACGGCGCCGCCTTCGACAATCCCGACCTCATCGTGGCGTGCGTGGTGGGAGACGGCGAGGCGGAGACCGGGGCCTGCGCCGCGAGCTGGCACTCGAACAAGTTCCTGAACCCGGCGCGGGACGGCGCGGTGCTCCCGATCCTGCATCTCAATGGGTACAAGATCGCCAATCCCACCGTGCTCGCGCGGATTCCCGATGACGAGCTGACGTCGCTTCTCACGGGATACGGGTACGTGCCGTATCGGGTCGAGGGTGATGATCCCCAGACGATGCACCAGCAGATGGCGACGACGCTCGACGCGATCCTCGCGGACATCCGGAGCATCCAGAGCCGGGCGCGCGACGGCGGCCACACCGAGCGACCCAGCTGGCCGGTGCTGATTCTGCGGACTCCCAAGGGATGGACCGGGCCCAAGGTCGTGGACGGCAAGCCGGTCGAGGGGACGTGGCGCTCGCACCAGGTGCCGCTGAGCAATCTGCGGGAAAACCGGGATCACCTCCGGGCGCTCGAGGAGTGGATGCGAAGCTATGGCCAGGAGGAGCTGTTCGACGCCGACGGCCGGCTTCGGCCGGAGCTGGCGGCTCTCGCCCCCGCGGGTCGTCGTCGCATGGGGATGAACCCTCATGCCAACGGCGGCGCGTTGCTACGACCGCTGGATCTTCCGGACTTCCGTGCCTATGCGGTCGACCGCGACGGCCGACCCGTCACCGAGGCGACGCGCGTGCTGGGACGGTATCTCCGGGACGTCATGAAGCTCAATCTGGACCAGAGGAATTTCCGTCTCTTCGGCCCCGACGAGACCGCCTCCAATCGCCTGGATGCGGTGCTGGAGGCGACGGGGAAGACCTGGGAGGCGTCCACCATGCCCGTCGACGAGCACTTGGCGGCCGATGGGCGGGTCATGGAAGTCCTCAGCGAGCACCTGTGCGAGGGCTGGCTGGAGGGATATCTCCTCACCGGCCGCCACGGCCTCTTCTCGTGCTACGAGGCGTTCATCCATATCGTGGATTCGATGTTCAATCAGCACGCCAAGTGGCTCAAGACGACGCGGACGATGCCGTGGCGCAAGCCGCTCGCCTCGCTCAACTACCTGCTCACGTCCCATGTCTGGCGCCAGGACCACAACGGGTTCTCGCACCAGGACCCCGGCTTCATCGATCATGTGGCCAACAAGAAGGCCGACGTCGTCCGCATCTATCTGCCGCCCGATGCCAACACGCTCCTCTCCGTGGCCGACCACTGTCTTCGCAGCCGCAACTATGTGAATCTGATCATCGCCGGGAAGCAGCCGGCCCAGGTGTGGCTGGACATGGACGCCGCGCTGCGCCACTGCACCACGGGGCTCGGCATCTGGCCCTGGGCGAGCAACGACGACGGGTCGCCCGATGTCGTCATGGCCTGCGCGGGAGACGTACCGACCCTGGAGACGCTCGCCGCGGTATCGCTTCTCCGCGAGGAGCTGCCCGATCTTCGCATCCGGGTCGTGAACGTCGTGGACCTGATGGCGCTGCAGCCGACGTCGGAACACCCGCACGGGCTGTCCGACGAAGACTTCGATGCCATGTTCACCGCGGCCAAGCCGGTGATCTTCGCCTATCACGGGTATCCGACGCTGATCCACCGCCTCACGTACCGCCGGCACAACCACGGCAACATTCACGTGCGCGGCTATGTCGAGGAGGGAACGACCACGACGCCGTTCGACATGACCGTGCTCAATCGCATGGACCGATTCCAGCTGGCCCTCGACGTCCTGGATCGGGTGCCGGGCCTCTCCGCGACGGCCGGCCCCGCATCGCGGCGATGTCGTGATGCCCTCGACCGGCACCGAGCCTACGTCGCCGAACATGGCGAGGACCTGCCGGAGGTCAGAGACTGGACCTGGACCCTCAGCTGACCCGAGGCTCGATGCGGGTACTGGTGATCAACTGCGGGAGCGCCACGCTCAAGTACAAACTGTTCGAGGAGCGTGGCGGCGAGCTCGAGGTGGTGGCCGGGGCGACGACGGAGATCGCGCGCGGATATCGGGCGGCGGCCGAACAGGTCCTGGCCGGCCTGCCGGTCAAACCCGATGTCATCGCCCACCGGGTCGTGCACGGCGGCGGCCGGTTGCCGGGCGTGGTTCGGATCGACGGGAGGGTTCTCCGAGTCCTTCGGGAAGTCACGCCCCTGGCCCCGTTGCACAATGGACCGGCGCTCGAGGGCATCGAGGCCACCCTCGGCGCGGGCGTGCCGCTCGTGGCCGCCCTGGATACGGCCTTCCATGCGACCATGCCGGCCCGCGCCTGGCGGTATGCCATCCCGGAGCTTCCCGGGGTGCGGCGGTACGGGTTTCACGGGTGGTCCCACCGCTACGTCACCGAGCGCTACGCCGTCCTCGCCCATGCTCCCGAGCCCACGATCATCACGCTCCACCTCGGCAGCGGCTGCTCCGCCGCGGCCGTCCGTCAGGGGCGCTCGGTCGATACGTCCATGGGATACTCGCCGCTCGAAGGCCTCGTGATGGCGACCCGGGCAGGCGATCTCGATCCGGCGATCCTGACTCATTTGCTGCACCAGGGGATGCCATTGGCCCGGCTCGATCAGTGGCTGAACCACGAAGCGGGTCTGACGGCGCTCGCCGGCACCGGTGATGTGCGGGAGCTGCTCGAGCGCACCGACGCCGCGGCTGAGCTCGCGATCGAGATCTTCTGCGATCGGGTCCGGAAGTACGTCGGCGCCTACCTGGCCGTGCTGGAGGGGGCGGAGGCCATCGTGTTCACGGGCGGGATCGGGGAAAACGCCGCCGAGATCCGGCGGCGTGTGTGCGAGGGCTTCGGATGGGCGGGACTGACGCTCGATTCCCGCCTCAATCTGGGGCGCGAGGGTCGCATTTCGACCGATGCCTCACGCCTGGCCGCGTACGTCATCCCCACCGACGAGGAGCGGCTCATCGCTCGGGAAACGCTGAGGTTGATGGGGCCGCGAATGTGACGCCCGCTCAGGCCGCGGCAGCCGCGCCGCCGAGGGGCGCGGTCGTCATGCGGCCATCACAGGCTCGTGACGAGCGACACCGGCAGATCTTTCCACGCCGGCGCGATGCCCGTTCCGAGGAAGGTCACGTCCTCGCGCACCGCTGCCGGCACCTCATCCCAGCTCAGCCGCCCCGCGATCTCCTCGACCGCGACGAACCAGCACTCCACCGCTTTGAGCAGCTTCCCGGTGATGACCGCAAATTCGGCCCCGTGTTGGCAGAGTCCGACCGCATGCCGCAGCTGCCAGCGCAACGCGGCGACCAGCTCGGCGGTCGCCCACAACCGATCGGCGTCGTCGGCCGCGAGCAGGTGCCGGAGCGCTTCGACAGCGAGCCGTTCCCGGTCGAATCGTCCCGAGAATACCGTGTCCACATGGCGGATTGCGTTCCACCGAGGCCAGATATCGCGATCCTCGTCCTTGGCGGCTTCCACGAACGCCCGCAGGTCTCGAAGACACGCGCGGTGTATCGGCTCGAGGCGGTCACCGAGGCGTCCTTCGCGACGCGGTAACAGCGGCCTGGGGGTCAGGTGAGCGACGGTCATGGCGGCCTCCTTGCGCAGGACTCGGTGCGTTTTCATTGCCTACAGCATGGCATGGCCGGGATGAGGAAATCATGAAAGGGGTGCGAAAAGGGGATTAACCTCGGGCTCGCATGACCCACCACGGAGCGAACATGGTCACGATCAGCACCATGACCCAGATACGGCCCCGCCGAAGGTCGTAGTCGGCCAGCAGCTCCGCCCACGGCTTCCCGAAACCGTAATGCCCCGCGATGAACTCGAACGCGAGTGTCAGCGCCAGCCAGAACCCTCCCACCTTCAAGGCGTCGGCGGATGTGGCCGGCCGTACCCATCCGATGGTCACCCAGGTTGCCAGGAGGATGAGCGCCGAGAGGAGCAGCGAGCTGAGCGCGCGGGCGGCCGCATCGCCCAGCCGGGGTGACAGCCAGGTGTCCCGCACGCCGCCATTCAAGACCGCGAGGATCAGCAGAAGGAACCACACCGCAAGGGCTCGGAGGATCATGCGCGACATGCCGCCGGGGATGGGAGTTCCTCGAACTTACCGTGATGGAACCAAATCGGCGGGGGCGGCGTTTCGCCGCTGGGTGATGGGAGGGGAGGGACCGACGCGCCGCCGGCTCGAGTGAAAGGCAGAGGACGTGACGTGTGACGAGACGCTGGGGCGGCTGGACGACTACCTGGACCGGAATCTGTCCCCCGACGAAGTCGGGGAAGTGGAGCAGCACCTGGACTACTGTCTCGCCTGTCTCCAGGCCTATCGCTTCGAGCGGGCTCTGCTCGACGGCCTCCGGTCCCGTCTCCGGCGGATCTCGCTGCCACCCGGCCTGATGGCGTCGATCAGACTCCGTATCGAAGCGCTGAACGCGATCTGAGAGGAGGAGTGCCGTGGCTGGAGCCGAAGCGGAACGCCTGGCGCAGGACACGCGGCGGGAAGCGAACTGGAAGCGATGGGGTCCCTACCTCTCCGAGCGTCAGTGGGGGACGGTACGGGAGGATTACTCCGAGGGTGGAGACTGCTGGAACTACTTCCCACACGACCATGCCCGAAGCCGGGCCTACCGCTGGGGCGAGGACGGCCTCCTGGGCATCACCGACCGGCAAGGCCGGATGTGCTTCGCGCTGGGGCTCTGGAACGGGCGGGACCCGATCCTCAAGGAGCGGCTCTTCGGGTTGACCGGCCCGGAAGGCAACCACGGTGAGGACGTGAAGGAGCTGTACTACTATCTCGATTCGACCCCGACCCACTCGTATCTCAAGGCGCTCTACAAATATCCCCAGGCCGAGTACCCCTACGAGGCGCTGGTCCGCGCCAACCGCGAGCGGGGCAAGCTCGACCCTGAGCTGGAGCTGCTCGATACCGGCGTCTTCAACGACAACCGGTACTTCGACGTGTTCGCCGAGTACGCCAAGGCGGGCACCGACGACATCCTGATCCGGATCACGGTCGCCAACCGCGGCCCCGAGACCGCCACCCTCCATCTCCTTCCAACGCTCTGGTTCCGGAACACCTGGAGCTGGGGCAGGGAAGGCGAGGGCTACTGGCCGCGGGGCGTGATCCGTGCCGCCGGCGCCGCGAGCCTCGAGGCCGAGCACGCGAGCCTGGGCCGCTACCGGCTCGAGGCCGACACCGTAGACGGCGCCGCGCCCGATCTGCTCTTCACCGAGAACGAGACCAACGTGAGCCGCCTCTACGGCGCGCCGAATGCGCAACCCTACGTAAAGGACGCCTTCCATCGGGCCGTCATCCAGGGCGAGCGCGACGCGGTGAACCCGGCGGCCGAGGGCTCCAAGGCCGCCTTCAGGTATGTCCTCGAGATCCCCGCGGGCGAGGAGCGGGTGGTGCAACTGCGTCTGCGGGCCACCGAGCAGGCGCGCGGCAAGCCGTTCGGCGTCGCCTTCGACAAGGCCTTTCGCGACCGGCTCGCGGAGGCCGACGAGTTCTACGCCGACCGGATCCCGGATGGCGCGACGGACGACGAGCGCCGGGTTCTCCGGCAGGGTTATGCCGGACTGCTCTGGAGCAAGCAGTTCTACTACTTCGTGACCCAGCACTGGCTCGAAGGTGATCCGGCCCAGCCGAAGCCCCCCGAGGGACGCCGCTCCGGCCGCAACGCGGACTGGCCCCACATGTACAACCGGGACGTGATCTCCATGCCCGACAAGTGGGAGTATCCCTGGTACGCGGCCTGGGATCTGGCCTTCCACATGATTCCGTTCGCGCACGTCGATCCCGAGTTCGCCAAGGAACAGCTCGTGCTGCTGCTGCGCGAGTGGTACATGCACCCCAACGGCCAGGTTCCGGCGTACGAATTCGCCTTCGGCGACGTGAATCCGCCGGTGCACGCCTGGGCCTGCTGGCGGGTCTACAAGATGACCGGCCCACGGGGCAAGCGCGATCGGTTCTTTCTGGAGCGCGTCTTTCAGAAACTGCTGCTCAACTTCACCTGGTGGGTCAACCGCAAGGACCCCGAGGGCCGCAATCTCTTCGCCGGCGGGTTTCTCGGGCTCGACAACATCGGCGTCTTCGACCGCTCCAAGCCGCTGCCTACCGGTGGGCACCTGGAGCAGGCCGACGGCACGGCGTGGATGGCGTTCTACTGCAACACCATGCTGTCCATGGCGCTGGAGCTCGCCAGCGAAGACCCCGCCTACGAGGACGTGGCCTCCAAGTTCTTCGAGCACTTCATCGCCATCGCCGACGCCATGAATCATCTGGGCGGGTCCGGCCTGTGGAGCGAGGAAGACGGCTTCTATTACGACCAGCTCCACCTCGACGGCCAGCACATCCCGTTGCGGGTGCGGTCGCTCGTGGGCGCCCTCCCGCTCATCGCGGTCGAGGTGCTCGACGAGGAGAAGTTCGCCCACCTGGAGGGATTCAATCGCCGGTTGAAGTGGTTCCTCGAGAACCGGCCCGACGTGACGAGCAACATCGCATGCATGCGGCCCCGTCATGTCCAGGGGCGGGTCCAGCGGCTGCTCTCGATCCCCACCAGGGAACGGCTGCAGCGGGTGCTGCGCTACCTGTTGGACGAGACCGAGTTCCTGTCGGCCCACGGCATCCGCTCGGTGAGCCGGGTGCACCAGGAGCATCCTTATCAGTTCGATGTGATGGGAGCCCCCTACCAGGTGGACTACGTGCCGGCCGAAGGAAACACCGGCCTGTTCGGGGGCAACTCCAACTGGCGCGGACCGATCTGGTTCCCGGTCAACTTCCTGCTGCTCGAATCGCTCGAGCGCTACCACCATTTCTACGGTGATGAGCTGCAGGTCGAGTGCCCGGTGGGCTCGGGGCGCATGCTCAACCTGCAGGAGGTGGCGCTGGAGCTGCAGTCGCGACTCGCGAGCCTCTTCCTGCGCGACGAGCGGGGCCGCCGCCCCTGTCACGGGGTGGAGAGCCGCTACGAGAACGACCCCCACTATGACGAGCTGGTCCTCTTCTACGAGTACTTCCATGGCGATAACGGCCGCGGTGTCGGAGCCAGCCATCAGACGGGGTGGACCGCGCTCGTGGTCCGCTGCATCGAGGACCTGATCCGCCGGCGGACCGACGCGGCCGCCAAACCGGAATTCGCCAAACCACCCGCACTCGCCGGGAGCCTTCGATGACTACCGTCCCGATCAACGATCTCACCGAGTGGCTCGAGGCGGACGGCCTCGGCGGCTTCGCGTCAGGCACCGCATCCGGGATCCGAACTCGCCGCTACCATGCGCTCCTGCTCGCGGCCACCACGCCGCCCACCGGCCGCATGGTCCTGGTCAATGGGCTCGACGCGTGGATGGAGGCGAAGGGAGAGGGCAACCCGGGACAGGAGTACCTCACCCGGCAGCGGTACCGCCCCGGTGTCGTCGCGCCCGACCGGGGAGCCACGCTTGAGTCGTTCACCCATGAGCCATGGCCCACTTGGACTTACCGCCTGTCGGACGGCACCAGGATCGAGCACGAGGTGTTCGTTCCCGCCCCCAGTGCGTTCGTGGCCCTGCGCTGGCGAGTGCTGGATGGGGGTGCCCCGCTGGCGCTCACGGTCCGCCCCTTTCTGTCGGGGCGCGATTCGCATTCCACGCACCACGAGAACCCCGCCTTCCGGTTCGACGCCGAGGCCGAGGGCGACCGGGTCCGCTGGCGCCCGTACGATGGCGTGCCCGACATCAGCGCGGTCAGCAATGGCCGCTATCGGACCGATCCCCAGTGGTACCGTGGCTTCCACTATGTCGAGGAGGCGGCGCGCGGCCTCGATGCCGAGGAAGACCTCGCTGCGCCGGGCATCTTCACCTGGGACCTGAGTCAGGGAGAGGCGGTGCTGCTTCTGGGTGCGGGAGACGCGCTGCCCGACGGCAGTGACCCGGCCGCATTGTTCGCGCTGCTGGCCCGCCGGGAGCACGCCCGTCGCGCCAAGCTCGGCTCGCCGCTGGAGCGCGCCGGCGATGCGTATCTCGTACGCCGAGGCGAAGGCAAGACCATCGTGGCAGGCTACCCCTGGTTCACCGACTGGGGCCGGGACACGTTCATCTCGTTGCGCGGCCTGTGTCTCGCCACCGGCCGCCTGGCCGACGCGCGGTCCATCCTGCTCGAGTGGACGGGACTCGTCTCCGAGGGCATGCTGCCCAACCGTTTCGTGGACCAGGGTGGCGCGGCCGAATACAACACGATCGACGCCTCGCTCTGGTTCGTGATCGCGGTCCACGACTATCTCACCGCGATGGCCCGGCGCCGGCTCAAGGTGCCGGCGGCGGATCTGCGCGCGCTCGGCGACGCGACGCTGGCGATCCTCGCCGGGCACGTGCGCGGGACTCGCTACGCCATTCGCGCCACCGAGGACGGGCTGCTCGCGGGTGGCGAGCCCGGTGTACAGCTCACCTGGATGGATGCCAAGGTTGGCGATTGGGTAGTCACGCCGCGGGTGGGAAAGCCGGTCGAGATCCAGGCGCTCTGGCTCAATGCGCTCCGGACCGCCGAGTGGTTCACGCAGGAGTATCGGCCGCTGTACGAGCGGGGCGCGGCAGCGTTCGCCGACCGCTTCTGGAACGCCGAGGGGGGATACCTCCACGACGTGATCGATGCCGACCACGAGCCAGGCAGGGTCGATTCGTCCTTCCGGCCCAACCAGATCTTCGCGGTGGGCGGCCTGCCCTTTCAACTGATCGAGGGCTCCCGCGCCCGGCGGGTGGTCGATGAAGTCGAACGGGTGCTCTGGACGCCGCTCGGTCTCCGAACTCTCGCCCCGGGCTCGGCGGGCTATCAGCCGGTCTACGCCGGCGACATGCGCGCCCGCGACGGCGCCTACCACCAGGGAACCGTATGGCCCTGGCTGCTCGGGGCCTTCGTGGAGGCGTGGGTCAGGGTCCGCGGTGATACCGTCGAAGTCCGTCATGAGGCCCGGCGCCGGTTTCTCGGGCCGCTTCTAGTCCACCTGCACGAGGCTGGGCTGGGGCACGTCGCCGAGATCGCGGACGCCGAGCCGCCGCACACGCCCCGTGGCTGCCCGTTCCAGGCGTGGTCGGTGGGCGAGGCGCTGCGTCTGCAGCTCGACGTGCTCCGCGACGGACCGGCGAGAGTGTCCAACCCCAAGCTCGCCGCGATCGTCGCATGACCCCGAAGTTCCGGGTCGAGTATCTGATGGAGGCCGCCCTCCTCGGGGCCTTCATGATCTCGGCGTGCGCCGTCGTGGTGCTGCTGGACTACCCGTCCTCCCCGGTTTTCCTGGCCATTCCCAACCCCGACCTGCGCCGGGTTCTGGTGGGGCTGGCGATGGGAACCACCGCGGTGACGCTCATCTACTCGCCTTGGGGCATGCAGTCGGGCGCGCACTTCAATCCCGCCACGACGCTGACGTTCTTCCGGCTGGGGAAGGTGCCGGCCCGGGACGCGCTCGCGTACGTCGGCGCGCAGTTCGCGGGCGCCGTGGCAGGTGTCGGCGTCGCATCGGCCATCTTCGGTCCCCGTCTGGCTCACCCGGCCACGCGCTTCGCGGCGACGATGCCGGGACGCGCCGGCATCGCCGTCGCATTCCTGGCCGAGGTCGTCATCTCCTTTCTCCTGATGTCGGTCATTCTGCGGGTCTCGAACCACGAACGGTACGCCCGGTACACCGGCCTCTGCGCAGGGGTCATGGTCGCACTCTTCATCACCTTCGAGGGGCCCCTGTCAGGCATGAGCATGAACCCCGCGCGAACGCTGGGCTCCGCGCTCTTCGCTCGCGACTGGACCGCCCTCTGGATCTATTTCGTCGCCCCGCCGCTCGGCATGCTGGCCGCCGCCGAGCTGTATGTCAGGCAGCGGGGAAGCGACGCCGTATTCTGCGCCAAGCTGCACCACCAGAACGGCAAGCGCTGCATCTTCTGCGAGGCCCGGCGGGCGGCGGCTGGGTCGGAAACCTTTTCGGTCGTCCCCGCATTATAGCCCCGACCACAGGATCATACGTTCGTCTCAGCACATGCTCGAGGAGAGTGAAGGATGAAGCGTCGCATCTGGGTAGGAGGGCTGGTCGTGCTCGGGGGCATGGGATGGTACCTCTTCCGGCCCGAGCTGCTGTTGGTGAACAAGAAGGTGAATGAGGTACAGGTGGCCAGCGTCGGCGCCTCGGCGATGCGGGCGCTCTCGGCCGGCCGGTTTCACTCGGTGGCGCACGAGACGCACGGCACAGCCACGATCCAGGACGTGGGCGGCGGGCGCAGGGTGCTGCGGCTGACCGAGTTCACGACCTCCAACGGCCCGGACGTGCGGGTGTACCTGGTGGCCGCGCCGGATGCCGCCGACAACGAGACCGTGACCAAGGCCGGCTTCGTGGAGCTGGGCAAGCTCAAGGGCAACGAGGGCGACCAGAACTACGAGGTGCCCGACGACCTCGATCTGTCACAGTACCGTGCCGTCACCATCTGGTGCCGCCGGTTCAGCGTCAACTTCGCCACCGCGCCGCTCACGCCGGCGTCCTGACCGGGAGTTCCACCATGTCGCTCGTTCGCGCAGTCACGATGTCGGCGGCGCTCCTGACCGCGGCCCAGGCCGCGGCGGCGCAGAGCCAGCCGACCAGGTTCACGATCAGGGTCGAGAACATCTCCCGGGGTGAGGCCCTGAAGCTCTCCGACGGGACGGCCGCCCCCTTCGTCTCGGCGCCGGTGCTGTGGGCCGTGCACGGCGGCGCCAACCCGCTGTTCATCGGCGGTCAGCCCGACGCCGGCAAGGGTCTCGAGACCCTCGCCGAGACCGGGAACCCCGGGCCATTGCTCAAGTCGGTCAACGGAGGAAAGGATATCGCGAGCGCCGGCGCCGTCGACCTGCCGGTGGGCGCGTCCACTCACGGGCCGATCACGCCGGGGCAGGGCTATGAGTTCGAGGTGACCGCGGTGCCGGGACAGAGTCTTTCGGTTGCCTGGATGTTCGGGCAGTCGAACGACCTCTTCTACGCGAACGACCGGCCAATCGCGCTGTACGACGGGGCGGGGAAGCCGGTGCGGGGCGACATGACGTCCCAGCTCTCGCTCTGGGACGCGGGCACCGAGGTCAACGAGGAGCCCGGCCTGGGCCCGAACCAGGGCCCGCGGCAGCAGACGCCCGACGCCGGCATGCCGGAGCACAATGCGGTGGCGCATGTGAGCGACAGGTACAGCTATCCGCGCATCGCCGATGTTCTCCGGGTGAGCATTGCGCCGGTCGAAGGTCGCGAATCGCGAGTGGCGAGCCAGGAGCCATAGCGCCTCCAGCTACGAGTCGCGAGAACCCGTGACCCGTGACCCCCGACCCGTGACCCTAGACTCTCGACCCTGAGACCCCCATGTCGACTCACTACGACGTCATCATCATCGGCTCCGGCGCCGGCGGCGGGACCCTGTTCCACAAGCTCGCGCCATCGGGCAAGAGAATTCTCCTCCTCGAGCGCGGCGATTACGTGCCCCGCGAGGCCGACAACTGGAACACCCGAGCGGTCAACGTGGACGGGAAGTATCAGACCCGCGAGCATTGGCGCGACAAGGACGGCAAGGATCTCCATCCCCATACCAACTACGGGGTGGGCGGCAATACGAAGTTCTACGGCGCCGCGCTGTTCCGCCTGCGCAGGGAAGACTTCGGCGAGCTCCGGCAGCACGGCGGCCTGTCGCCCGCCTGGCCCGTGAGCTACGAGGAGCTCGAGCCCTACTATACGGCTGCCGAGCATCTTTATCAGGTGCACGGCGAGCGCGGGGTGGATCCGACCGAGCCTCCCGCCAGCGCGCCTTACAAGTACGCCGCGGTAACCCATGAGCCGCGCATGCAGCAGTTGAGCGACGACTTCTCGGCGCTCGGCCTGACGCCGTTCCACGTCCCGCTCGGCATCATGCTGGACGAGTCCGACAAGCGCCGGAGCCACTGCATCCGGTGCGGCACCTGCGACGGCCATCCCTGCCTGGTACAGGCCAAGTCCGATGCCCAGGTGGTTTGCGTCGACCCTGCGCTGCGGTATCCCAACGCCACGCTGCTCACCGGCGCGTATGTCTCGCGCCTCGAGACCAGCGCATCGGGACGTGAGGTCACGAGGGTGCACCTGGAGCGCGACGGCGCGAGCGAAGTGTACTCCGCGGACATCGTCGTGGTCTCCGCGGGGGCGATCAACTCCGCGGCGCTGCTGCTGCGCTCCGCCGGCGATCGGCATCCGCGCGGGCTGGCGAACGGCTCGGACGTCGTCGGCCGGCACTACATGGGCCACGTGAACTCGGTGCTCATGGCGCTCTCCCGCTGTCCGAACCCCACCGTGTTCCAGAAGACGCTCGCCGTGAACGACTTCTACTTCGGCTCGCCGGACTGGGAGTTCCCGATGGGCCACATTTCCTTCGTCGGCAAGCTCGACGGCGTCACGCTATCGGCGGGCGCGCCCGCCATCGCGCCGGGTTGGACCCTGGAGCTCATGGGCAAGCACTCGATCGATTTCTGGCTCACCTCCGAGGACCTGCCCGACCCGGAGAACCGGGTGACGCTCGACCGCGACGGCAAGATCGTCCTCGCGTACACCCCGAACAACGGTGAAGGGCACAAGCGCCTGACCAAGAAGGTGGAGAGTCTGATGCAGCGGCAGGCGGCCTGTCCCATCCACGGCAAGAGCTGCCATCAGGGACTCTTCTCCCGGAATCTCTTCCTCGGGCAGCGGATTCCGCTGGCCGGCGTCGCCCACCAGAACGGCACCATCCGTTTCGGGCACGATCCGAGGACGTCGGCGCTCGACGCCAACTGCCGCGCGCACGAGGTGGACAATCTGTATGTGGTGGACGGCAGCTTCTTTCCCTCGAGCGGCGCCGTGAACCCCGCGCTCACGATCATGGCCAACGCACTGCGGGTCGGCGACCATCTGCTGGAACGCCTCGGCGCACGCGCGGAAGGCCGGGCGACGGCGCGGCTGGCAGGGGTGGGCGCATGAGGCTCGGCTCGGTGCTGCTGGGACTGCTTCTCGCGCCCGCCCTCCTGGCGCAGGCGCCGCATCCCTGGCAAGGGAACGGCGCCACCCCCAGCCCCGCCGCCGTCACCTCCTCCGACGGCCCGGCTCGAGCCGAGGCCGTCGCCATGGTGGGCATGACGGTGGGAGACATGGACCGGTCGGTGGACTTCTATACCCGGGTGCTCGACTTCGAGAAGGTGAGCGACGACGCGGCGGGCGGGGCGAGCTACGACAGCCTGCAAGGCCTCACCGGAACGAGCCTGCGCGTGGTTCGGCTCAAGCTCGGCGAGGAGTACCTGCAGCTCACCCAGTATCTGAGCCCGCGGAGCCGCCCGGCGCCGCCCGGCGCCCGGAGCAACGACCGCTGGTTCCAGCATGTGGCCGTCATCGTAAGCGACATGGACAGCGCATACGCCCGCCTTCGCCGCTTCGAGGTGAAGGAGGTCTCGGCGGGTCCGCAGTTGCTCCCGAAGACGATCCCGAACGCCGCGGGCATCCGGGCGTTCTATTTCATGGACCCGGACGGCCATCCGCTCGAAGTGCTCCAGTTCCCGCCCGACAAGGGCGACCCCAGGTGGCACGCGCCGACCGATCGTCTGTTCCTCGGCATCGACCATACGGCGATCGTGGTCCGCGACACGCAACGAAGCCTGGCGTTCTATCGCGACGCCCTCGGCTTCCGTGTCGCCGGCGAAAGCATGAACTTCGGGACCGAGCAGGAGCGGCTGAACAACGTTCCCGGCGCCCGGCTGCACATCACCGGTCTCCGGGCGGCCGCCGGGCCCGGCATCGAGTTCCTGGAATACCTGCAACCGACCGACGGCCGGCCGTATCCCGACGACGAGCGCGCCAGCGATCTGGTGCACTGGCAGACCACCGTGACGGTTCCGGATGTCGCCTCTGCCGCCCGAGCGGCCGCGAACAAAAAGTTCCGTCTCGTCTCGCGTGCACCAGTCGCGCTGCCCGAGTCGGCGCTCGGGTTCAGCCGAGGCGTCCTGGTGCGCGATCCCGACGGTCACGTCATTCAACTGGTAGACGATCAAGGAGCCGTACATGCCCAGCACTGATCGCGGCGGCGTAGGTGTCGCCACCGCCGTTCGCGCCGACAGCCCGGCCAAGCCGGCCCCGGCGATGATGAAGGCGATCGCGGTGTTCCCCGGTAAACCCAACTCGATGCACCTGGCTCAGCTGCCCAAGCCGTCGCTGGACGACGTGCCCGGCGGGCGGGGCGTGCTGGTGAAGGTCCTCCGGGTAGGCGTGGACGGCACCGACAAGGAGATCAACGCCGCCGAGTACGGCGCCGCCCCTCCAGAATACGACTTCCTGGTGACCGGTCACGAAAGCTTCGGGCGGGTCGAAGCGGTGGGTGCCAATGTGAGCGAGTGCCAGCTCGCGGTGGGCGATTACGTCGTGGCCACGGTGCGCCGCCCCGGATCGAGCATCTACGACCTGATCGGTACCTACGACATGACGACCGACGACGTGTACTACGAGCGGGGGATCAACCTGCGCCACGGGTATCTCACGGAGTACTACGTGGACGACCCCGAGTACATCGTGCGGGTGCCGGCGGGCCTCAGGAACGTCGGCGTCCTGCTCGAGCCCACGACCGTCGTGGAGAAGGGCATCGCCCAGGCGTACGAGATCCAGCGGCGGCTTCGGGTTTGGCGGCCCCGCAAGGTCGCGGTCATGGGCGCCGGCACCATCGGCCTGCTGGCGGCGCTCGCGCTCCGGCTTCGGGGCGTCGACGTGACCGTCTTCGGCCGCACGCCCAAGCCGTACCTCAATTCCAATCTGATCGAGGCGCTCGGCGCCCGGTACGAATCCACCGTGTCGCTCCCGATTCTCGAGGGCGCCAGGAAGTACGGGCCGTTCGACCTCATCTTCGAGGCCACCGGCGCGTCACCGGTCGTATTCGAGAGCATGCAGGCGCTGGCCAAGAACGGCGTGCTGGTGCTGTCCAGCGTCACCGGCGGCGACAAGATGATCGAGGTTCCCGCCGACCGTATCAATCTCGAGTTCGTGCTGGGCAACAAGGTGATGGTGGGGACGGTGAACGCGAATCGGGAATACTTCGAGATGGGCGTCAAGGACCTGGCGCAGGCCGAGGCGCAGTACCCCGGCTGGCTGGACCAGCTCCTGACGCATCCGGTCAAGGGCCTGGAGAACTGGCAGATCCTGATCGATACTCTCACCAACGCCAAGGTAGCCATCAAGGTCTACTGCGAAGTCGCGGAGGAGTAGATGATCACGATTCGGCACAAGGAGACCGGCGAGCCGCTTCACCAGCACGACGGCGACACGCTGGCCGGCGCGTCGCTCGCCCACGCCATGCTGCTCGGCGCCGATCTGCGGAACGCCGATCTCCAGGGCGCCGACCTCCGGTGGGCCGATATGTGCCAGGCCGACCTCCGGGGGGCCCGGCTCGACGAAGCGATCCTCGAGGGCGCCGACGTCACCCTGGCGAACGTCGCCGGCGCGTGCTTCGACAAGGCGAGGATCGCCGACGCCCGGCTGCAGGCCGTGTGCCTGGAAGAGCAGGGTCCTTCCCGTCCCAGCTTTCGGGGCGCCGATCTCGGGCGGGTCAATCTCAAGAACTCGAACCTCTGGGGCGCGACGTTCGCCGACGCGGAGATGCGCCGGATCGACCTGACCCACGTCAACCTTCGTGAGGCGGATCTGACCGGCGCCAATCTCACCGAGGCCAACTTCAGCTACTCCAGCCTCCGGGGCGCCGACCTGGGCTACGCCATGCTGCTGGACGCGCTCTTCACAGCGGCCGACCTCCGCGAGGCCGTCCTGCGGCACTGCGATCTCACGTTCGCGGTGCTGAATGGAGTTCAGCTTGGCGGGGCAGACCTGGAGCGGGCGCACTTCTCCCAGACGGTCATCGCGCGATGCCGCGACCTCCACCAGGCTCGAGGCCTGGAGCTGGTGGAGCTGCTGCAGCCCTCATCCATCGACCTCGATACCTTGCGTCACAGCTTCTGGCGCGTGCCTGACGAAGTGCGGGAGGCCTTCGGGGTCGACCGGGCGCTGGTCAACCTGATGCGGGATCCCGCCGCTCGGCCTTGAGCAGGGCCGCGATCCGGGTCAGGAGATCCGGGGGCGCCGAGATCGACCGCAGCTTCTGCCGGACTCCCGCGAGCACGCTGGCCTCGAACGCGAATTCGCGGGTGCACGCCTCGCACACGTGCAGGTGCTCTTCCACCAGCCGCATCTCGTCGGCGCTCAACTGGCGGTCCAGGAAATCGTCCAGCCGGCGGAACGCCGACTCGCAGGTCACCCGATCCAATGGCGCGCTCATGCCGGGCCTCCACCCGAGCCGGAGACGATGCCGTCTTCCTCGGCGACCTGCCACAGGGCTTTCTGTAGCATTTTCCGTCCACGATGAAGGCGCGATCGCACGGTGCCGACCGGGCATTGCAGCACCTGGCCGATCTCCTCGTACGAAAGGTCTTCCATGAAGTACAATGTCGAGACCGCCCGGTACTCGTCGGGCAGCCGTGCGATGGCCTCCACGACCCGCTCCGTGCCCAGCTTGTCGAGCAGCTGGGCCGCGGGGTCGGGGCCAGCCGTAGGAAATCCCGTCTCTGCCGACCTGGCATAGAGATAGAGATCGGGCGTGTCGTCCAGATCGGATGTCACCGGTCGGCTCTTGTCGCGCCTCCGCTTCGAGAAATAACAGTTGGTCAGGATCTTGAAGAACCAGGCCTTGAAGTTGGTGCCCGCCTCGAACGACTCGAACGACCGGAACGCCAGCAAGGCCGCTTCCTGCACCAGATCCTCGGCGTCCGACCGATTACTAGTGAAGCGGACCGCCACCCCGAAGGCCGAGCTGGCCAGCGGGGTGAACAGCGATTCGAAGCTCGCCGCGATCGAGGTAGGCATCAGTGCCTGGTGTCAGGCCACCGGGCGAGCCGTCACGTAGCCGCACCGGGGGCAGGCGTGCAGCTCCTCCACCACGCCGCCGAGGTCGGGATCGACTCGTCCGGAGGCGTGGTAGACCACTTTGTCGCTGTGGTGGTTCATCGTCGCGCCGCACATGGGGCAGCGCATCGGCGTCAGGGGCATGGTCCCTCGCGCAGTCATTGCAGGGTGATGTGCTCCCGGCCGTATCGGAGCGTCTTCGCCATCCAGATCAGCTCGCCCAGGAATTTGTCGATCCGCCGGCCAAAGGACGAGTCCAGCAATGCGCCGTCTTCGCCGAACACCTTGCCGACGCTGCCGAAGTTCACGTCCCAGAAGATGGTGACCAGGCCGAGCTCGCGGAGCACCGGCAGCGAGGTCTCGATCACGCGGGTGCCGCCGAACGGCCCAGCCGAAACGGCCACGATGCCGGCCGCCTTATGGATGTACTCCTGGAGGCAACTGTCGAGCACGTGCTTGAGGAGTCCGGGCATCGCGTGATTGTACTCCGGCGCCACCAGCACGATCGCATCCGCCCGGTTCATGCAGTCGGCAAAGGTGGGGTCGGCGGTACCCTGGCCGTTGTCGTCGAGGCGGTGCATGAGTGTGCCGACGTCGATCAGCTCGGTCGCGACCCCCTCCCGCTCCTGCAGCGCCCCATGGACCAGCCGGGCCGCGTGCGCACTCATCCTGCCCTTGCGGGCGGTGCCCAGGATGACGGGGATACTCAGGGGGCGGGGGTCGGACATCAGGGCTCCTGTCGCAGTGGGTTCCGTTGTGGAATGCGTCCTGGGCTGGGAAGGTTCCATCCCTTCACCTCCGGGCATTCATCGCGAGACGCGAAGGGCGCAGCTATGACACAAAAGATGAGGTTAGTGGTGTAAATATACCCTGTGCATACTGTTACAAAGCGGACCTAGAAACAGGATTAGGTATCCCGGCGCACGTATGGGACGGAGGAACCGGTGGGGACGAATCGCCGAATAGCCACAACACAAACATGCTGTTGGCTATTCGGTGGTGTCCCGTGCGCACGGGGCCAAAGCACGTGTTTGTCCCTCCTGGCCGGGTCAGCGGGCCGCTGCCTGCAGGTTCATCCGGGGGCGGATGCCCGGGATCGCCGTGCGGATGCGATACAACCCGGTGCTGGCGGTCAGGTAGAGCGTTTTCCCGTCCGCGTCGCCAAAGGCGAAATTGGCGTCGTGCTCAGGAAGGACGATGCGGCCCAGCGCCTTGCCACTGGGCGAGATGATCCATACGCCGCCCGGAGCGGACACGTAGACATTGCCCTCCTCGTCCACCTTGATGCCGTCGAGGGCGACGGGCTCCGGGTCCCTGGTGAAGTCGTAGAACACCTTCCCGCCCGCAATCGTGCCGTCGGGTCGGACCTCATAACGCATGAGCACCTTGCGGCTGAGGTCCCAGTTGTCCACGTACAGGTATTTCTCGTCCGGGGAGAAGGCGATCCCGTTGGGGCCGCTCAGCTCCCTGGTCAACAGGATCACCTGCCCGTCCCTCACCAGGTACACCCCGCTGAACGGCAGCTCCTTCCGCGGGTCGTCGAACGCCTTCGGGAGTCCGAACGGGGGATCGGTGAAGTAGAGAGTTCCATCGGAGCGGTAGACCAGATCGTTGGGGCTGTTGAGCCGCTTGCCCTCGTAGCGATCGGCCAGGACGGTGATGTTGCCTGGCCGCTCCAGTCGGGTGACCCGGCGATTGCCGTGCTCGTTGATGGTGAGCAGCCCGTTCGGGTCCAGGGTGAGTCCGTTGGACCCCGGCTGATGATACTCGCCGATGTCGAAGCCGCTGTACCCGCTCTTGGAGCGGAACACCGACACGGAGCCCTCGGGCGACCAGCGATAGATCGTGTTCGCATTGGGATCGCTGAAGAGCAGGTAGCCATCCGGGTGCCAGACAGGTCCCTCGATGAACTGAAATCCCCCGGCGAGCTTCTCCAGCTTGCTTCCCGGCGCGATCACCCGATCCAGGCTCGGATCCACCCGCACGAGTTTGCCGGTCGTCGCCTGGCCTCCGCCCACCTGAGCGGGGCGATAGAAGTCCAGCGTCGCCGACCGGATCCAGATGAAGTTGACCGGAGGATGGGAGATCGGTCCGTTCACCCCGAAGATCGCGAGCTGAATTCGCTGTCCGGGTCGCGCGTCTCGAGTCAGGACCACGCGATTCGGAGCGTTGAAGCCCTTGATGAGCTGGCCGCCGGTCTGACCAAGCACCAGCGGGAGCTTCCCATCCACCCAGATCTCCGCATAGTCGTCGATGACCAGCTCGAACACCGCGGTCGAGCCGGTGATATCGAATCCGGCGACTCTGGACGGGAGCGTGATCGTCGTGCGATACCAGTTGAATGCGAGGCGACCGTTGGAGCGCCGGGTTTCCAGCGAGTACGGCTCGATCGTCTCCCACGCCGAGTCGTCGAAGTCCACCGCCTCGGCGTGCGGCGTGATGTCGTTGGTGCGGTTGGGCGGCCCCGAAGGCCTGAGATCGGGCCCCGGTGCGTGGTGGTCGATCTCCGTGACCTTCACATCGCTATAGCGCCATTGAGCCTGCACCAGCGCCGCGCCTTCCCGCGTGCGCAGGTCCACGACCGCGGCCGGCAACACGGAAGGCACGTCGGTCGTGACCTGGGCCGTGCCGGGGGCGGGCGCGGCGGCGATCCAGAGCGAGGCCAAGAGAACGGCGGGGCGGGAGTATGACATCACATGGCCCCCGCCGCCGTTTGACGGCCTGCCTGGCGGACCTTGACGACGTAGTAGAGGAAGGGCGCCTTGACGTCCTTGAACCAGTGCGGCACGCCATTGGGGATGACGACGACGTCCCCGACGTTGAGCTGGCGGGTCTCACCACCCTGGATCGCGGTCCCACGCAGCTCCTCCGCGGCGATCTCCTTGACGCCCACGGCGGTGCCTCCAGTGACCAGGGTGGCAGACCCATGAATCACGTACGCGATATCGGTGTCGCGGGTATGGATCTCGGCCATGCCGGGACCTTCACGCCGGCTCGCGTGGATCTTGTAGTCGCCCACCTCGATCAGGGGCATGCCCTTGGCGAAGGCGGTCTGGACCTGGTCGTGGCCGATGAACCGGACCTCGCCATCGCCCGGTTGTACTGCCCTCAACCCGAGGGAGAAGGCGCCGAGCGCAATCGCCGACGCCAGTAGAGTCGCCTCTCGCATGGTCGTCTCCTTACCGGGCCGCACTGGTCTTGCCGCCAAGCGCCGCGGCGCCGGCCATCGCAATGGCCGCGTCCCGGGCAGCGCTCGAGGCGCCGCTGACACCGATGGCGCCGACCACCTGGCCGTCCACCACGATGGGCTCGCCGCCGTTGAGCGGCGCGGACCAGACGTTGAGCAGCGGGGTGCGGCCGCCGACGATCGCGTCCTCCAGGATCTTGGTCGGCTTCCCGAAGAGCGCCGCGGTCTTGGCCTTCTCGATGGAGATCGTCGTACCCATGGCGAACGTCGGCTGGACCCGCTCCAGATAGACCAGATTCCCTCCATCATCCACCAGCGCGATCGACGCCCCTTCGTTCCCCTTGCTGGCCTCGGCAGTGGCGGCGGCGGCGGCCACCTTCGCGCCTTCCAGCGTGAGCGTCTTCTTCGATTGCGTGACCTGCCCCTGCGCCGGTCCGGCCGTTGCCAGCAGTCCCGTCGCGAGCACCATCCATGTGATCGCTCTCATGACTCGTCGCTCCTCAAGAGTGAAATCGCGAACTCGATGGACGCTGCAATGCCGACGGGGAGAGAAAGGTTCCAGCCGTTCGTCGTACCGCCCCAGGAACCACAGGCGGCGGATCGACACAGGCGATCATCCCGCCCCCGATGGGGAGGCCGATGAGGGTTACGGCCAGACCGACCGGTGTATCCTTCGTGGACTCAGCTCCCGGAGGTACGGATGCCCGTGCGCGTCTGCCGCTTTCTGGCTCTGGTGTTTGGGGCCCTCGCCCTGACCATGACGTCCGCTCATCTCCTCGAACTGCCACAGAAGATGGAGTACGGACCGGCGTTGTATTCGGCCGTGAATACGACTCTGTACCGCTACTTTGCCATCGTAGGAGGCGGATATATCGTCGCCGCCATCCTCAGCACGGCAGCGTTGGCAGTCCTCGTCCGGCGACGGAGGCCGGCCCTCCGGTGGACCATTGCAGCGCTCCTCGGGCTCACTCTCGCGTTCGTGAGCTGGGTAATTCTCGTCGCCCCCGTGAATGCCCGTATCGCGGCCGCCATGTCCGCCTCACCAGACAGCGTGCCGGCGCTCTGGCAGATCGTGCGGGACCGTTGGGAGTATGGCCACGCCACCGGGTTCATCCTCCAGCTACTCGGCTTCGCAGCGCTCGTCCTCTCCGTGCTGATCGAAACGCCATTGACGGACATGACGAACCGGAACTCCGAGGTCATCCCATGAGGGCCATGCCGCTCTGGCCGGGCGCGGTCCTTGCCCTCGCGGCATGCGGCCTCGCCGCCTCCTGCAAGGCGCAGAAGCCGATGCTGAGCGAGCACGCCGTGGCTGCGCAGACGGTGGCCGGCACGACGATCACGGTGGAGTACTATCGTCCCCAGGCGCGGGGCCGCGACTCGCTGATCGGGAAGGTGGTCAAATGGGGCGACCACTGGACGCCTGGCGCCAACTGGGCAACGACCATCGAGGTGGATCGCGACATCCACCTGAACGGCTCGCCGCTCCCCAAGGGTCGATACGGTCTCTGGGCGATCGTCGAGCCGGATCACTGGACCCTCGAGCTGCGCCGCACCTGGCACAAGTTCCACGTTCCGCCGCCGCCGCTCGGCGACTCCTCCGACGTCCAGCTCCGGCTCGACGTGCGGCCCGAGAGCGGACCGACCGTCGATATCCTCACCTTCGATTTTCCTGTCGTGAAGCCGAAGGAGACGACGCTTCGCTTCCGCTGGGGAACGGTCGTCGTGCCGCTCGAGATCGCCGTCCGGTAGGACCGCCGGCGTCCCCGGCAGTCCCGCCGGAGATCACAAGTCGATGACGATGTCCCCAGCCGGTCGTGCGCAGCAGACGAGCACATTGCCGTCCGCCGGGTTGTCGAGCGGCTCAGGGTCGTAGACCACCTCTCCCGAGACCAGGCCGCTCTCGCAGTTGTGACACACCCCGGTCCGACACGACCAGCGAACCGGCACGTCGCACGCCTCGGCCAGCTCCAGGACGCTGCGATATGCCGAGGGCGTCCAGTGCGCGGCGACTCCGCTGCGGGCGAACGAGACCAGCGGACCCGTGGCGGCGTCGTCGGCGGGCACGTGCGGCGCCCGTTTCGCCGCCCTGACGACACCGGGCGTCAGCGACTGGCCGCCGTTGAAGAGCTCGACGTGAACCCGCTCCGCCGCGACGCCCAGGGCCGCGAGCGACTCCTTCATCTCGGACATGAAGCGCGTCGGTCCGCAGAGGTAGACCTCCGCTTCCCGCGGCAGGCCGACCTCGTCGAAGACGGACCGCGACAGGTGGCCCGCCGCGTCGAAATCCTCGCCGATCCTGTCGCCTGCGTCCGGCGTGCTGTAACAGACATATCTGCGGCCGCGCGTGAGCGCGCGCAGGAGGCCACGCACTTCGACGGCGAAGGGATCGTGCCGACGGTCGCGAGCCCCGTGGAGCCAGAGTACCGGTCGACCGGAGCGGGCCGCCGATAGCGCGTGCAGCATGGCAAGCACAGGCGTCGCCCCGATGCCGGCGCTGAGCAGCACGACGGGGCCCTCGCCGGGCTCCAGGACGAAGCTGCCGCGGGGTGCGCTCACATCGAGCGTGTCGCCTACCTTGACGTGTCCACTCAGGTACATACCGGCGATTCCATGCGGCTCGAGCTTTACGCTGATGCGGTATCGCTCAGTCGAGACCGGACCCGAGAGGGAGTAGCTGCGGTACAGTGCCGGACCGGCGCGTGTCGGCCGCATCCGCACCACCACGTACTGGCCGGGCAGCGCCGCCGGCAACGGTTGGCCGTCCGCCCCCTGCATGAGGAGCGAGAGGACATCCGCGGACTCGTGATCGATCGCCGTCACTACCAGCGGCCGAAAGCCTGGTGCGACCGGGTGCGCGGCGGCCGCGGGCGCGAGCCCAGCGTTCCCGCCGCGCGGGCCCAGCGTCGGACTCTGCAGTAACGCCTCGAACGACGAGCGCCACCCGGGCGAGAGCGCCTCGACTCGAACCGCGCGCTGGAGGCGATGGCGCGGATGATTGGGCGAATAGAGCAGCGCATTGATCTCCTCGACGGTCATCCGCACCGCCGCTTCGCCCACTTTCACGATCTCGTCGCCGGCACCGACCTCACCTTCCCTGAGGACGCGGAAGTAGAACCCCGGACGTCCGCCGGCTGTGAGCAAGGCCGGCATCCGAGGCTCGTTCATCCGGATGCCGACGCGATAGCAGGTCACGCGAGGCTGGGTGACCTCGAACAGCGCGGTGCCGATGCGGTACCGATCGCCGATGCAGACCGTATCGTCGGGCAGGCCCTCGACCGTGAAGTTCTCGCCGAATTGTCCGGGGACGAAGTCGGTCCTCGTCAGCTCGGCCTCCCAGTGGCGATACGATTCGATCTGGTAGACGAAGACGGCGCGCTGCTCACCACCATGTCCGTCCAGGTCACCCTGGCGGTCGCCGTCCAGGTTCAGCCGGCCCACCCGGCACCGACCGGCCACCGGGTCCTTCCAGATCGCGGTGTGGACGGTGCGGCCGTTCCATTCGATGTCACGGGGGTGTCCGACGTTGACCGACAGGATGCGAGCCATGTGTCTGCCTCGATCGAGGTCCTCAGCCCGCGCCGTCGAGAATCCGCACGTCGCGCTCGACTGCGCCCTTCAGCACGGCCAGCGCCTCCTGATACGCCGGGCTCTCGTACGCGGCGACCGCCTGAGCGACGCTGTCGAACTCGATCACCACGGAGCGCTGGTTCTCCACGCCCTCGAGGGTCCTGGCTGCCGCACCGCGCGCGATGAACCGGCCGCCTCCCGCTTCGAGCGCCGGCCCGGCCAGTGCGCCATACCGGGAAAGCCGAGCGGGGTCCACGACTCTATGGTAGTGGGTGATCCAGTAGGCTTTGGCCATGGGCATTCATCTCGGGGGAAGAGTGAACGGGAGGGTGGGGCGACCGGTGGCGTCTACGACCCGAAAGAGCGGATCACATAGAGCAGGAGAACGGGCGCGAGCGCCAGGGCAAAACCGGTGAAGAAGGCCCCGATGCCGGCAACCATCGCGCGAAGGGATAGCGGCCGTCCGGGATCCCGCTGTAACCGCCGCCGGACCGACAGCGTGGCGAGACCCAGGCTGGCCAGGGCCAGGACGAGGCCGGCCAGGAACAGCTTGAGGTCGGTGCCGAATGTCGGTGTGTTGCCGATGGCCGCAAATTGACGATGGAGACGGAACACGGCGACGGCCGAGACCGAAACGGCAATGATGAGGCACAGAGGAAGGAGCACGGCCCCGCCGCGCCGCCGACCGATATGCCAGGCCCCGTACACGTACACGGCGGCCAGGAGGGCCAGCCCGATCATGCCGGTGACGAGAACGGTCAACGCCTGCGCGGAAGTCACGTCGATAAGCTAGCGGCCGGGTCGGCTGAAGACAGCCCCGTGGGGCACGCCATCCGCGCTGCCCCCGTGTGGCCAGGACTTCCCGGTCATCGCGAAGCCGGGAGCCGCCGCGCCCTCTTCCCGGAAGCGGTCGTCGAGCGCCAAGTGGCCCGTCACCGAATCGAACCGCGCCATCATCACCCGATTCTTCAGTGCACCGTACCCCGTGATGACCAGCCGGCGATGGTCGGGGGAGAGAGAAATCCAGTGCGGCACGTCGTCGGAGCCGAGCGTGACTCGGCTCACCTCTCGCGGTCTCGCGGGGTCCGAAATGTCGAGGCTCACCACCGCGCTCCAGGCGGGTACCGTCACGAGGTAGTAATGCCCCACGACCACGGGAATGGCGCAGTAGGTTTCGGGCTTCCGGGGAAACGACGCAACGAAACGCGCGCCCGGTGTTTCGCTCTCCAACCCGGTCATGAGGTAGAGTCCGCAGCTGAACGTGGAGACGAGCACGGTTCGTCCGTCGGCGAGGAGACGAGGCTCCGCGCTGAGCATCGACTCGTCGCCGCGCGGTCCGTCGGGCAGCGTGACCGTGTGGAGGAGACGCAGGTCCGACAGGCGCCAGATCTGAACCTGGCGCGAGGCGGGCGACGATCCGTGCATGTCGGTTGTGGTGGACACGATGCGGTCGAGCGAGGACACGACCGCGGCGCTGTAAACTCGGGTCGACGAATCCAGGCCCGGCGCATCGGCCGAGCTGGAGCGGATCACGCGGCCGGTTGAGGTGAGCTCCACGAGACCGCCCGGCCGCATGCCGCCGGCTTCGTGTCGCATCTGGAAGGTCGCCAGCACGTCACCGCCAGGCAGGCGGAGAAACGAGTGGGGATGGCTGTACCCCTCGAGGTCCCCGAACCTCCCCGCGAGTCGAGGGCGCGCCGGGTCGGTCAGGTCGAAGATGAAGCTCTGGCCGGAGGCGAACCCGTTTGCGAATAGATAGTGGTCGACCGGCATCTCGTGCTCGGTATGGTGCGGGCCGTTCCTGAGGCCGGGCACGGCCAGCGTGGTGACGAGGCGGCCATACCGGGCGGAGTCTTCCGTCACATCGACCACCGCGAGGAAGTCGGGCTGAGTGGAGTCGGCCGACGCGGTCCAGAGATAGAGGTAGTCTCGCACCGCAGGCGCGACGGGAGCGGGGCCGGAGCCGCAGGCGAGCGCGGCGGCGAGGAGAGCGGCGGCCGGGAATCGCGAATGACGTCGAGGGTTCACCGATTCTCCTCCAGTTTCGCCAGCTCCGCCCGCGCCGAGTCCACCGCCGGCCTCAAGGTCGGCTCCGGATCCGACCGCACTGCCAGATAGTGCCGGTACGCCTTCGTCGCTCCTGACCGATCTCCGCTCTTGGCCGCCAGACGTCCCTCCTCCAGCAGCTGCGGCGCCAGATAATCGGTGAGGTGGTAGGCATACGGTCGCCGCCGAGCCGCCGCGAGCCCTCCGCGGATATCTCCCTGGCGCTCCCGCAGGCGCGCCACCTCCAGGTTCACGAAGTCCTCGAAGCCGCAGGGGCTGATCCCGACCGTGGATCGCACGTAGGCCGGGCTCAGCGTGAACGCGACCGGAGGCCCGTTACGCTGGCCGCCGGGTCCGCCCCGCACGAGCGAATCCAGCCGATCGAGCGCCGCGGTCGCCCCGGCCGCGCCCGTGGCGACCGCGAGCTTCGCCTCGAGGAGCGTGGCGCAGACAGCGCTGGACGTGACGTCTGCCGGCGTTTCGCCGGGCTGCCGGCTCCGGAGCCGGCCGATGGCCTGCGCGGCTCCGCCGAGCTCGCCCTGACTCAGCCGCCAGAGCGTTGCCACGCAGAGGTCGGTATGCGAAACTGCGCGCGCGTCGCCCGCTCCCGACGGCGACCGCTCCGCCGCCCGGGCCAGCTCCTGCGCCGCGTGGTGGCCGCTCGCGCTGTCCCCGTCTCCGTACAGCGCATCCAGCACCCGCTCGTACAACGCGGCGTGCGGACCATACTCGGCATCGTCCGCGCCGGCCGTGTCCGCCAGCGCCGCCGACGGATGGCCGCGGTTGATCTCGAAGGCGTGGAGATAGGTCTTGCTGCGCTGCCAGTCGGAACTGCGTCCCGCCTTGGCACGGATGGCGACGGCGGCCGATTCCGCGTCTTCGAGCCGGCGTCCATCGAGCACCGCGTGGTTCATGATCCGCCACAGGCTCGCCAGCGCCATCTGCCGGTACTGCCCGCGGAGCGCCGTCAAGGCCCGGTCGTCGTGCAGGCCCTCGGCAATGCGCCAGCGGTAGAAGCCCAGCAGCTCGCCGCTCGAGTCCCGCGCAAGATAGAGAGCGCCCAGCCGCCGCACGGCCGCCGTGTCCTCGTCCAGTACCGCGACCTCGACCAGGTGGCCCAACGGCGCGGTTCCCGAGTCCAGGGCAACCGAGTGCCGGAATGCTTCGGCCGCCCGCTTCCGGGCCGACTCGATCTGCAGGTAAGGACCGTCGTGGAAGTACACGTCTCCCAGCTCGAACCACCGGTCGGGCTGGTCGGGGGCGAGGTCCACCGCGCGTTCCCACGCATTCAGATACTGCACCAGCGTCGAGGTAGCCCGGTATGCCGGTCCCACCGCAGCCGTCACCAGCGCCCTGTCGCCCGGGCTCAACCGGTCCCGGTTGGCCCAGGCGTGCTCGAGTCCGCGCCGCGCCGCTCCCGGGGAGACAGTCCACCCCGCCGCGGACGCAAGGTGGAGGCCCGCGAGCGCGAAGGTCGAGTCGAGGTCCAGGGCCTGGCCGAACCGGGCCACCGCATCGGTATAATTGGCGCGACGCTGCGCCGCGAGCCCCTCGAGGTAGAGGCGGAGCGCGGGGAGCGGCCTGTTGACGAGGCCGTCGAGCGCGTGCGATGCTCCCGCCGCCCCCGTGATGAGCTGCGCGGTGAGCCGATCCACCAGTTGGGGGAGACCGTCGGCGGCGCCCTCGACCTTGGCGTCGGCCCGCGGGCCTCCTCGCCCCACCGAAAGCAGCGAGGCACTGAGCGCCACATGAGCGGGCGTGCCGACGACTCCGCCGACCAGGAGTCGGCCGGCGCCCAGATGCCGGGCCAGCTCGAGGGCGGTGCCTTCGGGAAGATCGCGGGTGTCGGAGCCGGCGGCCCGCCGCCAGGCGGCCATCACCGAGCCCGGGTCGGCCGCGCGCTCGCCGCCCTCGCCGGTAAGGCGTGCGGCCACCAGATCGATCATGCCCTCACGCAGATAGCTCAGCTCCGGTGCCGCGCCGCTGACCCGAAATGGAACGACGGCCACGAGGCTCGGATCGAGCGTGGCGCCCGTCCGCGGCCGCCGGAGGTACGCCATCACGGCAAGCCCAAGCACGCCGGCCACGAGCGCGATCATCCAGCGCCGTCTGGGCGGCGAAGGCAGGGATGGAGATCGAGTCGCCGGCGGCGACACGATCACCGGCTCACCCGTCGTCGCCAACTCGTCGGCAAAGTCGGCCGCCGTAGGAAAGCGATCGGCCGGGACCTTGGCGAGCGCCCGCATGACGGCGTGCTCCACCTCGGCCGGCACAGTGGGGCGCACCGTGCGGAGCGGAGGCACGGGGTCCATCACGTGGCGCGCGAGGAGCTGCTGCGCGGTAGCGCCCTGGAATGGCGGCTGGCCGATCAGCATCTCGTACAGGACACAGCCGAGCGCGTACAGGTCCGTCCGTCCATCCAGCTCCCGGCCGCCGGTGGCCTGCTCGGGGCTCATGTAGGTGGGAGTGCCGAGCGCGAGTCCGGTCTCGGTGAGGCGCTCCTGGCCCGCGACGGAGATGGCGCGCGCGACGCCGAAGTCGGCCACCACGGCCTGATCGCCTTCCAGCAGGATGTTCTCCGGCTTGATGTCGCGGTGGACGATCCCGTGCGCGTGGGCGTGACCGAGTGCGCCGAGCACCTGGGTGGCAAACCGAACGGCGAGGCCGATCGGGAGCTGCCCCTCGCGGGCGATCCGCCGCCGGAGGGTCTCGCCCTCGACGTAGGGCATCGTGTACCAGAGTCGCCCCGCCGACTCACCCGAGTCGTGCACGGGCAGGATGTGCGGGTGCCGTAACCGGGCGGCGATTCTGATTTCCATGAGGAAGCGGTCGGGTCCGAGCGACGCGCCGAGCTCAGGGCGGAGGACCTTGAGGGCGACAGGGCGGTCGTGCCGGAGATCGTGCGCGAGAAACACGGTGGCCATGCCGCCGCGTCCGAGCTCACGCTCGACGCGATAGCGATCGGCCAGGGCGGCCGCGAAGGGATCGGGTATCTCGGCCATCAGGGCCTAATGGTTGCGCCGAGTCACCGCTCGTACCAGACCTGAGGACGGCCGGGGTGACGGATGCCCGGACGAGAGTGTCGCGCTGCTACCAGGCGACCGCGAGCTCCCGCAGCACTCAGCCCCGCGAGAGTCTCCACGCGACGAAGATGGCGACTGCCGCCGGTACCGCAAAGACCACGAGGAAGATCGGTGTTTCCTCCGCCACTGAATAGCCGGCCTTGGAGACCCCGATCCACAGGTTGATCCCAGCCGCGATCAGCCAGATCGGAATGAACCAGCGCGCGGCGGCGGCCATGCCCGCCATTGGGGCCCCTTGATGCACGAATCGGGCGGCGAGAACGAGAAAGGCCAGGAGCACAAGGCCGCCGGCGATCACCTTGAGGGTGTGTGACATGATGCTGACTCCTATCTGCCTGTCGGGCCACCGGGCCAGACCGCCTCCATCAACACGCCGATGCCGCCGACCCCAAGTCCCGCGAGGCCTCCAAGCGCGGCTCCGCGCGCCACTGCGTCGCTCGGATCCACGGCCGTCGCCATCGCCGAACCGGCGGATGCCAGGAAGGCACCGAGAGCCGCTCCCATCGCGCCTGCGACGAGCAAGGCCGGCAATCGGCGCCAGCCAAGAAGTCGTCGGCACGCCGCGTAGGCAATCAGGAGCACCAGACCAAGCACGCCGAAAACGATCCAAGCCATCCGGACTCCCGACTCGCTCCTGCTCACTTCGCCTTCTTCGAACGTTTCGACTTACCCGAGCCGTTGAGGGCGACTGCCTGACGAACGAGTGCCTTGAAGGCGGTCTCGTCGACCTCGTCTCCTTGGTGGATGTCGATGGCACGGCGTACGTTACCGTCGAGACTCGAATTGAAGAGACGGGCCGGGTCCTTCAGCGAGGCGCCCTTGGCGAAGGTAAGCTTCACGACGTTCCTATAAGATTCGCCGGTGCAGATGATCCCGTCGTGCGACCAGACCGGAGTGCCCATCCATTTCCATTCCTCGACGACCTTCGGGTCGGCATCCTTGATGAGTTTACGCATTCTGTCGAGGGTTTCCCCGCGCCAGTCTCCGAGCTCGGCGATTCTTTGCGAGATGAGCGCCGATGCCGACTTGCCTTGGCTCGCTGCCGACTTCGTCATGTTCCCATCCTGGAGATTGCGGGGCATGCTCAGGTCGCCGAGCGAGCGGGCCAGCTGGGGCCCTCCACGCCGAACTGCTCCGCGTACTCGGCGTTGAGTCGCTGCCAGCCGCCGAACTTCACGGCCTCAGGGCCAACGAGGCGGCCGATGGGCCTTCCAATGAGGAGCCGATCCAGAACGTCGAGACAGATGTGCCATCCGGCGAGTGGCGCAGTTCTCCAACGAGAATGAGGGTCCACTTCTCCCATCCTTTCGCACTTGTGCCCCGCCGGCCGGGCCCGGTGTGTACTGCTGGCGATCGGTCACCGTCTTCTCCGTGGCTTCTTTTGTTCCGGTGTTGAGTGATCCATGCGGTCGAGGTGGCGTTCGAGAGCGTTTACCTGGGCGGACCAGAACCGACGGAACGGAGCCAGCCAGGCCGCGACCTCTTGAAGGGGGGCCGGGGTCAACCGGTAGAGCCGGCGCTGTGCGTCGATGGTGGATTCCACGAAGCCGGCCTCGGCAATGATCTCGAACGCCCCCTATTTCCACGTCTCCAGCGTCAGCACGAACCGTGCGCCCGGCTTTTTCTCCTTGTCGTAGGTCAGCGTCCCCCCCATCCGCGCCACCAGCTCCCGCGCCACCGCCAGACCAAGACCGCCGAAAGGCCGATCGTTCCTGGTCGTCACCCAGGGCTCGAACAGCCGATCCTCGATCTCCTTCGCCACGCCGCGGCCGTTGTCCTCCACGGCGACCGTCACCGTGCCGTCCGCCGCCGTCGCGGTGATGCCGATGCGGCCCTCCAGCTTGTCCGCGCACGCCTCCACCGCGTTCACCAGCAGGTTCAGCAGCGCGTGTTCCAGGTGATCGCCCGCTGCGGTCACGGCGGGCAGCCGGGCGTCGAGCGCCGCGCGCGCGTCCAGGGTCACCGGCGAGCGGTGGGCGTGATGCAGTGCCTCGAGAAGCTCGAGCTGGTCGTGGAGCGAAACCGGGCCCTGCTCACCGCTGGTGCGGGTCGGAACCCTCAGGATTCTGTCGAGTAGCTCCAGCGAGGCGACCAGGTGCCGGGTTGCCTCCCGTATCGTCTGTTCCGGCGCGTCCTCCCCGTCGGCCGGCTCGTCGTGCATGAGCTCGATCATCAGGGTCAGCGCCTGGCTCGGATTACGAAGATCGTGAATGAGCCAACGGGAGATCTGGCCGTACACCGCGGCGCGGTTGACGGCTCGAAGAATCTCCGGGGAGGCGGGTCCTTCGGCAGGATTTGGAATCCGGGAAAGCTACTCGCTCGCCGGTGAGGGCGCGAACCCGTCTAGGCGACGTTGCGCCGGACCCAGGCGCCCGAGATGACAGGGTCGATCTGATGGCGCTGGTTGATGATCTCGACGCATCCCCGCGTCAGTGTGCTGCCCCGCGAGAGCAGCTTGATGCCCGAGCTGGTGCAGAGGTCCTCCGCCAGCACCATGCCCGGCGCCAGCTCGCTCACGGGCACGACGAATCGAGCCGGCACTTCGGCAACGTCGGCCGCGCCGCCGACGCTCACCTCGAGCTGATTGACCACGACGGGGTCGTACCAGGTGCCAGCGTGGCCGGCGAGCCGGCCCGCCGCATCGACCACCGATAGGGGGTGGCCGGCGGCCGCCGCGCGGTCGAGCAGGTCGTAGAAGTCCATGAGCACGCGGAGAATTCGCGACCGGAACGGGATCTCGCCCCGCTGGAGACGCCCGGGGAGGCCGCTGCCGTCCCAGTTCTCGCGCAGCGCCTCGATCAGCGACGCCGCGCCGCGGAAGTCGTCGACACGCTCCAGCACCCGCTTGGCGAGCACCGTGAACCGCCAGGTGTCGCCGGCGCCGGCCTTGTCGTCGGCCAGCATGCCGACCTCGTGCAGCCGCGCCGCGAGCGCGAGATCCGGCACGAACATGGCCGGCACCTCGAACCGGTCGGCGAGCTGGACCGCGGAGCCCGCCAGCCTGCGGCCACGCTCCGCCGATCCCGGACGCGCCATATCGAGGAGCGTCTCCACCATCGTGACGACTTGGTCCAGCCGCCGCGCCAGCGCCCGCTGGATCAGCTCGTCCGGACTGCCCGGACTGACGGCGTGACCGGCGGACATCGGGGTCATCGGTGCGCCGGCGCGCCTGGTATCGCGCCCAGGACTCCGCGCCGGAGCGAGTCCACCGTCGCGAGCACGTTGTCGTCCGAATCGAACAGCATCGTAATCGTCACCCGCCGATTGGTCGGCGCGGACGGATTGTCCGGCACCCGGAGGTCGTGGTCGGCGTGGCCCCGCACCTGCACCACCTGCCGCTCGCGCAGGCCGCCCGCGATCAGGATCCGGCGCGAGGCGTTGGCCCGGTCCGCGCTCAGCTCCCAATTGGTGTAGGTGGACTGGCCGTCGGAGTAGGGGACCGCGTCGGTGTACCCGTCCACCGTCACCGCGTTGGGCATCGTGACGAGCTGCTCGCCGAGGAGACCGAGCAGGGCGACGCCGGCGACGCTCGGATGAGCGCTGCCGGTCTGAAAGAAGACCCCCGTCGAATCCTCCAGGAGCTGGATCCGCAGGCCCTCGTCCGTGAAGTCGATCTCGATGTGCCTGGCGATGTCGCCGAACTGGGGTGACTTGCTCAGCGCCTGGCGGATCTTCTCGCCCAGCATCTGGAGCCGGTCGCGTCGGAGGTCGACGACCTGGGTCTGCGAGATCGGGCGCGGGCTCGCGGCCTGCGCGCCCTCGCCCTGGATGATGGAGCTGCCGAACTCGCTGGCCCGGCCGAGCGGGTCCTGGAAGTAGCCCGCGATGGCGGCCCGGACGTCGGAGCTCTGGGTGATGAGCCAGAGGACCAGGAACAGCGCCATCATCGAGGTCATGAAGTCGGCGAAGGCCACCTTCCACGCGCCGCCGTGGTGGCCGTGCCCGTGCACTTTCTTCTTGCGCACGATGATGATCGTCTCACGGTCCTTGTTCATGTCACGCCGCCTTCTTCACGTCCTTGCAGGCCGTCTCCATCGCGGCGAAGCCGGGCCGGCAGTCGGCGTCGATCGCGCGGCGGGCGAACTCCACCGCCACGATGGGCGAGAAGCCCTTGGCGAACGCCACCACCGCTGCGCGCAGGAAGTGGTGGAACCGCGCGGTCTCCGCGTTCCGGAGCTCGATGTTGGTCGCGAGCGGCGCCACGAACCCGTACGACAGCAGGATGCCCAGGAAAGTGCCGACGAGCGCCGAGGCGACGTGATGGCCTATCTCCTCGATGGGGCCGCCGAGCGACTGCATGGTCACCACGATGCCGAGCACCGCGGCGACGATGCCGATGCCGGGCATCGCGTCGCCGACCTTGTTGAGGGCCGAGACGGCCTTGGCGTCCGCCTCGTGGTGCACGTCGATTTCCGCCTCCATGAGGGCGTCGAGGTCGAAGGCCGGCACGCTCCCCACCAGCACGAGCCGGAGGGAGTCGCAGAGGAAGGTGACCTCGTGCTCCTCGTGCAGGACCTTGGGGTAACGCTTGAAGACGACACTCTGCTTGGGGTCTTCGATGTGCGACTCGATGGCCACGAGACCGTCGCGCCGGGCCACCTGGAACAGCTCGTAGAGGAGCTTGAGTCCGTCGAGGTAGAGGGCCCTGGTGTACGGGCTGGCCTTGGGCACGCCCTTGAGCTGCCTGACCATCAGCTTCAGCACCGGAGTCGGCGTCGAGACCAGCATGGTTCCGACGCTGGTGCCGATAATGACGACGTACTCCGACCACGCGAGGAGGACCGGAAAGGGCCCCCCCGCCATGGCGAACCCGCCGAGCACCGAGCCGAGGACGACGAGGAAGCCGACGAGGGCGATCATGGTGTCCCACTATCGGCTTAACTGCCGGTGGTCTTGAGCCGATAGTGTAGCGGAGGACGGGGCTGCATCCCGAGGAGAACACGTGCTCACGACCGGCTTTATCCAAGGGCTGCAAGGCCTGCTCAAATCGGGAACTCAGCTCCCGACCCTGCCCACCATCGTGTTCCAGGTTCATGCCGTCCTGGACAACGACCGGAAGGGCCCGGCCGATGTCGCGGCCGTCATCGAACGCGACCCCGCCCTCACGACCCGGCTGCTCCGGGCCGCCAACTCGGCGCTCTACTCCCGTGGGGGAGACCGAGTTGCCTCGGTTCATTCCGCCATCCAGCGAGTCGGCCTCAACCAGGTCCGCGGTCTCTGCCTGGTCTTGTCGGTCGTTCAGGCGTTCGGATCAAAGAAACGGGCGCTCAACCATGACACCTTCTGGGCCCACTCGGGCGCGGTCGGCGCCACGGCGCGCTACCTGTGGGTGGGCACCCGGACCCCCGGCGTATCGCCCGACGACGTTTACGTCGCCGGGCTGCTCCACGACGTCGGCCTGCTCGTCATGGACCAGTTCTTCCCCGAGGAGTTCGACCGCCTCGCCGCCCTCCGTCAGGAGATCGAGCTGCCTCTCTGCCAACACGAGGAAGACCTCCTCGGGATGGACCACGGCGAGGTGGGGGGACTGCTGCTCGGGAGCTGGAAGCTTCCCGACGTCGTGGTCAACTCGGTGTCGTACCACCACCGGGCCGCCGAGGCGCCGGAGCCGCTCCGGAAAGTCTGCGCCGTGGTGGAGGCGGCGGAGCTTCTGTGCAGCGAGCAGGGCTACGGCCTGGCCGATGAGCAACCGCTCGGCGCCAGCGGCACCGACTGCCTCGAGGCCCTCGGGTTCGTTCCCGAACAGATCCCGGCGATGCTGGAGGACATCCGGTCGATCTCGGAGCGGGCGGCCGGGTTGGCGTAAAGGGACGTCGCTCTCAAGTCCGCTCCCACACAGCCGATAATCTCCCCGAATCCCCGTGGCACCGGACCCGGAGGTCGTCGAGGCCGCCGCCGTCGGCGACCTCACCCGCCCGGTTCTCGTGAGGGGTGACGACGCCGTGGGCCGCATGGGCCACGAGATCCGGGTCCGCGGCGCCGACAGGCGCCACACGACCAGCAGCCGCAATTAGCGGGGACCGACGCACGATGAGCGAGATGGACGAGATCGTCCGCGAATTCCTGATCGAGAGTCGCGAGGGCCTGGACAAGCTGGACCGGGACCTGGTGGCGCTGGAGCAGCGGCCGGGCGACCGGGAGCTGCTCGCGGGCATCTTCCGCTGCATCCACACCATCAAGGGCACCTGCGGATTCCTCGGCTTCGCCAAGCTCGAGGCGGTCTCGCACGTGGGCGAGAACCTGCTCTCGATGCTCCGGGACGGAAGGCTCGCGCTCGACCCCGAGATCACGAGCGTCCTGCTGCGACTGGTGGATGCCGTGCGGCAGATCCTCGCGTGCATCGAGGCGGACAGCACTGAGGGGGCGGTGAAGTACGACGAGCTGATCGCGGTGATGACGGGGTTGGCCGAGGAGACGCAGGGGCGCAGGGACGGAGGGACGCGGGGAGATGAGTCGGCCCCCGTGACGAACGCTGCAACTTCCGGGACTTCCCCGTCCTCCGCGCCCTCCGCGTCTTCTGCGTCCACCGACGCCAACATCCGCGTCGACGTCACCCTGCTGGACCAGCTCATGAACCTGGTTGGTGAGCTGGTCCTCGCGCGGAACCAGATCCTCCAGTTCTCGGGCGCGCTGAACGACGCCGCGTTCCTCTCCACCACCCAGCGACTCGACCACATCACCACCGAGCTGCAGGAAGGGGTCATGAAGACCCGGATGCAGCCGATCGGGACCATCTGGAGCAAGTTCCCCCGCGTCGTTCGCGACCTCGCCGTGTCCTGCGGCAAGCAGGTCGCCATCGAAATGGACGGCAGGGAGACGGAGCTCGACAAGACGATCATCGAGGCCATCAAGGATCCGCTGACCCACATCGTGCGCAACTCGGTGGATCACGGCCTCGAGTCGCCCGAGGTGCGCCTGGCGAACGGCAAGCCCGCCGAAGGGAAACTGTCGCTCCGGGCCTATCACGAGAGCGGCCAGGTCAATATCGAGATCGCCGACGACGGCGCCGGCATCAACGCCGACCGAGTGAAGCTGAAGGCCATCGAACGCGGCCTCATTTCCGCGGAACAGGCGGGCCGCATGGGCGAGCGGGAGCTGCAGCACCTGATCTTTCTGCCCGGCTTCTCCACCGCGGAGAGGGTGACCAACGTCTCGGGCCGGGGCGTGGGGATGGACGTGGTTCGCACCAACATCGAGAAGATCGGCGGGACCGTGGATATCCACAGCGTCCAGGGCCGTGGCACGACGCTCCGGATCAAGATCCCGCTCACCCTGGCGATCATCCCGGCGCTGACGGTGACCGTGGACGGGGACCGCTACGCCATACCGCAGGTGAGCCTGCTCGAGCTGGTCCGCGCCGCCACGGGCATCGAAATGTTCCACGGCGCGCCGGTGTATCGGCTGCGCGGCACGCTCTTGCCGCTCGTCCACCTCGACCGGCAGCTCGGTCTCGTCCGCGCACGGGATGCGGACGACGCCGCCAACATCGTGGTGGTCGAGGCCGGAAGCCGTCCATTCGGCCTGGTGGTGGACGAGATCAACGACACGGAGGAAATCGTCGTCAAGCCGCTCGGCAAGCTGCTCAAGGGGCTTCCGGTGTTCGCCGGCGCGACGATCATGGGCGATGGGAGGGTGGCGCTCATCCTCGACGTCATGGGGCTGGCCCAGCGCGCCAACGTCGTGGCGGCCGGCGCCGAGCGGGCCCGGCCCTTGTCCGACTCGACGGTCACCCCGCGCACCGCGCTCACCAGCCAGACGCTGCTCGTGTTCAGCCTGGGGAACGGCTACCGCACGGCGATCCCGCTCTCTCTCGTTGCCCGGCTCGAGGAGCTGCCGCGCGACGCCGTCGAGACCTCGGTCGGCCAGGAGGTGGCCCAGTATCGGGGACAGATCCTGCCGCTGCTCCGGCTCTCCCGGGTGCTGGACCTGCCCGGGCGGGACGAAGGCGACGGTCCGCTCCAGGTCATCGTGTATGCCGACCGGGGTCATCGGGTCGGCCTCGTGGTGGACTGCATCGTCGACATCGTCGAGGAGTCGCTCCAGGTGGAGCGTCCCGTGGAGCACCGGTCGGTCCTCGGCTCGTCGGTTATCCAGGAGCGCGTGACCGATCTGCTCGATGTGCAGGCCATCGTGCGCCGCGCGCATCCCGCGTGGTTCGCCGAGTCGGCGGACGCGGCATGAGCATGAGCGACTCGCGCCAGTACTGCACGTTCCGGCTGGACGGCCACCTCTTCGGCATCGAGGTGATGCAGATCCAGGAAGTGATCCGCTATCAGCGGATGACGCGCGTTCCCCTGGCGCCGAGCGTCGTGGAGGGGCTGATCAACCTCCGGGGCCAGATCGTGACCGCCGTGGACCTGCGCCGGCGGTTGGAGCTGCGGGAGCGTCCCGCGGGTGAGGCGCCGATGAACATCGTGGTGCGAACGGACGAGAACGCCGTGAGCCTCCTGGTGGACGAGATCGGTGAGGTCGTGGAGGTAGAGGAGGGCCAGTTCGAGACGCCACCGGAGACCCTGCAAGGTCCGGCCAGGGGCCTGATCACGGGGGCCTACAAGCTCGCGGGCCAGCTGCTGCTCGTGCTCGATACCGCCAAAACCGTAGGTGTCGGCGCGGAGACCAACTGAGATGCCAAAGGAGTCGAGGATGCCAACGTTCTCCAGTCTCACCCTCAAAGCCAAGATCTACCTGATCGTCGGGGTCGGCTTCCTTGGCATGGGCCTCATGGGCTGGACCGGCTATCGGGCGGTGCGCGACTCGCAGCGCGCCATCGCCAGTCTGGCCGCCGCCGGAGCCGACACCGCGGTCGTGACGGCGGCCGCCTCTGCGGTAGAGAATCGCGAGATCCACGTCCTCGTGGTCGGTCTCGTCCTCATGATCGGAACCGGCATCATCGGGTACTACATCCGCAAGAGCGCGACCGATCCGTTCCAGAGGCTGGGTGAGATCGCCGACGCCATCGCCCAGGGCGACAACAGCCAGAAGATCGTGCTGGACTCGAAGGACGAGCTGGGATGGCTGGCGTATTCGCTCACCCGGCTCGCCAAGGCGCAGCGGGAGTTCACCACCGCGGCCGCGGCCATCGCCTCCGGGGACATGAAGGTCGAGCTGAAGGTCCGGGGTGAGAGCGACGCGCTGGCCCAGGCCCTCATCCGGGTGAGGGACACCGTAGGCGGGCTGACCTCCGAGGTGCACGAGATCGCCCAGGCCGCGGCCCAGGGCAATCTCGGCTACCGGGGCGACCAGAGCCGCTTTCCCGGCGAGTACGGCGAGCTGATCCAGGGCATGAACGACACCCTCGATGCCGTGGCGCGTCCGATGCTCGCGGCGCGCACGACGCTGGAGCACGTCGCGGCTCGCGATCTCACTACGACGATGGAGGGGACGTTCAGCGGCGAGTACCAGGTGCTCCAGGTGGCGCTGAACCAGGCCGTGGAAGAGATGCAGCGCGCGATCGGTCTGATCGGCCAGAACGCGCAAGTGCTGGCCTCCAGCGCCGAGGAGATGTCGGCGGTGGCGTCGGAGATGGGGATGACCGCCCAGCAGAGCAGCACGCAGGCGGGCGTCGTGTCGGCAGCGTCGGAGCAGGTGTCGCGCAACGTCCAGACGGTGGCGGTCGGAACCGAGGAGATGACCGCTTCCATCCGCGAGATCGCGAAGAACGCGGCCGAGGCGGCGCGGGTGGCCAGTGCGGCCGTGAGCGTCGCGGCCAGCACCAATCAGACGGTGGCCCAGCTCGGAGGGTCGAGCGAGGAGATCGGCGAGGTCATCAAGGTGATCACGTCGATCGCGCAGCAGACCAACCTGCTCGCCTTGAACGCGACGATCGAGGCGGCCCGCGCGGGCGAGGCCGGCAAGGGGTTCGCGGTCGTGGCCAACGAGGTCAAGGAGCTGGCCAAGCAGACCGCCGCGGCCACCGAAGACATCAGCCGGAAGATCGAGACGATTCAAGGCACCACCCACCGGGCGGTCGAGGCCATCCAACAGATCGGCGGTGTGATCGAGCAGATCAGCGACATCCAGACCACGATCGCCGGCGCGGTGGAGGAACAGACCGCCACGACCAACGAGATGGCCCGCAACGTGTCGGAAGCGGCCCGCGGCACGCAGGAGATCGCGGGTAGCATCACGGGCGTGGCCCGGGCGGCCGAGCAGACCAGCTCCGGCGCGCAGAACAGCCAGCAGGCCGCCGAAGCCTTGGCGAGGATGGCGGCCGACCTGCAACAGATGGTCGGCGAATTCCAGGTCGCCGACACCGCGGCACCGGCCGCGCGGTTTGCGGCCGGCCCCAGGATGGGCGTCCCCCATGCCGCGTCGGGCAACGGCGGCCGGAAGAGAGGGGCCGGCACGGCATCGATCCACGGAGGAGCTCGGCGTGCGCACACTGATCGTTGACGACTCCCGTGCCATGCGCCTGATGATCGGGCGCATCATGGGAGAGCTGGGATTCGAGACCATCGACGCGCCCAACGGCCGCGTGGCGTTGGAGCGAGTCTCCACCGCCGACCGGCTCGACGTGGCCCTGGTGGACTGGAACATGCCCGAGATGAACGGCTACGAGTTCCTGCTGGCGCTGCGCGGCGGGTCGGTGCACGCCGCCCTGCCGGTCATCATGGTGACCACCGAGACCGAGACCGCGCAGATCGTGAAGGCGCTCGAGGCCGGTGCCAACGAATACGTCATGAAGCCGTTCACCAAGGACGTGCTCCGCGACAAGCTGGGCCTTCTCCAGATCCTCGCCGACTGAACCCATGGGCAAGACGCGGGTCCTCATCGTCGACGACTCCGTCGTCATTCGACGTCTCCTGACCACCGTTCTGGCCGGCGATCCGGATATCGAGGTCGTTGGTGCGGCCGCGAACGGCCACATCGCGCTGGGCAAGCTGCCGCAGGTGAATCCCGACGTCGTGATCCTGGACGTCGAGATGCCGGAGATGAACGGGCTCGAGACGCTCGCGGTCCTGCGCCGGGACTATCCGCTGCTGCCCGTGATCATGTTCAGCGCGCTCACGGAGAAGGGTGCCGTCCATACGCTCGAGGCCCTCTCGCTCGGCGCCACGGACTACCTCACCAAGCCGACCAACGCCGGAAGCGCCGATGCCGCCACCGCGAAGGTGCGCGAGGAGCTGATCCCGCGCATCAAGGCGCTGCACCGGCCCACCATCGCTCGGGTGGCGTCGCCGCCCAGGCCCGTCGTCGCCGCAGCGCCGCGTCCGCCCGCCGGCGAGACCGTGGACGTGGTGGCCATCGGCGTGTCGACCGGCGGTCCCAACGCCCTCGCCGCGCTGCTGCCGCGGTTACCCGCCGGTCTGCCGACACCCATCCTCGTGGTGCAGCACATGCCGCCGCTCTTCACCCGGTTCCTGGCCGACCGGCTCAACGGCCAGTGCGGGCTGGCGGTGCGTGAAGGCGCCCCGGGGGAAAAGGTGGAGCCCGGCACCGTGTGGATCGCTCCGGGCGACTGGCACATGGTCGTGGAGCGCGCCGCCGGCGGGGTGGAGCTCCGGACTCACCAGGCGCCGCCGGAGAACTCGTGCCGCCCCGCGGTGGACGTGCTGTTCCGCTCGGTCGCGTCGGTGTACGGCCCCCGGATACTGGCGGTCGTGCTCACCGGCATGGGACAGGACGGGCTCCGCGGCGCCGAGGAGATTCACGACTGCGGCGGGCGGGTCGTCGTGCAGGACGAGGCCTCCTCGGTGGTGTGGGGGATGCCGGGATTCATCGCGAACGCGGGCATCGCCGACCGGGTGCTGCCGCTGGACCAGATCGCCCAGGAGATCATCCGCCGGACGACGCGAACGGCCATGAGGCCCGTCGCATGACCATTGGAGCCGCCGACTTCGGCTTCGTCAGGGACCTGGTTCACAAACGGTCGGCGATCATCCTCGAGGAAGGGAAGGAATATCTCGTCGAGTCCCGGCTGGCGACGCTGGCGCGGAGCGAGGGCTTCGGCTCGGTCGACCAGCTCATCGCCGAGCTGCGGACCCGGTCGATGAACGGGTTGCATCGCAAGGTCGTCGAGGTGATGACCACCAACGAGACCACGTTCTTCCGCGACGCCTATCCGTTCGAGGCGCTGCACTCGACGATCCTGCCCGAGATCATGCGGCGGAACGGAGCCAGGCGCCGCCTGTCCATCTGGTCCGCGGCCTGCTCGACCGGCCAGGAGCCGTACACGATCGCCATGCTGATCCGGGAGCATTTTCCCGCGCTGCTGGGGTGGGATCTCACGATCCTGGGCACCGACATCTGTACGGACGTGCTCGCGCGGGCGGTCACGGGACGCTACACCCAGATCGAAGTGAACCGCGGCCTGCCGGTGACCTACCTGGTGAAGTACTTCACCAAGCGGGACCTGCAATGGCAGATCTCGGACGACATCCGGCGGATGGTGGAATACCGCGAGCTCAACCTCATCGATCCCTGGGGGGGCCTTGCGTCGGTGGACCTGGTGTTCCTGAGAAATGTGCTGATCTACTTCGATATCGAGACCAAGAAGACGATTCTCGGAAAGGTCAGGCAGATCATTCACCCTGAGGGGTATCTGTACATGGGCGGGGCCGAAACGACACTCAACCTGGATGCGGCGTACGAGCGGGTCACGATGGGCCGCGCCGTGGTCCACCGGCTCTGGCGAGTACGCGCCTCGTGACCGCGCTCAAGATCCTGATCGCGGATGATGACGCGCCCGCTCGGCGGTTCCTGCAGGCGGCGCTCCGCAAGCTGGACCACGAGTGCATCCTGGCGGCCGATGGTCGCCAGGCGTGGGACGCATACCAGCGCACCAGTCCCTCCATCGTGCTGGCCGATTGGATCATGCCCGGGCTGAGCGGCATCGAGCTGTGCCGGCTGATCCGGGCCGACGCGCGTCCCCGCTATACGTACGTCATCCTCGTGACGGCCCTGACCGGGAAGGGGTCGTATCTCGAAGGGATGGAAGCGGGTGCCGACGACTTCGTGACCAAGCCGTTCGACCTGGACGAGATGGCGGCCCGGTTACGGGTGGCACGCCGCATCATCGGTCTGCAGAGCGAGATTCGCCAGCTGCAGGGACTGCTGCCGCTCTGCTCGTACTGCCGGCGGATTCGCGACGAGAACAACTGGACCACGCTCGAGGACTACGTCGCCGCGCGCACGGACGTGATGCTGTCGCGCAGCATCTGTCCCGACTGCTACCACGCCAAGATCGGGCCCGAGATGAACCGGCTGGGAATAGCCGACCTTCCGCCCACGGGGACCGCATGAGTGACTCGATGCAGTGGCCGCCTGCGATGGTGCCCATCCTCGACGAGTCCGCGCTCGAGGCCATTCGGGAAGTCCAGGAGGCCGGCGCGCCCGACCTGATCGCCGAGACCGTGGAGCTGTTTCTCGGCACCACGCCGGAGCGCCTGGAGGGTCTCCGGGCCGCCGTCGCGTCCGGCGATGCCATGGCGATCCGCGCCTTCGGGCACTCGATCAAGGGCAGCTGTCTGTTGCTGGGCCTCAACCGGCTGGGCAAGGCCTGCGAGATGATGGAGCGGAGCGGCGCCGAAGGGAAGCTGGAGACGACGCCGCTCTGGCTCGACCGTATCGAGGGCGAGCTGTCGCTGGCGACGGAGCGGCTGGCGCAGGTCACCGGCGCAGCGGGGGACTGATTACTCCAGCTCGTCGTCCTCCTCGTCCGACTCGCGCTCCTTTTTCCCCATCGCCTGCTGGACCTTGCCCTTCAGCTCCTGGGCCTTGCCCTTAATCTGCTGACCCAGGTCGCCGGTGGCGCCGCCGAACGCCTGGCGGGTGCGCCCGCCGGCCACGTTCGCCGTTCCCTCGACCTCGTGCTCGACTCCCTTCGTGTCGCGCTGCACATTTCCGGGGTCGGGATCGAGCTTCTGCTTGACCTTCCCCATCGACTGCTGGGCCTTGCCCTTCATCTCCTGGGCCTTGGCCTTGAGCTGCTCGCCCGTATCACCACTGGCCCCGCCCATGGCGCCTCTCACCCGGCCACCGATCACGTTGCCGGTGCCCTTGATGCGATCGGCGGTGCCCTCGGTGGCGAGGTCCTTGTCCTTGCGGTCCGTCATGAATCCTCCGAAAAGGTGACTGGAGGTAATGTCGCGGACCCGAGCGAAGGCTACAGTGATGGTCCTCACCCGGCCGATGGTGCCGGGGTCTCCTCCGCATAGTGGCATGCGGCGCCAGTGGCGCCCACGGAGCGCAGGCGCGGAATTTCCGTGACGCAGCGCTGGTCCTTCATGGGGTGAAAGCAGCGAGGATGGAAGGCGCACCCGGACGGGGGGTTCGAGGGGCTGGGAAGGTCCCCGCCCAGCACGATGCGCGACCGGGGCCGGGAGGGGTCGGGCTCGGGAACGGCGGAACGTAGGGCGACCGTGTACGGATGACGGGGACGGGCGAGCAGAGGCTCGGTCGGTCCCTCCTCCACGATCTTACCGAGATACATGACGGCGATGCGGCGCGCGATCTGCCGCACGACGGCGAGGTCGTGGGCGATGAAGAGGTAGGAGAGGCCGCGGTCCCGCTGGAGATCGGCGAGCAGGTTCAGGACCTGCGCCTGCACCGACACGTCCAGCGCGGAGACCGGCTCGTCGCAGACGATGAATGAGGGCTCCACCGCGAGCGCGCGCGCGATGCCGATGCGCTGCCGCTGGCCGCCGCTGAACTCGTGCGGGTACCTGCTGCCGTAGCCTGGATCGAGTCCCACCTCTCGCAAGAGTGCGGCCACACGCTCCGGGACCGCCCTGGCCGGCGCCAGCCGGTGAATCTGGATTCCCTCCGCGACGGCCGCGCCGACCGTCATCCGCGGATTGAGACTGCCATACGGGTCCTGAAAGATGATCTGCATCCGCCGCCGCAGCTGTCGAAGGGCGGCGCGGTCGAGCGAGAAGAGATCCACTCCCTCGAATACCGCGCGACCCGCGGTCGGCTCCTGCAGGCGCAGAATAGTCCGGCCTACCGAGGATTTCCCGCATCCCGACTCGCCCACCAGAGCCAGCGTCTCGCCCTGGGCGACCCGGAAGGACACGCCGTCCACGGCCCGCACCGGCGGTGCGGACGCCCGGAAGAGGCCAGGCTCGCGATAGTGCTTGACCAGGTCGCGCACCTCGAGAAGCGTGCCCGATCCTGCGGCACTCACCTCGGCTCCTCTGCGAGCCAGCACCGCATCCGGTGATCCTGGCCGACGGGCAGCAGCGGCGGCTCGAGCTGGCTCTTGTCGAACGCCTTGGGGCAGCGGGGGCGGAAACGGCAGCCCCTGGGCCATGCCGCGGGCGGCGGGACCGTCCCGCCGATCGGTGTGAGCCGCGTGACGGGTCCGGTAATGCGTGGGACGGACGCGAAGAGCCCCTGGGTATAGGGATGCGACGGTCGTGCGAACAGCCGGGCGGTTGGCGCTTCCTCCACGATCTGTCCTGCATACATCACCGCAACGCGGTCGGCGCGGCCGGCGACGACGCCGAGGTCGTGCGTGATGAGGAGGACGGCCATGCCGCGGCTCGATCGGAGCTGGTCGAGGACCTCGAGGATCTGCGCCTGCACCGTCACGTCGAGCGCCGTCGTCGGCTCGTCCGCGACGAGCACCTCGGGCTCGGCGGAGAGGGCAATGGCGATCATCACGCGCTGGCGCATGCCGCCGCTGAGCTGATGCGGATAGGCATCCAGGCGGGCTTCGGGGTCGGGGATTCCCACTTCCTGCAGCAGGCGCAGCGTGCGCGAGCGGGCTTCCGCTCGTGACACGGGGAAATGCGCGCGAATGCCCTCGCCGATCTGATCGGCCACCGTCAGCACCGGATTGAGGCTGGTCATCGGGTCCTGGAAGACCATGCCGATCCGGCGGCCACGCACATCGCGCAACGCCGCGCCGTCGAGCGCGAGCACATCGGTGTCGCCCAGCCGGATGGCGCTGCCGGCATCGATGCGGCCAGGCGGCGGAATCAGCCGCAGCAGGGCGAGGCTGGTGAGGCTCTTGCCGCACCCCGACTCGCCGACGAGCGCCAGCGTCTCGCCTCGGGCGAGCGCGAACGAGACGCCGTCCACCGGCTGGATCCGTCGTCCACCGGGGTCCGGGAACGACACGCGCAGATTCTCGACCTCGAGCACTCGGGTCATGTGCCTCGGGGGTCCGCGGCGTCGCGCACGGCATCGCCCAGGAGGTTGGCGGACAGCACGGTGAGCACGATCGCGATGCCGGGAAACAGGCCGGCCCACGGGGCGGTGACGAGGACTTCGCGGGCGTCCAGGATCATCCCGCCCCACGACGGGGCCGGCGGCTGGATGCCGAGGCCGAGGAACGAGAGGCCGGCCTCGAGCAGGATCACGTCGCCCACCCCCAACGTGACCGCCACCAGTAGTGGTCCCAGCGTGTTGGGCAGCAGATGCCGGAAGATAACGCGGCGGCGCGATGCCCCCAGCGCCTCCGACGCCGTCACGTAGCTCTCCTCGCGCAGGCGCAGCACTTCCGCTCTCACGATGCGGCTGGTTCCGAACCAGCCGGTGGCGCCGATCATCAGGATGAGCAGCCACACCGGCACTCGGTCGGACACGGCGAGGACCAGGAGCAGGAGGAACAGCCGGGGGACGGCGAGGGCGCCGTCCACCAGCCGCATCAGGGCGGCATCCACGGCACCGCCCCAGTAGCCGGCCACGAGGCCCACCAGCGCGCCGAGCGTCACCGAGAGTCCGACGGCGAGAGCCGCGATTGCGAGCGAGACGCGCCCAGCAACCACGACCCTGGCGAGCACATCGCGGCTCAACTGGTCGGTGCCGAATGGGTGGACGAGGCTCGGCGCGAGGCTCACACCGGTGATCGGGTCGGGCTGGGCCAGAGGGTCGGGCAGCAGCGGCGGCGCGAAGACCGCCGTGAAGGCGATCGCGATGAGAACGATCGCCCCCCCCCGCCCGCGCGGCGTGCGCCACGCCCGGCGCAGCGGCTCCAGCAGCACCGTCACGAGAGTCGCACTCGGGGGTCGAGAATCGCGTAGATCAGGTCAGTGAGGAGGCTGCCGCACACGACCACGACCGCCACGAGCAGCGCCGACCCCATGAGCAACGGGTAGTCGCGGTATCCTACCGCGCCGACGGCCAGGGAGCCGAGGCCCGGCCATGCGAACACCGACTCGACGAACACCGACCCGGTGACCAGCAGGGGAAGCCAGAGCCCGAAGAGCGTGAGGACGGGAAAGAATGCGTTGCGCCAGGCGTGCTTCCAGGTGACCGACCCCTCCGGGAGCCCCTTGGCTCTGGCCGTCACTATATAAGGAAGGTGGAGGACCTCGATCATGGCGGTCCGCTGGTACCGCATGGTGCCGGCGATGCTGACGACCGAGAGCGTCACGGCGGGGAGAATGAGGTGCCGGCCCACATCGACGGCGCGGGCGAGGAACCCCGCCTCGGTCTCGAGCAAGGGATTCACCATGCCGGCCGCGGGGAGAAGATGCCATTTCACGCTCACGAGCCAGGCCAGCACCAGCCCGAGCCAGAACGAGGGCGTCGCGTATCCCGCGAGCGACAGCACCGTGAGCGCCTGGTCCGCGGGGCCGTCGCGGCGCACCGCCTGCTTCACGCCGAGCCAGACGCCCACGGTGAAGTTGAGCAGCAGCACCGCCCCGCCGAGCAGCAAGGTCGCGGGCAGCCGCTCGCGGATCAGCGTGGTGACGGGCCGCCCGAACTGGATCGAGGTGCCGAGATCCCCGCGCGCGAGGCCGGCGGCGAAGGTACCGAGCTGGGAGAGGAGCGGCTGATCGAGGCCGTAGCGTTTGCGGAGCGATTCGATCTGCGAGGGAGTGAGCGGCCGGTCCTGCGAGAGCTGGGCGAGCGGGTCGCCGGGGGCGAGGCGCATCAGGATGAAGGTGAGGACCACCGCGATCACGAGCGTGATCGCCGCCTGCGTCATGCGACGGATCAGCCAGCGGCGCACCTCAGTTTCCGCTGCCGTGCCGGGCGGACGACCCCTTCGTGGTCCACTTCCAGAGCTGCAGCCAGGACGACTCCGGCCGGATCGTGACGTTTTCGAATCGCCGGTCGACCGCGAGCACATTACTGGGCGTATACATGAACGCCGCGGGTGCGTCCTCCTCGATCTGCCGCAGCGCGGCCTGCCACGAGACGGCGACTCGATCACGGTCGGCAATGGCGAGCTCGATCAGGGAATCCACTCTCGGGTTGCAGTAGTGCGCGGCGTTGGTGGCCCCCTTGCATGTCCAGCCCTGAAAGAGACCCGAGGGCGACGGATCCTGGAATGTGCCGGAAAAGTCGATGTCGAATTGTCCCGCATTGCGGCGCCCGTACCAGACCGGGAAGTCGAACTGCTGCAGGTCCACCGCAATCCCGACCCGGCGGAGCTGCTGCTGGGCGAGCAGGGAGATCTGACGTCGGGCCGCGCTCGTCCCGGGATAGTTCAGGGTGAGTCGCAGGGGGCGGCCATCCTTCTCCAGGATCCCATCGCCGTCGGTGTCTGTCCATCCCCGGGACGCGAGAAGCCGGCGCGCTTCTGCCGGATCGGGCCCGGTCGGCTTGGGCGTGCCATGGCCGATCCACAGGATCCCTGAAGTTGGGCCGTACGGCACGGCCGCATACGAACCGAATACGGCCTTCACGAGCAGGTTCCGGTCGAGCGAGCGGATGATCGCTCGACGCACGTCTCGGTCGGTCAGGATCGGATGAGGGCGCGACGTGTCGGCCGGATCGCGCTGATTGAACAGGAGAAAGCCGAGGGAGGGAGAGGGGACCGGAATCAGCCGGATGCCCTTCTCGGCGCTCATCCGCTGGATGTTGGCGAGCGAGGGCAGGATGTTGTCCATCGCGTCGGCCTCATGGCTGAGGACGAGATTCATCCTGGCCTCCGGGTCTTTCGCCGAGAGGATCACGACGCGACGGATCCCGGGCGCGCCCAGAAAGAACCGGTCGTTGGCCTCCAGCTCGACGAATGCCCCCGGCACGCTCCGCACCCACTTGTACGGCCCGCTGCCCACCGGCTTCGCGGCAAACGAGGACCGCTGCCACTGGTCCGGCGGCAACTTGGCGAGCAGGTGCGCCGGCACCGGCGCCACCGGCCACACCGCGTCGTACAACTGCTCGGCGTACGGCTCGGTGAACGTGAATACGACACGGTGGGTGCCTTCGGCCGTCACGGACGCGATCCGCCGGAGCACGCCGGCGAGCCGGGGCGCGATGGACGGATCGCGGGCCCGCTGGAAGGTGAACACGACGTCGCGTGCGGTGACCGGGACACCGTCCTGCCAGCTGGCGCGATCGTCGAGGTCGAACGCGATGGTGACCGAGTCGCGGCGGGTCCAGCTCCTGGCGAGCATGGGTACGAACGACTTGTCGCCGGCGGTGACGAGGTCGGGCCCCAGATTGGCGAGCCTGAGGAAGAGCTGGTCGGCCATCTCGATGTTCGCGGCGCTGTTGGCGGCTCCCTCCAGCATCGTGGGAATGGGAAGCGTCGCCTGGTCGCCGATCACGATCACGACGGTCGAGCGGTCACCCGTCGCCTGAGCGCGCAGCGAGCCCGCGACAGGCCACAGCGAGAGGAGCATTAGCGCGGACGAGCATCTCACTGGTCGGCTCCCCAGGTCCAGTCGCTCGAGCAGAAGTGGGCGGCGTGCCGGTCCGAGGCGGTGACGACGTTCTCCCACCACGACTCGTCTCGACGCCAGTCTCCGCCCCAGCGCCCCTCGGCGGCCACCGCGACCGAAGCGGCGAGGTCGTCGATCGGGAGCCCATCGGTGGCGAGGAGCGGGGCCGCCGCATCGAGCGGTGCGGCCTCGCCGCGCGTCACCGCGCTCACGACCATCTGGTCATCGGCGAGCCGGATCGAGCCGTGCTGCAGCAGGGCGCCGCCCTGTCTCAGCTGGGCGCTCCCCACGACCTTTCGGCCGCCCACCATGAGCTCGCCGCCGGCCGGCCGGGCGAAGCAGGCGCCAGCATCGACCGGTGCCGCGTGGGACGACGGCGCCAGCTCGGCCGCCACGCCGATCCCGGCGAGCGCGTCCCGCAGCATGCGATGAATCTCGAGATAGCTGTCGCGAAGGGAGCCGAGGGCGCCGGGACCCACCACGGCATAGGTAAGCTCGCGGCCGTGCCACACCGCGCGCCCTCCGCTCGGTCGCCGCACGACGTCGAGCCCGAGTGCAGCGATGCGGCCCGCGTCGTACCGCCGCGCGGCGGGCTCGTGCCGCCCGAAAGACAGACAACCCGGCGCCCAGGTGTAGAGACGGAGCCACCGCTCGCCCGCCATCGCGCGCTCGAGCAGGGTCTGGTCGATGGCCATGTTCCGCCAGCCGGGCCGAGCGGAGTCGAGCCAGAGATGCCAGACTGCCCTCACGAATATGCCTCCATCGGCGGACACACACACACCAGATTCCGGTCGCCGAAGGCGCTGTCGATGCGTCCCACCGTGGGCCACACCTTGTGCTCGCGGAGCCCGCGCGCGGGATAGGCGGCCCGCTCCCGCGGATAGGGACGAGTCCAGTTGTCCGCGATCACCTGTTCCAGCGTGTGCGGCGCATTGGTCAGGATGTTGTTCTCCCGGTCGGCCGCGCCGGTCTCGATCTCGTGGATCTCCTCGCGAATCGCGATCAGCGCGTCGCAGAACCGGTCGAGCTCCTCTTTCGATTCGCTCTCGGTCGGCTCGATCATCAGGGTGCCGGCCACCGGAAACGAGACGGTCGGCGGGTGAAAACCGAAGTCGATGATCCGCTTGGCGATGTCCTCGACGTCCACGCCCGCCGACGTCTTGAAGGGCCGGGTATCGACAATGCACTCGTGCGCCACGAGTCCGTGCGGGCCCGAATAGAGGACGTCGTAGTGCGGCTCGAGCCGGCGCGCGATGTAGTTGGCGTTGAGGATCGCGATCTTGGTCGCCTCGGTGAGCCCATCGTATCCCATGAGGGCGATGTAGGCCCACGAGATGGGAAGGATCGCGGAGCTGCCCCATGGCGCGGCGGAGATGGTCCCGCACGCCTGCTGGTGCCCCAGGTCCACCACCGGATGTCCCGGAAGGAAGGGAGCCAGATGCGCCGCGACGCCGATCGGGCCCATGCCGGGACCGCCGCCGCCATGCGGGATGCAGAAGGTCTTGTGGAGGTTGAGATGGCAGACGTCCGCGCCGATGTCGCCCGGCCGGCACAGTCCCACCTGCGCGTTCATGTTGGCGCCGTCCATGTACACCTGACCGCCGTGCTCGTGGACGACCCGGCAGATCTCGCGGATCGACGCCTCGAACACCCCGTGGGTCGACGGGTAGGTCACCATCAGCGCCGCCAGCGTGTCACGATGGGCTTCCGCCTTGGCGCGAAGATCAGCCAGATCGATGTTGCCGTGCGAGTCGCTCCGGACCGGGACCACCTGCATGCCGGCCATCACGGCGCTCGCCGGGTTGGTGCCGTGCGCCGACTGGGGAATGAGACAGGTAGTGCGGCGCGTGTCGCCCCGCGACTGGTGCCAGGCGCGGATGACGAGCAGGCCGGCATACTCGCCCTGCGAGCCGGCGTTCGGCTGCAAGGAGAAGGCGGCGAAACCGGTGATCTCGGCGAGCTGGTACTCGAGCTGGCTGAAGAGCAGGTCGTAGCCGGTCGCCTGGTCTCGCGGCGCGAACGGGTGCAGCCGGTTGAACTCGCGCCAGCTCACCGGCATCATCTCGGTCGTCGCATTCAGCTTCATGGTGCAGGAGCCGAGCGGGATCATCGCCGACGTGAGCGAGAGGTCGCGCGCCTCGAGCCGCTTGATGTACCGCAGCATCTCGGTCTCGGAGTGGTGCAGATGGAAGACCGGATGCGTCAGGTACGCCGACGTGCGGCTGAGCGAGTCGGGAATGGCCCGCTCGGTCTTGACGCCGATATCCTCGAGCATGAACGGCAGCGCCTCGTTGAGCGAGAAGACGGCGATGACGTCCGCCAGGTCGCCCAGCGTCACCGTCTCGTCGAGCGCGATGCACAGCCGGGTCGGCGGAAGCGGGCGCAGGTTGATCTGGCGCGCCCGCGCCGCGTCGAGCAGCCGGGGCAGCGCCCACTCGGGCACCTCGACGCAGATGGTGTCGAAATGGTGGTCGTGGACGATGCGATAGCGGAGCCGGCGGAGCGCGTTCGCCAGCATCACCGTCCGCGAGTGGACTCGCTCCGCGATCCGACGCAACCCGCCCGGTCCATGATAGACCGCGTACATGCTCGCCATGACCGCCAGCAGCACCTGCGCGGTGCAGACGTTGCTCGTGGCCTTGTCGCGGCGGATGTGCTGCTCGCGGGTCTGGAGGGCCATCCGGAGCGCCGGCCGCCCGTCCCGGTCCTTCGAGACACCGATGATCCGGCCGGGCAGGAAGCGCTTGTGGGCCTCGCGCGTCGCGAAGAACGCGGCGTGCGGGCCGCCGTATCCCATGGGCACGCCAAAGCGCTGGCTGTTGCCGATGGCGATGTCGGCGCCCCACTCACCCGGCGGCACCAGCAGCGTGAGACTGAGGAGGTCGGTCGCGGCGGTCACCAGCGCGCCGGCCTCGTGGGCCCGCTCGGCCAGGCGGCGGAAGTCGCGAATGGCCCCGTCGGTCGCGGGATACTGCACCAGCGCTCCGATCACGCCCGGCTCGAAGGTGAAGGCCTCCGGCTCGCCCAAGACCACCCGGATCCCGCGCGCCTCCGCGCGGGTCCGCACGACCGCGATGGTCTGCGGATGGCAGTACTCGTCCACCAGGAACACGGGATCGGCCTTGACCCCACTCACCGTCAGCGACAGGCTCATCGCTTCCGCGGCCGCCGTCGCCTCATCGAGCAGCGAGGAGTTGGCCACGGCAAGGCCCGTGAGATCCGACACCATCGTCTGGAAGTTGAGGAGCGCCTCGAGTCGTCCCTGTGAGATCTCCGCCTGGTACGGCGTATACGCCGTGTACCACCCGGGATTCTCGAGGACGTTGCGCTGCACCACCTGCGGGGTGAAGCAGCCCGCGTAGCCCATCCCGATGTACGAGCGGAACACCCGGTTCATCCCGGCCAGACCACGGAGTGCCTGGAGCACCTCGCGCTCGCTTCGGCCAGGCGGGAGCGCCAGCGGACGGCGAAGGCGGATCTCCTCCGGCACCACGGCGTCGATGAACTGGTCGAGCGTCTCGTAGCCCAGCACATCCAGCATGGCGGCGACGTCTTCCCGGCGCGGGCCGATGTGCCGGTAGGCGAAGTGCCCGGGGTGAAGGACGTCGGTCGCCGGGGACGTGGGCTCGGCGGGAACGGCGGTCGTCATGGTACGGTCATCCTGTCGGTAATATGAAAATGCCCCGGAACACGACCCGGGGCTTGGCGCACTGCCATCCTGTCATCCCGCTTCAGCCAATCCGGGCTCACTCTCCGATGTGGGCCCGGTAGGCCGCGGGCGACAGCAGCGAGTTCCTGGCCGAGGGGTCGTCGAGCTTGAGCGCCACCATCCAGCCTTCTCCGTAGGGATCGCGGTTGACCACGGCCGGGTCCTTCTCGAGCGCCCCGTTGACCTCGACGACCTGGCCGGCGAGCGGATTGTACAGCTCGGACACGGCCTTCACCGCCTCGATCGTCCCGAACGCCTGGCTGGCGTCGAACCGCTCGCCGGGCTTGGGAAGCGTCACGAAGACCACGTCGCCCAGCTCGCCCTGCGCGTAGTCGGTGATTCCCACGCGCACCACGGCGTCGTCGGCCGTCGGGGCAACGTATTCGTGCTCGGCGGTATAGACCAGATCGTCCGGAACATTGGACACGGCGTGCTCCAGCGGAGGGGTTGCGCGTGGGAGGATAGACGGACCGCACGGAGAGGTCAAGCACGGGCGAGCAGCGCCTTCCACACCGCGGCGGCAGCGCGCTCCAGGGCGGCGAGGTCGGTATCGTTGTCGATGACATACGTGCTGCGGGAGCGCTTGGGTCCGCTGGGGGCCTGCGCCGCCATCATCTGCTCGGCGTCTCGCTCCGTGAGTCCCCGCTCGGCGACGAGGCGGCCCCGGCGGATTGCCTCGGGCGCGTCTACCAGAACGACGACGTCGAAGGTGGAGGGATCGGCGGCCTCGAAAAGGAGCGGAATGTCGCTCACCACGATGCGGTCGCCCCGTTCGCGCGCCTCGGCCTCCAGCTCGGCGCGCCGGGCGAGCACGGCGGGGTGCACGATCCGGTTGAGCACCGCCAGGGCCACGGGGTCACCCATCACCAGCTGCCGCAACTCGTCCCGCCGGAGAGCGCCGTCCGGGGCGACCAGGCCCGGGCCGAACCGTTCGATGATGGCCCGGACAGCCGGGCTGCCGGGCGCTTGCACTTCCCGCACCAGCTGGTCGGCGTCGATCAGCGTGGCGCCCCAGCGCTCGAAGAGCCTGGCGACGGTGGACTTCCCGGCGGCGATGTTGCCGGTCAGGGCGACGGTCAGCACAGCTGAAAGCTAAAAGCTCAAAGCTGAAAGCTGAAAGCTGAAAGTTGAAAACTCTTGCCTTGAGCTTTCAGCTTTGAGCTTTCAGCCGTAGTTCCGTCTGATCCTCGTCCTTCCGCGGCACCTTGTGGCAGTGGCGGCAGCGGGCCTCGTAGCTCTCCCGGCCGCCGACCATGATCGTGGGGGAGTCGTATCGTGCCGGCTTGCCGTCGATGAGCCGCTGGTTGCGGCATGCGGGGTCGCCGCAGACCACACAGATGGCCTGGAGCTTGTCCACGAGCTCCGCCGCCGTCATCAGCGTACCCATCGCGCCGAACGGCTCGCCGCGGAAGTCGGTGTCGGTGCCGGCCAGGATCACCCGCACGCCGCGTCCGGCGAGCAGTGTCGCGACCGTGACGATGTCGTAGTCGAGAAACTGGGCCTCGTCGATCGCCACGATCTCGCTGTCGGGTCGGACGAGCCGGAGGATTTCGGCGGCCGAATCCACCGGAGTGGCTTCGAGCTCCGTGCCGTCATGGCTCGAAACGCTGTACAGCCCGGTATATCGGCTATCCAGATGCGATTTGAACACCTGCACCCGCCTGCGGGCGATGATGCCGCGCCGCACCCGCCGGATCAGCTCCTCGCTCTTGCCGCTGAACATGACGCCGCTGATCACCTCGACCCAGCCGGGGTGCATCCCGTAATTCATCCCCTGATTCTCCAGCGCGCGAAGGTGAGGGACGCTAATCTAGACGAGAAGGTCACCGGCTGCGAGTCGGTCGCGTCGATGGCCGCGATTTTCGTCCCGCGACACTCGACTCGCGACCAGCGTCGACTCTCGCGACCACCCGCGTGCGCCGGATCGTCGTGCCGCTGAGGCCCGCGGCGACCCGCCCGGCCTCCGATGCCGGCACCTCGACCAGCATGAAGCTCTCCCTGAGCTCCACGCGCCCGATCCTGGTCTTGTCGAGGCCAACCTCTTTGGTGAGAACGGCCACGAGATCGTTGACCGTCGCGCCGTGCTTCTTGCCCACACCCACGAAGACCTTCGCCGTCGCATCGCTCTCCGTCGGCCCCGGGTGCGAGGCTGGTGCCGGCGCGGGTGTGCCTGACGAGGTCCACAGATCGAAGAGCGCCGCCGCGACCGCCGTCGCATCATAACGGTCGAACAGCGGCGCCAGGGTGAAGAGACCGCGGTCCAACCCACCGCGCTCCAGCACCTCGGCGATGGCCTGCCGGCGGCCCTCCGCCGCGGACGTGGCGGCGTCGAGCGCGCTGGGGAGTCGTAGGGGCCGCCGTGTCGCCGCGATTCGGCGGATGTAGCTCTCGGCGGCTGGAGGCACGAGCGCGACGACCTCGCCGGCCGCGAGGAGTTGTCGGAGGCGGGTCGGCGTGGGTGGGTCGAAGGCGACCACCAGCTGCACCCGGGGGGCGTCCCCCGTGGTCACCGTGACGTTCGGATCGGAGGCCGGCACTACGTGTCGGATCGCGGCGTGGTGGCCGTAGTCCAAGGTCCAGATCGCGGCGGAGACGGGGTCGAGCAACTCCAGGAGATCGGCGAGCGCCGCGGTGCGCCGGCCCCAGGTCACGCTGACAGTGCGGACCGGGCCGGCCGGCTCGATCGCGCCGGCCAAGCCGGGGGCGCTGACCTCGAGCGCGCGCCGTGCGTACCGCTCCGTCAACGCCCCCAGCTCGTCGGGTGACGAGCCCAGGAGGATTCGCTGCGCGTCCTTGGGGAGATCCTGCATCATCTCGGCGACGTCGTCGTGGAGGTCCCACCCCCCGGGCCACGCCAGTACCACGGACGCGAGCCGCTCCGGGTGCAGTGCCGATCGGCCGTGCAGCGCGAGCGCGGTGCGGGCCGAGCAGACCAGGAGGTCGATGCCAGGATCCCCGCGGAGCCGTCGCGAGGCGCGGCCGACGCTCCGGGCGACATGGATGTGGAGTCCGGATGCCGCCGCGAGGGCGTGAAGCCGGCCTCCCCATTCCTCCAGCTCGCTGTCGGCCGCAAGCAGCAGCGCAGGGGCGGACCCGCCGCTGCCGATCCGGCTCAGCAGTCCGGCCATCACGGGGGTGGCCGCCGCAGGGACGGGCGGGAGGATCGCGATGAGGTTGTGTCCCCGTGCCGCGGTGGGGGCGGCGTCCCGTACGACGGGGTCGTCCGCGGTCCACCCCAGGTTCGAGGCGGCCTCCGCGATGGGAGGGGACAGGTGCAATGCTTTCAGATCAGCCACGAATGCCTCGGCGCTCGGAGGAAATCAGGCCAAGGTACAGCCTGGCGGTATGGGGGCCAACCCTGCCGTCGCCGTGGTTGACATCGCCGTGTTCGAGACCGACCTTTCCGCATTCACTTCGTCGACATCTCATCCGGAACCAGTATGCCCGATCCGCTCTCGCCGAACGTCCAGCATCTCAAGGCCTCCGAGACCGTCGCCATCAGCAACGAAGCCAAGCGTCGCAAGGCGGCCGGCGAGGACGTGCTCGACCTCGGTGTCGGGGAGCCCGATTTCGATACGCCGTCCTCGGTGGCGCAAGCCGGCACCCAGGCGATCCAGAAGGGTCTGACCCGCTACCCGCCGAACATCGGCATCGCCGACCTCCGCAAGGGCATCGCGGGGGCGCTGAGCCGCATGTCGGGTGGCCGTCAGGTGGATCCCGACCTGATCACGGTGAGCTCGGGGTCGAAGCAGTCGATCTTCAACGCCTGCTTTACCCTCTTTGGGCCGCGAGACCAGGTGCTCATCCCGGGCCCGGCCTGGGTGTCCTATCCCCAGATCGTCCACCTCTGCCGCGCCGAGCCCGTGCTGGTGCCGGGCGCCGTAGAGTGGGGACTCAAGGTGAGTGCCAAGGATTTGGACCACCACTCCAACAAGTCCACCCGCGGTCTGATCCTCTGCTCGCCGTGCAATCCCACCGGCGCGGTCTATACGCTCGCCGAGCTTCGATCCATCGCGGAATGGGCCAAGGCCAACGACGTGTGGATCATCTCCGACGAGATCTATCGCCGGATCAACTACGGCAACGGGCCCGCGCCGTCGCTGCTGGACCTGCCGGACGATCTGCTCGAGCGGGTGGTGATCATCTACGGCGCCAGCAAGGCGTACGCGATGACGGGGTGGCGCATCGGCGCGGCGCTGGCCCCACCCCATCTTTCCAAGGCGATGGCGGCTCTCCAATCGCATACGACGACCGGAGCGAACCATCCCGCGCAATGGGCGGCGGCCGCCGCGTTCACCGACGAGCGTGTGGACGCGGAGGTCGACCGCATGGTGGCGGCCTTCCGGCGCCGGCGCGACTACCTGGTGGAGCGCTTCCGCCGCGAAGCGCCCGGCGTGGAGTTCGTCGAGCCGCACGGGGCCTTCTATTTCTTCTTCCGGGTGGACGGCATCCGGGAGAAGGACCCCGTCACCGGGACGTCCTTCTGCGAGCAGCTGATGAAGAAGGAAGGCGTGGCCCTGGTGCCGGGCGGCGCATTCGGCGACGACCGGTGGGTGCGGTTGAGCTACGCCGTCTCCGACGCGGAGCTGGAAAAGGCTCTCGATCGGATCATCGGTCTCATCCGCAGCCTCGAGTCCGCCCGTGCCGCCTAAAGTGGCCATCGTCGGCGTCGAGGCGCGGGTGGAGCCGCTGAATGGTGCCCTGCCCACCATCGCGTGGCGGTGGGACCCGGAGACCGACATTCTCTCCGGATCGTTCAAGGGCAACCGGAAGGCCGGTGGCCTCACCGGGACGGTCGAGCTTACCGACGACGAAGGCTCCGTGGCGGTGCTCGACGTGAACAACGGAGTGATCTGCGGTCTCGACGTCGTCGTCTGGCCCGAGGTCACGACGGTGGCCGACCTCCAGGTGCCCGCCCAGGCGAACGACGGCCGCGTCGTGGTGCCGAGCCGGCCCTCGAGGCCCGGCGTCGCTTCGGTGGAAGTGGATACGACGCTCTCGGTGCAGACCAACTCGTCCGAGAGCGTGTTTCACCTGCGGATCGGTGCGCGAAGGCAGGTCGAGATCGTCCGCGTCGCCGATACCTTCCACATCGAAGTGGACCGCAACGGCGGTCTCGCCGGCTTCTGGATGAGCAAGGTTCCCCCGTTCACGGCCTTCGAAGACGAGCTGTAGCCTGCCGCAGTGCCCGTGATCTCCAGCAAGCTGACTCATCTCCGGCGCGCGTTGGCCCTGCGGGGTATGACGCCGGCCTCCTTCGTTCCCGAGGCGAGCTCCGGACGGCCCGAGGACGTCGGGCTCCGTCCGGCACGGCTGGTCGAGGGCGCCACGCTGGACAGCTTTCCCGTCGGCCCCGCGGAGCACGCGCCCGAGCCGCTCGCGTTCCTCGACGGGGTGCAGCGCAGCGAGCTCGTGGCCTATGCGGGTCACAGTCCGATCATCGTCGCGACGATCGCGGCCGCCGTGCGCGAACGGACGGCGCGGCAGCTTCGGACGGTGCTCGAGCGGCGTCGTGTCCTGGTCCTGGGCCGGCCGGAGGCGCTGGCCCTGGCCGGTGAGGTCCTGTCGGAGCTCGATGCGGTCACGTTGCCGGGACAAGACGACGGCCATCCTTCGCTCGATCTGATCCAGGCCGCGCGCGCGGTGGACCGAGCGCGCGGGGCGCTCGAGATTTCGCTGGGCGTCCAGTACCGCAGCCGGTCGCCGGCCTGGGTGATCGTGGACGGCGGTCTCACCGAGAGTCCCGAGCTCGCGCGCGACTCACGGATGATCGGGGTCGTCAAGAGCCACGCCTCGCTCCCCTTCGAGGGTGCCGAACTCGACCTCTACCTCCGGCTGCCGCCCGGGCACCGGTCTTCGATCTTCGTTCCCGCGACGCGGAATCTCACACCCGTGGATTCGTGGGGGCTCCGGCTCTGGCCGTGGGAAGGGCGGGACCTCTTCCACGGCCTCGTGCGGGTCGAGGCCTCGCCCGGATGTACCGGCCCGGAGGCCAACCGGATCTCGCGCTGGCTGCTCTCGGAGCGCACGCCGCTCAGCGCGCCCGATGGACGCTGGGACCGTCTGCTCTACGGCATCCACTCGGTCGAACAGTACCTGCGGTGTTAGGGAGCCTTCTGGATGCGGGATCTGTCGGCACTCGCCGCCGTGGAATTCGACGTCGTGGTCGTGGGAGGAGGGGCCTGCGGCGCCGCCACGGCGTGGGACGCGGCCCAGCGGGGTCTCCGCGTCGCCCTGGTAGAGCGGGGTGATTTCGGGGGGGCGACCTCGGCGCAGTCGCTGAAGGTCGTCCATGGCGGCATCCGGTACCTCCAGCATTTCGATGTCGCCCGCGTGCGCGAGTCGAGCCGCGAGCGCCGCGCCTTTCTTCGTATCGCGCCCCATCTCGTGCACCCGATGCCGATCGTCGTGCCGACCTACGGGCACGGGATGCGTGGCGCCGAGGCGCTGGGCTCCGCCTTCGCCCTCCTGTCGCTCCTCACCGCTGACCGAAACCGGGGCCTGCACGACCCCCTCCAGCGAATCCCGCCCGCGCGGCTCGTCGGCGCCCGGACAGCCCGTGCCTGGTTTCCCAACATCGACCTCGGCGACCTGACCCGAGCCGGCGTCTTCTGGGACGGCCAGTTCTACAATCCGCCACGGCTGGTCTGGGCGTTCGTCCAGTCGGCCATCCGCGCCGGATGTGTCGCCGCGAACTATTGCGAGGTGACCGATCTGCTGCGCCGCGACAGGCGAGTGACCGGCGTGGTCCTGGAAGATCGGTTGGGACGCGATCGTTTCGAGCTTCGTGCCCGGGTCGTCGTGAACGCGGCCGGCCCCTACGCCGAGCCCTTACTCGCTCGCGCCGGGTTGGGCGGCCGTCAGACCGCGTTCTCGCGCGACCTGGCGCTGGTGATACGGCGCGATCTGGTGACGGAAAGAGGTCTCGCCCTTCAGACCCGCTACCGCGACCCCAGCGCGGTGCTCAGCCGGGGAGCCCGGCACCTCTTCCTGGTGCCGTGGCGGAACACCACCCTCGTCGGCGTCAACAGCATCCTGTGGCGCGACGATCCCGACCGACTTCGGGTTACCGAGGCCGAGGTCAGCGGGTTTCTCGACGAGATCAACGAAGCCGTGCCCTCGCTCGGCCTCGGACTGGACGACGTGGCGCTGGTCATGGCGGGCCTTCTTCCCGTCGAGGGTGGACGGCAGCAGGACGGGAACGTGAGCTTCGGCAAGCGGCCGCTCGTCACCGACAACGCGCGCGCCGACGGCGTGGAGGGAATGGTCACGGCCATCAGCAACCGCTACACGGTAGCACGGGGTGTCGCCGAACGGGCGGTGAACCTAACCTTCCGTAAGCTCGGGCGAACGCCCGGGCCGTGCCATACCGCGTTCCTCCCGCTCGCGGGAGGCGATTTCCCGCTGTTCGAGTCGCTGGTGCGAGAGGTCCGGGCCGGCCTGCCCCCCGGGTTGGACCCGAGGATGGCCGAGCGGCTGGCACGGAACTACGGGTCGGCCTACCGGGAACTGGTCCGGGTGGCCCATGACTTCCCCCCGCTGGCGACGCCGATCGGAGGCTCAGACGTGCTGCGCGCCGAGGTGGTCCACGCGGTCCGTGCCGAAATGGCCCGCCGTCTCGAGGACTGCGTCTTCCACCGGACCGAGCTCGGCACAGCGGGCCACCCTGGCGAAGCGGCGCTCGAAGAGTGTGCCGCGCTCGTGGGCGGGGAGCTCGGGTGGACGCCCGCGCGGCGCGCCGAGGAGCTGGAACTGGTGCGGCGCCGATTCCAGATCGGCCAGTCCTAGGGCAGATTGAGGTATGCCCGAACTCGCTCCCATCGGCCGCGTCGTCGCCACCGAGCTCAAGCCCTCCACGCCGCATCAGTTCCACTTCTGGACCGCACGCGAGTCGCCCATCGGCATCGGCGCCATCGTGCGAGTGGAAGACCAAGGGCGCACCGTGTTCGGCGTGGTGACCGACGGCGTCGCCTATTCCGACCTCGTGACGCCCATGCACGCGGTGATCGGCGCCGACGGCGACCCGGCCGCCGCCATGGAGGATCCGACCCAGCGGGCGGAGATCCGTCTCTTCTCGGCGGCCGTGTTGCGCCAGATCCCCGAGGAGCCGCTGCAGCCCGTGCCGCTCGGCTCGGTCTGGCTGGCCTCCGACGCCGATGTCCTCCTGGCGCTACGCATGGACGCGTACACGACCGGCGAGCGCCCCACCGGCATTCCCGTGGGCCTCTATGCCGCGGGCGGTCTGGAGTCGCCGGTGTTTCTGGACTGCGACTTTCTGCTCGGGCCCGAGGCGGCCCATCTCAACATCACCGGCGTATCCGGTCTGGCCACCAAGACCAGCGCGGTCGAGTTCCTGCTGTCGAGCATCTTCCAGGCCTTCCCGCCTCACAAGGGTTCGGTGGCCGCGGTGTGCTTCAACGTCAAGGGCCCCGATCTCTGCTTCCTGGACCAGGCGGCCACCCTTTCCGAGGAAGACCAGCGGCTGTACGCGAAGCTGGGCCTGAGTCCCGAGCCGTTCCACGACGTCCACTACTACGCGCCGTTCAAGCCCGACGGGGTCAACCTCAACACGCTCCGCACGCACGAATCGCTCGCCGCCAATACCCAGCCGCTCGTCTGGGGTCTGCGGGAAGTGCTGGACTACGCCGAGGTGGTACTCAACCGCGACGACGTGGATGCCAAGGCCGACGCATTCATCGACTTCCTGGCGGAGCGGGTCGTCGGGCGCGAGTACCATGACGAGGCGCTCCGCGGGCGCCCGTTCCTGGTCCAGAGCTTTGCCGATCTCGACGAGTTCTTCCGCGCGATCTTCGATTTCATGGAGGCGCTGGGGAAGGGCGGGGAGGTGTGGCGGACCCATCACGTGGCGACGATCCGGAAGGTCCGCAACCGGCTCAGCAACATCAGCACCCGATCCAAGGGTCTCGTCACCGACGATGGTGCCGCCAACGATCTTCCCTGGGGATCGTTCGCCGACCGGAGCGTCCACGTGATTGACGTGGCCGGGCTCGATCCGCTGGCGCAGGACCTGGTGTTCGCCCGGGTGGTCTCACGCCTGCGCGAGTTTCTCGAGCGCCGGGAGCTCGGCGTCGATCACGTCGTGGTGTTCGTGGACGAGCTGAACAAGTACGCGCCGGCGGACGGCCCCGACACCTACGTGCGGAAGATGCTGCTCGATCTGTCGGAGCGGGGCCGGTACCTCGGTCTGGTGCTCTTCTCCGCGCAGCAGTTCCGCTCGCAGGTGCAGCGCCGGGTGGTGGGAAACGCCGGCACCGGGGTGTACGGTCGTATGGATATCGATGAGCTGGCGACGCCGGGGTACGCCACGATCTCGCCCGCGACCAAGATCAAGCTCGCCACCCTCCCCAAGGGCGAGCTCATGCTCCGGCACCCGCACTTCACCCAGCCGATCTTCGTCAAGTTCCCGCGGCCGCCGGTGCTCAACAGTCGTGAAGCGATCGAGCGGTTCCCGCCGTCGGCCGAGCTGCCGTTCGGGGCGGCCGTCGTCCGGCAGCTGCGGCTTCTCGACCGGAAGATCTCCCCGGGCGCCGTCGAGGCATTGATCGAGGGGCGGCGGGAGGACGACGTGCGGCGCGCGCTCTCCGCCACACGGCGCGAGCGGCCGGTGGAGCCGCTGGCCTTTTTCGGCGCCTGCCTCGGCCGTCGGGTAAGCGGGGAGGTCCTCGCGCCCCGGAAGGTGGTCCCCGCGGTCAAGCGGGGCGACGACGGGTACGGCTTCTAGCTGACGTCATGCTGACCGGACAACACCCGCCGTACCTTCGCTCGTAGCAGACGGGTCCGGCCCGTGAGCCATCCGGCATCGCGGAGCTGGTCTTCTTCCCTTAGATCCTCCCACGCGTCCGCGAGGCCCTTGCGACCCAGGTAACCGAGCAGCTTGCTGGGGTGCGCCCGCTCGACGACCGGCAACCGTCCGATGCCATGGGCGAGCATCTTGTCCACCGCCTCTTCCAGCAACTCGTCAGGATAGGTGACGATCGCGGGGGAGGTCCCCGCCGACAACACGGTAGGCGCTGGTCCTCCTCCGCCCTCCATCGCCCTCACGACGTCACCGCGGGTGATCATCCCCGCCAGCGCGCCCTTGTCATCCACGATGGGCCAGGCGTAGTGGGGCGCCAGCACCGGATCGTGGGCGGCCAGCTTGCCGAACAGCGACTCGACCGTCATGTCGGCGGACACGGGCGGCACCTCACGCTGCATGACGTCTTCCACCCGGACCCGTGAGAGCGGGTTGACGATGTACTCCCGCATCACGTGGTAGCCGCGGCGCGCCACCTTCTCCGTCAGGATCGACCGTTTCATGATGAGCACGGTCACCGCCTGTGCGCCGACGCACGCGATGAACAGCGCGGGGAGCACCTGGATGTCGCCGGTCAGCTCCAGCATGAAGGCCACGGCCGTGAGCGGGGAGCGCATGGTGCCGCCCATGATGGCCGCCATGCTGATCATCGCCCAGAGCCCGGTGTCGCCCGCGTGAATCCACTGCGCTTCGATGGCGCCGAGCGACCCGCCCATGATCAGCAACGGAGCGAGCACTCCGCCGGAAGTGCCGGATCCCAGCGCGATGGCCCAGATCAATGCCTTGGTGATCGCGAGCCCGAGGAGAAAGCCGCCGACGAGATGGCCGTTGAGGAGGTCGGCGATCGTGTCGTATCCGACGCCCAGGGCGCGGGGAAAGGCCAGCCCGCCGAGCCCCACGAAGAGTCCGCCGATCACGGGCCACCACATGTAGTGCAAGGGAAGCTTCGCAAACAGGTCCTCGAAAGCGTACACCAGCCACGTCAGTCCACCCGACGCGAATCCCGCGGCGACGCCGACGGCCAGGGCCAGCAGCAGCTCCTCCCAGGCGAGCGAGGAGTGCGGCGTGACCGGAAAGATCGGACCCTGTCCCAGGAGCGGGACGCGGACGGCGCCGGCCACCGCGGCGGCCGCGGCCACCGGAATGAAACTCCTAGGCTTCCACTCGAAGAGCAGCAGCTCGACGGCGAGCAGAACCGCCGCCAACGGGGTCGCGAAGATCGCGGCCATGCCTCCCGACGCGCCAGCGACGAGGAGCGTCTTCCGCTCCGAGGCGGAGAGGTGAAACGCCTGCGCGAAGAGCGAGCCGAATGCGCCACCGGTCATGATGATCGGCCCCTCGGCGCCGAATGGCCCGCCGCTGCCGATCGAAATAGCGGAGGAGAGCGGTTTCAGCATCGCGACCTTCGCGCTCATCCGGCTTCGACCAATCAGGATCGCCTCCATCGCCTCGGGGATCCCGTGGCCACGGATCTTCTCCGAGCCATAGCGGGCCATGAGCCCGATGACGAGTCCGCCAATGACCGGGATCAGCACCGCCGCCGCGCCGAGGTGGTTTCCGGCTGGGGAGACCAGCTCCGAACTGAAGCGGTGATAATAGAAGAGATTGGTGAGGCTCCCGATCAGCCACACCAGCGCGACGGCTACGAAGGCGCTGATCACGCCGACGATGGCCGCCATTGGAGTGATGATCAGCAGCCGGGCATCGGTGGTGAAGTCGCCGAGCCTGTCGGTGTGGGGTCTGGCCGAGTCTGCGGAGGAGTCGCTCATGGCGGCAACCTAAATCAGGAGCCCTTGATTAAACAATAACTTACGAGACATTTCGGGGGTGAAGCTCGCGCACCTCGCCGATGCCCATCTGGGCATCCGGCAGTACTACCGACAAACCCCGGCCGGCATCAACCAGCGCGAGGCTGACGTCGCGCAGGCATTCCGCGCCGCGATCGACGGCGTGATCACCGCGCGCCCTGACGTGGTCGTGATCGCGGGCGATCTCTTCCACTCGGTGCGTCCCACGAACGCGGCGATCGTCTTCGCGTTCCGACAGCTCCAGCGTCTTCGCGAGGCGCTCCCCGGCGCGCCGGTCGTCCTGATCGCCGGCAATCATGACACGCCCAGGTCCTCGGAAACCGCGAGCATCCTCCGCCTTTTCGAGGACATCGGCGTGGACGTGGCCGCGGACGAGGCCCGCCGCCTGGTGTATCCCGCGCTCGACCTCATGGTGACGGCGGTGCCCCACCAGGCGCTCGCGTCTCCCGAGCGGCCGTCGCTACGTCCCACCGGGGATGAGCGGTACCGCGTGCTCCTGCTGCACGGCGAGATCGAAGGCGTCTACCCCGGGGACCGAAGCGGCTCGGACTACGGGGGCATGCAGATCGCCGCCCGCGAGCTGGGCCCCGGGGAATGGACGTACATCGCCCTGGGCGACTACCACGTGCAATACCAGGTCGACACGCGCGCCTGGTATGCGGGCGCGCTGGAGTACGTCAGCCCGAACTTCTGGGGCGACCGGCGCCTCGAGCGCGAGCTGGGTCTCGGGAAGGAGCCCACCGATCTGCAAGCCGGTGAGGGTGGCAAGGGGTGGTTGCTGGTCGATCTCGAGACGGGCGACGTGGAGCGACAGCCGATTGCGTGGGCTCGAGCGGTTCTCGATCTGCTCCCGATCTACGCTGATGACATGTCCGCGGCCGCTCTCGATGAGGAGATCGCCAAGCGGCTCGAAAAAATCCCGGGCGGTCTCGAGGGCAAGATCGTGCGCCTCAAGGTCTACAACGTACCCCGGCATGTAGCTCGCGAGCTCAACCACACCGCCATCCGCGGCTTCAAGGCGGGCGCGCTCCACTTCCGTCTCGACCTTCGCCGTCCCGAGACTCGGCGCACCGTCGGCATCGGCGCTCCGGGCCGGCGTCAGACGCTGGGTGAGCTCGTGCGCTCCTATCTGGAGCGGCGGCCGCTGCCCGCGCACCTCGACCGGGAAGAGTTCGTGCGCCAGGGCACCGAGCTGGTCGAGGTCGCCGAGCCCGACATGGTTCCCACCTGATGCTGATCCACCGGCTCCGCCTCCACAATTTCCGGCAGCACGAGCACACCGACCTCCGGCTCGGCACGGGGCTCACCTGCATCGTGGGGCAGAACGGCGCGGGTAAGACGACCGTGCTCGAGGCCATCGCCTGGGCCTTGTACGGGATGCCCGCGGCACGGGGCAGCCGGGATACGATTCGCCGCCGGGGCGCGCCGCCTCGGGCCAGGGTCGAAGTGGAGATGGAGTTCACGCTCGGCGCCCACCAGTACCGCGTCCTCCGGTCTCTCCACAATGCCGAACTGTACCAGGACGGCGATCCCTCGCCGATCGCCAATTCCATCGGGGCTGTCACCGACCGGATCAGCCGTCTGCTCCTGATGACGAAGGACGACTTCTTCAATACGTACTTCACCGGACAGAAGGAGCTTGCCGCGTTTGCCCGGATGACGGGGCCGGAGCGTGCGCAGTTCCTCTCTCGCGTACTCGGCTTCGAGCGGATACGGGAAGCGCAGACCCGACTCAGGGAGCGTCGCACCGCCCTCCGGGCCCGTCTGGAAACACTCCGCACCGGATTGCCCGACCAGGCCCAGCTCGACGCGGCGGAGGCGGGCGCCAAGACCCGGCTCGCGACGGCGCGGAAGACCGAAGCCACGGCAGCGAAGGTCTTCACCCGGGCCGAAGCCAAGGCCGCGGAGATCCGGCCCCGGTGGGAAGAGATCCAAAGACTGCGCGAGTCTGCGTCGGCGCTCGAGACCGAGATCCGGATCGCCGAGGCGCGGGTCACCGCCGCCGCCCTGCGGGTGGAGCGGATGGAGCGGGAGGCGGCCGAGGGGAAGGAGGCGGCCCGGCTGCTCAAGGAAGTAGCCCGCGTGGTGGCTCCCCTTCCTTCGCTTCGCGACGAGGCCGACGCTTTGGGCCGGCAGGCCGACTCCTGGCGTGTCCGGCAAGGCCTTCTTCGCCAGCAACAGGAAGTGCAAGCCACCCTCGCGTCGGTGGAGCAGCGGGTCAACGGGCTCGCGGCTCCCGCGACCCTCGAGTCGGTGGCCGGGCGGGTCGAGGCCCTCCGCGAGTCGCTCACTGCCGCGGTGGCCGGGGGGGAGGCGGTGCGCACCGCCTGGGTGCGGGACACCCAGGATGCGCAGACCAAGCGGCAGGCACTCCTGGTCCAGTATCAGGAGCTCACGGATCAGCGGCAGCTCATCGTCGACGCGGGCCCCGACGGCATCTGTCCCACGTGCGCCCGCCCGCTGGGCGCCCAGTATCCGGCGATGCTCGAGCTGCTCGACGGCCAGATCGAACAGGTCATGAGCAACGGGAACTTCTACAAGCAGCGGATCGAGCAGCTCAAGCAGGAGCCGCAGGAGCTGAAGGCCGCGGAGCGGCGGCGGAGCGTGCTCGAACGGGACCTCTCGGAGGCGACGGCCGAGCTCGGTCGGCTGAAGGCACAGGACCAGGAGAAGGGGCGGCTGCTGGATGAACGGTCCCGCCTGGTGGAGAGAGTCGCGGAGCTGCAGGCCTCGCTGGATCCGCTCCGAACGGCATACGACGCCGCCCGGCACGAGGCGGTACTCGCGGAGATCAAGGAGCTGGAGCCGATCGCGCTGCAGGCGGAGCGGCTGCGCGCGGTGGGCGACCGGAATGCCGCGCTCACCGCCGATCTCGACGCGGCCCGCCGCGAGCGCGGCGATGCCGGTGCGCTCGTCGCCACGCAGGCACGCGAGCTCAAGGCGATGGGATATCGCGAGAGCGTCTTTCGCAACCTCCGGGAGGCCGACGCGACAGCCGAGAGGGGCAAGCGGGACGCGGAGCTTGTGCTGGTGAGGGCACGGAGCGAGACGAGCGCGGCGGCCGAAGCGGTCGAAGCCGTGGCCCGGCGGCGGGCCGAGCGGCTGACCCGGGAGCGGGAGATCGCCGCCGCCGCCACCGATCTCGATATCAATCAGGAGCTGGACCGCGCGCTGACCGACCTGCGGACCGATCTCAATACCGGCCTCCGCCCCGAGCTGTCCGACATCGCCTCCGGGTTCCTCCGCGACCTCACGAAGGACCGATATAGCGATCTCGAGCTCGACGAGGACTACTGTGCCACCGTGACCGACGAGGGCGCTCCTCAAACGGTGATCTCCGGCGGCGAAGAGGACATCGTCAACCTGGCGCTCCGGCTGGCGATCAGTCAGATGATCGCCGATGGAGCCGGGCAGCCGCTCTCGCTGCTCATCCTCGACGAGGTCTTCGGCTCGCTCGATGACGACCACCGCATGTCGGTGGTGGACCTGCTGCAGGCGCTCACCGACCGGTTTCCCCAGGTCATCCTGGTCACCCACGTGGAGACGCTCGGCAGGGAATTCGATCGAACCGTGCGAGTGCGCTACGATGCGACGCGCGGACTGTCGACGGCGACCGACGAGACGTTCGGGGGCGAGGATGTGGCGGCCTGATCGCAGCGTCCGCGGCCCCGACCGGCCCGCCGCCCGCGACATCGATTCGCTGAATCGGGTCTTCGCCGACTCCTTCACCGATCGGTACAGCCGGGACGGCCTGGTGGGTGTCCGTGTTCCCCAACTCACATCCGTCATCTGGCGCTACGCGCTCGAGGATGCGGGCGACGGCGCCATGGTCTGGCGTGACCCGGACGGTCACATGGTAGGGTTCAACATGGTCCACCGCTCGGGGACCGAAGGGTGGATGGGGCCGTTGGCGGTACGTCCCGATCGGCAGGGCGAAGGCATCGGGTCGATGATGGTGCTGAAGGGGCTCGAATGGCTCCAGGCGCAGGGCGCGACCACTATCGGCCTCGAGACGATGCCCCGGACGGTGGACAACATCGGCTTCTACAGCCGGCTGCGACTGATCCCCGGGCACCTGACGGTGACGCTCGTGCGAGACGTGCCGCGGCGGACGACATCGCCCGCCGAGCGGCTATCGCAGGCGGGTCGCCTCACCGACGCGCGGGTCGAGGAGTGCCGCGGTCTGACCGACGAGCTCCTGCCCGGCGTCGACTTCACCCGCGAAATCACCCTTACCCGCGATCTCCGTATCGGGGACACCACCCTGGTCCGCGACGGTGGCGCCCTGGTCGGATTCGCGCTCTGGCACTCGATCCCGCTCGCCGCGGGGCGACCCAAGGACGAGCTACGCGTGCTCAAGCTGGTGGCGCGATCGATGGAGTCCTTCGAGCGACTGCTCGACGCGCTGCAGGCGAGCGCCGCCTCCGAGCGGGTGGATCGCATCGCCGTGCGGTGTCAAACCGAGTTCGAGGAGGTGTACCTGCGGCTGGTGGGATTGGGCTACCGGGTGCACTGGACCGATCTTCGGATGCTGCTGGAAGGGTTCCCGCAGCGCAAGCCGCGGAACGGCATCGTCATGTCGAACTGGGAGATCTGATCGATCTGCCTCCGGTCGCCGCCCGCGCCTCCTCCTCCAAGACGTGCCGGTAGACGTCGAACGTCTTCGACACGAAGTGCTCCAGGGTGAAATGCCGCTCGAAGTAGGACCGTCCGGAGGCTCCCAGCCGCCGCCGCAGTGACGGGTCGGTCAGAAGCCGGTGGATCCGGTCTCGCAGTCCGTCCGCGTCCCCCCGCGGCACCACGAAACCCGTTTCGCCATCGCGCACCGATTCCTCGATGCCGCCGACCGCCGAGGCGACCACCGGGAGGCCGGCGCGCATCGCCTCCAGGATGCTGAGCGGAAACCCTTCCCAGTTCGTCACCAGCAGACTGACCTGCGACCGCGCGACGATTTCGGCGACATCCATCCGCTGACCCAGGAAGTGCGTCCGATCCGCGATGCCGAGCGAGGCGGCCATGGCCTCGGTCTCCTTCATCAGCGGACCGTCGCCGATGAGATCGATCTCCCACTCGAGATCGCGCAAGCCGGCGAGGGCGCGGAGCAACGTGGGATGGTCTTTCTGGGGGCCGTAGCGGGCGACCATTACGAGCCGGACGGGCGACCGACCGGGATCGCCGCGCAGCTCCGGGGCGATGTCCGGCATGCCGTTGTGCACGGTGACGACGCGGTCCTCGGCGGCGATGTGGGCGTCGAGCGCCAGCCGGCGGTCGAACTCGGACACGCAGATGATCTTGCGGGACAGAGGGCCGACCACGCGTTCGATCCGTTTGTACAAGGCTGCCTTGAGGGGTGGGACACCGGGGGTGAACGCCCACCCGTGCGCCGTGAAGACGGCAGGAATCTTGAGCGAGCGTCCGGCGAGACGGCCCAGAATTCCCGCCTTGGATGAGTGGGCGGCCAGGAGGTCGGGACGCAGCTCGGTGAGGACTGCCCGGATCTCGCCGAGCGCGCGAAGGTCCCTGAGCGGGGCGATCGGTCCACAGAGATGCTCGAGGACGATGGCGGGCGTGCCCTGAGCCCGCAGGCTGTCGACGAAGGGGCCTTGGCCGCTGGTGATGACGGAGGGACTATGCCCGTGCGCCTGCATTGCGGCGGCGAGATCGCGGACGTGGATCTGGGCCCCGCCAATCGGGTCCGCCCTGGTCACGAGGTAGGCGATCTTCACCCGCCGTGTCTCGCAGGTGCGCCGGTGGCAGTCAGGCGAACTCCAGATGGCGCATCAAGTTGAGCGGAGCGTCACGGGGAGTGACACCTCATGAGTCGTTGGCAGGGCGGAGGTCCGACATCTCATGGGAGGTGCTCCGCGGCGGGAAAGTATACAACGAGAGGGAAGCGGTGCGCGAGTGAGGGGGCGGGGGTGGGGATCGAACCGCAGGATTTGGCCGCTGCACCACAATAACCATACAGAAGATTGTTACAATTAAAATTCTCTGTGTACGTGAAGTTGCGAAATACCAATGACATATCCATAGAAGTGTTTCCTTACAAACTAGCATATGTCAATATTTTGATCATTGAACTCCTTGATTCGGCGCCGTAAATATGCTCGAGCCCAAGGGTGCGTGGTGGAAAACCGGGAACGGTTGGGCACAACGGAAGGGAGTGTCACGAAAGGCCCGAGGCGATGACGTACCTGTTCAAGCTCGTGCGCAGGCTCGCGATCTCGCGAGGTCCCTGCATGCTTGCCGTGCTTGCCGTGGTGGCGGCCTGTGACGGTGAAACCACCGCCCCAGACACCGGCTCCACGGGACACCTCACCAGCACCGTCGTGCCGTTACAGATCTCCCCTCGGTCGCTCACGATCGAGACCGGCCAGCAGGTCCAGTTTCGCGGCATGAGCGCCGCGTTGGGCCGCCGCGCGGTCGCCAATCATCTCGAGTGGCGCGCCAGCGGCGGCGACATGAAGCCGGACGGGGCGTTCTCCTCGACGCGTCCGGGCACCTTCATGGTATTCGGCCACGGGCGTGGCTTCCGACACACCGACACCGCGGTCGTGACCGTTATTCGCCCGCTTCCGGGCGTGATGCGCATCGCCATTGCTCCGCATCCAGCTATGCTCGACGCCACCGCCTCTTACGCGTTCAGCGCCACGGCCTTTCTCAAGAACGGCATTCCCGTGCCGGTGGGACTACAGTGGTCGGCCACGGGTGGCACCGTGGATCCGGCCGGTGTCTACACCGCGGATTCCGTGGCGGGCACGTTCGATGTGATCGCGGCCAATCGATCAGGCACCATCGCCGACACCACCAGCGTGACGGTGGTGCCTGCCGTGGCGGGCCCCGTCCTCGGGCCCCTGCCAACCCCCGGTCCGACCCCGGGACCGACGCCCGGACCCACCCCCATGCCCACCCCGGGGCCGCTGCCGTCGCCGACACCGGCGCCCGCGGGAACGCGCGTGATCGTCACGCCCGCGAGTGCCAAGCTCTCGACGGGCGCGACCCAGAAGTTCTCTGCCTACGGTAGAACCGCCGCGGGCGATAGTGTGGCCGTTGGTGCCGTCTTCCGCGCCACCGGCGGCAACATCACCGCCGGGGGGCTGTACACGGCGGGCCAGCGGGCCGGGGCGTTCCGCGTCATCGCAACGGTCGGCCAGCACGCGGACACGTCCAGCATCTCGCTCGTGTCACCGACACCGGTAGTTCCGGCCCCGACGCCGCCGGCGCCGCCGATTCATACCGGACGGATGGGCGTACCGGTCGGCATTTCGGGACTGCTCAGCGCGAATGTCGCCACGACGTCCGGCTACACGATGAGCCTCGATGGCTATGCGGCGGGGAACATCATCAGCCGGCTTCAGGACGCGCGCCGCAAGCAGGTTCGCGTGCTCATGAACCCCACCGGTGGCGATCACGACAACTACAAGACCGGCGGCAAGTTCGACGTCAACAAGTGGCAGGCCCGCATGAACACGTTCAACACGCCGGCCATTCGGGCCGCCGTCGCCCAGGCCGTGGCCGACGGCACCATCGTCGGCGCCTCGGTGATGGACGAGCCCCAGCAGGAAGACAAGGCCGGGAACGAGAACAAGAGCTGGGGCCCGCACGGCTGGATGACGAAGGCCACCGTGGATGACCTCTGCCGCCGGGTCAAGCAGATCTTCCCGACACTTCCCGTTGGCGTCGTGCACGACTACCGGAGGTTCTACCCCGAGCAGAACTACCGCACCTGTGACTTCGTCGTTTCGCAGTACCGGCTGGCGAAGGAGAACGTGAACGACTTCCGCAGCGGCGCCGTGGCCTTCGCCAAGCGGAGCGGCATCACCGTGGCCTTCAGCCTCAACATCCTCCACGGGGGTACGCCGGGCACGCGCTGCGCCAAGTACGGCGACGACACCAGCGGTAACCTGTGCCCGATGACTCCCGAGCAGATTCGCAGTTTCGGGATGGCGCTGGGCTCGGCCGGCTGCGCGCTCAACATGTGGCGGTACGAGCCGGCCTACTTCAACCAGCCGCAGATCCAGGCGGCGGTCAGGGCGGTGTCGGACTCGCTCGCGCGAGTAGCACACCGAGGCTGTATCAGGACGTAGCCGGCTGGGACGTCTCGGCAATTCGGCACCAGAGCCGACCGTGGGGAATCCCGCGGTCGGCTCCGTCTTCACCTGACTTCTCCAAGCCGAGTACTTGACCGATGAGACTGCTCCATCGCCGTGGTGCCATCGGACTCTGCGTGCTCGCCGTGGCGGCGGCGTCACTCTACTGCAGCGGTGACATCTCGGACCCTCAAGCGCAGCCGGCGATGCTCGTTGCGGTCTCGGGCAACGCGCAGGACGCGCCCGTGGGTCAGCCACTGCCCGATTCGATCGTCGTGCGGGTGGAGGACGGACAGGGACAACCCGTCGGCGGCGTGGCGGTCGACTGGGCCGCCGGCGGCGGCGGCAGTGTCAGCAGCGCCACGGTCATGACCGGGAGCGATGGACGGGCCGCGGTGGAGCGGACGCTGGGATTGACCGCCGGCCAGCAGACGACCAGCGCGACGGTGTCGGATCTGACCCCGCTGGCCTTTACCGCGACCGCCGAAGCGGGCGAGCTGCCGCAGCTCGTGGTGGCGACGCAGCCCTCGAGCGCCGCCACGAACGGCGTTCCGTTCGCCCAGCAGCCGATCGTTCGCGCCGCCGACGGCACCGGCGAGCCACTCGGCGCCGGGATCCCGGTCACGGCCACCGCGACCGGCGCAACGCTCTCGGGAACCGCCACGGTCGAAACCGACGGCTACGGCGAGGTCCACTATGGCGGCCTGGCGCTCAGCGGCGCCGATGGGGTTTACCGACTCACCTTCTCGGCCCCGGACGTCGTCGGTATCCGCTCCGGGTCGATCATCCTGACCAGCGCGTCGGCGTCGCAGGCCAGGGTCGTCATCATGACCCAGCCATCGTCCTCGGCCGATGGGGCCATGCCCTTCAGCCGGCAGCCGGTGCTCCAGGTCGAGGATGTGAACGGTCACGCACTCGGCGGGGGCATTCCGGTGACGGCGACCCTCGACGGCGCCACCCTTGCGGGGACCACGACCGTCTCCACGGACGGCTCGGGCATCGCCCGGTTCGGCGATCTCGCCATCAGCGGGCCGGACGGCACCTACCGTCTCGACTTCTCCGCGCCCGGCGCCGCGCCGGCGAGGTCCTCCCCGATCACGCTCGCGACCGCGTCGGCCGACGGCGGGCAGTGGTCCACTCCGTTCGACTGGCCGATCGTCGCCGTCCACATGATCCTGCTCCCCACGGGTCGTGTGCTCACGATCGGTCGTCTGGGGACGCCTCAGGTCTGGGATCCCGCGGGCGGCGGCTTCACCCCGGTGCCGAGTCCCGCGTGGCTCTTCTGCGCCGGGCATGCGCTGCTCTCGGACGGGCGGGTGCTCGTGGCCGGCGGACATATCAGCGATGGGCACGGCCTTCCCAATATCACGTACTTCTCGGGCTCGGACGTGTGGAGCTCCGGCACACCGATGGCGCGGGGCCGCTGGTATCCCACGTCGACGGTGATGGGCAATGGCGAGGTCGTGATCCTCGCGGGCACCGATGAGGACAGCGCCGTGGTGACGATTCCCGAGGTGTGGAGCAACGGCGCCGTCCGTCAGTTGACCGGCGCGAATCAGTCACTGCCATGGTATCCCCGCGCCTTTCTCGCGCCGAATGGCTCGCTCTTCGTCGCCGGTTCCCCGGTCCAGAGCCGATTCCTCTCGACCACCGGGGCAGGATCGTGGAGCAACGGGCCTCGGCACCTGTTCAACGAAGGCCGCAACTACGGGTCGGCGGTGATGTACGACGACGGGAAGATCCTCTACGCGGGCGGCGCGGAAACGACGAACACCGCTGAGGTGATCGATCTCAACCAGTCGAACCCCGCGTGGCAATGGACCGGCTCGATGGCCTTCGCCCGGCGGCACCTGAACCTGACCGTGCTGCCCACCGGCGAGGTGCTGGCGACGGGCGGGGTGGGCGGAACGACGTTCAACGATCTCAGCACCGCCGTGCACGCCGCCGAGCTGTGGAATCCCGCCACGGGCCAGTGGAGGACGCTCTCGAGCAATGCCATCGCCCGCGGCTATCACAGCACGTCGCTGCTCCTGCCCGACGGCCGGGTGTTGCACTCCGGCAGCGGCAATGGCGCCGGCGCCCCGGATGAGCGCAACGCGGAGATCTACTCGCCACCCTACCTGTTTCATGGTGCCCGACCGCAGATCACGAGCGCACCGTCCGAGGTGTACTATGGACAGCAGTTCAGGATCGTGACCCCGCAGTCCGGCTCCATCACGCGCGTGAGCCTGATCCGGCTCGGAGCGGTGACCCACGCGTTCGACGAGAATCAGCGGTTCCAGCGTCTGTCGTTCACGGCGGACGCAACGGGCCTGACCGTGACGGCGCCGAGCTCGAGCAACCGGGCGCCACCGGGCCATTACATGGTGTTCATCCTGAATGGGGCCGGCGTGCCCTCGGTGGCCAGCATCATCAGGATCTACTGACGGCGGTCCCCCGCGCGATTCGGTGTCCCGCTTGTGCGCGGGCAGCCGTCGCCGCGACATTTGCGACATGTCTTCACTGCTCGTCGTGGCGGCGCTCGCCGCGCCGATGGTCGGCGTCGCATCCCGCCACATTCAGTCACCCGATAGCCTGGCCGTGCGCGTCACGTTCGTCGGGACCGGCGGCAGCGTCACCGACAGGGGCCTGTTCACCGGTGGGGCCGCCGCGGGGAATTTCCGGGTGATCGCCGTGGAAAAGGCCGCCGGAGTCGCCGATACGACGACGGTTCTCATCGGTGCGATCGGGGGAGCCGCGACGGCCTCCGCCGGCTCGCCGCTGACCGGGACCGGGTCGCCCGGAGGCAACTCACCCGTCAGCTTTGCCGGGCGAAAGGGCATCCCCTTCGGGTCCTTCGGTGCCTGGGACGGATCGCTCCGCCGGGCGAACACGGACAACTTTACACTGGGCACCGGCTCGATCGACGCGGACGAGGTGATCAGCCGCGTCAGCGCGGCCCGAGGTCTTCACCAGCATCTGCTGCTGTCGATGACCGGCGGCGCCCATCGGAACTACAAGACCGACGGCGTGTTCGACATGGCCAAGTGGAAGGCAAAGATGGGTCGGTACAACACCCCGGCCATCAAGGCGGCCATCGCCGCAGGGGTGGCCGACGGCACGATCATCGGCAATTCGGTAATGGACGAGCCACAGAATACGTCGGCGGACAACAGCTGGGGCCCGCCGGGCACGATGAGCAAGGCGCGCGTCGACGAGATGTGCGGCTACGTCAAGGCCATGTTTCCAACCATGCCGGTGGGCGTCGTTCACGACCACCGGGTCTTCGAGCCCGAGGCCTCCTATCGCATCTGCGATTTCATCGTCACCCAGTACCGGTGGGCCAAGACCAAGGGCGACATCGCGAAGTTCCGGGACGACGCGCTCGCGCTGGGCAAGCGGGACGGCATCGCGATCGCGTTCAGCCTGAACATTCTCGACGGCGGCGTCCCCCGCGAGCGGAAGGATGAGCCCTGCCCGATCCCGGAGACGGGTGGCGACGGGACGACCGGGAAGGCATGCCGGATGACGCCGGATCAGATCCGGGATTGGGGGCTGGTGCTCGGACCGGCAGGATGCGCTCTCACCATGTGGCGCTATGACCCCGTCTTCATGGCCGATCCCAAGAACATCCAGGCGTTCAAGGAGGTCGGAGCCGCCCTGTCGCAGGCGCAGGCCCGTTCGTGCGGACGGCCTTGATGGCGGGCCAGGATCCCCCATGAGGGGTCTGGCTCGGGGCCGGGCGGCGGCTCATGCTCGGATCCCACTGTTGGCTAACCGCAACACCCTGCCGGGAATCGCAGGCAACCTCTTGGCCGCACGCAGCCCCTTGGGAGGGGCCAATTTCCGGCCCGCAGCAACCCGGCCGGCCTCCTGCATTTCCAGAAGCATCGGGGATACATTGCCTTGCGCCTGCCACGGCTCGGAGCCTCGATCCGACGAGGCCCCGGTGGGCATGGATTCTGCTCCTCGCCACATGCTGTCTCCGGGCGAGGGCAAGTCACGGCCCTGTCGATTGATCGGTGATGTGTCGTACCCCACGGACGTGCGGCCCAGATCCCTCTAATGTCGCCCGCGAGGATTATGCGAACCCTGACCCTTTCTCTCGTACTGGCCGCCCTGACGGTTCCAGCCGTCCTCACGGCCCAAGCCCCCGCCCGCTCCGCCACACCGACGACTCTCGAACCCGGCGACACGGTTCGGATCATGGTGTGGAGGCGGCCGGAATTCAGCGGAGACTTCGTCATCGGCCAGGACGGGACGATCACCCATCCGCTGTATCGCGCCATCAAAGTCGGTGGCGTGCCGATTCCCCAGGCCGAGGAAAACGTCCGCCGCTTCCTGAGCCAGTACGATCAGAATCCCCAGTTCGTGATGGAGCCGCTCATCAGCGTCGCGGTGTCGGGTGAGGTGTCCCGCCCCGCGGTCTTCGCGGTGCAGCCGAAGACCAGCATCGCCGAGGCCGTGGCCCGCGCCGGCGGCACGACCCAATTCGGCAAGCGCGACCGGGTTCGGATCTTTCGGAGCGAGCCGGGCGGATCCCGAAGCGAGCTGTACGTCAATCTGCAGGACCCCAGTGATCCGGTGGCCCAGGCGCCGGTGCACTCGGGCGATCAGATCATCGTGGACAAGAAGACCTCGTTCTTCAAGGACGTCATCCTCCCGACCATGAGCGTGCTGGGCTCGATCGCCTCCATCGCGCTGCTGATTCGGCGATACAACAGGTAGGCCGACCCGTACCTCGAGACAGGTGAGCACACCGATGCACGAGAACTTCCCCGAGAACCGGATGCTGCCCGGTGCCGTCGCCCCGGTGGCGATCGAGCAAGGCCCGCAGCAGACAGTCTCGCTCAGCTATCTCGTCGGGGTGCTGCGGCGCCGGTGGCGGGTCATCTCCATGATGACGGCCATCGGCGTGGCGATCGGCGCGGTTCTGGCCGCTCGCCAGCCACCCACGTTCGAGGCGAGTGGACTCATCCGGCTTGCGGGGGAGCGCACCCAGATCACCGGCGACGTCCAGGCCAATGACCCGAAGGTGGACCTGGGCCGCACCGAAGATCCGATGCTCTCGCTCGTCGAGCTGGTCCGAAGCCGGAGCGTGCTCGGCGCCGTGGTGGACTCGACCGGACTCCAGCTCGTGACGGACGAGGCCGGCTTTGCCACGACGAAGCTCACCGACGTGCACATCGACCCCCGTGTCGGCGCCGACTCGGTCATGCTCAGCTTCGGCCCCGACAAGGTGACGGGCGAGTTCGCCGGCCATCCGGCCACCGCGCCCTACGGCGAGATCCTCCGCATGGGCCCCGTTCAGTTCGCCGTGCCGACCCGGCCGGCGGTCGATCGGGCGGTGGTCCGCGTCATCCCACGGGAGCAGGCCATCGGCAACCTGCAAGGGAGTCTGCTGGTCAGTCCCCGCAGCGGTACCGACGTCATCTCGATCGGCTACCAGTCGCCCGACCGGGCCCAGGCGGCGCGCGTCGTCAACCAGACGATCGCCTCCTTCCAGCGCCTCAGCATTCAGTCGGCCAAGGAGAAGTCCACCCGGAAGCGGGTGTTCCTCGAGGAGCAGTTCGAGCGCACCGACAGCATGCTCAACCGGGCCCAAGCGGAGCTCGCCAACTTCCTGAGCCGGCAGCAGCTGGCCAGCTCGGCCAGCAAGCTCGAGGCCCAGCAGACGGCCATGATCGCGCTCGATCAGGAACGCGCCAAAATGGAGGCCGACCAGAAGACCTACAGCGATCTGCTCGGCAAGCTCAAGACCGGCCGTGATGCGGATCGGGAGGACGCGCTCCGGGCCCTGGCCTCCTCGCCCGCGCTCGGTGACAACCCCTCGATCGCGTCGACCTTCAACCAGCTCAACACCTATCAGTTCCGGCTCGACTCGATGACCACCGGACCCTTCCCGGCGGCCGAGACCAATCCGGACGTCCAGCAGCTTCGCCAGCTGATCAAGCAGGCCCAGGGTGTGCTCACCCAGTCGATCACGAGCCACGTGGCGTCGATCAACTCGCGCATCTCGGCCCTGACCGCGCTGAACCGGCAGAGCGGCCAGTCGATCCAGATCCTCCCAGCCATGGCGGAAGAGGAGCTGCGGCTCAAGCGCCGGGTCGAGGCGTTGAGCGCGCAGAGCGACCAGCTGCGCCAGGACTATCAGCGCGCGCGGATGGCCGAAGAGGTCGAGGCGGGCGACATCGACGTCGTCGACATGGCGCCGGTGCCGTACTCTCCGCTCTGGGCCGCCGCAACCCTCAAGCTGGCCCTCGGCGTCGTCATGGGTCTCATCCTCGGCGTCGGCCTGGCGTTCCTCCTGGAGGCGCTCAATACCTCCATCCGGCGTCCGGAGGACATCGAGTCGATGCTGCATTTGCCCGGTCTCGCGGTCATTCCCCGGCTGGCGCCTGCCACACCCAGGCGACGCCTCGGAGGGCTGCTCAAGGGCGACAAGGGCCACGCAAGCTCACGCGCGGCGGCCATCGGCACCGCGACCCAGCCGTTCTCCATCGGCACCGAGGCGTTCCGAATGCTCCGGACCAGTCTGTTCTGGTCCGACGGCTCCGAGCACCTGCGCACGCTCGTGGTGACGAGCGCCGCCCCGGGCGACGGAAAGACCCTCACGGCCGCCAACCTGGCGGCGAGCTTCGCCCACGACGGCCTGAGCGTGCTCCTGGTGGACTGCGACGTCCGCCGGCCCCAGCTCCACAAGCTGTTCCGCGCGCCCCGGAGTCCCGGCCTCCTCGATCTGCTGGCGCCGGGAAAGGAAGCGGGCTCCGAAGTCCGCTCGCTGAGCCTGGCCGACGTTGGTGACGGAGGAAGTGATCCGGTGGGGCACGTCGTGCGGACCACCCCGTTCCGGGGTCTCTCGCTGCTCACCTGCGGCACGCTGCCGACCAACGCGTCGAACCTGCTGAGCGGCGTCCGCATGCGCTCGCTCCTCAAGGTGCTCACCGAGCGGTTCGATCTCGTGCTGCTCGATACCCCGCCGGTGCTCGCCACGGCCGACGCGGGCATTCTCGGGAGTCTCGCCGACGGTGTGCTCCTGGTGGTACGCGCCGGACAAACCGACAAGGCGGCGGCGCAGCGCGCCACGGCCCAGCTCGCCGGCAGCGGCGCGCGCGTCCTGGGCGTGGTGCTCAACGATCCGAAGGGAGAAGTCTCCCAGTTCGGGGACTACTACTACCCCTACGAGTACGTGGCGGAAAAGGAATAGCCCGGACCAGCATGACGACTTCCATCGCCCCGACCGAGCCGCGCGTGTCAGCGCCGTCCGGCTCACAGCGCATGAACATCGTGATCGTCGGCCACGTCGATCACGGCAAGAGCACCGTCATCGGACGCCTGCTCGCGGACACCCATTCGTTGCCCGACGGGAAGCTCGAGCAGATCCGCCACCAGTGCGAGCTCAACTCCAAGCCGTTCGAATACGCCTTTCTGCTCGACGCGCTCAAGGATGAGCAGGCGCAGGGCATCACGATCGACGCGGCGCGGGTGTTCTTCAAGACCCAGCAGCGGCCCTACCTGATTCTGGACGCGCCCGGCCACATCGAGTTCCTGAAGAACATGATCACGGGCGCCGCGCGTGCCGAGGCGGCGCTGCTGGTCATCGACGCCGCCGAAGGCGTGCAGGAGAACTCCCGTCGCCACGGCTACATGGTGTCGCTGCTTGGCATCCGGCAGCTGGCCGTGGTGGTGAACAAGATGGATCTGGTCGACTGGGACCGCGCGGTCTACGATCGCATCGTCAGCGAGTACGGCGCGTTCCTCGACCAGGTGGGCATCCGGCCGTCCTGTTTCATCCCCGTGTCCGGCCGCGGCGGCGACAACATCGCCGCGCATTCGAGCCATCTCGCGTGGTATGAAGGTCCCACGGTGCTCGACGCGCTCGACGGCTTCAGGAACGAGCCCCAGCCCGTCGAGCGGCCGTTCCGCATGCCGGTGCAGGACGTCTACAAGTTCACCAAGCAGGGCGACGACCGGCGTATCGTCGCGGGCACCATCGAGGCCGGCGCCGTGAGCGTCGGCGACAGCGTGATTTTCTACCCCTCGGGCAAGAAGAGCCGGGTCAAGAGCATCGAGGCCTTCAACCGGCCGGTGCAGCGACGGGCCGAAGCAGGCTGGTCGGTGGGCTTCACGCTCCAGGAGCAGATCTACATTCCCCGGGGCGAAGTGGCGACGCTGGAGACCCAGCCGCGCCCACAGGTGACCACCCGACTGCGAGTGAGCCTGTTCTGGCTCGGCCGGTCGCCGATGGTGAGCAAGAAGGAGTATCTGCTCAAGCTCGGGACGGCGCGCGTCACCTGCCGGGTGGAGGAAGTCCTCCGGGTCATGGACGCATCGACCCTCGGCGCCACGGGCCAGACCACCGTCATCAACCGGCACGACGTGGCCGAATGCGTCCTCAAGCTCGATCGCGCGATCGCGTGCGATCTGGCCGAGGACGTGGCCTCCACCAGCCGGTTCGTGATCGTCGACGACTTCGAGATCCGTGGCGGCGGCATCGTCCGCGAGGCCCTCTCCGACCGCCAGACCTCCGTTCGCGACCGGGTGCTCCTGCGCAATTACAAGTGGGAGCCCAGCCTCATCCAGCCGCAGCACCGGGCCGAGAAGTACAACCAGAAGGCCGCGCTCATCCTGGTCACCGGGGAGCACGAAACCGACCGCAAGGGGGTAGCCAAGGCGCTCGAGGGCAAGCTCTTCGAGGATGGCAAGGTGGTGTACTTCCTCGGTATCGGCAACGTCCTCTACGGCGTGGACGCCGACATCGGACGCAAGCAGGAGAACCGGCAGGAGCACATGCGCCGTCTGGCCGAGGTCGCCAATCTGATGCTCGACGCGGGCATCATTCTCGTCGTGACCGCCGCGGAGCTCACCCAGGACGACCTCGAGGTGATCAAGACCGCCGTCGAGCCCGAATGGATCGAGACCATCTGGGCCGGCGACAGCATCACCACCGACCTGGCCTGCGATCTCCAGGTGCCCGGCGGCGCGGTGCCGGAAGCCGTGGATCAGCTCAAGGCCCACCTGCAGGACAAGGGCATCATCTTCCGCCCATGGTGACGGCCACGCTTCGGCAGGCCGTGGTCGACCTCTCCCGCGAGGCCGGCCGCGCCACCATGACGTATTACGACGCGCCCGAGAACGCGGGCGTCCGGGAGAAGGACGACCGGAGTCCGGTGACGCTCGCCGACGAGGTGGCCCACGAGATCCTGGTCGAGGGCCTGCAGCGCATCGACCCCTCCACCCCCGTGGTGTCCGAAGAGGCCCAGGCTGAATCGTTCGAGGCCCGTCAGGGGTGGCAGCAGTTCTGGCTGGTCGACCCGCTCGACGGCACCAAGGAGTTCATCAAGCGGCGGGCCGAGTTCACCGTCAATGTCGCCCTGATCGACAACGGAGAGCCGGTGCTCGGCGTCGTGCTGGCGCCGGCGATGGACCTGCTCTACTGGGCGGTCAAGGGCGGCGGAGCCTGGAAGGAAGACCAGGGTGGCACCGCCGAACGGATCTACTCGACGGCGCCCGCCCCCGGGAGCCCGCTCACCATCGTGGAGAGCCTTTCCCACCCGTCGCCCGAGCTGGAGGAGTACTTGCGCACCATCCCGGTGGCCCGGCGGGTCAAGGCCGGCAGCTCGCTCAAGTTCTGCTGGGTGGCCGAGGGCAGGGCCGACCTCTATCCCCGTCTCGGGCCCACCATGGAGTGGGACGTGGCCGCCGGCGACTGTGTGTATCGCCAGTCGGGCCGCGACGGCGAGCGCCCCTCGCCCCTGACGTACAACAAGCCCGACCTCCGGAACACCAGCTTCATCATCGGCCTGTGACCCCTCGATCCGCCGGACCGGAACCGCCCCTCACGACCACGGGGGACACGACGCGCGAGTCGCCGCCGAAGCACGCGCCGGCGGTGCTGTGGTTCACCGGGCTCTCGGGGTCCGGAAAGAGCACCATCGCCATCCGGGTGCACCAGGAGCTGGTTCGCCAGGGCGTCGAAACGGAGTACATCGACGGGGACGCCCTGCGCGAGGTCTTCCCCAACACCGGGTTCACCCGCGCGGAACGCGACGAGCACCTTCGCCGAACCGGCTATCTTGCCAGCAGGCTCGAGGCGCACGGGGTCACCGTCGTGGCATCGTTCGTCTCGCCGTACCGCGAGTCGCGCGACTTCATCCGCGGGCTGTGTCGGGACTTCGTGGAGATCTACGTCTCGACGCCGCTGGAGGAGTGCGAGCGGCGGGACGTGAAAGGGCTGTACGCCCGCGCCCGGCGCGGGGAGATTCGCAACTTTACCGGGATCGACGATCCCTACGAGCCGCCCGAACACCCGGAAATGACGCTCGACACCCGCGCGCTCAGCGTGGATCAATGCGTCGCCACGGTGCTGGAGCGGTGGGGAGAGACTCACTGATGGCGTTCGAAATGGACCACCTCGACCAGCTCGAGAACCGAAGCGTGCACATCCTGCGGGAGGCGTACGCCAATTTCAAGAACCTCGGGATGCTCTGGTCGATCGGCAAGGACAGTACCGTCCTGCTCTGGCTGGCCCGGAAAGCATTCTTCGGGCATGTTCCCATCCCGCTCATCCACATCGATACCTCCTACAAGATTCCGGAGATGATCGAGTACCGCGACCGGCTGGCCCTGGAGTGGCATCTGACCATGATCTACGGCCAGAACAAGCAGGCGCTCGAAGAGAAGCGCACGTTCCCCGACGGGGCCATCGACCGCATCGCGTGCTGCAAGGCCCTCAAGACCGACGCGCTCAAGCATACGCTGAGCGGCGAGTGGCCCCGCTACCGCCTCAACCACGCCAAGCGGGTGTACGAGGTCGACCGGAACACCGAGCCGTTCACCGGGGTGATCGTGGGCGCACGAGCGGACGAGGAAGGGAGCCGGTCGAAGGAGCGGTATTTCTCCCCCCGGACGGCGCAATCGCAGTGGGACGTGGGCGACCAGCCGCCCGAGTTCTGGAATCAGTTCAAGACCGAGTTCGCGCCGGGCACGCACCTGCGCATTCATCCGCTGCTGGACTGGACCGAGCTCAACATCTGGGAGTACATCAAGCGGGAGAACATTCCCACGGTGTCGCTGTACTACAACCAGGGCAACGGCAAGCGGTATCGGTCGCTGGGGTGCTATCCCTGCACCCACGCCGTCGAATCGGATGCCCGCAATGTCGACGACATCATTCTCGAGCTCCAGAGCGGCAAGTTCGCCAACATCGCCGAACGCTCGGGACGGGCGCAGGACAAGGAAGGCGGCGGCGGACTGGAAACGCTGCGGCGCGACGGGTACATGTGAGCCCTGACGGACCGGGCTTCCATCATGCGCTCCCCGAAGCCGAAGCACGCCGCAGTGACCCAGGGCCAGCGAGTGTACGTTTTTCCCACCGTCGTACGCGTCTTCGCGGAGCCTTCCTGAATGGTCGCAGATCACAACGATGGTCCGTCCGCCGCTCCCCTCCCCGGCATCAGGCAGAACAAGGACGAGGAGGGGCTCAACACCGCCGTGTGGCCGATCCCGACCGAGGACCTGGTCACGTCGGTGGATCACTTCTTCACCCGGAGCCATGCCCCGGCTCCCGCGATCGAGCCGGCCACTTGGCGCCTCGAGGTGGATGGGCTGGTCGATCGCCCGGGGAGCTTCTCTCTCGAGGAGCTGACCTCCCGGTATCCCCGGCGGGAGGTGACCGCCACCCTGGTCTGCGCCGGCCTTCGGCGGTCCGAGTTTCTCTCGCTGGGCCCTCTCCCCGGGGAACTTCCCTGGGGGCCCGAGCCTGCCAGTACGGGTCTCTGGACCGGCGTTCCGCTGGCGGATGTGCTCCGCACCGTTGGGGTCGGTGCGAAGGCGCGGTACGTCGAGTTGACGGGGCTGGACCGGGTCGAGCGGATGGGCCGGCAGTTCGGATTCGGCGGGTCGATCGACGTGGGCAAGGCATTGGGTGACGAAGTGCTGCTCGCCACCGAGCTCAACGGCAGGCCGCTTCCGCAGGCGCACGGGTTTCCACTCCGCGCCGTAGTCCCCGGCTGGATCGGCGCCCGAAGCGTGAAATGGCTCGGCCGGATCACCCTCCGCGAAGACCCATCCCCCAACTACTTCCAGACCAAAGCCTACCGCGTTCAACGAAAGATCGACCCGCAGGATCCGCGCGACGTCTCGGGAGGGGTGGCCCTGAGCGAGGTGCCGCTCAACGTCGTCATCGTCGAGCCCCAGCCCAAGCAGGCGGTGCCGGCCGGGCCGGTACGCGTCCGTGGATGGGCATTCGGCTCCGGCGGGCAGACGCTGACCCGGATCGAAGTGTCGTCGGGGCGGCAGCGGGAGTGGGTCCAGGCGACCATCGTCCGGTCCGGCTCTCCGTGGAGCTGGACGCTGTGGGAGGCCACGATGGAGCTTGCCAAGGGCCGACACACCCTGGTGGCCCGGGCGTCGGACTGTACCGGTGCGATACAGCCCGCGATGCTGAGCGCGACCTGGAACGTGAAGGGGTACAACAACAATGCGTGGTACCGGGTGACGGTCCGGGCGGTCTGAGCCTCTCCGCCGCCCATCGAAGCCTCGGGTCGGGGCGCTGGCGACCCCAAAACGCGGTGGCTATGTTGCGCCTTTTCCCAGGGACTCCTTGATGCTTCCGAACTTCATCGTCGTCGGTGCCGCGAAGGCCGGCACGACGGGGTTGTACTGGTATCTCGCCGAGCATCCGGCCGTGTTCATGAGCCGGGTCAAGGAGACCAACTACTTCGCCTACGGCGTGGACCCGCAGGGCAAGCTCCTCTACGGCGACCCCGACGTGCACCGGTTTCCCATCACGACGCTCGGCGAGTATCAGGACCTCTTCGCCGATGCCGGCTCGGCGACGGCGATTGGCGAGGCGTCGCCCATCTATCTCGAATGTCCAGAGACCGCCAGGCGCATTCATGAGACCATCCCGGCGGCCCGCATCCTCTGCAGCCTCCGCCACCCGGTCGAGCGCGCCTATTCCGACTATCTCATGTACCTCCGCCGCCGGGGCCGCACCTTCGATCCCGATCGGGAGCTGAACGCCCAGGCCAGGTGGGCCCGGCCCGACTCGCGGTGGATGCAGGTGAGCCGATACCACGATCAGGTCCGGCGATACTTCGATCTGTTTCCCCGTGACCGAATCCTCGTCCTGTTGTTCGACGACCTCAGGCGCAACGCGCTGCAGGTGGTCGGCGACGTCTATCGGTTCGTCGGAGTGGACCCGGCGTTCGTCCCGGACCTCGAGACGAGGCATGCGATCGGCGGGATGCCGTCGAGCAAGCTGCTGGAAGGATTCTTCACCAACAAGACGATCATCTCCGCGGTCCAGCCCTGGATTCCCAAGCGCGCGGCGAACTGGATCAGGCGGCTGCGGTCACGGAACATGCGGCAGGCGCCCTCGTTGCCCCCCGAGCTCAAGAAGGAGCTCACCGCGCATTTCACGGACGACATCGCCCGCACCTCGGACCTCATCGGGCGGAGCCTGACGCACTGGCTCTAGCGTCCGTCCCTACGTCCAGTGGCTCAGGTCGCGGTTCAGGAGCCGGGACAGCAGCGCGACCTCATCGCGGAATGCCTCGACCAGCTCGGCGCGCAGTTCGGGCGCGAGCGGCGGGCGTCGTCCCTTCACCGTGTTGAGCGCGACGAACTTCTTCTTGGCCGCGCTGAGTCCCTCGGCCCCCAGCACATCCTTGAGACCACGGATCGCGCTCCGCAGCACCGGGGGCGGCTTGCGGTAGAAGTCGCGGAGCCAGGCCACCCGTGCCCGCTTGTTCTCGTTGATCTGCGGGAAGGTGGTGCGGCCGTCGTGCGGAATGTCCAGAAACCCGATGACATCGTCGTAGACCGCTTTGGGTGAGGCGGCGAAATCATCGTACAGGATGAGCTTCACCTGCTCGCGGGGGAAGGTGGATAACACGCGTCGCGCCTGGGTGCCGAAGTGCCCCACTTCGGCGTACTGCAGCAGAAACGGGCCCCTGGAGGTGGGGGGCAGGTCGCGACCCTGTCGGCGCCGTTCCTGGAGGCGCCAGGCGGTGGCGAAATCGCCGACGGTCTCTTCCGAGACGTAGAGCAGCTGGGAATGGAGGGAGTACACCATGTCCACGGGGTTCCGGAACATGGCGATGATCTTGGCGTCGGGATTGAACTCGCGGATGTTGGCGATCGCGACCGAGGAGCGGAGGTAGTACACGGAGGCCTCGCCGACCCGGAGGTGTTGCGGGCCGCTGCCGGCGAAGAGGCGGGTGTAGTCGTCGAGCGTCTTCACGAAGGGATAGGTGCCCAGGTCCTTCGCGAAGTAGTGAGGCTCCTTGACCTTCGACATGAAGATGTTGGGGTGGGGCCGGAGATATTCGTACAGCGCCGTCGTGCCGCACTTGGGTGCCCCAACGATGAAGACATTCGGCTTGTCGGCCAAGATCTCGGACTCCCGCTCGCTGATTCTGGAAGTGGCTGTCGGCGATTCCGCGCCACAAGTATAGCCCGTCCCGGGTCACCGGGCCCGACCCGGAGGCCAGGTCGTTCCGCAGTGTCGAGAGAACGCCACAGCACGGCGAAGTGCAAGCCAGCGGCGGCGGTACGGCGCCCCGGCCGGACCCGTCTCCGGCCTCGGGGAGGTGCCCTTCGGGCAGGGCCCCGGCTAGATTCAGCCTCCCAGAACGGCGGATGGGGCCGCCTTTCCGGGGGAGCGGAATCGCACGCCAGGGGACGCCTTCGGGCATGGATCGTGCTGCCTTGGCGCAGGCTTTTCCAGCCCGACTCCGGTCGGCGGACGGTCCATCCCGAACCCAACGCTTAGACCCTGAACCACCTCTCAGGGGGAGTAGCCAACCGGACATGAAGATTATCAAGCCGATCATCATCGTGGGTACCGGACGGTGCGGCTCGACCGTCTTTCACCGGCTGCTGGCGATGCATCCCCAGGTGATGTGGCTGTCCGGCTTCACCTATCTCTACCCCGACCAGCCCAAGTGGAACCGGTGGGCGGTCACCGCAATGGGCAATCCGCTCGTCCGCGGCATTCTCGGCGAAAAGATCAGGCCGGGCGAGAACTATCGCTTCTGGGACCGGTTTGCGTATGGCTTTTCGGAGCCTTGCCGCGATCTGGTTCGTTCCGACGTCACCACCCGCGTCAAGAAGCAGGTGCGCCGCGCGCTCGAGCCCATGCTCACGTCGCGCCGCAATCGGTTGCTCGTCAAGATCACCGGCTGGCCCCGGATAGGCTTCCTGAATGAGATCTTCGACGACGCGAAGTTCATTCACATCGTTCGCGACGGCCGCGCCGTGGCGAGCTCGCTGCTGCACGTGAGCTTCTGGCGCGGCTGGTATGGACCCCAGGGCTGGCGTGCCGGCCTGCTTACGCCCGAGGACGAGGCGATCTGGGAAAGCCACGACCGTTCGTTCGTCGCACTGGCGGGCCTGGAGTGGCGCATCCAGATGCGCGCGATCGACGCGGCCCGCCGCTCGCTCGACCCGAAGCGCTACTTCGAGGTCAAGTATGAGACCTTCTGTGAGCAGCCGCTCGAGACCTGCCGCCAGGTGCTCGACTTCGCCGAGCTGCCGCAATCGCCGGCGTTCGAGCGCCACGTGAAGGCGACCTCGCTCAAGAGCACCAGCAATCGCTGGCGGGACGACCTGACTCCGAGCCAGGGAGCGCTGCTCGACGGTCTGCTGCGAGACGATCTGCGGCAGTACGGGTATGATGCGGCTGAGCGGGTGGAGCAGGTCCCCGAGCCCGTGGCGCGCTAGCCCAGCCCGCGACACCTCCGACCACCCTCGATGATTCCCCGCGGTGCAACCCCTGCCAGGCCGGAGTGAGGGGCGAGCCATGAAATCGAAACGCCCCAAGGGCCGTCGCGGCCAGGGGGGCGACGCTTCCGCGTCGGCCGACACGGAGGCCGGAGCGCCTCGTGGTCTGACCCAACGCGCACTCGGCGGCATGCTCTGGACCTTCAGCGGCACCGGCGTACAGGGTGCTGTGCAGCTGCTCGTCATCATGGCCCTCGGCCGGCTGCTCACGCCGGCCGAGTTCGGTATCATGGGCGCGGCGACGGTCGTGGTGGCACTCTCCCAGATCGTCTCCCAGGTGGGGGTCGGCCCCGCCATCGTGCAGCGGAAGGAGCTCGACCGCCTGCACACCCGCGTGGCCTTCACGATCTCCGGCGCGCTCGGATTCGTCCTGGGCGCGGCCGTCTGGCTCGCGGCGCCGGCTCTGGCCGAGTTCTACCGCATCCCCGCCGTCGAGCCGGTGCTTCGCGCGCTGGCGTTCCTCTTCCCGATCGACGGGCTCAACACGGTCGGGGAGTCGCTCCTCGCGCGGCAGCTCCGCTTCCGCCTGTTCGTTTCGCTCGACGTCGGTTCGTACATCCTGGGCTACGCCTGTGTGGGCGTCGTCCTCGCCTGGCAGGGCTACGGGGTCTGGGCTCTGGTCGGCGCCAACCTGACCCAGATCACCCTGCGGACGATCGCGATGTACGTGGCGACCCGGCATCCGGTGAGCCCGAGCCTCAACCTCAAGGCGGGCCGGGATCTTCTGAGCTTCGGGTTCGGGCACTCGCTCGCCCAGGTGGGTACCGTCCTGTCCCAGCAGGGCGACAACATGGTGGTCGGGCGGTGGCTCGGCCCGGCGGCGCTCGGCCTGTACGGACGGGCGTATAGTCTGATGGTCATGCCCGCCACGGTGTTCGGGAAGATCGTGAACCGGGTGCTGTTCCCGGTCATGGCGCAGGTTCAGGACGAGCCGGACCGGTTGTCGGGAGCCTATGAGCGCGCGCTGGCGATCGTGGCGCTCATCTCGCTGCCCATCAGCGCCTTTCTCTGGGTGGTGGCGCCGGAGTTCATTCCCACCCTTCTGGGACCCAAGTGGACGGGTGTGGTGCTGCCGTTCCGTCTGTTCACCGTGGGCCTCCTCTTCCGCATGAGCAGCAAGATCAGCGATGCCTGCACCAAGGCGGCGGGGGCGGTGTACTCCAGGGCGTTGCTGCAGGGCATCTACGCCGGACTGGTAGTGGCCGGCGCGCTCGTCGGGCAGCACTGGGGCGTGGGTGGTGTCGCCGTCGCCGTGTCGATCGCGATGTGCATCAACTGGCTTTCGATGGCGGCACTCGGCCGCCGGGTGACCAACCTCTCGTGGCCCCGCTTCGTCCACGCTCACATGCCCGGGGCGCTCTTCGCCACGCTGATCGGCGTGACCGTCGCCATCGCCGTGCAGGCGGCTCGCGCCGCCCACCTCGGCAAGGTGCCTGTCCTGATCGTCGGTGGCGCGGTGGCGCTGGGAGTGACTTACTCGGTGGCGCGTGCCGAATCGAAGTTGTTCCTCGGTCCCCACGGCACCTGGGCTACCAGACAGGCTCGCGGACTGGGCAGGAAGCTCTCGCAGATGATCAGCCGTCAGGGAGCGGCGAGCGGGCGCCTGGCGTCGCCGAAGGCCGAATAGCCGCGTCACGGCGCGAACAGGATGGGGGCTCCCGGATGCGCGCTGCCGACTCGGATACTGGGGCATCGATCGTGGAGCACCTGAAGCGGCCGCTCCGGCGGCTTCGTGCCGGCTATCACGAGCTGACCGCGGGACTGCGGGGCCTGCCGTCGCTCGTGATCGTCGGGGCGCAGAAGGGCGGGACGACCTCGCTCTTCAACTACCTCGCCCAGCATCCGGACGTCCGGCCCCCGAGCGCGAAGGAGATCCACTACTTCGATCTCCACTACCCCCGCGGGCCCGAGTGGTATCGCGGCCAGTTCCCGTTTGCCCAACGCCTCCGGCATGGGGCGCTGACTCTCGACGCGTCGCCCTACTATCTGGTCCATCCGCTCGTGCCCGAGCGCGCCGCCCGCATGCTGCCGCACGCGAAGCTCATCGCGCTGCTTCGGAATCCGGTCGATCGTGCCTTCTCGCACTATCAGCACGAGAGCCGGGGCGGCCGGGAGTCGCTCAGCTTTGCCCAGGCGATCGACGCCGAGCCCGAGCGGCTGGCGGGAGAAGAAGAGCGTCTTGAGGCGGATCCGGCCTACTACAGCTACAACCACCATCGCTACAGCTATCTCCGGCGCGGCGTATATCTGGATCAGCTGCAGCGCTGGGTACGGCATTTCCCGCGTGCCCAGCTGCTCGTGCTTCAGAGCGAGTGGCTGTTCCGCGCCCCGGTCGAGGCGTGCGCGGCGGTTCACGAGTTCCTCGGGCTCCGGCCTCACCGCCTCGCGCGCTACAGAACGTTCCTGGCCGGGAACTATGACTCCGCCATTCCCGCCGATCTTCGGCGGCGGCTGGGCACCTATTTCGAGCCGCACAATCGGGAGCTGTATCGTTGGCTGGGGAGGGAATTCGATTGGGCATGAGCGGCGCCTCGCCGGGCCCCATCGCGTTTTTTCTTCCGTCGGTTCGCGGTGGAGGGGCCCAGCGGGTCATCGTGAATCTCATGGAAGGCATCACCGAGCGCGGGCTGCCGGTGGACCTCGTCCTCTCGGCGGCGGAGGGACCGTATCTCGATCAGCTGCCATCCGGCGCCAGAGTCGTCGACCTTCGGGCGGGGCGCCTGGTCTGGAGCATCGCGCCCTTGATCCGGTACCTGCGCCGCGAGCGGCCACGAGCCCTTGTCTCGTCCATGAGCCATGCCAATCTGATCGCGCTCTGGGCCGCCAGGCTGGCGGGGGTATCCACGCCGGTGATGGTCACGGTGCACAATACGATGTCCGAGACCAGCATGGCCAAGGGGCTCGGACCGTGGCTGCTGCGGACGTTCTATCCCTGGGCCCGGTGGGTGGTGGCGGTCTCCCGCGGCGCCGCCGACGATCTGGCCCGGACCTCGGGCTTCCGCCGCGAGCGGGTCGAGGTGGTCTATAACCCGGTGATCACCCCCGCCGTCGTGGCCAAGGCCGCACAGGCGCCGGATCATCCCTGGTTCGGTCCCGGTCAGCCGCCGGTGGTCCTGGGGGTAGGGCGACTGACCCGTCAAAAGGACTTCCCGACGCTCATCGGGGCCTTTGCCGCCGTCCGGGCTCACCGGCCCGCCCGACTGATTATCCTCGGGGAGGGTGAGGATCGTGCCGTCCTGGAGGCCTTGATCGCGGAGCTGGGTCTGCGCGGCGACGTGGCGTTGCCGGGGTTCCAGGACAACGCCATGGCCTATATGGCCGGATCGGCACTGTTCGTGCTCTCCTCCGCCTGGGAAGGCCTGCCGACCGTGCTCATCGAGGCGATGGCGGCCGGCGCACGGGTCGTCAGCACCGACTGCCCCAGCGGACCGAGGGAGATCCTCCAGGAGGGCCGTCTGGGTCCCCTCGTGCCGGTGGGCGATGTGCCGGCTCTGTCCAAGGCCATGCTCGACGAGCTGGACCGTGCCCCGGGAGGGGTCCCCGCCGATGCCTTGACCCCGTTCACGAGAGACGCGGCCGTCGACCATTACCTCCGCCTGATCGAGAGCGCCTGAATGATCACGCTCGCTTACGCCGCGCTGTGGGTGTTCGTCTTCTCACTTCCCTGGGAGGGCGTGATCGTCCTCCCGGGCGTGGCCATCGTCAGCCGCGTCGCCGGCGTGGTCGCACTGGGCCTCGCCGTGCTCGCCGTGGTGATCTCCGCCCGCGTGCGCCGCTGGCACCTGATGCACGTGGCGGCGCTCATGTTCGTGCTCTGGAGCGGTTTCGCGCTCCTGGCGCTGCATGTCAATGGGATTCCGCAGAAGTACTACACTTTTGTGCAGCTGTTCGCGGTGCTCTGGATCATCTGGGAGCTGGCGCCCGGCAAGAAGCGACTGTCCGGACTGCTTCTAGCCTATGTGCTCGGTTCCTATGTCGCGGCGCTCGACACGCTCCTCCTCTTCCGGCGAGCAGGGGCGGCGCTGCGCCGTTTCTCGGCCGGCGGCGCCGACCCCAACTATCTGGCCATGACCCTCGCCATGGGGATGGCCATGGCCTGGTATCTCGCCCTCACCGCCCAGCGGCCGTTGCTGCGCTGGGTGTGCCGGGGATACCTCCCCATCGGCCTCGTGGCGATCGGTCTCACCGGCTCCCGCGGCGGGCTGCTCGCGACGATGGTGGCGCTCACGATCGTTCCGCTGACCATGACGAAGCTGTCACCGGGCCGGCTGGCCGCGGCGCTGGTCATGCTGGTGCTCGCGGGCTCACTGGCCGTCGCGTACGTCCCCGAACGGCTGGTCCAGCGCTTCGCCAGTACCGGCTCCGAGGTGGAAGACCTGAGCTTCGGCGGACGATTCAAGCTCTGGGTGGCGGGCGTGCACGTGTTCGTCCAGAAGCCCATCCTTGGTGTCGGCACGTCGGGCTACAAGAACGCCATCACCCCGGCCCTCGGCAACGCCGCGCAGGTGGCCCACAATTCCTATCTGTCGGTGCTGGTGGAGGAGGGGATACCGGGCTTCCTGCTCTTCATGACGATGTTCGCCGCGGTGTTCCTCTCGCTGCTGCGGCTGCCGCTGCTGGAACGACGATTTACGCTCATACTCCTGGCCACGCTCATGATCGCGATGGCACCGCTCACCTGGGAAGACCACAAGGCGGTGTGGTTCGTGCTCGCCGCGCTGCTCGGGTTCGCCAAGGCCGAGCGGGAGCCGACCCGGCATCCAGTCCCGGTGCCGCAACCCGTTCAGCGGCCCATGGCGCGGCCGAGGCCCGCCCCGCGCGCGATCGGACCTCAGCTCAGGACGCCTCGACGTGGCGCCTAAGGTCAGCGTCGTCACCACCGTCTACAACGGCGAGTCGTATTTCGACCGGGCGATCCCGGGCATTCTGGCACAGACGTACGAGGACTTCGAGTTCGTCGTGGTGGACGACGGCTCCACCGACCGCAGTCCCGAGCTGTTGGGCGAGCTCGCCGGCCGCGATGCCCGCGTTCGCGTCTTCTCCCCCGGACGGCTGGGCGCCGCCGCCGCGTACAATTACGGCGTGACCCATGCCGCGGGCGAATACATCGCCCGGCAGGACTTCGACGACCGGAGCTATCCCGACCGGCTGCGGCTGCAGGTGGCGCTGCTCGACGCCAATCCCGATGTCGGCATCGTGGGCGGCTACTATGTCCTGGTGGACGAGCGCCGCGGGGAGCGCTACGTCCGCATGCCGCCCACCGGGCACGATGCGATCCTCTCCGCGATGGCGCGCTACGTTCCGATCGCCCATACCGTCGCCACGTTCCGGCGCCAGGCGTGGACGGATGCCGGCGGGTATCCCATCGTGAATAACCTGATCGACCTGCGGTTCTACATTCGGGTCGGCGCGCTGGGATGGCGGTTCGCCAACGTTCCCGAGATCGTCGGCGAGCACTTCGTCCACGACGCGAGCTGGTTCCACCGTACGCTCAAGTACGTCGAGCGGCAGCGCGACCTCGCCCGGGTTCAGGCGCAGGCCGTTCGCGATCTCAAGCTTCCCCGGTGGATGTACCTGTACTCGATGGGGAGGCATGCTTACGCCTACCTGCCGCCGGGCTTGAAGCGGGTGCTCCGCCGGGACTTGGCTGGGTCGCGCGAGCGCGACGTATGAGGATTCTCTTTCTCTCGACGAGCATGGGGATGGGTGGGGCGGATAAGCAGCTGATGTCCGGGGCTTACGAGCTGCAGGGCCGTGGGCACGACACGATGATCGTGTCGCTCACGTCGCTGGGTCCGATGGGGCTCGAGGCGCGCAGCCTGGGTATCCCCACGGAATCGCTCGAGGTACGGCGCGGCTGGCCCGATCCGCGAGGCTTGACGCGCCTGGTCCGGATCGCGCGTGCCTGGAAGCCCGATGTGGTGCACAGTCACATGGTCCACGCCAACCTGCTGGCCCGGGCGCTCCGGCTCTTCGTCCCCGTCCCCGCGCTGCTCTCCACGATTCACAACATCAACGAGGGCGGCCGCCTGCGAATGGGCGCCTACCGGGTCAGCAACGGTCTCGTGGACCACATGACCATCGTGAGCGAGGCGGCCGCCGATCGATTCGTCGCCGAGCGGATCGTGCCGCGGGAGCTGTTGACCGTCGTGCCGAACGGGGTGGACATCGACCTGTTCCGCATGACGCCGGAAACCAGGGCGTCCATTCGCGACTCGCTGGGATTGGGGAGCGAGTTCGTCTGGCTCGCGGTCGGCCGGTTCGAGATCGCGAAGGACTACCCCAACATGCTGCGGGCGTTCGCCAAGGTTCGCGAGCGCCAGCCCGGCGCGGTCCTGTTGCTCGTGGGCCGCGGCTCGCTTCAGCCGGAGACCGAGGCGCTGGCCGACTCGCTGGGACTTCGTCCCTCGGTCCGTTTTCTCGGCGTGCGGCAGGATATCCCGCAGGTGATGAGCGCGGGAGACGGCTATGTCATGTCCTCCGCATGGGAGGGCCTGCCGATGGTGCTGCTCGAGGCCGGCGCGGCCGCGCTTCCTATCGTCGCGACGACGGTCGGAGGCAACAGCGAGGTCGTGGCCGAGGGGGAGAGCGGGTTTCTGGTGCCGCCCGAGAACGCCGACGCGCTCGCCTCGGCGATGCTGCGGCTCATGAGTCTCCCGGAGGGCGAGCGGCGAGCCATGGGCGAGGCGGGAAGGGACCGGGTGCGGGCCCACTACGGCCTGGGCCGTGTGGCGGATCGCTGGGAAGGACTCTACCGCGACATCCTGTCGAGGAAGGGACTGGCGCTGACCTCGAGCGTGGCGCCGTGATCTAGTGAGTGGCCGGCGGACAGCGATACACCTGCAGGTACTGCTGGCGAAAATCCACCCTTCCATTGCCGACCGTCGTCTCGAGCTGGCAGTTCCCGTAGATCCACGTGATCAATCCACCCTGCTTGAGGTTGGTGCGAAGCGCGTGGGACAGGCCCGGCGCCACGATCCAGACCGCGCCCGTGCCGTTCCCCCCGCGTCGCACGGCCTCGAGCGACTGCTGCAGCGGCTCCGTGTTGTAGCGAAGACGCTCAACGTCCATCCCCTCGAAATAGTGCGTCAGGACCACCGGCTGGTCGGAGTAGGTCACGTCGCCGGGCGATGCGTTCTCGTGGAGCCAGTGGGCGGCCCCACGGAAGTCGTAGCGACGGCCGTTGCGATAGTCCGAAATCAGCGTCGGCAGGGCAAAGGCGATGACCAGTCCCACGATGGCCACCGGGTACAGCCATGCCGGCCGCACCTTCCAATCGACCTCGAACAGCCGGTCGAGGAAGACTCCCGCCCCGATCAGGAACACGGGTACCACGGGCAACAGGTAGTAGGTGGAGACCGGAGTCCGTATCGAGATCAGCGTGAGAAAGGCGATCGGGACTGCGGCCAGCCAGAGGAGGAAGACGGCCAGCCCGCGGCGCTCCTGCCACAGCACGCACAGTCCGATGACGGCGCCCAGCGCCACCGGCAGGGTCAGGCCGTCGACGAAGGCCAGGAGATAGACGATCTGCTTGACGCCCGCCGCACGGCCGGGTCGAACAAGGAATTGCCCGCTGCCCGGATTCTCGTCGTGCTCGGTGATCCAGTGCTGAAGGATGGGGATGAGGCGAATAACCGCCACGGCCACAAGGAGCACCACCAGGAGCACGCCCCACCGGACCGCCCTCTGGCTCCAGAGATTCCTGAGTCGGTCGCCCCGCAGGCCGCCGAGCATCAAGAGCCCTGGACCGACCACCGCGAGCGCCGCCACGGGATGGGCCAGCACCGCGAGAATGCCCAGCACGATTCCCAGGATCAGCACGCGGCGGTTGCGGTCCCTGACGCCCAGGTAGAGGGCGTACGGGTAGACGGTGCAGAGGCAGAACACGAGCGACCAGTAGCGGGCCAGCTGGGAGTAGGAGATGAGCACGGGGTTGACCGTGAGCAGCAGCGCGCCGAGCAGGGCGGCGCGCTCGCTCACGAGGCGCCGGGCCACGAAGAAGAAGGAGGGGACGGCCAGCACGCCGAACAGCGCCGGCAGCAGACGCAGGCTGAACTCATCGAGCGGCATGAACGGCCGGATGAGGAAATAGTTGAGCAGGTATCCCAGCGGCCGCGGATTGTGGAACTGCGGGCGGACTGAATCGCGGAGTGTAAAAATCTCCGTCGCCTGGAAATTCCACTCCCCGAGTCGCCAGAAACGCAGGATGATGGCGAGGACGACCAGCCCGGCGATGATCGCGAGAGTCGTGGTCTCGGTTCGTCTATGGGGCTCTGGGGCGCTCATGCGGGGCGTCGGCGGGGAGGTGCCAGATCAGACGTCTCCATGACGGGTTCCACGCTAGGGTGTGATCGGCACTGGGGGCGAGCAGGCCGAAATGTCGCGGGGGCGGGTGGAGAGTGGAAGGGGAGCGTGCAACTCCTTGCACTGTGGAATAATTGCGCATTTTTGACACTTGACAAATGTGACCCATCTCACCATTCTCTACGCCGGCGCGAGCCTCCCCGATGACGAGATGAGCACCTCCCGGTGCTCATTCCTTCGCGCTCTGCACGACTAGTTCACTAGTCTCAGCGCACCCGTACGATACCAGCACAGCCATAGGGACACGGCAGAGATCCTGTCGTTCCCACCGCGTCAGGACTATCACACCGACGAGCCGCCGCTCCGGCCGTGCCGAGCGCCGCCCATCGCCTGCCGCGACTACTGTGTCACTCCCAAACCTATTGTTGACGGAGAGAGGGGAACACCGCGCATGTCCCACAGCTTCAAGCTCGCCCGCAGAATCGCCCGCTTTCGAGCCCCGGTTCTCGGCGCCGCCATTTTGACCTTCCTCGGCTGTAACAGCACCGACTCATTCAACCCCGAGAGCAGCGCTCCGGCCGCGCCGGTAAGCACCGGTTCGGAGATCGCCGACGGCCCGTCGCTCGCGTCAGGCAACTTTTCGGGCGGCATTCCCATCGGGTTGTTCGCCCAGCCGACGACCGAGTTCGGCAGCCGGTACAACGGCGCCAAGAAGAACATCGGGCCCAAGGGTCTGCTGAGGGAGCTGGCGGCCATCAAGGCCAGAGGGGGCCGAGTGGTGTTGGCGTTCGCCGGCGATCAGAAGTATTTCCGGGACGCGCAGGGCCACTTCAGCCTCGACAAGTGGAAGGAACGGATCAGCCGGTACAAGAACGTCAACTTCTCCCAGTACGTGAATGACGGCACCATTATCGGCCACTATCTGGTCGACGAGCCGAACGATCCCAACAACTGGAGTGGCAAGCCGGTGCCTGCCTCGGTGGTGGAAGACATGGCGAAGTACAGCAAGTCGCTGTGGCCCGGCATGGCAACCCTCGTTCGCGCGGATCCCGCGTACTTCATCGGGGGCAAATATCAGTACCTCGACGCCGCGTGGGCCCAGTACCTGTCCCGGAAGGGCAGCGCTCGCGACTACATCAACTCGCGTGTCTCCGATGCGCAGAAGGCCGGGCTTCAGCTGATCGTGGGCCTCAACTTCATGAAGGGTGGCACGCCCAACGGTCGCCCGATGACCGCCAAGCAGGTCGTGGACTGGGGATCGGATCTCCTCAGCAGCTCCTATCCCTGTGCGTTCATCAGCTACCAGTACAACGCCAGCCATCTGGCCTCCAACGACATGAAGAACGCGATGGATGCTCTCCGGAAGAAGGCGGAGAGCCGCGCCACCAAGAGCTGCCGCAGCTGATGCATCGCTGAGGGGCATGACGCCGAACGGGCGCCGCGGATTGCCGCGGCGCCCGTTTGCGTTGCTCGCCGGCCGCGATGCGGTGGTGCTACCAGCCGCCGCGGCGGAAGAGGATGGTGGGGATGGTCCGGAGCATGATCCGCAGGTCGCCCACCAGGCTCTGGCTCTGGATGTAGGCCAGGTCGTAGCTCACCTTGGTCCGCACATCCTCGATCGAGCGGTCGTAGTGGTGGTTGATCTGGGCCAGCCCGGTGATCCCCGGCTTGGCCCGCTGCCGCAGGGGATACTCGCTGATGTGCTCCCGCAGCTGGGCGAAGATGGTGGGCCGCTCCGGCCGGGGCCCCACGATGTTCATGTCGCCCTTGACCACGTTGAGCAGCTGGGGCAGCTCGTCCAGCCGGTACTGCCGCAGCAGCCGGCCCACCGGGGTGACCCGGGGATCCTGCTGCTGGGCCCACACCGCGCCGGAGTGCTGCTCGGCGTCGACCCGCATGGTGCGGAACTTATAGATGGTGAAGGGGCGGCCCCCCAGGTCGCGGTGGCGCCGCCGGTTCTGGGGCCGGGGCCCGAGGGCCCGGCGATCGAGCCCGACCCGCTCCTGGGTGTAGAACATCGGCCCCCGGGAGGTCAGCGTGACCAGCAGCCCCACGATCAGCAGCACCGGCGACATGATCACCAGCGCCACCACCGCCAACACCACGTTGAGGAGCCGATTGCTCCAAAAGTTGGGTCGGGAGGCGAAGGGACCCGAATCGTCGTGGGGGTGACCGTCGAGCGCGGCGGGTTGCGTGTCGACACGCCAACGCTTCTCGCGTGGCGCGGGCGCCCCCGAAGGCTCGGCACGTTCGACGAGTGCTTCCATCCACCGAATCAAATGGTTTGCTCGTGGCTGGTTGTCGTGGCGATGACGATCTGGTCCGTTATTCCCCGGTACGCGCCGGCGACTGGCGCGTTTTCCGGGACCGAGAGGCGTTCTCGGAGCTACGGATTTCGCACGATCCATGCCCGCAACAGGTAGGGTGCAACGGGTAGCACGGTCACCAATTAAGTTATACCGGAACAAGAGCTTACGTCCTCTCGACGCGGGCACGGTTTCGGGCCACAAATCACCCGTCGTGTAGGGATTCGGCTACATGAGTTCCAGTAGTGTTACACCCGATCAACGCAGTGCCCACCAGCGCACCAACAGGGTGACGCCCAGCGCAAGCAACAGATGGATCACGCCGTTCGTGACCGGACTGAGAAACAGCATGCCCAGCCACGCCGCGAGCGACCCGAGCGCCAACAGAAGCGTGAATGTCATCGATGTCCTCGAGAGGAAGCGACGCCGACCGCGCGAATCGGCGCGGTTGACCTCATCTGCGCGTATTCCTATCTTAGCCGGAGCGGTAGCGGTGAGCCAAATTATTGAGCCAACAGGTCCGATGATGGGCCCGAATACCGTAGCCGATGTCATGCCCCACGGGGGAAGACAGGAGTTACTGGTGAGGGTGCCGCAGCTTCACATTGGGCTTCAATAATCCTCTCCGTTGCCGCCACACCTTCGCGCCGATCGGCCTCCGGTCGGCGTTTGTGTGTTCCGCCTTGACCTTCGTGCAGGCCCCCGCATCTTCCTCACAGCCCCGTCCTGGATCCGTGATGCCGCGATGCAGCGTGACGCGGCGCGTGCACTTCAACGCCGCGCACCGCCTCCACAACCCCGACCGCTCCGATGCGTGGAACCGGAAGACCTTCGGCCCGTGCAATCATCCCAATTATCACGGGCACAATTACGAGCTGGAGCTGACCGTGGAAGGGGACGTCGATCCGGCGACGGGATACGTCATGGACCTGAATCAGCTCAAGGCGCTGGCCCAGGAGCGGCTGCTGAACCGGCTCGACCACAAGAATCTGAATCTCGACGTGCCCTGGTTCCGGGACCTGATCCCGACCTCCGAGAACATCGCCATCGTCTGCTGGCGCGAGCTGCGTGCCGCCATCCCCTCGGAACTCGACCTGCGGCTCAGACTCTGGGAGACACCGAGGAACTATGTCGACTACACCGGAGCCTAAGGGCCGAGTGCCGGCGCGTCCCGAGCGCACGGTCGTGACCCATCCCGAAGAGCCGGGGGCGCATCCCGAGCCGTTCGCCGACAAGGTCCGCGACATCCTCCGGGCCCTCGGCGAGGATCCGGGACGCGAAGGGCTCCTGAAGACGCCCGAGCGGGTGGAAGCATCGCTCCGATTCCTGACCCAGGGATATGACATGTCGGTCGAGGAGGTCGTCGGCGAGGCGGTGTTCGAGGAGACCCACCAGAGCATGATCATGGTGCGCGACATCGAGCTCTACTCGCTCTGCGAGCACCACCTGCTCCCCTTCTTCGGGCGGGCCCACGTGGCCTACGTCCCGGACGGCAAGATTCTCGGGCTCTCGAAGGTCGCGCGGATCGTGGACCTCTACGCGCGGAGGCTGCAGGTGCAGGAGCGGCTCACCGACCAGATCGCCGACGCGGTCATGGATGTCCTCGGACCCAGCGGCGTGGGGGTCGTGATCGAGGCGGCGCACTTCTGCATGATGATGCGCGGGGTGCAGAAGCAGAACTCTCGCACGGTCACGAGCGCCCTGCGCGGCATCTTCCGTGACGACTCCAAGACCCGGGTCGAATTCCTCCGCCTGGCGCATGGGGGCCGGGCGATCGAGTGACGGAGCTGGCTGGACGCCTGGCGGTCGTGACCGGGGCGTCGCGAGGCATAGGGGCCGAAGCCGGCGCGGCGCTGGCTCGCGCTGGGGCGAGGGTCGTCCGCGTGGCCAGGAGCCTCGAGCCGGGAGCGCGCGACGGCTTCGAGGATCGGCGCTGCGACATGAGTGATCCTGCGGCGGTGGCCGCGCTGGCCGCCGACGTGATACAGAAGATCGGCACGCCCGACATCGTGGTGAGCAATGCCGGCGTGTTCGACCGGATCCGCTTCGGGGACGCCACGGTCGAGGAACTGCAACGGCAGCTCGCCGTCAACCTGGTGGGCCCGTTCGCCCTGGCGCGCGGGTTTCTCCCCGCCATGCAGGCGCGCGGGTCGGGTCACCATATCGCGGTGGGCAGCGTCGCCGATCATACCGGGTTCCCGGAGAACTCGGTCTACTCCGCCACCAAGTACGGCCTCCGCGGCATGCACGAGGCGCTCACGGCGGAGTACCGCGGGACCGGCCTTCGGTTCAGCCTGGTATCGCCGGGGCCCACCGACACGGCCATCTGGGACACGGTCAATCCGGCGGCCCGTGGGTCCATCCGCCCGCGCAGCGAGATGCTGCGCGCCGCCGACGTCGCCGAGGCGATCCTGTTCGTGGCCACCCGGCCGTCGCACGTCACCATCGACTGGCTTCGCTTGGGGCCTTCCTGAGCGGCGCTCGCTTCCAGGGTACCATTCCCATGACCTTCCGTTCGCTCGTCGCGCTGGCGGTCCTCCTCATCCCCGGGCCCGCCGTGGCCCAGGAGGGCATGCCGCCCCTGGCCGACAGCACCGGCTGGGGCGTTCATGTGCTCACGGCCGCGCGCGACCCGCAGGGGGGCATCTGGGTGGGCACTTACGGGGCGGGGATGTATCGGCTCGCGCCCGGCGCCAAGGCGTGGCAGGCGTTCCGGCACGACACGGCGAACGCGGGCTCCATCTCGATGGACTTCGTGCAGGCCATCGCCTTCGGTCGTCGAGGCGAGATCTGGTACGGCACGGTGGGCAACGGATGGGGTCTGTCGGTGGACGGCGGCGCCACCTGGCGCAACTGGACCTACGACCAGCTCGGTCCCGAGTGGCAGTACGTCGCGCCCGGCGGCATCGCGGTGCGGGGCGACACGACGATGATCGCCACCGCCGATGGTCTCCAGATCACCGTGGACGACGGCGCCCAGTGGACCGCCATCGGCGACGCGGTGGGTCCCCCGGCCAAGGGGCCCGCGGATACGCTGCTTCCGCTGCTCTCCAACGAATACGTGCGCCGGCTCGCGCCCGACCGCCGCGGGTGGAACGTCACCACCTTGCGCGGTAACCAACGGCTTCGCCACACGGACGCGGGCTGGCAGATCCAGCCGCTCAACGCCGCGGCCTTTCCGCCGGCGAACGCGGTGCTGATCGGCCGCCAGTTGTTTCGGGGCACGCCGTGCGGGCTCCGCCCGACGGCCGACACGCTTCCGTGTCTGCGCGTCAACGCCAAGGACGCGGGCGCGCCCAAGCCGCCGCTCACCGCGTGGCTGAGCCGTCCGATCGCCCTCAGCGATAACCCGTACATCGACCAGACGTACCGCTACGGCTCGACGATGGGCGGGTTCTTTCAGGAGCACCAGGGCGTCGAGTTCAACAACCCCGACGGCACCCCGGTGATGGCGGCACTGGGCGGTACCGTGGTGTACGCCGGGCCTGCGGAGCAGGGAGCGCTGACCGTCACCATCCGCCATGACTCGACCATCACCGCCGACGGCACACGCTACCGGCTGTACTCCACCTACTATCACAATTCGTCGCTGCTCGTGAAGGTGGGCGCCAAGGTCCGCACCGGTCAGGTCATCTCCCGGGTCGGCAACACCGGCCGCGCCACCAACGATCATCTGCATCTCGAGGTGTCCATCTCGCCCACCGACTCCATCGGCGCGATCGTGGACTCGCTCCAGCGATTTCCCCCGTACACCACCAACCCGGAGCTCTGGCTCCAGCCGCTGGCCAACACCGGGATCATCGCCGGCCAGGTGTTCGATGCCTCGGGGGCCCCGGTGCGCCAGGCCCGGATCTACGGCATCCTCAAGACCGAGCCGAAGGAGACGCCGTTCTCGTACGCCGAGACGTACGGGGAGCACGGCCACTCGCATCCGCTGTACGGCGAGCATTTCGCCGTCAGCGACGTGCCGGCCGGCACCTACGTCGTGGGCACCGAGATCGGGGGGAAGAAGGTGTTTCGCTCGGTGACGGTCGAGCCGGGGCTGCTGACGTGGGTGGTGTTCCGCCCCTGATGTTCATCGAGCTCACCGACCATCTTCGCTGCCCCGCCGACCACGAGGAACAGTTTCTGGTCCTGCTCCCCGACCGGATGGAGGGCCGCTCCGTCCGCACGGGGCAGCTCGGCTGCCCGGTCTGTGGCCGGCAATTTCGGGTGGTGAACGGCGTCTTCGATGCCGGTGAGGCTCCCAGTCTGCCTGACAGCCAGTCCGCCCTGACTGCCGATGCGCTGACGACGCTGGCGGGCCTGCACGGACCGGGGGGGTACATGGTGATTGCCGGCCCGCCCGCCGCGCTTGTGGACGAGGTCCTGGCCCGGACACCGGGCGTCGGACTCGTGACCGTCAATCCGCCGTCGGCCGTGGAAGATGGAGGAATCGTGAGCGTGCTGCGGGCGGGCATGCTGCCGCTCAAGTCCCGCTCCATGCGCGGCGTGGTGCTGGGCCCGCCGTTCGGCGGCGATCCGCGCTGGGTCACCGAGGCTGCCCGCGTCGTGTTGCCTGGACTCAGAGTGGTGGGGGAGGGGCCGGACCCCGAGGGCGTCGAGCTCGAGCTGCTCGCGAGCGCCGGAGGAGTGTGGGTCGGGACGCCGCGGCGGTGAAAGGAGGGACTCAGGCGCTCCGGTGATCGGCGTAGAGCGCTTCGATCGCCGTGCGGTTGCGCTCCTCGACGATGCGGCGGCGCACCTTGAGGGTCGGCGTCAGCTCGCCGGCGTCGACGCTGAAATCGCGCGCCAGCAGCAGGAACTTCTTCGGCATCTCGAACTGGGCGAGGTCGCGCAGTGACTTCAGGACTTCCCGCTCGAGCTTGGTCTGCACTTCCGGCAGCGTCACCAGGCGCTCGATCTCCGAATCTCCCTTGACGTGCCGGGCGGCCCACGCGCGCAGGACCTCGCGCTCGGGCACCACCAGCATGATGGGAAACGGCCGGCGGTCGCCCAGCATCACCGCGTTCGAGACGTAGCGGCTGGTCTTGGCGAGGTTCTCGATCGGTTGGGGGGCGATGTTCTTGCCGCCGGCCGTCACGATCAGGTCCTTCTTGCGGTCGGTGATGCTGAGGTAGCCCTCCTCGTCGATCGCGCCGATATCACCGGTGTGAAACCAGCCCTCCTCGTCGATCGCCTGGGCGGTCGCGTCCGGCCTGTTGAAATACCCAAGCATGATATTCGGCCCCCGCGTGATGATCTCGCCGTCGGGAGCGATGCGGATCTCCACGCCCGGCATGGCTCTGCCCACCGTGCCCAGCTTGGTCTGACCCGGAATGTTCACGGCCATCACCGGCGAGGTCTCCGTGAGCCCGTAGCCCTCCACGATCGTGAGGCCGGCGGCGTAGAAGAACCGGGCGACCTCCGGCGAGAGCGGGGCGCCGCCCGAGATGAAGAGCCGAATCCGCCCGCCGGTGCGGGCGCGGAGCTTGGCGAAGACGAGCCGGTCGGCCAGCGCGCGCTTCAGCTGGAGTGATACCGGCACGTGCCGGCCCGCGAGCGTGAGGTCTGCCCATTGCTCGCCCGTGTTTCGGGCCCAGGCGAACAGCCGCCGGCGCGCCGCCGAGCTGGTGCGCACGCTGTCCAGCACCCGCTCGAAGATCTTCTCGTACAGCCTCGGCACCGAGGCCATGATGGTGGGCCGTCGGGCCACCATGTCGCCCGGCACGGTGTCGAATCCCCCCGCGTAGTTGATCGTCACCCCCGAGTGGAACATCGAGTAGTGTCCGAACATCCGCTCGAAGATGTGGGAGAGCGGAAGGAAGGAGAGGCACTCGTCGCTGGGCGAGAAGTCGAACAGCCCGACGGCCGTGGTGACGTTGGAGGCGATGTTGCCGTGACTGAGCATCACGCCCTTGGGATCACCGGTCGTTCCCGACGTATAGATCAGGGTGGCGAGGTCGTCGAGAGTGGCCTCGAGCGCCAGCTCGCGCCAGCGCGGATACCGGCTCCTCGCCTCGCGGCCGCGGGTCAGCACCTCGTCGAACCGCAGCACCCCGGCGCGGGCGCCGGCCGACTCGAAGGCGATGATGTGCCGAAGCTGGGGCAGACGCTCGCGGATGACGAGCAGCTTCTCCACCTGCGCCGGGGTGGAGACGAGGATCGCCACCGCGGCCGAGTCGCGCAGGATGTACTCAGCCTGCTTGGCGGGAAGGGTGGGATAGATGGGAACGTTGGTGCACCGGGCGGCGAGGCAGGCGAAATCGCTGATGGCCCACTCCGGCCGGTTCTCCGACAGGATCGCCACGCGGTCGCCTGGCGCTACACCCAGCTCGACGAGGCCGAGGCTGAGGTCCTGCACCCGGTCGGCGAGGTCCCGATAGCCGAGGTCGGCCCACTGGCCCTCGCGCCGCGAGCGAAGCGCCACGGGGCGGTCGCCGAACCGGTCGATCGCCCCGAAGTACAGCTCGGTGAGGGTGCGAGGCGTGGCGGCCTCCTACTGGAACAGCACGAGGAACCGCTGTCCCGATCCCGGCACCGTCGCGCCGCGGGTCCGGGACGCGCGGACGGTCACCATCGCGGTATCCGGCGCGGTGAGGCCCGCGACGCGCGACAGGGTGATGTCGTTCACCGTCCCGTCGGATGCCGTCGTCGAGGTATCCTCGCTTTGGCCGTTGGGGAACGCAACAGTGGGGAGAACGGTCGCGGGGTCGGGCGAGGTGAGCGTGTAGATGACGGGCCGCGACTCGACGGGGCCCGCCGGGTGCAGGCTCTCGAGCCTCACGGCCAGCGGCGCGGAGGCGACGGCATCGATGGCGACGGTGAACACCGAGTCACCCGCGATGATGATGGTATCGGCGGGCGCGAGCACGGTGAAGGTGAAGACGCCCGAGGTGAGCGTGCCGACGCTCGCCTGGACCCTGCCGCTGCCCGGTGACACCCCGGTGAGCACCCCGGTGGACGCATCCACGTTGAGGGTCGTGTCTCCCACGCTCCAGACGATGGCCGCAGCGACGCTGTCGCCATCCTTGTTGAGCGCCCGCGCCGTGAGCTGAAGCGACTCGTTGACCTCGATCGTCGGTGGCGAAGGGACGGTGACCTCGAGCGCGACGACACCGCCACTCACCTCGTTGATGTTGCTGCATCCGGCGGCGACGAGCGCTGCCGCCGGCCAGATCCAGCGCGTCACGGCGTCCCCGAGGCCGGAGAGCCGGCGATCTCACGCAACGCGCTCTCGGCATGCCGAATCCAGCGATCGGCGTCGGCCCCCTTGGGAGGGCGGGCGAGAAACGCGCGCAGGTGCTCGGCGGCCGCATCGGTATCGCCGCGCTTCAACAGGAGGAACGCGACGCCGTAATGCGCGCCGCCGAGCGAATCATCCAGCTCGAGCGCGCGCTTGTAGTGGCGGATGGCTTCTTCCGGCTGTCCCGTCTTGGTGAACGCGATCGCCATGTTGAGCAGAATGCGGGAATCGCTCGGATTGTCCCGGAAGGCCAGCCGGTAGGAGGTCAGCGCCGCCTCGTAGTCGCCCTGGCGCTCGAGGGCCAACCCCTCGTTCAGATAGTCCAGCCGCTGGGGGCGCAGGGTTTCCCGCGATGGGGTGCCGAACAGGCGTCGCCAGAAGCTCATGGGGTCGGGCGAAACTCCGAGGAAAGTCAAAGGGGCACAACATCTTGGACTCGGGCAAAGATAGTCCTCGCCGTCACCCGCCGCAACGCGATGTAGTTGCCGCCTTGCGCCGGCGGGCGTAGGTTGACAGCAACCTGATCGGAGGGTCGTGATGCGCCGAACCGCCCCTGCGGGACCCCGCGGAGTGCTCGAGGTAGACTGGCCCTTCTTCGGGGAAATCTGCCGCGCGCTCGCCATGCACGTCGCCCGCGAATACGAGCCCGAGATCGTGCTCGGGATCGCCAAGGCCGGTGTGATCCCGGGTGTGGTCGTCGCCTCCATTCTGCAGAGCGAGTTCGCATCCATGGCGGTGACCCGCCGCGACCCCGACGCCCCGCCGGTGCTCGTCTCCGGTCCCCCCGCCTCGATCGTGGGCCGCAGGGTGCTGGTGGTGGACGAGACCTGCGAGTCCGGGAGCACCATGAAGCTCGCGCTGAACGAGGTCCGGGCGCAGCGTCCGGCCGAAGTCCGGAGCGCGGTGTCGTTCAAGACCGGCGACTATGTCCCGGATTTCTACGCCTTCGAGACCGAGAACTTCATCATCCTGCCCTGGGACCGGGAGATCATTCAGGATGGAGAAATCATCATTCGGCCGGATTACGAGAGTCGGCTATCGGCTAAAGGCTGAAGGCTGAGGGCTAAAGGCTGACGGCCTTCAGCTTTCAGCTTTGAGCCTTCAGCCGTTTTCCTTCCAACCTTTTTCGCCTCCAGCCCATCCAAGGAGCGTCCACTCCCTCGGAGCTCCCCAATGCGGCATCTGTCGTTCCTGGTCTTTGCCTTCCTCCCCGCCGGCACCATCGCGGCCCAACAGCCCGAGCGATACGTCCTCGACGGCGACGATGTCGCCATCTACAACCTTGCCGGCCTGCTCCAGGTGGAGCCGGGCCAGGGCCGGGTGGAAGTCGGGGTCGCCCGTGGCGGGGCCGACGCGGCGCGCCTCAAGGTGGCCCAGGGTGAGATCGAAAACCGGCAGGCATTCCGCCTGATCTACCCGGCCGACAAGATCCGCTACGCTCTCGGCAAGGGCGAGGGACGGACCGACTTGAAGGTTCGCGAGGACGGCACGTTCGGCGACTCGGACTGGGACCACGACGGCCACCATCATGGCGAACGCTCGCACGGCGGGCACCGGGTGATCATCGCGACCGATAGCGATGGGCTCGACGCGCACGCCGATCTCAAGGTCAGAGTGCCGTCCAACGCCCGAGTCTCCTTCTATCTGGCCGTCGGTCGGGTGACCGTGACCAACGCGGGCGGCGAGATGCGGATCGACGCCCACAACGCGCCGGTGAGCGTGTCGGGGTTCAAGGGGTCGCTGGCGATCGACGTCGGCTCGGGGTCGGTACACGCGACCCAGGTGGACGGAGAGCTCAACGTCGATACGGGGTCGGGGTCGGTGGAGGTGACCCAGGTCCGCGGGCGCCGCCTCACCATCGACACCGGCTCCGGTGACGTGACGGGGTCGGATCTCCAGGGCGACGACGTCTCGGTGGATACCGGCTCAGGCAGCATCGCGCTGAGCGCGATGCGATACCCACGGGCGTCGCTCGAGACCGGCAGCGGCAACGTACGGGCCGATCTCCGGGGCGACGTGGGATCGCTCTCGGTGGAAACCGGATCGGGCGACGTCAGCATCAAGGCGCCGGCTACCCTGGGCGCCGAGGTGGAGATCGAGACGGCGAGCGGCGACATCGAGACGGATTTCCCGGTGCAGATCACGCGCCACGCGCGCGATCACATGTCCGGGAAGATCGGGGACGGGAAGGGGTCGATCGCGATCGAGACGGGGTCGGGCGGGGTGAAGCTGCTCAAGAATCCGAACTGAGGCCCAGCGCATCGGCGTAGGCGGAGCCCTGCGCCATGCGGTCGTACAGGGTGGAGAGGGTGTCCGGCGCGCCCGCGAGGAACCGGCAGCGTGCGTCGCCGCGGCTGCGGCACTCGACCTCCATCACGGCCACCACCTGGCCCGACAGCCTGCCGAAGAAGTCGGCCAGGAGGCCGCAGGTGAGATGGCACGACGGGAACTCGCCCCGGCTCTCTTCGGTTGCTTCCGCCCATTCCGATGAATCGAGCGCCATCACCGAGTTGCCGAAGGGCGACGCGGTCAGGGCGCCCCATCCTTGTTCGGCGAAAAACTGGGACAGGGCCTCGCTGAGGAACTCCACGTCGAGATCCGGCGGCTGCTCGACGCCACGCGTGGCGAGAAGCCAGTCGGTGAACTCGGCGTACAACTCCTCGCCGCCGGCGAACCCGGCCTCCTGCAGATAGGAGGCCGCCTGCAGCCCCGCGTCCCGCTCGAGGGACATTCGCAGCTGCTGCAGTACCCGGCGGCCGATACGGAGTCCGGGATGATGGGACCTGGACGGCTGATCGCTCATGGACGTCGAAGTTGGGGACGCTGCATCTTAGGCCGTGCGCCCGACGCGACGCAAGAGCTCCGATTCATCGATCACCTCGACACCGAGGGTCTTGGCCTTCTCGAGCTTGCCGCCCGCCTCCTCGCCGGCCACCACCGCGGCCGTCTTCTTGCTCACGGTGCCGGCCACCCGGCCACCCGCGGCCTCGATGAAGTGTGTCGCGTCGGTGCGTGACAAGGTCGGGAGCGTGCCCGTCAGCACGTAGGTCTTGCCGGCCAGCGGGCCATCGGCTGCGCCGGCCCTCGGCTCCACGAAATTGACGCCCGCCGCCTTGAGCCGCGCGATCAGGTCCTGGTTTTTCGGCTCGCTGAAGAACGCCCTCACCGCCTCGGCGATCGCCTGCCCGATGCCCGGCACATCGTTGATCGTGGCTTCGTCGGCCTCCGCCAGCGCCTCCATGGTGCCGAAGCGGCGGGTCAGGAGGACGGCCACCGACTGGCCCACATGGCGGATTCCAAGCCCGAAGAGCAGCAGGGAGAGGGGCTGGGCCTTCGAGGCGGCGATGGCCGCGACGAGCTGGCCGGCGGACTGCTCCGCGAACCGGTCGAGCTCGACGAGCTGGTCGACGGTGATCGCGTAGAGGTCGGCGACGTCGTGGATCAGTCCCGAATCGAGGAGCTGCCGCACGCGCTCGTAGCCGAGTCCGCGGATGTCCATGGCGCCGCGCGAGGCGAAATGAACGATGCCTTCCAGAATCCTTCCCGGGCAGCTGGCGTTGGGACAATAGCGCATCGCCTCGCCGGCCGGACGTTCCACCGGCGTATCGCAGCTGGGGCACGCATCGGGCATCTCGAACTTCTGCTGTTTCGCTCTTCCATCCTCATCCAGCTCGCGCCGGTCGGGGAGGGAGCGCACCACCTGTGGGATGACCTCTCCGGCCCGGATCACCTCGACCCAGTCGCCTACCCGGATGTCTTTCTGGGCGATCAGCTCCTCATTGTGCAGCGTCGCATTGCTGACCGTGACGCCACTGATCTCGACCGGCTCGAGCGTGGCGTAGGGGTTCAGCGCGCCGGTACGGCCGACGTTGATGAGGATATCGCGCACCCGGGTCACCGCCACCTCGGGCGCGAACTTCCGGGCGATGGCCCAGCGGGGCTCCCGTCCCCCCACGACTCCGAGCTCGCCGTGCAGGGAAAGCCGGTCCACCTTGATCACGACCCCGTCGGCCTGGAAGGCGAGCTTCGGAATCAGCGCCTCGAATGTGTCGATCCGCGCCTGGACGCCGGCGAGGCTCGAGAATCGCTGCCGGCTCGGCTCGACCGGAAAGCCCCAGGCTTCGAGAAGGTCCAGCTCCTCCCAGTGGGTGCGCGTCTTGAGCTGTCCTTCGATCGCCTCGACTGCGAAGGTGAACAGCCGGAGCCGGCGCCGCCGGGTGAGGGCGGGGTCGAGCTGGCGCAGGCCGCCGGCGGCGGCGTTCCGGGGATTGGCCAGGGCGGACTCGCCTTCCCGCTCCCGCTCCTCGTTGACTCGCTGGAACGATGCGTACGGCATGTAGACCTCGCCGCGCACCTCCATCAGGCGCGGCCAGCCTTTGCCCTTGAGCGTGAGCGGAACGTCGGCGATGGTCCGGATGTTGGGGGTGATGTTCTCGCCGATGACGCCGTTGCCCCGGGTGGCCCCCACGGTCAATCGGCCGTCCTCATAGGTGAGGCTCACGGCGGCGCCGTCGATCTTGATCTCGGCGGTGTAGCCCGCCTCGCGGACTTCGGGCAGCAGACGCGCGTTCCGGTCCTCCCACTCGGCCAGCTCCTCGGCGGAAAAGGCGTTGGCGAGCGAGAGCATCGGACGGCGGTGGGGGTGCTTGGGGAGCGAGCCGGTGACGGGGGCGCCCACCCGCTGGGTGGGACTGTCGGGAGCGCGCAGGTCGGGGTGCTCCTGCTCCAGTGCCTGCAACTCGCGGAAATACCGATCATACTCGGCGTCCGTGATTTCCGGCGCGTCGAGGATGTAGTAGGCGTGGTTCGCTCGCTCGATCTGCTGCCGTAGCAAGGCCGCGCGCTCGGCGGCCGCTTGATTCACCGCGAAGCCGACTCCTGGCTGAGTACCGCCTGCGCTACCCCGACGAGACGTTCGATCTCCGGAGAGTCGGCAGGGTCGAGCGGCGGATCGCCCTCGAGGGTCGCAATAGCCGGCGTGCTCGCGAGGAGCCGCCGCAGGAACCCGAGCAGGGCCGCCTGTTCTCCCTCGCGGCGGCGCAGCGCCTCGTCCTCGCCCCGACGCTGGCGCATCCGGTCGAACCGATGCGCGTTCCGGAGCGCCTTGGCCGTCAGGTTGGCCACCACCTGACAGAACTCGAGGTCGGCCGCCGAGAAGCTCGGCCCGTCTCTGAACGTCCGGAGGAAGATCGCCCCGATTGCGGTTCCCCGCCAAGAGATCGGAATGACGGTAATGGTCTTGACCTTGCGGGCCGCCAGCGCCCAGCGGGCGGGCCCCAGGGAGGGATCGGTCGCGGCGTCGGCGATGAAGACGGTCTGGCCGGTCTGGAGTGCCAGCTTGAGCTCGGGGTAGCGGTCGAGGTCCACGGCGTAGTTCCGGATGCCCGGGTCCTCGTAGCTCGCCACCAGGCGGACACTCGACCCACCCCGCTCGGCCAGGAAGATCGAGCAGCGGTCGAGGCCGAAGGTCTCGCCCAGGCGCAGGGTAACGGATCGGACGATGTCGGCAAAGTGCAGCGATCCGCCGATATCCTGCAGGATCTCGATGACGGCCAGGAGGTGCTTCCGCTCCTGCTCCAGCGACGTTACGCGCGTCTGTAGCCGCTCGAGCTCGTCCACAGCCAGTGCCCCACTCGTCATGGATCGCGCCCCGGTCAGGAGTTGACCCGTAAGCGCCGCACGCGCTTCCGGGCTTTCACAGTATAGGGTGCCGGGTCACGGGGGAAAACCGTGAAGGAGACTGCACCCGGAACCGTCAAAAGTCCATGCTGTCGCAATGGTTGACGACTCATCCCCGATCTGTAGGTTGCAGGCAGGAGAGATGCCACCCGCACGGAGGATGACACGATGGCGGCTGAGAAGGATCGTTCCGAGGGCGAGACGGGGTCGGATGACCGCAGCGGCAGCGGCCTCGCCGGCTTCGCCATGGGGGTGGTATTCGGGGCGCTGCTGGGTGCCGCATTCGCCCTGCTATACGCCCCTGACCGGGGCGACCGGACCCGCCGCGAGCTGAAGCGCCGGATCAACCGCCTTCGGGAGGACGCTGAAGAGGGCCTGGACCGGGCCGGCGAGCGGGCCCGGCGGGAGCTGAAACGCCGGCGCCGCCGGCTCGAGGAAGGACTCGACCGCGCGGGCGACAAGGCCCGCGACATGCTCGATTAGGCCGGTTATTTTCGGTCGGCGAGCGTCTTCGCGAGCGCTTCGGCCTGGTTCCGGTACTCCGGATCCATGAGCTCGCGGTCGGGAAGCGCAGCGATGCGGTCGAGCTGGCTTCTCGCGTCCGCGTAGCGCTTTCGGTCCGCATAGATCTCCGCCAGCTCGAGCCGGTGATAGACTCGCCCGGGGTCGAGCGCCACCGCCTTCTCCATGTAGGAGATCGCCGCTTCCCACGACGCCTTGCCGAAGACCCCCGCGCCCAGAAAGCTCTTGGCGAAGAACCGACTGAGTCCGGACAGGCGCATGATCTCGGCATTCCACCGGCCCATGATGTGATACGCCCCGTCGTAGGTCGAATCGATCTCGATCGCCTTGAGGGCCTCCTGTCTGATCACCGCCGCGCGACGGATCCGTTCCTTCTTGCCCATCGTGAGCGAGGCCCGACCTATCGCGGCGGCGAGCGCGAAGTGACCCTCGACTCGGGACGAGTCCCCCGCTACGGCGCGACGCGCCAGCGACTCGGCGCGGGCGTAGAGCGAGTCCCGGTGCGGGTCGCGCCCCGTGCCGGGAATCGCCTCACCTTGGTCCATCAGGGCAACCGCGGTGCGCCAGTTGGCCTCGTAGTCGGTGGAGTCGAGCGCCAGGGCGGCCTCGAAGTGGGCCAGCCCGGTCTTGAGGTCGCGGGCCTGGACCGCCGCGACACCCATGCTCACGTGGTCGCGGACGTCCTGGGCCACGACGCGAGACGCGGCTGCCGAGAGCACGCCGACGACGAAGGTGAGGGACCACTTGAGCACGAGTAAGTCCGCGACCGAGGTTGCCGAATGGTGATTCCGCCGCTCATCGAGCACAAGCGGGACGGGCACGCGCTCGAGCCCCAGCAGTGGGCGTCCCTCATCGCGGAGTACACGGCGAACAGGATTCCCGACTACCAGATGTCCGCGCTCCTGATGGCGATCGTCTGGCGCGGCCTCACCCCCATCGAGCTCGCGGCGCTCACCGATGCGATGCTCCAGTCCGGTGACCGTCTCCGGTTCGACGGGTATCCGCTTCCCCGGGTGGACAAGCACTCCACCGGCGGCGTGGGCGACAAGGTCTCGATCCTGCTCGCGCCCATGGTCGCCTGCTGCGGCGTGGCCGTGCCGATGATGTCGGGACGGGGGCTGGGCCACACCGGCGGCACGCTCGACAAGCTGGAGTCGATTCCCGGCTTCCGCACCGGTCTCTCGCTCGACGAGGCCCGGGCACAGGTCGAGCGTCTCGGCTGCGTCATGCTGGGGCAGACGCCGGAGATCGCCCCCGCCGACAAGCGTCTCTACGCGTTGCGCGACGTCACCGCCACCGTCGAGTCGATCCCGCTCATCTCCGCGAGCATCATGTCGAAGAAGCTCGCTGAGGGTCTCAATGGTCTTGTGCTGGACGTGAAGACGGGAAGCGGCGCGTTCCTGCCGGAGCCCGCCAAGGCGATCGAGCTGGCGCGGACGATGATCGGCCTCGGGGAGGCGCGCGGCTGTCCCACCGTTGCCCTGCTCACGGCGATGGACCGCCCGCTCGGCCGTGCCTGCGGCAACGCGCTGGAGATGGAGGAGTCGATCGAGGGACTCCGCGGCAGCGGCCCCGAGGACCTGATGGAGGTCACCTACGCACTTGGCGCCGAGATGCTCGTGCTCGTCGGAGCCGCGTCCGATCTCACCGCCGCGCGGCGTAAGCTGGAGGCGGCGGTCAGCTCGGGGCAGGCCCTCCAGCGCTTCGGGCGGATGGTCGAGGCGCAGGGCGGCAATCCGGCCGTGGTGGACGATCCGGGTCTGCTCCCGCAGGCGCAGGCGGTGGAGGTCTATCGCGCGCCCTCGGCCGGCGTGATCAGCGCCGTGGAGCCCCGGCGGATCGGGCGAGCCATCACCGATCTCGGCGGCGGCCGCCGGACGGTCGAGGACACCGTGGATCCCTCGGTCGGCTTCGTCATCACCGTCAAGCCCGGCGATCGGGTCAAGGCCAACGAGCCCATCGCGTCCATCTTCGCCAAGGATGCGGAGGGCATCGCCGCCGGTCAGGCGGCGCTGCGCGAGGCGATCGTGATCGGCGAGTCGGGCACGCTCACGCCGCTCATCTCGCATCGTGTCAGCAGCCGCGGGGTCGAAGAGCTGGTGGGGCGTTCCTGATGCCGTACGTCAGCGGACCGGTAGGCGTGCTGCTGGTGGCGGGCGCCGTGGCCACGACGTTCGTCGTCTGGCTGCTGCGAAACCGACGGTATCCGGGCCCGCGACTCCACGGGGGGACCCCGGGAATCGACCGTGATGAGCTGGAGGCGGCGGAGCGAGAGGTCAAGGATCTGGACATCGACCAGCGGCCGGAGGACGATGTGCTGGGGGACGACTGGGGACCCGGCGCGGCGAGGCCGAGACCGCCGGTGAGATTGTAGGACGCAGGGGCGCAGGGACGCAGAGTTGCTCGGCGGGGCTGGATGGGGGGCCGAATTCCGAGCCCCAAGAGCCTCAGTGAGAGGATTCGATCGGTCCGCCCGTCAAACGGCTGGGCCCCCACACGGTCACCTTCTCCGCGACCGCCGCCATAAGGCACTACACCGGGGCCGGCAACGGCCGGTGCGGGCGCGAGACGCCCGCCTCGCTCTACGAGAAGCCGGCGACACTCTATCTCATCGAGTACGGCGGCGAGGGCAGCGGCGATCTCGACCGGGTCAACCTCGCCCTCTGGCGCTTCAAGGACGGGTCGGCCGACCAGCTCTCGCTCGCGTTCGACGCCGGGAAGGAGTCCTACATCCTCTCGACGCTTCAGGGGAGCACGACGGCCGGGAAGGGGAGTGCAACGGTGACGGCTGCCGGCGAGGGCGGGAAGATCCTAGTGAAGGGGGTCGGCGCACGAGGCGTCCCGATTCAGATGACCGTCGGGTGCTCGGCGTTCGGCGGGATCGAGGCCGACGGGGGTTGATCACCCCGCGTGCCGCTCCTCCACCGTCAGCGTGAAGATGACGGTCCCCAGCAGTCCGATCGCGCCCGCCATGAGAAACGGCACGGTCGGACTGCTCTTCCACAGCACACCGCCGATGGTCGCGGCGGGTGCGATAGCCACGCTGCGAATCAGATAGTAGAGACCCACCCCGCGCGCTCGGGTGTCCTCGGGCACGAACTCGAGAATCAGTGCCTTCCGTGCCGGCTCCCCGATCTCACGGAGCCCGCCCACCACGAACGCGAGCACCAGGGTCGTGAACGAGCTCGCCGCCGCGACCGCCAGGGGAAAGCAGGTGAACGCCACGAATGTGGCCACGACGAACGGCTTGCGTCCCAGGCGGTCGGCCAGCCGCGAGGCGGGCAAGGAGCAGACGATGACGACGGCCTGCTGGATGGCGATCAGCAGCCCGAAGGCGGGCGCCGCGATGCCCACGATATTGACACAGTAGAGGACGAGAAACACGTCCACCATGGCGTCGCAGGTCCGGATGAAGACGTCCGACAGGAGCAATCGGCGGAGCGGGGACGGCAGCGAACGCCACACGCTGGCGATGCCGGCGTCCGCGGTCGAGCTTCGATGGTCGAGCCGCATGCGCCGGACGAGCAGCAGGGTGCCCGCGGCGAGACCGACGGAGACGACGAGCCCCGTGCGAACACCGCTGAGGACGCCGTGCGCCGCAATGAGCAGCCCGCCCAGCGTCGGCGCGATGAGGATGGGGACCCGCTTGAGGATCGACTGGACCGAGAACCCGACCGAGCGCCGCTCACGGGGCAGGGCATCGCCAACGACGGCGAACAGGGTGGGGCTGGCCATGCTGGTCCAGGCCATCACGAACACGAGCCCCAGCAGCACCACCGGCCATGCCGGCGCCGCCGCCACGATGCCGTATCCCACCGCCGCGAGGCTCACGAACAGCAACAGCGCGCGCCGCCGGCCGTAGCGGTCGCCCACCCAGCCGCCGGGGTACTGGTAGAGGCCGTCGAGCAGGTCCTCGGTGCTGCCGTACGCGCCGATGGCCACGATCGGAGCGCCGAGCGCCTCGAGGTACTTGGGCATGAAACGGCGCCAGAGGTTTTCCCCCAGCGCCATGAGAAACATCGCGCCGACGACGGCGGTGGTGTTGCGCTCGAGCCCGAGCGCCGTCCTCACCCGAGAGACTACCTGGCTCCGCTGGGTCCCCATGGGAGAGTGACGCCGGCCGTCAGGCTGAGCGTCTCGAGGGACGCCAGCTCGCCGTTCGATCCGCCGATCGCGCCATGGGTCCGGGCGACCACGGTCCAGCGAAGACGACCCAATCCCTCGCCCTCGACACCCACGCCGAGATTCCCGCCGATCCCGGTAAACTTGTTCGCATACTCGAATGACTCCGGATCGGGTACGATCCCGCCACGGTCATCCCGATAGACCACGTTGTGGCGCTCGTTGGATGCATAGTAGGCCAGGCCGACCAGAGCGAGGAAGCGCACGGGACGGCCAACGGTATGGAGACGCAGCGTGGGCCCCACGTGCCGTACGTCGCCGCGCTCGTGAGATGAGCCCGTGACCTCGCCGACGCAGGCACCAGGCGGCAGGACTGGGCACGCGCCGAGGGTGTAGCGCTCGGTGCGGCTCCCGAAACGCTGGTACCCAGCTTCGAGTCCTAGATCGGCGATCCGCCCGAGGCTTCGGTAGACTGCCAGAGAGCCTGCCAGCGAACCGAGCCGGTTGGAGTAGTCCTTGGGGACCGCTCCAAATCCCAGCGTGATCGTCGATGAATAGCGCACCTGCGCGGAGGCCGCCCAAGGGGCGAGCCCGAGACATGCGAGCACCACGAAAAAGCGAGTCATGGCCGCACGTTAGCGGGCGACCGTGACTCGCGCGTGACCTACCGGTTGGTCAGCTCGAGCATCCGCGGGTCGTACCGCGCGCCGGCGGCCGCGCCCTTGGGCGACGCCTGTTCGATGCCCTCCATGTCCTTCGCGTTCAACTCGACGCTCACCGAGGCCACGTTCTCCTGCAGCCGGTCCATGCTCGTCGTGCCCGGAATCGGCACGACGTCATCGTTCCGCCGGATGAGCCAGGCCAGCGCAAGCTGCGCCGGAGTGCAGCCCTTGTCCCGGGCCACCTTACGAACGCGGTCGGCAAGGGCCAGGTTCTTCTGGAAGTTCTCGCCCTGGAAGCGGGGGTTGTTCCGGCGCCAATCGTCGGGCGCGAGGTCTTCCGGTTTCCGGAACCGTCCCGCGAGGAATCCCCGTCCGAGGGGACTGTACGCCACGAGAGCGATCCCCAGCTCGCGCAGTGTGGGCAGCGTGTCCTCGTGGTCGCGGGTCCAGAGCGAATACTCGTTCTGCACCGCCGCGATCGGGTGGACCGTGTGCGCCCGCCGCAGGCTCTCGGGGTTCGGCTCCGACAGGCCGAGATACCGGACCTTGCCCTGATGGACCAGATCGGCCATCGCGCCGACGGTCTCCTCGACCGGGACGTTCGCGTCGACCCGGTGCAGGTAGTAGAGGTCGATGTGGTCCACATTCAGACGCTGCAGCGACGAATCGCAGGCTTCCCGGACGTGCTTCGGGGTGCCGTCGATACGCTGACCCTGGCCGACGCGCTCGTTCACGAACCCGAACTTGGTCGCCAGCACGACGGCGTTGCGCCGACCCTTGAGTGCCTTGCCCACCTGGATCTCCGACACGCCGTACACATCGGCGGTGTCGATGAGGGTCACACCCAGGTCGATGGCGCGGTGCATCAGGTCGACAGCGGCCTGGTCGTCGCGGACGCTGCTGGTATAGGTATCTGCGATGCCGATGCCCATGGCTCCGAACCCGATGGCGGAGACTTTGGGGCCCTGTCGGCCGAGTTGGCGGGTTTCCATCGTAGGTCTTCCTCTCGGACTGGTGAATCGTTGCGACCCGTGCAATCTGAAGGGTAGCGGTGGGAGGGGAGGGCGGTAAGGCATGAAGGAAAGGGCGCCACCTGACGGAGTGGCGCCCTTGGTAGCCATGCCCGATTTTCGTTCCGCCCTTCCGCCCTTACACGTCCAGATTGTTGACGTACTTCGCGTTCTGCTCGATGAACAGCCGCCGCGGCTCCACCTCGTCGCCCATCAATTCGTCGAACAGCTTGGCCGCTCGTTCCCCGTCCTCCATCGTGACGCGCAGGATGGTCCTCGTGGCGGGGTCCATGGTGGTCTTCCAGAGCTGACCCGGGTTCATCTCGCCCAGTCCCTTGTAGCGCTGGATGTTGACCGAGCCCTTGCCCTCACCGTTGGAGAGACGCTTGGCGTAGTCGTCCCGCTCGGCTTCGGAGTAGGCGTAGAACTCCTCCTTGCCCTTGGCCACCCGGTACAGCGGCGGCTGCGCGATGTAGACGTACCCCGCGTCGATCAGGTCCTGCATCTGCCGGAAGAAGAACGTCAGCAGCAGGGTCCGGATGTGGGCGCCGTCCACGTCGGCGTCCGTCATCAGGATGATCTTGTGATACCGGGCGTCGTCCAGCTTGAAGTCGTCCTTCACGCCGGTGCCGATGGCCGTGATCATCGCCCGGATCTCCTCATTGCTGAGAATCTTGTCGATCCGGGCCCGCTCGACGTTGAGGATCTTGCCGCGGAGGGGCAGGATGGCCTGATACTGCCGGTCGCGCCCCTGCTTGGCCGAGCCGCCGGCCGAATCGCCCTCGACCAGGTAGAGCTCGGTGTGGGCGGGATCATCGATCGAGCAGTCCGCCAGCTTGCCGGGCAGCACCATGTTCTCGAGGCCGGACTTCTTCCGGATCAGGTCGCGCGCCTTCCGCGCGGCCTCGCGCGCCCGGGCCGCGCTCACCGCCTTCTCGATGATGTTGCGCGCGATGGGCGGATGCTCCTCGAGGTAATTGCCGAGGTGCTCGTTGACCAGCGTCTTGACGATGCCCTCGACCTCGGAGTTGCCGAGCTTGGTCTTGGTCTGCCCCTCGAACTGCGGCTCTTTCACCTTGACATGCAGGACGCAGGTGAGGCCTTCCCGGATGTCCTCACCCGAGAGGGTGAACCCTTCCTTCTTCAGAAAGTCGCGCCGCTTGGCGACGTCGTTGATGGTCCTGGTGAGCGCCGCCTTGAAGCCAGTGAGATGGGTGCCGCCTTCGTGGGTATTGATGTTGTTCACGAAGGTGAACGTATTCTCGTTGTAGCCGTCCTCGTACTGCAGCGCGATATCCACGTCCACGTCGTCCTTCATCGCCGTGAACGCGATCGGCTTGGGATGGAGCGAGCGCTTGTTGCGGTTAAGCCATTCCACGAACTGGACCAGGCCGCCCTTGGCGAAGAACGTCTCGCTCTTGGCCGGCTGCTCCCGTTCGTCCTTGATGGTGATGTTCACGCCCTTGTTGAGGAACGCGAGCTGGCGAAGCCGGTCGGCCAGCGTGGTGTAGTGGAACTCCAGGACCGTGAAGATCTCCGGGTCGGGCTTGAAACGAACCATGGTGCCTGTCCCGCGCGCCTTGCCGAGCGTCTCCAGTTTGCGCACCGTCTTGCCGCGCACGAACGCCATGCGGTACCGGTTGCCGTCGCGGTCCACCACCACCTCGAGCCGCTCGGACAGCGCGTTGACCACCGACACGCCCACGCCGTGGAGACCGCCCGACACCTTGTACGTGTTCTTGTCGAACTTCCCGCCGGCATGCAGCACCGTGAGCGCCAGCTCCACCGCGGGAATCTTCTCGGTGGGGTGGATGTCCACCGGGATGCCGCGCCCGTTGTCCTGAACGGTGATGGAGTTGTCGGCGTGGATGGTGACGTTGATGGTGTCGCAATGTCCCGCGAGCGCCTCGTCGATGGAGTTGTCTACTACCTCGTACACCAGATGGTGCAGGCCGTTCTCGCTGGTGGAGCCGATATACATCCCGGGACGCTTGCGGACCGCCTCGAGTCCCTTCAGCACCTGGATCGCTTCGGCGGTGTACTCCGGCGTGCCGCCGACGACGGCATTCTGTCGCTTGGCCATAGGCTCCAATCGTCAGGGCCGGGGCCGGTCGATGGGACCGGGTACCCAGCGGATCTCTCGCACACGCCCCGTCCGGCCCGCATTGAGCCGGGCGAGGATGCGAGGGGTCATCAGGCTCAATTCGGTGGCCCACGCCGCGGTGGCGACGCGAACCCGGAGCAACCCGTCCTGGGTCACCGACTCGGGGGCGGTGACCGCCGCGATCTGGGGACCCACCAGCGTAGCCCACTCTTCGATGATGCCGGCCTGCTGGAGGCGCTTGGAGAACCCCGAGTGCTTGAGGTAGCTCGCGAGCGCCTCGCCGATCGGGCTGGGCGGCTGCTTGCGGTTCACCGGATCACCCGACCCGCTTCGACGGTCCACACCGGCACATCGGCCTCCGGCGGCAGCTCGTCACGGCGCGGCGCGGTGACGAAGACCTGGCGTCCATTGTCACCCAGGACCCGGCGCGCCAGCCGCCGCTGGCGCTCGCGGTCGAGCTCGGCGAACACGTCGTCGAGCAGGAGCGCGGGCTCGGTGCCTCGCGCCGACCGCAGCGACACGAGCTCGACCAGCTTGAGCGCCACGGCCGCGCTACGCTGCTGGCCCGTCGAGCCCGAGCCCCGCACCCCCCGCCCGCCGAGCTCGATGACCAGGTCGTCGCGGTGCGGCCCGACGGTCGTCATCCCGCGCGCCCGGTCCCGCGGCAGCGCCAGGTCGAGCGCGCCGGTCCAGCACGCCGGATCCGCGAGTTCCTGGACGCCACGGTAGACGAGGCGCGCCTTCGAGGGCTCGCCGAGGGTATCGAGCTCGGCGACGAACGCATCCGCCGCGCTCCCCACCCAGCGTTCGCGCGTCCGGACGACGAAGGCCCCTGCCTCCGACAGTGGCCCGTCGAAGGCGCGGGCCAGCTCCACCTTTCCCTGCCGCAGGGCCGAGTTGCGCTGCGCCAGCGCGGCGCGGTAGCGCACGAGGGCGCGGAGGTACTGCCGATCGGCGAGCGAGAGCATGCGGTCGAGATATCGCCGCCGCTCGGAGGCCGGCCCCGCGGCGAGCTCGACGTCGGCCGGCTGGAAGGCCACCGCGAGCCACGCGCCGGCCGCATCGGCGACCCGCGGCGACTCCGTGCCGTCCAGCGCGATCCGCTTGCGCCGGCCCGCCGCGGTCCACGTGGCGGCCACTTCGCGCGTCTCGCCGCCCTCGACATGCACCTCCACGTGGAACCCGGGGCCGCCGTAGCGCGCGACGTCCTGATCGGCCGTGCCCCGGAGCGAGCGAAACAGCACGGGGTAGTACGCGGCCTCGAGGAGGTTGGTCTTGCCCTGCGCGTTGGCGCCCAGCAACGCGACGCCGCCCGCCGGAGGGTGGACGTCGAGATCATCCAGGTTCCGGAATCCCCGTGCGACCAGCCGGTGCAGCCGCACTACTCGATGCGGAGCTGACGAACGGCGAAGGAGCCACGCTCTCCCACCTCATCCACGGCGGATATCCGGACCGTGAACGTGTCGCCCGCGTGGCCGAAGGTGGGGACCTGGATGGCGAACCGCACCGTGTCGGCGCCCTGGCCATCGAGCGGGGCGTAGCTGACTCCGGCGCCTGCAACCTCGAAGTTCACGAAATCGATCCCGTCGGGATCGGCGCTGAGCCCGTCAATGACGAACGGCTCGCCTTCGGTGATCACCGTGTCGCCCACTTCGGGCCGGGTGATCGTGGTGCGCGGGCCCCCGCCGGTGCCGGGATTCTGCTCGGGGAAGGTCAGCCGTTCGCGATCGCCGCAGCCGGCCGCCGCCACCAACCAGGCCGTCAAAGCGGCCCACGCCATGCCTGGTCTGACCAACAGCGAAAAATACCCGGATCGAGAGGGAAATTGCAGGCTCATGCGCCCTCGAAGGATGGCTTCCGCTTCTCGAGAAATGCCTTGGTGCCTTCATGCATGTCGGCGGTGGCGGAAAGAAGCCCGAACGACTTGGCCTCGAGGTGCAGCGCGGCGTCGAGTGGGAGGTCGTCGCCCTGGTCCACGAGCTCGAGACAGGCCCGGAGCGCCAGGGGTCCGTTCTCGAGAATGGCGCGCATCAGGGCCTCCGTTTCTGGAATCAGCCGGTCCGCCGGCACGACCCGGTTCACGAGCCCGATGCGCCACGCCTCCTGCGCGTCGATCGTCGCCCCGGTCAGCAGCAGCTCCAGCGCCCGGCCCCGACCCACCAGGCGGGGCAGCCTGACGGTGCCTCCGTAACCGGGACCGATGCCGAGCTTGACCTCGGGCTGGCCGAATCTGGCCGTCTCGCTGGCAACCCGGAGGTGGCAGGCCATGGCGAGCTCGCATCCGCCGCCGAGGGCGAAGCCGTTGACCGCCGCGATGACCGGCTTGCCGCAGCGCTCGATACTCCGGAAGACCCGTTGGCCCTCGAGCGAGCGGGCCTGCCCGCCCATCGGTCCCTGGCCGGCCAGCTCGGCGATGTCGGCCCCCGCGACGAAGGCCTTGGTACCCGATCCGGTGAGAATCGCGCCCCCGATGGTGTCGTCCTCGGTGATACGTGTCGCGGCTTGTCCCAGCTCGCGAATCACGGTGCCGTTGAGGGCATTGAGCTTGTCGGGGCGCTCGATGGTGAGTCGGGCGACGCGGTCGGTGACGGTGAGCGAGAGGGTGGTGTACATGGTCGGGTCGGGGGTCGGGGGTCTTAGGGTCGCGGGTCGCGGGTCGCGAGTCTCAAGATACCGATCTCCGTGCTGCAAAGCCTCCCTCGGAGCCCGCGACACGCGACTCGCGACCCACCGCCGAGCCCGCGACCCGCGACCCTCCGACTATCTTTCCCCCGTGCCGATCCCCCCTCACATCGCCTGGACGCCAACTCGCGGCGTGCGCATCCTCGATCAGACCCGGCTCCCCGGTGAAGAGCGCTATCTCGATCTGGAGACCGTCGAGGCGATGGCCGAAGCGATCCGCTCCCTCCGGGTGCGTGGCGCGCCGCTCATCGGCATCGCCGCTGCAATGGGGGTGACGCTCGAGGCGCGGGCCGGGCGCACGCTCGAAGCGGTCGGCGCGGCCGCGGGCATCCTTGCCGCCACCCGTCCAACGGCGGTCAATCTCCGGTGGGCACTCGACCGGATGAGGCGACGGGCGACCGAAGCGGCCGCCGGCGGGGAGGATCTGCACCGGGCGCTCGTGGCGGAAGCCGACGCCATCTGGGAGGAAGACCGCGACATGTGCGGGCGCATCGGCCGGCTCGGCGCCGACCTGATCGGGGGCGACGCGCTGGTGATGACCCATTGCAACGCGGGCGCGCTGGCCACCGGCGGGATGGGGACGGCGCTCGCGCCGGTGTACACCTTGCACGAGGCAGGCCGCCGCGTGGCGGTCATCTCGTCCGAGACCCGGCCGCTGCTCCAGGGAAGCCGGCTCACCGCGTGGGAGCTGACGCGGAGCGGCGTTCCCTGCACTGTAATCACCGACGGCATGGCCGCCAGCCGCCTCCGCCGCGGCGATGTGAGCTGCGTGATCGTCGGCGCTGATCGCATCGCCGCCAACGGCGACGTCGCGAACAAGATCGGCACCTACTCGCTCGCGCTCGCCGCGCGGGCACATGGGGTCCCCTTCTACGTCGCCGCGCCCACGTCAACGGTGGACCCTGCGACCAGGGAGGGCGGGGCCATCCCCATCGAGGAACGTGCCGCCCACGAGGTGGCGACGTGGGGCGTGGCCGTGTGGAACCCCGCCTTCGACGTGACGCCGGCGGGGCTGGTGACGAAGATCATCACGGACCGCGGCGTCTTCGAGCCGCACGAAGTCGCGAGTCGCGGGTCGCGGGTCGCGGCGGCCGAGACTCGCGACTCGTAGCCCCAGACGTCCCGCATGTCCTCCATCCTGGCCCTGGACCAAGGCACCACCGGCTCGACGGCTCTCGTCGTCCACCAGGACGGCACCGTCCTCGGACGCGGCTACCGGGAGCTCACCCAGATTTTCCCCAAGCCCGGATGGGTGGAGCACGATCCGGAGGAGATCATCCGGGTCTCGATCGCGGCGATGCAAGAGGCGCTCCAGCAGGCGGGTGAGCGGCCGGCCGGCCTCGGCATCACCAACCAGCGCGAGACCGCCGTCCTCTGGGACCGCAAGACGCTCGAGCCCGTGGCGCCCGCGATCGTGTGGCAGGACCGGCGGACCTCCGACCGCTGCCGGGAGCTCCGGAATTCCGGCGTCGAAACGATGCTACGTCGCCGGACCGGGCTCGTCGCCGACCCCTACTTCACGGCCACCAAGCTGGAGTGGCTGCTCCGTGACGAGCAGCTCCGGACCCGTGCCCGCCGCGGCGAGCTTGCGGCGGGTACGGTCGAGAGCTGGGTCGTGGCGAAGCTCACCGGCGGCCGGGTCCACGTCACCGATCACACCAACGCGTCTCGCACGCTGCTGTACGATCTCTCGTCGCGTTCCTGGGAGCCCGAGCTGCTCTCCACCTTCGGCATTCCCCCCGAGCTCCTCGGCAAGATCGTCCCCTCCGCGGGCGTCGTGGGCGAGACCGACCGGGCGTACCTCGACGTGGCGCTGCCGATCGCGGGCCTCGCCGGCGACCAGCAGTCGGCGCTCTTCGGCCAGGGCTGCTGTACCAGCGGCCTTGCCAAGAACACTTACGGCACCGGGGCGTTTCTCCTGATCTACACCGGTGACCGCCTGCCGGAGCCGCCGCGTGGGGTGCTGGCTACAGCGGCGTGCGGCCCAACCGGCGAGCCCGCCTATGCGCTCGAGGGGAGCGTGTTCATCGCCGGCGCGGCGATCCAGTGGCTGCGCGATGGACTCGGCCTCATTACGGCGGCGGCGGAGACCGAGGCGCTCGCGCGCGCCGTTCCCGATACGGGCGGGGTGCACTTCGTGCCCGCGTTCGTCGGGCTCGGCACGCCCCACTGGGAGGCGGAGGCGCGGGGGACGATCACGGGGATCACCCGCGGCACCACGCGGGCCCATCTGGTTCGCGCCGCCCTCGAGGCGATGGCGTTCAGCAGCGCCGACCTGCTCGATGCGATGACCGACTCCGGGCGACTCGCGATCCGGGCGCTCCGGGTCGACGGCGGGGCGGCGGCCAACGACTGGCTGATGCAGTGGCAGGCCGACGTTCTCGGCGTTCCGGTCGAGCGGCCGGACATGGTGGAAACCACAGCGTTGGGTGCCGCCGGGCTCGCGGGGCTGGCGTTGGGGGTCTGGAAGAATCCGGGAGAGTTTCTCGCCGGGCGCCGGTTCGAGCGATTCGAGCCGCGCCCCGCCACCGCCGAGCGGCAGGCCGCGAGAGTGGGATGGCAACGGGCGGTGAACGCGGCCCTGGCCTGGGCCCGCGCCGACGGAGCTGGGGGCGCTCAGAAGCGGTAGCTGAGCCCGCCGAAGAGCTGGTCATTGCTTTCCATTTCCCCCGACTCGTGGGTGGCCGACATCGTGGCATCCCGGCGTCGACCGAGAGTCACGTCGGCGTCGGTCCCGGACCACCCGGACGCCAGCGACCGAGCGAACCGCTCGACCTCATCCCAGTCGGTGAACTCCCAGACTCGTGACGCATTGGCCGGCAGGCCCAACCAGCGACTGATGAGCTTGAGATACCATGGCAACTTCCTGTCCCGAGTGTCAGCCACTGCCCCCGTGAAGGAGCGCACGACTTTCGGGTACCACCCCGTCTCACGACAGAAGGCATCGAGAAACTCGCCGGCGCGGCGTGGGTCGCTTGCCGCCTCCCTGCACACCGAGACGAAAGCGGAAGGGGCATGATTGAGCAGCGCCGCATATCGGCGGGCGAACTGACGGATGCACTTCATATGATTGCCCCTCAGCACAGGGGATGCGAGGAGAAAGCAATCGTATGCGGCCAGGGGAACCCCGTCGGGGAACTGGTCCGCCTGGTAGACGTCCACGCCGTGGCCCGCATACATCAGGGCCTCGGCGATCCGGTTCGCCATCCGCCCCGTCTCCCGGTACGTGCTTCCATAAACGACGAGGATCTTCGACATGGGAACCTCCCTCCCGTGACGGCGGCGGACCAGGCTACCCGTTGAGCTCGGCTCGGGCAACGCTGGTCCTCAAGTCATCACAGCCTGCCGGTGGCAACCGCGCGGACGATGTCCGTCGTGGAGATGACTCCGATGATTCGGTCGCCCTCGGCTACGAAGAGGCGGTGTACGTCGCCGTAGAGCATCTGTCGTGCGGCTTCACGGGCATCCTCGTCCGGTGCAACCGTGAACGGACGCGGCGTCATGATCTCCTTCACCGCCGTGCTCTCCCACACGGCTTTGCGGGCGAGCTCGTCGTTCGTCTCGGCTTCGGCAGTCAGCACGTCCGTGGTCGAGACGACGCCGATCACCTTTCCGGTTCCATCCACGACCGGCATGCCGGAAATGTGCGCGTCTGCCAAAGCGATGACGGCTTCGGCGACGCTGGCATCGCTCCGCACCATCTTCACATCGCGCTCCATGAGCTCGGCTACTGTCATAGGGTCCTCGTGGTAGGGTCACGGAACAACATGCCGCGTGGCGGGTGAAACCGCCGTGAAGGTCACGTGAAGAGGTCTTCGGGAGATCAACGGCTGCCTCCAGCGCGAGCCGTCACCGACGCGGCGTTTCGACCTCTTGGAACCTACTCAACGCATCCTCGCAGGCCCGGCGGAGCGCCCCCAGAAAACCGCTCACGTGATCGGGCGCCGGAGGCGAGTCAGCGAGGAAGGGATCCATGATCGTCGATCGTAATACCACGAGCCCCTCCGGACCGCTCGCCTTCCAGTCGTCCACTGAGCCAACGGGCAGAGCGCTCAGAACCGGCTCGATGGCCCCGTCATAGGCCGGACTCCGGAGCCGTGTTCGGGTGATGATGTACTCCGGCTGTCCGTCACTCCGCCCGAGGCTCATGCGGGCGTACACCCGCTCATTGAAGTCGTTCACGGCAGGGAGCGACCGCAGCGAACCGTGCCAGACCAGATAGCAGACGATATTGATGTCCGGCACCGGCAGCATGACCATGTGGAAAGGCGAGAGGTCCGCTCCTGCGATCGCCTCATGAAACCTTCGGGCTCCCAGCACCGTGCGCTCGATGAGGTGGCCGTATCCTCGCTCGTCGAGCGGCAGCACCTTGTGACTGAGCCAGACCGCCGCGGCCGCTGCTCCCGGTTTGGAGCCTTCGAGAATGTATCGGCCGAGGAAGCGCTCCGTGTCCGGTGCCGGACGCTCGATCGGAGAGAGATAGGGGGGATCGGTCGCAACCAGATGACGGGTGCGCCCATCCCGCACGAGGATGGCCCCGGCGGAGTAGGGGACATACCCCATCTTGTGGGGATCCACGCTCACCGAATCGGCGTGACTCAGTGCCTCCATCGCGCGGACCCAGTCCTCGGAAGGCCAATCGGTTCCGATGGACGTCCGAATCTCGGAGGCGGTACGCCGGCTTCCGTCCGCTCGGCGAGTGACGGCCGCGGCGTAGCCTCCGTAACAGGCGTCGGAGTGCACATGAAATGTCACGCCGAGCTCCCGCTCGGCCCGGGCCCGTACCCGGATCACCTGGTCGAGGCGGTCGACCGCGCTCTCCTCCGTACTCCCGCAGACGCTCACGAGGGCAAGGATCGGATGCCGGCGTTGGGCCAATGCGTGCACCCCCTCCCACAGAGCGTCCGGATCCATGCGGCACCATCGGTCGAGCGGGACATGGACCAGCTGGTTGGACCCGATCCCGAGCGCCCGAACGATCTTCTCCCAGGAGTAGTGGGCCGTGGCCGCGACCAGTACTACGCCTGCCGGCAGCGGATCGCCGTAGTCCATCGCGAGGCGGCGGCTGTACTCCTGGTAGCCGATGGTGGCGAGCGAGTGATTGGCAAGGGCGCGCTGCACGTCGGTGGGTGGGGCGGACGCCCAGAGGCGCTCCCAGAGATCGAGGGTGTCCGGATTGGTGACGTTCAGCAGCTCCCAGAGTGGAAGCTCGACGATCGACGCCAGAGCTCCGCCAGGGAGGCGGACCGGAAGCTCGAGCCCAAGCTCGGCGGCGGCTCCGGCAGCGGCCACCCCGAGGTAGCGAACACTGCGAGCCAGCCAGAGCGCCTCGAAGTTGGCGATCGTGCCGCCGGAAGTCAGATGGCCCCAGCTGCGCGACGGATCGTACCCGATCATCCGGGCGAGCTGTTCGGCTACCTCCAGCTCGAGCCGCGTGGTGACCGGCGAGATCTCGATTGCGATGTTGTTCGGGTTGTACAGCATGGTGGCGAAGTAACCGATCTGCGAGGCGATCGTCTGCTCGCCGATCATGTGCCCCTTGTAGCGGCCGCTGAAAAAGGGCACATCACGCTTGAGCTCGGCCAACAGGCCCATGAGCTCCTGCATCAATGTGGCGACGTTTTCCTCGTATCCTTCCTTCCGCTTGTCCGTCTCGCGAATGGCAAAGCCGTCCTCCGGGTGATAGTTGCGCCGCCAGAAGACGTGGTCGCGCAATGCCTCCACCACGAGACGCTCGAGCAGCTCGGCATTCTCCGCCCGAGGGCCGAGGAACCAGGCGCGCAGGGCATCGTTGGGGTGGCCGGTCATGCTGCTGAATCTGAGCACCACCCGTGAGGGGTCGTTGAATGGAACATGAAGAGGTCTTCAGGTCCGCCAGGACCGACAACAGAAAACCCGGGTGGGGAGCCCGGGTTAATGGGGAGAAGGAGCCGAGCCTACTTGATCACGATCCTCGTGGCAGGCGCGGGAGTCTCCTTCGGGAGATGCACCAGCAGAACGCCATCGCGATACTCGGCCAGTACCTTTTTCTCGGCCACTGGTGTCGGCAAGCGGAGTGTGCGGGCGAATTTCCCCACCGCGCGCTCCCTGACCAGATAGCCTTCCCCTTCGACCGCTGGAGCGAACTCCCTCTTGCCGGTGATGGTCATCAGCTCACCGGTGAGGTTGACGTCCAGGTTCTCCTTGTGAATGCCGGGCACCTCGAGACGCACCGCATACTCCGTGGGAGTCTCGATCATGTCCATCACCGGCGTCCACTCCGCACCCGTGGTCTCGAACGGGAACGGCGGCAGGAGCGGCTCCGTCAGGAACCGGGGGACAAGGAGGCGATCGAATACCCGATCGAACTCCTCGCCCAGCTTCCCCACCATGGGGGTCCGCAGCGCAACTCGCATAATACCTCCTGGTTTGAGCTGCGATGACAAAGTAGCACTCGAGCCATGAGGCCATGATGAAGCACGTGTGAGATATTCGCGCCGGCCGGGCCCGGTGCCGGAGCGCAAGAGACCTTCATCCGTCACTCACGCACTCATCACGGACGTGGTCCTACCTTGATGCCGCACCCTCGATCTCCGAGGCCCCCATGCTTGACGTCCTCATCGCCTCCGGTACACACCTCGAGCTTCGGCCCGCGTGGCTGACAAGCAGCTTGATCGCTCATGGATTGGTGCTGACCCTGGCGGCGGTGGCCACCCGGGCGGCTCTGGACTCCCCGCCGGCCGTGGTGGCCGACCCTGCCATTCTGCTGTTTGTACCCAAGCCTCAGCCAGTGCTTCCGCCGGAGGTCAGACGGGAACCCACGGCGCCCGGTATCGTCATCGCCGAGCCGCCCCCTAAAGGCTTTCAGACCGTTGCGGCGCTCCAGGACATTCCCAAGCTGATTCCGCCCGTTGATTTGACTCAACGTCCCTTGGACCCGCGGGACTTCACCGGTCGCGGTGTGGAGGGCGGTATAGCGGAGGGCGTGATTGGAGGCACAGGCAAGGTGGACGACTGGTCGCCGGCCGGAGGGCTGGATGCGATCTACGAGGCCACGACCCCCGATGAGCGATTCGTCCAGGCTACCCTGGTGTCCCAGCCCACACCGCGATATCCCACGGTGCTGGCGGTCGCGGGAATCGAGGGACGCGTGGCGCTCGAGTTCGTCATCGATACCACCGGGCGGGTCGAGCCGGTCTCCATCCGGATTCTCGAGAGCAACCATGATGCGTTCGAGGCGGCAGCGCGCGCATCACTCACCCGGGCCATTTTCCGCCCCGCCCGGATGCGCGGCCGGCCCGTTCGCCAACTGACGCGCCAGGCGGTCCGATTTGTGGCACCCCATTGAAGTGCGCGCGTTCAGGTTCTGGTCTCCCTCATGCCTGGGGAGTGAGCCCCAACCACGGAGTTCTCGGAGACGATCGGCATTCGCACCGGCGTTGCCGCCGTCACCCCAGTGCCGCCGCCTCCGGGTGAAGCTGGACCGGCCTCGGGCCTCAGACGAGGTTCGGCGCCGAGCCAGTAGAGTCCGTTGGCCATGATGCAGAAACCCGTGGCGGCGAACCACACCATCGCGACCCCGACGAACCCCGTGAACAGGAGCCACCAGGGACTGACCAGGAGGACCAGGAGGGACGCAATGGAGATGTTGATTCCCACCGCCAGGTAGATTCGCCGCTCCAGATACCATCGATCCGTCGGCATGAGGTACGGCTTGCCAGGTGCGAGCTCGCCCAACATGGGCGTGAAGCCGATGACACGAAGCAGATTTCCCACTATGCAGAAGCCGGTCAGTGCCACCGTCATGGAGGCGATGCCGGTTGCGATGACGAGGAGTACCCAGATCGGCTTCACCACGGCGGCAAGCACCGTTCCCGTGATGAGCACGAAGCCCGCGATGAGCCAGACCGTGCGCTCGATGTACCAGCGATGGGTGGGAACGATGTAAACGCCGGATCGGAGTGTCATTGGTCCACCATAGGAAGAGAGGTGAGCGAGTCGTCCAGAGCTTAACGTTCGGGAATAGCGGCGCCGTGGCAGACCGTGCACATCTGGGAGTTGTGTCGCCGCATCCGATCAGCATCGAAACCCGGACCGTGCGGGTTGAACCGGCGGCCACCGGTCGCGGAGTGACACGTGAGACAGTCGCGCTCGGCGTGGCACGAGACGCAGCTCTCCAGGCTCTGCCTGGCGGCGGGGCCATGCGCAAAGAGGAATGCCGGCTTCGCGTCGTGAAATCCGCCGCGGAGGTTCCCCCGTGCGGCGAGGCCGGACTGCTGGTGGCAGTCGGCGCAGAACGAGCCGGTGTTGTGGCACTCGGCGCAGGTGGTTTCGCGCGCGTAGGCGGAGGCCGGATGGCGCGCGAGGAAGCCGGCGGGGTGGTAGCCCGGGGCCGAGGCGGCGTTCGGCCGGTGGCAATCGAGGCAGTCCGCGCGGGCATGGCAGGCGTCGCAGCTCTTCGGTGAGGCCGCGGCCGGCGCGGCGTGCCGGTCGGTGAAGTCGTCGCCGTGCGACGCCGGCCTTCGTCGCTGCACTATCGCGCCGCGGCCGCGGCCTGGTCCGCCTTCGTGCAATGCCACGGCCACGGTCGGCTGGGTGACGTGACAGGTGAGGCAACTCTCCTGCGTGTGGCACGTCGCGCAGCTTGCCCGGGCGCTTCGTGCCTGCTTCCCGTGCCGGCTCACGAACGCGGGTGACGCATGATCGGGTGGTGCCTCGAGTCTCGTCGCGATCGCGAGGGAGCGCGCGTCGGGCGCGAGCGCCTGGATCGCCTGGATCTCGGGCGCATTCACGTGACACGTGGTGCAGAAGTCGCGGGCATGGCAGGTGGCGCAGGTTTCGGATACCGGGTGATGCTGGGCGAAGCCTGCTTCTCGGTGCGAGGGCGGAGCCGGGAAGCGGGCGACACGCTCCGCGGGCAGGCTGACGGCCTGCGCCAGAGTCAGATGGCAGGTGGCACATGCCGTGTCGGGCGCCGACAGATGGTCGGTGCGGATGCCGTGGCAGCTCAGACACTGCCGTACATCGGTGCGTCGCACTTCCATCCATGGAGCCCCCTGCGCCAGGTGGCACGAGCGGCAGGCCAGCGAGTCGGCCGGAAGGCGCGTGGACGCACGCTCACCATGCAGGCGATGACTGAAGCGCAGGTTGGACGGTGGCGATGCACCCGGCGGAGTCCAGGTCACCTGCCGTTCGATCTTCCCGTCGTGGCAGGACGCGCAGTCGGCGGCCGACGGCCAGAACGACCGCGACGGGTCTTCGGCGCCGGCGTGACAGCCCTGGCACGTCGGGAAGAGCCGCCGGTGCTGCCAATGGTCGAAGCGATCTGCTCCCCGCCGCGCGATCAAACCACCGCCCATGCCGAGGAGCAGGGTGGCGGCCACCAGGATGGCGAGTGGCTGGGCTCTCACCTTCCCGGCCGGTGCCCAGCGCCGCGGATCGCCGGCGGCAGACGGAGCCGGTCGGCATCGGATCCGAAGAGCCAGGTGATCCGCGCCTGGACCCGGAACTGGTCCCAGTCGAACGCGCCGGGATCAGGGCGGCGGCGGTCCTCGAAGTACTGCGCGCCCGTCAGCGCGAGCTGGAGCCTCTCCGAGACGTGATACGCCGCATCCAGGCCCACCGCGTCCACCTGCGCCTGGTCGAATCGAAGCTCCAGCGGGCGAGCGAGGGTGGCGCCGAAGACCGATAGGGTAAGATCGGGTCCAGGCCGCCACGTCGCGCGGGCGTCCCAGCTCCGCGACGCGGCGCCTGGCCCGGTCTCGTCATGGTATCCGGCGTCGAGGATCAACGCCGGCGTCACCGTGGCCGTCGCGGCGACGGAGATTCGCCAGCCGCGGTCCTCGAAGGTCGCGAGCCCCGTCTCCGCGCCGTCGTCGTCGAACCAGTAGCGCTCACCGCTCGCCCGGAGACGGAGCCGCGGCACCGGGGCCACCGACACCGATCCCAGGATGGAGGTGTGGCCCACCGGGCTGAACGCACCCCAGATGGTCCAGAGGTCGAAGTACGGCCGGTACCGCTGCACGCCGGCCTCCCCGCTGACGCGGCGGGCGTCGTACCGCAGGGTCAGGTCCGACGTTCCCCACCATCCCTGAGCCAGGTCGTATTCCGCACTCCCGGTCAGGCTCACCCGCCGGGCCGGGCGCACGACGGCGGTCATCGCCGCTCGCTCCGAGACGAACTGGTCGGATGAGGGATCCACCTCGCGGCGATACTCCGCGCGCAGGTCGGCGGCGTCTGCCCGCCACCCGATTGCGGCCCCCGCGGTGACGTGACGCCGGGACAGCTGGAAGTCCTCGAGCGGGTCGAGCGACGGGCTCGTGATCGGCACGTCCACCCCGCGGGCCAGCCCCCAGCCCCCATAGCCGGTCAGGTCGAGTTTCGTCCCCCCGGGGCGGAGCGTCACGCTGGCCCCGTCGATGCCGGTCCATCCCAGCCGCCCGGTGACGTGCTGCCGGCCAAGCCGGCCAGTGAGCGACGCGGTGGCGTATTCGGCGTAGGCCTCGAGCAGCTGGACGGCCGGCTGGGTGCCGGGCCAGAGGTCGTCGCGGCTCAGATCGGTCCCCCACCTGGCATTTCCGCGGACGCTGAGCCCCGGCACGCCGAGACCCCAGACCGTCATGTCCGCCATGCTCACCAGGGGTGCGCTCTGCAGTTGCGGGCCCGGCAGGTAGAAGAGGCAGAACCCGGTCGCCTGAATGCACGTGACCGCTCGGCCGTCCGGCGTCACCAGTCCACCGCCTGCACCGGCGACCACGTCGCCAGCGGCGATGCTGTCGGTCGCCACGCCCCGAAAGGCCACCCGTTGGAAGCGGGTGTCGAGGCGGAGCCGATACTCCTGGCCGGCAGCGATCCCGGTCCCGGCGCACGCGAGCGATCCGCCCAGGAACGCCACTCGCGCCCAGCGGTTCATGTGGGCCCTCCGGCTCGCAGCGTGGGCTCCAGATCCGCCGGCGAACGCTGGAAGTGGCAGGTACTGCACTCACGCTCCGGGTAATGGTCCTGGGCAGGCTCGTGGCAGGCCAGGCAGAATGATCGGGTCGGCACGAGGCGGGCTATGGTGGCCTCGGTGTGACACGCGGAGCACGCCGCGTGGGCCTGGACCGGTCGTGCGTGTGCCGCCCGGGTCTCGGACGAGCGGTGGCAGGCGGCGCACGTCCGGCCGGCGGCGTGATGGTCGGCGTGGCACCCCGCGCAGCTCAGCACGGAGTCCGCCGGGGCCAGCGTCACCGGGGCCGCGTGACAGCCGGTGCAGGAGACCGAATCGTGTGCCGAATGCTCGAAGTCGATGGCCCGCCGTCTCGGCTCGTGCCGTGGCACCGCGACCGCGACCTGGATAGGGACCGGTGAATCCAACGCTGTCTTCTCGTGACAGGAAGCGCAGGTCGAGACCGCGGGCCGCTGGTGATGACAGATCTGGCAACCTCGCGGCGCCTCGAAGGTGACCCGGCGCTCCTTGGAGGCGGGATCGTGGCAGGTGAGGCAAGCGAGGCGGCGATGACGTTGGTGTGAGAAGGTGTCGGCGGGGGACGGCGAACCAGCGGTCGCCGCCTCCGGGGGTTCGTCATCTGGCGGGGCCGCGCCTCGCCCGCGTGCGCGCCCGGGCTCGACGAGGCCCCGCGTCGGCGGACGCAGCGAGGTCTGGCGCAGCGCCTTCGTGGTGTCGAACGGGAGAGGCGGCCGGACCCGAAGGCCCTTGGTATTCCGCACGCGCTCGTGGCAGCCCACGCAGTCGCTCGCGTCCACGCGTGCCTGGTGGGGCACATGGCAGGTCTCGCATCGTTGCGCCACCTTGCGGTGCGCCGCGCCAGTGTGGAAATCCACCTGGCGCCAGGTCGAATGGCACTGGGCGCTGGCGCACGACTTCAACGCATCGGCCGGCTTCACATCCGTATGGGGGTTGTGACACATGCCGCAGGAGCCCGCGTGGGGATCGCGGGCCGGGTCGAACGTCGCGAGCAGCGCCCGCATCTCGTGGCAGCCGAAACACTGCCGTGAGCCCGGGCGTAGGAGGCCCGTCGCCGAGTCGGGGGACACGAACTGCGCGTCGGCGGTGAATTGGTGGCAGGAGTTGCAATAGAGCCCCTCCTCGTTCGGGATGGGCGGAGCGCCCGCCTCGAACCGATTGGCCATGCGCCCCAGCTTGATCTCCACCTCGTCCGTCAGGTGGCAACCCTTCTGGGCACAGGTGCTGTCCGCGGGCTGAAACCGGTGCGCTGTGCGTGCATGGCACGTGAGGCAGGCCACGTCCTTCAGCGCCGAGGAATCGGATTCGAGGTGGGTCCGATGGCCGGCCGTCGTCGCGATCCGTGCCCAGGTCTTCTTCGCGGCGCCCTGCACATGGCAGCTCTCGCAGACATGCCGGGGGACCTTCCCGTGCGGGGGTATCTTGTCGGGACGCTCGATGATCCAGTAGAACAGCTCCTTCGACTGGGCCTTGAGCTCGAACGGATGGCAGGTATGGCAGCTGAGGGAATCGTGTTTGCCCTCGAGCTTGTTGACCAGCAGGTACGTGCCGGTGTCGGGGCGGACGAAGACCTGGCCGCTGGGGACGAAGATGTGGCAGCCGCTGCAGAAATCGTTGTCGTGCATCATGAAGTCGTAGGCCTTCACGCCCGTCCCGGCCATCAACAGCACCACGGCAGCGACCGCGCCGATCATGGCGAGCTTCACCCCGCGGTCGCGCGTGACGAGCCACGTGCCGATCGCCCGGCGCCGCCGCCAGAGCACGACGAGCACCGCCGCAGCGACCATCGCCCCCAGCACGATGCCGCCCGCCATGAGCCAGCCGGGCTTCTGGAAGACCCACTGGACCACGGGGATGAGCGGATCGGGCAGGGGAGACTCGACCACCACGGAGTCGACGAATCTGCCGGTGAGGGTATCCGGGGCTTGGAGGGTGCCACCTGGCGGTAGCGCCAAGGCGAGCACGGCCACGGCCCCACGAAACGGACGAGAGGCCATGGCCGCGAAACTGGAGTTCATCGGCATCGCGACGAGCGATCTAGCGCGACGACACTTGCTTCCGCCTCATTGCGGTGTAGGAGACCCCCGGTCGTGTCAGCGCCCGGTTGATCAATGATTGCACCTTGAAGGACACGTCCGGCAATCCGTAGGTCTGTTGCACCGACAGGATGCTGGCACCGAGCAGAGCCTCGTAATAGAACGGGTTGTGCACTCCGAACGAGCCATCCTTGTGACCGTACAGGTTCTCGGCGAGCATCATGGCGTTGAAGAGCGCGCCTTCGGCCGGCGAGATGTAGTTGTCGGTGGCGTCGAACGCCAGCTTGCCGGTCACCGGGTCGGTCGGGTTGGACTGCACCAGTGTCGCCAGCAATCCGGTATCGGTGGCCGGGTCGATGTAGGGCTCCCCGTCGCTGTTCAGCACACCATCATCCACCCAGAGCTGGTCCACCAGCGTCTTGATGGTCTGCCGCTCGTTGGTGAAGAGCGATTGCGCCACATTGGCGTCGGCGTGACAACCGCTCGCGCTGCAGGCTCCCCAGTTGCGCTCGGCAGTGGTGAAGCCGCAGTCCCCGGCATTCGGGATGCCCTGGGCATCCACGCAGGGGATCGGCAGGAACAAGTGCCCTACCGACTGGAACTGCACGCTCCCGCTGGAATCGGTGACCGTGAACCGGCTCACGTGACAGCCGGCGCACAGCCTGGGGTTGGCGGTGGGAGAAGCGTGGCTGGTGAAGACACGGTTCGTGTCATAGACGAACCCGACGGGTACGTACCCGGCGCCCTGACCGAAGTACACGCCACCCTGCGCGGCGTGGGCCCCGCGACTGGTCACGGTCGCGGTCGAGTTGGAGAACGTGGAAGACGGGGTCGTGCTCCGGAAATGGCACTGGGTGCAGAGGTTCACCGTCAGATCCGTCGAGTTGATCGGCGCGCGCAGCTGTCCCTCGAACGGGCTGCCATGCGGATCGTGACAGACGGCGCAGGTGATGGTCAGGCTCTTGGTGCCGTTCAGCTCCACGTAGTTGGTGATCTTGTTGCCCGAGAGCCTCGCCAGGGCGTCCTGTCCCCGATGGCATCCGACACACGAGGGATTCCCCGCGGGATAGGCGTTACCGGCCGAGTCGGCGTGCTTGCTCTGGGACCACTGCTCGAAGAAGGGATCGAAGTTCCCGTTGTGGCAGCCGGCGCAGCTGGCGACGGTGTCGGGTCCGAGATCGACGTGCGCGATCGGCCAGGTACTCCGTTCGTCCGGCGTGGTCACGTGGGTGAGTCCCGCGCCGTGGCAGCTCTCGCACTGCACATCCTGATACACCGAATCCGGCACGGCAGCGTAGCCGGCCGGCGCGGTGGCCGTGTTGCCGAGCTGGGAGACGGTGTGGCAATTGTTGCAGAACGCCTGGGCGTGCCCCGAGTTCTGGAGATCGGCCCACGCGCTCGCGTGCTTGGTGGTCACCCATTGGGCCTGGTGACTCACATGGCAATTGCCGCAGGTGGTCTGCTTGTCGCTGGCGGTGAAGTATCCAAGGAACTTCCCGATCGCATCCGGCGGCGGATTGAAGGGGTCGCGGAAGACGAGTTTTTCGCTGGTGCAGGAGGACAGGGCGAGCGAAAGTCCCGCCAGAAGAGGCGGGAGCGAGCGCGACAAGCGTCGGGCGATGGACATGAATCCGCCTTTGCCGGCTGCGTGATGCGACGATATCTCCGTGAATCGGTGAAGAGTTTGCGCGTTTCCGTAGAATTACGCAATACGTCGAGCCGACGAATACTGAAATCTGAAGAAAGTTTCACGCGGATTTCGGGAAATAATTGGGGCTCCGCACGAACTTTTCAGCTTAGATTGATTCCCGCTTCACGAACGATCCGGTACCATAGACCTGCCGCCGCAGTCGCTGTTTCATCGTCCCGACCGTCCGACGGCCCACGCCCGAATCGGAGGAGTCGCGATGTTCGTTCCCCATGCGCTTCCGTGGACCGACGGCGAGAGCCTCGGCGATCACCTCCAGTCTCAGGGGGTGTCCCGGCGCGAGTTCCTCCAGTTCTGCGGCGGTCTCGCCGCGGTGTTCGGCCTGGATAGTCTGGCCATCCCCCGTATCGCGCGAGCACTCGAGGTTCTCAAGCGGCCCTCCGTGGTCTGGATCCAGCTGCAGGAGTGCACCGGGTGTGTCGAGAGCGTGCTGCGTACGGCCGATCCTACCATCGGTAACCTGGTTCTCGACCTGGTGTCGCTCGACTACTCCCACACCCTGATGGCCGCGGCGGGCACCGCCGCGGAGCGCGCGCTGCAGGCCGCCATGACCGACAACGCGGGGAAATACCTGCTGGTGGTGACTGGATCGGTGCCGCTCGCGGACAATGGGATCTACACCACCATCGGCGGGCGGACGGCGAAGGAAATCCTCGAGGAGGCGGCGCAGGGTGCGGCGGCGGTTATCGCGATCGGGGCCTGCGCGCACTGGGGCAGCGTCCAGGCCGCGAAGCCGAATCCCACTGGCGCGGTGGGTGTCTCCCACATCGTCAAGGACAAGCCCGTGGTCAACATCGCGGGCTGCCCGCCGATCGGCGACGTCGTCACGGCCACCATCGTCCACTACCTGACGTTCGGCCGCCTGCCGGCCCTCGACGGTGAAGGCCGCCCCATGTTCGCCTACGGCGCCCGGATTCACGACCAGTGTCCCCGGCGCGCCAACTACGACGCGGGCCAGTACGTCGAGGCGTTCGACGACGAAGCGGCGCGAAAGGGCTGGTGCCTCTATCACGTCGGGTGCAAGGGGCCTGCGACCTTTTCGCCCTGTCCCATCTTCCAATGGAACTCCGGCACCAGCTGGCCGATCGGCGCGGGCCACCCCTGCATCGGTTGCACCGAGCCCGGCTTCTGGGACACCATGACTCCGTTCTACGACCGGCTCCCCGGCGTGGGCGGATTCGGCATCGAGCGCAACCTGGACCTGTTCGGCGCGGCGCTGGCCGTCGGCGCCACGGCAGGGGTCGCGGCGCACGCGGTGGCCACCGGCGTGCACCAGGTCCGCGCTCGCCGCGGGCGCGAGCTCCCGGTAGTGGAGGAGCGGCCACCCGCGGCGCCGCCCTCCGGCGGCGGAGGGGCGAGCCATGACTAAGACGCGGGTCGTCGTCGATCCGATCACCCGGATCGAGGGCCATCTCCGGATCGAGGCGCAGGCGGAGAACGGACGGATCAGCAACGCGTGGGCCACGTCCACCCAGTTCCGCGGAATCGAGGTGGTGATGCAGGGGCGGGACCCGCGGGACGCCTGGGCCTTCACCCAGCGGATCTGCGGCGTCTGCACGGTGGTTCACGCGGTGGCCTCGTGCCGCGCGGTCGAGGACGCACTGGACATCGTCATCCCGCCCAACGCCAACCTGATTCGAAACCTGGTCCACGGCATGCAATTCATCCAGGACCACGTGATCCACTTCTACCACCTGCACGCGCTCGACTGGGTCGACGTCGTGAGCGCGCTGAAGGCCGACCCCGCGGGGACCGCGGCCCTGGCACGGAAGGTCTCGCCCTGGCCGAACAACTCCGAGACCATGTTCCGGGAGGTGCAGGCGCGGGTGAAGAAGTTCGTCGGCAGCGGGCAGCTGGGGATCTTCACCAACGGCTACTGGGGGCACCCGGCCTACAAGCTGCCGCCCGAGGCCAATCTGCTCGCGGTCGCGCACTACCTCGAGGCGCTCGACTGGCAGCGGGACATCATCCGCCTGCACACCATCTTCGGCGGCAAGAACCCGCACCCCAACTTCCTGGTAGGCGGGATGGCGTCGGCCATCAACCTGGACGACACCGCCACGATCAATGCCGTCCGGTTGTCCGAAATCCACGACATGATCACCCGGGCGCAGCGGTTCGTCGAACAGGTGTACTGGCCGGACCTGCTCGCCATCGCGGGGTTCTACAAGGACTGGGCGGCCATCGGTGGCGGGGTCCGGAACTACCTTGCCGTCGGCGAGTTTCCCGATGGGGACGTGCGAGACACCGACAAGCTCTACTTCCCCCGCGGAATCATCCTCGACCGCGACCTCTCCCGGATCTGGCCCTACGACCAGAACCAGATCAAGGAGTACATCACCAGCTCATGGTACGAATATTCGAAGGGTGACACCGCCGGCCTCCACCCGTGGGAAGGGGAGACCAAGGCGGCATACGCCGGTCCCCCGACGCCGTGGAAGTATCTCCAGGATTCGCCGAAGTACACCTGGATGAAGGCGCCCCGGTACGAGGGCAAGCCGATGGAGGTCGGGCCACTGGCCCGGATGCTTGTGGGCTTCGCGGCGGGCCACGAGGAAATCCGCGCGATGGTCAAGGAGGTGCTCGACCGGCTCGAGGTCGGGCCCGCCGCGCTCTTCTCGACCCTCGGCCGGACCGCCGCGCGAGGGATGGAGACGGTGCTGCTCGCGCGGCGGATGAACGTCTGGTACGACCGGCTGGTCGACCGCATTCGGAGCGGCGACACCAGGACCTTCGCCGGCGAGAAGTGGGAGCCGTCGACCTGGCCGGTCACGTCGCAGGGTTACGGCTACCTCGACGCCCCCCGCGGCGCGCTGGGCCACTGGGTGCAGATCGAGCGCGGCGCGATCTCGCGCTACCAGTGCGTGGTGCCGAGCACGTGGAACTGCTCGCCGCGCGACGCCCAGGGCCAGATGGGACCGTACGAAGCGGCCCTGGTGGACAACCATCCCCTGGTGAATCCCGAGCAACCGATCGAGATCCTGCGGACGATCCACTCATTCGACCCCTGCATGGCGTGCGGAGTCCACGTGCTCGACGCCGCGGGCAACGAGCTCGTCCGGGTCGCGGTCCAATGACGCCGCGGGCTACGCCGTCCCCTCCCGAGGCGCGCCACGGCTTCGGAATCTCGCTGGCCCACGAGGTGCCGCCGGCGAGCGGCGACTATCACTGGGTCTACCTGTGGGAATGGCCGATCCGCGCGATGCACTGGCTCGCGGCCATCTCCATCGTGGTACTCGTCGTCACCGGGCTGTATATCGGTAAGCCGTACTTCGTGACCTCGGGGGACACCGGCAGCCACTTCCTCATGGGCTGGATACGGGCGGTGCACTTCGGCGCGGCCGGTGTCCTCGTGAGCACCGCGATCGTCAGGGTCTACTGGCTGGTTGCAGGCAACAAGTTCGAGCGCCTGCCCGCTCTCTTTCCCGTGCGCCCCCGCGACTGGGTCAACCTGTTCCGGCAAGTCAAGTTCTATCTGATGATCCGGCCGGACGAGGCACCCCACTATCTCGGCCACAACCCGCTGCAGCAACTGAGCTATACCGGCATTTACGTATTGGCGGCCATCCAGGTGATCACCGGGTTCGCGCTGTACGGACAGTCGGATCCCGGCGGCTTCTTCTTCCGTGCCTTCGGCTGGCTGGGCGGGGCGTTGGGCGGAATGCAGGTCGTGCGCCTCGTTCATCACGTCGCGACCTGGGTGTTCTGCGCGTTCGTTCCCATTCACGTCTATCTCGCCCTGCGTGCCGATCTTCTCGAGCGGGGCGGGTCGGTCTCCTCGATCATCAGCGGTGGACGGTTCGTCCCGGCGGGACAGAAGTTCGTCGATGAATGAGAAGGTCGGTGCGACGCTCGTGATCGGGCTCGGCAACCCGATCATGGGAGACGACGGTCTCGGCCTGGTCGCCCTCGCGCGGCTGGAACGGGACTGGCGCTTGCCGCCCCCTATCCGGCTGGTGGACGGCGGCACGTGGGGCCTCCGGCTGCTTCCGCTGCTGGAGGAGGCCGAGGCTGCCCTGTTGCTGGATGCGATCGACGCGGGCCGAAAGCCCGGCGAGCTGATCGTACTGGGGCATGACGAGATCCCCCGCCTGCTCGGCCACAAGCTCTCGTCGCATCAGGTCGACCTGCCCGAGCTCCTGGCCTTGACCGAGCTGAGGGGCACGGTCCCCGGTCGGCTCGCCGCCCTGGGACTCCAGCCTGCACGTGTCCGCATCTCCGCGGAGTTGAGTCCCGAGGTGGGGAGCGAGATGGGCCGGCTGGTGACCGCGGCCGTCAGCCAGCTCGTCGCCTGGGGCCATGCGGTCATGCCGGCACGCCGGGATGAGGGCGGCATCGTTCCGGCGACGGTCAACTAGATTTGGGAAGCCCTATTGCCCAAACACAGTGGACACGGCCGCCAATGACGACGAACGCCACCAGTACGTGCGCCTCATGCGGGTCTACCGGGACAGGCGCCTTCTGCTCGAGCTGCGGGACGCCTCGGGCGACATTCAATTGCCGCGGGTGCGGCCGCGGCGTCGTGCCCGGTTCCAATTATTGCTCCGGATGCGGACAGCCCGTAGGTCGGTCGTCGAGGGCGGTACCAGGTGAAACGGATCGGACCCCCTGGATCATCGCGGGGGCGGCGCTCGTCGGCCTGCTGGGAGTCGTCCTCATGATGGTGATGCGTACGGCTCCTGTCGCGACGATGGCCGCCGAGCCGGCCTCGACGGTCGAGGCCGGAGACGGCGCCCCGCCGGATATCAGCAACATGTCGCCCCGCGAGCGATTCGACCGGCTCTACAATCGGGTCATGCGCGCGGCGCAGAGCGGCGATGAGGCGACCGTCAGCCGGTTCACCCCGATGGCGCTCATGGCGTACGCCCAACTCGATTCCCTGGACCCGGATGCCCGGTTTCACGCCGCCTTGCTCGAGGCCCACACCGGGGACGTGGCCGGCGCCGCCGCGCAGGCGGACACCATCCTCGCGCAACATCCCGGACACCTGTTCGGATACGTGGTCCGCGGGTCCGTGGCCCGCTGGCGGAAGGACGAGAAGGCGTTGACCCGGGCCTACGCCGGCTTCCTCGAGCACTACGACGCGGAGCTGAAGGCAGACCGGCCTGAATACGCGGACCACAAGACATCCATCGACGAGTTCCACCAGGCGGCTGAGACGGCGCGAAGGACCGCGAGGACGGAACGGTCGTAAGAGGGCGGGGCCTCTCCCTCTCCGTCCTTTCCGCCATTCCGTCCTATATTACGACGTCCCCCCGGGAGAGTTCCTAGATGAAACCAGGCCACAAATTCCTCCTCGGCGCCGCGCTGATCGTGGGCAGTGTCGGATTCCTGATCGCCACGGGGGTGAAAGAGACGGGCGTGTACTTTCTTACGCCCACCGAGCTGGCCGCCAAGACCGTCAGCGACCCTACCTTCGTCGAGAACGTCGGGTTCAAGATCGGGGCGCGAGTCGTCCCCGGCTCCGTGCGGCGCGACAAGGCCGGCCGGACCATCGATTTCCGAGTGTCCGATGGCGTGAAGACGTACCCGGTCACCTATCACGGCCTCGTCCCCGACACGTTCACCGACGCCAACGACATCGAAGTCGTGGTCGAGGGCCGACTGGGTCGAGACGGCGTCATTCGCGCCACCGACGTGCTCGCCAAGTGCGGCTCGCGCTACGAGGCCGTACCGAAAGCCTGAGACCTTCATGACGCTGCTGGGTCAATTCGCGCTCTGGGCCGCCTTTCTCATCGGCCTCTGGGCCGTCGTGATCTCCTTCTCCGGGCGCTGGCGGAACCGGCCCGAGCTGGCGGCCACTGTCGTCCGGTCGGTCTACGCGGTATTCGGCTGCCTCGTCGTGGCGACGCTCGCCCTCTGGAAGGGCCTCATCATCCACGACTTCAACATCGAGTACGTCGCCGCCTATACCAGCCGCAATCTCCCGGGCTACTACATCGTTTCCGCGCTCTGGGCCGGGCAGAAGGGCTCGCTCCTCTTCTGGGCGACCGTCCTCTCGCTGTTCGCCAGCCTGTCCCAGCTGCTGACGTCGCGACGGTACGCCCATCTCATGCCGTACGTCGCGGGTGTCACCTCCGCCGTCGTCGTGTTCTTCGTGAGTGTGATGCTGTTCGGCTCGAACCCCTTCGAGCGGCTGCCCTATACGCCGGCGGACGGGCGCGGACTCAATCCCCAGCTCCAGAACGTCGGGATGGTCATCCATCCTCCGATGCTGTACCTGGGATACATCTCGATCACCATTCCATTCGCCTACGCGATCGCCGCCCTGCTGACTCGCCGGCTCGACACCGGATGGATCCAGGCGATCCGGAAGTGGACCCTCGTGAGCTGGCTCTTCCTCTCCATCGGCATCACGCTCGGAATGTGGTGGGCCTATGTGGAACTGGGCTGGGGCGGCTACTGGGCGTGGGACCCGGTGGAGAACGCGAGCCTGCTGCCCTGGCTCACGATGACCGCGTTCTTGCACTCGGTGATGATCCAGGAAAAGCGGGGCATGCTGAAGCGCTGGAACCTGGGCCTCATCATCGGGACGTTCCTGCTCAGCATCTTCGGCACCTTCATCACCCGCTCGGGCGTGATCGCGAGCGTGCACAGCTTCACCCAGTCCAACGTGGGCTATTTCTTCCTCGGGTTCCTGGTGGTGGCAGCCGTGCTCTCGTTCACGCTGCTGTATACCCGCTGGCCCGAGCTCGAGGCGGACGTGCGGCTCGAGTCGATGCTGAGCCGGGAGGCGGCGTTCCTCTTCAATAACCTGCTGCTCGTCGGCATCGCCTTCTCCGTGCTCTGGGGAACCCTGTTCCCGATCCTGTCAGAGGCGGTGCGGGGGACCAAGATCACGGTCGGCCCGCCGTTCTTCAATCGCGTCAACGTCCCGCTGGGGTTGCTGCTGCTCGCGCTGACCGGCATCGGACCGCTCATCGCGTGGCGGAAGGCGTCGGCCGCGAACCTGCGACGCCAGTTCATCACGCCTGTCGTCACCGGCGTGGTCACCGTGCTCGCCCTGATGGCGGCGGGCATGCGGGATCCGTATCCCATCGTCGCCCTCGGACTCGCCGGTTTCGTCGCCGGCACGATCGGCCAGGAATTCTACCGCGGAGTGCGGGCCCGGCGGCGGATGCACCACGAGTCGGTGCCTCTCGCCTTCCTCCGTCTCATCGAGCGCAACCGGCGCCGGTACGGCGGGTATATCGTGCACGCCGGGATTCTCATCTACTTCGCCGCGTTCGCCGGGATGGCATTCCGGGTTCAGGAGGAGGTCACGCTCAAGCCGGGCGACTCGGTGATGCTCAAGAGTCCTTTCGGACACGAGTATCGCTTCACCCACGTCGGCATCTCGCAGTATGAAGCGCTGAACCGCGTCGTCTCCGCGGCGACCGTCGAGGTGGTGAAGGACGGCAAGGCGGCGGGATTGCTGACCTCGGAGAAGCGCCAGCACGTCGACAGCTTCAAGCGGCCGACCTTCGAGCCCTCGACCGAGGTGGGCATCCGGAGCAACCTGCAGGAAGATCTCTATCTGGTGTTCGCCGGATCGGTCGACGGGACCGAAGAGGCGGTCTACCGGTTCACCATCAATCCGCTGGTGTGGTGGGTCTGGTTTGGCGGCTTCGTGCTCGTCTTCGGCGGCATCATCACCATGTGGCCCGGTGGCGGCCCGACGGTGTCGACCCGCCGTCCGGAGCAGGCGGGGTACGGAGTCACCCTGGTGGGGAGCGAATCGTGAAGACGACGGAAACGACGCCTTGCTCACGTCGCTCCTTTCTCGGCGCCGGCCTCGCGCTCTTCGCACAGGACTCGCTGGCCGGCCGCGGCAAGGTGGGCACGCTGCGGGATCCGACGGTGCTCGGCCGGTCCCGCCAGCCGACGCTGCCCGGGGAGAACGAGGCCGAGATCCAGGCGATCGAGACCAGGCTCGCCTGTAACTGCGGCTGCACCCTCGACGTGTTCACCTGCCGCACCACCGACTTCTCCTGCACCTATTCGCCCAAGCTCCATCGCGAAGTGCTGGCCCTCAGGGAGAAGGGGCTCACCGCGCAACAGGTACTCGACGCGTTCGTGACCGAATACGGCGAGAAGGCGCTGATGGCGCCGAAGCCGAGCGGGTTCAACCTCTGGGGCTATCTCCTGCCGGGGGCGGTGATTCTCGCCGCCGGCGCCGGACTGTTCGCCGTGATCGCCCGGCGCAAAGCGGCGCTGGCCGGGGTGGGTGGGGATAGCGGTGGACCGGCATCGGACGCCGGGACGTCGCCGGGCCCCTGGAGTGGAGGAGGTGGGGCCGCGCCGGCGGGCGACGCCAGCGCGGAGGAGATGGAACGGCTGCGGCAGGCGTTGAGCGAGGTAGAGGACTGATGGCCGTGGTGGTGAGCTGATGGCGGTGGAGGCGCTGGCCGCCGCCGTCCTGGGGCTCGCCGCGCTGTTTCTGGTTCTACAGCCGGTGATGAGCCGGCGCCCGATGACGCCGCCCGCGTACGAGCCGCCCGACCCGGAGGAAACACCCAAGGGCGTGGCGCTGGCGGCGCTCAAGGAGATCGAGTTCGACCGGGAGACCGGCAAGCTCTCCGACGCGGACTATGACCTCCTCAAATCGAAATACACCCGCCAGGCGCTGGAGGCATTGCGGGCGGAGGACCGAGACGCCGCGGAGGCGGGTCCGGAGGCCGGCGACGTCGAGGCCATGATCGCTGCCAGGGTTAGAACCCTCCGCTTCGCTGCGACCTCGCCGCCGCCGGGTATTTCCGACTCGACTCCGACTTGCCCATCCTGCGGTCCGCGCCCCGAGCCCGACGCGGTTTTCTGCTCCCATTGCGGAACCCGCCTTCCGCTGGCCGGCACGTGCGCCGGCTGCGGCGCGGCACTCGGACCGGACAGCCGGTTCTGCGAGCACTGCGGGGCGGCCGTTGCCGCCTGAGCTGCCGTGGTGAGGACGGAGTAAGTGGAAGGCCTCTTCGGCTTCCTCGGCGCCACGGTCCTCGGCGGGATCGGCTGGTGGCTCGGCGAGCGCGTGGGAGTCATGACCGCGTTCATGGTGAGCATGGTCGGCACCGGCGTCGGGCTGTACCTGGGACGCCGATTTGCCCGCGATCATCTGGGATAGAGGCGGACGCCGGGCAGGCGCGCAGGCGGTCGTGGGCACCGGTCAGAGCCTCAGGAGCAGTCGGGCCGAGACTTCGCGCCGCCAGAGGGCGCGCGGCGCGAAGCCCGGATCGAGATCGGCGCTCGTAAATGGCGATCCGCCGACCGCTACCCGCCCTCTGACGGATGCCTGCCACTGATCTCCGAGCGAGACTCGAAGCTCGAGCGCCGTGGCGATGCTTGCGCGGAGGTGCGTTGCGGCGCCGGCGAGATCCCACCGTTCCAGCAGCGGGCCTATTCCTGCCAGCACCCTCGAATCATGCCCCAGCGTGGCCAGCTCATGTGATGCCTCGATGGCGACGCCATAGAGCGTGAGCGCGTCTTTGACCGCGACGACCGCGTCATCTCCCTCCAGCGCCAGGCCGGCGCTCCCGTAATACCCGTGAAGGGCCACGCTCGTCGCCCCCCACGACCGTGCCAGCACCGCGCCGAACAGTGTGGGCCGGTACGGCCGGAGGGAACGATCGCCGGATATTTCCCTGGAGCCGCCCCAGAACCGCGCGGCAGCGACGTCGGCGCCAACCGCCCACTGGGCCGCCACCGACGAAGCGGCGGGGCAGGCGGCCACGGCGATGGCGAGTGTGAGGCGTCGAAGCATGCCCGAAGGTACCAATCAGACATCAACCGACGATCAACCACCGCCGTGGCGCCGTGGCGCGAGTCATTTCATCTGCAGCTTGATCCATCCATTGGTCGCGTTGTTCTCCCCCTTCACGACCCAGTTGAACCCCGGATGGCTCTCCCCGGCGACTACGTCCTCCACCGCGTTGCCGATCAGGTCGTCCTGCGACGTGATGAAGGAGTACGCCGCGCGAAGGATCTTCTGGAGCGCGTTGGCGCGCTTGACGATCTTGCCCAGGCCCGACGTGGTGGTGTCCTTCCCGCCGGTGAGGTTGGGATACGACGACTGCAGGACGGTCATGAAGGACTTGAACCGGTTGTTGTCGAGCCGGATGGCGCAGGCCCCGTCGTCATCCTCGAAGGCCACGATCCGGAAGTTCTGGTTGGGGTGCTGTTTCCGATAGGAGTCGAGTTGGGACTGGTTGAACAGCAGCACGCTGCCGCTCCAGTCGAGAGTGTTCTGGTCGAAGGCGTAGTACCCCGACGCATGCTCGCCCGCGCACTGGTAGCTGGTGAGCGAGTCGGTTTGCCCCGACTGGCCGAGGATGTGGATCTCGTACTCGGGGTTGCCCTTGAGCCACCCTTCGAAGTCCTGCGTGAAATGACTGGCCGTCATGTACAGGCCGGCCGGGGCGGTGGGCGGAGCGCCGGCGCAGCAGACGAACGGCGCGCTGGCCGTGGGCTGGTTGAAGTCGGTCTCGACCGGGACGAGCGCGAGCACGGGCGTGGCCGGTGGACGAGCGGGACTCAGCAGGAGCCGCCGGCCCCGGATGTCGAACGCGACGGGTGTCTCCCCGTCTTCGCGCTCGGTGGCCACCAGGATGTCCGGTCCGCCGGTCCAGCGCGCCCGGTGCTCCGCGACGGGCAGATAGAGCTCCAGCGGCACCGAGCCCGCGGCATCGGCATCGACGCTCGATTCGGCATCGCGGCTGATTTTTGCGATGCTTCGGAGTGCGGCGCGGTTTTCTCCCTGGAGAAACCGCTGGAAATGAATCTTGTGCTCCCGCACCGGCGACCGGTCGAGCCGCGACTTGATGGCGGCGCGGAAGGCCGGGTCCGCGAGGGCCAGCGCGAAGCGGCGGGCCAGCCGCTCGCGCGACGCGCGCTCGCTTATCCTGACGGTGGTACCGGCCATGCTCGGCGCGGTGGGCGCATCGCGCTCGCACGCCACGACAGCAGCGACCAGCGCGAAGAGGCAAAGACGAAGACGGGTGGACATGGCTCCTCCTTGTTCGAGTGGGCGTCCCGCGATGAGCCGCGGTGGCCGACAGCGACGCGAAGGTAGGAGCAGTCGATTTCCGTACTGGTGTCGAGTTTATGCGGCGGGGAACGGTAAAGAGCGGACTACCGCCCCGCGAGCGCTTTCCGCCGCAGTCTGATGCTCGCGAGAAGCTTGGCGGCGGTGAATGGCTTGCTCAGCGACGGCAGCGACTCGAGTGACCCGTACTCCTCGCTCGGCACCGGGTCGTCGCGCCGCCCGAGACGCAGCACCCGGATCCTCGGCGCCTTCCGTCGGGCAAACCGGATCACTTCCCAGCCGTGCAACCCGGGCATCTCGGTGTCGACCACCGCGAGCCCGATGTCGCTTGCCTGTCGGCTCAGGATGGCGATCGCGTGGAAGCCGTCACGGGCCTGGAGGACGTGAAAGCCGGCAGCGGCAAGGGTATGGGCGGCGAGAGAGCGGGAGAGACCATCGTCGTCTACGACGAGCGCAGTGGGCATCGGTTACGCAAAGGCCCCGGGTGCGACGCACGGGGGGGGCTTCGCCCTTTAGCGGATTGTTTAACGTGGCCGCAAGCAGCGTCAAATCGCCACGATGATCGATTGTCGAACCGGTGGAACTATACACTCGCCGTTTAGGGTGGCAATACCCTGACGGGTCGCGGGTCGACCGCTATCGCCGCAACGCGGCGGCGGCGGCGGCGAGGCCCATCTCCACCGCGTCAGACGGCAAATCGAGGTGGGTCACCGCCCGGCAGAGCGTCGGGCCGAGGATGCTGAACCGGACGCCGGAATGTTCCAGCGTCCGGCGCCCGAACTCGTCGCCGGTGATGCCCGTCCGGCGAATGTCGAAGATCACGATGTTGGTTTCCACCCGGTCGGCGTCGATCTCGACCCCCGGGATCTTGGCCAAGCCTCGGGCCAGAGCCCGCGCGCGCTCGTGGTCTTCCGCCAGCCGCGAGACGTGGTGCTCCAGCGCGTAGATCCCCGCCGCCGCCACGATGCCGGCCTGTCGCATCGCCCCGCCGAAGCGCTGCTTGAACACCCACGACTGCTCGATGAAGTCGCGCGAGCCGGCCAGCACGGCGCCGAGGGGAGCGCCGAGCCCCTTGGTGAGATCGATCCAGACGCTGTCGAAGGGTGCGGCGAAGGCGGCCGCGCTCGTACCGCTGGCCACCACGGCATTGAGCAGCCTCGCGCCGTCCATGTGGCAAACGAGTCCGGCCGAATGCGCCACCTCCGAGATCTCGCGCAGCGTCTGCACCTGCCAGCAGGCGCCGCCCGCGATGTTCGCGGTCTGCTCCACCGAGACCACCCGGGAGCGCGGCATGTAGTGCACCGGCGGGTGAATCGCCTGTCGCACGTCGGCCGCGGTGAACTGTCCCCGCGGACCGCGCAGCTGTCGCAGCACCGCACCCGACACCGGCGCCGGTCCGCCGGCCTCATACAGCAGCGGGTGCGCCGTCTCGTGCAGGAGGATCTCGTCCCCCGGGCGGCAATGGACCGCGAATGAGACCTGGTTGCACATCGTCCCACTCGGGAGGAACAGGCCGGCTTCCTTGTCGAGCAGCTCGGCCACCAGGTCCTGCAACCGGTTGACGGTGGGATCCTCCCGCTGCTGCTCGTCGCCCACCTCGGCGTCGGCCATGGCCCGGCGCATGGCGGGGGTGGGTTTGGTGACGGTGTCGCTGTAGAAGTCGATCAGGGGAGATGGAGGCATGGGGCTGAAGGCTGAAGGCTAAAGGCTGAAGGCTGAAGGCTAAAGGCTCAAGGCTGAAGGCTGAAGGCTGAAGTCCGAGAGGACCCGCAATGGCTTCCAGCCTACTGCCTCGTCGGTTCAGCCTCAAGCCTTCGGCCTTCAGCCTTTAGCCGCTGTCTTACCACTCCATGCGCTCCAGTCGCCGGCTGCTGAGCCGGAGCGGCACGATCGTGGCGCTGGCGCAGATCACGATCACGGCGAGTCCGGCAAGGACCAGGTCGGCCAGCGGCGGGGTGTCGACGCCCTCCTGCCAGGAGCGGAGCGAGGAGGCCACCGGGACCGCCTCGATCATGATGATCACCGCGAGCAGCGTCAGACTCGCCATCATGTAGACCACGCCGCCGTAGCTGGTCGGAATCTGGGCGGCATTCTCGGTGCCGAACTGGGGATAGAACACGCCGAAGCTGACCGCCAGCGCGCTCACGGCGAGGGTGTAGAGCACGATGGTCCCGAGGCTCACCGCCATCATGAACGCGCTCACCTGGAGCAGGCTGTTGGTCAGCAGCGTGATCGCCAGCGCGAGCACCAGGAGCGGGACGGTCCCGATCCAGTACTTGCTCCAGAGCAGCGCGACCGGCTCGAGCGGACTCGAACGGAGCAGCCACATCTGCCGCCCTTCGAGGGATATTCCGGGAAAGACGAACCGCGCCGCCACCGCCGCGAGGACGAAGCCCGCCAGACCGAGGTTCAGGAACGAGATCATCGTGACCAGGGCGAACGGAAGCCGCTCGCCGGTGTGGATCGGCAGGCTCTTGATGTTGAACAGGTACACCATCAACAGCACCGCCAGCAGGATGAGCTGGCTCCACTGGGTGTTGTCACGGAAGAACAGCCGGAGGTCCTTGAGGATCAGCTCCCGCTTGGCCGGGGGCAGCCAGCCGAGCGCGGCACTCACCGGTCCGCGTAGTGAGCGGACGATCTTCCGCTCCGATCCCTCCTGCGCCTTCGAGAATCCCGGATAGAAGAGCTGCCGGTGCACGGCGGCGCCGAACGCCAGGGCCCCCACCGCGGCGATCCATAGCATCGCGATGGGAATCGGATCGGCGATTTCCAACAGCCAGTTCATGATCATGGACGTGGCCCACTCGCTCGGCAGGTATGGGCTCGTGGGCGTGCGGAGCACGGCCAGGTAGTCCACGAAATTGCGGAATCCTTCGGGCCGGGCGAGGCGCTCGGGGCGGATGAGCCGGAGGAGCAGCACGAGCAGGCCGACGCCGCCGATGGCGATGAGGCCCAGCAGCTCGCGGGTGCGCCGGGCGGGAAAGACATTGACCAGGGCGACGGTCACGGCCGTGCCTCCCACTGCCGGAAGCGCGAGGAACGGCGCGAGTGCCGCGATGCAGACGAAGGGGAAGAGCGGCCCGCCGTGGTAGACGATCCCGTACGCCGTGAGGATCGGCACCGCCAGGAGGCCGAACATCCAGGAGGAGTGCAAGATCGTCTCGCCCAGCTTGGCCGCGTAGAACCGGATCCAGCCCACCGGCGCCGCCACCAGGAAATCGAGGTCCTTCGCCAGGAAGAAGGTGGAGAGGGCGGTGATGATGTTGCTGAGGATCAGGATGGAGAGGAACGCGAGGAGAATGATGCCGAGCACCTTGGCCGCGAGCAGGTCCCCGATGTCCTCGACCTGACGGACGTAGCTCAGGAAGCGGTAGAAAACCCCGAAGACCGCGCTCCAGAACGACACGCCGATCACGGCGAGGAGCAGGAACTTGGTGCGGGAGCCTGTCCGCTCCTGTCGAAGGCCGACGAGAAGCCCGCGCCATTTGGGGGTGAGGATGGTCCAGAGGGCGGGGCGTGGCCGCGGCGCGGTCACCGGATCACGCACCGAGCACGGTATCCAGTTGATGGTCGGTGAGGCCGCCGGTGAGCCGGAGGAAGAGGTCTTCGAGTGTCGCGTCGCCCGACGCGGTCTGGCGCCGCAAGTCGTCCATGGTGCCGTGGGCTGCGATCTTGCCATGGTAGACGATGGCGATCCGGTCGCACATCACCTCGGCGACCTCCATCGTGTGCGTGCTCATGAGCACCGTGCCGCCCCGGTCCACGAACTGCCGGAACAGGTCCTTGAGCAGGCGGGCGCTCTTGGGGTCGAGCCCGACCATCGGCTCGTCCACCACGATCACCTCCGGCCGGTGCACCAGCGCGCCCGAGATGATGAGCTTCTGCCGCATGCCGTGGCTGTATGATTCGGTGAGCTCGTTCTTCCACGGGGTGAGCTCGAACAGCTCCAGCAATTCGTCGATGCGGCGCTCCACCACGGTCCCCTCGTGTCCATACAGCGCCGCGGCGAACCGGAGAAACTCGCCGCCGGTGAGTTTGTCGTACACGAACGGACGGTCGGGGATGTAGCCGAGGCGGGCCTTGGCTTCGCGAGGCCGGGCCTGGATGTCCACGCCCCCGACGCGTACCGCTCCGCTCGTCGGCCGGAGGATGCCGGCGATCATCCGGATCGTGGTCGTCTTGCCGGCGCCGTTGGGTCCCAGCAGGCCGAAGAGCTCGCCCCGCGGCACATGCAGGTCGATGCCGTCCACGGCGGTGAACTTCCCGTACCGCTTGGTGAGCGCTTGCAAGCGGATCACGTCATCCCCCGCACGATGGCCTCCACGGCGGCCAGTTCGGCCTCGCTGATCACGACGATGTGCAGGCGGCCTTCGCCGCCTTTCGGATAGGTCTCCGCGAGCAACGTCGCGGACTCCTGCAGGGTGAGCTGGCCGGTGGCGACGCCGACCGGGGGGGTGGCAATGCTGGACAGCCCCCAGTCCCCGGCCCGTTGCCAGGCGGACACGAGGGCCTTTCGCAGCAATTCCCGTCCCACTTTCCGCGCCGGATCGGAAACCACGATATGGAGCACCAATGGGACGGCCAGGTCCCCCCCGCCAGTGACAACCGCTGCACCGGCCTCGAGCGGTGTGGTGTTTCGGCGCAACAGCGCGAACGCGTCACCTCCCGCCTGGTCCAGGAGAATGGCGGTGGGATCGGCCGGGCCGAGATGGGCGTCGGCCTGGCGTATGACGGCGTCGGCGGGGTAAGTGATCAGGTCTCCCACCACCACGGTGATCCCGGTGGGGCCTATCTCTGGGATTGGCATCCTCCGCCTTGCGCCAGTGGACCGCGGCGAGTGTCGAGGTTCAGAACGGACCGGGAAAGTCAGAGTATGGTAGAGGCCGATCGGCGAAACAGGAACCCGTTGACCCTCGGCCCGGCCTTCGGGTAGCTTTCGGGGCTATGGCTCAAGAATATCTCGTGGTCCGGGGCGCACGGGAGCACAATCTCAAGGGCATCTCGGTCGCGATCCCGCGCAATCGGCTCACCGTGATCACGGGCCTCTCCGGATCGGGCAAGTCGTCGCTGGCGTTCGATACGATCTACGCCGAGGGTCAGCGGCGCTACGTGGAGTCCCTCTCGGCGTACGCACGGCAGTTCCTCGGACTCATGGAGAAGCCCGACGTCGACGCCATCGAGGGCCTGTCGCCCGCGATCTCCATCGAGCAGAAGACCACCGGCCAGAACCCCCGGTCTACCGTCGGCACCGTCACCGAGATCTACGACTACCTGCGGCTCCTCTGGGCCCGCGCGGGCGTGCCGCATTGCCCCAACGACGGCACCCCGGTGACGCGGCAGAGCGCGTCGCAGATCACCGACACCGTGCTCTCCTGGCCGGCGGAGACGAGGATCGAAGTGCTCGCGCCGATCGTCCGCGGCCGGAAGGGCGAATTCCGCGATCTGCTCGACGACGTGCGCAAGCGAGGCTTCGTGCGCGTCCGTATCGACGGCGAGACCTACGATCTCGGGGCGGTGCCCGCCCTCAACCGGCGGCAGAACCACGACGTGTCGGTGGTGGTGGACCGCCTGGTGGTGCGCGCCGGAGACCGGTCGCGTCTCAACGACTCCATCGAGACTGCCCTCAAGACGGCCGACGGGATCGTGGAGGTGGTGAGGTACGACCAGACGGTGCCTGTCCATCGTTCCGTCCTTTTCTCCGAGCGGTTCGCCTGCCCGGTGTGCGGTCTCAGCCTCCCCGAGCTCGAGCCGCGCCAGTTCTCGTTCAACTCCCCGTTCGGCGCCTGTCCCGATTGTCACGGCGTCGGCACCCGCCGCGAGGTCAACGCCGACCTGGTGCTCGGCGATCCCAGCATCTCGATCCTCGAAGGTGTGATTCTCCCGTGGGGTGAGCCGAGCGGCTACCTCCGGAAGATCGTCCTCCCGACGCTCGCCAAGGCATTCAAGTTCGATCTCCTGGCGCCCTGGGGCGCGCACTCCGCGAGCGCCCGCCAGGCGCTGCTGTACGGCGCGCCCGGAAAGTTTCGCTTCCAGACCGAGGGGGGACGGGGCCGCGGCGAGTACGAGAGCGAGTGGGAAGGCGTCCTGCGGAACGTCGAGCGCCGGTACCGCGAATCGACCAGCGATGCAGTCCGCGCGTCGCTGGAGGAGTTCATGGTGGAACAGCCGTGCCAGACCTGCGGGGGCCGCCGGCTTCGCCCGGAGAGCCTCGCGGTCACGGTGGGCGGGCGGAGCATCGGCGACGTGGTGGACCTGCCGGTGGAGCGCGCGATGGAGTTTTTCGCGGGTCTCCCGCTTCGTGGACCGGGCCACGGCTCAGGGCTCGATCCCGACATCGCGGGCCCCATTCTCAAGGAAGTGGTGGACCGCCTGCGGTTCCTCCGCGACGTGGGGCTCGACTATCTCACGCTCGGCCGCGCGGCCAACTCACTCTCCGGTGGCGAGACGCAGCGGATCCGGCTGGCGACCCAGATCGGGTCCCGGCTCGTGGGCGTGTTGTACATCCTCGACGAGCCGAGCATCGGGCTGCACCAGCGCGACAACGAGCGCCTGCTGGCCACGCTGCGCGGGCTGCGCGATCTCGGCAACACCGTGATCGTGGTCGAGCACGACGCCGACACGATTCGAGCGGCCGACCACGTGATCGACCTGGGCCCGCGCGCCGGCCGCTTCGGCGGCGAGGTGGTGGCGGAGGGCACCGTCGAGGACATCGTGCGCCATCCCGACTCGCTGACCGGGCGCTACCTCCGGGGCGAGCTCCGGGTGCCTGTCCCAGGCGGCCGGAGGCAGTCGGCCCCGGACCACCGGCTCACGATCGTAGGCGCGCGCGCCAACAATCTGCGGAACCTGACGGTCGGGATTCCGCTCGGCGTGTTCGTGACGGTGACGGGCGTCTCGGGCTCGGGCAAGTCGACCCTGGTGACGGACATCCTGTACCAGGCGCTGGCGCGCCACTTTTACCGGGCCAAGGTGGTGCCCGGCGCGCACGCGAGGATCGAGGGCCTCGACCGGATCGACAAGGTCATCGACATCGACCAGAGCCCGATCGGCCGCACCCCCCGGTCCAACCCCGCCACCTACACGGGGCTCTTCACGCCGATCCGCGAGCTGTTCACCCAGCTCCCCGACGCCAAGATGCGCGGCTACGGTCCGGGACGATTCTCGTTCAACGTGAAGGGCGGGCGCTGCGAAGCCTGCCAGGGCGACGGGCTCGTCAAGATCGAGATGCACTTTCTGCCGGACGTCTACGTCCCGTGCGAGGTGTGCAAGGGGCGGCGGTACAACCGCGAGACGCTGGAGGTACGGTACAAGGGCCGGAGCATCGCCGACGTGCTCGATCTGACGGTGGCCGACGCGCTCGAGTTCTTCGCCAATCAGCGGCGCATCGCGGAGAAGCTGGAGCTGTTGAACGACGTCGGCCTGGGCTACATCCACCTCGGCCAGGCGGCCACGACGCTCTCGGGCGGGGAGGCGCAGCGGGTGAAGCTCGCCACCGAGCTGGCCAAGCGCGACACCGGCCGGACCCTGTATATCCTCGACGAGCCGACCACGGGACTCCACTTCGAGGACGTGCGGCTCCTGCTCGAGGTGCTGCACCGGCTCGTGGACAAGGGCAACACCGTCGTGGTGATCGAGCATAACCTCGACGTCATCAAGACCGCGGACTGGATCGTGGACCTTGGGCCGGACGGTGGGGAGCGAGGTGGGACGGTGGTCGTCGCGGGGACCCCGGAGGACGTGGCGTGCGCGCCCGAGAGCTATACGGGCGAGTTTCTTCGGCGGGTGCTGGACGGGCGGGCGGGCGGGCAAGCGGGCAGACGGGCCGTGGCCTCGGCTTGAGCCGGGAGCGACACCTACAGAACGTCTGCTGCCGCCCGTCCGTCCGCCCGTCCGCCCGTCCGTCCGCTATCCGCCGGTCGGCCCGAAGCTCGCGCTCTTCGCCTGGGGATCCACTTTCATCCAGATCCACATCCCCGACAGCCCGTGCCCCGGCACGCCGCAGAAGATGCGGTACTTGCCGCTGTCCGGCGCCGTGAACCTGATCACGTCGGTTGCTTCCTGGGGCAACCCCTCCTGCACCTTGTTGGTATAGGCCTTCGGAATCGCCGGATCGGTGGCCGAATTGGGCAGGGGGCCGTCACCGGAGATCACTTCGGCACTATGGGGCGTCCCGTCCTTGTTCACGAAGTTGATCACCACGTTGGCCTTGCCCGGCACGGTAAAGGTGGCGGAGCCGTTGCTCGCGTCGTTGAACTTGAAGGGGCCGGCGATGAGCTCGAAGGTCGCGGTGTTGGTCTTGGGATCCCACTTCACGTATTGGTCCGACCCCGAGCCGGGCGTGGGCGCGGAAGCCTGGGCGCCGGCTGCGCGTCCGGCGCCGATCATGAGGAGCAGCGCGACGGTCGAAGCGACCGTCCGGCGGGGGTATGGCAGCGTCATGGTGGGTGTCCTGAAACTCGGGGAGCCCTCAGGCCGAAGTGTGCGCGGGTGACTTCGTGCGCGTCGGCCGGATATTATCCGAAGGGATATCCCCGGACGTCTCGTCCCGCAACTAAACTCAATCAGGACCTCTCGTGACTCGCCCCTTTTCCGTCCTTTGCGTCCTCTCCGTCCTTTCCGCCTCCCTCCTTTCAGCCCAGCAACCGGACTCCACGCGCCTCAGCCTCAGCCGGATCTATGGATCCGGCGAGTTCGCCGCGCAGCCGTTCGGCCCGTCACGCTGGCTCGACACGGGTGAGGCGTACACCACCCTGGAGCCCAACGCGGAGGAAACCGGGACGGACCTGGTGCGCTACGATGTGGAGAAGGGAACCCGCGAGGTCATGGTGACCTCCGCCCAGCTCGTCCCCAAGGACGACTCGGTGCCGCTCGAGGTCGAGGACTACGCCTGGTCGCCCGACGGGAAGATGCTCCTCATCTTCACCAACACGCAGCCGGTGTGGCGGCTCAACACGCGGGGCGATTACTGGGTGCTCGACCGCACCGCCGGCAGCCTGCGCAAGCTCGGAGGCCCGGAGGCCAAGCCCTCGACCCTCATGTTCGCCAAGTTCGCCCCCGACGGCCGCCGCGTCGGCTACGTCCGTGAGAACGACCTCTACGTCGAAAACCTGGATACCGGCACCATCACCGCGCTCACCAGTGACGGCTCCCGCACGCTGATCAACGGCACGTTCGACTGGGTATACGAAGAGGAGCTGATGAACTATTACGCCGACGGCTGGCGCTGGAGCCCGGACGGGAACCACATCGCCTTCTGGCAGCTCAACGCCGACTCGGTGAAGAACTTCGACCTCATCAACAACACCGATTCGCTGTATTCCCGTGTCATCGCCGTGCAGTACCCCAAGGTGGGCCAGGCCAACTCGGCGGCCCGGATCGGGATCGTCCCGTCGGCCGGCGGGCCTACCCGCTGGCTCGAGGTCGCGGGCGACCCACGGAATCACTACATCCCGCGCATGGAATGGGCGGCCAACTCCGACGAGGTCTACCTCCAGCGACTCAACCGGCTGCAGAATACCGACGAAGTGATGCTCGGCGAGGTCCGCACGGGATCGGTTCGCACCATCCTCACGGAGCGCGACAGCACCTGGGTAGAAGTGGTCAACGACGTGGTCTGGCTCGACGGGGGAAAGCGCTTCACCTGGGTGAGCGAGCGTGACGGGTGGAACCACGTGTACGTGGTGTCGCGTGACGGGAAGTCGGTGAAGCTCGTGACCGATGCGCCGTTCGACGTGCTCGAGGTCGAAGGCGTGGATACCAAAGGCGGGTGGCTCTACTACATCGCGTCGCCCGACAATCCTACGCAGCGCTACCTCTACCGCAGCCGGCTCGACGGCAAGGGAAAGCCGGAGCGGTTGTCGCCGGCGACGGAGCCGGGTACGCACACCTACGACCGGTCTCCCAATTTCAAGTACGCGATCGAGACCTACTCCCGGCTGGGCGTGCCGCCGGTGATCCGGCTCGTGGGCCTGCCGAAGAACGGCCTGATCCGGACGCTGGTGGACAACGCGCCGCTCAAGGCGAAGGTGGCGGGGCTCCGCCGCGGCTCGGTGGAATGGCTCTCGGTGCCGGCAGAGAACGGCGCGAAGATGCCCGGTGTGCTGCTGAAGCCGGCCGGCTTCGACTCGACGCGGAAATACCCGCTGCTGTTCTTCGTGTACGGCGGCCCCGGAAATACCGAGGTGAAGGATGCCTGGGGCGGCTACTACCTCTGGCACTCGATGCTCACCCAGAAGGGCTACCTGGTAGCGGTGGTCGACAACCGGGGCACCCCGGCCCCGCTGGGACGCGCCTGGCGCAAGGCGATCTACGGACAGCTCGGCGTGCTCGAGACCCGGGACCAGGCGGCGGCCGCCCGCTACCTGCGGAGCCGGCCCTACGTCGATCCCGAGCGGGTGGGCATCTGGGGCTGGAGCTACGGCGGGTTCATGAGCCTCAACGTGCTCTTCCAGCATCCCGACCTCTATCGCACGGCCGTGGCCGTCTCGCCGGTGACCAACTGGAAGCTCTACGACAACGTCTATACCGAGCGGTTCAACGGCCTGATCACCGACAATGCCGCAGGTTATGAGCGGGGATCGCCCATCACCTACGTGAACGGCCTCCGGGGCAACCTCCTGCTGGTCCACGGCGGGGGCGACGATAACGTCCACTTCCAGAACAGCGAGATCCTCATCAACGCGCTGGTGGCCGCCAACAAGCCGTTCACCATGATGGAGTACCCCAACCGCACCCATTGCATCTGCCAGGGAAAGAACACCACCCCCCATCTGTTTTCGCTCATCACGAGGTTCCTGGACCAGAATCTGATGAGCCCTTCCGACTCCACCTCCGGGGTAGCGCGGGCCTCCACCGGTCCGTAGCGGCGGCCGGGAGGGCGGCCTACATTAGGACCTCCCCCTCGGGAGGTCCTATGACGTACGAAGATATCGTCTCCCTGCTGGGCTACGCTGGCGGGCACGAGCAGCCGGTGCGCATCACCACCACCGATCGGACCGAGGTTGTCGGCATCCCCACCAGCGTGGACACCCACGTCACCGCCCATGAGGTCTACCTCCGCCCGACCGGGGGCGACGAAACCGAGATCGCCGTCTCTCTGGCCGCCATTCAGGCAGTCGAGCTGGTCTAGGTGTTCCGCCCTGAAACATTCTTCGGCATATGGACGTAGGAGGGGGACCTCGGGAGGGCAAGCATGGACATTGAGGGAGTTCTCGCCATCACGTTGATCTTCGGAGGGGGGACGCTCTTTCTCCTCTCCCTCAGTCCGGTTGGCCGGGCGATCGCCGAGCGAATCCGGAGTCGGGGCGCCGTGCCGGCCCGGGATCACGAGCTGCTCGCCGAGGTGGATGCCTTGAGACAGGAAGTCTCCGAGCTGCACGAGCGGGTGGATTTCACCGAGCGGTTGCTCGCCAATCAACGGACCGACGCCAAGCTGGCGGGGGCCGAATGAGCCAGGACCAGACCTTCGCCCTCATACTCATTGTGACCACGTCGGTCATTTACGGGGTGCTCAAGATCATCAAGGGGCCTATCGGCGCCGCATTGGCGCGACGGATCTCGGGTTCGGTGGAGAGCGACGGCGGCCAGGAGGAGGAGATCACTCAGCTCCGGGCCCGGGTGGCCGAGCTCGAGGAACGGATGGATTTCACGGAGCGCGTGCTACTCCAGCAGCCGGAGCGCAGCAACGTCCCGGCTGGACCGGACCGGCCATGATACAGAATCCCATACCGCCCATTCCCCCCATTCCGCCCGATCCCAATGTGTTCTGGATGTCGCCGGACGGGCCCAAGATGGTCGTGATGGTCGTGTTGGCCTCGCTGGCGGCCGCGGTCATCATTCTCTGGCCGCTCATGCGTGCCTTCGGGCGGCGGATGGAGCTGAAGGGCGGCGTCGATCCGTCGCTCAGGGCCGAGGTCGAGCACCTGCACCAGCGGCTGGCCGAGCTGGAGCCGATGCAGGCGCGCGTGGCGGAGCTCGAAGAGCGATTGGACTTCGCGGAGCGGCTGCTGGCGCAGGGCAAGGACGCCGAGCGGCTGCCACACTGACGAGGGAGTGACCCCATGGGACCGTTCGATGTCGTCGGCCTCGCGCTCGTCTGTCTGGCGGTGGTCAAGATCTTCCAGGCCATCAGCCATGGGGTGGGCAGCGCCATGGCGTCGCGGCGCCAGGGAGCGGACGGCGCGGTGGATGCGGCCACGCTGGCCGAGATGGACGCGCTCAGGACGCGATTGGCCGAGGTCGAGGAACGATTAGATTTCGCCGAGCGGTTGCTGGCCAGATCCGACGCGCACGACCAGCTTCCCGGGAGAGTGGAGCGATGATCACCCGCGAGGACATCCAGTCCTTTCTCGACCGGCTCGACGCCGGCACGCTGTCGATCACCGAGGTGGAGCCGAACCTCTGGATCGTCAAGACGGCGGACGATGCCGAGGTCGTCGTGCACTACGCGCCGCCGGTAGTCATTCTCCGCGTCCGGGTCATGGAGCTGCCGGAGAAGGAGCCGCGGCGCTCGGAGCTGTTCCGGCAGCTGCTGGAATACAACGCCAGAGAGCTGGTCCACGGCTCCTACGGCCTCGAGGGGAACCATGTCGTCTTGACCGATACGCTCGAGCTGGAGAACCTCGACTTCAGCGAATTCGAGGCGAGCTTCGACTCCATGACCCTGGCGCTCGCTTCCCACCTCGCAGCGCTCGCACCATACCGGGAAGGGTGACCCGACATGGGACTCTTTGACCGCCTCTCGACCCTGCTCCGGTCGAACATCAACGACCTCATCTCCCGGGCGGAAAATCCGGAGAAGATGCTCAACCAGCTCATCGTGGACATGAAGTCCAACCTGGCCAAGGCCAAGCAGCAGGTGGCCTCGGCCATCGCCGACGAGAAGAAGCTCCAGTCGGACGCCGAGGCGATGAAGAAGCAGGCCGAGGACTGGGAGCGGCGGGCCATGCTGGCGGTGCAGGAGGGACGGGACGACCTCGCCAAGCAGGCGCTGGGCCGCTACAACGAGCACCTGCAGGGGGCGCAGCAGCTCCACGAGACCTGGCTGCGGCACAAGGCCGAGACCGAGCAGCTGAAGCTGTCGCTCCGCCAGCTCAACGACAAGATCGAAGAGGCCAAGCGCAAGAAGAACATTCTGGTCGCGCGCGCCAAGCGGGCGGAGGCGCAGCAGCGGATCCAGGAGACGATGTCCGGGATGTCCGACCGGAGCGCCTTCGAGTCGTTCGAGCGCATGGCGGAGAAGATCGAGGCGACCGAGCGAAAGGCCCTCGCCGCGGCGGAGCTGAACGACGAGGTCTCCGGCGACCGCCTGGTGCGTCAGTTCGAGCAGCTCGAGTACAAGGGCAGCTCCGACCAGCAGCTCCTCGAGCTCAAGTCGAGGATGGGGCTTCTGCCGGCGGGCGAAAGCGCCCAGACCAGGCAGCTGAACCGGGGCGCCGGCGAGGTACACGACGCCGAGGTTCTCGAGGACGGCGACGACGGGGGCACGCACTGACCTCCCCGGCGGGCTCCGAGCGCCGGCGGATCTTCCCGCTCGGCTGGGCGCTCCTCGCAGTCGCGCTGGTTGCACTGGTCGTTCGAACGGTCGATGTCCTGCTGGTCATCTTCCTGGCCGTGCTTCTCGGCGTGTACCTCCACGCCATCGCCCAGCTCCTGCACCGGCGGCTTCGGGTCCCCGAGCCGGTCGGGCTCCTCGCCGGCGTCGCCATCTCCCTCGGCGCCCTCGTCGGCATTTTCGTGCTGATCGCGCCGGCGGTCTCCGAGCAGGTGCAGGACCTCCTGGCCAACCTCCCGCAATTTCTGACCGAGCTCGACGCCTCCATCTCGCGGATCATCAGCGGGTCGCAGCTTCTGAGCCGGTTCCTGGGTGGCGGGACGTCGTCGCTCTTCGCCAGCACGCTGAGCGAGATCTTCGGATTCCTGCGAGGGGCGGCGGTTCCCTATCTCAAGGGAGGCGTCGAGTTCCTGATCGAGGGCGTGAGCGTCCTGGTGATGTCGGTCTACCTGGCGCGCAATCCCGACATCTATAATCGCGGCATCATCGCGCTCACGCCGCCGCGCCATCGGCCGCTCGCGCGCGCCATTCTCGACGACCTGGGCACCACGCTGCGCGCCTGGGTGGTGGGCCAGCTCACGGCCATGGTGGTGCTGGCGGCGCTCACCACCTTCGGCCTCTGGCTGCTCCGGGTACCGTACTTCCTCGCGTTCGGCGTTTTTGCCGGCGTTGCGGCAATCGTTCCGTTCTTCGGGACGCTGCTCTCGACGGTGATCCCGGCGCTCATCGCCCTCGGCGTGTCCGGCCTGGCCAAGGCGCTGGCTGTCGCCTTCGTCGGGGTCGGCGTCCACCTGATCGAGGCCAACTTCGTCTCGCCCGTCGTGATGGAGCGCCAGGTGAACCTTCCCCCGGTGCTCACCATCGCCGGCGTGCTGCTGCTCGGCAAGCTCTTCGGCCTCGCCGGACTGGTGGTGGCGGTGCCGGTCCTCGCGGTTATCATGGTGCTGGTCCGACACGTGCTCATCGGTGAGCTGTACGGTGATCCGGCCACCGAGTTGCAAGCGTCGGGAACCGTGTCCACTGCCGCCGAGCCCGCGATCGCCGCTCGACCCCTCAACCCATAGGCGAATGACTCCGCCCCGTTTTCTGATCGTCGCCGACGGCGACTTCGGCCCGATGACGTCGAAGACCGCCAACTCCGTCATCCGCTATCTCCCCGACCGCACGGTCGGCGTCCTCGACCGGTCGCAGGCGGGACGAAGCGTCCAGGACGTCCTCGGCTTCGGGGGGGAGATGCCTATCGTCGCCTCCATGACGGAAGGACTGGCCCTCGGACCCACGGCCGTGCTCATCGGGATCGCGCCCCAGGGCGGACGGCTCCCCGAGGAATGGCGGAACTGGCTGGCCGAAGCGCTCGACCATGGCTGCGATCTGTGGAGCGGGCTCCACACGTTCCTCGGGGACGATCCCCTGCTCGCGGCCAAGGCGGCCACGCGAGGCCGGAAGATCCTCGACCTTCGGAAGCCGCCGGCCGACCTGCCGATCGCGGGAGGACTTGCGAAGGAGGTCGACCCACTGGTGGTGCTGACGGTGGGCACCGACTGCAACGTCGGCAAGATGACCGCTCAGCTGCAGATCACGAAGAAACTGAACGAGCGCGGCGTCCGCACCCGGTTCGTGGCCACCGGCCAGACCGGGATCATGATCGAAGGCTGGGGAATCGCCGTGGATGCCGTGGTCGCCGACTTCATCGCCGGCGCCGCGGAGCGCCTGGTGCTGGAAGGCAGCCGCGACGCCGATGTCGTCCTCGTCGAGGGGCAGGGGAGCATCAATCACCCCGGCTACTCCGGGGTAACGCTCGGCCTGCTGCATGGCTCCTGCCCCGAGGCGCTGATCCTCTGCCACCAGTCGAGCCGTCAGTACATCGGCGACTATCGCCAGACGGCGTGGCTCCGGATACCGCCGCTCACCGAGTACATCCGGCTCTACGAGACGATCGGCTCGGCGGTGCATCCCACCAGGGTTGTCGCGATCTCGCTCAACACGTACGATCTGACCGAGGCCGAGGCGCGTCGCGCCTGCGAGGAGGCGACTCGAGAGACCGGTCTGCCCGCCACGGACCCCGTGCGGTTCGACCCGTCTCCCCTGGTGGATGCCGTCATCGCCGCGCGCCAGCGGCGGCTCGAGGCTCGCGGCGCTACGGCGCGCCGGACGGCGGGCGCGCGATGATGTGACCAAACGGAGACGGAGCGACCGTGGACGATGCTCCACGGGGCGCCGTCTCCGCTGTTGTCCGACACACCTCTCAGCTCGGTGCTGCCGCTCGCCGCCCCCGGCGAGCGATTGGGCGCGTGGGTCCGCGGGTTCCGCCGGACCGTGCGCCTCCATGCCGCAGGCCGCGTTCTCTCGATCGGCGCCGACCTCGGCGCGCTGCTCCGCCGATGCGAGCGGATCGCCGTCCGGCGTGAGGGACTCGTGGTCGCCGCCGGGGCCCACGAGCTGATCGCCTGGCGCACCCTCCGGATCGTCACCGCCACGCCCTGTCTCGCGCGGCTCGACCAGCTTCGCCGCCTCCTTCCCGATCTCGTGATGTGCGGCGAGCGCCTGACCCTGCCCATCGGCCTCGCACCGCCTGAAGAAGCCCTCGCGGCATGCGCGTCGGCGGGGGTTCCGGTGGTCGCGAGCTGGGTCGAATACCGCCGTTGACGCCGCGCCGCCGGGGCCTCTAGGTTAGGCGCCATGATTGACATGTACGTGCCGCTGTTCTCTTTGGGCGACCGCCTCCGGCCCATCGGAGGGATTCTCGTCTCGGCCGCGGCCACCCAAGGCTCCACTCCAGCGCCTTCGCCGCCCAGCCGGACCGGCGCCGCGCCATCGAACGGATGACCCTCCACCTCTACAACACCCTTACCCGTCGGCTGGAGCGGTTCGAGCCGCTCCAGCCGGGCCGCGTGTCGCTCTACACCTGCGGCCCCACCATCTACAACTATGCCCACATCGGCAACTTCAGGACCTTCCTCTTCGAGGACCTCCTGCGGCGCTGGCTCGAAGCGAGCGGGTACGACGTCCTCCACATCATGAACCTCACCGACGTCGATGACCGCACCATCGCGGCCGCCCTCGCCAAGGGCGTGTCCCTCCGTGCTCACGTCGACCCGTTCGCCCGGGCGTTCGAGGAAGACCGCGACTGGCTCCGGATCCGTCCTCCCCACGAGCAACCGCGCGCCACCGAGTACATCGGTCCGATGATCGAGTTGATCCAGGGACTGCTCGACAAGGAAGTGGCGTACACGGGTGAGGACGGCTCGGTCTATTTCGCGATCGGACGGTTTCCGGCCTATGGGCGGCTGTCACAGCTCGACCGCCGGGAGCTCAAGGCGGGCGCGAGCGAGCGGGTGAGCGCCGACGAGTACGCCAAGGAAGACGCGCGGGACTTCGTGCTGTGGAAGGCCGCCAAGGAGGACGACGAGAAAGTCGGTGCAGCATGGGATGCGCCGTTCGGCCGGGGACGGCCCGGCTGGCACATCGAGTGCTCCGCCATGGCGCTCGAGCTGATCCGCTGCCGCCTCGGCACCGACGTGCTCGATCTCCATGCCGGCGGCGTGGACCTGATCTTCCCCCATCACGAAGACGAGATCGCGCAGAGCTGCGCCTACACGGGCCGGGAGACGTTCGCGCGCTTCTGGCTTCACGGCGAATTCCTGAACATTCGCGGCGAGAAGATGTCCAAGCGATTCGGGAACATCACCACCGCGCGTGACCTGCGGGAAGACGGCGTCGACCCCGGCGCCATCCGGCTGTTGATGTATCAGGTCCACTACCGCCAGAAGCTCGACCTGACCGACGAGGCGCTGGCGGCCGCGTCCGAGGGGGCGCGACGGCTGGGCGAGTTCCGGCGCCGCCTGCGCGCCTCCGTCGCCGTCACCGACGCGCCGGAATTCCTCGAGCTGGCCGATCGGCTCGAACGCGATGTGACGTCGGCGCTCGACGATGATCTCAACGCGCCCCGCGCGGTGGCGGCCCTCTTCGCCTTCATGACCGCGGGCAACGCGGCGCTCGACGCGGGTCGGCCGCCTGGACCGAAGACTCTCGCGGCGTGGGACCGGGTGGACGGCGTGCTCGGCGTGGCTGGCGAGGTCACCGCGATCAAGCTGACGGGCGAGGCGGCGTTGACGGACGGGGGCCCGAACGACCTCCCGGAAACGCCGCCCGGCGGCGAGGAGGCAGGGAAGTCATGGGCCCTCGCCTGGGCGCTTCGGCGCAAGCAGGCGAAGGCCGGCCGGGATTACGCCGAGGCCGATCGGATCCGCGACCTGCTCAAGGCGGCCGGTTGGGAGGTGAGAGACGGCAGGGACGGATCGGTTGAGGTGGTAAGAAGGCCGTGACTAGCCCACAGCTTACCAGCTTTCAGCTTTCAGCTTTCAGCTTTTAGCTTTTAGCTTTTTGCCGCATCAACGCCCGATACTTCGCGGCTTCGCCCGTTTTTCCCCATCCATCATAGAGCGCCACGACCGATCGCAGGGCCTCCTGCGTCCGGGGGTTGTCGTCTCCTCGGGCGGTCTTGAGTGCCTCGTACCCGTCCACCAGCGGTTTCTCGGCGGCCGCGAAGTCATGGGCCATCAGGTAGTGCTCGCCGAGCACACTCTCCGCGGCGGCGATCAGCCAATGTCCCCGAGGCAGGTTTTCCCGCCGGAGCGTGAGACACTCACGGAGCGTCGACTCGGCGGGGGCGAAGTCCCCTAGATGATCGAGGCTCCGCCCGAGATACAGCAGCCCGCTCGCGACCACCGGGTGTTCATCGGGGAGCGTCTTGCCGCGGAGACCCAGCACCTCGCGCGTCCGCGTGGCTGCTCCGGCATAGTCACCGCGGTCGTAGAGAGACGTGGCGTAGCTCAGGAGCGTCCAGGCGTAGTCCGGATGCTCGGGGCCGAGCAGTCGCCGCCGCATCGCGAGGCCTGGCAGGAAGAACGAATCCGCGGCGACGAACTTGCCCTGGAATGACAGGATCCCGGCGACGGTGCTGAACGCCTGGGCCACCTCCGCGTCGTCGGTGCCGCGAGCGGCCCGGATGACCCGGAGTGCCTCGCGATGCAACGACTCCGCCTCCGTATACGCACCCCGCTGACCCAGCACGACGGCAAGATTGTTGAGGCTTGCCGCCACGTCGGCATGGGGGTCGGCGAGCACCTTTCGGCGCATCGCGAGCGCCTCCTTCAGGAGTGCCTCCGCCTGGAGCAGATCTCCCTGATCCTGACGCACGCGCCCCAGGCCGTCCAGCAGGGTGGCCGTCACCGTATCGTTGTACCCCGGGCTTCGGAGGGCGATCGTGAGCGCCTGGGTATACAGACTCTCCGCCCGCTGGACGTCGCCCCGTTTCTCGTACAGGTCGGCCAGATCGTTCATGGCGTCGGCCACACGGGCGTCGACGGGACCGTGGAGCCGGTGCTGGAGCAGGAGGGCGCGGGACAGGTGGGGCTCCGCCTTGTCGTACAGACCCAGGGCGACGTAGGTCGTCCCGATGGTCTTCCGGAGCTCCGCATCGAGCTCCGGCCGACTCGACAGATTTCCGACCCAGCCGGATGCGTCGTCGAGCACCTGAGCCACGGTGACGTCGCGACCACGTTCCGAGGGCGAGACCGACGCCAGCATCGATCGGAGGAACGTGTTGACCTCCTCCGCCTTGGCCCGCTCCGCCTCGGCGCGGCGGGCCTGCCACACCGTGGCGACGATACCGCCGAGGAGTGCCGGTATGACGACGGCAACCGCGGCCGCGGCGGCCCGGTGACGCATCACGAATTTCTTCGTCCGGTACCAGGCAGTCGGGCGCTGGGCGAGCACCGGCAGGCCGGCGAGGTAGCGTCGAATGTCCTCGCCGAATTGCTCAATCGACGAGTATCGCCGCGATGGCTCCTTGCGGACTGCCATCAGGACGATGTTGTCCAGCTCTCCGGCCAGTGCGATCTGAAGCTTTCGCGGGGTCTCGGCGAACTCCGGCGACGGCGCTCCCTGCGCCACGGCGACACTCGGCGGCGGCGGCTCCTCCTCGCAAACCAGTCGGACCACTTCCGCCGGAGAACGATCGTCCAGGGGATAGGGGCGGTGGCCCGTCAGCAACCGGTACAGTACCACGCCGAGAGAGTACACGTCGCTCGCGGTGGTGATCGGAGTGCCGCGAACCTGCTCGGGGCTGGCGTAGTCGACGGTCATGGCGTGGTAGCCGGCCTGGGTCAGGGAGTCAGCGTCACCCGACGGATTCTCGCCCAGCAGCTTCGCAATGCCGAAGTCAAGCAGCTTGACCACGCCTTCAGCGGTGACCAGGATGTTGCTCGGCTTGAGGTCGCGGTGCACGACGAGATTCCTATGGGCGTATTGCACCGCGGCGCAGACGCTGCCGAACAACGCAAGCCGATCCCGCACCGACAGACGCCGCTCGGCGCAGAAGGCGTCGATCGGCTGGCCTTCGACGAATTCCATCGCGAAGTACGGGTGCTGGTCGTCCGTGACCCCGCCGTCGTACAACGCGGCGATGTTGGGATGATCGAGGCCCGCGAGGATCTCCCGCTCGTACCGGAATCGGCGGAGCACCAGTCCGGTCTCCCGGCCGGGCTTGATCATCTTGATGGCGACTCGCTTCCGGAATTGATCGTCGTCGCGGATCGCCTCGTACACCGTGCCCATCCCGCCTTCGCCTATCTCCCGGACCAGCCGATAGGGTCCGATTCGGGTGCCGAGGAGGGAGGGAAGGTCGTCCGGGGCGGGGAGCTCGAAGAGGCTGGCGGCGGGACGCTCGAAGGGATCGTCGCCGTCGGGCAGGGCGGCGATGAGGCTCTCGATCTCCCCCCGGAGGTCGTCGTCACCAGCGCAGGCCTGTGCGAGAAAGGCGTCGCGGGTTCCGGGCGGCTGCGCCAACGCGTCGGCGAAAACGTCCGCCACGCGGCTCCACCGCTCGGCGGTCATCGATTGCGAGGGCCGGGCTCCCATGGAATCGCTATCGGAGGACATCGAGCTCTCTGTGGAGCCACGCACGCGCGAGCGTCCAATCCCGCTTGACCGTCGCGGGGCCGACGCCGAGGACGGCGGCCGTCTCTTCCACGCTGAGCCCCCCGAAGAATCGCAGCTCGACGACCCGCCCCTGGCGCGCGTCCAGCGCGGTGAGCCGCTGCAGAGCGGTGTCGATCGCGAGGACGTCGAGGGAAGGCCCGGTCACGGCTCCCATCTCATCATCCAGCGTCACGCGCGCGCCGCCCCGCTTGCCGGCCCGCCGGCGACGCGCATGGTCGATCAGGATACGGCGCATCGCCTGGGCGGCGATGCCGAGGAAGTGGGCCTTGTTCTGCCAGGTGTCCACCCGCTGATCCACCAGGCGCAGGTACGCCTCGTGGACCAGGGCGGTGGGTTGGAGGGTATGGTCGGGACGTTCGGAGCGCAGCATGCGCGCGGCCATGTTCCGCAGCTCGGCGTACACCAGGGGCAGCAGCTCGTCGGCCGCACTGGCTCGGCCGCCGGAGAGATCGAGCAACAGGCGGGTGGCGTCGCTGGGGGGCGACGGGGGCATGGCCGATTCCTGGGTTCGCAGGGCCCGGCGTGACCGACCTGCCGGATGCTCCAATGTGGAGCCAGGCCCTGCGAGCGTCCAGTGACCCGAGCGCGACCATGCCGAGAGGCAGCCGAGGCTAATACGGGTTGAAGGTGGTCGTGGACGTGGTCGTATTGTTGACCGGGTTCGGATCCGACGTGCTGCTGGAGATGGTGACGGTGAGCGTCACCGGACGGAGCGAGCTCCCCGGATGGGTCCCGATGGTGAGGGTCGTCATGGCGCCGGGGGCGAGCGCCGCCACTCGGCAGGTGGCCCGATATCCGAAAGAGCTGGCCCAAGTCAGCTGGCAGGCACGGGGAAGCGCAACCGTACTGCCTCGGTTCATCTCGGACCATTCAAGGGTCACCGTTCCGGCGGCACTGGTCGAGGGTCCGAGGTTCCGCACTGTTATCACATTGTCGTAGCGGGGAGAGAACCGGGGGACTTCGACCGGGGCGACGGCCGTGATCTGGAGGTCGGCCGCGCTCAGGACGCGCACTCGAACCGTCGCGCTGCTCGTGCCTCCGTGGCCGTCGCTCACGGCATATCTGAACTGCGCCGTTCCGGCGAAGGCTGCAGGCGGCGAGTAGGTGAGAGTCTGGCCGCCGCCACTGATGACCACGCTGCCACGGGTCGGTTGAGTGACCGCCGAGACCTGCAGCGGGTCGCCATCGGGATCGGTGTCGTTGGCCAGAACGGCGATCGTGACCGGGGCGGGGGATAGCGTCGTCGCGGAGTCGTTCGCCGCGCGCGGCGCCCGGTTGGGCCGCACCGTCACCCTGACCGTGGCCGTCGCGGTGCCGTCCTGCCCGTCGCCGACGGTGTAGGTGAACTGCGCGACGCCGCTGAAGCCGGCGGTCGGGGTGTAGATGATGTTCGTGCCACCGGCCGCGATGGCCGCGCTGCCGCTGGCCGGCTGGGTGACGGCGGTGACCGTGAGCTGATCACCGTCGACGTCCGTGTCGTTGGCCAGGACGGCAATGGTCGCCGGCGTCGCCGAGGTCGTGCTCGCCACGTCGTTCCGGGCCGTCGGGTTGTCGTTGACCGGCGTGACCTGGACGTTGACCCGACCCCGGTAGACCGTGCCGTCGAAGGGGTATCTGCCGGTGAACTCAAAGCTGGTCGTGCCGGTGAAGTTGGGCGCAGGAACGAATCGCACGTTCAATGCGAACCGCCCGCACGATCCGAAGCTCTGGGTGAGGATCGCGACGCGGCCGTTCGACGGCTGGGTGACCGTGAGAATGGACGGTATGCCGCAGCCGCCCGGTGAAGCCAGCGGGTTCCTGACGAGGGGCGTGTCTTCCGGGGTCTCCCAGTCGATGACGAGCGGGGGAGTCGCTCCCGGGGCCACCGCCACCGTCACGGAGGCACTTGCGCTGCCGCCGTGCCCGTCACTCGCCGTGTAGGTGAACTGGGCATTCCCCGAGAATCCGCCCGCGGGGGTGTAGGTGATCGTCTTGCCGCCGCCAGTAATGGCCGCCGAGCCGCTGGACGGTTGGGTAACGGCCGAGATGAGGAGGTCGTCGCCGTCGACATCGGAGTCATTGCCGAGCACGGAAACGACCACGGGGTCGGGCGCCGTGGTGCTCGCCACGTCGTTGATCGCCACCGGATCGTCGTTGACGGGAGTGACGTGGATGGTGATCGTGCCGGTCACGGCGCCGAGGGGGCCGATCCCGGCATAGGTGAAGCTGGTCGTCCCGTTGAAGTTGGCCGCCGGTACGAAACGAACGTATACGGAGAATGGACCACAGCGATGCGGCGCATCTTCGAGAATGCTGACGCTGCCGTTCGCCGGCTGGGTGACGGTGAGAATGTGTGGGAGATCGGCCGTGCACTCCATCACGTTGTTCACCAGCGGTGTGTCTTCCTCCGTCGTCCAATTGCCGTCCACGACCATGGGACCGGTGACCGTGACGGTCACCCCGCCCGTGGCGGTGCCGCCGTGCCCGTCCTCGATCGTGTAGCTGAAATTCGCCGAGCCGCTGAAGCCTATGGCAGGTGAGAACCGGACCTTCTTGCCGGCGTCGATGATCGCGGCGGTGCCGCTGGCCTGTGAGGTTACGGCGATGATCGTGAGGGCATCGCCGTCGGGATCACTGTCGTTGGCCAGCACGTCGATGTCGACGGGGGTTTCCTGTGGGGTCGTCGCCGCGTCGTGCCCCGCGGTCGGATTCCGGTTGGTGTCGTTGTCGGTGATGTTGGCGACGAGGTCGCCGGCGGCGAAGCCGTTGAACTTGCTGTCGGTGCTCTGGACCGCATGGGTGACTCGGCCAGTGTGGGCGCCTTCGGTGACCTGGTCATCCACTGCCTTGATGGTGAACGCCTTGGGCAGCTCCCAGTCGGTCGAGGTGAAGGTCAGGGAGGCGGGTGTGACCGTGACCTGCGCGTCCGGCGATGCGGTCACCGTGACGTTCGCGGCCGGCTTCTCCCCGAGGCACACGTAGTACTGGGTAGCCGGGCCTCCTTCGCCGAGGCTCACCGGGTCCGTCTGCACGCCGACGGTCGTGCCCGCACCCAGGCCCACGAGCTTCACGGTCGTGGACGAGTAGAGGACTTTCAGCTTCCTTCCACTGCCCTGGTCGAGTCCCTCGGTGGTCGCGAAGATGCCGCTCCCGCCGGGCGCGTGGTGGGTGATGATGTCGAAGACCTGGCCGCACTTGCCGGCCTCGAAGTCGTTCACCGCTGTCACCTTGAGGACGCCGCCGGCGAGGGTCGTCTGCAGGGCGGCCACAATCTGGTCGTACTGGGTCCCCGCCGTATCCCCGCCCAGCTCCATGTTCAGGATGCCGCCGCTGATACTCGAGAGCGATCCGACCGTCAGGATGCCGGGTGAAAACCCCGGATCCACCGTGCTGCCGGACGCGACGGTGAGGGACGTCGCGTTGGTGCCGCCACCACGCAGGTGGGCGCCGTTGAGGAGCCGGGTGGCAATGTCGAGGTGGGCGGTGGCCTCGTTGGTCAGGGTGGCCCCGTTCACCTGCAGCGTTCCGACGCCCGCGGTGATGATGCGCCCTGCGTTGGTGTAGGTCAGCGAGGGCCGGTCGAAGCTCAGGGTCCCGCCAGTGACCGAGAGGACGCCCCGGTTCAGGAAATTGACTCCCATCCGCGCGCTGTCCGCCCCCGATCCCGCCATACGGAGGACGCCGGTCGCCTCGTTGGTCAACGTTCCGGTTCCGGTCAGCATGCTGAATGGAGTGCCGGCGACGGGCCCCACGTCCAGGGTGCCGGCGTTCGTGACGTCGCCGAGGAGCGTGAGGGTCCGGCTCGGAGCGGCGACCGGGCTGCCGGTGCTGCGGAGCCGGACCGTCTGGCCGGCGCCGATGCTGCCGGTGAAGGTGTTGCCCGCGGCTGAGGGGAGGAGATTGATCGTGGCGTTGCCGACCGGCGAAGGCCCGAATGCCAGGTCGACTCCCTCGAGCGCAACCGGTCCCCGCGTGGAGACGATGGTGTTGCCGCCATTGTAGGTGAAGGTCCCCGCCTGCATCAGGAAGATGATGCCGTTGGTGCCGGAGTTCGTGCTCAGGATGTCCCCGGACTGCTGGGTGAATGACGGGTGGCCGGTGCTCGCGGGAATCGTGATGGTCCCGAGGATGTCGATCGTGCCCGTGTTGCTGTAGACGCCGTCGGTCTTGTCGAGGATGAGTCCGTTGGTGGCGGCGCGTAGCGTGCCGGTGTTGGCCAGGTCGGCGCGAAGGGTGGCGCCGCCGCATCCGCCGCAGACCGGCAGCGTCTGGAGGAGGCCCGCATTGGACACGGCGCCCGCGGTGACGACCATGCCGGTGGCGCCGGGAACGGAGAAGGTGCCGGTGGCCTTCACGTCGATGCCGACGGTGACGTTGAGCAGCGCGGCGGTGCCGGCCAGGGCCAGCGTCTGGGTGCCGCTGGCTCCGCCCCCGATGGACAGGCCGTCGAGACCGACCGGGACGGCGTCGCTGACCGGGTCGAGGGTGACGGTGTAGGTGCCCGCGGCGTCGAGGCAGGCGGTGGACGAAGCCCCCGGGACGGTCTGGGGCGCCCACTTGGTCGCGTCGAACCAGGATCCGTTCACCCCGGAAGCCCAGTGGTGGGTGCACGCCGCCAGCGACACCGCAGCCGGGGAGATCGACGCGGGCACCGCGGCCCGCGGGCCGTCGTTGAGGGGCCCGGGCGCCGGATCGCGGCTGGGCGCCAGAGGCGGGTCACCCTGGCATGCCGACATGAGCATGGCCATGCCGACCAAGAGCTTGCGCGAGCGAGTCATACGTCGTCCTCCTGCGATGCTGATCGGGATGCCGATAGGGGAGCCCACGGCACCCAGGACGGGTCCGCGGTCAGCTAGGTACGCGCAGAAGGGGGGAAGGCGGGATCATTTGAGGGCGAAAGGCGGAAAGGCGGAAAGGCGGAAAGGCGAAAGGGCGAAAAGGCGAAAAGGGCGGATGTGAAACGGAGTCGGTGTCAGCGTCGGTTTTGGTCCCGGGACCTGGCTGCACCGGTCATTTTCCGCCGTTCCCTCCGTCCGCCGTTCCGCGCTTCCGCAGCCCCATTGACGTGCCGCAAGTTGGCGTCTATCATAGGAGTCTGTGTCTTTCGGCCTATTCTCCGCTGACGTAGCTCAATTGGCAGAGCAGCTGATTTGTAATCAGCAGGTTAGGGGTTCGATTCCCCTCGTCAGCTCGGTGACGCCGACACTCATTTCTGAACGGACCCCGCTTCTTCAGCCGGCGGGGTTCTGTCTCAGATGGGGTGACTCGAGACTCGGTGGGGTGACCGAGTGGCTAATGGTAGCAGACTGTAAATCTGCCGGGCTTACGCCCTACGTAGGTTCGAATCCTACCCCCACCATGTGGTCGCGGGTCGCACGTCGCGGGTGCAGGTAGGGCAGGCGATTGGGCCAGACGCGAGGCACAGCCCGCGACTCGTGACGCGCGGCTGATCTGCGGGTGTAGCTCAGTTGGTAGAGCATCAGCCTTCCAAGCTGAGGGTCGCGGGTTCGAGTCCCGTCGCCCGCTTGTGAACGGCGGTAGGGCGGAAGGCGGCACGGCGGGACGACAACTGAACGCATCTTCACGGCTCGCGTTCCGCCATTATGCCTCATCGCCGTACCGACCGATGTCGCTCGCGTAGCTCAGTTGGTAGAGCGCATCCTTGGTAAGGATGAGGTCCGCGGTTCAATCCCGCGCGCGAGCTTGAAGAGAGGGCGCACCGACGCAGAAGACGCAGGGACGCAGAGGCGAGGGGTCGCACGTCGTATCGGCCCGCGACCCGCGACCCGCGACTCACTCAACCGGACACCGGGACATGGCGAAAGCGAAATTTGAGCGGACGAAGCCGCATGTGAACGTGGGGACGATCGGGCACGTGGACCACGGGAAGACGACGTTGACGGCGGCGATCACGGCGATCCAGGCGAAGAAGGGGCTGGCCCAGTTCACGGCGTACGACCAGATCGACAAGGCGCCGGAGGAGCGGGAGCGGGGGATCACGATCGCGACGGCGCACGTGGAGTACGAGAGCGCCAAGCGGCACTATGCCCACGTGGACTGTCCGGGGCACGCGGACTATGTGAAGAACATGATCACGGGGGCGGCCCAGATGGACGGGGCGATCCTGGTGGTGTCGGCGGCGGACGGGCCGATGCCGCAGACCCGGGAGCACATCCTGCTGGCCAAGCAGGTGAACGTGCCGTACATCGTGGTGTTTCTGAACAAGGTGGACATGGTGGACGATGCGGAGCTGCTGGAGCTGGTGGAGCTGGAGGTGCGGGAGCTGTTGAGCAGCTATGACTTTCCGGGGGACGACACCCCGATGATCAAGGGGTCGGCGCTGCAGGCGCTGCAGAGCGGGGACCCCAACTCGGAGCAGGGGCAGAAGATCCAGGAGCTGCTGGACGCGCTGGACAGTTATATCCCGCAGCCGAAGCGGGAGATCGACAAGCCGTTCCTGATGCCGGTGGAGGACGTGTTCTCGATCACCGGGCGGGGGACGGTGGCGACGGGGCGGATCGAGCGGGGGGTGGTGAAGGTGGGGGAGGAGGTGCAGCTGGTGGGCTTCGGGGCGGAGAAGAAGACGGTGGTGACGGGGGTGGAGATGTTCCGCAAGCTGCTGGACCAGGGGGAGGCGGGGGACAACGTGGGGCTGCTGCTGCGGGGGGTGGAGAAGACCGAGATCGAGCGGGGGATGGTGCTGGCCAAGCCGGGGAGCATCACGCCGCACACCCACTTCGAGGCCGAGGTGTACGTGCTGACCAAGGAAGAGGGGGGGCGGCACACCCCGTTCTTCAAGGGGTACCGGCCCCAGTTCTACTTCCGGACCACCGACGTGACGGGGAGCGTGGAGCTGCCGGCGGGGGTGGAGATGGTGATGCCGGGAGACAACGTGCAGATGACGATCGAGCTGATCACGCCGATCGCGATGGACGAGGGGCTCCGGTTCGCCATCCGCGAGGGGGGCCGCACCGTGGGCGCCGGCGTGGTGACCAAGATCATCAAGTAAGACAGCGCAAAGCTGAACGCTGAAAGCTCAACGCCTTCAGCTCGACGCTTTCAGCTTTCAGCTTTCAGCGGATAGGCAAATGCCACGAGACAAGGTCACGCTCGAATGCACCGAGTGCAAAAGCCGCAACTTCTTCACCGATAAGAACAAGCGGAAGCACCCGGAGCGGGTGGAGCGGCGGAAGTACTGCCCCAGGTGCGACCAGCACCGGGTTCACAAGGAGTCGAAGTAACCATGGAGCGTGCACAGGTCGCGCAGCCCAACCGGATGCTCGGCTGGGTCGGCCGGAGCCGTGGCTTCCTCGTTGGGGTCCGCGAGGAGCTGCGCAAGGTCACCTGGCCCACGCGGGATGAGCTGGTGAAGGCCACCCGGATGATCATCATCCTGTCGATCCTCCTGGGCTTCACCATCGGCCTGATGGACTGGGTGCTTCAGGCCATCCTCGTGACCGGCATCGCGCAGCTCGCGCGCTAGGCAGAAACATGGAATACAGGTGGTACGCGATCCAGACCACGGCCGGACACGAGAACAAGGTGCGGAATCTCCTGCAGCGGCGGATCGAGGACGATCCGCGGCCGGCGGAGACCAAGTTGATCCGCCAGGCGCTGGTCCCGGTGCAGGACGTCATCGAGATCAAGAATGGCAAGAAGGTCAACGTCGAGCGCAAGCTCTACCCCGGTTACGTGCTGGTCGAGATGGGCATGAGCCAGGAAGCGCTCCACGTCGTCAACAGCATCCAGGGCGTCATCAAATTCGTCGGAACCGGCAAGCTGCCCCAGCCGCTCCGGCAGGACGAGGTGAACCGGCTGCTGGGCGTCGCCGAGGCGGTGGCCGAGTCCGAGCCCAAGGAAGAGATCCCCTTCATGGTGGGGCAGGTGGTCGAGATCACCGAGGGGCCGTTCTCCGACTTCAGCGGCACGGTCGAAGAGGTGCTGGCGGACAAGGGGAAGGTGAAGGTGTCGGTGAGCCTGTTCGGGCGGCCGACGGCAGTGGAACTGGACTATTTGCAGCTCAGGGGGCACTAAGGTGCCCCGCTAAAGGCTGAAGGCTCAAAGCCAAAAGCTTGAGCCTTTCGCGTTCGGCTTTAAGCCGTCGGCGGCTCCGCCGCCGACCCGCGACCGCGCGGTGATCGCGGCAGTCGGCCCCGGTTCGGGCCCACGCTATAGAGGAGAAGCATGGCGAAGAAGATCCAGGCATTGGTGAAGTTGCAGTGCCCGGCGGGGGCGGCCACGCCCGCGCCGCCGGTGGGCACGGCCCTGGGTCCGCACGGCGTGAACATCATGGAGTTCGTGAAACAGTTCAACGCCCGGACGCAGAGCCAGAGCGGCATGGTGATCCCGTGTGTGGTCACGATCTACGCCGATCGGACCTTCACGTTCATCACCAAGACGCCGCCGGCCCCGAACCTCCTGCTCAAGGAGGCCGGGATCGAGAAGGGGAGCGGCCAGCCCAACCGCGCCAAGGTGGGGAAGGTGACGCGCGCGCAGGTCAAGAAGATCGCGGAGATCAAGATGGCCGATCTCAACGCGTCCGACCTCGACAGCGCCATGCGCATGATCGCCGGCACCGCGCGATCCATGGGACTGGACGTGGTGGACTGATGGCAACCCGAGGCAAGCGGTTTCGGACCGCGGCCCAGACGGTCGACCGGTCACGGGAGTACCCGATTGCCGACGCGGTCGCGCTGGTCAAGGGCGCATCCTTCGCCAAGTTCGATGAGACCGTGGACGTCGCCGTGCGACTCGGCGTCGATCCCCGCCATGCCGACCAGGTGGTGCGGGGCACCGTCGTGTTGCCGCATGGAACCGGGAAGTCGGTCCGCGTGTTAGTGGTAACCCAGGGCGAGCGGGTGCGTGAGGCGGAGGCCGCCGGCGCCGATTTCGTGGGCATCGAGTACATCCAGAAGCTCAAGGACGGCTGGCTCGAGTGCGATGTCATCGTCGCCACGCCGGACGTCATGGGTCAGCTCGGCCAGTTGGGACGGGTGCTCGGTCCCCGCGGCCTGATGCCGAACCCCAAGGCCGGCACGGTGACGATGGACGTCGCCAAGGCCGTGCGCGAGATCAAGGCCGGTAAGATCGAGTTCCGGGTCGACAAGACCGGAAACGTCCACGCACCGGTCGGCAAGGTGTCGTTCAGCCCCGCCCAGCTGGCGGACAACGTCGCGGCCTTCATGGATACGATCGTCCGGGCCAAGCCGTCCGCCGCCAAGGGCCACTACATCCGTTCCGCCACGGTCTCCAGTACCATGGGGCCGGGCGTGCGCCTGGATACGGCGGTGTATCGATGAGCAAGACCGAACGGCAGGCGTCGGTGGAAGCGTTGGCGGTGCAGCTCAAGGCAGCGCCCCACGTCTACGTCACCGACTTCAGCGGGCTCAACGTCCTGCGGATGACCGAGTTCCGCCGGCGGCTGCGGGCGGCGGGCGTCTCGTATGTCGTGGTCAAGAACACCCTGGCCCAGCGCGCGCTGGCCGCGAACGGGATCACGACCCTCGACGAGCATCTCGCCGGTCCGACCGGCCTGCTGCTGGCCACCGACGCGCTCGCCGCGGCCAAGGTGCTCGGCGACTTCGTCAAGGAGTTCGAGAGGCCCACCGTCAAGGCGGGGCTGGTCGACGGCAACCCGGTTTCGCCCGAGCACGTCAAGCGGCTCGGCGAGATCCCCCCGCGCGACGTGTTGCTGGCCCAGTTCGCAGGCGCGCTCAACGGCCTGCTCTATTCCTTTGTGGGTGCCCTCGAGGCCCTCCGCGAACAGCGCGGTACCGCTTCTTAACCGTACGGAGATCAGGACATGGCAACGACCACGCTGAGCAACGAAGAGATCCTCGAAGCGATCGGGCAGAAGACGGTCCTCGAGCTCGCGGATCTCATCGAGGCCTTCAAGACGAGGTTCAACGTCACCGTGGCCGCCGCCCCGGTTGGTGGAGCGGCCGGCGGCGCCGCGGCCCCCGCGGTGGAGGAGAAGACGGAGTTCACCGTCATCCTCAAGGAAGGGGGCGCCAAGAAGATCCAGGTCATCAAGGTGGTCCGCGAGATCACCAGCCTGGGACTCAAGGAAGCCAAGGATGCCGTGGACAGCGTCCCGAGCACCATCAAGGAAGGCGTGACCAAGGCGGAGGCCGAGGAGATCAAGAAGAAGTTGGAAGAGCAGGGCGCCGTCGTCGAGCTGAAGTAGGGGCCGCCGCGGGTCGCGAGTCTCGAGTCGTGGGCCGATTCGGCCCCGATCCGAGACCTGTGACCCGAGACCCGCGACCCTATTTCAGTGAGACGAATGCACCTTCGACGCTCTCGGACGTTCCCGTATCTGACGAGCCCCGTGGCCGACCCCGCCGCCTCAGGTGGGGCACCAGCACTGGGGCCATTTGTGTTGCGTGAGAGTGAGTGAATCGATGCCGCAGACCCGATCGGTAATCACGTTCAGCAAGCGCGAGGGCGGCATGCCCATGCCGCACCTCCTCGACATCCAGACGGCGGCCTTCCAGACGCTGCTGGTTCCCGACGACGTGCACGGCGCCCGGCAGGACGTCTCGCTGGAACGGGTGTTCCGGGATCTCTTCCCGATCACCGACGTCAACGAGAAGTACAAGCTGGAGTTCCTCGGCTACTCGCTGGGCGAGGCCAAGTACGCCGTCGAGGAGTGCATCGAGCGCGACATGACGTTCGCCGCGCCGCTCAAGGCGAAGCTCCGCCTCGACGTCTACGAGGAGGTCGAGGGACAAAAGCGGCTCAAGAACGCCATCGAGAAGGAAGTCTACCTGGGCGAGCTGCCCATCATGACCCCACTCGGCACCTTCGTCATCAACGGGGCCGAGCGGGTCGTCGTGAGCCAGCTCCACCGGTCGCCGGGCGTGGTCTTCGAGGAAGACACCCACCCGAACGGCCAGCGGCTGTTCTCGGCGCGGATCATCCCGTTCCGGGGATCGTGGGTCGAGTTCACGATCGACATTCACGACGTGATCTACGTCCACATCGACAAGAAGAAGAAGTTCCCGGCCACGGCGCTGCTCCGCGCCTTCGGCCATGGGAGCAACGCGGACATCCTCAAGCTCTTCTTCGCCACCAAGGAGCTCAACATCACCGGCAAGCTCGAGGGCCGGCAGGAGAAGCGCGAGGTGATCGGCTCTCTGCTCGCGTCGGTGGTGCCGAATCCGGAGGATCCCAAGGGCGAGCCGCTCGGCGCGGTGGGCGACGAGCTGACCCAGGAGCGGCTGAACGAGATGCGCCACAAGGGCGTCAAGACCGTCACCGTCTTCGCCGGCTACACCACGCTCGACGTGCGCGAAGAGGAACAGCCGACCAGCACCCGAGACCGGCAGAACCACGTGCTCGCCTTCGACGCCCCCGACCCGGAGACGGGCGAGGTGCTGGGCGAAGCGGGGGCGGAGCTCACCGATGCGCTGCGGAAGAAGCTGATCAAGGCGGGCGTGCACAAGATCGAAGTGCTGCTTCCGGCGGGCCGCTCCGAGTCGCCGCTCATCAAGAACACGCTGGCCAAGGACCCGACCCACAGCGAGGCCGAGGCCCTGGAGCAGATCTATGCCCTGCTCCGGCCGGGCGACGCACCCAACCTGGAGACGGCGAGGCAACAGCTCCAGAAGCTGTTCTTCAACCCGAAGCGCTACGATCTGGGCCGGGTCGGCCGGTACAAGATCAACCAGCGGCTCAAGCTGCGGACCGATCCGAACCACACGGTCCTGACCGAGGACGACTTCGTCGCGATCATCCGCTACCTGATCGACCTCCACGATGGGCGCGGGTTCACCGACGACATCGACCATCTGGGCAATCGCCGGATCCGGTCGGTGGGCGAGCTGATCGCCAACCAGTTCTCCGTGGGTCTCTCCCGCATGGCGCGGCTGGTCAAGGAGCGGATGAGCATCAACTCCGACCCGGAGAAGATCTCGCTCGACGACCTGGTCAACGCCCGGACGGTGAGCGCCGTCATCCAGGCGTTCTTCGGGAGCTCGCAGCTCTCGCAGTTCATGGACCAGACCAACCCGCTGGCCGAGCTCACCAACAAGCGCCGTCTGTCGGCGCTGGGACCGGGCGGCCTGACGCGGGAGCGCGCCGGGTTCGAGGTGCGCGACGTGCACTACTCGCAGTACGGCCGCATGTGTCCCATCGAGACGCCGGAAGGCCCCAACATCGGCCTCATCACCAGCCTCTCGACCTACGCCCGGATCAACGATCTCGGCTTCATCGAGACCCCCTACCGGGTGGTGAAGAGCGGCAAGGTGACCGACGAGATCCGCTGGCTCTCGGCCAGTGACGAGGAGGACTATACCGTCGCGCAGGCCAACGCCGTCATCAATCCCGACGGCACCTTCGGCGAGCAGCTGGTGCTCTGCCGCAAGGGCGACGACTACCCGCTGCTGCCGCCGGAGCGGATCGATTTCATGGACGTGGCGCCGGAGCAGCTGGTGTCGATCGCGGCCGCGCTGATCCCGTTCCTGGAGCACGACGACGCCAACCGGGCGCTCATGGGCTCGAACATGCAGCGCCAGAGTGTGCCGCTGCTCTTCCCCCAGGCGCCGCTGGTAGGCACGGGTCTGGAGGACAAGGTGGCGCGCGACTCGGGCGCGGTGATCATCGCCCGCCGGAGCGGCGCGGTCACCCGCGTCACCGCCGACGAGATCATCGTCGACGCGGGCGCGAACGGCGCCCAGGTGGGTGACGCCCCGCTGGCCCGGCTGCACCAGCACGACCGGTACCGGGTCAAGAAGTTCTGGCGCACCAACCAGGACACCGCCATCAACCAGCGACCGCTGGTCCAGCTGGGCCAGACCGTGCAGGCCGGCGAGATCATCGCCGACGGCGCGGCCACCGAGGGCGGCGAGCTGGCGCTCGGCAGCAATGTGCTGGTGGCGTTCATGCCCTGGTACGGCCACAACTTCGAGGACGCGATCGTCCTGAGCGAGCGGCTCGTCAAGGACGACGTCTACTCGTCGATCCACATCCAGGAGCTGGAGTTGCACGTCCGCGACACCAAGCGCGGGCAGGAAGAGATCACCCGGGAAATCCCCAACGTCTCCGATGAGAGCGTGGTGGACCTCGACGAGCGCGGCATCGTCCGGATCGGCGCGCACGTCAAGCCGGGCGACATCCTCGTCGGGAAGATCACGCCGAAGGGCGAGACCGAGCTGTCGCCGGAAGAGAAGCTGCTGACGGCGATCTTCGGCGAGAAGGCCAAGGACGTCAAGGACAGCTCCCTCAAGGTGCCGCCGGGCATGGCCGGCGTGGTCATCGACGTCAAGATCTTCAGCCGGATCGAAGACCAGGTGGTCGAGAAGGACCGGGGCGAGCGGATCGGCGAAGTGCGCCGGATCGAGAACGACGAGAAGGCGCGCATCAACACCGTGATGCTCGACGAGCTGAGCCAGCTCCTCACGGGACAGGAAGTGGCGCTGATGCTCAAGGCCGGGACGGTGGAGGAGTTCCGCCCCGCCGGCACCAAGCTCACCGGCCAGATGGTCACCGAGATCGACCTCGGCGACGTGGATCTCAAGACGCTCCGGGTGGCCAACAAGACGGCCAACGAGCGGATTCGCCAGAGCATCGACATGGCGGCACGGGAGCGGGCCAAGGTGGAGGAGAAGGCGGAGGACCAGATCGACAAGATCCTCCAGCCGGACGAGCTGCCGCCGGGCGTGATCCAGCTGGTGAAGGTGTATATCGCCGAGAAGCGGAAGATCTCGGTGGGCGACAAGATGGCCGGCCGGCACGGCAACAAGGGCATCGTCGCCCGGATCGTCCCGGAAGAGGACATGCCGTTCCTGCCGGACGGCACCCCGGTGGACATCGTCCTCAACCCGCTCGGCGTGCCCAGCCGCATGAACGTGGGCCAGATCCTCGAGACCCATCTCGGCTGGTGCGCCCGGATGCTCGGGTTCGAGGCCAAGACCCCGGTGTTCCGGGGCGCGGACGAGGCCGAGATCGGCGTGCTGCTCCGGTTGGCGGGCTTCCGCTGGGCGGCGGAGGGACTGCGGTTGAAGCACGCGGCGCCGACGCTGTCGCCGGTGGCGATCACCCGGCTCGTGGCCGACCTGAAGAAGGTCGCGGGCGAGCACACGACGCTGGTGGAAGCCGGGGTCTCGATGCTGGGCGCGCGCAGCGTCTCCAGCGAAATCCGGGAGTTCTTCGAGAGCGTCCGCACCTTCCTGGTCGAGGCGGCCCGCGAGCTGGCCGAGCGGGAGCTGTCGCAGCGGAAGCTCGAGCTGGAGTACCACCAGGGTCAGGATTCGAAGGGCGCGGCCAAGATGGTGAAGGAGCTGGAGAAGACCGCGGGCGTCAGCCCGGCCGAAGCGCTGGAATCGTCCGGCAAGGCCGCGCTGGCGGGGATGCTCGGTCCCAAGGGCGAGGCGGACGTGGACGCGGCGGCCGACGAGCTGCTGCGGACCGCGGGGCTCACCCCGGCCGGCAAGGCCCGGCTCCGGGACGGGCGCACCGGCCAGCAGTTCGAGGGTGAAGTCACGGTCGGCTCGATCTACATGCTCAAGCTGAGTCACCTGGTCGACGACAAGATCCACGCGCGGTCGATCGGCCCATATTCGCTGGTGACCCAGCAGCCGCTCGCCGGCAAGGCGCAGTTCGGCGGCCAGCGGTTCGGCGAGATGGAAGTGTGGGCACTGGAAGCCTACGGCGCAGCCCACGTGTTGCAGGAGATGCTCACGGTCAAGAGCGACGACGTGAACGGCCGCAGCAAGGTCTACGAGGCGATCGTGAAGGGACAGAACCTTCCGGAGCCCGGCATTCCCGAGTCGTTCAACGTATTGGTCAAGGAACTCCAGGCCCTGGGCCTCAAGGTCACGCTCGGCACCACTGAAGCCGGCGACGAATAGAGGGACTCATGATTGATTTTCGCAGCGGGCGCGAGCCCAAGAGCTCGAGCTTCGACTATATCAGCATCCGCATCGCGAGCCCGGAGGAAATCCGGGGCCCCCGCGATCCCAAGGAACGCGAGCGCCTGGAGCTTCAGGGCCAGCGGGCCTGGTGGTCGTGGGGCGAGGTCACCAAGCCGGAGACGATCAACTACCGGTCGTTCAAGCCGGAGAAGGACGGCCTCTTCTGCGAGCGCATCTTCGGTCCGGTCAAGGACTGGGAATGCCATTGCGGGAAGTACAAGCGGATCCGCTACCGTGGCGTGATCTGCGACCGGTGCGGCGTCGAAGTGACCCTGTCGAAGGTCCGCCGGGAGCGCATGGGCCATATCGAGCTCAGCGTGCCCGTGGCGCACATCTGGTTCTTCAAGACGCTGCCGAGCCCGATGGGCAACCTGATCAACATCACCCTCAGGGACCTCGAGCGGGTCATCTATTACTCGAGCTACATCGTCCTCGAGCCCGGGAAGCAGGACGTCGAGGAGAACCAGCTGCTCGACGAAGAGGAATACCTCACCCTCCGGGCCAAGGCGCGTGAGGAAGGGGACAACGCCTTCAAGGCCGACATCGGCGCGCCTGCCGTGCGCGAGCTGCTCGGACGGCTGGACATCCGGCAGCTGGCCGAGGAGCTGCGGGCCGGCGTCGCGAACGAGACGAGCCAGCACCGCAAGAAGCAGATGCTCAAGCGGCTCAAGATCGTGGACGCATTCCTCAGCTCGGGCGACTCGGGCGACCTGCCCAACAACCCGGCGTGGATGATCCTCGACGTGATCCCCGTGATCCCGCCCGATTTGCGGCCGCTGGTGCCGCTCGACGGCGGGCGCTTCGCCACGTCCGACCTGAACGACCTGTATCGGCGGGTGATCAACCGGAACAACCGGCTCACCAAGCTGATCCAGCACAAGGCCCCGGAGGTCATCCTCCGGAACGAGAAGCGGATGCTCCAGGAGGCGGTCGACGCCCTGTTCGATAACGGGCGGCGCTCCAAGGCCATCCGGGGCCGGGGCAAGCGGCCGCTCAAGAGCCTCTCCGACATGCTCAAGGGCAAACAGGGCCGGTTCCGCCAGAACCTGCTCGGCAAGCGCGTCGACTACTCCGGGCGGTCGGTGATCGTGGTGGGCCCGGAGCTCCGGTTGCACCAGTGCGGCCTGCCCAAGGCGATGGCGGTCGAGCTCTTCAAGCCGTTCATCATCCACAAGCTGGTCGAGAAGGGCATCGCCGAGACGGTCAAGCGGGCCAAGAAGATCGTGGAGCGCGAGAGCCCGGAGGTTTACGAGATCCTGGAAGAGATCATCCAGGACCACCCGGTGCTGCTCAACCGCGCCCCGACGCTGCACCGCCTGGGCATCCAGGCGTTCGAGCCGGTGCTGGTGGAAGGCAAGGCCATCCGGATCCATCCGCTGGTCTGCGCGGCCTTCAACGCCGACTTCGACGGCGACCAGATGGCCGTGCACGTGCCGCTCAGCTTCGAGGCGCAGCTGGAGGCTCGCCTCCTGATGATCTCCTCCAACAACGTCCTCAAGCCATCGGACGGGCGGCCGGTGGCCGAGCCGTCGCAGGACATGGTACTGGGCAGCTACTTCCTCACCAAGCTGCCCGCCGGGTTCGAGGAAGAGCTGCGGCGCTCCGGCGCCGGCAAGGCGGAGGAGACCCGGGCTCGGCTCTGGAAAGGCGCCAGGTACTTCGGCAGCCTGGCCGAGCTGGAGATGGCGCTGCTCAACGGCGGCGTGGGCTACCATACGGCCATCTGCTTCTGGTACGTGCCGCCGCGGGAGTCGAACGACGGCGAGCCCCGCTGGCTGCGGACCACCGTGGGCCGGGTGCTGTTCAACAGCATCCTGCCGCGGTCGGTCGTGGCGGAGCTGGGCTTCCGCGACGACCTGATGAAGAAGAAGCAGCTGAGCGAGCTGGTGCTGCAGAGCTACCGGCGCGCCGGTCTGGCCGACACGGTCACGTTCCTCGACCGGCTCAAGGATTTCGGCTTCCGCTTCGCCACGATGGGAGGCGTCTCGATCGGTATCGAAGACCTCGAGATCCCGACCGAGAAGGCCGAGCTGCTCACGGAGGCCGACGCCCGGGTCAAGCGGTTCCAGCGCGCGTACAACACGGGCCAGATCACGTTCGGTGAGCGGTACAACAAGGTGATCGACGCCTGGACCCACGCCAACAACGACGTGGCCGAAGCGATGATCAACTCGATGCGGGTTTCGCGCGGCGGGTTCAACCCGGTGTTCATGATGTTCGACTCCGGCAGCCGCGGCTCGCGCGACCAGATCCGGCAGCTCGCCGGCATGCGCGGCCTGATGGCCAAGCCGCAGAAGAAGCTGACGGGCGGCATCGGCGAGATCATCGAAAGCCCGATCAAGTCGAATTTCCGCGAAGGGCTGACGGTGCTCGAGTACTTCATCTCGACCCACGGCGCCCGCAAGGGCCTGGCCGACACCGCGCTCAAGACGGCCGACGCCGGCTACCTTACCCGCCGCCTGGTGGACGTGGCGCAGGACGTCACGATCACCGAGGAGGACTGCGGCACCATCCTGGGCCTCGAGATCTCGGCGCTCAAGGAGGGCGAGGACATCATCGAGCCGTTGCGCGAGCGCATTCTCGGCAGCGTGGCGAGCGAGGACGTGTTCGATCCGCACGAGCTGGACGAGGACGGCGACCAGAAGCTGCTGGTCGAGGCCGGCAAGCTGATCGACGAGGAGATCTCCAACGCGATCGACGACGCCGGCATCGAGAAGGTCAAGATCCGCTCGGTCCTCACCTGCGAAGCACGCCGCGGCGTCTGCCGCATGTGCTACGGCCGCAACCTGGCCACGATGGACATGGTGGATATGGGCGAGGCGGTGGGCATCCTGGCCGCGCAGAGCATCGGCGAGCCCGGCACCCAGCTTACCCTGCGGACCTTCCACATCGGCGGTACCTCGAGCCGGATCGCGGAAGAGGCCGAGCGGCGAGCCCGCTCGGACGGCAAGGTCAAGTACACCGACGGGCTCGAGTGGTCCGACGTGCCGGTGGAGTACGAAGACGGCACGACGGGCAGCATCCGCGTGGTGCTCACCCGCGAGGATGAGAGCGCGTCGGACGAGAGCAAGGAAGGCATCCTCGTGGTCGATCCCAAGGACCCGAAGCGCGTCCTCAACCGCTACCCGGTGCCGGAAGGCGCCCTGCTGGCGGTCAAGGAAGGCGATCTGGTCACCAAGGGCGACAACGAGCGCCGCGCCACCATTCTCTATACCTGGGACCCGTACAACGATCCCAGCATCATCAAGAGCGACGGCGAGCTGCGGTGGAAGGACTTGGTGCCGGGTGTCACGCTCCGCGAGGAGCTGGACGAGGGCACCGGTCTGCGCAGCATCGTGGTCATGGCCGATCCCGACCGGGAGCTGCATCCGAGCGTGCTGGTGTACATGAGCAACCGGAAAGACCCGCAGGAATACACCCTGGCCGAGGGCAGCCGGGTCATCCTCGGCTCGCCCACCGACCAGGTCAGCCGGGCCATGGAGATTCCCGACGGGGCCAACCCGTGGAGCACCAAGTTCCATGTGGAGGAGCGGCCGATCAACGAGGCGTGGCCCAGTAAGACCAAGAAGGAGAGCAAGGACAAGACGGTCTTCCTGAGCACGCCGGTGAAGGTGACCAAGGGTATCACGGTCACCAAGATTCCGCGGCAGGCGTACAAGACGCGGGACATCACGGGCGGCCTCCCGCGCATCGCGGAGCTGTTCGAGGCGCGGCGTCCCAAGGATCCGGCCACGATCTCCGAGGTCGACGGCGTCGTCAAGTTCGGCGAGATCAAGCGCGGCAAGCGCGAGATCTACGTGTATCCCGAAAGTCTCGGCGTCGAGAAGGGTGCGGAGGAGGTCGAGCCTCAGCTGTACGAGGTGCCGGCCGGCAAGCACCTCCGGGTGCACGAGGGCGACCGGGTGCGGGCTGGCGACCGCCTGACGGAAGGCCCGGTCAACCCCCACGACATCCTGCTCATCAAGGGGCCACGGGCGGTCCAGGAGTATCTGCTCAACGAAGTGCAGGAGGTCTACCGGCTGCAGGGCGTCCGCATCAGCGACAAGCACATCGGCGTCATCGTGCGTCAGATGCTGCAGAAGGTGCGGGTGACCGAGCCGGGCGACACCGACTTCCTGGAGGGCGAGACGGTGGATCGTCTCACCTTCCGCGACGAGAACGAGCGGATCGTCAAGCGAAAGAGCGAGCCGGCGCAGGCCGAGCCGGTGCTGCTCGGCATCACCAAGGCGAGTCTCACGACGCAGTCGTTCATTTCGGCGGCATCGTTCCAGGAGACCACCAGGGTGCTCACCGACGCCGCCATCCGTGGGGCCAAGGACGATCTCCTGGGCCTCAAGGAGAACATCATCATCGGGCATTTGATCCCGGCGGGTTCCGGCATTTACCGCTACGCCGAGATCGATATCGAGCCGCCTGAGGGCTACGAGGCCCCGCCGCCGAGAGTCGAGGAGCCGGTGCCTCAGCCGCTCGCGGCGGCCGTGCTGATCGCGGACGAGGAGTGAGACCGAAGGCTTGAGGCTGGAAGCTCAAAGGCGAGGCGCCCCGGGACCGATCCCGGGGCGTTTTCGCTTGCTGGCCGGAGGGAAAGAGGAAGGAGGCGGGGCCAGCGGGAGGAGGTTTCTCAGCCTGGCTGGAGCGTCTCGGCGAGCCCCAGCCACGCGGGGACCGAGCGGCCCAGGCGTCCCGGCCCCTCGATTGTGAGTTTGCCTGAGCGGCGGGCTCGGTCCAGCGCCATGGTTCCGAGGAGAAGCATGGCGATCGTGCGCACGTTGCTGCGGACGGTGACATCCACCGCGAACCCCGGGTCGGCGAGGCAGAGGTCGACCTCCGGTCGGGCCAATACCAGCCACCAGTAGCGCTTGCCGGTTCCGCCATCAGCGAGATCGATCATCACCACCACCCGGTCTGCGGGCAGTCGCTCCGTCTGGCCCTCCGCCCGGCGAAGCAGGAACCACATGACCAGGGCGGGATCGAGATCCTCGCGCGTGATTCTGCCTATGGCCCATCGCTGTCCCCAGGCCCCCATCAGCTCGATGAGCGGTCGGCACTCCGCTCCTGCTTCGGTGAGATGGTATTCCCACCGGCGCTGGTCCGGAGCGCGGATCCGCCGCACTATCCCGGCACGCTCCAGCCGCTCGAGGCGGCTGGAGAGAAGTGTGGGTGACATGAGTGGTACCCCGCGGCGCAGCTCGTTGAAGCGGCGGCTGCCGGCGAGCAGCTCGCGGAGGAGCAGGGGAGTCCACCTCTCGGCCAGGATCTCCGCCGCCTTGGCCACCGGGCAGAACTGCCCGTATCCCCGAGGTCGCATGACCTATGGTAGGGGGACCCCGCAATCGCCGCCAGTACAACTTTCGTACTTGTTCGTCAGGGTCCCCCGCCTCATCCTGGAGGCCGCGCCGCCGAACGCGGTACGCCGTGTCCACCCGGGACGATTTCACGAGGTCTTCATGAGAGTGCCCTACCCGACGACTCTGCTCTGGGTTTTAGCCTGTGCCGGCGGCAGCCGTGCCGCACGCCAGGAGCCATCGGTGGCCGCCAATGCCGCATCGCAGCTCGGCAGGGTCGAATTCCCGGTCTCCTGTGCCTCCGCGGCTCGTCCGGCGATGGATAGCGGACTCGCGCTTCTGCATCACATGACCTACGAAGCCGCGCGTCAGGCGTTCGAAAGGGCCGGGGCGGCCGACCCGGACTGCTCGATGGCCTACTGGGGACAGGCGATGACGTACATCCATCCGTTGTGGAACGATCCGCCGAGCGCGGCGGACTTCTCCCGCGGTCGCGAGTTGATCGCCCGCTCGGCGACCGCCGCGACCCGGACGGCTCGGGAAGACCTTTTTCGCCTCGCCACCGAGGCGTACTTCGCGGCCGGTCGCCAGCCCAGCGAGCGCGCCAACCTGGTGGCGTTCGAGCGGGGCTGGGCCCGCGCCCACGAAGAGCTTCCGGAAGACGTGGAGGCCACGGCCTTCTACGCGCTGGCACACCTGGGCACGGCCGACCCAGCCGACAAGACCTACGCCCACCAGCGCGCGGCCGGAGCGCTGATGGCGGAACTCCTGGCCCGGCATCCCGATCATCCCGGGGCGCACCACTACCTGATCCACGCGTATGACGTGCCCCCCCTGGCCCAGGGCGCGCTCGCGGCGGCGCGGCACTACGGCACGCTGGCGCCCGACGTGCCCCACGCGCTGCACATGCCGACGCACACGTTCACCCGGCTCGGGCTATGGGAGGAATCCATTGCCTGGAACCTGCGCTCCGCCGCCGCCGCCCGGTCCCATCCGGTGGGCGGCGCCGTCTCCCTGCATTACCTCCATGCGCTGGACTACCTGGCATACGCCTATCTCCAGACCGGTCAGGAGAAGCTGGCGGAGGGTGTTCAGGACACGCTGGCGGCCTTGCGTGGCCCCTACATGATCGAGATCGCCACGCCGTACACCTTTGCGGCGGTTCCGGCCCGGCTGGCGCTCGAGCGGCAGCAGTGGGCCGCCGCCGCCGCGCTGCTGCCCCGAATCCCCGCGGACTATCCATGGGATCGGTTTCCTGCCATGGAGGCCCTGACGCACTTCGCGCGCGCGCTGGGGGCGGCACATCTGGAAGACACGGCAAGTGCCCGACGCTCTATTGCCCGGCTCCATGAGCTTCGCGCGGCCGCGGGGCAGGACTCACCCTATTGGGCCAACCAGATCGGGATACAGGCCACAGCCGCGGCGGCCTGGCTCGCTTGGGCGACGGGAGACACCGCCCGGTCGCTGGCGCTTTCGCGCGAGGCGGCCAAGCAGGAGGACGCCACCGAGAAGCACCCGGTGACGCCGGGGGAGCTGCTCCCGGCGCGGGAGCTGCTGGCCGATCTCCTGCTCGAGGCCGGCCGACCCGCCGAGGCTCGGCCGGAGTACGAGGCCGTGTTGCGGCGCAGTCCCGGGCGCCTGAACAGCCTGAATGGGTTGGCCCGTTCGGCCCGGCTCGCCGCTGATTCCGCCGCGCGGGGGTCGAGTGGTGCGTCGGGGACCTAGCTGCCCGGGCGCTTCGCCCGTTCAGGAACCCGGTCCGCAACCCCCGCCGCGACCATCGCTGCCACCAGCAGCAGTGCCGCCAGCAGGAACGGGGCGCCGGGCAGCCCCAGCCCTCGCCAGTGGCCGATCACAAGCGCGAACGACTGAGTGAACAGCACGGGGGCGATCACGCCGGCCACTCCCATGAGGCTCGCCACCGCTCCCTGGAGCCGTCCTTGCTCCTCCGGCCGCACTCGCCGCGTCATCATCCCCTGTAGGGACGGGTAGGCGAACCCGAACAGGGAGCCGAACGGAATGCCGGCGAGAAACAGCAGACCGCTGGGTGCGAGCCCGTAGATGGTGAAAGCCGCGGCCCCGAAGGCGAGGCCGGCGAGCATCGCCCGCCGCTCGCCCAACCGCTGAACGACCGGGCCGACCAGCCCCGCCTGCACGATCATCGAGCCTAGCCCGACCCCGGCGAGGACGAGGCCGACGGTCCGCGCGCTCCAGCCATAGCGGTAGTCGCCATAGATCACGAACAGGCTCGGCAGGATGTCGTGGGCGACCCGATAGAGGAACGCGGCGACCGCCAGGCCGAGCAGTGCCCGCTGGCTGCGGAGCAGCCCGAGTGAGCCGAGCGGATTGCCGCGACGCCAATCGAACGGCGCCCGGCGGTCCGGCGGCAGAGATTCGGGCACGACGAACGTGCCGTACGCGGCGCCGATCAGGCTGAGCGCCCCGGCGGCCCAGAAGGGCGCCCGCAGCCCGAAGCCGGCAAGCAGGCCGCCCACGGCCGGGCCAAGGATGAACCCGAGCCCGAAAGCCGCCCCGAGCAGGCCGAATCTTCTCGCCCGCTCGTCGGGGGCCGTCAGGTCCGCGACGTAGGCGAAAGCCGTGGCGAAGCTCGACGCGGTGATTCCGGAGAGCGCCCTGCCGACGAACAGCCACCCGACGGTCGGCGCCACGGCCATCACGATATAGTCGAGCCCCAGGCCGAGACACGAAAGGAGGATGACACGGCGTCTCCCGAATCGGTCGGACAGCGCGCCGAGGAGCGGGGCGAACAGAAACTGCATCGCGGCCCAGACGGTGCCGAACAAACCGTAGATGGAGGCGGCCCTGGCCTGGTCGCCGCCTTCCAGCTCGATTACGAGCTTGGGCAGCACCGGTGCGATGATGCCGAGCGCCAGCATATCGAGCAGGACGGTGATGAAGATGAACGCGAAGGTCGCGCGCCGCATGAGCCTCTCGGATGAGGCTCAAGTATACCCGCGGCCCCGGGCCGGGTTGCCATGGCTCACCGGGATCGGTACCCTACGGTTACCGCTCGTGGCAGGACGACGGAACTCAGGCAGGAGGATCCCCATGCGTTGGGCTCTACTCGCGATCGCCATCGCGGTCGGTGCATGCGGCAAGGATAAGGGTGACCAGACCTCCCACGGCGACGCCGCCGGCGCGGCCGTGGATACCACCATGCCGGCGCAGGCGATGTCGGTCGACACGTCGCACGCCGCCATGACGGCCGATATCGCTTCGACCAAGCCGGCTCAGGCAAAAAAGAAGGCGGCGACCAACACCTCACCAGCCAAGTCGACGTCGAGCGCCTCCGCCGGGGCAGCGGTATCGGCGACCACCGGGACGCCCACCACGGGACCATCCGGTGCCGAGGCGATGATGGGCGTCCGTGCGGCAGTGGCCACCCGGCAGCTGAGCAAGGAACAGGTCAAGCAGCTGCAGACGGCGCTCAAGAAGGACGATTGTTACAAGGGGACGCCCGACGGTGTCACCGGTCCCGGCACCCAGAGCGCCATCGAGTGCGGGCTGCAGAAATACAAGCTCACCCCGAACGACATGAGCGGACTGTACAAGAAGCTCGGACTCAAGTTCTAGGGTGGTGCTCGCGCCGCACAATGCGACGCCCCGGAAGCGATTCCGGGGCGTCGTCTCATCGAGGGGCCGGAGCGCGAGCGCGGCCGGACGCGCCGTGATACACTCAAGGATGCGCAACAGGGTCGGTTCACGAATCAGGAACGAAGCGAGGCGATGATGAATCTCGAGCGACCGCTGGCGCCGGATCCGTATCAATTGCTACCGAGAGTTGGCTCCTTCACTGTCACCAGCACGGACGTCCGAGACGGGGCGCCCATGGCCGCCACCTACGCCCTGGCCGGAGAGAATCGATCCCCTCAGCTGTCCTGGGACGGGGCACCCGCGGGCACGAAGAGCTACGCCGTCACTTGTTTCGACCCCGACGCGCCCACCCCATCGGGATTCTGGCATTGGGTAGCGGTCAACATACCGGCCGGCGTCACCTCGCTGCCGGCCGGGGCGGGGAAGGAAGACGGCTCCGGCCTGCCCCAGGGCGCCGTCCAGTGCCGCAACGACTACGGGACCATGGGGTACGGGGGCGCGGCGCCTCCCAAGGGAGATCGGCCCCACCGCTATTACTTCGTGGTCCATGCCGTCGACGTCGAGAAGCTGGGTGTGGACAAGAACACGTCGCCAGCCGCGGTATCCTTTCACCTGGTGGGCCACACGTTGGCCCGGGCGATCCTGACGCCGACGTTCAAGGCCTGACCTGCCTAGTAACCCGGGTTTTGCATCAGCTGCGGTGCCACATCGATCTCCGACTGAGGAATCGGGTACAGGGTCTGGAACTCGGGAATCCCCATGACCGATGCCGCGACGCCGCGCCGGACCAGGTCGGGCCACCGGTCACCCTCGAACGCCAGCTCCACCCGCCGCTCGTGGTCGATGGCCGCCAGCACTTCTTCCTGCGTCGTCACATCGCTGCCCAGCTCGTGCTCGGGCAAGCCGGCTCGAACCCGGATCGGGTTATAGGTCTCGACCGCGCCCGCCAGGTCACCCAGCCGGGCCTGGGCTTCCGCCTTGATCAGCAGCACCTCGGCGAACCGGATGACGTGGATATCCTCGGCCCCCGCGGTCGTGGGGAACTTCACCCCTGAGATCGTACCGGCGCCGTCGTCCTTGATGGACCAGGCGAGCCGCGCATCGTCCGGGTCGTACGCCGCCACCAGGTCCTCGGACGGCGAGAGCTCCGCCCTGCCCCCGTCGTCGGTCGAGTTGAGATAGTACCCCACGCTCTGATATTGCTGCGCCGTGTACAGGACCTTGAAGATGTCCTCCGGTGTGTCGATGCCTTCCGCGTCGAACAGGTCGCCGTAGTCCTCCGCCAGTTCGTACCCCAGCCCGATCACCTCGTCGGCCTTCGCGACGGCGTTGGCCCAGTCGCCCTGGTAGAGGTAGACACGGGCGTGCACCGCCTTCACCGCGCCGATGGTCGCGCGCGTCGTGGTTGCCTCATTGGTATTGGTGACGAGCTGCTCGGCCTGCGCCAGGTCGGCGTTGATCTGGGTGTAGACCTCCGCCACCGACGCCCTGGTGATGCTCGCCGCCTCGTCCACTGACGTGAGCGGCGTCAGCCGCAACGGCACCCCTCCCCATAGCTTGACGAGATTGTGGTAGTGAAGCGCCCGCAGGAAGTAGGCTTCGCCCAGAATCTCGTTCTTCTCCGTGTCATCGAGATCGGTGAGCGCGGGCACCCGTTCGATGATGATGTTGACGGTATTGATCGCGGCATAGATGGTCGACCAGATGTCCCCCACCGCGGCATTGGCCGCGCGCAGCTGGTTGGCATCGGCCTCCGCATACGACGTGAAGGTGCCGGTGCTGACGGCGTTGTCCGAGGACAGGTCACCCAGCGCGATGAAGTCGCCACTGTAGTAGATCTGGCCGTTGAAATCCTGTAGCGCACTGTAGGCCCCGGTGAGGGCCGTGCGCGCGCCCTCGCCGCTGGTGATCGCCTTGTCGTCCGGCAGCTGGTCGGTCGGGTGGGTATCGAGAATCGAGTTGCACCCGGCCAGCCAGGGGAGCAACGCGAAGGCGACTGCAAATCGGATCCGCATCGCGAAGGGTCTCCGTGAATGGGCCGGGCTCATCACCAGCCCGCCTGAACGCCGAAGGTGAACGTGCGAGCCAGGGGATAGGCGTAGAAATCGACGCCCAGGCCGATGTTCTTGTTCGAGTTGCTGTTGACCTCCGGTGAATAGCCGGAGTAGGAGGTGATCGTGAAGAGGTTGCGGGCGGAGAGATAGAGCCGCCAGTTGGTGAACCCCAGGCGGCCGGCCAGGTGCTCGGGCAAGCGGTATCCGAGGGTCAGCTCCTGCATCCGCAGGTACGAGCCGTCCTCCACGAACCGGCTCGAGATCTCGGTCGCTCCGGAGTTTCCGTCGTAGCTCGGCCTGGGCTCGTCGGTCTGATCGCCCGGCGCGCGCCAGTAGGTTCTGGCCTCGCCGAAGAGATTGTCGCCGTAGAAGCCGCCGGCATCGCTGAAGATGCGCATGAGGTTGTAGACGTCGTTGCCCTGGCTGAACGTGAGGAAGCCGGTCAGATCGAACCCCTGGTAGGAGAAGGTGTTCGTGAGTCCGCCGGTAAAATCCGGGTGCGGGTTGCCCACGATCACCCGGTCGCTGGACGTGATCGAGCCGTCCCCGTCGGTGTCCTGGTAAATGGCGTCTCCGGTGGCCGGGTCGACCCCCAGGAACTTGAGGGTGTAGAAGGCGCCGATCGGCTGACCCACCTCCACCCGGCTGATGCCGCGCTGCCCCGCGGTGAACGGCTGGTCGTTGAAGAGCGCCGTGACCTTGTTGCGATTGAGTGCGAAGTTGAGCGTGGTGCTCCAGCGGAACCCGTCCCGCCGTCGCGACTCGGCGTTGACGGTTGTGAGGGCCAGCTCGATGCCCTGGTTGCGGACGTTGCCCACGTTATCGAAGACGCTGGTGAACCCGCTGGTACTCGAGATCGGTCGATTGATCAGCAGGTCGCGCGTGTTCTTGTGGTAGTAGTCCGCGCTCAGGCTCACCCGGCCCGACGCGAAGGCCATGTCGAGCCCGAGATCGAACTGCGCGGTGGTCTCCCATTTGAGGTCGGGATTGGCCAGGTTCGACGGCGCCAGTCCCGGATCGTCGCCGTAGTTGGCGCTCCCGATCAGGCCCTGGAACGGGAAATCCGAGATAGCCTGATTTCCGGTGAGACCGAAGCTGCTCCGGAGCTTCAGGTATTCGAAGAACGAGCCCTTCATGAACGGCTCCTGGCTCAGGATCCACGCGGCCGACACGGCGGGAAACACGCCCCACCGGTTGTTGGTCCCGAAACGGGAGGAGCCGTCCGTCCGGATGCTGCCGCCGAAGAGATACTTCCCATCCAGCACGTAGTTCGCCCGGGAGAAGAACGACACCAGGTTGTTGCGCGAGTTGGAGCCATCGCCCTCGATGAGCACGGCGGCGTTGCTGACCTGGGTCAGCTCGTCGCTGCTGAAGCCCTCACCCCGAATGAAATTGAGCTGGCTCCGGTTGAGCTCCACGCTGCCGCCCGCGGTGGCCTCGAGGCTGGACCGCTCGCCGAGGCGTGGGACGAAGGTGAGGAAGTTGTCCACCACGTATCGGTTGCCGTTGGAGAAGCCGCTCTTGGCGACGCCGCCGGCGCTGGCCGCGTAGGTGGCCTCGATGCGCCGCGACTGGAACTGGGCCTCGCGGACCGTGAGCAGGTCGATACCGAGGCGGCTGGTGAACTGAACCGCCGGTGTTATCCGGAGCCGCCCTTCCACGTTGCCCAGGACACTCATCGTTCTGGCGCCGACGGTGTTGAGGGTGCCGAGCGCCACCGCGTTGGGGTAGTTGAGCCCTTCGTCCGGCCCGGCGAACGATCCATCGGGCCGAGTCACGGGCGAGGTGGGGACCAGGGCCACGGCGTTGGTGATGACCCCGATGTCGCTGCCGTCGTTCTCGATCCGGTCGTTTCGCTCGCCGGAGATCGCCAGGGACGTGCTGAAGGAGAAACGGCTTGCCGGATTGAAATCGAGATTGAGCCGCCCGCCGATGCGGCGGTACCCCGAGCCGATCACGATGCCGTCCTGATCGAACCACGTGCCGGACAGGCGGTAGCGCATCCGCTGGTCGCCGCCGGCCACGGCCAGCTCCGCCGAGCTCACGGCGGCGGACCGGAGCACCGCATCCTGCCAGTCGGTATTGAGGCTGTCGGCCACGCCCACGGCGCCGAAGTAGTCGGTCCCGTAATCGTCGTTGGCGGCCGCCGTATTCATGTAGTCGAGATACTCGGTCGAATTGAGCAGATCGAGATGTCTGGTCGTGGACTGGGTGCCGACATAGCTGTTGAAGGTGACGCTGGTCCTGCCCTCGGCCCCCCGCTTGGTCGTGATCTGCACGACGCCGTTCGATCCGCGCGATCCGTAGATCGACGCGGCGGCCGCGTCTTTGAGGACGTCGATGCGCTCGATGTCGTCCGGGCTGAGACCGCTGATCCCCGCGATGCCCTGGCCGCCGAGTCCGAGCTGCGAGATATCGTCCGCCACCATCGGCACCCCGTCGATCACGTAGAGGGGCTGATTGCTGGCGGAGACCGAGGCGTCACCCCGGATGCGGACGGAAATCGCGTTGCCCGGGTTGCCGGCATTCTGCGTCACCTGGACGCCGGCCGCCTTGCCCTGGAGGGCGGCGTCCACGCTCGCCACCGGCTGGTTGGCGATGTCGGCCGACGCCACGGACGTGACCGCCGTGCTGAGCTCGCCCCGCGTCTGGCTGCCGTACCCCACGGCGACGACCTCTTCCAGGCGTTGCGCGCTCGGTGCCAGCGCGAGGTCGAGCGTCGCCTCGGCGCCGGCCTCGAGCGTCAGGGCGCGCTGCGCGGGAGCAAACCCGATCATCTGCACGCGCACCGTCACGGGTCCCGCCGGGACTTCCGTCAGGGCATACCGGCCACGCGCGTTGGTCTCGGCTCGCCGCGTCGTCCCCGCCAGGCTTACGGAGGCGCCCTGCAGCGGCTCCTGGGTCGCGGAGTCCGTCACGGTACCTCGCAGTGTCGCGGTCTGGGCCGCGAGCGACGTTGTGGCCGCCAGAACACAGGCCAGGACGGACAGGACGAATCTGAAGCGCTGCATGGGCCTCCTCCGGGGAGTGCGAGGCTGAACGAGGGATCAAGCTCCGGCGTCGAGAACCCGGCCGGTGGTGGGGTCGTAGGTGCCGCCCGACGGGAGGACGTGCACCCGCATCTCGATGACACCCAGGACCGGACGCGAGGCGGGGGTCACCTTTGCCTTGCGGGCGTCGTAAATCACGACGGCGCTCTCGCCGAGCACCCGCCAGATGCCGTCGGGCCGCACCTCCAGGGCGGTATTCTCGTCGATACCGACGCCGATCAGCGACGGGTGCTCGAGCACCGCGCTGATGAGCCGGTTGTGGCGCTCCCGGCGGATGAAGTGCTGATCGACGATCGCCGTCGCGAGCAAGCCGAGGCCGGGCTCGATCTGGATGCGATGGCGGGAGATGGCCGGATACTCGTCGCCGTAGTAACCCGTCGTGTCTCCCGGCGGAGTCTGGTTGCCGGTGATCATCGAGTCGGACATGACCGCGGCGCCCGCCGACGTGCCGCCCACCACCGCGCCCGCGCGGTACCGCGCCTGGATCGCGCGCTGGGTCGCGGTGCCCCCGATGGCGGCCGTCAGAAGGTCCTGATCTCCTCCGGTGAACCAGATGCCGGTGGCCGAATCGAGGCTGTGGACGGCGGCCTGCTTGTCGGCGTCGGGCCGTCCGAGGAGCACCACGTAGCCTCGCGCGCCCAGACTGTCGAGCTCCGCCACCATCTCCTTGCCCGTCTCCGCGGCCTCGCTGCTGGCCATCGGGAGCACGGCGATGACGGCCTTGCCACGGCCGCCGGCGAGCTCGACGAATCGCCGCATGACGTCCTCGCCCCGTCCTCCCCCTCCGACGATCAGCAACGAGCCTTTGGGATGAGGCGTTTGCGGTGGGGGCACCGGCAGGGCCACGAGCGTGACGGTCACGGCGAGCCCGGCGGATCGAACGAGCTCAACGAGCATGCGAATATCCAAGCCGCTGTGAGACCCGTGCGGCGGCTTCGCGCACCAGCTTGACGAGCCTCGGAAGTCGGCGGATGGTGAACCGGGTGCTGGGTCCTCCAAGGGATACCGCCGCCACGACGTGGCCGTCGTGGTTGCGCACCGGCGCCCCCACGGCCACGTAACCCTCCTCCAGCTCGCTCCGGGCCGTGGCATATCCGGCTCTGGACACCCGGCCGAGCTCGCCGGCGAGCCTGGCCGCGGTCACGATCGTCGCAGGGGTGAGCCGTCGAAGCCGGCCGCCGGCCCGCTTGATGAGTCGCTTGATGACGCCGGGCTCCCGCTCCACCGCCGCGGCGAGCAGGACTTTTCCGGTGGACGTCGCATGGGCGGGCCAGCGGGTGCCGACCGATGGGGAGGTGCCGATCAGGTGGCCGCCCTGCACTTCATCGAGGATCACGGTCTCATCGCCCGACAGAATCTCGATGCTGGAGGTCTCGCCCGTGGCGCGGGTGAGGCTTTCCATCTCCGGCCGTGCCGCGCTCGCGATGCTGTTGGAGCGCTGCGCCCGGGCGCCGAGCTCGATGGCGGCGGGTCCGAGGCGATAGACGCCCGAAGTCTCGTGACGCGTCACGATCCCCTCGCGCTCGAGCGCGGTGAGCAGTCGCAGCGCCGTGGGCTTGCTGAGGCCGAGCTCCCGCGAGACCGCCGCGAGCGTCCATTCCGGCCGCGCGTCGGTGAAGGTGCGTGCGATGCGGAGCGCGCGGCCAACGGCCTTGGTGCCGGCGAGGCGGGCGTCGGATTTGAAACCCTGTTTCACGGTAGAGCAAATGTTCCGGCTCTCCCGCGAAGATGTCAAGGAGGCTAAAGGCTGAAAGGTGAAGGCATGAGGCTGGATGAGCCTCCAGCCTTGGCTTTCAGCGTTTAGCCTTGGGCGTTCAGCCTTTTGCCTTTAGCCTTCAGCCTTCAGCCTTCAGCTGTCTTTGCGAGACCAGATCGAGCGAACCGTGTTCCAGGCGCGCTGCAGCTCTTCGGTGGGCGTGAGGAGGGCATGGCCCAGCAGGATCCCGATCATGTAGACGATGACCTGGGCGAGGGGCGACGGGTCGGCGGGGGCGATCGGGTGCATTCGCGACTATCTCGAGGTAGCGGTGGCTTGGACGAGCGGCGCGTCGAGCGCCTGGCGGATCCACTGGCGGGTATCGATCAGATGCGCACGGGTGTACGCGTCGAGGTCGGGACGGGGCGTGCCCAGGACGCGGTCGAGATCGGTCGCGAGCGAGGTCAGGGTCACCCGGGCCAGCGCGCGGGCGTCCTCCGGCGTGCCCGGCGCGGGAGACAGCGCCAGCCGCGTCATGATAGTGAGATGCAGGCGCTGGAGATCGCGTCTGGTCGAGCTGATGTTGCGTCCGCGCGCCGGACGGGCGGGCGTTCCCGCCGAGACCTCAGACCAGATGGCCCCGCTCAGCGTGGAGAAGAGCTCGGGGAGACCCATCCTGGGCTCGCCGTCCGGCGCGCGCAGCTCGGCGTCACGGATCCGGGCCAGGACCACAGGGTCCACCAGCTGGTTGAGGAGCGCGGCCTGCTGATTGAGGGCCCAGTCGTGCACCGGAAAGTCCGCGCGAGCGCTGGATGGCGAGGCGCCCCAGTGGCTCCACCGGTCGGGACCGAGGCGGCTCAGCAGCTCGGGCCGGAACTGGTAGGCGTTCTCCCCGAATCCCGCGTCGGCGATGAAGCGCAACGCCTCCCGCTGGCGGGCGGCCGGAACGTTGACCACCGAGGGCCGCTCGCCGGGGTCGCCGCGATGGTCGCGCGAGATGGTGCTGCCGCCGAGGTATTTGGTCGTGACGAGCAGCGCATACCAGCGGTCCGCGAGCAGATCGGTGAACACGGAGCGGAGGCGGGCGTAGCTCTGGCCCGGAGCGACCACCCGCGTCTCGAGCGAGTCGAACAGCCCATCCACCAGCGTCACCCGGTCCCGGGCCCAGGCGAGCGGATCGCTGGTCTGGTCGTATCGGGAAATGGTGGGATCGAGGCCCGCCGCGCCGAATCCGGCGTCTTCGTCGGAGCCGTACAGATGTTCCGGGTCGGCCGCCTCGGACGCGATCGTCCGGAGCCCGTTCAGCTCCATCTCGGGTGTCCAGGCCACGGAGCCGTCCCCACCGCCCCTTATCATGGCGGGCTCGACCATGAGGCCGCCCACGGCCCCGTAGCCGTACATGATGGCCCAGCGGTCGTAGGATCCGATGGTGGGGGAGTAGTAGTCGCCCTGGCGGGCGGGATCGAGCGCGAGCGCGGGCGGCATGTAATCCATGACGGAGACGCCGAAGCCGTGTGTGCTGGTCCAGCCGCGATTGGCGAGCTGGGCCGCGCTGGCCCCGGCCGAGCCGCGGAAGTTGTGCCGCAGACCGAGTGTGTGTCCGATCTCGTGCATCACGAGCGCCTTGAGCGCCTGGCCGATGTAGGTGCGGTTCGGTGCCTCGCCGGCGGCGATGTCTCCGCGCGCGGCCATGACGGCGGTGGCGACGCCCCCGTCGTGGTCGAGCCCCTCCCCATAGCGGCAGAAGGCGAGGTCCGGGTCGGGCCCCGAGGCGAGCGAGTCGTCCCGGTAGGCCGATTCTACGGAAGCGATCGGCGTGGAGACGTTGCCCGACTGTCCCCGCCACCGCTGAATCCAGCCGGCGGAGATCACCACGTCGGCATTCAGGATCTCACCGGTGCGGGGATCGACGCTGGTAGGCCCGACGGCGTACACGGCGCGGTTGGTCGCCGTCCAGCGCACCGTCGAATAGCGCGCGTCTTCGGCGCTCCACGAGCTGTCGTCGGGCGCGTCGAGCACCTTGATCGCGTCGCGGAAGCCCGCCTCCTCGAAGGCCCGGTTCCACTCCATGATTCCGGCGCGGACATACGGTCGCCATTCGACCGGCACCGTGCGGTCGATGTAGTAGGTGATCGGCTGGACCGGGACGCTCACGGCGGCCGACGGATACTTCTTCTCGAGCCGCCAGCGATTGACGTACCGGACGAAGTAGTTGTCGGCCGTGTCGCGCGAGAAGTCCTTCGTCGCGGAGATGAAGTAGCCCACCCGGTCGTCGGCGTACCGCGGCCGCATCGGCGAGGCCGGCAGCTCTCGGAGCGAGAAGTGGACCCCGACCGGGATCGACCGGTAATCGGAGACGGTCTCGAGACCGAGGCTGCGGGTCGAGCCGAACGTGAGGCGAACTTCGGCTTCGATGTTGGTGGGATAGAGCCGCAGCTGCTGGAAGCTCGACCGCTTGTCGTCGAGGGTGACAGTGGTGGCGACCTTCCGCTGCACCGCCGCGTTCTGCAGGACGACGCCGACGCTGCCCCAGTCGGACAGGAAGAAGGGCGTGATGTCGATCAGGACGTCGCCCTCCTTGCGCTCCGCCGCGATCGGGAACGACTCGGCGACCGAGTGGCCGAAGGAATAGGCGACGGTACGCGCCATGGGCGTGCCCGGCGCGGCGGCGACGTGCGTATTCACGACCCAGAGCTCCACCCGGTCGCCCTCCCGATGGAAGCGGACCAGATCGGAGCGGAGGGTGACCCCGCCGTCGAGCCCCAGGTCCCCGATGCCCTGCGATACCTGGGCGACGAGCAGGAAGTCCCGGTCGAGCTGGGCGGGGGTGAGCGAGATCAGGACGTCGTCGTGCTTATAGTAGACCGTGAAGAGACCGGTCCCGATGGTGCTGCCGCGGGTGACTTCGCTGAGGGGTCGTCCGGCCAGGTCGGATTGTGCGAGCGCCGGTGGTGCCGTGGCGAGGAGAAAGGCGATGGATATGATCGTGGTACGGTGCACGCGGGCTCCGGCGTGTGGAGTCGAGCGCCGGGTGCACCCGGCTCCATGACCGGATGGCAAGTTGGGGGCCGCGGACACCCCTGGAGGCAGGTCATTGCAGGGCGGTGACTTACCGAGATGAACCGGCTAGAAAGCAGGCAGCCGGAGGGGCAAATGGCGTGAGATGCGGCTAAAAGCTGAAAGCGCAAAGCTGAAAGCTCAAAGCTGAAAGCTCAAAGCTGAAAGCCGGCGCTCTCCGCGGCTAGCCTCGAAGCTTTTAGCTTTTAGCTTTCAGCTTTTAGCTGTTCTTGACCTAACCTCAATCCACGGCTATCCTTCCAAGTCTATCCCCGAATTCGGGGCTCGCGACCCAATCTTAAGAGCGCATGCCGACCATCAATCAGCTCATCCGGCACGGCCGGAAAGACGTACTGGCCAAAGACAAGGCCCCTGCCCTCAAGTCCAATCCGCAAAAGCGCGGTGTCTGCACCCGGGTGTACACCACCACGCCCAAGAAGCCCAACTCGGCGCTTCGGAAGGTGGCGCGTGTGCGGCTCACCAACGGGTTCGAGGTGACGGCCTACATACCAGGTGAAGGGCACAACCTTCAGGAGCACTCCATCGTCCTCATCCGCGGCGGGCGCGTGAAGGACCTCCCGGGCGTACGCTACCACATCGTCCGCGGCACGCTCGACTCGGCGGGTGTCAACGATCGGCGTAAGAGCCGTTCCAAGTACGGCGCCAAGCGGCCCAAGGCAGCGGCCAAGTGAGCCGGCGCAACAAGGCAGTCCGGCGCCCGGTGCCTCCGGATCCGCGCTACGACAGCCAGACGGTCTCCAAGTTCGTGAACAACCTCATGTACGAGGGCAAGAAGAGCGTCTCGGAAGGCATCTTCTACTCGGCCATGGACCTGATCGAGGAGCGGACGGGGCAGCCCGGCGTCTCGGTCTTCAAGCAGGCGGTGAACAACGCCAAGCCGACGCTCGAGGTGAAGAGCCGGCGGGTGGGCGGTGCATCGCTGCAGGTGCCGGTGGAGGTTCGACCCGACCGGAGAACGGCGCTGGCCATGCGCTGGCTCATCTCGTTCTCTCGCGCGCGGACCGAGAAGACCATGTCCGAGCGGCTGGCGGCCGAGCTGATCCTCGCGTCGAAGGGCGAAGGCAACACCATCAAGAAGAAGGAAGACACGCACCGGATGGCCGAGGCCAACCGGGCGTTCGCGCACTACCGCTGGTAGGCCAGGCGGATGGGCTGAGCACCGGGGGCGATCTCGCGATCGCCCCCTTTTGCATTGGGACTTGGCCCACGCCGGGTGAACACCGTCGGCTCGCGGCCGGCAGAGCGTGGTGTGCTCGCCGAAGAGAGCGCCGAACAGGGCTCATCTCGTGCCCCCTCGGTCTAGCGTGCCTCGATCCTTCGGATCGGCGGCGCATTCCCCGTGACGCCGGGGGCATACACTGTCACGCTCCCGGCGTTGACGACGAACAGGGTATCCTTCCGTCCCAATGCCACCGCGGCGGGCGCCTGCAGGCCGGTCGCCGGTCCCGCGATCATGCGAAGGGGATGCAGGTCACCGTGGGTCCCGAACCGGTAGACGGTCACCGAGCCCGGACCCGTCCCGTAGCAGTTGGGCACGTAGACATTGCCATCGCGGTCAACTGCGAGCCCTCCGGGGCCGTTCAGCTTGGTATAACCGCCGATGATCCGGCGAACCGGGGCTTCATTGCCCGCAGCTCCGGGCCGGTAGACCCGGATGACCCCGAGGTCGGGGCCGTAGGCGTTGAGGCCCGATGCCTGCGCCGGGTCCGACAGGTAGAGATAACCGGCGGCATCGATCGCCAGCATACGCGGCAGCCCCAAGTCGGACGGGAAGAATCGGGAGCCGGGGGGCAGCTCCGCTGCCGGCCCCTCGATCGTGCGTACCGGCGCGATCGGCCCGTCGGCTTCCGGTGGGTATACCGTGATACGCGTGAGCTGCCGGCTGAGGACGTAGAGGGTATCGGCGCGGCCTATCGCGATGCCTTGTGGTCCCGCGAACTCGGTCGCACGCCCCATCAGGGTCCGCTCGGGCTGGTCTCCCCCGGATGCGCGAGCGGCGAAGGTCTGCACGGAACCGCGATCGTCGTTGTAGACCTCGAGATTGGCGACGTAGATCGTCCCATCGTCCGCCACCACGATGCCGCTCGGCTTGGTCAGACGGGTCGACCATCCCTCGATCGTGCGGATCGGCGCGGCGTCGCCGGCCGCGTCGGATGCGTAGACGGTGACGGTGCCCCGCCCGAATACCGGCTCTTCCTCGCTCCGATTGTTCGCAACGTAGATGCGGCCTTGGCGATCCAGGGCGAGACTCGCCGCGCCCTTGAGTCCGGTCGCAGGTCCCTCGATCGCCCGAACCGGCGCGACGTCTCCGGCAGCATTCGGAGGAAACACCGCGACGCGGAGGCCGCCTTTCTGGGTATTCCCCAGTACATACAGAGAGCCATCCTCTCCCACCACCAGATCGGCGATTGCCCGAAGATCGGTCTTCGGGCCTTCGATCGTTCGGAGCAGGGTCGTGTCCCCCTGTTCATCCAGCCGGTAGACGGAGATGAAGGCGTGCCCGATCATGCTCTCCAGTAGCGATGCGACCTGCTTGAACTTCTCGGCGGCTGTGTCCGCCTTGGCCGGCGGGGTCTCGGCCGGCTTGTTGTCCGGCTGCTTGGCCGGAACACGCTCCAGGAGGTTGGCTCCGATCCGGACGTTTTCCGCGGACAGAGGATTCTGCGCGAATTTCCGCTGCATGGACGCCATGATGTCTTCCATCTGCAAGGCCGTGCTTCGCGCCACGAAGAACGCGCCGCTTGGTCCCAGGGCGACGCGCGTTCCACGGAAACGGGGCGTACTGTCGGGTGACGTGCGAGCATATGGCCGGCTGTTCCGCACCATGGCCCTGTTGTAGCTCGTCACGCCCCGCGCCGTCAGCACCAGGAGTCGGCCCGCTCCCGCGGCGACATCCTGCGGCCTGATGGTATCGGGTCGCTGGCGCGGCCCGGGCAGGGGGACCGGTTGACGCGGCTCCACGTGTTCGACCATCTGACAGATGACCGCGCCACCCGATGGCGGGGTCTTCCCGCACAGCGTATCGGTTGTGATGGTCGGTGGGGGTGGTGGTGCCGGCGGCGGCTGCACGATCGTATCGATGATGTCGTAAAGGGTCTGCTCGGGCTGGGCATCGCCGGAGGCCAAGGGCCTGAAGGCGAGCACCGCCGAGCCGACATCGCGCTCGAGCCCATTGATGGTGACGACATTGCCGCGTGGCCCATTGCGTACGAAGAGAAGGCGCTGGGGCCCCAGCGCGAGGGCGCTGGGCTCACTGAGGCCGGTCTTCGCTCCGGCGATGATTTGCACGGGCGCTGCGTCCCCCTCGGCACCGGGCGCGAATACGAGAATCGAGCCCTTGCCGTCCGACCTGTGCTGCAGGCTCGATACGACGATGCGGCCGCGGGAGTCGAGCGCCACCGCCTGGGACGAGACCAGTCCGCTGCTCGGCCCTATCCGCCGGACAGGCCTCGCCGGACCGCTGGCGCCCGGCGCGTAGATCACGACGCTCGAGTCGCCCTGGCTCGAGATGTACACCGTGCCGTCCTCGCCGACTGCGATGCCGGTCGGGTTCTTGAACGCCGGCAGGGTGTCCGATGGGGCGGGGCTCACGGGCCCGGGGCGATGGGCCGACGGGATGGCGACGGCGGCCAGTGCGATCCACACCGGCAAGGCGGCTCGAATCTGACGAGGGGAGCCCGCACGATGCCTGGGGTCGGCGCCCGATCGAAGCATGGGAGGTCCGTTCGACTGCGGGTCTCTTGAGTATACGCCTCGCGCGGAGTTTGCGAGAGCCCTCATTTCACGGTGACGGCGACCCGCGGGACGCCCGCCACTCCGTCCCGTTCATCGGGTAATGCCGAGACTCTGCCTGGTGGGCCTGTGGCCGCCTTGACACAGGGTCCAACCCCGTTAGTTTTGCGGGGCTTAGGGATTTTGGGCCGGTGGTAGCCGCCCACGACATCGGATTACGTGGTCCCAGGGCCTCCGGGTCTCGACCACCTCTGGTCCTCCAACGACAACGCGATCTTCATCTCGGGTCTCTGGCCCGGATGCGCGCGGAGCGAAACCACCGGCACAGCCGGAACCGGTCGCCCCGCTTTTTCGCTAGCAGGACCCTGGCTCAACAGGATACGACCTGACCATGGCACGGCAGACCCCGCTCGCGCGTTACCGCAATATCGGCATCATGGCCCACATCGATGCCGGTAAGACGACTACGACCGAGCGCATCCTCTATTATACCGGCAAGAACTACAAGATCGGTGAGGTCCACGAGGGCGCCGCCACCATGGACTGGATGGAGCAGGAGCAGGAGCGGGGCATCACCATCACCTCTGCCGCTACCACCTGCTTCTGGAACCGGAACAACATCCAGTATCGCATCAACATCATCGACACGCCGGGTCACGTCGACTTCACCGTCGAGGTGGAGCGATCGCTCCGCGTGCTCGACGGCGCCGTCACCCTGCTCGACTCGGTGGCGGGGGTGGAGCCCCAGACCGAGACGGTCTGGCGCCAAGCCGACCGCTACGGCGTCCCGCGCCTGATCTTCGCCAACAAGATGGACCGGGTCGGCGCGGACTTCGACCGTTGCCTCGCCATGATCCGCGACCGGCTGACCAAGAAGGCCTATCCGCTGCAGCTGCCGGTGGGCACCGGCGAGATGTTCACCGGCCACATCGATATCCTCCGGCGGGTCGAGACCATCTTCGACGATGAGACCCTGGGGAAGACGTTCACCGAGATGCCGGTCCCCGAGGCGTATCGGGAGCGGGTCGAGGCGGCGCGTCATGAGCTGATCGAGGCCGCCGTGGAGCACGACGAGAAGCTGCTGGAGAAGTACCTGGGCGGCGAGGAGCTGTCGTTCGACGAGATCCAGCACGTCATCCGCAAGGCCACGGTCTCGGGCTCCATCGTCCCGGTGCTCTGCGGGGCCTCGTTCAAGAACAAGGGCGTGCAGGCCCTGCTCGACGCCGTGATCGACTACTTGCCGAGCCCGGAGGACATTCCGGCCATCAAGGGCCACATCCCGCTGCACGACGACACCCACGCCGAGCGCTGCGCCTCCGACGCGGAGCCGTTCTCCGCCCTGGCCTTCAAGATCGCCACCGACCCCTACGTCGGCCGGCTGACGTTCTTCCGGGTGTACTCCGGCTCGCTCAAGTCCGGGAGCTACGTCTACAACAGCACCAAGGACAAGCGGGAGCGGGTGGGCCGGCTGCTGCAGATGCACGCCAACAAGCGCGAGGAAATCGAAGAGGTCCTCGCGGGCGACATCGGTGCGGCCATCGGGCTCAAGGACACCCGCACCGGCGATACGCTGTCCGACGAGGACAAGCCGATCATCCTCGAGGCGATGAAGTTTCCCAATCCGGTCATCGACGTCGCCATCGAGCCCAAGACCAAGGCCGACCAGGACAAGCTGGCTATCGCCCTCCAGAAGCTCCAGGAAGAAGACCCCACGTTCCGCGTGCGCTCCGACCAGGAAACCGGCCAGACCATCATCGCCGGCATGGGGGAGCTGCACCTGGAGATCCTGGTCGACCGGATGAAGCGGGAGTTCAAGGTCGAGGCCAACGTCGGCAAGCCCCAGGTGGCGTTCCGGGAGACGATCCGGAAGAAGGTCAAGGACATCGAGGGCAAGTTCATCCGGCAGAGCGGGGGCAAGGGCCAGTACGGGCACGTCGTCATCGACGTCGAGCCCACCGAGCCCGGCGCCGGATTCATCTTCGAAGACAAGATCGTCGGCGGCGTCATTCCGCGTGAGTTCATCAAGCCGGTGGAAGCGGGCATCCGCGAGGCGCTGGAGAACGGCGTGCTCGCCGGGTACCCGATGGTCGACGTCAAGGCGACGCTCACCTTCGGCAGCTACCACGACGTGGACAGCTCCGAGATGGCGTTCAAGATCGCGGGTTCTATGGCGGTCAAGGAGGCCGCTCGGGCCGCCGGGGCCGTGCTGCTCGAGCCGGTCATGGAAGTCGAAGTGGTGACGCCGGCTGACTTCCTGGGAGACGTCATCGGCGATCTCTCGAGCCGGCGGGGCAAGATCGGCGGGATGACCCAGCGGGGCGACGCCCAGGTCGTGGCGGCCGACGTTCCGCTGGCCGAGATGTTCGGGTACTCGACGCAGCTCCGCAGCATGACCCAGGGCCGCGCCGTGTACACCATGCAGTTCGATCACTATGAGGAAGTGCCGAAGAACATCGCGGAGCAGATCATTACCAAGGCGAAAGGCTAGAGGGCGAAGCGGCGAAAGGACGGAGCGTTCCGTCCTCTCCGTCCTCTCCGTCCTTTAGCAAGGCACTCACACGCACACCGGAACGACGAGATCATGGCGAAAGCGAAATTTGAGCGGACGAAGCCGCATGTGAACGTGGGGACGATCGGGCACGTGGACCACGGGAAGACGACGTTGACGGCGGCGATCACGGCGATCCAGGCGAAGAAGGGGCTGGCCCAGTTCACGGCGTACGACCAGATCGACAAGGCGCCGGAGGAGCGGGAGCGGGGGATCACGATCGCGACGGCGCACGTGGAGTACGAGAGCGCCAAGCGGCACTATGCCCACGTGGACTGTCCGGGGCACGCGGACTATGTGAAGAACATGATCACGGGGGCGGCCCAGATGGACGGGGCGATCCTGGTGGTGTCGGCGGCGGACGGGCCGATGCCGCAGACCCGGGAGCACATCCTGCTGGCCAAGCAGGTGAACGTGCCGTACATCGTGGTGTTTCTGAACAAGGTGGACATGGTGGACGATGCGGAGCTGCTGGAGCTGGTGGAGCTGGAGGTGCGGGAGCTGTTGAGCAGCTATGACTTTCCGGGGGACGACACCCCGATGATCAAGGGGTCGGCGCTGCAGGCGCTGCAGAGCGGGGACCCCAACTCGGAGCAGGGGCAGAAGATCCAGGAGCTGCTGGACGCGCTGGACAGTTATATCCCGCAGCCGAAGCGGGAGATCGACAAGCCGTTCCTGATGCCGGTGGAGGACGTGTTCTCGATCACCGGGCGGGGGACGGTGGCGACGGGGCGGATCGAGCGGGGGGTGGTGAAGGTGGGGGAGGAGGTGCAGCTGGTGGGCTTCGGGGCGGAGAAGAAGACGGTGGTGACGGGGGTGGAGATGTTCCGCAAGCTGCTGGACCAGGGGGAGGCGGGGGACAACGTGGGGCTGCTGCTGCGGGGGGTGGAGAAGACCGAGATCGAGCGGGGGATGGTGCTGGCCAAGCCGGGGAGCATCACGCCGCACACCCACTTCGAGGCCGAGGTGTACGTGCTGACCAAGGAAGAGGGGGGGCGGCACACCCCGTTCTTCAAGGGGTACCGGCCCCAGTTCTACTTCCGGACCACCGACGTGACGGGGAGCGTGGAGCTGCCGGCGGGGGTGGAGATGGTGATGCCGGGAGACAACGTGCAGATGACGATCGAGCTGATCACGCCGATCGCGATGGACGAGGGGCTCCGGTTCGCCATCCGCGAGGGGGGCCGCACCGTGGGCGCCGGCGTGGTGACCAAGATCATCAAGTAAGACAGCGCAAAGCTGAACGCTGAAAGCTCAAGGCTCAACGCCTTCAGCCTTCAGCCTTCAGCCTTCAGCCGAGGTTCACTATGGCCCAGAAAATCCGAATCCGCCTCAAGGCCTTCGACCACGTCGTGCTCGACCAGGCCGCCGCCGACATCGTGCGGACCGCCGAGAAGACCGGCGCGCAGGTGTCCGGCCCGATCCCCCTCCCGGTGAAAACCGAGCGGTGGACGGTGCTCCGCAGCCCGCACGTGGACAAGAAGAGCCGCGAGCAGTTCGAGCTGCGCACGCACAAGCGGCTCCTCGACATCAATGACTCCCGCCCGCAGACGATGGACGCGCTGACCAAGCTCGATCTGCCCGCCGGCGTGGACGTCGAGATCAAGGTGGAATAGCGATGACCACCGGGTTGATCGGTCGCAAGCTCGGGATGACCCGGGTCTTCGCCGAGGACGGCACCGCGGTGCCGGTCACGGTGATCGAAGCGGGCCCGTGCCGGGTCGTGCAGGTGCGCGAGGACGGGGTGCAACTGGGTTTCGGCGCGCAGCGGAAGCAGCGGGTGACCCGGGCGGAGCTGGGCCACGCCAAGAAAGCCGGACTGGAGGCGGCACCCCAGGTGCTTCGCGTCTTCGCCGCGGCCGGGGAAGCTCCCGTGCCGGGCGCCGAGGTCAAGGTGGACATCTTCGCGCCGGGGGAGCTGGTCAAGGTCACCGGGACCACGAAGGGCCGAGGCTTCCAGGGCGTCGTGCATCGCTACGGCTTCGGCGGCGGCCCCGCCACGCATGGCAACACCCGCCATCGGAAGCCCGGCTCCATCAGCCCCGGGACGGATCCGTCGCGTGTCATCAAGGGGAAGCGGATGCCCGGTCACATGGGTGCCGCACGGCACACGGAGCTCGGCCTGACGGTCGTGCGGGTGGACGCCGAGCGGAACCTGCTGTTCGTTCGCGGCGCCATTCCCGGCGCGAGAAACGGCATCGTCACCGTCGCCAAGCAGGGAGGACCGAGCCGCCATGATTGAGGCGCCTCACTACTCGGCCGCCGGCGCCAAGCGCACGGGCGCCTTCGCCCTGCCCGCCGACTACTTCGACGGTACCGTGAACGAGCCGGTGCTGCATCAGGCCGTCAAGGTGTACCTGAACAACCAGCGCCAGGGCACCGCGAAGACCAAGACCCGGAGTTTCGTCTCCGGCGGCAACCAGAAGCCGTGGAAGCAGAAGGGCACCGGCCGGGCGCGGCAGGGCTCCACCCGCGCACCGCACTGGCGAGGCGGCGGCACCGTGTTCGGCCCGATCCCGCGCGACTACCGCACCGACATTCCGCGCAAGGTCAAGCAGCTCGCGCGGAAGTCGGCCCTGAACGCGCGGGCGCGGGAAGGCGCACTGCACGTCGTCGAGCAGTTCGCCTTCCGGCACCCCAAGACGGCGCGGCTCGCCGCGTTGCTCGCGAGTCTGGGACTCGCCGATCGCAAGGTCCTGGTGCTGAGCGGGGCCGCCAACGAGGCGCTGTATCTCAGCGGGCGCAACCTGCCTTCCGTCGAGGTCATGCCGTTCGCGCAGGCGTCGGCATACGACGTCCTCTGGTCGGACGCGGTGGTGGTGGAGGAAGGCGCGCTCAGCGGCGAGACCCCCGAGTTCGGCGACGAGGAGCTGCCGCCGCTGGCCGAGAAGAAGAAGACGGAGAGGGCGGAGAAGACCGAGAGGCCCGCGCGGAAAGCCAAGACGCCGGCGCCCAGGCCGGCCAAGGCCAAGAAGTCCGCGTCCAAGGCCGCCAAGAAGTCCGCCTCCAAGGCCGCCAAGAAGTCCGCCTCCAAGGCCGCCAAGAAGAGCACGGCGAAGTCGGCCAAGAAGTCCGCGCCGAAGAAGAAGAAGGGGGACAAGTAATGCCGTCGCTGCACCAGGTGATCGTCCGGCCGGTCGTGACCGAGAAGAGCTCCGCCGCGTATCAGACGCGGAAGGAGTACGCCTTCGAGGTGCACCCCGAGGCCAACAAGCACCAGATCCGGGAGGCGTTGCAGAAGCTCTTCGGGGTCACTGCCACCGCGGTGCGCACCATGCAGATGCGGCGGCACGCCGTCACCCGGGGCCGCACCCGGGGCACGACGCCGCGCTGGAAGAAGGCGATCGTGACGCTCAAGGACGGCGATTCGATCGCCGTGTTCGAGGGTTGAGATGAGCATCAGGCAATTCCGGCCCATGACGGCCGGCACGAGATTCCGCTCGGTCTCCGGGTTCGACGAGATCACCCGGGCCACGCCCGAGAAGTCGCTGCTCGAGCCGGTCCGGAAGACCGGCGGCCGCAACAACCAGGGCCACCTCACGTCGCGGCACCGGGGCGGCGGGCACAAGCGGCAGTACCGGAAGATCGACTTCAAGCGGAACAAGTTCGGCGTTCCGGGTCGGGTCGCGGAGATCGAGTACGATCCCAACCGCAGCGCCCGGATCGCGCTCATCGTCTACGCCGACGGCGAGAAGCGGTACATCCTGCACCCCAAGGGGCTGAACCAGGGCGACACGATCGTCTCCGGGCCCGGCTCCGACAGCCGGATCGGCAACGCGCTCCCGCTGAGCGAGATCCCCCTCGGCACGAACGTGCACAACGTGGAGCTCAAGATCGGCAAGGGCGGCCAGATGATCCGCACCGCCGGGACGAGCGCCCAGGTGGTGGCCAAGGAAGGTGAGTACGTCACGCTCCGTCTCAGGTCGACTGAAATGCGGCTGGTCCACGGGCGGTGTCTGGCCACGGTGGGCGAGGTGGGGAACTCCGAGCACGAGCTGCTGTCGGTGGGCAAGGCCGGCAAGAGCCGCTGGCTCGGGACGCGGCCGACGGTGCGTGGCGTCGCCATGAACCCGGTCGATCACCCGCTTGGCGGCGGTGAGGGAAAGAGCTCCGGCGGCCGGCCTCCGGTCTCGCCGTGGGGCAAGGCCGAGGGCAAGAAGACCCGGCACCGGAAGAAGGCGTCCACCAAGCTGATCGTGCGGGGACGGAAGCGCGGGAAGGCAACGCAGTAAGGTCACGGGTCACCGGTCGCGGGCTGCTCCGCGACTCGTGACTCGCGACTCGCGACCCAAACTGAGATCTCGAGCATGGCTAGATCGGTAAAGAAGGGCCCGTTCGTTCAGGAAGCGTTGATGACCAAGGTGCTGGTTCTCAACAGCAAGAACGAGAAGCGGGTGGTGAAGACCTGGAGCCGGGCGAGCACGATCCTCCCCGAGTTCGTGGGCCACACGTTCGCGGTGCACAACGGCAACAAGTTCGTGCCCGTCTACGTCACCGAGAACATGGTGGGCCATAAGCTCGGCGAGTTCGCGCCGACCCGTCTCTTCCGCGGGCACAGCGGCAAGCTCGTGGCGGACAAGAAGGCCAAGCCGGAGTGACCATGAGCGGCCATGCGATTCAGCGGCTGGTACGCCAGTCGCCCCGGAAAATGCGGCTCGTCATCGATCTCATCCGCGGGAAGGATGTGGCCGACGCGTATGCCATCCTCAACTTCAACAAGAAGCTCGCCGCCCGGCAGATCGCCAAGACGCTCAAGTCGGCGGTGGCCAACGCCGAGCAGAAGGCGCTCCGGGACAACGAGCGGTTCGATCCCGACGCGCTCTACGTGAAGTCCGCCATCGTCAACGGGGGCCAGCCGCTCAAGCGGTTTACCGCCGCCGCGCAGGGGCGCGCCACGCCGATCCGCAAGCGGACCAGCCACGTCGAGATCCACGTGGACACCAGGGAGAGCTGACAGCATGGGCCAGAAGACGCACCCGATCGGGCTTCGGCTCGGCATCGTCAAGCAGTCGTCCTCGCGGTGGTTCGCCACCAAGGACATGCCGGCGCTCCTCAAGGAAGACGAGCTGATCCGGAAATACCTGAAGACCCGGCTGGGACATGCCGCCATCGCCCAGATCGACGTGGAGCGGCGCCCGGGCAAGGTCACCATCACCGTGCACACGGGCCGTCCCGGCGTGGTGATCGGCAAGCGCGGGGCCGAGGTCGACAAGCTGCGCGACGAGCTGGCCCAGCTCACCGGCAAGGAAGCGGCGATCAACGTCGAGGAGATCAAGCGGCCGGAGCTGTCGGCGCAGCTGGTCGGCGACAACATCGCCCACCAGCTCACCCAGCGCATCTCGTTCCGCCGCGCGATGAAGCGGGCGGTGCAGAGCGCCATGCGGATGGGCGCCCAGGGCATCAAGGTGCGCGCCGCGGGACGGCTGGGCGGCGCCGAGATCGCGCGCACCGAGGGGTATCACGAGGGGCGGGTGCCGCTCCACACGCTGCGGGCGGACATCGACTACGCTACCAGCACCGCCAAGACCACCTACGGCACGATCGGGATCAAGGTCTGGATCTTCAAGGGTGAAGTGATCGAAGACATGGCCGGTCGTACGTACAGCACGGGAGCCTGAGGCCGATGCTCGCGCCCAAGCGCATCAAGTTTCGCAAGACGTTCAAGGGCCGCACCAAGGGCATCGCCACCCGGGGCAGCTCGGTCTCGTTCGGGGAGTTCGGGCTCATGAGCCTGGAACCGGGCTGGATCACCAACCGGCAGATCGAGGCGTCCCGCGTCGCCATGACCCGCGAGATGAAGCGCGGCGGCAAGGTGTGGATCCGGATCTTCCCGGACAAGCCGATCACGAAGAAGCCGGCCGAGACCCGTATGGGGAAGGGCAAGGGTAATCCCGAAGGCTGGGTGGCGGTGGTGAAGCCGGGCCGGGTGCTGTTCGAGATCGAGGGCATCAGCGAGGACCTCGCCAAGAAGGCCCTGGCGCTCGCATCGGCCAAGCTTCCGGTGCGGACGCGGTTCGTGACCCGCGAGGAGAGCTGAGCCATGAAGCCCAACGAGCTGCGGGAGATGTCGGACGACGATCTGCGGTCGAAGCTCGAGGAGCTGGTGTCCGAGCGCTTCAACCTGCGCTTCCGCTCCGCGACTGAATCGATCGAGAACCCGATGCGCTTCCGGGCCCTCCGGCGCAACATCGCGCGCATCAAGACCGTCCTGCGGCAGCGGGCCGGCCAGGCCGAGGAGTAGACCGATGACCGAGTCGAGCACGACGCGCAGCCGGCGGAAGGTCCGGACCGGTGTGGTGACCAGCGACAAGATGCAGCGGACCGTGACTGTGTCGCTGGTGCGGCGGTACGCCCACCCGGTGTACGGCAAGCAGGTCACCCGCACCAAGAAGATCAAGGCGCGCAACGATGAGGGTGCCAAGGCGGGCGATACGGTGCGCATTATGGAGACCCGGCCGCTGGCCAAGACGGTCAGATGGCGCGTCGTGGAAGTCCTGGAGAAGGCGAAATAGGTCGCGACCCGCGATCCGTGACTCGCGACCCACGAGGAATACATGGTCCAACAGGAATCGATTCTCCGCATCGCCGACAATTCGGGGGCGCGCCGGGCCCTGGTGATCCGGGTGCTGGGGGGGAGCAAGCGCCGGTACGCCGGCCTCGGCGACACCGTGGTGGTGGCGATCAAGGACGCGATCCCCACCGGCCAGGTAAAAAAGGGCGACGTAGCCAAGGCGGTCATCGTGCGCACGGCCAAGGAGACGCGCCGCCGGGACGGCTCCTACATCCGCTTCGACGAGAACGCCGCGGTGCTCATCAACGACGCGGGCGAGCCGCGGGCCACGCGTATCTTCGGCCCGGTCGCCCGGGAGCTGCGCGAGAAGCGCTACATGAAGATCGTCTCGCTCGCGCCGGAGGTCCTGTAGCATGAAGCCGCTCGTCTATAAGAAGGCCAGGCGGGTCCGCAACCAGCCGAAGGTCCGCCAGCGCCTGCACGTCACCAAGGGCGACACGGTCCAGGTGATCTCCGGCGACGACAAGGGCAAGCGTGGCGCCGTGCTTCACGTGTATCCCAAGACCGGCCGGGTCACGGTGCAGGGCGTGAACATCATCAAGCGTCACCAGCGCCAGACGCCCACCGCCGAGGCGGGCATCATCGAGCGCGAGGCGCCGATCCATCATTCGAAGGTGATGCTGCTGGATCCGAAGAGCGGCGCGCCCACCCGGGTCCGCCGGCGCCTCGACGCCGACGGGACGGTGGAGCGGATCGCCACGCGGTCGGACCAGCCGATCCCGAGGACGCGGTAACCATGGCGGACAAAGAGGGCGGAAAGGGCGCGAAGGGCGGGACGTCCGCGGCGAAGGCTCCCCAGGGTGGTGGCAAGGGGAAAGACAGGGGGGGCGCGGCCGCGCTGGATCACACGCCCAAGGCGACGGAGGGCACGCCGCGGCTCCAGGTGTTCTACCGGGAGACGGTGCGTCCCCGGCTGCAGAAGGAGTTCGGTCTGTCGAATCCGCATCAGATCCCGCGGCTCGAGAAGGTGGTACTGAACGTGGGGATGGGCGATGCGGGCAAGAATCCGAAGCAGCTCGAGGCCGCGGTGGAGGAGCTGGCCATGATCACCGGCCAGAAGGCCGTGGTCACGCGGGCCAAGAAGGCCATCGCCAACTTCGGTCTCCGGACGGGCATGCCCGTTGGCTGTACGGTGACGCTGCGCGGCGCGCGGATGTACGAGTTCCTCGATCGGTTCATCACGCTGGCCGTTCCCCGGATCCGTGACTTCCGCGGGCTGCCCAGCCGCAGCTTCGACGGCCGAGGCAATTACACGTTCGGCATCAAGGAGCAGATGATCTTCCCCGAGATCGACTTCGACAAGGTGGAGAAGATTCACGGGATGGACATCACGCTCGTCACCTCGACACGGCGGGACGACCTGGCGATGGCGCTGCTGCGGGAGCTGGGATGGCCGTTCAGGGGAGAGACGCCGCAGCGGGTAGCGTAGACTCTAAGACCGATTGAGGAGCACATGGCAAAGACCGCCTGGATCGAGCGCGCCAAGCGCACACCGAAGTTCAAGGTTCGCACCGTCCGCCGTTGTCAGCGGTGCGGCCGCTCGCGCGCTGTCCTACGCAAGTTCGGCCTGTGCCGTATCTGTTTCCGTGAGCTCGCCTTGAGGGGGGAAATCCCGGGCGTGCGCAAGGCCAGCTGGTAAGGGGAACGAGGGAATGAGCCTGACAGATCCCGTCGCGGATATGCTGACCCGCATCCGAAACGCCTGCTCGGCGGGCCACCGGCGTGTGGACATGCCGGTGTCCAAGCTGAAGGCGGAGGTGGCCCGGCTGCTCCGGGACAACCACTACATCGCGGACTTCAAGATCCTCGATGACGGCGCCCACGGCGTCCTGCGGTTGTACCTGAAGTACCACAACGAGCTGCCGGTGATCCGGGAATTGCGCCGGGTCTCCACTCCCGGCCTCCGGCGCTACGTGAAATGCCGCGAGCTGCCGCGAGTCAAGAACGGCCTGGGCATGGCGATCGTGTCGACCCCGCGGGGGCTCATGACCGATCGCGAGGCCCGGACCGCCAATCTCGGCGGCGAGCTGCTCGCCGTCGTCTGGTAGGAGTCGTCATGTCGCGTATCGGCAAGAGGCCGGTCACCGTGCCCAAGGGCGTCAACCTCGAGCTGCAGGGGCAGACCGTGGCGGTCAAAGGCCCCCGGGGCGAGCTGCGGCGCACGCTGCATCCGGAGATGAAGCTCGTGTTCGCCGACGGCGCGCTCACGGTGGCGCGTCCCAGCGAGGACAAGCGGCACAAGGCACTCCACGGCCTGACCCGCACCCTGGTGCAGAACATGGTCGAGGGCGTCTCCAAGGGGTTCAGCAAGACGCTCGAGATTCAGGGCGTCGGCTACAAGGCCGAGGCCAAGCCGTACGGCGTCAACCTGATCGTCGGCTTCTCGCACCCGGTCAAGTACGAGGCGCCCAAGGGCATCAAGATCACGGTCGACAACAACACGACGGTCAAGATCGAAGGGGCCGACAAAGAGGTGGTCGGCCAGGTGGCGGCGGAGCTCAGGTCCGTGCGCCCGCCCGAGCCGTACAAGGGCAAGGGCATCCGCTACGCGGGCGAGCAAGTCCGCCGCAAGGCCGGCAAGACAGGAGCCAAGTAAGCATGCGCACCATTCATGCTCCCAAGACCCGCGCCCAGCTTCGCTATCGTCGTCACCTTCGGGTGCGTCGTCGCCTGGCGGGCACCGCGGAGCGGCCCAGGCTGGTGGTGTTCCGCTCGCTCAAGCACATCTACGCCCAACTCGTCAACGACGATCTCGGCGTGACGCTGTTCAGCCTGGGCGACCGGGCGGAAAACCTCGCCGTCGATGGGAAGGGCAAGGTCGCCCGCGGCAAGGCGGTGGGCAAGCTGATCGCCGAGAAGGCCAAGGCGGCGGGCATCACGAGGGTCGTATTCGATCGGGCTGGTTACCGTTATCATGGTCGCGTGCAGGCCGTCGCCGACGGCGCCCGCGAGGCTGGATTGGAGTTCTAAATGGCAGACGAGACGACCGCGACGCAGGCATCCGACACCCCCGAGCAGCCCGCGGCCCCGGCCGCGACCGAGCGGCCGGCCGGATCGGAACGGCCCCGGGGCCGGGGCGGCCGGGGCGGTGGCGACCGGGGCGGGCGCGGAGGGCCCCGGCGCGACCGCGGCGACCGTGACCACGCCAGCGACCACGTGGAGAACGTCATCGCGATCAATCGCGTCGCCAAGGTCGTCAAAGGCGGCCGGCGCTTCTCGTTCAACGCGCTCGTCGCCGTCGGCGATGGGAAGACCAAGGTCGGCATCGCCACCGGCAAGGCCAACGAGGTATCCGAGGCGGTCCGCAAGGCGGTGGAAGCCGCGAAGCGGTCGATGGTCGAGCTTCCCAAGACCGGCTCGACGATCCCGCACGAGGTCATCGGCGCGCACGGCGCCGGCCGGGTGCTGCTGAAGCCGGCGGCCACCGGCACCGGTGTCATTGCCGGCGGGCCGGTCCGGGCCGTGCTCGAGTGCGCCGGCATCACCGACATCCTCACCAAGAGCCTCGGCTCGACCAATCCGCACAACATGGTGCGCGCCACCATGAATGGCTTGACCCGGCTGGTGTCGGCCAGGCAAGTGGCCAGGGAGCGGGGCGTCGAGGTCGATCAGATCGCGTACAAGCCGCGGCAGGAGAGCTGACCATGGGGCGCAACCCGGTCGTAGGCCGCCAGGGCCCCGAATACCATGCCGCGGCGATTCCGAGTGAATCGGAGGCCGCGTCGGTGGCCGTCCGGCAGATCCGCTCGGAGATCGGCCACCCCGAGACGATGCGCCGCACGCTCCGCGCGCTCGGTCTCCGTCACCACCAGCAGGTCGTCCGCCTGGCCAACACGGCGTCGATCCGCGGCATGCTCTACAAGGTGCGCCACCTGATCGAGGTGTCGCCGGCAGGGGACAAGTAATGGCGAAGAAATTCGAGACCCTGACGCTGTCGAGCCTGCACCCCGCTCCCGGCTCCACGTCCCCCCGCAAGCGGGTCGGACGGGGCCCTGGGTCGGGCCTGGGCAAGACCGCGGGCAAGGGTCACAAGGGTCACAAGGCGCGCACCGGCGGGCAGACCAACCCCGGTTTCGAGGGCGGCCAGATGCCGATGTACCGGCGCCTGCCCAAGCGCGGCTTCACCAATCCCTTCAAGGTCATCGTGCAGCCGGTCAACCTGAGCCAGCTCAAGAAGGTGGGCGGCACCGACGTGAGCCCCGAGACCCTCTACTCGGCCGGTCTGATCGGGCGCGTCGAGGCGCCGGTCAAGCTGCTGGGTACCGGCGACGCCGACCGGGCGTACTCGGTCCGCGGCGTCGCCTTTTCCGCGTCGGCGCGCGCGAAGATCGAGGCGGCCGGCGGCAAGATCGAGGGGTAAGTGACCGCACCTCGCGTTCCCAATCTGGCCATCGACGACGAGCTGAAACGGAAGCTGCTGTTCACGCTCCTGGCGCTCGTCATCTACCGGATCGGCGCCCACATCGCCGCCCCGGGCGTCAACGTCACCGCGCTGGCCGACTTCATCCGCAACTCCGCGGCGGCGGGCTTCTTCGGGCTCTACGACGCGCTGGGCGGCGGCCTCTCGCGGGCCACCGTGTTCGCGCTCGGCATCATGCCCTACATCTCGGCCTCCATCATCTTCCAGCTGGCCGGCGGCGTCGCCCCGTCCATCGGCAAGATGCAGAAGGACGAGGAAGGTAAGAAGAAGATCACCCAGTGGACACGGTACCTCACCGTGTTCATCTCGCTGTCCCAGGCCTACACGTTCGCCCTCTTCACCGAGTCGATTCCGGGCGCGATTCCCGCTCCCGGGTTCGCCTCGCGGCTGATCATGGTGGTGACGCTCACCACCGGCGCCATCTTCGTGATGTGGCTGGGCGAGCAGATCACCGAGCGGGGCATCGGCAACGGCATGAGCCTGCTCATCACGTTCTCGATCCTCGAGCGGCTCTGGCCCGGCACTCTGCAGCTGCTCCAGTTCATCCGGAGCGGCGTCGTGACCGTGCTCGGATCGGTCGCGTTCCTCGCGATCCTGGTGGCCGTGGTGGCCGCCGTGGTCGGCATGACGATCGCCGCCCGCCGGATCCCCATCCAGATTCCGCGCAAGGTGATGGGCCGGGGCCGCATCCGCGAGGGGCAGAAGACGTTCATTCCGATCCGGCTCATCACCGCCGGGGTGATGCCGATCATCTTCGCCCAGACCATCATCATCGTCCCGGGCACGCTGGCCACGTTCACCAAGAACCCGGTCCTGACCGACATCGCCAGCTTCTTCAACCCGGGCGAGCTGCCGTACGACATCACGTTCGCGATCATGATCCTGCTGTTCAGCTACTTCTACACGTCGATCATCTTCAATTCGGTCGACCTGGCGGAGAACCTGAAGAAGCAGGGCGGGTTCATCCCGGGCGTGAAGCCGGGCGCGAGCACGGCCGACTACATCGACGGCGTGCTGGCGCGTATCACCCTGCCGGGCGGCCTCTTCCTCGCCGGCGTGGCACTTCTGCCGATCCTCGTCTCCAAGTGGTTCGGGATCCCCAACCGCGGGTTCGGCGGCACGTCGGTGCTGATCGTCGTCGGGGTGCTGCTCGACACGATCGCCCAGGTAGAGCAACACCGCACGCTCCGGAAATACGACGGGTTCATGAAGACCGGGCGGGTGAAGTTCCGGGGCAGACAGCAGCGGTATATGTGAGCTCGAGGCTGAAGGCCAAGCTGAAGGCTGAAGGCAAAGAGCTCGTGGCCAAAGGCTGAAGGCTGAAGGCAAAAAGGCCGGAGGCTCCATGCCGAAAACGAGCCTTCAGCTTTGAGCCTTCAGCCTTCAGCTTTTTGCCTTCAGCCTTCAGCTTTGGCCTTCAGCCTCGCGTAAGGAGCACGCTTGGACATTCTGCTTCTGGGACCTCCCGGCGCCGGCAAGGGCACTCAAGGGGCGCTCCTGGCCGAATCGCTCGGCCTTCCCAAGTTCGCCACGGGCGATCTGCTGCGGGACGCAGTCAAGCGGGGTACACCGCTGGGGCTCAAGGCCAAGGCGGTGATGGAGGCCGGCCACCTGGTGAGTGACGATATCATCCTGGGGGTCGTCCGCGACGAGCTGGGGAAACCCGAGGCCGCCAAGGGCGTGATCTTCGACGGTGTCGTGCGGACCATCCCGCAGGCGGAAGGCATGCACCGGATCCTCGAGGAGAAGGGACGCAAGATGAACGCGGTGCTCTTCTTCGATGTGACCGACGAGGAGATCCTCACCCGGCTCAACCGGCGGCGGGAGCTCGAGCACCGGGCCGACGATGGTCCCGACGCGCTCGCGATCCGTCTCAGGACCTACCGGGAACAGACCGCCCCGGTGCTCTCCTGGTACGAGGCTCGAAACGGCGTCCGCAAGGTGCCCGCCGTGGGAACCATCGAGGAGATCGCGGAGCGCGTCCAACGAGCACTCGGCCGGTAGCCATGATCACGCTGAAGTCTCCCCGGGAAGTGGAGGTCATGGCCCGGGCGGGACGGATCGTCGCCGCGACGCTCGCGCTGATGGCAAAGACCGTACGGGCGGGTCTCACCACCGAGGACCTCGACGCGGTCGCCGAAGAGTTCATCCGCAGCCACGACGGCGCGACGCCCTCCTTCAAAGGCCTCTACGGGTTCCCCAAGACCCTCTGCACGTCGATCGATGACGAGATCGTCCATGGCATTCCTTCCGCCCGCCGGGTCCTGGGAGAGGGCAGCATCGTGAGCGTCGATGTCGGGGTGCATCTCGAAGGACTGCACGCCGACTCGGCCGCGACCTTGCCGGTTGGGCACGTGACCGCCGAGGCGCAACACCTGCTCGGGGTGACGCAGGACGCACTCGCGGCCGGCATCGCCCAGGCCAAGATCGGGAACCACGTGGGCGACATCGGGCACGCGGTGCAGACGGTCGCGGAGGGGGCGGGGTATGGTGTCGTCCGCGAGCTCGTGGGCCATGGCATCGGGACCCGGTTTCACGAAGAGCCGCAGGTCCCCAACTACGGGAGTCCCCGCCGCGGGCCTCGGCTGCTGGAAGGCATGACGCTCGCGATCGAGCCGATGATCACCCTTGGTAGTCCGATAACGCGCACGCTGGCCGACAAATGGACCGTCGTGACCGCCGACGGGACCCTGGCCGCGCACTTCGAGCACACCGTCGCAATCACGACCGCCGGTCCCCGAGTCCTCACGACCCTCTGACCGTCAGCGGATCCTCTCGTTGAGAATCTGGCGGGCCCGCCACTCCGCGGCCTCCGCCTTGTCCACCAGGCCCAGTCCTGTCCTCAGGATCGATTCCGCGCCGGGCGATCCGGGATCGAGATCGGCGCGCAGAGCCCAATAGGCGCTTCGTGCGGCCGCGGCTGCGAGGAACGCGCCCGTGGCCGAGTCGCCCAGCGCGCTCGGGGCGCCGGCGTCGGCCATGGTGACGGCCAGGTCGGCCGCCGCGGCGGCGCCTTTGAGGAGGTCGAGCTGCACCTCCGCGGCCTCGCGCAGGGCCGCGGACTTCTCCTCGCCGCGGGCGAGGAGGAACTTTTGGAACGCCTCCGCATCGCGTACCGCGAGCGCGAGCAGCTCGCTCCGGAGCGCCTGCGCCCGCCCGAGTACCGATCGGGCTCGCTCATGACCGGCTGCGTAACGATCCTTGCTGTGCGTGAGCGTCGCGACCATCTCCGCCAGCGCGACGGCGAGGGCGGCCGCTATGGCGGCGGCAGATCCCCCGGCCGGTCCCGGCGGTGGAGCGGCGACCGCGTCGGCCCAGTCGCTCAAGGGTGATTGCAAGGTTGGAGTGTCGGCAGGCATCGTGTCTCCGTGGTGAAACGGTCACGCATTCCTGATCTGCTGCAGGAGCCACCCGTGGATCGCCGGATTGCCCGCGACCACGCCCGTATGCTCGACGCCGACGTGGCGACCCGAAAGGTCGGTGACGACGCCACCGGCCTCCCGAACCAGCAGTATGCCGGCCGCGATGTCCCAGGCGGACAGGCGCTGCTCCCAGAAGCCGTCGTAGCGCCCCGCCGCGACATCGGCCAGATCGAGGGCCGCCGCGCCGGGGCGGCGAATGCCGCTTGTCGCCCCGGATATCCGCGCGAACTGGCGCTGATACTCCTCGATACCCGCATTATCCCGAAATGGAAACCCCGTGCCGATCAGCGCGAAGTCGGGCTCCGCGATCGCGGACACGGCGAGTCGCCGGTCCTGCTCCCACGCGCCACCGCCCCGCGCGGCGCTGTACATGCGATCGCGCGGCACATCCACCACCACGCCGGCCTCGATCACGCCGTCGACCGCCGCGGCGATCGAAACCGCATAGCAGGGAAAGTCGTGCAGAAAGTTGGTCGTCCCGTCGAGCGGGTCCACCACCCAGACGAGCCCGCCCGAGACGACCCCCGGGCTCAACTCCTCGCCCACGATCCGGCTCCCCGGCTCGGCGGCGAGCAGTACCTCCGAGATCAGCCGCTCGGCGGTCCGGTCGATCTCGGTGACGAAGTCCCGCCGGCTCTTCGCGGTCCAACCCGCCGGATCGGCGGGACGCTCCACGGTGCTCAGGTAGCTCGAGGCACCCGCGGCGGCGCGCTTCGCCAGGTGAAGTAAGTCCATGGGTGACACTGTCTTGCATGCTCCGATCGAACCGGGTAAGTTGCCCACCCATGCCTCGCATCTTCTCTGGAATCCAGCCGTCCGGCGAGTTGCACATCGGCAACTGGCTCGGCGCCGTGCAGAACTGGGTCAACCTGCAGCTCCACTACGACTGCATCTACTGCGTCGTGGACCTGCACGCGATCACCGGCAAGTACGAACACGAGACCCTGGCCGAGCGGACCAGGGAGATGGCCATCGGGCTGCTCGCCTCGGGGATCGATCCGTCGCGCGCGGTACTGTTCGTGCAGTCCCACGTGCCCGAGCACTCGGAGCTGCAGTGGCTCCTCACCTCGCTCACGCCGGTCGGCGAGCTCGAGCGGATGACGCAGTTCAAAGATAAGGCGCAGCGGTTCGAAAGCGTCCCGGCGGGTATCCTCAACTACCCGATCCTGATGGCGGCCGACATCCTGCTGTACAAGGCCGATCTCGTGCCGGTGGGCGACGATCAGACCCAGCATCTCGAGTTCAGCCGGGAGATCGCGCGTAAATGGAATGCGGAGTTCGGCCGCGGTGAGGACTATTTTCCGGAGCCCAAGCCTCTGCTCACCGAAGCGAAGCGTATCATGGGCCTCGACGGCCAGGCCAAGATGTCCAAGAGCCTTGGCAATACCGTCGGCATCATGGATTCACCAGAGGAGATCTGGGCCAAGCTGCGGCCGGCCAAGACCGACCCGGCCCGAGTCACCAAGAAGGATCCCGGCAATCCCGACGTGTGCAACATCTATAGCCTGCACAAGTATTTCTCCCCGCCGGAAACCGTGGCCGTGGTGGCCGAGAATTGCCGGGGAGCCAAGTGGGGATGCCTCGACTGCAAGCGGGTACTGGCCGACCACATGATCCGGACGCTGGCGCCGATCCGGGAACGGGCGCTGGAACTCCGGGCCCAGCCGGCCACGGTCGAGTCGACGCTGGCCACGGGCGCCGACAAGGCGCGTCGGATGGCGAGTGAGACGATGGGCGAGGTTCGCGACCGCATGGGATTCCTGAAGGCCCAGGGCTAACGGCTCGAGCGGGAGGCGCTGGTTTCCATGGAGAAGATCATCAAGGCCGCCGTCGAGCGTGGTGCTTCCGACCTCCACATCAAGGCCGGCGACGTGTTCCGCGCCCGGATCAACGGCAAGCTCGTCGCCCTCACCAAGCAGCGCCTCACCCCCGATCAAACCCGCGCCATCGCGCTGAAGCTGATCAACAACAATGAAGACCGGTCCCGGATCGATTCGCTCAGGGACTTCGACTGCTCCTGGGGTATGCCTGGGGTGGGCCGGTTCCGGGTCAACGTGCTGCGGCAGCGCTCGTCCTTCATGATCGTCATGCGGGTCATCCCGTTCACGGTGCCCACGATCGAATCGCTGCACCTGCCCGAGGTCCTGAAGGACATCGCCACCTCGGACCGGGGCCTCGTGCTCGTCAGCGGCGTCAGCGGCAGCGGGAAGAGCTCGACGGTCGCGGGAATGGTGCACCACATCAATCTCACCCAGCATAAGCACGTCGTGACCGTCGAGAACCCCATCGAGTTTCTCCACCGCGACGTCACCTGCTCCATTACCCAGCGAGAAGTCGGAGTCGACACCGACTCACTCGCGGCCGGACTCCGTGCCGCGCTCCGGCAGGACCCGGACGTGATCGTGCTCGGAGAGCTGGATGACGCGGACACCGTCGACACCGCCATCAAAGGCGCCGAGACCGGGCGTCTGGTCATCGGCTCCCTGCCGACCTCCGACGCGCTCACCACCATCGAGCGGGTGCTGGCCACCATGCCCACGGAGGAGCGCGAGATCGGTCGGATGCGATTTGCCGAGACCATCCGCGCCATCGTCTCGCAGCAGCTGCTGCCCCAGAAGAACGAGAAGGGACGCATTCCGGCGGTCGAAGTGCTCATCGCCACGCCGGCGGTTCGTGAGGTGCTGAAGAATCCGAGCCGCACCGGCGAAGTGCGCAAGTTGATGGCCGACGGCAAGAAGCAGCTCGGCACCCAGACCTACGAGCAGCACGTGGCGGAGCTGATCGATGCCGGACTCATTACCCAGGACACCGGCCGGGCGGCTATCGCGCTCATCGGGGCGTCGGCCGCGGTTCCCGCGCCCAAGCGAGGCTCCAGGGCCGCTACTGTCTGACGCCGACGGCGTGCCGACACTCCACGAGACGCTCACTCGCCTGCTCGCGATGTCCCGCGAGGCCGGAACACCGGCGGCGGCCGAAGCCCGCGCGCTGGTCACCACCCACCTGGAGGCGCTGGGGTATACCGTTACCGTCCAGCGCTTCACCTTTCATCCATCATCGCTCGATGGGTTTCCACTGTTCGGCGCGGGACTCGGCGGCCTTTCGCTCCTGCTGGTCCCCCTCCTGGTCGCACCATCGTTGCCGGCCTGGGGCGCGGCGGTGACCGTCATCGGCGGTCTCGCCGCGCTGGTCCTGCTCTCCTTCGGCCTCGGCGCGGGCTGGATGTCGCTGGGTGGAGCGCCGCGGGAGGACGCCAACCTCTTGGCCATACGCGGGGAGACGCCGGTTCGGCGCTGGATCGTGGCGCACCTCGACAGCAAGGCTCAAGGCCACTCGATGGCCGGCCGCCTCGTGGCGGTCTGGGCCCTGGCCGTGGCCATCGCCATCCTGATTGCCCTGGCGGCGATGCGGCTCGCGGGGCCGCTCCCTGGCGGGGTCGCCGCGGTGGGGGCCGTGCCCGCGATCATCGCGGGCGCGCTGGCCGGGCGCGGCCGGCTCAAGGGTCACTCTCACGGCGCCCGTGACAACGGGAGCGGGATCGCGGCCGCGTTGGCGGCGGCCGAAGCCTCGCGCGACTCCGGGACAGGCGTGCTCATCACGGGGGCGGAAGAGTTCGGGATGGTCGGTGCCCGTGTCTTCGCCAGACTCGAAGCGTCTCGGCTCGCGGGCGTTACCGCGGTGAACCTCGACACGATCGATGAGGAAGGCGATCTCTACCTCATCAGCCACGACCGGGCCGGCGCGGGGCTGGCCGAGAGCGAGGCCGCACGTCTGCGCGTGGCGGGTCTCGCTCCACGGACGCGACGGCTGCCGCTGGGGATTCTCGTCGACAGTCTTCCCCTCGCGCGGGCAGGCGTCGCATCGATCACCGTGGGGCGGCTCAGCTGGAGGACACTCCGGATCATCCACACACCGCGCGATACGGCGGATGGACTGACACTGGCCACCGCGACGGCCGTCGGCAGAGCGCTCGCCGTGAATTGACCTTTCCTTCGGCCCCGCGTACGTTTCGCCGAGGATGCTGGAGCCCCGCGAGGGGCTCTTTTCGTTGGCTCACCGGAGGACACGGCATGTTCGACGCCAGGACCGCCTGCGTGGTGGTCGTCGGGGCGCAGTGGGGCGACGAAGGCAAGGGCAAACTGGTGGATGTCCTGGCCGAGCGGGCCGATCTGGTCGTGCGCTACCAGGGCGGAGCGAACGCCGGCCACACGGTCGTGATCGGAGACTCCCAATTCATCCTGCGCCAGATTCCATCGGGGATTCTGCAGCCGGCGGCGGTGTGCATCGTGGGGAACGGTGTCGTGCTCGAGCCGGAGACCTTCTGCGGTGAGCTCGACCAGCTCACCGAGCGCGGCATCGAGACCCAAGGCCGGATCTTCGTGTCCGAGCGGGCCCACCTCGTGCTCCCCTATCACAAGCTGCTCGATGCCGCCCACGAGCGGAGCCAGAACATCGGCACCACGGGTCGGGGCATCGGACCGGCCTACGAGGACAAGTACGGCCGCCGCGGCATCCGGGTCACCGACCTGCGGCGCCGCGAGTGCCTGCGGGAACTGCTGAGCGGCCGAGTGGCACGGGCCAACCAGCTGCTGGAGCTGATGCAGAGCACTGAGCGGGCGTCGCTCGACGCCCATGTGGCCTTGCTGGAGCGGCTGGCGCCGCGGCTGGTGCCGATGGCAGCCGACACCGGCCTGATGGTGCATCGCGCGCTGCGCGAGGGGCGAAAGGTCCTGCTGGAAGGCGCCCAGGGCTCACTGCTCGATGTGGATCACGGGACCTATCCCTACGTCACGTCCTCGAACACCACTGCGGGCGGCGCGGCTGTCGGATCCGGCATCGGGCCTACGGCGCTGGACGGCGTGCTGGGCGTCGTCAAGGCGTATACGACTCGGGTGGGGAACGGTCCGCTGCCCACCGAGGCCGAGGGCGGTTTCGGGGAGCGCCTGCGAGAGCTGGGAGGCGAATTCGGGGCCGTGACCGGTCGGCCCCGGCGGTGCGGCTGGTTCGACGCCACGGTGGTTCGGTACGCCGCCCGGGTGAACGGGCTCACGGCGCTCGCCGTGACCAAGCTCGACGTGCTCGATTCCTTCGAGGAGATTCCGGTTTGCACCGCCTATCAGCTGGAGGGGCGTGAGTGCGGAGAAATGCCGTCCGACGTCGACGCCCTCGGCCGCGTCACGCCCAGATACGAGGTCCTGCCGGGGTGGCGTGCGGCCACCGGCGGTAGCCGGCGGCTGGCCGATCTGCCGGCGGCCGCGCGGGCCTATCTCGCGCGGCTGGAGCAGCTCTCGGGTGTCCCGGTCCGGTTCGTGAGCGTGGGCACCAGGCGCGACCAGATCATCGAGGTATCGTAGGACCGATGGAAGAGACCGATCTGCTCATCATCGGGGCCGGCCCCTGCGGTCTGGCCGCGGCGATCGCCGCCAAGCAGGCGGGCATTGCCTGCGTGCTGGTGGATCGCCGGACGATCGTGTCCACCATCGACCGGTACCCGCTCGCCATGACTTTCTTCTCGACGCCCGAGCGGATCGAGATCGGCGGCGTGCCGTTCATCGCGAGTCACGAGAAGCCGACCCGCCAGGACGGAATGCTCTACTACCGCCGGGTCGCCGAGTCGTACGCGCTCGACGTCCGTCCGACGGAAGACGTGACCGAGGTCGTGCGTCACCAGGAGGACCGGTTCCGGGTGGAGGTCACCCGGCCGCATGACCGGAAGACCTATCTCGCGAATGCGATCGTCTTCGCGACCGGGTACTACGATAATCCCAACTTCATGGGCGTCCCGGGCGAGGACCTCCCCCACGTGTCCCACTACTTCGTCGAAGGTCATCCGTACTGGCATCGGCGGGTGGTCGTGATCGGGGCGGGGAACAGCAGCGTGGACGCGGCGCTGGAGTGCTGGCGGGCGGGCGCCCAGGTGACGATGGTGCATTTCGGCGAGGGGCTGGACCGGACGGTCAAGGCGTGGGTGCTGCCGGACATCACCAACCGCATCAAGCAGGGAAGCATCGCGGCTCGGTGGCGGTCCCGGGTCCGCACCATCACGCCGACGGATGTGGAGATCGTATCCGAGGAAACCGGCAGGGCCGACCGGCTTCCGACCGATGCCGTGCTGGCCATGACCGGCTATCATGCCGATACGACGATGCTCCGGCGACTCGGCGTTCCCGTCGACGCTGCGACCGGCGTGCCGGCACACGACGAGGCATCCATGGCCACGCCGGTTCCGGGCCTGTATCTGGCGGGTGTCATCGCGAGCGGCAACGACGCGAATCGGCTGTTTATCGAGAACGCGAGAGGTCACGGCGAGCTGATCGTGCGCCACCTGCTGGCGACGCGGCGGGGCAGGCTGGGCGGCGTTACGCCGGCCGCGTGACGATGCCGCCTTCCATCTTCCGCAACATGGTGGTGAACGCCTGGGCGATCTCGGGGTCGAACTCGGTGCCGGCGCGCTGCTCGATGTAGGCGATGGCCCGCTCCGACTCCCAGGCTTCGCGATAGGGGCGCTTGGTCCGCAACGCGTCGTAGACGTCGCAGACGTGGACCAGGCGGCTGGCGAGCTGCGCGTTCCGCGGGTAGTGCAGACAGGGATAGCCTCCGCCGTCGACCATGAGATGGTGCTCGTACGCGACCAGGGCTGCCAGATCGAGCGGGTCCTGGCCCGAGAGGAGGATCCGCGCGCCATCCACCGGATGGGCCTCCACTACCTTCCGCTCCTCTGGTGACAGCCTCCCCGGCTTGTTGAGGATCTCGAGGGGGATCCGGATCTTCCCGAGATCGTGCAGCAGCCCCGCCATGCCGATGTTCCGCACCGCGTCCCGCGACAAGCCGAGAAACTCCGCCAGTGCCATCGACAGCACCGACACGTTCATGGCATGCGTCGTGGTGTACTGGTCGTACTCCTTGAGCTCGAGCAGCGGCACCATCATCGAGCGCTGCATGTGCATCGTGACCGACAGCGACCGGACCACGGCGTCCGCCTCCGCCACCGGCAGCCGGCCCCGCTCGGCCACTTCGTTGTTGATCCACTCTACGGCCGCGCGCTCTTCGTCGGTGGTGCACTCCAGCACCGCGGTGAGCTGCTGCAGCTCCTCTTCGCGCGGCAGCCTGGCGGACGGGTCGCGCAGGGCAACCTGGCCGAATCGGATGGCGCTGGGTCCCATCTGCCAGACCTCGGCGGACGTCTCGGGGCGGAGACCCAGGCGGGCCGCCACCTGATCGAGGAACTTCGTGAACTGGTCGGCGTCCACCCGCTCGGCGAATTCGAGCCGCTCGATGCCTGCCTCCGACAGCTTGGTGGTCCAGTCCCACCCCTGCAGGCCGCTCATCACCTCATCCCCGAAGAGCACTTCCTTCCCGAGGAAAGTAAACTCCAGCCGGGGCGCCCCCGACTGCAGCTCGAGCAGTCGCTGGTGGGCCTTCTCCTGGGCCCTGACGGTCGCGGGGTGACCGTCACCGTAGAGCGCCACCGACGACAGGGTCTGCGAGAGGGCGGTGAGAAACCGGACCGGATCGCTCACGGCTCGGCTCCTGCCGCCGCGCGAATCTCGGGGTCTCGATGGCGCCTCGCGCGCTGCAGCACCTCCGCCGCCCGCGGCTCGCTGCTCCAGTGCGCCGAGAGTCCCGCGATGGCGGCGAGCACTTCCGGTGACTTGGCGGCGATGCGCCGGGGCAGGAAGCGGAACTTGCGGACGAGCACGAGGCTCGTGAGGCTCTCGACTGCTCCGGAGATGCCGCTCCGGGCGAAGACCTTGATCGCGAGCGTCCGGATGGCCGAATTCTCCGCAGGGTCGTCCACGATCCGCTTCACGGTGGGAACGATGTGACGAGGACACTCCTCCAGGGCCGCGCTCAGCGCGAGACTTCGGATCGTGTCGTCACTGTCCATGATCCCGCCCGACAGCGCGGTATCCCGGCGTCCCGGCGAATCCAGCATCAGCTTTATCGCCTCGCGCCGGACCCTGGACTCCTCGTGCGCCACGTACGGCGCCGTCGGCAGCTTCTCCGGCCAGCTCCCGAGGCGCCCGAGCAGGACGAACAGATTGCGCTGAACGAACCAGGGTGAGTTGGGCATCAAGGCCACCGCCCGGTCCGCGGCGACGCCGCCCAGCCCGGCGAGCGCTCTCAGCGTAGCCGATCGCATGGCTCGGTCGTCCGCCTCGGCCAGGAGCTCCAGCAGCGGGTCGACCGCCGCTGGCCCGAGCCTGGTGATGAGGGCCGCGGTGCTGTCGTTGAGGAGCCGCCCGCGCTTGAGCTCGTCGCGGAGCCGCTCCGGGGTGGCGACCCGCGCCCAGATCGAGTCCGTCTGCGCTCCGCTCGGCACGTCCTGCAGCAGAGCGATCAGCTCGTCGAACCGGCCCGACGACAGTGCCTCACGGGTCGCCAGGTCGATCCGCCGCCCGGTGGTGCCGGACTCGAGGGCGGCCTGCAGGATCACGATCGGATCGCAGCTCTCGACCGCGGCGCCTTCGCGCGGCGCGGTCATCGCCATCATGTCGAGCGCGGCCGTGTACCGCTCGGGGTTGGGGTCGTCCAGGCGCCAGTCTTCCAGCAGCCGGTTGACGTTCGCGCGAAGCGCCGCATCCGCGGCGAGCTTCGCGTCGGTCGGGGCCGCGGGGCTCATCTTCCCCATCTTCCGGAGAAGCCGGAGCAGGTGGTGCGACACCTCCTGGTGTGAGGCCGCGGCGATGGACTCGAGGATCTTCATCACGGCCCCGATGTCCAGCGAAGTCGATGCGGCTGTGACGAAGCGCCGTCGCTCGTCGTCGTCCTCGCCGGCGGCGAGAAGCCGGGTGAGCGTGCCGGAGCGCAGTGACCCGAGAAGCTTGGACAGCCGCGCCTGCAGCGCCTGGTCACGCGGGTTGCTCGTGTCCGCCAGCTCCTCGGCGAGCCGCGTCAGGCGGCCGAGGATCTCGCGGTCGTAGCCGGCCTCGGTCGATCCCGACTCGATGCGATTGATCAGCGCCCCATCGTCTTCGAAGTCGCCCCCGTCCGTGCTCGTGTCGGCCGCGATTCGAGCGAGGTCCATCCACAGGTCGTCGCTCCGTCTCGGTGCCGCCCCGCCGGTGTCGAGACCGGCATCGCCCTCTTCGAGGACGATCCGGTCATACTCGATCGGCTGAACCTGGACGTGCTCGAGCGAGGCCATTTCAGTCACCAACGCCCCCCGGCCGCTGCGCACGGGCTCGCCGCACAGCAGCGTGACCAGCCGGTCGAGCTCCGGGGTCGTGATCCCGCGGCTGAGCCGCAGCGTCGCGAGCCGGTGGCGGTGCAGCCGTTCGGCCAGATCGCGATAGATCGTGTTGCGGGCGTCGGTCGCGGCTCCTTCAATCACGATCTGATCGCGCGCGATGCCGAAGACGGCGATCGGGTGCGCCGCGAGGAGGATTTCGACCCGCCGCATCAGCCGCTCGGTCGAGGTCTGGAGGTAGGGGTGCCCGGGGGGATACATCGAGCGCTTCTGGAGAGTGACGGACAGCTCCACCAGAAACTCGGCGGCCTCCCGTGGCAGGGCCGGCGGCTGGGCAGCCGGCGGCTCCGCTCGCGGAGCGGTGGTCGTCGAGTCTGAGAAGGCGGATTGGGTCACATGGCCTCGACCGGCGTCCCTGTCCTGACCGATGGCAACCCCCGTCGTAGTGCAAGAGGTGCGCCTTCTGGCATCCTGACGTAAGTAGCAGAGTGACAAGAGCTTACGATATGATGTCCAGGTTGTCGTTGGGGGAGGCGCCAGTGATTCCGCCAGCCGACACCGGTTCTTGCGACGGCGGCGGTGGGTCTAAAACGAGCACCCCGGCGAGGTTGTGCGATTCGCCGGGGTGCCGTGGTGTGCGTCCCGATCAGTTGTTCTGGTTCGCCGCGAACCAGGCCGCGACGTCGAAGTTGCGCGGGTCGAGCTCATAGATCCGGTTCTGCGCGAACCGGCCCGTGGTGGGAAAGTACGGCGGCGGGTCGTTCACCGCGCAGGCGTTGTATTGATACCGCTTGGTGTACCCGTGGCCGTCCGTGAGGCCCACGGCGCCACGCGATCTCTGAATGATGCCTCCGTTGACGTTCAGGCAGCCGCGGCCATTGTTGACGCCGTTGCAGTCCTCGGCGTTGGAGGGACCCTGGTCGTAGTGCTCGGCTCCGAAGATGTCGAGCGCCAGGAGCACGGCGTGGATGTCCTCTTCCGGGGTATCGTCGTACGTGCGCCAGGCGCCGGCACCGTTGATCTGTTGGGGGACGTTGAGCGCATTGTCGGACACGAGGATGCTGTCCCCGGAAAAGATGCCGACGATGTTGGCGCACTCGGCGGCCTGGGCGGAGCCCGGGTCGATCGCGGTCCGGATGTCGTCCGCGACGACGATGTTCTCCGGCGAGGCGATCGTCACCCGGCCGTTGATGACGCCGCTGATCGCGACGCGTCCGCTGACGTAGATCACGCCTTCCCATGCGGGGTTGTACGTACGGCTGATCGGCCAGAGGTACAGTCCGTCCGGGCGAGCCGCCACGGCGGCGGGCACGGTCATCGTATTGGGCCGGAGCCTCCAGCCTACGCCGGTGCCGGCCCAGTTTCCTTTGACCGCGTTCCAGGCAGCGGCATCGACATTGGGCCAGGTCGTCTGCCGCAGCCGCGGATCGCCGCCGAGGAAGCATCGGGCGCCGGCTGCCTGCAGGGTCGTGGTGACCGCCGCGTTACTGGCGCCGTTCCAGTTGACCGACGAGTCCGTCGTGAATTTCGTGACGCCGCCGACCACCTTGGGCCCCCCGCAGTTGGGAGACCGGCGGATGTCGTTACCGACGAGACCACTGAAGGTTCCCGAGACGTACCATGGCCGGGCGTTGTCCTGATAGATCCGCATGAAGCCCTCGTTCGCGTCCGTCGAGTCGCCATCGGCATTGATGTCGATCGCCACGAACTCGATCCGGACGGACGCCTCGCCCTCGCTGTTGCCGTTGGTATTTCCGACGAACGAGACGCCGCCGTTGGCCGCGCGGGTCTGGAGGGCGGTGAACGCCGCGGTCGTGGGCAGCGGAATGGCCGGCACGCTCTTCTTGGGGGGGAAATTCACGAAGTTGCCGTAGTTCTCACCCTGAATGCTGCTCGCGGCCGTCGATACCTGGTCGAAGAAGGTGGCGCCGCTGCTGGCGATCTTGATCTGGTCGTTCGAATGCACCGGCCCGCGAATCTGGTCGTTGTTCGCGAACACGATGTTGCCTTCGATGGTGGTGAAGTACGCGTACTTGGCGAAGCTCTCCTGGTTCACCTGCTCCCGGCGCACCACCTTGTTGCCGAAGCTGTCGGTGACCACCGTGATGATGGTGCCGAACACGCCGTACTGGCCGGAGGTGATGCCGTCCGGACCGGCGTACGTGTTCTTGCGCAGACCCGAAATCACCACCCCGTTTCCGTCCTTGACGACGGCGTTGGTGTCTATCTGCTTGTACCCCGTGGTCGGGTAGAGCGCCGAGTTGGCGTTGAGCTTGCTGCGGGCCTCCTCGACGGCGGCCACGGCGTAATCGTTCAGATTGGCGGCGCGCTCGCCGTTCTTCTGGATCAGCTGCGAGTTCAGGATCCAGAACGCTCCGGCCAAGGCGATGGCGCTGACCGCGAAGCCGACGAACAGTGTCGTGAGCAGCGCGATGCCACGCTCGCCGCGCCGGACGTCGCCGGGTACATGAGCGGTTCCCATCGGGTCAATCCTCCAGGTAGACGTCATAGCTACGGGATCACGCCGGTGATGACGGTCGCGGGGACCGGTGTGGACAGTTTCGGGCTGCAGTCCTGGGCCGCGAGCCGGTAGTCGTAGCTCGTCAAGGACTCCAGATTCTGGTTGTCGAAATAGGTATAGCTCGGCTGTCCGGCCGCGATCGACGTCAGTGGGTCGGGCCAGATGGCATCGGTGGTCTTCTTCCGCCAGATCACGTAGCGCACGACGTCCTTCTCGCCCGAGTTCTCGTCGAAGGCCGGGTTCCAGGTCAGCTTCACCTTGTTGGTCACGCCGCCGACCCAGAGGGCGGTGAGGGCGGAACCGAGAATGGGCTCGCTGCCGCAGATCTTGAGCTGCTTCATACCCATGTTGGGGAGCGGAATGTTGAGGCTGATCCGCTGCTTCCGCTCGAGCGTCCCGGTCTGCCCGTTGGTGATGACGTAGCTCACGAGGACGGCCCGAAGGCTGTCGACCCGGGTGCTGTCGGCTCCGTCGCCGTGGGTGGCCAGGGTGTGCTTCAGCGGGAGCTGCCCCGCGGGCACCATCGTGAGCTGCATCATCTGGTTGGCCGCGGGGGGCCGGAGCATGTAGTACCGGAAGAAAGGCAGATTGCTCGAGTCGGGCAGTACCTGCCGGATCAGCGTTTCCGGCGCGTTGTTGTTGACCTGGCGCATGAGGGTGTAATCGTCGGTGCGCGAGGTCTCCAGATCGGGGGTGAAGTAGAGCGTGATCAGCTCGGCCGTGCTGGTGGTGCCGGCGTTCGTGAGATAGTCGGTGCTCGGGTAGCTCCAGTTGGGCGAGGAGCCCGGGATGACGATCTGGTCGGCCTGCCTCAGCCCCTCGACCTGAGATGCCGGCGCGTCGGGGTCGAAGTACACCGCGAAGATGTCCGTGGTGTCATTGGTGACGTAGTTCGCGTTGAACGCGAACGTGTTGTTGCCCGCATACACCACGGCCGGCTGCGCGTCGACGGTGTTCGACCCCGCGGTGCGCATTTGGCTCTCCAGGTTGTCCGCCCCGAAACTCATGTTCTGGAGCACGTTCATCTCGTCCGAGCCACGGCGGAACGTGCGCGACTGGGCCACGAGAAAGCTCATCGCCGCGCCGAGCACGATCACGAAGACCACCATGGCGACGAGCAGTTCCACGAGGGTGAAGCCCTTGTTGGTGCGCATGATGGTCCTCACTTAAGGAGCGGCGATCGTGATGGAGCGCTTGACCGGCGTCGCCAGGAGCGGCCCGGTCACCGTGACGGTGGCCCGAGTGATGTCGCTCGTGGTGCCGGTCCCGGTCCGGATCACATTGGTGGTGCGGGTATAGCCGGGCGCCGGAAAGTTGCTCTTCGTGCTGTCGAACTTCACCGTGAGCGAGTCGTAATTCGGCGACACGCGGATGAGCGCGATCTGCGCCTCCGCCGCGGCATTGGCCTGCACCCGCATGCGGTTCTTGGTGGACACGCTCAGATATTTCGAGGCCGAGGCCGCCATCGCCAGCACGATGGAGCCGAGGATGAAGATGGAGATCATGACCTCGACCAGGGTGAAGCCGCCCTGGTGGGATGGGACTCGCCGCATTAGAACCCCCTCATCCAGGCGCTGCCGTTGTACCTGAACCATTCGGTCCGGCCCGTGGCCCGTACGATCTCGACCGCCCGGGTGTCCCGGTTCCACTTGGTGGTGCCGTCGAGCACGGCGCGGGTGGACGTCAGATAGAAGCCGCCGATACCGCTCGCGCTGCCGTTGCGGTGGAACACCAGCGCCGGCAGGCCGTTGATGGTGCGATTGAAGTTGATGGCGGCCGTGCCGAACGCGCGCGCCGGCGCGCCGCCGAGTCCGAAGGCCAGCCGGGTATCGAGCGGGATGGTCCGGCTCTTCTCGCCGGCGTCGATGTTGCTGTTGCTGTTCGCGTCCCAGATCATCCGCATCCGATTGTTGGTGGCATCGAAGGTCAGGATCATGTCGTGCTGCTTGGTGAGGGCCTCACGCTGCGCCGCCACCATCGTCGTGCTCAGGATCTGGACGCCGGCGTTGGCCTGGATCCGGTAGAGGTCGATCCGGGGCAGGGCCACGACGGCCAGGATGCCGATAATGGTCACAACCAGGAGCATCTCGAGCATGGTGAATCCGCGGACGCGGTACATCGGTCCGGCTTGCTTCGCCATCGTGGGCCTCGTCTATGTCGAGTAAGGAGCACGGCGGTGACCAAGGGGTTGCCGCTCAGTGTCGAAAAAGAGCAATTGTCGCGCCGGGTAGTGTATTGTAGCTAACACATTATAAGACACTGTCTTATAGCCATGTATTACTTCTTGGCAAGGCGGAGGTTTCTATGCAGCTTGCGACAGCGAACGCCAAAGGTTGCAGGGGTCGGTGCAGCTGGGTCTGAGGTCTAAGAGTCGAGAGTCCAGGGTCGGAGGAGGTTGAAGGTCGGAGAGGGAGGCCTCCGACCCTACCCCTCCGACCCGCGACCCGTCATTTTCCCACGCGTCACACCGCACTCCCGCTCCGCTCCCTTCACCGGCGTTCCGCTCCATGGCCGATACCGCCCTGATGGACAAGCTGGTCTCACTCTGCAAGCGTCGCGGCTTCGTCTTCCAATCGTCCGAGATCTACGGAGGTCTCGGCTCCGTCTGGGATTACGGGCCGCTCGGTGTGGAGCTCAAGAAGAACGTGAAGGACCGCTGGTGGCGGGCGATGGTGCACGCCCGCGACGACATCGAGGGGCTCGATGCCGCCATCCTGATGCACCCCCGTGTCTGGGAGGCATCGGGGCACGTATCGGGATTCACCGACCCGCTGGTCGACTGCAAGCACTGCAAGAACCGATTCCGGGCCGACGACTCCCGCATCAAGGGCACGCCCGGCCAGCCCGACGCGCAGTGCCCGGTGTGCGGCAGCCGCGGCACCCTCACCGAGCCTCGGCTGTTCAACCTCATGTTCAAGACGTTCATGGGGCCGGTCGAGGAGCAGGCGGCCATCGTATACCTGAGACCGGAGACCGCCCAGGGGATCTACGTCAACTACCTCAACGTGCTGCAGAGCTCCCGGCAGAAGATCCCCTTCGGCATTGCGCAGATCGGGAAGGCCTTCCGCAACGAGATCACGCCCGGCAACTTCATCTTCCGCACCCGAGAGTTCGAGCAGATGGAGATGCAGTTCTTCGTGAAGCCGGGTACCGACGCCGAGTGGTTCGAGCGGTGGCGCGAGTGGCGGATGGCCTGGCATCGCGACCTCGGCCTCACGCCCGCCAAGCTCCAGTGGCACCAGCACGGGCCCGACGAGCTGGCGCACTACGCCCGGGCGGCCTTCGATATCCAGTACGAGTTTCCGTTCGGCTGGCAGGAGATCGAAGGCATTCACAATCGGGGTGACTTCGATCTCGGACGTCATCAGGAATACTCGGGCAAGAAACTCGAGTACTTCGATCAGGCCGCCAACGCCCGGTTCCTGCCCTTCATCGTGGAGACGTCCGCGGGCGCGGACCGCGTCGCCCTGACCCTGCTCGTCGACGCCTATCGCGAGGAGCAGGTCGAGGGAGAAACGCGCGTCGTCCTCGGGTTCCATCCCGCCATCGCTCCGATCAAAGCCGGCGTCTTTCCGCTGGTGAAGAAGGACGGAATGCCGGAGCTGGCCGACGCACTCTATCGGGACCTGAAGAGCCGCTTCCCCACGTTCTACGATGACAGCGGGGCCATCGGCAGGCGGTACCGGCGCATGGACGAGGCGGGAACCCCGTTCGGACTCACGGTGGATGGGGAAACCGCCTCGGCGCGCACCGTGACCGTCCGGCACCGGGACTCGATGGAGCAGGAGCGGATCGGGCTCGACCAGGTGGCGCGGTTCATCGACGAGCGCCTCGGGGCACGATGACCATGCGCCTCGACGATTTTCGGGAGATGGTCCGGCGGCTCTCCGAGGAGCTGCCGTCCCAGTTTCTCGACGGGATCGCCGAGGTGACGGTCTCTCCCCGCACCGTTCCCCACCCCGACCGGACGGGCATCTACACCCTCGGCGAGTGCATCGCGCTTCCCACCACCGACAGTGACGCGGATGCGGTGCAGAGCCGCATCGTCCTCTATCACGGCTCGTTCGCCGCCCTCGCCCAACTCACGCCCGGCTTCGACTGGCGCGAGGAGGCGTGGGAGACGCTCACCCACGAGCTTCGCCATCACCTCGAGTGGCGCGCCCGGACTCCCGAGCTGGAGGATCTCGACTGGGCGGTGGAGCAGAACTTCGCGAGACACGACGGCGAGGATTTCGATCCCGGGTTCTTTCTCCAGGGCGAAATCGTGGCCGACGGGGCGTACCGGGTCGAGGACGATGTGTTTCTCGACCGGATCGTGGGAACCGCACCCGACACCGTCGCCTTCGCCTGGCGGGGGAGGGACTACCGGACCCCGGTGCCGCGAGGTGCGACGCTGCCCGCGTTCCTCACCGTCGCCGGCGCCGAAGAGCCTCCGCCGGGCGACCTCGTCCTGGTGTTGAGGAAGAAGCCGGGACTGCTGACGCTGCTGCACCCCGGGCGCCTCTTCCAGGCGGTGGTTCAAGTGGATGCCGGGCAGGAGGCGCGATGAGTCGCCGGTGGCTCGCGTGGCCTCGCGGACGCACGGCTGGCCTATATTCCGGCATCACCATCCGGCGGCTGAGTCCCAACCCTTCAACCGATTGAGTCCAGTCATGGTCTACGACGTGGTGACCACGCTCGATGGCGCGGAAGTGCTGCGGCGCGCGAAGGCGTTCTTCGCGGAGCGCGTCCCGATGCAGGCCGCCTTTCCCGAGAAGGAAGGGCCGTCGTTCGTCACCCTGCGAGGACAGGGCGGCGAGGAGGTCGCCATTGCGGTCATGAAAGGCGCGAACGGGACGCTGGTCCGTGCGTCGACCCTGCTCTTCGACCAGCCCCTGGACCGTTTCCTCTCCACGCTCCCCGCGTCCTCGGAGACGGCCGCATGAGCGGGCTTCCCGTGCGCGTCATGGTGCAGGATGCCTGGGACGAGGTGGCGTTCGATCTTCCTCCTACCACGTCGCTCGCCGACCTCAAGCGACGTGCGCTGCAGGCGACGCAGGTCCGTGGCGATCCGAACGGTTACCTCCTCAAGTTCCGGGGCGCCGAGCTGCGCGACGAAAGCCGCTCGCTGGCCGAGGCCGGTCTGGTGCCCAACGCGGCCCTCATCGTTCTTTCCCGCCGGCGCCGGCCGGTTCGCTAGGCGGCCGCGGTGCCGCCGCTGCTGTTCACCAACCCCGATTGTCTCCGGCACGACCCCGGTCCCGATCACCCCGAGACACCCGAACGGCTCGCCGCGATCCTGCGCCGGGTCCGATCGAGTGGGGTGGCCGAGGTACGCGAGGTGAGTGCCGCCGCTCCCCAGTCTCTCTACGCCGTGCACGCGCGCGAGTATCTGCGCGGTCTCGAGGCGCTGAGCGCGCGCGGCGGCGGAGCGCTCTTTCTCGATACGATTCTGAACGAGGCGAGCTGGGCGGCCGTACTGGGCGCCACTGGGGCCGTCCTCGCTGCCGTGGATACCGCGGTCGAAGGAGGACGCCACGGTTTTGCCGCCGTGCGGCCCCCGGGCCACCACGCCCTCGCCGCCCGGGGCATGGGTTTTTGTCTGGCCAACAACGCCGTGGTCGCGGCCCGACACGCTCAGCACGCGGGGCAGCGTCCCGTCCTCATCGTGGACTGGGACGTGCACCACGGGAACGGGACGCAGGCGCTGGTGGAGACCGATGCGACCGTCCGTTACGTCTCGCTGCATCAGCACCCGTGGTATCCCGGCACGGGCATGGCGAGCGAGCGGGGTGTGGGCAACGTCTTCAACGTGCCGCGGGGTCCCGGCATGCCGCCCGAGCTGTACGTGGCGGACCTATGGGCGGCGATCGTCACCGCTACCGATGGGTGGACGCCGGACCTTCTCATCGTCTCCGCCGGCTTCGACGCGATGCTGGGCGATCCACTGGGCGGCTTCACCCTCGAGCCCCAGCACTTCGCCGACCTCACCCATCGTCTGCGCGAGCGACTGCCCGCCGTCCCGATCGTCGGGGTGCTGGAAGGCGGGTACCTGCCCGAGCGCCTCGCGGACGGGGTGCTGGCGCACCTTGGCGCCCTGACCTAGTCTACAGGCCGCTCCCCAGCTGCCGTCACCCGAAGACGAGGACGCCGTGGCCGATCGCCTGCAGATGTCCGCCGAATTTCTCGATCTCCGCACCAAGCACCCGTTCATCATCGCACGCGGCGGGCGGAGCGAATACCGGACGGTGTGGGTCAAGCTGCGCGACGCGGACGGCAACGAGGGCTGGGGCGAGGCCGCGCCGAGCAAGTTCTATGGCGAGACGGCCGAATCGATCATGGCGGCGCTGCCGTATTTGGCCGACGGCCTGCCGGCCGACCCGTTCGATCTGGAGGGAGCCGAGCGCCGGTTCGAGGCGACGATGCGGTACAACGCCGCCGCACGAGCCGCCTTGTCCGGAGCCCTGCACGACCTCGCGGCCAAGCGACTCGGCGTCCCGGTCTACCGGATGTGGGGCCTCGACCCCTCGCAGGCCCCGAGGTCGACCTTCACGATCGGGCTCGATACGCCGGAGAGGATCCGGGCCAAGGTCAAGGAGGCGGCCGAGTATCCGGTGCTCAAGGTCAAGCTGGGGACCGATCGTGATGTCGAGGTGCTGCGCGCCATCCGGGAGACGACCGATCGGGAGATCCGGGTGGACGCGAACTGCGGCTGGACGGTCAAGCGCTCGATCGCAATGCTTCCCGTGCTGCAGGAGTTCGGCGTCACCGTGCTGGAGCAGCCCGTGCCCCCGGACCAGCTCGACGGGCTCCGCGAGATCACCCGGCGTGCCGCCATCCCGGTGATCGCCGATGAGAGTTGCGAGACCGCCGCCGACATCCCCCGGCTCGCGGGCAAGGTGGACGGCATCAACATCAAGCTCGCCAAGTGCGGCGGACTGCGCGAGGCCCTGCGAATGATCGCGGTGGCCCGCGCCCACGGCATGGTCGTCATGGTGGGCTGCATGATCGAGAGCTCGCTCTCGATCACGGCCGCCGCCCATTTCACTCCACTGGTCGACATCGTGGATCTCGACGGCGCCGCCCTGCTCGCCAATGATCCCTTCGTCGGTGCCACCATCGGTGGTGGCCAGGTCACCCTTCCTGACGGGCCCGGTCTGGGCGTCAGGAAGAGATGAGCGATCGGTTCGCTCGGATCGCGCTCCCGCTTCCCCTCGCCTCACCCTACACCTACCGCATTCCCGAGACGCTGGGCGACCGGATCGTGCCCGGAGCCCGCGTGGTCGTTCCGGTTCGGCGGCGGGAGCTGATCGGGGTGGTCGTGGCGACCGACTCACCCGCGCCGTCGGCGACCGCCCGCGACATTCTCGCCGCGCCCGACGAAGAGCCGGCGCTGCCGACGGAGCTGCTGGCAACGGTCGAGTGGATGGCCGGCTACTACGGCGCTCCGCTCGGCCTCGCGCTCAAGACGGCGCTGCCGGCCGGCATGTGGGGCGCGTCCCGAGTGCTGGTCTCCGCCGCCGACTCGGCCCCCCCCGCCGGGGGACTGGCCGGCGAAGTGTATGACTGGCTGGTCCGGCGCGGCGGCGAGGTGCCCGTATCGACGGCCGCGCGGGCGCTCCGCCGCCCGCTCTGGGAAGTGCTGGATCGCCTGACGCGGATCGGCGCGGTGACGTTCCGTGTCGAGCCTCCCGACACCGACGCGGAGCAGGCGACGGAGCGGGTGGTGGCGCTCGCTACCGACGCGCCCACCCTGATCGAGCGGCGGGACCTCTTCCGGCGCAGCCCGGCACAGCGCCGTCTGTACGAAGAAATCGAGCGGCTCGGCGGCTCGGCGCAGGTCAGCCACCTCACCGGACAGCTCGGCTTTTCCGCCTCGACCCTTCGCTCGCTTCAGCAGCGCGGCCTCATCCGCATCCGGCTGGCCGAGCGCCTGCGCGATCCCTTCGCGCATCTCCCGTCCTCCCCGCCGCCGCGATCGCTCACGCCGGCGCAGCAGGAGGCGCTGGCCGCAATCAGCGCGCTGGAGGCGGGAGGGGGCGCGGCGCTGTTCGGTGTGACCGGCAGCGGCAAGACGCTGGTGTACCTCGAGGCGGTCAGGCAGTCACTCGCCGCCGGCCGGGGAGCCGTCGTGCTGGTCCCCGAGATCTCGCTCACGCCGCAAACCGTCGCCCGGTTCCGGGGGGCCTTCGGCGAGGACATCGCCGTGCTGCACAGCGGACTCTCCGACGGCGAGCGCGCAGACGCCTGGCGCCTCCTGCGCCGCGGCGACCGGCGGGTGGCCGTGGGGGCCCGGTCCGCGGTGTTCGCGCCCGTGCGGGGCCTCGGCCTCATCATTCTGGACGAGGAGCACGAGAGCACCTACAAGAACGGCGAGACGCCGCGTTATCACGCGAGGGACGTGGCCGCCGTGAGGGCGCGTCTCGAGGGCGCCCGCCTCGTGCTGGGGAGCGCGACGCCATCACTCGAGACGATGGCCCACACGCCTGACCGCCTCACGCTGCTCCGGTTACCGGAGAGGATCGGCGCGCGTCCCCTGCCGCCGGTCGAGGTGATCGACCTTCGCTCGGCACCGAGGGTGGCCGGCACCGGGTCGATCGGATGGTCCGAGCCGCTCGATGCCGCCATCGTCGACGTGCTCGCCCGCGGGGAGCAGGCGTTCCTGCTTCTCAACCGCCGGGGCTTCGCGGCGTTTCTCCAGTGCACGGACTGCGGAGAGGTGTGGCAGTGCCCCCGCTGCAGCATCTCGCTCACGGTGCATCACGCGCCACCCGGCCTCCGATGTCACTATTGCGGCCACGAGGAGCCGCTGCCGGCGGCGTGTCGCACCTGCGGCAAGGACGTTCACCGCATGCGCGGATTCGGCACCCAGCAGCTCGAGCGTCTGTTGGCTGAGCGCTACCCCACCGCGCGGCTCGCCCGCATGGATCTCGATACCACGAGCACCAAATGGTCGCACCAGCGCATCCTGGCGTCGGTGGAGGCGGGTGACGTCGACGTCCTGATCGGCACCCAGATGATCGCCAAGGGACTCGACTTTCCAAACGTGACATTGGTCGGCGTCGTGGACGCCGACATCGGACTCTATCTACCCGACTTTCGCGCGGCGGAGCGCACCTTCCAGCTGATAGCCCAGGTCGCCGGTCGCGCGGGGCGGGGGCCCAAGGGCGGGCGTGTGCTGGTGCAGACGCACCATCCGAGCCACCACGCGGTCATCTGGGCCGCGCGGCACGACGCCGAGTCCTTTCTCAAGGAAGAGCGCATGCTCCGCGAGGCGCCGCCTTATCCGCCGGCGACGTCACTGGTGAACCTGGTGATTTCGGGGACCGACGAGCACCGGGTGGGGAGCCGTGCCGCAGCCGTCGCGGACTGGTCTCTGGCACTCGTGGAAAAGCACGGGCTGACGGTCGAGGTACTGGGGCCCGCTCCCTCCCCGCTGGCGCGGATCAAGGACCGCTGGCGTTGGCACGTGCTGCTGAAGGGAGCGTCGCCGGTGCTGGGAAGGATCGTTCGCTATGCCGCCCGGCGGCTCCCTCGCGGCGACGGGGTTCGGGTCTCGATCGACCGAGACCCCGTCACCCTCCTGTGAATCAGGACCCCGTTCGGTACCCGATTTGCATACCGGCGTAGACGACACGCCGTGGCGCCGGCTCGATCACCCGACCGCCGACGCCGTTGAGCGTCACCGAGCCGATGTACTGGCGGTCCCACAGATTGTTGACGCCGAGGAACGGAGCGAGGTTCACCATCCCCACGTCGCCCGACCAACCGAGCCGAGCGTTGGTGACGCCGGCGCCCCACGCGTCCGCGACAATGGTGTTGGCATCGTCCGCGACGACCGAGGTGCTGATCGTGTGGTCGGCGTCGAGATAGAGATCCCGCGGCAGCGCCGTCCTGAGCCCTAGCCGCCAGAAATGCTCGGGGACGCCGGGCAGACGGTTGCCGTCGAGGGTATCGACCTCGGTACCCGACACGATCTTGTAGTCGGCGAAACGATATCGCGCGTAGGTGTAGGCGCCGCTGAGCGTGAGGCCATTGATCGGCGTGACGCTGAGGCCGACCTCCGCGCCGTCGTTGTGGGTCTTTCCGGCGTTCACGAAAAATGCACGGCCGCCCACCTCCTGTTGCTGCACGATCGCATCCTTGATTCGTCCCAGGAACAGCGCGACGGAATAGGTGATCCGGGGATCGGGCCGGCCTCGAGCGCCCACCTCATAGGAGACGGCGCGCTGCGGCTTGAGCTGGTCGTTGAAGCCGCCGGCGCCGTTGGGCTGGTTCACCAGCTCCGTCGTCGTCGGCGTCTCGAAGGAGGTGGACACGTTCGCGTAGGGCACGAACGCATCGCTCTCGGACCAGCTCACGCCGGCGCTCCCGCTCAGCGCCGAGTTGGTGCGCGCGCCGCTGTTGTCGACGCCGTCGGTGAGGTGATGGTCGGCCACGTCGAACCGGATCCAGTCATACCGCACGCCGCCGCTTACGAGGAGCCGCTCGTCCGGGGTCCAGAGCACCTGGGCAAACGGTCCGAACTCGGTGATCTTCTCGCGCTGATCGATCAGCACGCTGTCGGTCCGCGCGCCGGCGTCGGCCCGGAAGTTTTGCCGGTCGTCGCGCATCCGCTGGACGTCCGCCCCGGCGGTGAGGCGTGGCGCCCGCGCCCCGCTCCCGACCAGCCGGCTGCCGCTGACACGCGCCCCGCCCACGGCGCGGTCGATGGCCACGTACGTGCCGATGGTCGGTCCGGGACCGCTCGGCGGTGGCGCGGCGAGCGGGTTCTTGAGATCGCGGAGCACGCCGAAGACGGTCGCGGCGAGCTCGTTGCCGGCGGCGTCCACGTGCTTGAGGCCGAGCGACAGTTGCTGCTGCTGGACGTCCTTGTCGGCCCGGCGGAAGATGTTGTTGGCGGCCGCCGAGTCGGGATTCGCGGCGTACTCGGCGAGCGTGAGCGCGCCGGGGTTCTCCGCGGTGGGATCATCGGCGGCGCTGAAGCGGAGCGTGCCCAGGGTCGTTCCCGAAAAGGTGTAGTCCACCCCCGCGTTCAGCTGGCGGATCTCGGCGGCGCTGTGCTGGCGGTAGCCGTCGGTCTTGAACTGCGACAGCGACAGGGTCCCGCTCGCGTTGCCGGAACGGCCCGAGGACCAGCTCTGCCATTTGTAGAAGTCGTCATCTCCCCGCTTGCCGGTGCCGCCTTCGACCCGAAGCCGGGTGGCGAAGGGGGCGGCCGCGGCCGGCTCGCTTTGGAGCGAGACGACACCCCCTGACGCGTTGCCGTACAGCGCCGAGCTGGAACCGCGGAGCACCTCGGCCCGTCCGATGGTGCCGAACTCCACGTTCGTCAGCTGGCTCTGGCCGTCCGGCAGGGTTTGCGGAATGCCGTCCAGGAGGATCTTGAGTCCCCGGACGCCGAAATTGGAGCGGCTGCCGAACCCGCGGATCGAGATCCGCTGATCGAGCGAGAAGTTGTAGCGGTTGACCACCACGACGCCCGGGATATTGCTGAGCGCCTCGTCGAGCCCGATCGTCGGCTGGGCCCGCTGCAGGTCGCCGCGGCCGAGCACGCCCACCGCGTACGGAACCCGGTCGAGCGGCTCGGCTGTCCGGGTGACGGTGACGCTGATTTCCGGCAGCGTCCTCGCACTGTCCGCGCGGGCGGAGTCGGCACCGGCCCGCTCCTGGGCGAAGGCGGCTCCGGAGAGCAGGAACGAAAGGGCGAGCAGGCTGACGCTGGCGCGGACGGTCATGAGTTCTCCTCGGGGTTGCTGGAAGGTAATCCCGCTCGGAATTGCGCCACGTCCAGCTTGAATCGTCTCGAGCCACCGCCTAAGATTCCTGCCCCGTATGCCCGATGCCACCTCGGTCAAGCCCGACTTCTCAGGTGCGCCGTTCGCCGGCGCCCCGGACGCGCACTTCGCCGCGCTGCCGGCCGACGGCGTGCTCCCCGAAGGCTTCTTTTCCACGTCCAATCTGCCCACGTACATCAAGGTGGGTGGTGAGTGGATCGCGCCGACGCGCCCCCGGATGGACTGCGTCGTCGTGCGGCGCGGCCGGACGCTCGAAACCATCGAGCCGCGACGGCTCGCCAAGGGCGAGATGGTGGCGATGGGCGAGGCCGAGGACGGGACGGAGGGTATCGTGGTGCACGCGCGGGGATTCCTGGGCGGCGGCCATGGCGCCAACGAGTTTCGGTTCATGTCCACCGAGGTGAGCCGGGAGCGGCCCGTCAACTACGAGGAGCTCGCGGCTCGCGTGGGGGAAGAGAAGCGGCGCGGCGGCTATCTGGTGTGGGTCATCGGGCCCGCGCTGGTCCACTCGCGCGCCCGGGCCGACTTCGAGTGGTTCATCCGGAACGGGTACGTGCAGGCCGTGCTCGCCGGGAACGCCGTCGCCGTGCACGATATCGAGGCGGCCATCTTCGGCACCACCCTGGGCATGACCAATACCGGGCACCCCACCGAGGGCGGCCACGGACTGCACATGCGCGCCATCAACCGGGTGCGCGCGACCGGCTCCATCGAGCGTGCGGTCGAAACGGGTCTCATCCGGAGCGGCATCATGCACGCGCTGGTGACCCAGTGCGTTCCCTACGTGCTCGCGGGCTCGATCCGGGACGATGGTCCCCTGCCCGGTGTGTTCAGCGATACGCTGGCGGCGCAGGATGCCATGCGGGAGCACACCGTCAAGGCCACGGGGGCCGTCTTCATCGCCACGGCGCTGCACGCCATCGCCGTGGGCAACATGCTGCCCGCTTTCTACCTCGATGGACGCGGGGCGCCGTCGCCCCTGATGACGATCTGCGTGGACCAGACCGAGTTCGTCGTGAACAAGCTCAAGGACCGGGGCACCCACCAGGCCTACGGGGTCGTGACCAACGCCCAGGACTTCATGCACGTTCTCCGCTTCTACTGCGAGCGATGGGAACAGGCCTCGGCGTGAGCGACCGGAGCTCCGGGCTCGGTTGGGACCGCCTGGCGCAGACGGTGGCCGTGAGCGTGCCCCCGGCCGAGATCGACGCGATCTGGGTCTTCGCCCCGCTTCGCCGGGAAACCCGCGAATGGGGGACGGCGATCCTTTCCCGCATCGACGGTGACCGGCGCCGGATCTACACGGCCCGTTACGTCCTGACGATCAAGGGAAAGGAACGGGGCAAGTTCGAGTCGTCGATGGTGGAGGTGGGCAGTGGTCCGGTGGAGGCGCTCGACCGGCTCCTCCACGAAGCGCACCAGCGCCTCGACGACGAGAATCCGCCGGTCTCCGTGTCCCCGCCCACCTGGTTCGCGTCGATCGTCCCGGACACCCCTCCCGATGGCCCGCCTCGCACGAGCTGAAAGCGCGGCGCTCCTCGAGCGCTTCCGGCGGTACCTGCGCGATCACCGGCAACCCGTCACTCGCCAGCGCGACCTCGTCGCCCAGGTCGTGCTCCTGGCCGAAGATCACCCATCGGTCGAAGGCATCCGGAAGGCGTTGCGCGCCAGGGGCGAGAACGTCGGCGTGGCGACCGTCTACCGCACGCTCGAGGTCCTGGTGCAGAGCGGGCTCGTCCGGGCCCACGATTTCGGCGAAGGGTTCAAGCGCTACGAGCCGATGCCGGCCCAGGCCCATCATGAGCATCTCATCTGCGAGCAGTGCGGCCGGGTGATCGAGTTCCAGAACGAGCGACTGGAGCGGATGCTGCCGATCATCGCCGACGAGCATGCCTTCCAGCACCGGCGGCATCGGGTGGAGATCTACGGCGTGTGCCGGGAGTGCCGGCAGCGTGAGCTGGGCCCGCTGTGACCGAGCCAGCGGGACTCGGACTCCTCGTCGCCTTCGCCGCCGGCCTGCTGAGCTTCCTCTCGCCCTGCGTGCTTCCGCTGGTTCCCTCGTACGTCGGGTTCCTGACCGGGATGACGCTGCCCGAGGTCAGCCGGCGCCGGCGCGTCGCGCTGCTGCACGCCGTGCTGTTCGTGGTCGGCTTCTCGCTCGTGTTCGTTCTGCTCGGTGCGAGCGCGACCGCGCTCGGGCGCGCGCTCAATCAGTACCAGGTCTGGATCCAGCGGGTGGGCGGCGCCCTCATCCTCGCGTTCGGGCTCGTGTGTCTCGGCCTCGTCAAGGCCGACTTCCTGATGCGCGAGCGCCGGGTACAACTCGAGCAGAAGCCGATCGGGTACCTGGGCTCGCTGCTCGTCGGGATGGCGTTCGCCGCGGGATGGACGCCATGCATCGGGCCGGTACTGGGGGCCATTCTCGGCCTCGCCGCCTCGTCGAGCGATCTGGCCAGGGGAACGCTGTTGCTGGTGGCCTACTCTGCCGGTCTCGCCGTCCCGTTTCTCCTCGCGGCGCTCGCGCTCGAGACGTTTCTCGGTTGGTTTCAACGGTTCCGGCGCTATCTGCCGTGGGTGATGCGAATCAGCGGGGCCTTGCTCGTGTTCGTGGGCCTCCTGATGCTCACCGGGGAGTTCACGCGGCTGGCGGGCTGGCTCCAGCAATTCACGCCGGTGGAGCTGAGGGCCAAGCTGTGAGCGGGGTCGACGAGAGTCGAGGGTCTGGAGTCCAGCGTCGACCCTAGACCCTCGACCCCTCCAGCTCCTCCTCCAGTTGCTGCCGGCGCAACAGTTCCCAGTACCGGCCCCCCGCTGCGATAAGCTGCGCATGGGTCCCTTCCTCGACGATCCGTCCTTCGTCCAGCACGAGAATCCAGTCCGACTCGCGCACCGCCGCCAGCCGGTGGGAGACGATGATGCTCGTCCGGCCCTCGAGCGCGCCGCGGAGGGCGTGAAGAATCTGGGCCTCCGTATGGGCGTCGACCGCGCTCAGGGCGTCGTCGAGCACGAAGATGGGCGGGTCCTGCGCCAGGGCCCGGGCAATGGCCGCCCGCTGCTTTTGGCCGCCGGAGAGATTGATCCCGCGCTCGCCCAGCATCGTGTCGTAACCGTCGGGCAGGGCGGGGAGCGCCTCCACCAGCTGTGAAATTTCGGCCACCCGCTGCAGTCGCCCGTCGTCCGGGGCATCGAGGAGGACATTGTCCCGGAGCGTCTCGCTGAAGAGGAAGGTTTCCTGCGGGACGAAGCCGATGGTCTGCCGGAGATCCGTCAGCGAGAGCCGAGCGATGTCCCGGCCATCGAACAGGATCGCGCCCTTGTCCGGGTCGTAGGCCCGAACCAGCAGGTCCACCAGCGCCGACTTGCCGGCGCCCGTGGCGCCGACGATGGCGAGCGACCTGCCCGCCTCGATGCGAAATGAGATGTCCACCAGCACCCATCCCCGATCACGCGCACCGGGGTAGGCGAACCACACCCCCTGAAATTCCACCGTGCGGCCGCCGTGAGGTGCCGGCAGGGAGACCGGGTCGGCGGCTCCCGTGATCGCCGGGCGCTCCCCAAAGAGCTGGTTGATGCGGCCCATGGACGCGGCCCCCCGCTGCACCAGATTCACGGCCCAGCCGAGCGCGATCATCGGCCAGATCAGCATGCCCAGGTAAATGCCGTATGCGATAAACTGGCCGACCGTCACGGTCCCCGCCATCACCAGCCGGCCGCCGGCATAGAGGACCGTCAACCCGCTCAGCCCTCCCAGAAGCGTGAGAAGCGGGAAGAACAGGCCCTGGACCTTCGCCAGGCTGAGGTTCCGGTCGAGATAGTCCTGGCTCAGGCCCCGAAAACGCTCGATTTCGGCCTTTTCCTGCCGGTAGGCCCGCACCACGCGGACGCCGGAGAGGTTCTCGTGTGCATGGGTCGTGAGCCTGCTGAACTGCGCCTGGATCGCCTCGGTCCGCCGATGCACCCGCTGGCCTAGCACCACCATCGCGACCGGCAGCCCCACCATCGGCAGCAGGGCCAGGATGGTGAGCTGAGAGCTGATAACGGTCATCGCGGGTGCAATTAGGAGGGCTCTGATGATAGTATCCACGAGATACATCAGGGCCGGCCCGGCCACCATTCGGACCGCGAGGAGATCGTTCGTCGCGCGGGCCATGATGTCGCCGGTCGGATACCGGTCGTAGAACTCGGCCGACATCCGCTGCAGGTGGTTGAAAAGATGGTCCCGGAGGTCGGTCTCGACGCGGCGGCTGCCGCTGTTGAGCAGTTCGCGCATGCCGTACCGGGCGACGCCGCCCGCCAGCGCCACGGCGAGCAGCAGCCCGACGGCCACCTTTACGGCGTGGAAGTCGTGACCGGTTCGCAACGCATCGATGCCCTGCTCGATGAACCGGGGGCCGAGGATCAGGAGCTTGTTGGAGACCGCGACCAGGAATAACCCCGCCAGATAGGTCCGGCGGTATGGTCGCAGGTATGGCACGAGGGACCGCAGCTCTGTCATAGGCGTGGCTGGAATGTCTTCGAGTCGCGGAACCCGGGCAAGTCACACTCAGAGGAGGAACTGATGTCGAAATCCATGCTCGCCGTCTTTACCGTGCTGGCGCTCGCCGCGTGCGGCCGGGGAGACAAGCGGGATGTGGCCTCGGCCGATAGTCTCAACCGTGACCTGCAGCTCGCGCCGGTCGACACCACGGCACCACTGAACGACGCGCCGGCTCCGGCGGCTGATACCGCCGCCACCCCGGCACCGCCGCCCGCCGCCGCCGCGCCCAAGCCGAAGCCGGTGGCCCCCAAGCCGAAGCCGGCCGCCCCCGCTCCGTCCACGCCGGCTCCCGAAGCGACGCCCGCGCCGGCACCCGCTCCAGCCACGCCCGCGAGCCTGGCGGCCGGGACCAGCTTCACCGCTTCAACCGACGCCGAGATTCGCTCGAACAAGAACAAGGTCGGTGACGAGGTGACCGCGACGGTCGGGGCCGACGTGAAAGACGCGGCCGGACACGTCGTGATTCCGGCGGGGTCGAAGGTGGCGCTCCGGGTCACCGCGATCAAGGAATCGGAGAACAAGAGCGACAGCACGGGCACGCTCACCGTCGACCCGGTTTCGGTCTCCATCAACGGCGCATCGCAGCCGGTCTCGGCCTCGCTCTCGGGCATCAAGACGACGCTCGAGGGCCGTAAGACGGGTGCCGGCGACATCGCGAAGGTGGGTGTCGGTACTGGAGCGGGCGCTGTGGTTGGCCGGGTGATAGGCGGCAGCACCAAGGGCGCGATCATCGGCGGCATCATCGGAGGCGCCATCGGCGCACAGCGCGCCGTGGAGACCAAGGACCGCGATGTCGTGCTGCCCCAGGGCACGGGCATCACGATCAGACTGGACGAGTCTTTCGTAGCGAAGAGCTGAGACCGGCGAAACGGCAGAACGGCGGTACGGCAGAGCGGCGGTACGTTTCGCCCTTCCGCCGTACCGCCTTCAGTATCCGGCCCCTCCGCCGCCGTAACGGCCGTCGCTCACCCCCTGCCATCCCTGCGCCGTCCGGATGATGCCCTGCACGTCTCCCCAGTGTCCGTACGACGCAACGTGGTGCCCGCGCGCCCGCAGGCTGTCCAGGGTGGCGGCCGCGAATCCGTTGCCCTCGACGGCCAGAGTGTCGGGCAGGCCCTGATGATGCATCCGGGGGGCGTCCACAGCATCGGTCAGCGTCATGTGGTGATCCAGGACGTTCGAGATCACGTGGTACACCATCGTGATGATCCGGGGGCCACCCGGGGTGCCGACCACCAGGAAGAGCTGCTTCGTGGAGTCGACCACGATGCTCGGCGTCATGGCGGATAGCATCCGCTTGCCGGGCGCGATCGCGTTGGCCTCACCCTGCACCAGACCGTACATGTTCGGCTTGCCAGGCGCCGTGGCGAAGTCGTCCATCTCGTCGTTGAGGAGAAAACCGGCACCGGTCACCGTGACCGCGCTGCCGTAGCTGTTGTTCAGCGTGGTGGTGCAGCTGACTGCGTTCCCCTCGGCATCGACCACCGAATAGTGCGTGGTGGACGATCCTCCCTTGGCTACCGGGTTGAATGCGGGTGTCGGCGAGGCTCGCTCGCCGATTCCGTTCCGGAGCGTCGCGGCGTAATCCTTGGACAGCAGCCGATCGAGCGGGTTCTTCACGAACGCCGGATCGCCGAGGTAGGTGTTCCGGTCGGTGAACGCCCGACGCATCGCCTCGGCCTCACGATGGAGCAGCGCCGGTGAGCCGAATGGGGGCAGCGGCTTGTACCCCTCCATGATGTTCAGGATCTCGCCCATCGTGGTTCCGCCGGAGGACGCGGGCGCCATCGAGTAGATGGTGTATCCCCGATAGGGGATGGTGATCGGCTCGCGCCAGATCGCGCGGTAGGCCGCGAGGTCCTCGCGGGAAATGAGGCCCCCGCCGCGCGCCATCTCCTCGACGATCAGATCGGCCACGCGGCCGCGATAGAAGCCCGCCTCCCCCTCGTCCCGGATCGCCTCGAGCGTAGCGGCGAGGTCGGGCTGCCGCAGGGTGGAGCCCGGCGCCGGCGGCCGCCCGTCCGGCAGGAAGCTCGCGCGGGACGCGGGGAAGAGCACGAGCCTGGCGCTGTCGCCCCGGATCGACCTGGAATGGAAGGAGTCGACGACGAAGCCGCTCCGGGCGAGCCGGATGGCGGGCTCGATGATCGTCGTGAAGGGAAGCCGGCCGAGCCGGCGATGGGCCTCGATCATTCCCGCCACCGCGCCGGGGACGCCTGCCGACAAGTGCCCGGTCACGCTCCTTTCGGTGGGCTCGCCGTTGGCGTCGAGGTACATGTCCCGGCTCGCGCCCGAGGGAGCCATCTCTCGGTAGTCGATGGTCCGCACCGTGCCGTCGTTGAGCCGGATGACCATGAAGCCGCCGCCGCCGATGTTGCCGGCCTCGGGATGGACCACCGCCAGCGCGAAGCCGACGGCCACCGCCGCGTCCACCGCGTTACCGCCCTTCCGCAGGGTCTCGCGGCCGACGCCGCTCGCGATGGGAGAGCCCGAGACGACCATGGCGGACGCGCCTTCGGCGACCCGGGCGTGTCCGATGTGATTCCACGCGCCGGTGGGACCGAGTGCTCCGGTCCCGGACGGTTTGGCGCAGGCGAGTCCGGTGAGCAAGAGCAGCAGCGCCGGATGAGGGTGACGGAGGCGGGGGAAGGAGAGCACGGGATTCCTCGGGTTGAGAGCACGGGCCGGGAGGTTGCCCTGGGAGTTCGACCGCCTCTAATTTAGCCCCAGGTTGCGCCGGCATACACTTTCCCTCTCCCATGCGTGGCTGACGACTTCCTCGACACGCGCCTGACCGAACGGCGCAACCCCCGCAGCGCTACGATCGATACCGCATCCGCGCTCGAGATCGTGGATCTCATCGGCGCCGAGGACGCGACGGTCCCCCCGGCCGTGGCCCGAGCCCGTGAGGACATCGCGCGGACCATCGACCTCATCGAAGCGGCATTCCGGGCCGGCGGTCGGCTGCTGTACGTAGGAGCGGGGACCAGCGGACGGCTGGGCGTCCTCGACGCCGCCGAGTGCCCGCCCACCTTCGGGACGCCGCCGGAGATGGTGGTCGGGATCATCGCCGGCGGTCTGCCCGCGCTCGTGAAATCCATCGAGGGGGCCGAAGACGACGTCAATGCGGGCATCGGGGAGATGGATGCACGACGGGTCGGGCCCCACGACGTCGTCGTCGGCATCGCGGCGAGCGGGACTACCCCCTTCGTCCGGTCCGCATTGTCGCGCGCCCACACGCTCGGCGCCCGCACTGCGCTCCTCAGCTGCTCGGAGCCGCCGGCGCTCCTCAAGGAGACATGCGACGTCTGCATGACCGTTCTGGTGGGGCCGGAAGTCGTCACGGGGTCCACAAGGATGAAGTCCGGAACCGCCACCAAGCTCGTGCTCAATACTCTCACCACGGGCGCGATGATCCGGCTGGGCAAGACGTGGGGCAACCTGATGGTGGACCTTCGTGCCTGGAACGACAAGCTGGTCGACCGCAGCCGCCGCATCGTCATGGAGACCACGGGGCTCGGGCGGGAAGAAGCGGGCACCGCGCTCGCCGCGGCCGACGGCAGTGTGAAGGCCGCCATCGTGATGGTGCGGCGGCAGGTGAGCCGGGACGATGCGGAACGTCTCCTGCGCGAGCACGACGCCCACCTGCGGCCCATCGTCGGCGACCCTCCGCCGGTCCGGAGCCCATGAGCGAGCGTCCCACCCTCGCCGTCGGCCTCATGTCGGGCACGTCGCTCGACGGCATGGATGCCGCGCTGGTCCGCCTGGACGGTCCGACGCAAGCGAGCCTCGTGCACTTCATCACCCGACCCTACGACGAGAACGAGCGCCACCGGATCCGCGCCGTCCTCCAGCCGAACGGCCGGGCGGCAGCCGGTCCAGCGTCGTTTGCGCGGCTCCACGCCGAAGTGGCGGAGTGGGCTGCCGAAGCCGTCGAGCGACTGCTCGCCGAGTCCCGCGTGCCGGCGTCTGACGTCGCTCTAATCGCGTTTCCGGGGCAGACCATCTGGCACGAGCCGCCGACCGTCTCCTGGCAACTCGGTGAGCCGGCGATCCTGGCCGAGCGGTTCGGCGTTCGTGTCGTCAGCGGATTCCGCGCCCGCGACGTGGCCGCGGGCGGGCAGGGCGCTCCGCTGGTTCCGATGGCCGACGTTCTGCTCTTCGCCTCCGCCGATGCCCCCCGGGTGCTGCTCAATCTCGGTGGAATGGCCAACCTCACCTACGTGCCGCGCCGGGCCCAGGAAGAGGGCGTGTTCGCGTTCGACACCGGTCCCGGCGTCGCGATCATCGACGCGGTGGCCCGGCTCGTCGGTTCACCGGACGGCTTTGACCGCGATGGCGCGCTCGCCGCGTCAGGAGGGGTCGACGAATCGGCGCTCGCGGCGCTGCTGGCCGACGAATTCTTCCTCACCCCCCCACCCAAGAGCACCGGCCGGGAGCGTTTCGGCGACGAGTATGCCGCGGCCCTCCATCGACGGGTGCCGGGCGCCGACGGGGTGGCCACCGCGGTGGAGCTCACCTGCCGTACCATCGCCGCGGCGGTCGATCGCTGGATTCCGGGCGAAGCGGACGTCGTCGCCTCCGGGGGAGGCTGTCACCATCCGGTGCTCATGGCCTCGCTCGAACGGAGGCTCGCGAGTCTGGGCCGGGCGCACCGGCTCCGGCGCTTCGACGAGCTGTTCTTCCCCGGCGACGCCAAGGAGGCCGTTGCCTTCGCGCTGCTCGGGTATCTCACGCTCCACGGGCAGCCCGGCAACGTTCCGTCGGCCACGGGCGCGCGGGGACCGCGCGTGCTCGGCACGGTGACCCCGGCGTGAGTTCCACCCCCGTGCTCCCTCCCGCGCGCCTGGTCCTTCCTTCGCTGCGGTGGCGTCCCGATGACGGTTTCGCGCACGAGGCCGGCTCGATCGCCGACGCCCTCGATCTGGGCGTGGGCGGATTCATCCTGTTCGGGGGCACGGTCGAATCGGTACGGCGGCTGACCACCGATCTGCTTCGCCGAGCGGGGCGGCCACTGCTCATCGCGTCCGATCTGGAGCGCGGCGCGGGCCAGCAGGTGGTGGGGCTCACCGAGTTTCCTCCACCCGCGGCGCTCGCGGCGCTCGAGGATGCCGCCGTCATCCGGTGGGCGGGTGCGGTCACGGCCCAGGAGGCCCGCGCGGTCGGCATCAACTGGGTGCTGGCGCCGGTGGCCGATCTCGATGTGCTCCCGACCAATCCCATCGTGCAGACGCGCGCATTCGGCGATAATCCTCAACGGGTCGCCTCCTACGTGCGAAGCTGGATCGAAGGATGCCAGGATGCCGGCGCGCTGGCGTGCGCCAAGCACTATCCGGGGCACGGACGCACCGCGGTGGACTCTCACATCGACCTGCCAGTGGTGGACGCCAGCGCAGACCTCCTGCGCGCGAGCGACCTGGTGCCGTTTCAGGTGGCCGCCAACAGCGGAGTGGCATCCATGATGACCGGTCACGTGGCGTATCCGTCGCTCGATCCGTCCGGGCTTCCCGCCACACTCTCCAAACCGCTCCTCGACGAGCTGCGAGGGCCGTTCGGCTTCGATGGTCTCATCGTCTCCGACGCGCTGATCATGGATGGAGCGTTGCAGGGCCGGCGCGAGTCCGACGCGGCGGTGGAGGCGGTACGGGCCGGAGTGGACCTCCTGCTGTATCCCAACGATCCGCGCCGGGTGGCCGAGGCGCTCGAGCAGGGGCTCAGCAGCGGCGTACTCCCGCGCGAGCGGATGGCGGAGGCACAGGCGCGCTACGAGCGCGCGCTGACGGTCGCCAACGGCCCTACCGCGCCGGTCACTCGCGGGCCGTTCGCCTCCGCGGAGGAGTTGGCCGATGCGCTCTTGGGGCTTGGTATGATCCGCGGCACGGCGCCGCGTCTCGAAGGACCTATCGATCTGGCGGTGGTGGACGACGACATCGGTGGCCCCTACCCGCCCGGCCCCACCGATTGGGCCGCGACCGCACTGGGCGACGAGCTTGTCGGCCGGTACTCCGGCGGCTCGCGCGTGGTCCTGGCCTTCGCGGAGCCCAGGGCCTGGAAGGGAAGGTCGGGATTCAGCGCCGCTTCGCTGACCTCGATCGCCGACCGGGCGGCCGGCGCAGATCTGATCGTGCTGTTCGGGCACCCTCGATTGCTGCCCGAGCTGCCCGGCGAGCTCCCCGTCCTGCTGGCGTGGCACCGGCAACGCCTGATGCAGGAGGCGGTTGGTCGCTGGCTGCGCGGCCGGCTCAAGTAGCCGCCGACTCCTCGGTATCGCGCCCGGCGTGGCGCACCCAGGGCAGCAGCGCGTAGGCCGGCAGCCCAAGCGCGAACGTGAGAAGGAAGTACCGGGCAAAGCCTACGTTCTGCGCCAGGACTCCCGACACCAGACCCGCCGCCCATCGGCTCAGCGCGTAGATCGCGCTCAGGAGCGCGAACTGGGTCGCGGCATAACGCCGCTCGCACACCGACATCAGGAAAGCCAGAAACGCCGCGGTGCCCAGACCCGCCGCGAAATTCTCGAAGAGTGCCGCCGCGGTGATGAACCCATGGTGGGTCGGCGCCGCCGCCGCGAGGGCGTACCCCAGGCTCGACAACAACTGCACCAGACCCATCGTCCACAACGCCCGGAAGATGCCGATCCGCGTAGCCAACACACCGCCCAGCGCGGCACCGAGGAGCGTCGCGATGAGCCGGCCGGTGGTCAGCACCGCGATCTGCTCGAGCGAGAGCCCGCGCGCCACCCAGAACGGCTTCGTCATCGGGTCCATCGCGGAGATGTCGAGCTTGAAGAGCAGGGCGAACAGGATCACCGCCCAGATGGCCGGACGACGGAGCAACGCGGCGACGGGCTCGGCGAGCGCGCGCGCATGCTCCGAGCCGCCTCCCGTATCGAGAAGGAGGAAGGACCCGGCCGCGAGGGCGGCCGTGACCGTGGCACCGGCGATGAAAGCGGCGGGCCAGCCCTGCCGGGCGGCCACGTACACCAGAAGGGCGCTCGAGACGAAGCTGGCCCCGCGATAGGCGCCGATCCGGACGGAGTTGGCGACGCCCAGCTCGCGTCCCGTCGTGGTCTCGATGGTGTACGCGTCGATCGCGATATCCTGCGTGGCGGAGAGCGTCACGTAGACCAGGAGCAGGGCGGCGAGGCGGGCGCCATGATGTGCGGGGTCGGCCCAGGCGAGCACGGCGGTCGTCCCGGCGAGAAGCACGAGACAGGCCCGGATCCACGCCTGTCGACCTCCCAGCCGGTCGACGAACGGGGCCCAGAGAAACTTGAGGACCCAGGGCAAGGACGCCCCGCTCGCGAGTCCGATCGCAGCGAGACTCATTCCCTCCTGGGCGAGCCAGACCGGGACCGTCTCGTTGAAGAAGAAGTAGGGAAGTCCGGACGCGAACGAGAGCCCGCCGACCCACGAGAGCCGAACGCCGAGCGGGGCATCGAGCACGGCGCGCCGTCGCGGCTCAGGGCCGGTCACGCGGCGATGTCAGAGCCAGAAGGCGAGCAGAGCGGCCAGAATGCAGAGGGCCGCGATGATCAGGAGAATGCTGCGGAAGTTGCTGCCCGCGAGCGCCGGCTTGGGGGGCGGGAGCGGGGGATCGGTCGGCGCCACCTGCATCTCGTCGGTGGGTGCCTCCTCGCCTTCGGGAAGATCGTACACCCGATACCCCACTCCCTCCTCGTTGGAGGCCTCCGGCAATCCGGTGCCGGTAAAGCGCGCCGCCACGACCGTGATGTTGTCCGGCCCGCCCCGCTCGTTGGCGAGATCGATGAGCGCGCCGCACAGGGACGGGAGATCGGTGTGCCGGCCGACCGCCTCGGCGAACTCCTCGCGTCGCACGAGTCCCGAAAGGCCGTCGGAGCAGATGATGAGCGTGTCGCCCCGGCGGAGCTTCTGGTGGGTGAGATCGACCTTGACCTGCGGGTCGGGGCCCAGCGCCTGCAGGATGATGTTCCGCCGCTCGCTCTGCTCCGCCTCCTCCTCCGTCAGCTCGCCGGCGTCCACCAAACGCTGCATCAAGGACTGATCTTTCGTCAACTGGATCGCGGTGCCGCCCCGGATGAGATAGGCGCGGCTGTCGCCAATCTGGGTGAGGTAGAGGTCTTCGCCATATACGCCGGCGGCGGTCACCGTCGTGCCCATCCCGCGAACCTCGGGATGCTCTTTCGCGTATCCGTAGATGCGGGCGTTGGCGATCTCCACCGCCTCGCGCATCCGGAACGCGAAGCGCTCGGCCGAGGAATCGCGATCGGTGATCCACGTGGTGGCGAGATGCCGATAGACGAGATCGGCGGCCATCTCGCTCGCCAGTTCGCCGGCGACCGCGCCGCCCATGCCGTCGGCCACCATGAAGAGCGAACCGCGCGGACCGATCTCGTGCTCGCGGACCTCGGGCAGGAGGCTGGCGTTCCCGGTGCTGAGATCGGCGACGAGGAACGTATCCTCGTTGTGGTCCCGCGTGCGCCCACTATCGGTTTTTCCGAAAACGGAGGCGAGAATCGGGGCCACTCGGACGATCCCTTCCGTAGATCTGGTCCGCGGGGATGAAGGTGGTCACGAATCTAGAGAGGGGTGTCGAGAGCGTCAACGTCGTCTTGGCGTAAGTCATAGTCAACGTGTACCTTGCAGCCATGAATCGCGCGCGGTGTTTTCGCTGGGCCATCCCGGCGCTCGCGGCCGCGGCGTGCGCCCCCGGGCGACCGAGCGGTCCCGAGCCGTCGAGGAACGCACTGGTCCCGAGTTCGGCCGCACTTCCCCGAGTGCCCTATCGCGCCGGTCCGCTCCGTATCGACGTGGTGTACCCGCCGGCGGATGCAGTGCTCACCTTTCGCGATTCCACCTTCATCTTCGGCTCCGTGGGTACCGGCGATGCACGGCTTACCATCAACGGCCGGCCGGTGCCGGTCTGGCCCAATGGCGCCTGGCTCGCCTATCTCCCGCTTCCGCTCGACAGCGTCGCCCGGTTTCAGATCGAGGCACGCGCCGCGCCGGATTCCGCGTCGCTCTCCTACGTCGTCCGGCGGTCAACCATGCCGCAGCCGCCCCCCGGCGCCGTCGTCTGGATCGATACGCTGTCTCTGGCGCCGCGCGGTCGTATTTGGGTCGAGGCCGGGGAGTACCTTCCGCTGAGCGTGCGAGCAACCCAGGGCGCCCAGGTCCGGTTTCGATTGACCGACGGCACGACGGTGCCGTTGATCGCCCAGACCCAGCCGGACGATGTGCCCGAGGGGGTTCGCGTCTTCGGCGGAGGCATTCCCCCCGGCTGGAGCCGTGACCGGTACGTCGGTGAGATCCGGGGGCGACAGATCGGCCCCGATCCCGGGTCCGTCCTCGCTCGAGACTCGCTCCCGCCGAGCTTGGTCGCCGACACGACGTGGCCCACCGTCGAGGCCATCGTGGGAGCGGACACCGCCCGCGCCCGCTGGCCGCTCCAGGTGGCGACGCTCGACACGATGCCGGTCGTGACCCGGCTCGATGACGACACCGCCCATCTCGGCTCCACCGACAGCCTCACGATCGGGCGAGCGGCGCCCGGCGCCACCTACGCCTGGTTTTTTCCCACCGGCACGGTCGGCCAGGTCAGCGGTCGCCGCAACGGCGACCTGCGGCTCCGCCTTTCGCGGACGGCAGAGGCGTGGCTGCCCGCGGCGGATGCGCAGCCGATGCCGATCGGCGCGCCCGCGCCGCGTGGAGTAGTCGGCTCCGTCACGCTCACATCGGACTCCCTATACGACAGGCTGCGGATCCCAGTCGGCCAACGGCTGCCGTTCCGCACTCTGGAGGGCGACCGCACGCTCGCGATCAGGTTTTACGGCGCGACCGGAGACGTGAACTTCATGCGGTATGGCGGTACCGACTCGCTGGTGCGCCGCATGAGCTGGGAGCAGACCGCAGCCGACGAGGTGACGCTGACCCTCGAGCTGACACGTCCCGTGTGGGGATTCCGCGCCCGGTGGGACGCCAACGACCTCGTGTTCGACGTGCGACGGCCGCCCCCCATCAATGCGGGCACTCCGCTCGCCGGACGGCTCATTGCGGTGGACCCGGGCCATCCGCCCGCCGGCGCGACGGGTCCCACGGGGCTGCGTGAAGCGGACGCGAATCTGGCCGTCGCCCTCCGGCTCAAGCACCTGCTCGAGTCCGCGGGCGCGCGCGTCCTCATGACCCGCAGCACGGACGTCCCCCTCGACCTCTGGCCCCGCGTCGCGATGGCCGAGCGGGCCGATGCGGATGTGCTCATTTCCATCCACAACAACGCGCTACCGGACGGGATCGATCCGTTCGCGCACAACGGCACGAGCGTCTACTACAATCATCCCCGCAGCATCCCGCTCGCCCGGGCGATCCAGGCCGAGCTGCTCAAGAGCCTGGGTCTGCGGGACCTGGGTATCGGTCGGGGAGATCTTGCCTTGGTCCGCGGGACCTGGCTGCCCTCGGTGCTCACGGAGGGACTCTTCATCATGGTACCCGATCAGGAAGCCGCGCTGCGCTCGCCCCGAGGCCAGGAGCTCTACGCGCGCGCCGTCCTCTCGGGACTCCGGAAATTCCTCGGTGCACAGGCACGCGCCGGGCAGTCGTGAGGGTGTGGGCCGCGCGGGAGGGCCGGCGTCTCCTAGGTCGATGAGCTCCCTCCTTCCTCGCGGCTGGTGCATCGCCATCGCGCTCATGGGCTTCGCCTTCACGGTCTCGACCGCTCGAGCACAGTCGTCGGACGACCGGGCCGCCCTCGAGCGGTTCCGGGATTCGCTGGCCGCCACGGCCGATACCAACGGGCTTCTCGTGCTCGAGAAGCGGATGATCGCGGTCGCCAAGACCGACCGGAACAACGCGGTCCAGCACCTGCGACTGGGCTTCCTGTCACTGCGCATCGGTGAGCTTGGCGGCCAGTCCCACTATGACGACGCGGCGTCGGAGTTCCAGTGGGCCATCGACCTCCAGCCCAAGTGGCCCTACGCGTGGTACGGAATGGGCCTCGCCGAATACGGCGTGGGCGACTCGCAGATCTCCTTCATCACCGGCCTCAAGACCATGCTGGGAAAGGACGCGCTCACCCGCTCGGCGGCGGCCTTCGCCAAGTCGGCCGAAGTCGACCCGGGGTTCGTCCGCGGGCTCGTGGACCTGGCCAACACCGCGCTCCGGCAGCGGGTGAACATCAAGCTCGGCGTCGCACTCGAGGCGCTCCGCAAGGCGGGCACGACGCCGGCGCGCGACGATCCGGAGGTCATGCTCGCGCGCGGCCGGGTGGAGAGGGAAGTCGGTGACGGCGACTCGGCGCTCGTCGCCTTCAAGGGCTATCTGGATTTCGGCCCCAATCGCGGGCTGGGGCTGCTGGAGGAGGCCCGCACCCGCTTTCTGCTCGGGCGCTTCGACGGGGCCGAGCCGTACTACGAGGGCGCCGAGTCCGACGACTCGGCCACGGTCGCGAGCTACCGGGCCGACCTGGCTACCATCGCGAGCGACAGCGTCCTCCGCGAGTTCGATCAGACCCAGGGGTCGCGGCGGGTGGATTATCTGCGGCAGTTCTGGGGCAGCCGGGACCGGACCGATCTGCGCTCCGACGGCGAGCGGCTGCGGGAGCATTATCGCCGGCTCTTCTACGCGCGCAAGAACTTCCAGCTCACGTCGCTCAACCGGCATTACGACATCGTCGAGCGGTATCGCTCGGGCAGCAAGGATTTCGACGACCGGGGGATCATCTATATCCGGCACGGGGAGCCTACGTCACGCGCCAGCTACGCCGCCCCGAATCTCGAGCCCAACGAATCGTGGCGGTACCACCGGCCCGAGGGCGACCTGATCTTCCACTTCGTGGCGCGGGAAGATGTGCAGGACTTCAAGCTGGTGGAGAGTCTCTTCGACGTGCTCGGCTTCAGCAACGCGATTGCGCTGCGGGAGGATCGCGCCTCCGCCAACCCGATGGCCGAGCAACTGATGCTGTCCCGTGAGCAGCTGTCGCCGATCTACCAGCGGCTGCAGTCCGCCAGCGGCTCGGGCCGCTACCAGAGCGAGGAACGCGCGTTGGGCCAGGCCAGCATCGCGGTGGGCACCACCTCCGACAGCTACGAGCTCTCGTTCCCGTCGGAGCTCAAGGTCCGCTCGGAGGTGCTGGCGGTGGGCCACGACTCCGCCGGGAGCATGGTCCAGATCGCGTACGCGATCGCGGGATCGAGCCTTCAGCCGGTGATCGTGACCCGAGGATATCTGTACTCCGTGCGGGTCCGCTTCGTCGCCACCGACCGGACCGGAAAGGTCGTCGCGTCGCTCGACACGACCCGGCACTTCGTCGCGCCAGCGGCCGTGCCCAGCGGCGAGCACCTGGTCGGCCGGGCGGCTGTCTCGGTACCGCCCGGCAAGTTCGACTATCGACTGGCGGTTCAGCAGGGGGAGGACGCCGGTGTCGTGCTCCCCAAGGACACGGTCCGCGTGGGCCAGCCGACATCGCAGGCCCTCGCGCTCAGCGATCTGGTGCTCGGCAGCCGGGCGACCAACTTGTATTGGCAGCGGGCGGGAGACGACACGGTCACCTTCAATCCGCTCCGCGTCTACCAGCGGGGCCAGGATATGGACCTCTACTACGAGGTCGAGGGACTGAGTGCGGGAACTCCGTACACGGTGCGCATCGCCGTGCGGAAGCAGGGCGGGGGCGGCGGACTGCTGCGGAAGATCTTCGGCGGCGGATCGGCGGCGATCTCGCTCAAGTTCGAGGAGCAGGGCGCCTTTCCGGTGGCCAGCTCGCACCGGAACCTGAAGCTCGAGAGCCTCAAGCCGGGTAACTACACGCTGGAAGTGGTGGTGGACGACGGGAACGGGAGGACCGACCGGCGGTCCCAGACGTTCCAGGTCGTGGACGAGTAGCCTAGAGCGGCCAGGCCTCTGGCCGCGCGTGGGTCAGCACGAGGAGCGGCTGTACCAGCGTCTCCGCCTTCACCTGGGCTTCGACCTGCACGAGATGTTGCGTCACCCCGGCGCTCGCGTCGAACGTCGCGATGTGCATCAGGAGCGACGAGAGCGGCGTGAGGGCGTTGTCATCGTCGGTTTCTCCATCCACCGTCGTTCCCGCCGCCAGCGTGATTCGGGCATGCCCAAAGAGCCACAGCGGTGATCCCTCGAGCGAGCGCACCAGCCGCTCGTTGAGCTCGAGGCTTTCGCCGTTGAGGGTGATGAGTCCGAGGGTCGGGCGCGCGGAATAGCGCCGGGAGTGCACCACGAACCCGTAGCTGAAGGCGGGCTCCTGACCGGCGGCACGGCGAATGGCGGCGCGCAGCTTCTGCTGGCTGAAGGCGATCGTGTGATAAGGAACCACGTCGGTCTCCGGTCGGGCCGAGCCCGGGGGCTATGGGGACGGGTGTAGGGTGGAGCACCCATCCGCCGTAAGCGCATGGCTTGTGCCAGCTTTAGCCCCTTGGAAACGGCGCCGGAGAGCCCTCGCTGGTCGTGCCGAGCGCAACGCCTCTCGCAGGACGCCATGCTCGCTTGACTCCCCCGTGGGGGGCGATAGCTTGCCCGCATGTTCTGCTCCCGTTGCGGCAGCGAGATCACCGGCAAATCCAAGTTCTGTCCTTCCTGCGGTCTCGATCTCCTGGCCACGACCCCGGTGCACGCGCTTGCCACCGGGTCGTTCCAGGAGACCGATATCGTCCGGGAGGCGCTCGCGGCCGAATACGAAATCCTCGAGGAGCTCGGGCGCGGGGGCATGGCCATGGTGTATCGGGCCCGCGACCGGCAGCTCGAGCGCGAGGTGGCCATCAAGGTGCTGCCGTTCTCCCTGGCGTTCGACTCCGAATTCGTCGAGCGGTTCCAGCGCGAGGCCCGCACCGCCGCCCAGCTCGAGCACCCCAACATCATTCCGATTTATCGAGTCGGCCGCTCGGGTCGGGTCATCTATTTCGTGATGAAGTACCTCCGAGGCGGCTCCCTGGCGACCGTGGTCAAGGATCGGAAGAAGCTCAGCCCGCCGGAGATTCGCCGCCTGCTCATCGAGGCGGGCGGCGCGCTGGGCTACGCGGCGCAGCGCGGAATCGTCCATCGCGACATCAAGCCCGACAACATCATGTTCGACGAGTTCGGGCAGTCGGTGCTTACCGACTTCGGCATCGCCAAGGCGGCTTCGGGGCAGAAGCTGACCGGCACGGGCATGTCCATCGGTACGCCCCACTACATGAGTCCGGAGCAGGCCCGGGCCCAGGCGATCGACGGCCGCAGCGACATCTATAGCCTGGGCGTAGTGGCCTACCAGTGCCTTACCAATACGGTGCCGTACGACGGCGAGGACAGCTTTTCGATCGGCTACAAGCACATCACCGAGCCGATCCCGACGCCTACCCTGATCACTGCGGACGAGCGGCGCATCTTCGAGGTGATCAAGCGGATGCTGATGAAGGATCCCGCCGACCGGTTCCAGAGCTGCGAGGAGCTGGTGGCCTCGATCCAGGGTCAGCCCACCGCGGCGCCCGGCGCGATGCGCACCTCCTCGGCGGGGGTGGGCGTGGCGTCGGGGGGCGTGGCCGCCACCCTGCCGAGCCCTGCCGGCGGCGTTCCGCCGCTCATCGTGAGCCAACCCACTACCCCGCTCGATTCGCCGATCGTCGACCGCCGGGCGGTGCCGCGGTCGGCCTCCGATGGATCCAGGCGAGTGGCCGATCGTTCGCTCGCCATGCGGGGAAGCGGATCGTCGTGGGGCTGGCTCTGGGTGGTGCTGGCGGTCGTGGGCGGTGGTGGTGGGGCCTTCTATTACTATCGGTCCCACGGCTTCGTGCCTGGTCAGGCTCACGCCGACTCCGTCGCGACTCCGGGGACCGACCCGGCGCCCCTGGATACCGCCTTCGGGCCGCTCCCGCCGCTGGGTGGTGGGGACTCCGTCAAGCGGCGAGCCACTCCGCCGACTGCTCCGAGCCCTCCGTCCACCGGATCGGTGCCGACACCGGCGCGTCCCGCAGGCGCCGCCGTGAGTCCCCCAGCCGACAGCGCCCGCCGGCCGGTCCGCGTCTCGGGAGACAGCGGGGGGATTCGCATCGTGGGGCTGCCGCGCGGCTCGACCGTCATGATCGACGAACGGCCGGTAACTGATCCACTGACTCGGGTGCCTCCGGGCCCGCATGCGCTCGGCGTCTCCGCCCCGCGGTTCAACTTCTATTCCGACACCGTGAACGTGAAGCCTGGAGAGATTCTCGAGATCACGCCCCAGCTCGCACCCATCGGATCGCCGGAGCTTCCGCGGAACCCACCCCAGGTGGTGAAGGCGCCCAGCCGTTGTGATCCGGGGGCGGGCTACAACGCCGACGGCTCCTGCTTCGATGAGCGCCCGAAGCCCGTGAATCCGCCGTTCGTCCCCATGCCCGATGACGCGGCCGAGAACCCGCGCCCGTCACTCCTCTGGGTCAAGGTGTCCTCCGAAGGACGCACGGTGGACGTCCAGCGTCTGCGGCCCTCCAACGATGCGGCGTTCGAGCGCGCGGTCCGCGACTTCGTCTGGACGGTCACCTGGCATCCCGCGCTCAAGGCCGGGTCGCCCGTCGAGGCGTGGACCCAGATGCTGTTCCCTCCCGCGCAGCGATGAGCGCGCGGATCCATCCGACCGCCTACCTCGCCCCAACCGCCGCCGTCATGGGAGACGTGACGCTCGAGGAGGAATCGAGCGTCTGGTACGGGACCGTCATCCGGGCCGATTTGGCGCCCGTCGTGATCGGCGCCCAGAGCAACCTCCAGGATGGCACCATCGTCCACGTGGATGAGGGCGTGCCCTGCGTGGTCGGCCGGCGGGTCGGGGTAGGGCATCGCGCGATCCTCCACGGCTGCCGGATCGAGGACGAGTGTCTCATCGGAATGGGCGCCGTTCTCCTCAACGACGTCCTGGTGGGGACGGGGAGCGTGGTGGCGGCCGGAGCGGTCATTCCCGAGCGCATGCAGATCCCGCCGCGCTCGCTTGTGATCGGGGTGCCGGGTCGGGTCGTCCGCACAGTGGACGCGACACTGTCGTCACGGGTAACGGCGACCTGGACGCATTACGTGGAGTTGGCGCGTGCGCACCGGGCCGGCCGCTTTCCGTTGGCGCCGACGACGAGGTGACGATCCCGTTATCTTTGTGATGTGGGAAGCGGCATCGTGCGCAGGCATGGGGCTTTTTCGTTGGTATTGTGCGATGTCCGCCGCGGTCCTACTTTGCCCTTCCGTTTTTTCGCCGACGATCGGGCGGGACGGCAAGGCTTCGGCGGTGCAGTTGCTGCACGCTTCACTCCACCTTACATGAGCGGGGAGTCTCCATGAATTCGTCCACCCCACGGGACGGTGTTCGTCTGTCGTCCAACGCCATCACGGTGCTCGAGAAGCGGTACCTCGTGAAGGACGAGACCGGTGCGCCGGTCGAAAAGCCCGAGGACCTCTTCTGGCGCGTGGCGCGGACGATCGCCGAAGCCGACCGGCGGTACGGCGCCTCGATCGGCGCGGTGGAGGAAGTTGCCCAGGCGTTCTACGGGCTCATGGCCGAGCGGCTCTTCGTCCCCAACTCTCCAACGCTGATGAACGCGGGTCGGCCGCTCGGCCAGTTGTCGGCCTGCTTCGTGCTCCCGGTGGACGACGCCCTCTCCAACGGCAAGAGCGGCATCTACGACACCCTCCGCGCCATGGCCCTGGTGCACCAGTCCGGCGGCGGCACCGGCTTCAGCTTTTCCCGTCTCCGCCCCAAGAACGACATCGTCCGCTCCACCATGGGCGTAGCCTCCGGCCCCGTCTCGTTCATGAGCCTGTTCGACGCGTCCACCGACGTGGTCAAGCAGGGCGGCACCCGGCGCGGCGCCAACATGGGCATCCTCCGGGTGGACCATCCCGACATCATGGAGTTCGTCACCTGTAAGGACGACACCACCAAGGTCACCAACTTCAACATCTCCGTCGCCGTCACCGATGCCTTCGTGGCCGCCGTCGAGGCCGACGAGATGTACGACCTGCACCATCCCAAGACCGGCAAAGTCACTGGGCAGCTCAGGGCCCGCGAAGTCTGGAACCGCATCATCCACGGCGCCTGGAAGACGGGCGAGCCCGGCGTGTTCTTCATCGACAAGGCCAACTACTACAATCCGGTGCCCCACCTGGGGTCGTACGAGGCCACCAATCCCTGCGGGGAGCAGCCGCTGCTGCCGTACGACGTCTGCAACCTGGGCTCCATCAATCTCGGCGTCTTCGTGCGGGACGACGCGATCGACTGGGACGCGCTGCGCCCGGTGGTGCATCTGGCGACGCACTTCCTGGAGAACGTGATCGACGCCAATCAGTACCCGCTGCCGGAGATCACCGATCTGGCCCAGCGCATCCGCCGGATCGGGCTCGGCGTGATGGGGCTGGCCGACGTGTTCGTGAAGCTGGGCATTCCCTACGACTCGGATGAGGGCGTCGCGCTCGGCCGCCGGATCCAGCAGTTCGTGGATGAAGAGGCGAAGATCGAATCGGAGCGACTGGCTACCGAGCGCGGCGTTTTCCCCGAGTGGGAGCGGAGCATCTGGGGTTCCGACCAGACCTGCGCCCGCGGGCCCCGGGGAGAGCGCGTCCGCCCGATGCGGCGGCTCCGCAATTGCAACGTCACCACCGTAGCCCCGACCGGCACCATTTCGATCATCGCGGGGTGCAGCTCCGGCATCGAGCCGCTCTTCGCGGTGGCGTTCATGCGGAACCAGGCGGGCGTCCTGATGCCCGACGTCAACGAGGATTTCGTCGCGATCGCGAAGGCCGAGGGGTGGTTCTCCGACGATCTCATGCGGCGCATCGCCGAGGCGGGGCACATCGGCTTCCCCGAGGTGCCGGCCAAGTGGCAGCGGGTGTTCGTCACCGCCAACCACATCAAGCCCGAGTGGCACATCCGGATGCAGGCGGCGTTCCAGGAGTTCAACGACAGCGCCATCTCGAAGACCTGCAACTTCGCCCATGACGCCACCGAGGATTACGTCGAGGAGATCTACCGCCTGGCCTACCGGCTCAACTGCAAAGGCGTCACAGTCTACCGCGACGGCAGCCGGGACATGCAGGTCCTCTCGACCGGGAGCACGGCCAGGAAGGTGAAGGATGCGGTCGGGAACGGACAGGCCGGAGCGGGCGTGTCCGCCCTGACCGATATGAGGGGCGAGCTCGCGGAGCTGCGTTCCGAGAACGATCGGCTGCGCCGCATGGTCCTCGATCTCGAGGCGGAGAACCTCCAGCGCCGGCAGAAGCGCTCCCGCCCCGAGCTGCTGCGCGGCGCCACCCGACGGCTCGAGACGCCGCTCGGTACGCTGTACGTCACGATCACGGAAGACGACCGCGGCCAGCCGTTCGAGGTGTTCATGAGCCTCGGCAAGGCCGGGGGCGCGCTCATGGCCGACGTCGAGGCGCTGGGACGTCTCATCAGCCTCGCGCTGCGGTCGGGAATTCCGATGAAGGAGATCTACCGCCAGCTCCGGGGCATCAGCTCCGACCGGGTGATCGGACTCGGCCCCAACAAGGTCCTCTCAGTGCCGGACGCGGTCGGCATCGCCATCGAGCGATGGATGCAGGAGAAGCAGGGCATCCAGCAGGAGTTGCTCCCGGGCGCCACGGCCCCGGTGCCCGACGAGACGGCCCCGCTCGGGTCCAGAGTGACGATGAGCGGCGGCGAGCAGATGATGCTCGGCGGCATGCAGGATACGTTCTCCGGCGCCTGCCCCGACTGCGGGTCGCAGCTCGAGTTCGCCGAGGGATGCATGAAGTGCCACGTGTGCGGCTTCAGCGAGTGCGGGTGATCGTGGTCATCCGCAAATAGCTCAGGTCGCCCGTGGCACGCAGCGGGACGCCGGCCAGTCCGGTGTCCCGCTGTCTTTTGCGCACGGCGAGCGCCGTCAGCTCGGCCCGACGACGGCCCCCGGCGTCGAGATGGCGGAGGACTGCGTACCAGTGCCCAGCTCGCCGGCACTGTTGTCGCCCCAGCAGTACCCCGCGCCGTCCACGGTCACGCCGCACGTGTGTGCATGGCTCGCGGCGACACTGGCGAACTGGAGTCCACCGACGACCGGGAACGGTGACGGATACCTGTTCGTCCCTAGAGGGCCGCCGTCACCCACCTGGCCGGAGTCGCCATTTCCCCAGCAGTAGGCGGCGTTGTCGGTCGACACGCCGCAGGTGTGCGCCTCGCCCAGATTCACCGCGCTGAACCGAATGCCTCCCGCGACCGGGACCGGCTTCAGGCGGTCGGTCATAGTGCCGTCGCCAAGGCGACCGGCGAAGTTCCCTCCCCAGCAATAGGCCCTGTCGTCGATGGTCACCCCGCAACTATAGCCGCCCGAGGTGGACTGCCCGTCCACGATCACCTGCTGGAACGAAAGACCTCCCGCCACCGCCCGCGGTGTGCGCCGGGTGAACGTCTTCCCGTCGCCGATCGCACCGTCGGAGCCGTCGCCCCAGCAGAACGCCCGGTCGTCGGTCGTCACGCCGCAACTGTGACGGCCGCCCGCGCTCACCTGGCGGAATCGCCTGCCGATATTCACCCGGGCCGGCCTCTTCTGCTTGTTGACGGCCGACCCGTCGCCTAGCTGTCCGTAGTAGGCATAGCCCCAGCAGTAGGCCCGGTCGCTGGTGGTCACGCCGCACGTGTGCTGATCGCCGGCGCTCACTTCTCGGAATCTGAGGCCGCCGGCTACCGCGACGGGAGCCGGTTGATCGACGATCTTGCCGTTACCGAGTTGGCCGAACCGGTTCCGTCCCCAGCAATAGGCCCGATCGTCGATGGTGACTCCGCACGCGTGCTCGTTTCCCGCCTCCACCTGGCGGAAACGGTGTCCGCCCGACACAGCTACCGGGAGAGGGCTCAGGTCGGTGGTCCCGTTGCCGAGCGCTCCGTAATAGTTGGCGCCCCAGCAGTAGGCGACGTCGTCGGTGGTCACGCCGCAGGAGAAATCACGTCCGGCGGTCACCTGGCGAAATACCAGCGGCTGGCTGGTGGTAGTGGCGATTGCAGGCGCTGGATCGGGCGCGGTCGGGCTCGAATCGTCGCGACAGCCCGGCAGCAACACCAGCGCGGCTGGAGCGATTACCGTGGTGAGCCATACGTGGGTTACTGGTCGCATCCTGTCCTCTCTCGGCGCACGGGAAATTGATGGGGATGGCGTGAGGGCGCCGGCTGCTGCCCTGGCACTCTGGACAGGGCCCGCAGGGAAAGGGCATAATCAAGCTGACCGTTGCAGACACGACACCCACGGCTTCCGCTCGAGGTACGAAATGTCGGCTGACCAGCAGGGTGGTACCCTCAAGCCCATCACCCCGGCTCGGATCGCGGAGGAGCTGCGCAAGCTGAGCTCCCAGCGCAAGAGCGGGGAGCTGAAAGCGGATGAGTACGAGCACCGCTTCTCCCGCATGATCTCCGAGCTCCGGGACCGCCGCATCGACGGCAACCGGGCCGACATTCTGGCGACGTTGACGCCCCTCCTCACGGATGGGGTCGTGTCGGCCGAAGACTGGCGCCGGCTGACCATGCAGCTGGGCCTCGCGTGAGGCCCAGCCTACGCACGATCTCCGTCCCTCCCTGACCCTCCGGCCGCTCGGGCCGGGCGCGCCCGCCGTCTCCGCGATCGGCTACGGCGGCATGCACCTCTCCATCGACGGACGTCCGGGGGAAGTGCAGGCCCTCCGCGTGCTCGCCGCGGTACTCGATGCGGGCGTCACCCTCATCGACACCGCCGACGCCTATTGCCTGGACGAGCGCGATGTCGGCCACAACGAGCGGCTCATCGCGTCGGCGCTTCGTGCTTGGGGCGGCGACCGGTCGTCCGTCATCGTCGCGACCAAGGGCGGGGTCGTCCGGCGCGGTCCCCGGTGGGACACCGACGGGCGCCCGGCCCACCTGCGCGAGGCGTGCGATCGCTCCCTCCGCGCGCTCGGCGTCGAGCGGATCGATCTCTACCAGCTCCACTCGCCCGACCCCAACGTCCCCTTCACCGAGAGCATCGGCGCGATGGCCGAGCTCCGCGCGGAGGGCAAGGTGCGCTGGCTCGGGTTGTCGAATGTCTCCGTGGATCAGATCCGGCAGGCGGACGCGATCGTTCCGATCACCTCGGTACAGAACCGCCTCAATCCGTTCTTCAGGGAGGCGTTGGCGGCGGGAGTGGTTCGATATTGTGAGGAGCGGGGTATCGGGTTTCTCGCCTACAGCCCCACCGGCGGCGGGCGGCTGACGCGCGCGCTGCCGGACCACCCCGTGCTGGCGCCGATGGCGCGGCGTCTGGGCGTCTCGGCACACGCCCTCGTGCTGGCGTGGGTGCTCAGCCGGTCGCCCGCCGTGCTCACCATCCCCAGCGCCCGGCAGGTCGAGCACGCGGTCGACAGCATCTCCGCGGCGGACCTCGTCCTGTCACCCGCCGATCTGGCGACGATCGACCGCGCCGAGTTTTCCCGGGTCTGAGGCCCGGTCTTCTCACTGCCACCGAAACAGCGAGGCGCCGACCGTGAAGCCGGCGCCGACCGCCGTGAACACCACCAGATCTCCCCGCCGGATTCGACCCTCGCGGAGGACGGCGTCGAGCGCGAGGGGAAGGGTGGCCGCCGTGGTATTCCCGAATCGCCCGATGACGGATGCCATCCGTTCCGGCGGCAGGCCCAGCCGCTCCGCCGTGGCGTCGAGGATACGCTGGTTGGCCTGGTGCGGAATGACCATCGCGATGTCCGCCGGCGTGAGGCCGTTGCGCCGAAGAACCGTTTCGATGCTGTCGGCCATGCGGGTGACCGCGAACTTGAAGACGGTGCGGCCGTTCTGCTTGAGGAAGTGTTGCCGGCCCGTCACCGTCTCGGTGCTGGCCGGATGGAGGCTGCCGCCCGCGGGCATCAGCAGATCGTGGCGGCCGCTCCCATCCACGACGTGGTAGAAATCGAGCGCGCCGAACCCGGTCTCCGCCGGCTCGAGGAGAACGGCGCCCGCTCCATCGCCGAAGAGGACGGCGGTCGTCCGATCCAGCGGGTCGATGATGGCGCTCATGAGATCCGCCCCGACGACGACGACTCGCCGGTGCGCCCCCGCGGCGACGATCTGCGCGGCGGTGGTCAGCGCGTAGAGAAATCCGGAACAGGCGGCGGAGAGGTCGAATCCCCACGTCTCGCGCAGACCGAGCGCGTCCTGGATGAGACAGGCCGTCGCGGGGAACATCATGTCGGGCGTGACCGTCGCGACGATCACCGCATCGATGTCGGCGGGGCCGAGGCCCCGGGCGGCCATCAGTGTCCGGACCGCCTCCGCGCCCATCGTGGCGGTGGTCTCACCGGGCGCGCCGATGCGCCGCTCCCGGATGCCGGTACGGGTGACGATCCATTCGTCCGATGTGTCCAACCTGGTCGCGAGCTCGGCGTTGGTGACCACGCGCTCGGGGACGTACGTTGCGACCGCGGTGATGGCCGCGCGGCGCGGATGCGGCGGGTCGTCGGCTGGCATGCCAGAATTTCGTCCCGACCCCGAACCATGCGCAAGAACGAGCCTCCACCCCTGACGTTATATTTCATCGATGCCTGCCAGCACTCGACGCGAGACGGTCACCACCATGGTCGGTGGCGTGCCCCTGGGCTCGGGGCATCCGATCGTCGTGCAGTCCATGACCAACACCGATACCGCCGATGCCGCGGCCACGATCGCGCAAACGGCAGCGCTCGCCCGTGCCGGAAGCGAGCTGGTCCGGGTGACCGTGAATACGGAGGACGCCGCGGCGGCGGTGCCGGAGATCGTGGACGGGCTCGACCGGCTCGGCGTGCCCGTCCCCATCATCGGCGACTTCCACTACAACGGGCACCTGCTGCTGACGCGGTATCCTGCCTGCGCCGGGGCCCTGGCCAAGTACCGCATCAACCCCGGCAATGTCGGCGGCAAGCGTCACGACGAGCACTTCCGCGCGATCATCGAGGTGGCGCTCCGCAACGACAAGCCCGTGCGGATCGGCGTCAACTGGGGGTCGCTCGATCAGACCCTGCTCATGGCGATGATGGACGCCAACGCGGCACTCGCCGAGCCTCGGGATGCGCGGGACGTGACCATGGAGGCGATGGTCGAGAGCGCCCTCCAGTCCGCCGCGCTCGCCGAGGCCGCGGGGATGGCGCACGACCGCATCGTGCTGAGCGCCAAGGTGTCCGGAGTCCAGGACCTGGTCGACGTCTACCGCAAGCTGGGGGCCCGATGTGACTACCCCCTCCACCTTGGGCTCACCGAGGCGGGTATGGGCGCCAAGGGCATCATCGCGAGCACCGCGGGGCTCAGCATCCTTCTTCAGGAAGGGATCGGCGACACCATCCGCGTCTCGCTCACTCCCGCCCCCGGTGGCGACCGGAGCGAGGAAGTGCGGGTGGCTCAGCAGGTGCTGCAGTCTCTCGGGCTCAGAAGCTTTACGCCGCAGGTGACCGCTTGTCCCGGCTGCGGCAGGACCACGAGCACCTTTTTCCAGCACATGGCCCAGGAGATTCAGGATTACCTGCGGGAGAAGATGCCGGTGTGGCGCACCGAGCGGCCGGGCGTGGAGGACATGAAGGTTGCCGTGATGGGGTGCGTCGTGAACGGTCCGGGTGAGTCGAAGCACGCGAATATCGGTATCTCCCTGCCAGGTACGTTCGAGGAGCCGAAGGCGCCGGTGTACGTCGATGGGCGTCTGATAGTGACGCTTCGCGGGGAGGGGATCGTGCCGGAGTTCCTGGCGATCCTGGAACACTATGTCGCCACCCGATACGGTGCCGCCGAATGGTCGGACTCGAGTCGACCCTCCGCGATCAGCCGCTGACCGCGGTCGTGCTGCTGTTCGGGGCCGGGGTGGCCACCAGCCTGACGCCGTGCGTCTACCCGATGATTCCCATCACGAGCGGTATCCTCGGCGGTGCGGGTGCGGCGGGGCGCTCCCGGGGCCGGCTGCTCGCCATGACGCTGCTCTACGTGGGCGGCCTCGCCCTGGTCTACTCGCTGCTGGGCCTGCTGGCCGGCCTCACCGGAAGCATTTTCGGCGCGGTGAGCTCCAACCCGTGGGCCTATTTCCTGATGGCCAACCTCCTTCTCGTGTCGGGTTTGGCCATGCTGGACGTCTTTAGCGTTAACGCGCCGGGTCACCTCCTGGCCTGGGCCGGCCGAATCGCCGGCGACTCGCCGGGCAGCGTGTTCCTGATGGGCGCCGCCTCCGGGCTGGTGGCCGCCCCCTGCGGGGCGCCGGCGTTCGCGGCAGTCCTCACATACGTCGCGGGCACCGGCAGCCCGGTGCTCGGGTTTCTCTATCTGTTGGTCTTCTCGCTGGGCCTGAGCGCGCTCCTCGTGGCCGTGGGGCTGCTGAGCGGCACGCTCGCCGCGCTCCCCAAAGCAGGGCGCTGGACGCTGTGGGTGAAACGGGCGGCCGGCGTGCTGATGCTCGCGATGGCCGAGTACTACCTGGTAAAGACCGGGAGTGTGCTATGAACGGATTGAAGGTGGCGGCGCTGATCGCGGCGGCCGTGGCGATAGCCGGTCCGCCCCTGGGGGCGCAGGAGAGCGGCATCGCCGTCGGAAGCAAGGCGCCGGCCGTCGTGGTGCACGACCTCGACGGAAAACCGGTGGATCTTGGGGCCTACATCGGAAAAAAGCCCATGCTCCTCGAGTTCTGGGCCACGTGGTGCGAGCGATGCGAAGAGCTCCTGCCTCGGGTCCGCGCCGCGCACGCCGAGTTCGGCGATCGCGTCGAGTTCTTTGGCGTCAACGTTGCCGTGAACCAGACGCCCGACCGCGTCAAGCGCTGGGTCAAGAGCAATACGCCTCCCTTCCGGCCCCTGTACGACGATGAAGGAACCAGCACTCGGGCCTACGAGGCCCCGACCACATCGTACGTCGTCGTAGTGGACCGGGCAGGGAAGGTGGCCTATACCGGGACGGGCGGCACCCAGGATATTTCCGGGGTTCTGCGCAGGGTCACGGCGCAATAACCATCGTCTTTGCTGGGAGACATCCCGCTCATGAAATTTTTCGCACGCACATTCGCCGCAGCGTTCGTCTGTCTGGCCGCCGCCGCTCCGCTCGCCGCCCAGGCGGGGTACACGCCGACCGCGAGAATTGTTTCCGGGCCTCAGGTCGGCAGGCAGGCACCCGATTTCTCGCTCCCATGGGCCAACAAGGCCGGAGTGGGTCCGGCCACTGATCCGTATCAGCTCTGGCGCGACCGCGGCAAAACGGTCGTCCTGGCCTTTTACCCGAAGGACTTCACCTCGGGATGCACGGCCGAGATGAGAACCTTCGCCGAGCGGTACGACTCCCTCTTCGGCCCCGACGTGGTGGTAGTGGGCATCAGCGCGGATTCGGTCGAGACCCATACCCGTTTCGCCACCAGCCTCGACCTTCCTTTTCGGCTCCTCAGCGATCCAGACCAGAAAGTGGCCAGCAAGTTCGGGAGCAACGGGGAAAACGGATACATGCGCCGGACCGTCTACGTCATCGGGCCCAGGGGTGCCGTGACGTACCGGAATCTCCATTTCAACGCGCTCGATCCAAAGCACTACGCGGAGCTGGCCGACGCCGTGCGCACGGCTCGGGGTGCAGGCGGCTGATCGCCCGCCGTTGTTCGCGTCTCAACATCCGGAGGAGTCGATTTCCCCTCGCTCATTAATGGGCGCCGGCTTGGCCGCCGCCCTCGCGCTCCTGACCGTCCACTCGCCCCTCCCGGCGCAGAGCAAGGAGCACGCGGACGCGGTCTGGCAGATACGTGGTCTCCGCAAGGGATTCTGCGTGCTCTTCGTGGTGGCGCCGCAGCTGGCGTCCAGGAGCCTGCCGGCCAACCTGCGGCTGGTGCCGGCAGGTGAGGCCACCGATCTGCATCCAGCCCTCCGTACGGAGGTCCAGAGCCAGCCCGCTCTCGCCTCCTGGATCCCGTCCCATCTTTGCTTCTACGCGGTGGACACCATTCAGACTCCCGATTATGCCGTCCACGGAGACAAGAAGGGGAAGAAGCCTCAGTTCTTCGGACTCTGGACCGTGAGCGCGGCCGAGGCTGGATCCGGCACCAAACGGGATCTGGCGTTGCTCCTGTTGGCATCCAACGGCCGGCTGATGAAGAGTGGGAATATCGTGGGGCACCAGATCCGCGAGCTGCAGGCCAAGATCGGCAAGGTGCCCTTTGCGGACATCAACGGCGTGCCGAGCACCGACGATCGGTTCCAGGTGAAGATCGGGAAAACGCTGATCACGTGGGACGGCCATCCGGCGAAAGACAGCGCCCGCACGAACGGCTCCGTCGAGATCGTCTGGGCTTCGACCAGGGAGTCCGGGGAAAAGGGGAACGGACATCTGACCCTGACACCGCAGTGGTCATCACCGATGGTGGGATCTCTCAAGGTCGAGGGAAAGGACGACCTCGCCAGGGCCCTCCGGGCGTCGCCAGTACGGTTTGTCGGGCCGGTCTATCGTGGCGGCGGAGGGGAAATTCAGCTATCGAGGTAACCGGGAATGGCGGGATGGGGGTCTGCTGAATACGGGATAGGATGCCATGTCGAAGATGTTCATAATTCGATCGTCTGCATAATTACTTGAACCCTGACGACACTGTCGACTTGCTGAGGCCTCCATCAGATTGCATATCTTTACCGACTGTGCCGCAATCACTTAGTAATCAGACTTAAAGTGAAATGGGAGGAGTTTGAGGTCGATTTGAGCTTCAGTTTCCCCGAATCCAGATATTCACTTCCCCCGGTTTTCCACATGTGGAAACCGGCCTATCCGGCCTGATTTGACAGCCAGAACCCTCGTGGCACGAAGCGGGTTTCTTCGTGCGCGCGCCATCATGACCCTCCGCCCCGGAGTCTCGGGGAACGCGATCTGGTGGAGGGACGGGACCATCCGCGAGGTGGGACAAGCGGCCGAACTCTCGCGAGATGTCCCCGCTGGAACGCCGGTGTACGATCTCCCCCACACCCTCGTCACGGCGGGCTTCGTGGATGGGCACACGCACTTCGCCTTGTGGGCTCTCAACCGCCGCCGCGTCCAGCTGGCGGGAACCAAATCCCGTGAATCGGTGCTCCAGGCGGTAGCCCGGGCGACACCCGCACAGGGGTGGGTCATTGGCCAGGGATGGGATGCGAACGGGTGGCCTGTCGCTCCCGAACGCCTCGTGCTCGACGGGGTGCAGTCGCTGCCCGTGTATCTCGACTCGCTCGACGTGCACGCCGCATGGGTCAACACCGCCGCATTGCGGGCCGCCGGAATCAGCCGTGACACCCCCGATCCCTTTGGTGGACGGATCGTCCGCGACGCCGCCGGCGAGCCTACGGGTCTGCTGCTCGAGCGCGCGGTCGAGCTGATGACGCCGCACCTGCCGGAGCCGCCGGCGGACACTCTGGACGCGGCCCTGCGCGATGCGCAGGCCGAAGCCCACCGACTCGGGGTCACGGGGATTCACGATGTGGAGACGCTGTCTGCCCGGGCCGCGTTCCTGCGGCTCGAAGCGGACGATCGGCTGCGGCTGCGCGTGCTCTTCCACCCTCCGGTCGCGGCGCTGCCGTCGCTCGTCCACGATGGCGTGTGGAGCGGCCAGGGTTCGCGCTGGCTCACCACCGGCGGGGTAAAGATGTTTCTCGACGGCAGCCTGGGGAGCCGCACGGCCTGGATGCTCGAGCCCTACGAGCGATCCCGCGATCGCGGCATGCCCATCACATCCGCCTCGGACGCGGCCGCCGCGATGCGAATGGCGGCCGAGGCGGGCCTCGCGGTCGTGGTGCATGCGATCGGCGACGCGGCGGTGCGCCGGGCGCTGGATCTGATGGCCGACCTGCCGCGGGTGGCCCTGCCGCACCGGATCGAGCACTTCCAGTGCGTGCACCCCGACGACGTCGGGCGAGCGTCGGCCGCGGACATCGTGCTGTCGATGCAGCCGGCGCACTTGCTGACCGACGTGCCGCTGGTCGAGCAGCACTGGGGAGCCAGGGGCAGGGGCGCTTACGCCTTCCGCACCCTGTTGCGGCACGGGGCGCCCTTGGTGTTCGGCAGCGACGTCCCGGTAGCGTCCATCGATCCGCGCGAGGGCGTGTATGCGGCTCTCGAGCGCCGGGCGAGCGACGGATCTCCGGCCGGCGGGTGGAGGCCCGAGGAGAGACTGGGGCTGGAAGATGCCGTCCGCGCCTACACGGCCGGGGCCGCCGCCGCCGCGGGGGTGTCCGCCCACCGGGGGTCGCTCGCGCCCGGGCAGCAGGCAGACCTCGTTGCGTGGGAGGTCGATCCCGCGGCCGAGCGCGGCGACGGACACGCCTTCCGAGCGGGGCGCGCCGTGATCACCGTCATCGACGGGGAGGTCGTGATGCATCTGTGATGCACCCTCGGCACGTCGGCATTAGACTCCAGCCCATGTCGCGCACGCCCATTCGTCGCACCAAGATCGTCGCCACTCTCGGACCTTCGTGGGATCAGCCCGCGGGCATGACCGCGCTGTTCGACGCCGGCGTGAATGTCGTGCGCATCAATGCGTCGCACGGCACGCCGGACATCCGGGCGCGCTGGATCGAGCAGCTCCGCACCTTGCTGGGTCAGCGGCGGGAAGCGGTCGGCGTCCTGCTTGACCTGCAGGGGCCAAGGATCCGCGTCGGGTCGCTGGCGGCTCCCCTGCGTCTCGTGCCGGGCGAGACCGTCGTCTTCGCCCCCGAGGACGTGGCGGGGCCGGGTGACATTCCTACCACGTATGACGATCTTGCGACCGACGTCCGGATCGGCGCGCGGATTCTGCTCGACGACGGGTTGCTTTCGGTCGAGGTAGTCGGGATCTCGGGCGCCCGGGTCGAGGGCCGGGTGCATTACGGCGGCGAGCTCAAGGCGAACAAGGGGATGAACCTGCCCGGCATCGAGGTGAGCGCGCCCGCGCTCACCGTCAAGGACCTGGAGGACGTGCAGCGGGCGGTCGAATGGGGCGTGGACTACATCGCCCTCTCGTTCGTGCGCCGTCCGGAGGACATCGACCAGCTCCGGGCGCTGGTGCCCCGCAGCACCAAGCTCGTCGCCAAGATCGAGAAGGACACGGCGCTCAACAATCTGTGCGGCATCCTCGACGCGGCGGACGCGATCATGGTGGCGCGCGGGGACCTGGGGGTCGAGCTGCCGTTCGAGGAAGTCCCCCTGATGCAGAAGCAGATCATCCGCGAGGCCGGGCTCCACGGGAAACCGGTGATCACGGCCACCCAGATGCTGGAATCGATGGTGCACGCGCCCCGTCCCACGCGAGCGGAGGCGTCGGACGTGGCCAACGCGATCCTCGACGGCACCGATGCGGTCATGCTCTCGGCGGAGACCGCCATCGGGAAGTATCCGGTCGAAGCCGTGCGGGCGATGGACCGTATCGCGCGTGAGATGGAGCTGCAGCGATCCACGCGGGGCGTCACGCTCGACGCGGCGCTGGGCCGGCGGGGCGGTGACGGGCCTCCGGCGTCTCGCCACGGGGCCGGAGCCGCCGGGCCCATTCGCACCGAGGACGCGATCGCGGTCGCGGTGTGCGCCGCCGCGGAAATGCTCTCCGCACCGCTCATCCTCTGCTTCACTAGCAGCGGATTCACGGCCCGCAAGGTCGCCACCTGCCGGCCGTCCGTGCCCATCTTCGCCTGCACCCCGGAGCCGGAGACGTTCCGGCAGCTCTCGCTCGTCTGGGGCGTGACGCCGGCGCTCACGGCCCATTCCACCGATTACGACGCGATGCTCGGCATCGCGCGGCAGCAGATTCTGGAGCGCGGCCTGGCCCAGCCCGGTGAGCGCCTGGTGGTGACGGCGGGCGTTCCGTTCGACATGCCCGGCACTACCAACCTCCTCAAGATCGAAGCAGTTTAGGAGATGCGTCTCACCTTTCTGGGCACGGGCACGTCGTTCGGCGTGCCCCAGATCGGGTGTGAGTGCGTCGTCTGCCGTTCGACCGATCCCCGCGACAAACGCACGCGCGCCGGGGCCATCGTGGAGTCCGACGGCGCGACGATTCTGATCGACACGCCGCCGGAGCTGCGGTTGCAGCTCATCGCCGCCGGGCTCTCCCACGTCGACGCCGTGGTGTACACGCACGAGCACGCGGACCACATCAACGGGATCGACGACCTGCGCATGTTCTCCATGCGCCAGCGCCGCCCCCTGCCGGTGTACGGCCCTCCCGAGACGCTCGAGCGGTTGCGGACTTCCTTCAACTACATCTTCGACGATGCCGTGCGCCCCTACGAGGGCACCTCGAAGCCGAGCCTCGAGATGCATGCGATGGAGCCGGGGCGGGCCGTCCGCGTGGCCGGCGTAGAGGTGCTGCCGCTGGCCTTCCGGCACGGCCATCTCCGGGTCTTCGGCTACCGGCTGGGGCGGCTGGCCTACATCACCGACGTGAAATCCATCCCTGAGCACGAGCGCGAGCGGCTGCACGGACTCGACGTGCTCGTGATCAACGCCCTCTGGTGGCGTCCCCACCCGACGCACATGAGCATCGATGAGGCCATCGAGGTTGCCCAGACGCTCGCCCCGCGCGTCACCTATCTTACCCATCTGACACACGAGACCGGCCACACGGATCTCGCGGCACGTCTCCCACCCGGCATTCTGCCCGCCTACGACGGACTCATGGTGGAGGTTCGGTGATCCGACTCGGATACGCCCGGATGTTTCAGGACGGTCTCGACGGCACGCATGGGCTGCCCCGCGCGCGGCTGAAGGAGCTGGCCGCGGGATTCGGCGCGATCCAGACCGAGGTGCGCCGGCGCCGCGCGGGGGGGAATACGGATTCCACGGCCTCGTGCGGCAGAGCGAGACCGTCCGGGAGATCAAGATCTTCGCCGAAGGTCTCGGGCAGGCGCACGATCATGTCCTCGTGCTCGGGATCGGCGGGTCGGCGCTCGGGACCAAGGCGCTGCTCAACGCGCTGCGTCGGCCCGCCTGGAACGAGTGGGACGACGAGGGCCGGGACTTCTTCCCCCGCCTCACCATCCTCGAGAACGTGGATCCCACCACGGTCGCGGCGGCGCTCCGGCGGATCGATCCCCGGCGGGTGCTGGTGAACGTCATCAGCAAGTCGGGCGGCACCGCCGAGACGATGGCCCAATATCTCGTGGTGCGGGGATGGCTGGAGGATGCCCTGGGTCAAGCCGCCTACCGTCATCTGGTCTTCACGACCGACCCGGAGCGGGGCGCGCTTCGCGACCTGGCGACCAAGGAGGGAATCGCCACCCTGCGCGTTCCGCCGGAGGTGGGAGGGCGCTTCAGCGTGCTCTCGCCCGTGGGTCTTCTGCCCGCCGCACTCGTGGGCATCGACATCGAGGCCCTGCTGGCGGGGGCGATGCGAGCCGTGGAGCGTGCCGAGAGCGACGACCTCCTGGCCAACCCCGCCGCCCTGTATGCCGCCCTCCAGTGGGCGGCATACACCGATCTCGGCGCGCGCATCCACGTGCTGATGCCCTACACCGACCGGCTGAAGGAGTTCGCCGAGTGGTATCGCCAGCTGTGGGCGGAGAGCCTCGGCAAGCGGGTGGACCGTGGGGGACGGGTGGTCCATGCCGGTCCGACACCGGTCGGCGCCATCGGGGCGACGGACCAGCACAGCCAGGTACAGCTGTTCATGGAAGGACCATTCGACAAGGTGATCACCTTCGCGACCGTCGACGATCTTGGTGAAGACGTGCCGATCCCGTCCCGTCCGGATCTCCCGCCCGACCTGGCCTACCTGCCGGGCCACACGATGGGCGAGCTGCTGCGCGCGGAATACGAGGCGACCGCGGCCGCGCTGGCGCAGATGGGACGGATGAGCTGCACCCTCCGGCTGCCCGACCTGAGCGCCGCCACCCTGGGTGAAGCGATCATGTTCTTCCAGCTCGCGACCGGATACGCCGGCGCCTGGTACGGGATCGACCCATTCGATCAGCCCGGGGTCGAGCTCGGCAAACGCCTCACCTACGCGGCGATGGGACGCCCGGGGTACGACGCACCGGCACGAGGCCCTGCCGGCCCTTCCGACGAGGCGTGACCGACCGTACAAACGTTTGACGCCCCCCGAGGGACGGCCTACCTTTCCAGACTCCGGCCGAGGTCGAAATCGAGGAGTTGCGGATGGCTGACGAAACACGTCGCGCGGTGGATCTGTTTGGCGGAGCGGTGTCTCTGGTTCCCGGGGGCGTCGCGATTCACGACCCGTCCAAGCTGCGCTCGCCGGCCACCGATCGCCTGGTATGGCAGGCGGTTTTCGGCGGCCAGGAGGAGCGGGAAGCGGCCCGTTGGCTGCTGTGGGAGTTGGGACAGGCAGCCGGTTGCCGGCCGGCGTCGATCAACAGCCTCTACCTGGCGCGCGGGCGTGGAGAAGTCAGCGGATTCACCGTGCCCGCGATCAACGTCCGCACGATGGCCTACGATACGGCCCGGGCCATCTTCCGGGCGGCTCGGACGGGACGGGCGGGGTCGATCATCCTCGAGATCGCGCGCAGCGAGATCGCCTACACCGAGCAGCGGCCGGCCGAGTACGTTTCGGTAATGATCGCCGCGGCGCTTCGCGAGGGATACGTCCTGCCCCTTTTCATCCAGGGCGATCACTGTCAAGTCAATCATAAGAAGTATCAGGCCGATCCTGAGGGAGAGATCGGCGAGGTGAAGAAGCTGATCGCCGAAGAGATCGGCGCCGGCTTCTACAACATCGACGTGGACACGTCCACGCTGGTGGACCTCTCCCAGGCAACGCTCGACGCGCAACAGCGGCTCAATTTCGAGCGTGCCGCCGAGATCACCACCTCCATCCGCGGCCTCGAGCCCGAGGGCGTGGTGGTGTCGGTGGGCGCCGAGATCGGCGAAGTGGGCATGAAGAACAGCACGGTCGAAGAACTGCATGCGTTCATGGAAGGGTACAATCGGACGCTCGAAGCCATGGGAACCGCGGACGGGATCAGCAAGATCTCGGTCCAGACCGGGACGTCCCACGGGGGCGTGGTCCTTCCGGATGGGTCGATCGCCGAGGTGAAGCTCGATCTCCAGGCCCTCGCCGCGCTGTCAAAGGCGGCCCGCGGGCAGTACCGGCTCGCCGGCGCGGTCCAGCACGGAGCCAGCACGCTTCCCTCCAACGCCTTCGGCAACTTTCCCCGCATCGAAACCGCCGAGATCCACCTCGCCACCAACTTCCAGAATATCGTCTTCGACCACCCGCGGCTTCCCGCCGACCTGCGCGACCGGCTGCGCGCCTGGGTGGACGACAACGCGGCGGGCGATCGGAAGGCCGGGGATACCGACGAGCAGTTCTACTACAAAGCCCGCAAGAAGGCGATCGGCCCTTTCAAGCGGGAGTTCTGGTCGCTCCCCGAAGAGGTGCGGGGAGCGATCGCCGCGGACCTCGAGAAGACGTTCGCCTTCCTGTTCGAGCAGCTCAACGTGAACGGCACCGAGAGCGACATCAACCGCTTCGTCCAGGCCCCGACTCAGCACCACGCCGCGTTGCGTCCGGTACTGGTCTCGGCGGAGGACGACCCCGACGCAGGGGAATAGATAGGGGGGACGGCATGGTACGACGACCGGAGGGCAGGGAAGTGGTCTACGTCGAGCGTGGCGGCGATTCGTCAGCCAAGTGGCTGTTCTGGGGGGCGCTGCTGGGTGCGGGCATCGCGCTGCTCTACGCTCCCCGAAGCGGCGAAGAGACCCGGCGGGTGCTGCAGCGGAAACTCTGGAAGTTCCGGGCGATGACGGAGGAGAAGTTCGACGAGTTCGCCCAGCAGTTCGGCGGCGCCAAGAGCGAGCTCGACGACATCATGGACGATGACGAGCTGGAGGCCGACGAGCTGCCGCCCTCGCGTCCGCGCGCCGGCGCATCCGCCGCCACCGCCCGGGAGGAGCTGGAGCGGCGTCTCGCCGAATCGCGGGCTCGCCGCCGCAGCTCTGCCGACCACGAGGAGCCCCTCGCCTGAACGGCAGCCGGCCCGGCGGCTGGCACCACTCGGCTGCCGGTTTCCTCCGACGCACGCTGCAGGCCGCCGACGAGAACAATCTTCCCTTTCTGGCCAGCGCGTTGACCTTCGACGCGCTGCTGGCGGCGATCCCGTTCATTCTGCTGGTCCTGATCGGCCTGAGCCATCTCGCCCAGGCCATCTCCGGTCCGACGGTCGACCCCAGCCACCTGTTCCACCGGTTCTTTCCGTCCCACCCGGTTCGCGGCAGCGATCCGTTCGCCTTCATCGAGCGGCTGCTGACCGGAATCACCCGGAACCGGGGACAGATCTCGCTGTATGCCGTGCCCGCCTTCCTCTGGTTCTCCACCCGCCTGTTCGCGGGTGTGCGCACCTCGCTCAACGACATCTACGACGTTTCGTCCCGACCGGCTCCCCGCCGCCATTTCCTGATCAACTGGCTCGCGGGAAAGCTCCGGGATGTGGGGATGGTGGTGGCGACGGTCATCCTCTTCCTGGCGAACACCCTGCTCACGACGGGACTGGCGATCCTGGCCTCGCGCGGGCGCCAGCAGCTTCCCCAATTCGCCTTCTTCGTGTCCACCCTGGGTCGGCTGCTGGGCGAGCTTCTGGCGATCGGCTTCTCGGTCTCGCTGTTCTATGTGACCTACAGCTACGCCTCGCTGCGGCGGCTGCCCTGGCGCACCGCGCTGCTCGCCTCTACGTTCACCGCGATTCTGTTCGAGGTGGCGAAGCGTCTCTACGGCCTCTATCTGGCGAATTTCGCATCGTTGGAAGGGCCGCTCGGCGATGCCAATATCGGCGCGGCGGTGCTCTTCGTGCTGTGGGTGTTTTACACCGCCATCGTCTTCCTCCTCGGCGCCGTCGTGGCCGAGACCTGGGAGCTGCGCGCGATGCAGCAGCGGCAGCGAGCCACCCTCGCCTGAGCGACTCCCCACGAGATCCCGGGAACCCGTGGCCATCACTCCAGTCCGCCCCATCTGCATGGCGCTTGCGACCCTCGCGACGCTCCTGTCGTGCGGGCGGCCGCCCGTGCGCGGGGGCGATGCGGCGCGATCGGGGGCTGGCGCCGTCCTGACCGACCTCGATCGAGCCGCGATTCTCCGGGTCGACTCCACCTTCGAGCTCGCGGTCAACACGGGGAGTCTGGACCGCGTGACGGCGATCTACACGGAGGACGCCTCGCTCATGCCGCCCGGCGAGCCGGCGCTCAATGGCAGCGAGGCCATCCGCCAGTACTGGGGCCGGGTGATGGATCAGTACAACCTGCGGTACGAGCTCGGAATGGACGAACTGGAGGGGCGCGGGGATCTCGCGTATCAGCGCGGCCATTTCAAGTTGATCGCGAGCCCCAAGGCCAAGGGGGCCGCAGCGATGTCGGATCAGGGCAAATTCGTCGTCGTCTACCGGCGGGAAGCGACTGGCGCATGGGGAATTGTGATCGACATGTACAACTCGGACCTTCTCCCCGCCAAATAGCCCGGTCCACCTTCCTCCTGACGGTCGGTCCACCTATATTGCTCTTGCCTCAGGTCCGAAGGGCGCCGGCGCGTGAACCGCGTCAGGACCTCGCCGGTAGCAGCGCTAAGCGATGCCCGGTGTCGCTTCGGGGAGCCTGAGGCACTTTTCTTTTCCCTTCCCGCCCCACGCCCCGTCACGAGTCACGAGTCGCGGCCGGGCTACATTTCAAGAGCAGACTCGCGACTCGCGACCTTTGACCCGCGACTTTCATGTCCATCTCTCTCGCCCGCCGCTACCGTCCCAAGCGTTTCGCCGACCTCATGGTCCAGGATCATGTCGCCGCGGTGTTGCGCGGCGCAGTCGCTCGGGCTCGGGTGGGCCACGGATATCTCCTGACCGGTCCGAGGGGCGTGGGAAAGACCACCGCCGCTCGCATCCTCGCGATGGCGCTCAACTGTCCCAATCGCGACCCTTCCGGCGAGCCGTGCGGCGTCTGCGATACCTGCCTCCGGATCTGGAACGGTGCCGCGGATCTCGACGTCGTGGAGATCGACGCCGCCAGTAATCGCGGCGTGGACGACGCGCGCGACCTGCGGGAGCGCGCGATGTACGCCGCCTCGCGCGAGGGCCATCACAAGATCTACATCGTGGATGAAGCCCACATGCTCACCCGCGAGGCGTGGAACGCGCTCCTCAAGATCCTCGAGGAACCGCCGCCCGGCGTCGTGTTCGTCTTCGCCACCACCGAGCCGCAGAAGATCGCAGCCGCCGCGGCGCCGGTGCTCTCCCGGCTCCAGCGCTTCGACTTTCGGCGGATCGGTCCGGCGGCGATCCGCGACCGGCTGCGCCAGGTGCTCCAGGCCGAGGGCATCGAGGCCGATGACGATGCCCTCACGCTCATCGCCCGCCACGCCGATGGCGGCATGCGCGACGCGCTCTCGGTGCTGGACCAGTGCCTGAGCTTCGGGGAAGGCGCCATCAGCGCCGAGCGTGTGCGCGAGGTGCTTGGCGTGGTGGGTGATGATGTCTACGTCGAAGTCCTTCATCTGGTCGCGGAGCGGCGCCCCCAGGGCGTGTTCCCGTTGGTCGATCGCCTGGCCGAGGCCGGCGCGGACCTCACTGAGTTCATCGGCGGGACCGGGGAAGCGCTTCGGGGGCTGCTGATGCGCCAGTTGGGCGCCGACCCCGAGGCGCTCACGGAATCCATGAGTCGGGCACTCGACGAGTTGCGCAGCCGGCTTCAACCGGGTGACGTGCTCCGGATGCTGCGGATGCTCGCCGACAGCGAGACGGCCCTCAGGCGTAACGCCAACCCACGGCTCGAAGTCGAGTCCCTGCTGCTGCGCTGGTGCATGCTCGATCGGATGGTCGATCTGGCCGAGGTGATCGGCCGAGGTGCGGCGTCACCACCGGCATCGGGACCCGTGCGCGCGCCGGCCCCGGCCAGATCGGCGCCCGTATCGCCCCTGCCGTCCACATCTCACGCGGCGCCGGCCCCCGCCCCCGGACCGGCCCACGCCGCGCCGCCGGCGATCGGGTCGGGCGCCCTTGGGCCGGTGCTCGATACGTGGCCGGACGTCGTGGCGGAGGTGCGGAGCAAGAGTCGCTTCCTCGGCGAGGCGCTCGACGCTACGATGCCCACCGCCCTGGAGGCGCCGTGGCTCACCCTGTCGCTCTCGGAGCCCAATCCGCTGTTCGCCGAGCGGATCCAGACACAGGCGCGCGTCGTCGAGGCCGAGCTGCAGCGCCTTACCGGTCGGGCGCTCCGGATTCGCGTCACCGAGTCGGCGTCGGAGCCGGATGCGCCACCGGCCAGGCCGCGTACCCTCACCGAGTCGAGCATCAAAGCCGACCGGCTGAGGTCGTTGCGGGCCAAGGATCCGGCTCTCGATACGGCGGCGGAGTCGTTAGATTTGGAGATCGTGGACTAGCTTGCACCCGGGTCTTGGGACCCCTACTTTGCCCGAATCATGCCAGGATTACCCGATAGCATGGCAGACTTTCAGCAGCTCTTTCAGCTCGGCCAGCAGGTCCAGGGCCGGCTTCAGCAATTGCAGTCCGAGTTGGCGGGCCGGACCATCGAGACGTCCGCTGGCGGGGGCATGGTGCGGGTCACCGCCGACGGCCGGGGAACCATCCACTCGGTGGTCGTCGATCCCACCGTGTTTCACGCGCACGATGCGGAGTTTCTGAGCGATCTGGTGCTGTCGGCGGTGGCCGAAGCGCAGCGCCGGGCGGCCGACATGCTGCAGACCGAAATGCGAAAGGTCCAGCCGCTGGCGTTCGCGCCGCCCCCGCCCCTCTGACCGGTGAGTGCGATCGAGGAGCTGATCGCGGAGCTCGCCAGGCTGCCGGGGATCGGCCGCAAGACGGCCCAACGTCTTACCTTCCATCTACTGCAGCAATCTTCAGAACAGGCGGTGCGGTTGTCCTCGGCGCTGATCGCGGTGACCGAGCGTGTGCGACCGTGTGCGCAGTGCGGCAACCTCACCGAGGATCAGCCATGTCCCATCTGCGGCGATCCGCGGCGCGATCCGGCCGTGCTGTGCGTAGTGGAGGACGCGTCGGCGGTGTCCGTGGTGGACCGGTGCACCGATTTCCGGGGCCACTTTCATGTGCTCGGCGGCCACCTCTCGCCGCTCGATGGGGTCGGGCCCGACTCGTTGTCACTCGATCGCCTGGTGCACCGGGTCCGGTCGGGCGGGGTGCGCGAGGTCATTCTCGCCACCAATCCCTCGATGGAGGGTGAAGCCACGGCGACATACGTGCAGCAGCTCCTGGTCGGTCTCGATGTCCGCATCACCCGGCTGGCGCGCGGCCTCCCCATGGGCGGCGATCTCGAGTACGTGGACGGCGTGACGCTGGCGCACGCGCTCGTGGCGCGGCAGGACGTGTCCTGATGCGCTCCCGCGCGGTGGTCGTGGCCGGGGGGCTGGCCGCCGGACTGGTGACCGGCTGGATCGTGGCCCAGCGGCGGTTCGCCGCGCACCGTCGGGCGCTGTTCGACGCCCGGACCGAGCGGCGCCGCGCGGCGTTGGGCTTCCTCGCGGGCCAGGGCAGCGTCGGGACCATCCGGCTGCTGCGGGACTATCTCGCGTGGGAGCAGCAACCCGCTTTGCGCCGGCGCGCCGAGGCGATCCTCCGACGGATGGAGCTGGTGTTGCGATGAGCGGCGCGTCCAGCTGGTCGTTCCGGGAAGACGACTTCCGGCAGATTCAAGCCATCCTGAGTGACTTTCTCGGCGAGTCGAGCGCGCGCACGGCCCTCATCGTCGATCGCACCGGTCAGATGGTGGCCACCGTCGGCGAGTCGCCGGTGTTCGATCAGACCGCGTTCGCGTCGCTCACCGCGGCCGATTTCAGCGCCAACGACCAGCTTGCCCGCATGCTGGGCGAGCCGGAGTTCGGCGCCCTGTTTCATCAGGGCGAGCGGGAGTCGATGTACCTGGCCGACGTGGCGCGCCGGGTGATTCTGGTCGTCCTCTTCGACAACCGCACGACGCTGGGACTGGTGAAGCTGCGGGTCAAGTCGGCGGTGACCCGGCTGTCACAGGTCTTCAACGACATGTTCAATCGGGAAGGCATGAGCGCGCCGGGGGTGGAGACCGAGTTTCTCGGCGAGGCGGAAGACGAGATCGACAAACTCTTCGGAGCCTGAGGGGGACGCCCGCGCATGTCGATGATCAACTACGCCTCGCGCGAGATCAACTGCAAGCTGGTGTACTACGGACCCGGGCTCGGCGGGAAGACGACGAACCTGGAGTTCGTGTACAACAAGGTGGCGCCCGGCTCGCGGGGGAAGATGATCTCCCTGGCTACCGAGACCGAGCGTACCCTCTTCTTCGACTTCCTGCCTGTCGACCTCGGCACCATCCGGGGGTTCAAGGTCAAGTTCCATCTCTACACCGTTCCGGGGCAGGTGTATTACAACGCCTCGCGCAAGCTCATCCTCAAGGGCGTGGACGGGGTGGTCTTCGTCGCCGACAGCCAGATCGAGCGGACGGACGCCAACATCGAGGCGATGCAGAACCTCTACGAGAACATGTCGCAGCACGGCTACGACCTGACCAAGATCCCGTTCACCATTCAGTACAACAAGCGCGATCTCCCCAACGCCGCCCCGGTGCATGAGCTGCAGGCCTCGCTCAACCCCGGGTGGCCGGTCGACGAAGCCGCCCGCCAGCGTCCGGTGCCGGATCCGTATCACGAGTCCGAGTTCCTGGTCAGCCAGCAGGACGGCCAGTGGATCGAGCGGGCCCCGTACTTCGAGGCGGTCGCGCTCACCGGTGAAGGCGTGTTCGACACCCTGAAGGCCATCAGCAAGAGCGTCGTCAAGACGCTGGGGTAGGGCCGCCACCATGTGGACGCTCCCCAACATCATCACTCTCGTCCGCATCTGCTTCACGCCGGTCATCGCCCTCCTGCCCTTCATCGAAGGGTACTGGCCCAAGCTCATCGCCTTCGTGATCTTCATCGTCGCCGCGGTCAGCGACGTGTTCGACGGCTACCTCGCCCGAAGCCGGAACGAGGTGACCGATCTGGGCAAGCTGCTCGATCCGATCGCCGACAAGCTGCTGCTCTTCGCCATGCTGATCCCGATCTACTGGATCTCCCGCCAGCGGCACGATCTCTACGACATTCCGGTGTGGGGCAGCATCCCCCTCTGGGTCTGCCTCCTGCTGATCGGGCGCGAAGTAGCCATGACCGGTTTCCGCTGGTGGGCCAGCCGCCGGGGTGTCGTCATTCCCGCCGGCGGCGCCGGCAAGCTCAAGACCACGATTCAGAACATCTTCATCGGCGCGGTGATTCTGTGGTTCGCGTTCCGGGACGCGCGGAAGCCGCTCGGGTGGGAGCACAGCCGGTATGCCGAATACTGGAACGAGTTCCACGGCGGGTTCGTGGCGGTGACGCTGGCCGTCGCCACGCTGCTCACGGTCTACTCGTTCGTGCAGTATATGTATCGGAACAGGCGAATGTTTACGGGGAGGTAAAGCTACGAGCTTCGAGCTACGAGCCACGAGCCAGAGGGCTTGAGCCCGTAGCCCGCAGCCCGCAGCCCGCAGCCTATGGACCTCGAGCTCGTCACCATCGGAACCGAACTGCTCCTGGGGTTCACGCTCGACACCAATGGTGCCGAGATCGCGCGGGCCCTGGCCGGGCAGGGCATTCGGATCGCACGGCGCACGGCCGTCGGCGACCGTGAGGACGAAATTCGCGATGCCGTCGCCCTCGCCCTCCGCCGCACCGGTGCGGTCATCACCACCGGCGGGCTCGGCCCCACCCGCGACGACATCACGAAACGGATCGTAGCCGAGCTGTTCGGCACCCCGCTCGAGTTCGACGAGCGCATCTGGGCATCACTGCTCCACCGCTTCGCCCGCGCGGGCCGGACGCCGGTGGCCAGCAATCGCACGCAGGCCGAAGTGCCGCGGGGGGCGACGGTGCTCACCAACCGCTGGGGCACGGCACCAGGCCTCTGGATGGAAGGGGCGCCCGGCCTCGCGATCCTGCTGCCCGGAGTTCCCACCGAGATGCGGAAGCTGCTCCAGCACGAGGTGCTGCCCCGATTGGCCGGACGGGGGAACGGAGGGAGCATCCGCTCCATCACCATCCGCACCACCGGCATTCCGGAATCGACGCTGGCCGAGCGGATGGGCGAGATCGAGACCGAGGTGGCCCCGTTGAGCCTCGCGTACCTGCCGGGGCTCGAAGGCGTGGACCTCCGGCTGACCGCGTGGAATCTCTCCGCCGACGAGGCGGAGCATCGGCTTCGGGTGGGCGCGGAGCTTCTGCGGCAGCGCGCCGGGTCCCACCTGTACGGACAGGGCGATGAGGATCTCGCCGCGCTCGTGCTCGACGCGGCCCGAGCTCGGAGGCTTCACATCGCCACCGCCGAATCGTGTACGGGAGGACTCGTGGGCGAGCGGCTGACCGAGATCCCCGGAAGCTCCGAAGCGTACATCGGCGGTGTCGTCTGCTATGACAACGCGCTCAAGATCTCGCTGCTCGGCGTTCCGCCCGCGATGATCGACGCAGAAGGCGCCGTGAGCGAAGCCGTCGCCCGGGCCATGGCCGAGGGCGCGCGTGACCGGTTCGGCGTCGACCTATCGGTGGCGGTCACCGGTATCGCGGGGCCCGGCGGCGGAACCCCGACGAAGCCGGTCGGCACCGTATGGCTCGCGCTGGCGCATCCAGGCGAGACGGTCGCTCGGCGCTCCCTGTTCCTGGGCAGCCGCCACGACATCCGGCAGCGAGCCGCGCAGGGAGCGCTGATGCTGCTCTATCGAACGTTGCTGGGGATGGATCTGCCAGTCTAACCAGGCCCTGCAGGCGGCCGGCTGCTATTATCTTTCCATGCGTCTCGTGGGCGGAGGAACTCGCAAGTGAGTGATAGATCAAGATTTAGCCGGCAGTCTCGGCGGAGTGGCAGCTCCATGGACCCACCGGATGGGATGAGGGAGCCTGCCGCTACGACCGGGCCGAGCGCCGACGGTGCCGACCTGGCGTCCACCGATATGTCCGCCGAGCCGTCGTCGCGCGAAGACTCGACGCAAGAGGAATTTGCGGGGCTCCCCGCCGACGCCGAGGCGATCGGGCGGCTCGAGAGTGAGCTCGAAGAAACCCGTGACAAGCACCTCCGCCTTGCCGCGGAGTTCGACAACTACCGCAAGCGGGTGGCGCGGGAACGGAGCGAGCTCACCGACCGGGCCCAGGCCGGGCTGACGAGCCGTCTGCTTGACGCCCTCGACGATCTGGACCGTCTGACGGCCACCATGGATAACCTGCAGGTCGAGTCGCTCCGCGAGGCGCTGACCCTCGTGGACAAGAAGTTCTGGAAGCAGCTCGAAGGAGCCGGTCTCGAGCGGATCGACCCCGTGGGCGCGCCGTTCGATCCCGCCGAGCACGAGGCCGTCTCGACCGTGCCGCCGCCGAGCCCCGAGATGGACCACCAGGTGAGCGCCACCTTCCAGACCGGGTATCGTTTCAAGGGCGCGTTGGTGAGACCGGCCAGGGTGCAGGTGTATTCCGAGCAGGGTCAAGCCTAACGTGGCCGCGAAGGACTTCTATCAGGTCCTCGGCGTACCCGATTCGGCGGGTCAGGACGAGATCAAGAAGGCGTACCGGCGACTGGCCAAGCAGTACCACCCCGACGCCAACCCGAACAATCCGAAGGCCGCCGAGCGCTTCAAGGAAGTCTCGGAGGCGCACTCGGTGCTCTCCGACACGGAGAAGCGGGCGCAGTACGACCGCATGCGGAGGTACGGCGCCTTCGACGGCGTGGCGCGGGGCGCGCGGGCCGGAGCGGCGGGAGCACGCGCAGCCGGCGGTGGGGCGGGAGAGTCGTTCAGCGAGGAAGGGTTCGAGTTCAGCGACTTCGGCGGCCTGGGCGACATCTTCTCGTCGATCTTCGGCCGCGGCCGGCGCGAGGAGCCGCAGACCGAGACGCTGGAGACGCTGGTCGAGATTCCGTTCCGCGTCGCGGTCCTCGGCGGCAAGGTGCCGGTCACCCTGGCCATCAACGAGACCTGTCCCACGTGCACGGGGTCGGGAGGAGCACCGGGCGCGACGTGGTCGACCTGCCCCGAGTGCCACGGACGCGGCACCATCTCGTTCGGTCAGGGGAGCTTCTCGGTCAACCGGCCCTGCCCGCAGTGCCGGGGCCGCGGGCGGATCCCCTCACAGCCGTGTCCCACCTGCGCCGGTGTCGGCGAGCTGCGGCGCGAGCGGCAGGTGGTCATCACGGTCCCGGCGGGCACCGAGTCCGGGTCCAGGGTCCGGCTCCGCGGACAGGGCCAGCCGTCCAAGCCGGGCGGCTCTCCGGGCGATCTGCTGGTCACGTTTCAGGTGCTGCCCGATCGCTTCTTCCACCGCGAGGGCCTCGACATCCATTGCGAGGTGCCGATCAACGTGGCCCAGGCGATCCTGGGTACCCGCCTCCGGGTGCGCACGCTCGACGGGAAGAAGGTGATGCTGCGGATTCCTCCAGGCACGCAGCCGGGAAGGAAGTTCCGCATCAAAGGGCAGGGGATCGAGAAGAACGGACGCCGGGGAGATCAGCTGGTGGGTATTCAGGTGACGATTCCGGCCGAGGTCACACCTGAGCAGCAGGAATCATTCAAGAAGTTCGCCGACGCGGCCGGGCTACGGTACTGAGGCGTCAGCCCGCGGCGGTCTGAATCCTCTCTACCAGAACGCGATGGCTTCCCTTGGCCGCCTCGGGACTCGGCGGCTGCCGCTGCTCGTAGCTGCCGTCGGGGCGAAGCTCCCACGCCTGCCGGTGGTCCTGCCACAGCAACAACAACAGGTCTCGCAGTGTCTGACGATGGGCCGAATCCAGGATCGGGGTGACGGATTCGATCCGGCGATCGAGGTTGCGCGGCATCCAGTCGGCCGATCCGATATATACCTCCTCCTCGCCGCCGTTCAGGAAGTAGTACGCGCGTGAATGCTCGAGGAACCGGCCGACGATGCTGATCACGCGAATCGTATCGCTGATGCCGGGCAGCCCGGGCCGGAGGCAGCAGATGCCGCGGACGATCAGATCGATCGGCACGCCGCCCTGCGAGGCGGCGTAGAGGGCCGCGATGATGTCGGGGTCGACCAGCGCGTTCATCTTCGCCATGATCCGAGCCGGCTGGCCGGTCTGCTGGTGCTCCACCTCCCGCCGGATCATCCCGAGGAACCGCTCCCGCATCCCCTTGGGGGCCACGATCAGCTTGCGATAGCCTACCGGCGAGGCGAATCCTGTCAGCACGTTGAAGAGATCGGTGAGATCCGCGCCGAGATCGGGGTTGGCGCTGAGCAGTCCGAAGTCGGTGTAGATCCGGGCGGTCTTCGGGTTGTAGTTCCCGGTGCCGATGTGCAGGTACCGCCGCATCGTGTCGCCTTCCCGCCGCACCACCAGCATCACCTTCGCGTGGGTCTTGAGCCCCGCCACGCCGTAGCTTACGTGCACACCGACATCCTCGAGCCGCTGCGCCCAGATGATGTTGTTCTCCTCGTCGAACCTGGCCTGCAGCTCGATCAGCACCGCGACCTGCTTTCCCCGCTCGGCGGCCTGCACCAGCATCCGTGCGATGCTCGAATCGCCGCCCGTCCGGTAGAGCGTGAGCTTGATGGCCAGGACGTCGGGATCTTCCGCGGCTGTCTGGATGAACCGCTCCACCGACGGGGCGAAGCCGTCGTACGGGTGATGGAGCAGGATATCTCCCTCGCGGATCACGTCGAAGATGTTCCGGGGACTCAGCAGGCGCGGCGGAGTGGCGGGATGGAACATCTGATCCTTGAGGGCCGGTAAATCGAGCGACGCGAGCGTCAGCAGGTCGGCCGTGTCCATCAGGCCGGCCACCTCGTACATGTCGCTGGCGGTGAGCGGCATGGCCGGGGCGTCCTGCTGCTCGCTGAATTCCATGAGGAGCAGTTCCCGGAGCGACACCGGCATCGAGGCATGGGCCTCGATCCTGACGACCTCGGCGAACCGTCTGTTGCGTACCTCCTCCTGGATCAGGCTGAGCAGGTCTTCCGCCTCGTCGCCGTGGTCGATCTGCAGGTCCGTATTGCGTGTGATCCGGAAGGTGTAGCAGCCGAGGATTTCGACGCCGGGAAACAGCGCCTCGAGATTGGCGCCGATCAGCTCTTCCAGCGGGATGAAGTGGTTCGGGGTGGGCAGCGGCACCCACCTGGGCAGGATCTTGGGCACCTTCACGCGGGCGAATCGCTCCTCGCCATCGGGCCCTCGCAACACCACGGCGAGGGAAAGGCTGAGGTTCGAGATATAGGGGAACGGGTGCCCCGGATCGACGGCGAGTGGCGTGAGAACGGGGAACACATTCGAGCGAAAGTACGAGTCGAGCTGGGCGCGATCGGCCCGGCTCAGCTGGTCCACGCCGGCGTGGAGCGTGAGTCCCTGCTGCGCGAGCGCCGGGAGCACGTCGTCCATCAGGCATTCGTGGTGTTGTCGGGCCAGCTCGCGCACGGTGCCCGAGATGGCTCGAAGCTGGTCCTCGGGCGTCATGCCGTCGGCCGTCCGCTCCACGATGCCCGCGGCGAGCTGCTGTTTCAGGCCGGCCACCCGGACCTGATAGAACTCGTCGAGATTGCTGCTGAAGATGCCGAGGAACTTGAGGCGCTCCAGGAGCGGCGTGCGCGAGTCCTGCGCCTCATGGAGGACGCGGCGATTGAACTCGAGCCACGACAGTTCGCGATTGAGATACAGCGAAGGATCCCGCAGATCGACGGCGGGTGGAGTGGTCGGCTTGAGGCGGAGGTCTGTCACGGCCCTAATGTACGGGTGCCGCCCGGGTCGCGGAACGAAATGTAACGAGCCCGTAACGCCGGGCTCATGTCCTCAGGACTCCTTGGGCGCAAACAGCAGCGACAGCACCAGACTCACCACCCCGATCACGAGGCCCCCCCAGAACGCGGGCAGGAACCCGTTCACCGTGAACCCCAGCCCCCAACGGGTCGACAGCCAGCCGGTGACCATCAGCATCAGCGCGTTGATCACCAGGGTGAAGATCCCCAGCGTCAGCACGATGAGGGGACAGGTCAGCACGGTGAGCAGCGGCCGCAGCAGGCTGTTCACGATGCCGAATACGGCGGCGACCATGAGCAGCTGAACGATCGTCCCGTTGAAGTCGAGGCCGGTCAGGAAATAGGCCGCGACCCAGAGCGCCGCGGCGTTGAACAGCCAGTGGATCACGAGCGAACGCATGGGATGCTCCGTTTGGGTTCCGTCATGCGATCACGCCGCCGCCCAGCAGGCGGCCGTGGTCATCATACAGCACACCCGACTGCCCGGGCGTGATCGCACGGGTGGGGCGGCTCAGCCCCAGCGTCAGGCGATCCGCGGCCCGCTCGATGACCGCCGCCGGTACGCCGCGCGCGCGGTGACGGATCTGGACTTCGCACCGGGCACCCAGATCGAGGGGCGTCGCCAGCCAGTTGATCTCCTCGATCGTCACGCGGTGCCCCGCCAGCTCGGCGGCCGACCCGACCACCACCTCGCGACGCTCGGGATGGATCGCGACGACGAAGCGCGGCTCCGGCGAGCCGCCGGGCAGTCCCTTTCGCTGGCCGATGGTGTACCTGGCGTAGCCGCGGTGTTCGCCGACGACTTCGCCGCTGGTCGTGACCAGGGGTCCCGGTGCGAGCGCGGGAGCGTCCGCGGGGAGGTGCCGCTCCAAGACCCGGCTGTAGTCGTCGTCGGGAACGAAGCAGATTTCGACCGACTCCGGCTTCTCGGCGGTCGTCAGGCCGAGGGCGCGGGCGTACGCGCGGGTCTCCTGCTTGGAGAGCTCGCCGACGGGAGTCAGCATCCGTGACACGACCGCGCGATCGATGCCCCAGAGGAAGTAACTCTGGTCCTTGTCGCGGTCCCGTCCCCGATAGAGCGCCCCGTTCCTCGCGATCGCGTAGTGGCCCGTGGCGATGTAGCGGCAGTCGAGCGCGTCGGCGTGCGCCAGCAGGTCGCGGAACTTGGTGAACGAATTGCACCGCACGCACGGAATCGGCGTCCGCCCTCGGCTGTACTCGCTCACGAAGTTCTGGATGACGTGCAGGTTGAAGCGGTCCTCGAGATTGAGGACGTAATGGGGGATCCCGAGCCTGTGGGCCACGTCGCGCGCGTCGTTGATCGAGTCGAGCGAGCAGCACGGGCGGTCGGGCACCGAGTCGCCGTAGCAGAAGAGCTTCATCGTGGCGGCGACGACGTCGTGGCCCTGCTCGACGAGACGCGCCGCGGCCACGGAGCTGTCCACTCCGCCCGACATCGCCACCAGCACCCGCTCACGCACGTCCGAGCATCCCGGCGAGCTTCCGCACTTTCTGGACGATGCCCGGCATGACCCCGCCGACGCGGTCGATGTCTTCCTCGGTGCTGTCATGGCCCAGGCTGAATCGGACGGCGCCGAGCGCCAGCTCCTTCGGAATCCCGATGGCCAGGAGCACGTGCGACGGCTCCACCGCGCCGGTGGAGCAGGCCGAGCCGCCCGAGGCCGCGACGCCTGCCATGTCGAGATGCATGAGAATGGCTTCGCTGTCGGCGCCCGCCACGGCCACGTTGAGGACGTGGGGAGCCCGCTCACCGTCCTCCCCCACGATCACGATATCCGGGACCGCGCTCTTGAGCAGGCGGGCCAGCCGGTCCCGAAGCGCGGTCAGCCGGTGTGACTCGGCGGCCTGCTCCTGGACGGCGAGCTGCGCCGCCCGACCGAGGCCCACCGCTCCGGCAACGTTCTCGGTACCGGGACGAATGCCGTATTGCTGCCCGCCGCCGTGGATGATCGCCTCGACCGCCTTACGGTCGCGCACCACCAATACGCCGACTCCCTTGGGCGCCCCGATCTTGTGCCCCGAGAGTGTGAGCATGGTGCAGGCCACGTCGCGGACCGAGACCGGCACCTTGCCGAATGCCTGGACCGCGTCGGTGTGCAGCGCGACATCAGCGGCGCGACATCGGCGCGCGATCTCCTCCATCGGCTGGATGACACCGATCTCGTTGTTGACCCACATGACCGAGACCACGGCCGGGCGTTGTACCAGCGCGGCGTCGAGCGCATCGAGGTCGAGCAGCCCGCGCTGGTCGACCGGAAGGATCACTTCTCGCCCGCCGAGCCGGCAGACCGCGTGGGCCGCGGCCAGGATGGCCTTGTGCTCGATGGCCGAGACGGCGGCGCACATGTCGGCGCCTCGCTCGCGGGCCGCGAGCGCCGCCCCGACGATTCCCAGATTGTCCGCCTCGGTCCCCCCGGAGGTGAAGATGACCTGGCTCGGCTCGGCGCCGACCGCCTCCGCCACCTCCCGCCGGGCCTGCTCCAACCCGGCCCGGGCGGCGCGGCCGAACTTGTGGCTGCTGCTGGGGTTACCAAACGTCGTAGCGGTGAGATAGGGGAGCATCGCCTCGAGCACTTCGGGGCGGACCGGGGTCGTGGCGGCGTGGTCGAGATAGACGGGGGCGGGGGCGGGCATGGGGGAAGTTTATAGAGGGGAAAGGCGAAAGGCGAAGGGCTCAAGGCTCAAGGCTCAAGGCTGAAGGCTGAAGGCCACGAGGCCACAGCCTCCTCGCCTCAACCTTCAGCTTTCAGCTTTCAGCTTCTAGCCGTTCGCCTCCAGCCTCCCTCACATACTCCTCACCCCGAGCATGACGACATCGTCCACCGCCATGGTCTCGTGGGTGAAAAACGGCTCGCCGTACCGAACCCTGATGAGCGACCCGTAATGTGCGTTCTGGGTCTCCACGAGGGAGTACAGGTCCTGCCCGGTCGGGAAGATTTCTCCCGCCGCCTGGGCGCCGTCGAACTGGCTCGCGTAGCACCGGATCGCCTGCATCTTGCGCTCGAACTGTTCCCCGACATCCACCACGAAGGTCGGCTTCACCGGGTCCTCCCGGTACGACAGGGCGTACAGGACCTTGTGCGGACGGTGCGGCGGCCCGGGGGCCTCGTATTTCTCGAGGCCTGCCAGAAAGCAGGCGTCCCGTCCCAGCTCGGATGCGATCTGGTGATCGGGATGCCGGCCGACGGGGAAAGGCAGGATCACGACGCGGGGCGCGAAGTGGCGGATCTCCGCGACGACGGCGCGTCGGGTGTCCTCGGTATTGTGGAGATGGGCGTCGGGCAGTCCGGCGTTCCGCCGCTCGGCCACACCGAGAATGTCCGCGGCGCGCTCCGCCTCCTGGGCACGCAGCGCGGCGGTGCCCCGGGTGCCGCTTTCGCCGGCCGTGAGGTCGAGGATGCCGGTGCGGTGCCCCCCATCCGCCGCCTTCGCCAGCGTGCCGGCGCAGGTCAGCTCGACGTCGTCGCGGTGGGCCGCGATCGCCAGGATATCGACAGCCATGGGGAACGAATATACCTACTCGTGGCGAAGCGCTTCGACCGGATCCATGCGGGCGGCGCGATTGGCGGGATAGAGGCCGAAGGCGAGGCCGATGCCGATGCTCACCCCGCACGCGAGGCCGGCGCTCCAGAGCGGCACCGCCGACTCGAGCTTGAGCGCGGCCTTCAGCACCTCGCCCGCGAGCAGCCCGAAGGCGATTCCCAGCAGTCCGCCGATGAAGGTGAGCGTGGCGGCCTCCACCAGGAACTGCCAGAGAATCTCGCGGCGCGTGGCGCCCAGGGCCTTCCGCAGCCCGATCTCCTTCGTGCGGTCGGTGACCGAGACCATCATGATGGCCATGACCCCGATCCCCCCGACGAGCAGCGCGACGCTCGACAGCGAGACCATGGCGAGGAAGAAGTACGTGGTGAACTTGCCGACGACGTCGAGGATCTGGTCCTGGCTGATCAGGTCGAACGTGTTCGGCATCCCCGGCCGCAGGTTCCGCACCCGGCGGAGCGCCACGGTGGCGAGGTCCCGCACGGCCTCCGGCTCCGTCCCGGCTCGCGGCTTCACGGCGATGAAGAGCGCGTTGGTCTCGTCGTATTTGTAGTTCTGGCGTGCAGTCTCGAAGGGAATGACCCCACCCACCTCCTGACCTGGCGGCTCGAAGATGTTCCCCGGTTTCTCGTAGACGCCGATGATACGCATCGGCTTGCCGCCGACGCGGACGTATCGTCCCAGCGGGTCGATCCGGCCGAAGAGCCGCTCCGCTACGCCGCTCTCGATCACGATCACTTCCGCGCCGCCCTGCTCGCCCCGGGTGAAGAACCGGCCCCGCAGCAGCGTGCCGCCCTGGATGTCCATGTAGTGATCGTCCGAGCCGAACACGGTCAAGATCTGGGTCCGGGCGCCCTGGTAGTCCATCCGCTCGAAGAGCTGCACCCACATGGCCGAATACCCGATCTCGGGCACCTGGGCCAGGGCGGCCGCGTCGGCGGAGGAGAGGACGGGCCGGATGCGGACCTCGTAGGGGAGCCGGTCCGGATTGACAGGCGTCGACGAGAAGAACCGCACGACGTAGAACACCGACGGGCCCGCGGTCTCGATCGCGTTGAAGATCTGGGTGCGGATGCCCTGGACCATCGAGGCGATCGCCATCACCGTCGTCACCCCGATCACGACCCCGAGGATCGTGAGGCCGGACCGCAGCTTGTTGGCTCGGAGCGAGGCCAGCGCGATGGAAACCCCTTCGCCGACGTTCCGCAGCACCGGCTACTCGGCGCGCAGGGCGGTAATGGGGTCCAGCCGAGCGGCGCGCGACGCGGGGAAGACGCCGAACACGACACCCGCGCCGGCCCCGAGGGCGAGCGCGACAGCGACCGACCAGAGCGTGATCCGGGCGGGGAGCGGCGTCAGCGTCGAGACCAGCACGGCGAGCCCCCATCCCCCGAGCACCCCCTGCACGCCGCCGAGCGTGGAGAGGACGACGGCCTCGATAAGGAATTGCCGCCGGATGTCGCGCCGGCGGGCTCCGAGCGACTTGCGGAGGCCGATCTCACGCGTGCGCTCGGTCACGCTCATGAGCATGATGTTCATGATCACGATGCCGCCGACCACGATCCCGATACAGACGACCGCCGGGATGGCCGTGAACAGGATGCGGGTGAGGTTGCGCCAGAAGGCCACCAGCGCGTCGGCCTTGTCGACGCTGAAGTCGTTGGGCTCGTCCGGGCGTAGCCGGTGCGCGATCCGCATCGCCTCCTCGGCCCGGCCCATCGCCCCGTCGATCTCGTCGGCGGTGGCCATCTTGACGGACACCACCGTGGTCTTTCGCCTCCCGTAGAACGATTCGAAGGTGCTGAACGGCATCAGAATGAAGCCGTCGAACGACTGTCCCAGCACCCGGCCCTTCTTCGCGATCACGCCCTTCACGGTCACCTCGCGGCCGCCGACCCTGACCCTGGCGCCCACCGCGGCCGTGGCCCGGTCGAAGAGCTTGTCGGCGACGTCGTACCCGAGCACCACCACGAGTCGACGCTCCCGGATGTCGGGGTCGCTCAACGGATCGCCCGCGAGCATCTGGTAGTCCTGGACCACCTGATACGGCGGGGTGACCCCGAACACCAGCACGTCGCCCACGGTTCGATTCCGGTGCGCCACGTTGCTGACCGGGGTGGGCCACCCGGACTGGAGCGCGACGGCTCTGGCGTCCGGCAACGCCCGCTGCAGCACCGCGGCGTCGTCCTCGGAGATGAGGGGGCGCTTGCTCAGCGCCTTCACTTGTTCGTCGTCCATGAGACCGACGGCGATGGGATTCCGGCGGACCTGGAAGGCATTGTTGCCCACGATGGCGTTCGTGAGGTTCTCTTTGACGTACCCGTTCATCCCCTGAATGACGGCCACGACCACCACGAGGAAGCCGACCGAGACGATGATGCCGAGCAATGTGAAAAAGGAGCGAAGCTTGCTGGACCAGATGGACTGCAGGGCGAGACGGAGGGCCTCGGACAGGGGCATGAGAGGAAGATAAGGCCCTACTCGTACCTCAGCGCCTCCACCGGATCCATTCGCGACGCCCGGCTGGCGGGATAGAGACCGAAGAGAACCCCCGTCAGCACCGAGGCGAGCACGGCCGCGACCACGGACAGCAGCGGCACCGAGGCGGGGATGGGGGTGAACCGACGAATGCCCGCTGCGAGCAGCGCCCCGAAGGCCATGCCGATCAGGCAGCCCACCAGCGTGAGCGTCGCGGCCTCGACCAGAAACTGGAACATGATCTCCCCCCGGGTGGCGCCGAGGGCCTTGCGCACGCCGATCTCGCGGGTGCGCTCGGTGACGGAGATCATCATGATGGCCACCACGCCCACGCCGCCGACCATCAGGCCGACGCTGGACAGCGTGATCATCGCGATGAAGAACCCGGCGGTGATCTTGTTGAACGCCTCGAGCACCCGGTCCTGGGTCACGATGGCGAAGTTGTTCGGCTGGTCCGGCCGGAGGCCGCGCTTGGTCCGGAGCGCCGCGGTCACCTGGTCCTGCGCTTCGAGGGTCGTCGCCCGCTCGGTTGGCACCACCGCCACCTCCATCCACCCCCGGTCGTAGTCGGCGATCTTGGTGAACACCGTGTGGGGAATGGCCAGCCGCGGCTCGTCGGCGTTGCTGAACAGCGATGCGGCCTCGGCGTGCAGACCGAGCACGGTGAACGGCTCGCCGAAGATCTTGATCGTCTTGCCGACGGCGTCGCGGCCGGGGAAGAGCGACCGGGCCAGCTTGTCGTTGATGATCGCGACGCGGGCGCCGGCCGCATATTCGACCGGCGTGAAGTTGCGGCCCTCGAGGATGTCCCCGCCGTTCACCTGGTTCCAGGACGGACTGAAGCCGGCGATGTTCACACTCGAAAGTTTGAAGCCCCCGAAGCTCACCGGGCCATCGGTGTACTCGCCGATGTTGATGTCCCGGACGGCGGGGAGACGGCGGATCGCCTCCGCTTCCTCGGTGGTGATCCACGGCATCCGGCGCCAGGGCGACAGCTCGTCCGAGCCGTCGGATACCTCCAATCCGCCGGAGAAGTAGCGCTGGACGTAGAAGGTCTTGGGGCCGGCGGCTTCCAGAATCGCCGTGATGCTCCGGTCGATGCCGGTGATCGCGGAGCCCATCGCGATGACGACGGTGACGCCGATGGCGACGCCCAGAACGGTGAGGGCGGCGCGCACCTTGTTGGAGCGCAGGGAGTCGAGCGCGACGCCGACCCCTTCGGCCATGCGCGAGAGCAGTCGCGCCCCGGACGCGCGCACTACTCGGCCCTCAGCGCGACGATCGGGTCGAGACGGGAGGCCCGGCTCGCCGGATAGACCCCCGCCGCCACGCCGACCGAGATGCCGAGCGCCACGCCGACGAGAATGGACCACGGCGCGACCGCGGCGGGGAGCGGCGTGACCTGCTTCACGACCCAGGCCAGCGCGAGACCGAAGCCGATACCGGCCATGGCCCCGGCCAGCGACAGCGTTGCCGATTCCACGACGAACTGGGCGAGGATGTCGCTCCGGCGGGCGCCCAGCGCCTTCCGGATCCCGATCTCGCGCGTCCGCTCGCTGACCGCCATCAGCATGATGTTCATGATGACGATCCCGCCCACGACGAGGGAGATGGCCACGAGGCCCGGAAGGGCGAGAAACAGGACCCGCGAGATCTTCTTCCACGTGCCCAGCGCGCTCTCCGCCGTCTGGAAGGCGAAGTTGTCCTCCTGCCAGGGCTTGAGCTGGCGGCGGCTTCGCATCGCCGCCTCCGCCTCTCCCATCGCCTCCTCCATCGAGGTCGGGTCCGCGGTCCTCACGATGAGCGCGTCGAGGATGTTGATGGGGCAGATCAGGCGCCGCGCGGGCGCGTTGAACGGCATGATGGCGAACTTGTCGAGCGAGATGCCGAAGAGCGTGCCCTGCTTCGCCACCACGCCGATGATCCGGTAGGGCAGGCCGCCGATCTGAACCGACTTTCCGAGCGGATCCACGTTGGGCAGCAGCTTGGAGGCCAGTTCGCTGCCGATCACGAGCACGGGGATGGCGCTCGTGACTTCCTGCGGCGTGAACGTGCGCCCCGCGGTGATCTCGTAGTTCCGGATCTCGAAGTAGGTGGCCTCGGTGCCGACCAGGTCGACGTCCTTGGCCAGCCGGCCTCCGTAATGCACGGTGACGCGATCGGTGCAGAACTTGGCGAAGGTCGCCGGGGTGCTGATGCGCTCCCGCACGTAGTCGGCGTCGGTGTAGCTGATGCGGGGCCGCCGGCTCCACTCCCGCCAGGTTTCCTCGGTGACGTTCCCGGTGACGATGTTGGGCCGGTGCCGCAGCTCGAACGTGTTGGCCCCCACCAGGGTGTTCGCGAAGCGGTCCACCATGTACCGGTTGAGTCCCTGCACGATCGAGACGACCGCGATCAGGAAGGTGACGCCGATCAGCACGCCGATCAGCGAAAAGAAGCTCTTGAGCTTCTGCACCCGGATGGTCCGGAATGCCATCCGGAACGCTTCGACCACGGACATGCTACGCGGCTTCCTCGCGATTGAGCCGGTCGCTCTCCACCCGTCCGTCCTTCAGTACCACGACCCGCGCGGCCTGGGCCGCGATGTCGGCCTCGTGGGTCACCATGATCACCGTCTGGCCCGCCGCGTGGAGATCGCCGAAGACGCGCATGATCTCCTCGCTGGTCACGCTGTCGAGGTTGCCGGTGGGCTCGTCGGCCAGGAGAATGGCCGGCTCGTTGACCAGGGCCCGCGCGATGGCCACCCGCTGCCGCTGTCCTCCCGACAGCTCGTTGGGCCGGTGGTCCATCCGCTGGGCCAGGCCCACCCGTTCGAGCGCGGCGGCCGCGCGGGCTCGCCGCTCCCGCGGCCCGACCCCGGCGTACACCAGCGGCAGCTCGACGTTGTGCAGCGCCGAGGAGCGGGGCAGCAGGTTGAAGGTCTGGAAAACGAATCCGATCTCGCGGTTGCGCACGCGAGCCAGCTCGTCGTCGCTGAGCCGGGAGACCTCGTGGCCGTTGAGCCAATACTCTCCCCCCGTCGGCGTGTCGAGACACCCGAGCAGGTTCATCATCGTCGATTTGCCCGACCCGGACGGCCCCATCATGGCCACGTACCCGTTTCGGGCGATGTCGAGCGACACGCCTCGGAGCGCGTGGATCGTCTCGTCACCCATGGGGTACGAGCGGGTCAGGTCGCGGATGCGGATGAGGGCGCTCATGATTCCGCCGGCTGCTTCTTCTTCGCGGTATCCGCCGCGTGCACCCGGCCGCCGTCCTTGAGCTCGCGAATGGCCTGATACGTGCCTGCCGCGATCGTCTCCCCCTCGCGGAGCCCATCCACCACCTCGAAGTACTCGTCGCCCGCGATCCCGACCTTGACCGGGCGGAAGGTGGCCCTGTTGTCGCGCACGATGAACACGCCCTCGGCTTCCTTGGAGCGGTCGCGCCGGCGCAGCGTATCGCCCGGGGGGCGGGTCGAGTCGTTCTCGTTGAGGAGACGCTCGTGGTCGCGCACGGTGAGGGCGATGATGGGAATGCTGAGCACGTGCGCGCGGGTGTCGGTGACGATCCGCGCCGTGCAGCTCAGATCGGGGCGGACGTCCTGCGGCGGCGCGTCCAGGGTCACCTCGACGTCGAAGTCCACGGCCCGGTCGTTGGATCCGCTGGCGGTCTGGGTGGGCGTGAGCTTGGCGCTGTGGCTCACCTTCGTGACCCGGCCCACGAAGGTCGTGTCGGGATACGCGTCGATGGTCACGTCCACCGAGTCGTTGGCCGTGAGCCGGACGACGTCGGTCTCGTCCACCTGCACTTTCGCGAGGATCACGGAGAGGTCCGCGATGCTCATGAGCAGTCCCACGTCCTTCGAGAAGGTGCCCGGCACGGCGACCTCACCCTCTTCGACGGCCAGCCGCACCACGCGGCCCGAGATCGGCGACGTCAGCCGGGTCTTCGCGAGATTGTCGCGCGCCTCCTGGAGGCCGGCCCTCGACTGATCGAGCTGCGCCTGCATCGAGACGTAGTTGGCCTGGGCGACCTCGTAGGCCGTCTGCGCCTGCTCGGCCGATTCCTGGGTAATGAGGTTCGGCCCCAGCTTGGTCAGCTCCTGGGCGCGGCGCCAGGCACGCTCGGCCTGGTCGCGACTGGCTCTGGTCTGCAGCACCGTCGCCTGGGTGGACGACACGACCCCCTGGGCCCGGTCGACCGCGGCCTGATACTGGGCCGGGTCGATCTGGATCAGGAACTGGCCCTTGCGGACGGTGTCGCCCTCGCGCACGGCGATCTTGATGATGCGGCCCGTGATGTCGGCGCTGATGTCGACCGACGTCTTCGCCTCGATCTTGCCGCTGGCCGTCACCACGCTCACGAGGTCCCGGCGGGCAACCTGCTCCAGCCGGACCTCCGTGCCTTCCTTCTTCTTCGCGTTGATCCGCCAGGCAACGACGCCCCCCGCGATGACCGCGACCACCCCAAGACTCAGACCGATCTTCATCCCGCGCGACATGTGGGGCCCTCGTTAGCGTAGTGGCCGGCCGACCGCCGCCTCCAGCGCGGCGATGGCCTTGTGATAGTCGTAGATCGCGTTCACGTAGTCGCCTTCGGCCCGCTGAACGGCGTTCTGCGCGTCCGAAACCTCGAGCGAGGTCCCGGCCCCCAGCCGGTAGCGGTCCTGCGCCAGCCTGAGCTGATCGCGGGCGGCATTTCGGTTAGCCGATTGCACCGCGATCGCCTCGTACGCGGTGCCGAGCGCGAGGTAGCGCGCGTGCACGTCGGCCCGAACCTGGAGGCGGCGGGCTCGTACGTTCTCGTCGGCATCGTCCTCGTCGGCCCGGGCCTGCGAGACGCGCAAGGACCGGCTGAACCCGGTGAAGATCGGCAGCGAGATCCGGAGGCTGGCCTGGAACGGCTGACCGGTATAGTGGAAGGGAAAGACACTGTTGGTGCTGAGGACCTGCTGGCTCACCGGGTCGAGCAGCATGCCACCCCCGTCGACGAGCCCGGAGGCCGCGAAGCAGTTCGAGGTCTCCCCGCCCAGGTTGAGCGCGGACCGGACCTGGTTGTTGTACTGACAGTCCGATGCCCGGTTCTGGGCGTCCGCCAGCGTCTGGTTGAGCAGCAGGTTCTCGTTGGTGAACTGCTGGGTGAACCCGCTCCATCCCGCCTGCATCTGCAGCGTCGGTAGAAACTCCGACTTGGCCGCGCGCACGTTCCACGAGGCCGCGCTCTGCCGGGCCGTGAGCGAGCGCAGCACGGGATTCTGCGAATCTGCCAGCGCGAGGAGGGAGTCGAGCTTGAAGGTGGGCTCCGTCACGGGGAAGGTGTCGCTCACCGCGATTTCCTCCACCGGCACCGGCGGCTCGACCCCCATCCGTCGAATCAGATCCAGCTTCGCCTCGTTCTCCGCCTGGACGGCTCGCAGCAGGGCGACGTCGCTCTGACCCTTGATGACCTCCGCCTGTCGGACATCGAGCAGAGTCGCCTGGCCGACCTGGTACCGCGCCTTCGCCAGATTGAGGAAGTCGACATTCCGGGACACCTGCTGCCGTGCGACATCGACCTGGGCCGCGGCCTGCAGCGTGTTCAGATACTGGGTCACGATTTCGGCGCGCAGGCTCACGCCCGCGCCGCTGATGTCTTCGTTGGTGGCGTGCTGCAGCGCCTTCTGCTGCCCTGGTCCGGTCAAGGCCCGCCCGTCGAGCTGCCAGAGGATTCCCACGTTGTAGCCCGACGTCAGAAAGGCGGACGTCGGTTGAATGAAGCCGCCACCGATGTTGGTCTGTCCCGAGCCCACATAGCCGACATCGCTCGAGACGTTGAGCTGCGGCAGCAGGTTGCCATAGGCGTTCCGCACCGCCCACCGCGCCGGGCCCGCGTCGTTCAGCGTTTGCCGGTACGCGGGGCTGTTGGCCCGGGCCTGCTGCAGCGCGTCCTCGAGCGACAGCGTGACGCGGGGCGTGGGTCGCGGCGGGGCCGCGGTGTCCGGCCGGGCCGGGGCGGCGGTCGTATCCTGCGCCACGGCCGCGGCAGGAACGGTCCACAGGAACGCGATGAGGGCTAACCAGCGAGTCATGGGTGAAAACCCTTTTAGGTGTGGACGTGACCGAGGCGCCATACGGACGCCTCGCCGCTGAGGTTTCAGGTTGCGACGAATGGTCGTATCGAGGCTGTCGGCGAACGACTTACAACACGGGAAGGGATTCTAGTCGGCCTTGGCCGCAATCAGGCCCTGACCCGGCAGCTCGAGCCGTTCGACACGCCCGCGACCATCGGTCAGCAGGGTGCCGGCGATGCCTCCCGTGAGCACGATTCGCGCGGACGCCCCCTTGCCCCCGGACTCGAGCCGGGCGCTGAACGTGGCGCGCTTGCCGGTGCGGGGGAAGATCGCGGTGAGCGGTCGGCCGGCCGGCGTGGCGAGATCGGCGACGGCGGAGTAGAGCGAGAAGACCTGATCGTCGAGCAGTACCACGTCGGGGCCGCCGGGAAGCTCCCGTCCGGATTCGGAGCCCTTGGCCACCGTGCGCACGATGAGGCGGGCGCCGGATCCCGCCGCCAGAATCACGGTGACCAGGCCGCCGCTCTCGACGTCGAGCTGGAATTTCGCGAGCCCCCCATCCTCGGTGCGCTCGAGCGTCGCGGCGAGCTGTGTCGTCGGGTTCGTGGCCGGATAGCGCGCCGAGGCCGTGATCGTCGTGCCGGGGAGTCCGCGCCCCCGATTCGGGCGGAGCGAGAACTCCTCCCGGCCGATCTCGTGCCCGCCCTGCTGTATCACCAGCCTGGCTTCGGACTTCTCCTGGGCTGCGGCAGTGGCGGAGAGCGCCTGCGTCACGAGCATCAGCACGACGGCGTAGCGCATTCAGGCTCCGGTGTCGACTGGCGTCGCCAGACAGCGACTGATTCGATCGAGCATGAATGTATATATGGCCTCTCCCTTCTGCGCCGAGGCGAGGCTGGGAAAACCGACCGAGCCGGGCGAGCCGAGCGGGAGCTGGCGGCTCTGGCCCGGACGGTACTTTCGACGCCACTGCTGCGTCAGGGCGAAGTCCTGCGAGAACTCCATGTGCACGAGGTCGGGAGCGAGGTACAACAGGAGCGACGTATCCAGCTCGCCGCCGTGCACCGGCGCCTCGGGATCTTCCACCAGGTCGGCGAAGTCGAGCGCGAACACATCGATCACCTGGATGGTCGCCTGATCCGTGCGGACCGTGCTCAACGCCTCGAGATGCGCCTCGCTGGCCTGCGCCGTGAGGATCACGAACTGTGTGACGCCTGCCCCCTCTTCCCATGATTCGATAAGTTCGTTCATCACCCGATGCAGCGTACGCCGCCGCAGCGCGGCGCCACCCGGATGCGCGGGCGACGGCGCGTGGACCCCATACTCCACCGCCGGGGTGCGCGCCACCGCGAACCGCGCCGACAGATCGTCGGCGAGACGTTCCACGATGATGGTATCGCAGCCGAACGGCAGGTGAGGTCCGTGCTGCTCGGTGGTTCCGACCGGAACGATCAGCGTCGGCCGGGCGAGAAGCCGCTCGCGGATCGAGCCGGGAGTCATCTCTTTGAGTCGCCAGGGGTGTCCTGAGTGAGTCATCGCGCACGCTGGTGGGTGGTGGTGGTACTGGTGGCCGCCGTCGCCGTGGGAGAGTGGTTGCGCGCTCCCTCCGGCCTCTGGGCCGTGGCCGGCGACGCGGCGATTGTCATCGTGCTCTTCGCGCTCGCGCCGTTCCATGGCTACCGGCGGGGCGGGCTGACGATCGCCCTGACCGCGCTGGGGCTGGCGCTCGCGGTGGCGCAATGGCAGCTGGCGTCCATCGAGCACCGCTGGCCGGAACAGCGGGCTCACCGGATCGACGCCGCCTATCGCCGGCTCGGCGGCGACCTGCACGCCGCGTTTCGACGGGCCGAGCGGCTGGCGGCGGCGGGGGCCGCGACGGCGGACACCGATCGGGAGACGGCGTTCGAGGTGCTCTCGCGGCTGGTCCCCACCGATGGACCGGAGATGAGTGTCGTCGTGCTCGACTCCGCCGGACAGCCGTGGGCCTGGGCCGGCCGGCAGCGTCTCGACCCGCGCCTCGAGGGCGATTCGGTCGGCGCGCGGGCGACTGGATATTACGTCCAGCTCGAGGCGCGGCGCCACACCGCGGGCGGCGGCGTCGCCATCGCGGGGGTGCTGATCTGGGCGCACCCTGCGGTTCCCGACCGGGAGCGAAGCCTCACGGAGCTGTTCCGCCACCGCACCGAGGTCGACCTCGTCGTCTACCCGGCGGGCACCGCGCCCGATTCCGCCGACGTCTTCGACTACGAGGAGCCCACCACCGCGGGTCAGCGGCTGCTGTTCAGCGTGGAGCCGGTGCCCGCCGAGCAGGGCAGGGCGCGGGAGCTGGCCTACGACCGCGCCTCCCAGGCCATCACCTGGCTCGTCCTCGCGGTCATGGCCTTCGCCTTCACCCTCGTCAGCGGCCCCGTCGAGCGCCTCGCCATCCTCGGCTCGATCGTCTGGCTCGCGGTCCGTGCGCCCGTCGGCCCGGCGCTCGGCGTCCAACCACTCTTCTCACCCGCCACATTCTTCCGTCCCGTACTCGGCCCGCTCTCGAGCTCGGCGGGGGTGCTGGCCCTGGCTGCCACGCTCCTGATGACCGCCGGCGTGTGGCTGTGGCGTCGTCGCCTGCCTCGACGCTGGTACGGCGTCCTTCTCGGCTGTCTGCTTCTGCTCGTGTCTCCCTATGTCATCAGCAGTCTCGGCCGCGGCATCACGCCACCCGCCGATGGGGTCTCCGTGGGATTGTGGCTCACCTGGCAGCTGGCGCTGCTGGTGGCCGCGTCGGCCCTCATCGTGCCGACGGCGGCGCTCTTTCGCGGGGCGGGACCCGACGTGAGAACGTCCTGGCGCATCGTCGCCGGCGTCGGCATCGCCCTCGCCGCGGCGGTCATCGGTGTGCTCGTGTGGAGTCCACGCGGAGGGTGGCCCGACTGGTACACGTTCCTCTGGACGCCCGCGCTCCTCCTCGTCACGATGCCGGCGCCGCGCTGGTCCGCCATCGGCGGGATCGCGCTGGTGGCCGGCAGCTCGGCCGCGCTCGTGACCTGGGGAGCCGAGCTCGCTGGAAAGGTGCAGGTGGCCCAGCGCGACGTGGCACGGCTGGGCAGCGAGGCCGATCCACTGGCGGTGCCGCTGCTCGAGCGGTTCGCCGGGCAGATCAGGGGTGGTCCCGCTCCCCGGACGGCGTCGGAGATGTACGCGCTGTGGCACGAGTCGGCCATCGGCAGCCAGGGCTATCCCGCCCACCTGGCGCTCTGGACCTCGGGAGGCTCGCCGATCGACGAGCTGACGCTCGACTCGCTGGATCTGCCGCCGTCACTCCTCTCCACCATGGTGCGGAACTTCGCGCCGAGCGACACGGAGCAGATCACCCCGATCCTCCGGGTACCCGGGATTCATTACGTCCTGCGAGTCCGGATCACGCCGGCGGAGGTGCTCACCGTGTCGGTGGGACCGCGCTCGGCGCTCGTCGTTCCCGGACGGGTGGGGCGTCTCCTCGATCCGTCCGGCGCGGAGCTGCCGCTCTACCGTCTCACACTGTCTCCCCCAGCCGATCCTTCCGCCCCGACGCCGAAGCCACGCTGGCGGCGCGAGGGTTGGGTGCTCCGCAACGAATATCCGCTCGACCTCCCCGGCGGACGCCGCACCGTTCATGCGCTGGTCGAGTTGCGAGGCCCCGTGCCGCTGTTCGTCCGGGGTATCCTGGTCGTTCTCCTCGATGCCGCCGTGCTGGCAACGCTCTGGTTCGCCGCTGAGCTCGTCTCGGGTGCACAACCGATCCGCCCCCGTTGGTGGACGCTCCGCCGATCGTTCCGCATGCGCATCGCCGGCGCGCTGGCCGGCTTTTTCCTGCTTCCCGCGATCGGCTTCACGGCGTGGAGCTTCGTCCGGCTGGCCGAAGAGGCCCAGCGAAGCCGTGACCTGCTCATCACGCAGACGCTTCGCGACGCGGTCCTCACCGCCGGCGGCCATTTCAGGGGGGACGACGCCGAAGTGGGTGAACAGCTGCGCGAGCTGAGCCGCCGCATCGACGCCGATCTCGCCCTCTATCAGGGTGGCCGCCTGGTCGGGGCCAGTACCACGGTGCTCGAGGACCTCGGTGTCACGCCGCAGTTGATGGATCCCGAGGCGTTCGAAGCGCTGACGATCGGCGGCGAGCTGGAGGTGACCCGGGACGGCTCGATTCCGCGTCTGGCCGAGCGGGTCGGGTATCGCGTGGTCCAGCCGGGCGCGCCGCCCGACATCGGCGTCCTGGCCACGCCCCAGCTGGCGAGTGACCCTTCGCTGGCGCTGCGGCAGCTCGACCTGGCGCTGGTGCTCCTGCTCGCCACCCTGGCGGGCATCGCCGCGGCCCTGGCTGCCGCCGAGCGGGCGGCCCGCGCGCTCTCGAGGCCGGTCGCCGATCTGCGCCGCTCGGCGCTGGCACTCGGACGGGGGCATCCGGTTCCGCTCCGGTCGGGCACGCCTCCGCTCGAGTTCGAGCCGGTCTTCGGCGCGTTCGAGCGCATGGCGGCCGACATCGCGACCAGCCGCGACGCGCTCGAGGCCGCGCGCCGGCGAACCGCGGCCGTGTTGGGCACCGTGGCCACCGGTGTCGTGGGCATCGACCCGCAGGGCATGGTCCTGATCGCCAACAGGCAGGCCGTGGAACTGCTCGGGTCGAGCCTGGACGAGGGAGACCGCTTCGACGAGCGGCTCGGCGCGGAGTGGGCCCCGCTCACGCGCGCCGTCGGCGACTTTCTCCGCGACCCCGCCTCGGATGCCACCGCGGAGCTCGAGGTGAATGGCCGGCGGCTCTCCCTGCAGCTGGCCTCACTCGGTCCCGATGTCCGCGGTGTCGTCATCGCGCTCACTGACGTGACCGACGTCTCCCGCGCCGAGCGCGTGCTCGCCTGGGGTGAGATGGCGCGGCAGGTCGCGCACGAGATCAAGAACCCCTTGACACCCATGCGGCTCGGGCTTCAGCACCTCCGGCGGGTGTACCGAGACCGGCGCGACGAGTTCGATCGGACCCTGGAGGACACGGCCGTGCGCATGCTCGCCGAGATCGACCGCCTGGACACGATCGCGCGGGCGTTCAGCCGGTTCGCGGCCCCGGCGGCCGACGACCAGCCGCTCGACCGGATCAATCTCGCCGTGACGGTCGGCGAGGTGGTGCAGTTGTATCGGCTGGCGGAAGAAGGGTGCGAGGTCAGGCTGTCGGCGCCACCAGAGGCCTATGGCGCCGGCCGGGCCGACGAGGTCAAGGAAGTCGTGGTCAACCTGCTCGAGAATGCGCGCAACGCCGGCGCGCGGGTCGTGGATGTCTCGGTGGCTCCGGGGCGCATCACCGTGGCCGATGACGGGGCGGGAATTCCTCCCGAGCTGCTGCCCCGGATCTTCGAGCCGCGGTTCTCGACGACCACGAGCGGCTCAGGGCTCGGGCTGGCGATCGTGCGGCGCCTGGTGGAGGGGTGGGGAGGGACGATCGGGGTGTGGAGCGATGTGGGCCGGGGGACGCGGATCGACGTGCATCTCCCCGGCTAGGCATCACCGGGTGGCGGCGGCGATCACCTCGTTCTGGGAGCGGGCAGTGCGAAGGACACGAAACGCGCTCTGAAGCTGGCGGTCGCTCTTCGCCTGGCGGCGCAGGACCGATTCGCTCCCGAACATCTCCCGCGCGATCTCGCAGCCAAGCTGCTCCTCCACGTAATCCTCGGCGCTGTCATAGGCCGCCCGGTCGAGGGTGACGTTCGCTTCCAGGACCCGCTGATAGAGCCCATCGCGCATCTCGGGTGTGATAGTGAAGGAATCGTTCGCCACCGTGCCCGACGCGCGGAGCTCGGCGGCGTACGCCAGCAGGGTCGAGCGGAACCGGTCCATGTCGTCGCCCAGCGCGGCAATCAGCACTTTCTCGCCTTCGGAGCGCGGCAGCGCCCGCACCAGCATGTCGGGCATGATGCCGCTGGCGTCCGCGATCGCGCGGCCGTCGTCGCTCTTGAACGCCCTCGGGCGGTTGGGCGGGGTCAGGAAGCTCTCGGCCGCGAGCGTGTCCAGCGGGGGACGCTGCACCGTCCGCCCGCTCGGCGTGAACCAGCGCGCGGTGGTCAGTTTGATGGCCACGTCCTGGGCCAGCGGATAGGTGGTCTGGAGGACGCCCTTCCCGTAGCTCGCGGTGCCGATGAGCAGCGCCCGGTCGTGGTCCTGCAGCGCGCCGGCGATCAGCTCGGCGGAGCTGGCCGTGCCCCGGTTGATCAGCAGCGCCAGCCGCAGATTGTCCCACCCGCCGGATTGGCCGGCGACATAGACCTTCGAATGCTCGGGCGACCGGCCCACCGAGGTGGCCACGGTGTCGCCCGGCTGGAGGAACAGGCTCGCCACCGCCACCCCTTCGCGGATGAGGCCGCCCGGGTTGGAGCGGAGATCCAGCACGAGCGACGTCATGCCTTCGCCCACCATCCGGTCGACCACGGTGCGCAGCTCGTCGGCCGCGCCTTCGCTCATCCGGCGGAGGATGACGTACCCGACGTGGTCGTCGAGCATGAGACCGCGGCTCGCGGCGGGCACATGCACGGCGGTCCGGGTGAGGTGGCGCACGATCTCGCGGTTGGAGCCGCGCCGCCGGACTACCACGGTGACGACCCGGTTGGCGCCGCGACGGAGCGCTTCGGCCAGCCGATCCGGTGACCAGCCGCGGGTGCTGGTGCCGTCGATGCTCAGGACCTCGTCATCCGGCGTCAGCCCGCCGCCCAGACCTTCCATCCCGGATTCGGTCGGCCCCTTCGCGGGGCCGACGTCGACCTCGATCCCGCTCATCTGCCGCTGGTATTCGCGGTACCCCTCGTCGAGCAGGAGCTCGGCGTACGGATCGTGGAGCGACGTGACCAGGGCACCGGCCGCGCGCTGGTACAGCTCGCCTTCGCCCAGGGAGTCGATGAAGTGGCTGTGGATTGCCGAGAGGACGTTCTCGAACAGGCGGGCCTGCTGGTAGATCCCGCCCTCGGTGGACGGGGCGGGCCGCATCAGCCAGCCGCCGCTCACGAAAGAGACACCCAGAACCATGATGAGCGCGACCCAGCGCGCCCGAGGAAAGCGTTCCATCATTTCGATTTAGCTCCCGCACATTGCGAGAAGGTCTGCCGGATGCAACCACACCTGCCTGGAGAAAGACTTCGCGGGCGGTCCTCTCGTCCCCATTTGCAGCAAAACAGAGGCCGTCAGTTACCTCCCCGTTCCGAGGGTCGGAGCAGCCAGGTGGCCAATGCGGAGGACAGTGCGCTCCGGCTGACGGGCTTGCTCACGTAGTCGTCCATTCCCGCCGCCAGGCACCGCTCCCGGTCCCCTTCCATCGCGTTCGCCGTCATGGCGATGATCGGGATGCGGGACGCCCCGGCTTCGCGCCGCCGGATTTCCCTGGTTGCCTCGTATCCGTCCATCTGGGGCATCATGCAGTCCATGAGGATCAGGTCGAACGGGCCGCTCCCGAGGAGCCGCAGCACGGCCTCCCCGCTCTCGGCGACCTCGACCTGGAACCCCATGAGCGCCAGCATGCGCTTGGCGACCAGCTGATTGACCGGGTTGTCCTCGGCCAGAATGATCCGCGACCGCACCGCGATGTGGATGGGCACGGCGGGGGTCGGGGTGTCCTTCGCGGGGGACACCTGCTTGTCTTCGGCGGGGGCGGCCGGCAGCGGGAGCAGCACCGTGAACGTGCTCCCCCGGCCCACCTCGCTCTGGACGTCGATGCTCCCACCCATGAGCGAGACCAGTTGACGGCAGATGGCGAGCCCGAGGCCGGTACCCCCGTGCTTCCTGGTCGTCGACGAGTCTGCCTGGGTGAACTGCTGAAAGATAAGCGCTCGTTTCTCCTCCGGAATGCCGAGGCCGGTGTCGGTGACGGAGAGCCGGATCCCGCCGTCGTCGTTCGGGCCCTGCGCCACCGTGAGAACGACTTCGCCCTGCTCGGTGAACCTGATAGCGTTGTCCGTCAGATTGATCAGGATCTGCCGGAGGCGAAGGGGATCGCCGACGAAGCGCGTCTGGCCCAGCCCGTATTCCGACCGGAGGCCGATCTTGCGAGGCGCGGCCCGGACCTGGAGCAGCCGGACGACGTCGGTGAGCAGGGTGGAAAGGTCGAACGGCACCTGCTCGACGACCAGCTTGCCCGCCTCGATCTTGGAGAAATCGAGGATGTCGTTGATGATGGTCAGGAGGTCGCGCCCGGACCGGTCGACCGTTTCCGCGTAGCTCCGTTGTTCCGCCGTGAGCTCCGTCGCCAGGAGCAGCTCGGCCATGCCGAGCACACCGTTCATCGGCGTCCGGATCTCGTGACTCATGTTGGCCAGGAACTCGCTCTTGGCGCGGCTCGCGGCCAGCGCCGTCTCCTTCGCGGCCTCGAGCTCCCGGGTCCGCTCCCCGATCGTCGCCTCGAGGTTGCGGTTGTAGATCTCCAGCTCCTGCCAGAGGCGGGCGCTCTCCATCATGTTGGCGCAATGCATCAACAGAATCGAGATGAGCTTCTGCGACGCGTCGGGCAGGTAGGCGTTCCGCTCCTTGAGCTGCCCCACGAACATCCCGACCACACGGGAGCGGGTAGCGAGGACGTGCATGACGACCGTCCCGGTGCCATGCCGAGCCGGCACGACCACCGGATGATTCCGGCGAAGGGCCCACCCGAACACGCCTTCGGTCACGGCGGATTCGATTTCCTGTTGAAGGATGTCCCACGCCTCCGGCGGGTCGCAGTGCAGCAGGGGAAAATCCAGCCGGCTTCGGTCCGCCTCGAGGAAAGCCAGACTCTCGAACGCCGCCACCCGGCGGAGCGCAGGCTTGGTGCGGCCCAACACGTCCGCCGCCGGATCGTCGCTCGATGCGGCCTCGTGGGCGCCCAGCGACACCACGATGTCGAGGCAGTCGAGGAGCCACCGGTTCATTTCAGTGACGGCGTCGCTCGAGCCGGGCTGCCGCAGGGCGGCGCTCCGAGGCGCGGCCGTCATCGTCAGTTGCCCGTCCCGAGAACCGCGGCCACCGCGTCGGCGAACTGGACCTCGAGTTGGCGGAGCACCGAAGGGATCACGGTCGGGGACATCCCCAGCCCGTCCCACCCTTCCCCCAGGAGCGGTGGGACGAAGCGCTCGCCACTGCTGCCGAACTGGAAGGCGTTGGCCAGGTGGTCGGCCACGTGCACCACCGCCGCCTCGACCGGGAATCGCGCGGCGAACCTCGGCTGGTGGTGCCACGCGACTGCTTCCTGAAGCAGGGTCGGCAGCTTCCACCGGTCGAGCAGCGCCGATCCCACCTGACCGTGCGTGAATCCGAAGACGTGGGGCTCGACCTTGTGCAGCAGCTCCCCGGTGTCCCGGCAGCGTTGCAGCGCCGTCCGTGATTCGGCCGGAAGCTTCTGGTACATGATCGGCCGCCCGATGTCATGCAGCAGGCCGGCCACGAAGAATCGCTCGACGTTCGGCTCCCGGCGGTGCACGGCCAGGATGCGGGCAGCCACCGCGCAGGCGACGCTGTGCTGCCAGAACGAGGTCATGTCCACCATGTCCTGCGGGACCGACGCGAAGAGACGGATGAACGAGGCCCCGACCGCGAGATCGTGGAGCTGGTTCATCCCGACGATGCTGGTAGCCTGGCTGACGGTCGAGATACGGCTGGGGAAACCGTAGATGGGGCTGTTGACCAGCCGCAGGAGCCGCCCGGTCAGGTCGGGGTCTTCCGAGATCACCTTCCCGATGTCGCTCGAGGAGCTCAACGGGTGGTTCATGACCTGGGCCAGCCGCTCGTACACGGGCTGGACCGTGCCGACCTGCACGACGCCGCTGATCAGATCGTCGAGACTAGGCATGGCCGGCCGAGCGCGCCGCGGCGAGGCGGCGGACTTCCCGCCTGACGCAATGGTGAAGCACCTGGGAGACGACCGGATGGCTCGTGTCGGTATGCCGGAAGAGCGAGGCGATGCGAGCCTCGGCCTCGGCCACCAGGACGGGATCGGCCGCTTCGGCGTGGTCCGGGTCCGGCCGGGCCGGCTCGCCCTCGATGTCGGCTTCCTGAATCCCCCACATCTGGAAGTACCTGAGGTGGCGGTCGGTCAGCACGGTACTGGCGGGCAGGAGCAGCCGGCCTCCAGGTTCCTGGAGGTCTGACGCGAGCGTCATCCCGGCCGTGATCTCGTCGAGGCTGACACGCATGAGGGTACAGTATCGGCTGTTACGGGAACGAACCTGAGGTGCGGCCCACGGACCGGTTTGGTGCTCAGCCCCGGAAGGATGCCTCGATGACCGACGGCAGTCCGGCCCAGCCGGCCTTGCGCTCCACCCAGGCGAGCCGGCGGAACAGGTGGTGGGCGCGGCGGTGGCCGGCGCTGAAGATCTGCTTCCGCCGGAACGAAACATCCTGCCGGATCACGACCTTCTCGATCGCCTCGAGCATGGACGTGTTGTGCACCCAGCCGTGGCCGCTCTGAATATCGGCAGGTGTCGACATCTGATGAGGCCCCCAGGGCGACGAGGCGAGAGCGAATGAGGTCTGGGGCCAGACGTTGAGGCCGATGGTGCCATACCGGAGGCGGGAGATGGCGCGCTCGATTCCCGGCGCCACCTCCGGATCCTCCAGCGTCCGCGGGTGGACGAGCAGGGAGGCGCTCAATGTCCCCCACACGCGCTCGTTCACGAAGTCGACGGCCGCTTCCAGGAAGCCGAGAGGATCGCTGCTGCCGACCTGCACCTCGGCGACGATCGGGCAGAACGGCTCCAGCGCGTACAGCGGCTCCCTGCGGTCGGCGGGGTCGAGATCGGGTACCAGGGTCCACGGCAGCATACCGCCCACGGTGCTTCCTACGAACCGCACGCCCGGCCGCCGCTTGGCCAGAAACTGCCACCGCTCCGTGGCTCCGGGATAGTATGCCAGCCGGAGCGGGGCCGCGGCCAGCGCCTCCTCGAGGTGGCGCAGGAAAGCGTTGCGCTGGGCCCACTCGGCCGGCATGACCAGAAGCCGGGGCGTGGTGCAGTTGCAGCCCGCGTTGTGGGCGATAGCCCCTGCCAGCGCCGCGGCCTGATACGCGAGCTGGCGATCGAGATACGGACCCGGGACGATCAGAACGGGTGACACGCATCCGAGCTGGGCGGTGATGGGCTTGTCGTTCGTCCGCTTGCCCGTGGACTTCCGCCTGGCCCGGCCCACCGGCTCGCCCCAGACGATATCGTCGTAGGTTTCCGCCGACCCCGTGAGGTGGATCTCCCCGATGCCCGGATGCCGGCTGAGATAGGCTCCGGCTTCCGCCCCGCCGTACACGAGGCGCAGGTAGCCCTGCTCGATCGCCACCGCGAAGGCCTCCTCGTAGAGCGGCCCGAGATAGGAATTGAGCGGGTGCATCTTCAGGAGGCAGACGGAGCCGTCGTTGAACAGCTTCGTCAGGACGTCCATGCAGGGGATCGCGGCCGCGTTGCCGGCCCCGAGCACGAGGGCCACCCGTTCGGGGCGCGCCGCGTCTCGATAGTACCGCGCCCTGGTATCGAGCACGGACAAGTCCAGACCGGCCTCGAACCGGACCTGGGCCTCAACGGATGGGAGCAGGAACGAATCGAGAGTGCTTCCCGGGAAAATGTCGAGCCGGAGCCTGCCCCCGGTTGCGGCCCCGATCGTCCCGACGCGGGGCAGCTCGCCCTGCCTGATGGCCGAGAGTGATGTGAGGAGCCGCCGGATGTGTCTCAGGATGGGCCACGGGCCGAGCGACCACTCCTCCCCTTCCAGGGGAGTGCCGAGCACGATGCGCTTGGCCCGACACGACGCGACGACGGTGCGGAACGCGACCCGGGCATAGCCCGACCGCATCGCGCGGAGGAGCCGGATGCGCTCGTCGATGTCGAGGGCTGCGAAACGGGTGGCGCCATCCCACAGCACTGCGACGGCCTCGTCCAGCTCGCGGCGTGCCATGGGCGGCGGCGCATACGGCAGCTGGGCGGCAAACGGACCACTGGTGCGGGGCGGACGTGTCGTGATCGCGCGTATCCTGGTGCGATGTTGACCTGGGAGTAGGCGACGACGGGCTGGCAGCGTTGTATGATAGAAAGCTCGGACGGAGCCCGCCAGCAGTCTTTCAATCAAGTCGTCAGGTAGCCTAGGGATGCGTGGGGCGGTGAAATGATCCTCGCCGCGCGGCCGCGTGCGCCTACGTTCACGCGATCCGCGTCCAGGACCCCGCAATGCTCGCGCGCATCCGCTCGGCCGCCGTGCTCGGCATCGACGCCTATCCCGTGGACGTCGAGGTCGACATCGGCAGCGGCCTTCCCTCGTTCTCCACCGTCGGCCTTCCCCAGGGCGCGGTGCGGGAAGGTCGTGAGCGCGTATCGGCGGCGCTCGTCAACGCCGGCTACGTGTTCCCGCTCAAGCGGATCACCGTCAATCTGGCACCCGCCGACATCCGAAAGAACGGATCGGGTCTCGATCTCCCGATCGCCGTGGGGCTTCTGGCCGCCAGCGAGCAGCTGAGCTGCCAGGGGCTCGACGACCAGGTCATCGTCGGAGAAGTGGGTCTCCAGGGCGACCTCCGGCCGGTGCGCGGCGCGCTCTCGATGGCGCTGGCCGCGCGGGCCATGGGTTGCAGGGGCATTCTCCTCCCCGCCGACAATCTTCCCGAGGCATCGGTAGTCGAAGGTCTGGAAGTGAGGGGCGCGCGCACGCTGGCCGCCGTCTGCGCCCACCTGGCCGGGCGGCACCCCCTTCCGGCTACACGGACCGACGTGGCCTCCCTCATGGCGCGGCGCCGGTGCGACGAGGCCGACTTCGCTGATGTACGTGCGCAGAGCGCGGCCAAACGTGCTCTCGAGGTGGCGGCGGCCGGGGGGCACAACATCCTCATGATCGGCCCGCCCGGGTCCGGCAAGACCATGTTGGCCCGCCGTCTTCCGAGCATTCTCCCACCGCTTGGCCTGGATGAGGCGCTCGAGACCACCAAGATCCACAGCGTCGCGGGCCTCCTCACCGCGGAGCAGTCTCTCTGTGTCAGCCGGCCGTTCCGCGCACCGCACCATACCATCAGCGACGCCGGCCTCATTGGAGGCGGGTCCACGCCAAGGCCCGGCGAGGTGAGCCTGGCTCACGGTGGCGTGCTGTTCCTCGATGAGTTGCCCGAGTTCCGCCGCAACGTGCTGGAGGTGCTCCGCCAGCCGCTCGAGGACGGGGTCGTGACGCTGAGTCGCGCCGCGCTGGCGCTCACCTACCCAGCCCGATTCATGCTGGCGGCGGCCATGAACCCGTGTCCCTGCGGCTACTCGGGCGATCCCCGGCACGGCTGCCGATGCGCGCCGCTCGATATCGAACGCTACCGGTCGAGGGTATCGGGGCCGCTGCTCGACCGGATCGACATTCATCTCGAGGTACCGCCGGTGGCGTGGCGCGACCTGGCGCCGTCGGCCGAGGGCGAATCGAGCGCCGCCATTCGAGCCAGAGTCGAAGCAGCGCGCGCCATTCAGCGACACCGATTTCGCGGGCATCCCGGCGTCCATGCCAACGCGCACATGGCCGCCCGTGACGTTCGCCGCTACTGCGTGCTCTCGCCCCCGGTCGAGCGCCTGTTGCGTGACGCCGTGCTCCGGCTCGGCCTGTCCGCCCGGGCGTATCACCGCGTCCTCAAGATCGCGCGAACCATCGCCGACCTCGAATCAGGCGGCGGAGCTCAGCGTCGTGCATGTGGGAGAAGCGATTCAGTATCGGAGTCTCGACCGCACTAGGAGTCCGGGGGAGAGACTAGCACCGGGCAGAGCAGACGGGTGACGGACAAGGTCGTCGTCGTTATGGAGCAGATCGTCATCCCGACGGACTTCATGTGTGCGATCGCGGAGTCGGCGTCGCCTCCACCTCTGTCCCCTGGCCTTTCATCTCAGCCGAGTTCGTGAGCTCTACGCGGCAATACACTTTTGTCTCAGGGAGACCGGCCGAGTCGAATTTGCTGCAGAGACTTTCACCGTCGTCTGATTACGTCACACCCTCGTCACATCCTCCTCATCGGAACACTGTCGCGTTCAACCACGTTCCTGCCCACGCGCGTCATGAAATCCCGGGTTCTTGTCGCGTCTGCTACGCGTTCCGGAGCTCGCGAGACAGTCAGTAACGCGTTAGTCCCGCGAGCTGGACTGTACTGGAGTTCACCCGGTTTGGTGGACGGGTAAGGATTGGGCCGCTCACGCCACTGACGTTGGTCCCGTTTGTAGGTCCGCTCCACCAGATCGGGCGCCGCGACGGCGCGGGGATCACGGCGCGTCGTCCAGTGCGGCTTGCGCCGGGTGACCCCGACGATCCCGTGCGCGCGCATCAGGCGCGCGACCCGTTTGTGGTTAATGCCCTCGCCGCCCTCGGTAAGCTCCGCGTGGATCATCGGCGCCCCGTAGGCTTCGCGCGAGTCCCGATGGATGGTCCGGATCCGCTCCAGCAAGGCCGCATTGGCCACCGCTCGTGCCGAGGGACCACGGCCTCGCCATGCATAGTAGCCGCTGGGGGAGACGCCCAGCAGCCGGCACAGGATCCGCACCGGGAAGGCGGCCTGATTCGCTCTCACAAACTCGAATCCCGCTCGGGCACCGTCCCCGTCTCCCGAGCAAACCAGGCTGCGGCTTTTTTTAGGATCTCCCGTTCGAGCTTCAGTTGCCGATTCTCCCGCCGCAACCGCCGGAGTTCGGCCTGCTCCTCGCTGGTCAGCCCGTCGGTCCGCTGGCCGACAGTTGCGCGCTAGAGTAAGGCGACTTCTTGGGTCCGTTGCTCCTGACGTTGGATCGTGAACTCCATGTCGGGCAGTCAGATGTGACTCCGGGTGTGAACGCCGTCTGTCGCCACTGCTGGGCGAAGGCGGCCGGGGTGCGGTCGGCCAAGCTGCTGTGAGGACGGACCGCGTTATAGTCTATCCGCCAGCGCTCGATGTGCTCCTTGCATCGGCCAGGCGGAAAAGAAGTGTTGACGTTCAAGCACTCGTCCCGTAGGCGACCATTGAAGGACTCCACGTAGGCATTCTCCACCGGCTTGCCCGGTCGGATGAAGAGGAGTTGGATACCCCGCTCATGGGCCCAGACCTCGAGGGCTGGCTCGCGAACTCGGTCCCATGATCCACCGTGATTGGGGAGGTCCCGCGTCTGTGCCAGCCGCTCGAGCACCCGGATGATGCGTCCGACCGGAGAGCGCTGCGCCGCCTCGATGACCGGGACTCCGGCGTGAAATGATCGACGACCGTGAGCATCCGAAACTTACCCCCGTCCAGCAAGGCATCGGTGACGAAATCCATGCTCCAGCGCTGATGGGGACCCGCCGGCACGGCCGGCGGCTGCCGCGGGACCGCCATGTGCTTCCGGGCGCGCCGCCGGACCTGAGGCCGGCCTCCCGGTAGAGCCGGCGGTCGCTTGTGATTGAGCGGTGCCCTCTCGCCGCAGCAGGATGTGGAGTCGATTGTAGCCCAAGCGCGGTCGCTCGTCCGCCAGATGGATCGGCGAAGGCGGAGCTCCGCCCGCGTCCGTCGCCGGCCGCGATAGTACCACGCCGAGCGGCCAGGCCCACGACCCGACACGCCCGCCGAACCCTCCTGGAAAGATGGCGGTCAGATGGGTGACGACTCCCCGCCGCTGCATCGTCGTCAGACTTTTTTTCCACCACGTCTTTGAGCATCGCTTATCGAGTGCGAGATCGGCCACCAGCTTCTTGAGCCGGCGATTCTCGTCCTCCAGGTGGCGCAGCCGCCGCGCTTCGTTGAGCTGGTGCGCCATACTTCGTCTTCCAGCGGATGAACGTCTGGCGACTGACGCCATGGCGGCAGACATCGATCCCGCTCACGCCGGCATCGCCTTCGGCGAGAATGGCGAGGATCTGCTCTTCGGTGAAGCGACTCTGCTTCACTGGGCCCTCCCTGCCCTCAGGCAGCGGTGGAGAGTCCCAGTCTACGTGCTCCAGTGTTTGGGGAGAAGGTCAGAGCACTCACTCAAGGGTCTCGTTTCTACACGATCCGTGGTTGCCTGGGCTGCCGTGTTACTCATGCCCTTCTCGAGCTTAAGGGCACAGACACCCATGCGACACAGCGCCCGCGAGGTCCACGCGCGGATCGAGACCGACCGATCCACCTATCGAGTTGGCGACTCTATCCGAGTTCGGATTGTACTCCGCAACGTGTCCAATCACGAAGTCAAATTCTCTGGGGGGATGGCGACGTCACTCGTCCGGCTACAAGTGACCAATGAAGAGGGGAAGCAAGTTGTGCCGACGGTCCAAGGTAGACCCGGTACCATCGGGGCAATTTCCACTCTAGGAGCCGGTTCGGAGCTCAAATTGACCAGCTTTCCGGGTAGCCAGGAATGGATGAACCTTCGGGACTGGGGGTATCAACTCGGGACGCCCGGGCGGTATGTCATACTTTGTATGCCGCGAGTGGGCGGACCGGCCTTGGCAAGCGACACGAGGACCAAGCGGTCAAACGAGGTAACAATCACCATTGCCCAGTAACCTGATTTCGATGAAAACGCTCATCCAAGTTTGGTCTATCTAACGGAGAGACGTTGAGAATTCAGGGCATGCCGGTGCAACCCCGACCGGCATGCCCTATCACCCTGGACACTGCTGAATTAGTCGATGTGGGTGTGCAAAGTTCCGTGCCAACTTGACCGCACATTTCGCCTGTTATAGCCCCTTCTTGCGAACATCCTGCACGCGAAACCACGGATTCGCCCTCTGAACTCAGCAGAATGTTCACCAGGGCCTAACCGTTCGGCTTAGGCATCGACAAGCCGAACGTCCGCACGGGCGGCCCCTGGTCGGGAGGCAATGCATACCCGAGATAGGGCAGAGCGGCCGCGCAGTGCCTCCGCCGACTGTGGTTGTCCTCTTGGAGCTATTGGCCATCATCGCTTAGGAATGCCTCAATTCGCGCCAGGAAGGCCGCACCAGGCATTCTTTGCTCGCTCTCCCATCTCCAGAGCGTAACTGGATCAACATCCAGAATACGGGCGGCGGCTTCGCGGGAGAGCCCTCGGACGGTTCGGCAAACGGCTAACTGGCGGCCGATGGAGCCTGCTGGAGGGAAGGGGAAGTATCCCAGGAACCGGATGATTGCGGGCATGAACCGAAGCTCGGGAGTGGTCCGGTTTAGCTCCCAGTTGGTAACGGTGGTCTGATTTACCTCGAGTTGCTTGGCAACATCGCGCTGAAGACGTCTCAAATCGAGCCGGCGCTTCCGCAGGTGATCTCCAATGGTGACAAGGGCTTGCGGGTACGCTCGAGGATGAGGACGCGAGGCCGTCAGACGGAAATGGCAAAAAGGCAACGCGGGGATGTCCATGCGGATACCTCGGCGACCCGCGGCATGGCTGCCGGTGCGCGCCGCTCGAGATCGAACGCTACCGGTCGAGGGTATCGGGGCCGCTGCTCGACCGGATCGACATTCATCTCGAGGTGCCGCCGGTGGCGTGGCGCGACCTCGCGCCGGCCGCCGAAGGTGAATCGAGCGCCGCCATCCGGGTGCGTGTCGAAGGCGCGCGCGCCATTCAGCGACACCGATTTCGAGAGCATCCCGGCATCCATGCCAACGCGCACATGGCTGCCCGCGACCTTCGCCGCTGCTGCGCGCTCTCACCGCCGGTCGAGCGCCTGTTGCGTGATGCTGTGCTCCGGCTCGGGCTGTCGGCGCGCGCGTATCACCGGGTCCTCAAGATCGCGCGCACCATTGCCGACCTCGAATCGGCAACGGAGCTCACCGTGATGCATGTGGGGGAGGCGATTCAGTATCGGAGCCTCGATCGCACGCGGGGCCCAGGGGAGGGTGTCGCGCCGAGCGCTGCGTCGGGGGACCTCGGCACACGGTAGTGGATCGGAGGGATCGCCCGTTGGTCCGGGCCCGTGCGCGTGTGGTCCTCATCGTGTTCACATCGTCCGGTCCGCGGAGTGCCGGAGCGGATCAGCGGAGCCGCGAACTGGGATGTCGAAGTACTGGAGCAAACTGGTTCCCGGGACGGCCGGCATCAGGGGACCACAGTGAACGGCAGGAAGAACGCCGTTTGGTCCCAGCTCAGCGTCAGCACGCCGCCGCTGTCACGCGGGGCCACGGCGATCGTGAACGCCTCGACGGCAGAGGGAAGGGTGTAGCGCGCCAGGTCGAGCCGAGCCAGGTCCTTGGTCGAATCGTATTCGGTGCCCCATTGCCCGGTCTGCCGGTTGACGATGAGTTTGGCGCCGGTGGGCTCGGGCATCATCCAGAGCGAATAGGCGCCCCTGGGAATCACCTGGTCACCCATCCGGAGGTCCTGGTCGGTGGTGAATTGGGTAGCGGCGTTCGCCCCCACGCGCCACACCTTGTTCCAGGGGACCACGCCGCCGAAGATCTCGCGCCCGCGCTTTCTGGGGCGCCCGTAGTCCAGCAGCAAGTGCGCCGAAGCCACCGTGGCCCGGACCGTGTCGCGGGGGAAAGCTGTCCCGCCGGTCCGCTGGCCGTCTCCGTCTGCGCGATCGCGGTGGCGAACGCTCCCACGTTCACATTCTTCACCCGCGTGACGTGCACCTTCTGCGTCGTCTCCCGGCCGTCCAGCTCGAGGATCCGGCCCCGGCCGTCGACCCGGGCCAGGAGCGCGTTGCCCAGAAACCCGATGGCCACCCAGTCCTTGCTTCGCTTGGCGACGTACGACTGGGTGGCCTCCGGTGAGCCGAGAGCCAGCCAATCGAACTCGACGCTGTCCCGCTTCGCCCGTTTGGCCTGAATGGTGGCGAGCTCGATCAGCGAGGCCGAAAAGGCGGACAGGGGGACGGTGCCCGGCCGGGTCGGAATCCGCAGCCGCCGAACGCTGTCACCGATCGTCAACGTGAGGTCCGCGCTGTCCCGATGGAACGTGATCGTGGAGGTGGCCGGCGGGCCGGCGGACCGGGTGAGCGGACGGACGGTCATGTCGAATCGCCGGACCCGCCCGGCGGTGTCGAGCGCGGCCAGGAAGTGAACCCGCCGCGCGAACGGCACCCGAACCGCCAGCTCACTCTCGAGATCGTGCGACGACCGGCGATACTGCTCCACCGCGATGGTATCGTCGCCGAGCTGGATGACGAAGCCGGCGGTCTCACCGGGCATCTGGGCGGTGGCGCTGGCTGAGGACGACAACGAGAAGAGCAGGGATGCGACGGCAAGGCGACGACCCGGGGACATGGGGGCCATACGCCGCGGCGCGCTGACGGGTTTCCCCTGGTTGCTCATTCGTCGCGCGGGTCGGGGCGCCGCCGCTCCCGCTTGATGGTGGACCGCCGCCGCTTGGCCTCGAGCCGCGCCGCCTTGGCGGCCTTGCTTGGCCGGGTGGGCCTCCGCCGCTTCGGCACGCGCATCGCGGCGGCCACCACCTCGCGCAGTCGCATCGTCGCATCCTCGCGGTTGCGAAGCTGGCTGCGGGAGCCGCTCGAAACGAGCCGCAGGCGTCCGGACGAGTCGAGCCGGCTCGCGAGCCGGGTGAGAAGTCGCGCGCGCTGCTCCTCCGACAGCGACGGAGAGCCGGCCACGTCCCACCACACCTCGACGCGGGTGGAGGACGTGTTCACATGCTGTCCGCCCGGTCCACCCGAGCGCGAGGCGCGGTAGTCCAGCTCTCCGAGCGGCAGGCGGAGATCCGGCGCGATGGTGAGGTAACCGGGGTCGTCCATGCCCCCTATCTAACCCGCGCGTCGAGACGCCGCAAACCTTCTTCCGTTGCTTCGCGATAGCATTACGTTACTGCCCATGACGGACCTCGACACACTGGGCCGGCACCTCCGCGGCATCGGACGCGCGTTGCTTGGCTACTCAGGCGGTGTGGACTCCGCCCTCGTCGCGGTTGCCGCGCGCCAGGCTCTCGGCCCGGATGATTTTCTCGCCGTCATCGGCCGCAGCGCGTCGTATCCCGAGACGCAGTGGCGCGCCGCGGTCGACCTGGCCCGTCGATTCGAGATCCCGCTGCTGGAAATCGACACCCACGAGCTGGCCGATCCGCGGTACCGGGCCAACCCCACCGACCGTTGCTACTTCTGCAAGACCGAGCTGTGGAGCCGGCTCGGCGAGCTGGCGTCGGCGCGGGGGTTTCCCACCCTGCTGGACGGGACCAACGCGGACGACCTTGGCGAGCACCGGCCGGGACTCCGAGCGGGACACGAGCACCGGATCCGCTCGCCGCTGGCGGAGCTGGGGTGGAGCAAGGCGCTCGTGCGTGACGCATCGAGAGCGCTGGGCATTCCCGGATGGGATGCGCCGTCGGCGCCCTGTCTGTCGAGCCGCCTTCAGTACGGGCTGGAGGTCACGCCCCACCGGCTCCGGCAGGTCGAGGCGGGCGAAGCGTTCCTCCGTTCCCTGGGACTGGACGGCGATCTGCGCGTTCGGCACCATGGCGATCGGGCTCGCGTGGAGGTCGCGACCGAGCAGATGGACCGGGTCCGGCTGGAGTGGGATTCGGTCGAACGCTTCTTCTCAGGTCTAGGGTTCGTTGCGGTGGAGCTCGATCCCGGGGGCTACCGTCGGGGAGGGCTGCTGGCGCTGGCCTCGCTCGGCCGTTCTTGATGCGGCTCTTCGCCGCCATTCCGGTTACCGAGCCGGCCAGATCGCAGGCGCTGGGACTGCTCGGTCGCCTGCGGGAAACGGGCTGGCCGGTGCGTTGGGTGGGCGACGAAGGACTGCACCTCACGCTCAAGTTCTTCGGTGAGGTGGCGTCCGATCGGCTCGAGGTCATCGCCGAGGCGTTGCGATACGCCGCGGAGGGTGGGCCCGCGTTTCCGCTTCGTCTGGACCAGCTCGGTGCATTTCCGAGCCGTCGCAAGCCCAGGATCCTGTACCTGGGCCTCGAGAGTACGCCGGCGCTGGAGCTGTTGCAGGACCGGATCGAGCGCGGGGGCGAGGCCATCGGCTTCCCGCCGGAGGGGAGGCCCTTCAACCCCCACATGACGCTCGGCCGCGTTCGCGAGGGACAGCGCTTGCCCCCGCCGGGGCTCGACGCGCACGACGACACCTTCGAGCGGGTGTGGTTCACCGGCACCCAGGTCGTCCTGTACGAGAGCGTGCTGACCCCCCAGGGCCCGCGGTACGAATCGAAGCTCACGCTCGATCTCGGTGGAACATGAGCCATCGCGTTCTCATCGTGGACGATGAAGCCGGCATCAGGCAGGCGCTGAAGCAGGTGCTGGAATACGAGAGCCTGGACGTGCGGGTCGCCTCGTCGGGTGGCGAGGCCATCTCGCTCTACTCCGAGTTCCGTCCCCACCTCGTCTTCCTCGACGTCAAGATGGCGGGCCTCGACGGGCTCGAGACGCTCACCCGGCTCCGCGACCTCGACGGCGCCGCGCAGGTCGTGATGATCTCCGGCCACGGCACCATCGCCACCGCGGTCGAGGCGACTCAGCGCGGCGCGTTCGACTTCCTGGAAAAGCCGCTCGACACCGATCGCCTGCTGCTCACCGTCCGCAACGCGCTGGCCCACGTCCAGCTCGCCGGCGAGAATGCCCGTCTCCGTCAGGTCACCGAGGGGAAGTACCAGATGGTGGGCTCGAGCCCCGCGCTGCAGCGGGTCCGGGAGCTCATCGACAAGGTCGGCCCCACGGCCGCCCGCGTCCTCATCACCGGTGAGAACGGCACGGGCAAGGAGCTCGTCGCGCGGGGCCTGCACGAGGCCTCGCCCCGCCGGGCGGCGGCCTTCGTCGAGGTGAACTGCGCGGCCATTCCTTCGGAGCTGATCGAGAGCGAGCTGTTCGGGCACATGAAGGGCTCGTTCACGGGCGCCTTCGCCGACCGGGCGGGCAAGTTCGAGCAGGCCGACGGGGGCACGCTGTTCCTCGACGAGGTCGGCGACATGTCGCTGCCGGCCCAGGCGAAGCTCCTCCGCGTGCTGCAGGAAGGCGTGGTCAGCCGCATCGGCGGCTCCAAGTCCATCCAGGTGGACGTCCGGGTGCTGGCCGCCACCAACAAGGACCTGGAATCGGAGATCGCCGAGGGCCGCTTCCGTGAAGACCTGCTCTATCGGCTGAACGTGGTGCCTATCGAGGTGCCGGCGCTGCGGGAGCGTGTCGAGGACATCCCGGCGCTCGTCGCGCACTTCGCCGCGGAGCTGGCGCCGGGTGCCGGCGCCCAGGGCCGGAAGTTCGCCAACGACGCCGTCCGCCGGCTGCAGGATCGGACCTGGCCCGGCAACATCCGGGAGCTGCGGAACGCGGTGGAGCGTGCGCTCATCCTCTCCTCCGGCAAGGTCGTGACCGCCGGCGACATCGACCGGCTGCTGCCCGACGTCAACGCCGAGGCGGGGGAGCCGACGCAGAGCTACGAGACGTTCAAGCAGGAGACCGAAAAGGCGTTTCTCGTCCAGCACCTGCGGCAGCACGACTGGAACGTGTCCGAGACCGCGCGCGCGCTCCGGATGCCGCGCTCCAACCTCTACAAGAAGATCGAGCGGTACGGTCTCACCCGGGATATCGTATGAGCGAGCGGCCGAGGGACTGGGAGAAGGAGCTGGCGGACATCGACAAGGTGATCGCGCGTCAAGGGAGCGCACCCGCGCCGAGCCCGGCACCGGGCGCCGTGTCGCCGCCGCCGCGATCTGTGCCGAGCGGCGGGACCACGACGCGGGGGCATGTCGTGCTCACCTGGTTCTGGGTGTTTCTCGCCGTGGCGCTGGCCGCGGCGCTCCTGCTGTGGCCCTACGACAAGACCTGCGGGCTCCAGCTCACCTTCTTTCTCGGCGCGGTGGCCACCACGGCCATCTTCGCGCTCCTCGGGGCCTTTTCGGCCTGGCTGCATCGGCGGGCGTTGGCGCACCTGCTGTCGATGCTGGTGCTGGTCTGGGCCGGCGTGGCGTCCGCCGGCGAGATTCTCCCTCGTATCGGCTACGCCAAGGAGACGCGGACGTGGCTGTGCCCCTCGGCACCCGTCGTTCCCGCCAGCACGAGTCCCACGATGACGCCGCCGGCTCAGACGCCGCCGGCTCAAACGACGCCGGCGCCCGCTCCCACGACTCCGGCGTCACCGGCACCGGCTGCCCGGGCACCGGCGCAGCCTCCAGCGCAATAATCCCATACTCGTAACGGGACCTCATGGCCAAGACCTTTCGTAATCTCATCGCCGGCGATTGGGTGGCGCCGCAGTCCGGCGTCTACTTCGAGAACCGCAATCCCGCCGATACCAGCGACCTGATCGGCCGCTTTCCGGATTCCGACCGGCGTGACCTCGACGCCGCGGTGCGCTCGGCACGCCGGGGGTTCGCCCGGTGGTCGCGGACACCGGCCCCCGAGCGGGGCGACGTCCTCCGACGGGTGGGCGACCTCCTGGTCGAGCGGAAGGAGGCCATCGCGGACGCGATGACGCGTGAGATGGGCAAGGTGCTGGCGGAGACCCGGGGCGACGTGCAGGAGGGCATCGATACCGCGTATTACGCCGCCACCGAAGGACGCCGGCTCTTCGGTCACGTCGTGCCGTCGGAGCTGCGCTCCAAATGGGCGATGACCTATCGCCGGCCCATCGGCGTGGTAGGGCTCATCACGCCCTTCAACTTTCCGCTCGCGATCCCGACGTGGAAGATGTTCCCCGCGTTGCTCTGCGGAAACGCGGTGGTGATCAAACCCTCCGAGGACGTGCCCCACACCGTGCATCTGCTGGTGGAGATCCTGCTCGAGGCGGGGCTCCCTCCGGAGGTGGTGCAGCTCGTGCATGGCCGGGGTGAGACCGTGGGCAAGGCCCTGGTCGAGCACCCCGACGTCCCCGTCATCTCCTTCACCGGCTCCACCGACACCGGTGCCCTCATCGGCGAAACCTGCGGCCGGATGCACAAGCGGCTGTCGCTCGAGATGGGCGGCAAGAACGCCATGATCGTGATGGACGACGCGGACCTCGATCTGGCGCTCGAGGGCATCCTGTGGGGCGCCTTCGGGACGACGGGCCAGCGCTGCACCGCCACCAGCCGCCTCATCCTCCACCAGAAGATCCACGATCGCTTCGTCCGCCGTCTCGCCGAGGCGGCCGACCGGCTGCGGCTGGGCGACGGCCGCGCGGAGCGCACCGATGTGGGGCCGCTGATCCACGAAGCGGCGCGCGAGAAGGTCGGCCGTTACGTCGAAATCGGCCGGGAGGAGGGAGCCGAGCTGGTCACGGGCGGCAAGGCGCCCCGAGGGAGCCTGGCCGGCGGCTGGTTTTACCGTCCGACCATCTTCACGGGCGTCAAGCCGGGCAGCCGCCTCGAGCAGGAGGAGATTTTCGGCCCGGTCCTGAGCGTGATCAAGGTCCGGTCGTTCGACGAGGCGGTCCGGGTGAATAACGATGTGCGCTACGGGCTGTCGAGCTCCGTCTACACGGCCGACGTGGATCTCGCCTTCCGGGCGATGCAGGATCTCGACAACGGGATCACATACGTGAACGCGCCGACGATCGGCGCGGAGGCGCACCTCCCCTTCGGCGGGGTCAAGGCCACCGGCAACGGCCATCGCGAGGGCGGCTGGGAAGTCTACGAGTTCTACTCCGAGACCAAGGTGTGTTACGTGGATTACTCGGGCAAGCTGCAGCGCGCGCAAATCGATGCGTATGAGTTGTAGGTCGTGAGTCACGAGTCTTGGCGTGCAAGGTTTGGTTCGCGCGACCGTGACCCGTGACCCGTGACCCCGTGACCCGCGACTCGTAACCCGTGACGCGCATCACTACGCATTGCGTCCAGGTGGGCCGGAGGGTAAGGTTCCACAGGTCGCCCAATCAAGATGGCTACGAGGTGCAAGCGAATGCGTCCAATGCAGGTCGGCACCGGGAAGCGGGGACCCTCGTTCGATGAGGGGTCGCTGGACCAGTATCTCCGCGAGATCAGCCGGTACCCCCTGATTCCGCAGGAAGAGGAAGTGAGCCTCGCCCAGCGGATCCGCACGGGCGACGGCGAAGCACTCGACAAGCTCGTGCGGAGCAACCTCCGCTTCGTGGTCTCGGTCGCGAAGAAGTACCAGAATCAGGGTGTGTCGCTCGCCGATCTGATCAACGAGGGCAACCTCGGCCTGATCCGTGCGGCGCACAAGTTCGACGAGACCAAGGGCATCAAGTTCATCTCGTACGCGGTCTGGTGGATTCGCCAGGCCATCCTGCAGGCCCTTGCTGAACAGAGCCGGATCGTCCGCGTGCCGCTCAACCGGGCCGGGACGCTCCACCGGATCGGCAAGCGCTCCTCCGCGCTGCTCCAGGAGCTGGGACGGGAGCCCACGCCCTCCGAGATCGCGGAAGGGATGGACATCTCGATGGAGGAAGTGCAGAAGACGCTCTCCATCTCCCAGAACCACCTCTCGCTCGACGCGCCCCTCACGCCGGGCGAGGACAACAAGCTCCTCGACTACCTCCCCGACACCCAGAATCCCGGGCCCGACTCCGAGACCTTCGAGCACGCGCTCACCCAGTCCATCGAGGAAGTGCTGTCCACCCTCAAGGAGCGCGAAGCCAAGATTCTCCGCCTCTATTTCGGGCTCGATGGGCCCGAGCCGATGACCCTCGAGGAGATCGGCAGCCTGCTGGGCATCACCCGCGAGCGGGTCCGGCAGATAAAGGAAAAGGCGCTCAGCCGCCTGCGGCACGTCAGCCGGGCGCGGGCGCTGGAGAGTTTTCTGGCTTAGGAGCTACGGGCTACGGGCTACGGGCTGCGAGCTGCGAGCTCTCGGCCCGAGGTACCATGGTCCAGCCCGCCGCCCGCCCCGCCGCCCGCCACCCGCAGCCTTAACGATGCCAAGCACCGCTTCCTTCGACATTTCCACCGGCGCCGATCTGCAGGAAGTCGACAACGCCATCAATCAGGCGTTGAAGGAGATCGGCCAGCGGTACGACTTCAAAGGCACCCACTGCACGATCGACTTCGACCGCCCCAAGGCCGAGATCCGGCTGGCGGCCGATGACGAGTTCCGGATGGATGCGCTGGTGGACGTTCTCCAGGGCCGAATGGTGAAGCGAGGCGTGCCGATCAAGAATCTGAAGGTGGGTGACGTCGTCGCGGCCACCGGCCAATCGGTGCGGCGCACGATCACACTGACACAGGGCATTCCGCAGGACGCCGCGAAGAAAATCATCAAGACGATCAAGGACAGCGGGATCAAGAAGACCCAGGCCACGATTCAGGGCGACGAGATCAGGGTCACCAGCCCTTCGCGCGACGACCTGCAGTCGGTCATCACCCTGCTGCGGCGCGAGGACTTCGGGATCGAGCTCCGGTTTGGCAACTATCGGGGCTGAGAACCGGCGTCGCCGAATCGTTGGGTGGGTCGGTACTGCCGGAGCGGCCGGGCTGGCCGCGTGGGTGGTGCTGGGAAGCTGCACGCCGATTCCGGGGACGCCCGCACCGAGTCCCACGCCCGTGGCGCCCGCGCCCGAGCCGGCCGGCGGGCAGCCGGAGATCCGGGTCGGGCTCGCGGTGGGGGCCTCCACCGCGACGATCGGAGGCCGGGGCGAGCTCCTGGTGCACGATCCGGCGGGCTCGCTGCTGGCCCGGGTCGGACCGGCGGAAATCTGGCGCATCGCGATCACGGGGACGGGGCTTGTGGTGGTGAGTCCGGCGGGGGGTAACTCGACGCCGTCGGGCCAGCTCGAGATTCTTCCGGCCGACAGCGGCGCCACCGTGCCGGTGAATGGTCGGCCGTATCGCGGCACCGTGTCGGTCCTGCGCGACCGCACCGGCATCACCCTCGTCAATCGGCTTCCGCTCGAGGAGTATCTCCGGGGCGTCGTGTCGGCCGAGATGGGGCGACGGAGCCCCTCGGAGCAGGAAGCGCTGCGGGCCCAGGCGGTGGTCTCCCGGACCTACGCCGTGCGGAACCAGGGACGGTGGGCCTCGGCCGGTTTCGATCTCTACGCGGGTACCGCCGACCAGGTCTACGGCGGGGCGGCCGCCGAGACCCCGGAGGGGCTGGAGGCCGTGGGTTCGACCCGGGGCGAGATTCTCACCTACCATGGTGGCCCGATCGACGCATTCTTCTACTCCACCTGCGGCGGTCGCACCGCGGATGGGACGGAGATCTTTCGTGCGGCCGATCGTCCCTACCTGCGATCGATTGCTGACGTGGACCGTGCCGGCATCGCCTATTGCAGCATCTCACCGCGGTTCCGGTGGCACGAGGAGTGGAGCGGGGAGGTTCTCCGGAGTACCGTGCGGCGCACCTTGCCGGCCGCGGTCGGCGGCGTTGCGGCGGCCGAGATACGCGAGATTCGCGACGTGCGGGTGGCCGGTATATCCGCGTCGGGCCGCGTCAGCAGGCTGAGCATCGACATCGGCGGCCGGGTCGTCGAGGTCGACGAGCCGATCATCCGGCAGGTGCTGCGCCCTCCCTCCGGCGACCTACTGCGAAGCAACACGTTCACGCTGAGAGCTACAGGTGCGAGCCGGCGAGTCATCCGGTTGGTGGCGGACGGCGCGGGCGCCGGACACGGCGTCGGCTTCTGCCAGTGGGGCGCCGTCGGACGCGCGCGGGTGGGACAGAACTACCAGCAGATTCTGGCGTCATATTACTCGGGCACCACCCTCGAGCGCCTCTATTGAGAAGGAAGGACGCATGACCGCCAGCCGCGCCGCCAGCGAGCGCATCCGTCTCGGCATCGTCGGGGGTGGCGCCATCACCCAGGTGGCCCACCTGCCGGTGCTCAAGCGATTCAAGGGCATGGTGGTGGAAGCCATCTGCGATACGGACCTTCCCAAGGCTCGGGCCCTGGCCGATCGCTTCGGCGTCAAGGACGCGCTCGACGACATCGAAGACATGCTGCGGTTCGAGTCCCTCGATGCCGTGGTCATCTGCTCCCCGAATCACCTCCACGAATCCCACATTCTCGCCGCCCTCTCCGCCAACCTCCACGTCCTGGTGGAGAAGCCGCTCGCGATGACCGCGGCGTCGGTGCAGCGCATCGTCCGCGCGGCTGAAAAGCGGGACCGGGTCGTCATGGTGGGGATGAATCATCGCTATCGGCCCGACGTCCAGGCCGTGCGCAGCTTCGCCCAGGGAGGTGAGCTCGGCCGCATCGAGAGCGTGCGCGGGAGCTGGCACGTCTTCCGGCCGGGGCGCACTCAGCTCGGCTGGCGCCAGCGCCGCGATCAGTCCGGCGGCGGAGCGATCCTCGACCTCGGCCTGTCGATCCTCGACCTCGAGATGTGGCTGGCCGGCAACCCGACTCCGGTTCGGGTGAGCGCGAGCCTCGATGCCGACGCGCGTGACCGCTCGGTGGAGCAATCAGGCAGCGCCTTCGTGGTCTGCGAAGGCAGCGTGTCCCTGTTCATGGACGTGACCTGGCGGCATCTCGGCGCGGGCGAACGCTTCGGCGTGGGCATTCGGGGCAGCAAGGGCATCGCCGCGATCAACCCGCTCATCGTCTGGAAAGAGCTGCACGGCACGCCCACCGATGTCTCGCCCACCGGGTCCGGCAGCCGGGAGAACCCGTTCACCGCCTCATATCGGGCCGAGTGGGCGCACTTCGCGGCGGCCATCGCCGGCGAGGTGAAGGTGCCCGACCTGACGGAGCATCTCGTCCTTCACCAAGTCATCGATGCGATCTATCGCTCCGCCGCCGACGGCCGCGACGTGACCCTGTGACCCTGGCCGCGCTTGGGCTCGTCGGCACGGTCCTGGCGTCCCCCCTGCCCGCCGCCGCGCCGCGCGTCGAGCCCGGGTCGGAGCTGACGGTCTATCTGATGACGTTCGGACCCGGGCGGGAGGTGTGGGAACGCTTCGGTCACAACGCGATCTGGATTCACGACTCCATCGGCGGCACCGACCAGGCCTACAACTACGGACTGTTCGACTTCCGCCAGGAGCACTTCATTCTCCGGTTCGTGCGTGGGCAGATGTGGTACTGGATGGCCGGATTTCCAGCGCAGAGCTACGTGCGGCAGTACCAGCGGGACAACCGTTCGGTGTGGATTCAGGAGCTTGAGATTCCGCCGGCAGCCCGGGGCGAGCTCCAGCGATTTCTGCAGTGGAACGAGCGTCCCGAGAACAAGTTTTATCACTACGACTACTACCGTGACAACTGCTCGACCCGGGTGCGCGACGCACTCGATCGGGTGCTCGGCGGGGCGATCCGCCGCCAGACGGAAGCCGTGCCCTCAGGCACGACGTTCCGGTTTCATACGCAGCGGCTGACCGCGAACGACCCCTTCATCTTCACCGGGCTTCTGCTGGCCCTCGGCGAGCGGGTGGACCGGCCGATCTCCGCCTGGGAAGAGATGTTTCTCCCGCTTGCCATGCGGCAGCATCTGCGCCGGATTCGTGTCGCCGGTCCCGGCGGCACCTCGGTTCCGCTCGTCCGATCCGAGCGCACGATCTTCGAGTCCATCGCGCCGGCTCCGGCAGACGCTCCGCCGGACTGGCTCGCGGCGTATCTGGCCATCGGCGGCATCATCGGGGCTTCCGCGTACTCCGCGGGCTCGCGCGCCCGTGAGAGCCGCTCGGCACGTGCGGCATTTCTGGGCGTGGCGGGAGGATGGAGTCTTGTCGCCGGACTGGCTGGAGTCATCCTGGCGGGCCTCTGGTGGTTCACCGACCACACCATGGCCGCCTGCAATGAGAATCTGTTGCAGATGAATCCCGTCTCGCTCGCGCTCCTGCCCCTGTTGCCGGGCGCGATCCGTGGACGGGGGGATCCCCGGTGGAGATCGCGCCTCTCGATCGGGATCGCCCTGCTGGCCGCGTCCGGATTCGCGATTCAGGCGCTGCCCTGGTTTCAGCAAGTGAATGGGCCGGTCATCGCACTCGCGCTCCCGGCCCATCTTGGAATCGCCGCCGCGCTGATCCGCCTGCGCTAGCCCCAGCGTCTCACCATTCCGCCGTTCCTGCCCTCCTCATAGCTCGAACGTCGTCCCCTCGATTGCCGCTTCCACCTTGAGGCCGGGCGCCGCCTTGCGGGCGTGACGGACCGTATCCGCCAGAAGCGCATCGAGCGCGTCGTCATCGTTTTCGGGCTCGTGATGGAACAGGATCAGCGTCCGCACTCCCGCTTCCGCCGCCAGCTCCACGGCTTGGGTGGGGGTCGAATGGCCCCATCCCCTGCGGGCGCCGATGATCTGATCCATGTACATGGCATCATGAATCAACGTGTCGGCGCCCTCCAGGAACTTGATCAGCCTGGCCCGCCAGTCGGGTCCGACCGGATAGCTTCCTCCCGGGCCCAGCTCATTATCGGTGACATAGGCGAGATCACGATTGCGCCCTGGGGGGGAAATCCGGTACCCGAGGGTCGTGCCGGGATGTCGGAGGCGGATGGCGCTCACGTGAAAGTCCTCCAGCTCGAGCCGGCCCTCGCCGATCTCGCGTACCTCGATCCGCGCGGCGAAGGCCTCCAGCGGAACCGGGAACACCATCGGGTCCATCTGGCGCCGGAGAATCTGCTCGAGCGGCAAGCCCCCCTGGGCCGCGCCGTAGACCCGAAACGAATTGCCGGCCTCGCTCAGCGGCTTGAAGAAGGGAAGTCCTTGAATGTGGTCCCAGTGGGTATGGGTGATGAGAAAATCGGCCTGGAGCGCGCCGTCACGCCGATTCATGAGATCGTGGCCGAGGGGACGGAGGCCGCTGCCGGCATCGAGGATGAGGAGCCGGCCGTGGGGTGCACCGATGCTGACGCAAGCCGTGTTGCCCCCATATCGCGCCGTGAGCGGCCCGGGGGTGGGGATCGACCCGCGCGTTCCCCAGAACCGCACGGTGGACGGGCTATCCCAGCTCACGTGATTCCCCGCCGCACGGCTCAGGCGCGGCGCGCGGCCAGCATGAGGGAGCGACGGTCCGTGAGCGTGATGTCCTTCCGCGTCACCTGGATGATGCCGCGATCCACGAGATTCCGCATGGTGCGGGAAACCGTTTCGCGGCTGGACCCGATCATCTGGGCGATCGTATGGTGGGTGAGCTTCCGCGTGATGCGGTCGCCGCCCTCGTCTTCGGCCATGCGCAGCAGCAGGTTGGCGACCCGGCCGTTGACGTCGAGCAGGACCAGGCTCGCGATCTTCTCATCCGCACGGCGGAGGCGGCGGGAGATTTCGCGGAGCAGCGAGATGGCCACTTCGGGATTCGACCGGAGCCGGTGCTGAAAATCATCGCGCCGGAGCACCAGCAGGCTCGAATCCTCCATGGCGATGACATGCGCGGAGCGGGGCTCTTCGTCGATCACGGCCATCTCACCGAAGAAGCTGCCCTCGCCCAGCACGGACAGAATGACCTCCCGCCCATCCTCGGCGATGAGGACGACCTTTACCTGTCCGGCCGCCACCAGGTACAGGGCATCGCCCGCGTCGTCCTCGAACACGATCACACTGCCTTTGGGGTAGCCTCGTTCCCGGGTCAGTTCGGCGAACGCGGCGATATCGGTCTCGGCCAGCCCGGCAAACAGCGGCACCCGCCGCAGCACATCCATGGGAGAGAGGGGCACTCGAAGGACCTCCAGCACCGGAAGTAGTTGAGATTAGCATACTTGCGACCCATGTCAGTGTCAATCATCGGCCAGCCGCTCGCTTGCACCGACCCGGCCATCTCGTGTATTATTCTCGGCTTAGCACAAACCAGGAGCCTTCAGTGAAGCCGGACCTGCATCCACCGTATCGCAAGCTCACCGCGGTGTGCGCCTGCGGAAACCAGTTCGAGACTCGGTCTACCGCCGCCTCCATTCACGTCGAGGTGTGCGCCCAGTGCCACCCGTTCTTCACCGGCAAGCAGCGCCTGGTGGACACCGCAGGCCGCGTCGACCGGTTCCGCCGGAAGTACCAGACCGAGCCGGCGGCCACAGCGCCCAAGGCCTAAGCCCGTGGAGCCCCGGCTCCGCCAGGCGCTGGCCCGGGCGGAGGAAGTGAGCCGGGCGCTCTCCGATCCCGAGGTCGCCCGAGACCCCGCCCAACTCCAATCGCTCGGCCGCGAGCACACCCGGCTCGCCCCCATCGTCCGTCTCGCCGAGCGGCTCGCCAGACTCGAGAACGAGCTCGCCCAGTCCCGCGAGCTCAGCGACGAGGCCGATGCCGAACTCGCCGCCCTCGCCCGGGCCGATCTGACGCGACTCACCCCGGAAATCGAACAGATTAGCGGACAGCTCCAGGAACTCCTCGTCCCCCGCGATCCCCATGACGATCGCGACGCGATCATCGAGATTCGCGCGGGGACGGGGGGCGACGAAGCCGCCCTCTTCGCCGCCGACCTCTATCGGATGTACCAGCGTTTCTCGGAGCGTCACGGGCTTCGGTGGGAGCCGATTTCCCTGAGCGACGGGACCCTCGGCGGGCTCAAGGAAGCGATCGCGGCGGTGCGCGGGCCCGAGGCGTACGGACTGTTGCGCCGGGAATCGGGGGTCCACCGGGTCCAGCGCGTCCCCGCCACCGAGACCCAGGGGCGAATCCACACGTCGGCGGCCACCGTGGCGGTGCTGCCCGAAGCCGAGGAAGTCGACGTCAAGATCGAGCCGCAGGATCTCAAGATCGACGTCTTCCGGTCGTCCGGTCCCGGCGGGCAAAGCGTGAACACGACGGACAGCGCGGTCCGGGTGACTCATCTTCCCACCGGACTCGTGGTGAGCCAGCAGGACCAGAAGTCGCAGCTTCAGAACAAGATCAAGGCGCTCGAGGTGCTGCGGGCCCGGCTGCTCGACCGGATGATCGCCGAGCAGGAGACGGCGCGCGCGCGCGACCGGCGCGCGATGGTGGGTACCGGCGATCGCTCGGCCAAGATTCGGACCTACAACTTTCCCCAGAGCCGGGTGACCGATCACCGCATCAATCTCTCGGTGCACAATCTGAGCGACATCCTCGACGGCCGGCTCGAGGAGGTGGTCGGCGCGCTGCGCATGGCCAGCCGACAGGAGCAGGATGGGGCCTGAGATCACCATGACGGTGCGCCAGCTCATTGGCGAGGGCGCCGCGAGGCTCGCCGCGTCCGGTGTCGGTGCCTCACGGAGCGAGGCGGTGAAGATCTGGGCCGGCGCCTCGGGTCGCGGCCCCGAAGCGGGCGTGATCGACGCCGATCATCATCCCGGGCCCGCGTTCGAGGCATTCCACGACTCCGTGGCCCGGCGGGCCGGCGGTGAGCCGCTGGCCCACGTGATCGGCCGCATCGGGTTCCGCCATCTGGACCTGGCGACGGATCGGCGCGCACTCATTCCAAGACCCGAGACCGAGGGGCTGGTGGACCTCGTCCTGAGCGTGGTGCGAACGGGCCGGATCGCGGATCTCGGCACCGGCACCGGCTGTCTCGCCCTGAGCCTCGCCACCGAGGGGTCGTTTACCGGTATCGTCGCCACCGACATCTCGGCGGATGCGCTCTCGCTCGCCCGACATAATCGGGACCGGGTCGGCGCGCCAATCCACCTGATACTCGGTGATTTGTTCGCGCCGCTGCGGCGCGGCTGGCTCGACGCGCTGGTGTCGAATCCCCCCTATCTTACGGCAGACGAGTACGCGGCCCTCGATGCGTCGGTGCGGGCATGGGAACCGCAGGAGGCGCTCGAGGGTGGCGCCGACGGTCTCGGGCCCACCACGCGCATCCTCGACGAGGGTCGCGCGGTGCTCCGTGCCGGCGGTTGGGTGGCGCTGGAGATCGACTGCAATCGGGCGGCGGAGTGCGCCGGGCGGGCTCGGACGCTCGGGTGGACCGACGTCGCCATCCATGCGGACCTTTTCGGTCGCGAGCGCTACCTGCTCGCGCGGAGGAGCGACACACCGTGATCTGGGACAAGGCGCAGGACCTCGGGCGGCTCATCGGCCAGTCGGCGGAGTATCAGGCGCTCCGGCGGGCGGAATCGTCGTTGCGCGAAGACACCGACACCGTGGCCAAGCTGGATCAGATCCAGACCCTTGCCCGGCAGGTCGATTCGGCGGTCTCCACCGGGAAGATGCCGGACCAGGCGACGGCGGAGGCCTACGAAACCGCCGTTCGCGACCTGGAGATGAGCGTGGTCGGCCAGGCCTACGTCGTCGCGCGGGCCAACTTCGAGAAGCTGATGGCCAAGGTGAATCAGCAGATCAGCGAGGGGATGGAGAAGGGGGCGGCCAGCAGCATCATCACACTGGGATGAACGCCCGCGGCCTCTTCGTCGTCCTCGAGGGGCCGGAGGGCTCGGGGAAATCCACGTTGGTCGAGCCTCTCGCCGCGCTCATGCGCCGGTCGGGTGACGATCCCGTGGTCGTGCGGGAGCCGGGCAGCACCAAGGCCGCCGAGATCGCCAGGCAGGTCCTTCTCGATCCCGAGCATCCCGTCGGGCCGCTCGCCGAGTTGTTCCTGTATCTCGCCGCCCGTGCCGACCTGGTCCAGCGGGTCATCGGCCCGTCGCTGGCCGCGGGCAGGACGGTGCTCTCGGATCGCTTTGCCCTGACCACCGAGGCCTACCAGATGGCCGGACGTGGCATCTCACCGGAAGTGGTGTTGCCGGCCAACAGGGCCGCGGCGGCCGGGCTACGGCCCGACCTGACGCTGATCATCGATCTCCCGCCCGAGATCGGCCGGGCTCGGCAGCAGGCCGCCGGCAAGCGGCCGGACCGGATCGAGCGGGAGGGCGCCGAGTTCCACCGCCGTGTCACCGATTATTACCTGGCGGTCCGTGGGGATGGGGTGCGACATTTGGATGGACAGTTGCCGCCGGACCGGCTCTTGCAGGCCGCCTGGACGGAGATAGCCCGGATGGCGCCCGAAAGGTTCGGCGCGACAATTCATTGAGACGGATGGCAAGGGTCCCGCCGCCCCCTGCGGCGCGGGCCATTCTGCGGGAGTGGAGGTAGTTATGAGGCAGCGGTGGGGTGTCATCGGGGTGGTGGCGGTCATTTCGTTTCTGAGCGGCGGGTGGCTGCTGCAGCGTGGCGTCGCCAGCGGCGGCAACGTATATCAGCAGGCCCGCCTCTTCGATGATGTGCTCGGCCATGTGAACGCCTACTATGTGGACTCGATCGGTGAGAGCCAGCTCTACGACCAGGCCGCCCGCGGCATGCTGGAGCAGCTCAAGGACCCCTACTCGGTCCTCCTCACCGGCGACGACTACAAGGCCCTGACCGAGCAGACCTCGGGCAACTACGCCGGCCTCGGCATCCAGATCGACGTCCGCGACGGCTGGATCACGGTCGTCGCGCCCCTTCCCGAGACGCCCGCCGAGCGCGCCGGCGTACAGACGGGCGACCAGATCATCGAGGTGAACGGCAAGTCCACCGAAGGATGGAAGAACGATCAGGCCGTGAAGGCACTGCGGGGTGAGGCCGGCACCAAGATCGCGATTGCCGTGCGCCGGTCGGGCATCGCCGATCCCATCACCTACAACCTGACCCGCGCCACGATTCACATCCGGTCGGTGCCGGCCGGCACCCTGTTCGACGCGGGCGTCGGCTACATCTCGCTCAATCCCGTCGCCGAGACCTCGGCCGACGAGCTGCGCGAGGAAATCACCCGAATGAAGTCCAAGGGGATGAAGTCGCTCATCCTCGACCTGCGATACAATCCGGGCGGCCTGCTCGACCAGGGTGTCAAGGTGGCCGATCTCTTCCTCGACACTAAGCAGGAGATCGTCGCCACCCGCGGCCGAGCCCGCGGCTCGTCCAAGGAGTTCTTCGACGACGCCCGCCAGGCGTGGCCCGAGCTGCCCATCGTCGTGCTGGTCAACGACGGCACGGCGAGTGCCGCCGAGATTATCGCCGGCGCGCTGCAGGATCACGACCGTGCGGTGGTCGTCGGGACGCCGACGTTCGGCAAAGGCCTGGTACAGACGCTCTTCCCTCTGGGCGATGGGGTCGCGCTCAAGCTCACCACCGCCAGGTGGTACACCCCAAGCGGGCGCACTATCCAGCGTATCGCCAAGAACGAGGAGGATCAGGTGGAGCAGGCGGCCGCCGAGGCCACCGACAGCGCGCCCGATCTCGAGAAGGAGCATTCGGATTCGGCCATCAAGCAGCGCCCCATCTACCATACCGATGCCGGACGCGTCGTGCGGGGCGGGGGAGGGATCGTCCCCGACCTCGTCATCCGGCCGGATAGCCTGACCACCGGCGAGCGCGACTTCGCCAAGGCCCTGGGCAGCCACGTGCCCCAGTTCCGGGATGTGCTCACCGGCTACGCGCTCGATGCGAAGAAGAACGGCTCCTTCAAGGCGGAGGACTTCAAGGTCACGAGCGACATGCGCCAGCAGGTGCTCCAGCGCCTCAAGGCCAGGGGCGTGGATCTCGCGCCGGCGGTGTACGATTCCGCCTCTCGTCTGATCGACGATCAGCTGGGCTACGAGATCGCCCGCTACGTGTTCGGCCGGCCCGCCGAGTTCCGGCGCAAGGCCCGCAACGACCAGCAGATGCAGGCGGCGATGGAGTTGCTGCGAAAGGCGCAGAGCCCGAAGGAGCTCATGAGTCTGGCCACCTCGGGGCAGCGCCCCGCGCCGGCCCAGAACTAAGGCCCGCGATCGAGGCGGGAGAGGAGTCGGCCCGACGCAACGCCGAGTCGCGATAGTCGGCGCCGGGAGAATGGGACAGGGGCTCGCCATCGCCCTCGGTGGCGCCGGTGTGGAGGTCCTCCTCCTCGCCAGACGGCCGAGGCCGGTCAGCGAGCCTCTCGTGCTGTTTCCCGGAACGTGGGCCGAGGGGACCGGCGGGGCGCATGTCGTGCTCGTCGCGACGCCGGATGACGCCATTCCCGCCGTCGCCGCCGAGCTGGCCCGCGCCGGTGCGATCGCGGACTCCCAGGTCGTCCTCCATCTGTCCGGGCTCCTCGACCGCCGGGCGCTGGATCCGCTCGATTCCGCCGGTGCCGGTCTCGGCTCGTTCCACCCGCTGCAGACCATCGCCGATCCCCGTACCGCCCCGGCGCGACTCATCGGGGCTTACGCCGGGATCGAGGGTGACTCCCGAGCGATGGCTGACGGGGAGTGGCTGGCGCTGATGCTCGGCATGCATCCGATCCGTCTCACGGCCGAGTCCAAGCCCGCCTATCATGCGGGAGCGGTGTTCGCCGCCAACTTTCTCGTGGCTCTGGCTGGGGTGGCCGAGCGTCTGGCTCGCGAGGCGGGGGTCCCACCTGCCGATGCGTCGCGACTCTACCTTCCCCTGCTGAGGGGCGCGGTGGTCAATCTCGATGCCGGCGCGGCCCACGCCCTGACCGGCCCCATCGTGCGGGGGGATGTCGAGACCATCCGGGCCCATCTCGCGGCCCTCACCGCCGAAGATCGGGACCTGTACCGGCGTCTCGGACTCGCCACCCTGCCCCTGGCCCGCGAGGCAGGGCTCTCGATGGAGGCGGCGGCCAGAGTCGGTGACGTTCTGGGCGGCTGAACGCCGAAACTTTTCGAGCTTCCATTCCCTAGGGTAAGGGACCCGAACGAGGTATCCCCATGGCCAGACGCTGGACGATCATCGCCGTCCTCGCCCTCGTCGTGTGTTTCAGCGCCGGATGGTTTCTCCAACGCGGGCTGGCCGTCGGGCCCGACGTGTACCAGCAGGCACGGCTCTTCGAGAACGTGCTCGCGCTGGTGCGCGATTTTCACGTCGATTCCGTCCCCGAATCCGAGCTGTATCAGCGCGCCACCGATGGCATGCTCAAGGAGATGCACGATCCCTACGCCGCGCTCCTCAGCGGCAAGGACTGGGAACGCGCGAACGAGCGGACCACCGGCGACTACGGTGGCGTGGGCCTCCAGATGGACGCGAGGAACGGATGGGTTACCGTGATCACCGCCGTGCAGGGGGCGCCGGCGGAGCGGGCCGGCATCCGCTCGGGGGATCTGCTCATGGAGGTCGAGGGAGAGTCGGCCGCCGGATGGACGATGGAGCAGGCAGTGCGGGCGTTGAGGGGTGAGTCGGGCACCGTCGTGAGCCTCAAGGTCCGGCGCGACGGGGCCGACGCCCCGCTTCCATTCCATCTGGTGCGGGAGCGGATCCACCAGCGCGCCGTGCCGGCGGGCGTGCTGCTCGATGGCGGCGTCGGCTACATCGGGATGACCATGGTGCGCGAGAACAGCGCCGACGAGCTGTCGCAGGAAGTCGCCCGGATGGTCAAGTCGGGAATGCGGTCGCTGATTCTCGATCTGCGCTCCAATCCCGGCGGCCTGCGCGACGAGGCCGTACGGGCGGCCGACCTCTTTCTCGACGACGGGCAGGACATCCTGGTGAGCCGCGGCCGTGCCCCGGGGGACAATCGGCGCTGGTCGGACGTCGCGGCGCAGCGGTGGCGCTGGCTGCCGATCGTGGTGCTGGTGAACGACGGCACGGCGAGCGCGGCGGAGATCATCGCCGGGGCACTGCAGGACCACGACCGCGCCCTGGTCGTCGGCGATACGACCTACGGCAAGGGCATCGTGCAGACGGTCTTTCCACTCGGCCCCAAGGTGGCGCTCCGGATCACCACCGCGCGCTGGTATACACCCAGCGGCCGCTCGATCCAGGGGGCCATGCTCGACTCGGTGATGGGCGCGGTGCATCCGGCAGCGGTGGAGGTGAGATACCACTCGGACGCGGGCCGGCTGCTGTACGGCGGAGGCGGCATTATTCCCGACATCCTTCTCAGGCCGGATACGTTGAGCGGGGCGGAGCAGCGGTTCGCCCGAGCGCTCCAGGGCCGCGTGCCGGTCTTCCGCGACGTGCTGACCGCGTACGCCCTCGAGCTGCGCCGCGCGAACCGGCTGCCCAACCCCGATTTCGTCGTCACCCCCGAGATGCGCGCCGAAGTGCGGCGGCGGCTCGAGGCCAAGGGCGTCACTGTCGCCGACAGCGCGTTCGATGGCGGCGAGCGGATTCTGGGGGAGCAGCTCGGCTATGAGATAACCCGCTATGGCTTTGGTCCGGATGCGGAGCGCCGGCGGCGGGTCAGGGAAGATCTGCAGGTGCGACAGGCGATGGAGCTGTTGCGCTCGGCGCCGACCCCCCAGGCGTTATTGGGAATGGCCGGCTCGCCGCCGCCGACCGCTCACTGATCCACGACCCGGACGCCCTTGGGCACGTCGAAGGTGAAGGTGCCCGCGGGCGCCGGCCGGTTCACCTGGACCTTCGACAGCATCAGCGTCCGCTTCGACCCGGTCTTCTCGGTGATGTCCAGCTTTCGGGGTAGGCCATCCTGCCGGTCCAGCCAGAGCACGGCCCGATCGAAGGGCAGATCGGGCACCGCGGGCTCCAGCTCCACGACATCCATGCTCCGCCCGTTGAGCACCTCGGTCTTGAGGAGCGTCGCCTTGTAGCGCTCCGCGGGTCGGTCGAGCAGCCACGCCAGCAGATTGTACCCGTACACCGGGCCTCCGCTCGGCACCGCGAGGCGGATGACCTGACCCGGTACCGTGCTCGGCGTATAGACCCAGACGTGCTCGCCGTCGATCACGATCGCCTCGCCGCGCGGGTCGCTGAAGCGCATGGAGAACTTGGCCTCGCCCGCCTGCATGAGCGTGCCCCGGCTTTCCGTGCTGTCGATCATCGGATTCTGGATGACCTGGGTGAAGTCGGCGCGGAGGCTGCTCAGCGAGCGGTACACCCGGGAAGACCGCCCGATGATGGCTGACGCATCCTGCGCCTGGGCGGTGCCGGCGGCCGCGAGCGCCAGCAGCAGGACGATGCGGGCCGTCATGTCCGGAGCGCCACCGGCTCGGCCACCCGCCGCCCGATCGCCTCGGCGATGAGGCGGACCTCCTTCATCATGCGCTCGAATTGCTCGGGGTAGAGGCTCTGGGCGCCATCGGAGAGCGCCCGGTCGGGCGCGGGGTGCACCTCGACCAGCAGCCCGTCGGCGCCCGCGGCGACGGCGGCGCGCGCCATCGGGATCACCATGTCGCGGTGTCCCGTGCCATGGCTCGGATCCGCGATGATGGGCAAGTGCGAGAGCGCCCGCACGACGGGAATGGCGCTCAGGTCGAACACGTTCCGCGTGGCGGGATCGAAGCCGCGGATGCCGCGCTCGCACAGGATCACCTGGGCATTGCCCTCGGCAAGCAGGTACTCGGCCGACAGCAGCAGCTCCTGGATGGTGGCGGCCATGCCGCGCTTGAGGAGCACGGGCTTGCCGCAGCGGCCGGCTCGCTTGAGCAGCGAGTAGTTCTGCATGTTGCGCGCGCCGAGCTGGACGATGTCGGCCACCTCGATGACCTGATCGAGACCTTCGGCGTCCATCGCCTCCGTCACGATGAGCAGTCCGGTCTCCTCGCGGGCGCGGGCGAGCAGCCGCAGGCCCGCGGCGCCCAGGCCCTGAAACGAATACGGTGATGACCGCGGCTTGAAGGCGCCGGCCCGGAGCACCGTGGCGCCCGCCTCCCGGACCCCTCGCGCGGCGTCGAGGATCTGCCGCTCGTTCTCGACGGAGCAGGGCCCCGCCATGACCACGACGTCATCCCCGCCGATCGAGAGCCCGCCGGCCAGCCGCACGACGGTCGACTCCGGCTTCCACTCGCGCGATACCTGCTTGTAGGGCTTCGTGACGTGGATGATCTCGGCCACGCCCGGCAAGGCCGCGATGCGCGAGCCATCCACCCGGCCGTCGTTGCCGACGAGGCCGATCGAAACGCGCTGCCGGCCGGGCATGGGACGCGCCTGGTACCCCATCTCCTCGATGGTCGTGACCACCTGGCGGATCTCGTTCTCGTCCGCCCCGTGACGCATCACGATCAGCATCGAACAGTTCTCACACCGTCTCCCGCTCGCCGAGGCGGACGCCCACGATGGTGGAGACCCCCGGCTCCTGCATGGTCACGCCATACACCGCATCCGCCGCCTGCATGGTGCGCGGATTGTGCGTGATGACCAGGAACTGGGTGCCCGTCTTGAACTCGTCGAGGAGTCGGGTGAACCGGCCGACGTTGGCGTCGTCGAGCGGCGCGTCGACCTCGTCCATCAGGCAGAACGGGCTCGGCTTGGTGAGGTAGATGCTGAACAGCAGGGATACCGCCACGAGGGTCCGCTCGCCCGAAGAGAGGAGGTGGATTCGCTGAGTGCGCTTGCCGCGAGGCGCGGCGTGGATGTCGATCTCGCTGTCCAGCGGATCCTCGGGATTGGCCAGCCGCAGATCGCATTCGCCGCCGCCGAACAGCGTCTGGAAGACCGTGGCGAAGTTGGCCTGCACCGCGGTGAAGGTCTCGAGAAACATCGTGCGCGCCGTGCCGTCGATCTCGCGGATGGCCTGGATAAGGGATTGACGTGCGCCGACCAGATCGTCGCGCTGGGTGCTCAAGAACTCGAGCCGTTTCACCTCTTCGGCATGCTCCTCGACGGCGAGCGCGTTGACCGGTCCGATGGTCTTGAGCGCCGCCACGATCCGGGCCGACTCGGCCTCCAGCGTCTCGACGTCGAGGTCGAGAAACGGGGCCGTCTCCACCAGCTGGTTGAAGGGCCGGCGCCACTCGGCCTCGATCCGCTCGACGATGCTGCGCCGGGCACCCGATGCTTCGGTCAGGCGCACCTGGAGCGTGTGACTCTCTTCGTTCGCGTGCTCCAGGGCGGCGCGGGCATCGGTCACCTCGCGCTCGGCGTCGGCCAGGGCCGCTTCGGCCAGCGCCAGCTCGGTTTCGGCATCCGCGCTGGCAGCCTCGAGCTCGTGGCGGGCCGCCTCGCGCTCGGCGTGTTGGTCCCGCCATTCGCTCTGCTGCGCCATCACCGCGGCGGTATCGGCGTCGAGCTGGGCCATCTCGCCGGTCAGCGAGGCCATGGCGCGCTCGGCCTCGTCGCGGATGGTGGACGCCCGACCGAGGCGCTCTTCCGCCGATCGCAGGCCTCCGGCCACGTGGGCCTCCTGCACCTGCCAGTGGACCCGATGCTCTCGGGCCGCCTCCTGCTCGGTTTCCAGCTCGGTCAGCACGGCGCGGCCGTCACCGAGCGCGGCATCGATCCGGCCCCGGGAGAGGTCGCCCGACACCAGCTCGGCATCGATCTCGCCCATGCGCTGCTCCGAGCGGGTGAGCCGCTCCATGACACGCCGGAGCTCGGCCTCGGATTCGGCGGCCTCGCGCGCGAGGTTGCCGGCGACCCGAATCGCATCCTCGCGCGCCGCCACCGCCTGGCGCTCCGCCTCGCGCGCGAGATCCGCGGCGGCCGTCGCGGTGGCCAGGGCCTGCTCGCGCTCGGCCTGCCGCTCGAGGGCCGCCGTCAGGGCGGCGTCGGCGGAGGCGAGCGTCGCGCCCCCACGCTCTACGTCCTGCACCAGGGCGCTCAGCTCCGCGCGACGGCGCAGCGGGCCCGAGGGCACGCCCGCGCCCGTCAACAGGATCGCCCCGCTGGCCCGCTTCAGTACTCGTCCGGCATCGTCGAGGACCTCGGAGCCGGCGATGGCCGCTTGCACCCATCCCTCGGCAGGGGCCTGGACCTTCAGACGGCCATCGAGCGGGAGGGCGCCGGCCGGCACGGTCGGCCCGGGGTCGAGCGGCAGCAGGACCAGGGCTCCCGGCTGCTGCTCCGCGTGCCACCGCCGAATCGACTCGACCGACGCGGCATCGCGCACCAGCACCGCGTGCATCCAGTCGCCCAGCAGTCGCTCGGCCAGCTCGGCATTGTCGCGTCCCGTGATCACGAAGTCGCTGAGTGGGCCGAGCACCGCATCCCCGAAGCGCTCGCGCGCGGCGAGGAGCGCGGCGGCAGCCGGGGCGAGACCGACGCGATCGCGCTCCAGCTCCTCCAGCGCGTGGCGGCGCGCCGTCATCTGCGCCAGGGATTCCTCGGCGTGGCGGCGTTCGGCTCGGTGCAGGGCCTCCTGCTCCCGGGCCTCACCGAGGCGATGCCGGGCCCGTTCCGCTTCGGTCGCGGCTCGCTTGCTGTCCTGCACGAGCATGGCGGCGCGCTCGGCGGCTTGTCCGCGGCGCTGCTCCGCGCCCGCCAGCTCGCGCTGCAATCCCTCCCGGTGCGCGCCTGCCTGGGCGGCGCGGTCGCGCAGGCCGACGAGCTCGCCCTCGAGCGCCGTCCGCTCACCCTCGAGCGAGCGCAGCGTTTGCGCCAGCGCCTGGAGCTCCTGCTCCCACTGGCGCACCAGTTGACGCTGCTCCCCCAGACGGCGGCGCACGTCCTCCTCCGCCTCGGCCCGCGCGGCGAGCTCGCTCAGAATCTGCTCGTGCCCGCCGGCCGCGGTCTGGCGGTCGTTGGCGGCGGTTTCGCGCTCCGACTGGGCCTGCTGCGCCCGGAGCTCGGTCTGGGCGCGCTCCTCCTCCGCCCGATGGCGCCGCGCCGACGCATTCGAAAGGCGCTCCGCGGCGAGCGCCAGGTCGCCGTCGAGCTTGCCGATCTCGAGCCTCGCGTCGGCCAGCCGGGCGGTGATGTCCGCCCGCGCGCCCTCGGACATGACGCGCGAGCGCGACGTCCCCTCCCGCCGCCGCTCGGCGTCGATCAGGCGCTGCCGGGCAGACGGCAGGAGCTCGCCGAGGGCCGCGTACCTCGTCTCCATGCCGCGCACCTCGTCACCGAGGCGCTCGAGCTGACGGCGGGCGAGCGTGACCTGGACGGCGAACTTCTCCTCCGTGAGTTTCCCGTGCCGTTCGGCCTTGCCCCGCTGCCGTGCGAGACTGCGGATCTGGGATTGCACCTCGGCGATGAGGTCGTCCACGCGCTGCAGGTCGACGGCGGTCTCTTCCAGCCGACGCTCGGTGCTCTGCTTCCGGTCGCGGTAGAGACCGATGCCGGCCGCCTCCTCGAACAACGACCGGCGCTCGTCCGCCCGGTCGGACAGGAGCAGGTCGATCATCTTGGCCTCGATCACCACGCCCGCGTCACTGCCGAGGCCGGTGCCCCGGAGGAGATCCTGAATGTCCCGCAGCCGGACCGGTGATCCGTTGAGCAGATAGTCGCTCTGGCCCGAGCGCGACAGGCGGCGGGTGACCACGACTTCCTGGTACGCGATCGGCAGCTCACCGTCGCTGTTGTCGAGGTACAGCGAGACCTCGGTGACGTTCACCGGCCGGCGGGCCGCCGAGCCCTGGAAGATGACGTCCTCCATCTTGCCGCCGCGGAGGAGTCTGGCCGATTGCTCGCCCAGCACCCAACGGACCGCGTCGGAGACGTTCGATTTGCCGCACCCGTTGGGGCCGACGATGGCGGTCACCCCCTGCTCGAAGGTGAGATCGATCGTGTCGGCGAACGACTTGAAGCCGGACAGCTCCAGACGCGTGAGCCTCATCGCGGATTACCTCTCGGTGTTGTCCTGCGGCGTGACGACGAACGAGGGCATGCCGATCTTCTTGCCGGCCTCTTCCGCCTGCTCGCGCGTGGCGTAGGGGCCCAGCACGACGCGATAGGCCTCGTCGCTCCGGGCGGGCGGGAGCACCGAGGCGGGCAGTCCGGCGGCCTTGAGCTTCCCGCTCAGCTCGTTGGCCCAGGCCGGATTCTGTGAGCTGCTCACCTGGAGGTAGACCGACGGGGCGGCCTGGGTGGTGTCGGTCCCGCTGACGGAACTGCCCGAGTCCGCGGCCGCCTGCACTTCGGCGTCACGAGCCGGACGCCAGCGGATCGGCAGCCAGAAATCGGCGGCACCATCCTTCACCCTGCCGGTTTCGGGAAACCCGTCGTGGGTCAGGTCGAGCGCCGCGACGTCTTCACTCCGGCGGAGCAGCATCGTGTTGGGAGCCGCGACCGTGGGGAGGTCCGTCGCCCACTTGGCACCCACGGACCCGACATACCGGGACTTGCCGATATCCACCACCCACACCGAGTCGCCTTCCGCCGGGCGCACCAAAACGTAGCGGCCGTACTCGTCGCCCCGGAGCGCCTTGGCCGGTCCGGGCAGCCTGATCGCGCCTACCGGGTCGCCGCTGAAGCGATCGAGGACCAGGAGGTCGTGGTCGTCTCTTGCCACGTAGATCCGGTGGCCGGAGGGAGAGAACAGCACGTCGCGGGCGTGGCCCGGCACCCGGATCACCTTGGGTGCCTGCTTGGCCTGCGGATCGTACACCACCACGGCGCTGTCGGCCGCGATGGCGACGAGGTCGCCATACAGGCTCGTCGTCAGCTCTCCCGCGACGAGGGGGGTCGACCTCGGCGGCTGATCGGACCCGAGCACTTCCAGCACCGGTTTGTTGCCACCGACTCGCGCCAGCAGCACCCCACCCATCGTCCCGTGCATCTCCGCCGGGGTGCCCTGCAGCTTCGAGCGGAATCGCACCGTGGTCCGCCGGGCCAGTTGTGTCACCGTGCTGCCGGTGTCGACCGTATAGAGAGCGCCATCGGGTCCGAGCGTGGCGTGCCGGACCTGCTCCACGTAGGGTCGCACCCGGCGGGACTCGAGATCGACGCCGACGACCTCGTGCTGCCGGTCGAGCGCGTAGACCAGACCCTGTTCCGGATCGCCGCCCACCGCCCGCTCGAGCGGGGGGAGCTTTTCGTTGGTGGACCAGGATGAAGGTTCGAGGGAGGGAAGCCGGTAGAGGCGGGCCTGGCCGCCATCCCGGGGTAGTCGGACCGCCGATGAGGGCATTGGACCCCGGGTGGACGCCGGGAGCTTGCCGAGCTTCAGCTCGGGCGCACGCCCACACGCCGCCCCGAGCACCAGGAGGGTCGCACCCAGTCCCGAGAGGAGGGGTTTCACCCCCGAAACATAGCGGGACTAGGTGTCACCTCAGAAGGTGGGCCCGAGGCTGAAGGTCCAGAGCCCCTTGACCGCCTTGCGCTCCTGCGGGATCGAATAGTCGAGCCGGGCCACCGCGAAGCCGAAGAGGTTCATGCGAAGGGATGCCCCGATCGTCTGCAGCGGCGTCCGCACCCGGATCGGGTCGTCGTTCGGATCGCGGCTCCACTTGATTGTGCTCTGGTCGTCCCACACCAGACCGATGTCGTAGAAGATCGCGGCCTCGAGCGGGGGGAGCGCCGCCGGGGTCCCGAACGACGGATTGAGAATCGGGAACCGGATCTCGGCACTCCCGACCGCGATCTGGGTGCCGACCAGCCGGTCGAACACCGCGCATCCCGACTCGGCGTTCACGTCGTTGGCGTTGAGGCACTCGTTCCGACGGTAGGATCCGGACGTGTTCCCTCGGATCAGGTCGGTGCTGCCGCCGAAGATGCGGAATTGCCGCGCATCCCGGCCGATCCTGCCGAAATAGAGTCCCCGCGTCGCCAGCACGATCGGGCCGATGATGCCGTCGTAGCGCCGGTAGTCGGCCGTGACCTGCGAGAATCGCCAGTCGCCGAGGGTCTGGGCGAACTCCACCCGCCAGCGGCGGCCATAGAACGGACCCACGTACCCCTGCAGCGAGTTGTCGAACACGAGCGCGGCGTTCGGCTGGGCGTAGTTGACGCCCGGCAGATTGTCGGTGGCGAGGAACGGATCGTCCACCAGCCCGCCGGTGCCCGGGTCGTACCGCTCGTTGATGCTGAGCAACGCGTCGTCCACGTTGGCGAAGCGGGCGCCCATCTCGATGCGCTGGAACCGGCTGACCGGATAGAACGCCTGGGCGAACACCGACCGGACCACGAGCCGGCGAATGTTGGTGACGAAGGTGTTGACGCCCGTGACCGGATCGTCCACCCGCACCTCGCTCGGCTCGAGGAAATAGTACGGGTCCTGCGAGATGCCCGCGGCCCAGTTGATCCGCTTGCTGAGGTCCACATAGGCGGCCAGGACCTGCGCCTCGGCGATGCGGCCATTGACGTAGCCGGCGAAGATCAGCTGGTGGTTGCCCAGGATGTCGCTCAGCGAGATGGCCGAGCCGCCGAAGAACCCGCGCCCGAAGTTGTCCCGCGCGTACCCGATCGAGGGGCGCGCAATGTAGTCGGGCGAGAAGTGGACCCGGTAATCCTTGAGCGTGAACTCGCTCGTGTCCGGCAGGCTGTAGTTGGCCGAATCGAGCAGCGCGGCGATGGAGATCGGCTGCTGGATGTGGGTGGTATCGGTGCCCCGCGCCAGCTCGCCCGACGAGCGGAAGCCCTGAGGGGTCCGATAGATGGACCCGCCTTCCCCCACCTGCGGCCGGACCTCGTCTCGCACCTGCAGCGAGCGCGTGGTATCGAATGCCTGCGTCGTCGCGCGGGCCAGCATGCCTACGCTATCGCCGGCCACGCCCCTGTACGGCTGGCGCTTCAGCGCCCGCGGGTTGTCGAGCGTGTAGACGTCGAACTTGCCCTTCTCGTAATACACGAACGCGAGCCGGTCGGCCTGGCTGGCCCAGCTGAGGACGGGAGACAGCGGCGTGATACCCTGCACGCCGGTGTACAGGTCGGTGATCTGGTAGATCGCCCGTTCGCCGAGATCGTAGAGGAACACGTTGCTCACGCCGTTCCGGTCGGAGACGAACGCGATGGACTTGCTGTCCGGCGCCCACTGCGGGCTCACATTCTTGCCCTGATCCATGTGGTCGAGCAACGTGATCCGGCCGCTCCGGAGATCGAACAGGGCGATCCGCAGATTGCCGATGGCCAGGTCGTTGAAGTCGGTCCCGGGGCCACGGTCGGTGGCGAACGCGATCGTGGTCCCGTCCGGCGACCAGACGGGATGCAGATCGGCGTACTTGTCGTTGGTCAGCCGGCGGAGGTTCTTCCCGTCGCGGTCTACCACGAAGAGGTCGCTCAGTCCCCCGTCGTAACCGGTGAACACCAGTTGCTTGCCGTCGGGGCTCCAGGCCGGCGTGGTCACACCGCTCAGCTTGAGCTGGATGCGTCCGACCTGCTTGTTCCGCGCGACGTCCACGATGACGATGTCGTCCCGCGGTCCCCGCTTGGCCGCGAAGGCCAGATACTTGCCGTCCGGCGACCAGTTGGCCTGGGAATTGATGAAGCGATAGGTCTCGTAGTTGCTGCTCACGCCCGACTTGAGGATCCGCCGCTTCACCTTGCCGGTGACCCCGTCGGCCAGATAGAGATCGACGAAGTAGAAGTCCTTCTCGCTGAAGTACGCTACCAGTGACCCGTCGGGTGACAGAGCGGGGGCCAGGTGCAGCGTGCCTTCGGAGCGCTCCTTGGTGAGCAGCGCGTTGGCCACGGCTCTGGCGTTGGTGCGCGAGCCGATCTCCGGCAGGTAGCGCTTCTGCACCGCGTCGCGCCACTGATCCGAGAGCTGGTCGAGGGTGAGCCCGATGGTCCGGCGGAAGGCGGGCTCGATGCCGCCGGCCAGCGTGGCCTTGAGGATGGCCCCGACGGCCTCGTCGCCCCACCGCTCGCCGACGTAGGACCAGAGCGCATGGCCGAACCGGTAGGGGAAGTACTCGTACGGATCGGCCGTCATCTGCTTGATGGTCGGCAGCTTGCCCTCGAGCGACGCGTCGCGCAGCCACATTGCCGTCTCGGCGTTGATCGGGCCGAGCGACAGGTACTCGGCCATGCCCTCGGCGAACCAGAGCGGCGGGGCGATCGCGATGAGCGTCTGGAGCCCTCCGCCGGCTCGTCCCCGCGACCAGATGTCGTACTGGAACTGGTGCGTCATCTCGTGCAGCAGGACGTGCTCGAAGTCGCTGTAGGCGCCGGAGAACGGCATGACCGCCCGGTTCCGGGCGAAGTCGGTGACGCCGCCCGTGCCCTCGCTGCTCACCTCGGTCGCATTGGTCTGCATGAAATCCGACTGCGAGGCGTACAGGATGATCGGCTTGCGCTCCTTGAACTCGTGATTGAGCACCTTGGAGAGCTTGGCGTATCCCCGTTCGGCCATCCGTGCCGCATCCAGCGCGGCCACCCGCTCGCGGTCGTAGTAGTAGACGTCGAAATGCTCGGTCTGGATGACCTTGAAATCGAAGTTGGTGTACTGGACCTTGTTCCGCCCGAAATACTGGGCGGCGAGCGAGCCCGGCACGGTGACGAGCAGCAGCAGGAGCGCGGGCGCGGTACGTCGCAGCATGGCAGCCTCGGCCTAAGTGGAGCTGATCAACAGCTCCGGTGCGTCGTCCCAGAGCCGCTCGAGCTGGTAGAACGAGCGCGTCTCCGGGTGGAACAGGTGGATCACGAAATCCACGAAATCGAGCAGAACCCACCGGCCTCCGTTGAGCCCTTCCACGTGGTGGGTACGGTGGCCGCGCCGGTTCAGTTTTTCCATCACCGACTCCGCGATGCCGCGCACGTGGGCGTCGGACGTGCCCGAGGCGATCACGAAAAAATCGGTCGCGTCGGTCAGGCCTCGCAGGTCGAGGACGACCACCTTATTGCCCTTGAGGTCCTGAATCGCGTCGAGCGCCAGCTTCAGGGCTTCCGGCGGCCGGGCCGGGGCGCTCATCAGTCTTCCACCTGATAGAATATGGCCCAGGCGCCCGTTCCCACATGCGTCCCCAGCACGCCGGTTGCCAGGGAAATGAAACAGTCCTTCGGCTGATATGCCGCCACCAGCGCGGTCCGAACCCGCTCCGCCACTTCCGGCGCCTCGGCGTGGGCCACGCCGAATCGCACGGCCTTGGGGCGTGGCGTCAGCCGGCGCTCGAGCAGCTCGAGGACGCGGGGAACGACGTGCTCGCGGCCCCGGACCCGGTCCACCGGGATGACCCGACCCTCGGCGTCCAAGGACAGGATCGGCTTCACGTCGAGCATGCCGGCGATCCAGGCCTTGCCGCGGGAGACCCGGCCGGAGCGTAGCAGGTTGTCGTACCGATCCACGGTCAGCAGCATGCCCGATCGTGCGCGGATCCGCGTCAGCTCCGCCGCGATCCCGGCCCCGTCCCGCCCCTCGGCGGCCAGCTCCGATGCCCGGAGCGCCAGCAAGCCGACCCCGAACGATGCCGAGCGGCTGTCGACCAGGTGGACGCCCGACACGCCTGCCGTGCGGACGGCGGCCTGGGCCGAGGCGAAGGTTCCCGACAGCCCCGAGGAGAGCAGCACGGCGACGACTTCATCGGCCTCCTCGCGGGCATCCCGGAACGCGCTGACGAACTCGGCCGGCGCGGGCTGGGAAGTCGTGGGTAGTGCCCTCGCCGTGCGGAGCCGGCGGTAGAACTCGTCCGGCTTGAGCTCCACCCGGTCGCGGAAGGTGGCGTCGTCGAAGACCACCTGCAGGGGAACCAGCGCGATGTGATGCCGGTCCAGGACGCCATCCGCGAGATCGGCGGAGGAGTCGGCGACGACGGCCACCGGCTTCCGCCCGGGATGGGCCAGACGACGGTGCTGCGCGCGCATGTCGTCGGCCTTGGTGGACTCGACCCGTCCCCAGCGGCTCGCATAGCTAAAGACGGCCTCCGGGGTGTCAGTGTGCACATGGATCTTGAGGATATCGCCGGCCACCGCGACGACGAGCGAGCCGCCGAACGGATGAAGCGCCGCACGGACGTCGTTGAATGGGGGCAGCTGCTCGCCGCGGACGAGCACTTCGGTGCAGAACCGGTAGTCGCGGTCCGCGGCGACCTCCACCAGCGCGGCCGGAATAGGTACTGATTCCGGAACGATTCCGTTGGTCGCGTCCACGGGGAGGATGGGATCGCCGTCGATGTACCGGACCACTCCCTCGAGCATGCGGACGAAGCCCTTTCCCCCGGCATCGACGACGCCGGCCTCCCGCAGGGCCGCCAGCAGCTCCGGCGTCCGGGCCAGGGCCGTTTCCCCGTCCGCCAGCACCCGTCGCATGAAGTCGCCGAAGTCCGTGGTCCCGGCGGCGGCGCGCTCCGCGGCAGCGGCGGCCTCCCTGGCCACGGTGAGGATGGTGCCTTCGCGGGGATCCTCCAGCGACCCGTCGAGGCGATCGGATCCGGCCCGCACGGCGCGGGCGACCTCCCCGGTGGTGGCCGTCGTGCCGTCCCCCAGTGCGTCGGAGAAGCCCAGCATGAAGTGGGCGAGCATCATGCCGGAGTTGCCGCGAGCGCCCAGCACCGCGGCGCGCGACATGGTGCGGGCGGTATCGGGAAGCGGCGCGTCGCCGAGCGCCCGGAGGGCGTCGGCGATGGCGCGGAGAGTCAGACTGAAGTTGGTGCCGGTATCGCCGTCGGGGACCGGGAAGACGTTGATCCGATTGATCTCATCTCGTCCCGCGGCCACCCAGTCCGCCGCGGCGAACAGCGCGCGCGCCAACCGGGGGCCGTCGAGATACGTGATGCCGGCGGTCATCAGCGTGGGACTACTCCGCGACGACGGATACTCGGACCTCGGCATGAATCTCGTGGGGCAGGCGGATGGCGACGGTATGCTGGCCCAGCGTCTTGATCGGATGGTCGAGCTCGATCCGGCGTCTGTCCACCTCGTGGCCCTGGCGCGCGAGCGCGTCGGCGAGGTCCTGCGCCGTGATCGAGCCGAACAGCTTGCCCTCCTCACCCGCCTTGCCGGTCAGCGTGATCGTGACGCCGGCGAGCGTCGCCGCGAACCGCTCGGATTCCGACCGCTCGGCCTGCTGTCGCGTGACCCGGGCCCGGCCTTCCGCGGCGATCCGCTTCTTGTTGCCTTCGGTGGCCTCGTAAGCCAGCCCGTGGGGGAGCAGGTAGTTCCGTGCGTACCCCGGCTTCACCCGGACCAGCTCGCCTGCCCGCCCCAGCGCTTTCACGTCGTCCCGCAGAATGACTTCGATCATCGGTCCAGCTCCTCAGGTGGCCGGCGTCAGGCGACGCCGGAAATCTAGCCAGGTGTCCGCGAGCCCGAGCAGCGTGAGCCCCCCGGCGATGAACGGCAGGAGGAAGAGCGAGATGACGCACAGCACGACCAGCACCGACGCTGGAACCCGGCCGGCGCCGGCCATGAGGACGGCCAATCCCCTTGTGGCGTACAACGCCGTCCAGATCAGCAGGAGGTTGGCGCCGACCAGCGTCCACGGCTCCGTGCCGGGCAACAGACACAGCCCGAGTGCCACCACCCATCCCCACACGAGCTGGTCGTCGAACCGGAAGGCGTGGAACGGCGCGGGCGGAGCGCCGAGCGGACGCATCGAAACCCGGTGGTACCAGGCCCAGGCCAGCCTCAGCCCCGATACGGCCGCGATAAGGAGGAGCGCCGGGTACAGCTGGGAGGCCGTCTTGCTGATCTCGCTGAGGCGTGCGGTCAGGTCCTGCGGAATTCCTGCCGCGGTCCAGTGGGTCCGGATCTCGGCCTGATAGAGGGTGAGCTCGTGCTCGACTGACTGATGCACCGCCTCCCAGCCGATTCCAAGGCTCACCATCCAGATCACCAGTGCTGTGCCGGCGGCGGCCACCGCGACCAGCGCCCTGGAGAAAAGGGGCGACGGGCGCCACAGCGTCAGCGCCAGAAAACTGCCGCACAGGAAGACTGCGCCGGCGCGCGCCACCTGGGCCCCCAGACCACCGAGCGGCTCGAGTCCCAGGGCGGTCCACACCGTGGCTCCGGCCGCCCACCCCCACTCGCGCGCGGTGGAAGGACGGGAGACCAGCAGGAGTGCCGCGAGCGGGGCGCACACGAACATGGGAGGCGCCAGCAGCAGGTACCCCATCAGAGCCAGGAGGGCGCCCCATGGGGCGGGGGCAGGGGCGCCCCGGCGCGGGGCAGCGCCGGCGGTGGTCAGCCGACGAACCCCTTGATGTACGGCAGCAGAGCGAGCTGGCGCGCGCGCTTGATGGCGGTGCTGAGCTGGCGCTGATGCCGCGCGCAGGTGCCTGACAGCCGGCTGGGCAGGATCTTGCCCCGCTCGGTCAGGAACCGGGACAAGGTCCGCTCGTCCTTGTAGTCGACCACCCGCACGCCCGATTCGCAGATGGCGCAGGTCTTCTGTGGCCGTCTCATTCGTCGTCCTCCTCGTCGCTCTTGCCGGCCGTCACGGGCACCGGCTGGGCGCCTTCATTCACGACAACCAGGAACCGCAGCACGCCGTCGTCGAGCTTGATCGCGCGCTCGAACTCGGGCAGGGCCGTCGGAGCCGCGTCGAACTTGGCGATGACGTAATACCCGGTTTCGTGCTTCTTGACCGGATACGAAAGCGTTCGCTTGCCCCAGTGATTGACCTGGGGAGCTTCGCCGCCCGGCTGCTGGATGAAGGTGTGGAAGCGCGCGAGGCGCTCGTTGATGGCGGTCTCTTCGAGAGCACTGTCGAAGATATAGACCACCTCGTACTGACGGGTCATGACACCTTCCTTTGGTCTGGTCGCCCCGGGCCTGGTGTGGGCGCCGGGAAGGAGATATGTGGACGAGGGGTAAAGTAGGTGGGAGGGCCAACAGGGGAAAGGGCTTTTCGCCATCTTTGGCCGTTGGCCTTCAGCCACTGAACCGAAACAGCATCACGTCGCCGTCCTGGACCACGTACTCCTTTCCCTCCGCGCGGGAAAGCCCCTGCTCGCGCGCGCCCTTCCAGCCTCCCGCCCGCACGAAATCTCCGTAGGCAACGGTCTCGGCGCGGATGAAGCCCTTCTCGAAGTCCGAATGAATCACACCAGCCGCGGCCGGGGCCCGGTCGCCGCGATGGACGGTCCAGGCACGCACTTCCTTCTCTCCCGCCGTGAAGTAGCTCTGGAGACCGAGGAGGTGATAGGCGGCGTGCGCCAGCCGGTCGAGCCCCGACTCGGTCAAGCCGAGCGAATCGAGAAACTCCGCGCGATCCTCCGGCGGGAGCTCGGCCAGCTCGGCTTCGACTTTCGCCGAGAAGGTGACGACTTCGGCGACTTCATGATCGGCCTCGAGCGCGGCGGTGAGAGCAGTGACGAACCGGTTGCCGCCGGTAATCTCGTCTTCGCCCACATTGGCCGCGTACAGCACCGGCTTGGCCGTCAGCAGATTGAATTCGCGAAACGCGGCCGCCTCCTCCGCCGTCGGCAGCACCGCGCGCGCCGGGCGTCCCGCGGCGAGGGCGTCCCGAACCTGCTCCAGCAGCCGCTGTTCGAGCTTGGCCTGGAGATCGCCAGACTTGGCGACGCGCGCGGTCTTGTCGAGGCGCTTCTCGACGGTCGCGAGGTCGGCGAGCCCCAGCTCGATATTGATGATCTCCCGGTCACGGACCGGATCGACCGCGCCAGTCACGTGCTGGATGTCCGGATCCTCGAAGCAACGCACCACATGCAGGATCGCGTCTACTTCCCGGATGTTCGCCAGAAACTGGTTGCCGAGTCCTTCTCCCTCGCTCGCACCCTTCACCAGCCCGGCGATATCCACGAATTCCACGACCGCCGGCACGGTGCGCTCGGGGCTCACGATGCCGGCCAGCACCTCGAGTCGCGGGTCGGGGACCTGCACGATTCCGGTATTCGGCTCGATCGTGGCGAAGGGATAGTTGGCCACGAGCGCCTTGGCCGAAGTGAGCGCATTGAAGAGGGTGGACTTGCCGACGTTCGGAAGCCCCACGATGCCGAGTCGTAACATGGCTTAAGTCTGAAAGCTCAAGGCTGAAAGCCGAAGCACCGGAGATCGGCGCCAACGGCTGCTGTCAGACCCGACGGTGGGATGTGTCACGGCTGGTCGCCTTCAGCCTTCAGCCGTGGGCCGTTGTGCTTGGCCATCGCGCGCTCGATGCCTTCCACGACCCAGGTCTCGACGGCGTCGGACATGGGATCGAGGAGGTCGTCGATCTGACGGGACTCCTCGGGGGCGAACGGGGCGAGCACGAAGTCGGACAGGTCGGACGCATCGAGGGGCAGGGGACCGACGCCGATCCGGAGCCGGGCGTAATCCTGCCGCTGCAGCGCGCCTTCGATGCTCTTCAATCCGTTGTGGCCGCCGGCCGATCCCGCGCCGCGCAGGCGAAAGCTGCCCAGCGGCAGGGCGACGTCGTCGACCAGGATCAAGAGGTCCTGCGTGGGGTCGAACCCTGGAAGCGCGCGGAGCGGCGCCAGGGCGGCGCCGCTCCGGTTCATGTAGGTCTGTGGCTTCAGCACCCGGACCTCGTGCCCTTCCCAGGTGCCCGCGGCCTCGCGGGCCCGCTCCGCTCGGCGGAACACGCCCAGACGCCACCGCTCCGCGAGATGACCGGCCAGCCGAAAGCCGGCGTTGTGCCGGGTATCGGCGTACTCCGGGCCGGGGTTGCCCAGCCCCACAATGGCGCGCAGAGGTTACGCTTTCGGCTTCGGCTCGCCCTCGGCGTCACCCTCGGCTTCCGCCTTCGGCTTGCGGATCAGCTCAGGCTCGGCCGACACCGGCTCCTCGACTACCGCCGGAGCCTCTTCCGTCCTCGGCGCCACCACGGTGGCGATCGGGGTATCGGGATCGTTGAGGATGCGGGCCTTGGCGATCTGGATGTCGCGGACGAAGACCGAGTGCCCGATCGCGAGAGCCGTGACATCGAGCTCCACCCGCTCGGGGATGTCGGCCGGGAGCACTTCGATCTCGAGCTCGCGGAGCGAATGGTCGAGGACGCCCCCGAAATTGCGGACGCCGTCGGGAATCCCGACGAGGTGAATGGGCACCTCGAGGGTGACCTGCTCGTCCGCCCGCACCTCGTACAGGTCGAGGTGCAGGATGTGCCCGGGGCGAAGCGGGTCGCGCTGGAGCTCGCGAATCAGCGCCTTGACCGGCGCGCGCCCGTCCACGACGACGTCGAGAATCGTCGTCGACGCGCTGACGCTCCCGAGCACCTTGGACAGGGCCAGCGTCTCGATCGTCACGGCCTCGGCGGCCCGTCCATGTCCATAGATCACGCCGGGCACCTTGCCCTCGCGGCGGAGCGTGCGCGCGGCGCCCTTCCCTGTCAGGGGGCGGGTGGCGGCGTGAAGGTTGGCTTGCTGGGCCATTGTGGAGTCTCGAGTCTAGAGTCACGAGTCTCGAGTCGCGGGTCGAGCCGAAGCTCGTGACCCGTGACCCGCGACTCTCAGTCGAACAACGAACTCACCGATTGATCACTATGTGTGTACCCGATCGCCTTCGCGAGCAATCCGGCGATCGACAGCACCCGCAGACGATCGAATCGCCGCTCGGGCGGAATCGCGATCGTGTTGGTGACCGCGACCTCCTTGACTGGCGACGCGACCAGCCGGTCGACCGCCGGCCCGGACAGGAGCGCATGGGTGGCGCAGCAATAGATGTCGCGCGCCCCCAGCCGTTTCAGGGCGTTCACCGCCTCGGCCATCGTGCCGGCGGTGTCGATCATGTCGTCGGGGATGAGGCAGTCACGGTCCCGCACCTCACCCACCACGTTCAACACCTCCGCGACATTGGCAGAGGGACGCCGCTTGTCGATGATCGCGAGCGACGCGTTCAGCCGCTTGGCGAATCCCCGCGCCATCTTGGCCGAGCCGACGTCGGGGGCTACCACCACCAGATCCCGCAGCGACTTCTGCCGGTAGTGCGCTACCAGCACGGGCGCCGCATACAGGTGGTCCACCGGCAAGTCGAAGAACCCCTGCAGCTGGTGCTGGTGGAAATCCATCGCGAGCACCCGGTCCGCCCCCGCCACCGACACCATGTTGGCCATCAGCTTGGCGCTGATGGCCACCCGGGGCTGGTCCTTGCGATCCTGCCGGGCGTACCCGAAGTACGGAATGACGGGCGTGACTCGAGCCGCGCTGGCGCGCCTGGCCGCGTCCATGAGGAGCAGCAGCTCCATCATGTTCTCGGCGGGCGGATTGGTGGGCTGGATGATGTAGACGTCCCGGCCCCGCACGTTCTCGTCGATCTTGACGAACAACTCGCCGTCGGCAAAGTGCCGTAGCGTAACCTGACACAGCGGCTGGCCCAGATGGGCTGCCACCTCCTCGGCCAGGGCCCGGTTTCCCGACCCTCCGATCAGTAGCATCTGGCTGCGCGATAGCGAGAGGTCCGTCATGATTACAGCCCGCAAACGTAGCAGTCCGAAGCGGTTCTCGTCAACCGGTGCGCCGCCGGTCGCGATCGGTCCTGCGCCCTGCCGTCGAGACGCCGCAACGGGTACACCGCGAGAGTTCGGATCGAGTATAGGCATTCCGCCACATGTGTGGCGAGGCCGCACATTCCCCACAACCTTGACAGTGACCGAGCTAAATCATTGATTTTCAAGGGTAGTCTGTGTTTCCTTGCTGTACTACTTCTTGACGAAGTCAGGCTGGCATGCCTCTGGCACGTGGGCTCGCCCGTCACGGCCACGCGCCCTGACTTCGTCATCCTGCGAACCTTCAAGGCCTTAGGGCACGGACACAACTCCTATGAGAGGGTACCGGATCTCCGCGGCGGCGTTGGCGCTTCTCGCGGTGGCAGGGTGTGGTAGCGACAACGGTCCGTCGAACTCGGCCCCCACTGCCAAGTTCTCCATCTCGTGTACGCTTCTCGCCTGCACCTTCACCGATGCCAGCACGGATTCGGACGGCTCCATCGCGTCCCGGAGCTGGAGCTTCGGAGAGAGCGGCAGCGGCTCGAACACTTCCGCCGATCAGAATCCCGCGCACACCTATGCGGCCGCCGGCGCGTACCACGTGACGCTCACGGTCACCGACAACGATGGCGCTTCGAGCTCGGCCGCGGACAGCCTGGTGACGGTGTCGGATGTGGCCGTGAACAACGACCCCACCGCCAACTTCACGTTCAGCTGCGCCGGCCTCGACTGCACGTTCACCGACGCCAGCAGCGACCCCGATGCGGGCGACGGTATCGCGTCGTGGAGCTGGAACTTCGACGATGGCACTGCGGTCGTCACCACTCAGAATCCGACCCACACGTACAGCTCGGTCACGACGCCGACCACCAAGCACGTCACCCTGACGGTCACCGACAACAACGGTGGCACCGACCAGGTCACGAAGGACGTGGCGGTGACGCCTCCGGGTGGCCTGACCTGCTCCGATGGGTCTGGCGGCTTCGTGGGCTGCACCCTCGACCTGACCTCCAAGTCGACGGTCACCATCACGTTGACGAGCGTGGACTGCAACGCCAACGGGAATACGTTGACGATCACGTCTCCCACGCCGGCCGAAGTGGTGTTCACGGACGGCTGTCACGAGACCCCCAACACTGTCTTCACGCTGAACAACGGCGCGGCATACAACGCCGGGACCAGCCTCGAGGCCCAGATGACCTCGGGCTCCACCGATCCGAACCGGATTCCACCCGCGGTTCATGTGACCGGCACGTTCCCCGACTGGACCCTCAGCTTTGACGATGGTGAAGACCCGACTGGTCCCGGTGAGCCCGACTTCAACGACCTCGTGCTGACGGTTCACGCCACGATCGTTCCATAGCCGAAATACCCTCCGGTGGTGGTGCCGGGCGCTCGTCGCCCGGCACGTGCCCCGGGGTGCTGATGACCCCGTAGTCGCAGGTGTTTCACCGAGGGGGCAGAGTCCCGTCGGGTCGAATGACCCGGTGGCGGCCCTCCGGGCGCGTCAAATCGGCGCGCCATAGGACCCTTCACCCTGGCAGGAGAGTATGAGAGCGATCTATTGGCGCGTGGTCCCGCTGATCACCGTAGGCGCGTGGGGCTTGGCGGGTTGCAGCAGCGACTCGAACGGGCCCGGGAACACGGCGCCGGTAGCACAGTTCACCAGCTCCTGTGTCGATCTGACCTGTTCGTTCACCGATCTCAGCAGCGACACCGACGGCTCAGTCGACAGCTATGGGTGGACGTTCGGCGACGGCGGGAACTCCACCAGCCAGAACCCGAACCATTCGTACTCGACCGCCGGTGACTACAACGTCACCCTGACGGTGACGGACAACGATGGCGACGACAAGAGCATCACCAAACAGGTCACCGTGACGGCTCCTGCCCCGGGCGGCCCGACGGCCAACTTCACCATTTCTTGCGCCTCTCTTGACTGCACCTTCACCGACGCCAGCAGCGGCAATGTTGTGTCGTGGGCGTGGTCGTTCACGGACGGATTCACCGCTTCGACCCAGAACGTGACCCACACCTTCACGGCGTCCGGCGTCGCGCAGCGCACGGCCACGCTGACCGTCACCGACAACAACGGCCTGACCAGCACCAAGTCCACCGAGTTCACCGTGTCGCCGACTGCGACCCTCCTGTGCGAGGACGCGGGCCATCCCGGTCAGTTCGCCTCGTGCACGCTCAAGCTGCTCGAGAACAAGAAGGTGACCGTGACCCTCACGACCCGGGACTGCACGGCGCACGGGAACACCTTCCGGATCACCGCGCCGGTGGCCGAAACGCTGTTCACCGATGGCTGCTACAGCCCGGCTGAGGGGTCGTCGTTCGATCTGAACGGTGGCGCGGTGTTCCAGGCCGGCACCGAGCTCGAGGCCGAGGTCATCTCGGGCTCCACCAAGCAGGAAGTGGCCCCCGCGCTCCATGTCTCGGGCTCCTACCCCACTTGGACGCTCATGTTCGACGACGGAGAGGACGGCACGCCGCCGGAGCCGGACTTCAACGATCTGGTCATCACGGTCACCGCGCACGACTGATCGCGCGCAGGGATGAATACGAGACCGCCGGGCGACATCGCCCGGCGGTTTTCGTTTCTCCCCTCCACGGTCACCCGGTTGGATGAGGTGTCAGCGGTGCTTGCAGGGCTGGCTGGGGAGCGCGCGCGCCTGTCGAGTCAGATCGGCCATCGCGTCCTTGATCTCGGTCCGGGAGAAGTAGTCGCTCCGGTAATCCCAGAGCACGAAGCCACAGATGCCGGGCTCCGACAGGTAGCGCTTTCCGAACGTCCTCACCTGCGTGGCGTTCATCGGATACCGGCCGCGCTCGTAGGGAGGGAGGCCGCTCTGGGTGCCGCCGCCCTTGGTCACATTCAGCCCGCCCACCAGCGTCAGGCCGAGATCCTTGGCCTCCTGGGCATTCTTCTTGATGAACGCGTCGATGTCGCCGAACCGCACGTGATACTGGACCCGGATGGCGTCGAGGTCGGGGTACTTCAGCCCCGCGAGGAAATCGGGCCAGGTGCGAACCATGGTCGGCATGGTCGGCCAGATCTGCTTGCTGTACTTGGCCATCTCCTCGATCAAGGCCGGCGGGACGACCTTCCCACCCCAGTTGGACTCGTCGTTGGGCTCGTCCAGTATGAAATGGCCGAGGATGGTGCCGTCGGCGATGTAGGAGGACACGTCGAACTGCCGGAATCGGTCGACGCGCTGCTTCCAGATCGTCATGCTGAAGCCGCCGGCGTCGACCAGATTCTGAGGTGAGCCGGTGAAGCTGATGAAGAGCTGGATGTTGAGGCGGCGGGCAGCCTCCAGGTCGGCCATGAAGGTCTGCGGCACGGCCACGTAGACCGTGTTATTGAATTCCGTCGTCCACGTCTCGGCCGGCTGCTGGGCCGGCCCGATCGGGATGCCGACGTGCACGGGCGGCGGGGCCGGTGGGAGAGGTGGTCCGGGTGGCGGTGGTGCGGGTGGCGGCGGTGCAACTGTGTCCGGCGGCGGAACGAGGGTGTCGGTTGGCGGTGGGACGAGGGTGTCCGTCGGCGGCGGCACGGGCGGCGGCGTCGTCGTATCGGGCGGATCCTGCGGCGGCACCGGACCATCGGACGTCGCCAGATCGGAGCTGCCGCCACATCCCGTCCAGGTCAGGGCGAGCACGGCAAGCAGCGAGCCGCACAGGAGGGCTCGTCGGGTAAGTTGCGAGAGGCGGTTCACAGGGTCCGCGCCGGGAGATGCGCGGACAGAAGAGCAGTGGGACTCACCTGGAGCCTCACTAGAGGCAGTGACATTCGGTCCGCCGATCCGACCCGTCCAGCGGTGGATGCAATCTCTCGCGCCCATCGCCACTGTCAAGTGGTGACGCGCATTGGCCCTGGAGGATTCGAACCTCCATTAACGGATCCAAAGTCCGCTGTCCTGCCATTGGACGAAGGGCCAGTCGCAAGAACGTACACCGGCGCGACGACAGGGTAAACGGCGGTACCCCCGGTTATTCTCCCCACTCATGCCTGCTCCCGGACGCGTCATACGACGCTGCGCCGCCCTCGCCGCCGTCCTCGCGCTGCTGACGTGTCAGGAGGGTACCCATCCCAGCGCGCCGGCCACCGAGGCCTCGCTCGTCACGGTCGCCTACGTCTGCGGCCGGAACTTCGATCTCGAGAACGGCAACCTCGCGGCCACCACCGCACGCTTCGCGGTCACCGGAACCGGCGAAGCCGGCGATCTCTCGCTGCCGGCCGCCGCACCGGACAGCACGCCGAGCCGGACGCGGCTCACCACGGTCACTACGGGCACGCTTACGGTATCGGTCGACGGCTCCGTCGCCGGCGTCGCGGACAACGCCGGCGGGGCGTGTCCGCCCCCCGAGCCCGCGGCGCCCGAGCCCCAGGCGAGCCGCGGCGAGTGGAGCGCGCCCTTCGCCTGGCCGGTCGTCGCGGTCCATCTCCATCTCCTGCCGGACGGACGGGTGCTCTCATGGGGACGCATCGGCCAGCCGCAGCTGTGGGACCCGGCGACGGGAGGGTTCACCGGGGTGCCGAGCACCACCGATCTCTTCTGTGCCGGCCACACCTTCCTCGCGGATGGACGGCTGTTCGTGGCAGGCGGCCATATCGATCAGGACCGTGGGCTTCCGGACGCCAACCTGTTCGATCCGGCGAGCAGCAGCTGGGTCCCCGCCGCCCCCATGGCGCATGGTCGCTGGTATCCCACCGTCATCGAGTTGGAGGACGGACGCGTTCTCGTCATCGCCGGCCGGGACCAGAACTCCATCGAATCCTCGGTGCCCGAAGTGTGGGACGGGCTGTCGTGGAGCCCGCTCCCGGCTGCCGACCGCGTGCTGCCCTACTACCCCCGGATGTTTCTCGCTCCCAACGGGAAGCTCTTCTACGCCGGTGAGCTTCAGCAGAGCAGCTATCTCGATCCAGTGTCGGGTGTCTGGGAGCCCGTCGCCCAATCCCACTATGGAAGGCGCGAGTACGGCTCCGCCGTCCTCTACCGTCCCGGCAGGATTCTCATCGTCGGCGGCAGCGATCCACCCAGCGGCGTCCCTACGAGCTCGGCGGAGGTGATCGATCTCGCCGACGCGGTGCCCGCGTGGCAGCTCTCGGGATCGATGGCGTCGCCTCGGCGCCAGTTCAACGCCACCCTGCTGCCCGACGGGCGCGTCGTGGCCACCGGCGGCACGAGCGCGCCGGGCTTCACCGATCCGGCCGGCGCCGTTCACAGCGCCGAGGTCTGGGACCCTTCGACCGGGCAGTGGACCGTCTGGGCCTCGAACGCGGTGACCAGGGTCTATCACTCCACGACCATTCTGCTGCCGGATGGACGCCTCCTCCTTGCCGGAAGCGGGGACGGCGGCTTTCTCCCTCGCGAGCTCAGCGCCGAGCTGTTCTCGCCGCCCTACCTCTTCCATGGGCCACGGCCCCGTCTCGGCGACGCACCATCGGTCGTCGCCCGCGGCGCCCGCTTTCAGGTGACGACCGAGGATGCCGGCACCATCGTGCAGGTGACCCTGGTGCGTCTGTCCTCGGTGACGCACGCCTTCGATCAGAATCAGCGATTCCTTCCACTCGCCTTCACACGGACGGCTGGTGGCCTTACCGTGTCGGCGCCGGCGAGCGCGTCTGTGGCGCCGGCGGGCCACTACATGTTGTTCGCGCTCAACGGTGACGGTGTGCCGTCTGTGGCGAGGATCATGCAATTGCAGTGAACGCGTAGAGTTCTCGCCACGTCCCCCGGTGATGCGTGTGGGCACCAACCTTGCGTTTGGGCCAGTGCGCCCTTTTGCATCGTCACGCTCACACGAACCCGTCCGACTCCGGGGTGGTTCTCCGATGCGACACAGTTGTCTCATGTCGATCTCGCGCGCGAGCCTTGGGGCCGGCGCGGTCATCGTCCTTGTGCTGGCGGCCTGCAGCGAGGCTCCGGACACGAGTGGCGCCCCGCGTACGGGCATACCGGCCGCGCAGGACGACGTGTCGGGGCCTATCCGCTTGTCGTACGTGTGCGGCAACCGGTTTCTCGTCACCAGCGCCTACACCGTTCCTGTCAGCGTCACGTACCGGGTGCTCGGATCGGCGGAAGAGGGCGAGGCGAGCCTCGCATCGGCGCCGCCCGCCGATCCGGCGTTCAGCGAGCGCTTGATCGAGACCCGCACCCGCGGACCGGTGCAGATCTTTCTTGGCGGCAAGCCGATCGCATCCCGGGACAACGACGCGATTCCATGCTCGCCGGTGACGCCGGCGCCGGCGTTCCTCTCGACTTCGAGCGCGACCGCGGGGGAGTGGACGGCGCCGTTCGACTGGCCGGTCGTCGCGGTGCATCTGAGCCTGCTCCCCGACGGACGGGTGCTCTCGTTCGGAAAGGCCGGGATTCCCCAGATCTGGGATCCTCGAACCGGGGCGTTCACCGCGGTACCCAGCCCGGTCTGGCTGTTCTGCGCGGGGCACGCGTTGCTGCCGGATGGCCGGCTGCTCGTGGCGGGCGGGCACATCAGTGACGACCACGGGCTCCCCGACATCACCTATTTCTCCTCCACCAGCGCGGCCTGGTCCTCCGGGTCACCGATGGCGAAAGGCCGGTGGTATCCAACGGCGACGACGATGGGGACGGGAGAAGTGGTGATCCTCGCCGGCCGGGATGAGGCGGGGAATGAAGTGAAGGTGCCGGAGGTATGGAAGAACGGCGCGCTGCGCCAGCTCACGGGCGCCTCCTTCCAGCTCGCCTACTACCCGCGCTCGTTCCTGGCGCCGAACGGCAAGATCTTCGTCGCCGGTGAGCAGCAGACGTCGCGGTATCTCACCATCGGCGGCGCGGGCTCCTGGAAGAACTCCGCGGTACGGAAGTACGGCATCCGCGACTATGGCGCCGCGGTGATGTACGACGACGGCAAGATCCTGTACGTCGGCGGCGGACACACCACCAACACGGCCGAGATCATCGACCTCAACCAGAGCCCGCCCAAGTGGCAGTGGACCGGCTCCATGGCCTTTCCCCGACGGCACCTCAATGCCACGGTGCTGCCGACCGGCGATGTCCTCGTAACCGGCGGCGTGAGCGGGACCGGGTTCAACGATCTCAACACCGGCGTGACCGCGGCCGAGCTCTGGAGCCCGCGCACCGGGCAATGGACCACGCTTGCCGGCAGCATGGTCACCAGGGGCTACCATGCCACGTCCATCCTGCTTCCTGACGCCCGCGTCCTGCACACCGGCAGCGGTGATGGCGCCACGGACCCTCGCGAGCTGAGTGCGGAGATCTTCTCCCCGCCGTATCTGTTCGCCGGTCCAAGGCCCACGATTGCATCGGCGCCCGCCACGGTCCGGTATACCGGCACGTTCGCCGTGCAGAGCCCGGACGCCGCCACGATCGACGAGGTGAGCCTCGTCCGGCTCGGCTCCGCGACGCACGCCTTCGACATGAACCAGCGATTCCGAGCGCTTTCCTTCACCCGGAGCGGGACCACGCTCACGGTCACCGCGCCCACGGGCCGCACGCGCACGCCGCCCGGCCACTACATGCTCTTTCTGGTCAGCGGCGCGGGGGTCCCGTCGGTGGCCAAGATCGTGCTGGTGAAATAGTCGAGCGCATCGTCGAGGCTGCGCGAGAACGACGCGAACCCATTGACTAGGGATACCAGTGCTGACTTTCTTTCCCCAACGCGCGGCCCCCCTGCCGCGACGTTCCCCAAACAATTCACTTCCCGCGTCGGGATCGAGGTGCGTCATGCGGCGTACCCATGCCTGCACAGGCCAGCGCGCGAGCATGCTGCTCGGCGTCGTGGCGGTCGTGTATCTGGTCGGTTGTGGGGAAACACCGGGCACGGATGGGGAGACGGGGGGAACACCGGCGGTGTTGGATGACGAGGATGGCCCGATCGCGATCGAGTACGTCTGCGGCAACCGCTTCTTCATTACCAACTCGTACTCCGTGCCGGTGAGCCTGCGATACCGGGTGGTGGGCTCGACCGAGGAAGGCGCGGCCGACCTGCCCGCGGCGCCGGTGGACGAGCCGGCCATGAGCGAGCGCCTCGTCGAGACGCGCACCCGCGGCTCCGTTCAGCTCTTCATGGACGGCAAGCTGATCGCCGTCCGCGAGAACGCCGCCATTCCATGCTCCCCGACGCCGCCGGCTGCCGCGTTCTCCGCGGGCAGTCCGTCGGAGGCGGGCCGGTGGACCGCTCCGATGAGCTGGCCGATCGTCTCGGTGCATCTGAGCCTGCTGCCGGATGGGCGGGTGCTCGCCTTCGGCCACAACGGCGTGCCCCAGATCTGGGACCCCGACACCGGGGACTTCACCTCGGTTCCGAGTCCGGCCCTTCTCTTCTGCGCCGGCCACACGTTCGCTCCCGACGGCCGCCTGATCGTGGCCGGCGGCCACATTTCCAACGCTCATGGTCTTCCCGACGTCACCATCTTCTCGCCGGGATCGTCTTCGTGGAGCACGTCCACGCCGATGCAGCTCGGCCGATGGTATCCCACGAACACCGCGACCGCCGACGGTGAAGTCGTGATCACGGCGGGCAAGGATCAGAACGGGAAGCAGGTGACCATTCCGGAGGTCTGGTCGCCGTCGGGCGTTCGCCGGCTCACCACCGCGAGCAAGGCGCTCCCCTACTATCCGAGGGCTTTCCAGGCCCCCAACGGCAAGATCTTCGTGGCCGGACCCACCCAGGTGACGCGGTGGCTGGACATTTCCGGGACCGGACACTGGACTAATGGCCCCAAGCGGCTGTACGGCGGCCGCGATTACGGGGCGGCGGTCATGTACGACGAGGGAAAGATTCTGTACGCAGGCGGCGGCCATACCACGAACACGGCGGAAATCATCGATCTGACGGCCGGCAATCCGAAGTGGACCTGGACCGGTTCGATGGCGTTTCCGCGGCGGCACGCCAATGGCGTCATCCTGCCTACCGGCGACGTGCTGGAGGTGGGAGGCGTGGGCGGTACCGCGTCGAACGACCTCTCCAGGGCCGTGCATCCCGCGGAGATCTGGAATCCCTCCACCGGGGTGTGGACCACGCTGGCGAGCAACACCGTGAACCGCGGCTATCACACGACCGCGATCCTCCTGCCCGATGGCCGCGTGCTGCTGTCGGGCAGCGGCGACGGGGCCGGTGCGCCCAACGAGCGCAACGCCGAGATCTTCTCGCCGCCGTATTTGTTCGCGGGAGCCCGGCCGCAGATCGGCGGCGTGCCGAGCTCCATCGGCTACGGGTCCACCTTCCAGGTGAGCTCGTCCGACGCAGGCTCGATCGAGAAGGTGAGCTTCATCCGGATCCCGTCGACGACGCACGCCTTCGACATGAACCAGCGGTACCAGCGCCTCTCGTTCAGCGCGGGCGGCAGCTCGCTCACCGTCCAGGCACCGGTGGATCCCAACCTGGCGCCCCCGGGTCATTACATGGTCTTCCTGGTGGATACCGACGGGGTGCCGTCGGTCGGAAAGTTCGTGCGGCTCAACTAGCGGCGGAGGGACCGGGAGCGGCATGGGCGAGCGTCTCGGCCGGCGTCAGCGTGCCGTGTTTGCGCCCGAGCTGCATGACGGCGTCGTCCCGCTCCCGGGCCGAGCGATACACGGCGAACAACGTCGATCCCGAGCCCGTCATCCGGCACACGAGGGGTCCGGTTCCCACCAGTGCCTCGAACCCTGCCCGGATCGCGGGGTAGCGCCCGAAGACGGCCGACTCGAAATCGTTGCCGGCCATACGTCCCACGTCACCCCATCGGGTGAGCACGTCGAGATCGAGCGCCACGGCGCCTCGCCGCTCGCCCGACTGCCGCGCCGCGTCCACCCACCCGTAGGCGTCTTTCGTGCGGATCGGCGTCGCCGGTGTCAGGAGGAGCACGGGGGCGGCAGGGAGAGGAGGAAGCCGCAGCAGGCGCTCGCCCCGCCACCAGCCGAGCGCGAGCGGCGCGCCGCTCACGAAGAAGGGCACGTCGCTGCCCAGGCGCGCCGCGAACTGAAGCAGCTCGTGCCGGGGCACGGCGTGTCCGGCCAGCTCATTCGTCACGGTGAGCGCCGCCGCGGCGTCGCTCGACCCGCCCCCCAGGCCGGCCCCGACCGGGATACGCTTCTCCAGCGTCAGATGCACGCCGAACCGGTGGCCGGTCGCCTCGAGCACCATCGTCGCCGCCCGCAACGCCAGGTTCTCGGCGCCCGGCCCGGGATCGGCTCCCGAAACGTCGATCGTCACTCCGCGTCCCTCGCGTCGCTCCGCCGTGAGCGTGTCCGCGAGACTCACCAGGCAGAACAGCGTCTCGATCCCGTGATAGCCGTCCGCCTCGCGCGCGAGCACGCGCAGGAAGAGGTTCAGCTTGGCATGTGCCGGGATGGCGGGCGGCGGCGAGGTCATGTGGGCGCGCGCCGAAGATCTCCGATGGCGACCGGGCTCCGGGCCAGGGACCAGAAGCCGAGCAGCACGATCGGCAGGAAGGTGACGGCGTGGTACGCAATCGCGTAGGATGAGGCCACCTCGTTGCCCACACCGTACAACGCCAGCGCGGCAACGATCGCGGCCTCGAACTGGCCCACGAAGCCGGGCGCGAACTGCACCGAAATGCCGATCACGAGGACACCCTGCAGTACGAGCGCGGCCGGGTAGTCCGCGGGGATGCCGAAGGCCCCGAACGCGATCCAGAACGACGCGGCGTTCACCATCCACAGCACCAGCGACCAGACGATCACCCCGGCCAGCCGGCTGGGTGAGCGGAGCGCGGAGAGGCCCTGCCGGATGCTTTCGATGCCGGCGACGATCCGCTCGGTCACACCGCCCGCCGGCAGCACCCGCCGCGCTACGGCTTCCGCGGCCAGCGGATAGGCCACGGTGAGGGCCGCGACCACGAGGGCGGCGCCCGCGAGACCTCCCGAGACCTGTGCCGCATGGGCCAGCGATACACCGCCGAGCGCCACGTTCGTCGGAAGGCTCGACACCAGCAGGCCGATGCTCAGAAGTCCCACCACGGCCAGGCCGTCGAAGATCCGTTCGACCGCGATCGATGTGAGCACGGCGCCGAATCGGGCATCGGCCAGCCTCGAGGCGGCGAAGACCCGCACCAGCTCTCCGGCCCGGAAGGGGAGGAGATTGTTGGCCATGAATCCGATGGCCACGGCGTGCCACAACGGTTTCGCGGGAAGGACGCCGCCGTCATCCCGCCGGAGCAGATAGCGCCAGCGAACGACGCGCAGAGGGAAAGACACCGTGGCGAGGGCGGCGGCGATGATGAGCGGCAATGGCCTGGCGCCGCGGATTCTCGCGCTCACTTCGGCCAGGTCGACACCGCGCAGGGCCCAGAGGAGAAGTCCCGCGGAGATGGCGATACCGAGGATGGCGGACAGGATCCGGCGAGCTCCACTCCCGGCCGGAGGACCGGGCGTCATGCTACTGCTCGACAAGAGCCAGCGGGACCAGGTCGAGCAGTTCCTGCAGGAGCGGCTGGAGGGAGGATTCCAGACCGCCGTGCTTCGCGAGCTCATCGGCGAGCTGCTGGCGAACCGCGGCCGCCCGCTCCAGCGCGGCGCGGCCGCGATAGCAGAGCAGTCCGATCTCGACGGTCCCGACGTCGTCCTGTGCCGGCGGGGCGGCGGCCGGCTCCGGTGGAAGCGGAGTGGTGCCCATCAGCTGCTCGAGGCTTGGCGGGACCCGCGGACGCTCGCGCCTGAGACGATCGTACGTGACGTAGCTGCGCTCGAGTCCGCCCGGCGCGGCGGGGGACGCCACGGGAGCCGGCTGCTCGATCGGCGGCACGCTCGCGGCCGGCTCCGGCGCGAGCGACTCGATCGGCACCACGGGTGCCTCGTCCAGGTCGGACTCGTCGTACAGGAGCGATTCGATCGGGACGATCTCGCTGCCGGCCTCCGTCGGAGGCGAATGCCGCGCCGGCAGGGTCACCGTGGGGACGGCGGCCTCCGCCAGCCTGAGACCGTCGAGCTGGTAGGCGACGTCCAGGATTCGCCGGGAGATGACCATCCGGTCGTCGGCATCCGCCACAGCCCGTAGCAGCTCGCCCGCCTCGCGCAGGCAGTTCGCGAAGCCCTGGGCCGCGTGCGTGGCGACACCCGCGGCAAGCGCCTCGCGCGCAGACCGGGCGAACACGCCGAGCGCCGCGCCGACGGGATCGGGGCCGGGCCCGCCGACGGAGCGCAGCGCGCCGAGCAGATGGTAGAGTCGGAGATCGCGCTCGGTGGCTGTCCGCGCCCTGGCGATCAGGTCCGCGCTCTGGCACAGATGCTCCCCATGACTCACCAGCTCCACGGGTCCGAGCGGCGCCGGTGGCGCGAACTGCGGCTGCTGGAGCGGCGGCGTCACCGGCTCGGGATCGCCCGCGAAGTAGAGGGACTCGATGGGCACGACGTCCCGTTCGACCGCAAAGGCGCGGAGGAGCAGCTCGGTGAACCGGCGAGCCTCATCCGCGTCCGGATCGGGCCGGCCCCGGTCGGCGATGTCGCGGGAGATACGGGTGAGCGCATGGGCGGCCGCCGCCATCACCTCGTCCACGCCCGGTGGGGGCGCGAAGAGACGGGTGAGGTCTCCGACCGCCATCTCGATCCCGTCGAGGATCTCGGGCAGCGGGGCCAGCTCGCCCAGCTCGGCGAGGCCGCGGAGGGACTGCATCTTCCGGATGACGGTGTAGAGTGGCTCACGGTCGCCGGGGGCGGCGTGCAGGGCACGAGCCGCGCGATCGAGCGCGCTCGCGATCAGGGCGCCTTCGCGCGCCACGAACGCGCGGACCCCGGTGTTCAGCTCTTCGCGCTCGGCAGCCGGGGAATCGGCGGAGGGCCGTCCCGCGAGGCGGTCGAGCTCCTGTCCCAGCCGCACGGCGCGCGACGTATCGCTTTCGTCCCACTGCCGCACCCGCCGCACCAGCTGGCGGAAATCATCGATCGCCTGACCGATCCGTTCACGTGTGATGGCGTCCCAGTCGGGCGCGCCTTCGCGCCGCGCCCGCGCCACCGCCTCGAGGCTCGCCGCCGCGCGAGCGATCTGATGATGACCGGCCATGAGCGCCGAGCCACGAAGGATCCGAACCGTCCGGAGAAACTCGTCCGCCGGAGGCGGCGTCTCTCTCGTGACCAGAGTTTCCAGCCGGTCCAGTGACTCCCCCGCCTCGAGGGCGAAGAATTCGGCGCTCGCGAGCGGATTCGTCATGCTGACAAGGTATCAGGACCTCGTTCCATGCACCAATGCGATCATCTCGCCGACGGCCCGCCGCACGCCTACCATCACGGCGCGGCTCACGATGCTGTGCCCGATATTGAGCTCCTCGATCTCCGGAATCTCCGCGACCGGCACCACGTTTCGGTAGGTCAGTCCGTGGCCGGCGTGGATGGCGAGGCCCATGTCGGCGCCGTGACGGGCGGCGCGGCGGAGCTCGGCGAGCGCGGTGTCCCCCGTCTTCCAGGCGTGGGCGTACCGGCCGGTGTGCAGCTCGATGGCCGGCACGCCAAGGTCCTTGGCGGCATCGAGCGCGGCAGGCTCGGGGTCGATGAAGAGGCTCACCCGGATGCCGGCCTCGTCGAGCCGGCGGATCGTATCCCGGAGCCGGGTGTTGCCACGGCCCACATCCAGGCCACCTTCCGTCGTGATCTCTTCACGCCGTTCCGGCACGATGGTCGCCTGGTGCGGGCGCAGTCTGCACGCGAGAGCCACGATATCCGCGCTCGTGGCCAGCTCGAGGTTGAGTACCCGTACGGCCGGGGCGAGGCGCTCGACATCGGCGTCCTGGATGTGGCGCCGATCCTCGCGCAGGTGCACGGTGATGCCGTCCGCGCCCGCGTCCTCGCATAGCGCGGCCGCCTCGAGCGGGTCGGGCTCGTCGGTTCGGCGCGCCTGCCGCACCGTGGCGACGTGGTCGATATTGACGTACAGCCGGATCGGTCTCATTGCTCGCGGCCCCGCGGCCGTTTAGTTTCGCAGGCTAACATTCGTCCAGCGAGCGACTTGTGAACATGCGACTGTGGTGTGGAGCGACCCTGGTGCTTGCGGCATGTGGTGGCGCCGCCGCCGCCGGAGGCTCGGAGAAAGTGCACCCCGCGAACAGCGCGTCGTCCGCGGTGACGAGTTTCCTCCAGGCGGTGAGCGACAGCAATCTCGCCAAAATGGCCTCGCTGTGGGGAACCATGGCCGGTCCCGCCTCCCGAACCAAACAGCCCCCCAAGTACGAGCAACGGATCGTGGTGATGCAGGCGTATCTCCGTCACGACGACTCCCGCATCCTCAGCGACGTCGTGGACGGGCCCCCTACCCGTCACGCGGTGCAGGCCGAGTTGCGACGGTCCGCGTGCACCTGGGTCGTTCCGTTCGTCGCGATTCAGCTCGCCGATCAGAGCTGGATCGTGAACTCGGTCGACGTGGCCGCGGCGGGCAATCCGGCCCGGCCGTGCAACCCGGGCGGTGCCGACTCCACCAGCACGCCAGGGACCTGAGAGGGCAGGGGAACCCCCGGCTCTCAGCATTGTTATCTTACTCGGTGAGTTCGAGCAGGATTCCCGCGGTCGCCTTGGGATGGAGGAAGGCGATGCGGCGGCCGCCGGCGCCGACGCGAGGCGTTTCGTCGATCAGTCGGTAGCCGGCGTTCCTGCACCGGGCCAGTGCCGCGTCCAAGTCATTGACGCGATAACAGATATGGTGGATTCCGGGTCCGCGCTTCGCCAGAAACCGGGCGATCGGACCGTCGGGGTCCCGTGGGGCCAGCAGCTCGACGTCGGATTCGCCCAGGGTCAGCGACACGATGTCGGCGCCATCCGCCGTTTCGATGGGGTGGGGATCGAGGGAAAGCACGTCTCGATAGAACGACAGCGCCGCGTCCAGATCGGTAACGGCGATGCCGACATGCGCTATCAGGGGACGGTCAGCCACGGTCACTCCGGCGACAATGAACATGAAGTGGTTACAACCTCTAGGAGAATAACAATGGGCACGACGAACGCGCAGACCACCCACGTCACCGACGCTTCGTTCGCCAGTGAAATCGAGCAGGCGAATGGGCTGGTCCTCGTCGACTTCTGGGCGACGTGGTGCGGCCCGTGTCAGATCGTTGCGCCGATCCTGGAGCAGCTCGCCACCGAGTACGCCGGCCGGGCCAAGGTCACCAAGGTGGATGTGGATGCCAATCAGCGGACCGCCATGCGCTTCAACGTGCGGTCCATCCCCAGCATCCTCTTCTTCAAGAACGGCCAGCATGTGGACACGGTCATCGGAGCCGTGCCGAAGACGACGCTCGAAGGGAAGATCAAGCAGCACCTGAGCTGAGGTGGCCGCGGCAACCCTCTACATCGTCGCTACACCGCTTGGCAATCTCGGGGACCTGTCCGCACGCGCCACGGAGGTGCTCCGGACGGTCGCCGTGGTTGCCGCCGAAGACACTCGCCGCACCCGGGGACTGCTGAGCCATCTCGGTGCGGCCCCCGCCCTGATCAGCTATCACGCCCACTCCAAGTCCGACCGTCTGGAGTCCATTCTCAGGATCCTGGAGGACGGCCGCGACGTAGCGCTGGTCACCGACGCCGGCACGCCGGGCGTCAGCGATCCGGGTACCGAGCTGGTGGCGGCGGCCCGGGAGGCCGGCGTCGTCGTCGTGCCGATTCCCGGACCCACCGCCATCGCGACCGCGCTCTCCGCCGCCGGTCTCCCCGCGGACCGGTACCTCTTCCTCGGGTTCATCCCGAGAAAGGGCACCGAGCGTGCCCGGCTCCTCGCTCGTGCGGCTTCGGAAGAGTGGAGCGTCGTGTTGTTCGAGGCCCCGCCGCGACTCGGCGCGCTGCTGCGGGACCTGGCAACGGCCGCGGGCCCCGATCGGCGGGTGGTGGTGGGTCGCGAGCTGACCAAGCTGCACGAGGAGTTTCGGGCCGGCACTCTCGTCGAGCTCGCGGATTATTATTCCGATATCGAACCGAAGGGTGAGCTCACGATCGTCCTCCAGGGCACCGGCGCCCCTCCGGTGGCGGCGGACCGTGCCGAGGATGCCGTGGAGCAGGCTACCGCGCTCCTGGCCGACGGGCTCAGCCGCCGCGAGGTGGTGCGCCGGATCACCGAGACGCTCGGGATTCCGCGCAATGAGGCTTACCGGCTTGTGATGGAGCTGCCGTGATCGCTCGGGGATACTGGTTGGCGCTGCTCGCGCTCGCGGCGCCGGCCCGGCGCGAACCCGCGCCCGCCGTCATGACGATCGGCCGCCTGCACTACGACGGCGGCGGTGACTGGTACGCCAATCCCTCCAGCCTCCCCAACCTGCTCAACGCCATCCGGACCCGCACCGGCCTCCGCGTCGCGCCCGAGGAGCAAGTCGTCACCTTGGGCGACGACGACCTGTGGAGCGTGCCGTACATCTATATGACCGGCCACGGCAACGTCCGCTTCAGCGACCGCGATCTGGCGACGCTCCGGCGGTACCTGCTCCAGGGCGGATTTCTCCATGCCGACGACAATTACGGCATGGATTCCTCGATCCGTCGCGAGCTCGGACGGCTGTTTCCCGACCACCCGCTCGTCGAAGTGCCGCTCGACCACCCCATTTATCACGTGGTGTTCGACTTCCCCAAGGGGATTCCCAAGATCCACGTCCACGACGGGAAGCCCGCGCAGGGCTTCGGGATCTTTCTCGACGGCCGGCTTGCCGTCTATTACTCGTACCAGTCCGATCTCGGTGATGGATGGGAGGACCCCGAGGTGCACCACGACCCGCCGGAGAAGCACGAGGCCGCGCTCCGGATGGGGGTGAACCTCTTCGCCTATTCGGTCGGGTACGGCGGATGACGGCGCCGGCAACCGAGCGGGCGCTACGCCGTCTCGCGGCACCGCTTCGCCTCGCTGCCGGGGCAGGGTGGACGGCGCTCGGGCTCGGCGCCGCCATTCTGGTGCTCGGCCTCATGGCGTGGCTGGTTCGACTCGGTCTCCTGGACGCCCCGTGGTGGGTGCTGGCCGCGTGGGCGGCCGCCGCGATCGGGGTCGGGGTCGTCGGGTGGATCGCCTGGCGCGACCGGTACCGGTTGTCGGCCGGTGGGGTGGCCCTGGCGCTGGAGCACGGGGGCTCATGGCGGAACGGTGCTCTCACGTCGCTGCTCGACAACGCGGCGGCCGGCACCAGCGACGCCCTGTTCGCGATGGCCGACCAGGTCCAGGCGGCCGACCTCGCCACCCGTGGCCGGCAGGCGGTGGCGCCGCTCGCGCAGGCGGTGCGCGTGCTCGGCCTCGGCGGCGGGGTGGTGCTGCTTCTCGGATCCGTCGCGTTCATGTCGGCGGGGCCGGCGCGCGGCGTGGCGGCGGCGCTTTGGCATCCGGCGCGTGCATGGGAAGCGACCGTGGCGCCGGTTCGGATCCAGGCCGCGGCCTCGGTGGTCGATCGGGGTGACTCGGTGAACATCGAGGTCCGGGCCATCGGGCGCCGCGTAGCGACCCTGTGGCTGCGCGCACCGGGAGAAGCGTGGCGGGCCCGAGGCGTCCGCCTCGACTCGGCCGGCCGGGCAACGGTCTCCAGCGGGGCCCTCCGCAGCGATCTCTTCGCGAGGGCCACCAGCGGCAGCCGCTCCTCCGATACCGTGCGGGTCCATGTGCGGCTCCCCGTGTTCCTGGGCTCGGTCACCGTCACGGCGCGCTACCCCACCTACCTCGGTCTCGACGCCGAGCCGATGCCGACGGGCGGTGACACGCTGCTGCTCCCCGCCGGCACGCGGCTCGATACCAAGGGGCAGGCCACCGCTCCACTCGCCCGCGCAGCCTGGTCCGACGGGAAGCACACCGAGACCCTCACGGTCAAGGGGGGACGGTTCTCCGGGAGCTTCGCTCCGACGGCCTCGGGCGAGTACCGGCTCGTGATCGTTACGGCCAACGGGTCGCCCCTCGCCGGCGACACCGTTCGTTTGCCGGTACGCCTCGTGGCCGACAGTGCGCCTCGCGTCGAGGTGCCGGTACCCGGCGCCGATACGATCGCGCCTCTCGATCTCAGGCTCCCGCTCGTCGTGGACGTGCGCGATGATCATGGCATCACGTCCGTCGTCATCGAGAGCCGTCGCATCGGACGGCTCACCGGCGCCGACTCGGCGCGGCGCGAGACGGTCCCGCTCCCACCGAATACCGCCGACCGGGTGATTCTCTCGCCCACCCTCGATCTCAACGGCCGCGGTCTCCTGCCCGGCGACACCCTGCGCTACTTCGCCCTGGCAACGGACAACACCCCTCGCCGGCAGGTGGGTCGCTCCCGGGAATTCGTGCTCCGCCTGCCGACCATGTCCGAGGTCCGCGCCGCCCAGCGCGCCGCCACCCGGTCCCTGGGCTCGCAGCTCGACTCCGTGGCTGAGGCGAGCAAGCGGCTCGAGCGCGAGACCGACGACCTGGGACGCGAGCGGGTGCGCTCCGCCGACGGCCGGGGCGACCAGTCGGGTGAGTCGCTCACCTTCGAGGAATCCAAGCGGGCCGGAACGGTCGCCGAGTCGCAGCGGAAGCTGATCCAGCAGGCCGAGGACCTGAAGCGGTCGATCGAAGCGCTCCGCAAGAGCGCCGAAGCGGCGGGCCTGGCCGATTCCGCATGGCAACGACAGCTCTCCGAGATCCGCGAACAGATCGATCGGGCCCTGACCCCGGAGCTGCGCGAACGGCTCTCCGCGCTGCAGCAGGCTCTCAAGGACCTCGACGCCGCCCGGGCCAAGGACGCGCTGGAACGACTCGCCGAGGCGCAGAAGGAGCTGCGCGAGGCGCTGGAGCGAAGCCGTGAGTTGTTCCGCCGGGCGGCGATGGAGGGTGATCTCGCGAACCTCGGCAAGGAGTCGCGCGAGCTGGCCCGGGAGCAGCGGCAGTGGAACTCCCGGATTCCGGCCGCCGACAGCACCCGAGCGGCGGCGGAAGAGCGCGATTTGGCGGTCCGCGCCGATTCACTGGCCGCGGCCGTCCGGCGTCTCGCCGGTGAGGTCGGGAAGGAGAGCAGCGGAGTCCGGCTCGACTCCGCCTCCGCCAAGGCGCGCCAGGCGGGATCGGAAATGAAAGACGCGGCGTCGTCCAGCCAGCGGGGCCGACGGGACGCCGCCCGGAGCCAGGGAGAGCGGGCCGCCCAGTCGCTCGAGCCCGTGGGCGACCAGCTCGAGCGCCAGCGTTCGGAGATGCAGCAGGCCTGGCGCCAGGAGGTGACGGATGCGCTCGACCAGGCGCTGGCCGAGACGAGCCGGCTCGCCGAGCGGCAGCTGTCCGTGCAGCAGGAGCTCCAGTCAGGCTCCGACGCTGGCAATGCGATGCGGGCGGAGCAGGGCTCGATCGAGGAGGGCGTCCAGCGTCTCGTGGAGCAGATGAGGAAGGTCGCCGGAAAGAACGCGCTGGTCCCGCCGGGCATCGCGGCGGCGCTGGGTGGCGCGCAACAGCAGATGCAGCGCACGCGGGAGGCCATCTCCAATGCCGCGCCCAACACGCGCGAAGGCGCGGAAGAGGCGGGCGGCGCGGTGGACGCGCTCAACGCCGCCGCCTACCAACTGCTCCAGGCGAGGGGCGATGTCTCGGGCTCGGCCTCGGGCTCCGGCCTGGCCGAAGCGATCGAGCGCATGAATCAGCTCGCGCAGCAGCAAGGTGGTCTTGGCCGTCAGAGCGCCGGCCTGCTCCCGATGGCGGGAAGTGCCGCGATCCGGGAGGAGCTGCAGCGTATCGGCAACCGCCAGCGGGCGCTCGCGGAGGAGATGCAGCGTCTGCGCGCGCAGGGAAACAACATGCCGGGCGCGGCCGAGCTGGCCGAAGAGGCCAAGGACCTGGCACGCAAGCTCGAGTCGGGGCGTCTCGATCGCCAGGTGGTGGAACGGCAGGAGCGGCTGTTTCGCCGGATGCTCGACGCCGGCCGCACCCTGCAGGGGCGCGAGGAAGACGAGCGCAAGGAGCGGCAGAGCACCACCGCTACCGATGACAGCGTGCACCTGCCGTCCGCGCTCCGGGCGCGCCTGACCGGAGAAGACCATCGACTTCGGATCCCGTCGTGGGAGGAGCTGCAGCAGTTCTCGCCCGAGGAGCGCCGGCTGGTGGTGGATTATTTCCGGCGGCTGACGCAGGAAGGCCGGCGGTGAGGAGCAGCGTGGTGGCGGTGCTGATCGCGCTTGGGCTCGCGGCGCCGCTGTCGGCGCAGCAGGCCGGCATCTCTCGCGCCTTCGAGCTCGAGCGCCGGGGCGATTACCAGGCCGCGGCCGATGCCTACCGGGCGGTGCTGGCGTCCAGACCGGCCGACCCGTCCGCATTGCTCGGGCTCGAGCGGGTGCTGGTTCCGCTCAACCGCTCCGAAGACCTCCTGCCCGAAGTTCGCGCCGCGCTCGCGAGCAAGTCGGTCACCGGCATCGCATATGGCGTGGCGCTCCGAGCCTGGGCCGCGGCAGACCAGCCCGACAGCATGCGGGCGGTGGTCATGCGCTGGGCCGCGCTGGCGCCCACGGACGAAACGCCATTTCGCGAGTGGGGCGCCGCGGCGCTCGCCCGGCGCGATCGCCAGGGCGCGGACGAGGCGTATTCGGTGGGCCGTCAGCGCCTGCAGCGCCCCGACGCGCTCGCAGCGGAGCGGGCCCAGCTCGCCATCATGGACGGAGACTATGCCCGGGCCCTGCGCGAATGGCTCGCGGCGGTACGCCGGCTTCCGGGGTACCGCGTCAGCGCCGTGGCGACGCTGGGTCAGGCTCCCAACGATGCCCGGGATGAAATTCTCCGCGTTCTCCGGCGCGAGGACGATTTCACGGCCCACAGAATGGAAGCCGAGCTCCGGGTGAAGTGGGGCGACCCGGCCGGCGGGCTCCGCACGCTGGTCGAGGCGCTGCCCGACAATCGGGTCGTCGCCGTCGAGGCGTTGCGCGCGATGATCGAGCAGCTCCGGATCCAGCAGACCCAGGGCGCGAAGCTCGCCCTCGCCCGCGGACTGGAAGCGCTCGCCGACCGTTCCGTGGGACCGGATCGGTCACGCCTTCGGCTCGAGGCCGCGCGAGCCTACACCGCCGCCGACGATCGTGATGCCGCGCGGCGGATGCTGGCTGGTCTCGCCGCCGACTCCACGGCGCCCGGCCAGATCGCGGCGGGAGCCTCCGCCGCGCTCGTCCAGGTGCTGATTTCCGAGGGTCAGCTGGAGGACGCAGGTCGCCGGTTGGACCAAACGGGTCCCGACTTGTCGGGCGAGGAGCGGCAGTCGCTTCGCTGGCGGCTGGTGGACGGCTGGCTCCGGGCCGGGGATCTGACAAAGGCGGCAGCGGCGCTGGGGCGAGACAGCACCGTCGAAGGCCTCGCCCTGGCCGGCAGGATTCACCTCTATCAGAGTGACCTGGCCGGCGCGGTGGACAACCTCAAGAAGGCCGGCCCTTATGCGGGCAATCGCACGGAGGCCACCGGGCGAACCGCGCTGCTGGCACTCCTGCAACCGATCGACGCCGATTCGTCGGTTGCGCTGGGACGCGCCATGTTCCGGCTGGAGCAGGGCGACACGGCGCATGCCATTGCGGGACTCGAGGAGGCGGCCCGGTCGCTACCTCCGGCCCGGGGAGGCGCCGGCGTGCTCTTTCTCGCGGGACGGCTCGCCGCCGCTTCGGGAGAAGGCGCCGACGCCGAGCGGCTCTTCCGGGCCGCCGCGGTGAAGGAAGCCCCGGCCACCGCGCCGGCGGCCGAGCTCGCGCTCGCGGAGCTGCTGCTGGCGCAGAACCGTGCGTCCGACGCGGTGATCCAGCTGGAGCATCTCATTCTGACCTATCCCGAGAGCGCGCTCGTTCCCCAGGCACGCCGCCGCCTCGATCAGGCGCGCGGAGCGATTCCCAAGACGTGAAGCGTCGCGAGTTTCTCTCCCGCGGGGGCGCCGGCCTGCTGGCGCTGTCGCCGATGCGCTCGCTCGGACGATTCGCTTCGGGCGCGTCGTGGCTGCTCGTGCCCATGGACGAGGCTCAGTCCGACCATCTCAAGGCCTACGGACTCACCTACCGCCTGCTCGAGCGCGGCGGCCGGGCCGAATGGCTGCTCAACTACCGGAACGGCTCCTTCCTCTTTCCGGCCGACGCGGCCACGGCGCGTGATGCCGCGCTCAACGGCATCGCCACCGAGCCGCTGGACGACGGGCAGGTGGTCCAGCTGCGGGGCCAGCTGCAGGAGGGAAACATGGACGCCGTGCCGCTCGAGAAGGCGCCCAAGGTGGCGGTGTACGCGCCGCCCAACGCCGCCCCCTGGGACGACGCCGTCACCATGGTGCTCAACTACGCCGGCGTGAACTTCGAGAAGGTCTGGGACGGCGAAGTGCTCGGTGCCAAGCTCCGGACCTACGACTGGCTTCACCTGCACCACGAGGACTTCACCGGGCAGTACTCCAAGTTCTTTCTCAACTACGCGGGCTCGCCCTGGCTGGTCGAGATGGTCGACCGCAACCGGGGGATGGCGCAGCAGCTCGGGTTCCCCTCGGTGCCGGCGGAGAAGCGCGCCGTGGCCGTGGCCATCGCCCGCTACGTCGAGCGGGGCGGGTTTCTATTCGCGATGTGCACCGCCACCGAGACGCTCGATCTGGCGCTCGCCGCCGACGGGGTGGACATCGCGGCATCCTACGCCGACGGCACGCCCATGGATCCCAATGCCTCCGCCAAGATGCGCTGGGAGGAGGCGCTGGCGTTCCAGCATGCCGAGCTGGAGCTGAGCCCCACTGTGCCGGCGTACTCGGACATCGACGGGCACCAGGTGAATTCGCCCGAGCGGCGGCAGCCGCTCGGCTCGTTCACCCTCTTCAACTTCAGCGCCAAGATCGATCCCGTGGCCACCATGCTGGTGCAGAATCACCGCCAGGTGATCCCGGACTTCTACGGGCTCACCACGTCGTTCACGCGGAGGCGGCTCAAGCCGAGCATCACGGTCCTCGCCGACGAGCCGGGCGCGCCCTGGGTCAAGTACATTCATGGCGAGCACGGGCAGGGCACCTGGACGTTCTTCGGCGGCCACGATCCGGAAGACCCCCAGCACCAGATCGGTGACGTCCCGACCGACCTCTCGCTCCACCCGCACTCGCCGGGCTACCGGCTCATCCTGAACAACGTCCTCTTTCCAGCGGCCAAGAAGAAAGAACTGAAGACGTGACCGATCGGATCGCCCCCGGCGTCCGGGCCCGTCTCGCGGGGGAAATCGCGGAGGCGGACGGACGCGAGGTATCGTTTCTGGCCCAGGTGGACCGCGACGGCGTGATCGTCGAGGTCCGGCCCGTGGCGCGCGGCACGGTGGACATGGTGCTGGCGCTCCCCGGCGCCGCGAAACGCGGCGAGATGCTGCTGCACAATCATCCGAGCGGCCGGCTCGACCCCTCAGTCGCGGATCTCAACGTCGCGGCCCGACTGCACGACGGCGGCGTCGGCTTCGGCATCATCAACAACGGCGCCACCGAGATCTACGTCGTCGTGGAGGTTCCCCACGACCGGCCCGTCGTCCGGCTCGAGCCGCTCGACGTGGTGGACATCCTGGGCGAGCGGGGACCGATCGCGGCCCAGCTCGGGCAGTACGAGGACAGGCAGAGCCAGCGCGACATGGCGGCATACGTCGCCGACGGCTACAACGACGGCGGCGTGCTGCTGCTCGAGGCCGGCACCGGCGTCGGCAAGTCGTTCGCCTACCTGGTGCCGGCGCTGGAGTGGGCCCGAACCAACGGCGAGCGGACCGTGGTGAGCACCAATACGATCAACTTGCAGGAGCAGCTGGTGGGCAAGGATCTGCCGCTCCTTCGCCGGGCCCTGGCCAGAGGCGAGTACGTGCCCACCTTCGCGCTGCTCAAGGGCTGGCGAAACTACCTGTGTCTGGCCCGGCTCAACCTGGCCGTGAGCGCCCAACGGACGCTGCTCGAGCCCGGCAAGCTCGACGAGCTGCTCGGCATCGCTGAATGGTCGAGCCACACCGCCGACGGCACCCTGAGCGATCTGCCCGTGGTCCCCGCGCCGGAGGTCTGGGACGAGGTGAGCGCGGAGCCTGACCTCTGCACCAGGCTCAAGTGCCCGCACTTCGACAAGTGCTTCCTGTTCCGCGCCCGCCGCCGCGCGGCCGAGGCCGATGTGGTGGTCGTGAACCACCATCTGCTCGCGGCCGATCTCTCGGTGAGGCAGGTGCAGGACAACTGGGAGGAGGCGGCCGTTCTGCCGCCGTATCGCCGCCTCGTGCTCGACGAGGGCCATCATCTCGAAGACGTAGCCGCGAGCCACCTGGGGATCCAGGTCACGAGCCGCGGCGTGCGCCGACTGCTCTCGCGGTTCGAGCGCAACGGCCGGGGCCTCGCGCCCACCCTGGCGAGCGAGTTGGCCGCGCGGGGCGATCTCCTGAGCCGCGCCAGTCTCGATCTGCTGCGTGATCGGCTGTTGCCCGCGCTGGCCGATGCCCGGCGCGCGAGCGACGCGATGCTGGTGCGGCTTTACGCCCGGCTCGACGACGTTCCCGCCGGCCAGCTCCGTCTCGGCGACGATTTCGCCGACGATTTTGTCTGGTCCGAGGGCCTCGCCTTCGAGCTGGACGCGACGCTCGGCGCGTTTCGCGCGCTGTCGGAAACGGTCGAGACGATCGCCGACCGGCTGGCCGAGGCGGAGCAGTCCGAGCGCAGCGCGCGGATTCTCCAGGAGCTGCGCGCGGCCCTGCGCCGGCTCGAGTCCGCCTCCGACGGACTCAACCGCACGCTCCGGCCGGTGGCCGGCGGGCCGCCGATGGTGCGGTGGATGGAGCGGACCCTGCGGGGCCAGCAGGTGGGCCTGCACGCGGTGCCGCTCGACCTCGCGCCGATTCTGCGGGAGCTGCTCTTCGACCGGCTGGAAACCACCGTGCTCACGAGCGCGACGCTCGCCGCCGGCGGCGAGTTCGACTTCCTCGAATCCCGGGTGGGCCTGGCCGGCGGCGATTCACCCGTCACGGTCAAGGAGATCCTGCCGTCGCCGTTCGATTATCCATCGCAATGCGTGTTCGGGATTCCCGACGATGTGCCCGGCCCTCGCGAGGACGAGCACGCGCACGCGACGGCCGCCGTGCAGGTGGTGAGCGATCTCGCCTACGCCTCCGACGGCGGCATGTTCGTCCTGTTCACCAGTCATGCCTCGCTGCGCCGCGCCGCGGCCGAGCTCCGGGCCGTGCTCGGCAACCGTTGGCCGATCCTGGTTCAGGGGGAGTCGCCCCGCGACGCGCTCCTCCGGCGATTTCGCGACGCGGGCAACGCCATTCTGCTCGGCACGGACTCGTTCTGGGAGGGCGTGGACGTGCCGGGACGCGCGCTGCGCACGCTCGTTTTGAACAAGCTACCTTTCAAAGTGCCGTCGGAGCCGGTAACGGCGGCGCGGCTCGAGCGCCTGGCGGAAGAGGGACTGGACGGGTTCGTCCACTATCTGCTGCCGCACGCGGCCCTCAAGTTGAAGCAGGGGTTCGGCAGGCTGATTCGGAGCCGGCAGGATTTCGGCGTTGTGGTCCTCCTCGACAGCAGGGTCGTCACCAAGCCATACGGACGGCTGCTGTTGAGCGGCCTCCCCAGGGCGGAGCGGATCGTCGGAAGCTGGGCGCAGATCCGGACCCGGTGTGAGGACTTCTTCGCGGGCCACGGGATCGGAGCCATGGCATGATTCCGGTTCGACCCGGAAAAATCATCGGTATCGGCCGCAACTACGCCGCCCACGCCAGAGAGCTGGGCAACGAGATGCCGGCGGTGCCCATTCTGTTCTTCAAGCCCCCCACCGCGTTGATCGGCCCGGGCGATCCCATCGTCCTGCCACCCGTCTCCCGGCAGGTCGAGTTCGAGGCCGAGATCGGCGTCGTCATCGGGAAGCGATTGCACCAGGCGGACGTCGTCGCGGCGGAGCGTGGGATCGGCGGCTACATCTGCGTGAACGACGTCACCTGCCGGGACCTGCAGAAGGCCGACGGACAATGGGGACGGGCCAAGGGGTTCGACTCGTTCTGTCCCGTCGGCCCGCAGGTTCGTTCCGGCCTCGACTGGCGCGCGCTCGAGCTCGTGTGCCGGGTGAATGGCCGCGAGCGCCAGCGGGCGAAGGCCACGGAGATGCACTTCTCCATCCCCGAGCTGGTCTCCTTCATCAGCGGCGTCATGACCCTGGAGCCCGGCGACCTCATCGCCACCGGAACGCCCGCCGGCACCGCGCCGCTGAGCCCGGGGGACCTGGTCGAGGTCGAGATTCCCGGTGTCGGGGTCCTGTCCAATCCTGTGCGGAACGGGGCATCGAAATGATCGAGCTGAGTCGTCGTCTCCTGGCGTTGCCGGGATATCCGTTGGCGGAGATCCCCACGATCAAGCGGCGCCTGATCGAGTCCGGGGTCGACGTCATCGATCTCGGGGCGGGGGACAACGACATGCCGCCGCCCCAGGTGGCGGTCGCCGCCATGGGCGAGGCGCTCCGCGACCCGGCCTACAGCAAGTACGGCTTCCAGCAGGGATTGCCGGAGTTCCGTCAGGCAGCGGCGCGCTGGGTGGAGCGGAGGTTCGGCCAGCGGCTCAACCCCGCCACCGAGACGCTCCCCCTGATCGGGTCGAAGGAAGGCCTGTCGCATCTGCCGCTCGCCGTGGTGAATCCGGGAGACGTCACGATCGTCCCCGAGCCGGGCTACCAGGCCTATATCGGCGGATCGCTGCTGGCTGGCGCCGTGCCGCACGTCGTGCCGCTCAGGCCCGACAACGGGTTCCTGCTCGACCTCGAGCGCATCCCGTCCGATGTCCTCCGCCGGTCGAAGCTGGCGTTCGTGAATTACCCCAACAATCCCACCGCCGCGGTCGCGCCGATGGAGTATCTGGAGCGCACCGTCGCCGTGTGCAGGAAGTACGAGATCCTCCTGGCCTACGACAACGCGTACTGCGACCTCACGTTCGACGGCTATCGGGCGCCCAGCATTTTCGAGGTCCAGGGCGCGCGCGAGGTCGCGGTCGAGTTCTTCTCGCTCTCCAAGAGCTTCTCGATGACCGGCTGGCGCCTGGGCTTCGCGGTCGGGAGACCGGACCTGGTCGGGGCGCTCACCCGCATCAAGTCGTATGTGGACACCGGGCCGTTCCTCGCCGTGCAGCGGGCCGGAGCCGCGGCGCTCGATCGCGCCGAGGAGCTGGTGGAGCCGATCCGGCTCGAGCTGGAGCGGCGGCGTGACGCCGCCGTGAGCGCGCTCCGCACCGCGGGCTTCACGCTCGAGGCTCCCAAGGCGGCGATGTACCTCTGGGTGGCGTTGCCGCCCGGGATCAAGTCCGCGGAATTCGCCACCCGCGCGCTCGAGGACACAGGCGCGCTTGTCCTTGCCGGGGGCTCGTTCGGTCCGGCGGGAGAAGGCTTCTTCCGCATCGCGCTGACGGTGGGACCCGAGCGTCTGCGCGCCGCCGCCGCGCGCCTGGGCCAAACGCTTGCTGCCATGCGGCGGGCCGACCTTGCGACGACCGCCTGAGATCCTGCTGCCCCCGAAACAGCGCTGGTCGCGGGGTGCGCTCGCGATCAGCGCCGCGCTGCACGGACTATTGTTCTTCGTCTGGATCGACGGCCGGCCGCCGGTTCTACCGCACCGGCCTTCCGACCTCATCGTCCTTGCCGCCCCCGCCGGCGGCCCGACCGTCGTGCCGATGCCGTACCACCTGCCGCGAGCCGCAGGACGGGAGGGCACCGGCGCCTCGGCCGAGCCCTCCACCCGGCCGGCGCTCCCGGACGAGCCGCAGGCCGTGGCGACCGCGCCAGAGCCACGACCCCAGCCGGTGACGCCTGACACCGGAACTCCGACGCCGCCGAGGACGCGGACCCCGATCGGGATTACCGGTCCCGGTCTCGCCGAGGGCCGGCTCTGGGTCCGGCCACTCCCGCTCCCGCCCAAGGACCTGGCCAAGCGCCTCAGCAAGGGGCACGTCGCGCTGGTGGACAGCGCCGTCACCGCCATCGTGCAGGCCTATCTGGATTCGATCGCGGCCGAGCCGGCGTCGCGCAACGCGCCGCTGCCGAGCTGGACGACGGACATCGCGGGGAAGAAATTCGGCGTGGATGGCAAGAACATCTACGTGGCCGGACTCAAGATTCCGGCGGCCGTGCTGGCGCTGCTGCCGATCTCCGGCGGCAACATCGATCAGAACCGCGCGTACAACCATATGATGGATTTGCGGGCCGACCTCCAGTACGCCGCCCAGCGCTCGGCCAATCTCGCCGAGTTCAAGGAGATGATCCGCGACATGCGGCTTCGGAAGGAGCGCGAGCGCGAGTTCGAGGCCAACCAGCGGACCGCACAGCCACCGGACAGCTCGAGGGCGCCGACACCATGAAGCTGGTCGATACCGAAGAAACGGTCGTACTGGTGACCGGGTCTTCGATCACGTCCGAGGATCGCGATCGTCCGCTCGCGTACCGGCTCAAGGCGGAGATCGACCAGCGGGGCATCGGCCACGCCTACCGGCGCGCGGTGGTCGTCGCCGACCTCTGGTACCTCGACAACCGGATCTTCCATCTCAATCCCACCATCGCCATCGGGGGGCCCGGCGCCAATGGCGTCGCCCACGAGTTCGCCACGGTGCTTCCCATGGTGCATTCGGTGGACGAACAGATCTTCGTGCAGCTCGATTTCGAGGGAGAGCTGAAGCGGGCCGCGCTCTGGGGCGCCAACGCGGCGGGCACGGCGGCGGCAGTTGAAGCGTTCATCGGCCGGGGACACCTCGACGACCTGCTGGGCCGGATCTGGCGGTTCAGGTCGGGGATCTTCGTATAGCGCTCGCGCTGGTGACGCAGGGTGACCTGGCGAAGCGAGCGAGGGGCGGCCTCTCCGCGCGCTGACGGTCGCTCCGCTCGGAGCCGCCAACCGCCGCGTCTGCTCGTCTGCGCGACCTCGACGCGCGCTCCGAGGCCACCCCTCGCTCGCCTCGCCAGGTCACCGATTCTTTGGGGGCAGTTGTCTGGGATCGCTGGTGCCCATCGCCGGCGAACCCAGACAACTGCCCCTGACCACCGTCCCCCGCTGACCCAGCGTCGCCGTCGTAGCGGCTTCAGAGCCCGAGCAGATCCGACAGGGCCCGGTCCACCACCTCCGATGTGTCGCCATCGATGATCTTCCGTAGCACATCCGCGGCCTCGAGGGGCAGGCTCTCGGGGTGAATCCGGTCGCGCTCGAAGCGCACGATATGCCCGAGAGGAATCGGGGCCACGGTCGCCTCGTCCGTGTCGTCGCCATCCTCGGTCGCCTCGAACGAGGGCTTGGGCACGCTGCTGGCCCACGGCTCGTCGGACCCTTCGTCGTCTTCCCCCTCTTCCTGAATCAGCTCGACCATCGCGTACAACTGGCATTGCAGACCCGGTGGCGCCGCGCGGGCCACCAGGACCACCTGGACGGGCTCGTCGAAGATGTGCAGCTCCTGGATCTGGTCCCACGCCTCGGGAGGCACCACCGAGCGGGCCACCAGCTTCCCGCCCCGGTAGGTGCCCATGCACACCATCCCCTCGGGTACTCGCTCGTCCTGGACGAGGGCGACGCTGAGCAGCACCGGGTCTTCCGATGCGGCGATGGCGGCGGGTTGCGGTTGCTCGGGTTCCATCGAGAATCAGTAACCGCGCCTGTGCCGGAGGGGCAAGCTCATGGCGGGCGAAGCTCGCCATTGGCCGCCACCCGTGCGGCGCTGCTTCCGAAATCCTCGGCCGACAACGAGCGCACGAGCGCGAGAGCGGCGCCGCCTGGGTCGGGCCTCGGGCCCCCGGCCGCGGACTGGCGCATGGGGATGAGACGCGCACTTCGGAGGCGGTGGTCGGCGTCGTAGCGCAGCTGCAGCACGCCGGTGATGGCCAGCGGCCCTTCCAGACTGAACGCGCCGTAGGTCAGGAAGTTGCCGAGCGAATAGGCCACCGGAATCCCGCGATAGAACTCCACCCCGCGAAGCACGTGCGGTCCGTGTCCCACGACGGCGTCCGCCCCGGCGTCGATGACGGCGTGGGCCCACCGGCGGAGATCGCCCCTCTGCTCGCGCCCCAGCGATTCCGCCGCCTGGGCGACGTGAACCGCCGACGCGCCCTCGGCGCCCCCGTGAAACGTGACCACGAGCAGGTCCACCAGCGGGCGGAGCGAGTCCACCACCGCCACGCTCCGGTCCACATCGAGCAGGTCGTAGGCGAACGGATAGGTGCTGAAGCCGATCAGCCCCACCACGGTCAGGCTGTCGCCTCGCCGCACGGTATCCACCGCGATCCGGCCCAGCGGCCCGTATAGCGTGATCCCGAGCGAGCGGAAGGCAGAGTCGGTGGAAGCGCGGCCCGAGGGGCCGAAATCGTTGGAATGATTGTTGGCGAGATTGAGGTGGGTGAATCCGGCTTCGGCGAGCCGGGGCGCCACCGCGCCGGGCGTGAGAAACGCATAACAGCCCGGACCAGTGGCACGCCGTCGGCGCGCCTCCGTTCGTCGCCGGTGTGGCGGCGGTTCGGAACGGGCGAGACTGTCCCGCACGGCCTGGAAGCCGACGAGCCGCCCTCTGGCGTCGCACTTGTAGGTGATGCCGGAGTCGCCCACCACACCCTCGAAGTTGCCGATCACCAGGTCACCTCTGAGGGCCGGGCGCGCGCCGTCCAGCAGGCCGCGGCCGCTATCGGGGGGAAGGCCGTCGCGCTCGGAGAGCGTGCCGAGGTTGATGTCCCCGACGAAGGCAAAGCTGACCGGCGCGTGCAGCTGGGCGGGCCGTGGCGTCGCCGGCTTCGCGGGCTGGGGCGGGGCCGCGGGCCTCGCGATGGTGTCACGCACCGGCTCGGGCGTGGGTCCGGGCTTCGGTGGGCCGCCGCCGCAGGCCGCCACGGCCAGCGCGAGAACCCAGATCCCCGAGCGGCTCATGGCGCCGCTCCCGCGCCGCTCCAGCGGTGAGCGGCCTGTGACAGGGCCGCGAGACTCCGCTCCCGGCCCACGACGGCCAGCAGCTCGTTGACCGGCTCCGATACGGTGGAGCCCGTGAGGGCGACCCGAATGGGCTGGAGCGCGTCGCCCAGCTTGAGGCCGTGCGACTCGGCCACGTTCTTGAGCACCGCAAGGATCGGGTCGGTGGTCCAGCCGGCGGTGGGAATGGGGTCGAGCGCGTCCATGGCCAGGCGAAGGTTGGCAGCGAAGGCCGGCCCCATCTTCCGGATGAGCGCCTCGCCCTTCGGGTCGAGCTTCGCGCGTGAGGGATCGAGCCTCACCGCGACCTGCTCGGCAACGTTCAGAATGGTGCGCGAGCGCGCCTTCACCGAGTCGATGATGGGGCCAAGGTCGGCGCCATCGAAGCTCACGCCCACCTGCTTCAGTTGGCGCCGCACCGGCTCGAGCAGCTCGCCGGACGGGAGGGCCGACAGATACTGCCCGTTCATCCACTCGAGCTTGGTCGTGTCGAAGACGGCGGCCTTCTTCTGGATGCCCTCGAGCGTGAAGAGGGCGATCATCTCGGCCTCGGGCACGATCTCCCGGTCGCCCCCCGGCGACCAGCCGAGCAGTGCCAGGAAGTTCCGCATCGCGGCCGGGAGAATGCCCTGGTCCTGGTAATCCCCCACCGCCGTGGCGCCGTGACGCTTGGAGAGCTTCTTCCCGTCGCTTCCCAGGATCATGGGGACGTGGGCGAAGACCGGCGTCTCGTGGCCCAACGCGCGGTAGAGCGCGATCTGCTTCGGCGTGTTCGAGATGTGGTCGTCTCCGCGGATCACGTGGCTGATGTCCATGGCGATGTCGTCGCTCACCACGGCCAGGTTGTAGATCGCGCTCTCATCGCTCCGCAGGATGACGAAGTCGTCGAGATCGCGGCCCTGAAAGGCGATGCGGCCGTGCACTGCGTCGTCCCACGCGATCTCCGCATCTTCGAGGAGGAAGCGGATGGTGAACGGATCGCCGGCCGCCACGCGCCGGTCGATCTCGGCAGGGGGCAATCGCAGGCAGCGACGGTCGTAGCGGAACGCGGTACCGGCGGCCTCGGCGGCGGCCCGCTGCGCATCGAGCTCGGCGCGGGTGCAGAAGCAGCGATACGCCTTGCCCTCGGCCAGCAGCCGCTCGGCATCGGTCTTGTGACGCGGGCCGTACTCGCCCTGGAAGCAGGGTCCTTCGTCCCAGCCGATTCCGAGCCAGGTGAGGCCGTCGAGGATCACCTTCGTGTGGCTCTCGGTGCTGCGCTCCCGATCGGTGTCTTCGATCCGTAACACCATCGTGCCGCCGCTATGACGGGCATAGAGCCAGTTGAACAGCGCCGTGCGGGCGCCGCCGACGTGAAGGTATCCGGTCGGGGAGGGGGCGAAACGAACGCGGGGAGTGGTCATGAACCCGGAAATGGTGGCGAGCCGGAGACGGAGCGGGAGGGATTCGAACCCTCGATAGAGGTTGACCCCCTATGCCGGTTTAGCAAACCGGTGCCTTCAGCCACTCGGCCACCACTCCAGCGCGTGCTGCGAGGGCGGAAATTCGCATGACGCGGGAGCTTCCGCAACCCCGGGCTCCGTCGAAAAGGCGCGCCCGAACCGGATCGGAGTCTGCCAGAAATCGTGCCGTATCCCGGCGCGCCCGCGCTTGCGGCGGACTTCCATGGGGGCGACCTTAGTATCCCCGACGATCTAATCCGCCGTCGGATTTCTTTCCATGAACTGCAGGGGATGATGGCGAAAACGCCTCACAACGGAATGGCGCCCGACGCCTATACCATTCTGGTCGTCGACGACGAGGAGCCGGTGCGGCGACTGGCCGTTCGAATGCTGACGTGGACCGGGTTCCAGGCCCTGGAGGCCGGCCACGGGCGCGAGGCGCTCGCCGCGATGGAGGAGCACGGTCAGTCCATCCACCTGGTCCTCACCGACATCAAGATGCCCGGCATGAGCGGCCGCGAGCTCGGCGCCCAGGTGGCGCGGCGCTGGCCGGACAAGCCGGTGCTGTATATGTCAGGATTCGCCTCGGAGGTCTTTGCGGGCGGCCTGCTGGAGCCGGGAGCCCCGTTCCTGGCCAAGCCGTTCACCCAGGAAGACCTGGCCGCGAAGATCCGATCCCTGCTCCAGAAAAAGGGCTAATCGGCCCGCTTCAGCAGAGTCAGCCTCAACCGTTCGCCCAGGCAGGCGAAGGTGACCTCATTGAGGCTGACGGTCCCCGGCTCCGCCGCCCCCCAGGTGGAGGCCTCCCCCACCTCCGGCAGTGACAGCTGCGAGGGTGAGGGAAGCAGGGCCTTCAGGTTCCCGCCCACCACATTGACCAGCTCTCCCCACGCGTCGCGGACATCGTCATCCGTAAGCGCCGCAGCCACACGGCCATGCATATGTGCTGCGCACTCCTTCGCCAGGAAAAATGGGACGCACATCACAACGCGGCCTTCCCAGGTGCCCGAAATTCGCACCGACCCGGAAAGTAGGGGCAAATGGCGGGACTGGTTGTCCAGGTCTTCGACGCTGTCCCGGGCCAGGATGGCCATATGGAGGATGGAGTCCCAGACCGATGCGACCAGCTGGACCAGCACCCTCTCCCGGTCGGCGGCGCGGGCCATGGTGGCGAATGACGAGCCGCCGGGCCCGCGAGCGGTGTCCGGCTGGCTAGCAGGAGTAGTCATAATTTGCTGCGCACCAATGCCTTAGTGGCTCTCGGCTGGGGGGGCCGGGTTTCCATAGCTTCGGCAGGTTGCGCGCCCGGCTTGAGAAGCGCTTGACGGCGCGCTGCGATACTTTTGGTCGGCGGGGTGCTGATTGGCATGGATGTTGAACTTCCCGGGAGGGTCGAGTCTGTCGTTTCCTGCGTCTTCCAAACAGGGACAGGGCATGTACATGGCCTCAGCATCTCTCGGGGTCGTCGAGTCCGCGTCACAACCTCCCGCCCAGCGCGCGCCCGGCGGCGGGCTTCGCGTGGTCTGCCCCACGTACTGGTACCCGCAGCATGCCGCCGACACCCAGGCCACCTACGTCCACGATATCAACCGGCACCTGGTCCGCCGGGGTCACTCGGTCACCGTCGTCACCCCCGGGCTGCACTCGATGGCGGCCACCGACAGCTTCGACGGCGTCGATGTCGTCCGCTTCCCGATGGAGCTGCCCAGCGACCTGACCTACGGCCGGGTGGCCCAGAGCCAGGTGAATGCGCTCGGGAAGGTCATCCGGATGCTGGTCATGGTGCACTACCTCGAGGCGCAGTACCGCGCCACGGTCAAGATCGCCAAGCGGATCGGTGCGCAGGTGATTCACGCCCATTGGGCCATTCCCACGGGTCCGGCGGCCGTGCAGGCGGCCCGCCGGCTGGGGCTTCCGAGCGTCATCACCATGCACGGCGGCGACGTCTATCTGAATCCCGAGCAGGGCTATGACTTTCCGACGCGCTGGTATGTCCGCCGGCCATTGCAGTGGACTCTCCGCTCAGCCAATGCGCTGACCGCCATCACCGAGGACTGCCGCCGTCACGCGCTCAATGCCGGCGCGCCCAACGAGTCGGTGCGACTCGTGTTCAACGGCACCGACCTGCGCCGCTTCAGTCCCGTCGAGGGAGGCCGGAGGGCCGAGCATCCCCATGGTCCCCACATGGTGTTCGCGTGCCGTCAGCTCTTTCCCCGCAAGGGCATTCGCTTCCTGATCGAAGCCGCCGCCGAGATCAGGCCGCGGTTCCCCGATCTCAAGCTCGTCATCGCGGGTGACGGGTTCGAGCGGCCCGATCTCGAGGCCCTGGCGCGCCGCCTCGGGATCGGCGACGCGGTCACGTTCCTCGGCTGGGTGCCGAACTCGGCGCTGCCGCCGTATTACCGCTCGGCCGCGCTCTCCGTCATCCCGTCGCTCGAGGAGGGGTTCGGCATTCCCGCCGCCGAGGCGATGGGGTGCGAGGTGCCCGTCATCGCCAGCGACGCGGGCGGCCTCCCCGAGGTCGTGGAGCACGGCGTCACCGGGCTCGTGGTGCCCCGGGGCGATTCGCACGCGCTCGCCGCCGCGATGGGGTCGCTCCTGTCCGATCCGCTCATGCGCCGCCGAATGGGCGTAGCCGGGCGCGAGCGCGCGCTCAGGATGTTCGACTGGGATCGCACCGCCGAGCAGTTCGAGCGCATCTACACCGACATCGGGTCGGGGGCGCGCGGGTGACGGATCGCCGCTTCATCTTCCGCTGGGACGTTGACCATCGGGTATGCGTGACGGACGGCCTGCCGAAGATCAGAGCCGTCTGTCAGGACTTCGGCGTCGCCAACACGTTCTTCGTCAACATGGGCCGCTCCACCAACCTCAGGGAATGGCTGGGGAAGGGGGTCGTCCGCTCGCGGGCCAAGCTCGCCGATCGCGAAGCGGTGCATCTGATCAAGAAGACCGGCTGGTCGCGCTTCATCCTGGAGACCGCCCTGGCGCGCCCCGTGGGGCTCAACTTCGTCACCGTGCTCCAGGCCATGCAGCGCGAGGGGCACGAGCTCGGCCTCCACGGCGGCATGGACCACGTGGTGTGGAGCCGGCGCTTCCACGAGCTGGACGAAGAGACGCTCGCTGCCGACGTCGGCGAATCGTACGCCCACTTCCTCCGACACCTCGGCCGCCCCGCAGGCTTCTCCTCGCCGGGCTTTTATTCCGACGAGCGGATCATGCGGCTGCTGGACCGGCTCGGCTTCCTCTACAACGGCGACGGCATCGGCGGTGAGCCCCGGCGGGCGACGGCCACCGGCCGGCCCCTCCGCCACTGGACCATCCCGGTGACCCTGGCCGGGCCCCGGACGATTCCGTTCCTCGAGTACCACGGCGCCATGGGGACTCCGGAAGAGGAAATCCTGCGCCAGCTCGACGAGCACCTCGACTCCCGCGACCTGGTCGTGCTGTACGGCCATCCCTGCTACGAGGGGGTTCACGAGCCTCTGTTGCGAAAGGTCTTCGCCGCGGTCCTGGAGCGCGGGTTCAGGTTCGTCACCATGCAATCGGTGGCGGAGCAGCTCCAGACGGCGGCCGTGGCGCGATGATTCGTGTCATGAGCGTCTTCGGCACCAGGCCGGAGGCGATCAAGATGGCGCCGGTCGTGCGCGCGCTGCGCGCCGTCCCCGGCCGGTTCCAGAGCCTCGTCTGCGTCACCGCCCAGCACCGGACCATGCTCGACCAGGTGCTCGACGTCTTCAACCTCCAGACCGATCACGATCTCGACCTGATGGTGCCGGGCCAGACGCCCTCCGGGGTCGCCGCGGGCGTGCTGGAGCAGCTCCCGGGCGTGCTCCGCCGCGCCCGGCCCGATGTCGTGCTGGTGCAGGGCGACACGATGACGACGTTCGCCGCCGCCTTTGCCGCCTACCTCGAGAAGATCCCCTCGGCCCACATCGAAGCCGGTCTCCGGACCGGCAACCGGTGGCACCCCTTTCCGGAAGAGATGAACCGGGTGCTCACGACCCGAATCGCGGCGCTTCACTTTCCGCCCACGGCGATGGCCCGTGATGCGCTCCTGGCCGAGGGCGTCCCGCCCGGCGACGTGATCCTCACCGGCAACACGGTGATCGACGCGCTGCTCCAGACCGTGCGTGAGGACTACCGGTTCCGGACGCCGGCACTGGCGGGACTCGATCCCGCGCGCCGTCTCATTCTGGTCACCACCCACCGCCGGGAGAGCTTCGGCGCCCCGCTCCGCGACATCTGCGCCGCGGTGCGCACGCTCGCCGAGCGGTTTCCCGAGCTGCAGTTCGTGCTGCCGGTGCATCCCAATCCGCAGGTCAAGGAGACCGTGCACGCGTCGCTCAGCAACCTCCCCGGCATGTTCCTGATCGAGCCCGTGGATTACGTGGAGTTCGTGCACCTGATGGCGCGGGCCCATCTCGTCCTCACCGACAGCGGTGGGGTCCAGGAGGAGGCGCCCTCGCTCGGCAAGCCGGTCCTCGTCCTCCGCGAGGTGACGGAGCGGCCCGAGGGGGTGGAGGCGGGCACCGCCGTGGTGGTCGGCACCGACCAGGATCGGATCGTGAACGTGGCGAGCGAGCTGCTCACCTGCGCCGACGTCTACGCCCGCATGGCCAACGCGGTGAATCCCTACGGCGACGGCCGCGCGAGCGAGCGGATCCTGGCCGCGCTCGGCTCGCGGTTCGGATGAGGCTGCTGGTCACCGGGGGAACCGGGTTCATCGGGTCCCACCTGGCGCTCGAGGGACGGCGGCGAGGCGCGGAAGTGGTGGTGCTCGGGTTGGCGGGACGCCCCGAGGAGCGCTCCAACGTCGCGCTGCTGCGTGGGGCCGGTGTCGAAGTGGTCGAGGGCAGCATCACCGATCCGGCGCTCTGCGCCGACGCGGTGAAGGGCGCCTCCCATATCTTTCATCTGGCCGTGGCCATGCGGGAAGGCGGAAAGGAGGACGAGTTCTTCGAGCGGGTGAACCTCGACGGGACTCGCCGCCTGCTCGAGGCCGCGGCGACGGGCCGGGTCGCGCGATTCGTCTACTGCAGCACCATCGGCATCTACGGACACCGGGTGCCGGGCGTGACGCGCGAGGCGTCGCCGCTCGCGCCGGGCAACATCTACGAGCGGACCAAGGTCGCCGCCGAGGCGCTGGTCCGATCGTTCGGGCCGGCCAACGGACTGCCGGTCGTGATCCTGCGTCCGGCCGACGTGTACGGGCCGCGCGACCACCGTCTCCTGAAGCTGTTTCGCGGGGTGGCGCGGGGCTCGTTTCCGATCTTCGGCCCCGGCACCGGCCGCCGCCACATGGTCTACGTCGACGACGTGGTCTCGGCGTTCTTCAAGGCCTGCGAGCGTGACGAGGCGGTGGGCGAGGCGCTGATCGTCGCGGGGCCCGAGGTGTGCACGCTGAACGAGCTGATCGAGATGGTGCGGACAACGGTGGGGAGCAGGCGGGCCGGCCGGCGGCTTCCGCTCGGCCCGATGCTCGCGGTCGCCGCGGTGGTGGAGGATCTCAGCAAGGTGCTCCACCTCGATCCACCGATCTACCGGCGGCGGATGGATTTCTTCTGGAGCGACTCGGCGTTCGATACGTCGCGCGCGCGAGGCGTGCTGGCGTGGGCGCCCGAGGTGTCGCTGACGGACGGTGTCCGCCGCACGCTCGAGGACTATCGGCGGACGGGACTCATGGAGACGACAGGGTGACCGAACCGTGGCAGCTCAGGCTCTTCCGGCGCTCGCTCAAGAAGAAGGCGACGGTGCAGGCGATGCTGGAGCATCTGCCGGCTCCGGACGGCCGGCTCTGTCTCGAGCTGGGCTGCGGCACGGGCCTCACCTCCTATTTCCTCAGGCAGCAGGGCGGCACCTGGGTGAGCGCGGATTTCGAGCGGGACCACGTCCGCTCCGCCAGGCAGCTGGTGGGCGACCAGGTGCTCCAGGTGGGCCAGCGCGTGGTGCCGTTCCGTGACGGCTCGTTCGACCTCGTCGTGGCGATCAACTTCCTCGAGCACATCAAGGACGACGAGACGTTTTTCGCCGAGATGGTGCGCGTGCTCAAGCCTGGCGGGCACTTCCTGTTCATGGCGCCGAAGGGTGAGTCGGGCCGCCTGGGATACGGCCTCAAGCGGGTGCTCGGCTTCACCGCCGACCAGGAGGGCTTCGGGCACGCCCGCGACGGCTACCCGCCGAAGGCCGCGCGCGACATCATGGAGCGCCACGGTCTCGTGGTGGAGGGGCAGGAGGACTACTGCCGGTTTTTCACCGAATCGCTCGAGGACCTGCTCAACTTCGCCTACCACCGCAAGGCGATGAAGGGGAAGCAGGAGGCGGACCAGGACTTCCACGGCGACACGGCGCCGATGTCGGCCGAGGCGCTGGACAAGGTGGGAACGGCGTACAAGGTGTACTCCGCCGTGTATCCCGCGCTCCGCGCCTGGACCCTGCTCGACATGCTCATCCCGTTCTCGCCCGGCTACATGATGGCGACCTGGGGAAGGAAGGCCTGACATGTGCGGGATCGCGGGCAAGGTCGCCACGGGAGCGGTCGACGAGACCGAGATTCGCCGGATGTGCGACGCCATCGCCCACCGGGGGCCGGACGACTGGGGGCGCTTCATCGAGGGTGGCGTCGGGCTGGGGATGCGCAGGCTCAGCATCATCGACCTGGCGGGCGGCCACCAGCCGATGTCGAACGAAGACGGCAGCGTCGTCGTGGTGTACAACGGCGAGATCTACAACCATGCGAGCCTGCACGCCGAGCTGGTCGCCAAGGGCCACCAGTTCCGCACGCGGAGCGACACGGAGGTGCTGGTGCACCTCTACGAGGAGGAGGGCGAGCGCTTCCTCGCCCGGCTCCGCGGGATGTTCGCCTTCGCCATCTGGGACCGCCGCGCGCGCCGCCTGTTCCTGGCCCGCGATCACTTCGGCCAGAAGCCGCTCTTCTACACCGAGTCGGCCAAGGGCTTCGCCTTCGCGTCCGAGGTCAAGGCGCTCCTGGCCGACGATCCCGACCTGGCGACGCTGTCGCCCTTCGCGCTCGACCAGTACCTGACCCTCCGGTTCGTGCAGCCGCCCGAGACCTTCTTCGAGCGGGTCCGCGCACTGCCGCCGGGCCACTTCATGATCCGCGACGAGGCGGGCACGCGGATCGAGCGCTACTGGGACCTGAGCTTCGGCCCCAAGTGGGAGTATTCCGAGAACGACACGGTCGACTGCATCGACGAGCTGCTCGGCGAAGCGGTGCGGCTGCACCTGACGAGCGACGTGCCGGTGGGCGCGTTCCTGAGCGGCGGGCTGGACTCGACGCTGGTGGCGTCGTACGCCGCGCGGGAGCTGGGCTCGGAGCTGCGCACGTTCTCCATGGGAATCCCCTATCGCGACCTCAACGAACTGCCCGCGGCGGCGGCCGTGGCTCAGCGCTACGGCACCCGCCATTTCGCGCAGGAGGTGAGTCCCTCGATCGGCGCCGACCTGCCTCGGCTCATCTCCGCGCTCGACGAGCCGGCCGATCCGCTGTCGATCTGCCTGCTGCACCTGGCGCAGATGACGGCGCGCGAAGTCAAAGTGGTCCTGGGCGGCGACGGCGGTGACGAGCTGTTCGGCGGCTACGACCGCTACGCGGCCGATCGCTGGCTCGATGCCTATCGGGCCGTCCCGGAGCCGGTGCGAAATATCGTCGCGGGGCAGGTGCTCCGGCGGCTGCCCGACCAGTTCACCTTCAAGAGCTTCACCCACAAGCTCCGCTGGGTGGACCTGATGGCCCGGAAGACCGGCGGCGAGCGCTACGCGGAGAGCCTGCAGTACTTCTGGTTCAACGAGGCGCACCGGCTGGAGCTGTACACGCCGGAGTTCCGCCGGCAGCTAGGCGACCGCCGCCCCGATGCCTGTCTGCTCGAGCTCTTCGCGTCGGCCCAGGCGGCCGATGCCGCCGACCGCATGATGTACGTGGATGACATGTCCCGGCTGCCGGGTCAGTCGCTCATGATCCTCGACCGGGCGACGATGGCCTACAGCCTGGAGTCGCGCTCGCCCTTTCTCGACCCGCGGCTCGCGGAGTTCATGGCGCGGGTGCCGGTGTCGCTCAAGATCAAGGGCCGCCGCCTGCGGCACCTGGAGCGCCGGCTGGGTGAGCGGTACCTCCCGCCGGAGGTGCTGCGGCGGAAGAAGCAGGGCTTCGCGTCGCCGCTCATGTACATCATGGAGAACGAGGTCAAGGCGCTCGCGCCCCGGCTGCTGCTTCGGAGCGAGCTGGTGCGGGACGGCTATCTCCGTGGCGAGCGGGTGCGTGAGCTGGTGTCCGAGCATCTCGACCGCCGGCGCGATCACGGCAACCGCATCTGGCTGCTGCTCGCGGCCGAGGTCTGGTATCGCCGCTACATCTCACACCGCTCGACCGCGGACCTCGAGGCGGAGCTGGGCGAGCCCGAGCCAGCGGCCGGTGCGCTGGCGCCGAGCGCCCGATGAGCGCGAGCGTCGGCGCTTCCCCACGCTCCGGGCCGGCCACGGCGGCCGAGCTGCTGGCGTCGGCGTACGATTGGGAGAGCGACCGCGAGCGGGTCACCCTGGGCGAGGCGGTGCAGCGGTTTCGCGACGTGAACGGGTATGTCGGCCTGCCGGTGCCGGCCAAGCCGGCCTTCATCAAGGTCTTCCGCAAGATCATCAACGGGTCGCGCCCGCCCGAGCTGATCTACCGTGTGCACGACGCGTCGCATGTGCTCACCGGCACCACGTTCACGCACAACGAGCCGCCGCTGGTGCTGCTGGCGGGTGAGGCGGTGGAGCAGGGACTCTACTTCGGCTCACGCGGCGCGCCCAGGCTCGCGGGATGGATCCTGTTCTACGGCGGCGCGTTCGTGGAATGCGCCCGGCGGATCGCCTCGTTCCGCCAGGTGTTCCGCGGCATCCGGCTCGGCCTCTTCAACCGGGCGTACGATCATGCCCGGCGCACCGGGCTCACCAATCTCTTTGCCATTCCAGTGGACGAGCTGTGGAACGTGCCGGTGGCGGAGGCGCGACGGCGGCTCGGCATTCACGATGATGGGACGGCGGCCGTGTTGTACCGGGAGATTCCAGTTCCTGCGGAGATGGCGGCGACGCTCCGGGCGGAGTGGCAGCGGTTCGGCCTCACTCCGCGGCGGCCGTAGCGGCGCCAGGAGAAGCCGGCCAGCGGCGTGGGTGAGATTCGAACTCACGAAGGAGTTTCCCCCTTGGCGGTTTTCAAGACCGCTGCCTTCAACCGCTCGGCCACCACGCCTGGTCCGACAAACCTCTTCTATCACTGACAGTTATGCAACTCCTCTCGTCCTGTACGTGAGGGACCCTCGCGCCCCACTTCTTGAGCTTCGTCCCTGCGGGTGCTCAACGGACCCGAAGGCGGCTGAAACGCTTGCCGAATGCCAGGAGAGCCTCTGAGGTACAGGACGTTGGCGCGTCACTCGTTCGCGATACAGCTTTAATGGCCCCTTCAGGATAGTTCCCACCCGCCAGGAGTTTCGCCATGGCCACCACGGTATCTCCCCGCACTCAGGTCGTCGTCAGCGACATCGAAATGCCGTTCGTCAGCATGGTCGTGTTCATCATCAAGTGGACAATCGCGGCCATCCCCGCCATGATCATCCTGTTCATTCTCACCGCCATTGCCGGCGTCTTCCTCGGCGGGATCTTCCATGCGATGTTTGGGAACCTGATCCCGAGGTGGCCGACGAACTGACAGGCGACTTGCTTCGTCCGCAGGCGCCTGTTGCCCCTCCGGCTCCTGCGTCAAGCTTGAGGTCGAGCCGGGCACGCTGTTTGAGCGCGCGAAGGAAAGGGGGGCCCAGCGTGGATCCAGGAACTGTGGGAGTGTTCATTCCAATCGCTGCCATTGGCGCGTGGGCCTGGGTCCGCACCGCCAAGCTGAGAGCGGAGACGGGGCCTTCTCGGTCTGATCCCGAGACCAATGCACGGCTGCAGGCATTGGAGCAGGAGGTTGGATCTCTTCGCCAGGAGGTGAGCGAGACGCAGGAGCGTCTCGATTTTGCCGAGCGTTTGCTCGCGCAGCGCAACCCAAGTGGACTCAATCCACCGTGAAACCCGTTTCGTAGGAGCCTGGTCCTCTCCCAGGCATTCGGTACGTTTCCAGGAACTGCTCCGGCATCAGCGTCGTCGCCGTCTCCGGTTCCGGATGCCGCTTTCCATCACCGCCGAGATACTCCAGGAGGCCAGCGAGGCCGGAATCGACCTCGCGAGGATGCAGGGCGCGTGGACGGTTGGCCAAGTGGCGATCCGCCGCCGAGCGCGTGGCGGCCGTCAGTCAGCGCCGACAGTCGAGTGCGGCGCGACACGGTTCTTTCTGGACACTGAGGAGCACGCCGTGGGCCTGGCCGGTCTTCTCAACTGGTGCGCGATCGAGGAAAGCGATGTCTCCGGGTGAGCCGTCGGGCATCAGGTCGCGCTGGACGCGGGCGACGATTTCCCGCCCGTTCGCAGAAAGTCGGCGAACTCGTCCGGCAGCCCGCTCGACCGGATGCCTCGCATGGCCCCGTCCAGGTCGTACTCCACCCGGATGAACTCGACGGCCGGTGAGCCGTCGCCGATATCGAGGATGACGTATCCGGCACGCCAGTCCCCGTCCTTCGGGCGGCCCACGCTGCCCGTATTCACGAAATGCATCCCACCGACCTCGCGGTACCACGGAAGATGCGTGTGCCCGAACGCGATGACGTCGCCCCGCTTCATGCCGGCGTGGCCGGCCATCGTGAGGCAGAACTCGTCCGGCCGGTCTTCGGTCCAGTAGAGGGTATTGAGCGTCGGCGTGCCGTGAACGAGCACGACACGCGGCCCGGCCGTGTGGCCGCCGTTGGGCAGAAGGTCGATGCGGAAGGGGAGTCCGCCCAGAAATGCCTTAGTCCTGGCCGACACGTGGCGACGAGTCCAGTCGTAGCTGATGTGGGACAGCTCCTCCTGGCGAGGGTCTTCGTAGCGGCAGCCGCAGTGCTTGTAGTCGGTGGCGACGGTCGAGTCGTAGTTCCCGGATACTCCTGGAATCCCGGAGGCGGCGATCATCTCGACCGTCTCATCCGGCCAGGGCGCGTAGCCGACCAGGTCACCGAGGTGGTACACGGCGCCGACCCTCCGCCGGACGATGTCCGAGTGTACGGCCCTCAAGGCCGGAAGGTTGGCGTGGACGTCGGAGATCAGCGCGTATCGCATGGCTCAGGGCATCTCACGAGTCGCCATGATGCAAAACATATCAATAATTATTGATAATGCGAGAGGGGCGATCAAAGCTCACGGATTCCCACCGGTCGACATGCTGCCATCGAGCAGGCAATCGGCCGATCATCAGCTCCGAACCCGTCGTACCGAGTTCCGGGACGTCACCACCTGATACCTATCCTCGAACTCGACCAGGCAACTGTTCAGCCGCCGGCTCCGAACGAGCACTCGGCACTTCTGGCCCGTCCGCTCGGGCAGCCGGGTTCTGATTCTCCAGGTCCGATCGTACATCGTCTCCCCCGTTCCTCCTTCCCGCCGTTCCACCGTTCCGCCCTCCTTGCAGATCACCGATCACAGGCCACAACGCGGCGCGAATTGAACCGCCCGTCGGCCCGCCCTGTCCGAAACCTTTATCGTCCTTGACGTTACGATCACCCGCCCGATGGGTCTGCCTCTTGCACCAGGGGCAGGCTTCCTGAATCGCATCGCGTCATCGCCGGAGACGGGCCCATGAGGTTGCTGGTGGTCGAGGACTCGCCGCTCCTCAGGAAGATGTTCGGCTTGGCCTTCCCGCATCAGTCGAACGAGCTCCATCCGGCCGAGAACGGGCGCATCGCGCTCGAGCTCCTCGCAGTCATGCCGGAGCCCTGCGACGTGGTCCTGCTCGACCTGCGCATGCCCGACATGGACGGCGTGCAGTTCATCCGCGCGCTCCGGGAGCATCCGGTCCACCGCGGTACGCCCGTCATTCTCACGACCGCGGAGGCCGACGGGTCGCCGCTGCTCGCGCAAGCCAGCATGCTCGGCGTCGCCGCCGTGGTCAAGAAGCCGTGGTCGCCCCAGGCGCTCAGGAACGTGGTCCAACGAGTCCTGGACACACCGCAAGGATAGCGCATGCCGGACTCCTTTCTCGTCATCGACGACTCCAAGCTGCTCCACCAGATGTATCGCGTGATCTTCTCCCAGGGCTCGCTCAAGGGGAGCAGGGTGCACCATGCGGACAACGGCCGCGACGGCTATGGCCTCCTCGCCGCGCATCCCGATCTGACGCTGGTGCTCCTTGATCTCAACATGCCCGAGATGAACGGGCTCGAGCTGCTCGCGCGGCGACAGGCCGAAGGGCTCCACCCGCACGTGCCGATCGCGCTGGTGACGACCGAAGGGAGCGACGAAGACGAGGCGCGGGGGCGTGCGGTGGGCGCCTGGGACTACCTCCGCAAGCCGTTCCAACTGCCCGACATCGAGCGCCTGGTCGAGCGCGCCCGGGCCGACGGCGCCTCGAGATGAGCGAGAACGACCATCCCTTCGGGGAGTTGCTGCACGACTACATCGTCGAGTCCCTGCCGCTCGCCGAACAGATCGCCGACACGTTCCTGGCACTCGAGCGTCAGTGGATGGCGGGCGAGCCGGGCGATGAGATCCTCGCCTCGGTGAAGGGCCGGCTGCACACGGTCAAGGGAAACTCGGCGATGATGGGCCTCACGCCGATGCAGGACCTGGCCCATGCGCTGGAAGACGCCTGCGCGCTGCTGTCGGCCCTACCCGCCTCGCGCGACGAGGAAGCGGCCGAGCTGCTCGTGGGCGGCGCGGGTCTCCTGGCCGACCTGATCCGCGAGGCCGTCACCCGGACCGACCGGTCCGCGGCCACGCGATACGTCGAGCGGGTTCGCCACTTCCTTTCCGCGGCGACGAGCCGCGAAGCGGTGCCCGCCGAAGAGCGGCGGGAGGGTGAGCGGCGAACCGTAGGCCGGACCGCGGGCTCCGCCGAGGCCGACAGCGTGGTGCGGGTGGACTTCCGTCGGCTCGATGCGCTCCTCGAGGTGCTGGGCGAGGGTCTGATCCAGCATTCGTCGCTGGTGGATCTGTATCGCCGGCTTCTGCGGCGGGTCGGTCCGATCGTGGAGATCGCCGAGCTCGACCTGGCCGTCGTCGCGCTCGAGAAGACGCTCAAGCGGCTCGAAGCCACGCTGATGGAGACCCGGCTGCTGCCGGTGTCCACCGTGGTCGGCCGCTTTCCCCGCCTGGCGCGCGACATCGCCCGGGGCGAGGGCAAGACCGTCCGGGTAGAAATGAGCGGGGGCGAGACCTCGCTCGACAAGGCAGTGCTCGACCGGCTGGGTGAGCCGCTGCTCCACCTCGTCACCAACGCCGTCGTCCACGGCATCGAGCGCCCGGAGCAGCGGCGCGCCGCGGGCAAGCCGGCCGAAGGCATCCTGCGGCTCGCCGCCGCCTCGGTTTCGGGCCGCATCGTGATCCGCGTGTCCGACGACGGCCGCGGGCTCAACGAAACCGCGATCCGCGCCCGGGCCGAGGCGCTCGGCATGGATGCGCAGGCGATGGAGGCGGACCAGCTCTATGGCCTGATCTTCGTCTCGGGTCTCTCCACCGCCGAGGGCGTGACCAAGCTCTCGGGACGTGGCGTCGGGCTCGACGTCGTGGCGGGGGCCATCCACGCGCTCGGCGGGACGATCGACGTCGCCAGCCGCGAGGGGCAGGGAACGGCGTTCACGCTCAGCCTGCCCGTGACGCTGGCGATCGTGCGGTCGCTCATCGTCGAGGTGGACCGGGAGCGGTACGCGGTCCCGCTCACCCACGTGGCGGAGACCGTGCGGGCCGAGCCCGAAGCCATCCGGGAAATCAACCATCGCGGTGTCACCCAATGGCGCGGCGATCTCATCCACGTGGCGGACGGCGGCGCCATCCTCGGCACCGACACAGCGGGAGCGGGCGCGCGACGCTTCTACGTCGTCATGGCGGCGGGCGCCAAGCGGCGAGGGCTGCTGGTGGACCGACTGATCGGCCACCAGGACGTCGTCGTGAAGGGGCTCGACCCCTCGCTGGGACGACCCGACGTGGTGTCGGGCACGACGATCCTTGGTGACGGGCGCGTCGCCTGCATTCTCGACGTCGTCCGCATCCTCGACGGAGCGGGTCATGCCAACTGACGAAGCCCCGATTCGTCTCCTTGGCTTCGCCGACGCGCTGCAGCAGGCGCCCGAAGCCGCGCCGACCGCGCGGGCGCCGGAGCTGCACCTGCTCACGTTCGTGCTCGGGCGTGAGGAGTACGGGGTACCGATCACCCGGGTTCGCGAGGTCATCCGGGTCACCGAGATCTCCCGGGTGCCGCAGTCGCCGGCCCACGTTCGCGGCGTCACCAACCTCCGGGGGCGCATCCTCGCCGTCGTCGAGATCCGGAGCCGTCTCGGTCTCGAGCCGGCCACCATCACGCCCGCGTCCAGAATCGTCGTGGTGGAAGTGCAGGGCCGTGTGCTTGGCCTCCTGGTGGACCGGGTATCACAGGTGACCAAGGTCCCGGGCGAGGCCGTGGCGCCGGTGCCGGACGACGTGCGGTCGGTCGAGGCCGATTACCTCACGGGTGTCGCCCGGTGGGATGCGCGGCTCGTCATTCTGCTCGATCTCGACAAAGTGCTCCTGCTCAGCCGCTAGGTCTTCGCACACTCAAGGACGGGTGCTCCGATGGCAAGTCGCGTGGAACAGACGATCAGGGACTGGACGATCAAGCGGAAGATCCTCACGGGCTTCGGCGTCGTGCTGGTGCTGACGGGGCTGTTGGGCTGGCAGGCGATGCGCGCGCTCGAGGGGATCTACCACGCCGGGGCCGATCCGGTGGCGGCGGGGCGGATCTTCACCGACTCGCGCACGATGATTCTGGTGCTGCTCGGCGCGGCCATCGGGATCGGGGTCGCCCTCGCCATCGGGCTCTCCCGCATCATCGCCGACCCCCTCACCAGTCTCGGCATCCTGGCGGAGCAAGTGTCCAAGGGCGATCTCACCACCGACATCCGGAGCCAGTCGCGCGACGAGATCGGATGGCTGGAGCACTCGATGCGGCAGATGGTGAAGAACCTGCGCGACATCGCGAGCCAGATCGCCGTCTCGTCGCGGATGGTCGCCACCTCGGCCGAGGAGATCTCCGCCTCATCCACCCAGATGGCCAAGGGCGCCGAGATGCAGTCGAGCAGCACCGAGGAGACGTCCTCCACCATGGTGGAGATCGCGTCGCAGATGCAGCACCTGGCCCGCAGCGCGGAGGCGCTCGCGGCCAACGTGGACCAGACCTCCGCGTCGATCCAGGAGATGAGCGCGACGCTGGCGCATACGGCCCAGAACGGCGAGGTGCTGCTGGGCTCGGTGGAGCAGGCCACCACCACGCTGCGTGAGATGATCGACAACGTCGGCGCCATCGCCGCGCGGGTCCATCAGGTGGACCAGGTCAGCCAGCAGTCCGTGGTGGAGACGAGGCACAACGGCGAGCGGCTGCAGGAGTCCATCGCCTCGATCGGCGAGCGCTCGGACGAGATCGGGAAGATCGTGAAGGTGATCGAGGGGATCGCCGACCAGACCAACCTGCTCGCCCTGAACGCCGCCATCGAGGCGGCCCGTGCGGGCGACGCGGGCAAGGGCTTCGCGGTGGTGGCGGACGAAGTGCGGCGCCTGGCGGAGCGCTCGGTGCTCGCCACCCAGGAGATCGGCACCGTCATCGAGACGGTCCAGAAGGACACCAGGCGCGCGGTGACGCTCATGGAGCACGTGGTGACCGGGATCGTGGAGTCGATCGGACAGACGTCCTCGCTCGTCGCGGAGGCCGCCAAGGCTGCCGACGAGCAGGCCGCCGACGCCAAGGAGGTGCTCGACACGGTCAGCGAGATGTCGGCCCTGGCCCGCCAGATCGCGGGCTCGATCACCGAGAACGCCACCGGGGCGCGTGAGATCAGCGCGGCCGCGCAGAAGATGAACCAGCTCACGCACCAGATGTCGGAGGCGGTGGTCGAGCAGAAGCGGGGCGGCGAGATGGTGGTGAAGGCGGTGGAGGCGATCGCGGTCGTGTCCCGGCAGAACCTGGTCGCCGTGGAGCAGATGAGCGGCGCGGCCAAGAGCCTCGCCGGCGAATCGGACGCGCTGCGCCAGCGCGTGGCCCTCTTCCAGGTATGACCCCGGACGCAGCGGCGATTCTCGCCGAGCTGGAGGATGACGCGCCGGGCGTGCGAGAGCGGGCCATCCGGCTGGCGGCCCGCTACCTCGAGCCGGGCGTGCTCACCGATCTCGTCGCGGACGGGCAGAACGCGGTGCGCCGGAACGCGGGCCTCAACGCGCTGGAGCGCCAGGGACCGTACGCGGTCCCCCATCTCATCGGCCTGCTCAAGGGCCGCGATGCGGAGCTGGTGATGTTCGCGGTACAGAGCCTCGCCCGCATCGGTGATTCGAGTGCGGGTCCGGCGATGCTGCCGCTGCTCGGCCACGCCGACCCCAACGTCGCCCAGGCGGCCATCGAGGCCGTCGGCCGGCTCCGCCTCCGCGAGGCGGTGCCTACCCTCTGCTGGCTGCTGCAGGGCGATCTCTGGCTCCAGCTCGCCGCCATCTCCGCGCTGGGAGAGATCGGCGAGGCCGACGCCGTACGCCCTCTGATGGCGCTGGTGCCCGACTCCGTCGTGGCGGAGCCCGCGGTCGAAGCCTTGCGACGGATCGCGGCGCCGGAGTCGCTCGAGCCCCTGCTGAGGGTCTTTTCCGCCGTGCGGGAGCGGGGCCTGCGCGATCGGCTGCTCCTGGCAGCCGCCGTCGTGCTGGACCTCCACCCCGATCCGATGCCCGCGATCGCGAGTGCACGGGCGGATCTCCTCGCGGACGAGGGCGTCGCGGCATACCTCGAGCCGCTGCTGGTAGCTCCCGAGGGCGACGCGGGCGCGGCCGACGACATGCTGCGCGCCGCGGCCACCGTCGTGGCCGCCGCGGGCATCGAGCCCCTCCTGCCGACACTACTCTCCCGGCTTGCGACCGATCCCGGCGCCGCCTGGATCGAGGGTGTGTTCCGCCGTTTCCCGAAGTGGCTGGCGCCGAGCCTGTCGGCGTTCCTCGACCACCCCGATGCCGACGTGCGATGCGGCGCGCTCCGGGCCGGCTCGTTCGACGAGACCGACTATCGGGCGATCAGGCAGCATCTCGGCGATCACGAGACCGCGGTGCGCGCGGCCGCGTGCCTGGCACTGGGACGGCTCGGGGTCGATGCCGTCGCTCCCTTGCTGCTCGAGCGGCTGCGGGCCGGGGAGCCGGTCGAACAGGCCGCCGCCGCCCAGGCCCTCACCGAGCTGTCGCCCGACGTCCTGACGGAGCTCGACACCTGTCTCGGTCTCTCCGACAACCAGAACGCGACGGTCCATGCCCTCGGGATCCTGGCGCGGCGACCTGTCGCGGCGCTGGAGCCGCTGGTGCTGGAGTTGGCGGAGGCGCGCAGCCCTGCAGTACGCGCCGCGGCGCTCAAGGCCGTCGGGCAGATCGCCGGATCGCGATCGGAGGTCCTGCTGTTACGCGCGCTCGCCGACCGGGAGCCCGCGATCCAGCGCGAGGCGCTCGATATCCTCGTGCGGCGCGGCGGCGAGAGGTCGGTCGCCACGCTCGTCGCGCTCCTCGGCACCGCCGACTCGCTCCGGTTCCACGTCATCCGCGCCCTCGGCCAGTGTCGGGCGGCCAGCGCCGCGGCCCGGCTCCGGGACCTGTATCCCGGATGTGGTCCCATGGAGCAGGCCCAGATCGTCCGCTCACTGCTGCGCATCGGGCCCGAGTGGTTGGCGGAGTTCCTGATTCAGCGGCTGGGCGACAAGGATCTCGACATCCGTCGCGCCGCGGCGCAGGGACTGTCGGAGGCCGCGGGGCCGGCGCAGCTTCCGCTCCTGCAGTCTCTCGCCGCCGATCCCGACTGGAACATCCGCAACGAAGCGGCTCGCGGTCTCGCGCGCTTTCCGTCGCCGGAGACACGCGCGGCGCTGCTCACACTCGCCAGGGACGTGGAGGCGGTGGTGGCGGCCACGGCCCGATCCGCTCTCGAGCGGTGGCCCCGGAATGACGCGTCGACGGCGGCATGACGGCCGTCGAGCCGGGTGACCTGAAGCTCCTCACCGACTTGATCGAGGAGCGTTTCGGCATCGCCTTCCAGGGCATCCGGCAGGAGATCCTCACCCGCCGCCTCCAGCCCAGGCTTACCGAGCTGGGACTCTGCTCCCCGCGAGAGTACTACGAGTATCTCCGATTCCACCACGAGCGCGACGCCGAGTTCGGCAAGCTCGCGACGATGGTGACGAACAACGAGACCTATTTCTTCCGGGAGACCCAGCAGTTCGACCTGCTGCTCACTCACGTCGTCCCCGAGCGCCGCCTCGCGCTGCAGGGCCGCCCGCTCCGCGTGCTTTCCGCCGGGTGCTCCTCGGGGGAGGAGCCGTACTCGCTTGGCATCACGCTGCACAATTCCGGTGTCTCGCTCTCGGGCCTCTCGTGGGAGATCGACGGGTGCGATCTCAATTCCGAGCGGATCGCCCGGGCCCGGGAGGGTGTGTACGACGAGACGTCGCTGCGGGCCTGCGACCGGGAGACGCGGCAGCGCTACTTCATCGAGGAGAGGCGCCGCTTCCGCCTCAAGGATCGCTATCGGGCCGGGGTGCGGTTCTTCCAGGCCAACCTGCTCGCGCCCACCGGCCAGCTCGGCTGGGCGGTGTACGACGTGATCCTCTGTCGCAACCTTCTCATCTACTTCAATGAGCCGGCGTTCGACCGCCTGATCGGGCTCTTCGCCCGTTCGCTCGTGGCGGGCGGCTATCTGTTCCTGGGCCACTCGGAATCGCTGATCGACCGCACCACCGAGTTTACGCCCGTGGTGCGCGGAGGTACGGTCATCTACCGGAAGGGCCCCTCGCGATGATCGGTATCTTCATCGTCGACGATTCCGCGTTCGTGCGGCGGGCGCTCGCGCGAGTGCTGGCCACGGAGCCGGGCTTTCGCATCGTGGGGGAGGCCGCCTCGGGTCAGGAGGCCCTCGCCAAGATCGCCACCGCAGACCCCGACTTCGTGACGCTGGACGTGGCCATGCCGGGGATGGACGGGCTGCAGCTGCTCCCGGCGTTGCTTCGGTGGAAGCCGTCGCTCCGCGTGCTGATGATCTCGGCCCATACGCAGGAAGGGGCCGCGGCCACCGTCGCGGCGCTCGGGGCCGGGGCGGTGGACGTGATCGACAAGACCACGTTCAATGTGATGGACCTGGAATATCTGCGGCGCGAAGTGGTCGAGCGGCTGAGGGCGCTCGCGCCGCCGGCGACCGCGGCGAGTGGCGCGCAGACCTCGAACGGCACGCCGTCACCCTCCGTGACCCGCGCCGAGCTCCGTCGGTGCGAGCTGTGCGTCATCGGCGCGTCCACCGGCGGGCCGGCTGCGGTTCAGCGCATCCTCCAGGCCCTGCCGGCGAACTTCCCGATCCCGATCGTCGTGGTGCAGCACATGCCGGAGAGCTTCACCGGCCCCTTCGCGCAGCGGCTCAACTCCATCACTCGGATCGGCGTCCTCGAGGCCAACGAAGGGCAGCGGCTCGTCCCCGGCCGTGCCGTCGTGGCGCGCGCGGGCGAGCACCTGCGCGTGAGTCCGGGGCTCGTCGTCACGCTGTCGCGCACACCGGCGGATGCGAAGCACATTCCGAGCGTCGACGTCACGATGCGATCCGCCGCCCGCGCGCGTCCCGGCCGCGTGCTCGGCGTGTTGCTGACCGGCATGGGTGAAGACGGGGCCGACGGCATGGCGATGGTGCGCGCCGGGGGAGGCGTGACGATCGCCGAGAGTGAGTCGTCATGCGTGGTGTACGGGATGCCGCGCGCGGCGGTGGCGCGCGGCGGGGCGGGCTGGGTGCTGCCGCTGGAGGAGATTGCGAGGCTGCTTGGAGGGCTGGTCTGAAAGCCTAAAGGTTAAAGCATAAAGCTAAAAGCCTAAGGCCTAATGCCTTAGCTGTTCCGATCTCATCTAAAACGTGAAGTGACCGCCTTCAGCTTTCAGCTTTCGGCCTTCAGCTTTCAGCTCACAGTGCGACCCAGATCACCGCGCCGGAGCAAGGGGCGGAGAATCTTCGGCCCAATGACGTGGAGGATGAGCGGGACTAGTCTTCATGGCGCCCCCGCCGCGCGGGCGGGCTGATCCACGCCCGTGGCGGCGCATACCCCTGCCTGGGAGCATCGATGCCAGCGAAACTCGACAAGACGATCAAGCGGGAGCTGGATCTGGACGGCAAGCTCTATACGGTTACTATCTCCCCCGAAGGCGTGAAGATCACGACCAAGGGCGCTCGCAAAGGCCCGGAGATGACGTGGCAAACACTGCTTAGTGGAGAGGCCGAGCTTCGGCGCGACCTCAATGCCTCGGTGGAGGCCTTCAAGGGCTGATCGCGGAACCGCCGGGGGAATGAAGGAGTGATCTGGTGCATAACCCGGCTATTCACACCGCCGAAGACGCGACGCCCCAGGAGCTGAGACGAGCGACCCGTCGGCTGCTCGCCATGCTCGTGCTCCTGGCGGTTCTCGTCGTCCCCTTCCTTCTGCTGTTCCCCGGCGGGGAAACCACGCGGGTGGGTTTGCTCGCGTGGCTGCTCGTGGTGCTCGCGCTCTACTGGCTCTATGCCGGCTTGGGCTATCAGCCCGTGCTGCTGCTCCAGCTGATGGCGTTCTCCGCGGCGGCGGCGCTGCTCACGACCAAGGCGGCCCTCCTGCTGGTGGGCATCGCGCACGTAAACGTGCTGCGCTGGTCCGCCCGCGTGCTGATCATCATCGGTACGCTCCTCGCCATCGGCAATCTCGGCTCGATGCTCCTCGCCCTGCGGCGCCGCCGCGATCCCGACCCGCACCACTGACTAGAACGCCGCGTCTCCGTTGAGCTCCGCGGCGACCCGCCTGGCGACCGAATCCGCATGGACGGACAGCGTTGTGTCGCCCGCCGCCTCGAACGCCCGCGCCGACCCGCCGTAGACCACCCCGTATAACTGCAGGATCGAGCCGGACGGCTGGTCCACCCAGCCGCGGGGCCGTTCCCTGGTCGCCGTCTGCCAGTGGTACACCTCGGTCAGGAGCCGCTTGGTGCGCGGGACGTTGAGGTAGCCCAGCCCCTGGCTGAGGACGATCGAGTCCTTTGCCACGACCGGCCTCGGCATCACCTTGCGCACGAATCCGGTCGACACCAGATAGGGACTCAGACCCAGCGTCTGGTCGGGATAGCCCCCGTCGCTCCAGCTGAAGAAGATCGGCCGCTTGCCGATGTTGTCGCGAATGAGAAAAATCGTCGCGAGGTCCTGCCGCAGCAGCACGTCCTGCCCGAACTGCAGCTGGAGACTGTCGAACCGGATGCCCCCCTTGGCAGGCACCTGCATCGCCTCGGGCAGGCTGTCCACCTCGGCCTCGCTCAGGCTCAGCACCGGTGTGGTGGGACGGGGGGGCACCGGGTAGTCCTTCCAGATGGGCGCCGCCCGAGACTTGTCGAACTCCGGGGTCTCCCGTCGGCGCAGCTGGCGCAGGTGCCACTCGGTGTTCATCAGTGAGAGGTTGGCGAGCGTCACGTCCGGTCGGATCCCTTCCACCTCCTGGGCGTACCAGAGCGGGAAGGTGTCGTTATCGCCCGCGGTGATGAGGATGCCGTACGGCTCGATCGACTGCAGCATGTCGTACGCGAAGTCGCGCGCCATGGTCTCGTGCGCCCGGCTGGCGGTGACCCAGTTGCCCGCCATCGGAATGAAGGCCAGCGCCAGCACCGGCGTGGCGGCCGCCCATCGCGCCATGCTGGTTCCCCGGTCGCGCAGTCCGTCCACGATCCCCTGCATGAGCGCGCCGAGTCCGAGGGCGACGAACGCGCCGAAGACCGAGAACGATCCGATGAAGAAGTAGTCACGCTCGCGCACCTCGCGCGGCAGTGACGGCTGGTCGGGGTACTGAGAGAAGCCATATTTGAAATTCATGTAGAACACGAGCCCGAGCGACAGCGTCCCCAGCAGGGCGACGCCGGCCACCCCGGCTCGGCGGTCGGTCTTCCACAGCGACCAGAGGCCGCTCAGGCCGAGCGCGGTGAAGATGGCGGTCGCCACGCCGCCGAGGCGTCCCCAGTTGCGGGCGTACTGCCAGGAGTAGTACTGCCAGAAATTGGCGAGCTGGCCCCAGAAGCTGGCCTGCCGATCGGTGATGGGCGGCTTGCCGTATTGCACCCGGTTGAGCACGTCGCTCAGCGCCTGGCTGAAGAATCCGACCGGCTCGCCTTCGTTGATCGGCGGATACTGTCCGGCGCGTATGGGCAGGTAGATGTAGTTGAGCGAGATGCCGACCAGCGCGGCGATGATGATCCCGGCGATGACCGGGGGCCGGGTGAGCACCCGCCAGTCCGTCCAGAGCACGTAGACGACGAGGGCCGGCACCGCGAGCAGGCCCATGAGGTGATTGGTGGAGCTGAGCGCCAGCACGTAGGCGATCAGCACGAGCCAGCGGTCGCGGTGGCTGCCCGGATCGTCGTCGCCCCAGCGCACCACCAGCCACATCACCAGCGCGATCGAGAGCAGCGAGACGGTGTAGACCTTCTCGTTCACCGTGGACTGGTTCCACACGCTCCACGACGTGGCCCCGACCAGCACGCCGCCGAAGGCCGCGCCGTACCGGGCCCACCGATGGGCCACGATCCCGCGCAGCCATCGCTCCGCCACCAGGAACCAGAGCCCGGCCGCGGCCGCGCTCGTCACAGCCGCGAACAGGTTGATCCGGACGGCATAGGAGGCCGCGAGGGGCAGCAGCCCGAAGGTGTGGGCCAGGATCGTGAACAGGGGGTTGCCGGGCGGATGCGGGATGCCGAGCACCTTGGCCGCGGCGATGTACTCCGAAGTGTCCCAGAACGCCGTCGTCGGGGCCAGCGTCGCCAGATAGAGAATGAAGACGAGGACGCCGGTCACGAAAGCCCAGCGGTAGGGTGGCCGTTCCTGCGACGTGTCGGTCATGGGACCTGGGGGAGACTAGTGGCGGAATTCCCGGCGGCCGGTCATGACCATGGCCATGCCGTGCCGGTTAGCAGCCTCGACCACCTCGGCGTCACGCACCGAGCCGCCGGGCTGCACGATGGCGGTGACGCCGGCGGCGGCGGCCTGCTCGACGCCGTCGGCAAAAGGGAAGAACCCGTCGGACGCAAGCACGCTGCCGGCCGGATCGTGACCCGCCTGGCGCGCCTTGTGGACCGCGACGAACGCGGCGTCCACCCGGCTCATCTGTCCGGCGCCGATGCCGATCGCCATCTCGTCGCGCGCCAGGAGGATCGCGTTCGACTTGACGGGGGCCACGGCCGCCCAGCCGAAGCGCAGATCGTTCCACTCCCGCTCGCTGGGCTGCCGGTCGGTGGCGACGGCCCAGTCCGTGTCCGAGGCATCGAACTCGAACTGGTCCTGGACCAGGAACCCGCCGCGGACGCGCTTGAAGTCGAGCGTGCCGGCTCCCCGGCTCACCGGCAGCTCCACCACCCGAAGCGCCTTCTTGGCCTGGAAGATCGCGAGCGCCTCCTCGTGAAACGACGGCGCGGCCACCACCTCGACGAAGAGGTCGGTCATCGCCTGGGCGGTGGCGCGGTCGACCACGGTGTTGAAGGCGATCACCGAGCCGAAGGCGGACACCGGATCGGTCGCCCGCGCCTTGCGGAAGGCGTCCATCGCGGAGCTCGCCACCGCGATGCCGCAGGGCGTGGTGTGCTTCACGACGCAGCAGGCCGGCCGGGTGGACCAGCAGCCCACGGCCCACATGGCGGCGTCGACGTCGAGCAGGTTGTTGAAGGAAAGCTCCTTGCCCTGGCGCTGGGTGAGGTCGCGCATGCCGCGCGGCTCCTGGGTGACGTACAGCGCGGCGCGCTGCGTCGGGTTCTCGCCGTAGCGGAGCGTCTGCACCCGTTCCATCGCGACTCCGAGCCGTCGGGGAAGGCCCTCTTCCTTGGGAGTGAGGAAGCCCGCAATGGCCGCGTCGTATTCGGCCGTGTGGGCGAAGACCTTGGCCGCGAGATCCCGCCGCGCCTCCGGGGTGACCGTGCCGCGCCGCAGCATGTCCAGCACCTTGGGGTAGTCTACCGGATCGACGACGGCGAGCACGAAGTCGTGGTTCTTGGCGGCCGACCGGAGCATCGAGGGACCGCCGACGTCGATGTTCTCGACCGCATTGGCGAACGACACCCCGGGCCGGGCGATCGTCATCTGGAAGGGATAGAGATTGACCGCGACGAGGTCGATCGGCACGATCCCGTGGCTCGCGATGGCGGCCGCGTGCTGGGGCGAGTCCCGGCTGGCCAGCAGCGCGGCGTGGATTGCCGGGTGGAGCGTCTTCACCCGCCCGTCGAGAAGCTCGGGGAATCCCGTCACGTCCTCCACGGTCATGACGGCGAGGCCGGCCGCGCGCAGCGCCGTCGCCGTGCCGCCGGTCGACACCACCTCCCACCCGAGCGCGATGAGCCCCTCGGCGAAGGCCACGATCCCCCGCTTGTCGCTCACCGAGATCAGCGCGCGAGGCATCGCCGGCCTTTCATGTACGGTCCCTCATGACGAAAGCTCCACATGCTCGGACAGCGGAACCGGACGACCGGCGCCCGCCGCGGCGAGAATGACGGCCGGAAGCAGCTGGTGCTCCACCTCGAGGACGCGCGCGGCGAGCCGCTCCGGCGTGTCGCCAGGCAGAACGGGCACCCGGCGCTGCGCGAGGATCGCGCCGCGGTCGTAGGCCTCGTCCACGAGATGCACCGTCGCGCCGCTTTCCCGGTCGCCGCCGGCCAGCACCGCCTCGTGCACGCGGCGACCGTACATGCCCCGGCCGCCATGGGCGGGAAGCAGCGCGGGGTGAACGTTCACGATGCGGTCGCGATACCGGGCGACGACGGAGGCGGGCACGAGGTTGAGGTACCCGGCGAGCACGATGAGATCCACCTGGTGCCGCTCGAGCGGCGCCAGCCACTGCGGCGAGTCGGCAGGATCGTGCAGGATCAGCCGGTCCACGCCGTGGGCCGCGGCGACGTCGAGGGCGCGCGCGTCCGGCCGGTTGGTGATCACCAGCACCACCCGCGCCGGGGCCTCCGGTCCGAGCGCGCGGAGCAGGGCCTCGAGATTGCTGCCGCGTCCCGACACCGCCACGGCCACGCGCATCGTCATGCGGGGGGAAAGTAATGGAGCGGTGGGGCGGCGAGAACCGTCTCGACCGCGGCGGCAAGGTCGGGTGCGACGGCGAACTCCGAGGCGTCGCCCGAGGGGGGCTCGGGGCCGGTGCGAACGAGAATTCCCCGCCCGCCGAAGTGCCCGGCCGGCTCGACGTCGCGCAGCCGGTCGCCGATCCACCAGCTCTCCCGCAGATCGATGTCGAACCGCTCGGCCGCCTGGCGGTAGAGCAGGGGACCGGGCTTCCGGCACCCGCAGGGACCGTCGATCTCGGGCAGATGGGGGCACATGAAATGGGCGTCGAGCGCGGCGCCTCCAGCGGCGAGGAGCTGGTCCAGCCTCCGCTCGGTGCGCTCGTAATCCTGACGCGTCAGGAGCCCGCGCCCGATACCGGATTGATTGGTGGCGACGATGGCGAGAAGCCCCGCGCCGTTGAGCCGTCGCACCGCGCCGGCCGCGCCGGGGAGCAGACGAATCTGGGCGGGATCCCGGGGGTAGGAGATGTCCTCGATGATCGTGCCGTCGCGATCGAGGAAGACCGCGCGCCGCCGGGTCACTCCAGGAGCGCCTGGTCCAGCGCACGGGCGACCGCGGGGTACGACTCCTCCGGAAGTGTCCTGGGATCGAGCAGGACCCGGTCGTTCGCGACCCTGGCGATCACGGGCGGATCGCCAACCCGAAGTCGGAGCGCGAGCCCGTCCGGACCCAGCGGCCCCGCGTCGAGCACGACGAGCGTCGTCGGCAGCACCGCGCCGGGAAACGAGCCGCCGCCGACGGCCGACTGGCCGGGCTCGAGCGCCGGATGAAGGACACTGGGGCACGACGCGGCGAGCAGACGGGCCCTGCTCTCGAGCTCGGGCTGCGACAGCGTCAGCATCCGCAACACCGGCACCGACGCGACCGCCGCGTCGCCGTCGTCGTACAGGGCGAGCGTGGCGTCGAGAGCGGCGAGGGTGAGCTTGTCCGCGCGAAGCGCGCGCGCCAGCGGATGCCGGGCGCAGCGGGCGACGAGGTCCTTCGCGCCGATCATGCACCCGGCCTGCGGGCCACCGAGCAGCTTGTCGCCGCTGAAGAGCACGAGGCCGGCGCCTGCGGCCAGCGCGTCGGTCACCCGGGGCTCGGTTGCGAGTCCCCACGGGGTGAGATCGGCGAGGAGACCGCTGCCGACGTCGAACAGGTAGGGCACGCCAGCCTCCGACGCCAGCTCCGCGAGCCGTCCGGGATCGGGAGACGCGACGAAGCCGCGCTGCTCGAAGTTGGAGCGGTGCACGGTGAGGATGGCGCCGCTCTCGGCGCCGAGCGCGCGGCGGTAGTCCTCCAAGTGGGTCCGATTGGTCGTGCCGACCTCTCGAAGCCGCGCGCCGCTCTGGGCCAGGATGTCGGGAATCCGGAACGACCCCCCGATCTCGATCAGCTCTCCCCGAGAGATCAGTACCTCGCGGCCGGTCGCGAGCGTCGCGAGCGCAAGAACGAGCGCGCCGGCGGCGTTGTTGACCACCAGCGCGTCCTCCGCGGCCGTAAGTCGCTTGAGGCGGGCGCGGCAATGATCTGACCGGTGGCCGCGCCGGCCGGTGGAGAGGTCGAATTCGAGGTTGGTGTACCCGGCCGCGGCGCGGACCACCGCCTCGATCGCCGCCTGGGCGAGCGGGGCGCGGCCGAGGTTGGTATGGAGGACGACGCCGGTGGCGTTGAGCACCGGGCGCAGATCGGGCCGGCGCTCGTCCCGCACCCGGGCGGCGATGTCCTCCGCCCAGTCCTCCGGCGGGCCCGCCCGGCGGGTGCGCGCGGCCTCGAGCGATTGGCGGACCGCGGAGAGTACGACGCCCCGCGGCGAGGTGTCGAGCAGCGCTTCGACGCGGGGCTCGTGAAGCAGCCGGTCCACCGACGGAAGCTGGCGCCGCTGGTCGCTCACGAGCGTTTCTTGGGCTTGGGCACGGAGTCCCGGCGCGGCGCCGGTGCCAGGGAATCGGCCCGCGGCTCGAGGCTGTCGGCGCCCTGGCGCTTGCGCAGGGTATCGGGCGCCGGGGGCTTGGGGATCGTGAGGACGCCTTTGGTGTCACCACTCACGCCGCTCACGCTTCGCACGCCGCGCAGCTCGAGCTCGTACTTCGCCTCGGGCTTCCACGGAGTGCGGACGCGCAGCACGAGCTGGTCGGACAAGCGGGGCCGGCCGGTGAGCTGGGCGCCGCCTCCCCCGCCCGGTCCTTCGATCTCGCGCAGTCCAGGCCGCACGCCCCGGATGGTGTCGGCGCGGGCCGTATCACGCGCCGACGAATCCGCTGCACCGGCTGTCCGGCCGTGGAGGCTGTCGTCGAGCGGCTTGGGAAGGATCGAGAGGAATTGGACCGCGGTGGAATCGGGCAGCAGCCGGAGCGTGGCCGTCTTGATGTCGAGCCGCTGGCGCGGGTCGAGGAACATGTTGAACTCCACCGTGGCCGAGACGCTGTCGGCGACCGTGAGCTGGCGGATGCGGGCCGCGGTCGTGTCGTGCACGAAGGTCCAGAGGTCGGCCACCTTCACGACCGAGTCCTTCGCCGTGATCCGGATGCTGTCGAACGCCTCGCGCGGATCGGGCCGCTGGTTGTGATCCGCGTCGATGATCCCCTTGACCAGATACGTGCCTTCCGGGAGCGGGCCGAAGGAGAACCGGCCGCTGGAGTCGGCGAGCGCGCGATAGGGAAGGCTGTCGGGCAGCAGGAGCGCCTCCACCAGCGCGAGCGCCGCCGGACGACTGGTGCTCCAGTCCACGACGAGGCCCTGCAGTGTCCGGGTGGGGAGCGGCGCGCCGGTCGTGAAGGTGAGGACCTTGCCCTGATTGCTGCGGTTGCGACGCAGGTCGCTGACACCGGGCAACAGCTCCACCCGGTAGACCCGGTTCGGCTTCCAGCCCTCATCGGGCTTGACGGTGAGCCGGGTGCGGTGCCAGCCGACGTCGGGCACGCGAACGCTGGGCGAGAGAATGATGAGCTTCTCGAGATCGCCTGTCCCGGTGCCCTGGTTGGGCGAGCCGCCCTCGGAGATCACCTCGTCGAACCGGAACTCCACGCTGCCGGAGAAGCCGGTGAGACGCTCCATGGCGTCGGGCCGGGTGGACACCAGTTGCGGCGGGGCTAGGTCGGGCGGGCCGCCGGGCGGGGGCTCGATCTTGGCGCACGAGAGGACGCACAGCGCGCACAGTACGCACAGAGTCGCGAGTCGACGCTCCGTCCTTGCCGTCATCTTCAACATCCCAGCATCTCCCGCTTCTTCGCCAGCACCCCGCGCTGGTCGCGCCAGGAGGAGAGCTTCTCGCGCTCGCGTGCCACCACGTCCGCTGGCGCACGGGACACGAACTGCTCGTTGCCGAGCTTGCGCTCCTGCGAGGCCACGAGCTGGTCGAGCCGGGTCACTTCGGCGCCGAGCCGGCTGCACTCGCGGCCGACGTCGATCGCGTCGCCGAGCGGGACGAACACGGGTGTGCCGTCGGACAGGACGGCATGTCCGCCGATGCGTTCAGCGCTCTCGCCGAACTGGAGGCTCGACACCTTCGCGAGCCGCGCGATGGTCGGCTCCTCGCGTCGCAGCGCGCCGGTCGACGTTCCCGTCCCGTCGCCGACGACGGCGCGGACGGCCTGCCCGGGCTGGATCCCGTATTCGGCGCGGATCGCCCGCACGGCGCCCACCAGCTCCTGGACCAGCCCGAAGTCGCGCAACGCCTCCGCATCGGTGGCCCGCACGTCGGGCTCGGGCCACCGCGCGATGGAGATGGACGCCCCGTCCGGCCGGCCGGGAAAGCGCCGCCACAGCGCCTCGGTGACGAACGGCATCACCGGGTGCAGCAGGCGAAGGCCCACGTCGAAAGTCTGGGCGGCCACCGCGCGGGCGACGTCGCCGCCGGGCTGATCACCGTAGAGGCGGGGCTTGATCTGCTCGATATACCAGTCGGCCAGATCGCTCCAGATGAACCGGTAGACGGCGGCGGCCGCTTCGTTGAGGCGGAAGCGCTCGTAGGCCTCGGTGGCCTCGCGCACGGTGGCGTCGCACCGCGCGATGATCCAGCGGTCGGCCAGCGCAAGCTCGTCCCGGGCCACCACGTCGGGGTGCGCACCCGCGAGCGGGCGGGTGGGGCCGTCGAGGTTGGACAGAATGAGCCGGCCCGCGTTCCACAGCTTGTTGGCGAAGTTCCTCCCCGGCGAGAAGGAGGCCTCGAGGTCGCCGGGATCGAGGATCACGTCGGTGCCCACCGCCATTCCCGCGATGAGCGAGTAGCGGAGCGCGTCCGCGCCGTACCTCTCCACCACCTCCAGGGGGTCGATGCCGTTGCCCAGGGACTTGGACATCTTGCGATGCAGCGTGTCGCGCACCGTGCCGTGAAGGTAGATGCTGGTGAACGGCACTTCGCCCATGAACTGGAGGCCGGCCATCAGCATCCGCGACACCCAGAAGAAGATGATCTCGGGCGCTGACACGATGGTGTGGCCCGGATAGAACCGGGACAGGTCGTGCGTCTGGTCCGGCCAGCCGAGGCTCGAGAACGGCACGAGCCAGGAGCTGAACCAGGTGTCGAGCACATCGTCGTCCTGGCGGACCTCTCCGCCACAGGCGGGACAGATGACGAGATCGTCCCGGCTCACACTCATGAGTCCGCAGCCGTCGGTGCGGCAGTACCAGACCGGAATGCGGTGGCCCCACCAGAGCTGGCGCGAGATACACCAGTCCCGGATCCCCTCGAGCCAGGCGGCGTAATCCTCGCCCCGGCGCGCGGGAATGAAGGTGAGTGTCCCGTCCCGGTACTTCTCGAGCGCGGGTCCGGCGAGCGGGCCCATGCGCACGAACCACTGGTCCGAGAGCCTCGGCTCGACGACCGTGTGGCAGCGGTAGCAATGACCCACCGCATGGCGGTGCGGCTCGACCTTCTCCAGCAATCCGGCCGCCTGGAACTCCCCGACCACCGCCCGGCGAGCCTCGAAGCGGTCGAGCCCCTGGAAGCGCTCGGGCGCCGCCAGGCTGATCCGCGCGTCGGGCGTCATGACGTCGATGCTCGGCAGGTCGTGGCGACGCCCGATCTCGAAGTCCGCGGGGTCATGGGCCGGCGTCACCTTCACCGCGCCGGAGCCGAATGCCGGGTCCACCGCGTCGTCGGGCACGATCGGCACCAGCCGGTCCACGACCGGCAGCCGAAGCCGGCGCCCGATCCACGCCGTGTAGCGGGCGTCCTCCGGGTGCACGGCGACGGCGGTGTCGCCCAGCATCGTCTCGGGACGCGTGGTCGCGACGGTGAGATGGGCGCTGCCATCGTCCAGCGGATACCGGAGATGCCACAGGTGGCCGTCGACCTCCTCCTTCTCCGCTTCCTCATTGGAGAGCGCGGTCAGACACCGGGGACACCAGTTGATGATGTAATGCCCGCGGTAGACCAGTCCCTCGTCGTAGAGCCGAACGAAGGCTTCGCGGACCGCCCGGCTCAGCCCCTCGTCGAGGGTGAAGTAGGTGCGCGACCAGTCGGCCGAGCTGCCGATGGCGCGGAGCTGTGTCAGGATCGCAGCGCCGGTTTCCTGGACGTAGGACCAGACGCGCTCGACGAACGCCTCGCGGCCGACGTCGAACCGCGTCAGCCCTTCGGCGGCGAGCTGCCGCTCCACCACGTTCTGGGTGGCGATGCCGGCATGATCGGTGCCCGGAAGCCAGAGCGCCGCCCGGCCGCGCATCCGCTCGAACCGGATGAGCACGTCCTGGACCGTGTTGTTGAGACCGTGACCCATGTGGAGCGCCGCGGTGACGTTGGGCGGCGGCATCATGATCACGTAGGGCCGGGACCGGCCGGAGGACGTCCCGGCGGCGTCGGGTGAGAAAAGTCCGCGCTCCTCCCACCAGGCGTAGAGCGCGGACTCGATGGCGGACGGATTGTATTGCGGTGCGAGCGGCTCGGTCATGCGCTCTGATCGGTAGCGCGCGGCGCCTTCCGCATGGCCTGGTCGTCCTCCCCGTGCACCAGGATGCTGTTGATGACGCTGTCGATGCCGGGCGCCGCCAGCGCCGTGCGGCCGGCGATGGCGCGCGCGAAGCGGGTGGGCACCCAGCCGCGGAGCTCGACCACGCCCCGGGCGAACGACACCACTTGAACCGTGAGACCCTGGAGCCGGGGCTCGGCCTGCAACGCCGCCTCGACGGTGCGCACCGAGGCCGCGGGGGTGAGCCGCAGCGGCACGCCCTGGCGCAACCGGCGGGCGGCGCCCCGCACGCGATCGGGGCTCACGCCGCCCATCCACTCGCCCAGGACGAAGCCCGCCGCGAGCCCCGCGCCGGCCCCCAGCACGGCCCACGTCAGAATTTCGGTGGCGCTCAGGCTCTCATCGCGTGACACGTTACGTCCTCGTACGCTGTCCTCTTACGGGAAAAATCGCGATAGGATTAAGTTAACCCGTTTGTATTGCAAGCGCAGGAGCACTTCATCGAAGGTCTCGACATGAGCGATGAACGCACGGAATTGAGCGGTGGTGAGGCCGCGCGGTGGCTGCTCGTCGCGGTACTGATCATCGTGGGCGTCGTGCTCTACTTCGTGTTCGCCCCGGACAGCCGTCCGGTGGCCACGCCCAGCATCCAGGAAACGCCGTGAGCGGAACGATCCAGGTGACACTTCCCGACGGGAGCCGGCGGGAAGTGCCGGCCGGCACCACGTCGCGTCAGATCGCCGAATCGATCGGCCCGGGGCTGGCGCGCGCCGCCCTCGCCGCCCGGGTCGACGGCGCCGTGTGGGATCTCGACCGGCCCCTCGATCGCGATACGACCCTCGCGATCATGACCGAGCGCGACCCCGACGCGGTGGACGTGCTGCGCCACTCGTCGGCTCACATCCTCGCCACCGCCGTGCGCGAGCTATTTCCTCATGCCGGCATCGGATTCGGCCCACCCATCGAGGATGGCTTCTACTACGACTTCCAGGTGGACCGGCCGTTCACTCCGGAGGACCTCGAGCGGCTCGAGGCCAAGATGGCGGAGGTGGCGGCGCGGGACTACCCGTTCGTCCGAGAAGTGGTGGACCGGGCCGAGGCCAACCGCCGCTTCGCCGACGATGCGCTCAAGCTCGAGCGGATCGCCGAGCTGGGCGACGACGAGACCATCACGGTCTACACCGACGGACCGTTCACCGACCTGTGCCGAGGCCCCCACATCCCGCGGACCGGCCGGCTCAAGCACTTCAAGCTCCTGTCGGCCGCCGGCGCGTATTGGCGGGGCGATGAGCGGCGGCAGATGCTGCAGCGGATCTACGGGACCGCCTGGTTCAAGAAGGAAGAGCTCGACGCGTACCTCCACCGGCTGGAGGAGGCGCGCAAGCGGGATCACCGGCGGCTGGGGAAGGAGCTCGATCTCTTCGTCTTCCATCCGTTCGCGCCGGGCGCGCCGTTCTACACCGACCGCGGCACCACGGTGGTCCGGGTGATCAACGAGTACATCCGGGAAGTGAACCAGCGGGCCGGATATCAGGAGATCAAGACGCCGCTGCTCTTCAACAAAGGCCTCTGGGAGATCTCCGGTCACTGGGGCAAGTACCGGGAGAATATGTTCCTCGTGCTCGACACCGAGACGGGCGAGCACGACTTCTCCCTCAAGCCGATGAACTGCCCCTCGCACCACCTGCTGTTCGGGATGCGGAAGCACAGCTACCGCGAGCTGCCGCTCGGGTTCGCGACGTTCGACGTGCTGCACCGCAACGAGGTTTCCGGGGCGCTCGGTGGGCTCACCCGGGTGCGGCAGTTCCAGCAGGACGACTGCCACGTCTACCTGACGGCGGGCCAGATCGCGAGTGAGGTGAAGCGCCTCGCCGACATGATCCTGGGGGTCTACCAGACCTTCGGCCTCGCCGCGACGCTCAAGTTCGCCACCCGGCCGGAGCAGCGGATCGGCGACGACGCCCTGTGGGACGGCGCGGAGCGCGATCTCCGGGCGGCGCTGGAGCAGACGGGGCTGCCGTACGAGCTCAAGCCCGGAGACGGTGCCTTCTACGGTCCCAAGATCGACTTCGACGTTTCCGACTCCATCGGGCGCAAGTGGCAGCTCGGCACCATCCAGCTCGATTACAACGCGGCCGAGCGCTTCGACCTGAGCTACGTGGGAGAAGACAATGCCGAGCACCGGCCGGTCGTCATCCACCGCGCGATGGCCGGCTCGTTCGAGCGGTTTCTCGCGATCCTGATCGAGCACTTCGCGGGGGCGTTCCCGGTCTGGTTCGCGCCGGAGCAGGTGCGGGTCATCCCGATCTCCGACGCCCAGGCGCCCGCAGGACGCCGGCTCGTGGAGCGGCTCGTCTCGGCCGGCATCCGGGCCCATCTGGACGACCGGAGCGAGACGTTGAACTACCGCATCCGCGAAGGCGAGGTCTGGAAGGTGCCCTACATGGCGATTGTCGGGCAGCGCGAGGCCGAGAGCGACAGCCTGGCGCTTCGGGTGCGCGGGGCGGGGAAGAAACAGGAGGTCATGACGGTCGACGCGTTCCTCGCGCGGGTCACCGAGGAGGTCCGCGCCCGGGCGCTGGTTCCCTGAACTGGAGGCGTCCCCACCGGCGGGTTATCTTGACCGCGGAGTCGACCTCAGCCGGAGTCCTATCTCGTGAGCGACAGCACCACACCCGTCATCCTGTCCGCCGTTCGCACACCCATCGGCCGCTATCTCGGCGGGCTCGCTTCGTTTACGGCGCCACAACTGGGCGCCATGGTGATTCGCGAGGCGGTGTCCCGCGCCCAGATCGATCCCGGGGCGGTCGACGAGGTGATCATGGGCCAGGTCGTGCAGGGCGGCAGCGGTCAGGCCCCGGCCCGCCAGGCCATGATTCATGCAGGCCTGCCGCCGTCGGTTCCCGCGCTGACGATCAACAAGGTGTGCGGCTCGGGTCTCAAGGCCGTGATGCTTGCATCCCAGGCCATCAAGGCGGGCGACGGCGAGTGCGCCGTGGCCGGCGGACAGGAGGCGATGTCGTCGGCGCCGCACTACGTCTACGGCATGCGGAGCGGGATCAAGGCCGGCAACCAGACGATGGTGGACGGCATGATCCACGACGGCCTGTGGGACTCGTTCGGCTGCTGCCATATGGGTGAATACGCGGAATACACGGCCGCCAAGGCGGGCGTAAGCCGCGAGGACCAGGATGCATTCGCCGTGGCCAGTCACCGGAAGGCGATCGCCGCCACCGAGGCCGGACGGTTCAAGGCCGAGATCCTTCCGGTGCAGGTGCCGGGGAAGAGCGGCCCGACCACCATCGCCGCCGACGAGTCCCCCCGGAAAGACACCACGGCCGAGACGCTGGCGCGCCTCAAGCCCGCGTTCAAGAAGGACGGCGGAACCGTCACCGCCGGCAACGCCCCGGGCCTCAACGACGGCAGCAGCGCGCTCGTCGTGGCGTCGCTCGCGTTCGCCAAGACTCACGGCATCGCCCCCCTCGCGCGAATAACCGGCTATGCAGTCGCGGGTGGTGAGCCGAGGGACCTCTTCTTCGCCCCGGTCCTCGCCGTGCGCACCCTGCTGGCCAAGACCGCCACGGCCATCGCCGACTACGATCTCATCGAGGCCAACGAGGCGTTCGCCGTGCAGGCAATCGCCGACGGGCGCGAGCTCGGCTGGGACTGGGAGCGCGTCAACGTGAACGGCGGCGCCGTCGCGCTCGGCCATCCCATCGGCGCGAGCGGCGCCCGGGTACTGACCACCCTTCTATATGCCCTGAAGGACCGAGGCGGGTCCACCGGGCTCGCCACACTCTGTCTCGGTGGCGGCAACGCCGTCGCTCTCAGCGTGGAGATGATCTGATGAACCAGCCGCTCCCCCTCGCCACCGAGGCGGCGTCTTCTCCCGCCCGAACGGGCCGGCGCGTCTTCGCCGTCGGTCTGGCGGTGCTGCTCGTGGCGGCATCGGCCCAGGTCTCGGTCCCGGTCCCCCTCAGCCCGGTGCCGATGACGCTCCAGCCGCTGGCTGTGCTGGTGGTCGGCGGGCTGCTCGCCCCGGCGGCGGGCGCCGCCGCCCTGGTGCTGTATCTCGCACTGGGGATGCTCGGTCTTCCGGTGTTCGCCGGCGGGTCGGCTGGATTCGTCCACGTGATCGGGCCCACCGGGGGCTATCTCCTGGCGTTTCCCGCGGCGGCCGCGGTGGCCGGCTTCGCGGCGAAGGGTGGGGTGCTGCGGACGCTGCTGTACTGCGCGCTCGGGATGGCCGTCATCCACCTCGGCGGTATCGCCCATCTGGCGCTGCTCGGCGGTGATCCCGCGCTGGCCTTCCGCGTCGGCTTCGTTCCGTTTTTCTCCGGCGATCTCCTCAAGATTGGACTGGCCGCGGCGGCGATCCTGGGAGCTGGCCCGAAGGTCCGCACGCTGCTTTGACCGACGCGCGGCCTCCGGCTCCGCCCTCCCGACCCTCACGGGCTCGATCGGCGCTCACGGCGATCGGTGCCATCGTCGCCTTCTTTGTCCTCGGTCTTCTCCTTTTCTATGTCGGCTTCGTGCCCTTCAGCCGTGCCCTGGCTGGAGGGCGGAGCGCCGCCGAGCTGGCCCGCATGCCGCCCCCGGCGTTCGTTCTGGCACAAGGACTGGGGCTCGTTCTGACCTTCGGGCTGGCGACCTGGGTGATCGGTATGAAGCTGCTGCGCCTCGATGCGCGGGCGCTGCGCTGGAAGATCGGCATCAGCCAGTGGCGCGCGGTACTCCTGGGTCTGGCGCTGGGCGCGCTTCCCGCGGCGCTCGCGATGGTGCTCGGAGTGTTCACGGGCGGGGCCGCGTGGATCAGGGACAACGGCGGCGTCTCGGATTTCGCCGGAGGCGTGGTGACCACCGTGGCGCTCCTGGCTCCGGCCGCGCTGGCCGAAGAGATCATGTTCCGCGGCGTGCCGCTGGTGGCACTGGCCCGTGTGATCGGGCGTCCCGCCGCGTTGCTGGTCCTGTCCGTGTTGTTCAGTCTCGCGCACGTCGACAACCCGGACGTGACGGTGCGCGCGATCGGCAATATCGCCCTGGCCGGGATTCTCCTGTCCCTCGCGTTCTTCTCGCCCGGGGGCATGTGGGCAGCCTTCGGCGCGCATCTCGGATGGAACGCCACGCTCGCGGCGCTCGGCGCGCCGGTGAGCGGCCTCCCGTTCGACATACCCTACATCGACTACACCATGGGCGGGCCGGCCTGGCTCACCGGCGGGACGTTCGGACCCGAAGGCGGTCTGCTCGGCACGCTCACCATCACCGCGGCGATCCTCGTCGCCGCGCGCTGGAGCAGAAAGGACGAGACATGAGCCGTGCGGCGGTGATCGGCGCGGGCACCATGGGCAACGGGATCGCCCACGTCTTCGCGCAGCACGACTGGGACGTGGCCCTGATCGACTCGGCGCCGGCGGCCCTCGAAAAGGCGACCGCGACGATCAAGGCGAATCTCGACCGGCAGGTGAAGAAGGGCACGCTCCCGGCCGATGCACCGGCACGCGTGCTGGCGAAGATCCAGTCGAGCGGATCACTCGAGGCCGCGAAGGGAGCCTCGGTGGTGGTCGAGGCGGCGAGCGAGAATCCGGCCGTCAAGTTCTCCCTCTTCGAGCAGCTCGACCGGATCGCCGCGCCGGACTCGATTCTCGCGACCAATACCAGCTCCATCTCGATCACCGAGATCGCGGCGCGGACCCGGAGGCCGGCGCAGGTCATCGGGATGCACTTCATGAACCCGGTCCCGATCATGGCGCTGGTGGAGGTGATCCGGGGACAGGATACGAGCGACGCCACGACGAGCACGGTGATGGAGACCGCCAAGGCGCTGGGCAAGACGCCGGTCGAGGTCAACGACTATCCCGGCTTCGTCTCGAACCGGGTGCTCATGCCGATGATCAACGAGGCGATCTTCTGCGTGATGGAAGGCGTCGCGTCCCCCGACGCGATCGACACCGTCATGAAGCTCGGCATGGCGCACCCGATGGGTCCGCTCGCCCTGGCCGATTTCATCGGCCTGGACGTCTGTCTCGCGATCCTGGACGTGCTGCACCGCGGACTCGGCGACGACAAGTACCGGCCCTGCCCGCTCCTCCGCCGGATGGTGGCTGCGGGCCACCACGGCAAGAAGAGCGGCCGCGGGTTCTTTAACTACGGCTGAAGGCTGAAGGTTTTCTTCAGCTTTCAGCTTTCAGCTTTCAGCCTTTAGCCTTTAGCCTTTAGCCTTTAGCCTTCAGCCGTATCCTTCAGCCGACTCTCATGGACTCCTTTGCCCAGATGCACGCGCTCGGCCACGAGCAGCTGCTGCTGTCCCACGACCCGTCGTGCGGATACAGCGGCATCATCGCCATCCACGACACGACGCTGGGGCCGGCCCTCGGCGGCACGCGGTTCTGGCACTACGTCTCGACCGAGGAGGCCATTACCGACGCCCTGCGGCTGTCCCGCGGGATGACCTACAAGTCCGCGGTGGCGGGGATCAACCTCGGCGGCGGCAAGTCGGTCATCATCGGCGACAACCGGCGGGTGGACCGCGAGGCCCTCTTCCGCGCCCACGGGCGGTTCATCCAGACGCTGGGTGGCCGCTACATCGCCGCGGAGGACATCGGCACCAGCCCGGCGGACATGGAGTACGTGAAGCTCGAGACCGATCACGTCGCCGGGCTGCTCGGCCTCTCCGGCGACCCGTCGCCCGTGACCGCGTTCGGGGTGTATGTGGGCATCAAGGCGGCGGCGAAGGTCAGGTGGGGCAGCGAGCGGCTCTCGGGGAAGACGGTGGCGGTGCAGGGATGCGGCAACGTCGCGACTCATCTGTGCCGGCACCTGCACGAGGAAGGCGTCAAGCTGATCGTCACCGACATCGCGCCGGAAAAGGTCAAGCGCGTGGTGGAGGAGACCGGTGCCAAGGCGGTGGAGCCCGACGCCATCTACGATCAGCCGGCCGACGTGTACGCGCCATGCGCGCTGGGCGCCACGGTCAGCGATGACACGCTGCCGAGGCTCAAGGTCGAGATCATCGCCGGCGCGGCCAACAACCAGCTCGCCGAGGACCGCCACGGCGACCTGCTCGAGCAGCGGGGTCTGCTCTACGCGCCGGACTACGTGATCAACGGCGGCGGCGTGATCAACGTGTACGGCGAGCTGCACCGGTGGCCGGCAGAGCGCTCGCAGAAGAAGGCGGGCGAGATCTACGATACCCTCCTGCGGATCTTCGACATCGCGAAGACGGAGCACATTCCTACCTATCGCGCGGCCGACCGACTGGCCGAGCAGCGGATCGCCGCCATGGCGGGACTTGACAGAATGTGGATGGGTCATCGCGGCTAGCCGGTGCGCCGCCCTCTCCCCCTTTCGGCGATTCTTATACATTAGGGTGCAATGGCCGAAGTCATTCCCATCGGGTCCGACCACGCCGGCTTCGAGCTCAAAGAACGGTTGGTGACGGAACTCCGGGCGCTCGGCTTCGAGCCCCTCGATGTCGGCACCCATGAGCCGGCGTCGGTGGACTACCCGGACTTCGCCCACGACGTCGCCGGCCGGGTCGAGCGGCGCGAAGTCTCGCGCGGGGTGCTGCTCTGCGGCACAGGGCTCGGCATGTCCTACGCGGCGAATCGGCATCACGGCGTACGGGCGGCGGTGGCCTGGTCGCCCGAGGTGGCGCGGCTGGCGCGCCGACACAACGACGCCAACGTGCTGGTCCTGCCGGCGCGATTCGTGAGCGGCGACGAGGGCGTCGACATCATGCTGGCGTGGCTGGACACGACGTTCGAGGGAGGCCGGCACAGCCGCCGGGTGGAGAAAATCGACCAGGAGCAGGGATGAGTTTGGACCACAACGCATCGCTTCGTCAGGCCGATCCGGTCGTGGCGCGACTCATCGATCAGGAGCTGCGGCGCCAGCAGCACGGCCTCGAGCTCATCGCGAGCGAGAATTTCGCCAGCCGGGCCGTGATCGACGCGATGGGCACCCCCCTCACCAACAAGTACGCCGAGGGGTATCCCGGCCGCCGGTATTACGGCGGGTGCGAGGTCATTGACCAGGTGGAGCAGCTCGCCATCGACCGGCTCAAGCAGCTCTTCGGCGCCGAGCACGCCAACGTCCAGCCCCACTCGGGCGCGCAGGCCAACTTCGCCGCGTTCATGGCGGTGCTTCCCCCCGGCGGCAAGCTCATGGGGATGGCGTTGCCGCACGGCGGGCACCTGTCGCACGGCGCGCCGGTCAACCACAGCGGCACGGTGTGGAAGGCGGTCCACTACGGGGTCGATCCCGCCACCGGCCGCATCGATTACGACGTCGTGCGTGACCTGGCCAAACGGGAGCAGCCCAGGCTGATCATCGCCGGCGGCAGCGCGTACGCCCGGATCATCGACTTCCAGGCCTTCCGCTCCATCGCCGACGAAGTCGGCGCCATTTTCCTGGTGGACATGGCGCACTTCGCGGGACTGGTGGCCGGCGGCATCCATCCGTCGCCGGTGCCGCACGCGCAGATCGTCACCAGCACCACCCACAAGACGCTCCGCGGCCCGCGAGCGGGTCTCATCCTCTCCATCGCCGAGCATGCCAAGGCCGTCGACAAGTCGGTGTTCCCCGGCACCCAGGGTGGGCCGCTGCAGCACGTCATCGCCGCCAAGGCGGTCGCCTTCGGCGAGGCGATGACGCCGGACTTCAAGGTGTACGCCCGCCGGGTGGTCGAGAACGCGCAGACCCTCGCCGCCGGGCTGGTGGAGCGGGGTTACGCCATCGTCTCGGGCGGCACCGACACGCATCTCATGCTCGTGGACCTCCGCCCCAAGAATCTCACGGGCAAGGCCGCGGAGAAGACGCTGGGCGAGGCGGGCATCACGGTGAACAAGAACACGGTGCCCGACGACCCCCAGTCGCCGTTCGTGACCAGCGGCATCCGGCTCGGCACGCCGGCCCTCACGACGCGGGGCATGGGCCCCGCCGAGATGCGCCGCATCGCGGTGCTGATCGACGACGCGCTCACCCACCCCGACGAGGCCACGCTCGCGCGGGTGCGCGGCGACGTGGGCGAGCTCACCTCGGCCTTCCCGCTGTACCAGCCGGCCACGACCGCCGGCGGTGTGCGGCGAAGCGCCTGACGAGCCGGCGCGCCCGGGGCCTCCGATGAACGAGTTGCAGTTCGCCGCCGACGTCCTCGCCCGGATCCGCTCGAAGGGCGGCACCTATCACGAGCGCGCGTATCTCTTCGTGCTCGCCACTATCGAGTATCTCCAGTCCCGCCTGGACGTGCGGCGCCACGTCTCCGGCGCGGAGCTGGCCTGGGCGTGCCGCGACTTCGCCCGGGACCAGTTCGGTCTCCTGGCCCCGCATGTGCTGGCGCACTGGGGCATCACGCGCACCGAGGACTTCGGACGGATCGTGTTCACGCTGGTGGAGGTCGGCCTGCTCGTGACGCAGCCGGGGGACCAGGAAGGTGATTTCGAGGGAGTCTACGACTTCGACAACGCGTTCGGCGCGATGTACGGTTGGCCGGGGGTGAGAGGAGCATGACCGCGGGGGTTCGACTGGGGAGGGTACTATGGCGGAGAAGACCGAGTGGCCGGCCTGTAAGAAGTGCTCGCAGGGAATGCTGATTCCGCTCTCCGACTACGGGCGTGAAGGCGCCCCGATCACATACAAGGCGTGGGTCTGCACCAATCCAGAGTGCGGCTTCAATCTCCGGATCGACAACGGCGAGATCTCCTTCGGTCGAGCAATCGGGCAGAGTTACAAGTAACCGATTGATCCCCGTCCTTTCTCCCCGACAATCGGCCTCGTGGGATCAACGGGCCGAGTCGGCCGGCATCGAGCTGGCGACGCTGATGGAGTCCGCCGGCCGGGCGGTGGCGACGGTCATCGCCGACCGGTACGCGGCGCGGCTCCGCGACGGCCTCCTCATCACGGCGGGTCCCGGCAACAACGGCGGCGACGGCTGGGTTACCGCCCGCGTGCTGCACCGGCTCGGCATCCCGGTGTGGGTGACCTCGGCGCCCGGCACGCGAAGCCCGCTGAACGAGCGCATGGCCTCGCTCGCGCTCGCCGAGGGCGTGCGCGAAGTTTCGGCCGACGGACCGTGGCCCAACGTCGGCCTCGCGGTGGACGCGCTGCTCGGCACCGGCGCCACGGGCGCGCCGCGGCCGCCGATGGCCGCGCTGCTGCAGCGCATCGCCGACCTCGACGTCCCCATCATCGCCATCGACGGTCCCACCGGCGTGGATCTCGAGTCGGGCATCGTCCACGGCACCGCCCGGGCCGATCTGTCGATCACATTCGGTGGCGCCCGGCGGGGACACCTTCTGGCCAGAGACGAGACCGGCACGCTCGTCGTCACCGACATCGGGCACCCGCCGGCCGACGTCACGTGGCCGGTGTTGGTGGACGATCTCCAGGCCACGACGTGGCTGCGGCGACTGCGGAGCCGAGACCACAAGGGCGCGCGGGGCAGGGTTGTCGTCGTCGGTGGGGATGCGGGGATGACGCGGCGCGGTCCGTCTCGCGTCGCGGTCGGCCTTCGCCGCCGGGGCCGGTCTGGTTCACGCCGTCGCCCCCGCCGAGACGGTGGCCGCACTGGTGCAGGCGGAGCCCGATCTTCAGACCTTCGCGCACTCCTTCGATCAACCGCCATCCGAGTCGCTGCTCGATCTGGTCGGCAGGGCCGACACCGTCGTGATCGGGCCGGGCCTGGGGCGGGCGCCGGGCCGGCGGGAGTTCGTCGCCGCGCTGGCCGAAGCCGCGCACGCCCTCGTGCTGGATGCCGACGCGCTCGTCGCCTTCCAGGGGCATGTGGCCGAGCTGCGATCGCTCACCGCGGGGCGTCCGCTCGTGCTCACGCCGCATCCCGGTGAGTTCCGGACGCTCTTTCCCGCGCTCGCTCCCATCCGCGAGCTCGATCCCTGGGCCGCGGCCTCGGCGGCGGCGGAAGAATCGGGCGCGGCCATTCTGCTGAAGGGCGTTCCGACGGTGGTCGCGCGCACCGGGCGGGCCGAGCTCACGGTGGCCGCGGGCAATCCCGGACTCGCCACCGGGGGCAGCGGCGATGTCCTGAGCGGGCTCGTGGGAACGGCGTTGGCCCAGGGCCTCTCGCCGGAGATCGCGGCCGCGCTCGGCGCGCAGGCGCTCGGACGCGCGGCGGACATCGGCGCGCGCCGCGCGTCGGCACGCGCCCTGCGACCGATGGACGTCATCGCGGCATTGGCCGATCTCTGGCGGGAGTGGGACATTCTCCATCTCGCCCCGCCGGTGCCGAGACCGCCTGTGCTGCTGGAGCTGCCGCGACCGTTGTCCGTGTAGATTGGGGCATGCGTTCCCGACTCGCCGCGCTCGCGATGCTCTCGTGTCTCGCCGGGCCCGTGTCGGGTCGCGCCCAGAGCCGCGACTGGCGCCTGGCCGATCGCACCGTCATCGGCGACTTCAGCCGAATCACCACCATCTCCACGACGCTCGATCGGGTCTACATCGCCTCGCCGGCCAGCGTCCTGCTCTGGCATCCGCAGTTCCAGCAGTGGGAAGGGCCGTACAATCCGCCGGACCCCGCCATCCTCAGCCGCGTGTTCGCCTCGCTCGCCGATCCGCTCGACAACTCGCTCTGGCTGGTGCGGCCCGAGGGCTGGATTCACTTCCAGCCCGAGCTGCAGATCTGGGACTCGGGGGCCGTACCCGGCGGCATCGTCACGCTGGCCTTCGACGCGAACGATCCGGTCTCGGGGCTGTATCTGCGCACTCGGGCCGGCTGGTCGGTCGTCGCGCGTGGCGCTCTGTCGGCTACGCCCGGGCGTGGGCCTGCACGGCCCGTCACGCCGGTGACGGTCGACCAGGCGCTGCGAAGCAGTCCGTCACTGCAGGCCAACGCCGCCCAGATCCTTTCCGATGCGAGGCTGCGCACCGTGCGCTACACGGCGGCGGCGCGGAGCTTCGACAACCTGGGCTGGTATCTCGGTACGTCGGGGGTCGGGGCGCTATACCTCCAGGACGGCGCGGCGCTGCCCGAGCAGCTCCCCTTCGGGCTGCCCTCCAACGTGGTCGGCGCGCTGCTGGGAGCACCAGACGGGGTCTGGGCCGCCACGCAGCGGACCACGCTGGCCGACGCGGCAGTCACGCTGGTGGATCCCGAGCTGAAGGCGTTCCGCACGCTGCGCGGGCTGCCGGCGACGGGTATGCCGTTCACGCAGGTGCGCGACCTGGCGGGACAAGGCACCGGGCTCTGGGCGGCGACGGACGTCGGTGTCGCCCGCATCGAAACGGGCGACGGCCGCATCGACCTGATCGACGCGAGCCGGGGACTGCCCGACAGCAGAGTGTACGCGGTCGCGTCACGCAAGGGGCGGATCACCGTGGGCACGGCACGCGGGATCGCGCGGGTAGACGATTCGATGCGCGTGGAGCGACTGGCTCCCGCATTCGTCGAGGCGGCGTACGCCGTGTTCCCGGCCGGCGACACGGTGTGGGTGGGCACCCAGCGCGGCCTGCTCGTCGCACTACCGGGCGAGCGCAACCTGCTGCGGCCGTCCACTCTCGCCCTCGCGTCGCTGCAGGCACCGGTGCTGGCGCTGGGCTCGCTGGCTGATACGCTGGTGGGGCTCACCCGCGATCAGATGTTGTGGAAGGACCCGCGGACGGAGGCGTGGACCGCCGGCCCCAACCTCTCGGGCATTTTGGGACGCTTGCGCACCTTCACGCCGGACGGATCGGGTTTCTGGATCGCCGGCGAGCGCGGCGTCGCCTTCGCCCGGCTGGACACTCCGCCGCTCCGTCCCCTCCGCGGCGCCGATCTGCCTGCGGCAGCCAACGACGTGGCGGTGGAGGGTGGCTTCCTCTGGGTGGCCACCGATGCCGGCCTCGTCCGTTTTCGTCTCGATGCCATACGCCCGTGAGCGGTGAATTCGAGCGGATCGGGAAAATCGCCGCCGCGCTCGGTCCCCGTGCGCGCGACCTCGGCGACGACTGCGCGATCCTCCGCGTGGGAGACGGCCGTCTGGCCGTGAGCACCGACAGTAGCGTCGAAGGCATCCACTTCCGTCTCGAATGGCTCGCTCCCCGCGAGGTCGGTTGGCGCGCGGCCGCGTCTGCGCTCTCCGATCTGGCGGCCGAAGGTGCATCTCCGGCGGGTGTGCTCGCGGGAGTCGTCGTGCCTCCCGCGGCGGGGGATGAAGAGGTCGTCGCGTTGATGGAGGGAGTCGGCCAGGCGGCGACATCGGTCGGAGCACCGGTGGTCGGCGGCGATCTGTCGCGCGGGTCGTCGTGGATCGTCTCGATCACCGTGCTCGGCTGGGCCCGGCGGGCGGTGACGCGGGCCGGCGCGCGCCCTGGCGACGGTTTGTGGGTGACGGGCGCGCTCGGCGGTGCCCGCGCTGCGCTCGAGGCGTGGAGGCGGGGCGAGCAACCCAGTCCCGAGGCCCGGGCCGCGTTCGCCCATCCGATTCCGCGGATCGTCGCGGGGCGCCTGCTCGCCGACGCGGGCGCGCTCGCGATGATCGATCTCAGCGACGGGCTGGGGGGCGACGCGCGGCATGTGGCCGAGCGATCCAGGGTGGCGATCGAGCTCGACCTCGGCGCCGTGCCCGCGTCGCCCGCGTGCGTCGAGGAGGCCCGGCGGCTGGGTCTCTCGCCGCAGCAGTTCGCGTCGGAAGGCGGGGAGGATTACGAGCTGCTCGCCGCGCTGCCGCCCGCGTTCGGAGCCGACGCGGCTCACGCGTTCACCCGCGACGCCGGCGTCGCGCTCACTCGTGTCGGATCGGTGGTCCCGGGCTCGGGCGTTCGCGCGTCGCAGGGAGGTCGCGCCGTCACCCTCGAGGGCTACGATCATTTCCGTTGACGGGCTCGGGGCGGACCGCTAGGTTGCCCCGCGTTCCTCCTCCAATCGAGAGCGCATGAGCACGATCATCGAAGTCCACGCCCGCGAGATTCTCGACAGCCGAGGGAATCCGACCGTCGAAACCGACGTGACGCTGTCGAGCGGCGCGACGGGCCGGGCCGCCGTGCCGAGCGGTGCCTCCACCGGCGAGCACGAAGCCGTGGAGCTGCGCGACGGGGACGCCCGCCGGTACCTCGGCAAGGGTGTCGTCGAGGCGGTGCGGAACGTGAACGAGGTCCTCGGCCCGAGGCTGGAGGGGATGGCGGCGGCCGATCAGATCGCGATCGATGCGGAGATGATGGATGCCGACGGCACGCCCAACAAGGGGAAGCTCGGGGCCAACGCCATCCTGAGCATCTCGCTCGCGGTGGCGCGCGCGGCGGCGCAGGACTGCGGGCTGCCCCTCTACCGCTACCTCGGCGGGCCGATGGCGCGGGTGCTTCCGGTGCCGATGATGAACATCCTGAACGGCGGGGCGCACTCGTCCAACAACGTCGACGCGCAGGAGTTCATGGTCGTTCCCATCGGCGCGGAGACGTTCGCCGAGGGACTGCGGATGGGCGTGGAGGTGTTCCACTCGCTGAAGAAGGTCCTGAACAAGATGGGGCTCTCGACGGCCGTGGGCGACGAAGGCGGATTCGCGCCGATGCTGCCGTCCAACGAGGCCGCCCTCGACGTCGTCATGCAGGCGATCCAGAGCGCGGGCTACGAGCCGGGACGCGACGTGGCCATCGCGCTCGACGTCGCGGCGTCGGAGCTGTTCCAGGACGGAGAGTACGTCTTCAAGAAGGGCGACGGCAGCCGTCGCTCGGCGGAGGCGATGGTAGACCTCTACGCGGGCTGGGTCGATCGGTTCCCGATCGTCTCCATCGAAGACGGACTGGCCGAGAACGACTGGGCCGGCTGGGCGCTGCTGACCGAGCGGCTGCACGAGCGGGTGCAGCTCGTGGGCGACGACCTCTTCGTCACCAACGTGGACCGGCTGGGGAAGGGCATCGAGGAGGGTGTCGGCAACGCGGTGCTGGTCAAGGTCAACCAGATCGGGACTCTCACCGAGACGCTCCAGTGCATCGAGCTGGCCAAGGGGTCGGCGTACGGGGTCATCATCTCCCATCGCTCGGGCGAGACCGAGGACACGTTCATCTCCGACCTGGCGGTGGCCACCAGCGCGGGCCAGATCAAGACCGGGAGCGCCAGCCGCACCGACCGCACGGCCAAGTACAACCAGCTGCTCCGGATCTCCGAGGAGTTGGGCGATCTGGCGCACTATCCCGGACGGGACCTCTACCCGCTGTGACCCCGGCCCGCTGGGCGGCGCTGGCGGCGCTGGTGTTCGCGCTCTATTTCGCGGTCCAGGGGGGAGAGTATGGGACCACCGACCTGCTCCACCTCCGGCGGGAGCAGGCGCTGGAGCGGTCGAAGGTGGAGTTCCTGAAGACGGTGGTGGACTCCTTGACGCGCGCGGCGACGGCCATCGAGAAGGATCCGCGGGTCCAGGAGCGGGCGGCGAGAGAGCAGTTCGGCATGTTGCGGAAGGGGGAGTTTCTCTACCGGATCGTGCCGGCCGACAGCGCGCTGACGCGGGGCAGCCGGTAGCGGATTCGGGAGGCGGGAATTAGTCTTTCCGGTCCGAATCGGGGCAGGGTAGCTCAGCTGGTTAGAGCACGGCACTCATAATGCCGGGGTCGCGGGTTCGAGTCCCGCCCCTGCTACTTACATCCCAATCAGTGACGCTGTTTACCTCATCCAGATTCTCGGTCGCGGCACCTCCCTTGGCACCTTTTTCTTCCCATTTTTCGCGATCGCGTGCTGCGGCGATGCGCTCCCACCGATCGCGCTCTTCGGTGTCGGGTTTGAAACGGGCATAGACCTTCGCGACCACGGTGATGTCCCGATGCCCGAGCTGCCGCGCGACGAGTTCCAGCGGCGCCCCGGCGCGCGCCATGCGTACCGCCCAATGATGCATGCACGTGACGTTCAAAGCACGATGTGCGTGAGCGGTTAGTCACACCTCCTCGTTTTCGGACATATGTTTTCGGACATATAGAGATAGGTTGGGCAACTCCCTAATTCTTGAATCTAGGAGTTCCGATGCGCCGACTCCGGTGGGTTTCCGGTCTTGCCTTACTCGTCATCTCCACTGCCTGCTATCACGCCACCATTGAAACCGGAGCTTCCCCGTCAGGGGAGGTCATCAGCAAGTCCTTCGCCTCAGGGTGGATCCTCGGTCTAGTTCCTCCCAGCACGGTGTCGACAGCGGCCAAGTGTCCCGCTGGGCCTGCAAGGATCGAAACACAACTTAGTTTCGTGAACCAGCTCGTGGCGTGGCTAACTCTGTACATCTACACGCCGATGGAGATCAAGGTCACGTGCGCGGCTTCCAGCGCCAGCGCCGTCGCCCCCCCCACGGCGCCGCCTGCCGTCGCGTCACCAGCGCCGAGCGATACGGTGCCGCCAGCTCCCGAACCGCTCCGACTTCCGCCCGGCACACAGTGGATCGCCAGCATTGCTCAGAAACTCTACTACCCGGCCAACTGTGAAGCGGCCCGCAATCTCCCCGAGTCCGACCGGTTGTATTTCGCCTCCGAGCCCGGCCCGCAGAGCGGCTTCAAGCGAAGCATCGCCTGCTGACCTCGATGACCATACTCTGCCGCCATCGGTGCCAGTGAAATCGAGCCGATTTTTCTGAAGGTTTCTTACTGCTGGCGAGGCTTTGGTGGCGAGAAGAAGGCGATCAGCAAAGATGGTAACCTCTAGGCAAATGGTCCCTCCCGACCAACCATCACTCCGCTCATTCTGCTACAAACCGTGGGCTTCAAGACGACGTGCCCGGAGTGTCAGGGGGTCATGGTCGCAGACCCGAAGCCTGAACCACAGGTTCGAATCATCAAGTTTCAGCCAGTTGTTGTACTTCTCAATCGGTATCCGTGGGTCACGTGGGCAGAGCATCCTGGATTCGACTACAATCTGGGCATGGCACCTCTAACCCGCACAGATCGTGGCGCAGCGTGGTGCACTATGGCGCGTCCTGAGAGGGAAGGGTAGGGTTCTCGGGGGGAGCGTCCGAACTCATAGTGCCGGGGTCGCGGGTTCGAGTCCCGCCCCCGCTATGCCCAGGCGAGGAGCCTGGGCTTTTTTATGGTCGCTCCTGTGCATCGCGGCGGCTGGAGCCCGGGCCTCAGTCCAGCATGTCGGTCTCCTCCGCGAACAGGAGTGGCTGCTCCTCCATCACCGCCATCTTCGCCCAGACCAGCGGCAGACAGACCACCGTGATGCCCGCCAGGACACCGACTGCGCCAGCCTGCAGCAACATGCCGCGCACCGATCCTGGCCGCCGCTTCCGCTTCATTGGTTCACCCCGCGAGAACGTGAATACCACTCCTGAACTGTCCGGTCATCACCCGTCGATCCAGCTGGTATCGATGCCTAGGCCTCTGGTGCATAGCATCACCACGCGATCGCGAACCGCCGTCCGCGAGCTGGAGCCGTAGATCACCGCGAGCTGGGTGGCGGCCACCGCGTGATTGAGCGCGGCCTCCAGCCGCATCTCCCGACGCCAGACGGCTCGGCCTCGAAAACTGCGCTCGGCGATCGCGATGACCTGGTCCCGCACCGGCTCGAGCGCACCCTGGGGATCCTCGCGGTCGAGCATCTCCACCAGGCGCAGGATGTCGATCAGTCCCGCCTCGAGCATTCGCGTGTAGCTCGTCTTCCAGAATGGTCTCCGGCCTGCGAGCATCACCATCCGCCGATCCTCCGATCACGTGCCGTCGTTCGTCGGATGGATGGGTCTGTCCCGTCAAGTGGATGTCAAGCCACGGAGGGGTACGAAAAAAAGCACCCGGATGCGGGAATCCGGGTGGTGTCTCAGACGACGCTGGGCGCGCCGCCGCGGGTGAGGCTATTCCTGGTCGAGCGAGTCCGTCTCCTCGGCGGCCGTGATCGGCTGCTCCTCCGACACCGCCATCTTCGCCAACACGATCGGCAGGCAGACCACTGTAATGCCCGCGAGCACGGTCACCGCACCCACCTGCAGCAGAAGTCCCCGCAGCGGTCCTGGCCGCTTCGACTTGAACAGCTTCATCAGTACCCTCGGCTGTGGCGTGTGCCTCTGCCGACCTCCTGCAAGAGTGACGCCGGACGCCAAGCCTCCCACGAAACCGCGACCGACCCGTTGTTGGCCCGGACCCACCTGACGCGAGTACCGATCTGACCCCATCTGTAAGCGTCACAGTGTAGTCCGTTGCTCCGCGATTTCAACCTGGTGGGGTACCGCGCGGCCCCGAGTGCCGTCTCCTCGCCGACCGCGTGTTACCGATTCCGATCTGTACGTCGCCGGGACCGGATTGTAGATTATGTTGCGCCAGAACGACAAATCCGCTCTTCGTCACCCCGGCTGCCCGGGGTGAGCCATGATTTCCGCAGGTTCACCGGGTGCCGGCTGACCGTGGCCGAGAGCATTCGGCTTGCCCAGGCGCGTAAGTTGCGACAGTGTCGGGGCTGCCTAGACTGGAAGCCGTCGTCTGTGCGAGCGTACCGCATAACTGATTGTCTCGCTTTAGTATGCGTACAGATCAAGCATTCTGGGGAAGTGCCGTCTAAACGGCCTTTTGTGGTGTGTCCGCCACAGTCCTGAGGATCGTTCATGAAAGCCTTGGTCGTCGCGCCTCACCCGTTCTTCAGCCCCAGGGGGACGCCGTTCAGCGTCTATTACCGTACCCTGGTCACGGCCGAGCTGGGTGTCGAGGTCGACCTCCTGACATACGGTGAGGGCCAGGACGTCACCATCCCGGGCGTCCGCATCACCCGCATTCCCCGCATTCCCGGCACCGCCAACGTGCCGGTCGGGCCATCGCTCAAGAAGCTGGTCCTCGATTGCTTCATGGCCGTGTGGACGCTCGGCATGCTCCTCCGCAATCGGTACGACTTCGTGCATGCGCATGAGGAGAGTGTGTTCTGGTGCCGGTTCCTGAAGCCGATTTTCGGGTTCAAGCTCGTCTACGACATGCATTCGAGCCTGCCCCAGCAGCTGAACAACTTCCAGTTCACCAAATTGCGGTTGCCGGTGCTGTTGTTCGGCTGGCTGGAAAAGAGCGCCATTCGCGCCGCCACCGCCGTGATCACGATTTGCCCCGATCTGGCTGATGTGGTAACGCGCCAGCTCAAGGATACGTCGCACCACTTCCTCATCGAGAACTCGATCTTCGAGGGTGTGAACCTTTCCGCCGGCCTGTCGAGGGAGCAGACCGAGACCGGCATCATGGCGGAGCTGCCGCCGAAGCCGCTCGTGGTGTACAGCGGTACGTTCGAGCCCTACCAGGGCCTGGATCTGCTGATCGAGGGCTTCTCCCGGATCAAGGATAGGACCGACGCGACGTTGCTGCTGGTCGGTGGCACGCCGGCGCAGGTCGAGCGCTATCGCACAATGGCCGATTCCCGTGGCCTCAATGGCGACTGCATCTTCACCGGACGGGTGTCGCCGACCACGGCGCGCTGCATCAATCAACGGGCCGCCGTGCTCACCTCGCCGCGGGTGAACGGCACCAATACGCCGCTCAAGATCTACGAACAGCTCGCCAGCGGCGTCCCCCTGGTGGCCACCCGCATTCACTCGCACACCCAGGTCCTCGACGAGCAGGTCTGCTACCTCGTCGAGCCGACCGCCGACGGGATGGCCACCGGCCTGCTCGACGCGCTCACCGATACGGCCCGCTCGGAATCCGTGACCAGCCAGGCGCTCGCGCTCTATGCCGCCCGCTACTCGCGGCCGGTGTACGAAGCGAAGATGCGCAGCCTGATACACCTGCTCAGCTGATGTGTGGCATCGCGGGCATCGTGCCGCTCAACGGCGGCACGCCCGCCGACGGAGCGCAGCTCGGCGCGATGTGCGGGACCATCGTGCACCGGGGTCCCGACGACGAGGGATGCGACATCCGCGACGGGGTCGGCATCGGGATGCGGCGGCTCTCGATCATCGACCTGTCCGGCGGGCACCAGCCCATCTTCAACGAAGACCGCACCGTCCGCGTCGTCTACAACGGCGAGATCTACAACTACCGGGAGCTGAGGGCCCGGCTCGAGGCCGCCGGCCATCGCTTCGCCACGGCGAGCGACACCGAAACCCTCGTGCACCTCTGGGAGGAGCACGGGTCGGACTTCGCGATGCCGCTCAACGGCATGTTCGCCGCGGCGCTTCACGACTCACGGCGCCGCAAGTTCGTCCTCCTCCGCGACCATGTCGGGATCAAGCCGCTCTACTACGCGGTGACCCCTCATCACCTGGTCTTCGGCTCCGAGATCAAGGCCATCCTCGCCTCGGGCCTCGTCTCCCGTACGCTGGACCTCGACGCCCTCGGCCAGTTCCTCTCCTGGGAATACGTGCCGGCCCCGCACACGCTCCTCGAGGAAGTGAAGAAGCTCGAGCCGGGCGCCATGCTCGAGGTGGATCTCACCACCTCGAAGGTGACCCAGCGGACCTGGTGGCATCTGGCACCCGCCAACGGCGGCCACGCCTCGTCCCGGTCGGCGGCCGAGTGGGAGGCCATCGTGGACGACACCGTGCGCCGGTGCGTGACCCGGCAGCTCGTGAGCGACGTACCCCTGGGCGCCTTCCTGTCGGGTGGGGTGGACAGCTCGCTGGTGGTGGCGTCGATGGGACCGGCTCAGACGTTCAGCATCGGCTTCGACGATCCGAGTTACAACGAGGTGGCCTGGTCACGAAAGGTGGCCGACAGTCTGGGGGTGAGCCACTCGGTCGAGGTGATCCAGCCGGACGTCGTCGGCTTGTTCGAGCACCTGATGCCGTTCCTGGACGATCCCATCGGGGACTTCTCGATCTTCCCCACCTACCTCGTCTCTCGTCTGGCGCGCGAGCAGGTGACGGTGGTGCTGTCGGGAGACGGGGGAGACGAGCTCTTCGGCGGATACGAGACCTACGCGGCGCAGGAGAAGGCGCGAGCCTGGCAGCGGATCCCGGCCTTCCTGCGCCACGGCATGCTGGAGCCCATGATCTCGAGCCTGCGGCCGCGCCCGGAGAAAAAGGGCCTGGTGAACAAGGCGCGGCGGTTCGTGGAGGGGATGGGGTACGACGAGCGCCTGGCCCACGCCCGCTGGCGTCTGTTTACCGGTCCCGCCCTCCGGCGGCAGCTCTTCACGCCCGACGCATATCGCGCGCTCGGCACGCCGGTCGAGGCCCACATCCTGGCCCTCGCGGCGGAGGCGGGGACGCGGTCGGACCTCGACCGCGAGCTCTACGTGGACCTCAAGAGCTATCTGAGCGACAACTGTCTGGTGAAAATCGACCGGATGGCGATGGCGTGCTCACTGGAAGGGCGGGTGCCGCTGCTCGACCCCGAGCTGATCGAGCTGGCGTTCAGCGTTCCGGCGGCGCTCAAGCTGCACCGGGGTGAGACCAAGCCGCTGCTCAAGCGCGTCGCGGCCCGTCACGTGCCGCGGGAGTGCGTCTACCGGCCCAAGCAGGGGTTCAGCATTCCGATCAAGAACTGGCTCGACGGCGAGCTTCGTCCGCTGGTCGATGACCTGCTCGGCTCCGACCGGATCGGGCGGGAGGGACTCTTCCAGGTGGAAACGGTGGAGCGGCTCCGGCGGGAGCATTCGTCCGGCCTCGCCAACCACAGCCACGTGCTGTGGTCGCTCCTGGTCTTCGAGGACTGGCGAAGCCGCTGGGCCGTTTAGTTCTCGTCTCCCGTCCTGGCCATGTGCAGTCCCCACGACACGGGGATGTTCACCTTGGCCAGGTCCTCCGCCGACAGCCGATTGAAGCATTGCCGGATCTTGCCCACCGGGTTCCGCTCCAGGTCCTCGAGCCCACATAGCCGCAGATCGATGTGCAGACCGGACCCCACCCGCGCCCGGACGGCCGCGATCACCCCCTCGGTGCTCTGAGGCTCCTGGTAGCCCTCGCCCTTCACGACCCGCACCTCGATCCTGCCGAGCTCCTTCTGCACGATCTGTGAGTACATGAGGTTCGGCAGCTGCCACAGGCCGGCGGCCGCAAAGGTCCCGGAGATGAGCTCGCCGCCGGGCCCCACGAGGTAGTCGGTCTGCCGCCCCTCGATCTTGTTGATCACCGGGAAGGACTGGCCGCACTCGCACGTCTCGGTGGACCAGCTCGCGATGTCACCCGTGCGGTAGCGGATGAACGGCATCGCCAGGTTGTGCATCGTCGTGACCGTCACGACGCCGTTGACGTTCGGAGGGACCGGCAGGCCATCGTCTCCCAGGATCTCGTGATAGCCGTAGTCGAGCTGGGCGTGCATGCGTCCCGCGTCGCACTCCAGCACCGATGCGCAACGCTCCCAGTGGGTGTAGTGGTTGTAGATCCTCGCGCCGAGCACGCTCTCGATCTCTTTCCGCTGGAAGTCGTAGAGTGTCTCGGAGCCCGTGATGATCATCGGGATGTGCAGGTCGAGATTCCGCTCCCGGAGGAGGCGGGAGAAGAGGTACATCGCGGAGGGATAGCCGCGCATGAACCTGGGCTTGTACTTGAGGATGAGATCGCGGAACAGGGTCACGGTCTCCGGGCCGACGCGAGCCGTGGACAGCTCCAGCGCGCGTATCGCCCGGTTATAACGCCATCCCTTCTCGTAGAAGACGCCCTTCATGATCGCGTGGCGCTGGCCGAGATGGTAATAGCCACCGCTGCTCCAGGCGCGCCAGAAGAGCGCGAACGCCGCGGCGTTGATGTGGTTGTCGAGCAGGATCCGAAGCTGCAGGCCAGTGGACCCCGACGTGGTCACCCACATCGTCTTCTTGGGGTCGGTCGTGCGGGAGATGAGATCGTCCGTATTGGCCCGGATGATCTCCTTCTCCAGCAGCGGGATCTGCTGCCACATGTCGGGACGGCCGACCTCCGACGGACGGACGCCGGCGGCGTCGAGGACGCGGCGGTAGTAGGGGACGTTCTCGTAGGCGTGGGTGACGATCGCGACGCGCCGCGCTCGGGACCAGGCCTCCAGCTCATCCCGGCTCCAGCGCGGCGCCCGCTTGAAGAGCCGCCGGTACTTGAGCACGCCGAGCGGATAGGAGTAGTCCCGGAAGCGGAACGGCGGGAGCTGTTTCGGCGTGGTGGGCAGACTAGTCATGTTGCGAAGACCTCGCCTCGAGCCAGAGCTGGAGCACGAGGATGCCCCAGAGGCGCTGGGAGTTGTTGGATCGCCGCTCCTGATGCTCGCGGAGCAGGCGGGCGACCGTGTCGGGCCGGAACACGCCCACCCGCTCCAGGGCCTCGGGACGGCACACCTCGGCCAGACGCGCCGCGATGCGGGTATCGTCACGCAGCCAGTTCTTGAGCGGAATCGAGAGGCCCAGCTTGTCCTTGCGGTGATTGATGACGTCGGGAAGCACCCCTTCCATCGCGACCCGGAAGAGCCGCTTGGTGCGCTCGATGCCCTCGAGCTTCTTGTTGACCGGAATTCGGGCGCCGAGCGCGATCATGTCGCGGTCGAGGAAGGGCGAGCGAAGCTCGGCGCCGAAGCTCCGGAGGAGGCGGGCCCGGTTGGCGAACCCCGGCACCATCGTCGTGTAGTCGTTGTAGATGCAGGGCGTGACCTCGTCGTCCGGCCCATCGTACCCCTCGAACCCCTCCCGCACGCACGCGAACGGGTCTTCCTCGCGCACGGCCGCCGCCATCTCCGGCACGAGCAGCGCATCGAATTCGCTCGGCGCGTAATAGGCCTTCCAGCGGTAATGCTTGAGCTCGCGGGGGAAGGCTTCCGGCGGAAGGAGCCGCTTGAGGATTACCCGGAGGTCGCGCTTGCGGTCCGAATCGGCGAGCGAGCCGGCGACGCTGCGGAGCGCCCGGGTGACTAGGGCGGGGACGGGGAGCTTCTCGTATAGCCCGACCACGCGCTGCGCGGCGTAGACCGGATGACTGGCCCAGACCTCGTCGCCGCCGGTGCCCGTGAGCACGAAGTCCACCTTGCCGCCGGCCGCGCGGGCCACGAGCCAGGTAGCCACCTCGAGGCCGACATCGCAGAACGGCACCTCCATCTGCGGGACCACCTGGTCGATCTCGAGGGCGTCGTCGGGACTGAACAACACTTCGGTGTGCTCGGTCCGGGCCGCCTGCGCCATGGCCCGGGCGAACGGTGACTCGTCGAAGGACGCGGAGGCGCAGCGATAGGAGAACGTACGGATGGGGCCGGTCTCGTGGCGGCGCAGCAGGGTGAGAATCGAGCTCGAGTCCATCCCGCCCGACACGAAGATGCCGGGCCGGAAGCCCCCAACGCGCCGCAGCACCGTCGTCTCCAGCATCGCGCGGAACTGCTCGGCGATCGCGCGCTCGTCGGTCACGAACGGTCCGGCGAACGAGACCTTGTACCAGCGCTTCCGCTCTGCGATGGCGCCGGACTGATCGACGACGAGAGCCCAGCCGGCCGGCACCTGCCAGATGTCGCGGTCGAGCGTGGCGTTACTGGGGACGTAACAATAGGTCAGGTATTCGATGAGGCCGCGCGGGGAGATTCCGCGGGGCAGCACTCCCGGCCCGTGCAGGTCGCGCGCGCGCGAGGCGAACAGCAGGCTGGACCCGGCCTGCCCGTAGTACAGCGCCTCGGCGCCCACCCGGTCGCGCACGAGGTACAGGCGCCGCTCGTGCCCGTTGAACCAGGCGATGGCGAACGAACCGTCCAGCTCGCCGAGGGAGGCGAGGCCGCGGAGGGTAAGCCGGGTGAGCAGCATCGAGGCCAGCGGGGTCTGCCCGCGTGCGTCGGGCGCGGCGTCGTCGTGGAAGACGTGCCCCGAGACCACCAGCCACGAGCCCGACGCGGGATCCCGGGCCACGCGTTGCTCGGCATCCAGGGCGGTGACGCCCCAGGGTCGGATCGCGGCGGCGACGCCGTCGTGGCCGACCCATTCGACCCCGTCTTCGCCTTGCCACCCGGCGAGCAGCCTGGCTTTCTGAGCCGCGATCGGACCTGCCGCACCGAGGAGCACGAAAACCTCCGGAGCTTAGTGACCGCCGGCGCCGGTCCGACCCGGACGCCGCATGGATTCCCACACCCGACGAAACCCTTCATCGATCTCGATGGTCGGATCAAAGCCGAACTCGCGCCGCGCGCGCGACGTGTCGAACGCGTTCTGGTTGGTGAAGAAGGCCAGCGTGCGGCGGGAGATCGGTGGTGACGCGCCCACCAGCTTGCAGAGCAGCTCGGCGCTCAGCCCCGCCACGTAGCCGACGGCCATCGGTACCCGGAGACTCGCGTGTCCGCCGGTAACCCGCGCGGCGGCCTGGACCAGCTCGCGCGAGGTCAGGTAGGAGGGACCGGCCAGCACGTAGGTACGCCCGTAGGTGTGCGGCTGGACCAGGACCTTGGCGACCCCTTCGATGTAATCGTCGACATAGATCGGGTGCCGGTTGTTCCGGCCCGCGCCGAAGCTCACGAACCGGCCCTTCGCGACGGCGCTCAGGATCCGCTCGGTCCGCGGGTCGCCCGGTCCGTACACCCATGCCGGACGCACGATGGTGACGCCGAGCGGCGGCGCCTCGGGGAGGAAGCGGTTCACCTCGGCCTCGCCGGCGGCCTTGGTCTTCTCGTAGAGATTCTCGGGCACGAGCGGCGAGTCCTCGTTTCCCGGGACCACGGCCAGCGAGCCGTGCACGCCGACGCTGCTGGTGTGCACGAAGTGCTTCACCTCGGCGGCGCGCGCGGCTTCGAGGAAAGGCCGGAGACTCTTGACGTTGGTCTCCCAGTAGGCGCTTTCGGGCAGGTTGACCTGCAGGTGCGCGCTGGCGAGATGCACGATCACATCGGCCCGCTCGATGGCCGACCGCCAGCCATCGAGGGCCCGCAGGTCGGCCGTCATGACCTCAACGCCCGGCGGCGGGGACTCGCGTGGCGGGGCGACGTCGAGGGCGGTGACATCCCAGCCGCGCTGGTGCAGGCCGGTGACCATCGCGCGCCCGATGAAACCCTGGGCGCCGGTAACGAGCGCTCGCATCGTACGCCCTACCGGGTGGGCTTGTGACCGACCACGGCGACGGCGTAGCCCGTGGAGAACGGCGCGAAGAAGACGTCGAGCGAGGAGAGGGCCCGGCAGATGGGATAGATCGCCCCATAGAGCTTGAGCGTTTTCTCGACTTTCCTCACCTGGTCCTGGGAAGACGGCGCGATGGGGCCTACCCCGTGCTCGTCCTCGGCGGGCGCGGCGCCCTGCTTCCGGCGGCTCAGAAACTTGACGTACACCAGATTGATACCGAGCTCGATCATCTCGGTGGGGAACTGCGAGTAGCTGCCCGATTCGTTGGGCTTGAAGCCGGCATCGCTCAGCATCTGGCTGTGCTCCGGGATCGTGTACCCCACCCGGACGTGGCCATAGGCGTCCTTGGTCATGCCCACGAGATCCTTGATGCGGACGGCGAGCTTTTTGAGATCGCCGTTGGGTGTGGTCACGATGGCCCGCCCGCCCGGCCGCACGATGCGGAACAGCTCACGGTTGAGCGGGCGCGGCTCGTTCAGATGCTCGTGCACGTCGATCACCACCACCGCGTCGAACGTGCCGTCGGGAAAGTTCAGACGATCCGGGTCGCAGTGCACGACTGCCTCACCGAGCAGCCGCGCCATCTCCGGAATGGCCGAGGCCTCGCACTCACCCCAGGTCCAGTGCCCGCCCCACTCCCGGCACACCAGGTTCATCGCGCCGTTGTTGTCGCCGTTGGTGAGCAGCAGCAGCTTGTCGGTCGGCTTGGGCGTCCCGAGCAGGCGGTGAAGCAGGGCCAGCTTCTGCTTCTTCTTCAGGGTCTTGTCGAACAGCCTGAGCTGCCAAGGCCGCTCCGCGGGTGGACTCGCTGGAGCCATTCCTGAGTATTCCTTTCAGCTAGAGTAAGGCGGGGACGATACCCCGCAGCGCGGAATCCGTCCGGTCGAGCTCGGACTCGGTCCGGGCCGCAGTCCAGCCCAACCGTGATGCCATCAGCTCGGCGCAGCGGGCGAGCGCCGGCCGTCCGGGATGGCCGCCGGCCGACAACTGAGTACGGCGGAACACCACGTCGGTCAGGTGGAGGGCCATCTCCTGGTCGACGCCGAACACCACCTCGGCGCCGATCACCGGAGAGGTATTCCCGACTTCCCGGCCCAGCTCGGGATCGCGGCGCACGAGGGCCAGCAACTCACGAGCCATCGTGCCGAGGTTCTCCAGCAGGTGCCGCATCGAGGCTGGTGAGACCGTGTCGGGGCGTCCGGCATCTCCGGCCTGCAGGAACCGGTCCCAGTCGTCGATTTCCCCGCCTTGGAGAACCGCCTCTGCCGGTCGCGACGGGGCCCCGCGGACCCGGGACTCGACGATGTCGACCGCCGCCGCCGCCGCCGGCCGCGAGGTGGTCCACTTCACTCCCACGATCGAGATCAGGCCCTCGGCGCCCTCCGCGGCATGGTCGCAGACCCGCGAGTGCTTGACCAGCTGCACTTCGGTGGCCCCGGGTCTGGGCTCTTCCGGGAGCATGCCGCCGAGCACGGCCAGCACATCGGTCCTCGCCAGATCGACGCCGGGGCAGGCGGCGTTGATTTCCTCGAGAAAGAGCTCGATGTCGTCCTCGGTGATCCGGAATTCGTCGGGATCGCCCGTGTAACGCAAGTGTCGCGTACCGACGAGCGAAAACTGTTTCCAGGGCACCACGAAGAACAACCGGTCGCCCTTGTTGAGCAAGGCGTCCGCATCGCGAAATGCGGTGGGCACGGTGAAGCCGATCGCATGATCCCCGTACAGCCGCCGGGTCACGAGGTTGAAGGCCTTCGAGGGGTGGAATCGGGGATCGGCCGCCGCGGCGGGCAAGTGGCGGAGCACTCGATCCACCCACGGCCCGGCCGCGTTGACGACCGTTCGGCCGCGGACCACGAAGCCGTCGCCTGTCAGGCGGTCGCGCAGGTCCACACCGGCCACCCGGCCGTTCTCGATTCGGAGACCGGTGGCCTCGACGAAATTGGCGCACTCGGCCCCCGAGGCCGTGGCCGTGTGGAGGTATGCCAGCGCGAGCCGCTCCGTATTGGCGACCTGGCAATCATACCAGATGGCGCCGCCGCTGAGCCGGCTGGTGTCGAGCCCCGGAACGAGCGCGGCGATGTCGGTCCGGCCGATGACCCCGCCCGGGGGAATGCGGCGGTTCGGCAGCACTCCGCGACTGCGGTCGAACCCGATCGCGTCGTTCAGCAGCAGCGCGGTCCGCATGATGGTTTTGCTGTGGAGGCCGAAGCCGTACGTCGGCAGCACGAACGGCAGAGGGCGCACCAGATGCGGGGCGACTCGCAGGAGGCGGGCCCGCTCACGAATGGATTCGCGCATCCGTCCGAGATCGGCATGCTGGAGGTAGCGCAGTCCGCCGTGGATCGTCTTGAGGCTGTTCGACGACGTGGCGCCCACGAAGTCGTCCCGCTCGAGGAGGCAGGCCGAGAGCCCGCGGCGCGACGCCTCGTACAGGGTGCAGATGCCGTAGATCCCGCCGCCGATGACGACGACATCGAACGTGGACCGGGCCAGCGAGGAGAGATCTCGCTTCATCGCGCACCCGACGTTGCCGGCGGACGCGAAACCGCCCGCAGGCGTTTGCGCTGCTGCATCGCCACCTGATTACGGAGAAATGGCAGCACCCGCTCGAGCGTGCCGTAGGGCGTCATCCGCGCGGCGGGGTCCCGAAGCGCGGCCTTGATGCCTTCGGCGGGACGGGTGAGATCGTGCCGGCCTTCGAGCCGGAATCCGAAGCTGCCCGCCCGGCCGGTCTGTGAGGAGAAGGGAAGCGGATCCGTGCCGGCCAGGACTCGAATGCCTCGCCGCTCGGCTTCGCGGAAATGATTCGGCGCGGACCAGAAGAACGGCCGGCCGGCGCCGTCGCCGAGGAAGAACCCTTCTTCGCTGCGCTGGGTCGCGAGGACGGAGCTGAGCAGACGTGCCCGACCGAAGAGCCATTTCCCCGCTCCCCAGGGAATGACCCGGAGCGCACCGAGCCTCGCGCCCTCGGCCAGCAGGTCGGAGAGCCGACCGCCGTCGGGCACCGTCGCTCGGATGCCCAGCATCAGGACCTCCAGACCCTCGCGGGCGACGACCTGCCTGCCGGCAATGAGGACGAGGCGGCGTGTTCCGCACCGCGCCTCGAGCGCGCAGGGATCACCCGTCCGTGCCACCACCCAGGGCGCGAGCACCGCCCCACCCATGCTGCCGTCGGCGAGAGCCTCCAGGCGCCCGAACCAGTCCGCGCCCTCGGACTCGGTCAGCATCAGCACTCCGAGTGGCGCGGCCCACCCGTGCTGCAGCGCGGCCGCCTCGAAATTGCGGCGCGCCGACTCGAGAAACGTGGCCGGCGGGAAGCAGTCGTGCAGATGAACATGGGCGTCGATCAGGACGGACGATTCGTGTCCAGTCTCACCTTGCAAGACAGGCCCCCGGCATGCGGGTTTGGAACGTGTGAGCGGGGTGAAGTCCGGGCTGCTGCGGACTGGGGAAAGTTAGCGGGAAGCCCTTCCGGCATCTACGCCGACTTGTCCTGATCGAGGACGGGGTCCTCACCGGCGTCGAGCAGGTGCATGCCGCCACGAGCCGGCCCACCCATCTCGAGCACCATGTCCACGCCGGCCGCCGTGATGGCCAGGAGGCCGCTCTCCGTGTGGCGCACCCACCCGTTCTCCTTGAGGTACCAGACGTGGAACCGCATGTGCTCTTCCGGGCAGTCGAGCGCTCGCTCGAGGTCCATCGGGCCCACGCCGGGTTTGTTCGCGTCGTTCCGGCATGCGGCGTAGAGGATGGATAGCAGGGCGGAGCGAAGCCGTCGGTCGGTGGCGATGTCGCTGTGGGCGGTTTCCTGGTTAAACACCTTCCAGCGCGCTTCCGTAAGCTGGGCGTACTGGATGTCGAACTTGGCGCGTTGCTCGGGATCGGAGAGGACCTGAAAGGCCTCGACCAGCTGCTTGAACCGGACCGCATCGCCGCTTTCGGGGTTGTCCGGATGGTACCGCTTCGCGAGGTGGCGGAAGACGCGCTGAATGGTGTCCCGATCGGCCCGCGGTGATACCTGCAGGAGCTCGTAATAGTCGGGGGTTTCCAGATCCGCCATGACCGCCTCGCGGGCGCGCGAGCGCTTGAGGGATGAACGGCTTGAAGCGTGACGCCGAAGCGATGACTCAGGAGCAAGGGGTAGGCCGCGGAAACGGGTGGAACTTACCTACTGGGACCGCCCGAGGCTATGGTGCGTGCGCGACAACCTGCCGGACCCGCACCACGCCTCCGGAAGACACTTCAGGCTAGTTGAGAATGGCGGCCCTCATTGAGAGTGAGTGCAACGTCTTTCTCAGGCTGGATTTAGCCATACTCATCTCATGTGAGCCTTTACCGGCGGCACCGAATCGCCCCCGTGTTGGTGCTCGTCCTCAGGGACTGACGCCTGAGCAGCCCGTAGGGTCTTGGCCGCCTGGACCATTCCGATGAACTCGCCCCGATATCCCTCGTCGTCGGAGCCGCGCGCTTCCCGGGCCATGTCGATGACCTGATCGAAGGTCACGCTTCCCTTATGCTCGGAGTCGCGCAGGAGCATCGCGAAGGCGGCCACCGCGGAGGCGAATCGCATGTCTTCCGAGCCCGCCGCGAGGGGCCGATCTGCCAGTCGCGACGTGAGCAGCTTGCTCGTCACTCCCTTCGGATCCTTGTACCGCAGCCGGACCGTGAGCAGATCGGAAGACCGCGCGGCTTTCGGGGACAGCGAGATCTGCTGGTAGACCAGGCTGTCGTCCACCACGGCCACGGGACGCGCTCCGGCGGGCACCGTCTCGTAGAGCGCCGTCACGGTGTGGCCGGCGCCGAGCTCGCCCGCATCCTTCTTGTCGTCGGCAAAATCCTCCTTCGCCAGCAGCCGGTTCTCGTAGCCGAGGAGGCGGTACGCCTGGACCTTCGCCGGGTTGAACTCCACCTGGATCTTCACGTCCTTCGCGATGGTGAACAGCGTACCGCCGAACTCCTGCACGAACACCTTCTGCGCCTCGCGGAACGTATCGATGTAGGCGTAGTGGCCATTCCCCTTGTCGGCCATCTGCTCCATCTTGGTGTCCTTCAGATTGCCGGTGCCGAATCCGAGTACCGTGAGGAAGGTGCCCTCCGCTCTTCGGGCCTCGACCAGCCGGATCATCTCCGCGTCGGAGCTCACGCCCACGTTGAAGTCTCCGTCGGTCGCCAGGATCACGCGGTTGTTGCCCTCCGGCATGAAGTGCTCGCGGGCCACGTCGTAGGCGAGACGGAGTCCGGCCCCGCCGGCGGTCGACCCGCCGGCCTCCAGGCGGTCGAGCGCGTCCAGGATGGTTCGCTTGTCGCTCCCCGACGTCGGAGGCAGCACGAGCCCCGCCGCGCCGGCATAGACCACCATCGCGACGCGATCCTGCGGTCTCAGCTCGCCCACCAGCGCGCGAAACGCCTGCTTCACGAGCGGCAGCTTGTCCTCACTCATCATCGAGCCCGAGACGTCGATCAGAAAGACCAGATTGCTGGGCGGCAGCTTCTCCGTGGGAATCCGCTTGCCCTGGAGACCGATCCGCACCAGCCGGTGATCGGGGGCCCAGGGGCACGGCCCCACCTCGGTGGTGACGGCGAACGGATCGGCACCGGCCGGGTCGGGGTAGCGGTAGGTGAAGTAGTTGACCAGCTCCTCAAGTCGCACCGCATCGGCCGGCGGGAGGGCGCCGGCGGAAAGGAATCGTCGGATGTTGCTGTACGAGGCGGCGTCCACGTCGATCGAAAAGGTGCTGAGCGGATTGGTCATCGCCGCGAGGAAGCGGTTCTCTTCGATGCGCGCGTAGGCCTCGGTATTCCATGGCTCGCTCCGCCGGCGCCAGGGCTCGGCGCCGGGCCATGGCGCGCCCACGGCGCCCGTTGCCGCCTTGGCCGCGGCAGGCGGGGCTGCCAGGACCATGCGTGCGGCGTTCAGCGACGCTCGGGCCCGGCCAGCCATATCGAGGGATTCGTCCTTGCGCTCGGACAGCGTGGAGCTCAGCGTGAAGTCCTGTTTTACGGTATGACCGGGGCGAACCGTCACCTGAGCCTCGACCACCAGGTAGCCCACCAGGCTCGCTCGCAACGTTCGGGTTCCCGCCGGAAGAGCGGGGAATACGTAAGCGCCGGTGGAATCGGTCAGGACATTGAGCGCGGTGCCGACTGCGATGACCTGGGCGTTCACGAGCGGTTGACCATTCCCATCCACGATTCGTCCCTCGACACGTCCGGTGGCCGATATCGCCACCGGCGCCGCACCGGTGGCGCTGAGCATGAGCGTGAACACCGACGCAAGCACGGGAACACGCCGCGCAAGGCGGGGAAGCAGAGACCGCATCGGATCCTCCGGCTGGGATTGGGGCGGTCGACGGCGCCTGGCCGTTCGACCGTGCGACCTGCTGGAGATGCGAGGTCCCGATCGAGCCACACACACGGCCCTCAACGCAGGCATCCTCTCACCAGGGTCGAGGGTTATATTCCGCTTCATCCGGATCATGGCCAGGCGGGCGCTCCACTGAGCGACGGGCCGGACGGGTTCGCGCGCCTGATCGAACGTCTTCAGCCCGGTATCCTCTGCTTCGTTCTCTTAATTGACGGCCGACGGCCGGCATCCGGGAATCATCTGAGTAGTCACGAAGTAGAGTCCAGCGATGGATCTTCTCGAACGATTTCGCGACCATCTCGCCCCCATCTCTCTGCCTGGCGGCCCGGCCCTGGTGGCGGTCTCCGGCGGCCCCGATTCCGTCGCGCTTCTCGATCTGTTGGCGCGGTCGGCTGAGCAGCACGGCCTCGATCTCATCGTGGCCCACTTCGACCATGGGATTCACCCGGACAGCGCCGCCGTCGGGCAGCACGTGGCGGAGCTCGCCGGCAGCATGGGTCTCGTCTTCGAGTGCGGCCGTGGCGAGCTCGGGCCGGGCGCCGGGGAGACGATGGCCCGCGACGCGCGATACCGGTGGCTCGAGTCGGTGCGCGTCAGGACGGGTGCAGGGACCGTGTTCCTGGGCCACCATGCCGATGATCAGGCCGAGACGGTACTGATGCGGCTCCTCGCGGGCTCCGGGCCTGCAGGGCTGGCCGGGATGGCAGCGGTCAGCGGTCCGCTCGTGCGGCCGCTGCTGCCGTTCCGCCGGGTGGAGATGGCCCAGTACGTGCGGAGCCGGTCGCTGCCGGTATGGGTCGACCCGGCGAACGCCGACGCTCGGCACCAACGAGCCTGGATCCGAACCCAAGTCCTGCCGCTGCTCCGGGCCCGTATTCCTGCCATCGACTCGTCCTTGTTGCGGGTCGCGCGACAGTCGCGCCGGGACCGACTGGCCTGGAACGCGCTGCTCGATGCGATGCCGGGGCTCGACGTAAAGCGGGAGTTGGACGGCATTTCCGTTGCTGGCACACGACTTGGCGGGTTAGATTCAGGTTTGGCGGAAGCGATGGTGATGGCGCTCGCACGACGTATCGGATGCCCTGTCGGTCCGGTGAGAGCCCGCCGGATTCTGGGCCTCCTCGGTGAGGCGGGCAGCGGGGCCCACGCTCCGTTGTCCCGCGGGTGGAGAGCGGAGCTGTCCTTCGGCCGGCTCAGGCTGGCGCGACCGGCGGACGCGACGCCACCCCTGCTGTGGAGCATCATGGGGGAGCAGGGTGAGGGGATGTGGGGATCTTGGCGTCTCCGATGGACCAGGCAGAATGCCCCGAGCCGCCAGGAGCGCAGGGGCCTCACCGCCTGGTTCGCGGCCGAGTCGCTGGTGGTGCGCGGCTGGGAGGCCGGCCAGAAGGTCAAGCCGCTCGCGGGCAGCGGCCGGAGGCTGGTGGTTCGGTGCTTTCAGGACGCCAGGGTTCCACGCAGTCGGCGGGCCACCTGGCCGGTTGTGGTCGGTGGGGAAGAAGTCGTCTGGGTTCCCGGCGTCTGCCGGTCGGACGCGCTCGTTCCTTCCAGTGGTTCCGAGGCCCTTCGTGTCGACGCAGAGCTCGTCTGAGGTCCTCCGCCGTACGGGCGGGCGTGCTGTCAAATCCATCGTGTTCGACGCACCTACCATCGCGGCGCGCGTGGCGGAGTTGGGCGCCGAGATCACCGAGGCCTATCCGGATGGGGAGCTGCTGGTGCTGGGCCTGCTCAAGGGGAGCTTCATTTTTCTGAGCGACCTGGTTCGCACCATCGAGCGGCCCATTCAGGTGGACTTCCTGGTCGCCAGCTCCTACGGCGACGCGAAAGTATCGAGCGGGACAGTTCGGCTGGCGTACGACCCGGAGACCCGGCTGGAGGGGAAACACATCCTGCTGGTCGAGGATATTATTGATACTGGACGGACGCTCCAGCGGCTGATGGGATTGCTGGGCGGTCGACGTCCCAGGAGCCTGGCGGTTTGCGCGCTCCTCGACAAGGAGCTGGCGACCGATATTCGTCACGAGGTCAAGTTCGTAGGCTTTCGGGCGCCGCCGGCGTTTCTGGTGGGGTACGGACTGGACCACGCCGAGAACTTTCGTCATCTCCCGTTCATCGCGGACCTGGAATAGAACGGATTCGAGCGCATGGCTGACCGACTGCCGAACCGTCCCCCTCGCACCAACTGGGGCAATCTGAGCAAGAACCTCGCCCTCTGGCTCCTCGTGGGCCTGGTGGCGCTGGCGTTGTTCCAGATGATGAGCAAGCAGCGCAATCCCACCCAGGAGTTCTCGTACACCGAGTTCAGCCGCCAGCTGGATCAGGGGAACGTCCAGAGCGTCGAGATCTTCGATGGCAAGCGTCTGGAAGGCACCTTCAAGAACCCCGTCACGCAGGACGGCCGGACTGCCAAAGGCTTCCAGGTCCTTCTGCCGGTGGCGAACAGCGAGGCCTTCGTCAAGCGGCTGGAGGAGGCCGGGGTTCCCATCCTGGCCAAGGAGCCCAAGGGCGGGATCACCGCCATCATCATCGCGGCGCTTCCCTGGATCGTCATCCTGGGCCTGTGGTTCTTCCTGCTGCGCCAGCTGCAGGCGGGAGGAAGCAGAGCCTTCGCGTTCGGAAAGTCCAAAGCCAAGCTCCTCGCGGGCGACACTCCCAAGATCACCTTCGCCGACGTCGCCGGCGCGGACGAGGCGAAGGTCGAGTTGCAGGAGATCATCGAGTTCCTCAAGGACCCCCAGAAATTCACTCGACTGGGCGGGCGTCTCCCCAAGGGGGCGCTGCTGGTGGGACCGCCGGGCACGGGGAAGACGCTGCTGGCCAAGGCGGTCGCCGGCGAGGCCGGCCGGCCGTTCTTCTCGATGTCGGGGTCGGACTTCGTGGAAATGTTCGTAGGCGTGGGCGCCAGCCGCGTGCGTGACCTGTTCGAGCAGGGCAAGTCGCACGCGCCCTGCATCATCTTCATCGACGAGATCGACGCGGTGGGCCGCCATCGGGGCGCCGGACTCGGCGGCGGCCACGACGAGCGGGAGCAGACGCTCAATCAGCTGCTGGTGGAGATGGACGGGTTCGAGAGCAACGACGGCGTGATCCTCATCGCCGCGACCAACCGGCCCGACGTGCTGGACCCGGCGCTGTTGCGGCCGGGCCGCTTCGACCGGCAGATCGTGGTCGATGCGCCCGACGTCCGCGGGCGCGAGGGCATTCTCCGCGTCCACACCCGAAAGATCCCGCTCGGCTCCGACGTGCGCCTCGACATCGTCGCCAAGGGAACACCCGGAATGGCCGGCGCGGATCTCGCCAACCTGGTGAACGAGGCGGCGGTGCTCGCGGCCCGGCGCAACAAGACGCTCGTGGACATGCAGGACTTCGAGGACGCCAAGGATAAAGTGATGCTCGGCGTCGAGCGGCGCAGTCTCGTGCTCACGGAGTCGGAGCGGAAGCTCACCGCCTACCACGAGGCGGGACACGCCATCGTGGCGATCAAGATTCCGGGCAGCGATCCGATTCACAAGGTGACGATCGTCCCGCGCGGGCGCGCGCTCGGTCTTACGGCGTCGCTTCCCGAGGTCGACCGGCACAACTACACCAAGGACTGGCTCATCGGCAGCCTGGCCATGTTCTTCGGCGGGCGCGTGGCCGAGGAGATCGTGTTCGGCGCCGACAAGGTGACGACGGGCGCCGGCAACGACATCGAGCGGGCCACGGGTCTCGCGCGCCGGATGGTCACCCAGTTCGGCATGAGCGAGCTCATCGGCCCCCTCGCCGTCGGCGACAAGGAGCAGGAGATCTTTCTCGGCCGCGAGTTCGCGCAGCGCCGGGAGATCTCCGAGCGGACGGCGCAGATGGTGGACGACGAGGTCAAGCGGCTGGTGGACGAGGCCTATGCCCGGGCCACCACCATCCTGCTGGAGAATCGTGAGCTGCTCGACCGGATCGCGGCGGCGCTGCTCGACCGCGAGACGATCGATCGGGAGGACCTCGATCACCTGGTCAAGAACCTCCCGCTGCCCCCGCGCAGCCTGCCGCCCGTGGATTCGGCGCCGGCCTCGACCACTCCCTCGAAGCCGGGCGTCGCCCCGGCCCGCGCACCTATTCTCGGGGCGCCCCCGGCCGAACCCGCGGGCGCGTGAATGTCACGCCGCTGGCGCTCCACTCGCCGCGAGCGGTGCGTGACGTTCTGCGCGCCGCCGGGTGGGAGGAGGGCCTCGCGGTCACCGCCGCCGCGGGGGCCTACCCGCTCGCACTACGACTCACCGGAATGGACCAGGGCGCCCTCGAGGCCCTGGTCCATTTTGCTGGGACCCTCGGCGTGGATGTGCTCACCGGCGAGGACTGGGCGATCGTGGCCGGCAGCCGCTCCCGTCTCGGCGCCCTGGCCCGACCGTGGCTCGTGCCCGAGCCGCTCGTGGAAGCGGCAACGCTGCTGGGGCAGGCGTTGCCCGGCGAACAGCCCACGCGGTGGGACACGGCGCGTGGTCCGGTGCCGCTTGACGAGCCCGTGATCATGGCCATCCTGAACGTCACGCCGGACAGCTTCAGCGACGGCGGGCTGTTGAGCGATGTGGGGGCGGTGCTCGCGCGCGCGGACACCGTGCTGGCCGAGGGCGCCGCGATTCTGGACGTGGGCGGCGAATCCACCCGGCCCGGGCGGACGGAACCGGTGCCGGTCGATGAGGAGCTTCGACGCGTCGTCCCGGTCGTTCAAGCTCTCGTCCGCGCCCATCCCGACGTGCCCGTCTCGGTCGATACGGTGAAGTCCGAAGTTGCCCGGGCCGCGCTCGACGCGGGCGCGTCCATCGTCAACGACGTCGCTGCGTTCCGGCTCGATCCGGCCATGGCGGAGGTCGTCGCGTCATGGGGGGCGGGCATCGTGTTGATGCACTCGCGCGGGCCACTTCTCGAGATCTCCTCCTACCGTCACGCGGAGTACGGTGCGGATATCGTAGGCACCGTCATGTCCGAGCTTGGCGCGGCGGTGGTCCGCGCGGGGGACGCGGGAATCGCGCCGGGGACTGTCGTGGTCGACCCCGGCTTCGGGTTCGCCAAGACCGAGGAACAGAATCTCCTGATTCTCGATCAGCTCGAGGCGTTGCACGCGCTGGGCCGGCCGATCCTCGTCGGGCCGTCGCGGAAGCGTTTCCTCGGCGGCGGGAAGCTGGAGGTGGGCGAGCGCGACGCGGTGACCGCGTCCGCCTGCCTTCTGGCCTGGGAACGCGGCGCCCGCGTCTTCCGGGTACACTCGGTGGCCGCGGTGCGTGACGCGCTCGCGTTCGCGCGACGGGTCGGAGGGACGTAGTGCCCCGGGAACCGCTTCCGCTTCCGGTTCCGCACTGGCGGGACCTGCTCGAAATCCTGATCGTGGCGTACGTGATCTACCGGCTGCTGCGATTCCTGGTCGGCACGCGCGCGCTGCAGATCCTGCTGGGCCTGCTCGTGCTCGCCGCCATCTATCTCGCCGCGCTTCTCCTCAAGTTGTCGATGATCACCTACCTCCTGGGACTGGTGTTCACGTACGGCGCGTTCGCCGCGATCGTCGTCTTTCAGCCCGAGCTCCGGCAGGCGCTGGCGCGGCTGGGACAGTCCCGCGTGTTCCGCCTCTTCGGCGCGGCGCCTCCGCCCGTCATCGCGGAAGAGATCGCCGAGGCGGTCGGGCGGCTCAGCCGGAACAGCACCGGGGCCATCATCGCGATCGAGCGCGACATCCGCCTCGACGACTACCTCGAGTCGGGCACCGGCATGCGGGCGACGGTCTCGGCGGACCTCCTCGCCACCATTTTCAGTCCGTACTCGCCGCTGCACGACGGCGCGGTGGTGGTTCGCGGCGATCAGATCGTGGGCGCCGCCTGTATCCTTCCGCTCACCCAGCGCCAGGTGGGCGACAGGTCGCTCGGGACCCGTCACCGCGCCGCGGTGGGGCTCTCGGAGGAGACCGACGCGATGGTGCTCGTCGTCTCGGAGGAGACGTCCACCATCTCCCTCGCGCGGCGGGGTACGCTCAGTCGCGGCCTGACGTCGGACGCCGTGCGCCTTCTCCTCGCTGATGGGGCCGAATGAGCGACGCCGCCGCCCCGCCGTACCGCGCCGCGGTGGCGGTCGCCGGCGCCGCCTTGCTCGGCTATCTGCTGACCCTCGCCCCGACCGTCACCTTCTGGGATGCGGGCGAATTCATCGCGGCGGCGCGAACCCTCGGCATTCCGCATCCACCGGGCACGCCGCTCTTCGTGATGATCGCCCACGTCTGGGGCCAGGTGTTTCCGTTCGGCGAGTACGCCTTCCGCACCAACCTGCTGAGCGCGCTGTTGAGCGCGTCCGGAGCGGGCTGCTTCTTTCTGGTGGCGCTTGAGTCGCTGCGCGGATGGGGCGCGCCGCGGCTGCGGGTCGCGGGCGCCGCCGCGGGCGCGATCATCGGTGGGTTCACGTTTACGGCGTGGCAGAACTCGAATGAGACCGAGGTCTACGCGGTCGCCACGTTCACGATCGGCGCGATAAGCTGGCTCGCGATGCGCTGGCGGCGGGCTCGCGGCACGCCGCTGGCGCCACGCATCCTGCTCCTGATCGTGTACCTCGCCGGGCTCTCGGTGGGCAATCATCTCCTGGCGCTCCTGGCCGGACCGGCGGTCGTCCTCTTTCTCGCGATGACGGTTCACGGAACGCCGGCCGCCGATCCGCGTCAACGCCGGCACGACTGGGGCGAGGTCGCGGTCGTCGCGGGGGTGTGGGCGCTCCTGATCGGCAGCGGTCTCGGCAGTACGGCGCTGGCCGGTCTCGGGGCGATGGCTTTTGCGGCCGCGGCGGTCTTCGCGTTTTCGGCGGGCGCGGGGGGCTTCGCAGTCGCGAGCCTCATCCTCGCGGCGGTGGGGGTGACGCCCTACCTCTTCCTGTATATCCGGTCGGCCCAGCATCCGCCGCTCAACGAGGCCGCCCCGTCGACGTTCCACGCACTCCTGGCTGTCATCCGCCGGGCCCAGTATCCGGCCCGCACTCCGTTCGACGATCCTACCCTTGCTTCCGGCTCGGACAACCCGGGGCGCTCGCTTCGACTTCTGGGACTGCAACTGCTCGATTACATCGTCTACTTCGACTGGCAGTGGGCCAAATCGGTGGTAGGGACCGTGCTGGGGTTCCCGCTTCGCACGTTCGTGACGCTTGGTGCGGCGTCACTCGGACTGCGTGGTCTCGCGGTGCAACGGCGGACCGACCGCGCCGGATCGTGGCTGCTGCTGGCGCTGTTCCTGGTGACCGGTCTTGGTCTGGTTGCGTACATGAACTTCAAGCCCGGGCTCGAGCGCTGGTACGACCTGTATCCCTCCGGGTCCGATCACGAGGTCCGCGAGCGCGACTACTTCTTCGTCGTGAGCTTCGTGGTGTGGGGACTCTGGGCGGGGATCGGGCTTGCTGATCTGGCCCGCGGGCTGGCCTCGGTCAGGACGACGATCGTTCGGCGGCTCGCACCGGCGGCGCTGGGGCTCGTCCTCGTCCCGGTCGCCCTCAACTGGCGGGCCGCGACGCGACGAAGCCCCGCCGACGCCCGCCTGGCGGCCGATTTCGCGTACGATCTTCTCAACAGCGTCCCGGCGTACGGCGTGCTCTTCACCTACGGCGACAATGACACGTTCCCGCTGTGGTGGGCCCAGGAAGTCGCGGGAGTGCGGCGGGACGTCACCGTCGTATGTCTGGCTCTGGCGAATACCGACTGGTACATCCGGCAGCTGCGGGACGTGCGGGTGGGGCCGCTGGACCTCGACGCCCTTCCCACCGTGTGGCGCCATGACCTTTCCCCCCGGCCCGACTGGCCGCTGCACGCGATGGACGATTCCACGATCGCCTCAGCCATGCGCGGATACGTCGCGCACGGCACGCAGCAGGTACGCCTGGGCCCGATCACCCGCACCATCACCTCGGGCAGCTTCCTTTACCCGAGTGAGATCGTGGCTCTCGCGATCGTGCGGCAGAACATCGGCCGCCGCAGGCTGATCTGGGCCTCTACCGCGGGACGGAGCTTTGCGGGTCTCGGGGGCTATGTCGTGCGGCGCGGCATGGGCTTCGAGATCCTCAGCGCACCGCCGGATACCGCCTCGGCCGCTCTCGATCCCCGACCGGTCACCGGCGCACCGCTCGACATACCCACAACGGAGCGCCTGGTCTGGGATACCTATCGCTACGCGGGACTTCGAGAGGAGCACGCCCAACTGCGCGAGAGCACGAGCGCGTTGGCGGCGGTGAACCTGGCGAATCCGCTGGTCGCGCTGGTGTATGCCTACGGGGCCCGCGGCGATAGCGTTCGCATGTGGAAAGCACTGGACGCCGCGGTGCGGGTGTCGCCTAATCCGGCTCTGGAGAGCTCGCTGCGGACGGCGATACCGGAGCTGGAAGGGGCCGGCATCCCATGAAGTGACAGCGCGGCTCCGTCAGGGGAGCGCCGGGCCTTGCCGAACCGCCGAGAGCATGGCGCTCTCCATGTCTGTCACGGCCGGGGGCGAAGGCGGCGAGGGCAGCTCGGGATCGAGCGGGGTAGGCCATTGGGTCCGGGTTCGGGGAATCCGTTTCATGATCTCCGCCCAGATCGGGGCAGCCACCCGCCCGCCGGTTGCCGAGCCGTCCGGCAGGATGGCTCGCGGCTGATCGAAGCCGACCCACACGCCGGCCACGTAGTCCGGCGTGACTCCCACGAACCAGGCGTTGGTCGTCCCATTGGTGGTGCCGGTCTTTCCCGCGACGAGTCCGCCGAAGCCATGTTGCCGGATGCTGCGAGCCGTACCCCGCTCGACGACCTGGGTCAGCATGTCACGGAGATCGGCCGTCACGGGGGGCGGCATTCCCTCGCGGACATCCGGCTGCAGCCACAACACTATGTGTCCCGCCGCATCGTCGACCCTGGTCACGATGCGGGGATGAACAGCGCGTCCGTCGGCTCGACCGACGGGCGCATACGCCGCCACCAGATCCAGCGGCCTGACCTCGGCCGCTCCCAGCAAGGTCGATGGACGCCGCGGGAGGCTGTCCTCGAGGCCCATGGCTGCTGCCGCGGCGGCGACCCTGCTCACGCCGAGCATCATGCCGAGCCGGACGGTTGCCCGATTCAGCGATCTCGTCAGGGCGGTCTCGAGAGTCACCGTCCCGTTCCACTCGTCGCGCTGATAGTTCTGGGGCCGCCAGATGTTGCCTGCCGGCATGACGATCGCAACGGGACCGTCGCTGATGAGATCTCCCGGCCGCCGGCCGGACTCGAGCGCCGCCGCGTACACGAAGGGCTTGAATGCGGAGCCGGGTTGGCGCCAGGCCTGGGTCATTCGGTTGAACGGCGATTCCGGAAACGAGCGACCACCGATCAGGACCCGAACATCGCCGGAGTCCGGGTCGAGAATCACGACGCCGGCCTGCAGGTAGGGCGTCGAGGCGCGACCGGCCGGAGCGGCCCCGTCGGATCGCTTCGGTTCCGGCGCCGAGCCGAGCGACCCCTGCTCGATCGCGACGAGCTGGGACTCGAGCGTGGCCTCGACGGTCCGTTGGAGATCGAGATCCAGGGTCGTGTAGATCCGGAACCCTCCGCGGTATAGCGCCGGGCCGAGCGACCGCTCCAACTCGACACGCACGGCCTCGAGGAAATACCCGCCCGCACCGATTCTCGCGCGCAGGTCATCGGCCGTGGACTCCTCGGCCAGCCGAATGGGCTCTCGACGCGCCGCCACCCACTCCGAGTCCGTCAGGCATCCCAGACGGCGCATGCGGTCGAGGACCACGTTGCGGCGGGCCAGGGCCGCCGAAGGATTTCGATAGGGGTTGACCAGCGAAGGTGCCCGCGGAAGCCCCGCGAGCAGCGCCGCCTCGGCCGGCGACAGTTCCGAGAGTTCTTTACCCAGATACACGCGGGCGGCGGCCGCTACCCCGTACGCTCCGTGGCCCAGGTAAATCGTGTTGAGGTAGTGTTGAAGGATGGTATCCTTGGGGAAGACCTGCTCGATCTCGCGCGCGACCCGGACCTCGCGGAGCTTGCGCTCGACGGTCCGCTCTCTCGCGGGCAACAGGCCAGGGTAGGTATTCCGGGCGAGTTGCATCGTAATCGTGCTCGCGCCCTGTCTCGTTGCACCGCCTTGCAAGTTGGCCGCGAACGCTCCCGCCACCCGCTGGTAGTCCACCCCCCCGTGATCGTAGAATCGGGCGTCCTCGATCGCGAGAAAGGCCTGGCGAAGGACGACCGGCATGTCGACCAGGGCCGTAACCTGCCGGTTCTCGACCAGGAACTTGCCGATCTCCCGGCCCCGGACGTCGTACACGAAGGACGTCTGGTCAGGAGAGAAGTCCTGGAGCACGCCCAGATCGGCGCACGGCTCGGCGCAAGCTCGGAGATATGACTCGCGCAGGCGCAGGCCCAGCAGCCCCGCCGTGACGAGGAGGAGAAAACCGGACAACGCCAGGGCCCAGGGGAGGCGCCGGCTTCCGTCCTGGGCCGAGGAGCTGTCGTCGGGAGTCACCGTGGGATCATGCGGAAGTAGGGAGCATCACCGGCCTCAGGGACGGGAGATCAGGGCACCGCGCTCGTCCGTATGGCCATTGATCAGGAGCCTGGCGTCCGGGGTACCGCGAAGCGCCTGTGCCTTGGCGTCGAGACGCGCGCGGGCGGACCCACTGAGCGTCGCCTCGTCGTACCCGAAGTAGATGGCCTCTGCCAGGATCGCGGCCCCGCCAGCGGCCGCATCCCGCGCGCCCGAGGTGCCGCCGTCGGTGTCGGAAACCGGCCGGACCGGCAGCGATGCCGGAACGTCGCTGACGGGGATCGGCGCCTCCGGCTTGGGCTTGCCGCCGCACGCGGCGAGCATCATCAGCGCCGTTGCCCAGGCAAGGTGCAGTCGCTGCATTGGTCTCGCTCTTCTAAATGTGGTGGGTGTACCGGACCGGTTCCGGACGCAGGGCTCGTGATGTTCGAGGACCGACGTCTCGGATCAACCCCGATTACCAGACTGCATATGGGCCGCGCCCTTCGTTCGATCTGTACATCAGGGCAATGCGCGTGCCGGACTTTGTGCAGCGTCAGGGAAGGAAGGTCTCGGGTTTGGGAACATCGAGCACGTTCCCAGTCCGCGACGCGGCACACGCGTACTTCTGGCCGTCGGCGCGGGGTCCCCGCGAGAGCTTCGACGGCTCCGGCCAGATTTCACGATCGTCATGCAGGGAAGCCGGCCGGCCCGGGAGACCCTTCCCCGACGAGGTCGGGGCCCAGGATTTCTTCATGGCCTCGCATTCCTCCCCTGCACTACGGACGGTCAAGCTGGTAAATTGCAAGGCTATGGATTTCCCGGTTCTCCCCGAGCGCCTTGGCCAGGTTCGCGAGGTCATAGCCAGGCATCAGGCGATCGGAGGTTGGACCCATGACGTGCGAATCGTCGCCGTCACCAAGACTCACCCGGCCGAGGCGGTGCGGGCGGCCGTCGAGGCCGGCCTGCGGGACATCGGCGAGAACCGGGTGCAGGAGGCGCTCGACAAGCTGGAGGTCCTCCGGGACGTTCCCGCGGTCTGGCATCTGATCGGCACGCTGCAGCGCAACAAGGCGCGTCACGCGGCCGGCCGGTTCGCGCTCATTCATTCGATCGATCGGGCCGATCTGGCGACCGAGCTCGCGCGGCGAGTTCCCGCCGGTGCGAGGCAGGGAATTCTGGTGCAAGTGAATTGTTCGCAGGAGCCACAGAAGAGCGGGGTCGATCCCGATAGGTTGCCGGCGCTGCTGGAGCACCTGGACAGTCTGGCGTCACTGGATGTCCGGGGCCTCATGACCATGAGCGCGTTGACGGACGAGGTGGCGGAGCAGCGCCGGGCGTTTCGTCTCTTGCGGGATCTTCGCGATGCCGCCGAGCGATCGGGGCGGCGGCTGCCGGAGCTTTCCATGGGCATGTCCGGCGACTTTCCGGTGGCCGTGGAGGAAGGAGCGACCATGGTGCGGCTGGGGACGGTGCTGTTCGGTGAGCGGTCGGGGACATGACGGCCGCGACGCTCTTCGATCGGGTGCAGGCCGCCGCCGAGCTCGTTCGAGGCCGGAGCGTGCTCGAGCCGGAGATCGGCATCATCCTCGGCACCGGCCTCGGCGCGCTGGTGCGGGAGATCGACGTCGAGGTCGAGGTGCCGTACGAACGGATTCCCGGGTTCCCGCTCTCGACGGTCGAGAGTCACGCGGGCCGGCTCCTGATCGGCCGGCTGGGCCGGCGGCCCGTCGTCGCGATGCAGGGGCGGTTTCACCGCTACGAGGGCTACGACCTCCAGCAGGTGACGTTCCCCGTGCGCGTGCTGCACGCGCTCGGTGCCCGGACCCTGGTGGTGTCGAATGCCTGTGGGGGAATGCATCCGCTCTGGGCGCCGGGTGATCTCGTGCTGCTGAGCGATCACATCAATCTCCTGGGCGACAACCCGCTGGTCGGGCCGAACGACGAACGTCTGGGATCCCGTTTCCCGGACATGTCGGCCCCGTACGACCCCGAGCTACGGGCCCTGGCGCGCCAGGCGGCGGTGGAGCTCGGCATCGTCCTGCGCGAAGGTATCTATGTCGCGGTCGCAGGACCGAATCTCGAGACTCGCGCCGAATATCGGATGTTGCGGGCGATGGGTGCGGATGTGGTGGGAATGTCGACCGTTCCCGAAGTGATCGTCGCGGCGCATCAGGGCATGCGCACGCTGGGCATCTCGATCATCACCGACCAGTGTCTGCCCGATGCCCTCGAGCCCGCCGACATCGCGCGCATCATTGCGACGGCCGGCCGCGCGGAGCCGCAGCTCACCCGGCTGATCACGACCCTGGTGGAGCGATTGGATTGATGGCATACCCAGTCTGGCCCGAGGGAGGTCCCGACGCGCTCGAGCGAGGGATGCTCGAGCAGTGGAAGGCCGAAGGCCTGTTCCGGCGCACGATGGAGGCCGGACGGGGCGGGGAGCCCTACGTCTTCTTCGAGGGGCCTCCGACGGCGAACGGGCGGCCCGGGATTCATCATGCCTTCGCGCGGACGATCAAAGACCTCATCTGCCGGTACCACGCGATGCTGGGCAAGTCGGTCACCCGGATCGCGGGTTGGGACACGCACGGCCTTCCGGTGGAGATCGAGGTCGAGAAGGAGCTCAAGCTCAGCGGCAAGAAGGATATCGAGACCTTCGGCGTGGCGGAGTTCAACGCCCGTGCCCGGGCCAGCGTCTTCCGGTATCAGTCGGCATGGGAGGATCTGTCCGACCGGATCGGGTACTGGCTCGACTACGAGCACCCGTACATCACCTGTAGCAACGAGTACATCGAGACGGTCTGGTGGCTGCTGCGCCGGCTCCGCGACCGCGACCTGCTGTACCGGGGACACCGGGTGCTGCCCTACTGTCCCCGTTGCGGCACGGTGCTCTCCAGCCACGAGTTGGCGCTGGGCTACGAGAAGGTCACCACCAACTCGGTGTACCTGACGTTCCCGCTCGAGTCGGACCCGAACCGCCAGCTCCTCGTGTGGACCACCACGCCGTGGACGCTGCTGTCGAACGTCGCCGTGGCAGTGCACCCCGAGATGGAGTACGGCGAGTACCAGGTGGGCGACCGCCGGATCATCCTCGCCACCGCGCGCGCTTCGCTCCCCAGCAGCTCGGCGAAGGGCGCGCCGACGTTCGCCGAGGTGGGGGCGACCCGCAGGTTTCCGGGCAGCGACCTGGTGGGCCTGCGCTATCGGCGGCCGCTCGAGGTGGTCGGGCTGCCGGACGATCGCGTGTCGCGTGTCGTGGTGCCCGGGAATTTCGTGACAGCGGAGGACGGCTCGGGTCTGGTCCACATGGCCCCTGCCTTCGGCGCCGACGACTATCAGGCGGGCGTGGAGCACGGGCTGGCTCTGGTGCGGCCGGTCAGTCCGGACGGAACCTTCACCGGCACCACCTGGCCCGAGATCGAGGGGCGCCTAGTGACGGCGCGCGAGACCAACGATCTCATCCTCGTCCGGCTCAAACAGGACGGCCGGTGGCACCTGACCGCGCCGTACGAGCACACGTACCCGCACTGCTGGCGGTGCTCGAGCCCGCTCATCTACTACGCCCGCGACTCGTGGTTCGTCCGGACGTCGGCCCTCAAGGAGCGCATGCTCGAGCTCAATCGCCAGGTGGACTGGCATCCGCCCGAGGTCGGCGCCGGGCGGTTCGGCGAGTGGCTCGAAAACAATGTGGACTGGGCGCTGTCGCGCGACCGATATTGGGGCACGCCGCTACCAGTGTGGGTGTGCGAGCTGGATCCGTCTCACGTCGATGTCATCGGCAGCTACGCCGAGTTGAGTGAGCGCTGGGGAAAGCCGCTACCCGAGGGGTTCGACCCGCACAAGCCCCAGATCGACGGGTATACCTGGACCTGCCGCTGCGGCGGCACCATGCGCCGGACGCCCGAGGTGATCGACACCTGGTTCGACTCGGGGTCGATGCCCTACGCGCAGTGGCACTACCCGTTCGAGCACGAGGACGACTTCAAGAGTCACTTCCCGGCGGACTTCATCTGTGAGGGGGTCGATCAGACTCGCGGGTGGTTCTACTCGCTGCTGGCCATTGCCACCACCGCGTTCGACTCGCTGTGCTACCGGCACGTCATCGTGAACGACCTGGTGCTCGATGCCGAAGGCCAGAAGATGTCGAAGTCGCGGGGCAACGTCGTCGACCCGTGGGAGATGATCTCGCAGTTCGGGGCCGATACCGTCCGGCTCTACCTGCTCGCGTCGAGCCAGGTATGGCTGCCCAAGCGGTTCGACCGGAACACCATCACCGACATCGCGGGGAAATTCTTCAATGCGTTGAAGAACAGCTACGTGTTCTTCCAGATCTACGCGGAGAATTGGAAGCCCGGTGACGATCCGCCCGTGTCCGAGCGGCCGCTGGTGGATCGGTGGCTGTTGAGCCGGCTCGACGCCACCGTCGAGGCGGTGGGCGGGGCCTGGTCGCAGTACGACCCGACGGCCGGTGCGCGGGCGCTCATGGAGTTCGTGGTCGACGATCTGTCGCAGTGGTATGTCCGGGCCACGCGCGATCGTTTCTGGGCCGTCGACGGCACGGCCGATCCCGCGGCGCTGGCGACGCTCCACGAATCCTTGCTCACGGTGAGCCGCCTCCTCGCGCCGGCCGCGCCATTTGCGAGCGACTGGCTTCATCGGGCGCTCGCGGGAACCTCAGTGCACCTTACGCGGTTTCCACTCCCTTCGGGGCGTCGCGACCCGACGCTGGAGCAGGCGATGGACGCGGTCCGCCGCCTGGCCTCGCTGGCCAGGGCGGCGCGCGACGAGCAGGGCATCCGGGTTCGGCAGCCGCTCTCCCGGATGCAGGTGGCCCTCCCCGCCGCGGTGCGCGACGCCGTCTCCAACGGGCTGCTCGAGCTGCTGCGGCTCGAGGTCAACGTGAAGGCCGTCGAGGTCGTCGCGAGCGATACCGAGCTGGTCCGGCTGCGAGCCAAGGCCAACTTCCGCACTCTGGGCAAGCGCTACGGCAAGCGCACGCCGGCGGTGGCGGCGGCGGCGCAGGGGCTTTCCCCGGACGCGATTCGCGGCCTGGAGCAAGGACAGCCCGCCGACCTGGACGTGGAGGGGCAGAGGGTCACCATCCTGCCGGAGGACGTCGTCGTGGAGCGGGAGGTGGCGAGCGACTGGCTGGTCGGGAGCGACGGGCCCTTCGTCGCGGCGCTCGATCCGCGGCTCTCGACCGCGCTGCGCGAGGAGGGTCTGGCGCGCGAAGTGGTCAATCGGGTGCAGCGCCTCCGAAAGGAGGCCGGGTACGCGTACACCGACCGCATCGCCCTCTGGATCAGCGGCAACCAGTCGGTGGTTTCCGCCGTGCAGGGCCACGCCGACTTCATCCGCGGCGAGACGCTGGCCCGGCGGCTGGAAGAGGGGCGCGCTCCGGCGCCCGATCTCGAACTGGAACTGGACATCGATGGACACGGGGTGGTGTTGGGTGTGCAACGATTCGTAGACGGCCGGTCCCCCGCCGGCCCACAACCTTCGGACACTGAATGAATAAGAAACAGCTGGCTCATCTCGAGAAGCGCCTCATCGAGGAACGCGCCCGCGTGATGAAGGAGTTGGGATATTACGACGAGTCGTTCAACGCCACGCTCCAGTCGTCCGATGGCGACCTGTCGTCCTACTCCTTCCACATGGCCGACCAGGGCACGGACGCGATGGAGCGGGAAAAGCAGTTCCTGTTCGCCTCGCAGGAAGGCCGCTACCTTTGGCACGTGAACGAGGCGCTGCGGCGCCTGTACGGGAGCCCCGAGAAGTTCGGGCACTGTCATCAGTGCGGCCAGGAGATAAACTTCGAGCGGCTCGACGCGCTTCCCCACGCGCGTCTCTGCATCACCTGCAAGGAGAAAGAGGAAGATGGCAAGCGCCGCTGACCTCGAGTCGCCCGGCGCCGAGCGCCGGGTGTTCCTGGCGGCGGCGGTGGTGACGGTGGTGCTCGACCTCATCACCAAAGTGATCGCGGAGGCCACGCTTCTCCGCACGCCGGGGATTTCGATCATCGGCGACTGGTTCCAGTTGCGCCTGGTCTACAACCAGGGGGCGGCCTTCGGCCTGCATGTGGGCCCGTATTCGCGATGGATCTTCTTCACCGTCGCGCTCCTGGCGGTGATCGTCCTGACCCGAATGTCGCGCGCGGCCCCCACCGGCGACCGGTTCCGCCAGCTCGCCCTCGGTCTTGTCGCGGGCGGGGCGGCGGGCAACCTCATCGACCGGATCCGCAGCGGCCGCGGTGTCGTGGACTTTCTGGATGTCGGCATCGGTTCGCTGCGCTGGCCTACCTTCAACGTGGCGGATATCGCGGTGAGTTGCGGCGCCATCGCGCTCGCCATCTCCCTCTGGCGGGAAGACTCCCGCCGTCCCGAAACGGAGTCCGCGTCGGCTGTCTGAGCTGACATTCACGGTCTCGGTGACGGCGACCGAGCGGCTCGACCGCTTCCTCGCCGATCAGCTGGGCCTCTCCCGCACTCAGGCGGCCAGACTGGTCGCCCAGGGCGGAGTCACCGTGAACGGCGTGGCGGCGCGCGCCTCGCGACTCCTCTCCCGCGCCGATCGAGTGGTCGTTCGCGTCCCCGATCAGGAGCCTCCTCGTACCCTCCAGCCGGCGAGTATCCCGCTCACCGTCCTGCACGAGGATGACCATCTCGCCGTGATCGACAAGCCCGCCGGTCTCGTGGTGCATCCGGCGCCCGGCCACTGGACCGACACGCTCGTCAACGCGCTCGTGGCCAGGGGCACGACGCTGTCCGGTGGCGCCGAAGGCCGGCCCGGCATCGTCCACCGCCTCGATCGGGAGACCTCGGGTCTCATGGTCGTCGCCAAGACTGATCTGGCGCACCGGCGGCTCGGCGCCGCCATCGCCGCGCGGAAGGTCCGCCGGCAATATGCCGCGCTGGTGTGGGGGCACCTCGGCACGACACCGACGGTGATCGACGCGCCACTCGCGCGCCATCCGCAGGACCGAAAGCGGATGACCGTGATCGAGACCGGCCGGTCCGCCCGCACGGACGCGGCAGTCGTCGCCAGGTTCGAGGTAGCCGATCTGGTCCGGCTCGATCTCCACAGCGGCCGTACGCACCAGATCCGGGTGCATCTGGAGCACATCGGGCATCCCGTGGTGGGCGATCCCGTGTACGCCGGCGGGGGGAGCCGTCGGATCACCGGCCCCCACAAGCGGGCTGCCGAGACGCTCGAACGGGTGACGCCCCGCCAGGCCCTTCACGCTGCGGTTCTGGCATTCCGCCATCCCGCGACTGGGGCACCCCTCGAATTCCGGTCCGAGTGGCCGGCGGATCTCCGGCCTGCACTTGTTGCAGTGGGTGGCGAAGACTTGGTTGCCCGCCCTGACCCCCTTAGCTATCTTCTTTTCTTCAATAGAGATGGCTAATTCTCCGACGCTCCACGCCGTCATTTTTCGGATCGGTGCGCTGATTTGCGCTGCCCCGGCAGGGATCGTGCGTGAGATCCTGCCGCGGCTGCCCGCCACCCGCATTCCAGGTGTCGCGCACGCCATCGAAGGGCTGGTCAACGTCCGGGGCACCCTACTCACCGTTCTCGACGGTCACGCTCTCCTCCAGCAGCAGCGGGAGGCCGCCGACGAGGGTGCGATCGTGGTCGTGGAGGTCGCCGGCCGGCGCTACGGACTGGGCGTCGGACAGGTCGTCGACTTCCTCGAGGTTCCCACGCGCTCGGTCGCGCCGCGGAACGACCTGCCGGGTATCGATCCCCGGCTGGTCCTCGCGGTCGGGATCCGGGACGACCAGCACTTCATTCTGCTGGATATCGACGCGCTGTTCGCGCCGATCATCGGCGGTGACGGGCAGACAGGACGGCGGGCCACGGAAGAGTCGTCCTGAGGGACCGACCGACGCACGAAGCGGTACGACCGAATCACCCGGAACTGCTCGGAGGGTTGCTGTGTCCAACACGGTCCTGGTTTGCGACGACGCCATCTTCATGCGCACGATGATCAGCGACATCCTCACCCAGGCGGGGTTCGAGGTCGTCGGTGAAGCCGAGTCGGGCGCCCAGGCGGTGCAGAAATACCGTCAGCTCAAGCCGGACCTGGTGACCATGGACATCGTGATGCCGGACATGGGCGGCATCGAGGCCGTTCGCGAGATCTGCAAGACGGATCCGGACGCCAAGATTCTCATGTGCAGCGCGATGGGGCAGCAGGCGCTGGTGGTGGAAGCGATCCAGGCCGGCGCCAAGGATTTCGTGGTGAAGCCGTTCCAGCCCTCGCGCGTGCTCGAGGCGGTGCAGCGCGTCCTGGGCTGATCCATGGACATCTCGAAGTACGCCGCGCTCTTCCTTGCCGAAAGCCGCGAGCACCTGAGCGCGTGCAACCGGTTGCTGCTCGAGTGGGAGCGTGCGCCGGACGACATCGAGCCGGTGCGCGGGTTGTTCCGCTCCATCCATACGATCAAGGGCATGGGCGCCACGATGGGCTATGGCGCCGTGGCCGATCTGGCCCATCGCATGGAGAATCTGCTCGACGCCCTCCGCCAGGGCCGCGTCGTCGCCCGGGCGGAAACCTTCCAACTGTTGTTCCGGGGCGTGGATTCGCTCGGTCACGCGGTGGAAGAGGCGGCGGCGGGGCGTCGCGGCGCGGTGGACCCGGGGCTGATCTCCGCGCTCGACGAGGAATCGGGTGGAACGACGGCCCCGGCGACACCATCCCGCCCCTCGAGAGGCGAGCCGGTCATCGACGGCGCGCTGGGACGGCCGGTGCAGGTGGTGCTTCGGGACACGACGATGCGGGGGGCCCGCGCCGCGCTGGTGGTGCAACGGGCGGAGACGCTGGGCCGTGTCACGGCGATCCGGCCCCCGCTGGGACAGCTGGATCGGGAGGACTTCGACGGACGGCTGAGCTTCGTGCTCGAGACCGACGCGACCGACGGGGAAATCGCCATCCGCCTCGAGACGGCCGGCGACGTCGAGTCGGTGCGGTTCGAGGCGCCGGCTGCCGATACGGAGACGATTGCGCGAGGCCGGCAGATCCGGGTCGACCTGCGGCGGCTCGACGCCCTGATGAACCAGGTCGGTGAGCTGGTGGTCGCGAAGAACCGCCTGACCGTCCACGCCGCCGCGACCGGCGAGCCCGCGCTCGCCGAGCTGAGCGACCGGATCGCGCGGCTGGTGGCGGGGATGCAGAGCGAGATCATCGCCGCGCGGATGACGCCGGTGGGCGAGGTCTTCGAGCGATTCCCCCGGCTGGTCCGCGATCTCGCGCGCGACCTCGGCAAGCGGATCCGGTTCCACATGGAAGGCGAGGAGATCGAGCTCGACCGGTCCATTCTGGACGAGATCGGCGATCCGTTGCTTCACCTGATCCGAAACGCGGCCGATCACGGGATCGAAACTCCGGAGCATCGCGCCGGCGCCGGCAAGGCGGAAGAGGGGCGGATCGTGCTGTCGGCGAGCCGGGAACGCAACACGGTCCTGCTCCGGGTCAGCGATGACGGGCGCGGCATCGACCGGGCCGCCATTCTCGCCAGGGCGCGGCGTGACGGTCTGGTGGACGGGTCGGCCGATGTCTTGACCGACGACGTGCTGCTGCGGGTGCTGGCCCGGCCCGGGTTCAGTACTGCCGAAGCGGTGAGCGGCGTGTCCGGCCGGGGCGTGGGCGTGGACGTGGCGATGACGCGGGTGCGGGCGCTCGGCGGGACGCTCGAGGTGAGGACGGAGGTCGGGAAGGGCACCACGTTCCTGATCCGGGTGCCGCTGACGCTGGCGATCGTGCGCGCCCTCCTGGCCGACGCGGGGGGCGAGCGGTACGCGGTACCGCTCGCCTACGTCGCGGAGACGGTCGAGTTCGACCAGCGCGCGGTGACGTCGGTGCGAAACCGGGAAGCCCTGGTGGTGCGCGATCTCGTGATCCCGACCGTTCATCTGGGCGAGCTGGTCTCGGGGACCGTGCGCGTCGTGGCGTCCCGGCGGCCGACGCTGATCCTCGAGATCGGCGAGCGCCGCACGGCCCTGGTGGTGGACGCGCTAGCCGGGCAGCAGGACATCGTGGTCGAGCCGTTCGACGCGCCGAGCGGGATGCCGCCCTACGTGGGCGGCGCGACGATCCTGGCCGACGGTGTGCCGGCGCTCATCCTCGACGCCGCCGCGCTGATCTAGGAGAGACGAGCATGGAAGACGTGCGGGATCTCAAGGCACTGCAGCTCGACGCGCTCCGCGAGGTCGCCAACATCGGCGCCGGGCACGCCGCGACCGCGTTGTCGCAGATGACCAACCGCACGATCATGATCGCCGTGCCCGAGGTGAACGTCCGCCCGCTCGAGGAGGTCACCGACCTGGTCGGCGCCGCCGGCGAAGTCATCGCGGCCGTGCTCATGCACATGATGGGCGACCTCACCGGACGCACACTGGTCCTGTTCCACCAGGAATCGGCCCGAACGCTCTGTGATATACTGCTCCGGCGGAGTCCCGGAACCACCCGGGAGTTCGGCGCGATGGAACAGAGCGGTCTCAAGGAGGCCGGCAACATCCTCGCCAGCGCTTACCTCAACGCCCTCAGCGATTTCATGGGGATGATGCTCGTCCCCTCCGTTCCCAGCCTCGTCGTGGACCTGAGCGGCGCGGTGCTCACGACGGCCTACCTCAATTTCGGACACGAGCGCGATTTCGTCTTCTGTGTCGAAACGTCGTTCCGAGTGGAGGGAACCGCGGAGCTTCTCCAGGGACACTTCCTCCTCCTGCCCGACATGCCGTCACTGCGGGCCATCTTCGACGCCATCCGCCTGACCTGAGCCGATGCCGGCCCCCGTGCTTTCGGAGCGCGATCTCGCCGTCCTCCGCTCGTTCGCCCGCCGGATCGACCCCTCGGACGCCGGGGCCCACAACAACCTCGGCGTGCTCTATTATCAGAAGGGTCTCATCGACGAGGCCATCGCCGAGTTCGTGCGCGCACGGCAGCTCGATCCGCGCATGCACGTCGCCCAGACTAATCTCGACATCGCGTACCGGGAGAGCGGGCACTACGACCGCCGGATCACCGAACTGCGGGAGCGGGTTCGCACGCGCCCCGACGATCGGGAGACCCGCTGGGAGCTGGGCCGGGCCTTCGCCGCGCTGGGCCGACACGCCGAAGCGATCGTCGAATTCCAGACGCTGCTCACCTGGCACCCCGGGGATGTGCCCGCGATGCTGCAGCTGGGCCTGGCGGAAAAGGCGCGCGGCCACCTCGACACGGCCGGCGACTGGCTGGAGCGGGCCTGCGTCAAGGACCCCGCAAGTGCCGTGGCGCGATTCTACTACGGTGAGGTCTTGTACAACCGGGGCCTCAATGCGGCAGCCCTGGAGGCGCTGAACGAGGCGATCGCGCGGAATCCGGAGTATGCCGAAGCGCACTATCTGCTGGCGTTCGTGCACGGCGACATGGGGCAGCACGAGGCCGCTCGCGAGGCCACCCGGCAGGCGATCAAGCTCAACCCGATGCTCGCGCGGGCGCAGGCCAACCTCACCCTGGAACGCGTCGGCGACGCGGCCGGTCGGCGCCCGAAGGCCGATGGCGCTGGTGCGTCCCGGGGCCGTCCCGCGGTCCAGGTGGTCGAGGGCGGAACCCTCGTGCACTACAACCTGGGCCTGGCCCTCCGCCAGAAGGGGTATCTCAAGGAGGCCATCGCCGAGTACCAGCAAGCCCTCGAGGCCGGCGAGGACGCCCGTCTCAGCCTGCAGGCCCTGGCCGAGGTGCACCTCCTGCAGCGGGACCTGACGGCGGCACTCGCGCTCTACGACCGGCTGGTGAGGGAGTACCCCGACTCTCCCAAGCTGTGGAACGAGCGCGGCGTATGCCTGCATCAGGCCGGCCGCCGGGTGGAGGCAGTCGCGTCCTACGAGCGCGCGATCGGCATCGACGACAAGTACCAGCTGGCATGGAACAACCTCGGCGTCGGGCGGGCGAGCGAGGCGGGCGGGGAGGCCGCGGTGGCGGCGTTCCGCCAGGCCCTCGATACCCTGCCACCGCTGCTCGCGGCGCGGCTCAATCTCGCGCTCCTCCTGCTGCAGCGGCGCCAGCTCAAGCAATCGCTCGAGGAATACCAGCGTGCCCTGGCGGAGCAGCCCGCGAGCGCGGCCGGGTGGAACGGCGTCGGTCTGGTGCTGATGGAGCTGCGCCGGTACGAGGATGCCCGCAACGCGTTCGGCCGCGCGGTGGACGCGGACGCGGGGTTCGCGGCCGCCCGGTACAACCTCAGCTTCGTATTGAGCCAGCTGGGCGATTTCGACGGCGCCTTGCGGGAGACGCGTCAGGCGTTGGAGCTCGAACCGCTCTACGTGCCGCAGAAGTTCTCGCTGACCATCGATCTCCAGTACGAGGATCCGACGATCGCGATCGCGCCGGATCTCGCCGCCGAGGTGGGCGGGGAGATGCTGGCGGGCGAATTCACCTTCGAGCCTCCCGCGCTCGACCAGCTCTTCGCCGAGCTGACGCCTGCGGTTTCTGCCGCGCCGGCCAACGGTCACGCGGGCGATGCCCTCGACCTCGCGCGCGACTACATCGCCAAGGGGCTGCTCGATCTGGCCTCCGCCGAGCTGAGCCGGGCGGCGGCGCGCGGCGCGCCGCGGGCGGCGAGCTCGGTGCTCCAGGGCGACATCTTCGCCAAGCGCGGTCTGTATGGTGAGGCGCTCGACCGCTATCGGGCCGCCCGGGCGGCGGCGCCGGACGATCCCGACGCGACGCTGGGCGAGATCCGCGCGCTCGTTGCCCTGGGGTCGGCCGCGGATGCGGCGCCCCTCGCCGACGCGCTCGCGTCCCGCGTGCGGGGCGATGTCGAGGTGCTGGTAGCGCGCGCGCGCGTCCGGCTCGCCGTGGGCGACGCGCTCGGCGCGCTCGACTGCATCCGCGAAGCGCAGACCCTCGAGCCCGGACGGCCCGACCTGTTCCATCTTCAGGCCCAGGTCTCCGCCCGGCTCGGCGATCGCGCGGCGGCGCTTGCCGCGTTCAACGCCGCGCTGCAGCTGGATCCCTCTCTCGTCCGCGTGTGGTACGAGCTGGGCGGACTCGAGGAAGAGCGGGGCAACTGGGCGGCGGCGGCCGCGGCGTACGAACGCGCGCTCGATCTGCTGCCGACGTACGGCGCCGCCGCGCTGGCGCTGGCGGATCTCCGCCGCCGGATCGAGTCGCCCGCGGCGGCGATTCCCGTGCTGGTGCGCCTGCTCGAGGCTGACCCGTACGAGCTCGAGGCGCTGACGGCCCTCGGCCGCGCGCTGCTCGAAGACGGCCGGACCACCCAGGCGATGGAGGCCTTCGAGCGGGTGCTTCGCTTCGATCGGGATCATGCGGGCGCGCTGTATCACCGCGGCGCCGTGCTCGCGCGCCAGCGGCAGTTCGATCAGGCCGTGCAGGCGTGGGAGCGGGTCGTCCAGATCGATCCCACGGGACCGTACGCCTCTCAGGCGCGGACGCGCGCGCGCTCCGCCCGCGATCTGCAGCACATCTTCGCGACGACGGCGGGATAGACCGTGGCGCTCGAAGGCCCCCTCAAGGAGCTGCACATCCAGGACGTCTTCCAGCTGCTCGACCTGGGCCGGAAAAGCGGGGTGCTGCGCGTCACCTCGGAGCTGCTGCAGTCGGCGGGCACGGTGTGCTTCGATCGTGGCGGCGTCGTCGCCGCCGCGGTGGGCAACGACAGCCAGCCGCTCGGCGCGCGGCTGCTCCGGACGGGACGCATCACGGCGGCCGACCTGGAGCGGGCCCGCGCGCTGCAGGGCGAAGGAGATGGACGGCGGATCGGCGACATCCTGATGACGATGGGGGTCATCTCCCGGCGCGAGCTCGACCGGCAGGTCAAGGCGCAGATCGAAGAGGCGGTGTTCGAGCTGTTGCGGTGGTCCGAGGGGTATTTCCGGTTCGAAGAGGGGAGTCCCTGCGTCGCGGCGGTGGAGTCGCCCGTCCGGTTTCCCACCGAGGCGTTGCTGATGGAGGCGGCCCGGCGGATGGACGAATGGTCGCGGATCGGCTCCAAGGTCGCTCACCTGGGACTGGTGCCCCGACTACCGCCACCCGAGACCCAGGGGAGTGAACCGCTCGATCTCGTCCCCTTCGAGTGGGAAGTGCTCGCGGCGGTGGACGGCCAGCGCGACCTGCACTCGCTCGCCGAGGCACTGGGCCGCTCGGAGTTCGACGTGGCGCGGACGGTGTACGGGCTGACCAACGCCGGGATCGTCGTCCTCGACGATCCCGCGCGGCCGGGTGAGGAGATCGAGGTCGGCCGGGATCTCGCGGCTCTGCTGGTCCCGGCGCGCGAAGCCCTCGCGCAGGGCGAGTACGAGCTCGCCGCGGGGGCGCTCGAGGAGCTGTTGCGGCTCGACCCCCTCATGCCGGAGGCCAGGCGGCTGCTCGGCCTGTGCTACGTATCGCTCGGCCGCTTTCGCCCGGCCCTCGACTCGTGGGCGACCTGGGGCAGGCTGGGCACGCTGACGCCCGGTGAAGAGGCGGAGAAGCCGGTGGTCGAGCGGCTCCGCGAATCGGTGGACACCATCATGAAAGAGCTGGACCGCTACCGTGAGTGACGATATCCGCGCCCTGACGGCGCGATTGGCCGACGAGCCGTCGAGCCTCGCCTTTCTCGAGCTGGCCGAGGCGCTGCGCAGGCGGGGCCAGCTCGACGCCGCCTGCAAGGTGGCGCGCGGCGGTGTGAGCCGGTATCCGGGCCTGGCCGACGCGCACGACCTGCTGGCCCGCGTGCTCAGCGACATGGGCGATCTGGCCGGCGCGTTCGACGCGTGGAGCGCCGCTCTCCAGCTCGATCCGATGCGGGCGACCGCGCTCAAAGGCGTCGGATTTCTCTACTTTCGCGCCGGCGACGTGGTCGCGGCGCTCGATCACCTGCAGCGGGCCGCGCAGGCCGACCCCGACGATCCGTCCATTTCCATCGCCATCGCCAAGGTTCGAAGCGAAGTGCGTCACCAGGGCGCGCCGCGCGCCAACGGCGTGCCGGCCACGACGGCGCCGCCGGCCAGGCTGCCGGCCACGCCGTTCGACGGCATCGAGGGTGGTGAGCAGGGCCTCCTGCTCGTCGACGGCAACGGGCTCCGGCTCGGCGGATCGCTCAGGATCGCCTCCGGAGAGGAAGCTGGTGACCGCGTGGCGGCGCAGCTGGCCGGCGTCTCTCGTGAGGCTGCGCGTGCCACCCGCATACTCGGGCTCGGGACATGGCACTCGATCGCGGTGGAATCGGCCGACGGCCATCTCGTGGTCGCGGCCCCGACCGCCGAGACCGTCCTGCTGACGGCCCGCGACCGCTCGCTGCCGGCGGCACGGGTGAGCCTGCTTTCCGAGCGAGCGGTGCGCGCCGCGCGGGCCTGGCTGGAGGCGATGGGATGAACGAGCGAAATCTGCTCGACCGGGTCACCCGGGTGCCGGGAGTGCGGGGCGCGTTGCTGGTCGCGGCCGCCGACGGCCTGGTGGTGGCGGAGCAGCTCATGGACGGCGTGGACGGCCGTGCCGCCGCCGCCCTCGCGGGCAGTCTCGTCGGCCGTCTGATTCGGACCGCGCGCGAGGCCGGGCACCAGCGTCCCTCGTTCGTTCACCTGCGGGCCGATTCCGGCTCGGTGCTCGCCGCGCCGGGCAGCGACGACCTCGTGCTGATTGCGGTCGTGGCGCCCGACGCCAACCTCGGCCTCGCCCGGCTCGAGATGCTCGACGCCGCCGACCGGCTGGGCTGATGCGAGCACTCGAACCCTGGGTCGTGGAACCGCTCCAGGGCTTTCTGAGCGAGTCCTCCGCGCGGCTCACCCTGCTCATGACTTCGTCGGGGCAGGTGGTGGCGCAGCACGGATTCAGCCGGTCGCTCGACGTCATGACCGCGGCCGCGCTGGGCGCCGGCATCGTCGCCTCGACGGAGGAGCTGGCCCGGTTGGTGGGATCGTCCCCCTTCGAGGCGGTGGTGCACCACGGCGTGGGACAGAGCTGCATGCTGGCCGGCTTCGCCACGCCGCGCGGCCGCTGGATCGGCCTGGTGGTATTCGGACCGGAAACGTCGGTGGGGATCGTCCAGCTGTTTTTCGATCAGATGGTGCAGCAGCTCGTGGCCGCGGCGCCTCGCGATCAGGCGGTGGCGCCGATGCTCGCGGAGAGTTTCGAGTCCGAGCTGAACGCCAGTCTCAAAGCCCTCTTCGGACGGTGACCTGATGTCTCTCGTCAACTTCACCGCGCGCGAGATCACCTGCAAAATCGTCTACTACGGGCCGGGGCGCTCGGGCAAGACGACCAACCTGCAGTACGTCTACGGTCGGGTGCCCGAGAGCCGGCGGGGCCGGATGGTGTCGCTCGCCACCCAGACCGACCGCACGCTGTTCTTCGATTTCCTCCCGCTCGAGCTGGGGAACATCTCGGGCTTCAGCACGAAGTTCCAGCTGTATACCGTCCCGGGACAGAGTTACTACAATGCGACGCGGAGGCTGGTGCTGCAGGGCGCCGACGGGGTCGTCTTCGTCGCCGACAGCCAGGCGCGACGGTTCGACGACAACTTGGAGAGTCTTCAGAACCTCCAGGACAACCTGCTCTCTCAGGGCGTCGACGTGCGGCAGCTGCCCGTGGTCTTCCAGTACAACAAGCAGGACCTGCCGCACGACCTGATTCTCTCGCACGCGGAGATGGACGACGCGCTCAACTTCCGCGCGGTGCCGAGCTACCCCGCCGACGCGCTGCAGGGCAACGGCGTCTTCGAGACTCTGCGCGGCATCTCGGAGATCGTGCTGAAGCGCCTGGCGGCGGGGAGTCCGGCGGCGTGACCGTCACCCTCAATCCGCTCTACCGCTTCGACACGTTCGTCGTCGGCGCGGCGAACCGCCTGGCGGTCACTGCCGCCAAGGCGGTCGCCGAGTCACCGGGGACGGTGTACAACCCGCTGTTCGTCTACGCTAGACCGGGGCTCGGGAAGACCCACCTGTTGATGGGCATCGGACACGCGGCGCGCGTCATCAATCCGCGCCTGGCGGTGGAATACCTGACGCTCGACGAGTTCATCGAGGCCTTCCACGCTGCCATCGCCGCCGGACACGGCGCCGCCTACCGTCAGCGCTTCGTCGACGTCGACCTGCTGCTGGTGGACGACGTCCAGTTCTTGACTCACCGGCGCGAGATGCAGGCCGAGCTGCTCCGGCTCACCGACTCGCTCCAGGCGGCGAACCGTCAGATCGTGCTCACCAGCGACCGACCGCCCTCCGAGATCGAGGCGTTGGACGACCGATTGATCCGTCGCTTCGCCGGCGGGCTCGTGATCGACGTCGCGGGACCGGATTACGAGACGCGGGTGGCGATCCTGCGGCGGAAGGCCGAGGAGCGCCGGGCCTCGTTCGCCGATGGCGTCCTCGACGCCGTCGCCGCGCTCGAGATCGACAACGTCCGCGAGCTGCTCGGCGCACTCAACCGGCTGATCGCGTTCCAGTCGGTGAGCGACGCGCCCCTGACGGTGGAGCAGGCGAGGAAGCTGCTGGGGGGAGAGACGGCCAAGACGGAGAGCGTCGCGAGTCACGAGCCGCGAGTCGCGAGCCCCCCCCCCGCGACCCGCAACCCGAGGCGTCGGAGTTCGACGACTTCCTCTCCGAGATCACCGCGACCGTGGCGCAGCAGGTGGACGCGTGGCGCACCAAGGTGGGGGCGGCGATTCTCCGCTGGGAGGGCGAAGGCTTCCGGACCACGCGCCTCGGGGCCCTGCTCGAGCAGGAGATGGTCGACGATCCCGAAGCGGCCATTCGGGCCTACGAGGGCGACGTCGCCCGGCTCATCGCGATGCGCACGGAGGCCGCGGAGCTCGCGCCCGAGCTTGCCGGCTCCCCACGGTTCCTCGACCCCGACGATCTCGCCGGGGCGGAGGCCGAGCTTCGGCAGGCGCGGGAGGGGACCACGCCGCCGCCGGCACCATCTCCGCTCTGGACGATGGACGACTTGGTCGAGTCCACCGGCAACCGGATGGCGCTCGAGGCGGCGCGTGCCGTGGCCATGGCGCCGGGTGTCCGCTACAACCCGCTGGTGATCGTGGGTGGCTCGGGGACAGGGAAGACCCACCTGCTGCACGCGATCGGCAACGCGCTGGCGGAGACCGGGGGGCCGGTCGCGTGCCTCAGTGCGCCGGAGTTCACCAGCGAGCTGATCGACGCCATCAATCGCGACGGGGTGGGTGCCTGGCGCGCCCGATATCGCCGTGCCTCCACATTTCTGCTCGACGACGTCCACCTCGTGGCGGAGACCGATCGAACCCAGGACGAGCTGTTCGTGCTGTTCAATCTCCTCGCCGAATCGGGCCGGCAGATGGTTTTCAGCTCGGCCGTCCCGCTGCTCTCCCTCGAGCGTCTGGAGGCCCGGCTCCGCACCCGGTTCGAGGGCGGGCTCGTCGTCGAGCTTCCGGCGCCCGACTCCACCGTGCGCGAGCGCGTCATCGCCAGGGACCTCGCCACCCGTCTCGGCGCCGCCGATCAGGCGCTCGCCACCTATCTGGCCTCGAGACCGGCGGACTCGCTCCGGGCGGCGCAGGGGCTGGTCAATCGGGTGCTGGCGACGGCCGAGGAGCGGGAGATCGCGCCTTCGGCCGCTCTGGCCCGGGAGATTCTCGAGGGCCTCACGCCAGCGCCGCCCGCCGCGCCCGCCCGTCCGCCTGTTCGCTCCAGCGGGATCGTGGCGCCCTCGGCCGGGGGGGCACGCAGCCGCGAAAAGATGATCTGGGAGTGGCCCGAGGTGGGTGACCGGATGGTCGAGGACTGGCGCTGATGGCGATCAAGGGAAGCCTCAAGGAGGCCAGCCTCCCCGACGTGATTCAACTGCTCTTCCTCGGCCGCCGGACCGGCTGCCTCGCGCTGGCCGACCGTCATAACTTCGGGACGATCCATTTCGACGAGGGGCACATCATCTACGCCTCGATCGTCAACCGGCGTGATCGGATCGGCGACATCCTCGTGCGCAGTGGGCGCATCACCCAGGAGGCGCTGCAGCAGGCGATCGAACGGCAGGAAGGCGACCGCGAGCACAAGATGGGCGAGATCCTGATGGAGCTCGGCGCCATCTCGCGTGAGGAGCTCGAGAGCTACATGCGGATGCAGATCGAGGAGGCGGTCTACTTCCTGTTCACCTGGACGTCGGGGACCTTCAATTTCGAGGCGGGCGTCGGGCCCGAGCGGGAAGACTTCCTGGTGCGGATCAATCCGGAGTTCCTCCTGCTGGAGGGGGCGCGGCGGGTGGACGAATGGAGCCTCATCGAAAAGAAGATCCCCTCCTTCGACCTCATCTTCTCCGCGGATCAGGCTCACGTGGCGGAATCCGGCGCGGAGCTCTCGAACGAGCAGCGCCGGATCCTGCCGCTGCTCGACGGAACGCGCGACGTCCAGCACGTCATGGATCAGTCAGGGCTGGTCGAGTTCGAGGTCGGCAAGGCCCTCTTCGGGCTCATCACCGCCGGGTTCGCCCACCGGACCGGGACCTCCGCCGCCGCCGCGCCCAAGGTGAACGACAGCCGGGTGGAGGAGCACCGCAACCTCGGCATCGCGTTCTACAAGGCGGGGATGTTCGACGAGGCGCTGCGGGAGTTCCGGCGAGTCGCCGATCTCCGGCCCACCGATGCGAGCGCACCGTTCCATCTCGGCCTGATCGCCCTGCGCCAGGCCCGCTGGTCCGACGCGGCCGACGCGTTCCGGCAGGCGGCGGACGGCGGGGGGAGGCCGGCGGCGCTTCACAACCTCGGCCTCGCGCTGGAGCGACTCGGGCGCCTCGACGAGGCCGAAACGGCGTTCGGCGACGCGGCCGGCCGCGCGCGCGACGACGCGCGGATCATGCTCGGCTGGAGCATCATCGCGCTCAAGCGGGGCGAGTTCCAGGTGGCCCAGGGCCGGCTGGCGCGCGCCATGGAGCTGCTCGGCGGCCGGGCCGCCCCGGCGCTCTGGTACTGGGCCGCCACGCTCGCGGCGGCCGGGTGCGACGACCATGCCGGCGCCCTGCGGATCGCCCGGGCGGGAACCGCTGCCTTTCCCGAGCATCCGACCCTGCAAAACAATCTCGCGGTGCTCCTCGAGGTGAGTGGCGACGTCGCCGGCGCGGAGACCATCCTGCGGGGCGCGCTGGCCGAAGATCCGTCGCTGCCCCAGATCAGCAAGAATCTCGCGGACGTGCTCTATCGGAACGGCCGGTACGACGAGGCGAAGGAAGCGTACGAGCGAGCGGCCAAGCTGTCGCCCGATCTGGGGGACGATCTCTACTTCAAGCTCGGCAACATCGCCTACAAGCGTCGCGAGACGGCGCGTGCCCGCGAAAGCTGGAGCCGCGCCACCGTCCTCAACCCTGGCCACGAGCTGGCGCGCGCCAACCTCGAGATGCTGGACATGACCAAATGAGTCAGGTGGACGAGGCCGAGTTCGCCGAGCTGGCGCGGAAGATCTCCCAGGGCTCCGGCTTTGCCCTGGAGGCCTACAAGGACAAGTGCGTCCGCCGTCGAATCGCGGTCCGCATGCGTGCGTGCGGGGTCCACACCTACGCCGACTACCGCGCCGTTCTCGACACCAGCCCGGTCGAGTACGATCGTCTGCGCGACGCGCTGACGATCAACGTCACCCGGTTCTACCGCAACGCGGAGACATGGAATCTGGTGCGCCGGCAACTGGTGCCGGAGATGATGGCCCGGTGTGGCGGGGAGCTCAGGGTGTGGAGCGCGGGGTGCTCTTCGGGGGAAGAGGCGTACACGCTCGCCGCGCTGCTGGCGGAACACTGCGACCAGGAGGGTCGCTCCGACTTCCTCCAGCGGGTCGCGATCGACGCCACCGACGTGGACCGGATGAGCCTCGAGCGTGCGCGTGCGGCCCGCTACCGGGGAGAAGCTCTGATGGAGATGCCGCCCGAGCTGGTGCGGGCCTACCTCGAGCCGGAAGGCCTCGACTACCGGGTGACCGAACGGGTGCGCCGCCGCGTCTTCATCCGGCGGCTCGATCTGAGCGGCGAGCCGCCGCCGCGCATCGACTACCATCTGATCTTCTGCCGGAACGTCGTCATCTATTTCGACCGTCCGATGCAGGAGCGCTTGTTCACCACGTTCGCCACCGCGCTGGCCCCCGGCGGCTATCTCGTGCTCGGCAAGGTGGAGACTCTGTTCGGCCCGGCCAGGGATCGTCTCACACTGGTCGATCCGCGCGAGCGGGTGTATCGGCGGCCCGCATGACCCACGTCGAAGTCATCGTTCGGGTGGCCGACCTGCGGGTCGGCAAGGGTCAGGACGTCCTGGTGACCGTCGGTCTCGGAAGCTGCGTCGCCATTCTCCTGTACGACCCGGTCGCCCGCGTGGGCGGGCTGGCGCATATCCTGTTGCCGTCGCCGGCGCTGAGCCGGGCCGACCATAACGCGGCCAAGTTTCCCCAGACCGCAATCCCGCACCTGGTCGACCTCATGGCACGGGAGGGGGCGAGCCCGAGGCGTCTCACCGGACGCCTGGCCGGTGGCGCGAGCATGTTCGCGTCCCTCGCCGCACCGGGCACGATCCAGATGGGCGAGCGCAACGTCGTCGCGTGCCGGCAGGTGCTGCATGCGCAGGGTATCCCGCTCACCGGCGAGGCGGTAGGGGGCGACTACGGCCGCACCGTGAAGCTGCACGCGTCCGACGGCCACGCTGAAGTGCACACGGTGACGCACGGTGTCCACACCCTCTGACGGAACGACGGTGCTGGTGGTGGACGACAGTCCGTTTTTCCGGCGGCTGTTGACCGAGGTCGTGGACGGCACCGGCGAATTCAAGGTGGTGGCGACGGCGCGGAACGGGATGGATGCACTCAAGAAGGTGCACGCGCATTCGCCCCACGTGGTGCTCATGGATCTCGAGATGCCGGATCTCGACGGCCTCGGGGCCATCGGCTACATCATGAGCGAGTCTCCGCGCCCGATCATCGTGGTGAGCTCGTACGCGGGGCCGGGAACGGCGGCCGCGATCCGGGCGCTCGAGCTTGGCGCGGTGGACCTCGTGGCCAAGGAAGACGACCGGAGTGAGCGCTCGACCGCCCGCTTCGCGGAGCGGCTCGTGGGCGTGCTCCGGACGGCGCGGTCGGCCGACATCACGCGGCTGCCGGTGCTGGCCCGGCCTGCTCACCGGGTCCCGACACAGGCGTTGTTCGCGTTGCCGGGGCGGGCCCGCTACTGCGTGGCGATCGCCGCGTCGACCGGCGGCCCGCGGGCCCTCGCGGAAGTGGTGCCGCATCTTCAATCCGGTACGCACGCGGCGGTGCTGATCGTGCAGCACATGCCCGCCCGGTTCACCCAGAGTCTCGCGGAGCGACTCGCGGCGCAGAGCCGCATGCGGGTGGTGGAGGCGGGGCACGGCTCGCCGATCCTGGCCGATACCGCCTACGTAGCACCGGGCGACTATCACATGCGCATCGCCGTCGGCTCCGACGGCCTCCGTCTGGATATGGACCAGGAGCCCACGGTGTGGGGCGTGCGCCCCGCCGCCGATCCGCTCTTCCGCACGGTGGCCAAGCACTTCGGACCTCGTGCCGTGGGTGTGGTGCTGACCGGCCTGGGACGTGACGGGGCGGACGGCCTGCGCGGAATCCACGACGCCGGCGGAATCGGGATCGCGCAGGATCGTGAGAGCGCGACGATCTTCGGCATGCCGAACGCGGCAGCGCAGGCCGGTGGGGCCGACTACGTTCTGCCTGTGGGGCAGATCGCCAACCGCATCGGACAGGAGCTGGCAAGGATGGCACACCGGTGAGCGTCGGTCGAGACGGCTACCTCCTGGTCAAGGCGGGTAGCCGCAGCGTCGGTCTCGCCCTCGACCAGGTGATCGAGGTGCTCGATCCCGGCGATGCCTACCCGGTGCCGGCAGTGGAGCCATCGGTGCGGGGCGTGACCACGGTCCGCGGCCGCATCATGCCGCTGGTGCATCTCGGCGCGCTGCTCGAAGGGTCGCCGTGTCCGGCGGAGCGCGGCGACACCGCTGTCGTGGTCGAGGTCTCGGGACGGCGGGTGTGCCTCGAAGTCGAGGCGGCAGAATCGGTGCTCCCGGGTTCGGGGCTTCCGGTGCCCGCGGACGCGGCCATGCCGTGGGCCGTTGCGGTGGCCCGCACCGAGGGAGGACTTCTTCCGCTGCTCGATCTCACGGCCCTTGGCGCCCGGATCACGGAGAGCCCGATCGCATGAAAGGCGTCGACGACATCCAGGTTGTCACGTTTCGGGTCGGTCCCCAGGAATTCGCGCTCGATATCCTCCAGATCGAGCGCATCCTGCGCTACGTCCCGCCCGCGCCGCTGCCCAAGGCCCCGCCGTTCCTCGAGGGTGTCGTGCCGTACGAAGGCGGGGCGGTCCCCGTCGTCGATCTGCGAAAGCGGTTCGAGCTGGAGGCCCCCATCCGGGAGGAGACCCGGCTCATGGTGCTCGACCTCGAGGATCAGCGCATCGGTGTTCTGGTGGACGAGGTCCGCGAGGTGATGCGGGTCGACAGCACGACGATCACCGCGCCGGGCCCCATGGTCAGCGGTCTCGCCGCCGCCTACATCGCAGGCATCATCACCCGACCGGGCCGGACCATCATCATGCTGAATGCCCGGCGTCTGCTCTCGTCAACGGAGCGACTGGCGCTGGCCGGGATGGGGAGCGCGTGAGATGAGCGAGCAGTGGCTCGCGGCCCTTCGCGGCCAGTTTCAGGAGATCGAGGGCCGGCTCGCCGGGTCCGGCCAGCCGGCCGAGCGGGAAGCGCTCAAGCGCGACATCATCGCGCTGTTCAAGCGCGTCGACGCCAGCCTGACCGATCTCACGCAGATGAAAGAGGACATTCGGGGCCTGGTCGACCGCTTCAAGCAGGCGGGCGCGGCGGCGGAGTCCGCACCGGCTCCCCAGTTCACCGGCTCGAGGCCCGCGGTGCACGCGGACCATTTGGGCGCTTCGACCTATATAGAGAAGGGATGGAGCCTGATCTCGCTCGGCGACTATGCGGGCGCCATCCAGTCGCTGGAGAAGGCGCTCACGCTTTCACCCGGCGCGGTGCAGGCCCAGTCGCTGCTGGGGTGGGCCCAGATGCTGCACGAGGACTACGACGACGCGCTCGGTACCTTCTCCAAGGTGCTGATGAAGGAGCCGGCCAACGCGCTGGCGCGCATCAATGTGGGGTACATCTGTCTCAAGAAGCGGATCTTCGGCGAGGCCATCGAGCACCTCTCCAAGGCCATCCGGCTCGACAACGACCGCAAGGCCACGCTCTACGCCCACTACTATCTCGGGCTGGTGTACCTCGAGCGCGAGATGTACGAGGACGCCCAGACGTTCTTCCGCAAGACGCTCAAGCTCGGGCCCAACCTGATCGAGGCCTACTTCGAGCTCGGCCGCGCGCTGTGGTTCTCGGGCGAGCAGGAGGAGGCCCGGAGGGTGTGGTCGGACGGGCACAAGGCGAACAAGTTCAATCCATGGGCCAAACGTTGCAAAGAGATGATCGACGTCGTCGCCGCTGGAGGTGAGGTCCCGCGCAGTCTGCTTTCCTAGCACTCCTGCTCGCGCTCGGGCCGATCCCGCCCGAGCAGCCCCGGATCGTGGTCGTGGGTCAAGTGACGGCCGTCGCATGGCCGGCGCAGCTCGCTCTCGCGCGTGAGCTCGCGCTCATCGCCGGCCGCCCCGCTGCGTGGCCGGGTCTCGGGATCGTGGATCCGGGTCCCATTCGTCTCATCGTCGTGCCGGATGCCCGCCATCTGGATTCACTCACCTCCGGGCGTGCGCCATCGTGGGGCGCCGCCGTCGCGCTGCCTCAAGCCCGCACGATTCTCCTCCGGGCCGACGTAGGCGACCTCACCCAGACCCTGCGTCACGAGCTCGCACATCTGGCGTTGCACCGGAGCGTGCGAGGGAGAGTGCCCCTCTGGTTCGACGAAGGTTACGCGGGCTGGGCAGCCGGCGAGTGGAACCGCTTCGGGTCGCTCGAGCTGAACCTGGCGGTGGTTCGCGGCGGCGTGCCCGACCTCCGCGACCTGGACGGCGCGCTTCGGGGAGTGTCCTCAACTGCGGACGCTGCCTATGGTCTGGCGGTGTCCGCGGTGGTCGAGCTGGCCAAGCTGAATCCGACGGGGACGCTCGACCCGCTCATGGCCGCGCTCACCTCGGACGTCGGTTTCGACGAGGCCGTGCTCCGGACCACAGGCCTCACGATCGGGCGGTTCGAGGAGCAATGGCACCGGAGCGTGAAGCGGCGCTACAGCCTCGGCGTCTGGCTCGTGGCGGGCGGCGGATGGTTCATCGTGGCTCTGGTCGTCGTGGGACTGGTTCAGGTCCGCCGCCGCCGGGATCGACCCCGCCGGGCGGCCCTCGATATCGGGTGGGAGGTAGAGCCCGAAGATGCAGGGGGATCAGAACTTGACCGGACCCCGTAACGGTGGTAGCCTCATGCCCTATGTCCGGACCTCGCCCGCCCGTTGCGCCGAGGCGGTTTCTGCTCGCGCGCCGGAACCTGGTGATTCTCGCCGCCGCCGTGCTCGTTTTGGTCGTTGGATACGTCACCCTGTCGGCGGGTTACCCCAGTACCGCCGCCGCGCTGCTGGTGATCGGGTACTGCGTGCTGGTCCCAATCGGAATCGCCCTCTAGAGCGGCGATGGCAGTCGCGGCACGGTCCCTGCGCAGAGCACCATCTGTCCGTGTCGACCGCGCGAGGACGGGCGAATAGCTCAGCTGGTTCAGAGCGCCTGCCTTACACGCAGGATGTCGGGGGTTCGAATCCCTCTTCGCCCATCGGATACCGCGCGCCGAGCGCGGCCCTGAGTGGCCCGTCGGGCCAACCCTTTGTGGAGGCATCGGAATGTTTCTCCTGCGTCTCGTCACTTGCGCGGCGTTGAGCACAGCGGCGGTCACCGCGGCGGTGGCCCAGGGCATCCCTCGGAACGCGCGGCCTACGAGCGCGACGACAGCGGCGCCGAGGCTCATGGTCGCGAATCCGTTTGCCTTCGCGCCTGCAGACTCCGCCCCGGCGGTCGCCATCGGCTCGTCCATGCGCGAGGAGATGAAGGGCGCCGCCGGGCGGGACTATCAGGTCATCGAGCGGGTCCAGATGAATGATGCCCTGAAACAGTACGGTTACCCGGTCGACGCGATTCTGTCGGACGCGCTGGCGGTGACGCTGGCGAAGAACATCCAGGCCCGCTTCGTGGTGACGTCAACGATGGCCAAGGGTGACGGCGGGAGGTTCGTGGTCACGGCCCGCATCCGGGGCGTGAGCGACGACGCAGGAAACGTCATCACACTCGCCCAGAACGCGGGAGAGACGCCCGACGCCTTCGGCAAACGCCTCATCGATGCCCTCGGGCCGGCGGTCAAGTCGATGGCCGACGCGAAGGCCTGCATCGATCAGCGGACGTCCAAGCCCCAGAAGGCCATCGAGGCGGCCAGCAAGGCCATCAAGCAGGTTCCCAATCACGGCCTGGCGGAGTACTGCCTCGCCCTCATCGCGCAGGACAAGAAGCAGCCGCGCGAAGAGATCGTGAAGCATCTCGTGGCCTCGACCAAGGGCGATCCGCTCAGCCTGCCGGTGTGGACCGCGCTGGCGGCCCAGTATCAGGCCGCCAATGACACGACCAATACGCTGGTCGCATTCAAGCAGATGCTCCGCGTCGCCCCGACCAACCAGAAGCTGCGCGAGGAGCTGTTCAAGTACTTCCTGCAGTCCGGGCACCCGGAAACGGCGCGGGACGTGGCGGACGAGGGACTTAAGATCGATCCCTACAACGCCGACCTGTACGACCTGAAGAGCAACGCGTGCCTCTTCCTCAGCGACTTCAAGTGCGCCGTCGACGCGCTGGAGACGATGTACGCCACCGACAGCACGAAGGCGGACACGCTTTTCTTCACCAAGATCTCGGCGGCGGCGGCGGAGGGCGAGAAGCCCGACACGGTGCGGCTGCTCAAGTGGTCGCAGAAAGCCGTGCAGAAGTATCCCGACAACATCACGCTGCTCAGCTACGTGAACCGGGCCTACGCGATGACCTGCCAGACCGACAGCGTCATCGCCGTGACCTCGCGGATCATCCAGAAGGACACGACCGCGGTGCCCGCTGCCTTGAATGCGGCGAAGGCGCTCATCGACCCCGGGAGTTGCGGTGGCGCCAAACCCGTGGCCACCGGCACCGACACGACCACCAAGCCGACCACCGGGACGGATAGCGCAGCGACCGGGGCGCCCACCAACAAGCGGCCCAAGGAGGCGATGCCGTTCATCGACTTCGCCATCGCCCACGGCGACCCCCAGGCGAAGGAGAATGCGGCGGCGCTGTTGTATCAGGGGGGGGCCTCGCTTCTGCAGCAGCCGCAGGATCTCGCGGGAGCCGCGGAGCTGCTGCGGAAGGCCGTGACTACCGCCAACCCCCAGGGCAAGGTCGCTCCGGCATCCAACTATCTGCTCGGTCTGGCCCTGCTGTTCCAGGTGCCTCAGATCGATCCGCAGGCGGAAAAGGGAAAGTCCTGCGATCTGGCCAAGCAGGAGGAGTCCCTGCTGACCGAGTCCGAAACGGCGCTCACGGCGGGGCAGTCGGTCAATCCCGACGCGGTGAAGAAGAACCTCGACATCATCAAGAAGTACAAGCCGCGCATCGCCTCGATGCTGAAGGCGTATTGTAAGTAGGCTGAAGGCTGGGCTGAAGGCTGAAAGCTGAAAGCTGAAAGCTGTACAGTCGCTGAACGGCCCTCCTCGGGACAGTCGGGGAGGGCCGATTCATGTCGAGCAGCTCCATTCTCGAGCATTCAACCTCCCTATGGCCTCCGGCCGTCGACCTTCCTATATTCCCGCCTCGCCAGGGGCTGTAGCTCAGCTTGGTTAGAGTGCCGCACTGTCACTGCGGAGGTCGCGGGTTCGAGCCCCGTCAGCCCCGTTGGTTTCCCACCCCGTCCCTGCGGACGGGGTGTTGCGTTTCCACCCCCGGTCCGGACCTGTCCATCCCGCGATCTCCGACCCATGTCCCCGTGTTGCTGGCGGCGGTTCGTGCCGCTGCCGATGGCGCCGTCCGGGTGGTGGACGCCACCCTGGGCGACGGCGGCCATGCCGGCGCCCTCCGGGTCGCCGGCGCCGAGATTCTCGGGATCGATCGCGATCCCGACGCCATCGCGGTGAGCCGCGCACGCCTGGGGAACGACGGGATCCGGTACGTCGAGGCCGCCTTCTCCGACCCCGAGGCGCTCGCCGAGGTCGCGGCCTTCCGGCCCGAGTTCATCCTGCTCGATCTCGGCGTGTCCTCCCGCCAATTGGACGAGACGGAGCGTGGTTTTACTTTCCGTCCTGGCGCGCCGCTCGACATGCGAATGGCCAGTCGTGGACAGTCGGCAGCCGACCTCCTGAATCACGCAGACGAAGCGGAGCTGGAGCGCGTGTTCGCCGAGTTCGGTGACGAGCGCAAGGCGAGGCGACTGGGTCGGGAAGTGGCTCGCCGGAGAGCGCGTCAGCCATTCGCCACCAGCGACGACCTGGTGAACGCGATCCGGGCCGTGCTGGGACCGCGAGCAGGGCCCCCGGAGTTCGCGCGACTTTTCCAGGCCGTCCGCATCGCCGTCAACGGCGAGCTCGATGCGCTGGGTCGCGCGCTGCCGGCGTTCCGGGATGCGCTGGTGCCGGGTGGCCGATTCGCCGTCATCACCTATCACTCGGGCGAGGACCGCCTGGTAAAGCAAGCCTTCCGCGAGTGGGCCAGCGACTGCGTTTGTCCCGCTCGGCAGCCGATATGCACCTGTCGCGGCCGGGCGCTCGGGAAGGTCGATCCACGAAAGCCCGTTCTGCCCGATGGGTCCGAAGTCGCGGAGAATCCCCGCGCGCGGAGCGCCAAGCTCCGAATCTTCCGGGTCGCCGATGCGCCTTAAGGGTCGTCACTGGATGGTGGTCTGGCTCCTGGTCTTCCTCTGCGTAATGGTCGCCATCACCACCCGGCAGACCGCGGGCTTCCGGACCGCGCGGCATGTCCGTGAGCTCCGGGAGGAACGGCTCTCACTCGAGGCCAGGCGCGCCGATCTCGAGCGACGCATCCGTCTGGCGTCGAGCCGGCAGGTGCTGGTCCCGGTTGCCGAGCGGGTGCTGGGGCTGCATGAGCCCGGCGACTCCGAGTTCGTGTTGTTCGCGGTGCCCACCGCAGGTCCGGGGAAGCCCTGAATGGCCAAGTCCACCGTCCGTATCGCCGCGCTGCAGTTCGGGTTCGCCCTGGCGGTCGTCGCCATCGTGGCGCGGGCGGCGCAGCTGCAGATCGTGCAGCGGGAGCAATGGGCCGATGAGGCCCAACGGCAGCGCACCGTGCGGGCGGTGCTCCCCGCCCGGCGGGGCGCGCTCTACGATCGCAACGGCGTGCCCCTTGCGGTCACCCAGGAGTTCTACCACGTCGGGGTGGCACCCAACGAGATGGCGGATATCCGCACGGGCTTCGTCCTGCTGGTTCGAAGCCTGGGCGTCCCGGCCCCGGCCCTCAATCGGGAGTTCCAGGCCCGCAAGCGCTGGATCTATCTGCACGGCCCGTTCAATGCCACCCAGGTCCAGCCGCTTCGAGGAGTGAAGGGGATCCACCTCACCGGCGAGTTCCAGCGGTTCTATCCCTCGCGCGACCTCGCCCGCCCGATCATCGGCGGCCTCGATCCCGATCGGTCCTCCGGTGCGGCCGGCCTCGAGCTCTCGCTCGATTCGATCCTGACGGGCCGCCCGGGCGAAGCCGTCTTCCTCAAGGATCTGGCGGGGCGGAGGTACGAGTCGCCCAGCCGGCTGATGCGGCAGCCGGTGGCCGGGAACGACGTCGTGCTGACGCTCGATGCCGAACTGCAGGAGATCGCCGAGCGGGGGCTGGACGAGGCGATGACCGCGATGAAGGCGGAGGGCGGCGACGTCGTGTTTCTCGACCCGGCCTCGGGGGAATTGCTCGCCCTCGCGTCGCGGCAGATGGTCCCGGGGGCCCGGACGCGGGCGTCGACGTTCACCGATCCGTTCGAGCCCGGATCCACGGCCAAGCTGTTCACCGCCGCCGCTCTCCTGTCGTATGGCCGGGTCGACAGTACGGATGCCGTGTCCGGAGAGAACGGGCTGTGGCAGATGCCGGTGAACTCATCGGGGAAGACCCGCAAGATCGAGGACGAGCACAAGAGTCGCGGGGTGGTCACTCTGGCCCAGGCGATCCAGTACTCGAGCAACATCGCCATGGCCAAGTTTTCGTTGCGGCTCAAGCCGGAGGAGCAGTTCGAGGTCCTGCGGGACTTTGGCTTCGGGACGCCGACGGCCGCGGAGTTCCCATCGGAATCCCGCGGCCGCCTCGCGCGGCCGGACCGGTGGATGCCGATGTACACCCGCGCGAGCATGGCGATGGGCTACGAATTCGGCGTCACCCCCGTGCAGCTCGCGGCGGCCTACGCCGCGATCGCCAACGACGGGGTGCTCGTGGCGCCTACCCTCGTGCGCGAAGTTCGGAATCCCTCGGGCGCGCTGCTCTATCGGCATCGGCCCGAGCCCATTCGCCGGGTAGTGAGTGCCGAGGTGGCCGCGAGGTTGCGCGAGTTCATGAAGGGGGCGGTCGGCGAAGGTGGAACGGGTGAGCGTGCGCAGCTCGCCAACTACACCCTCCTCGGGAAGACCGGAACGGCGATCAGGTTCGAGCGCGGCCACTACGTCCGCGACGAGCACACGGCCTCGTTCGCGGCCCTCTTTCCCGCCGATCATCCCCAGCTCGTCGTGATCGTCAAGATCGACAGTCCGAAGGGCAGCTATTACGGCGGTCTCACCGCGGCGCCGGTGACCCGAACGATGCTGCAGCAGGCGCTCGCCTCCCGTCGCGTGGCCATCGACCGTGGACGGCTCGCGGCGCGCGACTCGACTCCCGAGGCGGAGGCCGCGGACTCCGCTCCGCCGGGCCGCCCGCTGATCGCGATCTCCTGGCCGTTTCGGCCCGATCCTCCCGCGACCGATCCGCTGCCGGTGCCGAGCGTCGCCGGCCGTCCCGTGCGGGAGGCGGCACTCGCGCTGCACCGGCGGGGATTCCGCGTCACGCTCGAGGGGATGGGCCGGGTGACCCACACGGCCCCGGAAGCGGGCGACAGCGCGGCTCCAGGGAGCTCCGTGGTGGTGTATGCGGAATAGTCTCCTCCTCGACGCCCTCAAGCGCGACGATCTGTTCCTGTCCGCACCCGCGATCCTTCCCGAGCTCACCGGCATCAGCGTCGACAGCCGGTCGGTCGCCGCGGGGATGCTGTATGTCGCCGTTCGGGGCTCGCAGGCGGACGGCCACCGCTTTCTGGCCGATGCGGTACGGCGAGGTGCCGCGGCCGCCGTGGTGGAGCAGCCGCAATCCGCCGGTGTACCGGAGATCGTCGTGCGCGACGGACGGCGGGCCGCGATTGCGCTCGGCGCCGCCTGGCACGGATACCCCGCCCGGCGGCTCACCCTGCTCGGCGTCACCGGCACCAACGGGAAGACCACCACGACGGGTCTGGTGAAGCACCTGTTCAACGATCACGACACGGCGGGGAGCATCGGCACCCTGGGAGCGTTCGACGGCCGGAACCGTCCGATCGAATCCACCGCCGGGTCGCTCACGACGCCAGGACCGGTCGATCTCCAGGCTGCGCTCGCCGAGCTGGTCGCACGCGGCACGACGCATGTCGCGATGGAGGCCTCGTCGCACAGCCTCGACCAGGGCCGGCTCGACGGTCTGATGTTCGCCGCCGGGATCTTCACCAACTTCACCCGGGACCATCTCGATTATCACGGCACCATGGAGGCGTACCTCGCGGCCAAGCTCAAGCTGACGGCGTTGCTGGGGTCGGCCGGGCTCGAGGTGGTGAATCTGGACGACGGCGCCTGGGAAGCCCTGCCGCTCAGGGCGCCGCGTGTGACGTTTGGTCTCCACGCGGCGGCGGACGTCCGCGCGTCCGGCATCGTGCTCGACGCGTCGGGCGGCCGCTTCGAGATCAGCGGGCGGTTCGGCACCAGCCAGGCCTCGATCCCCCTGCTCGGCGATTTCAACGTGGCGAATGCGCTCGCCGCGGCCGCCTGCGCGCTCGGGCTGGGGCACCCGCTCGGGGACGTGGTCGATCGGCTGGCGTCGGCGCCCCAGGTGCCGGGGCGGATGGAGCGCATCGCGGAGGTGCCCTGCGTGGTGCTCCGCGACTACGCGCACACGCCCGACGCGCTCGAGCGCGCCATCGCGACGCTTCGACCACTGACGCGCGGTCGGTTGATCGTGGTCTTCGGCTGCGGCGGTGACCGGGATCGGGGGAAGCGACCCATCATGGGACGTATCGCCGCGGAGGGCGCGGACATTCCCGTCGTGACGTCGGACAATCCTCGCACCGAGGATCCGGGCGCGATCATCGACGACGTGGAGAAGGGCATGGGCGGCGTGCCCCATCTTCGCATTACCGACCGGCTCGCGGCGATTCATGCGGCGCTCAATGAGGCGCGCCAGGGCGACACGTTGCTGCTGGCCGGCAAGGGCCACGAGACCTACCAGGTGGTGGGGACTGATCGGGTACCGTTCGACGAGCGGGAGCTCGTCGAGCGAGCGGTGAAGGGCATGGCGTGAGCGGCGCCCAATCCGGCGACGCGGGCCCCAGCGGGGTGGCCTGGACCGAGGCGGAGATCGCCGCCGCGCTCGAGCTCCCGCCGCCCGAGGACTCTTCTCGCGCCATCAGCGGCATCACCACCGACAGCCGTGTCGTCAGGCCCGGCGCCCTGTTCGTCGCGCTGGCGGGAGAGCGGTTCGACGGCCACGACTACCTGGCCGCCGTGGCCGAGGCAGGCGCGCAGGCGGCTGTCGTTCGAGAGGGCACGCCGCCCGTGAAGGGGCTCCGCCTCTTCCCGGTAGCCGATACGCTCGTCGCCCTCGGCGACCTGGCCCGGGCCAGGCGCCGGCACATCGCGGGGCCGGTGGTAGCGATCACCGGGACCAACGGCAAGACCAGCACCAAGGAGATGCTGGCCGCCGTGCTGCGGACTCGATACCGGGTCCATGCCACCCGCGCTAATCTCAACAATCTGATCGGCGTGCCGCTGACCATTCTGGAGGCGCCGGAGGGCACCGATGCCCTCGTGATCGAGGCCGGCGCCAGCATACCGGGCGAGATCGCGCGGGCCCGGGGCATCATCGAGCCGGACCTCGTGGTGCTCACCAACGCCGTGGCCGGTCATCTGGAGGGGTTCGGCTCACTCGCCGGGGTGATCGAGGAGAAGCTCTCCCTCACGAACGGAGTGCCGCTCGCCGTCGTGGGCCCCGAGCCCGCGACGCTCGCCGCCGGAGCGCGCGAGCGGGCCAGGCGGGTGCGCACGGCGGGCCTTCGAGGCGCGGACCTCGTGCCCGATCGGGCGATCATCGGGCCCGACGCCAAGCCGGTCATCACGATCGGCGGGACTACGTTCACGCTGGCGGCGCGCGGGCTCCACCAGGCCGACAACGCCGTTCGGGTGTGGGCCGTGGTGCGGGAGCTGGGGCTAGACCCCGCCGAGGCGGCGAACGCACTGGAGCATTTCACGATCCCCAGCGGACGGGGCGAGCTGATGCAGGTGGGCGGTCTCACCATCCTCAACGACTGCTACAACGCGAACCCGCAATCGTTCCGCGCCGTCATCGAGACCGCGACGGCTCTGCGCGGCGACCGGCGCCTCGTGTTTCTCGCGGGCACGATGCGGGAGCTGGGCGGCGAATCGGACGCGCTGCATCGGGACATCGCGCGTGCTCTGGTCGAACTCGGCCCGGAGCTGCTGGGGGCGGTGGGAGAGTTCGTTCCGGCGCTCGAGCCGTACCGCGCGACCCTTGGAGACCGCCTGGTCACCGCCGCGGATGCGATGGCTCTGGGCGAACGGCTGGCGGGCCGTCTCGAAGGCGACGAGGTGATCGTGCTCAAGGCATCCCGTGGCGTAGCGCTCGAACGTATACTTCCGGCGCTCACGGCGCAGGCGCACCCGGACACGGGCGACCCACCTCTCCGCTCACGCTGAGGCTCGATGTTCTATCACTGGCTCGCGCCGCTCGGCAAGACGTTCATCATATTCAATCTCTTCAACTACATCAGTTTTCGGGCCGCCGGAGCGACGGTGACGGCACTGCTCCTGTCGTTCGTGGTCGGACCGCCGGTGATTGCACGGCTGCGCGCGCGGAAGGTAGGCCAGGTGATCCGCGCTGATGGGCCGGTGACCCATCAGAGCAAGCGGGGCACGCCGACGATGGGCGGGCTCATCATCATCATGTCCACCGTGGTGCCCACGCTCCTCTGGGCGCCGCTCACCAACCGGTTCGTGGTCGTCGCGATGCTCTCCACGCTGTGGATGGGATGCATCGGGTTTCTCGACGACTACCTCAAGATCGTCCAGGGGAAGTCCCGCGGTCTCGTGGCCCGGTGGAAGCTCGTGGGGCAGGTGAGCTTCGGCCTGCTGCTCGGACTGTTCCTCATCTATCACCCCGTGATCCCCGGCGACACCATCCCCCCCACTGCGACGACCCTCCCGTTTTTCAAGTACCTCGTGGTGAACTTCGCGCCGTGGCTCTATGTCGCCTTCGTGACGCTGGTGGCCACCGGCACCAGCAATGCGGTGAACCTCACCGACGGCCTCGATGGCCTCGCGGCCGGACTGGCGGGCATCGCGGCGGCGGCCTTCGCGACGTTCGCCTATCTCTTCGGCCGGGTGGACGTCACCGGCTACCTCAACCTCTTCTACCTCCCAGGCGCCGGCGAGCTCACCATCTTCTGCGCCTCGCTCATGGGGGCCACTATCGGCTTCCTCTGGTTCAACGCGCATCCCGCCCAGGTGTTCATGGGCGATACCGGGAGTCTGGCCATCGGCGGCGCCCTGGGCACCGTGGCGATCCTGCTCAAGGCCGAATTTCTCCTGCTCCTGATCGGCGGCGTGTTCGCCACCGAGGCGGTCTCGGTCCTGCTGCAAACCGGCACCTATAAGTGGTACAAGCGCACCAGAGGCCGCGAATACGCCGATGCCCACCGGGTATTCCGGATGGCGCCGCTCCACCACCATTTCGAGAAGCTGGGATGGGCCGAGACCACTGTCGTCACGCGGTTCTACATCCTCGGGCTCTTCTGCGCGCTGATCGCGCTCTCCACCCTGAAGGTGCGATAGCATGGCGTCAGTCGCATTGTTCGAGGAGTGGCGGCGGAGCGGCCGGGAGGTCGCAGTCGTCGGATTGGGGAAGAGCGGCGTCGCGGCGACGCGTCTGTTGAGGAGCCGGCACATTGCGGTTTACGCGTCCGATACAGGCACCGGGTCCCAGTATGAGGGCTGGGCCAAGACGCTCCGCGAGTCCGGGGCCGCCGTCGATCTCGGCACCCACGATCTCGCGCGTATCGGCCGGGCGGCGGCGGTCGTCGTGGCGCCGGGTGTCCCGCCGGGCGTCCCGCCGCTGATCGCGGCGGAGAAGGCGGGACTCTCGATCTACGCCGAAGTCGACGTCGGATTCCTGGCGCTGGAGAAGACCCGATGCGTGGGGATCACGGGCACGAACGGGAAGACCACGACGACCTCACTCGTGGCGCACCTGCTGATCGCGGGGGGCCGCCGCGCCGAGTCGGCCGGCAACATCGGCACGCCGCTGTGCGAGGTGGCCCTGTCGGCCCAGCCACCCGATTGGCTCGCGCTGGAGCTGTCGTCGTTCCAGCTGCACGACGCCCCACACCTGCGACCGGCTATCGGGGTCCTCACCAACCTGGCGCCGAACCATCTCGACCGGTACCGGTCGCTGGAGGAGTACTACGGCGACAAAGCGCGGCTCTTCCGCAACGCGACGGCCGATTCTCTCTGGGTGAGCAACGCCGATGATCGAGCGGTCGTCGACATGGTGGCGCCCATCGCGGGCACCCACCTACGCTTCTCGATCGAGAAGCGGGCCGACGGATGGTTCGACCGACCGGGAGGGCGATTGATGCTGGGGGATGAGCCGCTGCTTGCCCGCCGCGAGCTTCCACTCCTCGGCGACCACAATGTCGCCAACGCGCTCGCCGCCTCGCTCGTCGCCCGGAGAGCCGGATGCTCCCTGGACGATATCGCCGCGGGCCTGAAGACCTTCCGCGCGATCCCGCATCGGGTGGAGCCGGTGGCCGAGGTGGACGGTGTCCTGTGGATCAACGACTCGAAGTCCACCAACATCACGAGCACCGAGGTGGCGGTGGCATCCCTCGACCGGCCGTTCGTCCTCCTGCTCGGAGGCCGGCACAAGGGTGAGCCCTATACTCGACTGGCGTCGCCACTGGAGGGCCGGTGCCGCGCGGTGGTCGCCTATGGCGAGGCGGGCGCGCTCGTCGTGCATGACCTGGGCGATTCCCTGACAGTGGTGCCGGCCGGCCCATTCGACGAGGTGATCGCCACGGCCCGCCGGCTCGCGCAGCGCGGCGACGCCGTCCTGCTGTCACCCGCCTGCTCCAGCTACGACATGTTCCGCAACTACGAGGAGCGCGGCGACCGCTTCCGGGCCGCGGTGGAGGCGATGCGATGATCGAGGGCAGGGCAGTCCGGCATCCGGGCGAGCTGCGCTGGGAGACCCGCCTGCTGGGCATGGTGACGGCCGTACTCGTCGTGTTCGGGATCGCGGCCACGTACGGTGCCGCCAGCCTCGTGACGGTCAACGGCCAGAACGTCGGCATCGGGTTCGCCGCCAGGCAGCTCAGCGGGGCCATCATCGGCGGAATTTTCCTGCTGCTCGCGTCCCGCCAGGATTACTACCGGTGGCGCCAGCTGGCCTGGCCGATCCTGCTGGTCACGGTGGTCCTCCTCATCATTCCCCTCGTGCCGTTCACGAGGAGCATCTCGCCGCTGGTCAACGGAGCGCGGCGCTGGGTGGACGTGGGGCCGGTGAACTTCCAGCCATCCGAGCTGGCCCGTCTGGCGGTCGTCATCTGGTGCGCCATGCTGGCGTCGAAGAAGGGCGCCCAGATGCGGGACTTCAAGCGCGGCGTCCTCCCCTTCATTCTGGTCCTCGGCCTCGTCTCGCTGCTGATCTTCCTCGAGCCGAACCTGTCGATGGCCACACTCGTGGCGCTGCTCGGCGGGCTGGTGCTGTTCACGTCCGGCGCCAAGATCGGTCATTTCGTCCTGCTCTCCGGCGCCGCAGTGATTCTGGTGTTCCATCAGATCCGCGACGCCCAGTACCGGCTCGCCAGGCTCCTGACCTTCCTCAATCCCGGAGACGGGAAGACCGAATCGGGATTCCAGATTCACCAGTCGCTCGTGGGGATCGGCTCGGGGGGCATTCTGGGCACCGGATTCGGCGAAGGCCAGCAGAAGCTGGGCTACCTCCCGTACGCCTATTCCGATTTCCTGTTCAGTACGATCGGCGAAGAGTGGGGCTTTCTGGGCGTGCTCGTGGTGGTCGCGCTGTTCGCGGTGTTCTGCTGGCTCGGCTTCCGCATCGCCCGCACGGCGGCCGATCCCTTCGGCCAGTATCTCGCCGTCGGGCTCACCGCGACGATCGGACTCACCGCGTTCATGCACATGGCGGTATCCCTTGGGCTCATGCCGACCACCGGACTCACCCTGCCGTTCATGTCGTACGGGCGCTCGAGTCAGGTCATCTCGCTGCTCGGCACCGGCATTCTCCTCAACATCGGTCGATTGCGAGGACGCCCGAGGGTCGCGAGTCGCGAGTCCAGGGTCGCGAGCCGAGAGTCTCGAGCCGCACGCGAGAAGCCGTGAGCCATGACTCGTGACCCGCGACCCTAGACCCGCGACGACGCAGCGCATCCTCATCGCCGGCGGCGGCACCGGCGGTCACCTGATGCCGGCCCTCGCGATCGCCGGCGCCCTCAGGCAGATGGCCCCGGCGTACGAGCCGGTGCTCATCGGCGCGATTCGCGGGGTCGAGGCGAGTATCCTGCCGGGCCGTGATTTCCGATTCCACCTTCTCCCGTCGGAGCCGATCTACCGGCGGACCTGGTGGCGCAACGTCCGCTGGCCCCTCGTGGCCGGCCGTCTCCTGCACCAGCTCCGCGAGCTGTTCGATCGCGAGCGTCCCGTCGCGGTGCTCGGCACCGGCGGCTACGCCTCGGGGCCGGTGGTGTGGTGGGGATCGAGACTGCGCATTCCCACCGCCATCCAGGAGCAGAACGCCTACCCGGGCGTCGCGACGAGGTGGCTCGCCAGGCAAGTTCGCCACATCTACCTCGGGCTTCCCGAGGCGCGCACGCTGATCAAACCCGGTTCCCACACCGAAGTCTTCGACACCGGCAATCCCATCGCTCCGCCGGCGCCCGCGCGACGGTCGGCGGCGCGCGAATTCTTCGGCCTCGATGGCCGGAAGCCGGTCATTTTGGTGACGGGCGGGAGCCAGGGGGCGCTCGCCATCAATCGTGCCGTCGCCGGATGGCTCGATGCCGGCGGGCCCGCCGGCGCGTCGCTTCTGTGGGTCACGGGACGAGGCACCTATGACGAGTTCTCCAAGTATCATCGGCCGCCGGCCGTCCGGGTGATCGATTTCCTCGACCCCATGGCCGACGGCTACGCCGTCGCGGACATCGTCGTCTCACGCGCGGGCATGCTCACGGTGGCCGAGCTGTGCGCCTGGGGCCTCCCCAGCATCCTCATCCCCCTGCCGACCGCGGCGGCCGACCACCAGACGCACAACGCCCGGGTGCTTGCCGACGCCGGAGCAGCCCAGATGCTCCTGCAAGCCGAGCTGACGCCCAGCCGGCTCGCCGACTCGATCGGCGCCCTGCTCGGGAACGACGCATCGCGGACGGCCATGGCCGAACGGGCTCGGGCGCGGGGCCGACCTCGCGCGGCAGCCGACATCGTGTCCAATTTGTTGACGCTGGTGCCGTAGTTGTTGCTCTTTGATAAGCCCAATGCCCTACTTACATTTGCTCATCCACCATGGACTTGTTTTCTCCCGCCGACAGGCGTCCTGTTCACTTCGTTGGAATCGGCGGGGCGGGAATGAGTGCCTTGGCACTGATTGCCCGCCGCCGCGGAGTTGCCGTCAGCGGGTGCGACACGGACCCGACCGGGGCAGCCGACTTGTCGGCGATGGACGTGCCGGTCCTCAAGGGGCACGACCCGTCTCATCTCGAGGGCGTTCGCGCCGTGGTAGTCACCGCGGCCGTCCCCCCGGAGCACCCCGAGCTGGTGCGCGCCCGGGCCCTCGGTGTCCCGATCGTGCCGCGCAAGGAAGCGCTCGCGGGCCTGATCGGCGGTGCCCGGTCCGTGGCCGTCTCGGGGACGCACGGCAAGACCACCACCACGGTCATGGCCACCGAGGCGCTGACCGCGGCCGGGCTTTCGCCCACCGGGATCGCCGGTGGGCGCGTGAATGTCTGGGGCGGCAATGCCAGGCTGGCGGGCGACTCGCTGTTTGTCGTCGAAGCCGACGAGTACGACAAGGCGTTTCTGACGCTTCACCCGACCATCGCGATCGTGAACAACGTCGAGCCGGACCACCTGGAGTGTTACGGCTCGGTGGAGGCGCTCGAAGCCGCGTTCGTGGAGTTCGCGGGTCGAGCCTCCACCGCCATCGTGAGCGCCGACGATCCCGGAGCGCGGCGCGTGAGTGGGCGACTTCGGAACACTGTGCTGCGGTTCGGGTTCGCCCCCGATGCCGACATCGCGATTTCCGGCGTGCAGCAGCGCAGTGACGTGACCGAGGCCAGGGTGACGTGGAAGGACGGGCGCTCGCTCCCGGTCCGTCTCGCGGTCCCAGGCGTACATAACCTGCGAAACGCCGTCGCCGCGCTCGGCGCGGTTGCCGTGCTGGGTGGCGACCTCGGGATGGCTGCCAACGCACTGGAAGCCTTTCAGGGAGTCGGCCGGCGGTTCGAGCGATTGGGCGAGCACGGCGGGGTGGCCCTGGTGGACGACTACGCGCACCACCCCTCCGAGCTGGAGGCTACGCTCTCCGCAGCGCGCCAGGCGTATCCCGGCCGGCGGCTGGTGGCCGTGTTTCAGCCCCATCTCTACTCGAGAACCGCCGAGCATTGGCAGGCGATGGGCCGCGCGCTCGCGGCGGCCGATCGGGTGATCGTGACCGAGGTCTACGCGGCGCGGGAGCAGCCGATTCCCGGCGTGAGCGGCAAGCAGGTGGCGGACGCGGCGGCGACTGCCGGGGCCGACACGTCCTTCGAGCCGGTGCGCTCCGATCTCGGCCGGCACGTGATGGCCGCGCTTCGCGCGGGCGACGTCGTACTTACCCTCGGCGCCGGCGATATCACGCGAGTCGGGCCCGAACTCGTCCGGTGGCTGGACGCGGCCTGAGACGCAGCTGGGTCGTGGTCGCGGCGCTTGGCGGGCTCCTCGCCACGACGCTGATCGGACCGCGACTTCTCCGGGAAGTGACTTTCTTTCGTGTGCGGCGAGTAGAGATCGGCGGATTGCAGTATCTTGCTCCGGCGACGCTGATGACCGCGCTTGGGCTCTCGACCACCGCGAGTGTGTTCGACGATCCCGCGCCGTTGGCCCGGCGGGCCCGCGCGGTGCCCGGAGTGTCATCCGTCGCGATCCGGCGGCGTCTGCCGGGGACTCTGCAGATCGTGGTGGAGGAGGCCGTCCCCGTGGCGCTCGCGCCCGGACGCGGCGGGTTGGCGCTGCTGGATGCCGGGGGCAAGGTGCTGCCTTTCGACCCGGTCACCTCCGCGCCCGATCTGCCGCTGGCGGTCGGCGCCGACCGTCTCGTCATCGGCGTGCTCGCGAAGGTGCGCGACTTCGCTCCCGATCTTTTCGCCCGGGTCAACGAGGCGTGGCGAAGCGGCCCCGACGTGGTGCTCGAGGTGGACGGCCGCCGGCTGTGGTTCAGCGCGCAGGTTTCCGCGGAGGACATCCGAGCGGTGATGGCGGTGGAGCAGACACTGACCAGGCAGGGACGCCCATTTCTGGAGCTCGACGGCCGCTACGCCGGCCAGGTGATCGTCCGCGGGTGGCGCGGGTGAGCGCTCCCCCCCAGCGGCTCGTTGCGGCCCTCGACCTGGGCTCGACGAAGGTCGTGGCGCTCATCGCGGAGGTCACCGGGGACGCGCGGGAGAGCGGCGCCAAGATTCTGGGAGTCGGCGTCGAGCGCAGCACCGGTATCCGGCGCGGTGTGGTGCGCGACATCGAAGAGACCACCCGGGCCATCGACCGCGCGATGAAGAGCGCGCAGCGCATGGCGGGTGTCGAGGTGGGATCGGCCTACTGCGGGATCGCGGGCGAGCACACCGCCGGCCGAAGCTCGCACGGGATGGTATCGGTCACCGGCGACGAGATTCGCACCAGTGACGTGGCGCGGGTCAACGACATGGCGAGCAACATCAGCTTCGGCCGTGACCACGAGCTGCTGCACGCCATTCCGCAGGATTACCTGATCGACCAGCAGGGGGGGATCAACGAGCCCATCGGCATGACCGGCTCGAGACTGGAAGCCGAGGTATATCTCGTTACTGTTCTGGCGAGCGTCCTGCAGAACCTCCGTAAGTGCGTTGAGCGAGCCGGGTATCATGTCGCGGAGTTCGTGCTGGAGCCGCTGGCGGCATCCCTCGGCGTCCTGACCCCGGACGAGATCGAGCTCGGGTGCGCGATCGTGGAGCTCGGCGGGGGCTCCACCAACGTCTCGATCTTTCACAACGGAAAGATCCGCCACACCGGGTCGCTGCTGTGCGCCGGCGGCCACGTGACCGCCGACATCGTGCACGGGCTGCAGGTGACCCAGCTCGACGCGGAGCGTCTGAAGGAACGCTACGGCGCCGGCTTCGAGCCGCTGGTGCCGGAAAGCGATACCTTCGATCTTCCAAGCACGCCGGGGCAGGGCGCCAGGAACGCACAGCGCCGAGTCCTCGCGCACATCATGCACATGCGGCTCCAGGAGGTTCTGGAATACGCGCTCGACGAGATCACGCGGGCCGGCTACCACCAGCGGCTTCCGGCCGGCGTCATCCTGACAGGAGGTGGCGCGCTGACGCCCGGGATCGTCGAGCTGGCCCGCGAGGTGTTCGCCATGCCGGCCCGCTGCGGCATCCCGGGGCAACGGCTTCGCGGACTCGCGGACAGCGTGGAGTCTCCCAGGATGGCAGTGCCCGCCGGGCTCGTGCTGTACGGGGCGCGGCAGGTGGCGACGAGTGGAGGGTTTGGCGGCGGCGCGCGGAAATCGCAGGCCGTCGAGAAGGTGCTCGCTCCGGTGAAACGGTGGCTTCAGGACTTCTTCTGAGCTAGGCCGAGGGAACAGACCATGATCTTCGAGCTGGAAGAGAGCGTCGTTCAGACCGCCAGGATGAAGGTGGTCGGTGTGGGTGGCGGCGGCGGCAATGCCGTGAACCGCATGATCGAGGACCAGCTCGGCGGCGTCGAGTTCATCTCGGTCAACACCGATGCCCAAGCCCTCGCGATGTCCAAGTCGGACATCAAGATCCAGATCGGGCGCAAGCTCACGCGCGGGCTCGGCGCCGGGGCGAGGCCCGAGATCGGGCGGCAGGCCATCGAGGAGAACCGCGACGAGGTGGCGTCGGCGGTCCAGGGGGCCGACATGGTGTTCGTCACCTGCGGCATGGGCGGCGGGACCGGCACCGGCGCGGCGCCCGTGGTCTCCCAAATGGCGCGGGAGAGCGGCGCCCTCACCGTCGGCATCGTCACCAAGCCCTTCCTGTTCGAAGGCCGCCGGCGGATGAAACAGGCCGACAGCGGCATCACCGAGATGCGCAAGAACGTGGACACCATGATCGTGGTGCCCAACGAACGCCTGCTTGCGGTGGTGGGGAAGGGTATTCCGTTCCAGGACGCGCTCAAGAAGGCGGACGAGGTCCTCCTCCACGCCACCCAGGGCATCGCGAGCCTGATCACGTCGACCGGTATCATCAACGTGGACTTTGCCGACGTCCGGACCGTCATGCAGAACGGCGGCGCCGCCCTCATGGGCACGGGTATCGGGCGGGGCGAGAACCGCGCCCTGGAGGCGGCCCAGCAGGCCATCTCGAGCCCCCTGCTCGACAACGTGTCCATCGCCGGCGCCATGGGCGTTCTCATCAACATCATCGGCGGCGACGATCTCACCCTGGGCGAGACCACCCAGATCAACGACATCATCCATGACGCGGTCGGCGACGACGCGGAGATCATCTTCGGCGCGGGCAATGACCCGGCCATGCGCGGCGAAGTGCGCGTCACGGTCATCGCCACCGGGTTCGACCGGGCCGTGACCGGCGAGCAGCCCGTGGCCCGGCTGCCCGGTGCCGGCGGCGTGATCAACTTCCCCCGCCAGACCCGAGTGTCGAGCCCGTCCATGCCCACGCCCCAGGCCACGCCGACACCGGTGCCACGGGTCCAGCCGCGCGCGCCCTCGCAGCCGCCGGCCACTGAAGTCCCCGAGATGGAAATCCCCACGTTCATCCGACGGCAGATGGACTGATGCCGCGGGGATGGTTCGCCGCGGTCGTCGCGCTGGCGTCGATCGCCGGTGTGGTGGCGGCGATCTCCTATGGGTCGGTGCGGCGAAGCGAGCCCGACATGGTACCTCCTCCCGTCGTGGCTCGCCCGGAGGTCGTGATGACCGAGACCACCGACACCCTGCGTCGGGGTGAGACGGTCTCCCACCTCTTCGCCCGGCACGGAGTGGACATCGATCTCAACCGCCTCGATTCGGCCTTGCCGTTCAACCCGCGGCGTCTTCCCTCAGGTCTCGTCTTCAGCTTCGGCCGCACCCCCGACGATTCCGTGCCATCCAGGGTCGTGGTTCGAACCGCTCCCGAGCAGCAGGTCACCTTCCGTCGCACCGCCGACCGCTGGAACACCGTCGTCGAATCCATCGTCTGGACAGCGGAGCCCGACCGGATCGAGGGGCCCATCGACAATTCGCTGTACGAAGCCTTGGACGCCCAGGTGCCCGACCAGGAGCTCGACGCCGGCGACCGGCAGCGGCTGGCGTGGGACCTGGCCGACGTGTTCGCATGGCAGGTGGACTTCACCCGCGACATCCAACCCGGAGACCGGTTCGAGGTGCTGTTCGAGCGGCTGCTGTCGCCCGACGGCGAAGTCCGCTTCGGCCGGGTGCTCGCCGCCGACCTCACGATGTCGGGCAAGCATCTGACGGCGTTCCGCTTCGACTCCGGCGGCCGGCCCGCGTACTACGATGCCGAGGGCAATTCACTTCGTCGCGCGTTCCTTCGGGCCCCGGTGCAATTCCGCAGGATCAGCTCGAGCTTCGCGCGGGCGCGGTTCCATCCGTTGCTCGGGATCAGCCGCCGTCACGAAGGCACCGATTACGCCGCCAATCCGGGCACGCCGGTGATGGCCGCGGGGGACGGTGTGGTCGCCCGGGCTGGCTGGGCCGGCGGCTACGGAAACCTGGTGGAGATCCGTCATCGGAGCGGCATCGTCACTCGCTACGGCCACCTCCGGGGCTTCGCCCGCGGGATCCGATCGGGCACCCGAGTCTCGCAGGGTCAGGTGATCGGCTACGTCGGCTCCACCGGTCTCGCCACCGGACCGCATCTCCACTACGAGTTCCGGGTCAACGGCACGGCCCGCGACCCCCGCCGGGTGTCGCTCGGAAACGGGGCGCCGATCCCGCCGGCCCAGCGCGCCACGTTCATGCGAGAGCGGGAGCGACTGTCCGCGATGAGCCGCGACCTCACCCCGGGTCTGCTGATGGCGCCGGACAGCGCGTCGGGCCAGGCAACACCCGGACTCTAGTCGCCTTCCCCATCCCCTCTTCCAGTGCTCTTGTACCCCGCCATCGACATCCGCGGCGGCCGAGTCGTTCGATTGAGCCAGGGCGAGGCCGCCCGGCAGCAGGTGTACGGACACGATCCGGTCGCGGTCGCCCGCCGGTTCGTCGATGACGGCGCGGAGTGGCTTCACGTGGTCGATCTCGACCGCGCGTTCGCGGAGGGCGACAATCTCGGAACGATCCGTGACATCGTTTCGTCGGTCGGGAGCCGTGTCCGGATCCAGCTCGGCGGCGGACTCCGGTCGCTCGACGTGCTCCGGGCGGCGCTCGATCTCGGCGTCGCACGCGTCGTGGTGGGAACGGCGGCCGCGCTCGATCCCGAGTTCGTGCCGGCAGCCGTCGCGGCCGGCGGCCGGGAGCGAGTGGCGGTCGGGGTGGACGCCCGCGACGGCCTGGTTGCCGTGCGCGGCTGGACCGAGACCTCGACGATGACGCCGAAGGACCTGGTGCGTCGCGCCGTCCGGGCCGGGGTCGCGACGGTCATCTACACGGATATCTCCCGCGACGGAATGTTGCAGGGGCCGGATCTGGACGGTGCCGTCGAGCTGCAGCACGCGGGAGGTCGCGTGATCGCCAGCGGCGGCATCGCGACGCTCGATCATGTTCGGGCGACATGCGCCGCCGGTCTCGCCGGCGCCATCGTAGGTCGCGCGCTGTACGAGGGCCGGTTCGACCTGGCCGCGGCGCTGGAAGCCGCCCGATGCGCATCCTCCTCGTAGTCCTCGCCGCGGCCGCGGTCGCCGCCTTCACCTACCTCCGTCTCGAGGGGACCGGCCGGCGCGGCTGGCCGGCGCTCGTCTGCCGGACGATCGCCTGGGCAGCACTCGGCCTGCTGGTGCTGAACGTGAGCTGTCCGGCTTCCCGGAATGCCTTCCGTCCCCTGGTGCTGCTCGACGGGTCGCTCAGCATGGCGGGGGCAGGCGGGCGCTGGGCCGAAGCGCGCGATTCGGCGGCGCGATGGGGAGAGGTCAGGCGATTCGGTGACGAGCGCGGAGGCGCGGACACGACCCCCGACCGGGGCCGCTCGCTGCTCGGTCCGGCGCTCCTGGCCGCCTCGTCATCCGAGCGTCCTCTGCTCGTCGTGACCGATGGGGAGATCGAGGATGCCCCCGACCTCCCCGCCGACGTGATGGCTCGCACCGGTGTCCGCCTGTTTCCCAGAGCAAGGGCTCCCGACCTGGCCATCACCCGGGTCACCGGCCCTTCCCGGGTGACCGCTGGAGACTCGATTCCTCTCGAGATCGATCTCGAGACCCAAGGCGACTCGGGGCCCGACACGGCCTCGGTGCAGATCCTCTCGGGGCGGACGAGGATCATCACCAGGCGGGTGAAGCTGGCGAACGGACGGGCGCGAGCGACGGTGGTCCTGCCGAGCGCCCAGGTCGGTCCCGGCGATCATCTGCTCGAGGTATCGCTGGTTGGGTGGACGGACGAAGAGCCCCGCACCGATTCGCGCCTGCACTACATAAGCGTCGCCGCGACGCCAGGGGTCGTGCTGCTCGCGGTTCCGGGAGACTGGGACAGCCGCTTTCTCTATCGGGCGCTGCGTGATGTCGCCCAGCTTCCAGTCCGCGGGTTCGTGCGCCTGGACGCGGAACATTGGCGCTCGATGAACGACCTCGGCGCGGTGCCGGCCGCGAGGGTGCGGCAGGCGGCAAGGCGGGCGGATCTGCTGGTGCTCAAGGGTGCCGCGGCGCCGTTCGCCGATGGCACGATCGCCAGAGGGATTCTGAGCTGGCCCGCACCGGTCGCGCAGGATTCGGAGCTACCGGGTGACTGGTATCTCGCGGCGGACCCCGGCTCGCCGCTGGCCGGCGCCTTTCTCGGGCAACCGGTGGACAGCTTTCCCCCTGCGTACGAGCTGATGCCCCTCGAGCCCGCGGCAGGAGACTGGGTGGCACTTACGGCCCAACTCGGGCGACGGGGCCCCCCGAGACCCGCTGTCGTTGGCAGACAGGAGGGACGGATCCGGCGTGTCGTCGTCGGGGTCGACGGCCTGTGGCGGTGGGCGTTCCGGGGCGGATCCAGCGAGGAGAGTTATCGATCGTGGGTGGCCGCGACCGCAAGCTGGCTGCTCGGGGGCGCGGACTCGGTGCGGGGCGTCGCCCGCTTGGCGCGCCGGGTGGTGGAGAATGGGCGCCCCCTGACCTTCGAATGGGCGGGAACCGGCGCGCCCGAGCCGACGGCCATCACCTGGACGGGAGATGGCGCGCCTCCTCCGGACACGCTCCGCTTCGACGGCTCGGGGCACGCGCTCGTGTGGCTCCGCCCGGGGGCCTATCATTACCGGCTCTCGGGTGGCGGCTCGGGAACAGCCGCGGTCGAGCGATACTCCGAGGAGTTCCGCTTGCGGCCGGTGGCGCTCACCGCACGCGATCCCAAGACCCCGGCCGCAACCGGCCGGCGCTCCGCCAGAGACTGGCCGTGGCTCTTCGCGCTCTGTGTTCTCGCCCTCGCGGGAGAATGGCTCGCGCGGCGACGGCTCGGGCTGCGATAGCGAGGGTATAAGTTTCAGCATGGCAGATTCCAGACTGGGCGAGCAGAAGGACGGGCTGTGGACCCGCATCAAGCGGCTCGCGATGACGGATGTGGGCGCCCTGATGCGGGGGCTCAACGCCGAAGACGTCGCGACCATGGAGCGGATCCTGATCGAGTCCGATTTCGGCGTGGCGGCCACCATCGAGCTCACGCAGGCGCTCGACGACGATATTCGCGACGGCCGGCTCAAGACCGAGGGCGACCTCCGGTCGTCTCTGGAGACTCGTCTCGCGACCATGCTCGATGGGGGTCCGGAACCGGGTCGGATCGCGCGAGCCGCCGACGGTCCCACCGTGGTGCTCGTCGTGGGTGTCAACGGCACCGGCAAGACCACCACCGTGGCCAAGCTCGCGCGCCGGCTTCAGGGCGAGCGGCGAGCTGTTCTGCTCGCCGCGGCCGACACCTATCGGGCCGGCGCCATCTCGCAGCTTCAAGTCTGGGCCGAACGGCTCGGAGTCCCCTGCGTCGCGGGATCGCCCGGGGGTGATCCGGCGGCCGTCGCCTTCGATGCCATCGATGCCGCGTCGTCCCGCGGGCTCGACACCGTGATCGTCGATACGGCGGGACGTCTCCATACTCAGGAAGGGCTGATGGAGGAGTTGCGCAAGGTCGTACGCGTCGTGGGGCGCCGGCTGCCGGGGGCGCCCCATGAGACACTACTGGTGCTCGACGGGACGGTCGGACAAAATGCGGTGCAGCAGGGCCGGCTGTTTACGCAGGCGGTAAATCCCACAGGTATCGTCGTCACCAAGCTCGACGGCAGCGCGCGGGGCGGGGCGGTCACCGCGCTTCGCAGAGAGCTCGGGCTTCCCATCCGGTTCATCGGGACGGGCGAGGGCCTGGATGATCTCGCGGCGTTCGACGCGCGCCGTTTCGCGGCGCACCTGCTGGCCGACCCCGCATAGATGGTCAGCTCACCACGAGAGACACAGAGAACACAGAGGCATCTCTTCGTGGTGACTTCTCGGAGCCCTCTGTGTTCTCCGTGCCTCTGTGGTGAGCTTTGCTGATGGACGCACCCAGGACCCGTCCCTCGGGTACGAGGCGCCTCGACACCCCCGTCAAGTTCCTCAAGGGCATCGGCGAGCGGCGGGCCGAGCATCTCGAGCGTCTCGGCATCCACACCGCCCGTGACCTCCTCTGGCATCTTCCGCACCGATACGTCGATGCATCTTCGGTGACGCCGCTGGCCCATGCGCGGCTCGGCCAGGAGGTCGCCTGCGTCGGACGCGTCGTCGCCAAGGGAGTGCTTCCTACCCGCCGAGGCCTCCGCATCTTTCACGCGGTCCTTCGCGATGATAGCGGCGTACTCGAGTGCGTCTGGCCCGGCCAGTCCTTTCTCGACCGCTCGATTCTGGTCGGGCAGACGCTGCTCGTCTCGGGTCCGGTCCGCTTCTATCATGGCCGGCAGCTGGCGCCACGCGAGCTCGTCATTCTGGCCGACCCCGACGGCGAAGGGGACCCGCTGTCCGCCGGCAAGGTACTTCCGGTCTACCCCGCCACCGAGGGGCTCAGCCACAAGACCATCCGCTCGCTCATCGATCGCCACCTCGATAGCCTGATCGCGCTCTCCGCCGACATTCTGCCCGATTCGGTTCGCCGATCGCTGCCTCTGCCCTCGCTGCCCGAGGCGTTCCGCGCCGTGCATCGACCGGTGTCCGTCGAGGAGGCGGAGGCCGGGCGCCGGAGGTTGGCGTTCGACGAACTGCTCGACCTCCAGCTCATGCTCATCCGCGCCAGGGCGGTCGCCAAGCGGCAGCGCAGCGGGATCGCGTTCGAAGTCAAGCGTCGTTTCACGACGCAGCTTCGGGAATCGCTGCCGTGGGAACTGACCCAGGATCAGCAGCAGGCGCTCAAGGACATCACGGCCGACATGACGGCCCCGGACCGGATGCACAGGCTTTTGATGGGCGACGTGGGCACCGGAAAAACGGTCGTCGCGCTGTTCGCGATGCTCCTGGCCGCGGAGAACGACTTTCAGGCCGTGCTGATGGCGCCCACCGAACTGCTGGCCGAACAGCATCTCGCCACGCTCACCCGACTGCTCGCCCCGCTCGAGATCCGCCCCGAGCTGCTCCTGGGCCGGCTCCCGGCGGCGGACAAATCGGCAGTGCGGTCCCGGCTTGCATCGGGAGAAACGCGGCTCGCGGTGGGGACGCACGCGCTGATGCAGGAGAGTGTCTCGTTCCGGCGGCTCGGCCTCGTCGTCATCGACGAGCAGCACCGCTTCGGCGTGGAGCAGCGCGCCGCATTGATCGGGAAAGGCGCGGCCCCGGACGTCCTCCTTCTCACTGCCACCCCCATACCCCGTACCCTGGCCCTGACCCTTTTTGGAGACCTCGACGTCTCCACGCTGCGAGTGCGACCGCCAGGGCGGGGGACGATCCGGACGGCGGTTCGGAACGAAGGCCAGCGCCACCGCGTGCTCGAGTTCGTGCATGGCGAGTGCCTCAAGGGGCGTCAGGCCTACGTGGTCCTGCCGCTGATCGAGGAGTCCGAGCGGGCGGACCTCCGGGCGGCCTCCACCATGGCGCGCACGCTCGCGGCCCGTTGGCCCGATCTCGAGGTGGGACTGGTTCATGGCAGGCTCAAGCCCGAGGAGCGCGACGCCGTGATGCGCCGCTTCCGTGCCGGGGAGATTCGGGTGCTCGTCGCCACCACCGTCATCGAGGTAGGCATCGACGTACCCGCCGCCAGCATCATGGTGATCGAGCATCCGGAGCGGTTCGGTCTCGCCCAGCTGCACCAGCTGCGGGGGAGAGTGGGGCGCGGGACGGAGGAGAGCTTCTGCATACTGCTGGAGAACGGACAGGGGGACGAGCGGCTGCGGGCCTTCGCCGCAACCCAGGACGGCTTCAGGATCGCGGAGCTCGATCTCGCCGAGCGCGGCATGGGAGACCTGATCGGCGCGCGGCAGGCCGGCGGGGTGGAGGTGAGGCATGCGCGGTTGCCGGCGGACGAAGACCTTCTGGGCCGTGCCCGCGACCTCGCGATCACGCTGATCGACGCCGATCCGGCCCTGCAGCGGGCCGAAAACCTACCCCTGCGCGAGCGGGCGGTGTCGCGCTACCCGAGGGCCGTCGAGCTGTTCCGGGTAGGGTGAGGTCAGGCGGTCAGAACTGCATGCGCAGGCCGATTCCGGTGGCCTGGCGCAGAGTGCGGATCTCCGGCTCGAACGGAATGTTGTCAGGCTTCGACGTGTGGCGTGTGAGCTCCCAGACGAAGATCGCCGCCGAGCCGACCAGCGCCGCCTCGCCTCCGAAAAGCCAGCGCCTTGCCCGCCGATCGTACCTGAGCGACTCCTGGTAGAACGCCTCGCTCTGCTGATCCTGGTAGCGTCCCGACGCGTCGAGATCGCACTGCCTTGGTTCCACCACGCAACGGCGCTCGATGGCGTTGAACGCATCATCCGCCCTGTCGTGATCCTTCGCGGCGAGGTAGTTCATCCCGACCGCGCCGGCGGCGAGGAGCCACTTTCCATACTTGAAGAGTGGTCTGGCTCCCTGGGCTTCGGCGGACCCGACGAGCCCCGTCAGGAGCAGGAGCGTGAGCAGCGCGCGCTTCATCTCCGGTACCGGTGAAGGTCGCCGTCGCCGCCGATCGCGAGCAGACCGTCACTCAGCGCCACCGGGGCAAGCTCGACCGGGCGCCACAACTGGACCCGCCATTGTTCGGCTCCGTCCGGCGCCAGGGCACGGATGGCACCGTCCGCGCCCCCCAGCAAGATCTCGCCATCGAGGAGTGTCACCGGCGCCGTTACCGGCCAGTCGAGCGCGACGACCGGCGTGGCCTGGGGCGCCGAGTCCGCCACGATGCGATAGAGCGTTCCCCGGCGAGTCGCCGCGTAAAGAGTATCGCGGGTGACTGCGGGTGCATCGAGCACCGGCGCATCGACTTTCACCTCCCAGTTCACCGTCAGGTCACCGGGTTGGATCGCGATGACCAGCGAATCGGTGGTGCCTGCCACGAGGGAACTGTCCAGGTTGATCCATGGCGAAAGAACGGTCCCGGGCGAGCGAGCCCGGCGCAGCACTTTGCCGTCGTCGACTCGGATGACCAGCAGCGAATCGACCGTTGCCAGGAGCACGCTCACGCTGTCGGCCGGCACGGCGGGCACCCGGGCAACACCGACGCCGCGACGCCACCTGATTGCCCCGGTGGCGGCGTTCAGCCCGATGACCTCGCCCATCTGGGTCGGCGCGATCAGCACGCCTCGGCTGAGCGCGAGCGGCGCCGCGACGGGACCCGTCCGCCGCTCCCAGAGCTTCTTGCCGGTGGCTCGGTCGAGGGCGACCACCTTGCCCTGAGGGCGGGAGGTACCCGCGTAGATCGTATCGCCGGACAGCAGCACACCGCCTCCCACGATCCCGGACAGCCGGGTGGACCAGCGGATGACGCCGCTCTCGAGGTCGACAGCGTAGACCCGGCGATCCATACCCGCGCCGTAGATGGCGCCGTTATCCAGCGCGAGCCGGCCGGTGAAGCGACGCCCCGCTCGAGTGGACCACACCTGATCGGGCGCGTTCCCGGCACTTTCGGCCGAAAGCGGAGCAGGGGGAGGCCGGAAATTGACGCAACCCGCGTTGACGCCCCCCAGGAGCAGGGCTAGACTGAACGCTCCTCGATGCACCCCCATTCTCAGAGTGGAACAGGCATGACGGCGGTCAGGATCAACGAGCTGCCCAGGCACGTGGGCGACGTGGTCACCCTGCGCGGCTGGGCGGTCACGACGCGATCGAGCGGGAAGATCGCCTTCCTCGTTCTGCGAGACGGGTCGGGGGAGGTGCAATGTGTCGTGTCCCGGAAAGAAGTGTCGGAGGCCGACTGGGGGGCGTTCGGCGCAATCACACAGGAGACGAGTGTCGAGGTGACCGGGACGGTTCGTGCCGAGCCACGCTCACCCGGGGGCCACGAGCTCGGCGTGAGCGCGCTCCGGATCCTGGGCGCCAGTCCAGAGTATCCCATCTCCCCCAAAGAACATGGGACGACGTTCCTCTTCGAGCATAGACACCTCTGGCTCCGGAGCCGGTCCCAGGCGGCCATTGCGCGGGTGCGACACGAGGTCGTTCAGGCGATCCGGGAGTTCTTCCACCAGGAAGGCTTCATCCTGGTCGACACGCCGATCCTCACCGGCGCGATCGGGGAGGAAGCCGGCAACCTCTTCTCGACCGAGTATTTCGACCTGGGCAAGGCGTACCTGGCCCAGACCGGGCAGCTCTACGTCGAGGCGGCGGCCGCCGCGCTGGGCAAGGTGTATTGCTTCGGGCCGACGTTCCGGGCCGAGAAATCGAAGACCCGGCGCCATCTCACCGAGTTCTGGATGGTAGAGCCCGAAGTGGCCTTCTATGACTCGAACGACAACATGCGGCTCCAGGAGTCGTTCCTGAGCTTCATCGTGGCCAGGGCGCTCGACCGGCGCAAGGCGGAGCTGGCGGAGCTCGAGCGGGACGTCACGCCGCTGGAGAAGGTGACGCCCCCGTTTCCCCGGATCTCCTACACGGATGCGGTCGCCCGTCTGAACCAGCTCGGCTCCGACATCAAATGGGGCGACGACCTCGGTGGCGACGACGAAACGCTTCTCGCCAAGGAGTACGACCGTCCCGTGTTCGTGTTCAACTACCCCAAGGAGGTCAAGGCCTTCTACATGAAGGAGAACCCGGCAGACCCCCGCACCGTGCTCAACAACGACTGCCTGGCGCCGGAAGGATACGGCGAGATCATCGGCGGCTCTCAGCGGGAGGACGACTACGACAAGCTCCTCGCGCGGATTCACCAGCAGCATCTCGATCCGGCGGCCTATCGCTGGTACCTCGATCTCCGGCGATACGGCACCTTCGTCCATTCCGGCTTCGGACTCGGCCTGGAGCGCACGGTCGCATGGATCTGCGGCATTCCCCACATCAGAGAGGCGATCGCCTTTCCGAGGCAGATTCATCGGCTGTATCCCTAAACGGCGGAAGGCGAACGCATGGCTCTGGTGAGTCCGCCGGGTCGTCATTTCGCCTTTTCGCCCTTTCGCCCTTCCGCCCTTCCGCCCTCCTTCACTTCATCCCACAGTCCGTCCAGCACCTCGAGCTCCGCGTTGTCGACATCGATGCCCCGCTCGGCCGCGAGCCGCTCGACCGCCTCGAACCGGTCATGGAACGTACGGTTGGCCTGGTCGAGCGCGCGCCCGGGCTGCACCCCCGCCTTCCGTGCCAGGTTCACCACCGCGAACAGGAGATCGCCAACCTCGGCGGTAAGCCGGTCGGTGGGCGCGCTCCTGGGCGCGTTGGGATCCGGGTTGCCGGCGGCCGGCCCGGCGGGCTGCTGGGCCAGCTCCAACTTCACCTCTTCGAGCTCCTCCGCCACCTTAGCCAACGGTCCCGTGACGTCGGGCCAATCGAATCCCACCGACGACGCCCGCTCCTGGAACCGGAGGGCCTTGAGCAGCGGCGGGAGCGTCGGTACCACGCCGGCCAGAGTGCGACCCTGCCGCTCACGCCGTTTGAGACGTTCCCACGACTCCGGGGCGCCCAGCGCGAACAGGTGGGGATGGCGGCGACGCATTTTCGCTTCGAGGAGATCGGCGACGTCCGAAGGGGTGAACTCACCGCGCTCTTCGGCGATGATCATCTGAAAGGCCACGTGCAGAAGGACGTCGCTCAGCTCGGCTCGAATCGCCTCGGGATCGCCACCGCCGAGCGCGTCATCGAGCTCCAGGACCTCCTCGACCAGATAGGGACGCAGGGTCTGACGGGTCTGGGCCCGGTCCCAGGGACAGCGCTTGCGGAGATCTCGGACCATCGCGAGAGCACGTCCAAGCGCTGAATTGTCTTGCATTTATACCTCGCGCCAGATAAGATACCCGCCGCCTTGACCATGCCCTTTTCAGCCGAGACCGCCCGCGCCTGGGTGGACATCGATCTCGCCGCGCTGGCGGACAACGCCCGCACGGTTGCCGCGGTCTCCGGTCGTCAATTGATGCCGATGGTCAAAGCTAACGGTTATGGCCTCGGTGCAGTCCCGATATGCCGGGCGCTCGAGTCCGTCGATCCGTGGGGTTTCGGCGTCGCGACAATCGAGGAGGGCGCTGCCCTCCGTGCCGCCGGTATCGGGCGGCCGATCCTGGTGGTCACCTCGCTCCTTCCCGCCGACGTGGACCGGAGCCTCGCGCACGACCTGCGTCCGACGATCGGCGACCCGGCGGCGCTGGATGCGTGGACCCGACGATCCGAACGTCCGTTCCACATCGAGATCGATACCGGGATGAGTCGAGGTGGCGTGAGGTGGAGCGACACGGCGGCGCTCGACGCGATTCGGGCGCGTTTGTCGTCAGCCGACGGGTGGGAGGGCCTGTACACGCACTTCCATTCGGCGGAGACCGACCCCGGCTCGGTGCAGCAGCAGTGGGAGCGATTCCAGACCGTAGTGGCGGCGATGCCGCGGCGTCCCCGTCTCCTGCATGCTGCCAACAGTGCCGCGGCCCTGGGCAGCCGCGCCTACGCCGCGGACCTGGTTCGCCCAGGCATCTTCCTCTACGGTGGGGGGGCCGGCGCCATGGATCCCCGGCCAGTGGCCACGCTGCGCGCCCGCGTCGTAGGGGTGCGGACGATCGAGCGCGGAGAGACGGTGAGCTACGGCGCCACCTGGTCCGCCGGCAGGAGGATCACCATCGCGACGCTCGGGTTGGGGTACGCCGACGGCTTTCCGCGGGCGGCGATCGAGGAATCGAGCACCACGTCACGGCTCGCGCGCGTCGTCGAGCTCGGGGGGCGCATCAACCCTGTGGTCGGACGGGTGACGATGGATCTGACCATGATCGCGGTCGAGGGGCCGGTCGCGCCCGGCGATGTGGCGACTGTGTACGGGGGGAGCGTCTCCCTCGACCAGCAGGCCGCGGCCGCCGGCACCATCTCGTACGAATTGCTGGCCGGTCTCGGCGCCCGGCTACCCAGGCGGTATGCCGGAGCATGAACGCCGCCGGCCGGCGACGCGTCGGGCCGCCATCATCGTGCTCGACGGCCTCGGCATCGGCCCTGCACGAGATACGGCCGCCTACGGCGACGAAGGCAGCAACACGCTCGGCAATGTGGCGCGGCAGGTGGGGGGACTCGATCTCCCGAACCTGGCCGACCTCGGCCTCGGCAACTGCGCGACCCTCGCGGGCATGTCGCCCGCCCCCGCGCCGCGCGGAGCCTACGGTATCTGCGAGCCCGCGAGCGCGGGGAAAGACAGCACCACCGGACACTGGGAAATCTGCGGACTCATCCTCTCGACTGCGTTCCCCACGTATCCATCGGGGTTCCCCGACGAGGTCATCGAGGAGTTCTCCCGGCGCACCGGGCGCGGCGTTCTCGGCAATCGGGCCGCGTCGGGGACCGCGGTGCTCGACCAGCTCGGTGACGAGCACCGGAAGACCGGGAAGTGGATCGTCTACACCTCGGCCGACAGCGTCTTCCAGGTGGCGGCACACGAGGAGACCGTCCCCCTGAGCGAGCTGTACGCCGCGTGTCAGGCGGCCCGGGCGCTGCTCCAGGGCGCCCATGGCGTCTCGCGGGTGATCGCTCGGCCGTTTTCGGGAATCTCGGGTGGGTGGGTACGCACGCCGCATCGCAAGGATTTCAGCCTTCCGCCGCCGGGTCCGACCCTGCTCGACCGGCTGGCCGAGCGCCACATACCGAGGGTGGGAGTCGGGAAGGTGGACGACCTGTTTGCCGGCCGGGGCATTTCGAGCATTCATACCGCGACCAACGCCGAGGCGTACGGCCTGATCGAAGGCGGCCTGCGCGCGATGCGACGCGGCCTGCTCCTGGCCAACGTGATCGAGTTCGACCAGACCTGGGGTCACCGGAACGACGTCGGCGGGTTCCATCGCGGACTCCGGGAGCTTGATCGCGCGTTGCCCCGGCTGCTGTCAGGAGTTCGGGAGGATGACCTCATTATCTTTACCGCCGATCACGGCAACGACCCGACGACGCCGTCCACCGATCATTCCCGCGAGGTGGTGCCGCTGTTGATCACCGGTCCCCGTGTTCGTCCCGTCGCGCTCGGCCGTCGGCCCACCTTCGCCGACATCGGACAGACCGTGGCCGAGTTTCTCGGAGTGCCGGCGCTCGCGGCCGGCGCGTCGTTTCTGGGTGAGGTCTGGAGTGAGTGATCGTCTCATCGCGGCGGCGCGCGCCGTGCAGCTCCGCGCCTACGCGCCCTATTCCCAGTTCCACGTCGGCTGCGCGCTCGAGGCCGAAGACGGCGCCATCTACGTGGGCTGCAACGTCGAAAACGCGTCCTACGGCCTGACCATCTGCGCCGAGCGGGCGGCGGTGTGCGCCGCGGTAAGCGCGGGCGCGCGTCGGTTCCGTCGCGCCGTCGTCGTCTCCGATATCGATCCACCCGCGGCTCCCTGCGGTGCCTGCCGCCAGGTCCTCGCCGAGTTCGGTCCGGGTCTCCTGGTCGACGCGGTCGGGCCCTCCAGCTCAGTCAGCTGGACGATCGCGGAACTCCTGCCTTCGGCATTCGGGAAAGAGCAGCTTTCGTGAATCACGGCGTGCGCCGAGTCGCGTCCCTGGCGACACTGGCGGCGAGCTTGCTCGCGTGCCAGGAGCACCTGACATCACCGGCGCAATGTCCGGAGTTGTGCCCCGGCGGAACGCCGACGGTCTTCGACACCGTGTTGGGCGCGGTGCCGGGCGGCGATGAGAGCGTCCAGGGGTATGTGAGCCGCGGGGGCGGATCGGCGCTGCTCACCTCGAACGGCCTGCCGGCCTCCGAGGATCGAGCCATCTACCGGTTCGTCGCCCGGCAGGACTCGGTGGTCGTCCGCGACACGGCGCGCGCGTACACGGTGGACTCGGTGGTCCTCGCCATGAACCTGGTGGCGCGCGACACGCTGGTGAACAACCTCAGGATCATCCTGTTCCGTCTCCCGGCCGATATCGATCCGGACACCGCCACGTTCGCCGCGATCGATCCTCAGCTCTCACCGACGGCGCTCATCGACAGCATCGTCGTCCCCGATTCCGTCAACACCGGCGTGGTCTCGGTGACCCTGCGAGGCGCCGACCTCGACCGGGTGGCGATACCGCTGGGGACCGGCGGCGTCCTGGCCATCGGACTTCGGGTGGGGGCGGACAGTCCGACAGGCGTGCGAACGGGTACCATTGCCGCGAGCAACGCCGCGACGTTCACCACCTTCGCCACCGTCGACGTGCCGGATACCACGACCTCCATCCTCCACCAGTCGTTCACCCGGTCGTCCCAGTTCAACGGATTCGTCACCCAGACGCCCTACACGGCCCTTCCCGGCACGCTCCTCATCGGCGGCGAGCCGTCGGCCCGGGCGTTCATCCGATTCGCCATTCCGGAGCGGATCAAGGACTCGGCGACGGTGGTACGGGCCACGCTCGAGCTGGTGCCCGTCATCCCGATCTCCGGCCTGCCCACCGATCCCGCGATCCTGGAGAGCCGGGCGGTGTTGTCCGATCTCGGTCCCAAGTCGCCCCTCGATGGGCTGCTCGCGCTGACCGATACGCTGACCCTCGGCAGCGCCGACACGGTGCGCTTCGACATCACGAGGATCGTGCAGAAGTGGCAGGCATTGGACGAGCTGCCGGAGGAGCTCGCTCTGCGTCTCCTGGCCCGATCGACGAGCGCCACCGCGATTCCGGAGGCCTCGTCCTTTACCCGGACGCTGTTCGGGTCGACGAGTCCGCTTTCTCCCGTGGCCGGGCCCCGGCTGCGCATCACGTATTTGCCGGCCTTCCCTTTCGAGAGCCCCTGAGTGCGTCGCGCCCTCCTGCTCGCGATGAGTCTGCTCATCCCCGGCGTCGCCGTGGCCCAGTCGTCCCAGTTCGGCGTCCGGGGTCTCGGCGCGCCCGGGCGGTGGTTGTCGGCGCGCGGGATCAGTACGGCCGGCGCGTTCGCCCTGTTCGACCCGGAATCGAGCATCAATCCGGCGTCGCTTTCGGCGACGCCGACACTGACCACCACCTTCACCGCCGTGCAGGATTTCCGTCACGTCGAGAATCCCGCCGGCGAGGAGTCGGTCCGGGAGAGCCGGTTCCCGCAATTGACGATCGCGGGACCGATCAAACGCTTCCCGATGGCGCTCGGCCTCAGCTTCTCCAATTACACCAGCCGGGACTTCACGCTGGCGAGCAGCGATACGATTCTGCTTCGTGATGTCGACGTTCCCGTCAGCGATACGTTCGCCTCGCGCGGGGGCTTGAGCGATCTGCGGGCGGCGGCCTCGTACGCGCTCCAGGGGGGGTGGATCGTGGGCGCGTCGTTCCACGTCCTCACCGGTACCAACCGTCTCAGCTCCGTCCGGGACTTCGGAGATCCCGACTCCGCCTACCAGACCGCGAGGCAGAGTTCCGAGATCTCCTACGCGGGTGTCGGACTGGATGTCGGCGTGATCCGGAATTTCGGACCCGACTTCGCCGTGGCCGCGGTCGCGAGATCGGATGGGCGGGCGCTGATCGATCGGGATTCGACCCGGGTCGCGCGAGTGGATCTTCCCTACACCTTCGGAGTCGGATTCCGGTGGAAGCCGGTGCCCAAGCTGGAGCTCGCCACCCAGGGGATATACCGCACCTGGTCCGGCGCCAACAGCGACCTGATCGAGCAAGGTGGCACCGGAGCGGAGAACACGTTTCAGGTCGCGTTTGGAGGCGAGCTCACGCCCGACATCCGCCGCCCCTACCGGCGGCCGATACGCTTCGGGGCACGCTACGGAACCCTGCCGTTCCCCCTCGTTCCGGGCGAGCAGCCCAAGGAGTTCGGCCTGTCCCTCGGCAGCGGCGCCCGGTTCGCCCAGCAACGGGCAGGCGTCGATCTCGGACTCGAATATGTCCGGCGCTCAGCCGGAGCGTACAAGGAACGGGCGTTCCTCGTCACGCTGGGAATCTCGGTGAGGCCATAGAGGTCTGAGGTGGAAGGGTCCGAGGGTCCAGGATCGACGATCCTCCGAGATCCAACCCTAGACCCGTGCACCCGGACCCTCCACCTTTCACCCACGACCATGACCAAGCGCGTCTACATCGAGACCTACGGTTGCCAGATGAACGTGGCCGACTCGGAGCTCCTGTTCGGGCTTCTGGGCCGGGACGGCTACGTCCGCGCGGCCGACCCCGCCGGGGCCGACGTGATGCTCGTCAACACCTGCGCCGTGCGAGACAACGCCGAACAGAGGGTGATCGGCCGGATGGGCGAGCTGCAGCGCCACAAGCGCGCCGGTGACGTGCTCGGCGTCGTAGGGTGCATGGCGCAGCGGCTGGGCTCCACCCTCCTCGAGCGGGTCCCCAAGGTGGATTTCGTGGTGGGACCTGACGGCTACCGCGGACTTCCCGACATCATCGCGCTGGCGAGCCAGGGACGCCGAGTCAGTGACACGGAGTTTCGCCACTGGGAGCACTACGAAGACGTGCCGCCGGTGCGCGAATCGGGTCCGACGGCGTTCATCACGGTACAGCGCGGGTGCGATTATCGCTGCACCTTCTGCATCGTTCCCTATACCCGTGGGCCCGAGCGCAGCCGCCGGCTCGAGGATGTGGTGGCCGAAGCGGCGTCACTCGTGGACGGCGGCACCAGCGAAGTAACGCTGCTCGGGCAAACCGTCAACAGCTATCACGATGGCCGGCACGATTTCGCCGATCTGCTCCGCGCCGTCGGTGCGGTCGAAGGACTCGGGCGCCTGCGCTTTACCAGCCCGTATCCAACCGAGTTCACGCCGCGGGTCATCGCGGCCATGGCCGAGACTCGCGCGGTGTGCGAGCACGTCCATCTACCGGTCCAGAGCGGCTCCGACGCCGTGCTTCGGCGCATGCTCCGCCGGTACACTCGCGAGCGGTACCTCGAGGTGGTCGGCGAGCTGCGCCGTGCCATTCCGGGCATCACCCTGTCCACCGACATCATCGTGGGCTTTCCGGGCGAGACTGAGGCCCAGTTTGAGGAGACCCTCTCCCTCGTCACCGAGGCCGACTTCGACGACGCGTACACCTTCAAGTACTCGGTGCGCGATGGCACGCCGGCTGTTCGGCTGCGCGATCACGTGCCCGACGAGATCGCATCCGCGCGTCTCGAGCGCCTCATCGACGCGGTGCGGGCCAACGCCCGGCGCAGGCACGTCGCCCGGCTGGGCGAGGTGCACGAGGTCCTGGTGGAGCGGCCGGCGCGGCGTGGCGCGTTCATGCTGGCGCGCACGCGCGGCAATCACGCGGTCCTGCTCGAGCTCCCGGCCGGTGCGGTGGGTGAGTACCACTCCGTGCGTCTCACCGGTACCACTGGTTCCACTTTCACGGGGGCGGTACTGGCGCCCTCACTGGCGGTGTTGTGATACGGAATGTCGCGGAGGAACACGTCAGTGCGGCCTACGACTCGCTGCGGGTACACTTTCCGGACTTCTGCGGCTGCGAGGTGTGCCGGGACGACGCCTTCGTCTTCACGCTCAACCGCATCCCGCCTCGCTACGTCTCCAGTCTGACGGGGTCGGTGGTCACCGAGCTCAATCTGGAAAAAGAGCAGAGCCGCGCGGCAATCGACGTCGCGATGATGGACGCGCTGCGGCGCATCTCGCTTGCTCCCCGCTGCGACGGGAAGGGCAGGGTCAAGAAGAGCTGATGCAGGTCGAGCCATGAGGCTCGCGCCAGTCATACCGCTCACGCTCGCGTACGGGGCCGGTCTTGCGACCGGCCTTTTGCGTTTTGGCACTCCGCTCGGCATGGCGGTGGTGCTGGCGGCCGGGCCGGCCTCGGGCCATCCGCTCGCGGCCGTCCTGGCAATCGGGGTCTTGCTGGGCCGCACTACTGCGGAAGCCGCGTGGCTCGCCGAGCGACAGAGCTGCGCCTCACGCTTGCCGGCAGCGCGGATGCGGGTTCGACTGCGCCTGATCGAGCCCATCTCCGCCGAGGGTGGACGAGTGCTGGTGCGACCGGAGGCCTCGTGCAGCGGCGTCGTATCCGCTTCATGGCCCCGCGGCCGTTCCATCGGAGCCGGCTTCGATGTCGTGGTGGAAGCGCGATGGATCCCGGACAGCGCGTCGGCGCGCCCCGGAGGCACCTTGGCCGTGCTCCGGGCCGGCGCGGCCACCGGACCACCCGCATTCGGTGCCCGGCTCCGTACCGGGTTGAGCGACGCGAGCCGCTCCCTGTATGGAGCGCGCGCCGGCTTGGTGGACGCTCTCATGCTCGGTCGTCGTGGGGCGATCGACCCGGAGCTTCGGCAGCGCTTCGCCGACGCCGGACTAGTACATCTTCTCTCGATCTCCGGATTCCACGTCGGTCTCATCACTGCGTGGGTCTATCTCATCTGCCGCCTCGTGCGGATGGACCGGCGGAAGTCGCTCATGCTCTCCGCGACCGCGAGCGTGCTCTATGTGGCCTTTCTGGGCTGGCCGGCGCCCGCGACCAGGGCCGGAGCGCTGGCCATGGTCGTCACCCGCTGCCGGCTTCGCCAGCGGCACGTTCAGCCGGAGGCGATGCTCGCCGCGACCTGCCTGATGGTTCTGCTTCTCGATCCGTGGGCCATACTCGACCTGGGAGGCTGGCTCTCGGCGGCCGCCCTGTGGGGTGCGTCCCGGTTCAGCCGCTGGACGGATCGGTCGCTCGGCACCGGGTACGCCTGGCGCACGCTCGGCAGCTCCATCGGTGCCACCCTGGCCACCGCGCCGATCACGGCCGCCGCGCTCGGCACGGTCGCGCTCGCCGGACTGGCGCTCAACTTCGTTGCCATCCCGCTGGCGGCGGTTGCCGTCCCGGGTGTCCTTGCGAGTCTGCTCCTCTATCCGGTTCTGCCGGTGATCGCCCGCGCCTTTGCGGCCGGCGCCGGGTTCACGCTCCACGCCCTGGAGCTTTCGGCGATCGCCGGTTCCGCTATTCCCGGCGGGCACATCCGGTCGGAGTCGGGTCACGCGATGGGCGCGGCCCCATGGGTAGCCGTGCTGGCCGCGGCCCTGTGGATCATGAGTGTCCGCAACACCATCGCCGAGGCTGGGCGGAGGCTGGGATGGATCGCCGCATGCGTCTGCTGGGGGACGCTGGCTCGTGGCCTCTTCCCCGGATCGGGTGTCAGCGACCGAGACCTCGCGTTACATTTTCTCGACGTCGGGCAGGGGGACGGAGCGGTGGTCCGAACTCCGCTGGGGCATTGGGTGCTGATCGATGCGGGTCCGGCGGGCGACCATTCCGACGCGGGTCGCCGCGTGGTCGCTCCGTTCCTGTCTCGCCATGGCGCCCGCAGCCTCGCGTTGGTCGTGGTCTCGCACGCACACGCCGATCATCTCGGAGGCGTCCCGGCCGTCCTGTCCCGGCTTCGGGCCGGCCTCGTGATCGAGCCGGGGGCGACGGTTCCGGATCCGCGGTACACGGCCTTTCTCGGCGAGCTCGAGACCAGCCGGATTCCCTGGCATCCGGCGCGGAAGGGCGAGCGGTTCTCGCTGGACGGTGTCACCTTCACCGTGCTCCATCCGACGCCCGGCTGGCCCCATTGGGGCGAGGACGTCAACGAGGATTCCCTCGTCCTGCTCGTGGAATACGGGGCGTTTCAGGCCGTGTTCGCCGGCGATGCCGGATTCCCAGCCGAATCGGCGATGGCGGGAATGCTACGACCGGTCGATGTCCTCAAGGTGGGTCATCACGGCAGCAGGGGCAGCACCGGCGACCCCTGGCTCGGGGCGCTGCATCCGCGGGTGGCGGTGATTTCCGTCGGCCGGAACGACTACGGGCACCCGGCCTTGGCCACCGTGACCAGGCTGTCGCGATCATCGGTCGAGGTGCATCGCACCGATCGCGAGGGGACCATCACCATCACGACCGATGGCGCGCGCATGACGGTCAGGTCGCGAAGCGGGGTGTCGACCTTCGACGTGCGCTGAGCCGATAGTCACGATTCCTTTCTCTTCCTCGGGGGATTGCGTGCAGACGTCCGTCACCACCATCGAGCGATTCATTCTCGATCAGGAGGACCGCTTCCCCGAGGCTACGGGCGAGCTGTCGAACCTGCTGTACGACATCGCGCTCGCGACGAAGATCATCGCGGCGGCCATCCGGCGCGCGGGGCTGGTCAATATCCTCGGGAGTGACGGCCAGCGGAATGTCCAGGGCGAGGTGCAGCAGAAGCTCGACGTGCTCGCCAACGAGACGATCAAGAACTGTCTCAACCACACGGGCCGGGTGTGCGTGATGGGCTCGGAGGAAGACGAGGACATCGTTCCGGTCCCGGCGGAGTACGGGGTGGGGAAGTACGCCGTGCTGTTCGATCCGCTCGACGGCTCCTCCAACATCGATGTCAATTCGGCCGTCGGCACCATCTTCAGTATCTACCGCCGGGTGAGCATGGAAGGTCGGGGAACGGCCGCCGACGTGCTCCAGCCCGGCTGCCGGCAGGTAGCCGCCGGCTACGTCATGTACGGCTCGAGCACGATGCTGGTCTATACCACGGGTCAGGGCGCGCACGGGTTCACCCTCGACCCTACGATCGGTGAGTTTCTCCTCTCTCATCCCAGGATCGTGACGCCGCGGGTCGGCACTTATTACAGCGTCAACGAGAGCAACTTCCCCCGGTGGGACAAGGCGGTGCAGCTCGCGGTGCGGGGTCTCAAGGGGGACCTGCAGGACGGTATGAAGCCCAAGAACAGCCGGTACATCGGCTCGCTCGTGGCCGACTTCCACCGCAACCTCATCAACGGCGGGGTCTTCCTGTATCCCGCCGACACCAAGAACCCCGAGGGCAAGCTCCGGCTCCTCTACGAGGCGAGCCCGATGGCCTTCATCGCCGAGCAGGCGGAGGGAAGCGCGACGGACGGGATCAATCGCATTCTCGACGTCGTGCCCCGGGGCCTGCATCAGCGCACGCCGCTCGTCATCGGGTCGCGTGAAGACGTGGGCTTCGTGGCCGACACCATCAGGCACGCCGCGACGCGTGTCAGCGGCGCCACCGCCCAGCCCGCGCTGTGAAGCAGGTCTACGGCCCGTCCGACTGGGCCGGCGATCCCGAGCGGGACCTCGGCGCCCCGGGGGAGTTTCCCTTCACTCGCGGTGTGTATCCCACCATGTATACCGGCCGGCTCTGGACCATGCGGCAGTATGCCGGCTTCGGAACCGCGGGGGAAACCAACCGCCGGTTCCGGCAGTTGCTGGCCGCGGGGCAGATGGGGCTCTCCACCGCCTTCGATCTTCCCACGCAGATGGGCTACGATTCCGACCACGCGATGGCTCACGGCGAGGTCGGCCGGGTCGGAGTCGCCATCGACACGGTCGAGGATCTCGCCATGCTGTTTCGCGAGATCCCGCTCGACCGCGTCTCCACCTCGATGACGATCAATGCGACCGCCGCCATCCTCCTCGCGATGTACGTCGTGGTGGGCGAAGAACAGGGCGTTCCACGAACCACGCTCACCGGTACGGTGCAGAACGACGTGCTCAAGGAGTACATCGCCCGCGGGACGTACATTTATCCCGCGGCGCCGTCGCTCCGCCTCGTGGCCGACATCTTCCGGTTCGTGAGCGACGAGGGCATGAGCTTCAATCCGATCTCGATCAGCGGGTACCACATGCGCGAGGCTGGCGCCACCGTGATTCAGGAGGTGGGCTTCACGCTGGCCAACGCGCTCGAATACGTGCGGGTCGCGACGGAGGCCGGACTGGCGGTGGATGCCTTCGGACCGCGGCTGTCGTTCTTCTTCGCCAGCCACAACGACCTGTTCGAGGAAGTGGCCAAGTTTCGCGCCGCCCGGCGTCTCTGGGCCCGGCTGGTCCGGGAGCGCTTCGGGGCGGGCGATGCCACCGCGCGACTCCGGTTTCACACTCAGACCGGCGGAGTGACCCTGCAGGCTCAGCAGCCGCTGACCAACGTCGTGCGCGTGACGGTTCAGGCACTGGCGGCCGTGCTGGGTGGCACGCAGTCGCTGCATACCAACGGGTACGACGAGGCCCTGGCCCTCCCGACGGCCGAGTCGGCGACGCTCGCGTTGCGCACCCAGCAGATCATCGGGTATGAGAGCGGGGTGCCGAAGGTGGTGGACCCGCTGGCCGGCAGCTACTACGTCGAGTCCCTGACGGACGAGATCGAGCGCGGCGCCCGCGAGTTGATCGCCCAGGTGGACCAGCTCGGCGGCGCGGCCCGCGCGATCGAGGCGGGGTTCTTCCAGGAGGCGATCGCCCGCAGTGCGTACGCCCTGCAGCAAGCGCAGGAGTCGGGGGAGACGGTGGTCGTCGGGGTGAACCGGTTCACCGACGGCTCACCCCCGCCGGTCATTGAGACGCCGGATTACTCGGCGCTCGAGGGAGCCCAGCGGGATCGACTGGCGGCGGTGAAGCAGCGCCGCGACGGGAAGGCGGTCGCGGCGCGCCTGTCGGAGCTCCGATCGGCTGCCGCGGGCTCGTCGCCGCTCATGCCGCCGATCCTCGAGGCGGTCCGTGCCAGGGCGACGCTGGGCGAGATCAGTGACACCCTGCGCGAGGTCTGGGGGGTGTACCGGGCGGCGTGATTGGGGTGGCGCGTGCGCGCGTCGGATGGTTGGCGGAGGATTAGTGACGTAAAGTTCAGTCGCGGTTCACCACAGAGACACAGAGGGCACAGAGGACAAGACCGTCGCCCCAACCGATTCCATCCATGCAGCCCAACTGCTCACATATTTGAGACTGACCAACCATCGTCTTGGACGAATCATCCATTTCAAAAACCGTCACCCGTCTGGTAGACGGCGTCCGCAGGATCGTGGACGGCTATTGCGTGTTCTCCGTGGCCTCGGTGCCTCGGTGGTGAACAGCCAGCGATGCCGGTAGTCTTGAACGCCCGCGCCATCCGCGCTAACTTTAACCGCTGGTTTCGTTTAACCTCCAGCGAGCGCCCATGCCGACCTACGAATACCAGTGCCCCGACGGCCACGTCTTCGAGAAATTCCAGAAGATGACCGAGAAGCCCCGTGCCAAGTGCCCGGTGTGCGGCCAGACGGCCATCCGGAAGATCTCGGGCGGCGCGGGACTGGTCTTCAAGGGCACCGGTTTCTACATCACCGACTACGGCAAGGATGGGAAGGGGCCGCGCAAGGAGCCCTCCGCGCCGGGGGCCGAGGGCGCCGGCAAGGCCGACACGGCGGAGAAGCCGGCCGCGGCCAAGGACACCCCCGTCAAGGGCGGCTCCTCCGAGTCGCCCTCCCCCAGCTCGAAAAAGAAGAAGGCTGCCGGCGAGTGAGCGACGCGCTGCGCGCCGAGCTCACGCGGGTGGCCGCGCGGCTCGGCGCCGACGGGGTCGATTTCGTCCTGGAGCGTCCGCGCGACGCCGGCCATGGCGACCTCGCCACCAATCTGGCGATGGTCCTGGCCAAGAAGGAGCGCGCCAATCCGCGCAAGACCGCCGAGCGCGTGGTCGAGGAGCTCCACCTTTCGCCCGATCTCGTCGCCCGCACCGAGATCGCCGGGCCAGGGTTCATCAACTTCTGGCTGGCCCGGAACCAGCTCGCCCTCGCGCACCGCCGCATCCTCACCGAAGGGCCGGGCTACGGACGCTCGGCGGCCGCCCATCCGCTCAAGGTCAACATCGAGTTCGTCTCGGCCAACCCGACGGGGCCGCTGCATGTCGGCCACGGCCGAGGCGCGGCGCTGGGGGACAGCATCGCGGCCCTGCACGAATGGACCGGACACCCGGTGACCCGCGAGTTCTACATCAACGACGCCGGGGTTCAGATCGACAAGCTGGCCCAGAGTCTGTGGGCACGAGTGCAGGAAGAGGTCGGTCGCCCGGGGGAGATACCCGACGGCGGCTACTTCGGCGCCTACTTGCGCGAGAACGCCCGCGAGGTCCTCGCCAGAGAGGGGCAAGCGTTCGCCGATCTCCCCGCCGACGAGGGCATCCGGAGGTGCCGTGCGTTGGCGCTTCGGATCCAGCGGGAAGAACAGAATCGGGACCTGGCCGACTTCGGCGTGCACTTCGACGTGATGAGCTCCGAACAGGCGATCTACGACGACGGAAAGGTCGAGCGCGGCCTCGCGCTGCTGGCCGAGCGCGGGCTCACCTACGAAGCCGAGGGCGCGCTCTGGCTTCGCACCGCGCAGTTCGGCGACGACAAGGATCGCGTGCTCCGGAAGGGAGACGGGACCTTCACCTATCTCGTGCCCGACATCGCCTATCACGTGGACAAGCACGAGCGCGGCTTCGACCGGGCCATCGATGTGTGGGGCGCCGACCATCACGGGTACATCCCGCGCATGCGGGCCGTGCTGCAGGCGCTCGGCTACCCGCCCGACTTCTTCGACGTCGCGCTGGTGCAGCTGGTCAAGGTGGAGCGTGCCGGGGAAGAGGTGAAGATGTCGAAGCGGTCGGGCCAGTTCGTCACCCTGCGCGACCTGTTCGAGGAGGTCGGTGTTGACGCGGCCCGCTACTTCTTCCTGCGAACCAAGGGCGAGACGCCCATGGTGTTCGACATCGACCAGGCGCTCAAGCAGACCGACGAGAACCCGGTCTTCTACGTCCAGATGGCCCACGCCCGCCTGAGCGGGATCTTCCGCACCGCGGAGCGGGAGGCAGCGTCGGTCGAGGGCGATCTCGACCTGACCGCGCTCCCCGCGCCCGAGGACACCGAGCTGCTCAAGAAGCTGGTGCTCTTTCCCGAGATCACCGAGAAGGCGGCGCGCGAGCGCGAGCCGCACCGAATCACCGTCTACCTTCACGAGCTGGCCACGGCCGTCCACGGCTGGTACCACCACACTCGGGCCGTCGGCGCGCCGGAGGGGCCGGCCACGGAGCACGCCCGCCTGCTGCTGGCGCGCGCGGCCCGCATCACCCTCGCCAACGCGCTCACCCTGCTCGGTATCTCCGCCCCGGATCGGATGTGACCGGATGAGTCTTCTCGTCGTCGGCAGTATCGCGCTCGACTCCATCTTCACGCCCTTCGGAGAAACCGCGGACGCCCTGGGCGGCTCGGCGGTGTACTTCAGCGTGGCGGGCTCGCTCCTGTATCCGGTGCAGGTGGTCGGGGTCGTGGGCCGTGATTACCCCGTGGCGGAGCTCGAGCGGCTCGCCACGCGGGGAATCGATTGGTCGGGCGTAGAGCATGCCGAGGGCGAGAGCTTCCGGTGGAAGGGCAAGTACTCGTACGACCTGCAGAGCCGGGAAACGCTCGAGACCCGGCTCGGGGTCTTCGCCGACTTCCAGCCCAAGCTCCCCGACAAGTTCCGCTCGGCCAAGTTTCTCTTCCTCGGGAACATCGATCCCGAGCTGCAGCTCGGCGTGCTGACGCAGATCCGCGAGCCCAAGATGGTGGTGTGCGACACGATGAACTACTGGATCCAGGGCAAGAAGCCGGCGCTGCTGGATCTCCTGTCCCGTGTCGACGTCCTGATGGTGAACGACAGCGAGGCGCGGGAGCTGAGCGGGGACTGGAACATTCACCGCGCGGGCAAATGGATCCTGGCTCATGGGCCCTCTCGGGTCGTCATCAAGCAGGGCGAGCACGGCGCGCTGCTGATCAGCGCCGACAAGACGTTTTACGTACCGGCCTATCCGCTCGAGTCGGTGTTCGATCCCACCGGCGCCGGCGATGCCTTCGCCGGGGGATTCATGGCGTATCTCGCCCGAACCCGGGGCGGCTCCGACGAGGAGCTCCGCCGGGCGATGGTGTATGGCGCGGCCATGGGCTCGTACGCCGTCGAGCAGTTCGGCATTCGGGGTTTCGACGGCCTCGCCCTGGCTGACGTCGAATCGAGAGTCCGCGCGTTCAGAGATCTCACCCACGTCACACTCGCCGAGGAACTGACGTGACTCGCGAATACGCGTCGGCCGGGGTCGATCTGGCCGGAGCGGAGGCCGCCAAGGCCCGCATCGGGATGCTCGTGGCGGGCACCCGAACGGCGCTGTCGGCCGGCAGGGTCGGCGCATTCGGCGGGATGGTGCGGGTGCCGAGCGGGATGACGAAGCCGACCCTGGTCCTCAGTACCGACGGCGTCGGCACCAAGGTGCTCGTGGCCCTGCAGGCCGGACGCTTCGACGGGGTAGGCGAGGATCTGGTCAATCACAGCGTCAACGACATTCTCGTGCACGGCGCCGCCCCCATCGCGTTCATGGACTACATCGCGGGCTCGGGCCTCGAGGTGGAGCAGGTCGAGGGGATCGTCGCCGGTATCGCGCGAGGCTGCCGCGCGCACGGGATGGCCCTGGCGGGAGGCGAGACGGCGCAGATGCCGGGCCTCTATCAGCCGGGCACGTACGACCTCGCCGGCACCATCGTCGGCGTCGTCGAAGAGGACCACGCGCTGCACGGAGACGCCATCGTGCCCGGCGACATGCTCCTCGGGTACGCCTCCACCGGGCTCCATACCAACGGGTACACGCTCGCGCGGCGCATCGTGTTCGACCGGATGCGGCTCGAGCTGGATGACATCCTCGGCGAGACGGGCCAGACCGTCGCCGACGCGTTGCTCGCTATTCATCGCAGCTACGCGCGGAGCGTCGCGCCGGTTCTCGACCGGGTGCACGGTCTCGCGCACATCACCGGTGGCGGGATTCCCGGGAACCTCGTGCGGATTCTGCCCGCGGGGTGCGAGGCGGTGGTGGACCCAGCGGCGTGGGACCTGCCGCCGCTCTTCTCGACGCTGCAGCAGGCGGGAGGCGTATCCGCCGAGGAGATGCGCGACGTGTTCAATCTTGGCGTCGGACTCATCGCGGTGCTGCCGTCGGACGCGTTGCCGGCGGCTCAGGCCGCGGCCCGGGCCGATGGCATCGCGACCTGGCCCATGGGCCAGATCCGCCCCGGCAACCCGTCGGTCACTTTCGGCCGGCCCTGAGCGACCCTCCATGCGCGCCGCGCTCATCCTCAGCGCCCTCGTCACACCACGGGCCAACGCGGTGGAAATCGTGCCGGTGCCCGAGGGCGACCAGGTCCATCGTTCCGCGGGGCTCGGTCTGCGCTTGGGCCTATAGGAGGCGTGTGGACGAGCGGGAGGCAATGTCGCGGGCGCTCGATCTCGCGTGGCGCGGCTGGGGCAGGGTGCAGCCGAATCCGCTCGTCGGCGCCGTCGTGTTGCAGAACGGCACCGTCGTGGGCGAAGGCTGGCACGCCGAGTATGGCGCCGTCCACGCGGAGGCGGCCGCGCTGACCGCCGCGGGCGATGCGGCGCGAGGCGGAACCGTGGTGGTGACACTCGAACCCTGCGCACATCAGGGCAAGCAGCCGCCCTGCGCCGACGCGTTGATCGCGGCCGGAGTCCGCCGCGTGGTCGCGGCGTTGTCCGACCCCAACCCGGCTGCCGGGGGTGGCGCCGCACGGCTCCGCGCCGCCGGCCTCGCGGTAGAGCTCGGGCTCCTCGAGCGCGAGGCGGCCGACCAGAACGCGGCCTTCCTCCACAATCTTCGAGACCCGGCGCGGCCCTTCGTCGCCCTCAAGCTCGCGACGACGCTGGATGGCCGCATCGCGGACGCCAACGGAAACTCGCGCTGGATATCCGGGACCGAAGCTCGCGAGTTCGTCCACTGCCTCCGGGCGGGCTTCGACGCCATCGGCGTCGGCGGGGTCACCGCTCGGGCGGACAATCCGTCGCTGACCGTCCGCGGCACCGTGCGCCCTCGGGTCAACCCGCTCCGCGTCGTGTTCGCGGCGGACGGCGATCTGCCGGCAGCGCTGGAGGTGGTGCGGACGGCCAAGGCCATTCCGACCCTCGCGATCGTCGCGCCCTCGGCACCACCCGCACGACTCGATCCGGTGCGAGCCGCCGGCGTTGATGTCGTCCCCTCACCCGATCTGGGCCATGCGCTGGCGACCCTTCGGAGCCGCGGGATCGGCTCCCTGCTCGTCGAGGGCGGAGGTCGTCTCGCCGGCGGCCTGCTGACGGCCGGACTGGTCGACCGATACTATTGGATCCAGAGTCCGCTCTGGCTCGGCGTCGGCGGAGTGCCCGCGACGGCCGGACTGCGGGCCACGGCGCTGAGCGACGCGCAGCGCTGGCGGGTGAGCCAGCGACGCGCGCTCGGCCAGGACACGCTCCTCGTGCTGGATCGACACTGATGTTCACGGGGCTCATCGAGGCGGTGGGGTCGGTCGGCCAGGCTCGCCGGGACGCAGCCGGACTGGAGCTTGTGATCGGGTCGCCCTGGAACGACGTGGACGACGGGGAGAGCGTCGCGGTGGACGGCGCCTGCCTGACCGTGGCGCGCCGGGCCGGGAGCGACCTGACATTCCACATTATTCGAACGTCGCTAGAGCGCACTAATTTCGGCACTTACGACGTCGGCCGCCGAGTCAACCTCGAACGGGCCCTCCGGATCGGCGACCGGCTCGGCGGGCACCTCGTACAGGGGCATGTGGACGGCGTCGGGACGGTTCGAGACGTGCGCGACCACGACGACGCCCGGCTGGTGGAGATCGAGACGCCACCCGTGGTGAGCCGGATTTCCGTGCCGCTCGGTTCCATAACCGTGGACGGCGTGAGCCTCACGGTAAACGCGATACCGGCCTCGGGTGTAATCCAGATCTCTCTCATCCCGTTTACTTTACAGCACACGACCTTAGGCCAACTTCGCCCCGGCGACCGGGTCCATCTCGAGGCCGATACCATCGGCAAGTACGTGAGTCACCTGATGAAAGGAGAAAGGTGAAAGGGGAGGGGGTTCTCCTTCACCGGTCCCCATGACCACTTTCGGCACTATCGACCAGGCGATCGAGGATCTCCGAAACGGGAAGATCGTCATCGTCGCGGATGACGAGGACCGGGAGAACGAGGGCGACTTCGTCTGCGCCGCGGAGCTGGTCACCCCGGAGACGATCAACTTCATGACGCTCCACGGGCGTGGCCTCATCTGTCTCGCGCTGACCGGCGAGCGGTGCGACCAACTCGGCCTGCCGCAGATGACCGAACGGAACACCGAGGAGCTGTCGACCGCGTTCACCATCAGCATCGACGCGGAACGGCGGTTCGGTGTCACCACGGGCATCTCGGCCAACGATCGGTCCACCACCATCCACGTCGCGATCAATCCGGCTACCACGCCCTCGGATCTCCGGCGCCCGGGCCACATCTTCCCGTTGCGGGCCAGGCCGGGCGGCGTCCTCCAGCGCGTGGGACAGACCGAGGCCAGTGTCGATCTCGCCCGGCTCGCGGAGCTCGTGCCCGCGGGCGTCATCTGCGAGATCCTCAACCCCGATGGTTCGATGGCCCGACGGCCCGACCTCGAGACGATCGCGCAGCAGCACGGGCTCACCTTCGTGACGGTGGCGCAGCTGGTGGCGTACCGGCTGCAGAAGGAGCAGCTCGTCCACCGGGTCGCCGAGGCACGGCTGCCCACGGAGTTCGGCGATTTTACGATCATCGGATACCAGAACGACGTGGACCGGGCGGAGCACGTGGCGCTGGTCTACGGTGAAGTGGCGGGGCAGACCGACGTTCTCGTGAGGATGCACTCCAAATGTCTCACGGGCGACGTTTTCGGATCGCAACGGTGCGACTGCGGCGTCCAGCTCCTCCGGGCCATGGAGCTCATCTCCCGCGAGGGCCGGGGCGTGATCGTGTACCTGGACCAGGAGGGCCGGGGCATCGGGCTGCTCAATAAGCTCCGGGCGTACGCGCTTCAGGATTCGGGCGCCGATACGGTCCAGGCCAATGAGCGGTTGGGTTTCGCACCCGATCTCCGAAACTACGGCATCGGCGCGCAGATCCTGCGCGACCTCGGGCTGTCGTCGATCCGGGTGATGACGAACAACCCTCGGAAACTGGTCGGCCTCGAGGGATACGGGCTCCAGATCACGTCCCGAGTGCCCCTGGTCGCCGATCCGAACCGGGAGAACCGCGGGTATCTCCAAGTCAAGCGCGACAAGCTCGGTCACCTTCTCGCCCACTGACCACGTGCCGGATCTTTCCCCGCGCCTGCGCCCGACCGGGCGCCTGGCGATTCTGGTGACCCGCTACAACGAGCTGGTTACGTCGCGGCTGCTGGATGGCGCGCTCGACTGCTGCCGAGAGGCCGGTCTGGCGCGCGAGTCGGTGGACGTGATCTGGGTGCCCGGTGCGTTCGAGCTGCCGGTGACCGCCGCGGCCGCGGCCGGCACTGGGCGGTACGCCTGTCTCGTCGCGCTGGGGGCGGTGATCCGGGGCGATACGCCGCACTTCGAGTACGTCGCGGGCGCGGCGGCGCGTGGCCTCACCGATGTCGCGGTACGTACCGGCATTCCGGTCGGCTTCGGAGTGCTCACCGTCGAGACCCTGCAGCAGGCCGTCGATCGCGCGGGCGGCCCCGCCGGCAATAAGGGGCACGAAGCCGCGAGCGCCGCGTTGCAGGCGGCGGACGTCATCGCGCAACTGCGCGGACCCGATGCTCAGGTCTGAGACCAAGAGCCGCGCGCGTGCCCTCCAGCTACTTTACGCGTGGGAGCTGCAAGGAGGGCCGGGCGTCTCCGCGATCGCGCTCGGACTGTCGCGCCTCACCGGGCCCGAGCCTCGTGTCCTGGATCGTGCGGAGGAGCTCGCGACCGACGTCGTGGCGGACATGGTCAGTCTCGACGCGGAAGCCGCGCACGCCAGCGAGAACTGGCGGCTCAACCGCATGGCAGTCGTCGAGCGGAACATCCTGCGGCTCGGCATTCACGAGTTGCGTCGTGGCGCGGTTCCGCCGAAGGTCGCCATCGACGAGGCCGTGCGTCTGGCCCACTGGTTCGGCGGCGCGCGAGCCCCGGGGTTCGTGAACGGCGTGCTGGACGGCATCGCGCGGGCCACCGGCCGGCTGTGACCGCGCCGGCGACACGATGAACATCCTGCTCGTCAACTGGCAGGATCGCGACAACCCGCAGGCGGGCGGCGCCGAGGTCCATCTGTTCGAGATCTTCGGCCGGCTCGCGAGCGCCGGACACCGGGTGCGACTCGTCTGCTCCGGCTGGGAAGGCTCACCGGCCTTGGCGACCGTCGGCGGCATCGAGGTGCACCGCGTGGGCGGCCGGCACAGCTTCGCCGTCCTGGGCCGCGGCGCGGTCCGCCGGGTGATCCGCGCGGAGCGTCCCGATATCCTGGTCGAGGACATCAACAAGCTCCCGCTTTACCTCGCAGGGCAGGGGCCCCCGTTCTGTGCGATCGTCCCGCACCTGTTCGGCGAGACGGTGTTCCAGGAAGCCCCGTGGCCGATGGCGGCACTGGTCTGGCTCGCGGAGCGTCCGTTGCCGGCCGGCTATCGCGGCTCGGCATTTCACGCGATCAGCGAGAGCACCCGGGATGATCTGGTCTCGCGCGGGATTCCCGCCGCGCGCGTACGCGTCATTCATCCCGGCGTCGACAGTGTGCGGCTGTCACCCGATCCCGCCGGTCGCCGCGAGCCGGTGCCGACCTTCTTGTACGTTGGACGGTTGAAGCGTTATAAAGGAATAGGGTACGCCATTCGCGCGCTGGCGTCGGCCCGGCGCGCACGGCCTGAGCTTCGCCTCGTCGTGGCCGGCGCCGGCGATTATCTGCCGGAGCTGGTCCGGCTCGCGACCGAACTGGGTCAAGAAAGCGCGGTCGATTTCCGCGGGTTCGTGAGCGAGGAGGAGAAGCTGTCGCTCCTGCGCGGCAGCTGGGCCAATCTTTTCCCGTCCCCCAAGGAAGGGTGGGGTATCACCGTGGTGGAGGCCGCCGCTTGCGGGACGCCATCGGTCGCATCCGACAGTCCGGGACTGCGTGATTCCGTACGCGATGGCGTCACCGGCTTTCTGGTCCCCCATGGCGACACCGACGCGCTGGCCGCTCGGATGCTCGAGCTCGCCGACTCGCCGGCGCTGGTCGGCCGGACCGGCGCGGCGGCCCGCCGCTATGCCGAGGGGCTGACTTGGGAGTCGGCGGCGGCCGCCACGGAGCGACACCTCGACGACATTATCGCCGGAGCGGCGTAGGGCCGAGCCGGAGGAGGCATCATGCAGACGACGATCACCGCCCGTCATTGCGAGATCTCCGACGCGCTCAAGGAGCGCGCCCGCGCCGTGGTCGAACGGCTTGGCAGCATCGCCACGCGCCCGATCGAATCGGCCGTGGTCTTCGATATGGAGGGATCGGTCCAGACGGCGGAGCTCCGGCTGCACGTGGCCCGGGGGGAAGTCCTCGTCGCCCGAGGTGAGGCCGCGGATCATCGAACCGCGCTCGACCGGGCAGAGGAGAAGCTGCGACGCCAGCTCGAACGGGCGTCCACCCGGCCGCGGCGGTCGCGGACCCCGCCGTCCCCGTCGGTGTGATGCTGCGGCTCCGCGACTTTCTCTCCCGCCGGGGCGACCCGCTTCAGCTCGAGGCGCTCACCGGCGATCTCGGCCTCGACCGACAGATGGGCGAGGCCGAGGTCGCGAGCCCCGGGCTCGTGCTGGCCGGCTACACCGGCCGGTTCGCCCCCAACCGGATCCACGTGCTGGGCGAGACCGAGATCACGTACCTCAACTCACTTTCGCTCGAGCAGCAGCGGGCCTCGCTCGAGAAGTTCTTCGGCTTCGATCTGCCGTGCATCTTCGTCACGAAGGGGCAGGAGGTGCCGCCCGCCCTGCTCGAGCTGGCTCACACTCGGGGTGTGCCGGTGCTGCGCAGCAAGCTCAAGACGGCGGAGTTCTACCGGCGGGTCAAACCGATCGTCGAGGAGGCGTTCGCGCCGCGGACCACGCTGCACGGCTCGCTGGCCGACGTCTACGGCGTGGGCCTGCTCTTCGTGGGCCGCTCGGGCATCGGGAAGAGCGAGTGCGTGCTCGACTTGGTGGAGCGGGGGCACCGTCTCGTGGCCGATGACGTCGTGCAGGTGACCCGGCGCGGCAACGACGTGCTCATCGGGCGCGGACACGAGCTGGCGGCGCACCACATGGAGATCAGGGGCATCGGCCTCATCGATATCCCGGCGCTCTTCGGCGCCCGCTCCGTGCGGCAACAGAAGCGGATCGAGGTCGTGGTGCAGCTCGAGGCGTGGGATACGGCGAAGGACTCCGACCGCACCGGGCTCAGTCAGGAAGAGACGGTGATCCTCGAGGTGGCACTGCCCCGGGTGATCGTACCGCTCAATCCGGGCAAGAACATCACGGTGATCTCCGAGGTCGTGGCGATGATGCACCTGCTTCGCTATTCCGGCGTGGACGTGGCCGCCGCGTTCAACGCGCGGCTCATCAAGCGGATGAAAGAGCAGAAGGGGGTGCGGGAATACCTCCAGGAAGACTATGAGTGACGAGCTGCGCGGCGTGGTCGTGTGCCATGCCAGGCTGGCGAGCGCGTTGATCGAGGCGGCCGAACAAATCAGCGGGGTGCGGGGCGCGCTGTTGCCGGTGTCCAATACCGACTGCGACCGGGGGACGCTGGAAGAGCGGATCGCCCAGGCCGTGGACGGCAAGCCGGCCGTGGTGTTCGTCGACATGCCGAGCGGCTCCTGCCTCTTCGCCACCCTCAACCGGCTTCGCGCCACCGGCGGCGTCAAGGTGGTCACCGGCGTGAACCTCGCCATGCTGATGGATTTCCTGTTCCACCGGGGGCTTCCGGCCGAGGACGCGGCGACCCGCGCCGCGGCGGCGGGGAGCAAGGCGATCGGAACCCGCTGATGCCGATCGTGCTGTGTCGGGTGGACGACCGGCTCGTGCATGGACAGGTCGTCATCGGATGGGGCCGTCCGCTCGCGATCGAGCTGATCGTCCTGGTCGACGACACCGTCGCCGCGAGTGCCTGGGAGCAGGATCTCTACCGGATGGCGGTCTCACCGGAGATCGAGCTCCAGTTCGCCACCGTCGCCGATGCGGCGCCGCGGCTGACCGAGTGGGAGCGGGGCACCCGCCGAGTGCTGATCCTGACCGGCGACCTTCCCATCCTCGCGGCGCTGCATGCCGCGGAGCCGGCGGCGATGCACCGAATCAATCTCGGGGGCGTGCACCACCGGGCAGGACGCCGGGAACGGCTGCCCTACCTCTACCTCACCGACGACGAGCTTCGGGGGCTGCAGGCGCTCGAGGCGGCCGGTGCCGAGGTGCAGGCGCAGGACCTGCCGACAACGACACCCGTGCCGCTGAGATCCATTACGTGAGCCAGCTGCCTCCCTACGGCGTGGTGATACTCGTTATCTGGGGGACAATCACCGCGCTCGATCTGGTGAGCGTGCCCCAGGGACTGCTGTCGCGCCCCCTCGTCGCGGGCATGGTGGCCGGCTGGCTCGTGGGCGACGTCGAGGCGGGCACCCGGATGGGCGTGCTCTTCGAATGCTTCGCCCTCGACGTGCTTCCCATCGGCGCGGTGCGATATCCCGATTATGGTCCGGCCACGGTCGTCGCGACGGCGCTGGCGGCCGGTGCGCCGTGGGAGTTCGGGCTCGGCGCGGGCGTTGCCTTGGGACTGGTGCTGGCCGTGCTCGGCGGGTGGACCCTGCAATACGTGCGGCGATGGAACGCGCGTGCGATCCAGCAGCGCGCGGCGGCGCTCGCGGCCGGCGAAGGAAACGCCATCAGGCTCCTCCAATACGGTGGGCTGGTGCGTGACGGGCTGCGCGGCGCGGCCCTCACCGCCGCGGGTTTGGCCGTGGCGTCCCTGATCGCGCTCCATGTCGCACTGGATCGCCGCACCGCAGTCGGTCTCACCCTCATCGCCATCGGCGGCGGGCTCTCCGCGGCCGTGAGTGGCGCCATTCGGAGTGCCGGGCGTGGCGCGCGGCTCCGGTGGCTCATCGGCGGCGCAGCGGCCGGGCTTCTGCTGGCGGTGCTCACGTGACCGGCGGTTGGCGCGCCCTGCTGCGGCTCTATGCCATCCAGGGCACCTGGAACTACGAGCGCATGCTCGGCGTGGGCATGGGATACGCCGCCGAACCGTTGCTCGAGGATCTCAAGACCGTCGACCCGGTCCGCCATAGCGAAGCCGTGGTTCGTTCCACCGAGTTCTTCAACTGCAACCCGAACCTGGCTGGGCTCGCCCTGGGCGCGACGGCCCGGGCGGAATACGAGGCGGTGCCCGGCGCGCAGATCGCCCGGCTCCGGACCGCGCTCTGCAGTCCGCTCGGGGCGCTCGGTGACGAGCTGTTCTGGGCCGGCATGGTGCCGGCCCTCATCGGCCTCGCTCTTGCCGTGGCGGTGCTGGGAGCGGGATGGTGGGCGGTCGGCGGGTTGTTGCTGGTGTACAACGTCTTCCGGCTGGCGACCGGCATCTGGGCCCTGCGCACGGGCTACCATGCGGGGATGAAGGTCGGGTCTGCCATCGCCGCGTCGTGGGTGCCCCGCGCCGCCTCGCGGATCGGTGTCGTCGCGGGTTTCGCCATCGGGCTGGCGATCCCCCTGGTAGCCATGTGGTTTCTGCGTGGATTCGGCTGGGGCGGTGGGCTCGGCGCCGTGGCGCTCGCCGCGGTGGGGGTGGCCGTGACGCGGTGGTTCGGACCGTGGCTCACCGGTGTGCGGTTCACGCTGCTCGCCATGCTGCTCCTCCTGCTCCTGCGGCGGATCGGGCTGTGATCGAGCGTGAAGCCACCATCGTCAACCAGGATGGGCTGCACGCCCGGCCGGCGGCGCAGATCGTCCGGATGGCGAACAGCTTCGCCAGCGACATCGAGCTCGCGAAGGACGGCGTGGGCGTCAACGGCAAGAGCATCATGGGTGTGATGATGCTCGCTGCCGAATGCGGCAGCTGCATCGTCATCCGGGCCGACGGCCCCGATGCCGAGGCGGCGGTGTCGGCGCTGGCGGCGCTGGTCGCCGGCGGTTTCGGGGAGCCCTAGATATGTCACGCACGCTCAAAGGCATCGGCGTCTCACCCGGAGTCGCCTGCGCCCCGGCTCTCGTGCTGCGCTGGGACTTCCCCGAGGTGCCCGACCGCGCGGTCCGCCCCGAGCAGGTCGAGACCGAGCTCCGTCGCCTGCGTGAGGCGGTGGACATCGTGGTGGCCGATCTCAGGGATCTCGGGCGTCGGGTGCTCCAGCGGGCGGGTCCCGAAGAGTCGCGCATCTTCGACGCCCAGATCCTGATGGCGCAGGACGAGGATTTCCTCGCGTCGGTCGAGACCCTGATCCGCAACAATCAGCTGAGCGCGGAGACGGCGTACGAGTTCAAGGCGCTCGAGCTGCGCAACCTGTGGTCGGGCGCGGCCAGGCTCCGGGAGCGCCTCGCCGACCTGCACGCCATTCAGCTCCGAATGCTCAACCATCTCCTGGGACGCTCCGGTCCCGAGCCCTGGTCGATTCCCGGCGACGAACAGGTCATCGTCGTGGCGAGGGAATTGTCCCCCGGCCTCACGGTGCAGCTCGACCGCGAGCATGTGGTCGGCCTCGTGAGCGAGGAGGGAACCCGGACGGCCCACGCCGCGATCCTGGCGCACTCGCTCGGGATTCCCGCGGTGATGGGCGCTGCCGGTGCGTTGGCGACCATCCCGGCCGGCACGATGCTGCTGCTCGACGGCCAGAGCGGCACGATCGTACTGGAGCCCACGCGCGGCGAACTGGACGAGGCCAAGACCCAGGTCAGCCGCCGGCATCGGCTCGAGCTCCAGCTCGAGGCAGTCGTGGACGCGCCGGCGGTGACACCCTCGGGCCGGCCGATCAAGCTGATGGGCAACGTGGATCTGCCGGAGGAGATCGAGACCGCCGTCCGGATGGGCGCGCAGGGGGTCGGGCTGCTGCGGACCGAGTTCCTCCTGACCGGCCGCGCCAGCCTGCCCACCGAGACGGAGCAGACCGACTACTTCCGGCGCATCGCGTCCGCCTTTCCCGGACAACCGGTGGTGATCCGTTCGTTCGACCTCGGTGGCGACAAGTTCCCCGTGGCGTTCAAGGCGCCGCCGGAGGCCAACCCGTTTCTCGGGTGGCGATCCATCCGGGTCTGCCTCGACGAGCCGCTCGTGTTCCGGCCACAAGTCCGGGCCATCCTCCGGGCCGCGGCCGACCGGGACATTCACCTCATGCTTCCGCTCGTCACCCTGGTCGAGGAGGTGGAGATGGCGCGCGAGATCGTCCGGGAGGAAGCGGAGGCGCTGCGACGCGAGGGTGTCCGCGCCGCCGAGACGGTGCCGGTCGGCGTGATGGTGGAAACGCCGGCGGCCGTCGTGATCGGCGATCGATTGGCGGAGGTCAGTGATTTCTTCAGCGTGGGCACCAACGATCTGACGCAATACACGATGGCCGTGGATCGCGGCAATGCCAGGCTGGCCAACCGCTTCACGCCGCACCACCCGTCGATCGTCCGCCAGCTGCGCCAAGTGTTGGCTATCGGTCGGGAGGCCGACATTCCCGTCAGTGTGTGCGGCGAGATGGCATCGGAGCCGCTAAGCGCCGTGCTCCTGATTGGGCTCGGATACGAGCGGCTGAGCGTATCGCCGCCCGCGCTGCCGCTGGTCAAGTGGGTGGTGCGGACCGTGCCCGAGCCCGCCGCCCGTCAAGCGGCCGAGTCGGCGCTGTCCGCGCGGAGCGCGGAGGAGGTCTCGGAGGCGCTTCGGAGCGTCGTCGGCGAGTACATCGACGTCCGGCTGCTCGACCCCGGATCGGCGTTGCCGGGCAGGGGACGCGTCGCTAGCTTGCCACCCGGTACGGCGGCATCTTAGGCCGCTGTTTCTCTTTCTCCCACCGAGGGCACGCTCCCCCATGGCAGCCAAGCGCCACGTTTTCACCTCCGAGTCCGTGACCGAGGGGCATCCCGACAAGGTGGCCGATCAGATTTCGGACGCCGTCCTCGATGCCATCCTGGCGCGGGACCCGGCGGGCCGCGTGGCGTGTGAGACGCTGGTCACGACCGGCATGGCCGTGGTGGCGGGCGAGATCACCACCAAGACGTATGTGAACATCCCCGACCTCGTGCGCAGGACGGTCGAGGGCATCGGGTATACCGACGCCTCGTACGGCATGGACGGACGCACCTGCGCGGTGCTGACCTCGATCGATCGGCAATCGCCCGACATCGCAATGGGTGTGGATCCCAACGGCGACAAGGCCCAGGGCGCGGGCGACCAGGGGATGATGTTCGGCTACGCCACCAACGAGACCCGCGAGCGCATGCCGTTGCCGATCATGCTGGCCCACCGGATCGCCGAGCGGCTGGCCGCGGTCCGGAAAGGCACCGGCGGCAAGCGGCCGATCGAGTGGCTGCGGCCCGATGGCAAATCGCAGGTGTCGGTCGAATACGAGGGCGACCGGCCGATCGCCGTGAAGACCGTCGTGGTCTCGACCCAGCACGCGGAGCGCAACGGATCCCGGGCGCTGTCGTACGGGACGATCCGCGAGGGCGTCATCGAGGAGGTCATCAAGCCGGTGCTGGACGCGGCCGGGCTCGACTACCGCCGCACCAAGTTCCTCATCAATCCCACCGGACGTTTCGTGATCGGGGGGCCCCACGGCGATGCGGGGCTCACCGGCCGCAAGATCATCGTGGACACGTATGGCGGCATGGCCCGCCATGGCGGCGGGGCATTCAGCGGAAAGGACCCCTCCAAGGTCGACCGGTCGGCGGCGTACGCCGCGCGATGGGTGGCCAAGAACATCGTCGAAGCGAAACTGGCCCGCCGCTGCGAGGTACAGATCGCCTACGCCATCGGTGTGGCCCATCCCGTGTCCATCCTGGTGCAGACCTTCGGAACGGGCCTCCTGCCCGACGAGCGGTTGGAGCGGATCGTGGACGAGGTCTTCGACCTGACGCCGCGTGGCATCATCGACGCGCTGAAGCTCAAGCGGCCGATCTACCGGAAGACCTCCACCTACGGCCACTTCGGTCGGAAAAGCTCCCGCGGCACCTACGCGGACGACGGGAAGAAGATGACCGTCGATTTCTTCACCTGGGAAGAGGCCGACCGGGTGAAAGACCTGCTGTCGGCCGCACGTTGAGGAGCGCATGACCGCATCGATCACGATTCCGAAATACGACGTCAAGGATGTCGCGCTCGCCGACGAGGGCAAGCGCCGTACCGAGTGGGCCGAGCGCTCCATGCCGGTCCTGCGGCAGATCCGCGCGCGCTTCGCCAAGGAGCAGCCGCTCAAGGGGCTCAAGCTGAGCGCCTGTCTCCACGTCACCACCGAGACGGCCAATCTCATGGCCACGCTCCGCGCGGGCGGCGCCGAGATCGCGTTGTGCGCCTCCAATCCGCTGTCGACCCAGGACGACGTCGCCGCCCATCTGGTGATCCACCATGGGGTGCACGTCTACGCCATCAAGGGCGAGGATCACGAGACCTACTACACGCACATCGCACAGGCCCTCGCGTTCGCCCCGGACATGACCCAGGACGACGGTGCCGACCTGGTGGGCGCGCTCCACATGATCGCGCTGAACCGCCTGGACGATCTCGCCCCTCCCATCCGCAAGTGGGTCGAGACGCTCTCGGCGGCCGACCGAAAGGCGCTCGTGGGCGCGGTGCGGGGGTCCACCGAAGAGACTACCACCGGCGTGATCCGGCTCAAGGCGATGGCCAAGGAAGGCGTCCTGCAGTTCCCGATCGTCGCGGTGAACGACTCGCGGACCAAGCACATGTTCGACAACCGGTACGGCACCGGGCAGTCGACGCTCGACGGCATCGTGCGGGCCACCAACCTCCTGCTTGCCGGCAGCACGGTCGTGGTCGCGGGCTACGGCTGGTGTGGGCGGGGAGTAGCCAGCCGCGCACGCGGCGCCGGCGCCCACGTGGTGGTGACCGAGGTCGATCCGGTGGCGGCGCTCGAGGCTCGGATGGACGGCTTCGAGGTGATGCCGATGGCCGACGCGGCCCCAATCGGTGATCTCTTCGTGACGCTCACGGGCAACCTGCACGTCGTCCGGCCCGAACACTTCTCCTGGATGAAGGACGGCGCCATCGTCGCCAACTCGGGCCACTTCAATGTGGAGCTCGACCTCGAGGGGCTGACGAAGATGGCCGGCCGGGGTCGGCTCGTGCGCAACATGGTCGAGGAATACGTCGTCAACGGCAAGCGGGTCATGGTGCTCGGCGAGGGCCGCCTCATCAACCTCGCCGCGGCCGAGGGCCACCCGGCCAGCGTGATGGACATGTCGTTCGCCAACCAGGCGCTGGCGGCCGAGCTGCTCGCCAAGCAGCACGGGTCCATGTCCAAGACCGTCCACCGGCTTCCCGCCAACGTGGACCAGGAGATCGCGCAGCTCAAGCTCCAGAGCATGGGGATCGCGATCGACACGCTGACGCCGGAGCAAGTGCAATATTTGGCAAGCTGGGATGCAGGAACGTAGGAGGTCGCGAGTCGCGGGTCACGTGCCGCAATGGCCCGCGACCCGTGACCCGTAGCAGCTAGCTCCCAGCCCATTACATTCCCCATATGATCGAAGTCACCGTGGCCCATCTCGGTCTCGACCGGACCTCCAACACGCCGGTCGTCATCCTTCGCGAGAAGGAGGGCAGCCGCGTGCTGCCGATCTGGATCGGCCCGGCGGAGGCGAGTGCCATCGCGATGGAGCTGCAGGGGATGAAGGCGCAGCGTCCGCTCACTCACGATCTGCTGAAGCAGGTGCTCGTGGGTCTGGGCGGCGACCTCCGGCGGGTCTTCATCAGCGCGGTCAAGGAGAACACCTACTTCGCCGAGCTCCTGATTCGCCGGGATGACCATGTGTTTCAGGTCGACGCGCGTCCGTCCGACAGCATCGCGCTGGCGCTGAGGATGCGGGCGCCGATCTTCACCAGCGAGCAGCTGCTCGATCAGAGCGGGGTCGAGGCCGAGGACGTCGCCCCCGACCCGTCGCTCGAGGCCGACAAGCTCAAACAATACCTCGAGAAGATGGACCCGCAGGATTTCGGAAAGTTCAATCCGTAAGGGCCTCTTCGCCGCCCTGAGCATCGTCGCGGCTCTGGGTGCCCCCGCTCGACTCGTCTCTCAAAGCCTAGCCGCCGGCGTCGTCCGGCTTCCGCGCGGCGCCGACACGGTGGCCGCGGCCGGCGTACGGGTACTCCTGCACCGCGTCGCCCGCGACGCCCAGGGGCCCTTCGATTCTACCCGCGCCGATAACCACGGACGTTTCCGGATTCCCTTCCGAGCGGACACCGGCGCGCTGTATCTGTTGAGCGCCCGGTACGGCGGCATCGAGTACTTCTCGAGTCCGGTCCACACCAACCCCGATCGTCCCGATACAGCCATCCAGGTGCTGGTGTTCGACACGTCGAGCGCCGCGCCCATTGCGATCGCCGCGCGGCACCTCGTGGTGCCGAGGCCGGGTGAGGACGGTACCCGGACGGTGCTGGACCTCCTCGTGCTCCGGAACGGAGGCGCGCGGGCGCGGGTAGCGCCGGACACCACTCTTCCGAGCTGGAGCGCGCCGCTCCCGCCGGGAACGGCCGGGCTGCAGCTCGGCGAGAGCGATGTCTCACCCGACGCGGTGAGCCGGCGGGGCGACTCCGTGGATCTGTACTCGCCGATCTCGCCGGGCGACAAGAATCTCACGCTCGAATACGTGATTCCGAATGATCGGCGAGCACTCGACATTCCGATCTTCGGCGATGGGCCGCTCAATCTGCTGCTGGAAGAGCGGACGGCCAAAGTTGGCGGCGGCCTGGCCCTCGCCGACAGCCAGCAGATCGAGGGGCGGTGGTTCTATCGCTGGAGCGGGCGGGCAAAGGCGGGCCAGCAGGTGCGGCTGGAGCTTCCCCGCCCGGGGCGCCTGCCCCCATGGCTCCTGCCCGTCATGGTCGCGATCCTCGGGGTCGCGCTGGGATTCGCGGCCTGGCGCATCGTGCCGGCGCGAGGAGCGCCGCCGCCGGCGCTGCTGGACGCGCTCGCCGAGCTGGACGTGCGTTATGCAGGGCGGGAATCGGAGGTGCCCGCGGCCGAGTGGGCGCAGTATCACGAGGAGCGCGCACGACTCAAGGCGGCGCTCGCGCGCGCTCTTGCGGGCACGGCACCGGGTCGGTAAGCTTTCCGCACGTTGAACAATTGAACTACGCGAACGGGGACACTCGGAAGCCGGTGCAACGCCGGCGCGGCCCCGCCACTGTAACGGGCACGGCTCCCATGGGGAGCTCGCACTTCGCTCACGACGCCACTGGGACACCCGGGAAGGCGAGCGAAGGCCCGAAGCCAGGAGACCTCTCCGTTCGCGCCACCATGTACAGCCCTCGGGGGAGGGTCGGTGGCGCGCTCGTCGGTGCTCGCGCCGTCGCACACGCCCGTCTCTCCGGCCAGGGAGACGGGCGTCGCCGTTGTGAGCATGTCGCGCAGCCGGGCACGATCCATTCGAATCGCCGGGTCGCTCCTGATCGGAGCGGCCGCCTGCCGGTCACCCGCGATTGCGGCGCGCGGCATGACCCTGGTGGACGACGCCGGTGATACCGCGGTCGTCGCCGCGCCGGCGCGGCGGGTTGCGTCCCTCATTCCCGCGACGACCGAGCTGCTCTACGCCATCGGCGCCGGTGGTGCCGTCGTCGGCCGCACGACCTGGTGCGACTATCCGCCGCGGGCGCTGAGGGTGCGCAGCCTCGGTGACGGCATCAGCCCCAACCTCGAGGCGATTCTCGCCACTCATCCGGATCTGGTCGTGCTCTACAACTCGGCGCGCAATGCCGACGCGGCCACCCGTCTTCGTGCCGCCCGGATTCCCGCCGTCCGGCTCAACACCGACGGGCTCGACGACGTCGGGCGGGTGGCCCGGTGGCTGGGCCGGGCTACCGGTCACGAGCACCAGGCCGATTCGGTGGCGGCGGCCTTCGACACCGCGCTCGCCTTGGCCAGCGTTCGCCCGAGTGCCGATGCGCCCAAGGTGTTGCTGCTGGTGTGGGAGCAGCCGCCGATGACCATCGGCCGCGGAAGCTTTTTGAGCGAGCTGGTGGAGCGGGCGGGCGGCCGCAACCTGTTCGACGATGTCGCCGCCTCGGCGGGGACCGTGAGCATCGAGGCCGTCGCGGCCCGCGATCCGGATCTCATCCTCACGGCGTCGGAAGGACCGGCCGCGTTCGTCTCTCGCCCGGAGTGGCAGGTGGTGCGGGCAGTCCGAGAGCGCCGACTCATCCAGGTGGCCGGCTCCGAGTTCAACAGGCCCGGCCCCAGGTCGCCCCTGGCGATCCGGGAGCTCGCCGCCCGTATTCGCGACGTGGCGCGATGAGCCGAGGTCGCGTCGCGCTCCTGCTCCTCACGGTCGCCGCCTGTCTCATCGCCGGGCTGAGCGCGGGAACAGTCCCGCTGTCGCCCGCCGAGGTTTGGGCGGGACTCCGGAGCGCGGACGCGCCGGCGGCGACCATCGTCCGCGACCTGCGGGCGCCTCGGGTCCTGCTGGCCTTCCTGGTCGGCGGGAGTCTCGGCATCTGCGGCGCCGCCTTGCAGGCGATGATCCGCAATCCGCTGGCCGAGCCCTATCTCCTCGGTCTCTCCGGAGGCGCCGGCCTCGGGGCGGTGCTCGCGATCGCCATCCGTGCGGCCGGCCCGTGGGCGGTCCCGCTCGCCGCCTTCGGCGGCGCGCTCGCCGCCGTGGCGCTGGTCTACCGGCTGAGCCTGGTCGCGGGGCGTCGGCTGGATCCCCGTGTGCTGCTCCTGTCGGGCGTCGTGGTCGGCTCGTTCTTCATTGCGCTCATGAGCAGCATCATGGTGCTCTCCGATTCCGCCGCGACGCGAAATGCCTTCCTCTGGCTGCTGGGGGGATTTGGCACGTCCTCCTGGCAATCGCTGCTCGTGTTTGCCGTGTACGCGGCCGTCCCGCTTGGCCTGCTCGCGCTCCGTGCGCGCGATCTCGATCTCCTGGCCCTCGGGGAAGAGCCGGCCCAGCACCTCGGCGCGGACGTGCAGCGCTCGATTCGGATGGTGTACGTCTGCACCGCACTGCTCACGGCCGCGAGCGTCGCGGCGTGCGGGATCATCGGCTTCGTGGGCCTCATCGTGCCGCACGCGGTGCGGACCGTCTCGCGGCCTCTCCATCGCACACTGCTGCCGCTGGTCTTCCTCGCCGGCGGGTGCTTCCTCGTCCTCTGCGACATCGTCTCGCGCATCGCCGTGCGGCCGCTGGAGCTGCCGGTGGGTGTGATCACCGCGCTCGTGGGTGTGCCCGTCTTCGCGCTGCTGTTGCGCAGGACGCTGACATGATTCTCGAGGCCCGCGACGTGACGGCCCGGTACCACGGCGGGGCGCGCCCCGCGCTGGCCGGGGTAAGCTGTGCCGTGGATGAAGGCCGGCTGGTCGCGGCGGTGGGGCCGAATGGAAGCGGGAAGACCACGCTCGTGCGCGTGCTGTCGGGGCTCCTGCCGCCCGAACGGGGCTCGGTGCGGGTGGCCGGGCGCGACGTCGGAGCGTGGCCGCGCCAGGAGCTGGCTCGCGTGGTCGGCGTGCTGCCGCAGCGGGAAGAGATCCTCTTCCCCCTGCGGGTGGACGAGACCGTAATGCTGGGGCGGTACGCCCATCTCGGAGCGCTCGCCGCGAGCAGGGAGGACGACCGGGCAGCCGTGCGGGCCGCGCTGGAGCGCTGTGACGTGACGGCTCTGGCGCCACGGTCCATCGATTCACTCTCCGGCGGAGAATGGCAGCGGGTGCGGCTCGCGCGGGCCCTCGCACAGAGACCGCGGGCGCTCGTATTCGACGAGCCAACCGCCTCGCTCGACATCCGGCACGAGATGGAGCTCTTCGAGCTGTTTCGCTCACTGGTGGACCAGGGCATGGCGGTGCTGGTCATCACCCATCACCTCAATCTCGCGGCGCGCTTCGCAGATCACATTTTGCTGCTCAGTGAGGGGGAGCTGGTCGCGGAGGGACCACCGGCCGCCGTCCTGAGCCGCGAAGTCGTGGGCCGGGTCTTCGAATGGCCCGTCGCCGTGATACCGTGGTGCGATGGCTCACCCCAGATCGTCCCGCTCCGGCCCGGGGAGCGAGACCCATGACCGGCCGCTGCGTGACGCTCTTCGTGCTGGCCGTGACGCCTGTCGTCGCCGCCGCACAGGCCCCCGCCAGGATCGCCGGCCGGGTGATGGACGCCGTGACCGGAGCGCCGCTGCCCGCGGCCGAGGTCCTGGTCGACGGATCGCGCGCCATTTCCGGCGCCGACGGTGCATTCGTGCTTGGGGGCGTCGAGCCCGGCCGGCACGTCGTGAACGGTCGCAGGCTCGGCTACGCCCCGTGGAGCGATGCCGTGGATGTCGTGCCGGGTCTCGATCAGACACTGACCATCGCGCTTCGGCCACTCCCCGTCCGGCTCGACAGCGTCATCGCCGTCGCCACGCCGGGAACGATATCGATCTCGGGCGACGAGCTGGTGCTGCGGGGGAACGATCTGGCGCGCGCGCTCGACGGATGGGAAGGCATGGCCATCCGCCGCACCGGCAGCGGCGGCCCGGCATCGCCCCAGCTTCGTGGCGGCAGCCCCGACGAGGTCCTCGTGGTGGTGGATGGCTTCTCGGTGAACGATCCGCTGACCGGGCGAGCCGACCTCGCGCGCATCTCGAGCCGTGACGTGGAGCGCGTGACGCTCCTCCCGGGCGCGCAAACCGTGCGGGCAGGGAACCGTGCCGTCGCCGGTGTGCTGATGGTGGACACCCGGCGGCCCGACCGCCCCGAGATGTCGGCCTGGGTGGCCAGTCACGGCTCGCGCGGGGGCCGCTTCGGCGCCGCGGCCGGAGCGGCGACCGTGTCGGTCTCCGGCGAGCGCTACGCGGATGGCTTCCCGTACACCGTGCCCGAGGTCAGGGGCGGGGGGGTGGCGTCAAGGCGCAATGCCGGCGGCGAGCTCTGGACTGCCTCGTTGCGGACCGATGGCCCGATCGAATTCTCGACCCGTGGCACCGCGTCGGATCGAGGGCTATCGGGGACCACGACGAATCCGACGCTCAACGCCCGTGGCCACGACCGCACCCTGTTCGCCGGGGTCCGTGGGCGGATGATCCTCGACTGGAGCGGGTCGCTCGAGTGGCTGGAGACTCGTGCGGCCGATCCCGCTCCTCCGACGGGGCCGGCGTACGACAGTTACACCCACGGTCTCGGGGGAACCCTCGAGGTCGGCCGCCGGTCCGCCACCAGCATTGCGGGCTGGACCGGGGAGGCCGGGCTCGCGCTCGACGGGCGGGCCGATGGGTTCGGCGGAGACGGTGTTCGCCCCGGCTCCTCTTTCCGCCGCGCGGCCTTGCGCGCGGATGCCACCGTGCGAAAGGGAAGCGCTACCGTCTGGTCCATCGCCCCCGCCGCGCGGCTGGACATCTGGACCGGTCAAGCATCGCCCCGGTTGAGCGCGCGCCTCGACGGGGGTTGGCAGCGTGGCGCCACCGGAATCACGGTCGCGATCGGGAGCGCGGTCACTCCACCGGTGCTGTCCGATCTGCTGTTCCGGGAAGGGGTCGGCGTGAAGCTGAATCCCGATCTGCGCCCGGAGCGCGTGCGGTGGGAGGTGGAAGCCGGTGCCCGCCGTGACTTCGGCCGGGGCACCGTGTCGCTGCGTCTCTACCACGGCCGAGTGGCCGACATGATTCTCTGGGCGCCGGATTTCCGGTTCATCTGGAGCCCGAGGAACTTCGACGTCGTCCGGCGCGGCGGCGAAGTATCGCTCGGTCTCCGTCCCGGGGGATCGCTCCGGATCGACGCGACCGCGGCGTACAGCGCGGCGACCTACGACATTCCCGGCGGGGCCCAGGTACAGTACCGTCCGCGGGTCACCGGCTCGCTGATGGCCATCTGGGCCCCGTCGGCATGGACCGCCGATGCCCGCTGGCGGGTCATCGGCGAGCGCTTCCCCAACAGCGCCGGCACCAACCCGCGGCCCGCGTTCTCCCTGCTCGACGTGGGCCTCGAGCGCCGCATCGGGGACGTCATCGCCCTCCGGCTTCAGATCGACGATCTCACCGACAGCCGTGCCGAATTCATCGCCGGGTATCCCACGCCCGGGCGAACCGCCATCGCCACCCTCAACCTCGAATTGCCATGAGCCACTCGCGCGTTCTTCCCTGGCGTGTCGCCGTGCTCCTGCTCTCCGCCGCGTGCGCCGATACCAACGCCCCGGCGCCGGAGCCGACGGAAGCCCTCCTCGTCGTCAACAGCACGGGCAACACGCTCAGCATCGTCCCCGTCGACAATCCGGCCGCCTCCGTTCAGGTCCCGCTCGGCGGCACGACGCCGACCCCGGTGGGCGTGTCGGCCTTCGGGCGGACGGCAATTGTCCCGCTCGGACTCGACAACGCAGTGGCGGTGGTGGATCTCATCGAGGCCAAGGTCACCCGCCGCGTTCCCCTGCCGGACAACTCGGGGGCCACCGGCTCGGCGATCGTGGACGACTCGATCGCCTTCGTCGCCAACCCGAACCTCAACTCCGTTTCGCGAATCAACTACCAGGAAGGCACCACCGTCGAAAAGGATGTGGGGATCTATCCGGAGGGCATCGTCTTCGCCCGAGGCCGGATCTTCGTCCTGAACGGGAACCTGGACGAGACCTTCAGTCCCGCGGGGCCAAGCTCGATCACCGTGCTCGATCCCACCTCGCTGATCCGGCTGGACTCGATTCCGCTTACCGGTGCCGGGAACGCGGGATTCGGCGTGCCGGGGGGCGACGGACTGCTCTACGTGATGAACACCGGGAGTTTCTTTTCGGGGGAGGGCCGTCTGTCCGTCGTCGACCCGGTCGGCCTCACCGAGCTCGCAAGCTTCGCCGGCTTCGGAACAGGGCCCGGCGGCCTGGCGACGGATGGCGTGTCGCGCCTGTACGTCAGCTCCTTCACCGAGGGACTCATGGAGTTCGACACCGAGGCGAACCAGCTGCTGCGGGGCGCGGGCAACGGCGTTTCGATTCAGGGCAACTCGGGAGTCGCGGTCGACAGCAAGGGCAGGGTGTACGCAATCGAGAGCGGACCGTGCCAGGGAGGCAACCCTGGTTTTGCGCACGTGCTCGACACCGCCCTCGTCTCGAAGAACACCATCACGCTCGGTGAATGCCCGAGCGGCGCCGTCACGGTCCAGATTCCGCCGGAGTGAGCACGGGGCGCGGTATCTTTCCGCGATGCCCCTGGTGAGCACGCCGGCGATCATCCTGTCCTCGCTCCGCTACAGCGAGACGTCGAAGATCGTGCGACTGGCGACTCGTGATCACGGAGTGCAGAGCGCGATCGCCAAGGGCGCCCTTCGACCGCGAGGCCGATTCGGCGCGGCACTGCAGCTGCTGAGCGAGGGTCAGGCCCAGTACCTGACGAAGGAACACCGCGAGCTTCATACGCTCACCGCGTTCGATCTCCAACACCTCCATGCCGGCCTTGCCAACCGGCTCGACCGCTACGCGGCGGCGTCGGTTCTCGCGGAGGTGATGCTGCGCTTCGCGCCCCCCGACCCTCACCCCGAGAGCTTCGATCTGTTTCAGGACGGCCTCCGCCGGCTGGAGGCGGGGGCTCCCGCGACGGTCGATCCGGTGGGGCTGCGGCTGCTCTGGCGCCAGGTCGGTGTGCTCGGGTTCTCCCCTTCGCTCGAGGCCTGCGTGATCGATGGTACCATGCTCCCTCCTGACGGTGCGCTGCCCTTCAATGCCCGCGAGGGCGGCGCGCTCTGCCCGACGTGCGCCGCCCAGCACGGCGCCACCCAGCTCCCGGAACGGGCCCGCCGCGACCTGGTCCGACTGCTCGACGACGGGCTGCCTCTCCCGGTACTCGACACCAGGCACGCGGCGGCTCACCGGAGATTGCTTGCCCGCTACATCCGGCACCATCTCGCGGAGGGAGCCGACCTTCCCGCCCTCGAATTCTGGGTGCGGCGACCCTGGGAGGCTGCCTGATCGTCGGAATGGCGGGTCACATCGACCACGGCAAGTCGGCACTCGCCGCCGCCCTCACTGGACGGCCCATGGATCGTCTCGCGGAGGAGCGCCGGCGAGGCATCACCATCGATCTCAATTTCGCGCCCCTGTCCCTGGCGCCCGACGCGAGGGGCGGCCTGGTCGACGTTCCCGGTCACGAGGACTTCGTGCGAACGATGGCCGCGGGAGCTTCCGGGGTCGATTTGGCGCTCCTCGTCATCGCGGCGAACGAGGGGTGGAAGCCGCAGACCTTCGAGCACCTCGCGGTCCTGGAGTATCTCGGCATCCCGCTGGGCATCCCCGTGCTCACCAAGTCCGACCTCGTAGCGCCGGCCGCCCTGGCAGGCCTGGCGGCCGAAACCGTCGAACGACTCGCGACCTCCCCCGTGCGGTTCGCGTCACCCGTCGTGGTCTCGACGCGAACGGGCGAGGGACTCGACGGGCTGCGCGCGGCCATCCGGGGCCAGGCCGGAACGCTGCAGCCGCGCCCGGCGGATGACCTCTTCCGGCTGCCGCTCGATCGGGTCTTTTCCCTCAGCGGCATCGGCACGATCGTCACCGGTACGGCATGGTCCGGCACCATCCGGGTCGGAGATGCGGTGGTCGTGCTTCCCCAGCGTCTGGATGCCCGCGTGCGGACGATCGAGGAGCATGCGCAGTCGCGCAGCCGGAGCGAGCCGGGCGCCCGTACCGCAGTAGGACTGGCCGGTCTGTCTCGGGACGGGATCGCCAGAGGGTCGGTCCTGGTGGCCCGGGACGAACCATGGCCGGTGACGATGGCGCTGGATGCCAAACTCACGCTTTCGCCCGACGCCCCACGAGCGCTCACGGCCAGAGCCAGGGTCCGCGTGCTGCTCGGAACGACGGAGGTCATGGCCCGTGTGGCGCCCCGATCGCCCATTGCTCCCGGCACATCGGGAGACGCGAGACTCGCGCTGGAACAACCGCTCGTCGCCCGGGGAGGCGATCGCTTCGTGATCCGGAGCTTCAGCCCGGTGACGACCATTGGCGGTGGCGTGGTGCTCGATCCGGAACCTCCCCGTCGATTCAGCCGACTGCCGGTACCCCTGGAGGGATCGGAGCTCCGATTGCTGGCGCTACTGGCGAGACGGCCATCAGGCATCTCCCGACGCGCCCTGTCGCTCATGCTGGGCATGCCACCAGGCGACGCCGAAACGGTGGCATCAAGTGCGAGCGGGGTGCGTGGACTTGCCGACCGGTGGGCGACCGAATCCGTCATCGAGTCAATCGCCGAGCGCGCGCTGCGGACGACGGCGGAGTATCACGACGAGCACCCGGAGGCCCGTGGCCTCCCGCTCGAGACCCTGCGCCGCTCGCTGGGCGCCGACGAGACGATCATCGACGCCGCCATCGGTGACCTGACCGCCGCCGGCCGGCTCCGGGTCCAGGACGGCATTTCGGCAATGGCGCGGTTCGTACCTCGGGTACCCGGCGGTGAGGACACGCTGGCCCGCCTCGTTCGCCTCATCGAAGGAGCCGGGCTTACCCCTCCCACCCTGGCCGAGCTCGAGGCCAGCAGCGGGCTCCGGAATCTGGCGGGGACCGCCCGAGCGGCAGCCGCCCGCGGGGTGCTGACGGCCGTCGAGCACGATCGCTACTATGCCAGTTCGGCCCTCAGCCGGTTCACGGATGTGCTTCGCGAGCTTGGGCGCGCCGGGTCCATCAGCCCGGGACAGGTACGGGACCGGCTCGGCCTCAGCCGGAAGTACCTCATTCCACTGCTGGAGTGGGCCGACAAGGAGGGGATCACGGTGAGGAAGGAGGACGGAAGGCGGCTCAGGACAGCCGGCTAGCCCCTGTCCTCCTTGCGGCTCACTGACGGGCGATTAGCTATTAAGGATGCCGGACATTCTGGCCGGCGCGTCCGGCCGAGACGAGCCGCTTGATAGGAGGGTGTGCCGTTCGACATCTGGTATGAAGAGGAGCGCCCATGGTCCGCTTGTCGTGGCCGGGGTGGTGGCTCGGAGTGCTGGTGGGGATCGGGTCCCCCGTGTCCGCGCAAGCGAACGTCGGCCCCCCGCATGTCGAGCTGAAAGAGAACTACCCCAATCCGTTCTTCCCGGCGACGACGATTCCCTTCGACATCGGTTCGGAGGTCTGCGCGAGGGGTCGCCAGCCGGTCGTGAGTCTCAAGATCTATAACGTGCTGGTTCAGGTGGTCGCGATTCCATTGCTGGCGGCAGGTTCTGACGAACGGGTAGACAGTCTCAGGCTTCGATGTGGCAAGTACCGCGCGTATTGGGATGGCAGGTACCTCGACGGCAGGGCGCAGGCAACGCCCGGCGTGTACTACTACCAGTTGACCGTCGACGGCGAGCGGTTCACCCGGAAGATGATCGTGCAGAAGAAGGCAGCCAACACGCCATAGGGGCGACACGTCCGTCGTCCCTATGGCATTTGCGGCTGTCCCTGTCATATCGGCAGAGGTTCCGGGAACACGGCTTGCCACAGGGCAACCGGATAGAGCCAATCTCCCTGCTGCCCGATATAGAGGAAACGATGATTCGTCCTGAAAGACTGACCATCAAGGCCCAGGAGGCGTTCCGCGAGGCCGGCGAAGAGGCCCGGCGCCGGGGAAACCCGGTGGTCAACGACGCCCATCTCTTCGCCGCCCTGCTCGCGCAGGCCGAGGGCGTGGTGCAACCGCTGCTCCAGAAGGCCGGGCTGAACGTTACCGGACTGGCCCAGGCCGTCGAACGGGAGATTGCCCGCTTCCCGACGCAACAGGGCGGCAGCGGCGAGCCCACGTTCAGCCGTGAGCTCAACAAGGTATTCGACAGGGCCGAAGCCGACGCCAAGAAGCTCGGTGACGCCTACGTGTCGGCCGAGCATCTGCTCCTGGCCCTGGCCGAGGAAAAGGGCACCACGGCGCGGTCGCTGCTGAGCGAGCAGAATATCTCCGCCGATGACCTTCGGGCGGCGCTGCAGGAAGTGCGTGGAAGCCACCGGGTCACCGATCAGTCGCCGGAGGGCCAGTACCAGGCGCTCCAGCGCTACACCCGCAACCTCACCGATCTCGCGCGAAACGGGAAACTCGATCCCGTAATCGGCCGGGACGAGGAAGTCCGCCGTGTCATGCAGGTGCTGTCGCGGCGGACCAAGAACAATCCGGTCCTCATCGGCGAGCCCGGGGTGGGGAAGACCGCCATCGTCGAGGGGCTGGCGCAGCGCATCGTGGACGGCGACGTGCCCGAATCCCTGCGCCAGCGCCAGCTCGTGGCGCTCGACATCGGCCAGCTGCTCGCGGGCGCCAAGTATCGCGGCGAGTTCGAGGAGCGGCTCAAGGCGGTGGTCAAGGAGCTGACGGAGAGCGAAGGGAAGTACATCACCTTCATCGACGAGCTGCACACCATCGTGGGCGCCGGCGCGGCCGAAGGCGCGGTGGATGCGTCCAACATGCTCAAGCCGCCGCTCGCCCGCGGGGAGCTGCATGTCATCGGCGCCACGACACTGGACGAGTACCGCAAGCACATCGAAAAAGACCCGGCGCTCGAGCGGCGGTTCCAGCCGGTGCTGGTGGGCGAGCCGAGCGTCACCGATACGATCGCCATCCTGCGCGGCCTCAAGGAGAAGTACGAGGTTCATCACGGCGTGCGCATCACCGACAACGCGCTCGTCGCGGCGGCGACCTTGTCCGACCGCTACATCGGCGACCGGTTCCTGCCCGACAAGGCCATCGACCTGGTGGATGAGGCCGCGAGCCGGCTCCGCATCGAGATCGACAGCCTTCCGCAGGAGATCGATGAGGTGGAACGGCGCATCATCCAGCTCGAGATCCAGCGCCAGGCGCTTCTGAAGGAGAAGGACCGCGCCGGCAAGGAGCGGCTCGCCGGCGTGGAGCAGGACATCGCCGAGCTCCGGGAGCGGAGCGCCGGGATGAAAGCGCAGTGGCAGTCGGAGAAGTCAGCGATCCAGGAGATCCAGAAGATCAAGGCGGAGATCGAGGGGCTGCGCGGCGAGGTGGATCAGGCGACGCGTCGCGGCGACCTGCAACGGGCCGCCGAGCTGCGCTATGGGAGGATTCCGGAGCTGGAGCGAAAGTTCGACGACGACCAGCGCCGGCTGCAGGAGGTCCAGTCCAAGGCGAAGTATCTCAAGGAGGAGGTCGACGCCGAGGACATCGCCGAGATCGTAGCCAAGTGGACCGGTATTCCGGTGAGCAAGATGCTCGAGAGCGACCGGGAGCGTCTCACGCGACTCGAGGAGGAGCTGGGCCGGCGGGTCATCGGCCAGCGGCTCGCGCTCAGCGCCGTGTCCAATGCCGTCCGCCGGAGCCGGGCCGGCCTCGGCGATCCCAACCGTCCGACCGGGTCGTTCATCTTCCTGGGGCCCACCGGGGTCGGCAAGACCGAGACGGCCCGCGCGCTGGCCGAGTTCCTGTTCGACGACGAGCGCGCGATGGTCCGGCTGGACATGTCGGAATACATGGAGAAGCACTCGGTGGCCCGGATGATCGGCGCGCCCCCGGGATACGTCGGCTACGAGGAGGGCGGCCAGCTCACCGAGGCGGTGCGACGCCGGCCCTACAGCGTGATCCTTTTCGACGAGATCGAGAAGGCACACCCCGACGTCTTCAACGTGCTGCTCCAGATCCTGGACGATGGCCGCCTGACCGATGGTCAGGGCAGAGTGGTCGATTTCCGGAATGCCGTGATCATCATGACGAGCAACATCGGGAGCCAGCTCATCGTCGACGCCGGCGCCGCGACCGACGAGGCGTGGAACCGGGTCGAGACCCGCGTCCGTGATGAGCTCCGCAACCACTTCCGCCCGGAGTTCCTCAACCGGGTGGACGACATCATCGTCTTCCGTCCGCTGAGCCGGGAGGACCTGGGCCGGATCGTCGACATTCAGCTCAGGCACCTCGAGGCGCAGCTCGCGGCTCGGCACCTCCGGCTGGAAGTTACCCCGGAAGCGCGCGAGCTCCTCGCCACCCAGGGCTACGACCCGGTGTACGGCGCCCGCCCGCTCAAGCGGGTCATTCAGCGCGAGCTCCAGAACGCGATCGCGCTGGAAGTGCTCGAAGGAACCTTCACCGACGGGGACACGATCCGGGTCGAGCGGGGTGGCGATCACCTCAGCCTCTCCCGGGCCGAACCGTTCCCGGCCAAGGCCAGTGCGTAGAGGCACGCCGTCCCCCAGCGACCTCGCCGGCATGGAGCACGCGCTCCGGCTGGCGCGGGCCGCGTCGGTCCGCGAAGAGATTCCGGTCGGCGCGGTGGTGATCGCCGACGGCGAGCTGCTGGCGGAGGCCCATAACGAGACCATCGAGCGGCGCGACCCGACGGCCCACGCGGAGCTGCTGGCCGTCCATCGCGCCCTGCACCGGGTGGGGGCCGATCGGCTCCCGCTGGCGACGCTCTACGTGACCCTGGAGCCGTGCGCGCAGTGCGCCGGCGCCATCGTGCTCGCCAAGCTCGGGCGCGTCGTGTTCGGCGCCCACGATGCCCGCTGCGGCATGGCCGGCTCCGTGTACGATCTGCTGCGCCATCCCACCCTCAACCACCGGCCGGAGGTCCTCGGGGGGCTCATGTCGGAGGAGTGTGGCGATCTGCTGAAGCGCTTCTTTCTCGCCCGCCGATAAGCGTCCGGTCCCCCCGCCGACGCTGGAAAACTCTCTCCGCATCGTGTAATCTTCCCGCCCCGACCGGTGTCCGCCGGCTCGAGGACAGGTGTCCGAGTGGCTGAAGGAGCCGGTCTCGAAAACCGGTATACCCGTGAGGGTATCGTGGGTTCGAATCCCACCCTGTCCGTCCCCCTGCCTCCCCATGCTCCGTGCGGCCGCATGGTTGCACGGCGCCCTGCGACGGTTATCCTTTCGATTGATGGCTACCCCGGCCGCCTCTCTTCACGAGTTGGAGTTCTTCTCCAACCTCCTCCGCGCCGTTCGCGACAGCGTCATTTACACCGACCTCGACGGTCGCATCAGTTACTGGAATCAGGGCGCCACCGACATCTTCGGCTACACGCCCGAGGAAATGATCGGCCGGAAACCGGAGCTCCTTTATCCCGACGAGGAGCCTTCCCGGCTGGAAGACGACCGCCGGCGGCTCATGGAGGGGGAGGAGTTCTCGGGCGAGTGGCTGGGCAGAACTAAAGCCGACGAGCCCGTCTGGCTGGACGTGAAGACGACGGTGGTCCGGGCTCGCGGCGGCGAGCCCACCGGATTCATCGCCGTCGGGAAAGACGTCAGCCAGCGGAAGCGGGCCGAGCACGCGCTGCAGGCGAGCGAAGAGCGGTACCGGGCCTTCATCGAACAGACGGCCGAAGGCGTCTGGCGCGTAGAGCTCAAGGAGCCGGTGCCGATCAGCCTGCCGGAGGACGCGCAGGTGGATGCCTTCTACGCGAACGGCTACATGGCCGAGTGCAACGACGCGATGGCCCGCATGTACGGGCTCACCCACGCGTCCGAGCTGCTCGGCGCCGCGCTCGGCGATCTGCTGCCGCGGTCGGACCCGCACAACCTCGAATACCTCCGGGAGTTCGTCCGCCAGGGGTACCGGCTGCTGGAGGGCGAGTCGCACGAGCGCGACGTCGAAGGCCGCGACCGGTACTTCCTGAACAACCTGATCGGCATCGTGGAAGGCGGGAAGCTCAGGCGCGCGTGGGGATCGCAGCGGGACATTACCGAGCGCCGCCGCGCCGAGCTGCGGCTCCGCCAGGTGGAGCGGCTGGAAGCCGTCGGCCAGCTGGCGGGCGGGGTGGCCCACGAGGCCAACAATCAGATGTCGGTGATCCTGGGGTGCGCCGAGTTCGTCCTCCGGCGTAACGACATCGACGCCGAGGTTCGCCAGGACGTCGAACACATCCAGCGGGCCGCCGAGCGTACCGCCGGGATCACCCAGCAGCTGCTGGCCTTCAGCAGCCGGCAGCTGCTCCATCTGCAGGTGCTCGAGGTCAACGCGATCGTCCACCAGCTCGAGCCCATCCTGCGCCGCACGCTCCAGCCCGACCAACAGCTTTCGGTGAGTCTCGGCGCCTCCCCCGACCTGGTGTGGGCCGATTCCGGTCAGCTCGATCAGGTGCTGCTCAACCTCACGCTCAATGCACGGGACGCGATGCAGGCCGGCGGCATGGTCTCCATCGAGACGAGCACCGTCCAGCTCACCGAGTACTACGCCCAGGGGAAAGAAGGCACCGAGATCGTGCCCGGCCACTACGTGATGATCGCGGTGAGCGACACCGGACATGGGATGGACCGGCAGACCCTCGCGCGCGTGTTCGAGCCGTTCTTCACCACGAAGGGTCTCGGCCGCGGGACCGGGCTCGGATTGTCGACCGTCTACGGCATCGTGAACCAGTGCGGCGGCTTCATCTGGGCGTACAGCGAGCCGGGCGTCGGCACGACATTCAAGACCTACCTGCCCCTGGCCGAGGGGGAGGCCTTGCGGGATGACACCCCCGCGGGCGCGCTGCGCTCGAAGGCCGGCGAGACCATCCTGCTGGTGGAAGACGAGCCCATGGTGCGGCGGGTGGTGGGAAGAGTGTTACGCGAGTTCGGCTACACGGTCGAGGAGGCGGCCAATGGCCGCGAGGCCATGGCGCGACTCGACGGCATGAGGCCGGACCTCATCATCACGGACCTCATCATGCCCGAGATGGGCGGTCGCGAGCTCGCCGCCAATCTCACCGAGCGGTTCCCGGATCTTCCGGTCCTGTTTACGTCGGGGTACACCGACAACGACGCCGTTCGCCGCGAGCTGGTGGACGAGCGCCGACCCTTCCTGCAGAAACCGCTGGGACCCGACATCCTCCTCCGCACGGTCCGCGATCTTCTCGACGGCGCCTGAGTCATGAAGGAGCCGGCCGACGCATTGGCGGGATGCCTGCTCGGCCAGGCGCTCGGCGACGCGCTCGGGTTCGTGGTGGAGTCGGAGCCGCCCGATGTGGCGACCGCCTACGTGGAATCGTGGCTGTCGCCCGGCGGGGCGGAGACGCGCACGCATCCCGGATTCGCTGCGGGTCAGTACACGGACGACACCCAGCTCGCGCGGGAGCTGCTGTGCAGCATCCGCGAGGCGAAAGGATGGGACCCCGAGTGCTTCGGCCGGCACGTGGCCGCCCTCTTCGAGGGCGACCGCGCCGTCGGGGCCGGACCCGGCAGCACCGGCGCCGCCCGGCGGCTCATTCAGGGCATCGGATGGCGCGACGCCGGCCACCCCGCCCCCTACGCCGGCAATGGGAGCGCGATGCGAGCGGCCCCGCTCGGTGTGTTCTTCCGGGCAGACCTCGAGCGGATGGCCGGCGCCGCGACGGAGCAGAGCTGGGTGACGCACCACGATCCGCGGTGCGCCGCGGGCTCGATCGCCGTGGCCGCCGCCGCCGCCATCGCCTCGGACGGCGAGCCGATCAAGGCGGACCTGTTCCTCGAGCGCGTGGCCGAGTGGGCCGAAGGGCAGGATCGATCGGTGGCGCTGGCGGTCCGTGGTGTGGCGGACTGGCTCGACCTGCCGCCGGCCGAGGCCGGGAGACGGCTCCATGCCTCCGGCCTCGACGCGGCGTACACGGAGACCTGGCTCGGAATTTCGGCACTCGTGACGCCGAGTGTCGCGTGGAGTCTCTACGCCTTTCTCCGGTCGCCGGACGATTACTGGGGAACGATCTGCACGGCGATCGCGGTCGGCGGCGATACCGACACGCTCGGGGCAATGGCCGGCGCGATCAGCGGGGCCCGGCTCGGACCGGGCGCCCTGCCGGCCAACCTGGTGGAGGGCCTCCACGACCGGGGCGCCTGGCGAGCCGAGGAGCTACTGGCGCTGGCCCGGGACTGCGCGGCCCTGGCGCCGCCCTTCGCCGACGGCGCGTAGTGGTGTTATCCTTGCCGACACTTCCTCCTTCCGAGGCGAGGTCATCGTGCCCCACGGAACGATCTACCAGGACGTGACCGAGACGGTCGGCAATACACCGCTCATCCGGCTCAACCGGCTCGGGATCGGTCTGCCGGGGCGCATCGCGATCAAGCACGAGGGCTACAACCCATACGCTTCGGTGAAAGACCGCATCGGTGCGGCCATGATCAACGACGCGGTGGAGAAGGGTCGTCTGAAGCCGGGGATGGTCATCGTCGAGCCCACCAGCGGCAACACCGGCATCGGTCTGGCCTACGTGGCCGCCGCACGCGGCTTCCGCTGCATCTTCACGATGCCGGACACGATGACCCTCGAGCGGCGCCATCTGCTCCGCGCGCTCGGCACCAAGGTGGTGCTCACCGAAGGGCCGAAGGGAATGAAGGCGGCCATCGCGCGAGCCGAGGAGATCCTGGCCCGCCTCGGTGACCGGGCCTGGATGCCCCGGCAGTTCGACAATCCGGCGAACCCGGCGATTCACTACGCCACGACCGGACCGGAGATCTGGGCCGACACCGCCGGCAAGATCGACATCTTCGTGGCTGGCGTCGGTACGGGCGGTACCATCACCGGGGCCGGGCGGTTCCTCCGGGAGCGGAAGCCGAACATCCACATCGCCGCCGTCGAGCCGGCCGAGAGCCCGGTGCTGTCGGGCGGACAGCCGTCTCCCCACCGCCAGCAGGGAATCGGCGCGGGGTTCATCCCCGGCAATCTCGACACCAAGATCTACGACGAGGTCGTTCGGGTGAGCAACGACGACGCGATCGCCACGGCCCGTCGTCTCGCGCGAGACGAGGCGATCTTCGCGGGGATCTCGAGCGGGTCCATCACCTGGGCGGCGCTGCAGGTGGCCGCCCGGCCTGAAAATGCAGGCAAGCTCATCGTGTCGATCGTCTGTGATTTCGGGGAGCGGTATCTCTCGAATCCGGTGTTCACCGAGCTGCCCGAGCCGGATTTCTCGGACCTGGACTTCGCGTTACAGGAGCCGGCGCCGGTCGGGTGAGGTTCATGAAGGGATTTCTTTGGGCCCACTCTGAGCGACGACTCGGTGGCCTCTGTGTCTCTATCGTACGTAATGCATGCAACGATATGATGTTATACCGATGACATGATGTAGTTTGTCAAGAGATCGCCCGCGCGTTGGCCCTCACCGCGGGCACTCGATTATTTTGTGGCCGAGCCCGTCCACCACCATCTCATCCGAGGCAGATGCACCCGTGACCACACCCGCACGCACGCTCGATGGAGAGCCCACCACACCCGAGCGCATCGACGCCATCTTCGGGAGCGACATTTTTTCCCGGACCACCATGCGCCAGCGGCTGCCGAAGGAGGTCTATCGGAGCCTGCTCCGGACCATCGACCAGGGCGAGCCGCTCGATCCGGCGGTCGCCGACGTGGTGGCCGCCAGCATGAAGGATTGGGCCATCGAGAATGGTGCGTCGCACTACACGCACTGGTTCCAGCCGCTCACGGGACTCACGGCGGAGAAGCACGATTCGCTCGCCGCTCCCGACGGCTCGGGTGGTGTGGTGTTCAACTTCTCGGGGTCGGAGCTAGTGCAGGGCGAGCCCGACGCCTCGAGCTTCCCCTCGGGAGGCATCCGCGCCACCTTCGAGGCGCGCGGGTATACGGCCTGGGACGCCACCAGTCCCGCCTTCCTCATGCGCGGCGAGAACAACGTCACGCTCTGCGTGCCCACCGCGTTCGTCTCCTGGACCGGCGAGGCGCTCGACACCAAGATTCCGCTGCTGCGGTCGGTCGAAGCGTTGTCCAAACAGGCGATCCGGATTCTCAGGATCTTCGGCGCCGACGAGGGGGTGTCCCGGGTCTACACCACGGTCGGCCCCGAGCAGGAATACTTCCTCGTCGACCGGGACCTCTACTTCAAGCGGCCCGACCTCCTCACCTGCGAGCGGACCCTGTTCGGCGCCAAGCCCCCCAAGGGCCAGCAGCTCGAGGACCACTACTTCGGCACCATTCCTCCGCGGGTGCTGGCATTCATGGCCGAGTCCGAGCGCGAGCTGTACCGGCTCGGTGTGCCGGTCAAGACCAGGCACAACGAGGTGGCCCCCGGGCAGTACGAGATCGCGCCGCTCTTCGAGCCGAGCCAGATCGCGGGCGACCACCAGATGCTGATCATGGAGACGCTGAAGCGGGTGGCGCCGCGCTACGGGCTCCAGGCACTCCTCCACGAGAAGCCGTTCGCGGGCGTCAACGGGTCGGGCAAGCACAACAACTGGTCGATGTCCACCGACACGGGGGTCAACCTGCTCGACCCGCGTGACGACACCCACACCAACATGCAGTTTCTGGTCTTCCTGGTCGCCACCATCCGGGCGGTGGACGTCCACGCCGATCTCCTGCGCGCCTCCATCGCCAGCGCGGCCAACGACCACCGCCTCGGCGCCAACGAGGCGCCGCCGGCGATCATCTCGATCTTCCTCGGCAAGATGCTGAGCGACATCCTCGGACAAGTGGAGCGCGGCCTTCCCAAGCGGACCATCCGGGGCGGGACGCTCGATCTCGGGGCGCGGACTCTGCCGCAGCTGCCCCGCCACTCGGGCGACCGGAACCGGACGTCGCCCTTCGCGTTCACGGGGAACAAGTTCGAGTTCCGCGCGGTGGGGTCGAGCGCCAGCATCGCGTGGCCCAACACGGTGCTCAATACCATCGTCGCGGAATCACTGGACTACGTGGCCACCGAGCTGGAGCGCACGGTGGGTGCCAAGCCGACCCCGGCGAAGCTCCAGGCGGGAGTGCTCTCGGTGTTGAAGAAGCTGATCAAGCAGCACAAGCGTGTCCTCTTCGACGGGGACAACTACGCCGAGGAGTGGCACCAGGAGGCCGAGCGCCGGGGGCTGCCCAACCTGCGCGATTCGGTCGCGGCCTTTCACGTGCTCCGCGCGAGAAAGAACGGCGATCTGTTCCGGAAGTACGGCGTATTGAACCGGTCGGAATACGAGTCGCGCATCAACATCCAGCTCGAGAAGTACATCAAGCAGCTGGCCATCGAGGCGGAGACCATGGTGTCGATTGCGCGCAACCACATCCTGCCTGCCGCCCTCGAGCATCAACGCCGGGTGGCCGAAACCGTGGCGGCGACGAAGGCCGCGGGCGTGGATGCGGGCGATTCCGCGGCGGTGCTGCGCGAGTTCGTGGTGCTCGTCGCCGAGTTCAGAAAGCGCACCGGCGAGGTGGAGCGGGTGGCCGCCCATCACGACGCCGATCCGGGCAAGCACGCCGCGCACCTCAACCGGGAGCTCAAGCCCGCGATGGCGCGCCTCCGCGACACCGGCGACGCGCTCGAGGCCCAGGTGGCCGCCGCGCTCTGGCCGATGCCGAATTACAGAGATCTCTTGTTCCTGAAGTAGCGAGACAGGGCTTAAGGCTAAAGGCTAAAGGCTGAAGGGGCTGAAGGCTAGGAGCTGACCGCTAAGAACAACGGCCCTTCGTCGCTTTTGCGATCGGAGGGCCGTTTCCTTCGGCCTTCAGCCTTCAGCCTTCAGCCTTCAGCCTTTAACCTTTAACCTTCAGCCTTTAGCCTTACATCTACCTCGGCCACCCGCAGGGGCGCTTCCGGGTCAGCAGAAACAGCTCCGAGGGGCACTTGGCCGGGGTCAGGACGCCGGCCATGGCCTGGAAGGCCAGGACCTCTTCGGGGGAGGTGTCGGGATCGAAGTAAATCGCCAGCGCTTCGACGAGTTGCGGGCGGTCGGGGCGGGCCAGCGCCTCGAGCCACGGATGCGGCTCGCTGAGCCGCCGGCGCTCGAGCCGGACCCGGACGGCCCCATCCAGCCAGCAGGGGTTCAACGCCAGGTCGTCCAGGAGAGCTTCGCTGAGCAGGAGGCTTTCGCCCTCGGGAGTTACCGCGCCGAACCGCATTTTCCCACGCTCGTTGCGGCGGTGGAGGACGGTGCCCCAACGGTAGACCGTCGGCCCGTGGTGGTACCAGTCCAATACCCGCAGGAGCTGTTCTCTGAGCGCGTCAACTACAAGAGGTGATTGCATATCGCCATTTGGCTGCTGAAACCGGGACGGGTCCTCATCTCAGGGGGTCCGCGGTCATATTCTGCAGAATGTGGGCCAACCTCACTCGCTCCCACCCCTGGCGCCGCTCGCCGGCGCGAATCACATTCGCTCGGCCGCCATGATCGTCTACGGTGACCCCAGCACGCACGTCTTCTATCGGAAGCTGACGCGGCCCTTCCCGCGCATCGTCCGCGGCGAAGGCTGTTACGTCTACGACGACGGGGGCCGCCGATATCTCGACGGGAGCGGTGGGGCGTTCGTCGCGAATCTGGGCCACGGTGTCGGCGAGATCGCCGAGGCCATGGCGGCCCAAGCGCGCCGCCTGGGGTACGTCAGCGGCGCCGCATTCACCCATGATCCGGTGGAAGAGCTGGCGGCCGAAATCGCCCGACTCTCCCCGGGGGATCTCGACCTCGTGTATCCGCTCTGCAGCGGATCGGAGGCGGTGGAGGCAGCGCTCAAGCTTGCGCGACAGTACTGGGTCGAGGCAGGGCGCCCGGGGAAACACCGATTGGTCACGCTCACGCCCGGGTATCACGGCAATACCCTGCTGGCCTTGAGCGCCTCGGCCCGCGAGCACTACACCACGTACTACCGCGAGTGGCTCGTGGATGTGATCCGGGTCCCGGCGCCGTACCCGTATCGCTGTGAATGTCACGGGCAGGCCCCGCTCTGTTCCGCCTGCACCGGGGAAGCGGTGGAGATGGCGATCGAGCGGGCCGGTCCGGAGACGGTGGCCGCCGTGCTGGCCGAGCCGGTGGGTGGCTCCTCCACCGGCGCCTCGGTGCCGTCGCCCGGATACTGGCGGCGAGTGCGGGAGGCCTGCAACCGCCACGAGGTGCTGCTCGTGGCCGATGAGATCCTCACCGGTGCCGGCCGCACCGGCACCTGGTCGGCGCTGGAGCCGTACGGCATCGTGCCCGACCTCATGACCCTGGGGAAGGGGATCACGGGCGGCTACGCGCCGCTCTCCGCGCTCGTGGCGCCGCGCCGGATCGTCGATGTCGTTGCCCGGGGATCTGGCGCGCTGTTGCACGCCCAGACATTCTCCCATCATCCGGTGACGTGCGCCGCGGGAGTGGCGGCCATCCGATATCTGCGCGATCATGGGCTGATCCCGCGCTGTGCGGCGATTGGAACGGTGTTTCACCAGCGGTTGGCGGCACTGACCGGCCTGCCGGCGGTGGGCGAGGTGCGAGGTCGCGGCCTTCTCGCCGGCGTCGAGTTCGTGGCGGACAAGGCCTCGCGGGCCCCGTTCCCCCGGGCGGCCAAGTTCGCGGAGCACTTCGCCGAGGCGGCGCTCGACGCGGGCCTGGTTGTGTGGCCCAACGTCGGCCAGGCCGACGGGGTCAACGGCGACCTCGCCATGCTCGCGCCCCCGTTTATCGTGACGGAGGATCAGATTGACGAGATCGTGCACCGCTTCGCTCAAGCGGTGACCGCGACCGTCGAGCGTATGGAGGCGACGACATGAGCGCACCGGCCAAGATCACCTATACCTCGGCCAGCGGGGATCTCGACGAGTTCCATCGCCGGTTCGACGAGGCGCTCGCGGCCGTGCGCCGGGCGTCCGGTGCGCGCCATCCGTTCTACATCGGCGGTGAGGCGATCGAGAGTCGGCTGGAGCCGCTGGTAGACCGATCGCCGATCGACACATCGATAGTGCTCGGCACTTTCGCCTGCGCCGGCCCGGACGAGGTGGACCGCGCGGTGACGGCGGCTTGGGCGGCCCAGCGCGGCTGGGCCCGCACGCCGTGGCAGGAGCGGATCGCGAGCCTGCGGCGCGCGGCGGCCATCATCCGTGAACGGAAGTACGAGCTGGCGGCGATCATGGCGATCGAGGTGGGCAAAAGCAGGCTCGAGGCGATGGGCGACGCGGAAGAGAGCGCCGACCTCATCGACTACTACTGCGCCCAGCTCGAGGAGGCCGGCGGGTTCGTGCGACCTATGGGCCGGGTGACCCCGGTGGAGCGCAATACCGATGTGCTGCGCCCCTACGGCGTGTTCGCCTGCATCGCGCCGTTCAACTTCCCCCTGGCGCTCTCGGCGGGGATGTCATCCGCGGCGCTCGTGGCGGGCAACACGGTGGTCTACAAGCCCGCCGAAGATACGCCATGGACAGGGCTCAAGATGTACGAGGTCTATCGCGACGCGGGCCTGCCGGCCGGTACCTTCAATCTTCTCATTGGCCGGCGCGAGGACATCGGGGACGCGCTGTGGCGGCACCCCGGCGTAGACGGCGTCGTCTTCACCGGCTCCAAGGCCGTGGGGATGCGGATCCACCAGGGACTCAGCGACCGGTGGATCAAACCGTGTCTGCTGGAGCTCGGTGGCAAGAACGCGGCGATCGTCATGCCGAGCGCCGATCTCGACGCGGCGGCCGAGGGTGTCATGCGCTCCGCGTTCAGCCTGCAGAACCAGAAGTGCAGCGCCACCTCCCGCGTGTACGTCCACCGAGTCGTCGCGGAGCCGTTTCTCCAGCGCCTGCTCGAGCGCACCCGGCGGATCCGGATCGGGGATCCCACCGCGCGCGACGTGTTCTTCGGACCGGTGATCAACGAGCGCTCGGTCGAGCGATACGAGCGCGCCGTATCGCAGGCGCGGTCCGAAGGGGTCATCCTGATGGGGGGAGAGCGGCTCACCGACGCCGAGCTCGGGCGCGGCTTGTACGTCGCGCCGACCGTGGCCCGGCTCCCGCTCGAGAGCTCCCTCTTTCGGGAGGAGCTGTTCGTTCCGTTCCTTGCGGTGGGCGAAGTGGAAAGTCTCGATCAGGCGCTGGGAGAGACCAATGCCGCCGAGTACGGACTCACGGCCGGCATCTTCACCACGGATGAGGGCGAGCTCTCCAGGTTCTTCGACGAAGTGGAGGCCGGTGTCTGCTATGCGAACAAGCGGACTGGCGCCACGACGGGCGCTTGGCCCGGCGCCCAGGGATTCTGCGGGTGGAAGGGCTCGGGGTCGACGGGGAAGGGCGGATGCGGGCCCTACTACGTCGCCCAGTTCATGCGGGAGCAGAGCAGGACGGTGATTGAAGGCTAGGAGGGCGACAGCCGTGCGCGATTATCCCAAGATCGTGGTGCCACCCCCGGGTCCGAAGGCGCAGGAGATCGTGCGCCGGGACGAAGAATGGACCTCGAGGTGCTACATCAAGGAGTATCCGCTGGTCGTGGCGCGCGGGAGCGGCCCCGTCGTCGAGGACGTGGACGGCAACCGGTATCTCGACTTCATGGCCGGCATCGCGGTCTGCTCCACCGGGTACGGCCACCCGAAAGTGGTCGCGGCGGTCAAGGACGCCGCCGAGCGCTTCCTTCACATCTGCGGCTCGGATTTCTATTACGAGGGGATGGCCGCGCTGTGTGAGCGGCTGGCCAGGCTCGCGCCGGGCCGGTCCAAGAAGCGGGTGTTTCTCACCAACTCGGGGACCGAGGCCACCGAAGGCGCCATCAAGCTCGCGCGATACTCCACCCGGCGCACCGCGATCATCGCGTTCCGCGGGGCGTTCCACGGACGCAGCACGGGAGCGGTGAGCCTCACCTCGAGCAAAGCCAGGCAGCATGCCGGGTTCGGTCCGCTGCTCCCCGACGTCCATCACGTCCCCTTCGCCTACCGCTACCGGTGCCAGTGGTGCGCCGGCACGGCCGAGTGCACGCGCGGCTGTCTCGACGTGCTGGAGAAGGAGCTGTTCGTCCGCCATCTCGATCCCCATGACGTCGCGGCCATCTTCGTCGAGCCGATCCAGGGGGAGGGCGGCTACATCATTCCGCCGCCGGGATATCTTCGCGGCCTCCGGGACATCTGCGACCGCTACGGAATCCTGCTCGTGGCCGACGAAGTCCAGAGCGGCGTGGGGCGCACGGGGAAGATGTGGGCCTGCGATCACGAAGGTGTCGAGCCCGACATCCTGCTCACGGCCAAGGGGCTGGGCTCCGGCATGCCCATCGGCGCCATCGTGGCCAAGGAATCGATCAGCACCTGGGAGAGCGGCTCTCACGGGTCGACCTTCGGCGGCAACCCGGTGTGCTGCGCGGCCGCTCTCGCCACGCTCGATCTTGTCGAGGGAGGCCTCATGGCCAACGCCGTCACCATGGGCGAACGGCTCAAGAGCGGCATGGAGCGCCTGGCCGAGCGGCATGCGTGCATCGGCGAGGTCCGCGGGGTGGGCCTCATGATCGGCGTGGAATTCGTGAAGGACCGTGCCACCCGGGAGCCGGCCCCCGAGGTCGTCGAGGCTCTCGTCAACGGCGCGTTCAAGCGCGGTCTCCTCCTGCTGGGCGCGGGGCGGAGCACCCTCCGCCTGGCGCCGCCGCTGGTCGTGGACGAGTACGACGTGGACACGGCGGTGGGCATGATTGATGAGGAGTTGGCGGGGATCGCGTGACCCGCGACCCGCGACCCTCATCCAAGCTCCTCTCGATGCACGATGCCATCGCCGCCCACGTCCGCGACGGCGATACTCTGGTGATCGAAGGCTTTACCCACCTGATCTGCTTCGCCGCCGGACACGAGATCATCCGGCAAGGCCGGCGGGACCTGACCCTCTGCCGGCTGACTCCCGATCTGATCTACGATCAGATGATCGCCGCGGGCTGCGCCCGGAAGCTGGTATTCTCGTGGGCCGGCAATCCGGGCGCCGGATCGCTGCACGCGTTCCGGCGCTCGGTGGAAGGGAAGGGCGGGCAGCCGCTGGAGGTCGAGGAATACTCCCATTTCGGAATGGTGGCCCGGCTCTCCGCCGGGGCGGCTCGCCTCCCCTTCTGGACCATGCGGAACTACATGGGGACCGACCTGCCGGCGGCCAATTCCTGGATCCGCACGATCACGTGCCCCTACACCGGTGAGACGCTGGCGACGGTGCCGGCCCTCAACCCCGACGTCACCATCGTCCACGCGCAACGGGCCGACGCGCAGGGCAACACCCAGATCTGGGGACTCCTCGGCGTGCAGAAGGAGGCCGCGTTCGCCTCCCAACGGGTAATCGTGGTGGTGGAGGAGCTGGTGGACGAATCGGTGATCCGCGCCGACCCCAACCGGACGATCATCCCCGGCCTCATTGTTGACGCCGTGGTCGTGGAGCCGTGGGGCGCCCATCCGTCGTTCGCCCAGGGCTACTACGACCGCGATAACGAGTTCTACGTCGGTTGGGAGCGGATCTCCCGCGATCCCGGCGAGCTGACGAAGTATCTCGACGAGTTCGTGCGAGGGGTGGACGATCGGGCGGGATACGTCCGGAAGTGCGGCGGGCTCGACCGGCTCCGGGCGGCGAGCCGGGTCTGTGCGGGGGTGAATTATGGGTACTGAGTGCGGCGAAATGGCGAAAAGGGGAAAGGGCGAAAGGTGAACCCACGCCACCTTTCGCCGTCTCGCCCTTCCGCCTTTTCGCCAGCGGAGCTCATGGCCTGCGTCGCCGCGCGGGAGCTGCGGGATGGTGAGGTGGTGTTCGTCGGGATCGGACTTCCCAACCTCGCGTGCAACCTGGCGCGGGCCACCCATGCGCCGCGACTGGTGCTGATCTACGAATCCGGCGCGGTAGGCGCCGTGCCCGAGCGCCTGCCGGTGTCGATCGGCGACCCGTCGCTCGTCACCGGCTCGCTGATGGTGTGCGGCATGGCCGACGTCTTCCAGTGCTTCCTCCAGAACGGCCGCATCGAGGTGGGCTTTCTCGGCGGCGCGCAGGTCGACCGCTGGGGCAACATCAACACCACGGTCGTCGGCAGCTACGAGCGTCCCGCGGTGCGGCTTCCCGGCAGCGGTGGCGCGGCCGAGATCGCCATTCACGCTCGGCGGACGCTCGTGGTGAGCCGGCTCAACCGGCGGGCATTCCCCGGGTCGGTGGACTTCATCACCAGCCCGGGGCACCGCATGCGCGGACGGACCCGCGCCGAGCTCGGCATGCCCGGAGCGGGGCCGGTGAAAGTGGTGACCGACAAGGCCATCCTCGAGGCCGGCGACGACGGCGAGCTGGTGCTCGCGGCGCTCTACCCCGGCGTCGAGGCCGCCGAGGTCCGGGACGGCGTGAGCTGGACGCTGCGCTCGCGCGCGACGGTCGCGCGGGTCGAGCCGCCGTCCGCCGCCGAGCTGCGCCTGCTCCGCGACGTGCTCGATCCTCAGCGCCTCTTCCTCAAGGAATGAGCATGACCGGCGTACTGGCGGAAGGGCAAGACGGCGGGACGCCTGAGAGTCAGGTCGCGCTCCCGCGCACGCTGACCTTGCGCGACATGGTGCTCTTCAACGTGGCCGCGGTGATCAGCCTCCGGTGGTTGGCCACCGCCGCGGCCGCCGGGCCCAGCTCGATCACCCTGTGGATCCTCGCGGCGCTCTTCTTCTTCCTGCCGCAGGGCCTGGCCGTGAGCGACCTCGCCGGACGGTTTCCCGAGGAGGGCGGCATCTACGCGTGGACCAAGCGCACGTTCGGCGAGGGCCACGGGTTCCTCTGCGGTTGGTGCTACTGGGTCAACAACATCCTGTACTATCCCAATCTCCTGATCTCGACCGCGGTGATCGGCACGTATGTGATCGGCCGGGGCGGCACCGGGCTCGAGAGCAGCTGGATCTACGTGCTGCCGGCGACCCTGGCGGCCCTCTGGCTGGCGGTCGGCCTCAACATCGTCGGCCTCCGCACGGGACGATGGCTCCAGAACGCGGGCGCGCTCGGCACCTACATCCCCGGCGTGGTGTTGGTCGGGTTCGGGCTGTACGCGGCACTGACCGGGCCGGCCGCGACGCCGATGCCGGTGAGCGCCCTCATCCCCAACCTGGAAGATCCGGTCAAGCTCAACCTCTGGGCGTCGATCGCCTTCGCGTTCGCCGGGCTCGAGCTGTGCGCCGTGATGGGTGGCGAGGTGAAGGACGCCGCTCGGTCCCTCCCCCGGTCCATCCTGATCTCGGCGCCGCTCATGGCCTTCCTCTACATCGCGGGCACGGCGTCGGTGCTCTGGCTGGTGCCGAGGGGCGAGGTCAACATCGTGTCCGGCTTCCTGCAGGCGCTGCACGCGGGAGCGCAGAACCTGGGCTGGGGGGTAGCCTGGATTCCCGCGGTCGCCGCGGCCCTCTACGTCGTCGGCAACGTGGGCGGCGTCGGGGCCTGGCTCACCGGTCCGGCCCGAATCGCCTTCGTGATCGGACTCGACCGCTACTTCCCGCCCGCGTTCGGCCGGGTCCACCCCAAGTGGAAGACGCCGTACGTCGCGATCCTGACCCAGGCAGTGCTCGCGACCCTCTTCCTCTTCCTGTCGGTGCTCGGCCGGGGGACGACCGTCGAGAAGGCCTACCTCGTCATCCTCGACACGATGCTCCTGGTGTACTTCATCCCCTACCTCTACCTCTACGCCGCATTTCTCGTGGTGCGGATGCGGGTGCCGTCGGCCCCCGACGGGGCCCTGCTGGCGGGGCGGCCGGCCGCGCTCGCCATCGGCGTCTGCGGCTTCCTCTTCACCCTGTTCGCCATGGGCATGGCCATGGTGCCGCCCGACAGCGGGGAGCGCTGGCTCTTCCTCGGCAAGGTGGTGGGCGGCGCCGGGTTCTTCGTGGTTCTCGGTGGATTGATCTACTGGCGGGGGCGGAGGTGAGACTGGGCGAAAAGTTTCGCCGTCTGGCCATTTTCGCACTCTGGGCCCCTTTCGCCCTTTCGCCCTTTCGCCCGGTCGCCCTTTCGGCCCAGCGCGCGCCCGTCCTCCAGCAGGTGAAGGTCCGCCATCCCTATTACTTCCGCGAGATGTTCATCCCCCAGCCCACGAGCGGGCCGGGCAGCGTGGCCTGGTCTCCGGACGGGACCGAGGTGGTGTACTCGATGCAAGGGTCGCTCTGGCGCCAGCGGCCCGACTCGAAAGAGGCGAGGCAGCTCACCGACGGGCCGGGCTATGACTACCAGCCCGACTGGTCTCCCGACGGGCGTCACATCGTCTACGCGTCGTACCGGAACGATGCCATCGACCTTCGGCTGCTCGATCCCGCCACCGGTGAGTCGCAGCCGCTCCTGGCGAACGGCGCGGTGAACCTGGAGCCGCGCTGGTCGCCGGACGGCAAGCGGATCGCGTTCACCTCCTCCGCCTACGAAGGACGCTGGCACGTCTTCGTCGCCGACATCGGGGCAGACGGCCAGGCCGCCGGCGTGCGACGGATTTCGGACGACCGGGAGAGCGGGCTGCCACGCTACTACTACAACACCGTCGACCAGTACTTCTCGCCCGCATGGTCGCCCGACGGCAACGAGCTCCTCGTCATTTCCAACCGCGGCCGGGTTTGGGGATCCGGAGGGTTCTGGCGGCTTCCGGTGTCGGGTGGCGCGCCGCGGGATGTGCGGTACGAGGAGACCACGTGGAAGGCGCGCCCGGACTGGAGCCGCGACGGGCGGCGCGTCGTGTACAGCTCCTACCTCGGTCGCCAGTGGCACCAGCTGTGGCTGATGACGGCCGAGGGCGGCGACGCCTTTCAGCTGACCTACGGCGACTTCGACGCGACGGATCCGCGATGGGCTCCCGGCGGTCATCGCATCGCCTACATCTCCAACGAGAGCGGCAATACGTCGCTCTGGACGGTGGAGGTGCCCGGCGGCCGGCGCGCGGAGGTGCGTGCGGAGCGGAGAATCTATCGCTCCGCCGTCGGAAGGCTCACCGTCGTGGTGAGCGCCGCTGGAGGCGGGCCGCAGGTGCCGGACAGGATCTCCATCACCGGTCCCGACGGGCGGAGCTGGGCGCCCGACGATGCGTGGCGGCACGGCGACGACGGGTTCGACCGGTCCGAGCGGCAATTCGAGTACGGGTACTTCCACAGCCGGGGCCGGGCGACCGCGACGCTTCCGGAGGGGACGTATCAGCTCGAGGTGTCGCGCGGTCCGGCCTTCAGGGTCGAGCGGCGCACGGTACGGATACGGAAGGATCAGGCCACGAACGTCTCGGTTTCCCTGCGCCAACTGGACGACCTCACGGCCCGTGGCTGGTACAGCGGTGACCTGCACGTGCACATGAATTACGGTGGGACATACCGGAACGACCCCGTACGCCTCGCGTTCCAGGCGCGGGCGGAGGATCTCAACGTCGTGGAGAACCTGATCGTCAACAAGGAAGGGCGCGTGCCCGACGTGGGGTATTTCCGGGCCGGGGGCGCGCTCGACCCGGCGTCGTCGCCCACCACGATCATCAGACACGATCAGGAGTTTCATACCAGCTATTGGGGGCATCTGGGATTGCTCGGGTTGCGGGAGCATCTCGAGCTGCCGGGCTATGCGGCCTACGCCAACACCGCGGCAGCGAGCCTCGTCCCGACGAACGCCGACGTGGCGGACGACGCCCGCCGACAAGGCGGGGTGACCGGCTACGTGCATCCCTTCGACAGCGATCCCGATCCCGGCGACACGGCGCAGGCCCTCACCGCCGAGTTCCCGGTGGACGTCGCCCTGGGCAAGGTGGACTACTACGAGGCGCTCGGCTTCGTCGACGATCCGATGGCGACCGCCCACGTGTGGTACCGGATTCTCAACTGCGGCTATCGTGTGCCGGCCGGCGCCGGTACCGACGCGATGGCCAACTTCGCGTCGCTCCGCGGACCGGTCGGCATGAACCGGGTCTACGTCCGGAGCGGCCGACCGCTGAATTACCGGCGCTGGCTCGACTCGCTCAAGGCCGGACGGAGCTTCGCGACGAACGGGCCGCTGCTCGAGTTCACCGTGAACGGCAAGGGGGTCGGGGACGAGCTGCGACTGCCCGCCGGCGACCACCGGGTCACGGCCCGCGTCTCATTGCGCTCCAACGTGGCGATCGATCACCTGGAGATCGTCGGGAACGGCGAGATCGTCCGGGATATTCCGCTCGAGGGCGACCGCACCTCGGCGTCGCTCCTGGTCCGGCTCCCGGTCCACCGGAGCGGCTGGTATCTGCTCCGGGCCCGGAGCGACAAGGCGATGTATCCCATCCTCGATCTCTATCCCTACGCGACGACGAGTCCGATCTACGTCACGGTGGGCGACGGGCCGATCCGGTCGGCGGAGGACGCCGAGTATTTCATCCGATGGATCGATCGGCTGGTGGCGGACGTGCGAACGTATCGGGAGTTCAATACCGTGGCGGAACGGGAGCACGTGCTGGGGTTGCTGGCGAAGGCGAGGGGGGAGTTTGAGGAACGGCGGTAGGGCGGTACGGCGTTATCCCGCTTCCACCACCATCGCGATCCCCTGGCCCACGCCGATGCACATCGTGGCGAGACCGTAGCGTCCCCCGCGGCGCCGGAGCGCGTGGACCAGCGTCGTCAGGATCCGGGCGCCGCTGGCGCCGAGCGGATGCCCCAGGGCGATCGCCCCGCCGTAGACGTTGACCCGCGCGGGATCGACGTCGAGCTCGCGGATGCAGGCCAGCGATTGGGCCGCGAAGGCCTCGTTCAGCTCCACGAGGTCGAGGTCGGCGATGGTCAGGCCCGCGCGGGCGAGCACTTTCCTCGTTGCCGGGACGGGACCGAGCCCCATGACGCTCGGGTCCACCCCGGCCACCGCGGTGGCGACGACGCGCGCCATGGGTGTCAGGCCGAGCTGGTCCACGACCTCGCCGCTGACGATGGCGAGCGCGGCCGCGCCATCGTTGATGCCGCTCGAGGTCCCCGCGGTCACGGTGCCGCCGCGGGTGAACGCGGGCTTGAGCGCGGCGAGCGATGACAGCGTGACGTCCGCTCTGGGGGGCTCGTCGCGGCAGATCATGGTCGGGCCGTCGCGCCCCTGGACCTCGACGCCCACGATCTCCCCATCAAAGAGACCGGCGCCGATGGCCTCCTGGGCCCGCCGCTGGCTTTCCACGGCGAAGGCGTCCTGCTCCTCCCGCGAGATGCCGAGCTGCGCCGCGACCTTTTCCGCCGTCTCGCCGAGCGAGATGGTCCAGCCCGGGGGCATCCTGGGATTGACGAACCGCCAGCCCACCGTCGTATCGGCGGCCGCGGGCGGGGTCCGGTCCCACGCCTTGCCCGACTTGAGCAGCACGTACGGGGCTCGCGTCATGCTCTCGACGCCCCCCGCGACGAAGACATCTCCATCGCCGGCCCGAACCGCGTGCGCCGCGCTCGCGGCCGCCTGGAGACCCGAGCCGCAGAGCCGGTTCACCGTCTGACCGGCCACGTCGATCGGAAGGCCGGCGAGCAGCGCCGCCATCCGCGCGACGTTGCGGTTGTCTTCTCCCGCCTGATTGGCGCAGCCGAGGATGACGTCCTCGATCCGCCCAGGCGGCAGGCTTCCGCGATCCACGACGCCCCGGACCACGGCCGCGGCGAGATCGTCGGGACGCACCTGTGCCAACGCGCCGCCCGCCCGGCCGATCGGCGTCCGGACGGCGGCGGTGATGTAGGGAGTGTTGGGATCGGTGATGGGCGGCTCCTTTCGCCGCTCCTAGAATCTGTACTTCGCTCCCAGCTGCATCGTCCAGCGCGACCGGTTTACCCCCGCCTGGGCGCCGCTCGGATTCTCACCGTACACGGTGGTCTCGATGATCGTGGGGGCGGCGAAGGTATAAATCGGCCGGTTGTCGGCCGCGTCGTATCCCACGGCGTTCAGGAACCGCGGGCCGTTCTCGAATTCGCTGACCTGCTTGTAGAGTCCCCAGTCCCGGTTGATGAAGTTGAGCACGTTGAAGAGATCGAGCGACAGCTCGAGTCCCTGGCCCGCCACCGTCGGAATCGTAGCCCCGAACCGCGCGTTGAGATAGTTCTGCCACGGATTCCGGCAGGCGTTGCGCCGCAGGAGCCCGCCGCGCGCCTCGCGGAGGCAGTCCTGGCCGTCGAGGAAATCGCTCAGCGCGGAGAACTGCGACGGATCGGCGAGCGTGATCTGGCTCGCATCGTCGGGAATGAACGGGAGGTCGTTGCCGTTGATGCCGTCGGCGTTGACATCGCCGTTCACCGTCCATCCGTACGGATCACCCGACCGGCCGAGATAGATGAGCGACAGGCTGGTGTGGTAGGGCAGGTTGACGGTGCCGCTCACGGTGACCTTGTGGGGGACGTCGAAGGTGCTCGTCGCGAGGTTGCGGCCGAAGAGCGACCCGTCCACCGTGGCGAACTGGAAGTTGGAGAACGCCTGGCTGCTGGTGAGCGATATGGCGTCCTTGGAGTTGGAATAGGTGTATCCCGCGTTCAGCTCGAAGCCGGTGGCGAAGCTCTTCTGGACCTGTATGGTGCCGGAGTAGCTGCGCCCGACCGACGTGTTGGTGTGCAGGATTGCGTTGCCGATGGCGTCGGGTCCGCTCGACGGCGCGATGCGGCTCGGCGTCGAGAGGAACGAGCCCGTTCCGCTGACCCCGATGGTCCCATACATGAAGCGTCCCTCGCCGTTCATATCCCCCTGCCGGAGGTTTGCGTCCTGGACGTAGAGCTGGTTCACGTTGTGGGAGTAGAGCAGGTCCACCGTGCCGACGAATCCGCCGGGGAGCCGGTGATCGGCGCCGAGCGAGACGCGGAAGGTCTGGGGGAACTTGAAGTCGGTGACGAAATAGCTGGGGCTCGGCCGCGGAGCGGTGGCGCCGCCGCCACCCGCGCAGCTGGTGGGCTGGCTCGCCGGGTCGGGGGTGAACGCGGGTACGTTCGCGCCGGTGCAGGTGAGGGTCTGCTGCTCGAGGCCCGTCCCCACGAACGCGTTCGAGAGCCACACGTAGGGAGGCCGCCCGGAGAAGTAGCCGGCGCCGCCGCGGATGATCGTGCGTCCGTCGCCCAGGGGATCGAAGTTGAAGCCGATGCGGGGTGACCAGAGGACGTTGCCGCTCGGGAAATCGGCGGTGTTGATCGGGAGGAACGGGTTGGAGGCGAGCGCCGGATTCTGGGCCGGCTTGTCGTTGAACGGGACGTCCATCCGCAGGCCGGCGGTCAGCGTCAGGCGATCGGTGGGGGACCATTCGTCCTGGGCGTAGAAGCCGAGCTGCTGGACCTTGAAGTTGGCGATGGGGCCGTCGGGGCGCGCCGCGGTGGCCAGCACCCGCTCGAACGCCGCCGCGGTGCCCGCCTCGAGGCTGTCGAGGCTGTTGAAGGCCCAGACGCCGATCTTCGCCTGGAAGAACGCGTTGTCGAAGCTGTAGAACTCGTTGGCGGTGCCCACCGTCACCCGATGGTCCCCGGTCCCGAACGAGACGTTGTCCTGCAGCGAGAAGACGTTCTGGTCGAGTGAGTTGAGCTGGGAGAAGCGCTCGGCGCCGGCCGAGAGAAACGCCCCCGCGGTCCCCACCTGGCCCGCGCGCGCGAGGATGAGCGGCGCGTCGCTGCCGAGATCGCGCTTGTCGCGGATGGCGGAGAAGCCGGCGAGCAGCTCGTTGGAGAAGCCGCGGCCCAGGTCCGAGGTCCACTTGATCCGGCCGGTGTTGGTCTTGTTGTTGAAGATGTAGCCGCTGCCGGACAGCTCGTAGCCATCCCGCAGCCGGCCGGGGATCGTCGTGCTGGTGGGCAGGCGGATCAGGATGTCACGGTCGGCGTTCACGTGGTTGAAGCTCAGCTCCACCTGGCCCAGCCGGGTGAGCTGCCAGCTCAGCTTGCCGAAGAGGTTGGTGTTGGGGTTGGCGAGCTGCGGCGCCGAGCCGTCGCCCACGCCGGTGATGCCGTAGGTGTTCTGCAGGATGTCGCGGAAGCGGTTGGCGTCGGCCACGGTAAAGCCAGCGCGGGCCAGATCCGAAGCGTCGTTGCCGGTGAGATTCACGCTGGAGGAGAACGGCGCGTTCCGATCCTGGATATCCACCGCCGCGAAGACCTGCAGCCGGTCGCGCACGATCGGGCCGCCGAGCGTGCCGCCGTACTGGCCGATCGAGAGGCCCGGGAAGGTGGGGTCGTCGCGATAGCCGGCGATCCCCTTGTCCTGGTAGTACCCGAAGAGGGAGCCGTGCCACTCGTTGGTGCCCGACTTGGTGATGGTGTTGACCAGGCCGCCAGTGAAGGCCCCCTGGCGAACGTCGAAGGGCGCCACCAGCACCTGGAATTCCTTCACCGCCTCGACCGAGATGGGCTTGGCTCGCGCCTGGCCGCCGGGCGAGCCGATCTCCGCGAGGCCGAAGACGTCGTTGTTCACCCCGCCGTCGATCTGAAGGTTGTTATACCGGTTGTTCTGGCCCGCGACCGACGTGCCGACGACCTGGGGGCTGGTCTGCATGAGGTCGGTGAAGTTGCGGCCCTGGAGCGGGAGACGGGCGATGGCGCTGTCGGAGATCCGCTGCGAGGGGCCGGTCCGGGCCGCGTTGATGAGCGGGTCGGTGGCCGCGGTGACCTGGACCTCCTCGAGCTGTACCACGTCGCTGGCCAGGCCGACGTCGAGGTCGAGCCGCTGGCCCAGCGCGAGCGTGAGGCCCGAGCGGGTCGTGGGCTTGAACCCGATCGCGGTCACGGTGACGGTATAGCCCGACCCCGGCTGGACGTTGTCGATGAAGTAGCGGCCGTTCGAGCCGGTCGTGGCGGTGTAGGTCTGTCCGGACTGGGTGCTCCGGAGCTCGACCCGGGCGCCTTCGACCCGGCCGCTGTCGGTCTGGGACACCGTGCCTTGCACGGCGGCCCCGGTCACGCCCTGCGCGAGTGCCTGTCCGGCAACCGACGACACGAGGGCCAGGACGAGGAGTCCGGCCCGAGCCTTACGTGATCCAGGTTTCATGGGGTGTCTCGCCGAATTATTGATGACAGGATGGGTGCGGACTTGATTTCACATCATATCACGCGAGGTCGATATGGCAAGGCGTGTGACGGGAGGGTGACGAGCGGCGGAACGGCGGAACGGCGTACGTGGATAATGGGCAGGACCACGAGTACTACCCCGACTTGCTCGTCCGGCTGCGGGACGATCGGCGGTTCACCCTGATCATCGAGGTGAAGGGGCGGCCCGACCCGCACGAGCAGGTCAAGGCGACCGCCGCGCAACGATGGGTGGCGGCGGTGAACGCCGAGGGAAGCTTCGGCCAGTGGGGTTACACGCTGGTGCATGACCCGGCTCGTACCGGGGAGACGATTGAAGCGTGGCTTCCGCATTGAATTCGTTTTGTGAAGAAAGGCTTAAGATCCCTGCGACGTTCCGCGGAGGGTTGCGACTTCTCCGAATAGACGATAGTAATTTCCTTCGCTCCGCAGCATCCATTCCCCACGCACGTCTTCCCTTTTCCGGAGGTCGGAGATGGAGGGCTCTCGTGCAGGCCCGCCGGTCGATGGTGCGTCCGTTCTCGTCCGCGCCCTCTGTCTGCTCATCCTGGTCCTGATGGCCGCGGCCGCCGCGTACGGCGGGTGGATGGCCCTCCACTTTTTCCGCCAGATCGGCGTGTGACGGGGAGCCCATGACCAAGCGACAGACGCGCGCGTTCTTTCTCGGCTCGACGGCCCTCTTCTCCCTCGTCTTTCTCGCCCTCACGATCGATAGCCACCGGCAATTCCGCGCGCTCACCCACGCCGACCAGATCACCCCGCAGGTAATCGCCGGAAAGCACGTGTGGCACCGGAAGAACTGCATCAACTGCCACACGCTGTTGGGCGAGGGCGCCTATTACGCGCCTGACCTGACCAAGATCGCCGACCAGCGGGGGGCCGCGTACCTGCGCGCGTTCCTGGCGGACCCCTCCAAGTTCTACAACGAGCGGCGCGACCGCCGCCTGATGCCCAACCTGAAGCTGTCGCCGGCGGAGATCGACGAGCTGATCGCCTTCCTTTCCTGGGTGGGTAGGATCGACACCCACGGCTGGCCTCCGCGGCCCATCCTGGTGTCGGGTGCGTCGATCCCGGGGACGGCGATGGGAGAGGCGTCGCCGAAGCCGGCGTCGAATGAGCCCGTGGCGGTGGGACAGGCTCTGTTCCGGCAGTCACCGCCGGGCTGTTTCGCCTGCCACTCCACGGCGCCGGGCGTCAACCTCGTGGGTCCGTCGCTCGCGGGGATTGCCGCGACCGCCCAGGCCCGCATCAAGGCCGCCGACTATAAGGGGAAGGCGACGGATGCCGCAGGGTACATCCGCGAATCGATCGTCGACCCCAACGCCAACATCGTGGCGGGGCCTACCTTCTCGAGCAACGGCCAATCCATGATGCCGTCCGGATTCGCCCAGTCGCTCGAGCCGGCACAGATCGACGCGCTGGTGGCCTACCTCATGACCCTCAAGTAGCCGGGAGCGGACATGCGCTATCGTACCCAGGCCGTCGCCTATCCCTACTTCGTGGTGGCGCTGCTTCTGTACGGGCTCCAGATGGTGTTCGGCATTCTCTCCATCGTGAAGTACCTGGGGCCCGACCCGATCCGGGGCGTGCTCCCGTTCGACGTGAGCAAGGAGATCCACACCAACACGCTGATCGTGTGGGTGCTGACCGGGTTCATGGGCGCCACGTACTGGCTGGTGCCGGAAGAATCGCGGACCGAGCTGTACTCGCCCCGGCTCGCCTACTGGCAGTTGGGGCTCTGGACCACCGCCGGCGTGGTATGCGTGGTGGGGTATCTCTTCGGCTGGACGGAGGGGAACAAACTCCTGGAGCAGCCGCTCCCGGTCAAGCTGGGCATCGTCGTCGTGATGCTGATGTTCCTCTACAACATCGGCATGACGATCTGGAAGGCGAAGAAGCTCACCACCACCGAGGGCGTGCTCGTGGCCGGCCTGGCCCTGGCGGCACTGCTCTACCTGCCGGCGCTGCTCTCGTTCGACAACTACACGGTCAGTATCTACTACCGCTGGTGGACCGTGCACCTCTGGGTCGAGGGCGTCTGGGAGATGATCCAGGGCGGCCTGCTCGCCTATCTCCTGATCCGGTTGTCCGGCGCGGACCGCGAAGTGATGGAGAAGTGGCTCTACGTCATCGTGGGCCTCACGTTCATCGCGGGGATCCTCGGCACGGCCCATCACTATTTCTGGATCGGGGTGCCGGGCTACTGGCTGTTCATCGGCGGCTTCTTCAGCGCGCTCGAGCCGCTCGCGTTCCTGGGCATGGCGATGTACGCCTACATGGCGATGCGGCGATCGGGGCTGGCCCATCCCAACCGGCTGGCGATCCACTGGACCATCGGGAGCGCGATCTTCTCGGCGCTGGGAGCGGGGATCCTGGGCCTCGCGCATACCTGGCCGTCGGTGAACCGTTGGACCCACGGCACCATGATCACCGCGATGCACGGCCACATGGCGTTCTTCGGAGCCTACGTGATGATCGTGCTCGCGATGATCACCTACGCCGCGCCCGGACTGTTCGGCCACGACCAGGAGGCCGGCGAATCTCCCGCGGGACTCTGGGCCTTCTGGCTGCAGGTGGCGGGGATGTTCGGGATGACGATGGCCTTCGCCGCGGCGGGGATCGGGCAGACGTACCTCGAGCGGATCCTGGGACTCGGGTACCTCGAGACCCAGCACAAGATCCAGGTCCACTTCCTCATGGTGCTCGGCACCGGACTCCTGTTCGTGTCGGGGGTCGGACTCTACCTCTACGACTTCTTCTTCCTGGCGCCGAAGCGCCGCGCCGCGCCCGCCACGTGGCCGGTTACGGCGGAGGCTCAGGGATAGCGGCATGAGTCTTCCCCGCGTTGCGGGCGTCGCTCGGGCCCTGCCGGACGGACTCCGGCATCCGGGAGGCGAGGAGCCATTCTACCTCGAGGTGGCCAACGAGGTCTCCGTGTTCGAGGAGTGTCACCGTCGCGGGCTGGCGGTGATGCTCAAGGGCCCCACCGGGTGCGGCAAGACCAGGTTCGTGGAGCACATGGCGTGGCGACTGGGACGGCCGCTCGTGACGGTCGCGTGCCACGACGATCTCTCGGCCAGCGACCTGACCGGGCGGTGGCTCATCCGGGGCAGCGAGACCGTCTGGCAGGACGGGCCGCTCGCCCGGGCGGCGCGGCTCGGCGCCATCTGCTATCTCGACGAAGTGGTGGAGGCGCGGCAGGACGTCGTGGTCGTGGTTCACCCGCTCACCGACGACCGGCGCATGCTCCCGATCGAGAAGACCGGGGAGCTGATCGAGGCGGCTGCGGGTTTCCAGCTCGTCGTCTCGTACAATCCCGGGTACCAGCACGTGCTCAAGGACCTCAAGCCGAGCACGCGGCAACGCTTCGTCTCGCTGGATTTCGACTTCGCTCCCGCCGAAGTGGAGCGCCGTGTCGTCGCGCACGAGGGGGGCGTGGACGACGCGACGGCCGGCGCCCTCGTCGAGCTGGCCGTTCGTATCCGGCGGTTACGGGACCGCGGGCTCGTCGAGGTCCCCAGCAGCAGGCTGCTCGTGGCGACCGCCCGGTTGATCGCCGGGGGCATCCCGGCGCCGCTGGCGGCCCGCGCCGCCCTGTTGGGGCCGCTCACCGACGATCCCGATCTGCTCGCCGGCATCGGCGATCTGATCGCCGCCACCCTGTGACGCCGTGGCCGAGCCCGAAGACGTACTCGCCGAGGGGGCGCTGCACGTCACGAGAATCGCCCGCGAGCTCTGGGCGCGCCGGTCCGCCGGGCGACGCCCCGCGCCGCCTCGACTCGAGGACCTGAGGCGACGACTCGAAATCTTCGTCGCCGCGATCTTTCCCGACGCACCTGAGATCCGCCTCGCCGAACCGCCGGCGCCGCCGAGCCTCCTGACCCGCCTGGCCCGCCGTCACACCACGCACCTCCATCCCTCGGACGCGCTGGCGTCATTCGACGGGCAGCGCATCGGACTGCCCGCCGCGCTCGATACCCTGCCGCCCCAGCGGATCGGGGATCGCTACCGCCTGCTGGCCCTCGAGCAGGCGGCCCGAGTGCACCGCGGCACGGGTGCAGCCGCGCCGGCGGGATCTCCGCTGCTCCGGGACCTGTTCCTGCTGGCTGAGGCAGCGGCGATCGATGAGATGCTGGCGGCGACGCTCCCTCACTATTCGGCGGAGATTTCCGAAGCCAGGCGAGAGGCCCTGGCCGCGCGGCCGCCGATCCGCCGTCCCTCGGCGCAGGAGGCGGCGGTCGAGAATCTCGTGAAAGCGCTCCTCTCCGCGCATCCCGGCGCTGCACCGCCGCCGTTCGTTCACCCGGGACTGCCGCCGGATTCACTCGGGTGGGCCCGGAGGCAGCACCGGGAACTGATCGGCCTGCCGGGACCGTATCGAGGCATGGCGCCGGTGCCGCTCTGGGGGACCAGGCCGGAGTCGGTCGAAGGTGGGACCGTTCCCATGCACGGAACCGTGGAAGAGATCGCTTCGGCGCCGGGCAGGACCCGAACGCTTTCGCGCAGTCCTCGGAGGCGAGAAGCGGCCGAGGATGAGGACGATTCCGATCCAGGCACCTGGATGGTGCGGGCCGACGATCTTCAGGAAAAGGCGGAAGACCCCCGCGGTCTCCAGCGGCCGGCGGATCGCGACACGGAGCAGGACCCGGGAGAGCTGGCCGACGCGCTCTCCGAGCTTCCCGAAGCTCGTCTGGTCCGGACACCGGGGCCCGTGGCCGAAGTGCTGGCCGGCGCGGATCCGATCCGGCGTGCGTCAATGGTTTCCCCGCCCGTGGAAGGAGCCGTACTCGCGTACCCGGAGTGGGACTGGCGGGCCGACGGCTACCGTGCGCGGGCGGCCGTGGTTCGCGAGCAGGTGGCGGAACCGGGGAGTCTGGCGTGGGTGGAAGCATCGGTACGCCGCCACGCCTCGGTGATCCGGTCGGTGCGTCGGGACTTCGAGCGACTGCGTCCGCGGCGGATGGCATTGCGCAGGCAACCCGACGGGTCGGAGCTGGACATCGACGCGCTGGTCACCGCCTACGCCGACCGATTCCGGGGCGGCATCGCCGATGACCGCTGCTACATCGACACGAGGCCGATGCGCCGGGATGCCGCCATCAGCCTTCTGGTAGACGCCAGCGCCTCGACCGACGGATGGGTGGCAGGAGGACGCCGGATCATCGATGTCGAGAAGGAAGCGCTGCTCATCGTACGTGAGGCGCTCGCCGCGCTGGGGGATCCGCACGCGATCCTCGCATTCTCGAGCGCGGGGCCGGCGCGAGTCTCCGTGCTGCAGCTCAAGCGATTCGACGATCGAGCCGGGACGGTGGAGCTGCAGCGGCGGATCGCGGGGCTCGAGCCCGAGGGGTACACCCGTGCAGGCGCCGCCCTGCGGCACGCGATGGCCGGGCTGGCCCGCTATCCCGCCCGGCACCGGTTGCTCCTCCTGCTGTCGGACGGCCGGCCCAATGACGTTGACGAGTACGAGGGCCGGTACGGCATCGAGGATACCCGCATGGCGGTCGCGGAGGCGCGTCTGCACGGCATCAGGGTCTTCTGCCTGACCGTCGACCGGCAGGCGCCGCGCTGGGCGAGCCGGATATTCGGACGGGATTTCGCGATGCTCTCGCGTCCCGAGCTGCTGCCGGCGGTCTTGACGTCGCTGCTGCGGGATCTGGTGCGTTGACGCCCCCGTGAGGGGAGGCTAGGTTGGGCCGCGGTTAAGGCTGAAGGCTGAAGGCTGAAGGCTGAAGGCTGAAGGCGAACGCTCCGGGAAAGACCTTCAGCCCATGGCCGATAGCCTTTAGCCTTCATCCGACCAAAGGACAGGTGGCCGAGTGGTTGAAGGCGCACGCCTGGAGAGCGTGTAAACGTCAAAAGCGTTTCGAGGGTTCGAATCCCTCCCTGTCCGTGTGGGCGGAACGACGGAACGACGGAACGGGGACACCACAGCATGCCGGAACACCCTCCTCCCGACGCACGTTCCGCCGTCCCACCTTCCGCCGTTCCTCCTGCCATCGGCCGTTATCGCGTCACCCGTACCCTGGGTGAAGGCGGCATGGGCGTGGTTTACGCCGCTCACGATCACACGCTGGACCGGCCCGTGGCCATCAAACGGATCCGCAATGCCGCCGCGGGCGACGCGCTCGGCGAGCGGCTCCTGCGGGAAGCCCGTGCTGCGGCGGGGATCAGCCATCCCAGTGTCTGCCAGGTCTACGAGCTCGCGGAGGACGCCGAGGGGCTGTACCTCGTCATGGAGCTGCTGACGGGGGATTCGCTCGCCGATCGGATCGCCGCGCGACCGCTGGAGCTGACGGAGGCCCTGGAGATCACGCTCTCGATCCTCGGGGCACTCGAGGCGCTGCACGCCCGCAGCATCGTCCATCGGGATCTCAAGCCGTCGAACGTCTTCCTCACGCCCCATGGCGTGAAGCTGCTCGACTTCGGCCTGGCCCGGCCGCTGGTGGAGCGGCTCAAGGCCGACATGGGGCTCACCGCGCCCGGTACCATCCTGGGCACCCCACGCTACATGCCGCCGGAGCAGTGGGAAGGAGAGGGCATCGTCCCCGCGTCCGATCTGTTCGCGGTGGGGGCGATCCTGTTCGAGATGCTGGCGGGCAAGCCGGCATTCTGCGGCACGACGGTGATCGAGATCTATCGCAGTATCGTCCTGGCGGAGCCGCCGGCCCTCGCCGGTGGACCGGAGGTGATGGCCGCCGATCGGATCATCCAGCGCGCCCTGGCGAAGACGCTGGCCGATCGCTATCCCGATGCCGCCACCATGGCGCGAGAGGTGCGAGGCGCCATGACGCGCGTCGACCCGGGTCCGGTGATGCCGGCGCGGGCGATGACGCGGCTCGTCGTGCTTCAGTTCCGTTCGCTCCGCCCGGACGGGGAGACGGATTTTCTCTGTTTCAGCCTCCCTGACGCGATCACGGCCTCCCTCTCCGGGCTCGGCAATCTCGTCGTGCGGTCTACGGCGGCCAGCCAGCGCTTCGCCGGCGATACCCCGGACCTCCAGGCGATCGCGGCCGGCATGGGCGTGGACGTGATCGTGACGGGAACGCTGCTGCGGGCGGGCGAGCGAGTACGGGTGGCGACCCAGATGCTCGAGGTGCCCGGCGGCGTCGTGGTCCGGTCGCACACCGCCGAGGTGCGACTCACCGACATCTTCCAGTTGCAGGACGATCTGGCGCATCAGATCGTCGAGTCCCTCTCCATTCCCCTGACTGCGCGCGACCAGCGCCTCATGGGACAGAATCTCCCGGCAAGCGCCCAGGCCTACGATCTCTACCTGCGGGCGAATCATCTCGGCGCATCCACAATGAACCCGTCCCGGCTGTCCATGGCTCGGGACCACTACCAGGCGTGTCTGAAGGAAGATCCGAACTACGCGCCGGCGTGGGCCCGCCTGGCCCGGGTGCACCGGGTGCTCGGCAAATACGGGGAAGAGGATCAGGCGCGGAGCCTTGCGCTGGCGGGGGAAGCCTTCCGGAAGGCACTCGAGCTCAGTCCCGATCTTCCCCTCGTCCACAACCTCTATACGTACTACGAGGTCGAGGAAGAGGGACGGGCGGTCCAGGCCATCGTCCGCCTCCTCGGCCGGGTGTCCGGCTCGTCGGCCGACCCCAACCTCTTCGCGGGGCTCGTCGTGGCGTGCCGATTCGCGGGCCTGATGGATGCCTCCATCGCGGCCGATCGGCGGGCCCGCCGGATCGATCCCGGCATTCAGACGAGCGTGCAATTCACCTACTGGTTCCTCGGCCAGTGGGAGCAGGCCGGGCTCTATGACACCGAGGAGGCCCGGTACATCCGGAACAACGCGACGGCGATGCTCGGCCGCCACGACGAAGCGGTCCAGGGTGTGCGCCACGTGCTGACCCAGGCGACCGGGCGGGTCGAGCGCTGGATGCTGGAGTCGCAGCTCGCCGCACTCGAGGGACGGCGAGAGGATTGCCTCCGCGCCGTCGATGCCGTGCTCGAGGCCGGGTTCCACGACCCGGAGGGGCTCATGCTCCCCGCACGAGAGCTGGTCCGCCTGGGCGAACAGGACCGGGCGATGACCCTGCTGGAGCGGTCCATTCAGGGGGGCTTTCACTGTCCGGCGGCGCTCGCCAGCGACCCGTGGCTCGACCCGCTTCGGGCGAAGCCGGAGTTCGTGCGCCTGGTGCGCGAGGCGGAAGCGGGCCACGCGAGGGCGGCGGAGGCGTATTTGCGGGCGGGAGGCGAGCGGCTGCTGGGGGCGGGGACGGGATAGGGCGAAAGGGCGAAAGGGCGAAAAGGCGAAAAGATCAGCGGTTTTGCCCTGCTACCGCTCGCAGAAGTCCCCAGGTGAGCTTGCCAACCTTGTTGCGCAGCCGGTCTAGGCGCTCCCATTCGAGATCATCCAACAGTGCTCGGTCGCGGGCGAAACGAAGGAGATAGGAGACCTCGGAGAGCGAACCGAGCGCTATTGCGAGAAACCGGCCGAACTCTCGAGGGCCCTGCTTGGCAACCCCCTCCGCGATGTTGGTTGGAACGGACAAAGCTGCGCGACGGAGTTGGGCAGTCAACTCGTATCGCTCGGTACGAGGCCAGCCCTCGGTGGTCCTGTACAATCGAGGGCCAGCGAATGTGCCAGTTTCCACGCCTCGAATCGCTCGTAGGGCATCACGCCGCAAAGTCACGCCGGGCTTGAGAACGTGATGTACCTGGATTACGCCCCTCGTTTCGCCCTTTCGCCCTTTCGCCCTTTCGCCCTTTCGCCCTTTCGCCCTTTCGCCCTTTCGCCCTTCCGCCCGTCCCACTACCTTCCCGCCCCGATGCCCACCCGGACCACCCTCCTCGATGACCGGGCGCTCGGCCGGACGCTGGTCAGAATGGCCACCGAGATCGTCGAGCGTTGCCGCGGCACCGAGGACCTCGTCCTGGTCGGCATCCAGCGACGTGGTGTGGAGCTCGCCGACCGCCTCAAGCATCTCATCGATCAATCCGAAGGCTCCTCGCTCCCGAGCGGCAAGCTCGACATCACGCTGTATCGCGACGACCTCCAGACCGTGGGACCGCGCCCGGTCGTGGGCGAGACCCGGCTTCCCAATCTCGATGGCCGCACGGTGGTGATCGTGGACGACGTCCTCTACACCGGGCGCACCGTCCGAGCAGCGCTCGACGAGTGCGCGGACTTCGGCCGCCCCCGGCGGATTCTGCTGTGCGTCCTGATCGACCGGGGCGGGCGGGAGCTGCCGATCCAGGCCGACATCGTCGGCACCTCGGTCGGAACCGGGCCGGGAGATCGGGTAGAGGTCTTCGTCACCGAGCTGGACGGCCGCGACGGCGTCGAGCTGGTCCGGGGCGGATGAGATGACGACACCGCCTCGGAGCCTGGGCAAGGACCTCGTCGGACTCGAGGAGCTGAGCGCGGACCAGATCCGTCTCATCCTCGACACGGCCGAGCCGTTCAAGGAAGTCAGCGAGCGGCCCATCAAGAAGGTGCCGGCGCTCCGCGGCAAGACCATCGTGAACCTGTTCTTCGAGGCATCGACCCGCACCCGGATCTCGTTCGAGTTCGCCGAGAAGCGGCTCAGCGCCGACACGGTCAACGTCGCCGCCGCCGGATCGTCCGTCTCCAAAGGGGAAACGCTGGTGGACACGGCGCGCAACCTCGAGGCCATGCGGATCGACATGGTGGTGATCCGCCACGGCTCGTCGGGGGCGGCCCAGTTCCTGGGGCAGCGGATTCGCTCCAACGTCATCAATGCGGGCGACGGCAAGCACGAGCACCCCACCCAGGGCCTGCTCGACATCCTCACGTTGCGCGACCGCTTCGGCCGGATCGAGGGTCTCAAAGTCGCCATTTGCGGCGACATCCTGCACAGCCGCGTCGCCCGGAGCAACATCTGGGGTCTTATGAAGCTCGGCGCCAAGGTCGGCGTATGCGGGCCGGCGACCCTGCTCCCCCGAAACGTCGAAGCGCTCGGAGTGACGATCCTGCCGCGCATCGAAGACGCGATCCAGTGGGCCGACGCGCTCAACGTGCTGCGGCTCCAGCTCGAGCGGATGCAAGCCGGATTCCTGCCGTCCCTGCGGGAGTACAACCGGGTCTTCGGCGTGACCAAGGAGCGACTGAGCCGAGCACCGAAGGACCTGCTCATCCTGCATCCCGGGCCCATGAACCGCGGCGTGGAGATCGACAGCGACGTCGCGGACGGACCGCACAGCGTGATCCTGCCGCAGGTGACCAACGGCGTGGCCGTCCGGATGGCGGTGCTGTATCTGCTGGCGGGCGGATCGCCGGACTGGGCAATGCAGGCGGGGGGAGATTAGCATGCGGCCGATCCTGATCCGCGGCGGCCGGGTGCTCGATCCCTCGCGCAACGTGGACGAGGTCGCCGACGTCTATCTCCGCGATGGCAAGGTCGAGGCGGTCGGGCGACAGGGCGGGACGCCCGACGAGGCGCTGGTCGTCGACGCGGCCGGGAAGGTGGTGGCACCGGGGCTGATCGATCTCCACGTCCACCTCCGCGAGCCGGGGCAGGAGGATGTCGAGACGGTGGCGACCGGTGCGATGGCCGCGGCCGCCGGCGGGTTCTCGGCGGTGTGCGCCATGCCGAACACGGACCCGGTGACGGACAACCAGGCGGCGGTCGGCTTCATCGTGAGTCAGGCGCAACGCGCGGGGAAGGCGAGAGTCTACCCGATCGGCGCCGTCTCGCTCGGCCAGAAGGGGCAGCAGCTGGCGGAGTTCGGCGAGCTGGTCGGGGCCGGCGCGGTGGCGGTGAGCGACGACGGCAAGCCGGTCGCGTCGAGCCATCTGATGCGCACCGCGCTGGAATACGCCCGCACCTTCGGCATTCCCGTGGCCGACCATTGCGAAGACCCGACCCTCGCCGCCGGCGGCGCGATGCATGAGGGGCTGGTCTCGACCCGACTCGGTCTCAAGGGCGTGCCGGCGGCGGCGGAAGAGATCATGGTGGCGCGGGACATCCTGCTGGCCGAGCTCACCGGCGGGCACGTGCACCTCTGTCATATGTCCACGCGCGGGTCGGTCGCGCTCATCCGCCGCGCGAAAGAGCAGGGGATCAGGGTGACGGCCGAGGCGTGCCCGCACCACTTCACGCTGACGCACGAGGCCTGCGAGGGCTACAACACCAACGCGAAGATGAACCCGCCGTTGCGGGAGCCCGAGGATCGCGAGGCCATCCGGCAGGCGCTCAGGGACGGGACCATCGACGTCATCTGCACCGACCACGCCCCGCATCATTACGACGCCAAGGAGCGCGAGTTCGACGACGCCCCCAACGGCATCATCGGTCTGGAGACGGCGCTCGGCCTGGCGATCACCGAGCTGGTCGAGAGCGGGCTCGTCGATCTGGCGACCCTGGTGCGCCGGATGAGCGAGATGCCGGCCCGGATCTTCGGCCTTCCCGGCGGCACCCTGGCGCCGGGTTCGGCCGCCGACGTGGTGGTCCTGGACCCCGCCGCGGAGTGGACGGTGGAGCCGGACGACTTCTACTCCAAGAGCCGGAACACGCCCTTCGCCGGGAGAACCCTGCGTGGGCGGGCGGACCTGACGATCGTGCGAGGGCAGGTGGTCTTCGAAAGGGCGAAAGGGCGAAAGGGCGAAAGGGCGACGTGAGAAGGGAAGCGGCTCATCCCTGTCGCCCTCTCGCCCTTTCGCCCTTCCCCCTTTTACATTTGCTGCATCGGGAGATTCTCAACAGAGGCCGCCAATGGCAAGCTCCGACACCGACACGAGCATCGAAGCCCTGCTCCAGCAGCGGGCCCAGTACGAACAGTGGCTGGTCCGACTCGACTCGACCGCCGACAAGGCGCCGCCGGCGGTGCGGCAGCGGGTGCGGGCGGACTACGAAGGCCGGCTCAAGGGCGTCATCGACGAGCTTCGGAGCCACGCGGCCACGATCAGCGAGGAGCTGGAGCGTCATCGCGGCGCCCAGGCGGAGCTCGACCGGGAGCGCCGGCAGGCCGAAGAGGCGCTCGCCGAGGCCGAGGTGCGGCACACGGTCGGCGAGTACAGCGAGGATGAGTGGCGCCGCATCAACGACGACAGCCAGTCGAACCTCGATCGGCTGCGGCAGCAGCTCAACACGGTGGGCGGGGAGATCTCCCGGCTGGCCGAAGTCCAATCACTCATCGCCGCACCCGGTCCGAAGCGGGCCGAGCCTCCCGCACCGCCCCCGCCGCCCAAGGCGGAGCCGGTCGAATCCCACCGTCCGGAACCTGAGCCTGAGCCGGAGCTCGAGATCGAGCGCGGGACGCCGCCGCCCCAGACGGCCGCCGCGCCTTCGCCCCCGCAGGCCGCGCGCCCCACGCCGTCACCCAAGAAGGAGCCCGCGCCGCCTGCTCCGGCCGATGAGCTCGCATTCCTCAAATCGGTGTCGGAAGAAGAGCGGAAACCGTCCGGGTCGCGCCGCCCGAGCAACCCGGGCGGCAGCCAGGGGCACGGCGGCTCGCGGGCGGTGGAGACGGCCCCGGCCCCCTCGCACACCGCCGGCAAGACGGCGACGCCCACCGGCGCCAAGACGCTCAAGTGTGGAGAATGCGGGACACTGAACCGCCCCACCGAGTGGTACTGCGAGCGATGCGGGGCGGAGTTGGCGGGGTTGTAGGGGACTCAAGGCTGAAAGCGAAAGGCTGAAGACACGGCCAAATGCGAAGGCCCGGTGAATCACCGGGCCTTTGGTCTACGATGCCTTCAGCCTTCAGCCTTTAGCCAGCCTTCTCGCCAACCGACTCTTCTGCCGCGCGGCGGCGTTGGGATGGATCAGGCGCTTTCGGCCGGCGCGATCGAGAATCTTCACGGCCTCCGCGTAGGCTGCCTTTGCCTCACCGGCGGCCGCGGCGCGGACCTTCTTGATGGCCGTCCGCAGCTTGCTGCGCTGCGTGCGGTTGAGCGCGGCGTGGGTTTTGGCCTGGCGCATACGCTTTTTGGCGGACTTGATTCTCGGCACAGCGGCCCCTGATGTGGTGAAGAGTGAGAAAGCGAATCGGGGCGAAAGGTATCGATCGGTGGACGCAAGGTCAAGCGGGACGCCGCTTTGACTTGCATCGAAGGGCTGCTTAACCTTCGGGAACTCCAGCCCCGGGGATCGACGACCTGGAATCCCAGCTCAGCGACTTCATTCTTGCGCTTCCGATGCTCGTCTTCGCGATGGTCGCGCACGAATACGCCCACGGCGCCGTTGCGCTCCAGCAAGGCGACGACACCGCCTACTCGCTCGGACGGGTCACGCTGAATCCCTTGCCGCACATCGATCCAGTGATGAGCCTGATCTTCCCGGCCATGCTGTGGTTCCTCTCCAACGGGCAGTTCACATTCGGCGGCGCGAAGCCCGTTCCGGTCAATTCGCGAAAGTTCAGGAATTACAGGCGGGGTGACGTCCTCGTCTCCGCGGCGGGGGTCACCACCAACTTCTTTCTCGCCTTCGTCTGGGCCGTGGTGTTCGTGCTGCTGGGACTCGTCGGACGGGTCGTGCCCGGTGCCGTCGGCGTGCTGGAGACGGCGCAACGGATGATGATCTTCGGCATCTGGCTGAACCTGGTGCTCTGCTTTTTCAACCTGCTGCCGATTCCCCCGCTGGACGGCTCCCATCTCGTCTATCACATGCTCCCGCCGCGGGCGGGGCAGTGGTACCGCGGGCTGCAGCGGTTCGGGTATCTTCCGATCTTCGCATTCCTGTTCCTGTTCAAGTCCGCCATCGGCATCCTCCTCTATCCGGCGGTTGCCATCATGAACCTGCTCCACAGCGTGATCGCGCCGTACCAGGTCGGTCTGCCGGGGGTGGTCTAGTGGGCGCCGCCCTTTCGGACGTGCTCGCGCCGCCCCACGCTCAACCGCCCACGACGGCGCTCGGCGCGGGACCCGCATTCGTCGTGGAGCTGGAGGCCTTCTCCGGCCCGCTCGATCTGCTGCTTCACCTGCTCCGCGAGGAGCAGATCGAGATCTCCGACATTCCGATCACCCGCATCGCCGACCAGTTCCTCCGCGCCATCCACGATCTGGGGCTCAATCAGGCGGCCGACTATCTCGACATGGCGAGCCGTCTCGTGCGGCTCAAGGCGCAGTTGCTCCTCCCGCGCCGTCCCGATGACGACGAGTGGGAGGACCCCCGCGCCGAGCTGGTGCGACGCCTGCTCGAGTACCAGCAGATCCGCGAAATCGCCGTCTGGCTCGGGCGGGCCGCCGAGCGCCGGTCGGAGCAATTTGCCCGCGGGTATCTGCCGCCGGCCCCTGAGCTGCCTCCTCCTCCGCTGACGCTGGACACGATCGCCCTGCTGCAGGCCGTGGAGCGGGTGATCGCCGCCATCCCCTCGCCCGTGCTTCACCGGGTCGTCGCCAGGCCGCTCGACGTCGAAGGTGCCGCCCGGCGGATCGAGCTGCTGCTGGAGGAGCGCGACGAATTCGGCTGGACCGAGGCGCTCGGTCCCCATCCGACGATCGTCGAGGTGCTGTCCACCCTGCTCGCGCTGCTGGAGCTGGCCAAACGCGGCTCGCTCCGGCTGGTCCAGACCACCGCCTTCGCACCCATGGTGATCGCCCGTGACTCCTCTCGCCCAGCTGCTTGAGGCCGCGCTCTTCAGCGCCGTCCGTCCCCTGGCCGTCGAAGAGCTGGCGACCCTCGATCCCGACGCGGGCATGGCCGACGTCCGCGTGGCGCTGGATCAGCTCCGGGAGCACTACGATTTCGAGCAGCACGGCATCGAGCTGACCGAGCTGGCCGGCGGCTACCAGATCCTCACCAGGCCGGCTCACGCGGCTGTCATCGAGCGGGCCCACTTCTCGGTGCGGACCCCCAAGCTCACGGCGGCGGCGTTGGAGACGCTTGCGGTGATTGCCTATCGCCAACCGGTGGGGCGGGCCGAGATCGAGGAGATCCGCGGCGTGTCCGCCGGCGGCGTGTTGCGCACGCTCCACGAGCGGGGCCTCATCGAGGTGGTGGGGAGGGCCGAAGCACTCGGCAGGCCGCTGCTGTACGGGACCTCGACCCAGTTTCTGGAGCTGCTGGGCCTCCGCGACCTCGCCGACCTGCCGCGCGCCGAAGAGCTGACCATCGCCCTCCAGCCGCACCGCGCGGTGGCCGAGGGGGAGGACGACGCGGCCGCCTACGTCGAGGCCGAATCGTGACGGAGATGCGGCTCCAGCGGGCGCTGGCCCGCGCCGGAGTCGCGTCGCGCCGGGCGGCTGAAGAGCTGATCGAAGGTGGGCGGGTTCGGGTGGACGGGAAGGTGGCGACGCTGGGGATGAAGGTGGACCCCGACCGGCAGCGCATTACGGTCGCCGGCCGAGCGGTCGTCCCGGTGCGCCGGCGCTGGCTCGCGTTCCACAAGCCGCTCGGCGTGGTCACCACCGCCAGCGACGAGGAGGGACGCCGCACGGTCTTCGATCTGCTTCAGGACCATTCGGGCCTCAACTACGTCGGGCGTCTGGACGTGATGACGACCGGCCTGCTGCTCCTCACCACCGACGGTGAGGCCGTGCACCGCCTTACCCATCCGCGCTATCGAATCCCGAGGCGATACACCGCGCTCGTGCATGGGCGACCCACCGCCGACGTCGCCAAAGCGGTCCGCCAGCGCATCATGATAGACGGGCGCCCCGTGATCGTACCCGACGTACGGGTGCGGCCGGGAACCGAAGGCCGCAGCATCGTGGACGTGACGCTGTCCGAAGGGCGGAACCGCATCGTCCGGCGCTGGTGCGAGGCGTTGGGTCTCAAGGTGGATCGCCTGGCGCGGTTGTCCTACGGGCCCGTCCGGCTGGGAGAGTTGCCCGCCGGGCGGTCCCGGCCCCTCACGCCGCGGGAGGAGTCGGCTCTGTATCAGGCGATTCGGCTGGACCCCGAGTGAAACCTTTAGGGGCGAAAGGGCGAAGAGGCGAAAAGGCGAAAGGAGAGAACAGCGATGGAGAGAACCGGCGGAACCACGGATGGAAGGGCGGATGTCATTCCGTTTTTCGCCTTTTCGCCCTTGGGCCTATCGCCATTTCGCCCTTTCGCCTTTTCGCCCTCTATCTTTCTTTCCGTCACACCCTCTAGGAGCCCCAACGCGTGAGTGCCCCCAAGCTGACCGCCGACCCGGTCGAGACGCTGCCCGTGCCGGCCATCCTGAAGGAGGTCTCGCGGCGCATCGTGGGGCAGGACGCGATGGTGGAGCGCCTGCTGGTGGGGCTCCTCACCGGGGGACACATCCTGCTGGAAGGGGTGCCGGGACTGGCCAAGACGCTGGCCGTCCGCACGCTGTCGGAGATCATTCACGCCTCCTTCTCCCGTATCCAGTTCACCCCCGACCTGCTGCCGGCCGACCTGATCGGTACCATGGTCTTCGACCAGAAGACCCAGGAGTTTCACGTCAAGAAGGGCCCGCTCTTCGCGCAGATCATCCTGGCCGACGAGATCAACCGTGCCCCGGCCAAGGTGCAGGCCGCGCTGCTCGAGGCGATGCAGGAACATCAGGTCACCATCGGGGGCACGACGTTCCCGCTCGAGGAGCCGTTCCTCGTCCTGGCCACGCAGAACCCGATCGAGAACGAGGGGACCTATCCGCTGCCCGAAGCGCAGCTCGACCGCTTCATGCTGAAGGTGCGCGTCGGATACCCGTCTCGTGACGAGGAAAAGGAAGTCCTGCTCCGGATGAGCAGCGGCCAGCAGATAGCGGTGGACCGCCTCCTCAAGCCGGGCGCCATCCTGGCCGCGAGGGGTGCCATCGCCGGGATCTACATGGACCAGAAGGTGGTGGACTACATCGTGGACCTGGTGCGGGCGACGCGCGAGCCGGCGAGCGTCGGTCTGGCCGACTTGAAGCCGCTGGTCGCCTTCGGCGCGTCCCCCCGCGCGTCCATCGCCCTGGCGCAGGCGGCGCGGGCCCACGCCTATCTGCGCGGCCGCCAGTACGTCGTGCCCGAGGATGTGCGGGCCCTGGCGCCCGACGTCCTGCGCCATCGCATCGTGCTCACCTTCGAGGCCGAGGCGGAGGACACCACGACCGACGACGTGGTCGCCAAGGTGCTGGCGGCGTTGAAGGTTCCTTGAGGGCGGCTGAAGGCTCAAAGCTCAAGGCTAAGAGCGACAGGTTCAGCCTTCAGCCTTAGGCCTTTAGCCTTCTCCAACCATGTCCGTCTCTCCAGAGATCCTCAAGCAAGTCAAAGGCATCGAGCTCCGTACGCGGGGACTCGTCGGCTCGCTGTTCGCGGGCGAGTACCGGTCCGTGTTCCGGGGACAGGGCATGGAGTTCGCGGAGGTCCGCGCCTACGAACAGGGTGACGACTTCCGGACCATCGACTGGAACGTCTCCGCCCGACTCGGCAGTCCGTTCGTCAAGACCTTCACCGAGGAGCGCGAGCTCACGCTGATGCTCCTGGTGGACCAGTCGGGATCCACGCGCTTCGGCGAGCCCGTCACCAAGGCGTCGCTGGCGGTCGAGGTAGCCGCCGTGCTGGCGTTGGCCGCGGCGCGGCAGAACGACCGGGTCGGTGCGCTGCTCTTCGCCGACGAGGTCGAGCAGGTCATCCCGCCCCGGAAGGGCCGGCGGCACGCCCTCCGTGTCATCCGCGATCTCGTCGCGTTCGAGCCGGTCGGGAAGCGCACGAATCTGGCCGCGAGCCTCTCCTACGCGAGCCGTCTCCTTCGCCACCGCAGCATCGTCGTCGTGCTCTCGGACTTCATCGCCGAGGGGTGGGAGCGTCCGCTGCGGCGTCTCGCCGCGCGGCACGAGGTGGTGGCCATCACGGTCGACGAGCCGCGGGAGCACGAACTGCCGGATGCGGGTTGGATCGAGATGATGGACGCCGAAACGGGACGGCGGCTCCTGGTCGATACCGGGAGCCGTCCGGTCCGGGAACGGGTCGCCCGGCGTGCCGCTCAGCGTCTGGAGGAGCGATCCCGGGCCCTGGTGAGTGCGGGCGCCGATCAGGTGAGCCTCGAAACCGGGATCCCGTACGCACTACCGTTACGCCGCGCGTTCGCCCGGCGTGCCCGCAGGATCCATCGCGGATGATCGCGACGTTCTGCTGGCTGCTGCTCCTCCAGGGCGGCGGTCCCACCGTGGGCGACACCATCTGGCTGTCCCGCACGGTCGCCGTCCCCGAAGGACGGACGCCGCGCCCGGCCGACTGGCGGCCCGACGATCCGCTCGAGCTGCTCGCTCCGCCGGTGGTGACGAGTCGGGGCGACTCCGTCACCATCGGATACCCCGTCGTCGTCTGGCGGGCCGGTGAGCAGTCGGTCACGATCCCCGGCCCGCTGCTGCTCGGCCCCAATGGTGGGGTCGACTCCCTGCCGCCCCTGCACGTCACCCTCCGCGTGACGAGCGTGTTGCCGAAAGTTCCCACCGACTCGGTCCTCGCCCCGCAACCCCGGGCCGATTACGTGCCGCGCGGCGCGCGAAGCCTGCTGCCACTGTTGCTCGCGCTCGCGGCGGCGGCGCTCGTGCTTGCCCCGCTTCACTGGTGGTGGCGGCGGCGGGGTCCCGCCGCGCCGCCGGTGCCGGCTAGTACGCGCCCGGCGCCGGCTCCACTCGAGCGATGGGCCGAAGCGGGTGAGTCCCGCGCCGTGGCCGCGTCGGTCACGACGGGGCTTCGCACCGCCATCGCACGGCACACGCCGTCGGCCCACCGAGGTCTCGACAGGGAAACCCTCATGACGCAGCTGGCCGCCGACCGGCCCGAGTGGCCGCTGGCCGACATGGGCACGCTGCTTCGCGCGCTCGACCAGGCCCGGTTCGGGTCGGACCCCGTTCCCGACCCGCTTCGGCTGGCGCGTGGGGCGGCGGAGCTCGAGAGGCGGCTTTCGGGTGGTGCCGCATGAGCTTCGCGCGCCCCTGGCTCCTGCTGTTGCTCGTCGGCCTCGGCCTCTGGTGGTGGCGTCGCCGGCGGGGGGATTCGCCGGCCGCCGGCTACAGCGACGTCAGCATTCCGGCCGCGGTCGCGATCCGCCGCTGGTGGGTTGCGCTGCCGCCCGCGCTCCGCTCGATCGCCCTCGCGTCGATGATCATCGCCGCGGCCGGGCCCAGGGTCGGGGGAGACACGGTCGAGGTGAAGCAGGAAGGCATCGCCATCGTCATCGTGATCGACATCTCGAGCAGCATGCTGGCCGAGGATTTCGCCCCGTCCAACCGTCTCGCGGTGGCGCAACGCCAGGCGGTCGGGTTCATCAGGGGCCGCACCGCGGACCGGATCGGCCTCGTGGCATTCGCGGGAGAGGCGCTCACCCAGGTGCCGGTGACGCTGGACTATGCGGTGGTGGAGCAGGCCGTGATGGATCTCAAGATCGGGAGCCTGGAGGACGGGACCGCCATCGGCAGCGGACTCGCCACGGCCGTCAATCGGCTGCGCCGGGCCCCGGACAAGTCGAAGGTGATTCTGCTGCTCACCGATGGGGAGAACAACAAGGGCCTGATCGATCCCCGCACCGCGGCCGCCACGGCCGCGGCCTTCGGGATCAAGGTCTACACCATCGGCGTCGGGACCATCGGCGAGGCTCCCATCCCCACCGGACGGGGCCTCGGCGGCTTCCGCTACGAGATGCTGCCGGTGCGGATCGACGAGCCGCTGCTGCGGGAGATCGCCGCCAAGACCGGCGGCCGCTACTTTCGCGCGCGCGACAGTGAGGCCCTGAGCCGCATCTTCCATCAGATCGACCAGCTCGAGAAGACCCCGATCCAGGTGACCCGCTACACCAAGTACGAGGAGGCCACCCGGCCGCTCATCCTCCTCGGCCTCGGCGCGCTCGCGCTGGAGCTGCTGCTCGGGAGCACCCTGGTGGTTCGCGTTCCATGAGCTTCGACGTTCCCCTGCTGCTCTTCCTCGCACCGGTCCTCGGCTTCGCCGTCGGGCTCGGCGCCTGGCTGGGCCGCCGCCGGCGGATCCGGCTGGCGCGCCGGTGGTCCCCCGAGCTGGGACGGGCGGCGCGCGGCCGCGGTGGCTGGGCGCCGGTGGTACTCGGACTGGTGGCGATCTTCGCGTGTCTGGCGTTGGCCGGGCCGCGCTACGGCCGGACCCAGATCAAGACGGAGAGCCGGGCGCTCAGCCTCGTCTTCGCGGTGGACATCAGTCGTTCCATGCTGGCCGAAGATGTACCGCCGAGCCGGCTGGGTCGCTCGGCGCGTGAGGCGCGGCGGCTCATTCAGGACCTCGAGGGTGATCGGCTCGGGCTGATCGCCTTTGCCGGACGCAGCTACATCCTCTCACCGCTCACGGTGGACGGCAGCGCCATCCGGATGTACCTCGACGCGCTGGACCCCGATCTCGCGAGCGAAGGAGGATCCAACCTCTCGAGCGTCCTCGCGCAGGGGAGCCAGCTGCTCGGTGCCACCGGCGACCCGGCCGACCGCGTGCTCGTGGTCTTCACCGACGGGGAGGCACACGACACGCTCCCGGGCATCGTGGCGCAGGCCGAGGCGCTCAAGGAGGCGGGCGTGCGGCTGATCATGGTGTCGGAAGGAAGGCCCCAGCCGGCGCGGATCCCGGTGAGAGATTCGGCGGGGACCCTGCTGGAGTACAAGAAGGACGACGGCGGCCGTGTCATCCTCACCGAGCGTCGCGACGACATTCTCCGCGCGGTGGTGGACGCCGCCGAGGGCACGCTGGTGCCGAGCGATCTGCCCGATCAGGCGGGCGCGGTTCGCGATCTCGTCGCCTCCATGAAACGCAGTCCATCCTCCGAGACGAGCACGGCGGACCTGGTCCCCCGCGCGTGGATTCCGGCGCTGGCGGCCGCGCTGATGCTGCTCTTCTACACGCTCGCGCGTCCCGGCCCCGCGCTCGTCGCCCTCGCCGGTGTGCTGCTCACGGCCGGGTCGCTCTCGGCCCAACGGCCCGAAGCGGGTGCGCGCGCGCTGGCGGCGGGCGATCCCGCGCGGGCGGCGGCGGCGTTCCTTGAGGAGGCAAGAAAGCCGACGGCGCGAGACACGGCGTTCTACAATGCCGGAACGGCCGCGCTGGAGGCGGGTCGGCTCGACGTGGCGCGAGGCGCGTTGACGGAGGCCGCGAAGTCGCTCGATCCGGCGCTCCGGTATCGCGCGCTCTACAATCTCGGTCTCGTCTCGCTGCTCGCCGCCCGAGCGGACAGCAGCCGGCGCGACGAGCTGCTCGACGAGGCGGCGGACCGCCTGCGCCAGGCCCTGTTGCTTCAGCCTTCCTCCGAGCGGGCCAAGTGGAACCTCGAGCTCACCGACCGCCGTCGCCGCCCACCTCCACCACAAGGCGGCGGCGGCGGTGGCGGCACTCCTCCGCCGCCGGCGGCGGCGCCGCCCCAGCCGAAGAACGAAGCACCTCCGAGCCAGGGGCTCTCGCCGAACCAGGCGGAGCAGATTCTCAATTCGATGGATCGCCGCGAGCGGGAGACCCGAGCGGAGCAGCAGCGCCGGCTCCAAAGCGGTGCCTCGGCCGGAGTGAAGGACTGGTGATCCCGGTCGTGGTCGGCCCGGCGGTGGTGACGCTCTTGGCGCTGGGCGGCATCCAGGCTCAGCACCAGGGGCCCCAGATCGAGGCGTCGGTAGACATGGACCGCCTGTCCGTCGGCGAGGAGCTCACCTACACTCTGCGGGCCGTGAGCTATTCGCCGGCACCGATGCAGGTGACCGTGTCGCCGTTCACCGGGCTCGAGCTGGTCGGCCGGAGCGAAAGCACACAGCTCGCCTTGGGCGACGCCTCGACCCGTACGACGATTCTCGAGATCCGGCTTCGCGCTGTACGGCCGGGGCGCTGGCAGGTCGGTCCCGCGCGGGCGGTCCAGGGCCGCGACACGGTGGAAGCGGCGGCGCTCGTCGTGGTTGTGGCCGCCGATCGCGCCGCCACCGCTCAGTCGGTCAGTCCGCGGCTCCGCCATCTCGTGGATGCCGCCAAGCCGCCCGCCGCGGGACAGCCGGGCATCGATCTCCTCGTGTCGAGCGACACCGTGCGCGTGGGCGAGCAGGTCGACGTGGTGACGCTCGCCTGGTTCCCGCGCGATCTCCGGCTGCAGCTGCGGCGGCCGCCCACCCTGCAGCCTCCGGTAGTGGACGGCGTATGGAGCTATCCGCAGGCCACGCCGGCGGGTATCGTGGCCACCCGGAGCGTCGGCGGTCGCTGGTACGACCTCTTCGCCTCGCACCAGATCGTCTTTCCGCTCGTGGCCGGGACGATGGGGATCCCGCGCGCCACCCTCAAGTACAGCCTGCCCGTGGCGATGCAGTTCTTCAGCCAGGAAGAGCGCTACGCCCTATCGAGCCCTCCCGAGACGCTGGTAGTGCAACCCCTTCCCGCGCCGGGCCGGCCCGCAAATTTCGCGGGCGCGATCGGGTCCGGTCTCCGATTCGAGCGGAGGATCTCGCCGGCCTCCACGAGGGTGGGCGAGGGGATCGCGGTCCAGCTCTCGATCAGCGGAGAAGGCAATCTCGCGCTCTGGCCCGCCCCCGAGGTGACCTGGCCGGGATCGGGCCGTGCCTACCTCGAGCGTGTGGATGAGCACGTGACATCCACCGACGGCAGGATCGGCGGGACGAAGACCTTCCGTAATCTGCTCGTCTCCGACTCGGTCGGTGTGCTCGTGCTGCCCGCGATCCGCTATCCGTACTTCGACCTGGCCAGCGGGCGATACGTCGACATCGGTGCGCCGGCGGCATCGATTCCGGTGGTGCGTGCCGGCGAGTCGGCCGCGACGGCCGCGATGCCGCCGGCGCTGCTCAACGGGGGAAGTCCGTCCCTCGCCTGGCGACTCGGGCATGGGGTGCCCGATTGGGTCTGGCTGGTGGTCCTCGCCGTTCCGCCGCTGCTGGCGGTCGTTCGGGGGCACGCCACACTTCGCCCGCGGCGGCGCGCAGCCCCCGTGCCGCCGGGTGATCTGCGCGGGGCGGAGCAGGATCTCGATGCGCTGCTCGCGATGCTGGTGCCCGAGGCGGAGCGAGGATCGAGTGGCGCGATCGTGGCCGCGTTGCGCGCGGCTGGTGCCGACGCCGAGCTGGCGGCGCGCGTGTCCGGCGTGCGCGAGCGGTTGCTGGCCCGCCGCTACGGGCCGTCGGCCCCCCCGGGCGACGACACGAGGCTCGCCCGGGAAGTGCGCGAGATCGTTCGGCTGCTGGGTGGTACCGTCAAACCCTGGCGGGTCGTGAGCGCGTCGATGGTCCTGCTCGTGCTGCTCGTGAGCCCGCCCTCGCTCGCGGCGCAGACGCCGGCGCCGGAGCAGCTCTACGAGACGGGATCGCTCCGCGCCGCCGCCGATGCGTTTCGCGGGCGGGTATCGGCCGAGCCCGCGGTCGCCGCCCACTGGTACGACCTGGGGGCCGCCTATTTCCGTATGGGCCTCAAAGGCCGGGCCGCGGCCGCGTGGCTCGAGGCTCGCCGTCTCGCTCCGCGCCAGTCGTCCGTACGCCGCGCCCTCGAGCTGACACCGCCGCCCGACCTGACGTCCGCTCGCTGGACCTGGTCGCCCCCGTTCACACCCGAGGAGCTGCTCCTGATCGGCACAGGCGTCTGGGTGTTGGCCTGGCTCGGGTGGGCGATTCGTCCGAGTGCGCGGGAGCGGTGGACCATCCTGCTGGTGTTCGCCGGATGCGCCGCGCTTGGCGGGCTGGGTCTCCGCGCCTGGTATCGGCGTCCGGTCGGCATCGTCGTCGAGACGGCGACGTTGCGGCTCTCGCCCCACGGCCTCGCCCCGGCCGTCGCGCCCGTGGATGGCGGCAGCGCCGTGCTGATGCTGCGGGCCTCGCCCGGGTGGCTTCTCGTGCGTGCCTCGGGATCGCGGGAAGGGTGGGTGCCCCAGGACGCGGTCGCGCCGATCGGCGGCTAGATTCTCGCCATGTCCCGGCGCATTGCCATTCTTCCCGACGCGGTGGCCGATCAGATCGCCGCGGGCGAGGTCGTCGAGCGTCCCGCGTCCGCGGTCAAGGAGCTGGTGGAGAACGCGCTCGATGCGGGCGCCCGCCAGATTCGCGTCGAGCTCGAGAACGGGGGCAAGACGCTCATCCAGGTGAGCGACGACGGGAGCGGCATGGGGCGGGAGGACGCGGTCCTCGCGGTCGATCGCCACGCCACCAGCAAGGTCCGCGCGGTCGCCGACCTCGTGGGGGTGGAAACGTTCGGCTTCCGGGGCGAGGCCCTGCCGGCCATCGCGTCGGTCTCACGGTTCACGCTCACGACCGCCGAACCGGAGGGTGGCGGCACGGAGCTGAGCGTGAACGGCGGTCGCGTCGATCGGGTGGGCGATGCGGTCCGCCGGCGGGGAACGACGGTGACGGTGCGGGCGCTGTTCTACAACACGCCCGCGCGGCGCAAGTTTCTCCGCTCGGCCGCCAGCGAGACGCGGGCCGCCCATGACGCGGTGGCGACGCTCGCGCTGGCACACTCCGACGTGGGCTTCGAGCTCCACGCGGACGGAACCTGCCGGCTCATGGTTCCCCCCGGCCAGGCACCCGAGGAGCGTCTGGCCGCCGTGTGGGGACGCGACGTCGCGGGCACGCTGGTGCCCGTCGCCTACGCGGCCGGCGCGTTCACGGTGGACGGATACGTCCAGCGCCCGGGCGATGCCGGTCCCACGGGTCGCCGCACGCAACTGTTCGTGAACGGTCGGCCCTTCAAGGATCCCTTCCTGCTTCGCGCGGCCGAGGCCGGATACCGGTCGGCCATTCATCCGGGCGATCGTCCGTCACTCTACCTGAGGATCGGGGTCCGGCCGGACGAAGTAGACGTCAACGTCCACCCTGCCAAGCTCGAGGTGCGGTTTCGGGACCGCATCGGGGTTGAGCGGGTGGTCGAGGAAGCGGTACGGCACGCGCTGGGCGCGCTCGTGGCGGCGGCACCCGTTGGCGACTGGCGCCCGATGCCGGCCGGCATGCCGAGCATGGCTGGCGGCGCGCTGTCTCCCGATGCCATCGATGGCCTGTTCGCGCCGACCGGCTCGGTGGAGGCGCAGTCTCCCGGGCAGCCCCGCGGGTTCGACGCGCCGCTCCTCCAGCTCTTCGGCAGCTACATCGTCTATGAGGCGGCGGAGGGCCTGGTGTTCGTCGACCAGCACTCCGCTCACGAGCGCGTGCTCTACGAGCAGATCATGGCGCAGCTCACCGGGGGCGGCGCGCCCGCGCAGCGGCTGTTGCTGCCGCTGACACTCGAGCTGACCGACGAAGAGCTGGACGCCGTCGAGCGTCATGGCGAGGTGCTCGGCCGCGTGGGCTTCGAGGTGGAAGCGTTCGGCGGCCGGTCGGTGGTGCTGCACGCCGTGCCCGCGCCTCATCCGCGCTTTGATGGCGGCGCGTGCTTCCGGGAGGTGGTCGCCGACCTCGCCGGGGGACGGTTCGGTGGCTGGGCCAACGGTCTCGAGCGTTTCGCTGCCACCTACGCCTGTCGCGCGGCGGTCAAGGCCGGCGACCGCCTCGACCCCACCGAGATGCGCCGGCTCCTGCTTCGGCTCTTCGCCACGGATCTCCCGCCGCACGACGTGCACGGGCGCGCGACGATCGTGCAACTTCCGCTCGAGGAGCTGGAGCGCCGCTTTGGCCGGCGCTAGGGTCCCGGTGCTGGTGGGGCCCACGGCGGTCGGCAAGACCGCCGTGGCGCTCGCCCTCGGCGCGCACTGGCCCCTCGAGATCATCTCCGCCGACTCGCGGCAGGTCTATCGCCGTCTGGACATCGGCACCGCGAAGCCGACGAAGAAAGAGCGCGCGAAGGTCCGGCATTACGGGCTCGACGTCGTCGATCCGGGAACGCGCTACAGCGCCGGCCACTTCGCGCGGGACTCGGTGGGATGGCTCGCGGAGGTCGGGGCGCGCGGACGGATGCCCGTCGTGGTGGGCGGCACCGGGCTCTACGTGCGGGCCCTGGCCGAGGGCCTGTTCCGGGAGCCACCGCTGGACCCGACGCGCCGCCGCCGTCTCGACGCCTGGACCGCGCGGCTCGAGCCGCTGGAGCTGGTGCGCTGGGCCGGCAGGCTGGACGCGGGCTTCCGGGGTGGAGGTCGCCAGCGGGCCGCGCGCGCCATCGAAGTGGCGCTCCTGACCGGCGCGCCGCTCTCGCACTGGCAGCGCACCGCGCGCGAGGGCGGGGCCATCGAGCCGTGGTACATTGTGCTCACCGTGCCGAGGGCCGTGCTGCACGCCCGGATCGCCCGGCGCGCCGAGGAGATGGTCCGGCGCGGCCTGATCGAGGAAGTGGCTTCCGTGCTGGCCGACGGACACCAGGCCGGCAGCGCCGGTCTCGACGGGATCGGCATCCGGGAGGCGGTGGAGTTCCTGCACGGTCTCCGCGAGCGGGGCACGGTAGCCGAGGCCATCGCCACCAGTACCCGGCAGTACGCCAAGCGGCAGGAGACCTGGTTCCGCCATCAGCTCCCGGGAGCCGTGTCGACGCTCGACGCCACCCGGTCACCCGAACGGCTCGCGGCGGAAATCGCCGAAGCGTGGGAGAAGACCCAACGATGAAGATCGGGATCACCTGCTATCCCACGTACGGCGGTTCCGGGGCCGTGGCCACCGAGCTCGGCCTCGAGCTGGCGCGCCGGGGACACGAGGTGCACTTCATCACCTACGATTTCCCCTTCAGGCTCCACGGATATACCGAGCGGATCTACTTTCACCAGGTCGAGACCCGGATGGGGCGCTATCCGCTGTTCGACCACTTTCCGTACACGCTCGCCCTCGCGTCGAAACAGCACGAGGTGGTGCTTCGCGAGGGCCTCGAGATCCTGCACGTTCATTATGCGATCCCTCACGCCACGACGGCCTACCTGGCTCGTGAGATGCTGAACGGCCGGCAGTCGCTCCGCGTGATCACGACGCTCCACGGCACCGACATCACCCTCGTCGGCCAGGAATCGAGCTTCTACGCCATCACCCAGTTCTCCATCGAAAAGTCGGACGAGATCACCGCCGTGTCGGCCTATCTGCGGGACGAGACCTATCGGGCCTTCGGCTGCGTGAGCTGCGACATCAGGGTGATCCCCAACTTCGTGAATCTCACCGAATACCGGCCCGGAGAGACGCGGTGTCCCGGGTCGCTCGCTCCGGAGGACCACAAGGTCATCACCCATATCTCGAATTTCCGCGAGGTGAAACGGGTGAAGGACGTCGTGCGCGTGTTCGCCAGGATCCGGCGGGCGATGCCCGCCACGCTCATCATGATCGGCGACGGGCCCGACCGGGTCGAGGCCGAAAAGGAGGCGGGCGAGCTGGGGGTGGGCAAGGATGTGCGATTCCTCGGCCGCCTCGACTCGGTGGCGAGCCTGCTCCAGAGCAGCGACCTCTTCGTGCTCCCGTCCCAGACCGAGTCCTTCGGTCTGGCGGCGCTCGAGGCGATGGCCTGCGGCACCCCGGTCGTCGCCTCGCGGGCGGGCGGGTTGCCCGAGGTCGTGGACGACGGCGTCAACGGGCTGCTGGAGCCGGTCGGATCGGTGGAGGCGATGGGGCGCCGGGCCATCGAGCTGCTCCGGGACGCCGACCGGCATCGGGCGATGAGCCAGGCCGCCGTCGAGAAGGCGCGCATGTTCTCGGCGGACCGCGTCGTGCCGATGTACGAGGCGCTCTACCTCGAGGCGATGCGGTGAGAGCGACCCATGTCGGCTGACCCGCTGATCAAGGCGGCGGTGCTCGGCGTGGTCGAAGGCATCACGGAATTCATCCCGGTCTCGTCGACCGGCCACCTCATCGTCGTCGGCCACTGGCTCGGGGAGTCCGGCGAGGCGGCCAAGACGTTCGAGATCTTCATCCAGCTCGGCGCCATTCTCGCGATCGTCTGGCTGTACCGCGCACGCCTGGCGGTCGGCCTGCGCCAGTCGGTGGTCGGCGGTCCGGGCCGGCGCCTCGCGATCAATCTGATCCTCGGGTTCATTCCGGTCGCCATCATCGGGTTTCTCACTCACGAGTGGATCAAGGCCCGGCTCTTCGACCCGATGGTCGTGGCCGGCGCGCTGATCGCGGGCGGCGTGCTCATCCTCGCGATCGAGCGCTGGCGGCCGACGACGCAAGTCACTGACGTGGACCAGGTGCCGCCGCGAACGGCCCTGGGCATCGGCCTGGCGCAGATTCTCTCGCTGATCCCGGGAACCTCGAGATCGGGGGCGACCATCATGGGTGGCTATGTGCTCGGCCTGTCCCGCACGGCCGCCACCGAGTTCTCGTTCTTTCTGTCGATTCCGGTGATGTTCGCCGCGACGCTCTTCGAGCTCAAATCGAGCTGGCACACGTTGGGCGCCGCCGATGCGCCGGTATTTCTGGTGGGGTTCATCACCGCCTTCGTCTCCGCCCTCCTGGTCGTCCGGGTGTTCATCCGATTCGTTTCGCACAACAGCTTCGCGGCCTTCGCATGGTACCGGATCGCGTTCGGGCTCCTCCTGCTGTTCCTGCTCCGGTGACCGTCCCCGCTCCCATTTATCGCTTCCGCCGGATCGCGTCCACCATGGAGGTGCTCCATGCCATGGCCGGTGACGGGGCGGGGGATGGCACGACCGTCGTCGCGGAGGTGCAGACGGAGGGCCGCGGCTCGCGCGGCCGGGTGTGGCACTCTCCCGAGGGTGGTCTCTGGCTCAGCGTCCTTCTTCGTCCTCCGGTGGCCTCAGGGCTCGATCCCATCAGCCTTCGCGCGGGGCTCGCGGTCTCGGGCGCGGTGGCGGTCATCGCGCCAGGCGAGCGTCTCCGGCTCAAGTGGCCCAACGATCTCATGCTCGGCGAGCGGAAGGTCGGGGGACTCCTCTGCGAGGCGCGCTGGCAGGGCGAGGCTCTCGCCTGGGTGGTCGTGGGTCTGGGCCTGAACGTCTCCAACGCCGTTCCCGACTCGCTGCGCGACACCGCGACGAGCCTCGCCGAGCGGTGGCCGGGGCTCACCCCCTCACCGATCGTCGAGCCGGTCGCGGGCGCCATCCGGGGCATCGATGTCCGGAGTGCCCGGCTCGATGATTCCGAGCTGCGGGCCTTTCGCGAGCTCGATTGGCTCGCCGGGCGTGCGCTCACCGAGCCGATTGCCGGCGTCGCGGAGGGGATCGAGCCCGACGCCGCGTTGCGGGTGCGGCAACCCGATGGCCGGCTGATGCTGGCACGGGCGGGCATGGTCGCGATGGCCGAGTCTTCCTTCCGGGCGTAACTTCGAGCCATGCTGCTCGCTCTCGACATCGGCAATACCGAGATCACCCTCGGGCTCTTCACGGGCAGTGATCTCGAGGCACACTGGCGCATGACCACCAACCCCGATCGCACGCCCGATGAATGGGGGATCGCGATCGGGGCCTTTCTCGTTCAGGCCGGCCATTCCCCCAACGAGGTCCGGGCCGTCTGCCTCGCCTCGGTGGCGCCGCCGGTCACCCTGAGCGTGACGGAGGGAATCGCCCGCACGACGGGCCGCACCGGTGTGGCGGTGGACGCGCGATCGCCCCTGCCTATCCGACTCGACGTCGACGAGCCGCTGAGCGTCGGTGCCGACCGGATCGTGAACGCCCTCGCCGCGAAGGAGCTGTATCGGGCCGACACCATCGTGGTGGACTTCGGGACCGCGACGACCTTCGACTGCGTCACCGCCGATGGACGGTTTCTCGGCGGGGTCATCATGCCCGGGCTCCGCACGGCGGCCGACCAGCTCACCCGGCGGACGGCCAAGCTGCCCGCCACCGAGCTCCGCGCACCCGAGCGCGTGATCGGCCGGCGGACGGAGGAATGCATCCAGGCCGGAGTGCTGTTCGGGACGGTCGACGCCGTCGATGGATTGGTGGGCCGGATCCGGGACGAGTGGCCCGGCAGCGGACGGCCCGGTGTCGTGGCTACCGGCGGGCTGGCCCCGGTCGTCGCGTCGCTCTCGACGACCATCGAGCTCACCGATCCCGACCTCACCCTCAAGGGACTCGAGCTCGCGGCGCGCCATCTCCGCCTGGAATGGTGACGCGGGCCCGCGAGGCTGGCTACGCGCTGTTCGGTCGCCGCCTCGACTACCTCCTCCACCTTCGTCCCGCCGAGTGGCCCATCATGGCCGCGCACACCGTCGTGGGCTACCTCCTCGCGGTCGGCCTGGACGGTGCGGCCTCGGGCCGCGATCTCGGTGCGGCGCTGCTGGGGGTTCTTCTGTGGGTCGGGTGCCTCAATGGGGGCACGCTCGCCCTCAACAGTGCTTTCGATCGCGACGAGGGCGACGTCGCGTACCTTCGGCAGCCGCCGCCACCACCCCGTCACCTCGCCCGGTTCAGCCTCGCGCTGATGACGCTGGGCCAGCTGGCCGCCTTCCGGCTGCCGCCGGCGTTCGTCGTGGCCTACGCTCTTTGCTTCCTCCTGTCCGTCCTCTACTCGGTACCGCCGTTCCGGCTCAAGGCCGTCGCCGGTGGGGATTGGGTGATCAACATGTGGGGATTCGGAACGATCACGCCGTACGCGGGCTGGGCGTCGACCGGCACCCCGGTGGATCCGGCGGGCACGCTAGTCCTGCTGGCCTTCTGTCCACTGTTCGCCGCGTTATATCCGCTGACCCAGCTCTATCAGCTCGAGGAGGATGTGCGGCGCGGCGACCGGACGCTCGCGTCGGTGCTCGGTCCCACGCGAAGCCTCGACGTCGCGGCCGGCGCCGCCGGACTGGCGTTCGCCCTGTTCGCCGCCGCCGCGGTTCGGGCCGGATGGAGACTGCCAGCCGATGGCTGGCGCGTTGCTCTCCTCGCGCTGGCCGCAGCGGTCTGGAGCGCGGTGCTGATCCCGTGGCGCGCGCGGGTGGCACGGCTCACTCCGGCGGAGCACCAGCGTGGCATGTACCGGGCCCTCGCGGCCTGGGCGGTGACCGATGTGGCGGTTGTGATCGGGTGGGGAGGATAGGTATGATTCGGCACACGATTCTCATCCGGAGACGGGCATGCACCCCGCGGTGGAACTCCACGCGACACAGGACGTTACCGATGTTCCCTGGATCGTTCGAGGCGCGGTCAAGCTCGGATTGATCGAATCGGCTGCCGTGCTGCTCATTTCGTTCGCCACCCGGTTTCTCCCCGATGGCCCGCTCAAGACGCTCGCCGTGGCCATCGTGCTTCTCGCCGGCCTCGGCGCCGTGCTCCTCCTGCCCGGCATCTGGACCCGCGCGCGTACCATCGAGGGCATCGCGGGCGCGGCGGGCATCGGCCTCGGAGCCACGCTCGTCTTCCTCTTGATCGATGTCAGCGTCCTCCAGAACATCGGGACCTATACCAATCGGTGGTCGGCCATCGGCGGCGGAAGCAACTGGTGGTATCACCCGGTCTGGTGGATCGTGGGCACCTTCATCCCCTGGATGGGCGCCTGGATCCTCTCCAACGGAGCAGCCCGCTCGGGACAACCTTCCGCTCCCGTGGCGTTCGGCACCGCCATCGGTTGCACCATCGTGGCCGGCATCCTCGGCGTGGTGATCGGCGTGCCGGGAGCGAGCTGGAACCTTCCCACTTTCGGCGTCGCCTTCCTCCCGGGCATCGCGCTGGCTACCGCACTCACGTCGATGAGTTCGCGCCGAGGCTGAGCCGTGCGCTGGGTTCGCCTTCTCTTCCGGATCTTCGGATGGCTGCTCACGCCGTTTCTGGCGTGGGCCGCGTCGTTTTTCGGGGCGGTGGGAGGGGCACTGATCTCGATGCGGCTGGTGGACCCGGTGCAGGGGCTGGCGGTCACGGCGCTATGCGGCGCGCTGACCGGGTTCGCGGCCCTCATTCTCTGGCTTCGATACCTTCGTCAGACTCCCGAGGCACGCGAAGTGCTGGCCGTGACCGAAGACGGCACGCCGGATACGGTGAGCCTGGCGCTCGAGCCGCGGGACGAATGAGCAGACTCGGAATCGCGGCAGCGGCGGCGCTCGTGGCATGCGGTGCCGGCGAGGGCTCGGGCGGCGCGAGGCGACCGCCGGGCGATTCGGCCGGACCCGCGCTGGCCGCCGCTCCGGCCGAGTCGCTCGCCGTCAGCGGCTCCGGCGTGGAGATCTGGTTCACCCTTTCGCGGCGGGGATCCTCGTCCGACGGCAAGCCCTGCATCGATCGCACGATCGAGCTGCGGCGGGACGGCAAACGGATTCCCGTACCCCTGCTGTATACGGAAGAGGCACCGCGCATCGTGAACGACTCCACGGCCCGCGCCGTTCTTTATACCAACTGCATCGCGGGTGATCACTACCTCGTGGATCTGCGGAGCGGACGTCCGACGCGGGAGAAGAAATGAGACCTCGAGCCCTCGCCGTGGCCGCCCTCCTGGTCGTCCCGTCCACCGCCATGGCCCAAGGCTTCTTCGGTCAGGTGGGCCGTTTCTACGACGATGGTGGGTGGAACCTCTATCGCCTGGGCATGAACCGGCCACTCATCGGACCACTCGAGCTCGTGTCTCACGGCGATTACCTGACGCGCGCGGGCGACGGCGAGGGTGCCTTCGCCGGTCTGGGACTCGATGTGACCGCCTTCCGCACCGGCATGCAGGGCCCCTACGGCGTCGTCGGTCTCGGCGGGGGTCTCGGCTCTCCCCACTCCACTTCGTTCTCGAGTTTCTGGAGCTCGTGGTCGGCGGGCGCCGGCTACGATCTCGTGCCGGCCCCATTTCTCTCAGTCGGGGCAGAGCTTCGTTGGCGGGAAATCTCTCTCGACCATCGTGGAGGGCTCGAGCTGGCGGCGGGCCTCGGCCTCCGCTTCGGCGGGAGTCGTGGGCGGAAGCCGGGCCCGGAGGGTCGCGAGTCACGGGTCGCGAGTCACGCCTCGGCGGTTCCGAATCACGAGACCGGGGCCACGAGCACGGGCCCGGGTTTGCCGGCCGACCCGCGACCCGCGACCCGCAGCCAACCCGCGGCGGTGACGGGGCGTGGCTCCGCGTTTCTCGCCGACTCCATCGTGGAGACGGCCACCGCGGTCATGGGTCGGCCATACGAGTTCGGTGGAACGGGAGAGGATGGCGACGGCTTCGACTGCTCCGGGCTCATCCAGTACGCGTACGCCCAGCATGGCGTCACGCTCCCGCGCCGAAGCATGGACCAGGCGCGCGAGGGCCGCGACGTCGGGCGCGATGAGGATGCGCTCCGGGCCGGCGACATCCTCACCTTCACCAACTCAGGCGGGCCGGTGACGCACGTCGGCCTGTACATCGGCAATGGCCAGTTCATCCACAGCGCCAGCCGCGGCGTGCAGATCAGTCTGCTGAGTCCGGACGATGCCTATGGGCGGTGGTGGTATCAACGGTGGGTGGGCGCGCGCCGGATCCTGGGGAGCTGATCCGGCGCGCCGAACTCGCTTCTATTGCCCGGGGGCGACCTGCTCATCCGCCATCCCGGTGTGCCCGTCGTGCTGGTCGTGGCTCGAGGTCGGCTTCTCCACCGGCATATCGCCGTGCCCGCCGTGCTCACCGCCGTGATGCATGCCCTTCATGTCCCCGCCGCCGGAGCCGCGGACCTGTAGCGAGGCCAGGTCGCGCTGATAGGTGGGATCCGAGGGGTCGATCGCGGGCCACTTGGCCATGTCGTCCGGGACGAAGAGCCCCACCATGTGAGCCATGGCGCCCCTCACCAGCGTCTCTCCCGTCGGGTTGTCGTACTCGCCTACCACGCGATACTTGTGATCGGCCTTGAGCTTGAGGCCCTCGCCCGTCACGCCGAACAGCTTCCGGCTCACCTTGCTCACGTGCCCCGCGGAATCGCGGGTGGCGGTGACCATCGTGAGCACCTTCCCGGTTTCCGCATCTTCCAGGCGAACCCGGACGCCGTAGTCGTGGAGGTGGCCGCCGACGCCGAGCAACCGCCCGCCGACGGGCAGGGTGAACTCGTACGACTTGGTCGACTTGCCGGGGACGACGTCGAACGTGTTGCTGCCGCCCACCGTGAGATTGACGTCCATATAGATGGGCAGGGAATTGACCGGCTGCGGGTTCTGGTTCTTGGGTGTCCACAGCATCGTCACCTTGAGGTACACGCCCTCGAGGTCTTTCCCGGTATCGTTATGCCAGGCGACGTACATGCCGAGCCGCATGCCGGGTTTGAGCGGGATGCCGATGGTCTTCGGGACGCTTACCTCGTCGTCGGTTTCGGTGCCCGCGCCCATCAGCCGCTCGGCCGCGGAATAGAGCAGCTGGCGGCGGCCGAAGTTGACCATGATCATGTGATGCAGGATGTGCTTCGGGACGGCCTGGCCATGGGCGTCGACCAGGTCGATGCGGTAGCCACGGAACCACCCGTCCACCGGCCAGTCGAAGTCCTGGATCGGGGTGTCGTGGGCCATCCCGTGGTCCATCATCCCATGGTTTTTCATGGGCGGCATGTTGGGGAGATTGTACGGCCCCGCCGTGATGGTCAGCTCGTGCTTGGACGAGTCGACGGCGATGGTGACGGTCGCCTTCGGACCGGCAGGACCGGGCCCGCCGGCGAGCGAGGCGAGTAGTACCGTACTCCACAGCATCATGGATGACTCCGCGAATGGGACATGCGCGGGAACATCTGAGGGGCCTCATCCAATGTCAAGCACGACAGTGGCGGAAGGGCGAAAGGGCAAAAGGGCGAGCGGGCGAAAGCGGATTTCGGTCCTTGGGCGTTTCGTGCTGGTTCTCGCCCTCTTGCGGCCGAGCCTCTGCCCCGCGCAGCAACGGCTCTTTCCTGCCGTTCGAAGCTTCGAGCTGCCGGAGGCGTCGCCCCGGGTGCACGGCCTGGTCGGCAGGATCTTCTCGGCCCGGATGGGCGACAGCGAGTTCGGGACCGAGACCGAAGCCGAAGTGGGTCTGGGGGAAAACTTTCCGGTGCTGGCGCTCCGGCGGGGGCCCCGGCCCATCTCGCTCGGCTTCGGGGCGCAGGTGTACGGTCGCTTCAGCCTCGGCGACGCCCGAAGCGCGCTCATCAGCAATGATTGGGTCGTGGGTCTCAATACCACCGCAGAGCTGGGCCACTGGTCGCTGACCGGCGAGATCCTCCACGAGAGCAGCCACCTGGGCGACGAATACCGCGACCGGTTCGGCGCGAGCCGTATCGACTGGACCCGCGAGGTGGCCACCGGTTGGGTGAGCTACACGACCGGTCCGTGGCGGCTGACGGGCGCGCTGAGCTATGTGCTGATCGATGAGCTCGACCTGCAGCGGCCGGGCGCCGCGCTGGCGCTCGATGTCCGGGGCCGGGGGTGGGGAGGGGGGCGGTTCCTGGGAGCCGCGGTGCGGCCGGTGGGCGGAGTGTACTTCGACGCCACCGCGGCGACCGCCTGGCGGGTGAGTACCTCGGCCAAGGCGGGGGTCGCGTTCGCGGCGTCCAACGGCCGCGAGATCGGCTTTGCGCTCATCGCGCACACGGGGCTTTCGACCCAGCGGCAGTTCTTCCGGAAGGAGAGCCGGTATATCGGGGGGGAGATGAGGTTCGATCTGTAGCGGCGTCTTGACACCGCTCCGCACCACACTATCTTTGCCCGCAGTACGTTGGCACTCGGCGTATGTGAGTGCTAACTAAATGGTAGCCAATACGTTACATAATCACCATATCTGCTGTGGAGGACGGACGATGCCGACTGCTTCGAAGGCCAAGCCCACCACCAAGATCCACCCTCTCGAGGACCGGGTGGTGATTCTGCCCGCCGAGGAGATGGAATCGATGCGGGGCGGCCTCTATATCCCCGACACCGCCAAGGAAAAGCCGACCCAGGGCGAGGTCATCGCCGTGGGGCCGGGGCGCATCGAGAAAGGCACCCGGGTGCCAATGGAGCTCAAGGTCGGTGACCAGGTGATCTACGGGAAATACAGCGGCACGCCCTACACGATCGACGGCGATGAATACGTCATCATCAAGGCGTCCGACGTCCTCGCCAAGCTCAGCTGATTCCAGCGCGCACTAACCCTAGGAGATATGACAGATGGCAGCGAAGGAACTGCTCTTCGACACTGATGCACGCGCCAAGCTCAAGAGGGGCGTGGACGCCCTCGCCGAGGCGGTGAAGGTCACCCTCGGGCCCAAGGGCCGGAATGTCGTCATCGACAAGAAGTTCGGCTCGCCCACCGTGACCAAGGACGGTGTCACCGTCGCCAAGGAGGTGGAGCTGGCCGACGCGATCGAGAACATGGGCGCCCAGATGGTGAAGGAGGTCGCCACCAAGACCTCCGATCTCGCCGGAGACGGCACCACCACCGCCACCGTCCTCGCCCAGGCGATTTTCCGTGAGGGCCTCAAGAACGTCACCGCCGGCGCCAACCCGATGGAGCTCAAGCGGGGTATCGACAAGGCGGTCGACGCCATCGTCGAGCACCTCAAGACGCTCTCGGTTCCCTCGGCCGGCAAGAAGGAGATCGCCCAGGTCGGGTCCATCTCCGCGAACAACGACAGGGAGATCGGCAACCTGATCGCCGATGCGATGGAGAAGGTGGGCAAGGACGGGGTCATCACCGTCGAAGAGGCCAAGGGCCTGGAGACGACGCTCGAGACCGTGGACGGCATGCAGTTCGACCGCGGCTACCTCTCGCCTTACTTCGTCACCGACCCGGAGAAGATGGAGGCCGTGCTCGACGACGCCTACCTCCTCATCCACGACAAGAAGATCTCGGCGATGAAGGAGCTGCTCCCCATCCTCGAGAAGGTGGCCCAGAGCGGCCGTCCGCTCCTCATCATCGGTGAGGACGTCGAGGGAGAGGCGCTGGCCACGCTGGTCGTCAACAAGCTCCGTGGCACCCTCAAGGTGGCCGCGGTCAAGGCGCCGGGCTTCGGCGACCGCCGCAAGGAGATGCTCCGCGACATCGCGGTGCTCACCGGCGGTCAGGTCATTTCCGAGGAAGTCGGCTTCAAGCTCGAGAACGCCAACATCAACGATCTGGGCCGGGCCAAGCGGGTCGTGATCGACAAGGACAACACCACGGTGGTGGACGGCAAGGGCAAGGAGAGCGACATCCAGGGCCGGATCAACGAGATCAAGGCCGCGGTCGAGAAGAGCACCAGCGACTACGACCGGGAGAAGCTGCAGGAGAGGCTGGCCAAGCTCTCCGGCGGTGTGGCCGTGATCAATGTCGGCGCCGCCACCGAGACGGAGATGAAGGAAAAGAAGGCCCGCGTCGAGGACGCGCTGCACGCGACCCGCGCCGCGGTGGAAGAGGGTATCGTGCCGGGTGGCGGCGTGGCGCTCATCCGCAGCCAGACCGCCCTCGACAAGATCAAGGGCAGCGAGGACGAGAAGATCGGCGTGGACATCGTACGTCGCGCGCTCGAGGAGCCCATCCGGGCCATCGCCCAGAACGCGGGCGCCGAGGGCTCGATCGTGGTTGCCCGGGTGAAGGAGTCGAAGGACAAGAACTACGGCTACAACGCCCAGACCGACTCGTACGAGGACTTGGTGAAGTCCGGCGTCATCGACCCCACCAAGGTCACCCGCACCGCGCTGCAGAACGCCGCGTCCATCGCAGGCCTGCTGCTCACCACCGAGTGCGTGGTGGTGGAGAGGAAGGAAGACAAGCCGGCGCCTGCCGCGCCTCCGGGCGGCGGCATGGGCGGCATGTACTAAGACGGACAGCTCGGTGATCGGTTAGTCGAAGCGCCCCGGTGGAATGCCGGGGCGCTTCGCGTTGGGAGACGTCAGCCCTCTCGCATCTCAGGCGGGGTGATGCCCGTACTCGCAGCGGTTATTCCCCGAGAACACGGTGTGGCCGAATTGGCATAAGCGAGCCGTCCCGAGCGGGGGATCCTTCCGAAGTCGCTCGAAGGCGTTGTGGGGCAGAATCCCGTCCAACAGTCGCCGGATGAACCGAAGCATTCCCATGATCTTCCCCCTGTTGAGGCTGACGCTGGACTGACATCGGGCCGTGTCCGGTCGAGGCTTCGCTACGTTCTCGGCCACGCGGTGCGCGGTTGCCGCGGCGCCGACAGGCACCTCGAGCGACAACCCGGAAAAGAAAAGGGGCCGGCGTCAACGCCAGCCCCTCCCTGATCACGTTGGTTCCGGTTTGCGCAGGCGCTCGCCGGTCTAGATGCCGTAAGCTACCCTCTAACCCCTCGAACGGCAAGCGAACGATCGGTCAGGGGCCGCCGGGGGCCGGCTGATCGCCACCCGCGGTCCAACTGAGACGAATCCGCGACACACGACGTCACACGAGAAACACCCACGCCACAAACGCTCGACCGGTGTCGGTCGCACGAGGAGGATCCATGACGCGAGGCTTCCTGCTGGGAATGGCGCTGTCGGTGTTGGCGGGTTCCTGGCACGTATCGACGGCGCAGGCTTCCAAGCCCGCCCAATCAAAGAAGACGGCGACGGCCGCCCAGGCCGAGACGCCGGCCGCGACGGAGACTGGAGCGGTAGAGGCAGCCGTCCCGGACATCGCGGAACCCTCCGATTCGGTACCCGCCGACTCCACACCTCACAAGAAGAAGGGACTCTTCGGCAAGGCGAAGTCCGTGATGAGCAACAAGGTCGTGAAGACCGTGGCGAAGACCGCGGCCTGCACCATGGTGCCGGGCGGCCAGGCCATCGCCGGTGCGATCGACGCCGCGTCGGGCCAGAGCGCGGGCGAGGCGGCTTCCGGCGCGGCGGCAGCGGCGACGGGGACCGCCTGCATGCCGGCCATGGGTGGCGCCGGGATGGCGGGGTCGGCGGGTATGACCGCTGGGGGTATGGCCGGCGGAGCCGGCATGGCGGAGCTCGCGGGTGCGGGCCTGGCCGGCGCGATGACGCCGCACATGGCTTCCCCCGACGGGGCATATCCACAGGCGATGCCCATGGGTGTCAATGCCATGGGCGTCGATCCGAAGCCGATGGCCGACTGCATGGGGCTGACGGTGGAGGAGTACAACGCCATGACCAACCCCACCGGCGGTGGGCCGAGGATGCCGACCAAAGCCGAGATGAAGCGGCAGGAGCAACTGGGAAGGAAGGTCGGGAATGAACGTCTGATGACCTGCCAGCAGCAGATGGGCATGCAGCAGTCGCGGATGCAGCAGGCGGAGATGCAGGTGCAAATGCAGCAGATGATGGCGATGGCCCAGGCGCGAGGCGGTATGACCGCCGCCACGATGCCGGCCGGGAACGAGGGTGGAGAAGCGACGACGGAAGCACCCGGCCAGTCCGTCGCGCTGTCCGACGATCTCGCGGCGGATCTCAAGAAAGGCAAGACCGTCGTCCGGGGCATCGACTGGGTGGCGGGGTCGGCCGACGTGTCCGCCGCTGGTCGGGTCGGGTTCGCGGCGGCGATGACGACTCTTGGCCGGGCTATCAGTGCATCGGGCCAGCACTACCGGCTCGACTTGTACCTGGATCAGCAGGATGACGACGAGGCCGTCAGGATGCTTGCGACCTCCCGGCTCCAGACGATCCAGGCAGCATTGGGCGACGCGATCGGGGATCCGGCCGCCGTCCAGGCGATCGGCAGGATCAAGCGGGACAGGAATCCCCGGCTCGAAGTGGTGAAGGCGAAATAACCCTCAAGGAGCGACACCATGCGCGCGCATCTCAGTTCTCTCGGGCCGGTCGCCCTGCTGCTCACGACGGCGGTGACGACGCCGGCATTCGCCCAACGCTTGTCCCTGTCCCCGACCGTCGGGGTCTATATCCCGACCACGGCGCTGACGCAGGCCATCAACGGCGAGGAGCTCAAGCAGGAGGTCGGGCTGGCGCTCGGCGGGCGCCTCGGCGTGACGTTCAGCCCGCGCTTCGGCGTCGAAACCTCGGTGAGCTACGTCCCCAGCAAGCTGCGCTTCACCCTGGACCAGACCGCCACCACCACTGACGCGAACCTCCTGCTCGGCACCGCGCGAGCCGCGTTCCACGTAATTCCTTTCACCAAGCCTCTATGGCTGACGCTCAATGGGGGCGCGAGCCTGGTGAAGCATGGTGGCGACGCCTACCGGGATGTGGAGCACAAGACGGACGTCGGCGGGGTGGTGGGCGCCACCGTGGGCGTCAACCTGGGCGGGATGCTGAGCTTCTACGTCGCCGCCGACGACTTCATCTACGGCACCAGCATCGCGGATCCGACCTCGAGCACGAAGCAAACGCAGAACGACGTACAGATCGCGGTGGGCTTCGGCCTGCCGATCGGCAAGTAGGCGACTCACCACCGACGACAGGACTGACGACCATGCCGACATCACTCCGACTCACGACGCTTGCACTGTGCACGGGTGCCATCGCCTGCCTTGCCTCCCCGGCGCCGGCCCAGGCTCAGTTCGGGAAGCTGCTGAAGAACGCCGTCAAACAGAAGGCGGAGCAGACCGCCGTTCAAAAGGCCACGGACGCCAAGGACGCGAACCTGGCGCTGAGCCAGCGGCGTGCGCTCGCGTCAAGAACGTGCTCGTGATTGACTTCCAGGTCGACGCGGCCAGGCTGGAGTCGAAGGGCTTCGGGGACACCAAGCCGGCCGGCAGCAACGCGACGCCCGAGGGGAGGCAGAACAACCGCCGTGTCGAGCTCGTCCGGCTGTAGCTCATCGCACCGGATCGCCGGCGGTCTCGAAGGGTTGGCTGCACTGACGCCCGCGCTTACAATGGAGGCGTCGCGTTCACTCATACTTCATGCGGATGAGGACTTCGTGAGGCTTTCGCTGTGCGCCGCGCTGCTGGCAGCACTCCTCCCCGTGTCGGCCACCGCGCAGACGGCGGGAAAACCGACCCTGATCGGGACCTGGAAATTCGATCTCAAACAGGATCCCAAGAAGGACGGGCCACGGATCGTCATCGTGCGCCAGGACAGCAGCGCGAGCTACGGCACGCAGACGGTGCGATGGCGTCTGCTCGGTGACAGTCTCGCGTTGGCGCTGGGGGGCGAGTGGGTGAACTACCGGATGAAGCTGAAGGGGAAGCGGTTGGTTCTCTCCGGGGGCGACCTCACCGAGGCCGTGACCTTCGATCTGGTGGGGCCGCCCACGCCGCGGCCCGACACGGTCGCCGTTCCTCCGGATCCCGATACCAGCTCATAACGCCAGCCTGAGCTGTGCCTGCACGGGCCGGTCCAGGAGGATCGGCCCGATTGGCGTGTCCTGGTCCGCCACGCACAGCATCCCCAGGAATCCCGCGCGCTTGAGCGCCGGCCCGACCGTGGCGAGTGCGTCCTCCCGCGTGTTGCAGCGCCGGCTCAGATGGGCGAGCACGACGGCGGCGAGCGCCGGATGGTGCAGCTCCTTGAGGAGCTGCGCGGCGGCCCGGTTCGACAGATGACCCGTGGACCCGGCGATGCGGCGCTGAACCGTGGGGGGATAGTCGCTCGTCCGGAGTCGGATCTCGTCGTGGTTGGCCTCCAGCACCAGCGCCGTAAGTCCGCGAAGCAGATAGCGGACCGCCGTGGTGGCGCGGCCCAGATCGTAAGCGACGCCCACGCCGATTCCGTCCTCGAGTCTCGCGACGATCGCGAGGGGGTCGGCCGCGTCGTGGCTCGTGGGACAGCCTTCCACCTGAAACGGCCCGACACGAACCCGCTGCCCCAGCCCGATCGGCGTGTGGATGCACTCCTTTCCATTCTCCACACATGACCACGTAGCGGGAGAGGTGAGCACCGGCACACCGAATCGCCGGGCCAGCGACGCGGCGCCGCGTGAGTGATCGCCGTGCTCGTGGGTGAGCGCGATCGCCACGAGGCCCTCCAGCGACAGCCCCACGCATGCCGCCCGCCGCTCGATCTCGCGGGCTCCGAAGCCGGCATCCAGAAGCAGAACAGCCCCGCCAGCGGCGAGGGCGAAGCAGTTGCCTGCTGAGCCCGAGCCCAGGGCGTAGAGTGTGGTCATTCCGTCGTTCCCCGCGCATACATCCGCCGGAGCGAGTCCCGCTGCTCGGGCGTGAATGGGACCTTTCGCCGGCCGAGCACCCGCTCGGCGATACGCAGGAATCCGTCCTCGCTGAGCCGCTCGGCGCCCGAGCTGCCCCACGCGAACGGGGGGACGAATTTCGGCGCCGCCTCGCCGAAGACGCTGGCGCCGGCGGACACCACCGTGCCGGTCGACAGCATCGTGCCGATGGCGGTTTTCGCGTGATCGCCGAACAGCGAGCCGAGATTCAGGCGTTCCGTCTCGATCCGGCTGCCCCGCACGTCGAGCCGGACGGGACCGTAGGTGTTCTTGAGGTTCGAGGTGATCGTGCCGGCCCCCAGATTCACCCACGGGCCGAGCACGCTGTGGCCGACGAAGCCGTCGTGGCTCTTGTTATCGTAACCGGTGAACACCGTCGTCGACAGCTCGCCGTGCACGCGGCAATCGGGCCCGAAAGCGCAGCCTCGAATCACCCCGCCGTGAATGCGGGTGCCGGGTCCCGCGAATACGGGACCTTCGAGCCGGGTGCCGTGCCGCACCTCGACGCCTTCGCGCAGGACGACGGCACCGGCGCGCACGTCGAACACGACACCGGGTTCCACCGACGCGTTGCGGCAGATCACCCGGGCGGGGTCACCCAGTACGATGCTGCCTTCCGGTACCCCGGCGGAGTCGGAGCCGACGAAATCGGTGCAGTCGGCGGGAAGCAGCACTTCGAGGGCCGTAACCAGATCGAAGGTCCCCCGGAGCCGGAGACCGTCGATCTCGACCGCCGGGCCTCGCTCGTGCCGACCCTTCCATTGCTCACCCGCGCCGATGGTCCAGCCTACGGTGGTGCCGCGATGGGTGAATCGACTCCCCGGGGCGGACGCCGCGATCGGACTTCCGGTGGGGGCGAAGCAGGAGGACGCGATCACCGCGGGTCCCTCGATCGGTCCAGAGGTGCGGACCGGCGCGGCGCCGGGCTCGTGGAACCCATCGACATGGCCGCCGATGGTCGCGACGGTATCCGCCCGGACGGCGGCTTCCCACCGCTCGCGGATCAGCCAGGCGCCGGCTCTCGTCTCCGCGATCGGTCGAACGCCGGCGAAGGGCGTCCATTCGGGTCCCGGTGCATCGGGCTCGAGGAGATACAAGCCGCTCACGAGTCGATCTCGCGGATGTCCGCCGGCATCGCATCGAGCAGCCGCTTGATGTCCGCGGCCCGTTCCGAGGGCATCACGAGAATGCGTCCATTCGCGTGCACCACCACCAGGTCTCGCACCCCGCTGACTACGATCGGGTCGCTGTCCGCCCAGACCACACAGTCGGTGGCTTCCTGGAGAAACGCCGCGCCGACCACAATGTTGCCGCTCGCATCTTTGGGCCGGACCCGGGCCAGAGCCGCCCAGGTGCCGACATCATCCCACGCGAACGCCCCGGTGACCACCGCGACCGCCTCGCTGCGCTCGAGGAGGCCGATGTCGATCGAGATCGGCGTGACGGCGCGGAAGAAGGCCGTCGGATCGCCGGCCCGGAGAGCGGGGATCGCGGATGCCACTTCAGGCGTGTGCCGGGCCGTTTCTTCCAACAGCCGCTGCGCCGTCCACCCGAACAGCCCGCTGTTCCACAGCGCGCCGGCGGCCATCAGATCGAGCGCGGTGGCCGCGTCGGGCTTCTCGGAGAAGCGGGCGACGGTGCGGGCCGACTCGTCCAGTGGAGCACCCGGGACGATATAGCCGTACCCGGTTTCGGGCCTGGACGGGACGATCCCCACCGTGACGAGGCGATCATGACGGCGGGCCGTAATCAGCGCGAGATCGGCCGTGCGGCGAAATGCGGCGGCGTCGCCGACCGCCCAGTCGGCGTGGAGCGATAACACTTCGGCGTCCGGGTCTCGCCGGCGCGCCTCCCACGTTGCCCAGATGAGCGCGGGCGCCGTCGAGGCCGCCATGGGCTCGATCAGGACGTTGTCGCTGGGGATTTGCAGCAGGGCTCGGAGACGCCCGGCCAGGGTGCCGCCGGTGACGACGATGATCCGCTCCCGGGGAATCAAGCCGGCCAGCCGCTCGACGGCTTCTTCGGCGCTGGACGCGGAGCCCGACAGCGGCAGCAGCTGTTTCGGGGTCTTGGGGGTGCTGAGGGGCCAGAAGCGAGTCCCCGAGCCGCCGGCGAGCAGGACCGCCCATCTCATCGTCGACTGCCCGCCCTCAGAGGAGCGCCGCCAGAGCCGGCCCGTGTTCCCGGATGTCGTGCAGAAGGGGGCCGATATCCGCGTCGCCCCGCGCGAAGATCGCGAGCCAATCGCCGCTGGAGAGCCGGCCGAGAACGATGACGCCGTCGGTGTACTCGAGCACGGCCGCGACGCTCTTTCCCCGGTCGGCATCGGTGCCCAGGCGTGCGACGTGCTGGGCGAGTGTAGCCGACAGCGCCGCGACCGCCTCCGGATCGAACGCGATCGACGCGGCGTGGTCGATGGGGAGGCCGTCGCCGCTGGCCAGAACCACCGCCTCGACGCCGTCGCGTGCCGCCATGGCGCGAACTACGTCGGACAGGCCAGTCGTTCGTTGCACGGCACCACCCCGAAAAAGGTGTGCGCAACGTAGGACGCGCCGCAAGCGAAGTCAAGAAATCATTGGAGGTTGACCCCTCCTTGCCCGGGCCTTAACGTTCCCGCCTCATGCCTGCCATTCGCCGCTTCTCGGTGCTGCTGGTGCTGGCCCTCGCCGTCGGTTGCAGCGACACGAACGGCCTGGCCAACCCCACCAGCAGCAATGTCGTCGACACCATCACCCTCGGTGCGCTCGAAGGGACCGCCATCCAGACACCCAGCGGCTACGCCGTCGATGCGGGTCCGGTGCGCACCGACCAGACGACCGGCTTCGAGTTCGTCTACAACGTGGAAGCCTCGGGGCGCCGGGTCTTTCTGCCCCGGAAGATACTGGGCATAACCTCCACGTCGGGCGCCGAGCCCGGCCTTCAGGCCACGTCGGCCACGTTCGACGCGATCACCATCGCGCCCAGCAATGGGTACGTCACCGACTCGGCCGTGCCCGTCGAGGTGGGCCAGCGCTGGTTCGTGCGCTCGCGGGTGTTCTGCACCATCGGCGTGCCGCAGTATGCCAAGCTCGAGATTCTGGGCTTCGCGGACAGCACGGTGACGTTCCAGGTTCTGGCCGACAACAACTGCGGGTACAAGGGCCTCGAGCCCGGTCTCCCCGACCGCTGACCCCACGTGATCGATCTGAAGCGGTTGCGCCAGGATCCCGACGGCAGCCGCGCGAGCCTCGCGCGGCGGGGCGATCCGTCACTCATGGCGGTCGTGGATGCCGTCCTCGAGCTCGACCGACGACGACGCGAGCTGCTGGGACAGGCGGAGGCGATCAAGGCCGAGCGGAATGCCGCGAGCGAAGAGGTAGCGCGGCGGAAACGCGCCAAAGAGCCTGCCGATGAGCTGATGGCCACGCTCAAGACCTCGGGCGACACGGTAAAGCGCCTCGACACGGAGCTGCGGGATATCGAGGCCAGGCTCGAGACCGAGGCGCTCGGCATCCCCAATTTTCCCTCGAGTGAGATTCCCGACGGCGATGCGTCCGCCAACCGGGTGCTGCGCACGTGGGGCGAGCCGCCTCGATTCGACTTCCAGCCCCGCCCGCACTGGGAGCTGGGGGTCACGCTCGGCATGCTCGATCTTGCCGCCGGCGCGAAGATCACGGGCTCCGGGTTCCCGCTCTTCCGGGGCCAGGGCGCCCGCCTGATTCGTGCGCTCCGTGAATTCATGCTCGACGTCCACACTCGAGAGCACGGGTACGAGGAGATCGTACCGCCGTACATGGTCAACCGTGCGTCCCTCACCGGCACGGGTCAGCTCCCCAAGTTCGAGGAGGAGCTGTACCGCACCGACCCCGACGACCTCTTCCTGATCCCGACCGCCGAAGTGCCGGTCACCAACATTCACCGGGACGACATCCTGGAGGCGGCGGCGCTCCCGATCGGGTACGCCGCCTGGACGCCGTGCTTCCGGCGCGAAGCTGGCGCGCACGGCAAGGATACTCGAGGCCTCATCCGGGTCCACCAGTTCGACAAGGTGGAGTTGGTGCGCTTCTGCCGGCCGCAGGACTCCGCGGCCGAGCACGAGCGGCTGACCCGGCACGCGGAGACCATCCTCGAGCGCCTGGAGCTGCCCTATCGGGTGCTCGAGCTCGCCGCGGGCGACACCGGATTCCACAGCGCGCGCACGCTCGACCTCGAGGTCTTCGCCGCCGGCGTCGGCGGCTGGCTCGAGGTGTCGAGCTCGAGCTGTTTCACCGACTTCCAGTCGCGCCGGGCGAACATCCGCTTCCGCCCCGACGCGAAAGCCAAGCCGGAGCTGGTGCACACGCTCAATGCCTCGGGGGTGGCGTTTCCCCGGACCATCATCGCTCTTCTGGAGAACAACCAGGCGGCCGACGGATCGGTGCGTGTGCCGGCGGCGCTGGCACCGTACTACGGCTCGGACCGCCTGATCCCCCGTGGCTAGAGACCGGCTGCAGCGCCTCGCGCCCACCCTGGCGGTGGTGCTCGTGGCCCTGCTCGCCGGGCTGAGTCTCGGAAGCGGCCTCCTCGTCCTCCGTCACTTTCAATCCGACGCCATCGCCACCAGCCGCCTGTATTCGGGCGTGTTCGGCGGCCTCAACGATCCCCGACCCGGGGCCGAGGCCGACGCGTTGCTGCGGCTGGGCGCGCAGGTGCGGGCGCTCGGCCTCCCGCTGGTGGTGACCGATCACTCGGGGAAGGTGACTGCGGCGGCGAACCTCCCATTCCAGGCGCCCCTGGACGATCCCCGGGTGCTCGCCTTCGCGCGCCGGCTCGACCGGCAGAATCCACCGATCGTGGACGAGACGATCGGCACGGTCCACTACGGTCCGCTGCCGGCCCAGCGGAGTCTCACGGCCCTCGCCGTGTTGCAGGCCCTCACGATCGCGGTGATGGTGGCCGTGGCGGTGTTTGCTTATCGGAGCGCCATGTCGGCCCAGCGAGACCGGCTGTGGGTGGCGATGGCGCGAGAGGCCGCGCATCAAATGGGTACGCCGCTCACGAGCCTGCAGGGATGGATTGAGCGGGTGCGCTCCCGGCCGACCCCACCGGCGGACCTCGCGGAGCACCTCGCCGCCGACGCCGAGCGTCTCGACCGGGTGGCCCAACGGTTCGAGCGCATCGGCAACCCGGCGAAGCGCGAGCCGGTTGGTCTCGGGGCCCTGGCCGACCGTGTGGCCGGTTACTTCCGCCCCCGGCTGCCCAAGCGGGCCAATCCCATCGAGCTGCGGCTCGAAGCCCCCGGGATGGGGCCGATGGTGGTGGGTGACGCGGTGCTGCTCGAGTGGGCGCTCGAAGCGCTCGTCAAGAACGCGATCGATGCGCTGCAGGGACGCAGCGGCACGATTATTCTGCGAGTGGGAGCGGTGCCGGGAATGGGGGAGATCCGGGTGATCGATGACGGGCCCGGGGTCACCCGCGACATTCGCCGCACGCTCTTCGAACCCGGAATCACGACCAAGCGCGGTGGCTGGGGCATCGGCCTCGCGCTTTCGCGCCGCGTGGTGGAGGACGCCCATCGCGGCGCGCTGACGTTGGAGCAGACGGAGAAGGGAGCGTCGTTCCTGATTCGCGTACCCCTGACACCCCCGGCCCCGTGATCGGCACATCCTCGCCGGCCCCGGAGCTCGAGCCTACGCTCAATCCCGCGCAACGGGAGGCGGTGGAGCATGTCCATGGCCCGTTGCTGGTGCTCGCGGGCGCCGGCTCGGGCAAGACGCGCGTCCTCACCACTCGAATCGCCGCGTTGATCGATCGTCACGGCGTTCCGCCCAACCGGATCTTCGCGGTCACGTTCACCAACAAGGCCGCGGGCGAGATGAAGGAGCGGATCGGCCGGCTCCTGCGGCGCAATCCATCCGGCCTCTGGATCGGCACTTTTCATTCCTTGTCGGCCCGGCTGCTGCGCCGCGAGGCGGAGCTGCTCGGCTTCGGCCGCCAATTCACGATCTACGACGAGGACGATCGACTGAGCCTGATCCGTCGGCTGATGGAGCAGCAGGGGCATTCCACCAAGCTCTGTCCGCCCCGCGCCGTGCAAGCCATCATTTCCTCGGCCAAAAACCGGATGGTGCCGCCCTCCGAGCTGGCGTCCGGATCGTTCGACCGCTTGGTGCAGGTCGCGGCGGAGGTGTACCGGGCGATGGGGCCGGCGCTTCGCTCGGCCAATGCAATGGATTTCGACGATCTGCTGCTCCACCCGCTGGAGCTTTTCCGCGCCCACCCCGATCGGCTGCGCGCCTACCAGGAGCGATTCAGCTTCCTCCTGGTCGACGAATTCCAGGATACCAACCGGGCCCAGTACGACCTGGTCCGGCGGCTGGGCGCGCATGGGAACGTGGCCGCGGTGGGCGACGACGACCAGTCGATCTACGGATGGCGCGGCGCCGACGTCCGGAACATGCAGGAATTTCTCCGCGATTTTCCCGGCACCAAGCTGGTGCGACTGGAGGAGAACTATCGCTCCACCCAGGTCGTCCTCGATGCCGCCAACGGGGTCATCGCGGAGAATCGGGGCCGCATCGGGAAGACCCTGCGCACCCGGCGCCAGGGTGGGGAATCCGTCACCCTGCTCGCCGCCGCCGATGAGCGCGACGAAGCGGAATGGATGATTCGCGAGTTTCAGCGGCGGAGCGCGGCCGGAGACTGGCGACTGGGCGAAATGGCGGTGCTGTATCGCACCAACTCGCAGTCCCGTGCGCTCGAGGAGGCCTGCCGCCGCGCCGGCGTCCCCTATCGCCTGGTGGGCGCCATCAGCTTCTACGAGCGGCGAGAAGTCAAGGACCTGCTGGCGTACCTGCGGCTGGTCGCCAACCCCGCCGACGACGAAGCGTTTCTCCGCGCGATCGCCGTCCCCCGCCGCGGCCTCGGTGAAACCAGCCTCGGGATTCTCGGTCAGGCGGCCGCTACCTGGGGTCATCCGCTTCTCGCCACCGCGCGGATCGCCGACCGGGTGGCGGAGCTCCGGCCGAACGTCCGCGAGGCGCTCCGTTCGTTCGCCGGCCTGATCGACGGCTTCGCCGCGAGGGCCGCGCACCAGGCGCCTGCCGATGTGCTCGAGCAGGTGATCCGCGCCATCGACTACGAGTCGGTCCTGCTGGCGGAGGGACCGGAGGGCGCGGACCGGTGGGAGAACGTCCGTGAGCTGCTGGCGAGCGCCGCCAACTGGTCCGAGGAACATACCGACGAGGCGGAAGGCACACCGCTCCAGCGGTTTCTCGCGGAAGCCGCGTTGCTCTCGTCGGCCGATACGGTGGTCGGCACGGAAGACGGCGTCACGCTCATGACCCTGCACACCGCCAAGGGCCTCGAGTGGCCGGTCGTGGCGCTGACCGGCATGGAGCAGGGACTCTTCCCGCTCGCGCGCGCCGAGGAGCAGGTCGACGGTCTGGAGGAAGAGCGCCGGCTCTGTTACGTCGGATTGACTCGGGCCAAGGACAAGTTGTACCTCAGTTGGGCCCGGGCGCGCCGGCGAGGCGGAGAGCTTCGGCCCGGGATTCCGTCACACTTTCTCCGGGATCTTCCGGCGGGCATCATCGAGGAACGGCGCACGACGTCGATGTGGGTGCCGGACGGGCGCACGGGCGGACGGGCGGGCCGGCGGGCCGGCGGACCGTGGGGCGGCAGCGGCTGGTTCGATCGCCCGCCGGCCCGCCCGTCCGCCCGTCCGCCCGACGAGGAGGTCTCCCAGGACGCGCCCCGGTATGTCAAAGGCGAGCGGGTGCGTCACCGCCGGTTCGGCAGCGGAACCATCCAGGGTCTCACCGGCACCGGTCGTGACCTCAAGGCCTCGGTGGCGTTCGACGACCCCGAGGTGGGCGTGAAACAGCTGCTCGTGGCCTATGCCGGCCTCGAGCGTGACATGGAGAGCGCATGAGCATCGGTCGCGATGAGGTGAGGCACGTAGCGCGGCTCGCGGAGCTGGCCGTCAAGGAGAACGAGCTCGACCGTCTGGTGGAGCAGCTCAATCGCATCGTGGACTACGTCGCCCAGCTGGAGCAGGTCCCCGGCGACGCCACGTCCGAGCCGTTCCTGCCCGGCCCGCACTCGGTGGCGCTGCGTGACGATACGCCGGGATCGGTGGCGCTCCGCTTTCCTCCCGCCGACTTCGCGCCGGAGTTTCGCGACGGGTTCTTCCTCGTGCCGCGCCACGGCGCGATGGAGGAATCGTGACCGCCGCGGCCGTTGCGCGGGCCACCGGCGAGCGTCTCGCCGCCGCGGATGCCGCGGGGCTCAATGCGACCCTGCACTGGTCGCAGCGGCTTCTCGACGCCGAGGCCGCGCGGGTCGACGCCCAGCGCGGCGATGGTCCACTCGCCGCGATGCCGGTCGCCATCAAGGACAACATCGTCACCACCGAGCAGCCGACCACCTGCGCCTCCCGCATTCTCGAGGGGTACACGTCGCCCTATACGGCCACCGCGGTCGACCGGTTGCGCGCGGCGGGAGCGCTGATCGCGGCCAAGGCCAACATGGACGAGTTCGCCATGGGGTCGTCCACCGAGCACTCCGCGTACGGCCGGGTGCGTCATCCCCTCGACGCCGATCGGGTGCCCGGCGGATCGTCCGGCGGCTCGGCCGCGCTCGTGGCGGCCGGTGTGGTGCCCGCCGCGCTCGGCTCGGAGACGGGAGGCTCGGTCCGGCAGCCCGCCAGTTTCTGCGGCGTGGTGGGCGTCAAGCCGAGTTACGGGCGCGTGAGCCGGTTCGGGCTCGTCGCGTTCGGTTCGTCACTCGACTGTATTTCGGTGTTTGGCCGCACCGTGGATGACGCGACCAGAGTGCTCAGCGTAATGAGCGGGGCCGATCCGCACGACGCGACGACGCTCGATCGGCCGCCGATGCCCCTGCCGACGCCCCGGCGGGATCTTCGCGGGCTTCGCGTGGGTTTGCCGCGCGAGTACTTCCCGGCCGATCTGCACCCGGGCGTGAGCGCCGCGCTGCAGCGCACCCGCGAGGCCATCCGCGATCTCGGCGCGGAGAGCTGCGAGGTGTCGCTCCCGCACACGTCGTTCGCGGTGCCGACCTATTACATCGTGGCGCCGGCGGAAGCCGCGGCCAATCTCGCGCGATACGATGGAGTGCGCTACGGGCCCAGGAAGATCGGCCCGGAAGGCGACATCCGGGCGCTCTACCAGGCCACCCGTGGTGAAGGGTTCGGCGCCGAGGTGCGGCGCCGGATTCTCGTGGGGACGTACGTGCTGAGCGCCGGCTACTACGAGGCCTACTATCGGAAGGCACAGCGCACCCGCGCGCTCATCGCGGAGGACTTTCGCCGGGCCTTCGCCACCGGCGTGGATCTCCTGCTGACCCCGACCACGCCCACCCCCGCGTTCCGGGCCGGTGAGAAGACCGAAGACCCGGTGGCGATGTACCTGGCGGACATCTTCGTCTGTGCCGTCAGTCTCGCGGGACTGCCGGCCGTGAGCCTGCCGGTGGGGCGCAGCGAGGGTTTGCCGGTCGGCGCGCAGCTCATCGCGCCGTTCTTCGAGGAAGAGCGCCTGCTGGCGGCCGCCGCGGCGATCGAGCGCGTGGTGCCTGCCACCGCGGAGGTACGCTGATGTCCTGGGAGACGGTGATCGGGCTCGAGGTCCACGTGCAGCTCACGACCCGGACCAAGATGTTCTGCGCCTGCCGCACGGCATTCGGCGACCCGCCCAATACCAACGTGTGCCCGACGTGTCTGGGCCTGCCCGGCGCGCTGCCGGTCCCCAATAGCGAGGCCGTACGCACGAGCGCGCGGGCCGCACTGGCGCTCGGGTGTTCCATCCACGGCACCAGTGTGTTCGCACGCAAGAACTATTTCTATCCCGACCTGCCGAAGGGATACCAGATCTCCCAGTTCGACCAGCCGCTCGCCACCGGAGGCCGGGTCAGCTTCGAATCGCCCGACCGGGGCCGGATGGAGGTCGGCATCACGAGGCTTCATCTCGAGGAGGACGCCGGCAAGCTCCTCCACGACCGCTTCCCCGGCAGAACCGCGGTCGATCTCAACCGGGCGGGCATTCCGCTCGCCGAGATCGTGAGCGAGCCCGACATGCGATCGCCGGCGGAGGCACGCGCCTATCTCACGGTCCTTCGCCAGATCCTGGTATACGCGCGGGTGAGCGAGTGCAGCATGGAGCAGGGCAGCCTTCGGGTCGACGCCAACATCTCGATCCGGCCGGCGGGCGAGACCCATCTCGGAACCAAGACGGAGGTGAAGAACCTGAATTCCTTCGCCAACGTCGAGCGGGCCCTGGAGTCGGAGCGGGTCCGGCAGATCGGGCTGATGGAAAGCGGCCAGCGGGTGGATCAGGTCACCCTCCTCTTCAACGCGGGAACGGGCAGGGTCAAACCGCTCCGGTCGAAGGAAGAGAGCCACGACTACCGGTACTTCCCCGATCCCGATCTGCCGCCGCTGGTGCTGTCCTCGACCTGGATCGAGGAGCAACGGGCGGCTCTGCCCGAGCTGCCGGACGCGCGGCGTGGACGTCTCGAGCGCGCCTTCGGCCTCTCCGCCTACGACGCCCGCGTGCTCACGAGCGAAGCCGCGCTGGCCGACTACTACGAGTCGGTGGTGAGCGAGGGGGTCGAGCCCAAGATCGCGGCCAACTGGATCATGGGCGACGTGATGGCGAGCTTCAACGAGACCGGCGGGTTCATCGTGCAGCCCGGCTGTCTCGCCTCATTGATCGGGCTCGTGCGCGAGGGGACCGTGAGCCACCAGGCGGCCAAGCGGGTCTATGCCGAGCTGGTCCAGTCGCCGGGTGAGGAGCCTCGCGCGCTGGCCGAGCGCCTGGGGCTGGTGCAGGTGAGCGACGAGGGCGCCCTCGCCGGATGGGTGGATGAAGTCCTCGCCGCGCATCCGGGCGAGGTCGCCCGATTCCGCGATGGCGAGGCGAAGCTCATGGCGTTTTTCGTGGGCCAGGTGATGAAGCGCAGCAGAGGGAAGGCGGACCCGAAGGGTGTGCAGCCGGTGTTGGTCGAGAAGCTGAAAGCTGAAAGCTAAAAGCTGTTCTTATTGCAATCGATCTCCGATAATCTCCTCGGGGGATCGTTGCTAACGGAGCAAGCTTTCAGCTTTCAGCTCTTAGCTTTTGGCTTTCAGCTGTAACAAACTCATCGGATCCACTGTGATCGCCCCGTAGCGCGCCATCCAGTGCAGGTGCGGCCCCGTCGCCCGCCCGCTCCGCCCCACGCCGCCGATGATCTGACCCCGCGCCACGGTATCACCTTCCTCGACATCCACTCGGCTCAAGTGGAAGTAGCCGGTGACGAGACCGCCACCGTGGCTCAGATACACGGCGTGTCCCGCCAGGTAGAAGTTCGCCACGAGGGCCACCACCCCGCGCCCCGCCGCCCGCACCGGTGCCCCGGTCGTTCCGGCGAAGTCGGTGCCGTAGTGCCGGCTCGTCACTTCCCCGTTGAACTCGCGTCCGGCGCCGAAGACGCTCCGCACCGGACCGGGCCGGGGTGCGCTGAAGGTCGTCCATAGTCGCGTGATCTCGTGCGCCGAGCGGCCCACGGCGCGCGCCTGGTCCACTTCGGCGTCCACTCGCGCCTGAGTCGCGCTGTCGAGCACGGCGTACTTCGGCGCGACCGTCAGTCGTTCGCTCGGATAGTGTGGCGTGGCGAGAGCGACGGTGGAGCGGATCGTGTCGACCGCGTCGCGCCGGACGACGCGAACCGTCAGCTGGAGGGAGTCCGGGCCTTCCAGAGGAATCCCCGCGATTGCCTGGTAGGTGCGGCCCGAGGGCTCGAAGTGGAGAAACTCTTCCGCGGCCTCTCCTTCGAGGTGGAGCGGCGCGCGGGCCGAATCGACGGGCCGGACCACCACGGTGGCCACGGTGCCGCGGAGCGGGACGTCGGGGATCGTGTGGACCGTCACCACCGGCGCCCGCGCCGGAGCGGGCGGAGCCGGGGTCTGCATCGCGATTCCCGCCAGGATGGCCGCGACGATCATCGGATGAGGCGTTCGATGAGCGCCCGGTCGCCGGGGAAGGCGCCGACCAGACCCACGCGGGTTCCCAGCTCGAAGTCCTCGAACTCGAATCCCGGCGCGACAGTACACCCGACCAGCACCGCCCCGCCCACCGGCTCCGCGGCCTGCCAGGTGCCGGCGGGCACCACGGCTTGAGGTTGCTGGCGGTCCAGCAGCACCTCGGCCTGCCCGAGCCGGTACAACCGGAGCGGCGCGCCCTCGTAATGGTGCCACACCTCGTCGGCCGTCACCCGATGCCAGGTGCTCCATTCGTCGGAGGGGAGGAGATAGAGGATCGCGGTCGAGGCACTTCGCACGCGGCCATCGGGGAGCGTCACCCGCTCGGGGCTGCGGAACATCTCGCGGTAGAACCCGCCCTCGGGATGCCGGATCAGCCCCAGCCGGCCGACGGCCTCGTCGGCGTTCAGCGGTCGCCGCTCACGAGCAAACGGGGAGAGGGGGCGGATCCCTCGGGTGCTCGCCAGGGAAGTTTGGCGGGAATCCCGGGCCAGAATGCGAGCGGACGGTCGGGAAGCCCGAAATGCTCCTGCGCGGCGGAGACGAGGCGCTCGTTTCTCCGGCGGCCGCCGCTTCGCATCACCTTCCGCCGAATCTCCTTCGCGCTCTTGAGCGGCCGCTCGCCCGACGGATCGAGCTGCAGCGCACGCGAGGCAGGCCCCTGGAGGAACTCCACCATGTAGTCGAAGGAGAGCCCCAGGTGCCGCTCGACATCGGCATCCTCGAGGGGCCAGCGGCTGTATTCCCGGGCGACCTGGGTGGCGAGTTGCCAGCTCGAGCTCTCGGTGAGGCGAACCATGCCGCGGAACAGGCGCCGGTTGGTGCGAACGCTGAAGATGGTGGGCGCGATGATCCGGTCGAGGTGCGCGTCGGCCTCGCCGTGATCGAGAAGAATGGTGTCCTTGGCCGCCTTCGAGTAGGCGTCGCCCAGATGGGTCTCCACTCGCGCCTCCCAATAGCTGTGCCCGACGGCGGCCGTGCTGCTCGTCAGCATCAGCTGCCGGGGCACGAAGTAGTTGTGGGCGACGGTATCGGCGGAGAGGTGACAGAGGTACCCGAGGGCGAAGGCACGAAGGGCATCGGAGCCGGCGAGATCGTGGATCTCCTGGCCCACATGCCAGTAATGGCAGTGCCGCCCGAGTGGGGCGTAGTGTTTGGCGATCGACGAGTCGGCCGCGATGTTTCCGTACAGGAAGTCGAACGGGTAGGACCGGAGCAGGTCGCCCACGGCGGCGGGAAGGTACTGGAGATTCGCCAGCACCGACTCGCCAAGATAGATGTGTGTGCCCGGAGTCCAGGCGTGTGCGGCGTGCGGCGCGATGAGAAAACAGAGCCCCACGCCGGCGAGTGCGAGCGTGAGGCGCACCAGCGTCATCGGCGGCTTGACACCAGAAGACGCCGGACCCGCCCGAGCATGCCGTTGCCCCGGCGCACCGACCGGAGGGCCGCGGCGACGTCGAGGGCGGTGTCCTCCACCTCGTCGTGGACCACGTTGTAGAGCGATTCCAGGTCGGCCAGCCGTCCCTCGATTCGATCGACGCCGCGCACCACCTTGCGCCTGAGCCGCCGCCCCGTCTGGGCGAAGGCGCCGGCCTCGTGGCGCACCACGACCATCAGGTCCTGGGCCTGCTCCGTGAGCTGGCGCGCGGCCTTGAGGGTCTGGCCGACGTCGTCCTGGAGCCCGGCCACGACGCCGGCGATGCGGCGCGCTTCGCCCGAGAGGCGCAGCACGGCGATTGCAGCCGCCACGGCGGCGAGCACGATGGACAGCGCAATCACGGCCAGCGATATCGCGATGGTCGGCCCGACCCAGGCCGGGCCGTCGGCGACCTGCAGGAGCGACAGCGTATTCATACAGCGGGGTCTCCCCGACGGGGTCGTGCCCGCGCGGCCGCGCGAGGCATCAGGTGAAAACAACCGCGTCTGGCCGGCATCGCAACCCCCTCGGCGCGCTTGACGGGGTTTCGGGACCAGCCCAGCTTTGGCCATGCCTCCACGCTTTCTCGTGCGCGGCGGTCGTCCGCTGCGCGGCACCATACATCCCGCCGGGAACAAGAACGCGGCTCTGCCCATTCTCGCGTCGAGTGTGCTGGCCGACGGCCCCCTCGAGCTCGAGAACATTCCGCGCATCCGGGATGTCGAGACGATGCTCGCGCTCCTCGTCGATCTGGGAGCCACCGCGGAGTGGACCGGGCCGAATGCCGTGCGGGTCGACGCGCGCGGCGTCCGGCCCAAGGCCCTCGACCCGGGGCTCTGCGCCCGCATCCGGGCCTCCATCCTGCTCGCCGGTCCGCTGCTCGCGCGGTTCGGTACGGTCACGCTCCCGCCTCCCGGTGGCGACGTAATCGGCCGCCGCCGCGTCGACACGCACTTCCTGGCCCTCGAGCATCTCGGCGCCTCGGTGCGGGTCGGCGACCGGTACGAGCTGGAGGGCAAGCACCTCACCGGCGCGGACATCTTCCTCGACGAGCCCAGCGTCACCGGAACCGAGAATGCGCTCATGGCGGCGGTGGCCGCCAAGGGACGGACGGTTCTGCGCAACGCCGCGTGCGAGCCCCACGTCCAGGACCTCGCGCGCACCTTGGCGGCGATGGGTGCGCACATCGAGGGCATCGGCTCCAACGTCTATACCGTGGAGGGCGGGCACCCGCTGGGCGGCGCCAGCTATGCCATCGGGCCCGACCATATCGAGATCGGCAGCTTCATCGGGCTCGCGGCGGTCACCAACGGCGAGATCACGATCGATCCGGTGCGCGGTGAGGATCTCCGGAGCACCCTGCTGGGCTTCGAGCGGCTGGGCATCCGGCCGGTCATCGAGGGGCAGCGGCTCACCGTCGCGGCCGACCAGGAACGGCGGATCCGCCCCGATCTGGGCGGGCACGTCCCCAAGCTCGAGGACGGCCCGTGGCCGGCCTTTCCCGCGGACGTGATGTCCACCACGATCGTCACCGCGACCCAGTGCTCCGGGATGATCCTGGTCTTCGAGAAGATGTTCGAATCGAGGCTCTTCTTCGTCGACAAGCTGATCGGGATGGGCGCCAGGATCGTGCTGTGCGATCCGCATCGCGCTGTCATTTCCGGTCCCTCGACGCTCAAGGGCGGCACGGTCGAGTCGCCGGACATTCGCGCGGGGATGGCGATGCTCCTGGCCGCGCTGGGCGCGGACGGCTCGAGCACGATTCACAACGTGGGGCAGATCGAACGGGGCTACGAGCGAATCGACGAGCGCCTGCGCGCGCTCGGCGCCGAGATCGAGCGCGCCGAGTAATCCCGCTCCGGCTGTGATCATTCGCGAATTGCCCGCCGCGGGGCCGGTGCCGTTGTACGAGCTGGCCGAGTGGCGTGAACGGTATGGCGTCGTCGCCGGCATCACGGCGCGCGGGGCAGGGCCCCACGGATTCGACCTGGGCTTGTGGAGTGCGGCCCCCATCGGCGAGACGATGGCTCGGTGGCGCGCGTTCCGCCGCGCCATTCCGGGGTTCGATGCGGTGGTGCTTGGCCACCAGGTGCACGGCGTGGAGGTCATGGCGCTGGAGTCGGGCATCGGATGGATCCAGGTCGAGGGCATCGACGGCTGGACTACCACGTCGCGCGGCATCCTCCTGACCGTCACCGTGGCCGACTGCGTTCCGGTCTACCTCTGTGTTCCCGGACGGGCGGTGGCCCTGCTTCACGCCGGATGGCGGGGGACGGCGGCGGGCATGCTTCAGCGGGGGATCACCCGTCTGGCCGGCGCTACCGGCACGGTGCCAGGCGATATCGTAATGCACTGCGGTGTCGGGATTTGCGGCCAATGCTATGAAGTTGGTTCTGAAGTCATGGAGGGGTGCGGTTTGTCGGTGGAGGGTGCCGGCCCCTTTCATTTAGACTTGCGGGATCATCTGGTCGGCGAGGCCCGGCAACTCGGTGTCGGCGTTCTGACGAGCTCCGGATGGTGCTCCGCCCACGATCGGGAGCACTTCTATAGCCATCGCCGCTCCGGTGGCGCCGACGGCCGGATGGTCGCGTATGTCGGGATGCCGCGCGCGCATTGACGCGCCACGGAAATCGGGGTAGTATTTCAGCGCTGTCCGGGGGGCGCCAGTTCGGGCCAACTGCCGATGTGGGGGAGTTCCCCCACATTTTTTTTCCTGCAACGCCGATGTTCGCCGACGCGTTCCTCGCTTCTCTTCGCGACCACATCGCCGGCCTCGGTTTCGAGCTGGTGGATCTCCGGCGCGCGGGAACCCTGGGGCGCCCAATCCTGCAGGTACGGGTGGACCGCCCGGACAGCCAGCCTGGCCATGGAGTGACGGCCGCTGACTGCGCCGCGATCAGCCGGTCGCTCGAGCGCTTTCTCGAATCCAGCGCGATGGTCGGCCCGCGGTACGTGCTGGAGGTCTCCTCGCCCGGGATCGAGCGGCCGTTGCGCTGGCCCGAGCACTGGCGCCGCTTCGTCGGGCGACGCGCCCGGGTGCGCGCCGCCGCGCTCGGCGGGCGCCGGGCCGTGGAAATCGTCGCAGTGCCCGATGACGAGCATGTCACGGTACGACGCGAGGACGGCACCGACATCACGCTGTCGCTCGCCGAGGTCAGTCAGGCGAATCTGATCGATCCCTCGATTCGTCCGGGGTAACGGCACCGCCGGCCCGGGCGATGAAACAGGAGTTTACGCATGGCAGGATCGGCTGAGATGTTGGCCGCGTTCCGCGAGCTGACGACCGCGAAACAACTCGAGCGCTCCGATCTCCTGGATCTGCTGCGGGACGGCATCCAGGCCGCGTTGGTCCGCAAGTTCGGGCCGAACGTGAAGTTCGAGCTGAGCGTCGACGAGATGCAGGGGACCATCAAGGTGGTGCGCCTGCGCCAGGTGGTGGAGACGGTCGAGGACTCGAGCTGGCAGATTCCGCTCGAGGAGGCCCGCTACGAGGACCCTGATTTCCAGGTGGGAGACATGCTGGAGGAGGAAGTCCCGTTCGTGGACTTCGGACGGCTCGCGGTGCAGGCCGCCAAGCAGCGGATCATCCAGCGAGTGCGCGAGGGCGAGCGAACCCGCATCCGCGAGGAGTTCGCCTCCAAGGTCGGCGAGCTCCTGTCGGGCGAGGTGCAGCAGATCGAGCGGGGCAAGCTGGTGATCATGCTCAACAAGTTCCGCGAGGCGGAGGCGATCATCCCCTATCGCGAGCAGAACCACCGGGAGCATTTCCACCAGGGGGACACCATCCGCGCCGTGCTCAAGCGGCTGGAAGAGACGCCCAAGGGACCGCGCCTCATTCTCTCGCGAGGCGATCCGCTCTTCGTCAAGGCGCTGTTCCGCCTCGAGGTGCCGGAGATCCAGCAGCAGATCGTCGAGATCCGGGCCATCGCACGCGAGGTGGGCAGCCGCACCAAGGTCGCGGTCATCTCCCGCGACGACGCCATCGATCCGGTCGGGGCCTGCGTCGGGCTCAAGGGCTCGCGCGTGCAGGCGGTGGTCAACGAGCTGGGCGGCGAGCGGATCGACATCGTGCCCTGGTCGCCCGATCCGGAGCGGTTTGCCCGCCTGGCGCTGGCGCCGGCCCGTGTCGCCAAGGTGTTCTCCGACCCCGAGGCCAAGACCATCCAGGCGGTGGTGGATGAGGATCAGCTGTCGCTGGCCATCGGCCGCAACGGGCAGAACGTGCGCCTCGCGTCGGAGCTCACCGGGTGGAAGATCGATCTCTACTCCAGCCGCGAGTGGCTCGAGCGCGGGGGCGAGGGGCCGCTCTTCGCCCCCCTCCCGCCCGAGGAGGAGACCGTCGCCCAGATACCGCTCAGTGAGCTCAAGGGGCTGTCGCCGGAGCTCACCGGGATCCTGGAGTCGGCCGGCTACAAGATGCTGAACGACATCCTCGACCTCGAGCCCGAGGACATCGCCAAGATCCCCGGTATGACGCCCGACGCCGCCGAGCAGTTGCTCGCGTTCGTGTCGGAGCTGACGGACGAAGACGGTGCCGAGGAGACGCGACCCCGCGAATGAGCCGGCTGCTGGGCCTGATCGGCCTGGGGTATCGCGGCCGGCGCGTCGCCGTCGGGGTCGAGGCGGTACGAAGGGAACTGCAACGCGGCAGGTGCTGGTGCGTGGTCGTGGCGTCCGACGCCAGCCCGCGCGCCATGGAAAAGGTGGTTCGGCTGGCCGCCGGGAAACGGATTCCCGTGGTCCCCGGACCCGGCGCCGCCGCGATCGGCGCGCAGCTGGGAAGGCCGCCCGTAATGGTGATCGGTGTGCGGGACCGCGCGTTGGCCCGCGGCATGGCGCCGCAGGCGCCCGTACGCTCCTGACGGAGGATTGAGTGGTCAAGACGAGAGTGCACGATCTCGCGGCGGAATTCGGCGTCGCCCCTGAACAGCTCCTGGGGATGCTCAAGGAGATGAACATCTTCGTGCGCAGCCATCTCTCCGCGCTCGAGAGCGACCAGGTGTCCGCGGTGCGGGTACGCTGGGAGCGGGAGAAGCGGAAGAGCGCCGAGGAGCCCGCCGCCAAGAAGGGGCGCCGCAAGGCGGCCAAGGCTGAGCCCGCCCCGGCTCCGGTGGAAGCCAAGCCCACCAAGCGCCGCCGCACGGCCGCCGAGGTAGCGCAGGTCGAGGCCCAGGCCCAGGCGGAGAAAGCCGCCGAGCTCGCGGCGCTGGAGCTGGAGCGTCCGGTACTGTCCGAGATCGAGGAGTCCGCGCCGTCGCAAACGCTCGAAGAGCGCGCGCGCGCGCTCTTCAAGGACCTGCCCCCGGCCTCGGTCGACAGCGAGCAGGAGGAGACCGCCACCGAGCCGGTCGCGTCCGACGTCTCGCGGTCGCCGACGAGCGTGCCGGCGGAGCCGCCCCGTGCCCCCTTCATTCCCCCGCGGATTCAGCGACCCGCGCCGGCCGCGCCCCGTGGTCCCAAGCCGGTCTTCAGCAGCAGTGCGCCGCCCGCCGCGCCGCGCAGCGGCATGCCCGGCCGGGGCGGGCCACCGTCGCGGCCCGGCGCTTCCGATCGCGGCGCGCCCGTCCGCACGTTCGGACCCGACGCCGAGAAGGGCGGTGGGCGGAAGAAGGGGAAGAAGGGCAAGCGCTCGATGGTCGATCAGGATGCGGTGCAGGCCAACATCCTGAAGACCCTGCAGGGCATGAAGGGACCGGCTGGACGCAAAGGCGCGCGTCGCTCGGACGAGCCGTCGTTCCGTGAGCTGCAGGCCGGCCGCCTGGCGGAGGAGCGGGAAAAGGAAAAGACCCGCATCCGGGTCAACGAGTTCATCTCGGTGAGCGAACTCGCCTCGGCCATGAAGGTGCCGGCCACCCAGATCGTCCAGTTCGCCTTCAAGGAGCTGGGGCTGATGGTGACCGTCAACCAGCGGCTCGACTTCGACCAGATCGACCTGATCGCGTCCGCGTTCGGGTTCGAGGCGGTGCGCGAGGACGAGTACGCGGCCCAGATGGAGACGCAGGAGCCGGAGGACACGCCCGAGCAGCTGGCGCCGCGGCCGCCGGTCGTCACGATCATGGGCCACGTCGACCACGGCAAGACGTCGCTGCTCGACTACGTGCGCAAGGCCAACGTCGTCGCGGGCGAGGCTGGCGGCATCACCCAGCACATCGGCGCCTACCATGTGACGCTTCCGGGCGACCGCGCGATCACCTTCCTCGATACGCCGGGGCACCAGGCCTTCACCGCCATGCGGGCCCGTGGCGCGCAGGTCACCGACATCGTCGTGCTGGTGGTGGCCGCCGACGACCAGGTCATGCCGCAGACCGTCGAGGCGATCAGCCACGCCAAGAATGCCGGCGTCCCGATCATCGTGGCCATCAACAAGATCGATCTCCCCACGGCCAACGTGCAGAAGGTCAAGCAGGACCTGCTGCAGCAGAACGTGGTGCTGGAGGAGTTCGGCGGGAAGACGCTGTCGGCGGAGATTTCGGCCAAGAAGGGAACGGGCATCGAGAGCCTGCTCGAGCAGATCCTCCTGCAGGCGGAGATCCTCGATCTGAAGGCCAACCCCGACGGGAAGGGTCATGGCACCGTGCTCGAGGCGACGCTCGACCCCGGCAAGGGACCCCTGGCCACGATTTTGGTGCAGCGGGGCACCCTGCGGGTGGGCGACAACTTCATCTGCGGCAAGTTCTCCGGCCGTGTCCGCGCCCTGTACGACGAGCGCGGCAAGACCGTCAAGGAAGTGGGCCCCTCGATTCCGGTGCAGATTCTCGGCTTCGAAGGCGTCCCCGCCGCGGGCGATACGTTCGCGGTCGTGACCGACGCCGTCGAGGCCCGCGAGATCGCGCAGAAGCGGCAACGGCTCGAGCGTGAGGCCCAGAACCGTCGCAGCCAGAAGGGCACGAGCCTCGAGGACTTCAGCCGCGCCCTGAAGGAAGGCGGCGTGGCGGCCCTCAGGATCATCATCAAGGCGGACCAGGGTGGCCCCGCGGAAGCGCTGGCCGACGCGCTCGCCCAGCTGAGCACCAGCGAAGTGCGCGTCGACGTCGTGCACCGCGGGGTCGGCGCCATCAGCGAGAGCGACGTCCTCCTCGCCAAGGCGTCGGGCGCCATCGTCCTCGGCTTCCACGTGCGTCCCGACTCGAATGCCCGGGCGGCGGCCGAGCGCGAGCAGGTGGACGTGCGCACCTACCGCATCATCTACGAGGCGGTGGAAGACGTCCGCAACGCGCTCGAAGGGCTGCTCAAGCCCGAGGAGCGCGAGACCGTACTGGGCGAGGCGGAGGTCCTGCAGCTGTTCAAGGTGAGCAAGGTGGGGACCATCGCCGGGTGCTCCGTGCGCAGTGGCGTCATCCAGCGGACGGCCAAGGCGCGGATCACCCGCGACGGCGTCACGGTGTATACCGGGAACATCTCGAGCCTCAAGCGGTTCAAGGACGACGTCCGCGAGGTGCGCGAGGGTCTCGAGTGCGGGATCGGCATTGAGAACTACAACGACCTCAAGGTCGGCGATCGCATCGAGTCGTTCCGGATGGAAGAAGTGAAGCGGACGCTCTCGGCAAGTGCCGCGGAGGGAGCCGGTGGGTAGGGGTCACGGGTCACGAGTCGCGGGCTGCAGCTCGTCCCGACTGGTGACTCGCGACTCGCGACTTTCATGATCGTGGGCATCCAGACCTGGGATCTCCACCTTCCGGGCTGTCACTCCCTGAAGGACAAGCGCGGAGTGCTCAAGCCGCTCACCGCCGCACTCCGGCGGTCGCTCAACGTGTCGGTGGCCGAGACGGGCCACCAGGATCTGTGGCAGCGCGCCGAGATCGCGTGCGCGGCCGTCGGATCCGTGCGTCCGGTGGTCGAGGGGATCCTCCGCTCGGCCGACCGGGTCATCGAAGAAACGGACGGCCTGCGCATTGTGGATACGGTGACGGAGTTCCGATGAAGGCTTCCTCGCGGCGGCCGGAACAGGTCGCGGAGACCTTGCGCCAGGTGATCACGGACGCGCTCGCCCGGGAGGTGCGGGATCCGCGGGTCGGCTTCGTCACCATCACCGGCGTGCAGGTGACCAACGAGCTGTCCCACGCCCGGGTCCTCGTGAGCGTCCCGGGTGACGAGCCGGCACGGGAGCGAGCGCTTGAAGGTCTCGAGAGCGCGGCCGGCTTCCTCCGCTCCCGCGCGGCGCGCGCCCTGACGACGCGCACGGTACCCGAGCTCCACTTCGAGCTCGATCGCGGCCTGGAGCACGCCGCCCGAATCAACGAGCTGCTGGAGGAGATCCGGAGGGAGGAGAGCGACTGATCGGTGCAGTGCTGGTGGACAAGCCGGCGGGGCTCACGTCGCACGATGTGGTGCAGCGGGTGCGCCAGGCGGTGGCCAGCCGGGCGGTGGGCCATACCGGCACGTTGGACCCCTTCGCGACCGGGCTGCTGGTGATGATGGTGGGCCGTGCGACCCGCCTCGCGCGCTTCGTCGAGGCGCAGCCCAAGACGTACGTCGCGACGGCCCGGCTCGGCACCAGGACCGACTCCGACGATCTCACCGGCACGGTGATCGGTGAGGTCCGCGCCGATGTCGCGATTCCCGAGAGCGAGCTGCGCGGGGCTCTCGAGGGATTCCTCGGGCACCAGCAGCAACGGCCTCCCGCCTACTCGGCCAAGCGGATTCAGGGCAACCGGAGCTATCTGCTGGCTCGGTTGGGTCGGACGGTGGAGCCGAGGGCGATACGGGTCACGGTGCACCAGATCGAGCTGGTCTCGTATCGCCCCCCCGAGGTGACCTTCAGGGCCGTGGTGAGCGCGGGGACGTATCTGCGCGCGATCGCTCGCGATCTGGGGGAACGGGTGGGAGTCGGCGCCCATCTGGTGGCGCTCCGCCGGGAAGCGATCGGTGGGCTCCGGGTCGAGGCCGCGGTGCCCCTGCGCGAGGTGACGGTGGAGGCGCTCCGCCCCGTGCGCACGGTGCTGGGCCATCTGCCGGTGCGGGAGCTCGACGAGGCCGGCCGGATCGCGGTCAGTCACGGCCGCCCCCTCCCGGCGGAAGGCGTGCCCGAGGGCGACGTGGCGCTCGTGGCTGGCGAGGAGTTGGTCGCGGTGGCCCGAGCGGGCGACGGCTGGCTGCGGCCCTCGGTGGTACTGGGATCCGCATGAGCGGACTGCCCCCGCTGGCTCGAGGCACCACCGTGACGGTCGGGTCGTTCGACGGGATGCATCTGGGCCACCAGGCCGTGCTTCGCGAGATCGCCGACCGCGCGCGGGCCGCGAGCCGGGCCAGCGTGCTGGTGACGTTCGAGCCGCATCCACTCGAGGTGGTGAACCCGCAGGCGGCCCCGCCGATTCTCATGACCGGGCCCGAACGGGGCGAGTTCCTGGCCCAGACGGCGCTCGACTATGTGGTGCTGCTGCGGTTCGACCAGCACATGGCCAGGCTCAGCCCGGAAGAGTTCGTACGTGGGATCCTGCTCGAGCAGTGCCAGATGCACGAGCTGGTGATCGGGCACGATCATGGGTTCGGGCGGGGACGCAGCGGCGACGTGGAGACGCTCCGCCAGCTCGGCGCCGAACACGGGTTCGCGGTGGACGTGGTCCCCGCCGTGGACGTCGGCGACCATCATGTGTCGAGTTCGCGGATCCGCCGGGCGGTTGCGGGTGGAGACCTCGCGACGGCGGCCGGGATGCTCGGTCGGCCGTACCGGGTGAGCGGGCGGGTGGAGGAAGGCCAGCGGCGCGGCCGCCAGATCGGCGTCCCCACGATCAACCTCGGGGAGATACCGCCGCAGAAGCTGCTCCCGCCCGACGGCGTGTACGCCGTTCGGGTCGAGTGGCGCGGTGGCCGGGCCGGCGGGATGATGAATCAGGGCGCCCGGCCCACTTTCCTCGACGGAAGGCGGACACTCGAGGCCCATCTCTTCGACTTCGACGGCGACCTGTACGGGGAATGGGTGCGGGTGGAATGGATCGAGCGGCTGCGGGACATTCAGGCGTTCGGCTCCGTCGAGGCCTTGCAGCAGCAGTTGCAGCGCGATCGTGCGCGGGCGCTGTCGATTCTGGCAGCGGCCGCGCGGAACCCTAGCGGCGTCACCCACGCCTGAGCGGGCCATCGAATGTCTATTCGCAATCGTTTCTTCCTGATCGCCGGGCTCATCACCCTCAGCATCTTCTTTCTCGTGCCCAGGACCGTCACGCTGCGCGAGCGGGATCCGCAGACCGGCGTCATGATGGACCGCACGGAAAAACGGGTGCCGCTCAAGCTGGGCCTCGATCTCCAGGGGGGGATGCACCTGGCTCTCGAGCTCGACCAGTCCCGCCAGGTCTCCGCCGATCCCAAGCGCGATCTCGACCTGGCCCTCACCGTGCTGCGCAAGCGGATCGACGAGTTCGGCGTCACCGAGCCGCTCATCCAGAAGGTCGGCGACAACCGGATCGTGGTCGAGCTCGCCGGCATCACCGAGCCGGCGCGCGCCAAGGCGATCGTACAGCGGAGCGCCTTCCTCGAGTTCCGGATTACGGACAAGACCAACGCGCTCGAGAAGGCGCTGCCCGCGATCGATCGCACCCTCCGGCAACTCGGCGTAAAGGGCGACACGTCCACCGGCAAGCCATCGGCTGTGGAGAAGCTCCTGGGTGGTGATACCGCCAAGGCCGCAGGCAAGACCGACCGCGCCAAGACCGATACCGGCTCCACTACGGGAGGCGCGATTCTCGCCGCGCTGATCCGACCGTCGGGCGCGGCGTCGGGCAGCGCGGTGCCGGGGGAATACCTGGTCCCCGAGACGGCCTTTCCCCGGGTCGACAGCCTCATCAATCTGCCGGCGGTGGCCCGCCAGCTTCCGCGCGGGGTCACCCTCCGGTGGTCCTCGGCGCCCACCAGCGTCGGGGTCGAGTCGGTCCGGTTCCTCTACGCCCTCGAAGACCGGCCGATCATCACCGGCAGCAATCTGGAGAACGCCGCTGCGCAGCTCGATCCGCTGACCAACGGGCCGATCGTGACGTTCCAGCTCGACCGGGCCGGCGGTCGCAAGTTCGGCGACGAGACGGGAAAGCACGTCGGCGACTACATGGCGATTCTGCTCGATGGCCGCGTCCAGGGGCGCCCGCCGGTAATCCAGAGCCGGATCGGCCGCAACGGACAGATCACGCTGGGCAACAAGAGCCTCCAGGAGGCGCAGGACCTGGCGCTGACGCTCAAGGCCGGCGCGCTGCCGATCCCGCTCAAGATCGTCGAGGAGCGGCAGGTCGGCGCCAGCCTCGGCAGCGATTCGATTCACGACGGCATCGTGGCCGGGCTGGTAGGCACCGTGCTCGTGATCTTCATCATGATCGGCTACTATCGGATGAGCGGGGTGTTGGCCGTCATCGCGCTGGGCATCTATCTGCTGTTCACGGTGGGCGGCCTCGCGATGATCGATGCCACGCTGACTCTTCCCGGCATCGCGGGGATCGTGCTGTCGATCGGCCTCACCGTCGACAACAACGTCCTGATCTTCGAGCGAATGCGCGAGGAGCTGATCGCCGGCAAGACCGTCCGGCTGTCCATGGACGAGGGCTTCAAGCACGCGATGAACGCGATCGTGGACTCCAACGTGTGCATGGTGCTGACGGCGCTCTTTCTGTTCCAGTTCGGCACCGGCCCCGTCAAGGGGTTCGCGATCACCCTCATCATGGGCATCATCGCCTCGATGATCACCTCGGTGTTCGTCACCAGGACCTTCTTCATGACGTGGCTGGCCCGCCGGCCGTCCATGGCCACCCTGAGCATCTGACCATGACACGACTCTTCGCTCACGCCAACTACGACTTCATCGGTGTCCGCCGGTATGCCTACGGCGTCACCGGGCTCCTCCTGCTTCCCGGGCTGATTTTTCTGCTGATTGCGGGGCTCAACTACAGCATCGAGTTCACCGGCGGCACGCTGCTTCAGGTCCGCGTCACCAAGCCGGTGGACGTCGGCGCGCTCCGGGGCGGACTCGACGCCCAGGGCATTCACGGCGCCGAGATCCAAAACTTCGGGGCGCCTACCGAGTACGTCATCCGCGCGCGGGTGGCCAAGCCGGGCACCGATGCCAACGACACCCAGGCAACGGCGAGTGCGGTCGCGCACGCGCTCGACACCGTGCTGGGCGCGAACTCGTACACGGTCCTGCGGACCGAAGCAGTGGGCCCCAAGGTCGGCGGCGAGCTCAGACAGAAGGCATTCCTGGCCGTGTTCCTCTCGTTCTTCGCGGTGCTGGCCTACCTGGCCTACCGGTTCGAGTGGCGGTTCGGGCTGGCGGCGGTCATCGCGACGGCTCACGATATCCTCGCCACGATCGCCTTCATCGGCGTGCTGCGCCTCGAGGTGAGCCTGACGGTGGTCGCGGCGGTGCTCTCGATGGTAGGGTACTCGCTCAACGACACGATCATCATCTTCGACCGTGTTCGGGAGAATCTCCGCAAGCACAAGAAGGAAGCGTTCGAGGACATCCTCAATCGGTCGGTCAACGAGACCCTGCCGCGCAGCGTCCTCACCCACGGGACCACGCTGGCAACCCTCACGGCGCTGGCCGTGTTCGGCGGCGAGGTGATCCGGCCGTTCGCGCTGGTCATGTTCTTCGGCGTCTTCACCGGCACGTTCTCGTCCATCTATATCGCCGCGCCGGTGCTCATGGCGATCGAGAAGCGGTGGCCCGGCCCCGCGGCGCGCGGTCACCTCGCTGCGCCGGCCCCGCGACCCGCGCCGGCCGGCCGGAAGACCGCGCCGGTGGGCTCCAGCTGATCGACACCCACTGCCACCTTGCCGACCGGGCGTACGACCCCGACCGGGACGAGGTGCTGGCCCGGGCGTGGGCCGGCGGGATCGAGGGGATCGTCGTAATCGGGGAATCGCCCGAATCGGCCCAGCGCGCGCTGGCGCTGGTCCGCACCGAGCCCCGGTTATGCATGACGGCCGGCACGCATCCCCACGATGCGGCGTCGTGGAGCGGAGACGCCGAGGACCGGCTCCGCGACCTGCTGGGGGAGGATCGGGTGGTGGCGGTTGGGGAGATGGGCCTCGATTATCACTACGACCACTCGCCGCGGCCGGCACAGCAGGCGGCTTTCGAGGCCCAGCTGGCGATCGCGGGGGAGACCGGCAAGCCCGCGGTCATTCATGCCCGTGAGGCCGACGACGACGTCGCCGCCGTGCTCCGCAACCACCCCGCCGTGCCGGCCATACTTCACTCCTTCAGCAGCGGTTCCTCCCTCTTGCGGGCAGGCCTCGACTTGGGCCACTATGTGTCGTTCAGCGGGATGGTCACCTTCAAGAATTGGAATCTCGACCATGCCGTCCGTGAGACGCCCGCTGACCGGTTGTTGCTCGAGACGGACGGGCCTTATCTTGCGCCGGTCCCGCACCGCGGGAAACGGAACGAGCCCGCCTTTGTCCGGCACGTGGCAGAGCGGCTCGCGGTGGTTCGTGGCGTCCCCGTGGATGAGCTGATCGCGCTGACCACGCGGAACGCCTCACGCGTCTTTGGCTTTCCACCTCCCCCGGCTGGGAGCACCGTTACGTGAGCAACGTCCCGACCGACATCGCGATCGCGCAGGCGGCCAAGATGCGACCCATCCAGGATGTCGCCGCCGAGCTGGGTCTTGGCGCCGAGGACATCCTCCCGTACGGCCGCCACAAGGCGAAGATCGGCGCCGACGCCGTCGCCCGGGGCAAGCCGTCGGGCCGGCTGGTGCTCGTGACGGGCATCAATCCCACGCCCGCCGGCGAGGGAAAGAGCACGGTGACCGTGGGTGTGAGCCAGGCGCTCCGCCGGCTGGGCAAGAAGGTCGTGGTGTGCATCCGCGAGCCCAGTCTCGGGCCTGTGTTCGGCGTGAAGGGCGGCGCCGCGGGTGGCGGCTACGCGCAGGTCGTCCCGATGGACGAGATCAATCTCCACTTCACCGGTGACTTCCACGCGATCGCGTCGGCGCACAACCTGCTCTCCGCGATGCTCGACAACCACCTGCACCAGGGCAACGCGCTCAACCTCGATCCCCGCCGCATCACCTGGCCGCGGACGATCGACATGAACGATCGGGCTCTCCGCTCCATCGTCATCAGTCTCGGCGGCATCAACGCGGGACCGGTGCGGGAAGACCGGTTCGTCATCGTGCCCGGCAGCGAGATCATGGCCATCCTCGCGCTCGCGAGCGACCTGTCCGATCTCGAAGGGCGACTCAGCCGGATCATCGTGGGGCTCACCCGGGACCGGAAACCGGTGACGGCGGGCCAGCTCAAGGCGGCCGGTGCCATGACGCTGTTGCTCAAAGACGCCATTCTGCCCAACCTGGTGCAGACGCTCGAAGGCGGGCCCGCGCTGGTCCACGCGGGGCCGTTCGGGAACATCGCCCACGGCTGCAATTCCCTCGTGGCGACCAAGCTGGGGCTGTCGCTCGGCGACCTCGTGCTGACCGAGGCCGGTTTCGGGGCCGACCTGGGCGCGGAAAAGTTCTTCAACATCAAGTGCCGCTTCGGAGGTCTGAACCCCGAGGCCGCGGTGGTGGTCGCCACGGTTCGCGCGCTCAAGATGCACGGCGGCGTCAAGAAGGAAGACCTGGGTAAGCCCGACATTGCCGCGCTCAAGCGGGGAATGGTCAATCTCGAGGCGCACGTCAGGAACGTGCAGAAGTTCGGAGTGCCCGCCATCGTCGCGCTCAATCGGTTCACGTCCGACTCCGACGAGGAGATGAAGACCGTCCTCGACGCGGCCACGGGCTGGGGAGCACGGGCGGCGCTCAGCGACGTCTGGGCCAAGGGAGGAGAGGGCGGGGAGGCCGTCGCCCGTGAGATCCTCGCGACGCTCGACGAGCGGAAGGGCAGGTTCAAGCCGCTTTACGACGCCGCGCTGCCCGTCAAGGAGAAGATCGGCACTATCGCCCGGGAGATCTACGGCGCCGACGGCGTGGACTACACGGCGTCCGCCGACAAGAACATCGCCCAGCTCGCGGCGATGGGACTCGACAAGACCCCTGTCTGCATGGCCAAGACGCAATACAGCTTCAGCGACGACGCGACGAAGCTGGGGCGCCCGCAGGGATTCCGGCTCACCATCCGCGACGTCTATCCCAGCGCCGGCGCGGGGTTCGTGGTGGCGCTGGCGGGTGAGATCATGACCATGCCCGGACTCAGCAAGACCCCGTCGGCCGAGGCGATCCGCGTCCATCCCGACGGCACCATCGAGGGACTCTTTTGATGAGCATCGGATACGTCTCGACCCCCGGCGCCCCGCGCGCGATCGGCCCGTACAGCCAGGCCACCCGCGCCAACGGCTTCCTGTTCACGGCGGGGCAGGTCGGGTTCGATCCGGCCACCGGCGAGCTGGTCGACGGCGGGATCGCCGAGCAGACCACGCGCGTGCTCGAGAACCTGCGGGCGATTCTCGCCGCCGAGGGCCTCCCCCTGTCGAGCGTGGTCAAGACCACCGTGTACCTCGTGGACATGAACGCGTTCACGGCCATGAACGAAGTCTACGCGCGCGCCTTCGGTGACCATCGTCCGGCGCGCAGCACGGTGGCGGTCGCGGCCCTCCCGCGGGGCGCGCAGGTCGAGATCGACGCCATCGCGGTATTACCTTCCTGAAGCCGGCGGGAGCGGATCGGGCCTGGTGGTCTGGCCGGTCTTCAAAACCGCGACGGAGGTGCCTCCGGCGGCTCCGGTGGGTTCGATTCCCACACGCTCCCGCCACCCCGGCCGCGCCCCCGCTCGTCCATCACAGGAATCGCCTCCGAGGTGAGCCTGCATCGCGCTGTGGTCGTCGCGTGTCTCATGCTCCCGCCCGCGCTCTCCGGTTCGGGCCAGCTGGCGGCTCAGGATAGCGCCGCAGTCGCGCCCCAGTCGCCCATGCCGGTGCCGGGGGAGCGGCGCGCGCCCAGTCCCATGAACGCCTTCTTCCGATCCTTCCTCGTGCCGGGCTGGGGACAAGCGAAACTCGATCGCAAGCTCACCGCCGGCCTGCTGATCGCCTGGGAGGGGGTGACCCTGGGCATGAGCCTCAAGACCCGTCACGAGCTCGCCTACCTGCGGCGAACCGGGTCCGAGCGGGCGGAGGACAAGCGCCGTGAGCACGAGGATTGGCTGGTCCTGCTCGGCTTCAACCACCTGTTTGCCGGTCTCGAGGCCTACGTGTCCGCGCACCTCAGCGATTTTCCCAAGGACCTCAAGCTGCGCGCCGTCCCCGGTGGCGGATTCGGCGCGGAGTATTCCGTCCCCCTTCGAATCCCATGAACGTCGCGCCGATCGGCATCTTCGACTCGGGCATCGGTGGGCTCACCGTTGCGCGGGCCGTGTACGAGCGCCTGCCGCACGAATCCACGATCTACTTCGGAGACACGGCGAGAGTGCCGTACGGTCCCAAGTCTCCCGACACGGTCCGCCGCTACAGTCTGGAAATCCTGCGCTGGCTGCTGGCCCAGGGAGTGAAGGCCGTCGTCGTCGCGTGCAACACCAGCACCGCGCATGCGCTCCGCGCCCTGCAGGAGTCGACGGACGTGCCGGTGATCGGCGTCATCAAGCCGGGGGCGCGAGCCGCTATCGCGGCAGGGAGCGACGGCGCCATCGGCGTCATCGGGACGGCGGGCACCATCGCGAGCAATGCCTACGCCCGGGCCATCGCGGCGCTTGCGCCCGGGCGCAAGGTCGTGCAGAAGGCCTGCCCGCTCTTCGTGCCGCTGGTCGAGGAGGGATGGTTCGATCATCCGGCCACCGAGCTGGTGGCCTCCGAATACCTGGCGCCGTTGGGAGACGATGGGGTGCGGGCGCTCGTGCTGGGATGTACGCACTACCCGCTTCTGCGTCCCCTCTTGCAGCGCATCATGGGCCCGGAGGTCACCCTCATCGACAGCGGCGAGGCCACCGCCGCGTCGCTCCAGGCCGTGTTGCGTGACAAGGGCCTCGCCGCAGCGGACGGGGCGGAGGCATCGCACCGGTTCGTGGTGAGCGACGACGAAGCGCGGTTTCGCCTCGTCGGCTCCCGCTTCATCGGGGAGCGGTTGGGCGAGGCGGAAGTGATGCCGCTGGGGTGAACTGCCGCAATTCCGCGCCCGCCTCGGTCAGCAGCGCGTAGCGGAACCCGTCGAACCACGCGCCTGGATTCACGTACTGTCGTCCCGCCGCGGGCTCGGCGATCTCGGCGCGGTGGGTGTGGCCCATCACCACCGCGCCGAGGTCGGGTTCCGTCTCGAGGAGTCGTGCGGCCCAGGCGCGCTGCCGCACCGCCGCGTCACGCAGCGTGGCCTCGTTCGGCGTCTGATCACCGAGGTAGGGGCTCAGCGCGTCCACCAGGCGGAGCCCGATCTCCGGGTGAATCCAGCGGTAGACGGATGCGGTGATCGGATGGTTGATCATCCGGTGCAGCAGGCTCGCGCGGAGCCGCGGCTCCGTGAGCCCGTCGCCGTGAATCGCGGCGACCCGGCGGCGGCCGATCTCGAAGGTCAGCCGGTGCGGATCGAACCGAAGGCCCGCCTCCGCCGTCCAGAAATCGCCGCCCCATCGGTCGTGGTTCCCGCCCACCATGGCGATCGGCAGCCGGGCAGCCAGACGCGCCAGCGCGGCGGCTACCAGGAAGCCGCGCCGGGGAATCACTCGCGAATAGGTGAACCAGAAGTCGAACAGGTCGCCGTTGACGAGGAGGCAATCCCCCAGGGTGGGGACGGCGTCGAGAAAGGCGAGGAAGGTCTCCTCGACGGATGGGCGCGTCGCTCCGAGGTGCGCGTCGGAAACGACCACCAGCGCATGGCCGAGCACGGCGCCAAAGATGGGCCGCTCCACCCCCTGCCGCAACCATGTGGCGTCGGTGAACGCCAGAACGTCTACAACCCCGAGAGGCTCTCGATGGTCATTCCCGACATCTCGGAGATCCAGATCCGGGTCAACTACTCCGAGACCGATCAGATGGGAGTCGTATATCACGCCCGCTATCTAGTATGGCTCGACGTCGCACGGACGGAGCATCTCCGCCTGAGCGGCACGAGCTACCGGGACCTGGAGCTCCAGGGATATCGTCTGGCTGTCTCCGAGGTATCCATCCGGTACCGGCAGCCGGCCCGGTTCGACGACCTGGTCCGGGTGCGGTGCTGGGTGCGGGCGGCCGCGACGCGCCGGGTGGAGTTCGGATACGCCGTGGAGCGAAGCCGCGACGGGACCCTGCTTGCGACCGCTGCGACCAGCCTGCTGTCCCTCGGGGCCGACATGCGCCTGACGGCCATGCCGAAGCAGGTACGCGCGGCGCTGCGGCCGGTACCCGACCCGGTCCGGCTCGGGCTGAGTTCCGAAGACATTCACCACAGAGGCACAGAGGACACAGAGACATGAGTTGGGATCTTCGTATTGCTTCCACAGCATTGTTCTTGGTGCCTTCTCTGTGCTCTCTGTGTCTCTGTGGTGAATTGCCCGCCCAGGAAGAGGCGGTCGTGGAACAGATCGCGCCCATCATCGCCGCCGAGGACGCGAGGGAGTTCAAGCCCGACATCTTCCAGCGTGGGCTCGTTGCCCCCGACTCCCTGGTGCGCCGGACCACCGCACTCAGCGCCGGTCGCATCGGCGATCTGCGGGCGACGCCGCTCCTGCTCCCGCTGCTCACCGACCCGGACTCCATCGTCCGGGTGACGGCGGCGTTCGCGCTCGGGCTGCTGCGAGACACGGCGGCGGTCCAGCCCCTGATGGCTCGCCTCACCGGCCTTCCGGCCCTCGATCCCGCCAGCGCCGCCGAAGCCGTCACGGCGCTGGCCAAGATCGGCGGGCCCGTGGTGGGCCGCTTCTTCAGTGGAGCACTTGGCGGCCAGGTGGTGCTCACCCAGGACGATCGCCGGCCGGCCGTGCGGGAGATCATCCTGCAGTCGTGGCGGCTCGGCCGCAACGCCCCGGTGTCCGATCTCCTGCCGTTCATGGACGACACCAGCACCGTGGTGCGCTCGCGGGCCGTCTACGCGGTGGGACGTTTGCGCGCGCCCGCAGCGGCCGACCGGATGCTGCTCGCCCTCCGGGATCAGGATCCGTACATCAGGTCGATCGCGGCCCGCGCGCTCACCGGAAGCTTCGTCCAGGCCGCCGAGCTTTCCCCGGCGACCGTGGGCGATCTGCTGGCCCGGGCCGCTTCCGACGAGAGCCCGGCGGTACGGGCCAACGCACTCCTTGCCCTCGGCACGTACCGCGATTCCACCCTGGCGCCCCGCATCCAGTCGCAGCTCGACGATCCCGTCCCGAACGTGCAGGTGGCGGCCGCGGAGGCGATCGCGGCGCTGGGCGGGGATGCAGCGGGGCAGGACCTGGCCAGGCTCGCGGCGGGGAAGGGGCCGTTCGGGGTGCGTCGCGCCGCCATCGTGGCGCTGGGGGCGGTCAGCCGAGGGCTGTTCGCGACCGCCTCGGCGAGCTGGAAAAAGAGTCCGGACTGGCGGGAGCGTGCCGCCGCCGCCGAGGGCACGGCGGCGCGCGATCCCGGGCCGTCTCCTTGGTTCCTTACTGATCGGGACGGCCGGGTGGTCGGGGCGGGACTGCAAGCCTGGGCTGCGGCCGACACCGGGGCCGACCCGAACATCGTGATGGCCGCGCGCCGCCTGCTGGCCCACGCCGACGCCGGAGTCCGAAGCGTCGCCGCCGACATCGTCACACGCGCGGCCGATCCCAGAGACCTGGCGGCGTTGAGCGCCATGTACGCCCGCACGCCGCGGGACTCCTTTCCCGACGCCGCGATCGCCGCGCTGAACGGCATCCTCGCCATCAGGAAGCGAGGCGCCGACACGCGGGCGCGGGTCGATCGCGAGTTTCTGCAGGCCACCCCGCGGCCCGGCGACTATCTGATCCGTCTCTGGGCCGAGGACCACTGGCCCGAGGCGGCCGACAAGTGGGGATCTCCCTATCCGGTCGCGACCGGTCGCACGATGCAGGAATACCGCGACCTGGTGCGCGCTTTCATCACCCGCACCGATTCACTTGCCCGCCCCAAGATCACGATAGAGACGGAGCAGCGCGGCACCATCCTGGTCGAGTTGCTCGGCCCCGAAGCGCCGCTCACCGTCTCCAACTTTCTCCGTCTGATCGATCGGCACTTCTTCGACGGCCATCGCTGGCATCGGGTGGTCCCCAATTTCGTCGTGCAGGACGGCGACCCCCGGGGGGACGGCTTCGGCGGTCCCGGCGGCGCCATTCGTGACGAGATCAACATGCGTCGCTACGAGGGTCCCATGCTCGGTATGGCACTCTCGGGGCCCGACACGGGCGCCAGCCAGTGGTTCATCAATCTGAGCCCCCAGCCACACCTCGACGGGATCTACACGGTGTTCGGGCGCGTCGTCGGTGGTTCCACCACCCTGGCACGCATCACCCAGGGTGATCTGATTCGGACGATCCGCCGATGACCTTCCGCTTCCTTCGGGTGCTCGCCGGCGTGGCCCTCACGGGGGCCCTCGGCGCCACCGCAGCACCCCTGAGCGCGCAGTTCTATGCCTTCGGCCAGAACAAGATCCAGTACCGGAAGCTCGACTGGCGGGTGATTCGCGGCGCCCATGTCGACCTCTACTACTACCCGGCCGAGGCGGACCTCGCGCCCGCGGCGCTGGCCTACGCGGAGGCGAGCTACGATACCCTCGCGGTGCAATTCGGGCACGAGGTCGGGAGCCGGATCCCGCTCATCGTCTACGCATCCCATACCGACTTCGAGCAGACCAACATCCTGCCCTACACGCCGCCCGAAGGGCTGCTGGGTGCCACCGACTTCCTCAAGCGTCGGGTTTCGCTCCCGTTCCAGGGCAATTTCTCCGAGTTCCGCCACACGATCCGACACGAGATGGTGCACGTCTTCCAGCTCGATCTCGACTCGGACAGCTATCATCTCGCGCCACGGTCGGGGCGGATCAGCTTCCCGCTCTGGTGGACCGAGGGTCTGGCCGAGTTGTGGTCGGGAGGTCAGGACGCGCGCGACAACATGGTGATGCGGGACCTGACCCTGAGCGGACGGCTGCCCGCCCTGCGCCAGCTCACCTACGTCGCCGGCGGCATCGTCTACCCGATCGGCGGGCAGATCCATCGGTGGCTGGCCGACACCTATGGCGACTGGCGCGTCGCGGTGATGTACAAAGAGGTCAACCGCCACGAGACGTTCGACGACGCGATCCGCGCCGTGTATGGAAAGAGCCTCGACCAGCTGAGCGAGGAATTCCAGCTCGCCATGCGACGGGCCTACTACCCCTCCGTGGACAGTCTCGCTCCCCTCAGCGTCCTCGGCATCGAGCTGGCCAAGATGGCGGTCAAGGCGACCTATGTGCCGGATTCGGGCGACGGAGCAGGGAGCGTCGCCTATCATTCGCCCGCTACCGGTTACCTGTCGATCTATCGGAAGCCCCTCGATGGGGGAAAGGCCCGCGCCATCTTGACCGGCGGACGGTCGGCCCAGCTGGAATCGTTCCACCCCTTCGAGTCCAGGATGGACGCCACGCGCCCCGGGTATCTGTTGTTCACCGCCCGATACGGCGACCGGGACGCGATCGTCGTCTGGGACCTCGAGCGCGATCGCATGGCCGGGCGATACCAGTTCGTCGAGCTGGTCTCCATGCTGAGTCCCCACTGGTTGCCCGACGGGAGCGGCATCGTGGTGAGCGGTCTCTCGGAAAGCGGCGTGTCCGATCTCTACCGGATCACGATTCCCGACGGCACGCTGACGCCCCTCACCTCCGACCGGTTTCAGGACCTCGATCCCAGCCCGAGTCCGGACGGCCGCCGGATCGTGTTCGCCTCCGATCGCACGGCCGACGGCATCCATGGGGCGTCGAACCTGTTCCTCCTCGACCTCGGCACGGCCAGCGTCACCCAGCTCACGTCGGGACCGTGGCGCGATGAGTCGCCCGCCTGGTCCGATGACGGGAGGATCTTCTTCTCTTCCGACCGCGACGGGGTCCTTAACGTCTTTTCGGTGGACACGCTGGGTCGGGGGCGGCGGGAGACCTCGGCGTGGACCGGCGCGTTCGACGTGGTGCCGCTGCCCGGCGACCGGGGGCTCCTCGTCGGCGGGTTTCACAACCTGAGCTGGAACCTGTATCGCTACCCGGTCGACTCGGCCGCGCGGGCGGACACCTTCGTCCTGGCCACCGCGGCGCCGGCGGGTACCTGGACCTGGGAGATGCCGGCGGACAGCGCGGGGCAGAAGGCGGCGATCCGGGAGCCCTACCGTCGCCGCCTGACACTCGATTTCGCCGCCGGCGACGCGGTGCTGGTCCCCGGCTACGGCGGCGCGCAGGGAATCTTCTTTGTCATGAGCGATCTGCTCGGCGACAACCAGTTGTACGGCTCGGTGTCCTCCTTTCAGGGACGTCGGCTCGGCAGCATCCTCTCGAACCTGAGCGGCACCGCGCTCTATCTGAACCGCTCTCGACGGGTGAATTGGGGTATCGGCGCGTTCCGGACCAAGGGCAGGAGCTTCGAGGCCGACCAGGTGGTCGCCTACGAGGAGGTGGCCTATGGCGTGCTCGGGGTGCTGAGGTATCCGTTGACCAGGTTCACCCGGGTGGAGGCGACCACCGTGCTCGAGCGATCCGACCGAACCGACTTCACGCTGCTGGTCGACGAGCCGCGACGGATCGGCTGGATCGCCTCCCACTATCTCAGCTATGTGCGCGACAACTCGCTCTGGATTCCGACCGGCCCGATCGACGGTGGGCGGCTCAGCGTGACCGCCGGCGTGTCCAGCGACTTCAGCAACAGCCGATTCGACGGATATCTGGTGTCAGGCGACTGGCGCAAATACTTCCGCCTCGGTCGGCGGAGCGCGTGGGCGGTGCGCGCCTTCGGTTATTACAGCGGTGGCGACCGCCCCCGGCGCATCAACATCGGCGGCACCGTCGCTCTCCGCGGCTACCCCCAGTTCGGCTACATCGTCGGTTCGCGTGCGTTCATGCTCAACCAGGAGGTTCGCTTTCCGGTCCTCACCCACCTGACGCTCGGCACCCCATTCGGTGACGTCGACCTTCCGGAGATCCAGGCCGGTGCCTTCACCGATATCGGGCGCGCCACCTTCGCGACCTCGACCACTCGTGCGCTGCTCGGGAGTTACGGCGTTAGTTTCCGCATGGCCCTCGGGCCACTCGCCGTGCTTCGCCTCGACGTCGGCCGGCGGTTCAGCGATCACGACCAGTTCGAGGGATACAGTCTCAGCCGAGACCAGAAAAAACGGAGCTTCGTGAGCTTCTTCTTCGGCTATAACTATTGATGCGACAACATCCTGGGTTTGACCCCCGATGGGCCCTGGCCTATCTTGCCGTGGCGGTGGCCGGCTGTGGCGGCCGCCCCGGTTCCGTGGTTCCTGTTGATGCACCGCCTGTCGATCGAGCCCAGGTCAACGCCTGGGTATCGGCCACCCGGCCTCCGGAGCACCAGCTTCACCGATTCAAGTGGCTGTTCCAGGACGAGCGTTCGAGCACCGGTGGTCGAGGCAGCGCGCGGATCGCGCCACCCGATTCCCTTCGGTTCGACGTCGCGGGCCCGTTTGGATCGGGCGCGGCCTCGGCCGCGGTGATCGGCGATCATCCCCTCTGGGCCGAGCCACCCGATGCCGTCTCCAAGCTGGTGCCGAACTACCCGCTCCTCTGGGCCATGTTCGGCGTGGCGCGCCTTCCCGATCCCGGCGACTCCCTCAGCGGCGTCGTCCACGGGGATGTGACAGCGTGGCGCTACATCGACGGCGCCGACACCGTGAGCTACCTCCACACGGGAGGCAGCCCGGGCCGGCTCGTCGCCGAAGTACGGCACGGGCGCGAGCTCGTGGGTCGCGCGGAGACGACGCTCGATCGGAACGGCGCGCCGCTGACGTCCAAGCTCGTCGTGCCGAGCGTACCGGCCAAACTCGCGCTCACCTTCCTCTCCACCGGGCGAGCCGACTTTGCGCCTGATCTCTGGACTGCTCACCGCCCTTAGCTCGCTCGCACTCTCGGGCTGCCTCTACGGTTTCGCCGGCGGCGGCCTGCCGGCCTCGATCAAGACGGTCGCGGTCCTGCCGTTCGATAATCAGACCTCCGAGCCCACGCTCACGCAGGAGGTGTCGGTCGCGGTGCGGGAGGCGGTGCAGAGTCGGCTGGGACTGCGTCAGGCTTCGGAGCAGCAGGCGGACGCAGTCGTGAAGGGGACCATCTCGCGGTACGAGCCCGACCTCCCGGTGCAGTATGTCGGGAACGAGAGCGACCGGCAGGTGACGGTCACGCGGAGGCTGGTGCAGATTACGGTGTCGGTGGAAATCCTGGACCAGAAGCAGGGGAAACCCCTGTGGCAGCGGAGCGGCCTCGTGCTCGAAGGTGACTATTCGCCGGGCCAGGAGGCGTCGGGCCGGAAGACGGCTCTGGACAAGCTGGTCACCAACATCGTGGAGGGAGCCCAGTCCCAATGGTGAGTGTCGGGCGGCGTGACCGGCGAGGCGCCAGCGGCCTGGGGTGCCTGGTTTCAATCATTCTTCTTGCGGCGGCGGCGTACTACGGATATCACATCGGCAACGTGTACCTCCGGTTCTACCAGCTTCAGGACGAGATGGAGACCCAGGCCCGCCTCGCCCCGAGCCTGGCGAACGACGTGATCTACCGGCGGCTCGCCACCAAGTCCGATTCGCTGCTCGGCCGCATGCTCCGGTTCGACATCCGCCGAACCGACAGGATCACCATCCAAACCGAGTACAGCGACAGTGTCGACCTCCCCTTCTTCAAGCATACCTTCCGCCTCAAGCCGAAAGCCGAAGAGCCCCTGTAGGCCTCGCCGAAGCTGGCGGGGCGCCCTCCTGCTCGCCCTGCCGCTGCTGCTGGCGGCGGAGGGCGATGTGGACGTCGGTCGTCTCTTCCTTGCGATCGCGGCAATGCTGGTCAGTGCCAAGGTGCTGGGGGAGCTGGTCGAACGCATCGGGCAGCCCTCGGTCCTGGGCGAGCTCGTGGCCGGCGTGCTGCTCGGGCCGAGTCTTCTGGCCATCGTGCCGACGGTGGGCCCGGCGGGCGACGTCATCCATGTCCTCGCCGAGCTCGGCGTGCTGCTGCTGCTGTTCGAGATCGGGCTCGAGACCGACCTGCGGGAGATGTTCCGGGTCGGACCGGCGTCGCTGTCGGTGGCCACGGTCGGCGTGGTCATGCCGTTCGCGCTGGGCTTCGGATACTGGGTCTGGCTCCCCCACGCGGACGTCATCGCCGCCGGTGATCGTCTGACCCAAGGCATTTTCATCGGCGCCACGCTGACGGCCACGTCGGTGGGCATCACGGCACGAGTGCTGTCGGATCTGGGACGCATGTCCAGCCGGGAGGCCCGGATCATCATCGGCGCGGCCGTGATCGATGATGTGCTCGGCCTCGTCATCCTGAGCGTCGTCTCGGCCATGGCGGCCGGCGCCTCGGTCTCGGTGCTCGGGGTCGCGCGGACGCTCGGCGTGGCGGTCGGATTCCTGGCGATCGCGGTGGTCGTCGGACGCTTTCTCGTGCCGCGTCTGTTCAACTACGTGGTGCGGATGCGGGTGCGGTATGTCCTCCTGGTCTTCGCCTTCGCCTTCGCGCTCGGGCTGTCGGCCACGGCCGCGCTGGCGGGATCGGCGCTCATCATCGGCGCCTTCGCCGCCGGCCTCATTCTGTCGGGCACCAACCAGTTCGAAACCATCGAGCGGGAAGTGAAGCCGGTCGCCTCGATCTTCACGCCGATATTCTTCGTCAGCATCGGCGCGTCCGTCGATCTGCGACTGCTGGACCCAACGAATCCCTCGGCTCGGGGCACGCTCGCCATCGCCGGCGTCCTCATCGGGCTGGCGGTCATCGGAAAGCTCGCTGCCGGCTGGGGGGCGCCATGGAGCCCATTTCGGCGCCTCGTCGTGGGGGTGGGAATGATCCCGCGGGGAGAGGTCGGCCTCATCTTCGCCGATCTCGGTCGGCGGTCCGGCGTGCTCGGTGAAGAGGTGTTCGGGGCCGTGCTGCTGATGGTCATGGCCACCACCTTCGTCGCGCCTCCCGCTCTCAAGGCTCTCTTCGCCATCCCTGCCAGGAACGACGGGTGACGAGCACGGCCGCCAAGATCCGGTCCCGGACGGACGCCGCGGCTTGGCGCCGCACGCAGCCGGGGCCGGTCGTGTTCACCAACGGCGTCTTCGACCTGGTCCACGCGGGCCACGTGGAGCTGCTCGAAGCGGCGCGGCGGGAAGGTGCGGCGCTGATGGTCGGTCTCAACAGCGATGCCAGCGCCCGCCGGCTCCAGAAGGGCCCCGGGCGTCCGGTCACCCCCGAGGGCGCGCGCGCCCGCGTTATCGCCGCGCTGGCCGCGGTGGATTGTGTCGTGCTGTTCGACGAGGAGACGCCGCTCGCGCTGCTCGAAGCGCTGGCGCCCGACGTGCTGGTGAAGGGTGCCGATTACGCGCGGGACGCGATCGTCGGCGCCGACTGGATCGAATCGCGGGGCGGTCGCGTGGTGCGCGTGCCCCTCGTCCCCGGGCTTTCAACCTCAGCCATCGTGGAGCGTCTCCGTGCCCCGTCCTGACGGCCGGTCCAATACCTCGCTGCGCGCCCTCGTCCTCGAGCGGCAGGCGAATCCCTACGCCGAGGGATCCTGCCTCATCAGGATGGGCGGAACTCTGGTCCACTGCACGGCGTCCGTCGAAACGGGTGTGCCCGGGTTCAAGAAGGGCACCGGCGAGGGGTGGGTGACCGCGGAGTATGCCATGCTGCCCCGAGCCACCCTCGAGCGCACTTCCCGCGAGCGGAACGGTCCCGGCGGCCGGACCCAGGAGATCCAGCGCCTCATCGGGCGGTCGCTACGCGCCGCCATGGCGACGATGGCCTTCGGGGAGCACACCATCCGGATCGATTGTGATGTGCTCCAGGCCGACGGCGGCACCCGGACCGCGAGCATCACCGGCGGCTGCATCGCCCTGGCGGACGCGTGCGCCTGGCTCGCGGAGAAGACGGGCATCCCCTCGCCCTTCGGCCAGCTCGTAGCCGCGGTGTCCGTGGGAGTCGTCGAGGGAGAAGAGCGCCTGGACCTGGCGTACCTCGAGGATCGGGATGCCCACGTCGACGCGAACATCGTCATGGTCGATCCCGCCCAGTTCGTCGAGGTGCAGGGCACGGGCGAGCACGGCACCTTTTCACGACGCCAGCTCGAGACGCTTCTCGATCTCGCCGAACGCGGCATCGCCGAGCTCTTCAAGGCGCAGCGGACGGTGCTGGGCAGGTGAAACTGCTGGCAGCCACGAGGAGCGAGGGAAAGCAGCGGGAGATCCGCCGCCTCATGCAGGACACCTCGGTCGAGGTGGTGTTCCCCGACGATATCGGCATACACCAGGCGCCTGCCGAGGATCTGCTCGAGCTCGGCGACTCGTTTCTCTCGAATGCGAGGGCCAAGGCGGAGTACTTCAGCCGAAAGAGCGGCCTTCCCACCGTCGCGGATGATTCAGGGCTGGAGGTCTTCGCACTGGGGGGCGAGCCGGGGGTGCGGTCGCGCCGCTGGGCCGGGATCGACGGGAGCGCGGTCGAAGTGGACGCCGCGAACAACTCGCTGCTGCTGCGCCGGCTCACCGGAGCGGGCGAGACACGCCGGCGCGCCCGCTACCGGTGCGTCCTCGTCTACCTCTCTCATGAGGGCGCCGTGCCGCAGACCTTCGAGGGATCGTGCGGCGGCCGTATCCTCGAGGCCCCTCAGGGGTCGGCAGGGTTCGGCTACGATCCCCTCTTCTGGAGCGACGACCTCGGCAAGACGTTCGGCGACGCCAGTGCCGAAGAGAAGGACGCCGTGAGTCATCGGGGGCAGGCCTTCCGCGTCTTCGCCACCGCCGTGGGAGCTTAAGGTATATTCAGGCTCTTTCGGAGGGCACAGATCTGGTTTCCGGGATCACCCGGCGGTCGGCCGAGCGGCTGGCGCTGCGGGTAGGTGACGAGGTGTTCGCCGTGATCAAGTCCACCGAGGTCATGATCGGTAAGGGTGCGGCCCTCGGGTGAATCCCCCGTGATGCGGGCACTCCAGACCGCGGCGGCCGCGGGGCTCGTACTGCTCGTCGCACTCTTGGCCCTTCCGCTCGCCGGTCTCGTCACCCGCATTCCCCTCGCCACCCTGGTCGAGCGCCTGCGGGACCCGGCGGTGCTCGAGGCGCTCCGCCTCAGCCTGGTCACCAGCATCGCCTCCACGACGATCGTCGTCCTGCTGGGTCTGCCGCTCGCGCATCAGCTCGCCAGCCGGGACTTCCCGGGCAAGCGCCTCGTCGAGCTGCTGGTGGACCTGCCGATGGTCCTGCCGCCGACAGTGGCGGGTGTCGCGCTCCTCACCGCGTTCGGCCGCGCGGGGCTCGCCGGCGGGGCGCTGAAGGCCGTCGGCATCACCCTCCCCTTCACGACGCTCGGCGTCGTGGTCGCGCAGGCATTCGTGGCCGCGCCGTTCTTCATTCGGGCCAGTCGGGCGGGATTGAGCGGGGTCGACCGCCGCTACCTCGATGCGGCGGCGACGCTGCGGTCACCGCCCTTTCTCACCTTCGTCCGCGTCATGCTGCCGCTGGCTTTGCCATCGCTGCTCGCTGGCGCGGCGATGAGCTGGGCCCGCGCTCTGGGCGAGTTCGGAGCCACGATCACCTTCGCCGGCAACATGCCCGGGGTCACCCAGACGATGCCGCTCGCCGTGTACATCGCGCTGCAGAGCGATCTCGACGCCGCGATCGCGCTTTCCATTCTCTTGCTCGCCGTATCGGTCGGGGTGTTGCTGGTGGTGCGACTGGTGCCGGTAGACCTCGCGCTCCCCTTCGGACATGCTGGTCGCCGACCTCGTTGAGCGCCGCGCCGCGTTCGAGCTGGCCGTCGCGCTCTCCTGCGAGCCGGGTGCGACGACGGCCCTCGTCGGTGAGAGCGGGGCGGGGAAGACCTCGGTCCTGCGCCTCCTCGCCGGCTTGGACTACCCCCTCCGTGGCACCATCAGGCTCGACTCCGACCTGTACCTGGACACCGGGTCCGGCGTGCGACGCCCCGCCTGGGAGAGGGATGTGGGATATGTGGCCCAGGACTTCGCGCTGTTCCCCCATCTCACCGTTTTCGAGAACGTCGCCTTTGGCCTCCGTGCGGGCGGCACCCGACGCGAGGAGGTCACGGGACGAGTCGGCGAGGCGCTCGAGCGGGTCGGCATCACCGCGCTGGGCCGTCGCTCTCCGCTGCAGCTCTCCGGCGGCGAGCGCCAGCGGGCCGCGATCGCGAGAGCCCTCGTCCTCCGCCCGCGGCTGCTCCTGCTCGACGAGCCCCTGTCCGCCCTCGACGTGCAGACCCGGCGGCAGCTGCGCGGGGAGCTGCGCGCGCTGCTGCGCGAGCTGCCGTGCGTGACCATCTACGTCACCCACAGCCCGCTGGAGGCGCTGGCCTTCGGGAACCGGATCGTGGTGATGGAAAGCGGACGGGTGTCGCAGGAAGGATCGCGAGAGGAGCTGCTGCGCCGGCCCCGCTCGCGCTACGTCGCGGAGCTGATCGGCACCAATCTCTTCATCGGAGGGTGGGGCCTGCCGGTGAGCGGGCGGCCTGTGGTGCGGACATCGGACGGTACGCTCGTGGTAGGTGCGCCGCCGGGTGAGGGTGCGGTGTTCGCCTCGGTCAGCCCGAGAGAGGTGACGCTCCACCGGGAATCACCCGAGGGGAGCGCCCAGAACGTGTTCGCGGGTCCCGTGCTCGAGATCCTGCCGGAGCCGCCGGGTGGTGAACGGGTTCGCGTCGTCGTCGGGACCGATCCTCCGCTCGTCGCCGAGGTCACCGAGGCGGCGGTCGCGTCACTCGGTCTCCACGAGGGCCTGCCGGTCTATGCCGCGTTCAAGGCGACGGGAGTGCAGACGTACTCGTAGCCGGGAGGAAGCCGTGCCGCCGGAGCACCGCCTGGCCCTCGTCGCTCAACACGAGCGCGATGAACGCCTGAGCTGCCTCCGGATTGTTCGCGCCCTTCACGCGCGCGATCGGATAGCTCGCGATGACGTTGTACCGGTCGGGAATGTCGATGACCCGGACGTACCGGATCACTGCCGGCGTCAGGTCTGAACGGTAGACGATCCCGGCGTCGGCCTCGCCAAGCTGCACCTTCGACACCACGGCCTTCACGTTGTCTTCCTGCGATACCACGTTGGCGACCACGCGAGCGTCGTACTCCGCGGGATATCCGGGTGCCGACGCGAGGTTGTGGAGCGCCTCCCGGCTGTACCCGCCAACCGGCACCGCGCCGGCGGCGAGCACCACCTTGGTCCCGCGGCGCGCGAGGTCGGGAAGATCCCGGATCCTGGCCGGGTTCGTCTTCGGCACGATGACGACCAGCCGATTCCTGACGAAGGGGTGCGGCTCGCCTTCGACCAGCGCTTTCTCCCGCGCATAGCGCATCCACCGCTCGTCGGCGGAGGCGAAGATATCCGCCGGCGCGCCCTGCTCGAGCTGGAGGGCGAGCTGCTGTGAGCCCGCGAAGTTGAAGACGACCGACGATCCCGGCGTTCGAGCCTGGAGTTTCGCGCCCAACTCGCGGAAGGGCTCGGTGAGTGAGGCGGCGGCGAAGACCGTGAGACGTGTCGAGGGGGCGTGCCCGGGCGCGGCTCCCCCGAGGCCGAGCCCAAGACCGGTGGTGGCGATGAGAATGGCGAGGCGGGATGAGCGGCGCAGTACCGTCGTTGGATGGCTCGTCGATGGAAGAAAAACCCGATGTGCTCTAAGTATTTCTATGATACTTGACGTACCTATCACAGCCCAAGCCCTGACGGCGCCTACCGGCCTTCTTTCAGGCCGGACCACGCTCGTCTAACTTGGTGTCGTTCATTCGCGGGGTGTGGCGCAGTCCGGTAGCGCGCCTGCTTTGGGAGCAGGAGGTCCCGGGTTCGAATCCCGGCGCCCCGATGACGGTCCCACTCGACTATGCTCAGTAGCCGGCGCCCGTAGCTCAGGTGGATAGAGCAACAGCCTTCTAAGCTGTGGGTCGGAGGTTCGAATCCTCCCGGGCGCGCTCACACTCCGATGGACAGCGCGGGTCCCGACGAAAATATTTCCCACATGACCGTCCCCTCTACCCAACTCTCCCTTCCCTCCGAGAAGTCGCGGGGCGTCGCGACCGCCCTCGCCACCCTCCTTGGGCCCTTCGGCGCCCACCGCTTCTACCTCGGCAAGCCCGAATCCGGCGCCGTCATGCTCCTCACTCTCGGGGGTCTGGGCATCTGGTGGTTGTACGACCTGATCCTGATCGCGAGCGGCGCGTTCCGCGACGGCGAGGGCCGCCTCGTGAGCCGGTGGGATCCCGAGCAGGTCCAGCGGACGTCCGACACCCGTCAGATTCTCGAAGAGCTCGACGCGCTGCACGCCGAAATGGCCGAGCTCGCCGAGCGCGTCGATTTCGCCGAGCGGCTGCTCGCCCAGCCCCGGGACGACGAGCCGGCCGGCGCCCCGTCCCGCCCCATCCGCCCCGCCTGAATGAGCCCGTCGGGCACGCTCGCCGGTCGGCTCCTGCCCCGGCGGAACGAGCTGCGGGCCATGCTCGACCTGGCCCTGCCGGTCGTCTTCATCCAGGTCGGCATCATGAGCATGGGGGTGGTGGACACCATCATGGTCGGCCACGTCTCCCCCCAGGGGCTGGCGGCAGTGGCATTGGGGAACCTCTACTTCTTCGTGCCGGCCGTGTTCGGCATGGGCACGCTGATGGTGCTCGATCCCGTGGTCGCCCAGGCGTTCGGCGCGGGGGATGCGCCATCGGTATCGCGCGGGATCCAGCGGGGCGTGCTGCTCGCGCTGCTCCTCGCGATCCCATCCGCGATCCTGCTTGCCGCGGCGGCTCCGGTGCTCGCGCTGCTGCGCCAGCCGGCGGACGTCGTGCCGTTGGCCGCCGGGTACAGCGTGCGTCTCGCCCCGGGAGTCCTTCCGTTCTTCCTGTTCATCGTGTTCCGCCAGAGCCTGCAGGCGCTCGGCCGGGTGCGTCCGATCATCGTCATCATCGTGGTGGCGAACCTCGCCAACATCCTCCTCAACTGGGTGCTGATCTTCGGCAAGTTCGGCCTGCCGCCCATGGGCGCCATCGGCTCCGCGTGGGCCACCACAATCAGCCGCTGGCTGCTGGCGCTCGGGCTTCCGGCGCTTGCCTGGCGCACACTCACGCCCCATCTCCGTCCATGGCGGCCGGAGATCTGGCAGCTGGCGCCGCTCGGACGCATGATCCGGCTTGGCACGCCCATCGGCACGCAGTTCGTGCTGGAGTTCGGCGCCTTCGCGCTGGTGGCCCTCATGATGGGCTGGCTGGGCACCCGGCAGATCGCGGGGCATCAGGTCGCGATCAACCTCGCATCACTGACGTTCATGGTGCCCCTCGGCGTCGCCGATGCGGCCTCGGTGCTGGTGGGCCGCGCCGTTGGACGCGGGGACCCAACCGGTGCGCGGGGCTCCGCCAAGGCGGCGCTGGCATGCGCGGTCGGGTTCATGTCCTGTACCGGCTTGACCTTCCTTACCCTGCCGACCCCGCTGGCCCGGATCTACACCGCGGACGTCGATGTCCTGGCCATCGCCTCCGCGCTGATCCCGATCGCGGGCGTCTTCCAGGTGTTCGACGGCCTTCAGACGGTGGCCGGCGGGATCCTTCGCGGACTCGGCCACACCCGTGCCCCGATGGTGGTCAACCTGGTCGGATACTGGGTGCTGGGATTGCCGGTGAGTGGGTACCTTGGCTTCGTAGCTCGGGTGGGGCCGGCGGGTCTCTGGTGGGGGCTGGTGCTGGGACTCGGCGTGGTCGCGACGTTCCTGCTCGTCCGGGTACGGATGGGGCTCGCCCGCCAGCAGACGAGGGTCCTGATCGACCTGCCGGCGGGCGCTCCCTAGCTCCGTCAGGTTCTGCCGAATGCGCGCTCGAGCGTCCGGACGTGGTCGTGTGCGTCCTGGATCTGGATGTATTGCCGCTCCACGATCGTCTGAATCTCCGCAGGCAGGCCGCGCTGCAGCGCCTCGCGGAACTTCTTCACCGCGAAGTCCTCCCCCCGCTCCGCCTCGCTCACGATTGGACCTTCATCCTTGCCGGCGATCGCGGACCTGAGGTTGATCCACCCGCGGTGCACCACCCCCGCGGCGTGGCCATGCTCGGCCGGCTCCTGACCCAGCCGGAGCAGTTCTGCCTCGAGCTCGGCGGCGAACTCGGCGCGTTGGCTGCCGAGGCTCAGAAACAGCCGCTTGATCTCGGCGTCCCCGACGGCTTCGGCGGCCGTCTTGAAGCCCTGCTCCCCATCCCGCAGAGTCTCCAACAGCTCGTTGAGCGAGTTGCCGATGTCCTTGGGATCGATCGCCGGCTCGTTGGTGTTTCGCTTGGTCATGCCCGATCTCCTTCGACTGCGTGAGAATTGATGACGGCCTCCGAGAGCTCGGTGAGTCGGACATCGGTGGTTTCCTCTTCCTCCAACGTCTGGCTCAGCAGGTCGTACGCCTGGTCGTACCCGAGCACCTCGGAATACGTGCAGAGACAGCCATAGCTGGCGATCTCGAAGTGGGCGAGTTTCTGCGCCGCGCAGATGAGTGCGGCATCCATCACGTCCGGCTCCGCGTCGTCGTGCGTGGCTTTCTCGCCCTCGCGGAGGAGTCCGATGATGCCGTCGCCGACGGTGCCGCGCGCCGGCAGGCCCAGAAGCGTGAATACTCGCTCCAGACGCCGCAGGTGACCTTCTGCCTGGTCGGCCAGCAAGCCGAACAGGGAGGTGAGCCCGGGGTAGGAGGCAGCCTGCGCCATCTCCTGGACGGCCTTCAGGATTTGACCTTCGGCGAGATAGGTGTGCTGTAGTTCGTGGACGAACAAGTCTTCCAGCGACGTAAGCTTCGGCATCACGTCTCCTTGCCCATGTCTCTCGGAATGGTCCTCCCGGGACGAGAGCCAACCTAGTCCGTCGCGGCATGGCGACTCCGTGGTCTGCGTCACCAGACTGGCCTCGCTTCCGGGCGCGAGGTAGCATCCATTCTCATGCAGACCACCCTGGCCGCGCTGGCAGTCGTCGCCGTCGGCTACATACTCGCATACCTCCTCTTCGATCGCCTTCGGGCCCGCTATGGCTACGTGGGGGGCGCGGAGTACGTGCTCATCGGGTGCATACTCGGGCCTCGCGTGACCGGCCTGCTCGGCGCGGGACAGGTGCAGGATCTCACGCCCATCGTGAGTCTCGCGCTCGGCTGGCTCGGCATGGAGCTGGGTACGTACTTCCGCTTGCCGGCGCTCGCGCTGCTGCCGCCCGTCCATCTGCAGATCGCCTTCGCCGAGGCGGTCACGACCTTCGCCGTCGCCTTCGGCGCCATGCTCGCGATCTTCCATTTTCTCGCCGGTTATGCGTGGGCCGACGCCGCGGTGCAGGGAGGGGCCCTGGCCGCGGTCGCCACGTTGTGCTCCCCCGCCGCCGTGGATGCATACGTCGACCGGGCGCGCAGCCGGGATCGGATCCTTCCGGTCCTCCGACTGACGGCGCGGATCGACGCGCTGGTGGCGGTCGTCGTCTTCGGGCTCCTGCTGGCGATCTACCATCAGGGCGATGTCGCGGCCGACGTCCGGCCGCCGACGGCGACCGAATGGGCGGTGATCAACGTCGCGGTTGGCGTCGCGAGCGGGGTCCTCTTCCATCTCTTTCTCGGTCCGGTGCGCCATCTCGACGAAGTGGAGGGCAACAGCCGGCTGTTCGTCGCTCTGGCGGGCGCGATCGTCGTGGCGAGCGGCGCGAGCTACTACCTCAATCTGTCGCCGATCTTCACCAACCTGGTGCTCGGCTTCATCCTGGCGAACAGCGGCACCGCGCACCGTGATGTGAGCCGCATGCTGCTCGCCACGGAGCGGCCGGTGTACCTGGCGCTCCTGCTTTTTGCCGGCGCGGCATGGAGCCCCGGGAGCGTCGACCTCCTCTTTATTGCGCCGGTATTCGTCCTGATTCGGCTCGCCGCGCGGTTCATCGGAGGGCACACCGCGGGCGAGTATGTGGCGCCACCCAGCCTTCGCACCCCTGCCTTGGGGCGCGGCTTGTTGTCACAAGGCGGCCTTGCCGTCGCCATCGCGCTGAACTATTCCCAGGTCCGCCCCGATCTCAATCCCCGGTTGCTGCTGACGACGACCCTCCTCTCGGTTCTTCTGTTCGAGATGGTGGCCAACGGCGAAGCCGCCGCGTTCCTCTCGCTCCTGGATGACCGTGGCCGGCGTCCGGACTCGGCACCCCGGCTCGAGCCCGGTGAGCCGGCGCCATGATCCGGAGAATCGTGGTGCTGGCCCTCCTCGTGGGCGGCGCCGTGCTGCTCGAGCCCCTCCGCGCACCGACCGAGGGCGTCATCGCCCCGCGCTCCCTGTTCCTGTTCGGCATCCTGCTGCTGGCGGCGGACACGTTCGGCGCGGTCGCGCACGATGTGGGGCTGCCCCGGCTGCTCGGCTATCTCGTGGCCGGGCTGGCCCTGGGCCCATCGCTCTCGAACATCGTGCCGGTGGGCGTGCTCGACGACTTATCGATGATGAAGCGGCTCGCGGTGGGGCTGATCGCCCTGATGGCGGGGGCCGAGCTGCGGGTCGCGGACCTCCGGGCCCGCCATCGCGCGATTCTCGGGATCGTGGCGCTCCAAGGCGTGGCCGTCCTGCTCACGTTGTGGGCCCTCGCGCTTGCGTTGAGCCGATGGGTGCCGTTTCTCCAGGACCTGACCGGCGCGGGACTGGTCTGCGTGGCTCTGCTCTTCGCCACCATGCTGACGGTGAACTCGCCGATGGTCACGCTGGCGGTGCTCGAGGAGACCATGGCCGACGGTCCGCTGGCGCGCACCATTCTCGGTGTCGTGCTCGTGGCCGATGTCGCCGTCATCCTGCTGTTCACCGCCGCGTTCGGCCTGGCCCAGGCGAACCTGGGCGGCACCGCCGCCGGGGCGCCCGATGTCCTCTGGCATCTGATGCGGGGGGTCCTAGGGTCGATCCTGGCGGGGGTGCTCGTGGGCGGGGTCGTGAGTCTCTACCTCCGATTCGTCAAGCGCGAGCTCGTCGTCTTCGCGGTCGTGGTCGTCTTCGCGACGGCTGGCGCAGCCCAGGCGCTCGGGTTCGAGCTGCTCCTCAGCCTGCTGGTGGCCGGCTTCTTCGTGGAAAACGTCGTGCCGGTTCGGGCCGAGCCCTTGGTGG